>CAWFLQ010000007.1:0-268860 GCA_963816745.1 uncultured Alphaproteobacteria bacterium
GCAACAAGCCGCTCGCCACCAAGGGCTATTCGGGGGCGGCGCTCGTGGTCCGCGGGTCCGAGCGCGAGACGGTCACGCTGGCACTCTCCGGCGAAAGCGCCCTGAAGGGAGACGCAAAGAAACCGGCCGCCGGCGCCGCCATTACCGTCACGCTGAAGACGGCAGCAGGCAAGTCCGGGCAGGTGAGATTCAAGCCGTAGGACCGACCCGGCGACGACCTAAGACTTCGAATGCGGCTCCCAGGATCCGTGCCGCAATGCTTGGAAGGGCGGCGCTTAAGCAGGGGCTTGGCGCCGAACGCTCGCGACAGAAATGAATGCGTTTGTCCGCACTATTTCTTCCTGTTCGGCTTCTTCGGCAAGAAATCGTGCTCATACGACAGGTAGAAGAGCAAGCCATAGTCCGGCGCACTGCCCTTGGTAAGGTCGATCGGAACCGAAAAGCCCATGACCAACTGGGAGTCATCGCGGAAATTGACGGCGTAGCGGAAGCCCGGATTGAGCGTGAGTATGAAAGCGCGCTCGAGTGCCCGCAGTCCTTGACCCGTCCCGCCGTTCGGGAGGTCCAGCTCCAGGACATCGCCGACCAACTCCGTCCAAAGTGCCACGGTCTCGAACATCAGGTTGAAATCGCGTGTGACCGCGTAGATGGCGCTGCCGCTGAGCAGGTAGTCCGTTGGGCTGAATCCGTCGATATCGAAAAAACGAAGCGCGCCGGCATTCGCGTTCAGCGTCACCCGGTCGCTGACGATCTTGCTGAATGGCAATCTTACCTCGAGGCCGTACGAGCCGCTGCCGAAGTCTTTGATCCCCGTCGGCAAGATCAGGCTCAATCGCGGCGCGAAGGCGGGCAAGAAATCATTCTCGTACCAGGCCTGGCGGCGGTAGTTCAGAAACACAGGGCCGAAACCGGCCACTCTCTGGTCATCGTCATTGCGAAGCCACGCATAGGGCACGCTATATGAAAACTGGTTGTCTTGGCTGCCGAGCGGCCATTCCTGGGTGAAATTGTAAATCCAGTTTCGCCCGCCGATGCGCACAAGCGTCTGGATGTGTTGTACGACGCCCGGCTCCTGGTTGTACGCCTCCTCGACCAGAAAGGAATTGTCCTGAATCCCTGCTGCGGGGCGAGGGTCCTTTTCTTCGGCGAAAGCGGGAATGGCAACGAGGCAGCAAGCTGTCGCGCCAGCGAGGACACCTCGGGACATCGGCGACCACATGATACCACCTCGATTCCAAGGCACTGTCAGCGCTTTTCTGCGAACCATTTGCAACTAGGCGCCCGCGCCGATCAAGCGTTTTCGGCGATGGCGATGGTGCAATTTGGCTCGGTGTGACAATTTGGTAGCAGGTCCGTAGCCCCCGCTGCCCGGCACTCGGTTTCTGTACCTGATGAAGCATGCGATCTTAGGAGGCATCCACATGAACCGGATCGGGATCTTCGTCGTCGTTGCCGTGTCGCTTTGGATATCGGCGGGCGTGTTGCCTACTGACCAAGCGGCGGGGCAACAAACGGTCCAGCATGCACCACAGTCACAGCAGCCTTACGCGGGGCTGCAGACGGGATCGATCAAGACGCTGTCCGAGCAGCAGATCGCCGATTTGAAGGCGGGGCGCGGCATGGGGCTGGCGCTGGCAGCCGAGCTCAACGGATATCCCGGGCCGATGCATGTCCTTGAACTGGCGGATTCGCTGGGCCTGTCCGCCGATCAGCGAACCAGGGTCCGCGAGCTGTTCGCAGCAATGAAGGCGGAAGCGGTTCCGCTCGGCGAACAGCTGATTGCGCAGGAAGCGGACCTGGACAAGCGATTCGCGGACAAGACGATGACGCCGGAACGCCTGGAGGCCTCGACGAATGCGATCGGCGTCACCACCGGCGCGCTTCGCCGAGCTCACCTCAAGTACCATCTGTCCACGCTCGACGTGCTTTCGGCGGCGCAAGCCCAACGTTACGCCGAGGTTCGCGGCTACAAGAGTCATCAGATGCAACATCCGCACGGACGGCACTAGCCGCTGATTGCCGCCACGTTTGTCGTCGGCGCCGCCTTCAAGTTTGGTCCGGACCGGCGAGCAACGAAAAAGCCCGGAGATTGGTGCCGTTCCAGCATATTGACGCACGCGCGCAAGTCGTTAGCATACAAACAATCGCACCCAAGCGATTGTGCCTATGGCGCGCGCACGGGAGGCCACAAGGGCTGGAGGTCGGGCCGCATGAAACCCGCGGCGTTCCGGTATCACGCGCCGAAGACGGTTGCGGAGGCGGTGGCGTGCCTCGCCGAGGTCGCGCCGGATGACGGGCGCGTGCTGGCGGGCGGCCAGAGCCTCGTGCCGACCATGGCGTTTCGGCTGGCGCGGCCCGCGCATCTCGTCGACATCAATAGGGTTGCGGAGCTCGACCGGCTCGTTGTTGCGGACGGGCGGCTCAGCATCGGCGCCGGCGTGCGGCACGCGGCCTTTCATCGTCCGGTCGTTGCCGGCCCGTTGGGGCAACTGCTGTCGTTCGTCGTCCGCCATATCGCCCATTACCCGATCCGCACGCGCGGGACCTTCTGCGGCAGCCTCGCGCACGCCGATCCGGCATCGGAATGGTGCCTGACCGCGGCGACGCTCGGCGCCGAGATGATCGCCGCGAGCACGCGCGGGACGCGCACAATCGCGGCGGACGGTTTCTTCGACGGGATCATGACCACGGCGCTCGCCGAGGACGAACTGCTGGTGGAGGCTCGGCTTCCGTTGCTCAAGGCGGAGGACCGTTTCGGTTTCTACGAATTCAGTCGCCGCGCGGGCGATTACGCGCTTGCGATGGCGCTCGTGACCTATCGCATCGAGGATGGCGTCATCGTCGAGCCACGCGTCGGCGTCGGCGGTGCGGAGACGCAGCCGCGGCGCATCGCCGAGGCGGAGCAGGCGCTCGCGGGCGCGCCGCCGAGCGACAGCGCCTTCCGGGCGGCGGCGGATATCGCCGCCGCTCAGGTCGACCCGATGGAGGATATGCAGGCGAACGCCGACTACCGGCGCGACCTCGTGCGCACCGTCACGCGTCGCGCCCTGGAGCGCGCGGCCGCATGACCGCTCACGCCAAAGGATCCAGCACGACTTCAAGCACCACTTGGGTCGGCCGCTCGATCCGGCGGCTCGAGGATCCGGCGCTGGTCACCGGCGTTGGACGCTTCACCGGCGATCTGCCGGCGGCGCAATACGTGCGCTTCGTGCGCAGCCCGGTGGCCGCCGGACGCATCCTGCGCGTCGCCGCGCCCGACGGCGCGACGGTCGTGACGGCCGTCGATATGAAGGAGATCAAGCCGATCCGGCCGATGCTGCACAAGTTCAGCTACGTGCCGGTCGGCCAGCCGATCCTCGCCGACGGCGTCGTGCGCTACGTCGGCGAGGCCATCGCCGCCGTGCTGGCGGAGAGCGCCGAGGCGGCCGAGGACATCGCCGACCGGGTCGAGGTCGAGATCGAGGAGACCGAGCCTGTGGTCGATGCGCGTGCCGCGATCGTCCATGGCGCCGCCGTCGTTCATGCCGAGGCACCGACGAACGTCATCGTCGAGGGACGCGTGAAGACCGCGGGCGTCGATGCCGCGCGCGCCCGCGCCGCCAAGGTCGTCGCCGTCGACGCGCGCTCGCGCCGGCAGAACGCGCTGCCGATGGAGCCGCGCGGTGCGCATGCCGCCTTCGATGCTGCGTCCGGCCGCATCACGCTCACATGTTCAACCCAAATGCCGCATCTGATGCGCACCGCCATCGCCGATCTGATCGGCATGCCGGAATCGGAGCTGCGCGTGATCGCGCCCGACGTCGGCGGCGGCTTCGGCCAGAAGATGTCGCTGGCGGGCGAGTTCGTCGTGCTGGTCCTGCTGGCGCGCAGGCTGCGCACCTCGGTGGCCTGGATGGAGGATCGGCGCGAGAACCTGATGGCGTGCTTCCACAGCCGCGACCAGCACGTGACGCTCGAAGGTGCGTTCGACGCCGACGCCAGGCTGATCGCGCTCTCGGCCGATGTGCTGGCGAATGTCGGCGCCTATTCCTGCTTCCCGACCACGTGCGGCGTCGAGCCGCTGATGGCGATGGCCGAGATGCCCGGGCCCTACGACGTGCGCGAATACGCGTGTCTCTCGCGCGGCGTGCTCACTCACACCTGTCCGATGGCGCCGTATCGCGGCGTTTCGCGACCGGTCATCACATTCGTGCTCGAGCGGCTGATGGACAAGGCCGCCGCTGCGTTCGGGCTCGATCCGATCGAGATCCGCCGCCGCAACCTCGTCCGCAGCTTTCCCTACACGTCCGCGACCGGGCTCGTGTTCGACGAAGCTACCTATATCGAGACCATGGACGTTGCGGTGCGCGCCATCGACGTGCCGGCCTTTCGGTTGCGCCAGGCCGGCGCAGCGCGCGAACGGCCGCTATCTCGGCATCGGCTTCGCCACCTTCTCGGAGCGCACCGGCTATGGTACGCCCGCCTTCGCCGCGCGCGGCATGGAGATCACGCCGGGCTGGGAGACCGTGGACCTCGCCATGGATCCGTCCGGCTTCGTCGAGGTCCGCATCGGCGCCTCGCCGCACGGCCAGGGACTGCGCACCACGCTCGCGCAGATCGTCGCCGACGAGCTCGGCGTTCCGCCGCAACGCGTCAAGGTGATCCATGGCGACACCGATCGCACGCCCTATGGCTGGGGCACGTTCGCCAGCCGCTCGCTGGTGATCGCCGGCGGCGCCACGCTGATCGCGGCGCGCAAGCTGAGGACGAAGCTGATCAGGATCGCGAGCCATCTGCTCGAGGCCAATGCCGACGACATCGTGCTGGAGGCGGGCGCCGCCAAGGTCGCGGGCACTGATCGCGCGCTGCCGGTCGAGACGCTGGCGCGCAGCGCCTATCACCAGATCCATCGCTTCGGCGGCGAGATCGGGCCGGGGCTGAGCGAGACCGCGACCTATGATCCGCCGGGCACGTTCTCCAACGCCTGCCACGCGGCGATCGTGGAGGTCGATATCGAGACCGGCGGCGTCGTCATCGAGAAGTTCGTCGTGGCCGAGGACGCCGGCCGCCTGATCAACCCGATGATCGTCGACGGCCAGATCCATGGCGGCGTCGCCCAGGGCATCGCCAATGCGCTGCTGGAGGAGATCGTCTACGACGAGACCGGCAATATCCTCACCACCTCGCTCGCGGACTACCTGCCGCCGACGTCGCACGAGATCCCGCCGATCGAGATCCATCACCTGGAAACGCTGACCGAGGCGTCCATCACCAAGGCCAAGGGCCTCGGGGAGGGCGGGGCGATCGGCGCGCCGGCCGCTGTCGTCAACGCCGTCAACGACGCGCTGTCGCCGTTCGGCGTTTCGATCGACGAGTTTCCGGCGACGCCGCAGCGCATCCGCGCGGCGCTGCGCGCGGCCGCGGAGACCAGCACATGACCGGGAAGACCGCCATCACGCTCGTGGTCAACGGGCGCAAATATCCGATCAGCGTCGAGCCGAGGCGAACGCTGGTCGACGCGCATCCGCGACGATTGCGGCCAGACCGGCACCCATATCGGCTGCGAGCACGGCGTCTGCGGCAGCTGCACGGTCATCGTCGATGGCGAGCCGGTGCGCTCGTGCCTCATGTTCGCGGTGCAGGCCGAAGGCCGGGAGATCCGCACGGTCGAGGGGTTGGCACGCGGCGACGAGCTGCATCCGCTGCAGCGCGCGTTCATGGACCATCACGGTTTGCAGTGCGGCTTCTGCACGCCGGGCTTCCTGATGCTCGCCGCCGGCGTGCTCGAGCGCTCGCCGGACATCAGCGACGACGACCTGCTCGATGCGCTGTCGTCGAACCTCTGCCGCTGCACCGGCTATCAGAACATCATCAAGGCGGTGCGCGCGGCCGCGGCCGAGATGCGGGGACGGTGATGGGATTCGTCGGCCGCTCCGTCCCGCGCCTCGAAGACCGGCCGCTGGTGACGGGCCGCGGCCGGTTCGCGGCCGACGTCTCGTTTCCCCGTCAACTTCATGTGCGCATCGTGCGGTCGGCGTTTGCTCACGGGCGGATCGGGCGCATCGACAAAGCGGCGGCGCTGGCGCTGCCCGGCGTCGTCGCGATCTGGACGTCGGAGGACATCGCCGACATCCCGCCCATCGACTTCCGGCTCACGCGCGTCGAGGGGCTCGAGCCCTATCGCCAGCACGTGCTGGCAAAGGAACGAGTTAGATATGTCGGCGAGCCGGTCGCGGCGGTGTTCGCGGACGATCCCTATATCGCCGAGGACGCGGCCGAGCTGGTCGAGGTCGCGATCGAGGAACTGCCGGTGCTGCTCGCCGCCGATGCGGCGCCGGGCGAGTTCGAGCCGGGCCGCTCGACCGAGCCGACGCTCATTCGCAAGGAATACGGTGACGTCGATGCCGCGTTTCGTGCTGCTCAGGCCGTCGTCGAGCTGGATCTTGCGATAGGTCGGCATTCCGGCGTGCCGATGGAAACGCGCGGCGCGATCGCGCGCTACGACGCCGCCCGCGACATCTTGGAGCTGCACGGCGCCGCGAAGGTGCTGCATTGGAACCGCGACCAGATCGCCCGCATGCTCCGCCGCGATCCGTCGGCGGTTCATCTCTACGAAGGGCACGTCGGCGGCGGCTTCGGCATCCGCGGCGAGCTCTACCCAGAGGACGTGCTGGTCTGCGTCGCGGCGCTGCGGCTCGAACGTCCCGTCAAATGGATCGAGGATCGCCGCGAGCATCTCATCGCCGCCAATCACTCCCGCCAGCAGCATCATCGGGTCAGGGCCGCGATCGACGGCGCCGGGCACATCCTCGCCATCGACAACGAGTTCTTTCACGATCAAGGCGCCTATGTGCGCACCCACGCCGCGACGGTCCCGGATCTGGCGGCGGCCATGCTGCTCGGTCCTTACCGCGTGCCGTCCTATCGCTCGATCGGACATATCCGGCTGACCAACAAGACGCCGGGCGGGACCTATCGCGCGCCAGGCCGGTTCGAAAGCACGTTCGTGCGCGAGCGGCTGATGGATGCGATTGCCGCGAAGGTCGGGATTTCGGCCATCGACGTGCGCCGCCGCAACCTGCTTGCCGAGAGCGAGATGCCCTACGAGCGGCCGCTCGAAACGCTGGGCACGCATGTCGTGTTCGATTCCGGCGACTATGCGGGGCTGCTCGACAAGGCGCTCGCCGGCATCGGATGGGACGCGCTGCAGGTCGAGTTGCGGCGACGGCGCGCCGCCGGCGAGCTCGTCGGCGCCGGCCTCGGCCTGTTCGTGGAGAAGAGCGGGCTCGGTCCATTCGAGGGCGTGCGGATCGCGATCGACACCAATGGCGCGGTCGAGGTGGTCACCGGCGCGGCGTCGGTCGGGCAGGGCGTGGAGACCGTGATCGCGCAGATCTGCGCCGACGCACTCGGCGTCGACTATGCGCGCGTGCGGGTCGTCCATGGTCGCACCGACCGCATCGATCACGGTCAGGGCGCTTTCGCCTCGCGCGTCACCGTGATGACCGGCGAGGCGACGCGGCTCGCGGCGTTGAAGGTCCGGGCCAAGGCGATCGACATGGCGGCTTCGCTGCTGCAGACGTCCGCCGACATGCTCGACGTCGTGGACGGGGAGGTGAGGCGGCGCGACCGGCCGGCCGGGCCCTCGATCCGGCTCGGCGAGGTCGCGCGGCACCTGCTGCCGGCGTCGCGCACGCGCGGCGAGCGCGAGCCGGGCCTGGCGGCCGAGGGCTGGTTCTTCACGGATCACATGAACTATCCCTACGGCGTGCACGTCGCGGTCGTCCGTGTCGACGGCGACACCGGCGGCGTCGCGGTCGAGCGCTATCTGGTCGCCTACGACATCGGGCGCGCGGTCAATCCGATGCTGGTGGAGGGCCAGATCACCGGCGGCGTCGCGCAAGGGCTCGGCGGCGCGCTGTCCGAGGAATTCGTCTATGACGACCGCGGCGAGCCGCTCGCGGTGACCTTCGCGGACTATCTGATGCCGACGGTGCGCGAGACGCCGCCGATGGACGTCATCATCTCGGAGGATGCGCCGAGCCCGCTCAATCCGCTCGGTCTCAAAGGCGCGGGGGAGGGCGGGATCAACGCGGTCGGCGCCGCGATTGCCGCCGCGATCGACGACGCAATCGGCATGCCCGGCGCCGTGACGCGGCTTCCGGTCACGCCGCAGCGCCTCAAGGCGATTCTTGTGAGCCGCCTCAAGTCAGCTTCTTGAGCAGCCGCTGCACGGTCCGCTGCTCGTCCAGGGTCAGCGGCGCCAGCGTCTCCGCCGTGATCTGCGCCGCGACGAAAACCGCGGCTTCGGCGACGCGCCGACCGGATTCGGTGAGCGCGATAGCGCGGCGGCGCTTGTCCTGCGGATCGCCCTGGCTCGTCACGAAGCGGCGTGCCCGCAGGCGATCGACCACGCCCTTGATGGTCGCGCCGTCCAGGTAGATGAGGCGACCGAGGTGGTTCTGCGAGCAGGCGCCGACTTCGAGCAGCTTGGCCAAGGCGGCAAACTGGGTCTGCGTCAGCCCTTCGACGATGCGCGACATGAAGATGGCGGTGTGGCGCTGCATCGCCACGCGCATGAGAAAGCCGACCTGCTCGTCCAGCACATAGTGCGGCGCTTTCGCCGGTTCCGGGCGTCCCGGTACGGCCTTCAATCGTGTGTGGCGGAGCATGAATGAACCTCAATGTCTCGAACGTCAGTCTCGAACGTTTCTGGCCTCAAAGGTATCAGGCGAATCTCAGGTCTCCTACACGCATCGCGGCCTTCCTTCAAACCGTCAGGAAGCTGCGCTGGATGCCGGTGTCGCGGACCAACGCGCCCATCGTGCCCGACCAGTGAATCTGCCCCTTTTCCAGCACATAGACCCGGTCCGACACCAGCTCCGCGAAGTGGATGTTCTGCTCGGACAGCATGATGGCGTGCCCCTTGCGCTTGAGCTCGAGGATGGCGCTCGCCATCTGCTCGACGATGACCGGGGCGACACCTTCCGACGGCTCGTCGAGCAGGACCAGCAGCGGGTTGCCCATCAGCGTGCGCGCGACCGTCAGCATCTGCTGCTCGCCGCCGCTCATGTGACCGCCGAGGCGATCGGGCATCCGGCCGAGATTGGGGAACAGCGTGAACAGCTCCTCCGGCGTCCAGGCCGGGGCTTGCCTGCCGTCGGTGGCAGGAGCATTTTCAGGAAAAGCGGACGCCGGTTTTCCGCGGAAAATGCGACCAAGTTTGGAAGCTCTTCCGCGCGGCGGCTGGCGGCCGACGTCGAGATTCTCGAGCACGGTGAGGTCGGAGAAGATGCGGCGGTCCTCCGGCACGAAGCCCAGGCCCAGGCGGGCGATCTCGTAGGGCGCGCGGCGGGAAATGTCGTGACCGCAGAAACGGATGTCACCGCGCTTCTGCGCGACGAGGCCCATGATCGATTTCAAGGTCGTCGATTTGCCCGCACCGTTGCGTCCCATCAGCGCCACGACCTCGCCGCTTCCGACCTCGAAGGACAGGTCGTAGAGGATCTGCGCGGCGCCGTACCACGCATTGAGCCCGTGCACCGTGAGCATCGCGTTCCCGGTCATGTCGCCGGCCCTGCCGCGCGCTCGAACGTCTTGCCGGTACCGAAATAGACCTCCTGCACCTTCGGATCGTCGCGGATCGCGCGGGCGTTGCCGTCGGCGATCAGCTTGCCGCGCGCGAGCACGATGATGCGGTCGGCGAACGCGAACACGACGTCCATCGAGTGCTCCGTGAACAGCACGGAGATGTTGCGCTCGACCACCAGCCGCTTGACCAGCGCAATGAGGTCGTTGCGCTCCTTCGGTGCCATGCCGGCGGTCGGCTCGTCCATCAGTAGCAGGCGCGGATCGTTGCCGAGCGCGATCGCGAGCTCGACCCGCTTCACGTCGCCATAGGCGAGCTCGCGGCAGGCGCGGTCGGCCGAAGCCGCCATGCCGACCTGCGCCAGCAGCTCCAGCGCCCGATCGCGGTGCAGCGCGGCCGCCGCCGTCCATGGCCGGAAGATCTGGTGCGCGTGCGAGATCAGCGCCATCTGGACGTTCTCGGCGACCGTCATGGAGCCGAACGTGGCCGCGATCTGGAACGTGCGCCCGACGCCGCGCCGCCAGATGCTGCGCGGCGGCAATCCGGCGATGTTCTCGCCTTCGAACACGATCTCTCCGCTGTCGGGGGAAATCTGCCCGTTGATCATGTTGAAGCAGGTGGACTTGCCGGCGCCGTTCGGCCCGATGAGCGCGAGGAACTCGCCCTTCTCGACGTCGAAGCTCACGTCGTCCACGGCGTGCACGCCGCCGAAGGCCTTGGCGAGCGAGCGGATGGCGAGCACGCTCATCGTACCCACCTCCACGCGGTCGCGCGCTTGGCGATCGCCCCGACGATGCCGCCGGGGAACACGAGCACCAGCAGCAGGATCGTGGCGCCGAGCAGCGCCCGCCAATACTCGGCCTGCCGCATGATGGTGTCCTGCAACAGCGAGAATGCGGATGCGCCCACGATCGGCCCGCTGAGAGTCTGGATGCCGCCGAGCAGCACCATGACCAGGCCGTCGATCGAGCGGCCGACCGCGATCGTCTCTGGTGAGATCGATCCCTTGGCGAAGGCGAACAGCGCGCCGGCCACACCGCAGACGGCGCCGGCAACGGCGAAGGCAAACCAGTGCACGCGCTTGACGTCGATGCCGATCGCCTCCGCGCGCAACGGGGAATCGCGGCCGGCGCGCATCGCGTAGCCGAACGGCGAGAACAGCATTCGCCGCAATAACAGCACCCCGCAGACCGCGAATGCCAGCGTAAGCAGGTAGTAGGCGGACGGCGTGTCGAAGGGCCAGGTCGGCCAGATGCCGACGACACCGTTTGATCCGCCCGTGACATTTTCCCACTGGAAGACGATCGACCACACGATCTGGGCGAAGGCCAGCGTCAGCATGGCGAGGTAGACGCCGGAGAGTCGCACCGCGAACCAGCCGAAGATCAAGGCGCCGATCACCGCCACCAGCGGCGCGAACGCGATCGCGCCCAGCATCGGCGCCGCGGCGAACTTGACCAGCAGCGATGCGCCGTAGGCGCCGAGCCCGAAATACGCCGCATGACCGAAGGAATGCATGCCGCCGGGACCCATGATGAAGTGCAGGCTGGTCGCGAACAGGACCGCGATCAGCACGTCGGTGCCGAGCACCAACGCATATGGGGACGTCTTCGCCAGCAGGGGAAGCAAGGCGAGAAGCACGAGGGCGGTCGCGCCGATGATCTTCAGGACGGCGGGCGCGGGGCGGATCGGGTCCTCCAGCTCGGCCGGATTGCGGACCGCGCCTTGCGGCCGGCCGAGCAAGCCGTAAGGACGCACGATGAGCACCACCGCCATCACGACGAACTCGGCAACCAGCGTGAGCTTGGAGAAGTTCACGGTGAAGCCGCCGAAATTGACCACGCCGATGCCGATGCACAGAGCCTTGATCTCGGCAATCAGGACGGCGGCGAGGTAGGCGCCGCTGATCGAGCCCATTCCGCCGACCACGACAACCACGAAGGCGTCGCCGATCACGGTGAGGTCCATCAGCAGGTTGGCCGGCTCGCGCGCCACCTGCATGGCGCCGCCGAGGCCGGCGAGGAATGCTCCCAGCGCGAAGACGGTCGTGAACAACACGGCTTGATTCACGCCGAGGGCGCCGACCATCTCGCGGTCCTGAGTCGCCGCGCGCACCAGCCGGCCGAAACGGGTGCGCGCGAGCACAAAGTGAAGCACGATGAGCACGATCGGACCCATCGCGATGAGGAACAGATCGTAGCTCGGAAAACGCCGGCCGAGGATTTCGACGGCACCGCGCATGCCCGGAGCGCGCGGACCGAGCAGGTCCTCCGGGCCCCAGATCCACAGCACGGCGTCGTTGATGACCAGCACCAGCGCGAAGGTGGCGAGCAGCTGGAACAGTTCCGGCGCATGGTAGATGCGCCGCAGCAGCACGATCTCGATCAAGGCGCCGATGGCGGCGACGATCAGCGCCGCCGCGACGATGCCGCCCCAGAAGCCGAGTCCCGCCGCCGACCTTCGTGGCGAAGGTATAGGCGAGGTAGATGCCCAGCATGTAGAGCGAGCCATGGGCAATATTGACGATGCGGGTGACGCCGAAGATCAGCGACAGTCCGGCGCCGACGAAGAACAGCCCCGATGCCGACGCGAGCCCGTTGAGAGCTTGAAAGAGGAGGGCATCGAGCGTCATGCGGCCCGCCGCCCGTTACATTGTGACCAACGCGACTCGTTCAATGGCCTACCCGCATCGGGCAGTGGCCCACATGCCTCGTGCAGTGACCTACGCGCGTCGTGCAATAATCCCCACGGATCCTGCGGTGACCCCCACCCCAACCCTCCCCCTTTCAGGGGGAGGGGGCACACCGAGCTTGTCGCTCGGGCAGACACGACCTCACCGAAAAGCGCTTCAGTTCATCGCTTCCGGCGGGCGCAGCTTCTTGACCTCCTCCGGGGAGGGAAGCACGGCGGCGCCGTCGACATATTTGAAGTCGGACATTGTGCCGACGCCGTTCTTGAGCGCGATCTTGCCGACATAGGCGCCCATCGTCGCCTGCTGATCGCTGGCGCGATACTCGAACGGGCCGAATGGGCTGCCGAGCTTGAGCCCGCGGAAGGCCGCGATCAGCTTCTCGGTCTCGGTCGAGCCGGCTTTGGTGATGCCGGCAGCGAGCGATGTCATCGTGACATAGCCGACGATCGAGCCCAGCCGCGGATAGTCGTTCCAGCGCTTCTGGTAGGCCGCGACGAAGGCTTTGTGCTCCGGCGTCGTGATCTCGTTCCAGGGATAGCCGGTGACGACCCAGCCGACCGGCGCCTCGTCCTTGAGCGGATCGAGATATTCCGGCTCGCCGGACAGGAGGCTGACGACGAAACGGTTCTTGAACACGCCGCGCGTGCCGCCCTCGCGCACCAGCTTGGAGAGGTCGGCGCCGAACAGGACATTGAAGATCGCATCGGGCTTGGCGTCGTCGATGGCCTGGGCCACGGCGCCGGCGTCGACCTTGCCGAGCGGCGGCGCCTGCTCGGTGACGAACTCGACGTCGGGCTGCGCCTTCTTGAGCATGTCCTTGAAGGCTGCGACCGCCGACTGGCCGTATTCGAAGTTCGGATACACGATGGCCCAGCGCTTCTTCTTCGCCGCGATCGCGTCCGGCATCAGCATCGCGACCTGCATGTAGGTCGAGGCGCGCAGGCGGAACGTGTAGCGGTTGCCGTTCTGCCAGGTGATCTTGTCGGTCAGCGGCTCGGCGGCGAGGAAGAACACCTTCTTCTTCCCGGCGAACTCGGTGACGGCGAGGCCGATGTGGGAGAGGAAGGTGCCGGTGATCAGGTTGACACCCTCGCGGGTGACGAGCTCCTCGGCCACGCGCACGGCGTCGCCCGGGTTGGCGCCGTCGTCGCGGGAGACGACCTCGACCTTCTTGCCGAGCAGGCCGCCCTTCGCGTTGATCTCTTCGATCGCGAGCTCCCAACCCTTCTTGTAGGGATCGAGAAAGGCGGGCTGAGATTTGTAGCTGTTCATCTCGCCGATCTTGATCGTCTGCGCCGATGCCAGCGCGGGGAGGCCAGCGGCGAACGCAACGACACATGCGACTTGGAGAGCATGACGCCTCGTGGTCATGATTGACTCCTCTATGCTCGACGATTGATCGAAAGGTGGACTATTTTGTTTGTATGCAAATAATCTGTCCGTCGTTCCTGCTTGTCAAGACGAACGTGGGTGGCCTGGTCGCTCGATTTGAGTTTGCGATGCCGCAAAGATCGGCATGCGTGATGAAGCTCGCGGCAGACGCGCGTCGCGCGTGAGGCCTCCCGTGGCTCGCGCGCCATCGCTAGACGATGCCGCGTGCGGCATTGCCGATCGCTTCCACCGGCATGTCGCCGGTATCCGTGAAGGCGAGAATCCGGCACGGGCAGCTTTCGAGCCCCTCATAGCGCCACACGAAAGCGCCGATGGTGCAACGCTTGCCGAGCATGAGCTCGATGTCGCCGCCGAGGTTCTCGGCGTGCAGCAGGCCTTCCTGGAATCCGTAATTGTGGAAGGGAAACATGTCCTGCCTGACGAGGCGTCCCGATCGCTTGTGCGTATATTCGACGGTGCCGAAATAGTCGGCGGGCGATTTGCCCTTCACCTTCTCGAACTCTTTGGCGATGTCGGGCCGCATGTTGCGGATGGACGTGTTCATGGGATGATCGGCGGACCCGGTGTCCATGCCGAACCACTTGATCTTCTTCTTCAGCATCCAATGGAGCGTGTCGAGGTTCGGTCCCGGGTGGTAGCAGAAGTAGCGCACCAGATCCTGCTGCGGCTGACCCTCGTAGTAGCGATGCCAGCCGGTGTGCAGGATCAAGATGTCGCCTTCGCGGATGTCGGACTTGGTCTCCTCGATCATCTCGGGCGTGATCACGGACCAATCGGAGACTTTGCCGGAGAGATCGACGACGACGCCCTGGTTCACCAGATAGTCGAGGGGCAGCGAGGCCATGTCACCCTTGCGGCCGTCGGTGGCATGCATGGCGCCGTCGAAGTGAGTGCCGACGTGCAGCGCCGTCTCGATCCGCTGCGCGACGATCATCTGCGTCTGCAGGTTCTGCGCGTAGTACATCTTGTTGCCGGCATATCCGACCCAGCCCGGCGTATGCACGTTCATGACGTGCGAGAGATCGACGACCTTCATTCCACGCTTCCTTCGTTCACCGCTTGTCGCGCACGCGATCCATCAGCGGCTTGTCCTGGCCGCCGTCGATCTCGATCATGGTGCCGTTGACCATGTGCATCAAGGGCGATGCGAGCATGACGACGAGGTTCGCCACCTCCTCGACCTCGGCGATGCGTCCCATCGGGATGGAGGAGGGGGCGAGCTTGTCGGCCTCCTCGTAGGGGAGCTTCATGTCGCGCGACATGGCCTTGACCAGGCCCGCCCAGCGCTCGGTGCGCACCGGGCCGGGGTTGACCGCGCACATGCTGATATTGTGCTTGCCGTATTGGCCGGCGAGCGAGAGCGTCAGATTCTGGCCCGCGGCATTGGCGGCGCCCGGCGCGATCTCCCAGTAGGACGGCTTGACGCCGTCGTTGCCGATCAGGTTGACGACGCGGCCGCCGCCTTGCTTGACCATGATCGGCAGCACGTAGCGCAGGCAGCGCACGTAGCCCATGAACTTGAGCTGCAGCGACTGCGCCCAGTCGGCTTCGGAGAGGTGCTCGATCACGCCGCCGGGGGCGGAGCCGGCATTGTTGACCATGATGTCGACGCGGCCGAGCGCCTTGTGACCCTGCTCGACGAAATTCTTCGCATCCTCGTCCTTGGTGAGATCGGCCGGGATGGCGACGATCTTGCGGTTGGTCGCCCGCGCGATCTCCGCGGCGGTCGCTTCCAGCGGCTCCTTGCGGCGCGCGCAGATCGCGACGTCGACGCCCTCCTGGGCGAGCGCAAGCGCGATGCCTTTGCCGATGCCTTCGCTGCCGCCGGTGACGAGGGCGGTCTTGCCGGTGAGCTTGAGATCCATACTGTGTCTCCTGTGGTCGAAGCTGGGGAAAAATGTCGTGGCGTCAGCGTCCGGTGAAGCGCGCCGGGCGCTTTTCCGCGAACGCCTTGCGGCCTTCGGCGTAGTCGGCGCTGGCATCGGCCGCAGCGTAGAGCGCCTCGGCTTTGGCGCGCAAATCAGGGTCGCCTGTCGTGAGCGCACGGATCGCCGACTTGGCTGCCTTGATGGTCAGCGGCGCATTGGCCGCGATGGTGCGGGCGAGGGCGGTGGCGATTGCATCGATCTCGACCGCCGGCGCGATGGCGTGGACGGCGCCGAGCGCGTGGGCGCGGCTTGCCGGTAGACGCTCGCCGGTGAAGATCGCCTGGCGCGCGGCGCCGGCGCCGAATATTCGGATGAAGCGGGCGATCCCGCGCGGATCATAGCCGAGGCCGAGCTTTGCGGCCGGCACGGCAAAGAATGCATCGTCGGCCGCGACGCGCAGATCGCAGCTCCCGGCAACTGACACGCCCGCGCCCATGCAGGCGCCTTTGATGAGCGCGACGGTCGGCTGGGGAATGGCTTCAATGGCGCAACACGTGTCCTCGACCAGGTCATCGTAACCCTTGGCATTGGCGCCCGAGCGGGCCCCGATATCGGCGCCGGACGAGAAGGCGCGCTCGCCGTCGCCGCGCACGATCACGACGCGAATGTCGTCGCGGTTTCCGGCGGAGGCGGCGAAATCGGCAATCGCCTGCCACATTGCTGCGGAGATGGCGTTGCGGCGCTCGGGATTGCGCAGCGCCAAGACGGCGACGCCATCCTCGACCGTGATCGCGATGTCGCCCGTCGAAGTCATGCGCGTCCCCCGTTTTTCGGTCCGTTGCGTTGTCAGGAGGGCGGCCGGTGCGACATCCAGCGGCCGGCTTCCGCCGCCGCGAACAACTCGGCGAGCGCCGCATTGAAGGCAGCGGGCTCCTCGCTGGTGACGGTATGGCCGGAGCGCGGGATCACCAGCAGGCCCGCGGTCGTCACCGTGCGCTTGAGAAAGAGGCTGCCCTCGAGACATGGCTGGTCCTCGTCGCCGACGACCACGAGCAGCGGCACGCTGAAGGTCTTGAGCTCGCGCTCCATCTCCCACAGCGTCGGCCGCTTGAGCTGGAGGTTGAGCATCGTGAGCGCATGGCCTTGCGCCGAATGCTCCGCCAGCATGCGGGCGAACTCGGCGAAGCCGCGCGGGTCCTTGTTCTTGTGCGTCTGTCGCATCGGTGCGTCGGCGTACTTTGCGGCGGCGGCCACGATGCCTTCCTCCGCGAACATCTTGCCGGTCTCGGCTGCCAGCGCCTTCATCGCCTCGCATTGCTTCGGATCGGGCAGTGAGCCCCAGCCGCAGCCGGCCGCCGTAACCGACAGGCAGCGCTTCGGATGGTGGATGCCGACATGCAGCGCGGTGTAGGCGCCCATGGAATGGCCGACCACGTGCGCTTTCTCGATCGCGAGCGCATCCATCAATGCAATGACGTCGTCGCGTGCGATGTCCTGCGCATAGCGGGCAGGATCGGTCGGCACGTCGGAGGGCGGATAGCCGCGTTGACTATAGGTGACGCACCGATGGGCGCGGGCGAAGTACCGCATCTGCGGCTCCCAGGTGCGATAGTCGGCGGCATATTCGTGCACGAAGACGATGGGCGTGCCGGCGCCGACCTCCTCGTAGTAGAGCCGGACGCGGTCTGGCGCGGTGACGTGCGGCATGACGCAGATCCTGTCGCCGGCGCCGCCGACCAGCGGCGCATAAATTCATTTGCGTACAAATGAAACGTAGTGAACTCGGACGTCTTCCGCAAGCGATCCCATCGGTGACGGCACGGCGACACGATTTTCCGTTCTCCGCTCGCGCAGCGCCCGTTGCAATATGTGTATGTCTCTGGTATTATGTATACCAGAAAATCGGTATGCGCGCCCCAAGTCGCTGCAGCCAAACCGACACGGGCGTCAGCGTGCTCCGCCAAGGGAGGCCAACGCCATGGAAATTCACGAATTTCAGGCAAAAGCGCTGCTGGCGCGGTACGCCGTCGCGTGCCCGAAGGGCATGCTCGCGACCTCGGCTGATGGGGCGGAGCGTGCGGCCCGCCAAGTCGGCCCGGGCCCGGTGATGGTGAAGGCACAAGTGCTCGCCGGCGACCGCGCGGGCGGCGGCGGTATTCACGTCGCCCAATCGCCCGAGCTCGGGCGAGCCGCGGCGGCCGGGCTGCTGGGTCGCCGCCTCGTCACCGAGCAGACCGGTCCCGGCGGCGAGATCGTCAAGCGTGTTCTGGTCGAAGCGTCCGTCAGCAGCGTGCAGGATCTCTACCTGGCGATGATGGTCGACGCCGCGTCCGGCGCGCTCCTGCTGATCGCCGGCCGTTGCGGCGGCAGCGGCATCGAGGACCGGGCTGCCGGCGCCGCATTCGAGACATTGCTGCTCGGTACGCACGGCGAGCTCAATGCCGGCGACATCGCTGGCCTGTGCCGCAGGCTTGCCCTCGCGGATCGGGAGATCGAAAGCTGCCGCGAGCTCATCGGCAAGCTGCATCGCGCCTTCATCGAGCTCGACGCCAGCCTGATCGAGATCAACCCGCTGGCCTTGACGCAAGCCGGCGAGGCGATCGCGCTCGATGCCAAGATCATCGTCGACGACAACGCACTGTTCCGGCATCCCGACCTCGCGGAACTGCGTGACCAAGACGAGATCGACCAGATCGAGCTCAGCGCCCAGCAGCATCAGCTCAATTTCATGCAGCTCGACGGCGATATCGGCGTCATCGTGAACGGCGCCGGCCTCGCGTTGGCGACGCTCGACATGATCCGCGAGGCGGGCGGCCATCCCGCCAACTTCATGGACATCCGGACGACCGCCAAGAGCCTCGACATCGCCCACGGCATCGGCCTCGTGCTCGACAATCCGCGCGTCAAGGTGCTGCTGTTGAACGTCTACGGCGGCGGCATGCAGCCGTGCGACACCATCATCGAAGGTCTCGGCATCGCGGTACGCCGCAAGGGCCGGCCGCTGCCCGTGGTGCTGCGGTTCACCGGCAACAACGAGGATCTGGCACGGCTGCGGCTCGCGAATTTCAATCTTCCCGCGACTGAATGCACCGACATGTGGCAGGCGGTGACGTGCGCGGTCACCATGGCGAAGGGGAGGAAGTGATGGCCATTCTCGTCGGGCACGAGTCGCGCGTCCTCAGCCAAGGCATGACCGGCTGGGCCGGGACCTATCACACCAACCGGATGATGCAGTACGGCAGCCGGATCGTCGGCGGCGTCACCCCGGGGAAGGGCGGCACGTCGCATCTCGACGTCCCGGTGTTCGACCACGTGGCCGAGGCGATGCGGGAGACGCGCGCGAACGCCAGCATCGTTTTCGTTCCCCCCGACCGTGCCGCGAGCGCGATGATCGAGGCGATCGAGGCCGAGATGCCGCTCGTGGTGACGGTGACCGAGCGCATTCCCGTGCTCGACATGGTGCGCGTGCGCGAAGCGCTACTGGGTTCTCGCACCCGCCTCGTCGGGCCCAACTCGCAAGGCGTGCTGGCGCCCGACATGTGCCAGATCGGCGTGATGGCGACGGATCGCGCGCGGCGCGGCAGCATCGGCGTCGTGTCGCGTTCGGCCTCGCTGACGAGCGAGGTGGTGAAGCAGATCACCGACCAAGGTCTCGGCCAGTCCACGACCGTGGGCATCGGCGGGGACCCCGTGCACGGCATCGGCTTCGTCGAGTGCCTGGAGCTGTTCTTCGCCGATCCGCAAACGGCCGCCGTCGTGCTCATCGGCGAGATCGGCGGCGACGAGGAACAGAAAGTCGCGGACTATCTGCGTGCCACCGGCACCAGGAAACCTGTCGTCGCCTTCGTCGCCGGCCGATATGCTCCGCCGCGACGGCGCATGGGCCATGCCGGCACGTTGACGATGCGTGGCGACGGCGACGCCGGCGGCAAGATTGCCGCACTGGCGGAGGCCGGTGCGACGATTGCCGCGAGCGCGCACCTGGTCGGCGCCACGGTGCACGAGGTCTTGGCGCAGAAGGGGTTGGTGCCGCGCACGGCCGCCGGCGCGGGCAAGCCGGCCGCGGTCAGCGCTGCTGCATTCGGTCTGCGATAGAAGCGCTGAACCATGCGCCTGACGCTCTCTTTCGACAATGGTCCCTGGCCGGACGCGACGCCTCGAATCCTCGATATTCTTCGCCGTCGCGGAATTCGCGCGAGTTTTTTTGTCGTCGGAGCGCGCCTTGCGGATCCGTTGGCGAGACCGGCTGCCGAGCGTGCCAAAGGTGAAGGTCACTGGATCGGCAATCACACCATGACCCATAGCGGGCCACTCGGGCTCATGGACGACACCCGCAAGGCCGTACAGGAAATTAGCGATGCGCAAGCCGCGCTGGGAGAGCTATCCCATCCCGACCGGTTCTTTCGTCCGACCGGCAAGGGCCGCCTCGGGCCCCATGTCCTCACCAGCGCGACGGCGGACTACCTGACCAAGAACAAATACACCGTCGTGACATGGAACAACGTACCGCGGGATTGGGAGGGAGAGAGCTGGGTCGGCCGCGCTCTGGACGGTTTGAAAGCATATGACTGGTCTCTGCTGGTTCTGCATGACCATCATCTCGCGGGCATGATGCACACGTTGGATGAGTTCTTGGATCGGATTTCTGGTCGCTTCGAGATCGTGCAGGAATTTCCCCCCGCTTGCGTTCCCGTGCGCAGAGGCGAGGTGCAGTCCGCTCTCGTCGGTCTCACACGCGACTAGCCATCCCATCTTATCGCCGATTGCGCGTCGCCTCTGAGCCAGTTGCGCTGTTGTCGGCGATCAATCCAGAATCCCGTCGCCATGCCGCTCGACATAGCGGGCGAGGCCGAGCGTGTGCTCGCGCGACAGGTCTTCGGCCTTCGCGGTGTCGCGCCGCTCGATCGCCTCGATGATGGCGAGGTGGTCGACGATCGATTGGCTCGTCCGGTCGTCGCGTCCGATCGTGATCTGCCGGATGCCGCGGACATGCAGCAGCAGATTGGCGGTCATGTCCACGAGCAAGGCCGAGCCGCTCAGCCTGATCAGTGCCTGGTGAAAGTCGAGATTCGCCTTCGAATATTCGCTCAGATACTCGCTCGGCCGGTGCGCATCGTCGAAGAAGACGAACAGCCGGCGAAGCTCGGCGATGTCGTCGTCGCTCGCATGCAGCGTGATCAGCCGCGCCGCGATGCTCTCGAGCGCAGCCCAGGCCTGGACCATCTCGATGACTTCACGCTTGGTCTTGCGGACGACGATGATTCCCTTGCGCGGAACCGGCGTCACGAAGCCTTCGCGCTGAAGCATGGCAAGGGCCTCGCGAACCGGCGTCCGGCTCACGCCGAGCATCTCCGAGATCCGGCGCTCGTCGATCCATTGCGGCTCCGACGTGCTGTAGATGTCCATCTCGGTGACGGCTTTCTTCAGCGCGTCGTAGACCTTGTTCTTGAACGCCGGCGGCTCGGTCAGGCTCTCCAGCAACAGCCGCTGCTCCGGGCTTTCCGGTCGGACCCTTTGCTTGGGACCTTTCATGAGCGCAGCGCTTCCATTCTCGACGGGGGAGGAGGCGGGCTGAATCGCGGGAGGCGAGGATAGATACCCGCGAGGACTGGAGATAGCAACACACCGTGGCTCAACCAGGGGAGGAACTGGCGGCCGGCGCGGACGTGCCCGCTCAATCGTAGACCTGCAGCATGAATTCGCGGAAATAGCGCGGCACCTCGGCGAGGTCCTTCTCGCCCCAGCCGCCGGCGACGGCGGCGGACAGCGAGGCCAGCGTGCCGGACGTGGCGGGCATCGCGACGCCGTTGCGCGCGCCGGTCGCGACCGCCGACATCACGTCCTTGCGCATGGTGCGGATGTCGAGGGTAATGTCGGCCGGCTCGCCTTTGAGCACGCCGGTCTTACCCTTGAGCCAGGGCGAGGCGGTCGGCGCCTCCGCGAAGATCTCGAGCATCTGCTCGAGCTTGAGGCCTTCGGACTGGCCGAGCGCAATCGCCTCGGTGAGGGACTGCAGGTAGACCGCCATTCCGAGATTGACCGCGAGCTTCATCGCGCAGCCGGCGCCGTTGGGGCCGATATGCACGATGCGGCGGGTAAGATGGTCGAGCACCTCCCGCGCGCGCTCGACGTCGGCGGCGTCGCCGCCCAGGAGCGCCAACAGCTTGCCTTCGCGCACCGTCGGGATCGAGCCCATGACCGGGGAATCGACGAGGTTCGCGCCCTTGGCCTTGACCAGCGGCGCGAGCTCGCGGTGGGTCATCGGCTGCAGCGTGCTCATCTCGATGAAGAGCTTGCCGCGGACGTCGGCGGCGAGGAAACCGTCCGGCCCGGCAAAGACGTGCCGCACGCCCTTGTCCTCGGTGATGATGGAAAGCACGACGTCGGCTTCGGCGGCCACCGCGCGCGGGCCGTCAACGACGCGCAGCCCGCGCTTGCCTCGAGCGTCGCTTGCCCTTTCACGTGCTTTGGCGCTGCGGTCCCAAGCCACCACCTCGCAGCCGCGCTCCGTCAAGCGTTGCCAGATCGCAGCGCCCATCCGCCCGAGACCGACCAGACCGATTTTCATTCCATGACTCCTCATTTCGGGGGCTTCTTCTCCCCACCGGGCTCGGGTTAGGTTGGCCGACGAACTCGGCGGCGGCAACCGGCAAAAGCTCCGTCCGGGAAGCCCTTGCATGGCATTTGGCATAGGTTAGATAAAGTCCGCCCGATCCTTGCCACGCGAACCGGTTCTTCTGGCCCACATTGTGACAGCCTTGGCTCATCGTTTCTCCATCGCACCGATGATGGAATGGACCGACCGGCACTGCCGGTTCCTCCACCGGCTGCTCACGCGCCGCGCGCTGATCTATACCGAGATGATCACGACGGGCGCGGTGCTGCGGGGCGATCGCGCGCGGCTCATGGCCTTCGATCCGGCCGAGCATCCTGTTGCGCTTCAGCTCGGCGGCTCCGATCCGCGGCAGCTCGCCGAGTGCGCCAGCATCGCCGCCGACATGGGCTACGACGAGATCAACCTCAATGTAGGCTGTCCGTCGGACCGCGTTCAGGAGGGCCGCTTCGGCGCCTGCCTGATGGCGGAGCCGGCGCTGGTCGGCGACTGCGTCGCGGCCATGAAGGGGAGGGTGAAGGTGCCGGTCACGGTCAAATGCCGCATCGGCATCGACGACCAGGACCCGGAGGAGGCGCTCGACGCGCTTGCTCGCGCGGTCAAGGCGGCCGGCGTCGATGCGCTTGTCGTGCATGCGCGTAAGGCCTGGCTCGACGGGCTCTCGCCGCGCGAGAACCGCGACATCCCGCCGCTCGACTATGATCGCGTCTATCGGCTCAAGGCCGCGCATCCCGATCTCGCCATCGTGCTGAACGGCGGCGTTGTCGACTTGGATCAAGCGGCGGCGCATCTCGATCGCGTCGACGGCGTCATGATGGGGCGGGCCGCCTATCAGGAGCCGTGGCGGTTGTTGGCTGTCGATTCCGCACTGTTCGGCGAAAGCGCGCGGTGCGCCACGCCGAAGGCGGCGGCGGTGGCGCTCATTCCTTACATCGAGCGCGAGCTCGCCCGCGGCGCGCGGCTCCACGCCATCACCCGGCATGTGCTCGGCCTGTTCCGCGGCGTTCCCGGCGCGCGCGCCTTCCGCCGCCACCTGGCGACGGAGGCGGTCAAGCCGGGCGCGGGCGTTGCCGCGTTCCGCGCCGCGCTCGACCTCGTCGTGGATATGGACGCGCAAGCGACGCACACCGCCGCGGCGTGATGCCACGGCGGTGTGCGTCGTTCGGGATGGACCGGCAATGTTCGAATATTTCAGGGAAGGCGATTTGCGGCCGCCTGCGTCGAAGGCGGAGATAAGCCAATTGGAGAAAGGCCTGGGCTTCGACCTTCCGGGTGACTACCGGGAATTCCTGCTCCTATCGGACGGATACAACGGCGATGTCGGCGTCCAGGGATATGCGCAACTATGGTCTGTCCGCGAATTGACGTCCAACAACGAGGGCTATGAGGTTGGATCCTGGGTCCCCGATCTCACGCTCATCGGCTCGAACGGTGGCCCTACCGCCTACGGCATCGATCGGTACGAGGGACGAGCTTCCTTCGTGTCGATACCGTTCGTGCCGATGGCGCGCGACGAAATCAGGCCGCTCGGCGGTACGTTCGTGGAGTTTCTCGCGGCACTCTCCGCCGGCGAAGGATGGTAGGGCGTATTCTTCGCAAGAAGTCGTTGGCGGCCCATCCGAGCTGAATTATCCCAAGGTCGCCAACAAGCGTTCGGCAGCTTTCAGATCTGCCGTATCCGAGCCCTCGTCGAATTGCTCGAAAACCGGCTGCAACAGCGCCCGAGCGCTTTCGCGTTGTCCTCGAGCGGCCAACAGTGCCGCCAGATCGACCGCGGTGCGCAGTTCCCATGCGCGCGCGCCCTGCCGACGGCTCAGTTCAAGCGATCGCCTGAAGCACGCTTGTGCGTCATCGACGCTAGGCTGCGGCATCGAGAGTAGAAGGCCACCCTTTGCCCGCAGCAACTCCGGCATGTAAGAGACGTCCCCGCTGGACTCGACCAGGCTGATCGTCTCGTCGATCAGCGCGATGCCTTCGGCGAACCGACCGAGCGCCGCAAGTCCCTCGACAAGTGAGATATTGAAGGTCGGGGTCAGGAGCTCGTACCGCGCCGCGTGCAGCACCTCCAGACAACGCGGCAGGCTCTCAACTCCACTCGTTGCGTCGCCCCGGCGGATGGTGAGCGCACCTTTGTAGCCGCGCCCGACGGCGAGATAGGGCCCCAAGGAGTGGGATTCGGCATGCGAGATCAGCCAATCCGTGTGCTCATCAGCGCTGTCAAGATCGCCGGCCCACAGGAACACGTAGACGGCCCAGACCAACGCCCTGGATAGCGCTACCGGATGGCCCATGGATGCGGCGTCCTTGACGCTCTGGCGAGCGCGTTCCATGGCCTGAGCCGGACGGCCTTGCAACCACAGCGTCCTTGCCAAGGCGACGCCGGCGTAATTGTAGTGCTCGAAGTCGAGATAGATCGTGCTGGTCTGCTGATAGCCCGGCCCACCCTGCAGCGCAGCCTCCAGTTCCGCGCGGGCGCCGCCAAGATCCCCGATATGGTGGAGCGAGCTCCCCAAGAGGCAATGGGCCAACGCGATGGCGGCTGGAATTGCAATGGTTTCGGCAGCGGCTGAGCTGCGCCTTGCATAGTACAGAGCGGTTTTGAAATCTCCGATGCGGTGGTGGAACATGTGCAGCAGGTTCAACAGCTGCAGTTGGTCGGGCGCATCGCCACGCTCTTCGGCAATCGCGAGGCTTTTGCCCAAGGCCACCCGTGCGGCTTCGCTGTTGCCGCGCGTAAACATCAGCGACACCCCCAACGCCGCCTGAAGATGCATCTCCTCGTGTCCCCCGCGAGTGGCATCGTCGAGAGCACGGATCGCGCGCTCCGACCAGCGATGACATTCCGTGAGCAGAGACATCGCCAGAAAAACGGGCGCCGCGGCGGCGGCAAGTCCGACGCCGATTTCGAACATTGCCGTCGGCGCCGAAGCACCATTCCAGGGCCGCCCGGACATTGTTGAGCGCTGCAAAATGCGGCGCCCGTTGCTCCCCGTTCGAGAAGGTCGGCCATTCAGCCCCGGTCTGCTCCAGCCATCGTCGGTAGTAGGTCGCATGGCGCACGGCCAGGTCGGCGAGCTCGGCGTCGTCGACCCTGACTTCAAGGACGTAAGCGCGCGTCGTGTCCAAGAGCCGGTAGCGCATCATTGCCCCGATCGGACGGGTCGCGACCATCGACTTCGCGATGAGGCTGTCGATGGCGCCAAAGACGACCGCTTGATCGACGGTCGCGTCCGTCACGACTGCCAGCGCCGCATCGATCGTAAAATGCCCAACGAATACGGCGAGCCGGCGAAGCACCACGCGCTCCAGCTCGGAGAGGAGCCCGTAACTCCAATCCAGCGTGGCCTGCAGAGTCTTTTGGCGCGGCGGCGCGGTGCGCTGGTCCAACCCACAGCAAGGTCAGGCGTTGGTCGAGCAAGCGCAGCGGTTTGCTGCAGCCCATAGGTCTCGACGCGTCGAGCCGCCAGCTCGATGGCGAGCGCCACACCGTCGAGCTTTCGGCAGATGCCCGCCACGATGGCGGCGTCGGCGTCGTTCAACTCCAATCGAGCACCGCTCGCCAGCGCGCGCTCCACGAACAGCTGGGTTGCGGGGAACTTCTCCAGAGCCGCTGCCGTGAGCTGCGGATCATCCGGGGGACAAGCCAGCGCATCCAACTTGTAGACGTGCTCGCCTTCTACCTGCAGAGCCTCGCGACTTGTCGCCAGGATGTGGACCTGCGGCGCGGCTGCGACGATGCGTCGCCGAAAGAGTTGCCACCGCTTCGATCAAGTGCTCGCAGGTGTCGAGGACCAGAAGAATCCGCTTGTCGCGCAGATAGGCGATCAGGCTGGGAGTTGCGTCGTCGGACTGTACCGATAGGCCGAGCATGGAGGCCACGGCCGTGGCCACCAGATTCGGGATCGCTCAGCATTCCAAGATCGACGAACAGCACGGCGCCCGCGAAGGCTTCGGTCAGGTGATGTCCGACTGCGATCGCAACGGTGGTCTTGCCGACGCCGCCCGCGCCCACGATCGTGACAAAGCGTCCGGCGGTCAGCTGAGTCGACAGACTGAGTACGTCATCGTCGCGCCCGACCATTCGCATCAAGCGACTGGGCAGGTTGCCGTGCGGAAAAGCGTCGACGACCGCCGCTTCGACAGTGTCGCGACCGCTCGACCGCGCGATCGGCGCCACGAAGCAGTAGCCCCGCCCGGCCAGGGTCGTGATGTAGCGGGCGCCGTTCTGTCCATCGCCCAGCGCCTTGCGCAGGCCGGCGATTTGAAAGCGCAAGCTGCTTTCTTCCACGGTGACGTCGGGCCAGACCCGAGCCAGCAGGTCTTTCTTGCTGATGACCTCGTTGGGACGGGACACCAGGGCAATCAAGATGTCGAGCGCCCGCGCGCCCAATTCCACGGGGCTGCCGTCTTTCGTCAGAAGTCGTTCGCTCGCGACCAGGCTGAAAGGACCGAACGAAACGACGTCCCTGGTCTGCGCCGCCGGCGTGATCATGGAGTTGTGTTTGGTAACCGCCTGAGCCCTCATCGCACCCTAAGGCATGATCCGCTCAATTTCGATCAATGTAGGGTGGGCAAAGGTTGCGCGCCACAACGGCCCCATAAGACCGGCAAGATCCATTCAAACTCCAATGAATTTTCCGTCAATTCCAATACCGTGCCCAAAAAATCGCCGGTGTTGGTGACGGCTCACAGCATCTCACAACGCATAACGGGCGGTTCCCGCCGCCGCGGGGTAAGTGTTCGCCCAATTAGTGACGAGCATCGACGACACCGCCAAAGCGTCGGCCGGCAGAACCGGTGGTTGCAAATCGCTCGTCCGGGAGGAGAGGAAATCATGTCCGCCACATCGTCATCGCTCAACCGGCGCGACTTTCTTGCGAGCTCGGCCGCTGTGGGTGCCGTCAGCCTCTTCCCAGCGGCGGCGCGCGCAGCCAGCCAGGACGGCGCAATCCGCCCCTTCCGCGTCAGTATTCCCGAGGAGCAGCTCGCCGACCTGCACCGGCGCATCACGGCGACACGGTGGCCGGACAAGGAGACCGTCGGTGATCGATCCCAGGGCACTCAGCTGGCGAAGCTGCAGGAGCTCGTCCGCTACTGGGGAACCGGCTACGACTGGCGAAAGGCGGAGGCGCGCCTGAACGCTCTCCCGCAGTTCATGACGACGATCGACGGGCTGGACATTCACTTCATCCACGTCCGCTCACGCCACCCGAACGCGCTACCGGTGATCATCACGCATGGCTGGCCGGGCTCGGTGTTCGAGCAACTAAAGGTGATCGAGCCGCTGACCGATCCGACCGCCCACGGGGGCCAGGCGGAGGACGCCTTCGACGTCGTCATCCCTTCGATGCCCGGCTACGGCTTCTCGGGCAAGCCGACGGGCACGGGCTGGAATCCCGACCGCATCGCCCGCGCCTGGGCGGAGCTGATGAAGCGCCTCGGGTACACCCGCTACGTCGCCCAGGGTGGCGACTGGGGCTCCCCCGTTTCCAGCGCGATGGCGCGCCAGGCGGCGGCAGGATTGCTCGGCATCCACATCAACTTGCCGGCGACGGTACCGCCCGAGGTGGCCGCGGTGCTCGCCGGCGGCGGGCCTGCGCCGGCGGGACTCTCCGAGAAGGAACGCGCGGCGTTCGGCTCGCTCGACACATTCTTCAAGAAGTACAGGGCATACGGCGCAATGATGGGCACGCGGCCGCAGGTGATCGGCTACGGCCTGACGGACTCTCCAGCGGGGCTTGCGGCCTGGATGTACGACTACAACAACGGCGAGCCCGAGCGTTTGCTCAACAGAGACGACGTGCTGGACAATATCACGCTGTACTGGCTGACGAACACCGCGACCTCGGCAGCGCGGCTTTACTGGGAGACCGCCGGCCAAAGCGTTGTTCTCGCGGCCGCGCAGAAGACCGCCGAGATCTCGCTCCCGGTGGCCATCACGGTGTTTCCGGGGGAGGTCTATCGCGCCCCGGAGACATGGGCCCGGCGCGCCTATCGCAACCTGATCTACTTCCACGAGGCCGACAAGGGCGGACACTTCGCGGCCTGGGAGCAGCCCCAGCTCTTCGCTGCCGAACTCCGCGCCGCGTTCAGACCGCTCCGCAAATCGACCTGAGATGAAAGGCGGCGCGCACACCGTGCGCGCCGCCCGTAACGTCAACCTGAAGGAAAAATGCAGTGAGCACCATCGTTAGAGCCGCCGCCGTGCAGATCAGCCCCGTGCTGTACAGCCGGCAGGGCCCCGTCGGGAAGGCGAGGTGATTGCAGATCTTGATTTCGCTCAGATCGACGCACGCAAGAGACTCATGGACGCGCGCGGTCACTATAGCCGCCCCGAACTGCTCAGCCTGCTGATCGATCGGACGCCCGCGTCGCACGTCCATGAGCGCACCGCGCGCCCCAATGCCGAGGACTTGCGCGCGGCTGTCGACGAGAAGAAGACCGTCGAGCTCGTGTGATCACGCACCGCCAACGTAGGAGGATGTCATGTCTGCAACTTCCCCAACCCGGCGAGACGTTCTTGCCACCACAATGGCCGTAGGTGCCTTGAGCTTGCTTAGCCAGCAAATGCCCGAAGCGGCCGAAGCCAGCGCAATCCGCCCGTTCCGGATCAACGTTCCGGAAGCAAAGCTCGTCGATCTCCGCCGGCGCATCGCGGCCACGCACTGGCCCGAAAAGGAGACCGTCGCGGATCAGTCGCAAGGCGTGCAGCTCGCGACGATGCAGGAACTCGCGCGCTATTGGGCGACAGACTACGACTGGCGCAAGGTGCGAGGCGAAACTGAACGCCCTGCCGCAGTTCATCACCGAGATCGACGGGCTGGACATTCATTTCATCCACGTTCGTTCGAAACATGAAAATGCGTTGCCGCTCATCGTCACGCACGGATGGCCCGGCTCGATCATCGAGCAGCTGAAGATCATCGATCCACTGACCAATCCCACGGCACATGGCGGGAGCGCATCGGACGCTTTCCATCGTGGTGATTCCGTCGATGCCGGGCTACGGTTTTCCGGCAAGCCGACGAGCACCGGCTGGGGCCCCGAGCGCATGGGCCGAGCCTGGGCGGAGCTGATGAAGCGCCTCGGCTACACCCGCTACGTCGCCCAGGGCGGCGACTGGGGTGCGTTTGTCGTCGACCAGATGGGCTTGCAGGCACCTGCGGGATTGCTCGCCATCCACACCAACATGCCTGCCACCGTTCCAGCTGACGTCGACAAGGCTCTCCAGGCCGGCGACCCGCCGCCATCCGGTCTCTCAGCCGAGGAACGACGCGCCTATGAGCAGCTGGTCAGAACTTTCAAGCAAGTCGACTACGCCAGGTTGATGGGGTCGCGCCCGCAAACCTTGTACGGCATTGCGGATTCACCCGTCGGCCTGGCCGCCTGGCTTCTCGACCACAATGATGCTGACGGCCAGCCGGCCGCGGCGGTCGCCTCGGCTCTGAACCGGACCACGAGCGCCACGGGCGAACTGACGCGTGACGAGATCCTCGACAACATCACGCTCTATTGGCTGACGAACACGGGGGTCTCTGCGTCTCGTCTCTATTGGGAATACAAGGGTGGCTTTTTCAACGCCAAGGGCGTCTCCATTCCGGTGGCCGTGAGCGTCTTTCCCGGCGAGCAATATCAAGCCCCGCGGAGCTGGACCGAGCGGGCGTATCCCAAGCTCATCTATTACAACAAGCTCGACAAAGGCGGCCACTTCGCGGCGTGGGAACAGCCGCAGCTCTTCGCTGAGGAGCTCCGCGCGGCGTTCCGATCGCTCCGCTAATCGTGGCCGGCTGCCTGATTCGGGATTGCTTGTGATGAGCCTGTTCTGAACCTTGATCCGTGATTACCAGATTACGCATGGGTTCAATTCTACGCAAGGAGGCACCGTATGAGATCGATTGTTTTCGTGCTGGTTGCAGTTGGAGCGCTGGCCGGCGTGGTCGCCTACATGGCCCCCGCATCTGGACAGGCCGATGGAGAGGCCGCCCCGATCTTCGGAGTCAAAATCCCCCCCGGATACCGCGACTGGAGGTTGATCTCCGTGGCCCACGAAGAAGGCAACCTCAACGATCTGCGCGCCATTCTGGGCAACGACGTAGCGATCAAGGCCTCCCGGGAAGGGAAGCTTCCATTCCCGGACGGCACAATCATTGCCCGGCTCGCCTGGAGTTACGACCCGTTGGAGGAAAGCGAAAAAGCCTTTGGCCGTCCCCAATCTTTCGTGGCCGGGCCACCCAAGAACGGGGTTCAGTTCATGGTCAAGGACTCGAGAAAATACGCCTCGACCGGCGGCTGGGGGTTCGCTCATTTTAACGACGGCAAACCCGCCAGCGAGGCGGTGCACAACACCTGCTTTTCCTGCCACGCAGATCGTCAAAGCTCGCGACTTTGTCTTCAACCGTTACGCACCTTGAAGGCCAGACGTGGATGCACGCCACTCTCGCCGTCAATATCCCGAACTGCGCCAGCGCCATCGTGACCACAAATGAAATCGTCGATCTCAAGACATCCAAACCTGAGGAGCTAGATATGAGCAGTACTCAAGTTCGCAGCGAAACTGCAATCGAGACCCCGAGAGCGCGGAGGGTCGACATGAAGCTCGAGGTCGTCGTCATCCCTGTTTCGGACGTCGATCGCGCCAAGCGCTTTTACGGCGACCTGGGTTGGAGGCTCGACGCCGACTTCGTCGTCGGTGACAAATTTCGGGTCGTGCAGTTCACGCCTCCGGGCTCGCCGTGCTCGATCCACTTCGGCACGGGAGTTACGTCGGCCGCGCCAGGCTCGGCACAGGGACTTTATCTCGTCGTGTCCGACATCGAGGCAGCGCGCGCCGAGCTCGTCGCATCGCGGCGTCGACGTGAGCGAAGTGTTCCACCGTGCCGGTCCGGGACAGCCGCCGGTCAGCGGCCGGGATCCGCAGCGGCGCAGCTACTTCTCGTACGCCACGTTCAGCGATCCGGACGGCAACGGCTGGCTGTTGCAGGAGGTCACCGCGCGATTGCCCGGACGCGTGGACGCGGACGACACGACATTCACCTCGTCGACCGACCTCGCGAGCCGCGCTCCGACGTGCGGAGGCCGCGCACGGCGAGCACGAGAAGCGGACCGGCGCAGCGCGATGCGAACTGGCCCGACTGGTACGCCGAGTACATGGTGGCGGAGCAGGCCGGCAAGCCGCTGCCGTCATGAGGCGGCTACGACATCATTGTCCGGCCCTGGCATTTCTATAAGAAGTCTCGAGGAATGGAGCGATCCCATTCGCGATGACAGACTTCGTTCGCGCCCTCCCAGGCGCGCAAACTTCCCTGCAGCAGGAAGGCATTGCGCGTGCATGACAGCCGCATCTGCGTCTCGATGCGGATTTGCCATGCGTCCCGCGACATCGTCTGGGTTCGTCGCAGCTCGGCCACTGCGCTGAGCGGGTCATTCTCCTCGACGTGAAACTGGGATTTGCTCTGCGTGCCCAATTCCAGGCCGATGCGGTCGATGCGCTCGATACGCACATCACCGCGACGGCATGATCGTCGGCTTCTCAGGTGGCGCCGATTCCGGTTCAGGCGAATGGCGAGAGCAGCGCGTCCGTGCCCTGCGGCGGGCGTACCGGCAGATCGAGCGTGCCACCGAAAATCAGCAGCGTCGCCTTCTCGGGACTGGGCCAGATCATCGGCCAGTAAGCCGTGGATAGCGCAAGCCTTACCCTGTGGCCGGCCGGGAACACCGAGCCCGCATCGTTGAGCTGGATACGCACCCGGTAGCGCTCTCCCGGCGCCAGCGGTGCAGGCTGTTCGTGTCCGTCGCGATGCGTGAGGTTGAGCACGCCATAGCTGACACGCAGCGATTCACCGGACGGGTGCACATCGCACAGCCGAACCGCCAGGTTCGCAATCGGCCGGTCGGACGCGACATCGAGCGTGACGATCGCCGCGCCGAGCATCTCGATCGGCGCGTCGAGTGGCGGCGTCTCGAAAACCAGCGAGCGCATGTCGTCTTCTTGCTGGTCGCCTGCCTGATCATGCCCACGGCCGAATGGAACCCAATTGCCTGCACACTTGCCAACCGTCTGCGGCGAGCACACCGCGCGAGCCGTCAAAGGTGCCGGTGCGTCTCGCAGCCCTTCATCGGTCAGGAACAGCCGCCGGGGTGTTATTCCCGATGATGGCCACGAACGCTCTGCAATCCACCGGCCCGGCAACGTGTCGTGGTGCGACGCAGGCTTCACGCTGTCCGTCATCCAGGCGCGCAGGCTGGGTTCATCCATCACGCCGGTATCGATGCCCTTCAGCCAATGATCCCACCAACGCAGCATCTCTTGCAGGAACCCGATCTGCGGGCCGGGAAGAGCAAAATGCGGATAACCATGCGCCCACGGCCCGATGAGACCCTTGCGAGGCACCGTCAGTCCCTCGAGCAGGCGTGGAATTGCATTCTTATAGGCATCGGTCCAACCGCCGACGGCGTACACCGGGCATTGGATCGCTTCGTAATCCTCGCATACCGATCCATGCTTCCAGTACGCATCACGGCGTTGGTGCTGCAGCCAAAGCTCGAAGAACAGCGGTACGTTCTGCAGGCGCTCCAACCACATCGCCCGCCAGCTATCGCCGACAAGCATCGGGTCGGGCGGAAGGCACATTGACCCGAAAAAGAACGAGGCCCACTCGAGCCCGGCCGTAAGAAGCGTGCCGCCCATGTAGTGGGCATCGTCGGCGTAGCGATCGTCGGTCGAGCAGATGGTTACGATTGCCTTGAGCGCCGGAGGGCGGCGCGCCGCAATCTGAAGTCCATTGAACCCGCCCCAGGAGATTCCCATCATCCCGACGACGCCGCTGCACCAGGGTTGCGCCGCCAGCCACGCTATCACCTCCACGCCATCGTCCTGCTCCTGCTTTGCGTACTCGTCGAACAGCAAGCCTCCCGAACTCGCCGCTACCTCGAATGTCGACGCGAACGCCCGCGTAGCCGTGACCGGCCAGATAGGGATGCGTCAGCGCGTCTCGTTCGTAAGTCCCGTCGCGCTTGCGGTACGGGAGATACTCGAGGATCGCAGGAACCGGGTTCTGTTCGGCATCGTCGGGCAACCAGATGCGGGCCGCCAGCATCGTACCGTCTTTCAACGGTATCAACGTGTGCTCGATCACACGCACGGTTCTGGGAAAAGTCGTGACAATCACAGGGACACTCCAAGACAAATATGCCTTCGACGTCACAATTGACGTCCTGGACGGAGATTGAAAGCCTGGGGATTGGTTCGTCCTAGGCGCATCGCTTTACGAGTTCTTCACCTGTTCTCCCACGCCGCGGTTTGCGCAGTCCTGCCGCAAAAAGCGGCAACGGACGCCTTCGAGGCGGGGACTTGCGAACACGCCGAAGGCGCCCCGCGAACCCGGCCTTGGCAACCGCTAACAACGTCTCACAACGCATAACGGGCGGTTCCCGCGGGCTGGGCGTAGGTGTTCGCATAGTCAGCGGCGAGCAGCGACGACAACGCCAAAGCGTCCCGGCAACTTCGATCGGAAGCAGAAGGCATTCATCGATGAAAACGAACAAGCTCCTGGTAGCCGCGGTACTCGCGATCGCAATCGGGGCCCCGATTGCCGGCTTTGTAGGGGACATGAACATGTCGCAGCCGATGCCACAGGGACACGGTTGCCCTTCCTGCACGGGTTTCCCACCGGCCAAATTGCCGGTCAATCCGAGTTGGCTTCTCTCGAGCGCGCGGACGAGTGGCTCAATTCGCCGCCCCTGACGGCGTCGGCTCTGCGCGGAAAGGTCGTCCTCATCGATTTCTGGACCTACACCTGCATCAACTGGCTGCGCACGCTTCCCTATGTCCGCGCCTGGGACGAGAAATATCGGGATCAAGGATTGGTGGTGATCGGCGTCCATGCGCCGGAGTTCGCATTTGAAAAAAACCTGAACAACGTTCGCTGGGCCGTGAAGGACATGCGGGTCGACTATCCGGTCGCGGTCGACAACGACCATGTCATATGGCGCGCCTTCAGGAACCAATATTGGCCGGCGCTGTATTTCATCGATGCGCAGGGGCGTGTTCGGCATCATCACTTCGGCGAGGGCTCGTACGAACAGTCGGAAATGATCATTCAAGAGATTGCTGGCCGAGGCCGGAGCCGGCGGCATCGGCGATGAGCCTGGTGTCGGTCGATGCCCGCGGTCTCGAAGCGGCCGCCGATTGGGGCAGCCTGAAGTCTCCGGAAAATTATGTCGGGTATGAGCGCACCCAGAACTTTGCGTCGCCAGGCGGGGCGGTCTTGGACAAGCCTCGCATGTATGAGCTGCCCGCGCGGTTGCGCCTGAATGAATGGGCGCTGTCCGGCGATTGGACGGTGAAGAAGGAAGCCACCGCGCTGAACAAGCCCAATGGACGCATCGCGTACCGCTTTCACGCCCGCGATCTTCATCTCGTCATGGGCCCGGCGGCGCCAGGAACGTCCGTGCGATTTCGCGTGCTGATCGATGGACAGCCGCCAGGCGCGGCTCACGGAATTGACGTTGACGAGCAAGGCAACGGCACGGTGACCGAACAGCGTCTGTACCAGCTGATCCGACAACCGAAGCCCATCGCCGATCGACAGTTCGAGATCGAGTTTCTCGATCCGGGCGTGGAGGCTTTTGCGTTCACGTTCGGCTGATCCGCCGCGCAACGATCAATCATGGAGGCTGCCCAATGGATACGATCAAGATCGTGGACGAAATCAACCAAGATCGTCGCCGCTTCTTTGGCACCGCCGCGATGGCCGTCGCCGCCGCTCAGCTCGGCATGATCGGTCCTGCGGCAGCACAACGGGCGGAGACAAAAATGCCCGCGATCAAGCCAGGAACAAACACGTCGTTCGGTCCGCTGAAGCAGATCGATGCCGGCGTCCTGAATGTCGGTTACGCCGAAGCCGGTCCCGCCGACGGTCCCGCCGGTCATTCTTCTGCACGGCTGGCCCTACGACATTCACAGCCTATGTCGATGTCGCGCCGTTGCTGGCGTCGGCCGGCTACCGGGTGATCGTCCCGTATCTGCGCGGCTATGGCACGACGCGCTTTCTTTCGAGCGAAACGCTCCGCAACGGCCAGCCGTCGGCGCTCGCCGTCGATATCATCGCCTTGATGGATGCGCTCAAGATCGAGAAGGCGACCCTCGCCGGTTGCGATTGGGGCGCGCGGACGGCCAACATCATCGCGGCGCTCTGGCCGGAGCGCTGCAAGGCCATGGTCTCCGTGAGCGGTTATCTGATCGGCAGCCAGGAAGCCGGCAAGATGCCGTTGCCGCCGAAGGCCGAGCTCGCAATGGTGGTACCAATTCTATTTCGCCACCGAGCGCGGCCGCGCCGGCTACGAGAAATACCGGCGCGACTTTTCGAAGCTCATCTGGCAGATCGCTTCGCCGAAGTGGAACTTCGACGATGCCACGTTCGATCGCAGCGCCGCGGCCTTCGACAATCCGGATCATGTCGCCATCGTGATCCACAACTACCGCTGGCGGCTCGGCCTCGCCGAAGGCGAGCCGAAATACGACGATCTGGAAAAGCGGCTCGCCGCAGCTCCGGTCATCACCGTGCCCACCATCACGCTCGAAGGCGATGCCAACGGCGCACCACATCCGGACCCCAGCGCCTATGCCAAGAAATTCTCCGGCAAGTATGAGCACCGGCTCATCACGGGCGGCATCGGGCACAACCTGCCGCAGGAAGCGCCGCAGGCCTTTGCCCAAGCCGTCGTCGACGTCGCCGCAAGCTGATCGGTGCTCGTGCGGAAAAAATATACCCGGGAACGAATGAGGATTGCACCATGACCCAAGTCGCAACTGAACGCACCACGCCCCGCATGGGAAAAGTCGTGTACACGGCCAAGACCCACACCACCGGCGGACGGGACAATGGCGCCTCGCGCAGCTCTGACGGCCACCTGGACGTCAGGCTCTCGGCCCCCGGCTCGGCGCGCATCGGCACCAATCCGGAGCAGCTGTTCGCCGCCGGCTGGTCGGCCTGTTTCGAAAGCGCGATCGCGCTCGTGGCCCGCCAGAAGAAGATCACGCTGCCGGGCGAGGTCGTGATCGACGCCGAGGTGGACCTGAACCTGGCGGACGGGGGCTACTTCCTCAGTGCCCGCCTCAACGTCAGCCTGCCCGGTGTAGAGCGCGGCGTCGCCGAGGGCCTGGTGGATGAAGCGCACCAGATTTGTCCATATTCCAAGGCTACACGCGGCAACATCGACGTTGAGATCAAGCTGGTCTGAGCCGGGGCCGGTAGAAAAGGAGATGACGCTATGCCCTTCACCATTCAATTCAACGGGAACACACACGGCCCGACTTACACGACGGAGGCTTGAATGATCCGCAAGGCGACAGCGGTTTGGCGCGGGACCGGTCGCGCCGGCACCGGCAATCTTTCGACCGATTCCGGCGTGCTCGCAGCGACGCCGTATTCCTTCAAGACCCGGTTCGAGAACGAGAAGGGCACCAATCCCGAAGAGCTCATCGCCGCGGCGCACGCCGGTTGCTTTACGATGGCGCTCGCGTTCGGGCTGCAGGCCGGCGGCTACACCCCGACCGAGCTAACCACCGAGGCTGCGGTTACGCTCGAGCCGGAGGGCCAGGGCTTCCGCATCAGTCGGTCAGCGCTGACTCTGCGCGCCCAGGTGCCGAACCTGGACGAAGCGGCGTTTGCTCGAATGGCCGGCGAGGCCGAGAAGAATTGCCCGGTTTCAAAAGTGCTCAACGCCGCGATCACATTGGACGCCAAGTTGATCTGAGGCGTCAGTCGGGTCTCGAAGCGCCGTCCGGGAACCGTTGATAACCGTGCGTTGCGGATGCCCATGCCGCCCGAGCCTGCTACCGTAGCGACGGGCGACATTCCGGGTTCCGCATGCGACGCTTACGCTGCGGCAGATCGAGGTCATGCAGGCAGCGGAGACCGCGGCATGAGCGCGCGCAGAATTCTTGTCGGGCTGGTCGGCGCGAACATCATGAAGTCGCTGTCGCCGGCGCTGCACGAAGATGCCTTCGCCGCGGCCGGCATCCGCGGGCACTATCACCTGATGGACCTCGAGCGCCTCCCGGGGCGCCCGCTCGAGCAGCTGTTCGGCGCCATCAAGACGGCCGGGTTCGACGGCATCAACGTCACCTTTCCGTGCAAGCAGGCGATCATGCCGCTGCTCGACGAGATGTCCGCCGATGCCCGTCGAGATCGGCGCGGTCAATACCGTGACCATCTCCGAGAGCGGCCGCACCGTCGGGTACAACACGGACCGGATCGGTTTCCGGCGCAACTTCGAGGAAGGCCTCGGCCGCGCAGCGATAGAGGATCAGGTCGCCGTTCTGGTCGGCGCCGGCGGCGCCGGACGCGCGGTCGGCTTCGCGCTGATGGATCTCGGCGCGGCGAAGGTCATCGTGTACGACACGGACACCGCGCGGGCCGCGGCGCTGGTCGCCGACCTGATGCTGCATCACGGCGCGCCACGCTGTCGTCTTGCGGACAGCCTGACGGACGCATTGGCCGAAGCGGCCGGGGTCGTCAACGCAACGCCGGTCGGCATGCTCGGCATTCCCGGCAATCCGGTGCCGCCCGCGGTACTGCGCCCGGAGCACTGGGTCGCCGACGTCATCTACACGCCCATGGAAACGCTGCTGATCAAGGCGGGGCGCGCGCGCGGTGCTCGCGTGCTCACCGGCGGAGGCATGTGCGTGCACCAGGCCGTGGAGACGTTCCGCCTCTTCACCGGGCTCGTGCCCGACGTCGCGCGCATGCAGGTGACCTTTGCGACGGCGCTCGCCGCGCGCGATGCCGACATCGCGTCGGTTGCGTGACGAGGTCGCGGAATTCAAGCCATGGCAGCACGGTTGCAGATCGCCGTCGCGGACGCTTGCCGACCCGGGCGAACGATCGTGGTGCACGCCGCTCGACGAGCGTGTTCTCGCGCCGGAGCGGGCCGATCCGCTGCAACGGCAGCTCGCCCATTTCTGTGCCGTCATTCGCGGAACGGCGAAGCCTCTGGTCACCGCCCGCGATGCGCTCCGGAACCTGCAGGTCGTGGAGGCCATCGCCGAAGCGGCGCGAGCGGGCAGCACCGTGCGGGTATTGTAGGTCTGGGCCCGGCCGCGTGGACATAGGCGCCGAAATAGCGCACATCGCGGTGGGGAAGTTTTCAGCGGTCCGTCCGGGCCGCTGCCTTCGGAGTAATGCATGATCCTCGGCGTGCCCGTGAGCGAACTCCTGCTGCTCGCGGCCTTGATCGTCGCCGGTGGATTGGTCACCGGCATCCTCGCGGGCCTGTTCGGCATCGGCGGCGGCGCGCTCATCGTTCCGGTGCTCTACGAGGTGTTCCGCGTGCTGGCGTGCCGGACGAGGTGCGCTTCCAGCTCTGCGTCGGCACTTCGATCGCGATCATCGTGCCGACCAATGTGCTCTCCTTTCTCGCCCATCGTGCCCAGGGCGCGGTCATGATGGACGTGGTGCGGGCGTGGGCTGTGCCGGCGGTGGTCGGTGTCGCGGTCGGCTCGGCCGTGGCGGCATTCGCGCCCGCCGCGGTGCTCAAGCTCGCCTTCGTGCTGATCGGCAGCGCGATCGCGTTCAAGCTGCTGGTCGGCCGCGACAGCTGGCGGCTCGCCGACGATCTGCCAGGTCGCGCCGGCATGACCGGCTATGGCTTCTTCATCGGTCTTGCCGCCTCGCTGATGGGCATCAGCGGCGGCTCGATCTCCAACGTGATCCTGACGCTGCACGGCAAGTCGATCCACAAGGCGGTCGCGACCTCGGCCGGCCTCGGCGTGCCGATCACTATCGCCGGCACGATCGGCTACATGCTCGCGGGCCTGCCGCAACAGGCGCTGATGCCGCCGCTGTCGATCGGATTCGTCTCGCTCATCGGCTTTGCGGTGATGGCGCCGGTCTCGAGCTTCGCCGCGCCTTACGGGGCACGGCTGTCGCATGCATTGTCCAGGCGCCACCTCGAGATCGCCTTCGGCTGCTTCCTGTTGATCGTCTGCGCGCGGTTTGTCGTGAGCCTGGTGCGGTAGGATGGGTGGAGCCATCGCCCGTCTTCGGGCGATGGCGATACCCATCATCTCTCGTCACGATTCGGATCCGTGGAGCGGTGATGGGTATCGCTTCGCGTCCACCCATCCTAGGCACGGATAGCCCCGCATCATCAGCTTGTCGCCGCGCACCTCCCAGCTCTCCAGCCGGTTGAGGAAGCTCATGCCGAGCAGGTTGGTGCGCAGCTGGCCCGGCTGCGCGATCAGCGCCGGCACCGAGCGCTCGGTGATGCCGCCGATCGACACCCGGTCGAGCGTGACCGGCGCGGCGCGGGCGCGGCCGTTCGCGGTTTCGACATTGACGGAGTAGTTGAGCACCTCGAGCGGCAGGCCGGCGGCCTTGGCGGCCTCCTGGGTGAGCACGACGGCGCTCGCGCCGGTGTCGAGCACCATGGCGATGCGCGCGCCGTTGACCTGGGTCGAGACCGAGAAGCTGCCGCCGCCGCCGCGCGCGATCTCGACCGTGCGACCGCGCGTCGCGGCCCGGCCCGGAATGAGTTCGGCCAGCACCCGGTCGCCGACGTCGCGCAGCTCGAAGCGGTAGGTGTAGCCGAGCGCCAGCAGGAGCACGATCACCACCCAGATCAGCGGCGATTCGAGCGCACGCGAGAAGCGCTGGCGAAACAGCACCAGCGCGAGCCAGCGCCGAGCGAGCACGAGCTGCCCAGATCTTGGTCTCGAGCGAGGACGTGTCGAAGCGGGCGAGCTCGGCCAACAGGACGTCGTGGCGCTGCACGACCAGCACGAGCAGCACGCCCATCAGAACAGCGAGCGAGGATCCAGCAGCAGGCGGCGCACGGCGTCGCCCCTCAGCTCGCTTCGGCGCGACGCGCCAAGACGCGTGCAGGCGTCCGCGGCAGCTCCGCCATGATGCGCGCGCGCTCGTCGGCGCTGAAGCGCGATCCAGCCTGCGATCTCGGCCAGCGTGCGGCCGCAGCCGACGCAAAGCGCCGGCAGTCGGATCGACGGCGCACACTTTGTTGCAGGGGCTCTCGATGTCGGTCATGGCGTCGCGAGGTCCGAGTCGCGCAAGATAAGGATCGCGGCGCGGAACGCAATCGCGTGATTGCGCGTCCGAAGCTCACGTCCCGAGCCGCAGCAGCGCGGCGCAGCGTGCTCGCCGTGGTTGGGCGGCGGCGGGCTGGTCTCCGGCTGCGCCAGCGGCGCCTGGATCGAGCGGCGCCGGCTCGGCCAGCGGGGCGAGCGCCGACATCACCCGCTCCGGCGGGAAGGTGACGATCACCTCGGTGCCGATGCGCAGCTTCGATTTGAGCGTGAAGGTGCCGCCGTGGAGATCGACCAGGCTCTTCGCGATCGGCAGCCCGAGGCCGGCGCCCTGTTCGGCCGACTTGATCGAGTTCGAGCCCTGACCGAACGAGGCGAGCACGATCGGGATTTCCTCCTCGGGAATGCCGGGGCCGGTGTCCTTGACGCTGATATATTGCCCGCCCGAGGCGGTCCAGCCGACCTTGAGCCAGATCTCGCCGCCCTGCGGGGTGAACTTGATGGCGTTGCCCAGGAGGTTGAGGCAGATCTGGCGGATCGCCCGCTCGTCCGCCCACAGCCGCGGCATGTCGGTCTCGAACAGTTCGTGGATGGTGAGGCCGCGGCTGCTTGGCGCGCATCTGCAGGAGATGGCCGCATTCGCCGACGACGTGCGCGAGCGAGACCGGCTCCTCGTTGAGCTCGTAGCGGCCGGCCTCGATGCGGGAGAGGTCGAGGATCTCGTTGATCAGGCCGAGCAGGTGCACCCCGGAATTGTGGATGTCGCCGGAATAGTCCTTGTAGGCCGGCACCTGGTGCGGGCCGAAGATCTCGCTCTTCATCACCTCGGAGAAGCCGAGGATGGCGTTGAGCGGGGTGCGCAGCTCGTGGCTCATCTGCGCGAGGAAGCGCGATTTGGCGATGTTGGCCGCCTCGGCGCGCCGGCGCGCCTCGTCGGAGATGGCCTTCGACGGTTTCGAGCTCGCCGATCAGCGCGTCCTTCTCGGCGCGCGCCTCCAGCGTCGCGAGCGTGGTCGAATAGAGCCGGTAGGCGAGCAGCGCGAAATAGCCCTGCGCCGTCACCGCCATGATGGCGAGGATGTAGTCGTGCAGGTTGCCCCGCAGCGCGAAGTCGAGCGCGACCGCCGCCGTCACCGGCACCGTCGCGGCGAACACCGCGATCGGCACGCTCGACGCCAGCATGCTCGACACCGCCACCACCAGCAGCATGACGAACAGCATGAACGTGCTCGACCCCTCGTCGACGCCGACCGGGTGGATGAGGATGAACATCCAGGCCAGCCCGAAGAACAGGTCGAGCATGATGAAGCGCAGCCGCCAGGCGCGGATGATTGATGCCGCTTTGCGGCTCGGCCAGGAACTGGCGGCATTTGGTGATGATGATGGCGTGGATCATCAGCACCGCGCGGTCCAGGTGCCGGCCTTGACCGCGCCCGTCCACAGGCTCGACAGGAAGCCGACCGTGCCGACCAGCAGCAGGATCACCAGCGAGGCCGACAGCCGGTTCTGCGCGAACTGGCGCAGCAACTCGTAGTCGAAGGCCGGACGCGTGCCGGTGGTCGAGGTCAGCCGGTCGCGCGCCTCGCGCACGTGCTGCGCCGCGGCACGCCGGCGCTTGGCCGACGATCCGTCGGCCGGCGAGGCAATATCGCGCTGATCGCTCGTGGCGTTCATGTCCTTGGCGTATTGGCCCCGATAATTCGTGCCAAACTCCCGCAAAAACCTTAAGGGCACGCTTAAGGACGGGCTAAATTCGGTGGTAAAGAATGGATTTCTGACCGCCGCCGCGCCGCCAGCCGTCGCAAACCGTACCTTCCGAAGATGTGACCAACGTCGTAGGGACCCTGGCTTGACCGCGGGTCGATGCTCGTGATGGTCTATAATAGTATGATATGCAACTGACAATTCGCGTGCGACATTCGGATGGCGGACGGAAGTAAGGATCGAGGCATGAAGCTTTATGACGGCGGCCGCGCGCCCAATCCGCGGCGCACGCGGATCTTCCTGGCCGAGAAGGGGATCACGGTGCCGATCGAGCAGGTCGATCTCGGCGCCATGCAGCAGAAGTCGGCGGCCTTTACGGCGATCAACCCGATGCAGCGGGTGCCGGCGCTGGTGCTCGATGACGGCACGGTGATCACGGAATCGATCGCGATCTGCCGCTATTTCGAGGCGCTCCAGCCCGATCCGCCGCTGTTCGGGCGCGGCGCGCTCGAGATCGCGCGCATCGAGATGTGGAACCGGCGGCTCGAGCTGCATTTCTTGTTTCCGGTGTCGCACGTCTTTCGCAACTCGCATCCGGCGATGAAGGAGATGGAGGTGCCGCAGGTGCCGGCCTGGGCCGAGGCCAACAAGCCGCGCATCCTGGAGTTCATCACCCTGCTCGACCGCGAGCTGAGGGATCGCCCGTTCGTCGCCGGCGACGCATTCACGGTCGCCGACATCACCGGCCTCGTCGCGGTCGACTTCATGAAGCCGGCAAAGCTCGCGGTGCCGGACGAGCTCAGCAATCTCAGGCGCTGGCACGCCGACGTTTCCGCGCGGCCGAGCGCGTCGGCCTGAGCATGCGCCTCACCATCGTCGGCTCGGGCGATGCCTTCGGCTCCGGCGGCCGGTTCAACACCTGCTTCTGTTCTCGAGACCGCGAAGGCGACGCTGCTGGTCGATTGCGGGGCGTCGTCGCTGGTCGCGCTCAAGGCGCACGGGCTCGATCCCAACCGCATCGACGGCATCGTGCTCTCGCATCTGCACGGCGACCATTTCGGCGGCCTTGCCGTTCCTGCTGCTCGACGCGCAGTTCCTCGCCCGGCGCGAGCGGCCGCTGTTGATCGCCGGGCCGCCCGGCACACGCGCGCGGCTCGATCAGGCGCTCGAGGTGTTCTTTCCGCTCTCGACCGAATCGAAGTGGCGGTTTCCCTGGAAGGTGATGGAGATCGCGCTCGGTCGCGCCGACCGAGGTTCTGGGCCACACGGTGCGGACCACCGAGGTGATCCATCAGTCCGGCGCGCCCTCGACCGCGGTGCGGCTTTCCGACGGCGAGACGCTGTTCGCCTATTCCGGCGACACCGAATGGACCGAGGCGCTGGTCGCGGTCGCCGACGGCGCCGATCTCTTCATCTGCGAGTGCTACGGCTATGCCGGCCAGCATCGCCGGCCACCTGAGCTGGGAGATCCTCAAGCGCGCGGCTGCCCGACCTGCGCGCGCGGCGGATCATGGTCACGCACATGAACCCGACCATGCTCGCGCGGCTCGACGAGGTGCAGGGCCGCCGGCGTGCTCGATCGCCGAGGACGGCGCTGGTGATCGAATTCTGAGTGGTTCTATACCTCCCGCAAGCGGGAGGTCGATCAGCTTCGCTGCGTGCAGCGAAGCTGATCGGGTGGGGGCGCCTCGACACGCGAGATCATTGCGGTTGCACCCGACCACGCGCCGCTGACGTCGAACTGGCAGGCGTCGTCGAGCGTCACCGCTCCAGCCGCGCGATCAGGCTCGACGTGTCCCAGCGCTTGCCGCCCATCTTCTGCACTTCGGCGTAGAACTGGTCGACCAGCGCGGTCGACCGGCAGGCTGGCGCCGTTCTTGCGCGCCTCGCCGAGGCAGATCGACAGATCCTTGCGCATCCAGTCGACCGCGAAGCCGAAATCGAACTTGCCGGCCGTCATGGTCTTGTAGCGGTTCTCCATCTGCCAGGACTGCGCCGCGCCCTTGGAGATGGTCTCGATCACCGCCTCGACGTCGAGCCCGGCCTTCTTGGCGAAATGAATGCCTTCGGCGAGGCCCTGCACCAGGCCGGCGATGCAGATCTGGTTGACCATCTTGGTGAGCTGGCCGGCGCCGGCGGCGCCGAGCAGCTTGCACATGCGCGCATAGGCGGCGATCACCTTCTCGGCGCGGCCATAGGGCTCGGCATCGCCGCCGCACATCACGGTGAGCACGCCGTTCTCGGCGCCGGCCTGGCCGCCCGACACCGGCGCATCGACGAAATCGAAGCCGCGCTTCTTCGCCTCGGCGTAAAGCTCGCGCGCGATCTCGGCCGAGGCGGTGGTGTGGTCGACGAACACCGCGCCCTTCTTCATGCCGGCGAAGGCGCCGTCCGGCCCGAGCGTGACCTCGCGCAGGTCGTTGTCGTTGCCGACGCAGCACATGACGAAGTCCTGGCCCTCGGCCGCCGCTTTCGGGGTCGCCGCGCTGCGTGCCGCCGTACTGTGCCGACCCATTTCTCGGCCTTGGCGGCGGTGCGGTTGTAGACGGTGACGCTCGTGGCCGCCCTTGTTCTTGAGATGCCCGGCCATGGGATAGCCCATCACGCCGAGACCGAGAAACGCCACCTTCGCCATCCTGTCCTCCTTGACACGCCACTGCCGCCGGTCGGCATCGCATGCCTATATGCCAATGTGATTGCGACGGCGCGGCCGCGCGCGTCAACCGTCATGACATTGACGCGGGTCCGGCGCGCGCCCTTATGGTGCGGACTTGGCGCTGCGAGAAGGCAACGATGGCGGTGACGAAGGAGCAGGTGCTCGCCGCCCTCGAAGGGGTGACGTCGCCCGGACGGGACGCCGCTGCCCAGGACCGGCACGCTGTCGGACGTGGTCGCCAGCGACGGCAAGGTGTTCTTCTCGATCACCGTCGATGCCGCCGCGGTCAAGGCCTGGGAGCCGGTGCGCAAGCGCGCCGAGGAGGCGGTGCGCGCGCTGCCGGGCGTGACGTCCGCGCTGGTGGCGCTGACCGCCGAGCGCAAGGCGGGCGCCGCGCGTCTGCCCGCCCGGCGCAGGCACCGCGCCGGGCGCCGCACCTGCCGGCGCGCGCGCGGCGCCGCGCGGCGAGGCCACGCTGGGCGTGCCCGGCGTCGAGGCGATCATCGCGGTCGCCTCCGGCAAGGGCGGCGTCGGCAAATCGACCACCGCGGTCAATCTCGCGCTCGGGCTCGCGCGCATCTCGGGCTCAAGGTCGGCATCCTCGACGCCGACATCTACGGCCCGTCGCTGCCGAAGCTGCTCGCCATCAAGGAGCGGCCGCAGACGCTCGGCGGCACGCGGCTCAAGCCGATCACGCGCTATGGCCTCACCGTGATGTCGATCGGCTTCCTGATCGACGAGGAGACGCCGATGATCTGGCGCGGGCCGATGGTGATCTCGGCGCTGACCCAGATGCTGCGCGAGGTCGAGTGGGGCACGCTCGACGTGATGGTGGTCGACATGCCGCCCGGCACCGGCGACGCGCAGCTCACCATGGCGCAGCAGGTGCCGCTCAAGGGCGCGGTCATCGTCTCGACGCCGCAGGACCTCGCGCTGATCGACGCGCGGCGCGGCATCGCCATGTTCAAGCGCGTCAACGTGCCGGTGCTCGGCATCGTCGAGAACATGAGCTATTTCCTGTGCCCGCAATGCGGCACGCGCTCCGACATTTTCGGCCATGGCGGCGCGCGCCACGAGGCGGAGCGGCTCGGCGTGCCGTTCCTCGGCGAGGTGCCGCTGCACATGACGATCCGCGAGAAGTCGGATGCCGGCCTGCCGGTGGTCGCGACCGAGCCCGACGGCCCGCACGCGAAGATCTATCGCGACATCGCCGCCAAGGTGCGCGACCAGCTCAAGGGCGCGCGCCGCCGGCCGGGCCGCGCCGAAGATCGTGATCGAGGCCTAACTCACCCGTATGGCGGCGTCGTGCCGTGCTTCGGCCTCGTCGCGAGCCGCGAATGAAGGTCGCGGATGGCCGTCGATAGATCGCGAAGGTCGTATGGCTTCTGTACGATGGAAAAGCCTTCGCGCAGGGCTTCCTGTGCGCTCTGGCTGTAGCCCGAGGTGAGCAGGACCGGCAGCTCCGGATGGTGCTCGCGCACGATGCGGGCGAGCTCGAGCCCGCCGACGGTGCCCGGCATCAGGACATCGGAAAAGATCAGGTTGTAGGTGCCGTTCGTCCTGAGCTTGTGCAAGGCTTCTGCGCCGTTCGAGACGTGGTCGGCCTGATAGCCCATCTGCTCGAAGTAGGTGGACGAGATTGCCGCCACTTCCTCATTGTCCTCGACGACCAGAACGAGCCCCTTGTCGGAGCCGTCGCGGTCTTCGTCGTACCTCTCCCAGCTCGCGGCGTCGACCGGCTCATCCGTCGCCGGCAGATACAGGCTGACCGTCGTCCCATGTCCGCGCTTGCTCCGAACCGTCGCAGTGCCGCCCGACTGCTTTGCAAATCCGTATGCCTGGCTCAAGCCCAAGCCGGTGCCTTTGCCCGCATCTTTGGTCGTGAAGAACGGTTCGAACACCCGGGAGAGTATTTCGGGCGGGATACCAACTCCGGTATCGCTCACTTCGATGAGCACGAAATTGCCGCGCAGCGCGTCGGTCTCGATCTCGCCCGCCAGGGCAACGTTTTTCACCGACACCGTGAGAACGCCGCCGTCGGGCATGGCGTCACGCGCGTTGACGCCGAGATTGAGCAGCGCGAGCTCGAGCTCGGTGCGGTCGATCCGGGTGCGACACGAAGATGCAGGCGCCGACGCCTTGATCTCGATGTTTCCCCGCAGCGAGCGACGCAGCATCTCGCTCATGTTGGGCAGAAGGTCCGCGAGGTCGACCACGGCCGTTTCCAAGGTTTGCCGTCGCGCGAACGAGAGCAGCTGGCTGGTCAGGATTTGCCCGCGCTTGACAGCGTTGGTGATCAGCTGGAGCGCACGTCCGGTGCCGGGCTCAGGGGGTATCCTGCCCAGCATGAACGTCGCGCCGCTGATCACCATCAGCAGATTGTTGAAGTCATGCGCGACGCCGCCTGTGAGCTGGCCGATCGCCTCCATCCGTTGCGATTGCCGCAGTGCCTCCTCCGTCCGTTTGCGTGCCGTGATGTTAACCGAGCCGGACAAGGTCCGGACGATGGCGCCCGACTTCTGCACGCGCGCGGACAACAGCACGTCCAGCACCGCGCCGGATTTCCTGACGAATTGAAACTCCGCGTCCTTGATCTCACCGTCGGCCCTCAGGATCGGACACGCCGTCTGCTCGTATCGTGCCTTGGAGTCCTCGGTCATGAAGTCGGTCAGCTCTCTGCCGACCGCTTCAGCGCGCTCGTAGCCGATCAAGTCCAGCCAGGCATCGCTGGCCTGCTCGATCCTGCCGTCCGGCGCGAGCGAATAGAGCGGCAGCGGCGTTTCGCGATAGAGCTTGCGGAATTGCTCCTCGCTTTCCCGCAGCAGGACGGTCTCCCGCTCGGCGAGCACGGCAAATTGCCGATCGAACAGCGATGCGATGAGCGCGCACACCAGGATGACGAACGTTATGCCGGCTACGGCCAGGGCAAGGTTGGTCTCAGCGAAGCTCACGGGGCCGCGCGTTTCGTTGACGTGCGAATGAGCCGTGAACGTCGCGGCCGCCATGCCGGTGTAGTGCATTCCGGAGATCGCAAAACCCATCACCACCGCGGCCACGACTTTCTGCCAGATGACCGAGGTGCGAAAAGCCAGCCACAGCGCTGCCGTCGAGGCTCCGATCGCGATGAACACGGACAACGCGACATAGACCAGGTCATAGTGGAGGTGCGCCGGCATCTGCATGGCCGCCATGCCGGTGTAGTGCATCGCCACTATACCCACACCCATGAACAGGCCGCTCAGCGCAAACTGGAGGTGCGTCGCACGGCGCGTGCCGATCACGTAGAAGCCGATGCCGGTGACCGCTATGGCTACGACAAGCGAAAACGCCGTGAGCCCCAGATCGAAGCTCATCGGCATCGGCATGATGAACGCCAGCATCGCGATGAAGTGCATCGACCAGATGCCGCTGGCCATGACGATCGCGGCAATCGCCAACCAGCCGCGACGGGCCCAACCACAGGACACCCGCACTCGGCCGCCGAGATCGAGGGCGGTGTACGAGGCAAAGCACGCCACCACGATCGATAGCGCGACGAGAGAGGAGTTGTAGCTGCCGATGACGGTCATGTCGGCCACTCGGTGATCTTGATGTGAAGATTCGAGGGGAGGCTTGTCAAAGGACGCTTCGGAACTCGATCCCTTGCTGTCAACCGCGTTCGGGCCCAGACGGAGCCAACGGCCAACCGGATCATCTCAGCCCCTGATCTTCGCATTGAAGGCTGCCGGGTTCCCCAACCGGAACACTGCCGTTCACGGCGAGATTGTACGTCCCCGAAGATTTCCGAGAGAACAGATGTGACAGCGAGTTTTGGCGAAAATTAGCGCATCATCGTACTCATGCAAAAATGCCGTGCAAAAAGTACTGATGTATCGAAATGTTATCGTGCCATGTTATCGTGCAGATGTTGTTCCCGCACAGTCGTGGTCTCCGTCGCGATGACGATGGCGGTCCGCTCGATCAATCCTCCACCCACATCCGCAGCAGGTTTGCGACCGACTTGGACACAAGGTCGAACTCCGTGCTCTTGCCCTCGCGCGCGAACAATTGCCGCCGGGTGGTGTCGAGATCGAACAGGAGCTCGCGCCGCGCCGGATCGCGCACGAAGCTGCGCGCCCAGCCGACCGCCGCGAGACGCGCTCCGCGCGTCACGTCGGCGACGCGGTGGAGCGAGGTGGCGGAATAAGCGATGAGAGCGCCGGCGTCGAGCTTGAAGGTTTCCTCGCCCGACGCGCTTTCGATCGTGAGCTCGCCGCCGTCGTAGCCCGCCGGGTCGGACAGAAACAGCGTGAACGAGACGTCGGTCCGCATGCCGCCCATCAGCGCGTCGTCTACGTGGCTGCCGTAGTGCATGCCGGTCTCGTAGCGCGAGAAGAGCAGGGGAGAGAGCGCCTTCGGCCGTACCGCCAGGCGAAACACCTCGTTGCCGAGGATGCGCTCGGCGATGAGCTTGCGGATGGTTTCGAGCGAACGGTCGGAGCCCTCGGCCTGCCGGTTGTTTTTGACGATTTTCGCGGCGAAGCCCGCCGTTGCCCGTCCGTCGACGAAGCGCGCGCGGGCGAGCGTGGCGACCACGGTCGCGATCTCCTCCGCCGAGAGCACGTTGCCGATGGCGATTTGCATGCGATTTCCCTGCTTGCGCTGCGTTCGTTGTTGGAACAATTCAAAATAAACGTGTTAGTGGAAGCGTTCCTCTCGCGATAATATCTATGCGGCGAGTATCCCAGAAAGCGGCAAATTGAAATGAAATCGAAAAGCAAGATTTGGCTCGGAGTAGGGGCCTTCGTGGTAGTCGGGGCTGGCGCGGTCGGCATGCCTGCCGCGCAAACGGGTCCGGGCGATGGAGCAGTTTCCGGAAACGCGGCGGTCGGTCCAGCGACCGGCACTTCCGTGCCGGTGACGTCGGCCGGCGGTTTCGTCATCGCGCAGCACGCCGAGCACGCGCCGAAGGTGGGCGAAGCCGGCGGGGAGGAAGGCGGCGAGAAGGGGGTGGCCAATCTGCCGCCCGAGCTGGCCTTTGCCGCGCGGATCGCCCTGCTGCGCGGCCATCTGCTCATTGGTGACGAGCTGGTCAAGCAGCAGCAATGGAACGCGGCGCTGCCGCATTTCCTCCACCCCGGCGAGGAAATCTACGGCGACATCAAGGATCAGCTCGCCGACTACAAGGTGCCGCCGTTCGAGGCGTCGCTCAAGACGCTCGCCGCGGCGGTCAAGGCCAAGAAGGGCGGCAACGACTACACCAAGGCGCTCAAGGCCGTGAACGACGCGCTCGCCGCCGCCGATGCCGGCATGAAGGCGAAGCAGAGCAACTGGCCGGGCTTCGTCGTCGAGGCGGCGGTCGAGGCGCTCAAGGCCGCGGCCGGCGAATATCAGGCGGCGATCGTCAACGGCAGGATCGCCAAGCCGGTCGAATATCAGGACGCGCGCGGCTTCATCCTGCAGGCGGAGCGCATGATCGAGAGCGTCGCCCCGGACCTGCAGAAGAAGGACCCGGCTGCGCTGCGTGACGTGCGCACCGCATTGGCGGAGCTGAGAAAGGCGTTCCCGTCGCCGATGCCGCCGCGCGCGCCGGTGAAGGATCACGGCGCCGTGCTCGCCGACGTGTCACGCATCGAGCTCGCCGTCGGCAAGTTGCTGTGAGGCAATGCCGGCGCGGACGACGATGCGCCTGACCGTCGCGGCGTTTCTCGCCGGCGGAATGATCGGCGTGTCGGCTGCGTTGTTGGTCCCGTCGCCGGCGCTGCATGCGGCTCCTGCCGACGATCTCGCCGCCCGTAAGGCGTTGTTCCGCCGGCCGCCGACGGTGCCGTTTCCGGCCGACAATCCGTTCTCGGAGGCGAAGCGCGCGCTCGGCGAGGCGCTGTTCCACGACAAGCGGCTTTCCGTCGACGGCAGCCTCGCATGCGCGAGCTGCCACGAGCGCGGCAAAGGCTTCGCCGACGGCAAAGCCCAGGGGCGCGGCGTCCCCGGGCGGGCGCTCAAGCGCCACACCCCGACCTTGTGGAATCTCGCCTGGTCGTCGCCGGTGTTTTGGGACGGGCGCGCGCGCAGCCTCGAGGAGCAGGTGGCGGGGCCGATCGAGTCGCCCGACGAGATGGCGCTGCCCATGGCGTCCGCGGTCGCGCGGCTCGCCGCCGATCCCGCCATGGTGCGCGCGTTCGCCGAAGCCTTTCCGGCGACGCCGCGAGTGGATGCCGCCAATCTCGCCAAGGCGATCGCCACCTACGAGCGGACCTTCGTGTCGCCCATGACGCGGTTCGACCGCTGGATCGACGGCGACGAGCGTGCGCTGTCGCGGCGCGAGGTCGCGGGCTTCCGGCTCTTCACCGGCAAGGCGCAATGCGTGAAATGTCATAGCGGTTTTGCCTTCACCGACTACGCCTTCCACGACATCGGCCTGCCCGGCGACGACCGCGGTCGCGGCGCAGTGCTGCGATTGGAAGTCGCGGAGCACGCCTTCAAGACGCCGGGGCTGCGCGAGATCGGCCGGTCCGCTCCCTACATGCACGACGGCTCGCTCGCCACGCTCGACGCCGTGATCCGGCACTACGCAGAGCGGCGTGGTCGAGCGGCCGACGCTCTCCAGGGACCTCGCGCGCAAGCTCGATCTGTCCGAGGCCGATCGCGCGAACCTCATCGCCTTTCTCGGCTCGTTAACCAGCGAGGGACCGCCGGCGCTGCCGGACAAGATCGTGCCGGCGCAGAGCGGCCCGGCGGGGCCGGCGGTGCTGGTCTCGACCGTGTCCCAGGACGACAAGGCGTTCCATCCCACTCACATTGCCCTTCCGCAAGGTGGGCGACTGTGGATCGTCAACAACGACACCCGCACCCACAATGTCCGCGTCTTCGACCCCGCGCTCGATTTCGATTCCGGCGCGCAGGAGCCGGGCGAGACGGTCGAGATCGAGCTTCCCCGCGACCGGATCGTTCCTGGTCTTCTGCGGCATCCATCCGAAGATGGAGCTTTACGTCGACGTTACGGCGCCGTTGCCTGCCAAATGACCAGCATGTCGCGGGCCTTCCCCCTTGCGCGCGCGGCGGCCGGGAGACAATCTAGCCGCGAGCTTGTGGGCCGCCGGGCCCCAAGACCAAGAAGCCTTGACATCACCACCGGGCGGACGAATTGCATCCGCCGCGTTCGTGCCCGGGAATCTGGAGGAACATGTTCATGAAACGCCGCGAATTTCTCAAAGTTGCCGGAGCCGGGATGGCCGCATCCGCGATCGCTGCGCCGGCCATTGCGCAGTCGATGCCGGAGATCAAATGGCGATTGACCGCGAGCTGGCCGAAGTCGTTGGACACGCTCTACGGCGCCTGCGAAACGCTCTCCAAGTACGTTGCCGAAGCGACCGACAACAAGTTTCAGATTCAAGTCTTCGCCGCGGGCGAGATCGCGCCCGCCTTGGCCGTCCTCGACGTCGTCTCGAATGGCACCGTCGAGATCGGACATACCGCGACTTATTACTATATCGGCAAGGATCCGACCTGGGCGCTGTTCTGTGCCGTCCCGTTCGGTCTCAACGCCCGTCAGCAGAACGCTTGGTTCTATGACGGCGATGGCACCAAGCTGATGGTCGAGTTTGGCAAGAAGTCCAACGTCTATCCGTTGCTGGGCGGCAATACCGGCGCGCAGATGGGCGGCTGGTTCCGCAAGGAGATCAAGACCGTCGATGATCTCAAGGGCCTCAAGTTCCGCATCGGGGGCTGGGCCGGCAAGACGCTGCAGAAGCTCGGCGTAGTGCCGCAGCAGATCGCCGGCGGCGACATCTATCCGGCATTGGAGAAGGGCACCATCGATGCCGCCGAGTGGGTCGGTCCATATGACGACGAGAAGCTTGGCTTCTACAAGGTCGCGCCGTTCTACTACTACCCGGGCTGGTGGGAAGGCGGCACGACGCAGCACTTCCTGATCAACCAGGCGAAGTGGAACGAGCTCCCGAAGAACTATCAGGCGATCCTCACCGCGGCCGCGGGCTTAGCCAACGTCGAGGAGACCGGCAGATACGATGCGCGCAACCCTGGGGCGTTGAAGCGGCTGGTCGCGGCCGGCACTCAGCTGCGCCCGTACCCGCAGCCAGTCATGGAGGCGTGCTTGAAGGCCTCGAACGAGGTCAACACCGAGACCGCGGCGAGCAACGCCGACTACAAGAAGGTGCTGGATTCGATGCAGGCATTCCGCAACGACGAGTATCTCTGGTGGCAAGTTGCGGAATACACCTACGACGGCTTCATGATCCGTACCCGCACACGGACTTAATCGCGACGCCCGTTGTCCGGTTGGTTCGTTTTCCGATCCGGCCGCGGCCGTTCGGCCGCGGCGCGTGCGAACGCGAATTCAACATTGGTCGGATGGATTTTACCGCGACCTTTCGCCATGGTGCGCAATGTCGCGAACGCGCCGGCGACGGCCCGTCATGCGGGTCCCTCCGGCGGCGCGCAAACCAGAGAGGAAACACATGAAACGTCGTCAATTCCTGCAGGCGGCAGGCCTCGCCACCGCTGCGACCGCGATCGCCAAGCCCGCCATCGCGCAGGGGATGCCGGACCTCAAGTGGCGGCTGACCTCGAGCTTTCCGAAGTCGCTCGACACCATTTATGGCGCGTCGGAAGCATTCGCCAAAGCGGTCAGGGAGGGGACCGACAACAAATTCCAGATCCAGGTTTTCGCTTCGGGCGAGCTCGTGCCCGGCGCTGCAGGCTGCCGACGCCGTGCAGAACGGCACGGTCGAGATGTGCCACACCGCGTCCTACTACTACTTCGGCAAGGATCCGACCTTCGCCTTCGGCACCGCGGTGCCGTTCGGCCTCAACAGCCGCATGCAGACCGCCTGGATGTATTTCGGCGGCGGCATGGAGCTGATGAACGACTTCTACAAGAAGTTCAACATCTACGCGATCCCCGCCGGCAACACCGGCGCTCAGATGGGCGGCTGGTTCCGCAAGGAGATCAAGGACGTCTCCGACCTCAACGGCCTCAAGATGCGGATCGGGGGATTTGCCGGCCGCGTCATCTCCAAGCTCGGCGTGGTGCCGCAGCAGATCGCGGGCGGCGACATCTATCCGGCGCTGGAGAAGGGCACGCTCGACGCCTGCGAGTGGGTCGGCCCCTACGACGACGAGAAGCTCGGCTTCCAGAAGGTCGCGCAGTTCTACTACTATCCCGGCTGGTGGGAAGGCGGCCCCATGCTCCACAACTTCATCAACATCGACAAATGGAACGCGCTGCCGCCGGCCTACAAATCGATCGTTCGGACCGCGTCGTCCATGGCGAACGAGTGGATGCAAGCCAAGTATGACGCCGGCAATCCGGCAGCCCTCAAGCGGCTGGTCGCGGGCGGCGCGCAGCTGCGACCGTTCCCCCAGCCGGTGATGGACGCGTCGCTCAAGGCGGCGCTGGAGCTCTATGCCGAGACCTCGAAGACCAATGCCGACTTCAAGAAAGTCTATGAGGCGATGCTGGCCTTCCGCAACGACGAATATCTGTGGTGGCAGGTGGCCGAGCTGACCTACGACACCTATCTCGTGCGCAACCGCACCCGCACCTGATGATCCTTCGGCGAACGAACATCCCAGGGGCCTGCAGGCCCCTGGGATTTTTTATGATCGATCGGCGCGCGCTATGACTCGACATCGTGCTATGCGTCTATTCGCTTCCGGTCTATAGTTTTAGAACTTCTTCGCCGGGCGCCGCGATATGCCGCCCGTATTTTGGCGAAGACTTGGATGTTCGGCCAAGGTCTGGGCGCCGCGCAATGTCCGGCGTCGACAGTGCACGAACAAAAATTCCAAATCAATCGACAGGGAGGACGATCCATCATGAAACGACGGGAATTTCTGAAGGCGGCGGGCGTCGGGATTGCGACGTCCGCGGTAGCAGCACCAGCCATCGCCCAATCGATGCCCGAGCTGAAATGGCGATTGACGGCCAGCTGGCCGAAGTCGCTCGACACGCTCTATGGCGGATGCGAGTACTTCGCCAAGCGCGTCGCCGAGATCACCGACAACAGGTTCCAAATTCAAGTTTTCGCGGCGGGCGAGATCGTGCCGGGGCTGCAGGTGCTGGACGCCGTGCAGAACGGTACCGTCGAGATGGGCAATACCGCGCTTTACTACTACTGGGGCAAGGATCCCGCGTTCACCTTCGGCACCGCGCTGCCGTTCGGGCTCAACGCCCGCCAGATGAACTCGTGGCTTCGTTTCGGCGGCGGCTCCGAGCTGCTCAACGATCTGTTGAAAGGCTTCAATTGCACCGGGATCGCGGCCGCGAATACCGGCGCGCAGATGGGCGGCTGGTTCCGCAAGGAGCTCAAATCGGTCGATGACATGAAGGGCCTGAAAATGCGCATCGGCGGATTTGCCGGCACCATTGTTGCCAAGGTAGGTCTGGTGCCGCAACAACTTGCCGCCGGCGACATCTATCCGGCCCTAGAAAAGGGCACCCTCGACGCCTGCGAATGGGTTGGGCCGCACGACGATGAGAAGCTCGGCTTCTACAAGGTCGCGAAGTATTACTACTATCCGGGCTGGTGGGAGGGCTGCGGCCAGGCCCACAATCTCATCAACCTCGCCAAATGGAACGAGCTGCCGAAAGCCTACCAGGCGGCGATCCAGACCGCGTCCGGCGACGCGTGGGAATGGGTGATCGGAAAGTACGACTACGCCAACCCGGCCGCGCTCAAGCGGCTGATGGCGCAGGGCGTGCAACTGCGCGCCTTTCCGCAGGACGTGATGGAAGCGTGCTACAAGGCCGCGCTCGACATCTACGCTGATTTGTCGAAGACCAACCCTCACTTCAAGAAGCTGTACGACAGCCTCGTGGCGTTTCGTGGTGATTCCCTGGTGTGGTTCCAGGTCGCCGAACTGTCGTTCGACAGCTTCATGATCCGCATGCGCACGCGCTCATAGCGGACGGAGCATTTTCGGCATAGTGCGACGAGGGCCCCGACGCATCGCGTCGGGGCTCTTGATCATTGAATCTTCGGCGGTTCTCCGAAGTCGAGCGGCGGCGGCAAGTCGGGCTGCGGGATCTCGATTTGAATCTTCGACGGATCGATCGTCGGTCCGGTGCCCTTGTAGTGCATGACCATGGCCGGGAACGTGATGACGAGCGCGACCGCGATGCATTGGATCACGACGAACGGCACCGCGCCCCAATAGATCTGTCCGGTCGTCACCGGCGCCGTGCGCAGGCCGGACACGCGGTCGATGTAGGACTCCCGCGGGGCGACCGAGCGCAGATAGAACAGCGCGAATCCGAATGGCGGGTGCATGAACGAGGTCTGCATGTTCACGCCGAGTATGATGCCGAACCAGATGAGGTCGATGCCGAGCCGCTCCGCTGGCGCTCCGAGCAGAGGGATCACGATGAAAGCGATCTCGAAAAAATCGAGGAAGAACGCGAGCAGAAATACAAAGACGTTGACGAAGACGAGGAAGCCGATCTGGCCGCCGGGCAGGGAGACCAGCAACTCCTCGACCCATTTGTGTCCGTCCACGCCGTAGAAGGTGAGCGAGAAGACGCGCGCACCGATCAGGATGAAGACGACGAAGGCCGACAGCTTGGCCGTGACTTCCGCGGCCTGGCGCGTCAAATCCCAGGTCAGCCTCCGTTTGAGGATGGCGAGGACCAATGCGCCGGTCGCGCCCATGGCGCCGCCTTCGGTCGGCGTTGCCAGCCCGATGAAGATCGTTCCCAGCACCAGGAAGATCAGGAATAGGGGCGGCACCATCACGAAGGTCACTTGCTGCGCAAGTCGCGACAGGAACCGAACCTTAAAGAGCCTGTCGCAGCCCCAGTTCGCCACCGCCACGCAGAAGGCGAAGACGATGCCGATGAACATCGTGAGCACGACGTAGTCCGCCCCCCGCGTGGTGGAGTTTCGCATCGCGAATACTCCAGCGGTGGCGCTGGCGACGAACAGTACTGCCAGCGAGAGCAGGCCGCGCTTGCCGTCGTCCTCGCGGTACTCGATCGCCTCGACGGGCAAGCCCGGCGCGAATTTGGGAAACAGCATCGTCACCAGAAATACATAACCGGCGTAGAGGCCGGCCAGCATGAGGCCGGGAAGGAACGCGCCTTCGTACATGTCGCCGACCGAGCGGCCGAGCTGATCGGCCATCACGATGAGCACCAGCGAGGGCGGAATGATCTGCGCCAGCGTTCCGGATGCCGCGATCACGCCCGATGCCACGCGCCGGTCGTAGCCGTAGCGCAACATGATCGGCAGCGAGATCAGCCCCATCGAGATCACCGAGGCCGCGACCACGCCGGTGGTGGCCGCCAGCAACGCGCCGACGAAGATCACCGCATAGGCGAGCCCGCCGCGGATCGTTCCGAACAATTGGCCGATGGTATCGAGCAGGTCCTCGGCCATGCCCGATCGCTCCAGAATGAGGCCCATGAAGGTGAAGAACGGAATCGCGAGCAGAACGTCGTTGTTCATGATTCCGTAGATGCGCTCGGGAAGCGCTTGCAAGAAGTCCGGGCGGAACAGCCCGAGCTCGATGCCGATCAACCCGAAGATGAGGCCGTTGGCCGCGAGCGAGAACGCGACCGGGTAACCCAGAAGGAGAAACACCACCAGCGACGCGAACATGATCGGCGCCATGTAGTGGATCAGCATCGCCGTCATGGTCGTCGCTCCGGGGGCTGCTTCGTCGCGGCTAATGAGGATCGGTTTTGGCGATCGCAAGAATGCGCTCGGCCTCGGCTTCCGCGGCAGAGTGCGCTCCGTCGCCCATGGCATACGGATCGGGAATGAGGCCGCGCATCACGGCGATGCGCTTGATGAGCTCGGAAATGCCTTGAAAGAAAAGCAGCACGAATCCGATGAGGATCAGGCACTTCGCCGGCCATTGCGGCAGGCCCCCGGCATTCATCGATTGCTCGTTGATCAGGACCGAGCGCCAGACGAACGGAACCGAGGTGACGATCATCACGATCGTCAGCGGCAACAGGAAGAACACGTGGCCGACGACGTCAATCGTGTCGCGCCACCGTTTCGGCAGCACGCTGTTGATGATGTCGATGCGAATGTGCTCGTTCGACAGCAGCGTCCATGGCGAGCACAAAAGAAATATCGCGCCGAAGATGATCCACTGCAGCTCCAGCCAGGCGTTGGACGAGGTGTCGAAGACCTTCCGCACCGTGGCATTGGCCGCAGAGATGATCACCACGATCAGGATCAGCCACGACAGAACCTTGCCGATCCGGAAATTGACCGCGTCGATGCCGCGGCTCAGCCTGAGCAAGCCCTGCACGCACGTTCCCCCTGTTCAATCGTCGTGGCTGTCCGGTTGTCTTCCCGGGCTTTGGCCCTGGCCGCAACAGCGTCCGAGGGCCAGGGAACCATCCTAGACCCCCGCGCGGACGTCAATTGGAAGTTTGGCTGAAGCGGGTTCTGCCCACGGCCGATGGGGAGAGTGAGGAGCGGACCTCGGGAGGGTAGGGGCAGAAGGCGGATTGGCTGGCTCAGCCCCCGGTCACGCTCATGTGGCGCGCCAGTGCCGGTCGCCGATGGCGCCGGTCGATGACGAAATCGTGCCCCTTGGGCTTGCGCGCGATCGCTTCCGTGATCGCGGCGTCGAGCGGGTCATTGCCCTCGGACGCCCGCAGCGGGGTGCGCAGGTCGGCGGCATCTTCCTGGCCGAGGCACATGTAGAGCGTTCCGGTGCAGGTCACCCGCACGCGATTGCAGGATTCGCAGAAATTGTGGGTGAGCGGCGTGATGAAGCCGAGGCGGCCGCCGGTCTCGGCCACGTTGACGTAGCGCGCCGGGCCGCCGGTGCGATAGTCGATGTCGGCAAGCGTGAAGCGCTCCGCCAGGCGCGCCCGCACGATCGAGAGCGGGAGGTACTGATCGAGCCGGCCTTCACCGACGTCGCCGAGCGGCATCACCTCGATCAGGGTGAGCTCCATGCCGCGTCCGTGCGCCCATTCCATGAGCGCCGGGAACTCGTCCTCGTTCACGCCCTTGAGCGCGACGGCATTGATCTTGACCTTGAGGCCGGCCGCCTGCGCGGCGTCGATCCCGGCCATGACCTTGTCCAGCTCGCCCCAGCGCGTGATGGCGCGGAACTTGTCGGGGTCGAGCGTGTCGAGCGAGACGTTGATGCGCCGCACGCCGTGGCCGGCGAGCTCGTGGGCGTATTTCGGGAGCTGCGATCCGTTGGTGGTCAGCGTGAGCTCGTCGAGCGCGCCAGTCGAGAGATGGCGCGCGAGCGAAGCCACGAGCGTCATGATCCCGCGCCGCACCAGCGGCTCGCCGCCGGTGAGCCGGAGCTTGCGTACCCCGCGTGCGATGAAGGCGCTGCAGAGCCGGTCGAGCTCTTCCAGCGAGAGCAGGTCGACCTTCGGCAGGAACGCCATGTTTTCCGACATGCAGTAGACGCAGCGGAAGTCGCAGCGGTCCGTCACCGAGACGCGCAAATAGGAGATGGCCCGCGCGAACGGATCGACCAGCGCGGGGGCCGGTCGGCGTCCTTCGCGGTCGAATGCCAGACTTTGCGCGTCGTGCGTCATCACCGAGGTCCGATATCCGTACTATATGGGAATTCTGACGGATATCGGCCAGAGCGTCCAGCGCTCCCGCACCCGAAGATAGCTCGCAAAGCGACGCTATCGTGCCTGTCGGCGCCTGAATTAGCGCGTCGGCCAGGGAAAATTGGTCGCGGAAGCCGCCGACTCGGGGGGCGGCGAAGGGGCCATCGCGGGCGGAGGCGCGGCGGCGGTCACGGGTCGTCGCTGCTTGCGGTGCGGGCAGCCGTCGTAACGGGCTTCTTTTTCTTCGGCGCGACCGGCTTCCTGGTCGGCGGCGCCGCCGGGGCGGGCTGTAGCTCGACGTAGATCGGATTGGGCGAGAGCCGGGCGCTCGCGGCCGCGATCTCGGAGTCGCGTTCAGCCTGTGTGGGCGCCTCGGGGCGCACCGACACGGTCTGCGGCTGGAAGCCGCTGAGCGCAAGCGTCACCGAGACCTCGCCGCCCGCCTGGACGGCGAGCTCGCACGGCGTGCGGCAGCTCTGTCCCGTCGATGTTCTCGCCTCGGCGCCCGGCGGCTCGGATTCGATCCGCAGCGCCTCCGCGGACGGCGACGACTTCATGACGTTCAGGCTCGACAGGGATATTGAGGAGCATGCGGCCAGCATAAGGCCACATGCCAGGATGGCGATGACTCGACTCATGATCGGACCCCACCAACTTGGGCGGCAGGCGCCGCCTCGTCCCCACTCGCAGCCATACGAGCGTAGCGGGACCGATGCAACCTAGGGTCCATTGCCGCGCGGCATATGGCTACCACCCTCAATTGCCCCTAAGTGTGGCGGGGATAAGGTAAAATAGGAAGTCACCAACAGTTTTAGCGACAGGGTAAATCGCCGGTCAACCATGTCCGCTCCGTACCGGGCTACTGCTGGTGGTGCCGAGCAGGGCAAAAACGGCTTCGGGCAGCTCGGGAAGGGCGCTGATCACGCGGTCGGCGCCCAGCTCGGCGACCGGGATCTCGGTATAGCCATAGTCTACGCCGACGACCGGAACGCCTGCCCCGCGGGCGGCGGCGATGTCGCTCAGCGAGTCGCCGACCATCACCGTGCGCCCCGGGTCTCCGCCGGCGCGGACGATCGTACGCCGCAGCAGTTCCGGGTCGGGCTTTTGTATTCCGAAGGTGTCGGCTCCGCAGATAGCGACGAAGCGGCTCGAGAGACCGAGCGCATCGAGGAGCCGCCGCGACAGCCCTTCGAGCTTGTTGGTGCACACCGCGAAGCGGTATCCGTCAGCGGCGAGCGCGTCGAGGGCCACCTCGAGCCCGGGGAACGGCCGCGATTGATCCGCGATGTGCTCGGCATAGTGGGCGATGAAGTCCCTGACCAGTCGGTCGAGCTCGCCGTCCGCAAGCGTGCGGCCGTCCGCCGCCAGTCCGCGCTCGATCATCGCGCGCGCTCCGCGGCCGACCATGTTGCGCCCGGCATCGTAGGCGATCGGCGGCAGGCCCTCGCGGCGGAAGATCATGTTGAGGGTGGCGACCAGATCGGGCGCGGTATCGACCAGCGTCCCGTCGAGATCGAAAATGATGGTGGGAGCAACCATGATGTACGGGTGCTACCGGGTGAGGGCAGGGATGGCAAGCCTCGGACTATCCTCAGCCGCCCAAGGACGGTATAGGCTCCGTCATCCAGCTCCGATTTTCCGACCTGAGCCGTCTCGATCGCGATGGACCTCGATACCCAAAAACGTGCCGCCGCCGCCCGCGCCGTCGAATTCGTCCGGCCGGGCATGCGGCTCGGCCTCGGCAGCGGCTCGACCGCCAAGCATTTCGTCGAGGTCCTGGCCGAGCGTGTTCGCGCGGGCCTCGAGGTGATCGGGGTGCCGACCTCGGAGGCGACGCGCAGCGACGCCGAGCGGCTGGGCGTTCCGCTCACCAGTCTCGATGAGACGCCCGCGCTCGATCTCACGGTCGACGGCGCCGACGAGATCGCGCCCGATCTGAGCTTGATCAAGGGCGGCGGCGGCGCGCTGCTGCGGGAAAAGATCGTGGCCGCCGCCTCCGCGCGCATGGTCGTCATCGCCGATGAAATCGAAATGGGTCGCCACGCTGGGCCATTTCCTGCTGCCGATCGAGGTGGTGCCGTTCGGGCTGGGCGCGACCCGGCGGGCGGTCGAGGCGGCGGCCGCGGCCGCCGGTTGCCCCGGACCCGCGCTGCTGCGGCGGGCCAAGGACGGTCACGTTTTCGTCACGGACGGCGGGCACTGGATTCTCGACGCCGCGCTCGAGCGGATTGCCGATCCGAAAGCGCTCGCGGACCGTCTCGACGCGATCGCGGGCGTTGTCGAGCACGGCCTGTTCATCGGGCTCGCGCAAACCGCCGTCATCGCGGACGCCAGCGGCGTGCGCGTCGTCGAGCGGCCATGATGAAGCAGGACAGTTCATCAGATCAGACCGTCGGAACGTGAAGAGGAGAGAGCCATGTTCGCTTACCCAACCGTCGGCGCCGCCGGTCATGCTCGCGCTTGCGCTCATCCTTGCCGCGTCCGTCGGGAGCGCCCATGCGCAGCAGCCTTCGGCGACCGCGCTCGCGACCGCCAAGGAGCTGATCACGATCAAAGGGTGCCACCGCGATGTTCGACCCGATGGTGCCGGGTGTCATCGAGCAGGCCAAGTCCGCCCTCTTGCGGACCAATCCGATGCTCAACAAGGACTTGAACGAAGTCGCCGCCAAGTTGCGGGCGGACTATGCCCCTCGCAGCGTCGAACTCGTGAACGACATTGCCAAGCTCTACGCCACGCGGTTCACCGAGCAGGAGCTCAAGGACGCGCTTGCTTTCTACAAGTCGCCGCTCGGCCGCAAGCTGCTCGTCGAGGAGCCGAGGGTTCTGGATGAGGGCATGCGCAATGCGCAGACCTGGGCCAACAAGCTGTCGGAAGAGGTTCTTGGCAAGATACGCGCCGAAATGAAGAAGCGCGGGCACGACATCTAGAGCATGACCGATAACGACGTCGATCTCTTCGTCATCGGAGCGGGCTCGGGCGGCGTGCGCGCCGCGCGCATCGCGTCCAGCCATGGTGCACGCGTCATGGTGGCCGAGGAATATCGCGTCGGCGGCACCTGCGTGATCCGCGGCTGCGTCCCCAAGAAGCTCCTGGTCTATGCGTCGCGCTTCGCCGACGAGTTCGAGGACGCCGCGGGCTACGGCTGGAGCGTGGCAGAGCCGGTCTTCGATTGGGCGCACGCTGATCGCCAACAAGGATCGCGAGATTGCGCGGCTCGAAGCGGCCTATACCGCGAACCTGGAGCGCGCGAAGGTCGCGATCGTCAAGAGCCGGGCGGTGATCGAGGACGCGCACACCGTGCGACTTCTCGCCACCGGCGAAACGGTCCGCGCCAAGCATATCCTGATCGCCACCGGCGCGGCCCCCCATCTGGGCGCGGACATCGCGGGCCTCGAGCACGTCATCTCCTCGAACGAGGCGTTTCACCTCGAGGAATTGCCGAAGCGCATTTTGATCCAGGGCGGCGGCTACATCGCGGTCGAGTTCGCCGGCATCTTCAACGGGCTCGGCTCGGAGGTGACGCTGGTCTATCGCGGCGAGAACATCCTGCGCGGCTTCGACGACGACGTGCGCGAGCATCTGCGCGCGGAAATGGAGCGGCGCGGCATCAAGATCGTCACCAGGCAGACAGTCGATGCGGTCGAGAAGGTCGACCACGGATGCTGCGTCGAGTTGTCCAATCGCGAATCCTTCATGGTCGACCGCGTCATGTTCGCCACCGGGCGCTGGCCGAACGTCGGGGACCTCGGGCTGGAGGCGGCCGGCGTGAAGCTCGCCAAGAACGGCGGCATCGCGGTCGACGAATTCTCGCGCACCTCGGTGCCGCACATCTACGCGATCGGCGACGTCACCAACCGGATCAACCTGACGCCGGTCGCGATCCGCGAGGGTCATGCCTTTGCCGACACGGTCTTCGGCGGCAAGCCGATCGCGGTCGATCACGCCAATGTGCCGACCGCGGTATTCTCCGAGCCGGAGGTCGGCGTGATCGGCATGACCGAGGCCGAGGCCTGCGCGCGCCTCCCCAAGGTCGACATCTACAAGACCTCGTTCCGTCCGATGAAGATGACGCTCGCGGGCCGCGATACGCGCGCCTTCTTCAAGCTCGTGGTCGACGGCGAGACCGACCGCGTGGTCGGCTGCCACATCGTCGGGCCGGACGCCGGCGAGATGATCCAGCTGGTCGGCATCGCCGTGAAGATGAAGGCGACCAAGGCCGATTTCGACGCCACCATGGCGGTGCATCCGACCGCCGCCGAGGAGCTGGTGACGCTGCGGGAGAAGGCGCTGAGCCACCGGCGCGAGGCGGCGGAATAGACGGCATCAAGTGGGGCGCCTCGTTCCGGCCAGATCGCGCTTCTGATAGAACCGGGCAATCTCCTTTGCGGTTGCCGGCTTGAGCCGCTCGAAGCTCGCGAGGCATTGCGCGATCTCGTCCGCCGCGATGATGCGTTTTCCGGCGCGCAGCAGCAGTATTGCCTTGACGGTGGACCACGACAGCCCGATCGCCCGCGCGAGCACCAGGACCGTCTCGGAGCGCTCCTGCATCATCGCGCGTTCGACGAATTGGAGCGATATTGCGCACATGAGGGCGAGTGCGGCCGTGGTTTCGTCGAGCCTGCCATCCCTCGCGAACGCTCGAAGCCTTGCCGTCGTCGAGCTCGCCCGACCGATGCAGGGTTTCGACCAGGCTTCGCGCCGCCGCGCGGTCTGCCGATCCGTCGAAGGCTTCGGAGCGAATGCGGTCCGCAACCTCTCCGACGACTTGCTGCAACCTCGCGCTTCGCCTGCGGATGCGCGGCTTCGAGCTTGGCCCGGACGATGTGGGACGCTTTCGCAAGCAGATCGAGGAACAGATGCGCCGGAATTTCAGGCCGGGAGCCGACGCATGCGGCAAGCCTGTCGTCGCCGGCCGACCGCCGAACGAGGATGGCGAAGGCTCCATCGGAGAATCTTGCGCCACGGTTTTCCGCAATGCTCAGCACGACCCGCTGGTCCCCGCGCTCGACCAGCACATCGGTGACCGGCTCGCTCAGCGACCGTCGTCGCGAGATCGCGAGCAGGTGTTCCTGACCTTTTCTCCTCCCATTCTCGACGAGAGTTGGATCGTCGAGCCGCTCGGATTGAACGAGAACAGGCCGGGCGACCTCGATGGCGTCGTCGAATGCAAGGGCGCGAATGATCTTGGGCGGAGCGTTTGGAATCGGTGCCAGGCGGACTGCGAGCAACGACCGTGCAGACAGCTCGATCTCCGCGGCGAGACGGATGATGACGTCATCGAACAAGGCGATTTCGTCGTCCGAATACTGTTCCGACCCCATTATGAAAAGATCGGTGACGCCGCCGCAGCGCAGCGTTACGTCGCTCGACCGAGCCGGTCGCGATGGCATTTTCGACTTCGTTGATGAGCCTGAGGTCGAAAGTCATCGGTGAATGCGTTCTGCATCAGTGCAAGGATGGGCCGTTCGCGGTCCCATGGCGGCAACATGCCACCCTGGGGTAAATTTCGAGTTGAAGCCCCGAACGCCCGCGGTAGCGGCTCTCAAGCGTCGAACGCCGGGTGCAATTCCAGGCTGGCTTCCGGTGCCGGCCGTCAGGTATAAGCAGTCCAATAGGAAAATCTCGCCCGTACCGGGCCTTAAGCGTAGTGGAGGGGCTGTCATGCCCGAGCGTTGGACGCGCGACAGCTGGCGCAAGAAGCCGATCCAGCAGGTCCCCGACTATCCGGACAAGGCGGCGCTGGAAGGCGTCGAGGGGCAGCTTGCGACCTTCCCGCCGCTGGTTTTTGCAGGTGAGGCCCGCAGCCTCAAGAAGGCGCTGGGCCGCGTTGCCATGGGCGAGGGCTTCCTGCTCCAGGGCGGCGACTGCGCCGAGAGCTTCTCGGAGCCGAGCGCCAACAATGTCAGCGCCAACAACATCCGCGACTTCCTGCGCGTCTTCCTGCAGATGGCGGTGGTGCTCACCTATGCCGCCGCGCTGCCGGTGGTGAAGGTCGGCCGCATCGCCGGCCAGTTCGCCAAGCCCCGCACCTCGCCGACGGAGAAGAAGGACGGCAAGGAATTGCCGAGCTACCGCGGCGACGTGATCAACGGGGTCGAGTTCACCGACGACGCCCGCCGTCCCGATCCGGCGCGCCAGATCGAGGCCTTTCGCCATTCCGCCGCGACGCTCAACCTGCTGCGCGCCTTCGTGCACGGCGGCTACGCAAACCTCGCCAACGTGCGGCAATGGACGCTCGGCTTCGTCAAGGATTCCCCGCAGTCGCACCACTACGAGGAGCTCGCCGACCGCATTTCCGAGGCGCTCGGCTTCATGCAGGCCTGCGGCCTCGATCTCGAGAGCCATCCCGAGCTCAAGAGCACCGACTTCTACACCAGCCACGAAGCGCTGCTGCTCGGCTACGAGCAGGCGATGACGCGCGAAGATTCGACCCATCCCGGCACCTTCTGCTGCACCTCGGCCCACATGCTCTGGATCGGCGACCGCACCCGGCAGCCCGACCATGCGCACGTCGAGTTCTGCCGCGGCATCATGAATCCGCTCGGTCTCAAATGCGGGCCGTCGAGCAAGGTCGACGAGCTGCTCCGCCTCATCGACATCCTCAATCCGGAAAACGAGCCCGGCCGGCTGACGCTGATCGTGCGGCTTCGGATCCGACAAGGTCGGCAACCAGTTGCCGGGCCTGGTCCGCGCCGTGCAGCGCGAAGGCAAGGTCGTGCTGTGGTCGTGCGATCCCATGCACGGCAACACCATCACCTCGGAGAGCGGCTACAAGACGCGGCCGTTCGACCGCATCCTGTCGGAGGTCAAGACCTTCTTCGAGGTGCACCGCGCGGAGGGCACCCATGGCGGCGGCGTGCACCTGGAAATGACCGGGCAGAACGTCGCCGAGTGCACGGGCGGCGCGCGCATGATCACCGACGCCGACTTCAAGGACCGCTACCACACCGTCTGTGATCCCCGGCTCAATGCCGAGCAGTCGATCGACCTCGCCTTCCTGCTGGCCGACCTGCTCAAGGCCGAGCGCACGGCACGGGCGCGGCCGTTGCCAGCCGCGGCGGGGCTTTAGTCGTGTAGGGCGGATTAGCCAACGGGCCGGCGCGAAAGCGCCGCCCGATGACAGGCTCCACGTAATCCGCCACTGAACTACGGGTCGTGGCGGCGGGTTACGGCCATAGCGCGTCGAAGACGCGCGTAAACGCGCTTATGGACGCCTAACCCGCCCTACGAAATGTTTGGACCGCGAGCGCGCACCCGGCGCGCTCGCAAGATCATAACGATCCGGGTATTGGGAGGATCTCATGCATCGCCACATGCCGATGGCGAGCGCAGCCGCGCTCGCCGCATTGCTGTCGCTGCCGTCCGGCGCGAGCGCGCAGCTCGTGCTCTCCGCCAATGACGGCAAGGCCGTCCTGGTCGACGGCGTCAACACCGTGCCGGCCAATCCGCCGGCCGACACCGTCACCGTCATCGATCTCAATTCGACGCCGCCCAAGACGGTGGCCGAGATACCCGTTCCCACCAGCGTCGTCGGTCCGCCCTCGAGCGTCGCGATCGCGCGCGACGAGAGCTTCGCGCTCGTCACCGGCGCGATGAAGCTCGACCCGGCCGATCCCAAGAAGCTCGTACCCGACGACCGGCTCACCGTGATCGATCTCAAGGCTTCGCCGCCCAAGGCGTCGGCGCAGCTCCAGGCTGGCAAGGGCGCCGCCGGCGTCTCGATCAATCGCGCTGGCACGCTTGCGCTCGTCGCCAACCGGTCGGAGGGAACGGTCTCGGTCTATTCGATCGCCGGCAATACGCTCACGCCGGTCGGCAAGGTCGATCTCGGCAATGACAAGTCGGGACCGAGCCACGTCGCCATCGCGCCGGACGGCAAGTCCGCGCTGGTCACGCGCGACGGCGACCACAAGATCTCCGTGCTGTCGATCGATGGCACCAAGGTCGAATACACCAAGCGCGACATCTCGGCCGGCCTGCGGCCGTACGGTCTCGACATCCATCCCAACGGCAAGCTCGCGGTGGTCGCCAATATCGGCACCGGCAGCGGCGATGCCGATACCGCGAGCCTGATCGATCTGGAAGCGAAGCCGCCGCGCGTCGTGCACACCGTCACCGTCGGCCAGACGCCGGAAGGCATCACGCTCTCTCCCGATGGCGCCTTCGCCGCCGTGAGCGTGATGAACGGCTCCAACAAGCCGAAGAACAACCCGTTCTTCAACGACTACGGCCTGGTGAAGGTGCTGAGCGTCAAGGGCAACGAATTGGTCCCGCTGACCGAGGCCAAGGTCGGTCACTGGTGCCAGGGGCTCGCCTGGAGCAAGGGCAACCGCACGCTGCTGGTGCAATGCATGGTGCAGAAGGAAATCATGGCATTCAGCTTCGACGGCAAGGAGCTCAAGCCGGCTGGCTCGATCAAGGTCAACGGCGGCCCCGCGGGCATTCGCACGGCGGAGCCGTGAAATAGCGAGTAGCGAATAGGGAGTAACGGAGCCGCCGATGGCTTCAATTCGCCATTCGCTATTCGCTCGCTCTTGATCGGACAACCGCTGAAAATGCATCACCGGCCGCCGGACGTTGGCCCGGTGGCCGGTAAATCTATTTGAACGAAGTCACGGCTCAATAATTGGCGACGACCGGCGCGCCGAAGCGATAATTCAGTCCGACCCGGACGATGTTGGCCTTCAGGTCCAGATTGTGGGTGAACACGCTGGTTGGGAACCCGACGGGAGGCGCGAATGCCGTCAGATTAGTTGACGTGGTCGATACGCTGCCGAGATTGACGTAGAGATATTCGACCTTCAACGACCATGGCCCCTGCAGGCCGACCTCAGTGCCCGCGCCGACGGTCCATCCGGTCTTGGTGGTCGAGATGGATGCGGTTTCCGATGCGGTGGCGAAGGTGTCGGTGAAGGTGAAATCGCCCTTGATCCGCGCGACGGCGAGGCCGCCGGTTACGTAGACCAGCCAGTTGTCGGCCGCATAGCCGAGCCGCGGGCGAGCCGTGAACAGCCAACCGGGGCTGATCGACGAGTTGATCGTGAACCCGGTCGGCGCGCAGCATGGATATAGGGCGCTGCCCTGGGTCGAACCTTTGAGGCCGAGATAATTGAAGTCGACCTCCACGCCGAAGACCGCGGGGCCGGTCTGCCAGTTATGCCCGGCCTGCGCGCCGCCGGTGAACCCGCTGCTGTGGATGCTCTGAGCGCCGGTCGCGGCGATGGCAGAAATGCTGCTCTCGGCGAAATAGCCGTCGGGCGAGAACACGGTCGAAGTGTCGGCGTTGGATCGGCCCCAGGCTCCGCCGGCATTTACACCGACATAAAAGCCCGACCAATCATAGACTGGGACCACGGGCGGCGCCTTATAGACCGGCGCCTTCTTGACCGACAAGTCCGCCGCGCCGGCGGAGCCCGCTGCGGCCAGTGCGACGAGCGTGATCGCAATGTGCGTGAATCGTTTCATGATTGAGGCCGCGCTCGCGGAAGCGCCCGCCAACATCGGCACCGTTGCGGCCGCGAGCCCCAAGATAGAAGCCGGAAACTTTGCCATTTCATTCCCCTGCTGCTGCAAGCCATGAGCGCGTCAACGAGGCGCCTCATGGCATCCCCTGCTGCGACTCCACGCGCAGACCATTGTTCAGCCCGGCTTTGCGGTCATGAGGCGGGTGTCCCGCATGGCGCCGCCGCGTAGGGCCGCAGTCCCGGCCAGAAACCAATGGCGATTTGGTGTTGCTCAAAAGGAACACGCCCGATTGGGGTGCACCGCAAATACACATCAATTTCGTGTTGATTGCCGCCCGAGACGTCAAATGATCCGGCGTGTTCCGCGTGTTTCGCATCGAGCCGGAACACATCGATCCTCGCAGGGTGTAAGCGATCTTTCACCGCGACGGGATTAGCCGCACATTAACACAGGAATCTACCGGCTCGTTAACAATAGAAATGCGTAGTTAAACGGATCGCTCGAATTGTAAGGATTGGGAAAATCATTCGGCGAGAAACTGGCCCTCGAAAAATTCTGGGGGACGTCTCGTGCGAACGAAGAATTCGTTCTGGTCTGCGTGCATGCGCCTGGCTCTGGTGTTCGCCGCGACCTTGCTGACCGTGGCGCCGTTGCGCGCCGCCGACTGGACCTATCGTCCATTCGACCAACCGACGCCGACCTATACGGCCGATTTCGGCATGCGTTTCTGGTACGGCAAGACGACGACCGCGAAGAATCTCTATGACAGCAGCGGCGCGGAGCTGGTGTCGCGGCTCACCTATGGCGATCTCTCGATCTTTGCCGCCGAGGTCTATGGCCGCTTCGATCTCGACAAGCGCTGGTTCATCAAGGGCTATGTCGGCGGCGGCACGTTTCGCAACGGAAGCCTCAAGGACGAGGACTTCGGGTTGCCGCCGCCCCTGCAACCGTATTCGTCAACGCTCAGCGTCCAGCAGGACAGCACGCCGATCTACGGCAGCCTCGACGCCGGCTTCAACGTCGTCTGGGGGCCCGACTTCCGCATCGGCCTGTTCGGCGGTCTGCACTACATGAATCAGACCATCAGCGCCTATGGCTGCACCCAGACCTCGTTCAATCCATTCATCTGCGGAGCGTTCCCGATCCCGAACCAGATCAAGGTGATCACGCAGGACAACAACTGGTACTCGGTGCGCCTCGGCGTCGACGCTACGTTCGAGTTCGACCGCTTCCGGTTGAGCGTCGATGCCGCGGTGGTGCCTTATGCGTGGCTCTACGGCGCGGACACCCACTGGCTGCGCGTGGGCAATCAGCCCGGCGATTTCTCCGGGCCGATCCCGGAAGATGGCAAGGGCTGGGGCTATCAGCTGGACGCATTTCTCTCCTATCGGGTCTACGAGAGCTTGAGCGTCGGCATCGGCGCTCGCTATTGGTACATGCAGACCCGCGGCTTCACCCATTTCGAAAATCACGTGGTGGGTTTCACTGCGTTCCCCCAGGTGGTCGAATGGAAGACCCAGAATTTCGGCGTGTTCCTGCAGGCCAGCCTCAAGCTCGGACCCTACTCGGTGCTCGACGTCCACTAATTCTTAAGGCGTTTTGCCGCTGCTGCGGCTCGACCAAGCTGGATTTGGCCGGGGAGGACTGTAGATTGCCGCCCAAACATTCGTTACCTCATCCGTATCAGCCGAAAGCCCCCATGGAACGATTGCTGCGCGCCACCGTAAATACCTGGAATGGGCTCATCGCCGCGACCCGCAGCGAGGAGGCCTTTCGCCAGGAATTGGTCGTGCTCATCGTGGCCGTGCCGCTGGCGTTCTTCGTCGCCGAGACGGCGTGGAAGCGCCTCGCGCTCATCGGCGTGGTGCTGCTCCTGCTGGTGGTCGAATTGCTCAATACGGCGATCGAAAAGCTCGCCGACCGGGTCTCGCGCGAGATCGACCCTCAGATCGGCCGGGTCAAGGACATGGGCTCGGCCGCGGTCGGCCTCGCCATCGTCATTGCCGGGCTCGCCTGGCTCTTGGCGCTGGCCGAGCGGCTGGGGCTCCTCTGAAGGCGCGGTTCCCGCAGCCTGCCGTCCACTTTTGCTGGCCGCGCTCCTGCGCTAGACCTACCCCATGAACGCCCGCCCCACCGACCGCCTCGCCATCGCGGTTGCCCAGCTCAATCCGACCGTCGGCGACATCGCCGGCAACGCCGACAAGGCGCGCCGTGCACGCGCCGAGGCGGCCGGCGCCGATCTCGTGGCCTTGCCGGAACTGTTCCTGTCGGGCTATCCGCCCGAGGATCTCGTGCTCAAGCCGGCCTTCCAGGCGGCTTGCCGGGCCAAGGTCGAGGAGTTGGCGCGCGAGACCGCCGCCGGTGGCCCGGCGCTGCTGATCGGCACGCCCTGGGCCGAGGACGGCAAGCTTTACAACGCCTATTGCCTGCTCGACGGCGGCGCGATCACGGCCGTGCGCTTGAAGGTGAACCTGCCCAACTATGGCGTGTTCGACGAGCGGCGTGTGTTCGCGCCGGGGCCGCCGCCCGGACCGGTCAACTTCCGCGGCGTGCGCATCGGCATGCCGATCTGCGAGGACATCTGGACCGAGTGGGGCGACTACGAGGACGTGGTCGAATGCCTGGCCGAGACCGGCGCCGAGCTGATGGTCGTGCCGAACGGCTCGCCCTATTCGCGTGACAAGGACGACGTCCGCCTGAATATTGCGGTCGCCCGCGTCACCGAAAGCGACTTGCCCATCATCTACGTCAACCAGATCGGTGGGCAGGACGAGCTCGTCTTCGACGGCGCGTCGTTCGGCCTGCATGCCGACCGCTCGCTCGCGTTCCAGCTGCCGGCCTTCCGCGAGGTGGTCACGACGCTCACCTGGGAGCGCACCGGCAATGGCTGGCGCTGCCTCAACGGGCCCGTCGTCGCGGTCGAGGAGGGCGACAAGGCGGACTATGCCGCCTGCATGCTGGGGCTGCGTGACTACGTCAACAAGAACGGCTTCAAGGGCGTGGTGCTCGGGCTCTCCGGCGGCGTCGATTCCGCCCTGGTGGCGGCGCTGGCGGTCGACGCGCTCGGCGCCGAGCGCGTGCGCTGTGTGATGCTGCCCTACCGTTTCACCTCGCAGGAGTCGCTCGACGACGCCGCCAAGGTCGCCGACGCGCTCGGCGTGCGATACGACGTGGCGCCGATCGAAAGCGCGGTGCTCGGCCTCGAGCAATCGCTCGCGCCGCTGTTCAAAGGCATGCCGCGCGACGTCACCGAGGAGAACCTGCAAGCGCGCGCGCGCGGCACCATCCTGATGGCGATCTCCAACAAGCTCGGGCTGATGGTGGTGACGACCGGCAACAAGTCGGAAATGTCGGTCGGCTATGCCACGCTCTACGGCGACATGAACGGCGGCTACAATCCGGTCAAGGACCTCTACAAGACCGAGGTCTACCGGCTCTCCCGGCTGCGCAACGGCTGGAGGCCCGACGGCGCGCTGGGGCCGGAGGGCAGGGTGATCGCCGAGAATATTCTCACCCGCGCGCCGACCGCGGAGCTGCGCGAGAACCAGACCGATCAGGACTCGCTGCCCCCCTACGACGTGCTCGACCGCATCCTGGAGCGGCTGGTCGAGCGCGAGGAGCCGATTGCCAAGATCGTCGCGGACGGGTTCGACCGCGAGACCGCAATGAAGGTCGCGCGCATGCTCGATCTCGCCGAGTACAAGCGCCGGCAGGCGGCGCCCGGCGTCAAGGTGACGCTGAAGAATTTCGGGCGCGACCGCCGCTATCCGATCGTCAACCGCTTCCGCGATTCCGGCGAGCCGCTGCCCGAGCCTGACCGCTCGCTGCTCAAGGCCGCGCCGGCGAAAAGCGAAGCGTACGATTTCTGAGCGGTCATTGCCGCGAGCCAATCGCCGACAACAAGACAAGAGAGGAAACGATGTACAAAGCGTCAGCGGACGTCACACTGCCTACCTCGATCATCGGCTCGCTGCCGCGGCCGGCCTGGTACACCGCGGTGCTGGGCTCGAAGAGCTTCCTCGAGGCGATGGTCAATTCGCGCTATCGCGAGCAGTACGAGGACGCCGTCTCCTGCTTCCTGCGCGCGCAGGAGATCGCCGGCCTCGACATCGTGACCGACGGCGATGCCCATTACGACGAAGAGGTCGGGGGCATGAGCTGGCAGAGCTATCCGCTCACCCACATGGACGGCTTCGCCGAGCAGGCCGAGCCGATGCTCTACAAGGTGGGCGCGGTCGCCTATCCGCGCGGCCATATCCTGCACGATTTCCTCGAGGCGCGCGTGTTCCCCCGCATCGTCGGGCCGGTGGGGCGCGGACGCCTGCAATACACGGCGATGTGGAGGGCGGCGCAGCGCATGACCAAGCGGCCGGTCAAGTTCGGCACCATCCTGCCCGAGCTGATCGCGGCTTCGGTCGAGGACGACCACTACAAGGACCCGGTCGAGCGCACCTGGGCGATCAGCAACGCGCTCAACGAGGAGCTCACCGAGCTCGCCGACCGCCGGCTGTCCGGTGCTCCAGATGGAGGAGCCGCAGATCCACATGGTGCCGGCGCGCGGCAAGACCTTCGGCAAGCTCGACGTCGACGATCTCGTGAAGATCTTCAACAACACCGTGAAGGGCCTGCGCGCGAAGACCGAGGTGTGGTGCCACACCTGCTGGGGCAACCCGTCCCAGCAGCGCATCTTCCGGGACGTGCAGAGCTACCAGCCCACGCTCGAAGCGCTCGCCAAGGTCGAGGCCGACGCCCTGACGTTCGAGACCTGCTCGTCCGGTCCCGGCGATCTCAAGGCCATCGGCGAGATGATCAAGGACAAGAAGATCGTCATCGGCGTGATCGACCATCACACCTTGCAGGTCGAGCGGCCGGACGAGATCGCCGACCTCATCCGCGAGGCGCTGAAATACATTCCCGCCGAGCGGCTGATCATCTCGTCCGATTGCGGCATGGGCCGCGAGGGCATGGGCCGCCGCCACGCCGCCTACAAGATGGTGGCGATGGTGCTCGGCACCAACATCGTGCGCAAGGAGCTGGGGTTGCCGGAAGCGGAATGCCTCGCGGCCGAGCAGCGCTACTCGCTGACCGAGAGCAAGTAGTCAGATCCGCTCGATCTTCGCGGCGTCGACCACCCTGGTCCATTTGTCGATGTCGGCAGCGATGCGGGCCCTGAAGGCATCCGGGCTCGACGGGCTCGGCTCGTTGCCGACCAGCTTGATGCGCTCGACGGTCGCGGGCTCCGCCAGCACGGCCGCGATCTCGATGTTCAACCGGGCGATGATCGTTGCCGGCAAGCCTGCGGGTGCGACCAGTCCCTGCCAGGAGGTGAAGGTATAGCCGGGTAGCCCGGCCTCGGCTGTGGTCGGGATCTCCGGCAGGCTGAAGAACCTGCTCGCGCCCGTCACGGCCAGCGCGCGCACCTGGCCGGCGCGGATGAATTCGAGCTCGGCGGTCGGTGAGTCCACGATGAAGTCGATGCGCTTGGCGATCAGGTCGGTGATCGCCTGCGCGCTGCCGCGATAGGGGACGTGCTGGAAGGTCGCGTTCACGGTCTTGGCGAGCAGTTCGCCGGCGAGATGCTGCAGCGACCCGTTGCCGGCGCTGCCGAACAGCATGGGTGCCGGTCGCGAGCGCGCCGTCGCGATGAGATCGGCCAACGTCCGGACCGGATGGTCGGCATAGGTCACCACCACGAACGGGTACTCGGTGAGCATGCTGACCATGGCGAAGTCGTCGATGGTGCGGTAGGCGAGCGCCTTGTAGAGTGCCGCGGACACCGCGTGGCCGGACGGGATGGTCATCAGTGTATAGCCGTCGGGCGTTGTGCGCGCGATTTGGGCGGCTGCGACCCGGCCGCCCGCTCCCGGGCGGGCATCGACGACGACCTGCTGGCCGAGACGCCGTGCGAGACCTTCGGCGACGATACGCGCAATGATGTCGCTCGGTCCGCCTGGCGCGAGGCCGTGCACCAGCGTGATCGCGCGCTCCGGCCATGCGGTTTGGGCGCGTGCGGGCGCCACGGCGGCCATGGACAATCCGGCGAGCACCGCGCGGCGGGAGAGGTTGCTCATGATGTCCTCCCTTGGATGCCCGATGGTAACCTGAAATGACCACGAAAAAAGCCGGTGCCCGATGGGCACCGGCTCAAATCTTGGTGGAGCTCGCGCGGAGCTGTTGCTATGCGCAGCCGCGCCTTGCGACGCAGCGCCAGTAACGCCAGCCGCCGCCCCATGTCGCCCGGCACTCGGCCCGCACGCGCCGGCAATATCGCCATTGCGTTTTCTGGACGAGGTCGCCCTCGGCCGCCGCTTCGGCAAGCGCCCCCGCTTGCGGTGCAATCGGCACAGCCGATGCAGGCGTCGCACCGAACGCAACCGCTGCTGCGACAAGCCCTGCGGCGACTGAAAGTCTCACGATCATATTCTACCTCCTGTACGGAAATCCCCGCTCGGCGATACGATCACGATGCGTCTGAACCGGCCTTAAACAAGCCGTTCATCTCCCGCGCATCGATCGCGCAGCAATGCAATGCGTCAACAGCGCTTTCGTTCCGTTAGAAATCGTATGGATGGAGAGAAGCGTCAGCGCACCGGATAGAAGGCCGGGCCGACCGCCCGCACCTTGCGCTTGCTCCGGTCTTCCTCGGCCTTTTCTTCGACCGGGGGCGGCGCCGCGGAAGCTGCCGCGCCCGCCGGCGGCAGCGGCGTGCCGCTCACTGCGGCGTTCGACTTTGCATTCGTCGTCGCGTTCGCACCCTTCGGCGCCGGGCCGGCGGGACCGAGACTGACCGGCTTGCCCTGCGCGTCGAAGCGCGGCTGCGACAACTGCCGCGCGCGCTCTTCGGTGACGACGACGTCGCCGCGCTCGAGCGTCTGGTCCTCGCTTTGCCGCAACGCATCGGCCCAGGACTGGCCAGGCGCCCGGCAGCTGCAGGCGGCGTTGAACTGCTTGCGGTAGCTGAACGCGTTGGGCATTTCCGAGTAGCGCCTGCCGGTTCCCGACACCGCGCTCGCAACGTCCTCGCCGGGATTGCGGTGACTGTAGAGAACCGCTTCCGTCGCGGGACACATGCGCCGGCAGATCTGCTCGTCATCGGCGAACTTGCCCGGCACCGTCGAGTAGGAGACCGGGAAGTAGTAGCCGTCGCAGGTCCGCACGCACAGTGTGCGGTAGGTGCCCGACAGCGGAGCGTCGGGAGACGTGCCGATGTTGCCGCCGCCGAACAGGTTCTCGAAGAAGCCGCCCGGCCCGGTATTGGCATATTGCCGGTATTGCGGGCCGCAATCGTTCTGCCCGAGCGCCACCAGCACGCTGCGGCGCTGGCCCTCGCGCTCGCCGCTGTTGCCCTGGAGGCGCTGGATCTCCACCAAGGTACGATCGAGGTTCGAGCGCGCCTGCTGGACCTGGTTGTTGATCGGGGCACATTGCGGCGACTGGCCGCTGAACAGCGAGAAGAAGCCGCTGCCCTGGCAACCCAGGCGCTGCGACTGCTGGCCGAGACGGTCGAGATCGGCCTGCTGCTTGCCGGCAGCATCCTCATAGCGCTTGACCTGCTCGGCCTTGGCGGGATCGACCGCGCCGCCGCGGTCGATGATCGCGAGCTGGCCTTCGAGCCGCAGGCAGACCGGATTGCGGCCGCCGGGATTGGATTGTTGGGGGGGTGGGAACCCGAGCTGGGCCGCGGCCTGCGTGGCCCATAGAATGAGCACGGGCAACGAGATGCCCAGTCCGCGCAGAAATGTCGCGATTGCTGTCCTATTCATGGAGCGGAGCCCGACCCGACGCTCACAGTGGATGATGGAAGCGCCGGAATGGTGACCAAAGTGTGAAAAGACTGTCCCATATGCCTTTGATCTGACGCGTTTTCTACCGCGAAGTTGCCTAAGGCGGCTGGGCTCCATCCGATTTCCGGCCCGTTTCCCCGGCACGAATCGCGGGGACGGCAGATCGCATGGCCTCGCTGCGCAGGTTCCACAGGATGCCCATGATGATCAGGCCGGCGCCGACGAACACCAGCACATCGAGCCGCTCGCCGTAGAGCCACCAGCCGACCACCGCGATCAGGGGGATGCGCATGAAGTCGAGCGGCACCACCACGCTCGCGTCGCCGGCGCGAAACGCGTTGGTCAGGCAATAATGCGAGGCCAAGCCCGTGATGCCGACGACGAGCGCCGCCAGCACCTGGCCGCCGCTGAGCCGGAGGGCGAACAGCGGGTCGGACGGCACCAATGCGAGCGGCGTCTGGATCAGGTTCATCCAGAAGATGATCGCAAAGGTGGAGTCGGTGCGGGTCAACTTCTTGGTGAGGATCAAAGTGACGGCGAAACAGACCGCCGCGGTGAGCACCAGCAGCGCGGCCGGCTGAAACGTCGCGAGGCCGGGGCGCACGATCACCAGCACGCCGACGAGGCCGAACGCGACGGCGCCGATCCGGCTCGCCGTCATGCGTTCGCCCAGCACCGGGACCGCCAGCAGCAGCGTCCATGCCGGCGTGGTGAACTCCAGCGAGAACACGGTCGCGAGCGGCAGCAGCAGCAGGCTCATCGCCCAGAGATACTGGCCGCCGAGGTGGATGGTGTTGCGCAGGAGATGCAGCGAGATGCGCGGCGTGACGATCAGCGCCCGCAGGTCGGGTCGCGCCGCCGCCAGGCCCGCCATGACGATGAGCCCGAGCCCAGAGCGCACGGCCAGGATCTCCATAACGGTCAGCGTGCCGCCGAGAGCGCGGATCGAGACCGCCATGGCGGAGAACGACAGCAGCGCCCCGGTCATCCAGAGAACGACGCGAACGAGTTGGCGGGGTGCCACGGTTCAGCGACCAACCCGGCAGGCCGTCATTCCGCGTCCGCCTGGTTCTCCGGCTTGGCCTTCTCGAAGGCCGCGAGCTTGGCGCAGGCGGCATCGGCGGCGACGATCTTGGGGAAGCGCTCCAGCGGCACCTTCAGGCGGCGTGCATTGTAGACCTGCGGCACGAGGCAAACGTCGGCCAGCGTGACCGCGTCGCCGAAGGTGTAGGGCGCGGGCGCGATCATGGCCTCCAGGGCGTCGAAGCCGTCCATGACCCAGTGGTGATACCAGGCGTCGATCTTGTCCTGCTCCTGGCCGAGCTGGTTCTTGAGGTAGCGCAGCGGCCCCACATTGTTGAGCGGATGGATATCGCAGGCGATCAGTTGCGCCAGCGCGCGCACCTTGGCCCGTGCGACCGGATCGCGCGGCAGGAGCCGCGGCTCCGGGTGGATCTCGTCGAGATATTCGATGATCGCGAGCGACTGGATGATCACGTCGCCGGTGTCGAGCTGCAGGGCCGGCACCCGCATGTGCGGATTGATCGCGCGATAGGGCGGCTTGCGGTTGAGGCCGCCCTCCTTCTGCAGATGGACCGGGATCATCTCGCTGGCGAGGCCCTTGAGGTTCAACGCGATGCGAACCCGATAGGCCGCGGATGACCGAAAGTAGGTGTACAGCTTCACGTGCGCTCCTTACGAGACGATGCGCCCGACGATCGCCGGGGCAGGCGATGTATCTTAGATCTTGTCGCCTTCGAGCTCGGCGACCAGGTCGGCCGAGCGTTTGGTCAGTTGCTTCATGGCGCGGTCGAAGGCGGGACGGTCGGCGGGCGCGACCACCTCGGAGAGCCGGTCCATGAATTCGAGCGCGCTCGGGGCGAGCTCCTCGTAGACGGCGCGGCCGGCCGGAGTCAGCGACAGGAAGGATTCGCGCAGGTCGGCGCGATTAGCCCGTTTGGCCACGAACTTCCGCTGCTCGAGCTGCGCCACCGCGCGCGACACTTTGGTCTTGTGCATATGGGTCTGGGCGCCGACCGCCTTGCCGGTCATCACGCCGTTCTCGCCCAGGGTCACCAGCACACGCCACTCCGGTATTCCAATACCGCGTCGGCCATAGACCCGCGTCAGTGCCTGGGAGACCAGGCTGGACAGCACGTTGAGCCGATGGGGCAGGAAGTCTTCCAGCTTGAGCAGCCCGGGTTGCCCACTCGTCTCGCCCGCTTGGGCGGGCGTGGAGGCGGCTTGCGCCGCGACGTCACGGGCTTGATTGGAACTCATGGATCGACAGCGCCCCCGGCGTGGTGCGGTCCGCAAAACGTGGACCGCGATGGGCGCCGCGACATTGGCCCAAGATTCGGACCAAGATCAAGGGTTGTGCGACGGCGGCGCGCGCTTGGTCATGCACCCGTATGGCGCGATCCAGGCGCGGTCGTGTCGGGATGGCGGGGTGAAGGAGCTTACCGCAGGCACTCGATGGCGACGAACTCGTCGCGGGCGGAGGTTCCGTTGGTCGTCGGTATGCCGCCGGTGATGTCGTCGCGATCGACCTTGCGGAACGATGCCGCCTGGACGAAATCGCGGGACTGGCAATAGGCGGTGGCAACCGCGACACCGCAGGTCGCGCCGGTCGCCAGGCATCGGTCGACGCCGTAGCCGTCGGAATTGTTGGCAATGATGAAGGTGCGTTTTTCGGCCTGTGCAGCCGTGCTGATGACGGCGCCGGCCAAGACCAGCGCAGCGAAGACGTAGCGCATCGATCGATCCCCCGGATTCTTCCCCAAGATCGGAACGCCCACAGACAAGAACGCTCACGGTCCCGAACGTCCACATTCAGGAACGCAATTTCGACAATGCGCGGTAACACCTTAAGGCGTCCCTAACCCTTGGGACGCCTGTCCACGCGATCGCTAACGGCGTGTTAGCGGGCTTCGGGCATGTTTGCCTAGGACATGAAAGCCACAGTCGCGGCCTAACTTGCGGCCGGTCGCGGCCGAGCGAAAAAGGCCTTGCAGCAACGGGAGTTAGCCCGGCGACACAATGTGGGCCCCTTGACGCCTCCGGTGTGTTTCCCCATTCTCCACCGCCATGAACGGCCTTAACCATATCTGCGGCATTTGCCCGGAGATTATTCGCTAGCGACTCAACGCTGGCTGCGGCCGTCTTTTCTCCTTCGAGATCAAGCGACGCCGGGCCAGCAGGCTCAGGCGCATGTTTCGTATGGATTTCTCACCGAGCTTTCGGTCCAAACGAAACATCGCAAACGGAAGAGACGTCGATCAATGGACTTGAAGCTGTACGATACGCTCACGCGCGAGAAGCGGCCGTTCACGCCGCTCGATCCCGGTCGCGTGCGCATGTATGTGTGCGGGCCGACGGTCTACGACTTCGCCCATATCGGCAATGCGCGGCCGGTGATCGTCTTCGACGTGCTGTTCCGGCTGCTGCGCCACCTCTACGGCGCCGAGCACGTCACCTATGTGCGCAACATCACCGACGTCGACGACAAGATCAACGCGCGCGCGGCGGAGGAATATCCGAACCTGCCGCTCAACGAGGCGATCCGTCAGGTCACCGAGAAGACCGAGCGGCAGTTCCACGAGGACGTCGCGGCGCTGGGCTGCCTGCCGCCGACGGTCGAGCCGCGCGCGACCGAGCACATCGCGGAGATGAAGGCGCTGATCGAGCGCCTGGTCGCGTCAAGGCCACGCCTATGTGGCCGAGGACCACGTGCTGTTCAGCGTGCCGTCGATGCCCGACTACGGCAAGCTCTCCAAGCGCTCGCTCGACGAGATGATCGCGGGCGCGCGCGTCGACGTCGCGCCCTACAAGCGCGATGCCGATGGACTTCGTGCTGTGGAAGCCCTCGAAGCCGGGCGAGCCGGCATGGCCGTCGCCGGCGGGGATCGCTGCGCCGGGCCGGCCCGGCTGGCACATCGAGTGCTCGGCGATGTCGTGGAAGCACCTCGGCGAGACCTTCGACATCCACGGCGGCGGCATCGATCTCGTCTTTCCGCACCACGAGAACGAGATCGCGCAGTCGCGCTGCGCGTTCCATTCGCCGGTCATGGCGAACTACTGGATGCACAACGGCTTCCTGCAGGTCGAAGGCGAGAAGATGTCGAAGAGCCTCGGCAACTTCTTCACCATCCGGGAGCTGCTGGCGGACTGGCCGGGCGAGGTCCTGCGCTTCAACATGCTGCGCACGCATTACCGGCAGCCGATGGATTGGACGGTGAGGGGACTGGAAGAGAGCTACAATACGCTTCGGTCGCTGACGGACTGGCCGGAATTCGCCAAGGGAGATGACGCCTCGATCGCCCCGGCCGTGCTCGAAGCGCTGTGCGACGACCTCAACACGCCGCGGGTGATCGCCGAGCTGCATGTGTTGCATCGCGGCGGCAACCTTGCCGCGCTCGGCTCGACGCTGCGGGCGATCGGAATTTCGCGCCGGCCCGAAAGCCAGCGCGACGTCGACCAGGAAAAGGTCGTGGCTCTCGTCGATGCGCGTAATGCTGCCCGCAAGGCCAAGAACTTCAAGGAGGCCGACCGCATCCGCGACGAGCTCAAGGCGGTGGGAATTGAGCTTGAAGACAAGCCGGATGGCACCACCGTCTGGAAGGTGAAGCGATGATGGCGCAGGCGCAGCCCAAGCTCGCGATGCGGCCGTTCCTGCCGGCGGACGTGCCGTTGCTGGCCGAAATCTTCCGCGCCAGCATCGCGGAACTGACCGGCGACGACTACAGCGCCAGCCAGCAGGAGGCGTGGGCCTCCGCCGCGGACGACGAGGAGGCCTTCGGCGCGCGGCTCGCCAAAGCCTTGACGCTGCTCGGCATGATCGACGGCTCGCCGGTCGGCTTCGCATCGCTCGACGGCGGCGAGCGCATCGACATGCTGTATGTTCATCCCGCCGCCGCCGGGCACGGCGTCGGCTCGATGCTGATCGACGCGCTGGAGAAGCTCGCCGCCGCGCGCGGCGCCAAGCGGCTGACCGCCGAGGTGAGCGACAGCGCCCACGATTTCTTCAAACGCCGGGGCTTTGCGCCGATGCAGCGCAACTCCGTCCCGCTCGGCGACGAGTGGCTGGCGAACACCACGATGGACAAACAGCTTGCCGCCAAGGAGCGCGCGTCATGATGAACAAGCGCCACCACACCATGATCGCGATCGTGGCGATCGTCGTCGCGCTCGCTTTGGCGCTGAACTACTATCTCTGGTGATCGAGCCATGGCCCGCGAACGCCTCTATCTCTTCGACACCACGTTGCGCGATGGCGCACAGACCAACGGCGTCGATTTCACGCTCCATGACAAGCTCGTCATCGCAAAAATGCTGGACGACCTCGGCATCGACTATGTCGAAGGCGGCTATCCCGGCGCCAACCCGACCGACACGGAGCTGTTCGGCGAGGACCGCTCTCTGCGCTGCACGTTCACGGCGTTCGGGATGACACGGCGGCCCGGCCGCTCGGCCTCGAACGACCCGGGGCTTGCAGCGCTGCTCGAGGCGAAGGCCGACGCCATCTGCTTCGTCGCCAAGTCGTGGGACTACCACGTGCGCGTTGCGCTCGAGACGACGCCGGAGGAGAACCTGGCCTCGATCCGCGACAGCGTGCGCGCGGCCAAGGCGAAGGGCAGGGAAGTGCTGCTCGACTGCGAGCACTTCTTCGACGGCTACAAGGCCAATCCGACATTCGCGCTCGCCTGCGCCAAGGCCGCCTACGACGAGGGCGCACGCTGGGTCGTGCTCTGCGACACCAACGGCGGCGCGCTGCCGCACGAGGTGGAGAAGATCGTGTCCGAGGTGGTCAAGATGATCCCGGGATCGCATGTCGGCATCCACGCCCACAACGACACCGAGCAGGCGGTGGCGAACTCGCTGGCCGCCGTGCGCGCCGGCGCGCGCCAGATCCAGGGCACCCTCAACGGGCTGGGCGAGCGCTGCGGCAACGCCAATCTGGTATCCATCATTCCGACGCTCAAGCTCAAGAGTGAATTCGCCGAGCGCTTCGACATCGGCGTGTCGGACGCGCAGCTCAAGACGCTCGCGCACGCCTCGCACGCGCTCGACGAGATACTCCACCGCGCGCCGAACCGCCACGCGCCCTATGTCGGCGAGAGCGCGTTCGTGACCAAGGCCGGCATCCACGCCTCCGCGATCGTGAAGGACCCGGCGACCTACGAGCACGTCTCTCCGGACACGGTCGGCAACCGGCGCAAGCTCCTGGTCTCCGACCAGGCCGGCCGCTCGAACGTGCTGGCCGAGCTCGACCGCATCGGGCTCAGGGTCGACAAGGATGACGTGCGCATCGGCCGCCTGCTCGAAGTGGTGAAGGAGCGCGAGGCGATCGGCTATGCCTACGAGGCGGCGGATGCCTCCTTCGAGCTTCTGGCGCGTCGCATCCTCGGCAAGGTGCCGGACTATTTCGCCGTCGAGAAATTCGACGTCAATATCGAGCAGCGCGACAATGCGCTGGGCCAGCGCGTCACGGTGTCGATGGCGGTGGTCAAGGTGAAGGTCGATGGCGAGACGCTGATCTCGGCGGCGGAAGGCATCGGCCCGGTCAATGCGCTCGACCTCGCGCTACGCAAGGACCTCGGCAAGTATCAGGGTTACATCAACGGGCTCGAGCTCACGGACTATCGCGTGCGTATCCTCAACAGTGGCACCGAGGCGGTGACGCGCGTCCTGATCGTGAGCAAGGACGAGACCGACGAGCATTGGACGACGATCGGGGTTTCGCCCAATATCATCGATGCCTCGTTCCAGGCGCTGATGGATTCGATCGTCTACAAGCTCGTGCGGTCAGGCGCGTCGGCATAACGTCGGAACGCCCAGGGAGGCCCGCCGAGGGAGGTTTCGAATGTGCGGTTGCACGCGCCGGTCCGCGATGCTCGCGATTGCTGCAGCGTCGCTGGGTCTTGCGAGCCGGGCCAAGGCATCGGCAAATCCGGCGGCGGAGCACCAGGAGTTCATTGCGGCAGCCTTCAAAATGAGGGACGACGCCATCGCCAAGGGCGATCAACCTTACGGCGCCGTGGTCGTGCGCGACGGCCGCATCGTCGGCTTCGGTCCGAGCCGCGTGGTCCTCAGGAAGGATGCGAACGCCCACGCCGAGCGCGAGGCGATCCGCGACGCGCAGGCGCGGCTAGGCACCGCCGATCTCTCGGAAAGCGTACTGTATTCGACCTCGCGACCGTGCGCGGCCTGCGAGCGCGCGGCTGCGCAAGCCAGGATTGCCCGCATGGTCCACGGCGCCGATGCGATCGACGCCGGCCGGCCGCGATGATCGAATTTTCGTGCCGCCGTCAGGCCTCTTTGCGCTTCATGCGCTCGAACCCGGCGCGCTCCGCCGGTGCCAAATAGACGAGCTCGGTCAAGGTCCCGATCAGTCCATCGGTGTCGAAATAGGCAAATCGCGTGTCGCCGTTGCGCCCGCTTTGCACCAGCGTGAATCCGCGCCCCTTCATGTCCGCGACCGCGGCGTCGTAATCCTCGACCAGGATTCCGAAATGCTGCACGCCGCCCTTCGGGTTCTGCTTGAGATATTCCGAGTAGCTGCTGGTGCCGGAGAGCGGCTGAATCAGCTCGATCTGCACCTGGCCGGCGAAGCCGAAGGCGATGCTCTGGCGGTAGTCGCCGGGCTTTCCAAGATAGGTCTGGTCCTGGATCTGGACGTCTTCCTTGACCAGGAAGCTCGGAACGCCGAGCTTCTCCTTGAAGAAGCCGATCGCGGCCTTGAGGTCCGGCACGACATAGGCCACCTGAAAGAAGTTGTCCGCGAGCGGCAGAGAATTCGCCATGTCGTCCTCCCGTAGGCGTCGTCCTCCCGTAAGCTTTCTTACTATTTTAGATCATCGCGGCGGCCATTCACAATGGTCGAGTCATTTGAAATGATGGATGCATGATCGATCACGTCTCCGTTGCCGTCCGTGATCTCGAGCAGTCGGCGCGCTTCTACCAGGCGGTGCTGGGGGCGATCGGCTATGAGCAGCTCGAAACGCGCCCGCACACCGTCGGCTTCGGAAAGACGTATCCGGAATTCTGGATCAATCTGCGCGCGAGCATGGCGCAGGTCGCGGCTGATTGCGGCGCGCATGTGGGGCTGCGGGTGCGTGCAGCCGAGCTGGTCGATGCCTTCCACGCCGCCGCGCTGGCGGCCGGCGGCAGCAGCGACGGCGCGCCGGGGCTGCGCCCGCAGCACGGCGAAGGCTACTACGCCGCTTTCATCCGCGACCCCGACGGCAACCGCATCGAAGCGGTGACGTTTCTCAAGACCGAGGCATGATCGGATGCGTTCCTTATTCGTGGCTGTGTTCGTCGGGCTCGCCGGAACGGCCTTCGCGCAAACCGCTCCCAAGGTCGTGATCGGCGACAACCCCTCGCTCTCCGGCGCGCCGCTCTACATTGCCCTGGAGAAGGGATATTACCGCGCGGCCGGGATCGACGCGCAGTTGGAGATGAGCGGGACCTCGAGCGAGATGGCGGTGCTGCTCGCGACCAGCCGGCTCCAGGTCGTCGGCGGCGCGCTGTCGGCGGGCTTCTTCAACTCGCTCGGCAAGGGTCTTCCGATCGGCCTGCTCATGTCGCGGGCGACCAGTCCCTATTCGCACTACCTGATGATCCGTCCGGAGTTGAAGGGGAAGCTCGAAAAGCCGGCCGACCTCAAGGGCCGTACCATCGCGGTTGCCGCCCGCGGCGCGATCCTGGTCTACGAGCTCGCCAAGATCCTGGAGGACGGCGGGCTGACGCTTGCCGACGTGGACTTGAAATACATTCCCTTCGGGCAGATGGCGACCGCGCTGACCAGCGGCGCGGCCGACGCCGCCATGATGATCTCGCCGTTGCAGGACCAGGTCGAGGCCAAGGGCATCGGTGTGAAATGGATCAACGCCGACACCAAGATCAAGGCGCAGCCGGTGCTGGTCTCGGTGTGGCAGATGAACACGGACTGGATGCGGCAGAACGAGGACGCCGCGCGGAAATTCGTGCTCGGGACGCTGCGCGGGGTGCGCGACTATTGCAACGCCTACCATCGCGGTCCCAACCGCGACGAGGTCACGCGCATCCTGGCGAAATATTCCGACGTCAAGGATGCCGCGCTGATCGACCGCATCGAATGGGGCGCCACCGACGTGCACGGCCGCATCTTCGAGGCGAGCCTGATGGATATCCAGGACACCTTCGTCAAGGAGAAGCTGGTGTCCGAGAAGGTGCCGCTGGGCCGGATCGCGCCGGCCGCCTGGGTAAGCGAGGTGGCCGCGAGCCTCGGACCGTTCACGCTCGTCCGCGACGACGGTGCGCCAGGCTGCCGGTGAGGGATTCGGTCCACGCTCCCACTCTCAATCGGCCTCATGCTGAGGAGCATCGCGCGACACACGCATCGGCGGTGCTCCAAGTGCACTCTGCGCGATGCGTCTCGAAGCATGTGGCCGCCCGAGTCGGGCCGCCCGCAGCCTTCGAGACGCGCGCACGAACGTTTCGAGCCTGCCGAACGATCAAGGCAGGCGCGCTCCTCAGGCTGAGGGCGGAGAGAGGCTCAGGCTGAGGGCGGCAATAGAGCGCGCTCGTCGCCTACAGCCGCTCGGCGATGGCGGGCGCCATCTCCTTCTCCGCTTCGGACACGGTGCGGGCGGCCTCGATCAGCTGCGGCAGGATGTCTTCCACCCGCTCGGCCACGAGGTACTTGACCGTCATGCCCCTGCGGATGAACTCGAGGTCCTCCATCTGGTCGAGCAGCGCGACGAGCGGGTCCCAGAAGCGCGCGACGTTGAGGATCAGGATCGGCTTCTTGTGCCGGCCGAGCTGCGCCCAGGTCATCTGCTCGACGAGCTCCTCCAGCGTGCCGACCCCGCCCGGCAGCGCGACGAAGGCGTCCGCGCGCTCGAACATCACCCGTTTGCGCTCATGCATGTCGCGGGTGATGATTCGCTCCTGCACGCTTGCCAGCATGTGCTCGCGATTGACCAGGAAGTCCGGGATGACGCCGGTCACGGCCCCGCCATGCGCGAGGACCGATTCGGCGAGCTCGCCCATCAGGCCGACCGATCCGCCGCCGTAGATCAGGCGGATGCCGTTCTCGGCCAGGATGCGGCCGAAGCTCTTGGCCGCTTCCACATATGCTGGGTTTGTGCCGGGGCCGGAGGCGCAATAGACGCAAATCGATTGAATCGTGCTCATGGCCCATGGATGTGGCCCGCGCGAGGCGGACCGTCAAGCCGGGAACCTCGGCCCGCTGGGCGGCCGTCGTAGCCGGATTTTCTCCTGTGGGGTGATTGCAGTCTGGAAAAACTCTATATGGAGGGGGTTCGACGGTCTGCCGATGCGGCCCGTCAGTCCGGGCCCGTTTTCTCATGGATTCGCATCCGCGATCGACCGAGGCGTTGAAGCGCGAGGTCTCCGCCGACGGCGAAGGCTCGCTGCTCTCGATCATGCGCGGGCTGTGGCCCTACATCTGGCCCGCCGACCGCCCGGACCTGCAGCTTCGCGTTGCAATCTCGATGGTGCTCCTGCTTGCCGCCAAGCTCGCGACCATCACGGTGCCCTTCACCTTCAAGTGGGCGACCGACGCGCTGACGGGGCAGGGCAGCGCCCCGGTGGCGCCGTCCTCGTGGCTCGTCTGGGTGTTCGCGGCGCCGATCGTGATGACCATCGCCTATGGCGGCATGCGCATCCTGATGGCGGGGCTGACCCAGATGCGCGACGGCATCTTCGCGCAGGTGGCGATGAACGCGGTGCGGCGGCTGGCCTACCGCACCTTCGAGCACATGCACCAGCTCTCGCTGCGTTTCCATCTCGAGCGCAAGACCGGCGGCTTGACGCGCGTGCTGGAGCGCGGACGCAATGCCATCGAGACGATCGTGCGCATGGTCATCATGCAGCTCGTGCCGACGATCATCGAGTTCGGGCTCATCATCGTCGTGCTGTTTTATCAGTTCGACTGGCGTTACGTCGTAGTCATTGTCGTCGTCGTCGCGCTCTACATGGCGTTCACGTATCAGGCGACCGAGTGGCGCATCAGTATCCGCCGCCGGATGAACGACAGCGACACCGACGCCAACGTCAAGGCGATCGACTCGCTGCTCAACTACGAGACGGTGAAATATTTCGTGGCCGAGGAGCGGGAAGCCGAGCGTTACGATCGCTCGATGAAGCGCTACGAGAAGGCGAGCGTCGAGGCCTATGTTTCGCTCGCCGTGCTCAATGCCGGCCAGGCGACCATCTTCACCATCGGGCTCGCTGCCGTCATGGTGATGTGCGCCATGGGTATCAAGGAAGGCACCAACACCGTCGGTGACTTCGTGATGATCAACGCGATGATGATCCAGCTCTACCAGCCGCTCAATTTCATGGGCATGCTCTATCGCGAGATCAAGCAGGCGGTGATCGACATCGAGAAGATGTTCGCGATTCTCGGACGCAAGCCCGAGATCGAGGACAGGCCGGGCGCCGAGCCGCTCATGGTGAAGCACGGAGCAATTCGCTTCGAGAACGTCTCCTTCGCCTACGATCCTGAGCGGGAAATCCTCAAGGGGCTCACCTTCGACGTCCCTGCCGGCCACACGGTGGCGGTGGTCGGCCCCTCCGGCGCCGGCAAGTCGACGATCTCCCGCCTGTTGTTCCGATTCTACGAGGTGACCGGCGGCCGGGTCTCGATCGACGGCCAGGACATCCGCGACGTGACGCAGAAATCGCTGCGGATGGCGATCGGCATGGTCCCGCAGGATACGGTGTTGTTCAACGACACCATTCGCTACAACATCCGCTACGGCCGCTGGGAAGCGAGCGACGCCGAGGTCGAGGAAGCGGCGCGGCTTGCCCAGATCGACGGTTTCATCCGACTTTCACCCCACGGCTATGAGACCGAGGTGGGCGAGCGCGGCCTCAAGCTCTCCGGCGGCGAGAAGCAGCGCGTTGCCATCGCGCGCACCATCCTCAAGGGTCCGCCGATCCTCCTGCTCGACGAGGCGACCTCCGCGCTCGACAGCCACACCGAGAAGGAAATCCAGGACGCGCTCGACCGCGTGTCGCAGAGCCGCACCACGCTGGTGATCGCGCACCGGCTCTCTACCATCATCGGCGCCGACGAGATCATCGTGCTGAACCAAGGCGTGATTGCAGAACGCGGCACCCATCACCAGCTTCTGGCAGAGGGTGGTCTCTATGCCAGCATGTGGAACCGCCAGCGCGAGGCGGAGGCAGCGCGCGAGAAGCTCGCGCTGGTCGACGACGAGCCGGCGGCGCCCAACCGCAACCCGCCGGCGGTCGAGAATGGGGTCGACGAGCCGCCTGCGGAACTGCCGATCGACCGCGCCGATGCAGCGGAATAGTACTGCGGAGTGATCATGTCTGTCGTTGCCTCCATCCGTTCCCAGCTGGCGCCGGTCCACCGCGAAGGCCTGCCGTTCATCGGCATGTTCGCGCTGGCGAGCCTGTTCCTGTTCTGGCTGTGGTCGCCGCTCGGCTGGCTCGGGACAATGGCGACGCTGTGGTGCGTCTATTTCTTCCGCGACCCGGAGCGGGTGACGCCGGTACGCGAGGGGATCGTGGTGTCGCCCGCCGACGGCCGCGTGAGCCGCATCACCAATGCCGTGCCACCGAAGGAGCTCGAGCTCGGCGAGCGGCCGCTGCCGCGCGTGTCGATCTTCATGAGCGTGTTCGACTGCCACGTGAACCGCAGCCCGGTGACCGGCAAGATCGAGCGCATCGTCTATCACGCCGGCGCCTTTCTCAGCGCCGACCTCGACAAGGCGAGCGAGCAGAACGAGCGCAACTGCTTTCTCATCTCGGTCGGCAAGAGCCGGATCGGCGTGGTGCAGATCGCGGGGTTGATCGCGCGCCGGATCGTCGGCTTCGTGCGCGAGGGCGCGACCGTGGGCGCGGGCGAGCGGATCGGCATGATCCGCTTCGGCTCGCGCGTGGACGTCTACCTGCCGGAGGGGGTGCGGCCGCTGGTCGCGGAGGGCCAGACCGCCGTCGCGGGCGAAACCGTCGTTGCCGACCTGCGCGCCGGCGACCCGCAGCGCACCTACCGGGTCGGCTGAAATATTAAGAAATAACATGTAGTTGGCTGCCGTAGCAGCGCCGCAAACAACTCGCTATATTCACGCCATGCCGTTCTCGCCATTCGATCCCGACCGTCTCGCCGCCAGGCGCCAGCGCCTGCGCGCGATCCCGTTCCGCACGCTCGCGCCAAACCTGATCACGCTGCTGGCGCTCTGCGCGGGACTGACCGCGGTTCGGCTCTCGGTCGAGGGCAAGCTCGAATGGGCGGTGGCAGCCATCGTTTTCGCCGCGCTGCTCGACGGGATCGACGGGCGCGTGGCGCGCATGCTCAAGGGCACGTCGCGGTTCGGCGCCGAGCTCGACAGCCTCGCCGACTTCTTCAATTTCGGCGTCGCGCCGGCCCTGCTGCTGTACTTCTGGGGCTTGCAGGAGCTCGGCAATGCCGGCTGGATCGCCGCCATGGTGTTCGCGATCTGCACGGGGCTGCGGCTGGCACGCTTCAACGTCATGATCGACGATCCCAATAAGCCGGCCTGGGCCGAAAAGTTCTTCACCGGCGTGCCGGCGCCGGCGGGCGCCATCGCCGTGCTGCTGCCGGTCTACGTCTATTTCCTCGGCATGCCGCGGCTCTCCTTCGTGGCTCCGGTGACGATGGTCTATACGCTCGCCATCGCTTTTCTGATGGTGTCGCGGCTGCCGGTGTTTTCCGGCAAGCGCGTCGGCAAGCGCATCGCGCCCGAGATGGTGCTGCCGGTCTTCGTCGCGGTCGTGCTGTTCTTCGCGCTGCTCCTCTCCTATCCGTGGGCGGTGCTGACCATCGGCACCGTCCTCTATCTCGCCTGCCTGCCGCTCGGCTGGATCTCCTATCGCGACCACCAGCGCAAGGACGCCGAGGCGGCGAAGCCGGCCGATGCGCCCGCGCCCGCGCCGCCACGGGCGCAGGACGTTGCGCCGCCGCCGGCACATCCGCCCGCGGCGGCCGCCGAGCCCGCCACCGATCCCGACCGTCCCGCCCGCCTCAACTGAGGTCGGGTCTCGTCTCATGCAGCGCCATGGCCCGTCTGCGCGATAAGATCGTGCTCATTACCGGCGCCGCCGGCGCCATCGGACGCGCCGTCGCCGCGGCGGTGAAGCGCGAGGGCGGCGTGGCAATTGCGACCGATCTCGCCGGCCGCGACGGCATGGATCATGCGCTCGACGTGACGTCGGAAGACGATTGGCGCAAGGCGCTGGACGCGGTCGAGCGCGCGCATGCGCGCCTCGACGGGCTCGTCAATGCCGCCGGCATCGCGCTCCTTGCCAGCATCGAGGACACCGACTACGCCGCCTGGCGGCGCGTCATGGCGATCAATCTCGACGGTACCTTCCTCGGCTGCAAGCACGCGCTCGCGCTGTTGAAGCGCGAGGGCGGCGCGATCGTGAACCTGTCGTCGATCTCCGGCATCGTCGGCGGCCACAATCTCGCGGCCTACAACGCGTCCAAGGGGGGAGTGCGCCTGCTGACCAAGTCGGTCGCACTCCACGGCGCGCGCCTCCGGCCGCAGGTGCGCTGCAACTCGGTGCATCCGGCGTTTCTGGAAGGGCCGATGGTGAACGACATCCTCGCGCAGACGGGCCGGCCCGACATGGCGCGCGGGCAGATCACGCGCGACGTTCCGCTCGGGCGTCTCGGCGAGCCCGCCGAGGTCGCCGACATGTGCGTCTATCTTCTGTCCGACGAATCCCGCTTCGTCACTGGCGCGGAGTTCCTGATCGACGGCGGCCTGACGGCGCGGTGAGCGCTTCCTCCGCCCTCCTTGCGTAGGGTGGGCAAGGGCGCGCGCTCCGCTCTCTCCATTCGCCCGGCTCCTGCTGGCGCCTTTGCCCACGCCCGTTGCGATCGTACTTCAAGTCGCTCCGTGACCGCGTGGGCAAAATCGCACGCAGTCGCTGCGCTCGTTGCTACGCTACGATAGGCGATTTTGCCCACCCTACCGCGACCCGCCCGGCTCACCGCCCCGGCAGCGGGTGCCCCGGCATCAGCTCGTAGGGGTGCTTCCAGCCCGGCAGCGCCTTGATGCGGTCGAGCCAGGTCGCGATGTTCTTGTGCTGGGCCGGAATGTCGAAACCGAATTCCTCCGCCGGATAGTAGAGATAAGCGACGAGCGAGATATCGGCGATGGTCGGGCGTGCGCCGAGTATGAACGGCGCGGTCGAGAGCCGCTTGTCGACGATGGCAATATTGTTGTCGATCCGCCCCTTGAGGAATGCGAGCACCGCCGGGTCGCCCGGAGGCTTTGCGAGTGTCTTCAAAAACCGGTACGGGCCGAGAAAGCCGTTGACCTTCTGATTGTCGAAGATGATCCAGCGCAGAGCCTCCAGCTCCTCGTCCTCGCCCTCGGGCCGGAACTTTCCCGAACGCCTGGCGAGATAGGTGAGGATCACGCCCGATTGGGTGAGCTTCCTGGCCCCATGCACCAGCACCGGCGCTTCACCCATCTCGTTGACGTTCGTGCGGTACTCCGGCGTGCGCTGCACGCCCTTGCCGAAGAAGTCGACGAAGACCGGCTCCCAGTCGGCGCCGATGAGGTTGAGCATCAAGGCCGCGCGATAGGCGTTGCCGGACTGGGCGAAGCAGTAGAGCTGGTATTCGGCCATCGTTGTCACCTTTCCTGTGAGCTTCGGCTGTAAGAGTCAAAATGAGAGATCGTGCCGCATGACGTTCAAGCCATCATGCGTTGACAATACCTTTTATGATCGTGCGGCCCGCGTGGCCCAGCTGACTTGCAAGCTCGCGCAGGCTCAGCCCCTGTTGGCCGACCCGCAGGCGATCGAGCTGCACGAGCTTGGCCTCGTCGAGCTCGCCCGCGATCCGGGCCCAGAGGGCGTCGAGGTTGTAGGGCTCCCGGCCGGGAGCCATGGCGACGGGCACGATCACGTCCACGGGCACGTCGAGGGCACGAGCGGCGGCATCCAAGGCGGCACGGATCGCGCGCGCCTTCGGTCCGGCCGGTGCGACGACGTCATAGGGCGGCGTCCACTCGATCGCGGGTCGCAGCTCGTCCACATGGGTCAGTGCCACAAGAACCGGTGGGACCCGCCGTGCAAGCTGCGATTTGGCCCAGGCGCGGAAATCATCGAGGCCTTTGCGGTCGGGCGCGCGCGCCGGCTGTGTCGCGGAGGCGACCCACATGACGAGGTCGGCACGCTCGGCCTGCGCCAGCAGCTCCGGCGGCGTCTCCGCGCTCTCGCCGATGCCGGGCATGTCGACCAGCATCACGGTCGGACGCCCTTCCAGATCGAGCCGGTGCTCGACAGCACGCGACGTTGTCGGCACCGGGCCGACGGCGCACCGGATCTCCTGCGCCATCGCATTCAGGAGGCTCGACTTTCCCGCGTTGACCTGCCCGGTCAGGACGATTCGTATCGGCGCGGCCGGCGGCGCGGTGTCGGCCATGTCACGCTCCCGCGCGGCGCGCACCTCGTCGTCCGAGAGCGCAAGTCGGCCGGAGTAGAGGTCAATGGAAGCGCGGCCGATCTCGAGCACGAGCAGCCGTGTCGCGTAGGCGCGCAGACGATAGGAAAAAACGCTGGCGGCCCTCTCCACGAACACACCGCTGGCCTCCTGACCGACAGCCTGGAGAGGATTCAGCACCGCGCGGACGACACGCCAAAGGCCGTAGCCGACGCGCCATCCCTTTTGTGCGACGTCACCATAGCGCTCGCTTTGACGCTGCACCCACAGCAGATGACTGAGCCGCATCGCCCGCACCCCCGGGATGTGGCGGAGCGCCTCTCGGCGCACGTCGCGACACAGCCGCTCGGCCAGCAGCAAGGCCTCGGGCAAGCTGAATTGCGCCCAGGCCGTCTGCGCCTCGGGATGGAAGCGGCGTGAGACGGCTTCGATCGTTTGGTGGGCGCTGGCGACGAGCGGTTCCATCTCGATGAAAGAAAAGGGTGCGGTGGCGTCGGCGATTGCGAGCACCTCGGCCCATGCCTCCCGTTCGACGACGTTCCAGCCGGCTGAAGGCTCGGCCAGATCGCCCAGCGCAAGGCGCGCCTCCGCGTCTGCGCGCCGTCGCACGGACCTTGCCAACGGCCACGCGAGCAGGGCGAGGAGGGCGGCCCCGATCGCCCACAGCCAAACATGCCCGCCCTGCCACAGCCAGACCATGCCGAGCACCAGGAGCGACAGCCACGGAAGCGCGACCGCCACGAACAGCAGCGTCTCCGGCCAGTAGCGGCGGAGCGGGTCGGCTAGTGGTCCAATTCCGAAGTTCGTACGCATTTGCTGCACATTCATATACGAACTTCGGAATCTAAGGACCACTAGCAACTCTATGATTCTAGTGCCCCTTTTGAACCCGAAGTTCGCGATCGCATTTGCCGCCCGGTGTGCGCGAACTTCGGGTTCGGGGCACTAGCCTCATGCGCCGTCTCCCGGGCGTTGCGAGGCGCGACTCTTCGCCTGCCGGAACCCGGCCGCAAGTCCGTCCGCGAAGGCGCGGCGGACCTCGTCATTCGGCGCCGTCAGACCGCGGCGTCCGTAGGCCAGCCATACGCAAGCGGCCTCGCCGAGGCCGACGGTCACCGCGAAAGCCGCCGCGGCGTTGAGCACTCCGGCCGCCACGGTGCCGACGATCGGGACGAGCTTCAGGATCTCGCGGAGGCCGTATCTGAGGGCCCACCAGACGAGCGCACCTCCGCCGACGGCACCGCTGAATTGGGCGAATGTGCCCGGCGTCCATGCGCTCCCGTAGCGGTTCGCCAAAGCGCGCAGCATGATCGCGAGGATGCCGGCGAGACCGCCTACGCCGACCATGGGGAGAGGAACAGCACCCGCGCCGGCCGCCGCGGCGCCGTAGCCGTAGATCAGCGGACGCGCTTTCGCCCGGATAAGGTCGCTCTCGGCGTCGGCCCGCGCGAGGTGGAGCGCCTCGAAAGCGCTGGGCCCGGCCTCCTGGAGCACGCGCCAAAACATCTCGAGCCCGAAGTCGTGCGGCGGAAAACCATCCTCCGGCACGGTGAAGTCGACCGGCACGAAGCGCGGCGGCGGGCCGTACAGCCCGTTGAACAGCTGGCGCTGGTGGGCAAGTGCCTGCCGCAACGCGTGCGGCAGATGGCGGCATGCGTCTCGTCCTCCGGGCCTCCCGTATAGGGGTATGGGGTCGGATGCGGCATGCCTGCGGGATAGAGGCGATGCAGGCCGGTCTGCGCCACGACGATCGGCCACTCCGGATGGCGTCGCCGCGCCTGGTGCAGGACGCGCAGCACCGAGTGTTGAACCGGGTCCGCCACCTGCATGGCGACGAGCAAGAGGTGTGACTGCCCTTCACACCAAGCGATATCCTTTTCGGGGTCGTAGTCCGCCTCTCCGAGTCCGCGCGTATCGAGAAACCGAAGCAGCGGAGCCTCGGCCGGCACATCGTAGAAGGCCGCAGTGCGCGTGCACGGCTCGAACCCTTCCCCGATCTCGGCGCGCGGGTCGCCCGTGAGAGCGGCGACAATCGCCGTCTTGCCTGCCCCGGTCTTGCCAAGGAGCCACACGACGGGCGCGATCGCCTGTGCGCGCTTGCGGGCGTCCTCCATGCCGGCGCCCGCGCCGCCGCTGTCGCCGAACAGAACCTCGCTGATGGCCTTCCAGAGCCGGTCGAGCAGTCCCACGATTTCAGGTTCCTCAGGTGGCGCGGCGAGCTATTGTCTCGGTTCCGACGTTCGCTGACGGCGTCGGCGTGCCTCGCATGTCGGCCACGCGACTATAGCCTGCGTGTGGCGGGCTTCCAGGGCATCGGCGCGCGCCGTACTTCCGCCCCAACTGTTCCCAAGACTTAACGGTGGGGCTGCGAGTTTGGGAGGTGATCCATGCGCTCGATCCTTATCCCCAGCACCGCCGCGCTGCTCCTGCTGGTATCCTTAGTCGCGGTGCCCGACGCTCCGGTCCTGGCACAATCCGCGCCTGCCGCGACACCCGATGTCCGCACGGCAGACGACGAGTTTTCCAAGCAGCTCAGCGAGCTCAGGAAGACCTTCGGCGACCTGAGCAAGAAGATCGAGGACAGCGCGCAATCCATCGGCCGCCTCGACAGCGCGGAGGCCGCGCGCAAGGAGATCGAGGAGCTGCGTTCCTATGTCGGCGCGCTGCTCGATGCCGTCGCCGACAACGGCACGGTCTGGAACCTCGGCGTCAAGGCGCTCAAGCGCGCCGAGGACAAGCTGAAGATGCTGGAGCGGGAGACCCGCTACAAGCCGGAGGACCGGCAGTATCTGATCGATCGCTGGCGCGAGCTCAGGTCCGCGACCGAAGCCGCGATCGGCGAGCTCGAGGGGGCACGCAAGGACTTCGCTGGCCTGTTGCGCACGCTGCAGACGAATGAGGATTTCATCGACGAGCTGCTGCAGATACGCGAGCATGCCAAGGCGCTCGAGGTCATCCAAAAGCTCACGGACGGCATTCGCGACGCCTCCGACAAGCTCAAGAAGCTCCTGACCACGCTCAAGACCCCGGGAGTCTGACCTGCGATGCGCTTCGACGTGTGCGCGCGTCCGCTGGCGTCGCGGTACTGGTCGTGCCGCTGATGCTCGCGGCTTGCAACGGCGAGTCCGGCGTCGGCTATGTCGAGATCAAGACGATGTCGGCGGCGCCCGTCGCTCTATCTCGACACCGTGAAGCTCGAGCCGCTGCGCAACGGCGTCGGCGTGCTGCGCCAGAAGGTCGGCACCACCAAGCTGCAGGTGGACAGCGAGGGCGGCCAGCTCTCCTTGCTCTGCAACATCGTCGTGCAGAAGAACCGCATCACCACGGTCACGGTCTCGGTGGCGAGCCGCCAGCCGCGCTGCCAGTGCGGCCGCAGCAGCACCGCCGCCGATACGCCGCCGAACCGCACCTGCGTGGCATGAGCGAACGGCTCTAAGGCGATGCCTCGTAGGCGATGTAGCGGGAAATCTTCCAGCTGCCGTCCGGCTGCCGCCGGAAGATGTCCATGCCGGGCTCGTCCGAGCTGATTTCGCCGCCTGCGTTCTTCGGCTTCACTCTGAGCGTCCAGGTGAGCCGGACAACGGCGAGATCGCCGGAAACGATGATCTCCTTGATGGCGAGCGAATAGGTAAAGGTCTTGGTGCGGTCGCTCAGCGAGCGCTTGAGCAGGTCGCACAAACCCTGGTAGTCGCGCTCGGGCTGGCCGCGGTACTGCGCGATCAGGTCGGGGGCGAACAGCCCGCACACCTTGTCGGCGTTGCCGGCGTTGAAGTCCGCCGTCCACTGGGTGAGGGCCGTGCGGATCTCGGCCTGCGCCGGGCTATCGCTCTGCGCCACCGCCGAAGATGCGAGCGCAAGCGACAGCACGGCGACCCGCATCACCATGCGCAGGTGAGCGGGCGCGCCCATCGCGCGCTCACTTCATCGTCGGAATGACGAACTCGGCGCCTTCCTTGGTGCCCGAGGGCCAGCGCGAGGTCACCGTCTTGGTCTTGGTGTAGAAGCGCACCGAGTCCGGGCCATGCTGGTTGAGGTCGCCGAAGCCCGAGCGCTTCCAGCCGCCGAAGGTGTAGTAGGCGAGCGGCACCGGGATCGCGAAGTTGACCCCGACCATGCCGACATTGACGCGGTTGGTGAAGTCGCGCGCGGTGTCGCCGTCGCGGGTGAAGATGGCGACGCCGTTGCCGTAGTCGTGCTCGGACGGAAGCCGCAGCGCCTCCTCGTAGTCCTTGGCGCGCACGACCGAGAGCACCGGGCCCGAAGATCTCCTCCTTGTAGATGCGCATGTCGGGCGTCACGTCGTCGAACAGGCAGCCGCCCATGAAGAAGCCGTTCTCGTAGCCCTGCAGCTTGAAGCCGCGGCCGTCGACCTTGAGCTTGGCGCCTTCCTTGAGGCCGAGATCGACGTAGCTCTTCACCTTGTCCAGGTGCGCCTTGGTGACCATCGGGCCGTAATCGGCCTGCGGATCGCTCGACGGCCCGACCTTGAGGCTCTCGACCCGCGGGATCAGCTTCTCGAGCAGAATGTCGGCGGTCTTCTTGCCGACCGGCACCGCGACCGACACCGCCATGCAGCGCTCGCCGGCCGAGCCGTAGCCGGCGCCGATCAGCGCATCGACCGCCTGGTCGATGTCGGCGTCGGGCATCACCACCATGTGGTTCTTGGCGCCGCCGAAGCACTGCACGCGTTTGCCGTGGGCGCAGCCGGTCGAATAGATGTATTCGGCGATCGACAGACGAGCCGACGAAGCCGATCGCCCGGACGCGCGGATCGGTGAGCAGCGTGTCGACCGCTTCCTTGTCGCCGTTGACGACGTTGAGCACGCCGGCCGGCAGCCCGGCTTCGACCAGCAGTTCGGCAAGCCGCATCGGCACGCCGGGATCGCGCTCCGACGGCTTGAGGATGAAGGCGTTGCCGCAGGCGAGCGCTGGCGCGAACTTCCACATCGGGATCATGGCGGGGAAGTTGAACGGCGTGATGCCGGCGACGACCCCGAGCGGCTGGCGGACCGAGAACAGGTCGATGCCGGGGCCGGCGCTCTCGCTGAACTCGCCCTTCAGCAGATGCGGGAATGCCGCAGGCGAACTCGACCACCTCCAGCCCGCGCTGGATGTCGCCCTTGGCGTCCGCGATGGTCTTGCCGTGCTCGGAGGAGAGCAGCTTGGCGAGGCTGTCGAACTCCTTCTGCGCCAGTTCGAGGAACTTGAACAGCACGCGCGCGCGCCGCTGCGGGTTGGTCGCCGCCCAGGCCGGCTGCGCCGCCTCGGCATTGGCGATGGCCTGCTCGACCTCGGCCTTCTTGGCGAAGGCGACCTTGGCCTGCACCTCGCCGGTATTGGGGTTGAACACGTCGCCGCTGCGGCCGGACGTGCCCGCCACTTGCTTGCCGCCGATGAAATGGCCGATCTCGCGCATGGTTTCCTCCACTATTCCGGGACTTCGGCCGCGCGGGTCGCAGTCGGTCCTGCCACGGTGTCAGATAGCGCAGCTTGCGCCTCGCGGGAAGCGGTCCTAAACGTGGAGAATGCTGTTCAAGATTTTAGCCTTCATCGCCGCCGCCATCCCGATTTTCCTGTTCCTGCGCGCGATCTTTTTCAAGCGCTCGACGCGGATCAACGACAGCGTCAAGGAATTCAAGAAACAGGCGAACCTGGCCGTCACGATCTTTTTGGTCCTGATCGGCTGCGTCGTGGCGCTCGCGGCGGGAAAGCTGATTTGGACGTGGTGGGCGTCGTTCTGAGGACGGACTGTTCGCGATCGTTCGGTCCGGCCGGTAGCCGGTGTCGATCACCAGGCCGCTGCCGCACTCGCCCGGCGGGCGCAGGTCTTCCGTCGGGCGAGTGTCATTTCGCGTGCGTTTCAGTGATGGGCCGAAACGCTCTTGACGCATTCGGACAGCAGATCACCGGGCGCGGAACGCCCGACGTCGCCAAGGCTGAGGATGCCGACCATCCGCTTGCTCTTGTTGATTACCGGCAACCGGCGGATCTTCAGCGTCTCCATGTGCCGCACCGCTTTGGCGAGGTCATCGTCCTCCCGGCAGCAATGGACGCCTGGAGTCATTACATCGCGTGCCGTCGCGCCGCCGGCATCGAAGCCGTCTTGCGCCAATCCTTTGCAGACGATGTCGCGGTCGGTCACCATGCCGATCAGCCGGTCGTTCTCTCCGATCGGAATGGAGCCGATGTCGTGCTCGCGCATCAATTTTGCGATTTCGGTGACAGGCGTATCGGGACTGACCCAATCGACGCCCTTGTGCATCGCGTCTTTGACTTTCATGGTGGACCTCCGTCGCTGGAGTTCGGGTGCACTCGAAGAAACGCAGTGCGGGTCCCCCCATTGGCTCAACTATACAACGGATCGCCCGCTGTGGCACGAGGCCCTGAGGTCGCTAAAGGCGTGGTCTAGGCCTTGCTCAGATCACCGCGCTGCGCGAAGCCGAGCTGACCACAACCTGAATGGCGTCGATTGCCTATTCGTTCAGCGAGCCTGCGCCACCGGCTCGGGCTGCCGCGCAGATTGCGCGGATTCGGCAAACTCCGGCATCACCTGCGCCGCGAACAGCCGGATCGATTTCTGCGCCTCGCGATAGTCGAGCGTGCCGAAGTTCATCTGCAGCGAGGCGTGCTCGAACTTGCCGATGCTGCCGCTGACGCGCTTGATGATGGCCTTGATCTCGTCGGGCGTGCCGACCCAGGCGCCGCCGGAGTCGATCTGGCCTTCGAGCGTGAACGAGCGCAGCTTGCGCATCGACGTGTCGTAGTCGCGATAGTCCTTGGAGGTCGTGCCGCGCGCCCAGTCGCCGACGGCTTCGTTGAGCGCGCGGAAGTACTCCTCGATCGGACCGCGCGCGATGTCGCGCGCAAGCTGCGCGTCCTCGTGACAGAACATGTGGAAGGCGACCATCACCTCGCCGTCGCCGGGATGGCCGGCCTCGCGCCAGGTCTTGCGGTAGAGCTCGAGCAGCGGCGCGATCGGGCCGATCGGGATCGCCATCAGCGCGTAGCCCTTGCGGCCGGCGAACTCGAACGATTCCGGCGTCTGCGTCGCCGCGATGTAGAATTTCGGCCGCGGCGTCTGCGTCGGCCGCGGCAGCGAGGTCACGTCCTCGAAGGCGTGGAACTGGCCGCGGTGGCTGGCGTTCTCCTGCGTCAGCAAGCAGTTCGATCTGCTCGATGCCTTCGCGGAAGCGCGCCTGCGATTCATCGGGCGAGATGCCGAAGCGGCGGAATTCGTGCGGCAGGAACGCGCGCGCGAAGCCGACGTCGAGCCGCCCGCCGGAAATGCCGTCGAGCATGCCGATCTCGCCCGCGAGCTTGAACGGATGGTTGAACACCGGCAGCACCGCGCCGGTGACGAGCCGCATGGTCTTGGTGCGCTGCGACACGGCGGTGAGAAAGACGATCGGGTTCGGGCTGTAGCCGCCGTAGCGCGTGAAATAGTGCTCGACGGTGCGCGCGTGCGTAAAGCCGAGCTTCTCCGCTTCCTCCGCGATCGCGAGCGATTCGGCGTAGTAGTCGGCGGCGCTCTTGTCGGTATGATCGACGCGCGGGAAAAAACTGCACACCGAATTGCATGAGGCGCCGTCCTCTCGTTCCACCTATCGCGCGTGGATTTTCGGCGGATGATTGGTATACCGCACTATAGGCCCGAGAACCCTGCCAGTCAATCGAGCGGGCATTGCGCCTGACCGCTGCGCGGACATGCCCCCTCGCGATTGACAGCATGCGGACGTATTCTAGAGTTCCGACGCAATCGATCGTTGCAAAATTGAGAAAGGTGGACCGCCATGTCCGCAGCCGCCGCCGGAGAGATCGACGCCCTTCGCAAGGCGTGGAAGGACGCCAATCTCGCGCCGCTGTGGGAGAACAAGTTCGCGCATCGGCCGGCGCCGCCGCCGGAGCCGACTTATCTGTGGTCGTGGGAGACGATCCGCCCGTTGATCGCCGGCGCCATCAAGGTCGCCTCGCCGGAGGCGGTCGAGCGGCGCGTGCTGCAGCTCGTTCCTCCGCATCGTATCGCGGAGGAAGGGCAGCAGACGTCGAAGACGCTCGCCACCAACATCCAGATCCTGCTGCCGGGCGAGAAGGCGCGTCCGCACCGCCACACCATGAATGCGTTGCGCTTCGTGCTGGAAGGCTCGGGCGCGACCACGGTCGTGGACGGCAAGGCTTGTCCGATGGAGGAGGGCGACCTGATCCTCACGCCGGCCTGGACCTGGCATGAGCACGTCCACCAGGGCACGGCGCCGATCATGTGGCTCGATGCGCTCGACGTGCCGCTGCATCACTATATGGGGACGGGCGCGTTCCAGCCGGGACCGGTCGCCGACATGCCGGAGACGGTCGCGGACGCTGCTTTCGCGGTCGCCAATGTCGTGCCCGACATCGAACTATGCGACCAGGGATTATTCCCCGGTCTTCCGTTATCCCTACGCCACCGCGGCGGCCGCGGTCGCGGCGGCGCCGCCCGCGCGCGACGGCTCGCGGCGCGTGCGCTACATCAATCCGCTCACCGGCGGCACCGGAATGGCGCTGATCGACTGCTTCCTGGTGCAGCTCGATCCCGGCGCGACCACGCTGCCGTTCCGCACCTCGGCGAATTCGGTCTGCTGCGTGATGGAAGGCGCGGGCGAAAGCCAGGTCGGCAACCACACGATTCGCTGGAAGAAGCGCGACATCTTCACGTTGCCGCAAGGCAACCGCATCGTTCACACGAGCACCGGCGGCGCCGCCCGCCTGTTCCAGGTGTCCGACCGCGACATCTATGCCCGGCTCGGCCTGCTCAAGGAAGAATACGGGAATATCGCCGCGTAGGATGGGTGGAGCGCGCTCTTGCGCGCGATACCCATCATGTTTCAACGAGCCGAATCGGGGCTGATGGGTGTCGCTGCGCTCCACCCATCCTACACGTGTTGATCCCATGACCAACTATCGCCGCAACTTTGTCAACGGCGGCAGCTATTTCTTCACCGTCAATCTGGCCGACCGACAGCTGCAACTGTTAACTCAGTATATCGAGCCCCTGCGCGCCGCGTTCCGTTACACTCAGGAGCGCCATCCATTTTCCGTCGAGGCCGCGGTTATCCTGCCTGAGCATCTGCATGCCGTGTGGACACTGCCCGACGGAGATGCCGACTTCGCTACACGCTGGCGACTGATTAAAACGGAGTTCTCACGAGCCTTGCCGCAGGGCGAGCGAATTTCAGCCAGCCGCGACAGAAAAGGTGAACGGGGCATTTGGCAGCGCCGTTATTGGGAGCACACGTTGCGTAACGAGGGCGATTTCGAGCGCCACGTCAATTACATTCATTTCAATCCGGTCAAGCACGGCCATGTAACGCGAGTAAGGGACTGGCCATATTCCTCATTTCATCGAATGGTCCAGGCCGGTGTATACCCGGAAGATTGGGCGGGTGATGCCGCATCGGAGCGAGGTGATTTCGGGGAGGGATGATGGGTATCGCGCGCATAGCCCGCGAAGACGGGCGTAAACGCCCTTTCGCGCGCGCTCCACCCATCCTACGAAAAATGCGCGAAAATCGCGTTGCGGCCAAAAGTTAATCAAAGATTTTGATATCGGTTTTCGGCCGGACATTCAACGCCCTGCACCGATCTGCTGCGTCGCTTGCTTGAAACTTCCGGTAACCGTCCCTTAAGCGCGCGGGCGCTAGGGTCGTCGTGGCGCCGACGGGGGTCGGCGGGCGGCCGTTCGCGTATCGGGGCGGGGTTCGTTCATGGATATCGCAACCAGCCTCGGCTTGGTCGCGGGAGGCGTCGTCCTGGTCACGCTCATCATGATGGGCGGCGACCTGCGGATGTTCGCCGACGTGCACGCCGCGATCGTGATCTTCGGCGGCTCGTTCGCCGCCACGCTGATCCGCTTTCCGCTCTCCTCGATCTTCCACGGCCTGCCGCTCGGCGCAAAGTTCGCCTTCACGCTCCGGCGCATCACCCAGCGCGACCTGGTCGACGAGATCGCGGGCCTGGCCGAGATCGCGCGCAAGCAGGGGCCGCTCGGCCTCGAAAAGGTCGAGATCGAGGATCCGTTCCTGGCCAAGGGCATCCGCTTCGTCGCCGACGGTTACGACAACGAGTTCATCCGCGACAATCTCGAGCGCGATCGCGACAACTTCCTCACCCATCTCGACGAAGGCCAGAAGATCTACCGCGCGGTCGGCGACTGCGCGCCGGCGTTCGGCATGGTCGGCACCTTGATCGGAATGGTGCAGATGTTCGCCAACATGACCGATCCGTCCAAGCTCGGTCCCTACATGGCGGTGGCGCTGCTCGCGACCTTCTACGGCGCGGCGCTCGCCAACCTGTTCTGCCTGCCCATCGCGGACAAGCTGCACTTGAAGCTCATCGACGAGGAGATCAATCGCACCCTCATCATCGACGGCGTGCTGATGATCCGCGAGGCCAAGTCGCCCGCGCTCGTGCGTGAGATGCTGCTCGCCTATCTGCCGGAAAAGCACCGTCACCAGGAAGCCGAGCCCGAACCGGCGCCGGCTTGAGGTCGGAAGGCAATGGCGAGGAAACGCGGCGCGGCGCACGGCGGGTCACGGCTGGTTCGTGACCTTCGCGGATCTGATGGGCCTCCTGGTCGCGTTCTTCGTGATGCTGGTGGCCTTTTCCACACAGGACCAGGTGAAGCTGCAGATCGTGGCGGGCTCCATGCGCGACGCCTTCGGCGTGCAGGATCGCGTGCGCTACTCCGGCGTGATCGAGATTCCCGGGCTGCCGACCAGGCCCAAGCTCAAGAATGCCGCCCCCATCGCGCCCGACGAGGCGTCGGCGACGCCGACCCCCGACGAGCACGGGCGCCAGCACAGCTACGGCGCCAAGTTCGACGAGGATCGCGCGTTCTGCGCTCGCCGCGGCGTCGCTGCGCCAAGCCTTGCAGGATCTGCCGGACATCGCCGAATTGTCGAAGCATCTCATGATCGAGGAGACCAAGCAGGGACTCAATATCGAGATCGCGGACCAGGACGGCCGCTCGATGTTTCCCGAAGGGTCGAAGGAGCCCAACGAGCGCACGCGCCGGCTGATCCAGCGGCTCGCCGTGCCGCTCAAGGCCTCGGCCTTCCGCCTCGCGATCGCCGGCCACACGTCGGCGAGCCGGCTGCCGCCGCCGCTCGGCTATGGACCGTGGGAGCTTTCCGCCGACCGGGCCAATGCCGTGCGCAAGCTGCTCGAGGCGGAAGGGCGTGCCGACGTCGCACATCTACATGGTCGCGGGACGAGCCGACACGCAGCCGCTGTTTCCCGACGATCCCTACATCGCGGCCAATCGCCGCGTAACCATCACCCTGATGCGGGAGGAGCCGCCGATCCCGCCGAACTTCAAGCCGTAGCGACGCATCGCGTCTCGCGACGGCCGACTTGCGTGCATCGCAGGCCCGCGTGATACCAGCGGAACTTGTCCCCGTGCGGCATGTTTGCTTGCTCTAGGCATGTTGCTCGTTAGAGGGCGGTGATATAAGGCGCGCCTCCTTTTGCGGTGCGTCGAGACCGACTCTGCCCATGGCCCCTGTAGCGAACGGAAAAACCACGTCCGCCGGGGCCGATTCGCCTGCCGACAGCCAATCTCGGGAACGATCGAGCCTCTTTGCGCTGGCGCTGGGCAGCGTCGGCGTGGTCTACGGCGACATCGGCACGAGCCCGCTCTACGCGTTCCGGGAGGCGGTGAATGCCGCCGCCGAATCCGGACCGGTCACGCGCGACATCGTGCTCGGCGTGCTGTCGCTGATTCTGTGGGCGCTGATCATCGTCGTGGTGATCAAATACGTGCTGTTGCTGCTGCGGGCCGACAACAACGGGGAGGGCGGCACGCTCTCCTTGACCGCGTTGGCGACGCGGGCGCTCGGGCGGCGCACCACGCTGGTATTCCTGCTCGGCGTCGTCGGCGCCTCCATGTTCCTGGGCGACGCGGTGATCACGCCGGCGATCTCGGTGTTGTCGGCGGTCGAAGGCCTCAAGCTCGCCACGCCGGCCTTCGCGCACTACGTCGTGCCGCTCACCATCGCCATCCTGATCGCGTTGTTCGCCGCCCAGAGCCACGGCACGGCGCGGGTCGCGAGCCTGTTCGGTCCCGTCATGGTGGTCTGGTTCGTCGCGATCGCGGCCGCGGGATTGCTGCACATCAGCGACGATCCCGGCGTGCTTCACGCCATCAACCCGGTTTACGCGGTGACGTTCGTCTACGGCCACGGGCAGATCGGGCTGGTGACGCTCGGCGCCGTGTTCCTGGTCGTCACCGGCGGCGAGGCGCTCTACGCCGATCTCGGCCATTTCGGGCGCCGGCCGATCCAGACCGCCTGGTTCTGCCTCGTGTTGCCGGCGCTGCTGCTCAACTATTTCGGCCAGGGCGCCAAGGTGCTGGCCGAGCCGGCGGCGATCGAGAATCCGTTCTATCGGCTCGTTCCCGAGATGCTGCTGCTGCCCATGGTCGTGCTGGCGACCGCGGCGACGGTCATCGCCAGCCAGGCCGTGATCACCGGCGCCTATTCGCTGGTGCACCAGGCCATTCACCTCGGCCTGCTGCCGCGGCTGGCGATCATGCACACCTCCGCGTCACAGGCCGGGCAAATCTACATCCCGCGCGTGACCGGCGCCCTGCTGGTCGGCGTCCTGCTGCTGGTCGGCCTGTTCCGCACGTCGAGCGCGCTCGCGTCCGCCTATGGCATCGCGGTGGCGACCACGATGGTGGTCGATGGGCTGCTGGCGTTCATCGTCATCTGGAAGTTCTGGCATTGGCCGCTGTGGCGGACTGCCGCTTGTCGTCACGCCGCTTGTCTTCGTCGACCTCGTGTTCTTCTCCGCCAATCTGCTGAAGCTGCTCGAAGGCGCCTGGGCGCCGATCCTGTTCGGCGCGACCATGGTGCTGCTGATCCTGACCTGGCGGCGCGGCACCGGCATCCTCGCGCAGAAGACGCGGCGCACCGAAGTGCCGATCGACACCTTGCTGGCGAGCCTCGAGAAGAAACCCCCGCACATGGTGCCGGGCACCGCCGTGTTCCTCACCAGCCAGCCCGAATTCGCGCCGACCGCTCTGCTGCACAATCTCAAGCACAACAAGATTCTGCACGAGCACAATGTCATCCTCACCATCGTCACCACGGACACGCCGCGGGTGACGGAGGACGAGCGGGTGAAGATCACGGCGCTGTCGGACCACTTCAGCCTGGTGGCCCTCAAGTTCGGCTACATGGAATCGCCCAACGTGCCGAAGGCGCTCGCCATCGCCCGCAAGCACGGCTGGCAGTTCGACATCATGTCGACGTCGTTCTTCCTGTCCCGGCGCGCGCTCAAGCCGTCCGCCCAATCCGGCATGCCGGTCTGGCAGGACCACCTGTTCATCGGCATGGCGAAATCGGCGAGCGACGCCACCGACTTCTTCCAGATCCCGACCGGTCGCGTGGTCGAGGTCGGGACGCAGGTGACTGTCTGAGTCCTGCTCCGATCGTCCAGCCGGGATCTGCTACAAACCGTTGAAAAGACTTATGTTTACCTTCGAACCGCATGCGCAAGATGCTCTCCTGCTGTGCATTGCGGGCAGAGCTGGGAACGGACCAGCCCGTCAGGCCCTGCTATAAGCGCCGCCGCATCCTATATTGCGATGCAGCATTTTCTTGGGTGTGACAACCATGGACACCACGCTTGCTCCGTCCGGCGGCGCAATTCCCGCCAACGGTAACGGCGAGCCGCGGTCGCGCGCCAGTTTCTGGGCGCTGACCATCGGGAGCGTCGGCGTCGTCTACGGCGACATCGGCACGAGCCCGCTCTATGCATTTCGCGAAGCTGTCAACGCGGCATCCGCCGGCGGCACCTTGACCCGCGACGCCGTGCTCGGCGTGCTCTCGCTGATCCTCTGGGCGCTGATCGTGGTGGTCACGCTCAAATACGTGCTCATCCTGCTGCGGGCGGACAACAAGGGGGAGGGCGGCACGCTCGCCCTCATGGCGCTGGCGCAGCGCGCGCTGGGCAAGAGCGCGGGCGCGGTCGTGCTCTGCGGCATCATCAGCGCGGCGCTGTTCTATGGCGACGCCATGATCACGCCGGCGCTGTCGGTGCTGTCCGCGATCGAGGGCCTCAAGCTCGTCACCCCCGCCTTCGACCACTACATCGTGCCGCTGACCGTCGTGATCCTGGTCGTGCTGTTCGCCGTGCAGTCGCGCGGCACCGCCAGGGTCGCGGCGTTCTTCGGTCCGATCACCGCGCTGTGGTTCATCGCCATCGCCATCCCCGGAATAGGGTTCGTCGCCGGCAATCCGGAGGTCCTGCTGGCCTTCAATCCGATCTATGCCGTGCAATTCCTCGCCGGGCACGGCGTGATCGGGCTCATCACGCTGGGCGCCGTGTTCCTTGCCGTCACCGGCGCGGAGGCGCTCTACGCCGATCTCGGCCATTTCGGCAAACGGCCGATCCAGGTCGCGTGGGTCGGCCTGGTGCTGCCGTCGCTGGCGATCAACTATCTCGGCCAGGGGGCGCTGGTGCTCGCCGATCCGAAGGCGATCGAGAATCCGTTCTTTCTGCTTTATCCCGAGCTGGGCGCTGCTGCCGATGGTGGTCCTGGCGACCGTCGCGACCGTGATTGCGAGCCAGGCCGTGATCACCGGTGCCTATTCGATCAGCCAGCAGGCGATCCAGCTCGGGCTGCTGCCGCGGCTCGAGATTCGCCATACGTCGCAAGAGCACTACGGCCAGATCTACATGCCGCGGGTGAACTTTTTCCTGCTGGTCGGCGTGCTGTTCCTGGTGCTGATGTTCCGCTCGTCCAGCGCGCTCGCCTCCGCCTACGGCATCGCCGTGACCGGCACGATGGTGGTGACCGGCATCATGGCCTTCGTCGTGATCTGGAAGGTGTGGCACTGGTCGCCGCTGGCGGCGGCCGCGTTGATGACGCCGTTCCTGCTCATCGACCTGACCTTTCTCGGCGCCAATCTGCTCAAGGTGCACGACGGCGGCTGGGTGCCGCTGGTGCTGGCGGCCGCCGTGATGGTGGTGATGTATACGTGGCGGCGCGGCAGCCGGTTGTTGTTCGAGAAGACCCGGCGTCAGGAGATTTCGCTCGACCACCTCGTGAGCATGCTCGAGAAGAAGCCGCCGGCGCGGGTTCCAGGCACCGCCGTGTTTCTCACCAGCACGCCCGACTCGGCGCCGACCGCGCTCATGCACAGCCTCAAGCATTACAAGGTGCTGCACGAGCAGAACGTGATCCTGACGATCGAGACGGCGGACACGCCGCGGGTCCATTCGTCCGAGCGCGTGCGCATGGAGCGGGTCGGCGAGACCTTCGCCCGGGTGACCCTGCGGTTCGGCTTCATGGAGACCCCGAACGTGCCGAAGGCGCTCGCCATTGCCCGCAAGCACGGCTGGCAATTCGACATCATGTCGACGTCTTTTTTCCTGTCGCGGCGCTCGCTCAAGCCGTCCGCCCAGTCCGGCATGCCGCTCTGGCAGGATCATCTCTTCATCATGCTCACCCGGATCGCCAACGACGCCACCGACTATTTCCAGATTCCCACCGGGCGGGTGGTGGAGGTAGGCACGCAGGTGACCATCTGAGGCCGTCCCAAAAAATCGGCACGCACGTCCCTTGATTCTTGCAGCGCGACGCGCGACTTGTTTCCCGTGGCGGCAACGCCGCGTGGCAGCTGCAGGTGCCAAGGAGTACGTCAAATGTCCGCTCAGCTTGGCCGTGAGAATGTGCACGATCTGACCCCGGAAGAGGTGGCGCGGGGGATGGCGGAGGGGAAAATCCTCCTGGTCGACGTCCGCGAGCCGAACGAGACCGAGGTCGAGCGCTACCCGGAGGCATTCTACTTGCCGATGTCGGAATTCGATCCGGCCGCCATCCCCGATCCCGCCGGCCGGCAGGTCGTGTTCGCCTGCCGCTCCGGCAACCGGTCGGTGACCGCGTCGCTGATGGCGCAGGCCGCGGGCCTGCCTTACGACAGCCATCTCGCCGGGGGCATCAAGGCCTGGAAGGAGCTCGGCCTGCCGACCGAGACCTAGCCGACGCGTTCGTCCTGTTGCCGGTTCACCTCTCTTTCAGGGGATCTCCCACCCATGCGCCGACCGATACGTCTGACTTTGGTGGCTGCCGCCATCGTCGCCGCCACCATCACTCCCGCCGCCGCGGAGGCGAAGAAAGAGCGCATCGTCAACGTCTACAACTGGTCGGACTACATCGCCCCGACGGTCCTCGAGGATTTCAGCAAGGAGACCGGCATCAAGGTCCGCTACGACACCTTCGACACCAACGACACGCTGGAGACCAAGCTGCTCGCCGGCAAGTCCGGCTACGACGTGGTGGTGCCGACCGCCTATTTCCTCGAGCGCCAGATCAAGGCCGGGATTTTCCAGAAGCTCGACAAGAGCAAGCTGCCGAACCTCGCGCAATCTGTGGCCCGAGATCTCCCAGCGACTGGCGAAATACGATCCCGGCAACCAGTACGCCGTCAACTACATGTGGGGCACGACCGGCATCGGCTACAACGTCAAGAAGGCGCGCGACGTGCTCGGCGCCGATGCCAAGATCGACAGTTGGGACATCGTCTTCAAGCCGGAGCTGCTGGCGAAATTCAAGGATTGCGGCGTGCACATGCTCGATTCCGCCGACGACATCCTGCCGGCGGCGCTGCACTATCTCGGCCTCGATCCCAACAGCTCGAAGGAGGCCGACCTGCAGAAGGCCGCCGATCTCATGATGAAGATCAGGCCTTCGGTGCGCAAGTTCCACTCCTCGGAATACATCAACGCGCTGGCGTCGGGCGAGATCTGCCTGGTGGTCGGATTTTCCGGCGACATCAAGCAGGCGCAGAAGCGCGCGGCGGAAGCCAAGAACGGCGTGGAGATCGCCTACGCGATCCCGAAGGAAGGCGCGCAATTGTGGTTCGACAATCTCGCCATCCCGCGCGACGCCAGGAACGTCGGCGGAAGCCTACGAGTTCATCAACTATCTGCAGACGCCGGAGGTGGCGGCCAAGAACTCGAATTTCATCTCCTACGCCAACGGCAATCTGGCGAGCCAGAAATTCATCGACAAGGCGATTCTCGACGACAAGACCATCTATCCCGACGAAGCGATGATGGCGCGCCTCTACACCTACCAGGCGCACGACGCGAAGACGGTGCGGCTTCATGAACCGGCTGTGGACGCGGATCAAGACCGGGAAGTGAGCGCGCGGCGTCACCGCCACCGCCGGTGCACCCACAGCCATTGCTCCGGGTGCTCGCGCACCCAGCCTTCGATCACCGACGTGATCACCTGCATGGTGCCCGCGACGTCGATCTTGCCGTCGGCGTCGCGCGCGGGCGCGATCGCTTCGGTGAGCTCGACGCGGAAGCGATACCGGTCGGGCAGGCGCACGACGCGCGCGCCGTGGATCGGGCAATCGACCTGGCGGGCCAGGCTGCGCGATGAGCGGGTTCGCCTTGCAGCGCGCGGCCGAAGAAGGTCACGTCGACGCCGCGCACGTAGTGCTGGTCGACCAGCATGCCGACGTGGCCGCCGGCTTCCAGCACGCGCGCCGAGCTTGAGCGGCGCGTCGAGACCGGTCGCCACCAGCGTGCCCATGCTGCCTTGGCGGATGTCGATCACCGCATCGCTCGACCGCGCCGATATTGGGGCGGCGATAGAGCACGGTGGTGTCGAGCTGGTAGGCTGGCCGCGACCAGCGCCGGCAGCTCCCAGTTGGCGAGATGGGCGGCGAAGATCAGCGCCGGCTTGCCGTCGCGCCGCAACTCCTGGAAGCGATCGTAGGCCTCGGGCGTATAGAGGATGTCGCCTTTCGTCCGGGTCGGGATCGAAGATCTGCAGGCGGTCGATATGGGCGAACTCCGCCGCGACGCGGCCGAGATTGTCCCAGACGCCGCGCAGGATGGCTTCGATCTCGGCCGCGGATTTCTCCGGAAAGGCGGCGGCGAGATTGGCGCGGCCGATCCGGTGCTCCTTGAGCCACGGGCCGACCGTGCGCATGAAGCCGCCGGCGACGTCTGCCATGCGCTTGCGGTCGGTCGCGCGAATGACGCGCAGCATGCCGACCGCGAGCCATCCCAGCACCGCGTCGGCGGCCGCCTTGGCGCGCAGGGCGATGACCTCTCGACGTAGTCATGGGTGGCTCGTCAGAACGTGCGCTCGTCAGAACGTGACGACGATCTTTCCGAACACCTGCCGGCTTTCGAGCCGCGCCAGCCCGCGCTCGAAGTCGGCGAGCGGAACCTCGGTGTCGATCACCGGCAGCAGGCCGCCCGCCATCTTGGCGAGGCTCTCGCGGATGTTGCGCATGGACGCGCCGAACGAGCCGATGATGCGGTACTGCTGCTGAAACAGCTGCATCAGGTTGATGGTCGTCGACGGGCCCGAGGTCGAGCCGCAGGTGACGAGCCGCCCGCCGCGCTTGAGGCAGAGCAGCGAGCCGTTGAAGGTCTCGGCGCCGACATGCTCGAACACGACGTCGACGCCCTTCTTGCGCGGTGATCTTGCGCACGACGCCCTCGAAGCGGTCGGTGCGGTAGTTGATCACGTGGTCGGCGCCGAGCGCCTTGGCCTTCTCGACCTTGGCGTCGTCGCCGACGGTGGTGATCACCGTGCAGCCGATCGCCTTCGCCATCTTGATCGCCGCCGATGCCGATGCCGGAGCCGCCGGCATGCACCAGCACGGTCTCGCCGGGCTCGAGCTTGGCATTGTCGAACAGCATGTGCTGCACGGTCGCGAAGCGCGATCGGCGCGCAGGCGGCATCGCGCAGCGCGACGCCGTGCGGAACCGGGATCACCAGCCGCGCCGGCATGTTGACGAGATCGCGGGCAAAGCCGTCGACGTGGAAGCCCATGATGCCGCCGACATTTTCGCACAGGTTGTCGCGGCCTTCGCGGCAGGCCTTGCAGGTGCCGCAGGTCAAGCCGCCATACATCACGACCGGATCGCCCGGCTTGAAAGTCCCTGCGTCGGGGCCGACCGCTGCGATCTCGCCCGCCGCCTCGACGCCGACCACGACCGGCATCTTGCGCTTGGCGAAGGCCATGCCGCGATAGCCCCAGAGATCGAGGTGATTGAGCGCCACCGCCTTGACGCGGACCTGCACCTCGCCCGGCGCCGGCGCCGCCGGCGCGGGGAGATCGGTCAGCTCGAGCTTGCGGTCGGCGATCAGCGCGAGCGCCCGCATGCGTCACGCGGGCTCGCGGCTCATCACCAGCGAGACGTTCTGGCCGCCGAAGCCGAACGAGTTCGACATCGCGTGCCGCACCTTGGCATCGCGCGCGGTGTTCGGCACCACGTCGAGCGGGATCGCCGGGTCGGGGACGTTGTAGTTGATGGTCGGCGGCAGGCGCTGATGCTCCAGCGTCAGCAGCGTGAACACCGTCTCGACCGCGCCGGCCGCCGACAGCGTGTGTCCGATCATCGACTTGTTCGACGAGATCGGGATCGACTTCGCGCGCTCGCCGAACACGGCGGCGACGCCGAGATACTCCATCTTGTCGTTCTCGGGCGTGCCGGTGCCGTGCGGATTGATGTAGTCGATGTCGTCGGGCGCGAGGCCGGCATCGGCGAGGGCGTTGCGGATGCAGCCGATGATCGGCTTGCCGTCGGGGCTCGAGCGGGTGCGGTGGAAGGAATCCGCCATCTCGCCGCAGCCCGCCAGCACGCCGAGGATTTTCGCGCCGCGCGCCTTGGCGCTCTCGTAGCTTTCGAGCACGAGCGCGGCGGCGCCTTCCGCCATGACGAAGCCGTCGCGGTTCTTGGAGAAGGGCTTGGCCGCCGCCTGCGGCGGATCGTTCGACGTCGACAGCGCCGACAGCAGCGAGAAGCGGATCAAGGCTTCCGGATTGACCGAGCCGTCGGTGCCGATGCAGAGCGCGGCGTCGGTCTCGCCGCGCCGGATCGCCTCGACGCCGAGCTGGATCGCGCTCGCGCCCGACGCGCAGGCGGTCGACACCGAGATCGGCGAGCCCTTGGTGCCGAAGCGGTCGGCGAGATGCTCGGCGACCGAGCCGAACAGGCAGCGCTCGTGAATGTCGCGGAAGCGGCCCGAGGCGCTGGCGCGCAGCAGATCGTCGTAGCCGACCGCGTCGTTGGCGCCGGACGCCGCCGCCAGCACGTCGCGGTGCGGCCATTCGATCTCGACCGGCGCGACGGCGAGGAACAGCGGGCCCGGGAAATCGCCCTTGCGCCCGATGCCGGCCTCGGCGATCGCCTCCTCGGCGACCATCGCGGCCATGCGCTCGCCGAGCTCGGTCGAGCAGAACGGCTCGACCGGCACGAAATCGACGGTGCCGGCGATCGTGGTCTTGAGGCCCTCGTTGGCAAAGCGGGTGATGCGGCGGATGCCGGATTCGCCGGCCGTGAGCTTCGCCCAGTTGTCCGCCTTGCCGGCGCCGAGCGAGGTGATGACGCCCATGCCGGTGACCACCACGATCGGCCGGCTGTTCTTGTCCTGCGGCGACGCCATCTCGATCCTCCTTCGGCGCGATCGTCCTCAGCGCGCTCTTTCAGGTCACTCGCTCTTTCAAGTCACCTTCTCGACCAGCGCCATGCCCTCGCCGCGCCAATGTCCGACGGCGGTGACGACGATCCGGTCGAGCGGACCTTCATACCCCTGTTCGACCCCGGCGGAGTCCGCGGGCGGAAACAACTTTTCGCGACCGAGCGCGAGCGTGGCAAGCGCAATATTCATCGCGAACTGCGGCTCGAAGCCATGCCCGATGGCGTTGCGCGCTGGCCCGCACCGGCACGCCGGGCAGCGTCGCGAGCCAGGCGCGCTCTTCGCCGGTCGCGGGCTGCGCGCCGGTGGCGCCCGAGATCACCGCGATGCGTCCCGGCGGCACGCGGCACGAGATCCTGCCACATGTGCGCGAGCGCGGCGGTCACGGCGCCGGGCGGGCGGCTCGACCGCTCCGATCTCACCGCCAGCGAGCCGCGCCAGCGGCTTGGCGTTGCGCGCCTCGGCGTGGCCGCGCGCCTCCAGCACGAGAAATGCCCCGAGCGAGCCGAGCACCATGCCGCCGGGTTTCGGGCGCTCCCAGACCGGCCGGAATTCGCCGCGCAACATGTGCCCGCCGGCATCGTAGAGCAGCAGCAGATCCTCGCGCTCGCCGTTGTGCGATCCGCCGACCAGCGCCAGCTCGCTTTGTCCGGCGCCGATGCGCGCGAGCGCGATGCGCACGGCATCGACGCCCGCCGATTCCTCGCCCATGAAGGTGCGCGAGGAGCCGGTGACGCCGTGGACGATCGAGATATTGCCGGCGAGCAGGTTCGAGAGCTGCGCCAGGAACAGCGTCGGCCGCAGGTCGCTCATCAGCCGTTCGTTGAGGTAGGCGGCGGGATTGGCGGCCTTGCCCCGGTTGGTGAGGATGGTGCCGTCGACCGCGACGTCGCGCTCGCCGCCGCCGGCGGCGACGATCATGTCCATGCGCGCGAGCATCTCGGCATTGCCCTTGACGCCGGCGTCGGCGAGCGCGAGCCCGGCGGCATAGGTGCCGATGCGCTGCCACGCCTCCATCTGGCGCTGATCGCCCTTCTTCGGGATCTGCTTGTCGAGATCGAGCGGCGCGAGCGGATGCACGAGGTAGGGCGCGAAGGTCTCGGCATCGACGACGACGCGTCCTTCCGACAGCCCTTGCCAATGGGCGTCGACGCCTTCGCCCAGGCAGGACACGATGCCGATGCCGGTGATCCAGGCTTCGCGCGACGTGTCAGCCGAGTTCGCGTCAGCCATGGGTCAGCGCCCCCATCGGGAATTCGAGGATCGCCGGCCATCTTCTCCATGTTGGCGCGGAATTCGGCGTTCGGGAACTCGACCAGGCGGAACGTGATCTCGGCGTTGCAGGTCAGCTTGTCGTCGCAGCGGATCTCGGCCTTGGTAACGGCGTAGCCGGAGCCTTCGTGCAGCAGCTTGGCCGAGAGCGCGAGCGTCTGGCCGGGTGTCACGAACGAGCGCAGCTTCGCCTCCTTCAGCGCGGCGAAGAACGGCATGCGCGTGAACCTGGTCACACCGATGATCAGCCAGCCCGAGGTCTGCGCCATGGCCTCGATCAGCAGCACGCCCGGCATCAGCGGATAGCCGGGAAAGTGCCCTTCGAAGATGGTCGATGCGGTCGGGACGCGGGCCTCGGTACGGATGGTCTGGCCGGCAAGATCGAGATCGACGATGCGGTCGATGAGCTGAAAATACTCGATGCGCATACAGTGTCCCGGCTCCGACGTTCGCGGCAAGCTCAGTAGGAACGTCAAATCCGCCCACACTAGCGCGTCAGGCCCCTTGGCAGCGACAAGCTCGTCGATGCGGGTGCACAGGTTGTTGAGCTGGAAATACTGCTCGGTGGTCGCCTTGCCGTCGTTGACCTCCTGCGTCCACTGCTCGAGCGGCATCTTGATTCCGAACGCCTTGTCGATCGCGAAGGCGATGTCGAGGAAATCCAGGCTGTCGATGCCGAGATCGTTGATGGCGTGGCTCTCCGGCTTGATCGTCTCGCGCGGTATGTCGCACGTCTCGGAGATGATCTTGGCCACGGTATCGAAGGTCGAAGGCATCAGTAAATCCCTGATCGGACAGGCGTTTCGGCAACCGCGCTGGCATGTTTGCGATTGGGTCGGAGCGCCCCTGAGCGGCCCATCTCCCCCGCGAGTGGTCGGGTGCCCGTATAGCGAAGAGAAGCCCCAAGTTCAATGGCGGCGGCTGCGCCGGAAAAGCTCGATCGCTGAGCAGATTAGGCCGGTCATGGCGGTGCTATCAAAGGCGCCGGGGCGTGACATAGTCTCGCGCTCGGCCCGGCACAGCGCCACAAGAGGTCGCAAGCAAGGGAGGTTCTTTCATGTCCGTTCGATTTGCCGTTGCCGCCGGGCTGCTGGCGGCCTGCGTCGCCCCGTCGAATGCTCAGGTCATTACCCACCGGGATGTCGGCGTGCGCATGGGGCTCGCGGTCGCCGTCGGCGCGCTCGACCAATGCGAGGCCGACGGCAACAGCGTGTCGGTCGCCGTGGTCGATCGCGCCGGGCGGCTGCGCGTGTTCCTGCAGTCGGACAAGGCCAACCCGCACAACCTCGAGCTCGCCCGCCGCAAGGCCTATACGGCGCGGACCTTTGGCCGAACCAGTGTCCCGGTTCCGACGTTCGTATCCCTTTGCAGCACGCACTCATACGAACGTCGGAACCAAAGGGACACTGGCAACAATATGATTCCAGTGTGGCTTTGGATTTGACGTTCCTACGAAGGACTCGCGGCAAGCCTGGTAGGAACGTCAAATCCGCCACACTGGCGCGGAGTGGGCCAAGCGCACGGCCGAGATGCCCGAGCTCGCCGCCCAGCGCGAGCTCGCCGACGTCATCGCGTTGCGTGGCGGCGTCCCGATCAAGATCGGCAACGAGACCATCGGCGCGGTCGGCGTCAGCGGTTCGAGCTCGGAGGGCGACGAGAAATGCGCCATGGCGGGCATCGCCAAGGTGGCGGATCAATTGAGGTGAACACGCTCAGGCCGGCTTCTCCCAAGGCTTCGGCGCCCATTGGCCGCCGGCGCGCTGCCGGATGAGATAGAACGACTCGGCCGCCTCGCGGCGGACCGCCTCGACGTCGACGCTCAGGATCCTGCCGCCGAATTTGAGAATCCGGCCATCTACGATCACGGTGTCCACGTTCGCGGTGGTCGCGCTGTGCAGCACGGCGGAGTGCCCATCGTTGAACGGCATCATGTTGATGTCGGTCGCGCGCAACATGATCATGTCCGCCCGCTTGCCCGGCCTGAGCGAGCCGGTCTTGTCGGCGATGCCCATCGCCTTGGCGCCGTTGATCGTCCCCATCTCGAGGCACTGGGTTTGCGTCAGCCTGAGCTTGTCGACGGGGGTATTTGGTACCGGCGACGCAATGTGAAATGCCAGCCGCATCTGGTCGAACATCGAGGTCGGGTTGAGCGACGTCGCGTCGTGCGACAGGCAGATGTTCACGCCCACGCGGACCATTTCGAGAATCTGTTGGCGCAGTTCCAGGCCCACCTGGTTGCGCATGTCGTTGAAGAGCGAGAACGAGTTGGACGATCCCGTTTGCGCCATGACGTCGCGATCGCGCTGGTCGAACATCAACGAGTGCACGAAGATCATCGACTTGTCGCCGAAGCCCTCCGCGTGGAGCTTGGCCGGCGACATCACGCCCGGCCGCGACCCGGAATGCAGAATGATCGGCAGCCCGTTGTCCTTCGCGAAGCGGAATTCCTCCGGATAGACCGGCGGCGGCGGGGACCCCGCGGGCGACGGCGCGCGCAGCCCAAAGCCGAGATCGACGCGGCCGTCGGAGCCCGGCCCGAACCATTGGCGCTTGACGCGCAGGATGTCCTGGAAGTCCACCGTCTTGTCCGCAGGATACGGATCGGGCCCGCTATAGGCGTAGCGGCCGCGCAGCCCGCTTTCGACCATGGCGCGGATTTCCTCGTCGACATGGGCGGGCGACTGGGTGTTGTGCGCGTAGTTGATGACAGTCGTGATGCCGGCATTCAACGCGTCGGTCAGGAACAGCCGATGCGCGCGATAATAATCGGCCGGGGTGTGGTGCTTGCCGAACGCCTCTTTGAGCGGGAAATAGTCCACGCCCGGGCGGCGCATGTTTTTGAGGAGCGCGTTCCAGACATGTGAATGGGTCTCGATGAAGCCCGGCATGACGATCATGCCCCGCGCGTCGACGATCTCGGCGCCTGGAGCTTCGACCGACGGCGAGATCGCCAGGATCGCCCCATCGCGAACATGTACGTCGCCGATCGGGATGTCGCCGAGGGAGGCCTCCATCGTGATCACGTAGCCGCCGCGCAGCACGAAGTTGCCGCCTCGCGGCGGTGCGGCGGTGCCTTGCGCGCGTGCGCTGATCGGAGCGGCGAAAAACGCCGCGGGACCGGCAACGCCGAGCGCCGCGCTGCCAAGCAGAAAGCCCCGGCGATCCGTTGCAATGGGGGATACGCAGCAGGGGCATCCGAAACGTCGTTGCGGCTTGTTTTTCCGAGTCATGGCCATGCCTCCCGGCTCATCGATGATTGTCGATGGAATGATCATCATAGGGTGGGAGGCCGAACGCTGTCCAAGCGATTGCACCCGGGAGCCGTGCGCTGGGTGCGGGTCAGATGATCCTCGACCTGATCCACGCCGTCACGATCTCGGTCACGATCACGACCGCGAAGATCACGAACAGCACCAGGCCGACCTGGTCCCAGTAGAGGTTGGAGAGCGCGGTATCGAGCGCCATGCCGAGCCCGCCGCCGCCGACCAGGCCGAGCACGGCGGACTCGCGCACGTTGATGTCCCAGCGGAACATCGCGATCGACGAGGAAGGCGGGCTTCACCTGCGGCCAGTAGCCCTTGAGCAGGATGGCGAGCGGCGACGCGCCGGCGCGGTCAGCGCCTCGATCGGGCCGGGCTTCGCCTCCTCGATCGCTTCGGAGAGGAACTTGCCGGTGAAGCCGATCGAATGCACGGCGATCGCCAGCGTGCCGGCGAGCGCGCCGGGGCCGAACACCGCGACGAAGAACAGCGCCCAGATCATCGCATGCACCGAGCGCGTCGCCACCAGGATGAAGCGGCCGATGGTGTTGAGGATCGACCGAGCGCGTGATGTTGCGCGCCACCATGAGCGCGACCAGGCTCGCGAGCGCCACCGCGAGAATGGTGCCGAGCGTCGCCGTGTGCAGCGTCTCGATCAGCGCCCGTGCACGACCTTCGGATACCAGGCCCAGTCGATCGGCCACATGCGCGCGAACAGATCGACGGTCTGCTGCGGCGCGTCGTAGAGGAATTCCGGAATGATCTCGATCGATGCGCAGCGACCAGACGATGGCGATCAGGACCACGAGATAGAAGGCGGAGCGCATGACGCGCTCGGCCAGCGTGAAGCGCTGCCAGTGGCGCAGTAGGCGCCCGCGGAGCCGGTGGTGACGACGCTCATTGGAACAGCCTGCGCATCCAGCCCGACACGATCTCGCCGACCATGACGATGGCGATGATCGCGAGCACGATGGTGAGCACGAAGTCGTAGTCGAAGCGCTGGAACGCGGTGAACAGCGTCGCGCCGATGCCGCCGCCGCCGACCAGCCCGACCAGCGCCGAGTTGCGCAGGTTGGAATCGAGCTGATAGGCGGAAAACCCGATGAAGCGCGCCATCACCTGCGGCAGCACGCCCATGATCACGAGCGAGAGGAACGGCGCGCCGGTCGCGCGCACCGCCTCGACCTGCTTCATCGACATTTCCTCGACCGCCTCGGCGACGAGCTTGGAGAGGAAGCCGAGCGAGGCGACGATCAGCGCCAGCATGCCGGCGAGCGCGCCGAAGCCGACCGCCTTGACGAACAGGATGGCGACGATGACCGGATGAAAGGTGCGGAACAGCGCGATCAGCGCCGCGCGCCGCCCAGGCCAGCGGAAGCGGCGCGAGATTGCGCGCGGCGGCGAGCCCGAGCGGCAGCGACAGGAACACGCCGACCACCGTGGCGATGATCGCGATCTGCAGGCTCTCGATCATGCCGCTGTAGAGCAGCTCCAGCTTGTCGGGCGCGAAATTCGGCGGAAACATCCGCGAGAGGAAGCGCGCGCCGTGGCCGAAGCCGGCGACGAAGCGCTCCCAGGTGATGTCGAGGATCGTGCTGGCATAGACGACGTAGAGCGCCAGCACCGACGAGACCGATGCGCGCCGGCCAGTTCGGCGGGAAGGCGACGCGCCGGCGCGGCGAGGGCAGGGCGGCGTCGCTCATTCGAGCCACTCCTCGCCGCCGTAGATCTGCGAGCAGATGCTGAGTCCTCCAGCGCCTGCGGCGGGCCGTCGAACACGATCTCGCCCTTCGACATGCCGACGATGCGGTCGGCGAAGCGGCGCGCCAGCTCCACATTGTGGATGTTGACGATCACCGGAATGTCGCGCTCGCCGGCGCGGCTGCGCGATCAGCTCCATGATCTCGACCGAGGTCTTGGGATCGAGCGAGGAGGTCGGCTCGTCGGCGAGCACGAGATCGGGCTCCTGCATCAGCGCGCGCGCGATGCCGACGCGCTGGCGCTGGCCGCCGGAGAGCTGGTCGGCGCGCTGGGTGGCGAAATCGCCGAGCCCGACCGCGTCGAGCAGCTGGAAGGCGCGCTCGATGTCGGCGGCCGGAAACTTGCGCAGCCAGGCGCGCCACACCGGCACGTAGCCGAGCCGGCCGCACAGCACGTTCTCGATCACCGAGAGCCGCTCGACCAGATTGTATTCCTGGAAGACCATGCCGATGCGGCGACGCGCGACGCGCAGCTCGCGGCCGTTGAGCCGGACGAGGTCCTGGCCGCGGAACAGGATTTCTCCGGCGGTCGGCTCGACCAGCCGGTTGATGCAGCGGATCAGCGTCGATTTGCCGGTGCCGGACGGCCCGATGATCGCGGTCATGCCGCGGCCTTCGACCGTCGAGCGAGACGTCCTGCAGCACCGGCTGGCCGGCGCGGTATTCCTTGCGCAGATTGCTTGATGACGAGCGAGCGGTCGACCGCGGCGCCGGCCGCTGCCGGCTTGGCCGGTGTCGATGCGTCCATGCCATGCGCCTTGGACGAACTTACTGCTTCGGGCTGGCTGCTGCTGCTGTTGCTGCTTCTTCGCCCGCGCCTCGGCCTCGCGCTTGGCTTCCGCCTCGTAGGCCGCCTTGTTGTAGGGCGTGCCGGAGCCTTCCGCGATCTCGCGCACCACCTTCCAGGTGTCCTTGTAGGTGATCGGGAAGAAGCGATCGTTGCCGTTGAACTCCTTCTGCATCGCCGGCGGGAAGCGGAAGGCGAAGAAGCAGTCGCGTGATCTTCTTGGCGAGGTCGGGCTTGAGGTCGTGCGCATAGGCGAACGACGAGGTCGGGAACAGCGGGCTCGTGAAGATGATGCGGAAGTCGTCGCCCTTGAGCGTGCCGCGCGTGACCATCCGCTCGTAGACGTCGGAGGCGACGCCGGCCATGTCGTAGTCGCCGGACAGCGACGCCGAGCGCGGACTTGTCGTGTCCGCCCGACATCAGCGGCTTGTAGTCCTCGTTCGGGCGTCAGTCCTTCGGGCGGATAGAGCACGAGCGGCGCAAGATGGCCGGAGTTCGACGACGGCGCGGTATGCGCGACGCGCTTGCCCTTGAGATCGGAGAGCTTCTGGTAGGGGCTGTCCTTCTTCACGATCGAGATGAGATGGTAGCCGTGCGGTCCTTTCTCCGTGCCCTTGGCGGCGAACGGAACGGCGCCCGCGAGATTGACGGCGAAGCCGGTCGGCCCGGTCGAGAAGCCGGCGACGTGCAGGCGGCCCGAGCGCATCGCTTCGATCTCGGCCGAGTTCGACTGCACCGGGTAGTAGACGACGCGCTTGCCGGTGCACTGGGTGAGATAGTCGGTGAACGGCTTGAACACGTTCTGATAGACCGCCGGGTCCTCGACCGGCGTATAGGCGAAGACGAGCGTCGCGGGGTCCTTCCATTTGCTTCGGATCGGTCGGCACATCGGCGACGAGATCGTTGTTGTCGTCGCAATAGAGCGTGTCGAGCTGTCCGCGGTTCTTGCATTCCTGGGCCGCGGCGATGGAACTATTCGCGCATATCCACGCAATCGCAGCGAAAGCTGTCCAGGCAAGCTGCCGGCGCACGTCGATCATTTTTGTCCTCCTGGGGGGGCGCGCGATCCGCGCTTCTGATTTTCCGACGATACGCGGCCCAAAGCGGCCCGGCAACGGGCCGGCGTCCGGACTTTGGGTGAATGGGCCTGGAACTTCCGCATAATTCGAAATGGTACCACGGTCGGAACCGGATAGAGGGTTAACCCATTGTCGCAGCAGGGATCGTCGGGAACTAGGACAGCCTCGCTGCCCATTTCTCGCCGCATTGCAACAGCAGACGATTGGCCGCTCTGAAGCAGACGGCCAAACGGCGCCGTGCTGCAACGAAAGGAGAGCGTGGTGACAATCAAGAAAAGTCGAATTGTGCTGTTCGTTGGTGCGATGTTCGCATTTCACTTTTCTCCAACTCATCTCACTCGTGCGTCCGCGGAGGGTCAGGCCGGCATTGCCTCGATCTACTCCACAGAAAGCGGATCGGGGACCGCAAGCGGTCAGAAATTGAATCCCGCAGCATTGACGGCAGCTCATCGTACGCTGCCGTTCGGCACGAAGGTGAAGGTGACAAACAAGAGCAATGGACGTTCGGTGGTCGTGACCATCAATGATCGTGGGCCCTTCATACGTGGCCGGATCATCGATCTCACGCCGGCCGGCGGGCGTGCGCTCGGTTTTTCCGGGCTGACGCAAGTGACGCTCAACATCATGGGGCGCGACGGCGAGCCGAAGGACGGCTAGCTCGTTCGCTTGGGGCGGGCCGGCCGGGACTTCCCGGCTCGATCGGCTGCAGTAAACCTGCCGGCCCGCTTCACCTCAATTCTCTGGAGCGCATCCCTGCTGAATCGGGATGCGCTCCAGATTCGTTGATTGGCGCCTGTCCTTTTCGGAAAACCGGTTCCCATCCCGGATCAAGTCCGGGACAGGCATTTTCCGGAACATGCGCTAGCGCCGAGCTAACGCTCGAGCGCGTTCACGTCGATCGGCGTGCAATTGCGCCGGCCCGACAGAACGCAATCCTGCTTCTTGCGCATGTCGGCGATCTGGATCACCAGCCAGGCGCCCGCGATTGCCAGCGCGACGGTGAAGACCAGCGCTGCAAGGTTGACGATCATCCGGTGACGATAATTGTCGTCGTGGTCCCCGCCTTCGTATTTCGCCAGGCCCTCGACCGGTGGGGGAGGCGCCTGCGACGCGCGCTGCCACCAGCGCCATCCGTGGTTGCCGCCGGCGCCGGGGCGCGGGCGGAACGGGACGACCCGGCGGTCGTCGTCGGTTACCTTGGAGCGGTCGGGTGTCACGCTTTGTGCCGCCAAATCGCGCGGGGGAGGCCTCGTATCGGCGCATCGATGGCCGATTTCAAGCGAAACCCCGGAAATAACCTCGCGTTCCTGGTGTTCTTAACCTTGAACGAAAGTCGGATGGTAGCTAGGGGCAGAGTGGGCAAAAAAAAGCTTCGGGCAACTGAAAGTTTCTTGTTGAATTGTCGTCCGGCAGCTAAATTTATGGGAATTTTACGGCTGCGACGAAACGCGACCGGATAAAACGACCAGTAAAACGACCAAGTAAAACGACCAAAAAAAAAGCCGCCAATGTGCGGTGGGGTGGGGCCCACTTGCCACCTCGGTTATCCGGCCTGATACGCCGGGGAGGGAGAGCACGTCTGAGCGTAGCGGCCGTGAGCGATGGTCTGACAGCCCTGCTGCACTTTTCCGAGCACGACTTTTCGTGGCTCGCGCAATTCTTTTCGCTTTGGGTGCTGCCGTTCGCCCACGAGGATCTCGCCATCATCCTCGGCGCCTACATCGTCGTGAACAACATCATGCCGGCCGGGCTGGTGGTGCTGTGCATCTACGGCGGCATGGTGGCGAGCGACTTCGTGTTGTACGGCATCGGCGCGGGCGCGAGACACGTGCCCTGGCTCACGCGGCTCGCGGTCGACGATCGGGTGCGTGGTTTCGGCGAGACGCTCAAGCGCAACCTGTTCGGCATCGTGGCGCTCTGCCGCGTCGCGCCCGGCGGTGTCTTCATTGCCTTCGTCGCCTGCGGCTGGACGCGTGTGCCGCTCGCCCGGTTCGCCGTGGCGACCTTGGTCACCTCCGCGCTTTATCTGCCGCTGATGCTCTGCATCATGATCTTCTTCGGCGATGCGCTCGACGATCGCGCCGGTTTGTGGACCTGGCCGTTCCTGTTGTGCGTCCTGTTCGCGATCGGATTCGTCCGCCATCAGGTCTTCGCCTTTCGTGAAAAGTCCGGCCAGGCCGACGCCAAGCGTTCGGCACAGTCGGCCGGCCGCAACCGCGCTGGGCGGGCCGCCGGCGGCTGCCCGCGCAAGGGGCCGTGGGCGGAACGCATCCCGCGCGGCCTGTTCTATCTGCCCCTGGTTCTGAGCTGGATCGGCTTCGCGTTGCGCTATCGCTCGTTGACCTTGCCCACGGTCGCCAATCCCCGCCATCCGACCGGGGGCGCATGGGGCGGCTCGCGGAGCGGCTACCTGCTCGATGTCGCGGCGAGCGAGCGACGCTGGATCGCCGATGTCGTGTTGGTGCCGCGCGGCTCGGGGCCGCGCGCGCTCTACGCCGATCTCGAGCATGCCCGGCAGTCCCTTCGCGCCGCCGGATTGGAATTTCCGCTGATCGCCAGACCCGATGTCGGCCGTCACGGCGTGTGCCGGATCGACGACGTCGTGGCGCTGCGCGAATATCTGCAAAACTTCCCCGGCGGCGAAAAGCTGATGCTGCAGGCGCTCGTGCCGCAGCCGAACAAGGCCGCGGTGCTCTATGCACGGCTGCCGGGCGCGCAGACCGGCCGCATTCTGTCACTGACCTTCCGGGTGGACGGCCTCTGCCACGACGCGCGCCGGCACATCGCGTCGGAGCTCGAGGCGCGGATCGACGCCGTGGCGCGCAGCATGCGCGAATTCCACTACGGCTGCTTCGAGCTGCGGTTTGCTTCCGCCGAAGATCTCATGCGGGGCGAGAACTTCTCCATCGTCGCGATCAACGGCATCGGCAGCGCGGTCAAGCACGCCTGGGACCCGGCGTTGCCGCTCCGCGAGGTCTATCGCCGCCTGGTGGACCATCAGCGCATCATGTTCCTGATCGGCGAGAAGAACCGCGCGCGCGGCTTCAAGCCGCTCGGCTGCGCCGACGTCCTCAAGTCTCTGGTCCGGCAGAGCCAGCTCAGCCGCCGCTATCCGGCCCAAGCCTGACTTCCCTTCACAAGCCTGACTTTCCTTCACGAAGCTGTGCGGGTGTGGACGCGCCCGCCGTCCGTCCCTACATTGGCGGCATGCACACGAGATCAATGACAATCACGGCTGTCCTGCTCGCGCTTGCGCTCGCGACGGCCGCGAGCGATGCAACCGCCGAGGACTACAGCATCGGCACGCTGCAAATCGGCAATCCGTGGACGCGCGCGACCCCCAAGGGCTCGACGGTCGCGGGCGGCTACATGAAAATCACCAACAAAGGCAGCGCGCCCGATCGGCTGCGTCGGCGGCAGCGCCGCGGTCGCCGGCCGGTTCGAGGTCCACAGCATGGTGATGGAGCAGGGCGTCGCCAAGATGCGTCCGGTCGAAGGCGGCCTCGAGATCAAGCCCGGCGAGACCGTCGAGCTCAAGCCTGGATCGCTCCATGTCATGCTCATGGGGCTCAAGCAGCCGCTCGAGAAGGGCCAGAAGGTCAAGGGCACGCTGGAATTCGAGAAGGCCGGCAAGGTCGAGATCGAGTACGCGGTCGAGGCGCTCGGCGTTTCAGCGCCGGCCAAGCATGGCCACTAGCGCATGTCCCGGAAAAGTGGAAACCGGTTTTCCGATAAGGACATGCGCAAATCCTAAAATCGCCCCTCGCGCGATCTGCTCACCAGCCGATCGCCTTCGGCAGCCACAGGGCGATGCCGGGGAATAGGAAACAGAGCACCAGCGCGATCAACTGCATCGCCACGAACGGGATGATCCCGCGATAGATATCGCCGGTGGTCACCTCCGGCGGTGCCACTCCGCGCAAAAAGAACAGCGCCCAGCCGAACGGCGGCGTAAGGAACGACGTTTGCAAGTTCACGCAGATCAGCGTTGCCAGCCACACCATGTCAACGCCGGCCGCGATGAAGATCGGCAGGAACAGCGGCACGGCGATGTAGGAAATCTCGATCCACTCGATGAAGAATCCGAGCAGGAAGATGATGAGCATCAGGAACCAGATGGCGCCGGTGGTGCCGCCCGGAACAAAGGCGAAGAAGTCCTGAACCAGCTGCTCGCCCTGCAGGCCGCGGAAGGCGAGCGAGAATGCCTGCGCGCAGATCAGGATGAACATCATCATCGCGGTGATCCGCGTCGTCGCGTAGGTCGTATCCCGCAGCACCGCCCAGGACATCCGCCCGCCGATGGCGGTCACGACGATGGCGCCGAGCGCGCCCATGGAGGCCGCCTCGGTCGGCGCCGCGATCCCGCCGATGATCGAGCCCAGCACCGCGCCGACCAGCGCGATCGGCGGCAGCACCACGCGCAGCAGCTTGCCCGCGAGCTCGCCGCCGGAGAGCAGGTCGCGTTCCTCCTGCGGGACCGGGGGCACCATCTGCGGTCGCACGAGGCCAAGGCCGAGCAGGTAGACGACGTAGATGCCGGCGAGCATCAGGCCCGGAATCATCGCGGCCGCGAACAGCGTACCGACCAACTCGTTCAGGATGTCGGCCAGCAGGATCAGGATCAGGCTGGGCGGAATGATCTGGCCGAGCGTGCCGGAGGCGCAGATGATCCCGCAGGCGAGCCCCTTGTCGTATTTGCGGCGAAGCAGAGTCGGCAGCGTGAGGAGGCCGAGCGTCACCACCGTCGCGCCGACGATGCCGGTGGTGGCGCCCATCAGCACGCCGACGACGATGATGCCGATGCCGAGACCGCCGCGCACGCCTCCCGCAGCGTGGGCGATCACCTCCATCAGGTCTTCGGCCAGTCGCGATTTCTCGAGCATCACCCCCATGAACACGAACAACGGCATGGCAATCAGCGTGTAGTTGGTGACCACGCCGAAGATGCGGTTGGGCAGCAAGTTGAACAGCAGCGGCCCGAAGCCGATATACCCGAACACGAGGCCGGCGGTCGCGAGCGTCAGCGCGACCGGAATGCCCGCCATCAGCAGGACGAAGAACGACACCAGCATCAGGAGCGCGAGCAACTCGTTGAACGGCATCAGTCGGCCCTTCGCCAGGCGAGATAGAAGCGGATCGCGTGTCCGAACGCCTGTACGAGCATGAGCGCGAAGCCGATCGGGATTAAGCTCTTGAGGATGTAGCGCGCGGGGATGCCGCCCGGATTGGCCGAGCCTTCACCGATCGACCACGATTGCATCACGTAGGGAATCGACAGCCAGATGATGATCAGCGAGATCGCCATCAGGATCAGCGAGGAGAGAAACTCGACGAAATCCTTGGTTTTCGGCGAGAACCGCGCGAACATGACGTCGACGCGCACGTGCTCGCCGTGGCGCAGCGCATAGGACATGCCGAACAGGCAGATCGGCGCCATCAGGTGCCATTCGAGCTCCTGCGACCAGACCGTGCCGGTGTTGAAGACGTAGCGCAGCAGCACGTTGCCGCCCATGACGAGGGCGAGCGCAAACGACGACCAGGCGGTGACGCGGCCGACGGCATCGATGAAGGCATCGATGCCGTCGGCCAATTGCTCCGCGGCGGTCACGTCAGCCCTTGAGAATCTTGCCGTGATAGACCGCTTCGCTGTAGCCGGACCACTTCGTGTATTTGTCCATGTAGGCCATGTAGGAGTCGTGGACTTTCTTGGTCACGGCATCCTTGGCGACGGCTTCGGCGAGAATCTTGGTGTTGGCTTCGCGCAGGGCCTGCACGATCGCATCCGGCAGCGGCTGGGCGATCACGCCCTGGTTCTTGATCAGGTCTTCCATCGCATCGGCGTTGTTCTTCTGGCACCACGCCTCGCTGATCACGTTGCAGGCCGCGCAGGCGTTCTCGATGATGGCCTTGAGGTCCGCCGGCAGCGAATTCCACTTGGCCTTGTTGATGATCAGCTCGCTCGAGGTCGCGGTCTCGTGCCAGCCGGTCGTGTAGTAGTATTTGGCGGCGCGGTGCAGGCCCATCTGGCGGTCGAGATAGGGGCCGACGAATTCCGCGGCGTCGATCACGCCGCGCTCCAGCGCCGGGAAGATTTCGCCCGGCGGCAACAGCCGCACGTCCACGCCTTGCGACTGGTAGACGCGCCCGGCGAGGCCGGGAATGCGCATCTTGAGGCCCTTGAGGTCTTCGACCTTCTCGATCGGCTTCTTGAACCAGCCGGTCATCTGCACGCCGGTATTGCCGCAGAGGAACGGCACCAGATTGAAGCGGTCGTAGACCTCGCGCCACAGCGCCAGGCCGCCGCCGTCGTACATCCAGCCGTTGAGGCCTTGGAAGTTGAGGCCGAAGGGAACCGCGGTGAAGTATTGGCCGGCGAAGATCTTGCCGGTCCAGAAATAGGCGTTGGCGTAGTTCATCTCGACGGTGCCGGACGAGACGGCGTCGAACCCTTCGGCCGCCGGAATCAGCTCGCCCGCGCCGTAGAACTGGATCTTGATGCGGCCGCCGGACATGTCGTCGATGCGCTTGATCAGGTCCTTGGCGCTGCCGGGCCCGGTCGAATAGAAGGCTGCATTCGGGCCGTAGAAGCTGGTCATTTTCCAGTTGAATGTGGTCTGCGCCTGCACCACGGCGGGGGCAGCAACGGTCCCGACGGCTCCGGCCAGAGCCAATTTGGTAAATTCGCGACGTCTCATGTGCACGCCTCCGCGCTAGGGTCTTTCCCGACACCGGCAAGCGTCAGCAAACCACATGCCAGTCGCCGTTGCACGTGGGCCTGCTTATTTTTTCAACGCTTTAGCGAAATGCGCAGACTTTGGGCGGGAGCTGAAACGCCTCGCTCCTGTACGGTAACTAAATACCGGAACTGGCGGTGCCCCAACACCAATGGTTAAGACAGTCGTGCCTATAAGGAGGGTCGCTGCGAAGGAAAATGCTGATGGCACCGCACGAGCCGTCCGGCGTGCCCGCGAACCACTCGCTCATCGAGCCGACGGGCGAGGACACCCGCCCGCGCATCTCGATCGCCGAGGCCCTCGAGCAGAATTGGCTCGAGCTCTGGTACCAGCCCAAGATCGACCTGCAGCGCAAGCGCCTGGCCGGCGCCGAGGCCCTGGCCCGCATTCACCATCCCGAGCACGGATTGATGTGGCCGGACAGCTTCCTGCCGGACGTCGACGCGGACAGCGTCGCGCGCCTGACCGAGCGCGCCTTGATCTCGACCTTGCAGGACTGGTCGGTGTTCGAGCAGGCGGGGTTCAACCTCCACCTGGCGATCAACGTCCCGGTCGCCGTCATGGTCCGCCTGCCGATCGCCGATCTGGTGCGCGAGCATCGGCCGCGCTCCACGCGCTGGCCCGGCCTCATCCTCGAGGTGAGCGAGGATCAGATCGTGCGCGACATCAAGCTTGCGAACGAGATCGCCAACGAGCTGCGCCACAGCGGCGTCACGATCTCGATCGACGACTTCGGCGCCGGCTATTCGTCGTTCTCGAGCCTGCGCGGGCTGCCGTTCGCCGAGCTCAAGCTCGACTCGAGCTTCATCAAGGACTGCGCGACCGATCCGACCAACGCCGCCATCTGCCAGACCGCGATCGACCTCGCGCACCGCTTCGGCAGCGCCGCCGTCGCCGAAGGCATCGAAACCGCCACCGACATGCAGGCGCTCGTCGTCATGGGCTGCGACTTCGGCCAGGGCGTGCTGATCGCGCCGCCGATGCCGCAGCGGCGCTTCCTCGACCTCCTGCTCTTGCGCGTGAGCAAGCAGCGGCCGCCGGCAGCGGCGGACGCCGCCGTGACGGACGAGCAGGCCGCCGCGATCCCCGAGGATACCGTCGGCCGCGTCGCCTGAGGCCGACGGTCACTCCGCGAACGGCAGAGTCTCGCCCTCCGGAATCGGCATGCGAAAGACGTTGAGGATCATCGATATCAGCACGTAATAGCCGAGGATGCCGACGAACTCGACGGTCGCGGGCTCGCCCAGGATGGCGCTGACCCGCTTGAAGTTCTTGTCGCTCACGCGCCTGGTTTTGTAGAGCTCCTGGATGAAGTCGTAGATCGCGCGCTCGTCCTTGGGAGCCGATTTCGGCGGGCGCCCCTTGTGCAGGTCGTTGATGGTCTGCTTCTTGACGCCGGCGCGCTCGGCCTGCGGCACGTGCGCGAACCACTCGTATTGCGCCCGCCACAGCTTCGCCGTGACCAGGATGGCGAATTCGGACAGCCGCGGCGACACCGCCGTGTTGTAGCGGCAATGACCCCCGAGTTGCTGCGCGAGCTCGCCGAAGGCCGGCGCATGCAGGAACACCGCGAACGGTCCGCGGATGTTGATGCCGCCGCCGCGCGGCCCGGAGCGGATGGAATCCAGCAATGCCTTTTGCGGGGGCGTGAGCGCGTCCTCGGCGAGCACGGCGACGCGGGGCGGCGCCATCTTCTTTTGCGGCTTCTTGGCGGGCGTCTTTTTCTTCTTGGCAGGCGACTTCTTCGCAGGCATTGGGCGTCCTCTCGCGGTGGTTTGTTGCGGCAGAACTCGTATATCTACACTCTATTCGATCGTGAAGGGAGGTGCGCATGACCCAATCGATCATGTACCACGACGGCAATCGCCGCCTGCAGGACGAATTCGACAGCCGGCGCATCGCCGATCGTCTCGAAGAGAAACTCACGCGCACGGCATTCACCGCCGACGACAAGGCCTTCATCGAGAGCATGCCGTATTTCTTCATCGCCACCGCCGACGCGGACGGGCACCCGGACTGCTCGTTCAAGGGCGGCATGCCGGGCTTCGTGCGCGTGACCGCCCCGTCCGAGCTCGCGTTTCCCGACTATGACGGCAACGGCATGTTCAAGAGCCTCGGCAATCTCGCCGTCAATCCCAATGTCGGCCTGCTGTTCATCGCGCTCCACGACAAGCCCAAGCGGCTGCGGGTCAACGGCACGGCTTTCGTGCGCCGGGACGATCCGCTGCTCGGCGCGACCGTGGGCGCCCAGCTCATCGTGCGGGTGAGCGCGCACGCGATCTTTCCCAATTGCCCGCGCTATATCCCGACCATGACGCTGACCGAGCCGTCGATCTACGCGCCGCGTGCGGGCTGCGAGCCGGTCGAGCCGGCCTGGAAGGGCTTCGACGCCTTCAAGGATTACGTGCATCCGCGCCAGCCGACGGCGAAGGGCGAGGCGGAGTAGGGGGACGTCACACTTGAACAGCAGCGACTTGATGATGATCGGCACCACGTTGGTGAGCGCGATCACGCTGCCGATATCGACGTAGTCGAATTCCTTGAGCTGCACGCCGTCGATCGCGATCACGTCGGCCTGCGGCGCGATCTCGTGGCGGATGACGCGGCCGAGGCTCTTGCCCACGTCGCCGTCGATCAGCAGCACCAGCGGCATGCCCTCCGCGAGCGTTCGCGGCAGCGCCGCGCAGATGCCCGACGCGACCGCGTGGAGCCGCGCATGCGACGGATCGCCGCGCCAGGGGAACGACAGCGCGACCGGGCTGTCGCCTTCCTCGAAGTCGGCGCGGGCGAGCGCGCCGCGCACCCCATCGGCGATGGCATCGGCGGCGACCTCGTCGTCGAGCATGAAGTGGCAGGCCAGCACCGGGAGATTCTGCAGCGGCAGCTTGTCGGGATCGGCGATCAGGATGGTGTTGCCGCTGATCTGCACGGAGAACTGCGCGGCGCCGATCACGGTGGCGCGGATGCCCTGGCCCGGGTCCCAGACCGGCGGCAGGTCGCGGCGATGGGCCAGCGCGTGGCGCAGCTCCTCGGCGAGGTCGGAGCCGAGATCGCCGAAGCGCCGGCTCTCGCGCTTGTAGAGATATTCCGCGACGCCGCCGGAAAAGGTCATGGCGTCGATGCCCTTGTTGGCGAGCGCGGCCGGCCAGCCGTCGGTCACGAGCAACGAGCCGCGCCAGCTCGCCCGGTTGGCGCAGATCGATGAGCCCCATGACCATGCGGGCCATGCGCGTGGCGATGCGCTTGCGGTCCTCCGCCGCCAGCGGCTTGCCCGGCACGAGCGCGACACTGAGCGATCTGGCGACCTCCACCGCGGGCGGCTCAATTCGCGTGAGGCCGGCCGTATCATCCTCCACGATCAGCCGGCCGCCGACCGCGATGGCACAGGTGGCAAGGATGCGGCCGTTCTCGACCAGGGCGAATTTGGTCGTGCCGCCGCCGATATCCACGTTGAGCAGCGTGGCGTTATGGCCGCGCGAGAGCGCGACGGCGCCGGAGCCGTGCGCGGCCATCTGGCATTCCATGTGGTGGCCGGCCGAGGCGCAGACGAACTTGCCGGCCTGCTCGGAGAAGAGATCGGCGATGGCGCGCGCGTTGTGGCGCTTGAGCGCCTCGCCGGTGAGGATGACGGCGCCGCTGTCGACCGCCTCGGGCTCGATCCCGGCATAGGTGTAGCAGCCGCCGATGAAGCCCGCGAGCTCGTCGACATCGATGGTGTAGTCGGAGCGATAGGGCGTGAGCAGGATCGGGGATTGCCAGAGGATTTTTCGGCTGACCACGACGAAGCGGCTCGACAGCGCGGTCGAGAGCCGCTGCAGGTGGACGCGCGCGAACATCAGGTGCGAGGTGGAGGATCCGATATCGATCCCGACCGTGGTCAGCTCCACATTGTCGGCGGCCCAGGCGACCTCGTTGACCGCGGCGTCCTCGGGACTGACGTGCAGGTGCTCGAATTCGAGATCGTGCATTGTTTCTCCGTAACGGCTTACGCCGCTTCGCTGATGAACTTGCCCATGCCGGACTTCACGCCGTACTTCGCCAGCTCCGACAGATAGATCTCGTGGATGCGCGGGTCCTGGTGCTCGTATTCGATCTGGCAGCCGCCGTCCTTCACGCTCACGTCCATGCCGAGGAACACGTGGCGTTTGTCGGTGGTGAAGGGATAGCGCAGGCTGCCGAAGGCGACGGCGAGATAGCGCGCGGGATCGGGCGCGGTGTTGAAGTGCTGGTGGAACATCCGGTCCGGCGGCGCGAACACCCAGCCGTGCTTCCAGTCGATGCGCACGAAGTCCTTCTCGTCCTCGTACCACAGCAGCGAGAAGCCGTGCCCGGTGACGGCGAAGACGTGGAAGTCGGCGCCGTGGCGGTGCGCCTTCTTGTAGGTGCCGACCGGCATCTGCGAGGTGTGGGCGTGCATGGTGCCGTCGGCGAGGATGAACATCATGTTCGAGCCGCCGGCGCCGCGCTGGTCCCAGGCCTTGAGCTCGAAGCCTGCGAGATCGGGGATGAAATTCGTCTCCCACATGTTGCGGCCGGGCCGCACCGGGATGAACTCGCCTTCGCCGCTGAAATACTTGGCGGCGCCTTGCCGCTCCGGAAATTCGTAGGCGTTGTCGAACACGAAGGCTTCGTTATGGAAGAGATTGAGCATGAGCGCCGAGATTGTTGGTGGAGGCGAGCCGCGCGCGCTCGCGCCCGCTGGAATTGAAGTGCTGATAGCGGGCATTGAGCGGCAGCGCGAACAGGCTCTTCGGTCCCCATTCGAAGCTGTGCTTGCGGCCGTCGCTGGTCTCGATCGTGGTGTTGCCGTGGCCGGACAGCACGTAGACGACCTCCTCGAACAGGTGCTTCTGCGGCGTCGATTTGGCGCCGGGCGCGAGGTCGAGGACGAAGATCGAGACGAAATCGCCGCGCCCCTTGAGATGGACGAGGCCGCCGTCGACGCCGAAGCGTGCCCACGGCGCGGTCGGAACCGCGAGCAGGTCGACGCCGAAATCCTCGGTGATCGGCACGCCTTCGTTCGCCGCCCAACTGGCGTAGGGATCGAGCAGCATCTTGGGGTGGGGAATATCCGTGACCGGCTTGTTCATCGCTTGACCTCGACGATCGGTAGCGCCTGTAGATACTTAGCCCTCAATTCGGTCGCGCTCAATCCGTCCGCGGCACTCTCGTGCATCGAGCGCGCTAGCCCGGTTGTTTGGTCGCCAACGCCGCCATGAGCTCGGCGCAGGACGGGCTCTGGTCGAGCGCCATCGTGGCCGCGATGATGCGGCTGCGCGCGGCTTGGGTGAGGTGCGGCGCGGTCAGCGCGTGGAATTTCTCGATCACCATGTCGGCATCGAGCCGTCCGTGTGAAAAGCCGGGCGGGCAGGGGACATCGACGATGTGCTCCTGCCCGTCCCGCGTCCGCGCCACCAGCGAGCAGGGATAGCTCCCCGGCGCGCGCGTGTTCCACGAGCTGTCGTTGACGATCTCGAGTTGCTCCATGAGCGCGCAGACTTGCGGGTCGTGCCAGCGCTCGCCGTCGAACTGCGCGAGCCCGAACGCGCCGTCGATCAGCGAGACCGCAGCTAGAAAATTGAAGCTGTGGTCGGCCGCCTCGCGCGAGGTCGGCTTGATGCGGCCCGGGTCGTCCTTCTGCCGTCGCAGCCCAGGCGTATCCGATATCACGAGCTTGAAGCCGGCGAGTCCGTCCACCGCGCCGCCGAGCCGGCGATGCATCGCGATGCCGGCCGCGACCACGCTCTGGCCTGTCGCCAGGCACGGGAATGCCTTGACGCAGGCTTCCATGATGACGCCATCGGCGGCAGAGCGGCGCCGTCAGCACGTCAGCCGCGTCGCCCTTGGAAAACACCTCGCGCATCCCGCGCGGGTTCTCGAACAGGTCGAGCGGACCGGTGATGCCGCGCTCCGCCAGCAGCGCCGCCTGCATGCCGTTCTGCGCCACCAGCGCGTTGGCGATCGACTTGGCGGCGGAGATGTCGCCGAAGCGCACCGCGGTCGAGGTCGCCGCGCGCGCTCCGCTGAGCGCAATGGCGTGCGCCAGCCGCGTCCGGTCGAGCCCGATCAGGCGGCCGGCCATCGCCGGCGCCGCGAGCCCCGAGACGGTCACGCCGTCCCAGGCGGAATCGCGCTCCATCAATTCCTTGGCTCGGCCGAAAATCTCGTAGCCGAGCACGATGGCGGCGATGACCTCGCGCCCCGACGCGCCGGAAAGCTCGCCGGCCGCGAGCGCCACCGGGATGTTGTCGCTGGGATGGCCGCCGAGATCGCCGGTCTTGGCGCCGACATAGTCGTTGAAATCGAGGATGCGGACCAGCGCGCCGTTGGCGAGCGTGGCATTGGCCGCGCTGGTGCGGTGCGCGCCGCCGATCACGGTGCATTGCGGCGCACCACCGGACGCGGCCACCATCGCAAGCAGCGCCTGCGCCGCTTCCTCGTCGAGCGCCGCGAAGCCACAGCCGATGGTGTCGAGCAGGAGCAGCTTCGCCTGGGTCACGGCGGCCTCGGGCAGGTCCTCCGCGCGCACGCCGAGCACCCACGCTGCGAGCTTCTCGACCGTCCCCGACGCCTCGACCATGTCCCCGCCCAATGCTAACAAGTTCGTGTGCCCACCGATTTCGCGTCCAAGGACTGGGGAATAAACAACAAATGGCCAAGTTGCAGCTTTCGTTCGCGTGCGGGCTCTACGACCGCATGCAGCCGCTCTATACCGGCGAGGTCAAGGTCGAAGGCATCGATCTCAACTTCATCGCCATCGACCAGCCGCGGCCGATCTTCGACCGCATGGCGGGCGGCGAGGAGTTCGACGTCGCGGAGTTCTCGAGCTCGGAATTCGTCCAGCGTTTCGCCAACAAGCAGTGCCCGTTCGTCGCCATCCCGGTGTTTCCGTCGCGGGCGTTCCGCCACGGCTTCATCGCCGTCCACCGCCAGGCCGGCATCAAGACGCCCAAGGATCTCGAAGGCAAGCGCGTGGGCGTGCCGCTCTGGACCATGACCGCGGCCATCTACATCAACGGGCTCCTGCAGCACGAATACGGCGTGGATCTGCGGAAGATCCACTGGGTGCAGGGTGCCATGAACACCGGCGGCGCCCATGGCAGCGCCGACCGTGCTGCCGCTGCTCAACCCGATCCCGATCGAGCAGAACACCTCGAACAAATCGATGAGCGACCTGATCGAGGAGCGCGTGGTCGACGCGACGCTCGGCACCAGCCTGCCGGAGGCGATCCGCACCAATCCCGACATCGTGCGGCTGTTTCCCGAACTACGTGGAGCTCGAGAAGGAGTTCTACAAGCGCACGAAGATCTATCCGATCATGCACCTGGTCGCGATCCGCAAGCAGGTCTACGAGAAATATCCGTTCGTCGCGACGCAGCCTCTACAATGCCTTCTGCGAGTCGAAGAAGATCGCACTCGAGAAGATGTTCAATCTGCGGGCGCTGCGTTACATGACGCCGTTCCTGATGCGCGACATCGACGAGATCCACGAGATCTTCGACGGCGACCCCTGGCCCTACGGCCTCGAGCCCAACCGGCCGACGCTGGAAGCGTTCGTCACCTATCTCGTCGATCAGTCGTTGATCGCCGCGCCGGTTCCGGTGGATGATCTCTTCGTTCCGACCTACTAGCGCCTATAAAAACAAATCAGCCCGGGGTCACTGAGCCATGAGCAATCTCGATACCGTCATCAAGGATCTCGTCATCGCCAACCGCATCCTGGCGAAGGAGGACGTGGTGGACGCCTACGGCCATATCAGCGTCCGCAATCCCGACAATCCCAAGCATTTCTTTCTCTCGCGCTCGGTCGCGCCCGACCTGGTCGAGCGCGAGCGACATCGTCGAGCTCGGCCTCGACGGGCAGCCGGTGCGCGACGAGACCCGCGCGCTCTATCTCGAGCGTTTCATTCATGCCGCCATCTACGAGGCGCGGCCGGACATCCACTCCGTCGTTCACGCCCATGCCGAGGACATCCTGCCGTTCGGCATTGCGCAGGCGACGCCGCTGCGCCCGGTCATCCATTCCGGCAGCTTCATCGGCGCCAACGTGCCGGTGTGGGACATCGCCGACAAGTTCGGCGACACCAACCTGCTCGTCACCAACATGGACGCAGGGCCGCGACCTCGCGAAATGCCTCGCCAGCAACAACGTCGCGCTGATGCGCGGCCACGGCTTTGCCTCGGCCGGCCGCTCGCTGATCGAGGTGGTGCGGATGTCGGTCTATCTTCCGCGCAACGCGCGCGCGCTGCTTGCGCGCGAAGCAGCTGGGCGGCGAGATCAAGTATCTCTCGCAGGGCGAGATCGACGCCCGCAATCGCGGCTATAGTCCGTATTCGACCGAGACTTGGCGGGCCTGGGAATACTGGGCGAACAAGGCCGGCTGCAGCCACATGCTGACCAAGCCCGACGCACGCGCACGGGCACGGTCACAAGAAATGAACGCTGCGACTCGCGTCCCATCTTCCCATGCGCTAGGCGGATGAGACAGCGGCACACCGCGGCTAACCTCTGGCTCCGACGCGAGTTATGCCGTCTCAGCCGAGCGGTGTCAGCGTCCCGCTCGAGGCCGAACCAACATGGAGGAGCGAGCCATGACCGCGACGCCGGAGAACTCTCGAGAGCTATCTGTCCGGCCGCTGGGTGCGCGGCGAAGGCGTCGAGACCAAGCTCGTCGATCCGGTCAAGGGCGACGAGCTCGCGACCGTCTCGGCCAAGGGCGTCGATCTCCCGGCCGCGCTCGACTACGCCCGCAAGCAAGGGCAGGGCGGCTTGCGCAATCTCAGCTACGCCGAGCGGGCCAAGCTCGTCGGCGCGGTCGCCGACGTGCTGACCGCCAACCGCGCCCGCTACGAGGAGATCGCCATCGCCAATTCCGGCAACACCAAGATGGACGCGGCGATCGACATCGACGGCGGCATCGGCACGCTGAAATACTATGCCCGGCTCGGCGCCGGCCTCGGCGACGCGCGCATGCTGCTCGACGAGAAGCCGGTGCGGCTCGCCAAGGCCGAGAACTATCAGGCCATCCACCTGCTGGTGCCGCGCCGCGGCGTCGCCATCCACATCAACGCGTTCAATTTCCCGAGCTGGGGGCTGTGGGAGAAGGCCGCGGTGTCGCTGCTCGCCGGCGTGCCGGTGCTCGCCAAGCCCGCATCCTCGACCGCGCTGCTCGCGCACGCCATGGTGAAGGACGTGATCGCCGCCAAGGTGCTGCCGGACGGCGCGCTGAGCCTCCTCTGCGGCGGCGCCGGCGACCTGCTCGACGCGCTCACCTCCGACGACGTCATCGCCTTCACCGGCTCGGCCGACACCGCGGCGCGCGTGCGCGGCCATGCCAACGTGGTGGCGCAAGAGCGTGCCGGTCAACATCGAGGCCGACAGCATCAACGCGGCGCTGCTGGCGCCGGACTCCGCGCCGGGCAGCGCCGCCTTCGACGCCTTCGTGCGCGAGGTCGTGCGCGAGATGACGGTGAAGGCCGGGCAGAAATGCACCGCCATCCGCCGCATCTTCGTGCCGGCGGACGAGGCCGATGCGGTCGCCGATGCGCTGGCGGCAAAGCTCAAGGGCACCAAGGTCGGCGATCCGCGCGCGGACGACACCCGCATGGGCCCGGTGGTGACGCGCGGCCAGCAGGCGGCGGCGTTCGACGGCATCCGGCGGCTTGCGTCCGAAGCCGCGGTCGTCTGCGGCGGCGCCGATGCGCCCACGCTCGACGGCATCGACGCGGGCAAGTCGGCGTTCGTGGCGCCGACCCTGCTCAAGGTCAAGGACGCCGGCTCCGCCAAGGCGGTGCACGAGGTCGAGGTGTTCGGCCCGGCCGCGACCGTCGTGCCTTATCGCGACGAGCAGGACGCCTGCGGCGCTGATCGCGCGCGGCGGCGGCTCGCTGGTCGCGTCAATCTACGGCGAGGACACGGAGTTGCTCGCGCGGCATCGTCAGCGAGATCGGCCCGAGCCACGGGCGCATCCTCGCCGTCGATCCGGCGATCGCGAGCGCGCATACCGGGCACGGCATCGTCATGCCGCAATGCAATCACGGCGGCCCCGGCCGCGCCGGCGCCGGCGAGGAGCTGGGCGGGCTGCACGGCCTGCGCTTCTATCACCAGCGCCTGGCGGTGCAGGGATCGAGCGATCTGCTCGCGAGCCTGCAGGCCAAGGCTGCGAGCATTGCATTGACCTTCGCGCATCTCGCCCTCTCGAACGCCCGAGCGCAAATGGACTAACGTCCGGCCGCTCAGCGGCGGTCGTCCAGTGTCTTCACCTGAAGAGAGAACGGCGCGCAGCTTCGTGGAGCGTCACGGGCTGTGGAGCGACGAGCAGTTCGAGGCGGCGGCCCACGCCGACAAATGGATCGAGGAGCACGGCCTCGAGGTCGTGCGGCTGTCGTTCCCGGACCAGCACGGCGTCCTGCGCGGCAAGACCGTGGTGGCCGGCGAGGCCGCCGGCATGATGCGCAACGGCTGCTCGATCACCACCACGCTGCTCGCCAAGGACACGGCGCATAGGACGGTCTTTCCGGTGTTCACGTCGGGCGGCGGCTTCGGCATGGCGGAGATGGAAGGCGGCGGCGATTTCCTGATGATCGCCGATCCCACCACGTTCCGCGTGCTGCCCTGGGCGCCGCAGACCGGCTGGGTGCTGTGCGACATCTATTTCGCCAACGGCAAGCCGGTGCCGTTCTCGACCCGCCACCTCTATCGCCGCGCGCTGCAGAAGCTCGCCGATGCCGGGTTCGACTATGTCGCCGGGCTCGAGGTCGAGTTCCACATCTTCAAGCTGGACAATCCGCGTCTGCATCCGAGCGATGCCACCTGGCCCGGCGAGGCACCGGACGTGAGCCTGCTCGCCCAGGGCTACCAGTATCTGACCGAGAACCGCTTCGATCAGATGGAGCCGATCCTCGAGATCGTGCGCCGGGATATCGTCGCGCTCGGGCTGCCGCTGCGCTCGGTCGAGGTCGAGCTCAGCCCGAGCCAGTGCGAGTTCACGTTCCAGCCGCAGGTCGGGCTTTCGCCCGCGGACACGATGATGCTGTTCCGCAGCGCGGTGAAGCAGATCTGCCGGCGGCAGGGCTATCACGCGAGCTTCATGGCGCGCCCGAAGGTCGCGAACGTGGTCTCGAGCGGGTGGCACCTGCACCAGTCGCTGCGCGACCGGCGCACCAACGTCAACGCCTTCACCTCGAACGACAAGGAGCTGCTGTCGCGGGCAGGGCGGAATTTTCTGGCCGGGCTGCTTGTCGCACGCACGCGCCGCGGCCGCCTTCACCACGCCGACGATCAACGGCTACAAGCGCTATCGCAGCTATTCGCTCGCGCCCGACCGCGCGATCTGGGGACGCGACAACCGCGGCGTGATGATCCGCGTGCTCGGCGGCCCCGGCGATCCGGCGACGCGGCTGGAGAACCGGGTCGGCGAGCCCGCGGCCAACCCGTATCTCTACATGGCGTCGCAGATATTCACCGGGCTCGACGGCATGGAGCGCATGCTCGATCCCGGCCCGTCGGCCGACACGCCCTACGAGGCGCAGGCGCTGCATCTGCCCAAGAGCCTCGACGAGGCGCTGCGCGCGCTGCGCAACGACAACTGCTTGGCGGACGGCTTCGGGCGCAGCTTCATCGACTATTACCTGCGCATCAAGGACGCGGAGATCGCGCGCTACCAGGCCGAGGTGACGGACTGGGAGCAGCGGGAATATTTCGAGCTGTTCTAGGCCGCGACCCGTGACCGTCCTGGAGCTGTCGGTGCGCTGCTAGCCGGATATATCGCGGCGCGCGGGCGCTGCGTTCGGTCGGGGCGATCTCCGCAATCCGTACCACGCCGTGACGCCGATGGGCGTGGCAAGCATCAGCCATGACGCTACGTCCCAGGCATCGTCTCCCACCAGGGCGGAGACCAGGCCTATCGTCGTCAACGCTGCGAGCAGCATCGGCCACGCGAAGATCGACCGCAGGGAGCGCGTACGTGCGGGGATGGGGAACGATTTCAAGAGGTCGCCGATCCATATTCGTGTTGGACTTGGACGTTCTGCGAAAAAGCTGCTTTCGCTCGCCGCCGTGCGAACCAGAGGTAGAGTCCGGTGACGAGGACGATGATCGTGAAGATATCGAGGATGGCCCAGATGATCTTCAGCGGCATGCCGCCGTAGTCGCCGAAGTGCAGCGGCTGGGAGAGCAGGAGGGATTGGACGTACCACGGCAGCTCCCTGCTGTCGGTCAATTGACCGCTCGAAGCATCGACCAGGGCCGGCTTGAGCAGCTTCGAGGTCAAGGGCGTGTTGCCGCGCATGAACACCGCGTAGTGGCTCTTGCTGCTGAACGGCGATGCCGGAAACGCGACGAAGGACGGCGTCATCTCGGGATTGGCGTTGCGGGCCGTTTGGACGGCCGCCTCCAACGACCCGAGCTTCGTCGGCGGCGCGGCATCCTTGTACGCCGCGGTCATCTCGGCGAGTTGGCCGAATTGCCAGATCTTGAGTATGAGATCGGCCCAGGTGTTCAGCACGCCCGTGAAACCCACGGTCAGGGCCCAGAGGATGGTTATGGCGCCCAGGAGATTGTGCAGGTCGAGCCACCGCACCAGACGGCGCTTCTCCCAGCGGACCGTTCCGAAGTCGAGCTTGCGCATCCAGGGTCCATAGAGGACGACGCCCGACACGATCGCCGCCATGAACAGCAGGCCCATGAACCCGAGGAACAACTTCCCGGGCAGGCCGGCGAAGAGATCGGTGTGTAATTTCAGCAGGAAATACGTCAGCCGCGATTTGAAATCCGGCTGGTCGAGGAATTGACCGGTGTGAGCATCGAATTGCGGGTTCTTGTTGTTCGAAGGATCGGCATCCGGCGTCTTGGCGATGCTGAGGAAAACGACGTTGGGCTCGTCGTGCGGCCAGATAACGAACTGGACGACCTCGCCGGGGTAGCGGCCGAGGCCGGTCGCGACCATCCCGTCGAGGTTGGCGAGCGGCGTGCCCGCCGCGACCTCGATCGGCGCCACCTCTTCATGCAGGAGTTCGTCGATCTCGTGCTTGAAGATCAGGGGCAGCCCGGTAATGCACAACATCAGCAGGAACGCGGTGCACACGAGGCTCGTCCATTTGTGCACCCACGCCCAGCGCTGGATCGTCTTCACTCGCATTGTATCGCCTTCGATGTGGTGTCGCCTTCGATGTGGCAAGGATCGGGTCGCGCGTGGGGGCGCTCGTTGCCGTGCAGTCGATCGGATGCTTGCTCCGGCTGGGATCACCTCGCGCTCGCCATGGCCTTGTAGATACCGGGGGCTTTGACGTCCGACTGCGGCCACTGATACTTCAGTGACGCCAGGATCGTGCGCTCCGCGCCCAGCGAGCAATACCTCAGATCGAAGCAGCTCGTGACATAGTAACGGTTCGCGAGATTCGTCGCGTTCAGCTGAAATTTCAAGCCTCGCAATTCACGTGAAAGGTATGAAAAATCGTAGGTGACCGCGGCGTCGAACAGCGTATAGGGGGATACTTCGATCGTGTTCATAATGTCGGCGTAGCTGATTCCGACATAGCGCACGCCGGCGCCCACGCCCCACCCGGCAAACGGCCCATCCCGCATGGTGTACATGCCCCAGAGCGAGGCGGTTTCCAGAGCGACGTTCGCCACGTTCTGCCCGATATTTGGACCGGTGGTTTGCGTTACGCGGGGATCGAGCCGGCTGTAACCGGCGACGATGTCGAGACGGTCGTTGATGCTGACGCTGGCCTCGAATTCGAAGCCTTTGACTTTGATCTCTCCGAGTTGAACGCTGAAGAACGGGTGTGCCGGATCTGGCGTGAGCACGTTCTGCTGCGTCGTGTCGTAGAGCGCAGCGGTGAACAGCGCATTCATGCCCACCGGTTGGTACTTGATGCCGATTTCTTTCGATTCCCCGGTCGTCGGCTTGAAAGGAGCGCCCTGGAAGTCGACACCCGGTGCCGGCTGGAACGATGTCGAATAGACGACATAGGGCGCGACGCCGTTCGGGAACACATACGTCAACCCGGCACGGCCGGTCAGTGCCGAGTCGTTCTGATTGATTGTGGGCGCCGGCGTTCCGAGTTTGTCGATGACGGTGTTGTTGGCCTGGTCGGAGCGGCCGGTCAGCGACAGAATCCATCGATCGAGCTTGATCTGATCCTGGATATAGAAGCCGGTTTGCCTCAGGTCACCGGTGTTATGAAGGAGCGGGAACATCGCATCCACGGGGACCTGCGGCGCGCCATAGACCGGAGCGAACACGTCGAGCGGCGTGCCCGGCGCGAAACTGAATCCCGAGTCGCTTCGCGTGCGGTAGTAATCGTATCCCCAGAGCACCTTGTGCAAGGCCGGCCCGGTCGCGATATCGGCCTGGAACTGATTGTCGATGGCGAAGGTATGCGTCCTTCCGAAGACGTACAGCTCGGAGCGCGGAGTCGTGCGCAAGTCCGCAAGCAGGCCTTCCTCGCGCAGCGCCAGGAGCTTCACGTCGGCGTGGGTATACCGGACGTTCTGCCGGAACTGCAGCACGTCGTCGAAGCGATGCTCGAACGCCCATCCGACGCTTTGCTGCCGAAGCCTGAAGTAGTCATTGTCCGGTTCGCCGAGATAGCGGCTGTAGGGAATCCGTCCATTGGGGTTGGAAACCAGCGTGCCGATGCCGGGAACGTACTGCTGGTAGCCCTTGCCGCTGTATTCCTGCGCGCTCGACAGGAAGGTGAAGCGGGTGTCGATGTTGCGCCAGGTGAAGCTCGGCGCGATGAAATACTGATTGTCCTGCTGGAAATCGAGCTGCGTGTCGCTCAGGCGGCCGAGACCGACGATCCGGTACAGCCACTCGCCTCGTGCGTCGGCGGGTCCGCTGAAGTCGAACGTCATTTGGCGGCGATTGAAGCTGCCGTATTGCACGCCGACTTCATTTTGTGGCGTGTCGGTCGGCCGCTTGCTGATCATATTGACCAATCCTCCTGGTGGGGTCTGGCCATAAAGACCGGAGGACGGCCCCCGCAGCACCTCGATGCGCTCGAGCCCGTACGGCACGATGCGCGGATACACGAACGTCGTCGCCCCATCGGGCGGCAACCGCAATCCGTCGAGAAACAGTGGGACTTCGAACCCGCGTACCTTGATCGTGTCGAAAAGAGAGTTCACCCCGAACAGGTATGAAGTTATTCCCGGCGTATACAGCAACGCCTGAGAGATTGTTTCCGCGCCTTGAGCAACGATCTGGTCCTTGGTGACGACGGAAATCGATTGCGGCGTCTCCAGGATCGGCGTGTCCGTCTTGGTACCGGTCATGCTTTGCGTCGCCACGTAACCCCTGACGGGACCCGTGCCGGGGGCGACCGGCGGCAAGAGCCTCGGTGCGGGCGGTGCCGCCGGCGCGGGCTGAGCAACGGCGCGTCGTTGCGGCGGAGCCTGCTTGGGAGCTACGACGCGCGGCCGTGGCCCCGGCGCTTGCACCGTAACGGTCGGTATCGGGACGACTCCGGGCTGCCCGGCAGGCGTCTCCTGCTGGGCCGGCGTCTGCGTTTGCTGCGAGGGTTGCGGCTGTTGTGCATATGCGATGGTGCCGGAACCGTCCGGCAGTCCGCATGAAAGGGCTGTGCCGATCAGCAACGACGTTCGGAGGTGACGGAATCCCCGCTCCCGGCTTTTGAAGGTTTGCTCGACGCCACGCATGTATTGCACTCCCCCGAACGCTTCCGCATATTCGAACGTATTCTTACAGAAGGGTCGGCGGAAAAAACCGAGAGCGTCTGAAATGTATGTTCGTCGGCACGGTATTCGCGCCGACTGTGTCGCTCGCGACACCGATTAGAAGCGTTGCAAAGCTGCCGATTAGAAATGCTGTAAAGAGCCAACGAGATTCGTGTCGCCCGACAACATCCCCGCGTGTAGTTCGGAGACTGCAATCGCGATCGTGGCTATTCGCTCACGCGAATCGTGTGATCTGGGGCGCGGCAACCGCCGCGTGATGATCCAGGTGTTCGCGGTTTTCGGGCGATTCGGCGCAGCGGGGAAAAGATCGCGTCGGCGAGCCGGCGACGGAAATGTGTTACGTGCGATACACCAGCTTTTCCACGAGCTGAGGATCCTGCACGTCTATGAAGTTGACCGCGAATCCTCCCGGGAAATGACGGGTGACGCGCCCGATGACTTTCCCAACGGCGAGCACGGTGCCGATTTCGGGAACAATGTCGGCCGATACCGCCGCTCCGCAGGCGGAGAGGTCGGCAACAAGACAGCTCATGACTGCGCCGTCCGCCAACAGAATGGACGAAAATGAATGCTCCGCCACTGTACGCGGACGCGCGCGCCGATCGGCGACCTCGAGATTTCTATATCTGTCGTACCAATCGATTTTGGTCGCGAGCCTCTTGCGCTCCTCGGCGGTCGTCAGGATGTTCATGACGAATCCGCGATGATCGAGCGGTCGTGCAATTGCGCCATCGAGCCTGCCAATATGCTCGATCTCCGCGCTCACCCACTCGCCTGGCGCCCCCCGTACCGGGGCAACCAACGCCACGGTATGCGGAGATATATTGATGACACGGCAGGTGAATTGCTTCAGGTCGCCATCCGCGTCCTGGCTGTTCCAGAGCCAATATCGCCCCGGGAGATCAACGGCGAGGCCGGCCTCGCGTTGTCGCCCGGCCGTCACCACGTCATCGTCGAGCGTCAGGCTTGCCATGTCTCGAAGCTCCAGCGCAATTTCCTCCTCCTTGAAGAATATCGCGCGTGTATTAATGAATTTTTATCACCCATTCCGGCCGCAGCCGCCGTGCGATCCGCGGGCCTCGGCAGAAGGTAACGGACGAAATTTGGAGCTTTCGTAATCGCAGTAGATAACTCAGATCATGCTTCCGAGCTGAAAAGTAGGACGGCATTTCAAGATGGTGCCGCCGCGACACCGGTCGCTCGAGGACGTAAGTCCCTGCCATTCGCGCGGTGCGAAACCGGCGTCATGTCCGGCGGCGACCAGAACCGGCACGATTGCGAAGCGCGGTCGGAACGTCCGCTTATTGCAGTGGGTGCTGCGGTCGCGATCCGTTTCTCACGCCGGAACTTGTGCCCACCACACCATGAGCACGGCAACTGAAATCGAGTACAGCAGGACCCATGCGCTTTCCAAAGTCCGGGCCATGACTGTCCCTCCTTTCGAGCGACATCTTGGCTGCAACCGTACGCGCGCCACCCCGCCGGTCTGTGAACCCGGCTACTCTCCGCTCCAAATATTTCCGCACAATCCCGAAATTCGAAGCAATCTCTGTCGATTTCGACAAAAAAGCCGATGGCGCGACTTCGGCGCAGGTCTGCATATGTAGCTTGCTTCACACATCGAATGGCCGGATGGCTATGTCGCCTGGCTGTCGGAAAAGACCGGGCGGAGCTACCGCCTCCTGAGCGAGGCGGAACGGGAATATGTGGCGCGCGCGGGCACCGCGACGCCGTTCTGGTGGGGCGACACGATCTCGAGCGAGCAGGCCAACTACGACGGCGGCTTTTGGTACGGCTGCCGGCCCAAGAGCGAATACAAGAGCGAATACCGGCAGCAGACCGTGCCGGTCGATTCATTCGCGCCAAATCCTTGGGGCCTCTATCAGGTGCACGGAAACATCTACGAGTGGGTCGAGGACTGCTGGAACCGCGACTACGTGGGCGCGCCGTCGGATGGCTCGGCCCGGACGACGGGCAATTGCAGCCGGCGCGTCATGCGTGGCGGGTCCTGGCAATTCGCGCCGTGGCACCTGCGCTCGGCGGCTCGCGGTGCCGTGGCGACGGCGGTCGATTTTCGACTCGTCGGCATGCGCGTCGCCAGGTCTTTGCAGCCGTGACTCGAATCGCGGTGTTGCGTTCTTTGTTTTCTTGATCGGTGTTGAGCGAGCTACGCTTCGGTGCAGTTCGAAGCTGGACACGGCCCGCCCGTCCCCTCCCGCAACAGGCCGCCGATCTCCTCGACCAGCTCGCGACGGCGGCCGGAATCGTGCTCGCCCGCCAGCTCGTCGGCGACGGCAATGGCCGCCAGTCTGCGGCAGCAGAAGACGGCATATCGCAGATCGGCGGCAAACGCCGGCTCGCTCTTGCGGAGGCGCCGAGCCTCGGCCTTCAGCCGTTCCGCCAGGGCAATAAGCGATTCGGGCCTCATCGCGGGACCCTCCCCATGAGCCACGGCGGCAACAGTGCCGCCATAACTCAGGGGAGTTAAATAGCTCATATTACTTATGTCAAATCTCATATGAGAAATTACCGGCCCGCTAATGGTGGCAACTAAATACCGTCGCTTGGTGAACCGCCTCACCGTGCCAGGCGACCAAGAGTGGCATTGTCGAAGCCATGCCCGGCGTGGCGCCCGGCAGAAATCGGAGGCGTCCGAACCAAGGGACCAACCGCCATGCCACTGGAAATCAGCTTCTCCGACCCGGAGCCGGATGCGGCCGTACGCCTGCCCACCCGCAAAGTCGCGGCAGCGCTGAGGGCAACCGCTCTCATCTTGCAACCCCAGCTTTTTTAGAAACCGTCCGTGGGCCGGAAACGACGCTGGGCTGAGGACATGGCGGCGCGCTTCCCCGCCGGGACGCTGGCGCGCATCGATGCCGTGCGGCGGGACAAGGAATTCCGGACCGACTTCGTCTGGCAGGCCGTGGAAAAAGAGCTCAAACGCCGTGAAGCCAAGGCGGCAAAGCCCACAAAGGCCTGGCAATAACCGCCCACCAATTCGCGCCGCGTCGCTGCTGGCGGAATGGCCGACATCGCGCGGCTCGATCGATCCCGGACAACGCGCCAGCTCAAGGCAGAAGACGCTTCGGCAAGGAGGCCTTCCGCTATGAAGGCGAGGCACACATTTATATGTGTCCTGCCGGTGTGAAAATCGCCGCAGGCCGGCTTACAGAGCATGATCCCGAAAAAGCCTGCCCTCGGGCTTGACCCGAGGGTGGATACCGGTTTTCGGAAAAGATCATGCTCCGAATAAGCCAGGCTCGAAGGGGACGGTCATGAGTCAGTCGCGCAGGCTTGCAGCCATCCTGGCCGCGGACATTGCCGGCTACAGCGCCCTGATGGGGGCCGACGAAGCGCGCACGGTGAAGGACCTCAAGGGCCATCAGGCGGTCGTGCTGCCGATGGTCGGCGATTTCGGCGGACGGGTCATCGATACCGCCGGGGACGGCCTGCTGGCCGAGTTCCCGAGTGTGTTGAACGCCGTCGAATGCGCGGTCGCCATTCAACGGAAGATGGTCGAGCGCAATGCCGGGGTCGAGCCCGAGCGGCATATGGAGTTTCGTATCGGCATCAACCTCGGCGACGTCATCTACGACAATGATCGAATCTTCGGCGATGGCGTCAACGTCGCTGCGCGGCTGGAGGGAATCGCGGAACCTGGCTGTATCTGCGTGTCGGGCAAGGTCCACGACGAGATCCGCGCAAGAATTGGTCTTGCCTATGAGGACCTCGGCGCCAAGCAGCTCAAGAACATCGCGGAGCCGGTGCGGGTGTATGGTATCCGCCTCGATCGTGCTCCGAAACGTACGGTGCTTGCCTTGCCCGACAAACCATCGATCGCCGTCCTGCCGTTCCATAACATGAGCGGCGACCCGGAGCAGGAATTTTTCAGCGACGGCATGACCGAGGACATCATCACCGACCTCTCGAAGGTTTCGGCCCTGTTCGTCATCGCGCGCAACTCCTCCTTCAGCTACAAGGGCAGGTCGGTCAAGGTGCAGGAGATCGGACGCGACCTGGGCGTGCGCTTCGTGCTCGAGGGCAGCGTCCGCAAGGCCGGCAATCGCGTGCGCATCACGGCGCAGCTCATCGATGCCGGCAGCGGCGGGCATCTCTGGGCCGAGCGGTTCGATCGTGATCTCACGGACATCTTCTCGACGCAGGACGAGGTGGTCGAGAAGATCGTCGGCACGCTGGCGGTCACGCTGACGCGGGGCGAGGAGCAGCGGCTGCGCCGGCGCGATACCGTCAACGTGGAGGCGTACGAGTGCTGGCTGCGCGCGCGCAGCCTGCTCGGCCGCGGCACTCGGGAATCGATCGCGCAAGCCAAGGCGATGCACCGCCGGGCAATTGAGATCGATCAGAATTTCGCGGCGCCGCATGCGGGGTTGGCGCTTGCCGCGATTTCGGACTACGCCAGCGGCTGGGCGCCCGATCCGGCGCAGGCGCTCGACGAGGCGGAGAGGTGGGCCCGCCGCGCCGTCGAATTGAACGATCAGGAGCCGGTGAGCCACATGGCGCTCGGCGCCGTGTTGTTGTGGCGGCGCGATCACGCGGGAGCGCTGGCGGAATCTCGCCGCATGATGGCTCTCGATCCCAACTTTGCCCAGGGCTATGCCGCGAGCGGACTGGGGCTGACCTATGCCGGCCGGGCGGCCGAGGCGCTGGACCCGATCGCGATGGCGATGCGCCTCGACCCCCATCATCCGGACATGCTGCTGCACTTCCTGGCGCAGGCGAATTTCAGCCTGGGAAAATACGAGATCGCCGCCCAGCAGCTCGTCGAGCGCATCGCGCGCAACCCCGGCACCGACGCCAGCCGCATGTTCCTGGCATCCTGCTACGGTCATCTCGGGCGCGCGGAAGAGGCGCGGGCGGCATGGGCGGAGCTTCTCAAGGTGAACCCGGACTTCTCCGTGACGCAGCGCGCGCGCGTCCTGCCGTACAAGGATCCCGCTGATTTTCAACGCATCGTCGACGGTCTGGCGAAAGCCGAGTTGCCGTAGTTAAGGTGTGTTGAGCTGCGCATCACGCTGGATGTCAGCGCGCAGTCGCAGCATGCGCGGCGCGTTCCGCCGCCAGCATTTCTTCCGCGCGAGTTTTGTCCTTCAACAGCCGGCCACTCGCGAGCTGAAGGAAATAGAATCCGAATTCCGGGTTCTCGAAATAGAGCGCCCGCACTTCGTCATAAGGCAGCGTCAGCACATGGCCGCTCTCGACGCATTCGACGGATTGCGTCCTTTGATAGCCTGGCGTCAACAGTCCGAGCTCACCGAATATCTGGCCCGGCTCAAGTTCGTGGTCCACCTCGAGCACCCGGTATTTGCCTTTGCCGATCAGGAACATCTCGTCGGCGGGATCGCCTTTGCGAAAGAGAATGTCACCCTTCCGGTATTTTCGTTTTTTCATGTAGGGCCGCAGCCAATCCATCGACAGATCGGTCCCTGCCGCGGCGCGGGCCTTCTTGATCAGCTCCAGCATCTGATAAAGGCGGATCGAGTGCACCGGCAGCAACAGCACATAGAGCACGATCGCCGGCAGCGAGCGTGTCAGGACCGATGCTCCCAGCAAGAAGACGGCGCTCACCAGGCTCGTGATGCGCAGCGGTATCGCGGTCTTCATCGACATCGATACGACGTAGAATATGGCTCCCGTAATGCCCAACGCGTTCGGCCATGAGATGAAGCTCAGCAAGTAGTCCAGCGTCCAACCATCGGTCATCTTTCGGCCTCCAGCCAGGCGTCCGCGGAGGCAGACGAGTTTATCAGAGCGCAAGCCGCCTGCGGCTTTCTTGAAAATGAATCGGTCCGCGGTTGATTTGCCTCATGCGGCTGCCGAAGGATGCACACGCAGGGGCGCCCGCAAGTAACATGCCAGCACCGAGTTCCAAATCGAACATTTCGATACCCGGATTCGGTTCCTTGGTGGGCGCGTAACATTGCCGTCGAACACCTCTCGGACATACAGGGGACATCTACAGAACCTGATATCGCTGCATTGCAAAGAGGTCCAAGCAGATATGCTCGAGGGAGTGCGCGCGTTGGTCTGAATGCCGTCCGACCGACGCCATGTTGATTCGTGCGTCTTTCCTCGAACGGCATCCCGCTCTGCCGACTGGCTGATGACCTGTTTCAATTGCGGATGAAGTAGACGCGACCCTCGATCGGGGCGAACTGGACATCGCACCGATGCTCCGGCTGGGCTGCGAATGCGCCAAGGTTCGCCTTCCCGGCGTCATCCATTTCGCCGAATGCATATTGATGGTCCACGCGTGAGAACAGCGTGACGGCCTCCGCCATCGTGATCCAGCCTCGTTCTTTCGCCGGCAGGAGCTTGATCGAGGCCGAGAGCACCCCTTCGCTGCTGCCATTGAGTCGTCGCGTGTCGGGCGGGGCAGGGCCGCGGGACGTGAACGCCGACTTGAGCTTCTCCCAGAACGACATCGCTCGCTCTCGCTTTTCTCGCCCCGGCCGACGCGCCCGCCGACGTCCGCATGCGCTTTCACATTCAGGGGCGGCCGTTGGCAGCGATTTCGCACAGTAGCCGATAAACTCCGATCTCGGCATGTGAAAATTCTGTCGCGAGCGCTGCGGCCACCTTCTCGGCCTCCGGCACGCGGAGCGTCTCCACCAACAGGCACATCTCGATCTTGCGATCGCCGCCGCGCAAGCGCTCCTCCATGGATACCGGGAATTCGCGCGGGTCCGCAGCCTGCCAGATTTCCCCGCAAGCTACCGCCTTGTCCCGCATCAACCGTTCGATTGCCGCCTTCAAGCCGGTTTCATCCGGGCGTTCGCCGAACCGCACGGTCACCACGCCCGTGCCCCGCATGGCGCCGAGCCGGAAGGTGCGGCGACAGACCGTCCGGATCATGTCCTTGAAGATTTCCGACATGACCGTGCGCGTCATCGGCGTCGGGTCGTCGAGCCGCCCGAGATACGCGGCCGAATTGAGAACCTCTACCGATTGCGTGACATAGAAATTGAAGTAGCGCGGCTGCCCCGATATTGCCTCGTGCCGTCGCCCGATCAGGAATCCCGGCACGGCGATCCGCTCCGCCAGATGCTCGTGCTGAAACCACTCCTCGAACTCGGCCTCGCGGCCGGGCGCGACGTTGTTGAAGATCGCAAGAATGCCGGGCAATGCGCTGGTCTCTCCCGCCATGATTGGCTCCTTTGAATCGCGCGAGCTCCAGCGGCACGCTCATTCGACGGTGTGTGCGAAGATTTGTCCAGCCCGCTGCGCGTGCCGTCTGCTGTCGCGAGCAATGGCGCAGCTACCGGCGCCGGCCGGCCGACATGCCGCCGCCGCGGCAGAGGACCGATCGGGGCGGCGTCCTTCTCCGCATTGCGCTCGCGATCAGACGGGCGTGCCGACCGGTTGGTTCATGATCGCACCCACGACGAACAGGAGCACCGCCAAGGCAGCGAGGCCCAGCACGGCAAGTAGCGCGAGGCAAGCCGATCGCGGCGACCTGCTCATTTGCAGGCGACCGGGATGCTTTTCGGCAAATGGGTCGTTCCGGCTGCCGCGTAGCCGGTGAGTAGCAAGCCCGCGGCGATGAGCCTTGCGTTTCCGGGCATGGATCAACCCCCTCCGGTTTTGGGCGTGAGCTGATCCTGTTCCTAGAGATCGTCCGCGGATGTCTTGTCCTTTGGTGCCAAAAAATTGTTGGCCGACGCCATCGAGCGCGCCGGCCCTGCGCTCGCCCGGGCCCCGGCTCGTGACCCGCCAGCCATGGCTTCATTCATTTGCGCATGGCGCGCGCCTGGGGCGTGACGGGCTCAGGCCGGCTGGAGCTTCATCTGGTCCAGCACCGCGCGGCCGAAGAAGCCGTAGGGGCTCGCCAGTGTCTCGTAGATTTCGAAATGATTGTATCCCGGCGCGGCCACGAGCTGGACCGGCTTGCCGGCCTTGCGCACCGCGTCCGCGAAGTCGCGCGACTGGCGTTGAAATTCCGGCGTCTCGAGCGAGCCATAGACCAGCGTCAGCGGACAATTGATCTTGTCGAGATGGCGCTGCGCGCTCAGCGCGTGCTCCACCTCGTCGGTGAATTTGACGTACTCGGAGCGTTTCGACAGCCGCACCGGCTTGAGATCGAACAGGCCGGAGCAGCACACCACGCCTTTGACCACATCGGCCGGCAGGCCGAAGTCCGCCCGCCAGTCGGTGGTGAGCACGACACCGGCGAGATGGCCGCCGGACGAATGGCCCGACACGTAGACGCGGCTCGGGTCGCCGCCGAAGCTCTGTGCGTTCTTGTAGACCCAGGCCACCGCGCTGCGCACCTGCCGTGCCATGGGCATGAGATCGCCGTTGGTTTCGGTCACGTTGTTGAAATCGAGCGAGGCGAAATGCGCCCCGGCGTGGACGAGCATCTCCGCCCCGGTGGCGTAGTCCTTGGCGAGGCCCGCGCGCCAGGCGCCGCCGTGGATGAACACATGCACCGGCGCGTTCGGCTTGCGGGTGGGGTAGAGGTCGAGGCCCTCGATCGGCGTCGCGCCGTAGGCCAGGCGCTTGGGCGCGCCGATGCGCTCGCGCACCGCATTGCTGTCGGTGGTGTAGCGGCCGATGATCTGCCGCAGGTTCGGCGCATAGACGCTCTGGTCGTAGGCGTCGTCGAGCTCCTTCTGATCCATGTCGAGCCAGACCGGCGGGCCCTTGACGCGCGCCGGCGGCGTCGGTTGCGCCAGCGCCGCGCCTCCGGCCATGACCGCCGCGCTCGCCAGCAATGCCCGTCGCGTCAGGTGTGACATCGCGCTCTCCCTTTTGCTCTGGTCCGGAGTTCCCGGGCTGGCGCGAATTTTTGCTTTTTTGCGGCCTTCCCACAAGGCCGCGACAGGAATGGTCCTGGATCAATCCGGATTGATTGTGTGATGATGCATTGAATGCCGTGCAGAGAAATTTGATCCGGACCCGGGTGCGAATGGCCAGAACAGACGTCCAGCACGACGTGATCGTGATCGGGGCCGGCATCGCCGGCCTCGTCGCCGCCAACCGCGCCGCGCAGCTCGGCAAGCGCGTCATCGTCCTGGAGAAGAGCAGGGAAGAGAAATACCTCTGCAATTCTCGCTACACGTACGGAACATTCCACATCAATTTCACCGACGTGGGAGCGGATGAGGACGTGCTGTTCGGCAAGATCGAAGCCTGCAGCGAGGGCTTTGCGCGCAAGGATCTGGCGCGCGCCGTCGCCAAGGACGGCCGCCGGCTGATGCAGTGGCTCAGGAGCGAGGGCATCGATCTCGTCGATCTCGGCGGATACCAGACCAACGTGCTTGCCCCGCCATGGCGCAAAGGGTTCGGCCTGACCTGGCGGGGATATGCCGGCGACGTCGCGCTGGCGCGGCTCGAGGAAAACCTGCGGCAGCGGCAGGGCCGGATTCTGCGCGGGATGCGTGCCCGCGCGCTGAAGCTTGCGTCGGGCGGAATCGAGATCGAGACCGACGGGGCCGAAGGCGCCGCCACATTCAAAGCACCATCCGTCGTGATCGCCGACGGCGGCTTCCAGGCCGACCTCGAGATGATCCGCGCGCACATTTCCCCGGCGCCCGAGAAGCTTCTCGCGCGTAACGGCGGCACCGCGACCGGCGATGGCCTGCGCATGGCGCAGGCGATCGGCGCTGCCAGCACCGGCCTCGACATGTTCTACGGCCATCTGCACAGCCGCGACGCGATGAACACCGACCGGCTATGGCCGCGGCCCTATGCCGACGAGCTCGCGGCCGCAGGCATCGTGATCGACGCGGACGGCCGCCGCTTCGCCGACGAGGGCTTCGGCGGCATCTATTTGTCCAATGCCGTGGCGCGTCTGCCCGATCCGCTCGGCGCCACCATCGTATTCGACCAGGCGATCTGGGACGGACCGCCCGGCCGCGGCCATGCGCAGCCGCCCAATCCGCTGCTGCTGGAGGCGGGCGGCACGCTGCATCGCGCCGGCACGATTGCGGAGCTGGCCGGACTGATCGGCATCGCGCCGCAGCGATTGGAGGAGCTTGTCCGCGAGTACAACGCCGCCGTCGACGCCGGCACGCTGCAGATGCTTTCGCCGCCGCGCCGCAGCGACCGCTACAGAGCCTGGCCGATCAGGACCGCGCCGTTTTATGCGGTGCCGATCTGCGCGGCCATCACCAACACCATGGGCGGCATCGTGGTCGACGGCAACGGCGCCGTCCTCGACCGGAGCGACACGCCGATGCCGGGCCTGTTCGCGGCCGGCTCCACCATCGGGGGGTTGGACGGCGGACCGAACGCTGGTTACGTCGGCGGAATGATCAAGGCGACGATCGCGTTGCGCGCCGCGGAAGCGATTGCGGCGTCTTAGCGTGCCAATAGCGGCTGTGAGCAACCGCAGCCAATCAACCCTTTGTTCGATCGCCTCGTCGGCGCGCGAGAGCAGCAGAGCCGGAACTTCGAGCCCGGCGTCACCCTCGTTGACGTGACTTGGATTGCCTTACGAAAGCCACCGACTACAGGGATTCAGATAGGAAGGTTCCACGTCGGGGGTATGGCAATGATCCGCGCCACGGTAGTCCGTGCGCTCGTGGTGACGGCGGCTCTTGCCGCGGCATTGACGCCGGTCACGTGCCTTGGCGAAGACAGCAATCAGTTGCCGACCCGGGCAACAAAGGAGTTGCCGGCCAAGGCAACAAAGGAGTTGCCGGCCAAGGCAACAAAGGAGCTGCCGCCCGAGCTGCTCTCGCTGTTGCGGCAAAAGAAGATGCCAAAACATTCGCCGATCCTTGTGCGCGTTTTCAAGGAAGAGGCGGAGCTCGAAGTCTGGAAGCAGAACACCACCGGCCATTTCGAGATCCTCAAGACCTTTCCGATCTGCCGGTGGTCGGGCGATCTTGGGCCGAAGTTGTATGAAGGCGACCGTCAGGCCCCGGAGGGGTTCTATACAGTTACGCCCGAGTTGATGAATCCCAACTCCAGCTTCTATCTTGCGATCAACATGGGCTTCCCCAACAGCTTCGACAAAGCGAACAACCGCGACGGCAGCTTTCTCATGATCCACGGCGACTGCTCGTCGAGCGGTTGCTATGCCATGACCAACGAACAGATAAGCGAGATCTATTCGCTGGCGCGCGACTCACTCCTCGGCGGCCGGCCGTCATTCCAGGTCCAGGCCTATCCGTTCCGCTTGACGCCGGCGAATCTGGCGCGGCATCGAAATAGTCCGAACTTGGCCTTCTGGAAGATGCTCAAGATCGGCAACGATCACTTCGAGACGACGCATCTCGAACCCAAGGTGGATGTGTGTAATCGCCTCTATGTTTTCGATGCCGAACCTCCCCCGAATTCGCCGAATCCTCTTGTGTTCAATCCCACCGGTAAATGCCCCGCCTTTGTCGTGAATCGGAAAATCGCACGGCGGGCGCTGGAGAAACAACGCACCGACGAGGTCGAATTTGCGCAATTGCTCAAAGACGACGTGCCAGCCGCCCCGATCTACAGCGGACTGGACGGCGGAATGAATAAGGTTTTCCTCGCACGGTTTCCGGGCAGAGTGACGCTTGCGACAGTGCAGCCGTATGCATCTTACTGGCCGCAACTGCCACCGATCCCCTGGGTCGACAACGCTGGTTCGTTGACGAGTAAATGGTTCGGCACCTTGTTCTGATCGACATGGGGGGTACAAGGCTAGGGCTCGAGCCGCTTCAGCTCGGCGACCGCGCCGGTGTATTCGACGTAGGTCTTCGGGCACGTGTCCGCCGCGACCTGTAGCGCCGTTCGGGCTTCTGCATTGCTGCCGCGCAGCAGATGCCACTGCCCGGTGTAGAACTCGGCCTCGCATTTTTCCTTGGGCCTGTTGGCGGCGGCGCGCATCTCGGCAAGCGAACGCAGCCCGAGGTAGAAGTCGATCACCGCGTATGGCCAGTCCCTGCTCTTCAGCCGTGCCGCGCTCGCGCTAAGCTCGGCGGCGCCGTCCTGCTCAAGCCGCCCGCGTGCGAGGTAGCGAAACAGCATGCCGTAGGCGTTGTCGGCGAGATCGGTGGCGCGCAGCAGGTCCGCGGCAGAGGCGGTGAAGTCACCCTTGTGGAAATAGGCGTAGCCGCGGCCCCTGTAATGTGCGGCATTCTTCGGTCCCAGTTGGACCGCCTCGGTGTAGTCGGCGATGGCGCGGTCGAGATCGTCTTTGTCGCGCCAGGCGAAGCCGCGATTGTAGTAGGCAAATGCGTATTTCGGATCGAGCCGGATCGCCTGCGTGTAATCGGCGATGGCGCGGTCGAGGTCGCCTTTGTTGCGCCAAGCGAGGCCGCGATTGTTGTAGGCCCGTGCGTCTTTCGGATCCGGAGCGAGCCGGATCGCCTCGTCGAAATCGGCGATGGCGCGGTCGAGGTCGCCCTTGTCGCGCCAGACAGTGCCGCGGTTGTTGTAGGCAATGGCGTATTTCGGATCGAGCCGGATCGCCTCGGTGTAGTCGGCGATGGCGCGGTCGAGATCGCCTTTGTCGCGCCAAGCCAGGCCGCGATTGTAGTAGGCCCGTGCGTATTTCGGATCGAGCCGGATCGCCTCGGTGTAGTCGGCGATGGCGCGGTCGAGGTCGCCTTTGTCGCGCCAAGCCAGGCCGCGGTTGTTGTAGGCGATTCGCGTATTTCGGATCGAGCCGGATCGCCTCGGTGTAGTCGGCGATGGCGCGGTCGAGATCGCCTTTGTCGCGCCAAGCCAGGCCGCGATTGTAGTAGGCGCGTGCTGTATTTCGGATCGAGCCTGATCGCCTCGTTGAAATCGGCGATGGCGCGGTCGAGATCGCCTTTGTCGCGCCAGGCCAGGCCGCGATTGTAGTAGGCCCGTGCGTATTTCGGATCGAGCCTGATCGCCTCGGTGTAGTCGGCGATGGCGCGGTCGAGATCGTCTTTGTCGCGCCAAGCGAGGCCGCGATTGTAGTAGGCCCATGCGAATTTCGGATCGAGCCGGATCGCCTCCGTGTAGTCGGCGATGGCGCGGTCGCGGTCGCCTTTGTTGCGCCAAGCGAGGGCCCGGTTGCTGTAGGCCCGTGCGTCTTTCGGATCCGGATCGAGCCTGATCGCCTCGTTGAAATCGGCGATGGCGCGGTCGCGGTCGCCTTTGTCGCGCCAAACAGTGCCGCGGTTGTTGTAAGCAATGGCGTATTTCGGGTCGAGCCTGATCGCCTCGGTGTAGTCGGCGATGGCGCGGTCGAGATCGCCTTTGTCGCGCCAAGCCAGGCCGCGATTGTAGTAGGCGGTGCTGTATTTCGGGTAGAGCCCGATCGCCTCGTTGAAATCGGCGATGGCGTGGTCGAGGTCGCCTTTGTCGCGCCAAGCCAGGCCGCGATTGTTGTAGGCCCATGCGTATTTCGGATCGAGCCGGATCGCCTCGTTGAAGTCGGCGAAGGCGCGGTCAAGCTCGCGCGTGGCAAGCCAGTTCGCGCCACGCATGTTGTAGAGAGGCGCAAGGTCTCTTCCGCGATAGCGGCCCGAGGCGATGGCGCGGGTGCAGGCGGACATCGCAACGTCGCCGGAGGCCGCGTGACAGGTTCGGAAATCGTCTGCCGGTGCCGCAACGGCGGACGAGGGCGGGCAGCTTTTCTTCAGGTCCTCCACCGACTTCGCCAGTCCGTTGGTGGAGAATTTGATCTCCCGCGACCAGGCGGGCTCGTTCCCGGCCGGGGTGAATGTTTCGGTGATCACGATCGCCGGTGCCGCGATCGCCTTCGCGAGGAACTCCCCGCCCGTCGTCACGATGCGCCGGTCAACGGACGTGCTGCTTGCCGACGTGCCGCCCACGGCGAATTCGGCGCCGCCGGCGGCGGCGCGAATGGCCGTGGCCAGTCCGATCTCGTCCGACGCCAGCTCCCGTCGATAGGCGAACCAGAGCGAGGGTCCTGCGCCGTAACAGTATATTTGAATGCTGCTGGTTCGATACTCCCTGCCGCTTGCACCTTTCGGCTGGGTGACCGACTTCAACACCGCTGGACCCTTGTCCGGCTCCAGGTACGGCAACCACGCAGTCTCGTAGACGTTGCGGGTCTCGACACCGAACCTCGCGATCTCATCGCGGCTCAGGTAGCGGACGTCATCGGCGCTGATCTTGGCCGCGGCATCGATGAGACCGGCATCGACTCCCAACTGCACGAGATAGCGTTTCAAGATCCGGTGGCCCTCGTCGACGCTGACGGGCGCGCTTTTCGGGGCTCGGGCCGAGTGAATACCGAGCTGGGCATCGCGAGCGACCTGGCGGACGGATCCGCCCGCAAAGGCGACGACGCAAGCGGAGGAGCAACGCGCACCGGCGGTGATCAATCGTGCCTTATGCTCTGCCTGCGATTGCATGACGCGGCGGCAAGCATCGTCGGTCGCCGCGGCATTGCGGCATCCATCCGGCACGGTGCGGCCGATGCCGACGGTCATGCGATGGTCGCGCAACAGCGAGCCGACCTCCGTTCCCGCTTTGAGCCTTGCCGCCGCTCGAGTTGAAGAAGACCGGAAGGTCACGACGCGACAGGGTCGCCAGGAAGTCGCGAAGGCGTTGTGGAGCGTCGAAATCGAACAGACCTTCGGCGGCGATCCATTCGCTGCAACCCGGGCCGCAGGCATTGGCCGGCCCCTTGGCCACGAAGAGGATCAGCGGCTGCCGGCGCAGCCATGCGTCAGTGTCGGGATATGGCGCCGCGCGCGCGTCGCCCGGAGCATTGATCACGCCGAGCGGGAGCAAGGCTGCGCACGATAGCAACAGTCGAAATATGAAGGCGCTCATTGGTGGTGCCTTTGGGCTCTGGACACCTTGGCTCAGTCAGGACGGTCGAAACCGGGCGCGTTCTTAGCGAATGGCAAACCAACGCGTTAGAGCGGCTCGGCCTCGGCAGGCGATCTTGCGCCCGATAGAGCATCCACAGATTTTTCAGCGATGTAGCCACCTCGGGGTGATCGGGACCAAGCGCTTCTCGCGATGGCAAGGGCGCGCTGGTGGAGCGGCTCGGCCTCGGCATAGCGACCTTGCGCCCGATAGAGCTCCGCCAGATTGTTCAACGACAGGGCCACGTTGGGATGCTCGGGACCGAGCGTCTTCTCACGAATGGCAAGCGAGCGCTTGTAGAGCGGCTCGGCCTCGGCAGTAGCGACCTTGCGCCCGATAGACCGACGCGATGCTGTTCAGCGACGTGGCCACGTTGGGATGCTCGGGACCGAGCGTCTTCTCACCAATGGCAAGCGCGCGCTTGTGGAGCGGCTCGGCCTCGGCATAGCGACCTTGCGCCTGATAGATCACCTGCGATGGTGTTCAGCCACGTGGCCACGTCGGGGTGCTCGGGACCGAGCGTCTTCTCACCAATGGCAAGCGCGCGCTTTAGAAGCGGCTCGGCCTCGGCATAGCGACCTTGCGCCTGATAGAATCAATGCGATGTTGTTCAGCGACGTGGCCACGCCGGGGTGCTCGGGACCGAGCGTCTTCTCACCAATGGCAAGCGCGCGCTTCTGGAGCGGCTCGGCCTCGGCGGTGCGGCCCTGCACATGATAGAGCTGCGCCAGATTGTTCAGCGACCTGCTCACGTTGCGATGCTCGGGACCGAGCGTCTTCTCACGATGGCAAGCGCGCGCTTGTGAAGCGGCTCGGCCTCGGCATAGCGACCTTGCGCTTGATAGAGCAACGCCAGTTCGTTCAGCGACGTGGCCATCTCGGGGTGCTCGGGACCGAGCGTCTTCTCATCAATGGCAAGCGAACGCTTTAGTAGCGGCTCGGCCTCGGCGGTGCGGCCCTGCACACGATAGAGCTGCGCCAGATTGCTGCAGCGACGTCGCTCACCTCGGGGTGCTCGGGACCGAGCGTCTTCTCACTAATGGCAAGCGAACGCTTTAGAAGCGGCTCGACCTCGGCATAGCGACCTTGCGCCTGATAGGTCAATGCGATGTTGTTCAGCGACGTGGCCACGTCGGGATGCTCGGGACCGAGCGCCTTCTCACCAATGGCAAGCGCGCGCTGGTGGAGCGGCTCGGCCTCGGCGTCGCGACCATGCACACGATAGAGCTCCGCTAGATAGTTCAGCGAGGTGGCCACCTCGGGGTGCTCGGGACCGAGCGTCTTCTCACCAATGGCAAGCGCACGCTTGTGCAGCGGCTCGGCCTCGGCATAGCGACCTTGCGCGCGATAGAGCTCCCCCAGACTACTCAACGACGTGGCCACCTCGGCGTGCTCGGGACCGAACTGCTTCTCGGCAAGCTCCACGATCCGTTGGGCCAAGGGGACGGCCTCGGCATATTTTCCCGCCTCATAGAGTTGGCGCACTTGCGCACGGAGCGAGGATAAGTCGTCGGGTTTGGCCAGAGTTCGAGCATTTCTTACCGCCTCATAGAGTTGGCGCGCTTGACCAAGGAGCGAGAGGTCGGCGGATTTGGCCCAGTTTGAGCACTGCACGAGGATGCGAGCATCACGAACAATGCTACGCCGCACCAAAACCGTGCGCGCCGCCATTGGATCACCATGGCCGCCTCCGCGTTCGAGATGGGGTTAGGCCCAACAAGATGAAGTTTATCATGTCTCGGGGTCGGGGATTGTGTGAGTAGGATCACACAGGCGCGGCCAAACCTGATGTAGCCTGATTGGAGAGAGCTGCCGGCGGGACTTGCCGAAATCCCCCTTCACGTCAGCGGCAGCCTGGTGCCATCGGCCGGCAAGCAACTCCAGACGTCGATCGCGCTTGATCGCGCTGCCAAGAGGGTGCGTGCAACTTCTACACCCAGGAGAGAGTCATGAAGTATCCACTCATATTTGCGGCTGCGCTTGGCATCCTTGGTTATGCGACCGTTGCTCAAGCCGACATTGTTTGCACCCAGGCAGGAGGATGCTTCGAAACAGGAATGACCATCATTTCAAATGGCAGTCCTCATCATGGATTGGAGCACAAGCCCCGACTGATGAAAGACGGGAAAGTACGAAAGCCGATTATTAGTAGGACTTACTGGGACTAAGATTCAGTAGCAGATGGGACACAATTGAGACACCCGAAGAACGCGCGAGCGGCTACTGAGCCAACTGCGGCTACTTCGAAAATGCGCTTCTAAACAATCGGGCCTGGAGGTGCGCGGTCGTGCGCCTCCGCGGCCCGCTCGAGCCCTGGTTCGACAAGACCTGGCGGCCCGGCGAGATCGAGCTGGTGAGTTGGGGCACGTACTGACACAAATCGCGACCGCTGGGATTCGCTGATTGATGTCCGCTCGGCCCCTACAAGTTGCGGGAAAGCGGACCCCCGGATCGCCGAAAGGACACCAGCAGAAATATACCAGCCACGACCAATATTCCCCCCACTATCGCATAGGCCAACATGGGCAGGTACAAGCCGATGGCCACGCCCGCAGCGCCGAAAAGGATCATACAGATCGCGCCAATAATCCACACCATTGGTCACCTCCTGTGATCAGCTGTTCCCAGGCACATTTGGCAGCGCGATCATCCTAGCACGTGCGGTCGCCTCGATGCATTCCGGCGCGGCGGGCGGGGGCCTCCGGCGGGATCATTTCTTGCAGCACGAGCCGATGATGTGGAGCCGGCGCTTACCGCACACAAAACGCTCAGACCCGATTTCTCCATCCCGCCTTAATTCTGCACATAGCCGATCTCATGCTCGCAGCGCCCGGGGGCGCCTCCCGGCGCAGATCAATCGCATGAGGTATCGCGATGGCGGGAGCAGGGCTCTGGCGCTGGACTGCGTTGGCCGTTCTGACTGCTGGCTTTCTTCACCCTGCTCGCGCCGAGCCGTCGGCCAATAGGGAGCAGATCAAGCAGACCGTCGCCCTCATTATGGCACCGGTAAGCCTCGTCGAGGCGCTGGCCGCGCAATGCGACACCCTCGCGCCGAACAGCCGGGAAAGCCGCCAGGCCGTGCTCGAGGCGTGGCGGGATGCCAATCGCGTCGATGCCTTCCAGGCGGCGATCGTGCCGATTCTCGCTCGCGCCCCGGGCAGCGTCGCATCTATCGGCGCGCTGCGCGACAAGGCCGCCGCGAAGGCAAAGGCCGTGACGGAGAAAACACCCGCCATCTGCGAGAATTTCGATGCGTTTCTCCGCGAGAAGACATTCGCCGTCGGCGGCCCGATCGTGGAGATTCTGCCTTTGTTGACGGCTGCCAATGCGCGTCCGGCTGCCGGAACGCCTTCAGCGCCGCCCTCGCCAGCCTCCGGCGCGATCACGCTCTATACGATCGTTCAGCTTTCCACTGCCGCTGAAGCCGCGATGAACACCGTCGCCTCCGCCGACGCCGCAAAGGACCGCAAGATTCGCGAGACGAGGGAAAATGCCGGCAAGACCGCCTTGCAATCGCTCGGCGTGATCGCGGTGCGCGCCAATGTCGTCGGCAGGGATGACTTGCGTGAATGGCGCGGCGACCAGCAGTCCGCCTATAGGGTGAGTTGCAGGGCCTTCGTCAACAAGCAGACCGAAGCGCGGTTCAAGGGGCTCGAGGGAAGCGAGACGACGATTGCCGGAAAGGTCGCTAATTTTGTCGTTTATCCGAGCGGCGGCGGCGGCATCATTCTGGCGAGATGCGATTTCGTGGATGGCGCGCGGCTGACCAGGGCCAATTTGCCCGAAAGCGGCGGGCTGGCATTGCGGCCGCCAAACGCCCAGGAAGCCAATGCCGGCCCCGGCAAGGGCATCCAGATGGGAGATGTCGAGACAATCGCCTATAAGGCCGATCTACGTACATCCCTCGATGGTGTCGGCAATCTTTATACCGATCGCAATGAGGATACCTATATCCTCCTGAAGGACGGCACGGCTTACCACCACCATTGGCGCTTCCCATTCACAGACCTCAATGTCGCCCTGGTGAAGCATCGGGAGCCGGGGAGTTGGTATCGCTGGCGGCAGGAAGGGAAGGACCTTCTCCTGACAGCCACAGGCGGAAAGTATGCGGGCCAGACGAAAACTGTTTCTGGCGCCGGTCCGCTCACGCCGTTCCCGCCCGGCGCGCTGCTCGACAAGGCGTTCAAGTTCCTTCATGTCGGCATGATGGGGGTGCGCCGGGAACGCGACTATGTTTTCCGCCGCGACGGCACGCTCGATCTGCACAAGTCCAACATCGTTGCCGGGCGGACATTTGCCGGCCCCGATATCGGCGTGAGCGGGCCGGGCTTTGCCTATTCGGGCGGCGCCAACGCGTCGCTCCTCGTCGTCGGCCGCCCGAACGAGCAGCGCCTGCGCTACAGGATCGACGGCTATGTCCTGGAGCTGACCGCCGATGACGGCGCCGTTGAGCGGCATTTCATCGCCCGTTTCGGCGACGACAAGGCCGATGACCCGCACTCGCTCTATCTCGGCGGCGAGATGCTGTGGGATCGGGATAAGAAAGACAAGCCGACGAAGAAGTAGTCCGAGGCGCTCAACCCCGCGCGTTGGGGCGCTGGCGACCGCCCCTGTGGCCTCGCCGCCGTCGTGCGGGAGCCATTGTGTTTCTAGCGAGCGATCGGAAGAGGCAACGCGAAGACAGGGTTCGACGCTACGTAGCGTCGGACCCGCGAGTAACTTTGCTACTCGCGGCGGTCAACTTCGAATGTGCCTTTGGGCTCTAGACGCCTTGGCTCAGTTGGGACGGTCGGCAACCAACGCTCTTAGGCGGATGGCAAGGGAGCGCCCATGGAGAAGCGCGGCCTCGGCATGGCGACCTTGCGCGCGATAGAGCTCCGCCAGATGGTTCAGCGACGTGGCCATTTTGAGATGCTTGGGACCGAACGTCTTCTCGACAATGGCAAGCGCGCGCTTGTAGAGCGGCTCGGCCTCGGCATAGCGACCTTGCGCGCGATAGAGCTCCGCCAGATTGTGCAGCGACGTGGCCACCTCGGGGTGCTCGGGACCGAGCGCTCTTCTCGCCAATGGCAAGCGCGCGCTTGTGGAGCGGCTCGGCCTCGGCATAGCGACCTTGCCCGTGATGGAGCAACGCGATGTTGTTCAGGGACATGGCCACGGTGGGATGCTCGGGACCGAGCGTCTTCTCGACAATGGCAAGCGTGCGCTTCTGGAGCCGCTCGGCCTCGGCATAGCGACCTTGCGCACGATAGAGCTCCGCCAGATTGTTCAGCGACGTGGCCACGGTGGGATGCTCGGGACCGAGCGTCTTCTCACCAATGGCAAGCGAACGCTTTTGAAGCGGCTCGGCCTCGGCATAGCGACCTTGCGCCAGATAGATCAATGCGATGTTGTTCAGCGACGTGCCCACGTCGGAGTGCTCGGGACCGAGCGCCTTCTCGCGGATGGCAAGCGAACGCTTTTGAAGCGGCTCGGCCTTGGCATAGCGACCTTGCTCACGATAGAGCTCCGCTAAGATGTTCAGCGACCCCGCCACGGTGGGATGCTCGGGACCGAACGTCTTCTCGACAATGGCAAGCGTGCGCTTCTGGAGCGGCTCGGCTTCGGCATAGCGACCTTGCGCGCGATAGAGCTCCGCCAGATTGTTCAGCGACCTGCCCACCTCGGGGTGCTCGGGACCGAGCGTCTTCTCACCGATGGCAAGCGAACGCTTTAGAATTGGCTCGGCCTCGGCCTGGCGACCTTGCGCCCGATAGAGCAACGCCAGTTCGTTCAGCGACGTGGCCAACTCGCGGTGCTCGGGACCGAGCGCCTTCTCCTCAATAGCAAGCGAACGCTTTAGAATCGGCTCGGCCTCGGCGGTGCGGTCCTGCACACGATAGAGCTGCGCCAGATTGTGCAGTGACGTGGCCACCTGCGGGTGCTCGGGACCGACCGTCTTCTCACTAATGGCAAGCGAACGTTTTAGAAGCGCCTCGGCCTCGGCATGGCGACCTTGCGCCGTATGGATCAATGCGATGTTGTTCAGCGACGTGGCCACCTCGGGATGCTCGGGACCGAGCGCCTTCTCGCGGATGGCAAGCGCGCGCTTGTGCAGCGGCTCGGCCTCGGCGGTGCGGCCCTGCACACGATAGAGCTCCGCCAGATTGTTCAGCGACCTGCCCACGTCGGGGTGATCGGGACCGAGCGTCTTCTCACCGATGGCAAGCGAACGCTTTAGAATCGGCTCGATCTCGGCCTGGCGACCTTGCGCCCGATAGAGCGACGCCAGTTCGTTCAGCGACGTGGCCACGTCGGGGTGCTCGGGACCGAGCGCCTTCTCCTCAATGGCAAGCGAACGATTTACAAGCGGCTCGGCCTCGGCGGTGCGGCCCTGCACACGATAGAGCTGCGCCAGATTGTGCAGCGACGTGGCCACCTCGGAGTGCTCGGGACCGACCGTCTTCTCATTAATGGCAAGCGAACGTTTTAGAAGCGCCTCGGCCTCGGCATAGCGACCTTGCGCCGTATAGATCAATGCGGTGTTGTTCAGCGACGTGGCCACGTTGGGATGTTCGGGACCGAGCGTCTTCTCGCGGATGGCAAGCGCGCGCTTGTGGAGCGGCTCGGCGTCGGCGGTGCGGCCCTGCACACGATAGAGCTCCGCCAGATCGTTCAGCGACGTGGCCACGTCGGGGTGCTCGGGACCGAACTGCTTCTCGGCAAGCTCCACGGCGCGTTGGGCCAAGGGGACGGCTTCAGCATATTTTCCCGCCCCTTGGAGTTGGCGCGCTTGCGCAAGGAGCGAGGACAAGTCGCCGGGTTTGGCCCCGGTTTGAGCGCTGCTCGAGGATGCGAGCATCACGAACAATGCTGCGCCGCACCAGAACCGTACGCGCCGCCATTGAATCACCATGGCCGCCTCCGCATTCGGATGGGGTTAGACCCCTCAAGGCGTGGCGCCGGCGATACCCGGAAAAGCCGGGGGCTTTGTGATCGCCATCGGACACCTCTGCCGGACGCCCCCGCAAGTTGCGCCCAGCGCTTTTCGACAAGCGTGAGGTGGATCACACTCGATTCAGCTTTTTTGACTGAGTGCCCATGTTGTCCCGGTGTGCGGACGGTTCACCGGAAATTATACGTGGGAGCGGATCCAGGCGGAACGTTCCACATCAATTTGACCGACGTGGGAGCGGATGAGGACGCCGATAAATCCTTGCCAAAAGAAGAGTCAAAGGGGCGTGTCGGCTCTCAAGTTCATTGGCGTCGTTTCGGATGTAGCGAACGAACGATCGCGTGTGCAAGAGCATCCGCGAGACAACCATAACTCCAATCGTTCATGTGCAATTGGTCTGGCGACAAGAATTGTTCGAAGCCGAGATGCTTGTCGTGCCAAAACCGCATGAGCTCGAATCTACGGAAAAGTGCCGCGCCGGCCTGAAGGGCCGCGTCGTCAATTAGGCGGATGAAATCCTCCGCCTGCCGATGCGCTAGGGCAGGCGGCTCGTGGCCCGCGAGCCCGCAATGAAAATGTGTTGTCGGGTTGCGTCCGCCTCACGCTCGCCGTCGTATACAAGATCGACGCTGTCAACGAGATACGCGCCGTGCTGACGCAGATCGCGATCTGCTGCGGTATGCCGGTGGCGTGCGACCTTGCGGTCGGAACTTGTGGAGGCAGCCATGCAACCCGCTCACGTGCGTGCCCACCCGGCAGGCGAGTCCATCAGGGGAGTCCTTGGCGACCTTGCGCGCAACGCGGCAGCGGATCGCCTCAAAGCGGAGCAGCGCGACCATGCTGTCGTGCTCGTGCGCCAGGGTCTCAAAGACGCCAAGGACTATCCAGCTATGTCCAAACAGATTGCACTCCTGGAAGCGGTCGCCACGGCGCTGGGGGTGATCGATGTCAACACTGACTGATCTGCACAATGGCATCACGCAGTTTCCGCATTGGATCAAAGTGGAAAGCCCCATTGCCAGCAAATGCCGTCCGCTCGCCCGCGAACAACGGACATGCGCGGGGGCGGTGGGGATGTCGGTTTATGCCATTAGCGGAAGTGCATCAAATCGCTTTCCGCTAAGCTATTATAAATGACATTGTGATTGTGCGCATCGTTTTGATGAACCACTCTGCGAGGGGACCGAGCAACCGCCCCCCTTATCTGAGACGCCGACCTCACCCGACATTCAGCTTCTCCAGGCACTCGCGGTGCAATGCGCTGCCCGTGCGCGAGGTGATCACCGGAATGCGCCGGTAAAGGCAAAGCTGCTTCTGCGGCAGCTTCGGCAGCCGCTCGATCTCATGCGCGCCGCCGCCGAGCGACTGAATGAACTCGGCGGTGCGCACGGTGATCCCGAGCCCCGCGCCGACGGCAGCACGCACGGCCGCAAGGCTCGCGCTGACGAGCGCGATGCGCCAGGGGATGCCGGCCTCGTCGAGCGCTGCAACAGCCGCCCGGCGGAAGGCGCACGGCTCCTCCAGCATCACAAGTGGCAACGGGCGCTGGTCGATGACACTCCGCTGCCGGTTGCCGATCCAGCGCATCGGTACGAGGCCCAGCGTGTCGCGTGGCAGCCGCGTGTTGACCTGGAACACGATCGCCTGATCGAGCTTGCCCGCCTCCATCGCATCGATCAGCGCCTGGCTGGTGTCGACCACCACTTCGATGCGCGCCTCGGGATGCGCCGTCATGAAATCGGCAAGCACGGTCGCTGCGGCCGTCTCGATCACGTCGTGGAGGACGCCGAGACGGACCGTGCCGGATAGCCTGTCGCTGGTCATGGCGCTGAGCGCGGCGTCGTTGGCGGCCAGGATCGTGCGCGCGTGATCGAGAAGCTGCTGGCCGGCCGAGGTCGGCTCCATCCGCCGTCCGGACTTCTGGAACAACGCGCGGCCGATCTGCTCCTCGAGCCGGTCGATCTGAAGGCTGACGGCGGACACCGTGCGCCCGACGCGCTCGGCCGCGGCCGCGAACGTGCCCGCATCGGCGATGGCGACGAAGGTACGCAGGAAGTCGATGGACAGGGTCCGGTTCATTGTTGAGAGAACTTAAACTGATCCATAAAAAAATTCAACTTTTCATAAGCTTTATCCCGCTGCATGATGCAGGCGTAAAGAACGGGTAAAACAGAGACAAGATATTGGAAGCAAAGGAGAAATTTCGTGGACATGACCCTGAGCCGTCTTGCGCGCAACGCGGCAGCGGATCGCCGCAAAGCGGAGCAGCGCGACCACGCTGTCGTGCTCGTGCGCCAGTGTCTCAAAGACGCCAAGGCCTATCCAGCCATATCCAAACAGATTGCACCCCTGGAAGCGGTCGCCGCGGCGCTGGGGGTGATCGACGGCAACACTGACTGATCCGCACAACGGCATTACGCAGTTTCCGCATTGGATCGCAGCCCAATCGGCCAGCGACCATCCTTGAGAGCGTGGCCTGAACGGCCTGTGAGCTCCTCAGAAGAAATTGCCTTGAAACGTGCCGAGCGGGCTTGGGGGCTACGATTTGGATTTATATTGACTACAATATGAAGCTGTAATATAGATCGATTTGTCTCGCTCATCGAGGGGCGTCTTCTAGAGACGATCCTGAAGGCGGAGCGAGGTGTGGCGTCCCGCGATGCGGCTCGTAACCGCAGCCCCGGGAGGCCCGGGGCACCGCCCGCCAGGCACTACGACCTGGCTGCGAGGAGCTCGCTGCACGGGTTGCGGAGGATAATTCCGCAGACGGAAGCGCGGCCCCCGGCCACAAATCGCCACGGTGGAGCGCCGAAAGGCGCGCGTCCCGCGTCATGGGACGCAGGGCGCTTCGCAAGCGCCCGGACGTGCCGCGTCATGGTGCGTCCAACCGGGTGCCGCTGCACCCGGGCGCCTGTCGGCGCTCCGCCACCCCCTCGGGGTGGCAACTCAATTTCAAAACCCGGGCGCAATCGCGCCGCGGGAACGTGAAGTGCTGTTCGCACGGGCTGTTTGACATTGTGAGTGGATGAACGTGCAGGCGGATATCGAAATGAGTCCGCCAGCTTTGCCGCGACCGGCGGGGGAGGGCGTCTAGGCGCCTAACCCGCCGGTCGCCGCCGCACGTCCGGAGCCTGGATGAATTGGTTCGAGACGCTCGAGCATGAGCCGGGCTTAGGCCGACTGAAGTGTCGAAGTCTGGCTGCCCTTGTACATGGTGACGCGCCATCGCCGGTCCGGATCGCGCTGCTCGTCGCGCACGAGTGACTGAACGATACCGGTATGGAGCTTGACCTGTCCGTCAGCCGTCAGCCCTGCAATCGTAATCTGCGCTCCGTCGATTTGCGACAATTTGCAGAGCCGAATGCCATCCTCATCATCGTCGCGGATGTAGAACTGTTCCATCGCCCGCCGCCCAACCCCTTATCGTCCTGGGCAAAAGTATACGGTCAAGGTCGCGGGCTGTATGTCGGGAACCCGACCGACGCGCCCCCCCTTTAGCTGGATTGTGCGATAGCGTACGTTGCAAGCGACGATCCGCACCGCGGAAATTGGCCGACCGCCTCGTAGTCTCGCGTGGAGAGGTGCATGCCCGATCGCTCTGACGAATTCAGGAACTTGGCGGCAGAGTGCCTCGCCATCGCCCGCACCACATCGGACCCCGTGGCGCGCGTCACTCTGCTCACGATGGCGCAGAAGTGGTTCGACCTGGCCAACGGGCCGGCGACCAATCTCGATGCCGCTCTTCGCGAGTTCAATGCATCGCAGATGAGCGATGCCCGCACGCCCGCTATGCAGCAGCAACAGCAGATTCAGCCGAAGAAGGATTAGGGCGTCGAGGCGACCGGCGGGGCAGGGCGTCCAGGCGCCTACCCGCCGGTCGCCGCCGCTCGGCATATCGCCTGCCCACGCGGAAAGGCCGCGTGCCACGTCGGGAACGCCACGCCGGGAAATTCATTATTGGAATGACTGGGGGTGTTGCCTCTTCGCGGCCTGTGCCGTTCGAACCTGCAGTTGCGTCTGTAAAAAGGAGGAACCCCAATGAAATACCCCGTGAAAACGATGGGTGTTGTCGCGCTGGTTGCTGCAAGCGTCTCCTTGGCCAATCCCGCCGAAGCCCGCTGGGGGGTGGCGGGGCTGGGGCGGCTTCGGCTTCGGTCTTGCCGCCGCCGCGATCGTCGGCGGCGCCATAGCTGCATCCACCTATCCGTCCTACGGGTACGGCTATGGGTACTACCCTCGCTACGCCTACGGCGGCTACCCGGCCTACGGCTACTCGGCCTACAGCTACCCGGCCTACAGCTACGGGTATTACCCGCGTCGCGCGTACTATGACTACGGCTACGCCTCTCCAAGTTATGGATACGGGTACTACCCGCGTCGCTCCTACTATAACTACGCCTACGCGCCGGGCGTGCGATGGCGTGCTAACCGCCGCTGGTGGTAATAGACTGAGACGGACGGCAGGTGGGAAATTCCCGCCTGCCGTCTTTGTCACCTCATCTCTGAAGTGGTTGAGCGAGCGCCGGTCGGCGCCGCTTGGTGCCGATGCGCACGACCAATATCGGATGATTGAGGTAAAGCAGACCCAATGCGGTGGCCGGAGGGCCTATGACAAACGAATTACCGATCACAGCTGATCAGACCCAGATGGCGCCACCGCCTACGGAACCAAGCAAACAGCCGATTAGCGCAGGGGCGCCAATTTCGAAGACTTCTCAAATTCTCCAAAAAGCGGTTGGCCCTTGCCTTCGCCATCGCAGGCGTCTCCGACGCCATCGGCGCTTTCGCGACCCCTTTGCCGCCGATCGTGTGGGTGGTGGATTTTGCGACAGCGCTGGTGCTGTTCATGCTGCTGGGCCGGCAATGGCTGCTGTTGCCGGGACTGGCTCTGGAGGCGATTCCGGGCTTGGGGGTGCTTCCACTCTGGTTGCTAGTGGTCGGGGCGATTGCTGTCCTGGGCACTCCTCGGCCGAATTTTGAACGGCACTGACGAACCGCACCACCCAGATCTTGCTCAGCGAGACAGAGACACTTTCAGCCGCAGCGGCCGGCCTTGCTCGAACGCCACGATCTGCTCGAACGTCTCGCGGAAATAAAGCTCGAAGTTCTGCCATTCCGCCCAGCCGAGATGGGGCGTGCACAGCACGTTCGGCATCGACAGGAACGGATGGTTGCCGTTGACGATCGGCTCCTGCTCGTAGACGTTGACGGCGGCGTAGCCGGGCCGGCCCTTGCGCAGTGCGTCGAGCAGGGCGCCCGGCGCGATGATCTCGGCGCGGGACGTGTTCACGATCAGCGCGGTCGGCTTCATGCGCGCGAGATCGTCCGCGCCGACGATCCCGCTGGTGTCGCGGGTGAGACGGACATGCAGCGACAGCACGTCCGAGCGCTCGAACAGCTCGTTCTTGGAGGCGGCGGCCGTGTAGCCCGCGGCAGCCGCCTTCTCCAGGGAGCGATTTCTGTCCCCAGACCAGGATGTTCATGCCGAGGCCGCGTCCGCCCTCGGCGACCAGTTGCCCGATGTGCGCCGAGCCCGAAGATGCCGAGCGTCGAGCCGCGCAGCCGGTGCGACAGGGTGCAGGGCCAGTCGCCGCGCCGCATGCGCTCGGCTTCGAGCGCGACGTTGCGGCGCGAGGCCACGATCAAGGCGAGCGTCAGCTCGGCCGGCGCGACCGGTGAATTGCTCTCGCCGGTCGCGACCGGAATGCCGAGCGCGGTGCAGGCGGCAAAGTCGATCATCTGGGAATTGCGGCCGACCAGCGCGATCAGCTTGAGCTTCGGCAGCCGTTCCAGCAGGGCGCGCGAAAATTCCACGCGTTCGCGGATCGAGACGACGACGTCGGCATCGCGCAGGCGCTCCACCAGCTGGTCGAGATCGCGCGCCGGCTCGCGATAGCGCGTGACGTCGTGATGGCGGATGAGCGAGAAGCATTCGAGCTGGTCGACCATGTCTTGATAGTCGTCCGGGATAACGATCTTCATGTTGTTGGATCGCCGTGGTTCATGTGGGGACTGGCGCGACGCGTTCGGTGAGCTCCCTCTCCCCGTCCTTCACGGGGAGAGGGTAGGGGTGAGGGGCGCTTTTGCGGGCCCATGCCCCTCACCCCACCCCTCTCAGCCGAAGTCGGATATATCCGACTTCGGCCACTTAGATAATGACCGAACTCGGGTAAACCCGAGTTCGGTTGCAAGAGCGGGGAGAGGGAGCAGACCGAACTCGCTGCGCGTTCGGTCGCTCAACCCAATGAGGACTATTTCGACGCCTTCTGCAAATACGCAATCAGGTCGGCGCGGTCGCCCGCGTCGAGCATCCCGGCATAAGGCATGCGATTGGCCGGCACGACCTTCTGCGGGTCGGCGAGGAACGTGTCGAGCGTCTGCGGCGTCCAGGTGATGCCGCTGCGCTTGAGCGCCGGCGAGAAGCGGAAGTCCGCGAGCTCGCCGGCCTTGCGGTCGAACACGCCGTGCAGGCTCGGCCCCACCTCGTTCTCGCCGGCCTGCAGCCTGTGGCACGCGACGCAGTCCTCGAAGCGCTTCTCGCCGCGCGTGGCGTCGCCGTCGGCACGCGCGCTGCCGGCCGCCGCCAGCAGCGCCATTGCCCAGATCAGGAATGCTCCGCGCATGGCCGGCCCCGTCATGCCTGCACCAGCGGGCCGGGGTTCTTGACGTAGCGGTTCTTGATCGCGTCCGCCGTCCAGTAGGCCAGCGCGCCCACCGGCCCGGTCGGATTGTACGACGCGTTGTGCGCGAACACGTTGGCGCCGACGGTGAACAGGTTGTGGCAGTCCCAGCTCTGCAGGTACTTGTTCACGACGCTGTCGCGCGGATTGGTGCCCATGATGGTGCCGCCGGTGTTGTGCGTGCTCTGGTAGGGCACGACCGACCAGGGCTGCGTGCGGCCAGTGGCCTCGTTGAGCCGCGTGGGGTTCATCGACTTGGCGATCTCGTTGATGACCTCGGCGGCGTGCCGGCCCATCTTGTGCTCGTTCTCCTTGTAGTCGAACGTCATGCGCATCAGCGGCAGGCCGAACGCATTGCGATAGGTCGGATCGAGGTCATAGTAGTTGTAGCGGTTCGCCATGACGCTGCCGCTCGAGTCGATCGTCATCGCGGTCTGGTACCATTTCGCGGTCGCCGCCTTCCACGCCTTGCCCCATTGCGGCGTGCCGCGCGGCACCGGCCGGTAGCCGATCGGCAGCGCCGTGTTGAAGCCGCCCGCGACGTTGTAGCCGCCGACGAAGCCATGCGGCCCGCGATCGAAATCCCAGTTGATGTTGAAGTCGTCGATGCTGGCATTCGACCCGCCCGCGCTCATGAACGGATTGAAGTGCCGGCCTTCGAAGAACAGCGTCGCGCCGGCGCCGGTCTGGTAGCAGTAGTTCTTGCCGACCACGCCGGTCTGCGCGACCGGATCGTAGGGCTCGCCGATGCCGGACAGCAGCATCAGGTGCACGTTGTTGATGGCATAGGCGCAGAGCAGCACCATGTTCGCGGGCTGCTCGAATTCCTCGCCGTTGAGCAGGTTGGTGTAGGTCACGCCGGTGACGCGCTTGCCGTCGGAATCCTTGAGCACCTTGGTCACCCACGAATGCGTGCGCAGCTCGAAATTCGGATTGCGCATGGCAATCGGAATCACGGTGATGTGCGGGCTGCCCTTTGCGTTCGCTTCGCAGCCGAAGCGCTGGCAATAGCCGCAATACTGGCACGCGCCGAACTTCGCGCCGTCGGGATTCGTGTAGGCGCGCGACGCGTTGGCGGACGGCCGCGGGAACGGGTGATAGCCGTTGTTCTTCGCGGCCGCGGTGAACATCTCGCTCGCCAGGATCGGCGTGAGCGGCGGCAGCGCATATTCGCGCGCACGCGGCGCCTCGAACGGATTGCCGCCGGGCTGGATCTGGCCCTTGATGTTGCCGGCCTTGCCCGAGACTGCCGCGGTGTATTCGAACTTGTCGTAATAAGGCTCGAGCTCGTCGTAGGTGATGCCCCAGTCCTGGATCGTCATGTCGGCGGGAATGAAATTCTTGCCGTAGCGCTCCTCGTACATCGAGCGCACCTTGAACTCCATGTCGGTCCAGCGCCAGGTGTGGCCGCTCCAGTGCACGCCCGAGCCGCCGACCACCTCGCCGGGCAGGAACGAGCCGAGCCGCCGCATCGGCAGCGCCTCCTGCGAGGGGTTGTTGCGGATGGTGAGCGTGTCGCGCGCGGTGTTCTGCATGAGGTCGTGGCGCTGCACGTAGCGCAGCTCGTCGCGGATGTTGGGCACCGCGTAGTCCTTGCCGGTGCTGCGCATGGCGCCGCGCTCGAGCGCGACCACCTTCAATCCCGCTTCGGCCAGCTCCTTGCCGAGGATGCCGCCGGTCCAGCCGAGCCCGACGATGACGGCGTCGACTTCTTTCAGTTTCGTCACCATGTTCGCCCTCCCTCAGCTCATGTCCGCGATGCTGACGGGATCGCTCGGGAATTTCTTGTCGCGATATTTCTCGACGTTCTCCCGATGCACCGCGATCACGCCGGGGAAGCCGATCAGCTTCCAGCCCGCCTTGTTGCGGTTGCCGCCGTAGATCGGGTCCGCGAACATGCCCTGCATCACGGTCTGGTAGAGCGTGCTCCAGAACACGCGACGCCGGCAGCCCGTTGTCGAACGGGAGCTTGCCGGTGGACAAAGCGACGAGCACTTCCTCGCGCTGCTGCTCGGTGAGCCGCTCGAAGGTCTTGCCGTAGGTCTTGCGGCAATGGGCGTTGGTGGCCTCGATGCCGGCGCGATAGAGCTGCGCGGGCGTGAGCGGCAGCTGGTAGCCCTGGCTCGGCACGCCCTTCTTCCACGGCCCCTGCATGTAGAGGCGGTCGCCGTTGCCCCAGGCGCCCGCGAGCGCGCGGTCGATGAAGACGTTGATGCCGATGTCGGTGCCCTTGGGGCTGAGCTCGTCGGCCGGCACCATGTGGTCGACCAGCGCCTCGACGAACGCCGCTTCCTCGAGATTGAGGAACGCGTAGCCGGGACTGGGTGGTGCCGCGGCCGGTGCGGCGGCGGCGGGCTGCTGCGCCTGCGCACTGTCCGGCAGGCTGACGGTGGCGGCCGCCGCGCCGCCGACGACGGCGCCTTTCAGAAAGTCACGCCGCGCAAGATTCTGATTAGGCTCTTGGTCCTTCATCTGCGCCTCCCTATGTCTCTGGTTTGTGAGCGTGCCAGATTACATACGTTCCAAAATGCGCTTTTCGGAATGTGTGGGCAAGAGCCTTAAGTCCAGCCTCATGTCAGGAGTGAACGGAACCGTGCAATTCAGTCGCCGAAGCCTGCTTCACTCACTTGCCGCGACCGCCGGCGCCGCAATGCTGTGTCCGCGCCTCGCGTGGTCGCAGCAACGCGCGATCCTCACCAGGCCGATACCGTCGAGCGGCGAAGCGATGCCCGTCGTCGGGCTCGGCAGCTGGATCACCTTCAACGTCGGCGACGATCCCGTTGCACGCGATGCCTGCGCTGAGGTCATGCGCGCCTTCTTCGAGGAGGGCGGGCGCATGATCAACTCGTCGCCGATGTACGGGTCGTCGCAGAAAGTGATCGGGTACGGCCTCGACAAGCTGAAACAGCCGGCGGGCCTGTTCTCGGCCGAGAAGGTCTGGATCTCCTCGGGCAGCCGGGGGCCCGGCCAGATCGAAGCCTCGCGCCGGTTCTGGGGTGTGCCCCGCTTCGATCTGCTGCAAGTCCACAACCTGCTGTCATGGGAAGAGCATCTGAAAACGCTCTTCGCCATGAAGGCGGCCGGCCAGCTTCGCTATGTCGGGATCACGACCTCGGAAGGCCGCCGCAACCGCGACATCGAGCAGATCATGCGCACGCAGCCGCTCGATTTCGTGCAAGCGACCTACAATATCCTCGATCGCGAGGTCGAAGACCGCATCCTGCCGCTGGCGCGGGATCGCGGCATCGCCGTCATCGTCAACCGGCCATTCCGCGAAGGGGAGCTCACGAAAAAGCTGCAACGCCATCCGCTGCCCGGCTGGGCCGCGGAGATCGACTGCACGAGCTGGGCGCAGATCATTCTCAAATTCATCGTCTCGCACCCGGCGGTGACCTGTGCGATCCCGGCGACCACGCGTGTCGACCACGTGAAGGAGAACCTGGGCGCCGCCCATGGAAGGCTGCCGGACGCGGCGATGCGCAAGCGCATGGCCGCGCACGTCGAGAAGCTCTGATGTCCGAATGGTGGACGTATTCGCTGTCGGACTTTCTGCTGTTCTCGCCGCGCACCTACTACCGGCTGTTCGAGCTCTACAATGCGGCGATATGGCCGCTGCAAATCGTGGCCCTCGCGCTGGGCGTGGCGATCCTCGGCTTGTTGCTGCGCGACGTGTTCCTGCGCGACGTGTTCCTGCGCGACTTGGCTTGGCGGGGCCGTGCGATCGCCGCCGTGCTGGCGGCCTGCTGGCTGTGGGTCGCGTGGGCGTATTTCCTGAAACGTTACCAAACCATCAACTGGGCGGCCGAGTACTTCGCCGCCGGCTTCGCGGTCGAGGCGCTCCTGCTGGTCTGGATCGGGATCGTGCGCGACCGGCTGCGCTTCCGGCCGAGGAGGGATTTGATCCGTCTGGCCGGGCTTTGCATCTTTTTGTTCGCGCTTTTCGTACATCCGCTGATCGGCCCGCTCGCCGGCCGGGCTTGGCTCCAGGTCGAGCTCTTCGGTGTTGCGCCTGATCCGACCGTGGTCGCGACTCTCGGTGTCCTGCTCGCGGCGCAGCGGACTCACTGGGAGCTTATGGTCATTCCGCTCCTCTGGTGCGCGATCGGCGGAGCGACGCTGTGGACGATGGAATCGCTGGACGCCGTCGTCATGCTGGTTGCCGCGGCGCTGGCTATAGTGCTCGGGGTTTGCAAGACAGTGCTGCGAAATCTGGATCAACGCCTGCCATGATCGTATTGATTGTACTGGCCATTTATGCAGTTGCGGGCGTTGCCGTCGCCGCCGCGTTCGTGGCGTCAGGCGTGACCCGCGTATTGCCCGAGCCCGCGCCGGTGACGGCCGGCGCGCGCGTCCTGATTTTTCCAGGCGCGGCCGCGCTTTGGCCCTACGTGCTCATTCGCTGGCTGAAAGCGCGTCGATGAGACGCTCGCATCGCTCGGCGCATCGCGCGCTCTGGCCCGTGCTCGCGCTCGCGGTCGCGCTCGGCTTCACGATGGCGCTGTGGCTGCGCCCGCCGCCCGATCCGCCCGCGCCGCCGGCGGCCGCCGAGGTCAAACCAAGGGAAGCCGGACAATGAGCGCAGGCTTTCGCGCGGTGCAGTGGAATCGGGACAAGCTCGTCTACGACGCGATCCTGTTCGCGGGCGTCGCGCTCTACATCGGCACCTATTTGATCCTGGCGTACTGGCTCGATCCGCCCAAGGACCTACCGGCGGCGATCGATCTGCGCATCCGCGCCTTCGGCACCTGCGCCTTCTTCATGCTGACGATCATCCTGTCGATCGGGCCGCTGGCGCGGCTCGACGGCCGCTTCCTGCCGCTGCTCTACAATCGGCGCCATTTCGGCGTGCTGACCTTCTTCGTCGCGCTCGCCCATGCCTGGTTCATGATCGAATGGTTCGCCGCGCAAGAACGCGCTGCCGAGCCTCTACGACGAAGTGAGCAAGATCTCCGACTACGGCAAGTTCATCGGCTTTCCGTTCAAGATGCTGGGCCTTGCCGCGCTCGTCATCCTGTTCCTGATGGCGGCGACCAGCCACGACTACTGGCTCGCCTTCCTCACGCCGCGGGTGTGGAAGGCCCTGCATATGGCGCTCTATGTCGCCTACGGGCTCGTGGTGATGCATGTCGCGCTCGGCATCATGCAGTACGACCGCAATCCGCTGATCCCGGCGATGCTGGCGGGCGGCTTCGCCTGCGCGACCGTGTTACATCTGGTCGCGGGCTGGCGCGAGCGTGCGGGCGACCGCTGCGACATGCCGGCAAGCGAAGGCTGGCTGCCGGTCGGGCCGCCGCTCTCGATCCCGGACAAGGGCGCGCGCATCGTTACCGCGCCCGACGGCGAGCGCATCGCGGTGTTCCGCGACGGCACGCAGATCGGCGCGCTCTCGAATCTCTGCGCCCACCAGAACGGGCCGATCGGCGAGGGCAAGATCATCGACGGCTGCGTGACCTGTCCGTGGCACGGCTACCAGTACCGTCTGCACGACGGCTGCGCGCCGGCGCCGTTCACGGAGAAGCTCGCCACCTATCGCGTGCGCCTTGCAAACGGCCTGGTCGAGGTCGATCCGCGGCCGCTGCCGCCGGGCACGCCGGCCGCAATCAGTTGCGCGTGAGATGGCATCTCATTTTTTCAACGGCGGCAGATACTGCTCCGTGATCAACGCGCGCATATCCGGCGCCTGCGCCAGCGCTCCCGTCTCGACGAACGAGCGCGCCAGCGCGTCGAGCGCCCTGGGATCGAACCGTCCGGTCCGGTTGAACATCCCCATCAGCTCGTCGTAGTCGCGCGTGGCGATGCCGAGCGACACCTGCGTGGTGCGGCGCACGACGTCGATCGTCTCTTTGCGGTTCTCGCGCATATAGTCGATGGTCTCGAACCAGCCGGCGAGAAACGCGCGCGCCGCGTCCGGATACTTCTCGACGAAGCCTTTGCGCGCATAGACGACGGAGCTGTGGAAGACCTTGATGCGGTCGCCGAACTGCAGGAGCACACGGCCGCTGCCGTCCTCCTCCATTCGATAGCCGGCATTGGCATCGACGATCATGCCGTCGATCTGCCGCATCTTCAGCGCCGCCAGCTGCGCGGCGGTCGTGCCGAGTGCGGCGAGCTTGATGCCGGACGAGCCCCAGCCCAGCTGCCGCGACAGCTCCTGGCCGAGCCAGTCCATCGCCGATCCCTTGCTGGGGATGCCGATGGTCATGCCCCGCAGATGATCCACGATCTTGATCGGCGAATTCCTCGGCACCACGAGAACGACCGAGTAGGGCGCGTCCGCGATGGCCGCCAAACCGATTTCCTGCGAGCCCTTGGCGATGAAGGCGAGCTCGGGCCCGGAGCCGATGCCGATATCGATCGCGTTCAGGGCGATCGCCCGCTGCACGCGTTGGCCGCCGCCGAAGCTGATGACCTCGAGATCGACGTAGTGCCTGTTGAATATGCCCGCCGCGACGCCGACCTGGAGCGGCACGAGCTCGAACGCTCCGGCCTGCGGCTGGCCGACCCGCACCTTCATTTGCGCCCATGCCGGCTGCCCGAGCACGAGGCCGAATGCGACCGCCGCAGCGACCAGGGCTATTCGCGACATCGTTCTCTCGCCCACCGTTTCTTGGCCGTTTCTTGGCCATTTCTTGGGTGGTATATTGATATTGATTTCGTTAACGCCCCCTTGCCCGAGATTGTCGCACCATCGCCCGTAAACCATTTGGGCAGCCCGCCTCACTTGTGAGCCACGCTGGCCACACTTTTACACCCCAACGCCCCCAAAAATGACGCAGCGGTTTGGTGGTTTCGCGGGGCGCGGACACGCGCGACCGGGGTGGGGGGGCGAGCGCCAGCTCGCAGCGTCGGGGAGGGGATATGCGTCTTGTCTTAGCGTTGCTCGTCATCGTTGGCCTGGTGGCGCCGGCGTCGGCCGCGGTGCCGGCCCGGACCGAGTTTTCCTCGCTCGACGCCGTGAGCCGATGGATCAGCGGCTATCGCGCGCGGCCCGAGCCGGCAAAGCTGCCGGCGGCGGTGCGCGCACTGAGCCAGTTCGGCGCGTTCAAGGACCCGGAGGGCTCGGGCGTTTACATCGGCTTCATCGCCGGCGTCATCGGCTTCAGTTATGGCAAGGCCGAGGAGATCATCGGCAAGACCTTGCCGGTCGCGCCGGCCGATCAATGGGTGATCGTGCGGGCGATTGCCTATTCCGGCCATCCCGACTGGAAGGGCCTGTTGCGGAAATTCTCGGACCGCTTGCCGCTGCGCGAGGTGATGATCGAAAAATATCTCAACGGCGAGCTCGCAACCCTCAATGAAATTCCGCTGGAGCGGAGAAATCCGACGCTGTGGGACAAGGTGAAGGACCCGTTCCAGAGCACCAAGGCCAAGAAGCCCCACGAGATGACATACGACAAGAGCCCTGAGCTGCTCGATACGCTCTGGGGCTACTATTTCGGCACCGGCTCCTACCCCCCGATCGCCCGCATCGTCACGCTGCTTCCATGGACGACCGACCGCGACAGCATCGACAAGCTCACCGTCGGCAACATGGCGAAGTACACGCTCGCCAGCAACGCCGGGCGCGATCCCGAGCTGCTCGGGATGCTCAAGCGCGCCTCCACGGAGCAGCCCAAGAACCTGGTGCTCAAGGATATCGTCGACGCGGCCGAAACCATGGAGACCACGCGGCTGCGCAAGGACGCGCTCGCCTCGATCGAGGAGCTCAAGCGCAAGGGCCCTGGCTACAAACGCGACATCAACACCTGGGGACAGATCGGGCAGGGGGCGCTGGCGCTCGGCTGCATCGCCGCGGCCACGGCCGGACAGATCCAGTTCGGCTTGCCGTGCGTGATCGGAGGCGCGACCTCCTCGGCCGCGCTGAACTTCTGGAACCAGCAGTAATGACAGCAGGGCTGACCTTGTCGGCCCACATTTCCCTGGTTTTGCCACGCTCGTCTTCCTTTTCGCCGCGAAGTTGTCTCAGAGCGGTGCTTGAAAATTACCGGGCGGTGTGACGTCGGGAGGGGATCGTGCAACTCAGAATCCATCTTTTTATCCAGGTTCTTCATCAGGTGCGTCGAGGTCGCCGGCGCCGGCGTCGTGAGCGCCCTCTGCGCCTATTTCCTGAGCCAGATTCAGCTCGGGAAGCCGGCAGCCGCTCCGCCCCAGGCCGCCCAAGTTGCCCAAGTCTCTACTGTGAATCAGGTCGCGCTCGCGGCCGGCGAGTCCGTCCGCGTCGTGGAGGAGGCGCCCGCGCCGCGGATCGAGGCTGCGCCAGCGGAACCTGCGCAGCAGAAGGACGAGCCGCCGAAAAAGCCGGAGAGCACCGCCGCTGCCCCGACCGCCCCTGCCGCCGCTCCCGCGCCGAAGCCCGCGAAGCCGGCACACGCCGCGCAGCCGCGCCGCGAGGCCAAGCCGCGCGCGCCGGAGCCAGTCCAGCCGCCGCCCGTTGCCGCGGCGCCGCCCGCTGCCCCGCCAGCTCAGAGCGCCGCCGCGGCGCCCGCAGCGAACAGCGCCGAGGACGATCGGCCATTGTTCGAAAGGCTCAAGCTCGTGCCGTCGTGGTTCTCGGCCAAGAGCGACAAGCCCAGTGACAAGAGCAGCGACAAGCCCGCCGCCGACAAACCCGCCGAGCGGCCCGCCCCCGAGCGGCCGGTCGCGGAAGTGCCGCGGCCGCCGATGCCGGTCGGCGATCCCCTGCGGAGCGCGATGTAGGTTCTATTTCTTCTGCTCTGCGACCGCGGCCGAGACGTCGGTGCCGACGAACTCGTCGATATAGCCGTTGCCCTGATATTTGAGCTCGTCGTGAATGCCGATCTTCGAGGTGTAATACGCCTCGGCGACCCACCATTTGATGGTGACGAAGGAGTGGTCGACGTTTTCCTTCGGGCTCTTCTCGTTGCGCGCAATCCGTTCCATCAGCTTCTGGCGCTCGGCCGGCGAAGCCTGGAGCAGCGGCCGGCCGAACATCGCAGTGGCAATCTCGTCGATCTCGGCGATGTCGTCCTTCCAGCTCTGCCGCCAGAGCGGGTCGATGCTCTCGGCCAGGCAAGCGTCGATATATTCGGCGCAGCGCGCGGCGCGCGCGCCGCCGGACTGGGCGTCGGCGGGAATGATCAGCTCGGCGATCTCGTCGAGGATGGCGAGCTCGCGCGCGGACAGGAATTTGCCGGCAGGAGTTGCACTCGCCGTCACAGCCGGAATCTGCGCCAGCGCGGCGTCGGGCAGCGCCGCGGCCGCGGCGCCGGCGGTCACCGCCAGCGCCTGCCGGCGAGTGATCTTCCCCTCGCTCATGGCGGCCTCGCGCGCATTACAGGTTTCCCCGTTGGAGCTCGCCCGCGAGGTAGTCGCAGCTGCGCCAGGCGAGCGCCATGATGGTCCAGGTCGGATTCTGGCAGACCGGCCGAGACGAAGCCGGCGCCGTCGACCACGAACAGGTTCTTCACGTCGTGGGCCTGCTGGAAGGGGTTGAGCACGGAGGTTTTCGGATCGCTGCCCATGCGCGCGGTGCCGAGCTCGTGCACCGATGAGCCTTCGGTCAGCGGGTCGCGATCGACGCGGATGATCTCGAGGCCGGAGGCCGTGAACGCTTCCTGCATGCTGGTCACCATGTCGGCGCACATCTTCTTCTCGTTGTCGCCGTACTTGTAGGAGAAGCGCAGCACCGGGATGCCGAAGGCATCCGTCACCTGCGGGTCGAGCTCGACCTTGTTCTCGTAGCGCGGCAGCACCTCGCCGAGCCCGTACATGTAGAGGAACGCGCCGGCGTGGTCGCGCACCTTCTTCTTGAAGGACTGCCCATGGCCCGCAAGCTTGAGCGCGTCCTCGGGAAACATCTCCTGCCCGCTCGAGCCTTCGAGGCCGTAGCCGCGGATGAAGTTCTTCGCCTTCGACTTGTCGTCGAGGTTGCGGAAGCGGGGGATGTAGAAGCCGCCCGGACGGGCGTCATCGTTGGCGCGCGCCGCGCCGACGCGGTTCTTGAAGATGCCGTGGACGCGCGGCCCGAGCACGTGCTCGCACAGGTTACGTCCCAGGTGGCCGGAGGAATTGCAAAGCCCGTTCGGATGTTGGCGCGACTTCGAGAGGAGCAGGATGCGCGTCGACTCCAGCGTGGAGGCCGCGAGCACGACCACCTTGGCCTTGGCTTCGTAGACCTGCTTCGTCGCCGTGTCGACGAAGGCCACGCCCGCGGCCTTCCCGGTGTTCGCGTCCATCAGCACCTGGTGGACGGTGGTGTTGGTGCGCACGGTGAGATGCCCGGTGTCCCAGGCCGGATAGATCAGGCCGGTCGGTGAATCGAAGGCGGCATGAATGTCGCAGCCGCCGACGCGGCGGAAGCAGGCGCCGCGCCCGAAGCAGCGCGAGCGGTACTTGTTGTGGGCGAGGCCTTCGGTGGTGACGCCGAGGCGGAACGGAGTGACCACCCAGCCGTGCTTCTCTCCGAGCACATGGCGCATGTGCACCTCGGCCGGGTTGAGGCGCATCGGGCGCTGGTAGATCGAGTCCGGCAGCCACGGCAGATTTTCCGTCACGCCGGAAATGCCGAGATAGCGGTCGACCTTGTCGTAGTACGGAGCGACATCGGCGTAGGAGATCGGCCAGTCCACGCCGTAGCCGTCGCGGCTCGCGGCCTTGAAGTCGTAGTCGGAGAGGCGAAGCGAAAGCCGGCCCCACACGTTGGTCCTGCCGCCGAGCACGCGCGAGCGCACCCAGGAGAAGTTGGTCCCGGTGTAGGGATGATCCTTCTCGTTGACGAAGAACTGCTTGGTGTAGTCCGGTCCTTCGCCGAGCTGCTGCCAGCTCATGACGTTGGTGTAGCGGCCGAGCGACTGCGCGTAGGGCGGCTTGAGCCGCTTGTAGTCCTGCTCGTTGAGCACGTAGGTGTCGGGCGCGAGCTTGCCCCGGCGCGGATGGTCGTAGGGCCATTCCAGCGAGCGCACCTCGGCCTCGAAGTCTACTTGCTTGCCGGCCTCCAGCAGCAGCACGTCGAGTCCGTGGGAGGTGAGCGCATGCGCCGCCATGCCGCCGGCCGCGCCCGATCCCACCACCAGCACGTCGTAGACCTTCGTCAGGCTGACCGTTGCCGGGTCAGGAAGCGTCACGGTCGGCAGGCCAAGCGGCGACATATCGCAAGTCTTTCGTCCGACATCTTTCGGTGCTGTCGCTGAAAGAACATGGTAGGCCGCGACTGCCAAGTGCAGCCAAGACACAGGTGCCGCCTAAGGTAAAAGCCGGATGAGCCGCGAACGGACGTTTAGCGGCAACGCTGATCGGGCGAGCGCCCCGCTTCGACCGGGACCGCGGGCGGATTGAGACAATTGAGCAGTCGCGGCGCAAAGTAGGGCACGAAGCCCTCGTCCAGGATGCGCTTTGTCGCTGCAGCGGTCTTGATCGGGTCGCTCAGATACTCGACCACGAGCACCTTCCGCCCGGCCTTTTGCGCCAGCCGCAAGTGCTTGAGCGACCAGGTCACGTCGGCTGGCTTGTTGGGCGCCTCCGCCTGATCGACCCCATAAAGAAGGTCTTCCTTGGCGATCGCGTCGATCGTTTCCAGCACCGTGTTGTCCTCGAGCAATTCCTCGGCGTTCTGCAGGACGACCAGGAAATGCGGATCGCGCTTGCGCACATAGTCGGCGAGCTGCGTCAGGAACGCCGCCATGTCTTGTTGCGCGGAGGGATGCTCGTTCTGCCAATGGAAGAAGGCATCGGCGCGGTCGATATAGATCCCGTCGAATCCCTGCGCCATGATGCGGTCGACATAGCTGTCAGGCGCACCGAAGATCAGCCGCTGCCATTCGGGCTGCCAATATCGTACGTGATAATTCCCGGCCCAATCCCGGTTCTCGTCGCCGAGCCAAGCCGGCTTCTTGGCGGGGTCGTACCATTCCGGCCGCCAATAGCGGCGATATCGCTCGGCTTCCCCGATCGACAGATAGGCGAGCAGCACGCGCGCGCTGCCGTCGGGGCGCCGCTTTATGCGTGCCATTTCCTCGGGCGCGCGCTCGCGCTGAAAGCGGCGGTTGGCGGAGACGCCATTGTCGATCACCAGCAGGTCGTGGGGCGCAGCGACCAATGCGTCGATCTCGAAGGAGCTGAGCCAATAACCCCAGTTGCGGACCGCGTTCAGCCGGCGCCGCCGCTCTGCCGTGGCCCTGTCGGGTTGCAGCTGCGCTTGGACGAGTTCCGGCGGTGCCGCATGATCGGCCGCTGCCGGACCGGCGACCGCCGACGTGCGGTCGGCAACCGCTGTCGCCGCGCAGGCAAGCACCAGGGCAAAGGACAGCAACTGACGACGTGGTGGAAGACCGCGAGGGAACATTGCGTCGGCTGTGCGCGTCGGTTCGGCCCAGGATGACGTGAGCGGGGTGGCTCGGCGTGTGTGGTGGTAAATAAAGTCTTTTTCGAGAATCGCGATCCCTCGATCGGGCCACTGCGCCGCGCAAGCGAAGGCGCCGCCTCGGTCGGCGGGTAGATCCATTAAACTTTTCAGAATTTTTTGCGTTCATCCGCACGATTGATCTTCCCGGTTGTGAACTGCCTCACCGTCCTGCGCGACTAACGATGGCATCGTCGCATCCATCCCCAGGCGTGGCACCCACCGGATCGGGGCGCCGGAACGAACGGACGACAGCCAATGCAACAACACGAACAGAGATTTTCCGACCCGGAGACCGACGAGGCCATGCGTCTGCCGAGCCGCAAGGTGATCTTGGTGCTGACGGTCATCGGCGTCTTCATGCTGGTGCTGGCGTGGCTCTCGTCGGCGCAGGTCACGACACCGGTGCCGCCGGGCCCGTCGGCGACCAAGGCGAGCGCGATCGACGCCGCGGCCGGCTGGTGGCGCGGCTAGGCTCCAAATAGTTGGACGTTTCCCAATCACCGCCCGACCGCTGTGCTGATCCGTTGCGGGTAGCAAGAACGCAAATTCATCGCCGCCGATCGGGCCGCGCAGAGGGGTTGCCGGGTGGGAGGTGGCGTTCACAACCGTCCCGTTGACAAGTCAGGGTTGTGCGAGGTACAACACCTCGCATTCCGAAAAAATTTTCGCAATCCGAAAAGGCGGTCATGGACAGCAGGACGCGACCTCGAGGATCGGCCCCTCAGCCCAATGGCGGCGAAGACGGTCAGGACGACGGTCACGATCGCCGCGAGGCTCCGAACCGGTCGAAGAGTTCCGTTCAATCCCTCGCCAAGGGATTCCGCGTGCTGGAGGCCTTCACCGCGGACTCGGAAGAGATGACGCTGAGCGAGATCGCCGATGTCGCCGATCTCGACGCCGGCACCACCTTCCGCATGCTCAATACCCTCGTCGACCTCGGCTACATCACGCGCGTTCCCGATAGCCGTCGCTTCCGCTTGACGCTCAAGGTGCTCGACCTCGGTTTCAATGCCGTGGCACGTCAGGACCTGCGCAGTTTGGTGCGTCCGGTCCTGCGCTCGCTCGTCGGCGAGCTCGGCGAGGCGGCGAACTTCGGTGTCCTCGACGGCGCCGACATCATCTATCTCGAGCGCATGCGCGCCGGCCTGACGCGGCTGGGGGTCGATATCCGCATCGGAACTCCGATCCCGGCCGCGATGAGCGTCATCGGGCGCGCCATCCTGGCCTTTCTCCCGAAGGACGCGCTCGAGCGTGCGCTCGCGACCCCGCCGCGACAGGGCATTCTGGCCACGCCGTTGCCGGACCGCGACGAGCTGCTGCCGATCCTCGCGCAGATTCGCAAGTGCGGATACTTCATGCACGAATCCATGATCTCGGGCGGACTGCGTATTCTCGCCGCACCCGTGCTGGACAGCGACGGCGTTCCGGTCGGGGTCGTCAGCATCGTGGCGCTGATGAGCTGCTCGACCGAAAAGGAGATGCGAGCGCGCGCGATCGAACCCTTGATGGCGGCCACGCGCAGCATCGCTCGAGCCCTCGAGGCCAGCGGAAGCCCCGGGTTGAGCGCGGCCTAACCGGCGCGAGACGAGCATGACGAACGGCGGTCGCAGGACATCGACAGTGAGGCGCATGAAGCGTCGAGACGCGGCAGCAAGTGAGGAAGCTGCATACTGATGGGAGAGTCCGATGCGTTGGCTTTGGGCGACTTTGGCATTGGCGCTGAGCTCGACCGTTGCTTCGGCCGCCGACTACTCCTGCACGCAAGTCCGCATCATCGTGCCGTACCCGCCCGGCGGCTCCAACGACGTGGCGACGCGCATCGTCGCCGAGCGGCTGGAGGCGGCCCTGAAAAAGACGGTCGTGGTGGAGTCGCGGCCTGGAGCGACCGGCAATGTCGGAACGATGGCGGCCGCCAACGCGAAACCCGACGGCTGCACGCTCGTGGTGAACGGCGCGGTGATCGCGACCTTTCCCTACAGCTTCGCGAAGCTGGGCTACGACCCCCTCAAGGACCTCGTGCCGGTCGGAGGCATCGGCGTGAGCCCGACCGTCATCGTCACCGGCCCCGGTGACGTGAAGGACGTTGCGCAGCTCATCCGACTGAGCAAGGAGAAGCCCGTCGGCCTCAACTACAGCACCGCGGGCTACGGCCTGCTGCAGCACCTCGCGGTGGAGGAGATCGCGCAGCGCTCCGGCGCGCACTTCGTCCACGTCGCGTACAAGGGCGGCCCGCAGTCCGTCGCCGATCTGATGTCCGGCAGACTCGATTTCGGCAGCTTGTCGGCCGGATCGATCATCCAGCATTTTGAATCCGGCCAGCTCAAGCCGATCGCAGTCATCGCGAACAAGCGCACCGCTCTTGCCCCGAACGTCCCGACTATCGTGGAGCAGGGCCTCGCGCCTTTGGATGCCGGCGTTCTCTACCTGCTGTTCGCGCCCGGCGGCACGCCCAAGGACATCGTTGCCTTCCTCAGCGAGGAACTCCGCAAGATCATCAGCGATCCAACCGTCCAGGCGCGGTTGATGCGCGGAGGATTTCGAGCCCACTCCACTTGGCTATGTGGAGTGCGCGCAGATCATGCGCGAAACCGCGGAATCGTGGGCGCCGCTGATCGAGCGGCTGAAGATAAGGCTGGAATGATCGTCGGCAATGTCCGCCTCGCGCGCCTGCCGGCGCCCGAAGCGGGCCGTGAGGGTCGAAGGAGCAGTATGAGAGCCGAAGAAAACGAGCTGCTGTGCCGGGTAGGTCCCGGCACTCCGATGGCGAGCATGATGCGGCGCTATTGGCAGCCCGTCCTTCTTTCCGCAGACTTACCGCATCCTGATTGCGCGCCGCACCGCTTCCAGGCGTTCGGCGAGCACTACGTGGCGTTTCGCAATACCAAGGGGCAGGTGGGTGTGCTGGACGAAGCCTGCTGTCACCGCGGCGCGTCGCTCGCGCTCGGCCGTGTCGAGGACGGCGGGATTCGCTGCCTCCTCCATGGGTGGAAATTCGCGGTCGACGGCACGATCCTCGACATGCCGAACGCCGAGGATCCGCAACTCAAGGCGCGCTATCGGGCGCGAGCCTATCCGGCGTGCGAAGCCGGCGACATGATCTGGGTGTATCTCGGCCCGCCAGACAAGCAGCCTCCGTTTCGACGTTTCGAGTATATGGACGTCCCGCCGGCGCAGCGCGTCATCGTGCGTATCGAGATCGCCTGCAACTATCTCCATGTGATGGAGGGGAGCCTCAATTCATCGCACGTGGGCATTCTGCACGTCGATCGCGAGCGCAAGCAGGCAAGAGGCGGGAGCGTCGACACGACGCAGCATCTGGTGCAGGCGTTCGGCCTGACCGGCGTGCCGAAACTCGAGGTGCGGGAAACCGAGTTCGGCCTGGACTACGCCGCCATCCGCCCGCGCGGGCAGGGGTCCGACGACGTCGTGGTGCGCGTCACCCCGTTCATCATGCCGAACGGATTCATGATCCCGCCAGGCAATTTCACGCTCTTCGCGGTGCCCTATGACGACACCAATACCGGATGGCTGCTGATCTATTGGGACCGCGACAAGCCCGTCGACCGCGCGGCGCTGCTGAACAGGTCCGGTTTGAGCAAGCCCGGATTCTACGCCGCCGAGCGCTTCATCGCGACCTGGCAGAACAATTTTCAGCAGGATCGGGAAGCCATGGCGAACGGCAGTTGGTCGGGCCTTCCCGGCATCACGGTGGAGGATGCCGTTATCCAGTTGTCGCAGGGCGCCATACTCGACCGCAGCAAGGAGAATCTGGTTCCGGCCGATGCCGCCATCGTCCGCGCCAGGAGACTTCTGCTCGAAAGCGTCCAGCGGGTCAGCCGGGGACAGGATCCGATCGGGCTCGCTCCGAAGAATGCCATGCAAATCCGATCGGCCGAAAAGCAGATTGCGCGGGGAGAGTCCTGGCATGCGCTGGTTCCGGGGCATCTGACTCGGATTGCACAGCCGCATCAGATGGAGCCCGCCAAGTGACCGAGGTGCTCGCAACGCGCCGCAGCTGGCACGCACATCTACCATTCGGCGCGCGGCGCCGAGGTTGCAGCCTGCGGCGAGAGAGGCTGGGCTCGAGTTCGTTCAATCGCGGAGACGGGAAGGGGTATGGTCATGCCAAGGAAAAAGCCTGATCAGAGAGACATCGAGGTCGCCCGCAGAATGCGGGCCGCGCGCCTCGAAAAGGGCCTGACGCAGGAAAAGCTCGGCAGCGCGCTTGGACTGACGTTTCAACAGGTCCAAAAATACGAGAACGGCACGAATCGGATCGCCGCCGGGAGGTTGCACAAGATCGCAGAAGTCCTCGGCGTCCCGGTAGGGGTCTTGTTCGGGACGCCGACATCGTCGGAAAGCCTGCTCGAGTTGAGCGACAATGCTGCCGCATTGCGCCTCCTCCGCGCCTATGAATGCATTTCGAGCCCCAAGCTCAAGCTTGCGCTGGCGACGTTGGCGGAGGAGATTGCCCAGCAATCTAAAGAGGTTCCAAGGTCCCAGTAACTGCTCGCCCAGATTCGTGCGATATTGCTTTAATGGGCCGCAAACCACTGAAGACGCTCGAAACTTTCGTGGGGCTTGAGCTTGGGAAGGTATTTCTCCTACTGTGCCCAACGGAACATCATCTGCCATTGGGGGCCGGCCTTCGTGGGCCCCTGCTGCGGGGTCCTTGCGATGACAAAGGACATGGCCGAGCGCCTGCAGGCAATCCTCGCCACCCTTGACGATCATATCGACGTGCTTCGCAGGTTCGAGCTCGACGGCACGGCCCACATGCTCGCAATCGCGAAGCTGGACCTGCAAATGCGACTGCACGGAATCTCGGACGAGGAGCTCAGCGCGTTGTGCGAAGCCCTCGAAGCCGCGCGTCACCGATCGCGGAACGGCAAAGTCATCGATTTGGCAACTCGGGTATCGCGCAAGGCCTGAAATACCGGCGTCCTCGCCTGGATCGTCGAGCCGATGCCATCGATCCGGCGCCATCAAACCGAAGTTCCATGCGGTATTCGCTGTTTCGTGGTGCGGGCTTGCCGGTTCGAGGCCTGAGTTCCGCCTCAGTTTCATTCATCAATAACGTGGCGTTCAGCGGGGGCTGGCGACACACCGTATCCAGTTCATAGTCGTACATATTTGCTGGCAGGGAGCGCAGGACGCACGCGCGGTCGGTGGGGAAATGCCGTGACTTGTTTCCCGGGAGAAAAAATTCTCACTGTGCTGGGCTCGCTCAGCTTGGCAAAACACAGTTTGACGAAATACAGCCTCGAGCTTGCCGTCGTCGGCGCGGCTTATTTCGTCCTGACCAAGCTCAGCTTGGCGCTGGACGCCATCTACTCAGGTACCGTTCCAATCTGGCTACCGGCGGGAGTGGCGCTGGCCGCAGTCGTGTTACGCGGGCTACGAGTTTGGCCGGCGATATTCGTCGCGGCATGGGCCGGCAACGCGCCGCCCGACATTGCGGACGCGAGCCTCACCGGCTCGATCGCAACTCTCTCAGCGGTCGCGGCCGGCAATACGCTCGCGGCGGTGGCCGGCGGCTACCTCATCGATATCTGGGCCGGTGGCCGGAGAACGTTCGATTCGCCGGTCGGAGTCGCGAAGTTCGCCTTGGTCGGCCTCGGGCCGAGCGCCATGCTGGGCGCCACCGTCGGCGTCGGTGGCTTGTGCCTTACCGGCTACGCCGACTGGTCGGGCTTCATCTCGATGTGGGTGGCGTGGTGGGGCCGCGACGTGGCCGGCATGCTCGTCGTTGCGCCTGTCATCGTTCTCTGGGCGAGTGCCGAGTTCAGCAACCTCATCCGTGACAGACGCTCGTTGAGCACGATGCTGGCGTCCGGTGGCGTCTGCGTCGCGGCCGCGATCGTGGGCCTGCTCGCTTTCAGTCCGCTCTTAGAGCAGACCGTGGCCCGGAGCGCATCGGCCTTCCTCGCTGTGGTGCCGTTGCTATGGGCTGCGTTGCGCGCGACCCCGCGCGACGCCGCGACTGCCGTCCTCATACTATCGGGCTTTTCGGTCTGGGGTACCTTGGTCGGCGGCGGGCCCTTCGCAGCCGCCAGTCGCGAGGACACCTCGCTGCTGCTGACCATGTTCATGGTGGGTACGGCGGTTGCGAGCCTCGTCTTGAGCACGGGCGTGGCGGCGCAACGGAGTGTCGAAGCGAAGCTGCGGTTCGGCGAGCAAAATCTTCGCGCCCTGTTCAGTCAGGCCATCATCGGCATCGCCCAAATGGACCCGAAGGGGCGTTTCATTCTGGTCAATCATCGCTATTGCGAGATCGTTCAGCGTCCGGGGCCAGAGCTGTTGCAGATGCGGATACAGGATCTGATGGATCCCGACGACCTTCCGCGCATGCGCGATCTCATGGAGCAGGCAATCCAGACCGGCGAGGGGTTCGCCGTCGAGATCAGGCAGGTGGTGCCCGACGGATCGCGTCAGTGGCTGCGGACCAACGTGGCGCCCGTCGTCGATCAAGGCGGCATCGGACGCCATTTCATGATGGCTGCCGAGGACATCACTGCCCGCCGCAATGCCGAAGAGAAGCTGCAGCACGAGCACGACGAGCTGCGGAACACGGTCAAGGAGCGCACGGCGACCCTCAAGAAGGCCAGCGATATCCTGCAAGCCGAGATCGAGCAAAGGAAGCGTGTCGAGGACGCGCTGAGGCACGACATCGCCGAGCGGCGCAAGGCGCAAGATGCGCTGATGGAAAGCGAATGGCGCTTCCGGATGGTCATCCAGGGGGTCACCGACTACGCGATCTTCATGCTCGACCAGGATGGATACATAACCAACTGGAACATGGGCGCGCAGCGCATCCACCAGTACGCGGCGGCGGAAATCGTCGGCCAGCACTTCAGCCGCTTCTATTCCGAGGAGGAGCAGCAGCGCGGGGAGCCGGCGCGGAATCTTCAAGTCGCTGCTTACGAGGGCAAATGCGTCGTCGAAGGCTGGCGCGTGCGGCGTGACCAGAGCCTGTTCTGGGCGAGCGTGGTGATCGAGGCTATCCGCGACGAGGCCGGCACGCTCGTCGGCTTCGTGAAGATCACCCGCGATATCACCGAGCGGCGGGAGGCACAGGCCTCGCTCGAGCGGGCGCAGGAGCAACTCGCCCAGTCGCAGAAGATGGAGGCGCTCGGGCAACTGACGGGCAGCATTGCCCACGACTTCAACAATCTCCTGATGATCGTCAGCGGCCACGCGCAGCTGCTGCGCCGCCGGCTCACGGACCCCAAGCATTTGCAAGCGATCGACGCCGTCCACTCCGCTGCCAATCGCGGCGAGAGCCTGACGCGCCAGCTGCTGGCGTTCTCGCGCCGTCAACCGCTCAATCCCGTCGTGGCCGACCTCAAGGAACGCGTCGAGGCTGTGCGCGAGATGCTGGTTGGTTCGCTGCGCGGGAACGTTCAGCTCAAATGCGACATACCGGCCGATGTCTGGGCAGTCGAGGTCGACATCGCGGAGCTCGAGCTTGCCCTGGTCAACATCGCGGTCAACGCGCGCGACGCCATGCCCGGCGGAGGCATCATCACGCTGTCGGCGCGCAACGTCACCCTGAAGAAGAGCGACGGGATCGATCAGTTCGAGGGTGACTTCATCGCCCTGGCGATGACCGATTCCGGCGTCGGCATCGCGCCGGACGTCCTGCCGAAGATTTTCGAGCCTTTCTTCACGACCAAGGCGCTCGGCAAGGGCACGGGGCTTGGATTGGCGCAGGTCTACGGCTTCTCACGCCAGTCGGGGGGTACCGTGGTTGCGACCAGCACCGTCGGCAGCGGTACCGTCATCACCATCTACCTGCCGCGCAAGCACGCGGCACAAGTCCCGGCCGTGGAAACGCCGCCGGCCAAACCGATCGTGCCGGGGCAGGGCACCATACTCGTCGTCGAGGACAATGCGGAGGTCGCGGTGGTGACGGCATCGCTGGTCGAGCAGCTCGGCTACGGGACCATCAGCGCGAGCAACGCCACCGACGCGCTGAACAAGCTGCAGGGTGGCGAGAAGATCGATCTCGTGTTCAGCGACGTGGTCATGCCCGGCACCATGAACGGTTTCGCGCTGGCGCAGGAGGTCGGCAACCGTTACCCGCGGATTCCCGTCCTGCTCACCAGCGGCTACAGCGACGTGGTGCAGGCCGCGCACGCGCGCTTCACCGTTCTGCGCAAGCCTTTCCAACTGGCGGCGTTGGAAAAGGCGCTGCGCGAAGCGCTTGAGCGCGCCGCAACGCGCGACGACGGCGATCGGGTGCTGCAATTCCCGCGTGGGCGCGCCGCTGCCAAACGGGAGTGAGCCCGGAGGAGGCGCCTCACACAGCGACCGTCACGATCCCGGCTCGTCGATGTCGAGCCCATGATGCTCGCGGGCGAACTCCCGCGAGATCTTCCCGTCGGCCACGTCCTCCCGCACCAGGCCGGGATCGCGCTCGCGTGGATCGCCATAGCCGCCCCCGCCGGCCTGCTCGTGGACAATGAGGGCGCCCTGCGGGATCGTCATAGTCACCTTTCCCGGCAGCGGCGTCGTCTCGTTTCCCCGCGTCATGAAGCTGCGCGAGCCGCCACCTGGCTCGCCGCCGGCGAGCCCGTACGGACGGAACACGACGCGATCCGACCGCAGTTGCAGCAGCGCCTCGTCGGCCAGAATCCGGTAGGAGCGCTTGATGCCGACGCCGCCGCGCCAGCGGCCGGCGCCGCAACTGTCGGGCACGAAGCCATATTCCTCGACGCGCACGGGATGCTCGGCTTCCATGACCTCGACCGGCATGTTGGAAAGATTTTGCGATGGATTGGTGATGGCTTCGACGCCGTCGCGATCGGGGCGCCCGCCCCACGCCCCGCACAGCATGTCCACGATGATGAACGGCTTGCGGTTGCGCCGCAGGCCGCTGATGCAGATCACGCTGTTGCCGCCCTCGCCGGCGGCGGGAACGCGATCGGGAACGATCTGCGCAAGCGCGCCGAGCATGGCATCGAAGATGCGATAGCCCGTCAACGCGCGCGCGGCGCAGGCGCCCGGCAGCACCGGATTGAGCACGGAGGCGTCAGGCACCTTGACCTCGATGCAGCGAAACACCCCCACATTGTTGGGAATGTCGCGGTCGAGGACACAGCGCACGCTGAGATAGGTGCACGAATGCGTGTAGCTGCGGGTGGAGTTCAGCGCGGCCTTCACCTGCGGCGACGAGCCGGTATAGTCGACGGTCAGGCTGTCCTCGTTGACCGTTATGGCGACCTTGATTGGAATCGGCACGTCCGAGAATCCGTCGGAGTCCACGTAGTCGGTGAAACGATAAGTGCCCTTGGGCCAGCCGCGGATTTCCTGGCGCGTCATGCGCTCGGCATAGTCGATCAACTCCCCGACATACTGCTCCACCGTATCGGCGCCGTATCGCTCGAATAGCTTGCCCAGACCCTTCGCCCCGATCTGCGACGCCGCGTATTGCGCCAGAAGATCGCCCCACACCCGATCGGGCACGCGAACGTTGATCTTGATCAGCTCTTCGAGCGTGGTGTTGAGGCGGCCGGACTCGTAGAGCTTGAGCGGGGGGATCCGGATCCCCTCCTGGTAGATTTCAGTCGAATCGCTTGCATTGGAGCCGGGCACGCGCCCGCCGACGTCGGTGTGGTGGCAGATCACCACCGCAAACGCTCGTCGCTTGCCGCCCGCGAAGATCGGCACGAACATGAAGATGTCCGGCAGGTGCATGCCGCCGTGATAAGGGTCGTTCATGATGACGGCGTCGCCGTCGTTGAGGTCGTCGCCGAACTTGGCGAGCACGCTCGCGATCGCTTCCGGAACGGCGCCGAGATGCAGCGCGATCGTCTTCGCCTGGGCGATCATCTGCCCTTGCGCGTCGCAGAGCGCGGCCGAGAAATCCATGACGTCCTTGACGATCTCGGAGCGGGCGATCCGGACGATGGTATAGGCCATGTCGTCGACGATGGAATCGAGCCCGCTCTTGATGACGGCGAAGGTGATGGGATCGACTTTCACGTCGCCACTCCGGTTTCCATGACGATGCTGCCGATGTCATCGCGCCATACGCGGGTGTCCGGCGGCACGACGATCGTTGCGTCGAACTCGTCCACGATCAATGGCCCCGGTCGAGGCGCCCGCTCGATGGCCTGCCGCGCCAGGATCGGGACATCGACGAAGGGCTGGCCACGGCCGAAGGATACCCGTCGGCTGCCGCCGCTTGTTCCGGTTTCGCGCGCCGCCGCGGCGATATTGCCGAACTCGAGCCGAACCAGCCGCAGGCCGTGGCCGATCAGGCGAATTTTGACCAGCTCGATCGCTGTCTCGTCGCGATAGCCGTAGGTCTTCAGATATTCGGCGAGAAAACGCTCCCGCATCGCGGCTGCGGCCAATTCGTTCGCTTCGAAATCAACGGTCAGTTCCGTCGCCTGTCCCTCATGGCGCAGGTCGGCCTGCCAGACCATCGCAGTGCGTTCACGGCGATAGCCGTCGCGGGCGAGCCTGGCCGAGACTTCGGCGGCGAGCTCCTGCATCCAGGCGTCGAGATCGGAGCGCGAGAGCTGGTCGAGAGGCACGAGCACGGTCTTGAGATAGACATGCTCGACATCGGCGCCCAGCATGCCGACGGCGGAGAAAACGCCGGACAGTGGAGGCACGACGACGCGGCCGATGCCGAGCTGTCGCGCCAGGTCGATGGCATGGATTCCCCCGTTGCCGCCCATTGCGATCAATGTCAGGTCGCGCGGATCGCGGCCGCGCTCGACCGTGACGGCGCGCACGGCGCGTGCCATGGCGGCATTGGCGACGGCACGGATGCCGTGGGCCGCGTCTTCAAGTGCGATGCCGAGCGGCCGCGCGATATGCGCCTCGATGGCGGCCAGAGACTTTTGCCGGTCGATCGGCAATTGCCCGCCGGCAAGCGATTGCGCGTTGACGTAGCCGAGGACCACATTGGCGTCGGTGACGGTGGGGCGGTCGTTGCCGAGGCCGTAACAGGCGGGGCCGGGATCGGCACCCGCCGAGTCCGGCCCGACGCGCAGCAGGCCGCCGTGGTCGATGCTCGCGAGCGAGCCGCCGCCGGCGCCGACCTCGGCAATGTCGATGGCCGGCACCTTGAGCATGTAGCCGCCGGCCTTGATGAAGCGGCTCGACGTGCTGATGCCGTCGCGGAATTCGTACTCGGACGTCATGCTCGGCCGGCCATTCTCGATGATGGTGGCCTTGGCGGTGGTACCGCCCATGTCGAAGATGATCGTATCCGCGTCGGCGCGGGCCGCGGCGAGGCGCGCGCCGCCGATCACTCCGCCGGCCGGGCCTGACGCCACCACCAGCACGGGCTTTTCGCGTGCGCTGGCGGCCGAGACCATTCCGCCATTCGAGGTCATGACCAGCACAGGCGCGGCGATGCCGATGTCGTGCAGGCCGCTCATGAGCCGCGTCAGATAGCGCTGCATGGCAGCGAGCAGATAGGCGTTCACGACCGTGGTGCTGGTCCGCTCGTACTCCTTCATCTCCGGCAGCACCGCGTAGGATGCCGACACGAGCAGGTCCGGATGCAGCGCGCGTATCAAGGCCTCGGCGCGCTGTTCGTGCACAGAATTGCGATAGCTGTTGATGAAGCAAATCGCGATCGCCTCGATCCCTGCGTCGACCAGGCGCTGCGCAGCGCCGACGACGTCGTTCTCCTGCAATGGTTCGACGATCGATCCGTCGGCCGCGATCCGCTCGGCGACCTCGAGCCGATAGCGGCGCGGCACCAGCGGTTTCGGTTTCGACCAGGTCAGGTCGAACATTTCCGGCATCCGGATCCGCCCGATCTCGAGCACGTCGCGAAATCCGCGCGTTGTGATCAAGCCCGTCGCGGCGCCCGACCGTTGCAGCAGCGTATTGGAGCCGACTGTGGTGCCGTGAAGCACCTCGGCGACGTCGCCGGGAGAAATTGCCAGCTCGTCGAGCAGCGCCCGCACCCCCTGAACGACCGCGGCGCTCGGGTCGGCGGGCGTGGTCGAACACCTTGCTTTCGTGCAGGACGCCGTTGCCCGACATCAGGACGATGTCCGTGAACGTGCCGCCGATATCCACGGCAATTCGGATGGTGGCGACGCCGGTCATGTCGGGGCTGAGCTCAACGGCTCGACAGTGCAAGCTTGGCGCCGAAGCCGATGAAGACGCATCCTGTCAGGCGGTCCAATGTCTTGATCACCTTCGGACGGCGCAAGGCCCAGACGAGCGGCTGGCTCGCGAGGATGAGCGCCACGCACCAGATCGCTCCGAGCACGACATGGATCATGGCGAGCATGAAGGTATAGCCCGGGACAGGCACGCCCACCGGAACGAACTGCGGCAAGAAAGAAACGTAGAAGACGCCCACCTTCGGATTCAACAGATTGCCGAGGAGCCCCTTCCAGAACCAGCTCATCTGATTGCTTACCGAAGCGGATGAAGCCGCGCCCAAACCGGGTGAAAAATCACTTCGAGGCTTGCGGATGAGCGCAAGCCCCAGCCAGCCGAGATAGAATGCACCCGCCCATCTCAATACGTCATACGCAAGCTGGGACGCAGCCAGGAGCGCGCCAAGCCCGAGAGCAACGGCAGCGCCCCATGACATACAGCCGATGGCGATGCCCAATGCCGCGAAGGTTGCTTTCCTCGCGCCCTCGATCGTCGACGTCCGCAACACCAGGGCGGTATCGAAGCCTGGGGTGATCGTGAGCAAACCGGCCGCGAGCACGAAGGCAACAAGCGATTGAGTGATGCTCATGCTCGCCTCAACCGCCGTGACCCACACCGCGTGCGTTGCGGCGGATGGCCTCACTGCGCTTTGATATTGGCCGCACGGATCACCTTGCCCCAGAATTCGATCTCCGCGCTGATCTGCTTGCCGAATTCATCGGGCGTGCTCACGACCGGCTCGAAGCCGAGCGTTGCCAGGCGCTCCTTGACGTCCGGCAGCGCGATGATCTTGGCGGTTTCGTGATGGAGCAGGGTGATGATCTCCTTCGGCGTTCCCGCCGGGACGAGCAGGCCGACCCAGGTGTCACCCTGGATGTCCGGATAGCCGGCCTCCGTCATGGTCGGCACGTCCGCCATGCTTTGCGAGCGCGTCTTGCTCGTGACCGCGAGCGCCCGCAGCCTGCCTTCCTTGATCTGTGGCACCGCCGGCGTCAGCGCGTTAAAGCCGATCGGGGTGTGGCCGGCGACGACCGCCGCGATCGCGGGGCCGCCCCCGTTGAACGGGACGTGCACGAGGTCGAGGCCGAGCGACAGGCGGAACTGCTCGCCGGCGAGATGGGTCTGCGAACCGGCCCCGCCGGTGGCGTAGCTGTACTTGCTGTTGCCGGCCCGGATCAGCTCGACGAGCTCCTTGACGGTCTTTGCCGGCACCGACGGGTTGACCGACAGCACGGTCGTCGACGAGACCGCCAGCGTGATCGGGTCGAAATCCTTGTGGGGATCGTAGGGAACCTTGTCGAACAGCGTCGGGTTCACGACGAAGGAGCTGAAGGCGAAGAGGACGGTATGGCCATCGGGCGCCGCCTTCGCCGCCTGGCCGGTGCCGACGTTGCCGGTCGCACCGGTGACGTTGTCGATGTAGAACTGCTTGCCCAGATTCTCGCTCAACTTCTGCGCAATGAGGCGCGCGAACACGTCGGTCGGACCGCCTGGCGCGAACGGGACGATCATGCGCACCGGCCGGGCCGGATAGGCCTGCGCCCACGCTTGCATGTTCGCCACTTGCGATATCGCGGGGAGGGCGGCGGCAACGCCCGCAAGACCTAGGAACCGGCGGCGCGGAAGCTCCATGACAGTCCCTCCCAAGGTGCCGGGGCTTATTGTGTCTGCTCGGCGTTGATCAATTTCCGCAGGACTTGCTTGTAGCGAACAGGCCCAACGTCGATCGCCAGGATGACCGGGTCCGTCGACGTCAGGGCGTTGTCTATGATTTCCTGCTGAGCCTCGATGACGGGCGCATCCTGTTCCTCGAATGCGAAGCGGCGGGTGGTCGATATCTTGTCCTGGATCTGCGCGTTCAGCTTGTCGTCCGACGTGAGGACGTTGAAGCGCACGGCTGTGAAAAAATAATGCGTCGTCCTGTCGCTCTCCGGCGTCAGCATATGGATGGCGTGATAGCCGGTGCCGCTTTCGGGCACCGCGCCGGGCATGCAAATTCCGGTCACGAGGCGCAGAGTGCTCGGCGCCATCCAGCGCATGCGGGTGAACTTGTCGATACGGTCGGGCTTCGACGGCATGAGAATGGCGAACAGCCCCGGAGCGGTCGCATTGCTGGCGTGCCGCCCGACGACGACGTCGTTGCCGTCGAGCTCGACGGTAATCTCGGCCTCGACGGTCTCCGAGTTTCCCAGAATTCCGGCGTGCAGAAAGGATCCGTGGCTCAAGTCGAGCAGATTGTCGATGATGAGCTCATAGTTCGCGCGTATCGTGATGCGGTCGCGTTTGGTCGCGTGCATCTCCGGGACGTTGTCGAGCACGCTGAAGTCCGGCACCTTCGTCAGGTCCGGAGCCTTTCCGCCCATCCAGATCCAGATTGCCTTGTGCTTTTCCGTGACGGGGTAACTGCGGACCAGCGCCCGCGGCGGAATGTTCTTCGTGCCGTGCGGGTTCAAGACACAAGCGCCGGACGAATTGAATTCCAACCCGTGATAAGGGCACTGGATGCAATCGCCATTGACGATCTGTCCCATATGGAGGGGTGCGAACCGATGCGGGCAGCGATCCTCCAGGGCGGCGACATGCCCGTCCGATTTTCGGTAGAGTACGATCGGCTCTTTCAGGATCGTGCGACCGAGCAACTGACCGTCGGTCAGGTCGTCGGACCATGCAGCGACGTACCACGCGTTACGGAGGTAGCTTCCGCTGACCATTTTTTTCTTGCTTTCGACGAGCTCCGCATCGAGCTCAATTGCGCGCGTCATCGCGTGCCTCCCTTGCAATTGCTGTCGCGCCCGGCCGAGCAACGGCGCTGCAACGTGCTCCGACAATCCGGAATGCGCGATCGGCGAGGATGCATTGCGTGGATTATCTTTCGAGACTTCCTGACTGGTCAAGCCGCCGTGGCCGTGAAATGCTCCCACGTTCCGAAACAGGGAATTTGCCATGTCTACAACCGGCCGGTGCTCGGCGCCGAGAAGCATCAACGGACAATGCGCGGGCGTCGCGATATTTCTTGCCGTTCTGTCGATGGCGGGCGAGGCGTCGGCCCAGACGCCGGACTATCCGACGCGTCCGGTCCGCTGGGTGGTCGGCTTCCCGGCCGGCGGTTCGTCGGACATCGTCGCTCGTACTCTGAGCGATTGGCTGCAATCGCGCCTGGGGCAGACGGTCCTGATCGAGAACAAGCCGGGGGCCGGCAGCAACATCGCGGCCGAGGCCGTCGTCAATGCGCCACCCGACGGCTACACGCTGCTCTCGGTCACGTCTGCCAACGCGATCAACGCGACGGTGAACAAGCGGACGCTGTCGTTCGATCTGCTCAAGCAGATCGCGCCGGTGGCGGGATCGGCCTATGGGCCGAGCGTGATGGTGGTACATCCATCGGTGCCGGCGAGGACGGTCGCCGAGTTCATCGCCTATGCCAAGGCCAATCCAGGCAAGATCAACATGGGCTCGGCCGGCGTCGCCACCACCAGCCACATGGCAGGCGAATTGTTCAAGGCGATGGCGGCTGTCAACCTGGTCCACGTTCCCTATCGCGGCTCGGCGCCGGCGCTCACCGATCTGGTCGGCGGCCAAGTGCAGGTGATGTTCGACGCCCTGATCTCTACGCTGCCACACATTCAATCGGGCAAACTGCGGGCACTTGCCGTCACCACCGCGACGCGGTCGCAGGTCCTTGCCGACGTGCCGACCATCGCGGAGACCGTGCCGGGTTACGAGGCGACCATCTGGTACGGTGTCGGCGCGCCGCTGCGGACGCCGGCCGACGTCGTCGGCAGGCTGAACCGCGAATTCAATGCCGGGCTAGCCTCGGCGAAAATCAAGTCGCAGCTCGCCGAGCTCGGCTCGACGCCGATCGTCGGCAGCCCCGCTGAATTCGGCAGCTTCGTGAAGTCCGAGATCGAGAAGTGGGAGAAGGTCATCACCCTCTCCGGAACCAAGGTGGATTGATCCAATCCTTGCCCGCGGCGGCGGTCGAACTCAAGCGACCTTCACGCCAGCGACGGGCTGGTGGCGCAGCGCCGCCACGCGGCGGCGAGCGACGTCGATGTGCTCGCGCAGATCATAGAGCTGGTTCGTGAACCCGAGCGGAAGCGCGATCTTGTTGACGGCTGCGTCGATGCGGTCGATCTCGGCGGCGGCCTGTGCGACTTGCGCGGGGCTCGCGTCGCCGAGGGCGCCGGCCTCGGCTTTCTTCAGCTCGCCATACCAACGGACGATCCGTCGGCGGAACCGCCATGTGTAGAGCATGGGCGCGAACCGCATCAGAGGTATTGCCAAGCCGATGATCGGAACGAGCATCACGACAAGTCGATCGAGCATCGTCGCCAGCCAGAACGGCATATAGCGCTGCAGAAACGGCGGTCCAGACCGATAGACGCGGCGGGCTTCGTCGGCGAGCGGAAACTCGGGATCGGCCGCGACCGGGAACGCGGCCGCGTGACTGAAGAGCGCGGTTTCGCCCTTGGCATCGATGACCGGCTTGCTGTGCACATCGACGAGCGCCTGGGTCATCAGATTGGTCAGCGCCGGATGCAGATCCTCCCGCACGACGACCGCGGCCATGGTGGACACGAGCGCGGTGTCGGCCGCTGGAATGTTGCGGCGGAAGTCGACCACGCCCTGCTTGAGGTCGAGGCGCGACAGAAAAGGAAAGCGCTGCGAATAGGCCTCGGCCTGGCTAAGGCTCATCAGGCGAATGTTCGGACTGTTGAACAGCCGTTCGATGGTCCTGGCTTCGGGGCCGAGCACGAGAAAGCCGGCATCGGCGCGGCCGCTCTCAATCGCCTCGACATAGTCGGGCAATGACGAGGTGATCAGCGTCGCGGTGTCGGCGGTCACTCCGTTCGCGGCCAGCAGCTTGGTCGCCAGCTGGTTGGTGCCGCCGCCCGCGGGGCCCACCAGGATGCGCTTACCGACGAGCTCGGTCAGGCGGTCGATCGTGCCTTCACCGCGATAGAACACCCACAACGGCTCGTAAAACACGCGTCCGATCGAGCGCAGTTGCGGACCATCGCGCGTGCTCGCAAGGCCGCCTTGCATGAACGCGAGTTGAACGCCCGACGCGCCGTCATTGAGCAAGCGCAGGTTCTCCGACGAGCCGCTCGTCTCCTTGATCTCGAGCGTGATGCCGCTTTGCGCCAGCACCTTCTGGTATTGCTCCGCCCAGCGGTAGTAGGGGCTTCCTTTGCTGGCTGCGGCAATCACCATTTTGTTCGGCGGTGCCGGGGTGACGTATCGGGAGGTAGCCCAGACCGTGATCGCGATCAGCACGAGGGCGGGCCCGCCCGCCAACAGCAGCTCACGCCATCCGGCGAGCGTGAATTTCGATCGCCGGCCGGGAATCTTCTGATCAGATTGCATAGCGCGACATACCCGTGCTGTTGGAAAGGATCGTCGCCTGTTGCGACGGTCAGGCGTTTCAATTTGGCCGCATCTTTGGGACGGAAACTTGGCTTGGAGCGGCCACGGTCACAATAGCAGCATGATGCTTCACCATGACGACGAGGCGTGACGTATGGCGGCCGCGAAAATTCGCAGTATCGCCACCGTTCACGGTTTTGATCGCCGGTCTTCGAGGGGGGCTTTCTATGCTGTCGTCCATGCTGAATGCATCGAATTTTTTCTCCGTGGTTGCGATGCTCTTTTCCGCGTACAGCCTGTGGGAGACGTCCTTGAAACGTTCGATACTCAGGGTGTTCGTAGCGCCCGTCATTCGTTATGCGTCACCCTACCAAAACACCAACTTCGAGGTCTTCGCGATCCCGGTGACGATCACCAATGCGGGTGCGCGCGCGGGGACCGTGATGTCGATCGGGCTCGAGGTCAGGGATCCGGTCAATAAGCTGTCGAAGCGCTTCTACAGCGCCGATTTCGGCCAATGGGGCATCGAGAAGGCGCGCAAGGAAGAGTTTCGTCCCTTCGCCCCGATCCCGCTACCGGGCCGCACCAGCCACACCGAAACAATCCTGTTCCATGCCCGCACCGACGAGAAGGTGATGCAGATCGTGCAGGCGGCCGGCCGCTTTGAGTTCACGCTCACGCTCGACACCGCGCTGAGCGAGGACTTCGGCTTCTTCGACCGTCTTTGGCGCAAGCCTCCGGAGCCTCTGCGCTTCGAGATGCTGCTTCCCGTGCTCGATCACCGTGCCTTTACCAGCGGCAGCGGCACCGTCGCCCTGCACCAGAAGGATTGGCAGTCGAGCGTGCAGCGGGACTGAACGTCTTTTTGCTGAGCCCCCCGCCGTCTCCAAGCATCTCAAGGTGCTGGAGCGCGCGGGCCTGATCGCGCGGTCGCGAGGTGCATGGCGGCCATGCCGGATCGAGCCGCGCGCTCTCAAGGATGTTGATGATTGGCTCGGGCGCTACCGGCGGTTCGGGTACGAGAGCTTCGATCGCCTGGACGTCCACCTGCAGAAGCTGCAAGCGAAGGGGAGGAAGCGCGGCCGGAAAAAGTAGTCCGGGGTGCGCCGGCAGGGGTCCCTACGCCTCGGTGCCTCCTTTGCGGCCGAACCGTGACGGGAACCGACTGCCTCGAGAAGACCGGGAGCAAGCCGCGCCGCGCGACGAAACCCGAGCCGTTGCAGGGGTTTAAAAATCGGGCGGAAAAAATTTTACTGGGACTGTCGGAACGCCGATCCTTCGTTCGTCCTTGGGATACGCGGCGCTGATCAGCAATCTTGGGGCCCATAGGAGGGAACTGCCACAGTCGCAACGAAGGAGTAGCTGCCATGCAACCACATAAAGTCGTCTCTCGCGAAGAATGGGTGGCCGCGCGCAAGGCGCATCTGGCGAACGAAAAAGAATTGACGCGGCTGCGCGACAAGTTGAGCGCGGAGCGTCGTGCGCTGCCATGGGTCAAGGTCGAGAAGGAATATGTCTTCGACACGCCGCAGGGCAAAAAGACGCTGGCCGATCTTTTCGAAGGCCGCACCCAATTGATCATCCACCACTTCATGTGGAGGTGGGACCTGGGTCAGGGTTGCGCCAGCTGCTCCTTCGAGGCCGATCATGCCGAAGGCGCCATCGTGCATCTGGAGCATCACGACGTGACCTATGTCAGGGTTTCGCGGGCGCCGCTCGCCGAGCTAGAAGCCTACAAGAAGCGCATGGGCTGGCAGGCCAAATGGGTGTCGTCCTACGGCAGCGACTTCAACTACGACTATCACGTGTCGTTTACCAAGGAGGATCTGGCGAAGGGCAAGGTCTATTACAACTACGCCATGATCGAGGACGGTTTCGACGAGCTTCCCGGCCTGAGCGTGTTCTACAAGAACGATGCCGGCGAGGTCTTTCACACCTATTCCAGCTACGCGCGCGGAAACGAGGAGGTGATCAGCGCGTTCATCTATCTCGATCTCACGCCGAAAGGCCGCAACGAGACCGAGATCATGGATTGGGTGAAGCGTCACGACGAATACGAGACCGCTGATCGCGCGCAATCCTGTTGCCACGCAGCCGAGCATGCGTAAGCTGCTGCCACATACCAAGCCAAGAGGAGCATTCACATGCAATACGTCGATGGATTTGTCGTGCCGGTCCCGAAGAAAAACCTGGATGCCTATCGCAGCCTGGCGAAGAAGGCCGGCAAGGTTTGGCGCGATCATGGCGCCATCGAGTACCGGGAATTCGTCGCCGAGGACGTCAAGGTGGGAAAGTGGACGTCGTTCCCGCGCAGCGTCAAGCTCAAGCCTGGCGAGACCGTGATCTTCTCCTGGATCGTGTACAAGTCGCGCGCGCATCGCGACCGCGTCATGAAGAAAGTCATGAAGGACCCGCGGCTCGAGAAGATGATGAGCAATCCGAAGGAGATGCCCTTCGACGCCAAGCGTATGATCTATGGCGGGTTCAAGTCGCTCGTCGATGCCTAGCGTCCTGTTCGCGATTCCTGCGTTTCACGCGGCGCGATAGGGGATTCCCCGGTCGGCCGCGTGCACGAATGTGAGTATCTCGCATGTCACTCAAGCTCTATTTCCATCCGCTGTCGTCCTATTGCCAGAAGGTGCTCGTCGCCCTTTACGAGAACGAGACGCCCTTCGAGCCGCTCATTGTCAACCTCGGCAATGAAGCCTCGCGTGCGGATTTCCTGAAAGTCTGGCCCGTCGGCAAGTTCCCTGTGTTGCGAGACGACGCCAGGGGGCAGACAGTCCCCGAGTCGAGCATCATCATCGAGTACCTGGACCAGTATCATCCAGGCATGACGCCGCTCGTGCCTGCGGACGAGGACCTCGCGTGGCAGACACGCCTGCGGGATCGCTTCTATGACCTTCACGTGCACTACCACATGCAGAGGATCGTCGGTGACCGGTTGCGTCCGGCGGCCAACAAGGATCAGTACGGAGTGGAGCAGGCGAGAGCGAAGCTGCAGACCGCCTACGGCATGATCGACGAGGAGATGGCAACGAAGACCTGGGCGATGGGAGATGCATTCAGCATGGCGGACTGCGCGGCTGCGCCGGCTCTGTTCTACGCAAACCTGGTCGTGCCGTTCGCCGACGCCCACAAGAACGTTGCTGCGTACTTCGACCGCCTGATGAAGCGCCGTTCCTTCGCTCGAGTGGTCGCGGAGGCAAAGCCGTACTTCGCGATGTTCCCGCAATAGCCACACCAGAACGGCAATTGTTTCCACCGCCGACGATATCTCGATTTCTGGGCGCAGGCGTACCAGGCGATCGACGATTGAGTGCATTGCCCAGGTCCGAGCTCCGGCGAGCTCGCCCGCGCGGCTCGGGGATTTCAAAAATTTCGCCCCCTGTCGAAGAAAAAGATCGCGCGACGTGTCAATTCTGCGGACTGCCGCTCGTCGCATTGACAGAGCGGGCTTTGCAGGCGGCCGGATCCGTCCCGGAACCCAGCTCCGAACAGAAGGAGAAACCACGATGCGATTCATGATCATCGTCAAGGCCACCAAGGACTCGGAAACCGGCGTCATGTCGGAGCTCCTGAAAACCGAGCGGTGGCAGAAGCTTTTTGCCGAAATGGCGGCCTATCACGAGGAGCTGCAGAAAGCCGGCGTGCTGCTCGACGGCAACGGGCTGCACCCGAGCTCGAAGGGCTGGCGCGTCAAGTATTCCAGCGGCAAGCGCACCGTGATCGACGGGCCATTCACCGAGGCGAAGGAGCTGATTGCCGGCTACACCCTGATCAAGGTGAAGTCGAAGGAAGAGGCGATGGAATGGGTCAGGCGCTTTCCCAATCCCCATCTGGACGACGGCGAGATCGAGGTTCGGCAGCTCTACGAGCTGGAGGACTTCGGCTCCGGCGTTCCGGTCGAGCGCTTTCGCGAGATGGGGGTGGGGACCGAGAAATAGACGCGGGGCCGCCGAAAGACACCGAACCCGATACCTGACGGAGAGACAACGATGCGATTCATGATGCTGATGATCCCCAAGGGCTACGAGACGGCAGCACCGGGCACCGTGCCGGACGCCGAGCGTGTGGCCGCGATGATGAAATACAACGAATCCCTGCAGAAGGCCGGCGTGCTGCTCGCGCTCGATGGCCTCCACCCGCCCTCGATGGGGGCGCGCGTCACGTTCCCCGGAGGGAAGCCCAAGGTGACCGACGGGCCGTTCGCCGAGGCGAAGGAGGTGCTCGGCGGCTACTGGATGATCCAGGTGAAGTCGAAGGCGGAGGCGGTCGAATGGGCGTCGCGCTGTCCCGCCGGGGAAAACGAAATGATCGAGATCCGCCAGGTGCAGGAGATGTCGGACTTCCCAGCCGATGTGCAGGAGGCGGCGGCCGGGTTCGCCGAGATGCAGAAGTCCGGGCGGCGCTAGAGTGATGACTTCTTCGAATCGTCATCCCGCTCTAGCTTGTTGCTGAAGCATGATCTTTTCCGAAAACCGGTATCCACTTTTCGGGATCATGCTGCAGGGGACGTAATGCGGCGAGGCCTCGGGTTGCGCCGGGGGACGAAGCTGGTCTAATCGGGAGCCGTGACGGCTCCCGATACCCATCGCGCGATCGACGCGGTCTGGAGAATCGAGCCGGCGAGGCTCATCGCCGGTCTCGCGCGGATGTTGCGCGACGTCGGCCTTGCCGAGGAGCTCGCGCAGGACGCCCTCGTCGCCGCGCTGGAGCGGTGGCCGGTCACGGGCATCCCGGACAATCCGGGCGCCTGGCTCATGGCCACTGCGAAGCATCGCGCGATCGACCGGCTGCGCCGGAACAAGCTCATCGAGCGCAAGCACGAGGAGCTCGGCCGCGAGCTCGAGACGGAAGGAGAGGGGACCGCGCCGGATCTCGACGCCGCCCTCGACGACGACATCGGCGACGACCTGCTGCGTCTGATGTTCACGGCCTGCCATCCGGTGCTCTCGACCGAGGCGCGCGTCGCGCTGACACTGCGCCTGCTCGGTGGTCTCACGACCGAGGAGATCGCGCGCGCGTTCCTGGTGCCGGAGCCGACCATCGCTCAGCGCATCGTCCGCGCCAAGCGGACGCTCGCCGAGGCGCGCGTCCCCTTCGAGGTCCCGCGCGGGGCCGATCGCGCCGGTCGCCTGTCGTCGGTGCTCGAGGTGCTCTATCTCATCTTCAACGAGGGCTACACCGCGACGGCCGGCGACGACTGGATGCGGCCGCAACTGTGCGAAGAGGCGCTCCGGCTCGGCCGCATCCTGGCCGAGCTCGCGCCTGAGGAGCCCGAGGTCCACGGCCTCGTCGCACTGATGGAGATCCAGGCGTCGCGCTTCGGCGCGCGCGCCGGTCCGTCGGGCGAGCCCATCCTGCTGCTCGACCAGAACCGTGCGCGCTGGGATCAGCTCCTCATCCGCCGCGGCCTTGCGGCGCTCGACCGCGCCGAGAAGCTCGGCGGCGCCCATGGCCCCTATGCGTTGCAGGCGGCCATCGCCGCCTGCCACGCGCGCGCTCGTACGGGGGCAGAGACCGATTGGGCGCGGATCGCGGCTCTCTACGAGACGCTCGCCGAGCTCGCGCCATCACCCGTCGTGGAGCTCAATCGCGCGGTCGCCGTCGCGATGGCGTTCGGTCCGGAAGCAGGCCTCGAGCTCGTCGATGCGCTGCTCGCGGAGCCCCTGCTCGAAGGCTACCACCTCCTGCCCGCCGTGCGCGGCGACCTCCTGGAGAAGCTCGACCGCCTCGACGACGCGCGGGTGGAATTCGAGCGCGCGGCGTCGCTCACACGCAACGCCCGTGAGCGCAACCTGCTGCTCGAGCGCGCCGCCGCCTGCGCGCGCCGATCAGCCGTTACGGGATGACCCGCCGCGCGCCGGAAAAATGCGCGGAATCCTGCGGTCGCCATGCATCCAAACGGGCTTTCCGGATGTATTTGCATGAGGCGCCACGGTTGTGCGGCGCGGAGCGGGAGGACTGACCATGCGCGTTCTTGCGGCTTTTTGCCTTGCCTGCCTGGGTTTGACGACGCCCGGCGCATCGGCACAGGACAATTATGAAAGCTGGCCCGTGCTGCGAAGCACGTTTCCTTCGACCGGCGGTGGCGGGATCGTGATCAAGGGATATGACCCGGTCATCAGCGGCGGGAAATGCCTGACGACCTTCATGGCGGTCGAGCCCAGCGCCGAGCCCAAGGTCTACCCGAACTTCATCGAATTCGAGGCGGTGGCAGTCCAAGGCGGTACGCTCTGCCAAAACGGCAAATGGCGCGCTTTCGATGGTGGTGCCACGGGCACAACCCCGTTCCGAGTTTTCTTCAAGGACGGCGTGTTCCGCGGTTCGCCCTGAGGCGTCCCGGTTTCTCTGGCTCTTGCCTCGCAACCGGGAGATTCGCTCGTTTTTTGAGGAACTTGGAGGTTTGCCCGCAGCCGATTGATAAAGCATATTGCCGACGCCGAGGAACGACGCCATCTGCCCATGGCGCGCTCGGATAGGGAAGCAACAGTGCCCACAGGTCATGCGCCTACCGCAAAGAGGCGAACCGTCCTCAAGCTGCTGGCCGGATCAATTGCGGGTGCCGGTTTGGGCGGCCGCGGTGCGGGCTTTGCCTTCGCGGCCGAGCCGCCGGCGCCGGTGGGTGACACTGTTATCGGCTTGGAGTTCGATTCGGAGCTGCGCAGCCGCGTCGTCGTGCGGCAGGGCGGCGCCTCCGAGCCGCTCACGGATTTCGAAGCCAGCGAGACGCTCCGGCTCGCGGACGGCAAGCGCATCGATCGCTTCCAGTTCCTCGACCAGCGCAGCGAAGGCGTCGAGGACGTTCACGGCCGGGGCACGCGCCACGTCCTGCGTGGACGTGCCGGCGAAGGGATCGAGAAAGAGATCAGCATCGTCCTCTATGATCGCTATCCCGGCTTTGCGCTCATGCGCGTTGCCTATCGCAAGGTGGGCGCAGACGCGATCCGGATCGAAGGCTGGGTAAACGGCGCGCATGTCCTGAAGCCTGCCGCGGATGGCGCGCGCGACTATTGGTCGTTTTCAGGCGCTTCCTACGAGGATCGCCGGGACTGGGTGCAGCCACTGCGTGCCGGATTTCGATCAGCGCAACTTCATGGGCATGAATGCATCCGACTACGGCGGCGGCACGCCGGTGGTGGATGTCTGGCGGCGCGATTGCGGGCTGGCGGTCGGCCATGTCGAAACCGTGCCGAAGCTGCTTGCGCTGCCGCTCGACGATGACGGCTGCCGGCGCGCGCGTCGCGGTCGAATGCGATCGGGCGGTGACGCTTGCGCCGGGCGAGGGCTTTTCGACCTTCGAGACCTTCGTGGCCGTTCATCGCGGCGACTATTTCGCGACGCTCGACGCCTATCGCAGAATCCTCGCCGAGCGCGGGATGGCTCAGGCGAAAGTGCCCGCGAGCGCCTACGAGCCGATCTGGTGCGCCTGGGGTTACGAGCGCGACTTCACCGTCGAGCAGGTGACTGGGGACGCTGCCCAAGGCCGGCGAGCTCGGGCTCGGCTGGGCGGTGCTCGACGACGGCTGGCAGACCGCGGTGGGCGACTGGCATCTCGACCCGAAGAAGTTCCCGCGCGGCGATGCCGACATGATCGCGCTCGTCAAGGCGATCAAGGACGCGGGCATGAAGCCCAAGCTCTGGATCGCGCCGCTCGCCGCGCATCCCGGCAAGCGATCTGCTCCGTGACCACGCCGACCTGCTGCTGCTGGACAAGGACGGCGCGGTGCAGAACGTGACCTGGTGGGACAGCTTTTGTCTGTGCCCGGCCTATCCGGCAGACGGTGGAACGGAGCAAGGCGCTCGTCCGCAAGATCATGGGCGAATGGGGCTATGCGGGGCTCAAGCTCGACGGCCAGCATCTCAACGGCGTCGCGCCCTGCTACAATCCCGCGCACAAGCACGCGCGGCCCGAGGAGTCGGTCGAGAAGCTGCAGGATTTCTGGAAGGCGATCTATGCGGAGGCGATTGCGATCAATCCGGACGCGGTGATCGAAATCTGCCCGTGCGGCACCTCGCAGGCCTTTCACAACATGCCCTACATGAACCAGGCGGTCGCCTCCGATCCGGAATCGTCGTGGCAGGTCCGGCACAAGGGCAAGACGATCAAGGCGCTGATGGGCCCCTCGGCCGCCTATGCGGGCGACCATGTGGAGCTCAGCGACAGGGGGCGATGATTTCGCGTCCACCGTCGGGATCGGCGCGGTCGTCTCCACCAAGTTCACCTGGCCGCGCGATCCGAAGCCGAAGGACAGCTTCCTGCTGACGGCGCAAAGAGAAGCGGAATGGCGCAAGTGGATCGCGCTCTATAACGAAAAGCGGCTGCCCGAAGGGCAGCTATCGCGGCGAGCTCTACGATATCGGCTTCGACAAGCCGGAAGCCCATGTCATCACGAAGGACGGCCGGTGCTATTACGCGTTCTACGCCGATCGCTGGGACGGCCCGGTCGAGCTGCGCGGACTTGGCAAGGGCCGCTACAAGGTTTCCGACTACTTCACGGGCAAGGCTATCGGCTCCGCGTCGGCAACGGCAAATCGCTTGTCGGTCGTCGTTCGAGCGTTTCCTCCTGCTCGAGGCAACGCCGCTCGATGGGACGTGACCGTGTCGGACGCCGTCGTCCTGCACCAGGCGACGCGGCCGAAGGCGTGGCTGCTCTATGCCTTCGCGACCACGATCCTGTGGGGGTTCTGGGGCGCGTTCACGGGTCTGTCTGCGCAGCGCGGTTTTCCCGAAACGCTGGTCTATTGCGTCTGGTCGCTCACCATGATCCCGCCGGCGCTCTATGCGCTCGCGCGCGCCGGCTGGCGGCTCGACCGCGATCCGCGATCGGTGGTCTATGGCATGATCATCGGATTGCTCGGTGCCGGCGGTCAGATGGTGCTGTTCTATGCGCTGACCACTGGCCCGGCCTACCTGATTTTTCCGCTGATCTCGCTGTCGCCGGTCGTGACCATCGCCATGTCCTATCTCCTGCTCGGCGAACGGACGAACATCGTGGGCGCGGCCGGCATCGTGCTCGCGCTGTTGGCGCTGCCGTTGTTCGATTTCTCGGCCGAGGGGCTGGGCGAGGGCAGGGTACTGGGCTGGTTCCTGCTTTCGCTGATCGTGATGGGGGCCTGGGGCGTGCAGGCCTTCTTCATGAAGCTCGCGAACCGCACCATGAGCGCGGAGAGCATCTTCTTCTACATGATGGTGACGGGGCTGCTGCTTGCTCCCGTCGCGTGGGCGATGACCGACTTCACCAAGCCGATCAACTGGGGCGCCGACGGCCCCTAGCTGGCCGCGGGAATCCAGATTCTGAACGCGATCGGCGCGCTCACCCTCGTCTATGCGTTCCGCTACGGCCAGGCGATCGTCGTGTCGCCGCTCACCAATGCGGGCGCGCCGCTGATGACGGCGGTCATCTCGCTCATTGTCATCGGCACGCTGCCGGGCCCGCTGAAGCTCGTCGGTCTGGTGCTTGCGTCGATCGCCGCCGTCCTGCTCGCGCTGGCGCCTGAGGAGGGCACCACGGTTGACGCCAAGACCAAACCAACGGCCTCTTGAGCTTCGATGAAGGCCATTCTCGACCTGGTCGCACGTCACAAGGCAGGCGAGCCGTGTGGCATGTTTTCGGTCTGCTCCGCGCATCCCCTGGTGATCGAAGCGACGTTTCTTCACGCCCGGCGGACCGGCGCACCGTTCGCGCTGATCGAAGCGACCTCGAACCAGGTCAACCAGGACGGCGGCTATACCGGCATGAAGCCCGCGGACTTCCGCGACTTCGTCCATCGCATCGCGGATCGCGTCGGCTTGCCGCGGGATCGTATTCTTCTCGGCGGCGACCATCTCGGCCCCAATGCCTGGCAGGCGCTGCCGGCCGAAGCGGCGATGGCGCGGGCCGAGGTGATGGTCGAGGACTATGTTCGCGCCGGCTTCCGCAAGATCCATCTCGACTGCTCGATGTCGTGCGCGGACGATCCGGCAGCCGCTGTCCGACGAGACGATCGCGCGGCGTGCGGCGCGCCTCTGCGCGGTCGCCGAGCGCGCCCATGCGCGCGCGGGAGGAGAGCCTCCCGTCTATGTCATCGGCACCGAGGTTCCGGTCCCCGGTGGCGCCGCGGAAGAGCTGGACACGCTTGCCGTCACGACGCCTGAGGCGGCGCGCGCGACGATCGATACGCATCGCGCGATCTTCGCCGAGGCCGGGCTCGCCGACGCCTGGCCGCGCGTGATCGCCGCCGTCGTTCAGCCGGGTGTCGAATTCGATCATCGCAAGGTCGTCGCCTATGCGCCGGAGAAGGCGCGCGCGCTCAGCCGGATGATCGAGGGATGCGACGGCCTGATATTCGAGGCCCATTCGACCGACTATCAAACACCTTCCGCGCTCGCCGCGCTCGTGCGAGATCATTTCGCGATCCTGAAGGTCGGTCCCGGCGTGACCTTTGCGCTGCGCGAGGCGCTCTGGGCCCTGGACGCGATCGAGCGCGAATGGATCGAGCCCGGCGTGGTCTCCCGCTTCCGCGATGTCGCCATCGCGCGCATGAAGGCCGAGCCGCGGCACTGGGCCAAATACTATCATGCGCGCGGCGCGGCGCTCGACTACGACCTGCAATACAGCCTGAGCGACCGGATCCGTTATTACTGGCCCGACCCGGAGATTGTCCGCGCGCAGGACGACGATGTTCCGCAACCTGGCCCAGAACCCGCCGCCGCCCGCGTTGATCAGCCAATATCTGCCGATCGCCCATGCCGCGGTCAGGGACGGGCGGATCGGCAGCAGCCCGGCCGAGCTTGCAATGGCCCATGTGTGCGCGGTGCTCGACGGCTATCATGCGGCGGCATAGCCTGCGAAGAGGCGGCATGCATGCTCGGCCGTGACGAAGGCGAACTGCAGGCGCTCGGCGCGCTCTGGACGGCGCGCGAGATCGCGCAGCAGCCGGCGATGCTGCGCAAGACGCACGCGGTGCTGGTTGCCGGCAAGGAGGCACTGGACCGCTTCCTCCGCCCGCTGCTGGAACGTGCCGCGATGCGAATGATCCTGACCGGCGCCGGCACGTCCGCCTTCATCGGCGAATGCCTGGCGCCTCATCTCGCCGCGGTGCTGCCGTGCCGGGTCGAGGCGATCCCCACCACCGACCTGGTCTCCGCGCCGCATCTCTATCTCGAGGCGGGCACGCCGACGCTGCTTGTTTCGTTCGGCCGATCCGGCGACAGCCCGGAAAGCGTCGCCGCGCTCGATCTTGCAAACCAATTCGTCGGCGAAATCCATCACCTTGCGATCACCTGCAATCCGGATGGCGCGCTTGCCCGCAAGATCGGGACCGCCGGCAACGGCATGACGATCCTGTTGCCCGAGGAAACGCACGACCGAAGCTTTGCCATGACGTCGAGCTTCAGCTGCATGACCTACGCGGCGCTGGCGGCGCTGTCGGGCATCGACGGCATGGCGGCGCGGATCGAGCGAATAGCGCAGGCGGTCGAAGCCGTGATCGCAGGGCAGGCGGACACGATGAAGACGCTCGCCGGCAAGGGATACGAGCGTGTGGTCTATCTCGGCAGTCATGTCTTCAAGGGACTTGCGCGTGAGGCGGCGCTCAAGCTGCTCGAGCTGACCGATGGCGGGATGATCGCTGCGTACGACTCCCCGCTGGGCTTCCGGCACGGGCCGAAGACGATCGTCAATGGCAGGACGCTCGTCGTGGTCTTCCTGTCGAACGATGCCTATACGCGCCGCTACGACCTCGACCTGCTGGACGAGATCCGGCGCGACGGCAGGCACGGCGGCTTGCTCGCGATTTGCGGCCGTGACGAAGGGATTCCTGCACGGGTCGAGCGCATCGTGATCCCCGCCATGGCGGACGCCGAGGATGTCGATCTCCTGATCCCGTTCATCGCCGCGCCGCAGATTTTTGCGTTCGAGCAGTCGCTCGGCCGCGGTCTTTCGCCGGACAAACCCAATATCTCGGGCACCGTAAATCGCGTCGTGCAGGGCGTGCGCATTCACGCCGCGAGGTGACGCCATGTCATTGAATCGGACCCTCTTCCTCGGCGTCGACGGCGGCGGCACGAAGACGCATTTCGTGCTCGTCGATCGCGACGGCGACCTCGTCGCCTCGCACGAAGGGCCGACCTCCTATCATCTCGAGATCGGCATCGACGGCCTGCGGGACGTGTTGTCCGACGGACTCTCCGCGCTGTTCGGCCAGGCCGGGATCGACGGCGGCGCCATCGCGCACGCCTTTTTCGGGCTTCCGGCCCATGGCGAAGACAGCGCGGCGCAGGTGCTGCTCGATGCCCTGCCGGAGCAGCTGCTCGGGCATCGCCGATATCGTTGCGGCAACGACATGGTCTGCGCCTGGGCCGGCTCGCTGGGCGGCGAAGACGGCATCAACATCGTCGCCGGAACCGGCTCGATCGGCTATGGCGAGCGGCGGGGCAGGTCGGCACGCGCCGGGGGCTGGGGCGAAGTCTTCGGCGATGAAGGCTCAGCCTATTGGATCGCGCTGCGGGGCCTGAACATCTTTACGCGGATGAGCGACGGCCGGCTGCCGAAGGGGCCGCTCCATGCCGCTTTCAGGGCAGCGCTCGATCTCGACGCCGACCTCGACCTCTGCGCCAAGGTGATGCGAGCGCACACGCGCAGCAGCATCGCCGCCATGTCCCAGCTTGTCGCTCGCGCCGCGCAGGACGGCGACGCCGCCGCTATCCGTATCTTCGACGAGGCGGCGCGCGAGCTTGCGGCCGTCGTCGAGGCGGTGCGGCAGGCGCTGGAGTTCGAACCCGGCGACGCCGTTCCGGTTTCCTATTCCGGCGGCGTCTTCAACGCGGAGGCGCTGATCCTCGATCCGCTGAAGCACCATCTCGAGCGGCAATCCGGCACCTATCGCCTGCAGGCGCCGATCGTCACGCCCAGCGGCGGAGCCGCGATCTACGCGGCCAAACTCGCGGCGCAGCCGCTTTCAGTCCGGGCAATGCAGCGCCTCGGCAGATTGCTTCGCAGCGACTAGCGATCCGTCGGCGACGGCTGATCCGGTCCGCTGTAGCGCAGGATCCAGATCCCCCAGTTCTTGTCGGTCACGTAGATGTAACCGCGGGTGTCGACGAGCACGTCCTCGGTCTGCGTCACCACGTCCCGCGGCAAGGGCCCGGCGTTCGATGGCGGGTCGGGCGGGACGAACCAGCCGCTCTCCACCGGTTGGATCGGATCCTTGATGTTGTAGACGCGCAGCCCGGCGTTGAAGTAGGTGAGATAGATCAAGTTCCCCGGCTTCTCGACGTCGGGCAGGTGGATTTCCTGGTTGACGTTGTGGGGGCCGAAACGGCCGCCCTTCTCGCAGAAGTTCTTGTAGCGCTTGCCCGGGCGGCGGCGCCGGCAGCGGGAACAGCGAGATCAGGCGCATCTGCGCCGGGTTGCGGTTGTCGATCAGTCCGGCGAACTGGAGCGCTTCGTTGCAGCGCTCCGCGCTCGACTCCGAGTTCACGTAGAGCAGGTTGCGGTCCCACAGCGGCAGCACGGTGTGCAGCGACTGTCCGCCGACACTCGGGAACGGCGGGCTGAAATTGAGCCGGCCGACGAGCTTCGGATTGGCGACGTCGGAGATGTCGAGATTGACCACCGCTGGCGAATAGCCCATCGACGCCATCTTGCCGTCGGGGCTGATGTTCGCCGGCCCGTGAAATCCCTCCGGCCCGCCGTGCTTGGGCTCGCCTTGTTTCTGGCCCGGCATGTGCCAGCGTCCCGCCTCTTTCGGCTGGCGCGGATCGTTGACGTCGAGGATCATGAAGATCTGGCCGGTGTATCCCGGCGCACTGGCCGAGAGGTACGCATAGCGTCCGCCCGGATAGGAATTACGGTGGGTGCCTCCCGATCCGGTCTTCCAGTGCGAGAGTTGCTTGGGATCGATCGGGTCGCTGATGTCCCAGAGCAGCACGCCCTCGTCCTGCGGCTTGGTCGGATCGGCGCCCCATGCCGGGACCGATTTCTGCAGCGCCGTCAGCATCAGGTTGTCGTGCAGCGTGACCTGGATGTTCCAGGTGTTGTTGGCGCCCGGGATGAACTTGACGAATTTCGGATCGCGTGGATCGGTGACGTCGACGATGCTCCAGCCGTAGTGCCATAAATGGCTCACATACATGTACCAGCGCCCGTTGGCCTTCTTGAGCGCCAGCTTGAAGGCGCCCTTGCGGTTGTCCACGCCGCTGTAACCCACGGGCTGCATGTTGCTGGCTTCCCAGCCCTGCGGGATCGGGTCCGCCAGAACCGGCGTCGACAGGAGCAAGGTGAAGGCGGCCGCGCCCAGCAGGACGCTGTGCCGGCGTGAGTTGACCGGTGAGTGCATCGAAAGTCCTCCCGCTTCGCGGCCGATCGTGGTCGCCGGCTCGCGGCATGGTACGATATCACGACGTCAAGCCGTGTTGCCATCGATCGTGAGTTCGCGGAACATCACTCGTGCATAGGGGAGGGCCCATTGAGGAATAGCTCGAACGCGATCCTCACGACCCATGCCGGCCGGTTGCCGATCCCGCCGGGATGCGAGGACCTGCCGTCGCGAATTTTCAGCGGCCAGCCCGTGGACGACGCGCAGATTGAGCAGGCGATTGCCGACACCGTACGCAAACAGCGGGACATCGGCATCGACTGCGTCGGCGACGGCGAGTTCTGGAAGGCGCGCAACATCGCCTATTACGGCGCGCATCTCTCCGGAGTGGAAACCCGCCCGCTCAAGCCCGGCGAGGTGGCGACCACGCGCAACCACACCCGCGAGCGCGACGAGTTCACGAATTTCTATGCGGACATGGACCGCATGGGCACCTTGTTCTTCACGCCCGGCGAAAAGCCGATGCCGCCGGATCGCGAGCGCATGATCGCGACGGGTCCGATCAAGGCGAAGGGAACGCAAGCGATCGACCGGGAGCTCGAAGCCTTCAAGGCGGCGATCGCGCGCTCCGGCAGCACGGTAGGGGAAGCGTTCTTCTGCGTGATCGCTCCGGGCTGGCTCGACCATTTCATCTACAACGAATACTACCGCACCGACGAAGAGTTCATCTTCGCGCTGGCCGAGGCTCTGCGAGAAGAGTACCGGGCGGTCGTCAAAGCGGGATTCATTTTGCAGATCGACGATCCCGGCCTGGTCGACTGGTGGGACATGATCAAGCCCGCGATCAGCGTCGCGGAGTATCGCAAGTTCGCGCAGCTTCGCATCGATGCCATCAATCACGCGCTCGCCGGAATTCCGCCGGACCGCGTCAGGTATCACCTGTGCTGGGGGAGCTGGCACGGGCCGCACACCCACGACCTGCCATTCGAGCACATCACGGACCTGCTCCTGCAAGTGAACGCGCAGGCCTATTCTTTCGAAGCCGCGAATGTGCGGCACGAGCACGAATGGAAGGTATGGAAGGATATAAGGCTGCCGGATGGAAAAATTCTTGTGCCGGGCGTGGTCAGCCACGCAACCAATGTCGTGGAGCACCCGGATCTGGTCGCGGATCGAATTCTGCGGTTTGCGCAAACCGTGGGCCGGGAGAACGTGATCGCCGGAACGGACTGCGGCCTGGGCACCCGGGTTCATACCGAGATCGCATGGGCAAAGCTTGTGGCTTTGGTGGAGGGGGCCAGGCTCGCGTCAAAGGCGCTTTGGTAACAACAGCTCTCACGGCGCCTCTGCCAGCTCGGCGAGCCGGTCGGCTAATTGGTTCAGCTCCCAGTCGCGGGCGAGATTCGACGCCTGTCCCCAAGTCGGTTGTTGCGCGCGCAGCGTGGGCAGCGGTGCGGCGGCGTCCATGGTCGCGATCGCACGATAGAGCCGAAGCGCCTGCGCCTGGTCCGGAAAGCGGCCGGCGGCAAGGGCAGCTTCGAGCGTTCCATATTTCCGCAGCAGGTCCGCGGCGCCCTTCGGGCCCACGCCCGGAGCTCCCGGCAGCTTGTCCGATGGGTCGCCACGCAGCGCGATGAAATCCGGCACCTGCTTGGGGTCCACGCCGTAGCGCTCGCGCACCTCTGCCGGACCGATGCGCGCCATTTCGCCGGCGCGGACCGGATAAAGGATAGTCGTTGCCGCGGAGGCGAGTTGGAAGGTGTCGCGGTCGCCGCTCGCAACGAGAGCGGTTCCACCGCGCTGCTCCTCGGCCGCGGCCGCGGCAGCCAGGAAATCGTCCGCCTCGTAGCCCGGAGCTTTCGCATATGCGAAGCCGCAGGCAGCCACGAATTCCGGCAACACGTCGAGTTGCTCGAGCAAGGCGTCGTCGAAGTCGCGCCCGCTCTGATACGCCGGAAACTGCTCGTGCCGATAGGTCGGTTCCGTCAACGTGTCCCAGCCCACCAACACCGCGCGTGGCTGTTCCGCCCGGTAGAGCCGCAGCAGGAAGTTGGCGAAGCCGACGATCGCGCCGGCGCCTTTGCCGCCCTTCCGGAGGATGGTTTTCGGGACGCCGTGATAGGCGCGATGCGCGAAGGAGTCGCCGTCGATGACCAGCAATGGCCGGGCCTGCACCGCTGCATTCGCCGGCCGCGCTTTGCGCTCACTTGCCGCCTTCCGCGTTCCGGTCCGGCGCGTTGACTTCCGCGGCGCGCTTGCAGCATCTCCCAGCAAGATCCAGGCGGGCGCGTGGTCGCTCGCGCCGTCTTCGCCGCGGACGTCGCGATCCACGCCGGCGTCCTCGAGGCGCTTGGCCGTCTCGCCGCTCAGCAGCAGATGATCGATGCGCAGGCCGGCGTCGCGGGGCCAGCGGTTCCGCTTGTAGTCCCAGTAGGTGTACATCGGTGCGTCGGGATGCTTGCACCGGATCGCATCGATCCAGCCTTGCGCGAGGATGCGCCGGAAGGCGGCCCGGCTCTCGGGCTGGACCAGCGCGTCCTTTGCCCACGACTTCGTCGGATAGATGTCGTGGTCGGTCGGCACCACGTTGTAATCGCCGGCCAGCACGACCGGCACGCCCGTGGCGTAAAGATCGGCGGCATGTGCCGCGAGGCGTTGCAGCCAGGCGAGCTTATAGGCGAATTTGGGACCGGGCTGCGGGTTGCCGTTCGGAGCGTAGAGCGACGTGACGATCACGCCGTTCACCGCCGCCTCGATGTAGCGGCTCTGCGTGTCGGCGAGGTCGCCCGGCAGCTCCGTCCGGGTCACGATGGGATCGCTGTCGCGGGCAAGAATGGCAACGCCGTTCCATGTTTCTTGCCCGCGCCACGCCGCTCCATAGCCGGCTTGCTCGATCGCCGCCTTGGGAAATTCCGAATTTGCCGCCTTCAGCTCCTGCAGGCAGACGACGTCGGGCTTCGCCGCACGCATCCAATCGAGCAGATTGCGCAGGCGCTTGTTGACGTTGTTGATATTGAACGTCGCGATCTTCACGTCCAGGCAGCGGACATCACGTACCTCACTGCACCGGCTGCGCGCGGTCCACGGCCGCGCCCCGCAGGTATACTGACGAGATGCGGCGCGTGTTGGCGATGTCGTCGAGCGGGTTGGCATCGAGCACGATGAAGTCGGCGCTCTTGCCCGCTTCCAGCGTGCCGGCGTCGGCGATCCGCAGGAACTCGGCCGAATTGCGCGTCGCCGCCACGATCACCTGCATCGGCGTCATTCCGGCGGTCACCATGTCCGCCATCTCATCGTGCGCGCCCCACGGCCTGTTGCCGTCGGTGCCAAGCGTGATGCGCACGCCGGCCGCGTTGAGCTTCGCGAGGTTGCGCGCCTGAATCCCGAAAAAGGCCTGCTCTCGCGCCCGGTCGGTGTTGGCCGCTTCGAGCTTCTCGAATTCGGCGGCAGGGAGGCCAGGCCGCAGCCAGCTCATATCGACCTTCACGCCGCGATCCGGCAGGTTCGGCGTGAGGATCAGGTTCGGACGCTGCTTGAACATGGCCACCGTCTCATCGTCGATATCCTTGTCGCGAACGCCGTGCGCGAACGCGTCGAGCCCGGCGCGCATGAGCCCCTTGGCGTCCTCCATATTGAAGATGTGCGCGCTGACCCGCAGTCCGGTCTTGTGCGCCTCATCGATGATGGCGCCATAGATCTCGGGCGTCACCTTCTTGTACTTGCCGTCGCGGTCGTCGACCCAGACCTTGACGATGTCGACCTTGCGCTCCGCGAGCTCCTGCACCGCCTTGCGGGCTTCCGCGTCAGTGGTGATCCAATGCGGCACCGTTATGCGCCCGGGCTCCGGCATCGTGATCCCGCGCCCCGCGCTGAAGAACCGCGCGGCGCCGGGAATGGCTTGGCTGCGCATGTCGAGCAGGTCGTAGTTGTCCGTGCCCATGCTCAGCACGGCGCTGACGCCGAAATACACGCGCCGCTTCAAGTCCCGCGTAACAAGCTCGCGCGTCGGGCTGAGGTGCACGTGCGTGTCGATCAGCATCGGGACCACGGTCTTGCCGGCGAGGCTCACGCGCGTGGCCCCCGCCGGCGCGCGAACGTCTGCGGCGCTGCCGGCCTGGACGATCCTCGTGCCGTCCACGACCAGCGTGGCGTTCTCGATCGGGGCACGGCCATCGCCCACGATGAGCCGCGCGCCTTCGAACACCGTCACGCCGGAAGCGGGAGCTTGCGCCTGCGCGGCGAAGCTGGACAGGACACCAAGGGCAGCGGTTACCGCGACAGTGGCTACGTTCACTCGGCACATCGGAGCCTCCACGGGTGAAATTGGACGGCGCACGGTAGCGCGTCTCAGGGCGAAGGGGGAGGGGGCTACGGCCTGTCACTAGACAAGGACGCTCTGCCTGAGTCACTCTCGATCAATGGACAAGAATGAGCTCAGCGTGCGAGGGATCCTGGCCGGCCAGGCGCCAAAAGACGCGCCGGTCACGGTCAAAGGCTGGGTGCGCACCCGGCGGGACTCGAAGGCGGGCATTTCGTTCGTGCACCTCTCGGACGGGTCGGCGTTCCATCCGGTGCAGGTGGTCGCGCCGAACACCCTGCCCAACTACAACGATGAAGTCCTGAAGCTCACGGCCGGTTGCGCCGTGGAAGCGACGGGGACAATCGTGCCGTCGCCCGCCAAGGGGCAGCCGTTCGAGATGCAGGCGAGCGCGATCAAGGTGATCGGCTGGGTGGAGGATCCGGATACGTATCCGATCCAGCCGAAGCCGCACACGATGGAGTTCCTGCGCGACGTGGCGCATTTGCGGCCGCGGACGAACGTGATCGGCGCGGCGACGCGGGTTCGGCACACGCTCGCGCAGGCGATCCACCGGTTTTTCGACGACAACGGCTTCTTCTGGGTCAATACGCCGATCATCACGGCGTCCGACGCGGAGGGGGCGGGGTCGCTGTTCCGGGTGTCGACGCTCGATCTCGCCAACCTGCCGCGCACGGAGCAGGGCAAGGTGGACTTCGCCAAGGATTTCTTCGGGCGCGAGGCGTTCCTGACGGTGTCGGGGCAGCTCAACGTGGAGGCGTACTGCCTCGCGCTCACCAAGGTCTATACGTTCGGGCCGACGTTCCGCGCGGAGAATTCGAACACCAGCCGGCATCTTGCGGAGTTCTGGATGATCGAGCCGGAGATCGCTTTTGCCGACCTCTCGGACGATGCCACGCTGGCGGAAGGGCTGCTGAAGTTCAGCCTCGAGACGCTGCTGAAGGAAAGGCAGGAGGATCTCGCCTTCTTCGACGAGCGGATCGAGAAGGGGCTGGTGGCGAAGCTCACGGGGATCGTCAGCTCGGAGTTCGTGCGCATGGACTACGGCGAGGCGATCTCGGTGCTCGAGCGGGCGAAGGAGAAGTTCGAGTTTCCGGTCAAGTGGGGCATCGACCTGCAGTCGGAGCACGAGCGCTACCTCACCGAAAAGCACGCCAAGAAGCCGGTGATCGTGATGAACTACCCGAAGGACATCAAGGCGTTCTATATGCGCGTGAACGACGACGGCCGGACGGTCGCGGCGATGGACGTGCTCGCCCCGGGGATCGGCGAGATCATCGGCGGCAGCCAGCGGGAGGAGCGGCTCGAGGTGCTGGACGCGCGCATGGCGGAGCGCGGCATCGACAAGGAGCACTACGCCTGGTACCGGGACCTGCGCCGCTACGGCACGGTGCCGCACGCGGGGTTCGGTCTGGGCTTCGAGCGTACCCTCGCGTACGTCACGGGCCTCTCCAACGTGCGCGACGCGATCCCGTTCCCGCGCACGCCGGGGAACGCGAGGTATTGACGCGCCAATGGCAGGTGCCAGGCAATACGAGACCGACATCGCCATCATTGGCGCGGGCGGTGCCGGTGTGGCGGCAGGCATCGAGGCCCGTGATGCGGGAGCGCGCGCCATCGCCTTCGAGCAGGGCTCCGAGCTTGGCGGCGCGGCCATCATCTCCGGCGGCGGCTGCCTGATCGTCGGGTCGCCGTTGCAGAAGGAGAACGGCATCCACGACACGCCCGACCTCGCCTTCAAGGATTGGATCGCGTGGGGAGGTCCGTCGGCCGATGCCGTCTGGGCCCGCTACTACATCGAGCACACCCTGCACGATCTCTATCACTGGGCCGAAGGCCTCGGCGTGAAGTGGATTGACCTGAAGGTCCAGGAGGGCAACTCGGTGCTGCGCTGGACCCGGGCCGAGCGCAATGGTCTCGGCCTGATGACACGCCTCATCGAAGGTTTCCGCAACAAGGGCGGCGAGGTCGTTCCCGAGACCGAGATCACGGGGCTCAGCCTCGAGGACGGCCGCGTCACCGGCCTCGAAGGCCGCAATGCCAGGACCGGCGAGCCGTTGGCCGTCAAAGCCAAGGCGGTCGTGGTGGCGACCGGCGGCTTCAACTCGAACCTCGACATGGTGCTGGAGTTCAATCCCGGGCTCCGAAGCGACAAGGTGCTGGAAGGATCGGGACGCGGCTCGACCGGAAGCGGGCACAGGCTCATCCGGCAGGTCGGCGGCTATCTCACCCACATGGACCACATCTGGTTCTACGTATACGCCACGCCCGACTACCGGGACCCCGCACAACGCCGCGGCCTGGTGTTCCGTCTGGTGCCCGGCAACATCTGGGTCAATCAGCAGGGCCGCCGGTTCCACAACGAGGCGATGTCGGGCGGCAATTCGGCGAGCCCGGCACTGATGGCGCAGAGCCCGCGCCATGCCTGGGCGATCATGGATACGCCGATGACCATGACCATGGAGATCGCCGATCCCTACTACCGCGACGGCGACAAGGTCGTGCGGGCCAAGGTGGTGGAACTGCTCGACAACTCGCCTTTCATCCGCAAGGCCGGCACGCTCGCTGAGCTGGGCGAACGCATGGGGGTCGATGTGCCGACGTTCCTCGCCACCGTCGAGCGCTACAACAGCGCGTGTGAGCGGCGGCTCGCGACGGAGCCGGAGTTCGGCAAGCCGCTCAAATCCTCGAAGGCGTTCGACACGCCGCCCTACTACGCTGTCCAGATATTCCCGCTGGCGCGCAAGAACTTCGGCGGCGTCAAGACCGATCTCAAGTGCCGTGTGCTCGACAAGCACTTCGAGCCGATCGCCGGGCTCTTTGCCGCGGGCGAGGTCGCAGGCATGGCCGGTGGCCACATCAACGGGCGCGCCGGTCTCGAAGGCACCATGCTGGGGCCGGCGATCTTCAGCGGTCGCGTCGCCGGCGGCTGGGCCGCCCAAGCGGCGGGCCACGGCTGCGGCTTCGTCGGCAAGCCGAACCGGATTTGAGGCTCGATCGCCGCGGTTGAAGCATGGCGCGGTGCAAATTTGGGCAAGGTGCGGCAGCTCTGGCCATCTTCGATCAAAATCCCAGCGGCCCTTGTCTGTGGCAAGGTACGCAAATTGCATTGACACGAGCCTGACAAAAGGCTGGGTCTCGGCCCTGCCGCAATGACGCCAAGGGGAGATACTTCATGTCCGTCCATGTGAAGCCGTCGATCGTCGTTCCTTCCAGCCTCGACAGCTTTTCCTGCCTCACCGCGCTCACCGTCGGTGACGTGGAATATCACTATTACTCGCTGGAAACGGCGGGCGTGCAGCTGGGCCTTGATGTTCAGAAGCTGCCGCAATCTCACAAAATCCTTCTCGAACGCATGCTGGCACGAGAAGACGGCGAGATCATCACCAAGAGGCAAATCACAGCGCTTGCGGACTGGGTGAAAAGTGGCGGCAAGAGCGACGCTGAAATATATGTCTATGCCAATCGCGTTCTCCTTCAGGACCTGACGGGCGGCCCGCTGATCGGCGATCTGGCGTCCATGCGTGACGTTGTGGCGGATAACGGTCTTGATCCGAAACTCATCAATCCGATGGTGTCGGTTGATCTGGTGGTCGATCACTCCGTGATCGTGCAGGCCTCGGGTTCGGCGGACTCCCTGAAAAAGAATATCGATCACGAGTTCAGGATCAACCGGGAGCGTTTCTCCCTGATGAAATGGACCGGCGCCACTTTCAACAACGTCACGGTCACGCCGCCCGGTTTCGGGATTTGCCACCAGCAGATGATCGAAAGGCTCAACCCGGTGGTCGAGCAGGTGCACGACGACAGGGGCCGCATCATCCTGTCGCCGAGCTATCTGATCGGCACCGACAGCCACACCACCATGGCGGGCGCCTTGGGGATCATGGCTTACGGCGTGGGCGGTATCGAAGCGGAAGCCACCATGCTCGGCCAACCGCTCTCCCTCGTTATTCCCGACGCCGTGGGAGTCCGGCTGGACAACAGGCTGCGCGAGGGCATCACAGCCACGGACCTTGCGCTCAGAATTACCGAGCTGCTCCGCCAGGTCGGCGTGGTTGACAAGGCCGTGATCTTCCACGGACCGGGGGCGCAAAGCCTCTCGCTCGCCGATCGCGCAACGATCAGCAATATGGCGCCCGAATACGGTGCGACGGTGGGCCTGTTCGAGATCGATGGAAAAACCATCGACTATTTGCGTACGACCGGCCGTTCGGAAAATCAGATCGCGATCGTCGAAGCCTATGCGCGTGCGCAGGGCATGTGGGCGGATGCGAACAAGCCGGCACCCGTCGTTACCATCAGCGTCGATCTTGATCTGACCAGCATCACGCCGTCGCTGTCGGGCCCCAAGCAGCCGAAAGAGAGAGTGGAATTGCCGAATATTTCGGAACGGTTCTGGGAGACGTTTGCCGCAGATTCCAATGTCCTTCCCAAGGACGCCGGCCCGGAAAGAAAAGCAGCGATTCTCGCAGATTTCAGGAATGAAGCATCCAAAGCGGTCATTCCAGTCGCAAAGACGAGCGGCATCGCCGGGGAGCTCCGCAACGGCGATTTTGTCATCGCTGCGATCACGTCATGCACCAATACGTCCAATCCGGATGTGATGATTGCCGCCGGCCTGGTAGCGAAGAAGGCGGTTGAATTCGGGCTCACCGTGCCTCCCCACGTCAAGACGTCGCTGGCGCCGGGTAGCCTCGCCGTCACTGGCTATCTGAAGAGTGCGGGCCTGCAGACCTACCTCGACAAGCTCGGCTTCAATCTGGTCGGCTATGGATGCACCACATGCATCGGCAACAGTGGTCCGCTGTTGGAAGGCATTTCGGACGCCGTGGATGGTGCCAAGAAGGACGGGAAGTTCCGTGTCGCCGCCGTGTTGTCCGGCAACCGTAATTTTCAGGGCCGCGTGCACGAGACCGTGGATGCGAACTTCCTGGCCTCGCCGCCGCTCGTTGTCGCGATGGCGATTGCCGGCAACGTGGACCGTGTGGTGCGCCGATCGGATGCGTTCGGTGTCGATGGCAAGCTCAAGCCGGGTGTAACAGAAGACCGGCTCGGCCTTGGGCGCGGCAGCGATGGACGGATCGTTTTCCTGGAAGACATCTGGCCGTCCGGCGCGGAGATCGAATCGAACGTGCGCGCCGCTGTGACAACCGAAGTGTTCAGAGAAGCCAATCGCGATCTTTCCGGCCCCGATCTATGGAAGAATCTGCCCGTTCCCGCCGGCGATCAATGGCAATGGGATGTCAATTCGCGCTATTACTCTGTGCCGCCCTATTTCCAGAACATGCCGATGAAAGCCGTGCCCATAAGAGATGTGATCAAGGGGCGGATTCTCGGGATATATGGCAACAGCATAACCACCGACGATATCTCTCCGGCGGCGCCGATCGGAAGGAATACTCCGGCGGGCCAGTATCTGATCCAGAGCAACGTTCCCATCGAAGATTTGCACAACTTCGGCGCCCGGCGTGGCGATCCGCGCGTGATTGACCGCGGCGCCTGGGGCAACGTCAAAGTGCAGAACTTGATGAGCGGGGTTGCCAGCAAAGGAAGCGCGACAATTTACTATTCACCGGACGTGTTCGAGTCCAATCAGCAGATGTCGGTCTATGACGCTGCGCAACGGTATATGGAAGACGGCACACGGCCGGTCGTCTTTGCAGGGAAGGAGTACGGGACGGGTTCCTCCCGCGATCTTGCAGCCAAATCTCCGCGAAATCTTGGAGTAGGCGCGGTGATTGCCGAAAGCTTCGAGCGCATCCACCGCGCCAATCTGGCCAGCATGGGGGTTCTACCGTTGCAGCTGCCGGAGGGCGTGACGCTTGAAAGCCTCAAGCTGAAGGGCAATGAGACGGTAACCATCAAAGGCATGGACAAGCTCTCACCGCGTTGCGAGGTGAATCTGCATATCGAACGTGACGACGGCACAGCATCGGATATTCAAACGCGCTGCCGCATCGATACCAATTTGGAGATGACCTATTTTCGTGCGGGCGGCATCCCCGTTTTTGTAACGAGAAAGATTATCGAGGTTGCCGGCAACGACAATAAGGTTGATCAGCGGCAGACCGCGGGTGGCTGAGTGGAGCGGCGTGGGTAAGACAACCGCGCCTTGAAGCTGCTCAGACAAGAAAGATGGGGCGGGATGACGATCGAAGAAAGGTCATCCCGCTCTCGCCACCGTAGAGCGCTACAACAACGCCTGTGAGCGGCGTCCTCCGGACGCGAGACGTCCGGATGATGGACGCGAGTACGGCGAGTTTGCGCGTGCTGAGCGCGTATTGGGTGTGAATTCCTCAGGGCCGAGACGGCGCGCATTGCGCGACCGGTGAAAAGCGCATTTGTGTGATGGCCGTCACATTGCGCGGCATCGATCTTCCCTACCATTCGCGCCGACCGAGCCGCGTCCGCGGCTGCGCGATTTCACAACGGAGGAATGTGTAATGGCCTCCTTGCACGAGGACATGACCGCCATTCCGGCAGCTCCGCGCGAGGATCTGAAGGTGTTCCGGCCAGAGAACCCGTATGTCGCCCTGGGTATGGCAGTGAGCCACCTGATGACCAAGCCTGCCTTTGCCAGTCTGCGGTTTGGCGACTGGTCACGCATCCTCACCGGCCAGATCAATCGCAAGCACTACTACTTCGCGATCGACAGCAAGAATCAGATTCAGGGCTTCATGGGCTGGGCGCTCGCCTCGAAAGAAAAGGCCGAAGCCTGGGTCGAAGGCCGGGGCGGGTTGTCGTTCGGGGACAGCCTGGAAGGCGACTGCGTGATTTTCAACGCATGGGCGGCGAATACGCCCGAGGCGAACCGGTTCCTCGTGTCGCAGGCGCGCGAGATCATCGACGGCAAAGACATGATCTATTTCAAGCGACACTACAAGGACGGCAGCACGCGACCCGTGCGCCTGCGCGTCAATGACTTCGTCGCGTGGCATCTCAAGCGACAGAAGGGCGCGACGTCGACAGTCGCGCTTGCTTCCCGCATCGCGGCGAACCAGCCGTCGCTGCAGAACGCTTGATCTTCATTAGAAACGGAGGTGACGATGGCTACCATCAATGGGACGAATGGCGGCGACTCTCTCTATGGCACTGCCTCAGGCGACACCATCAATGGCTTGAACGGCAATGATTCACTCAAGGGCTTCGGTGGCGCCGACCGTCTCGACGGTGGCGCCGGCATCGACACTGTGTTCTACGGCGACTCGACCGTGGGAGTCGGCGTCAATCTGGCGACCGGGAGCGGAGTAGGCGGCTCGGCGCAAGGCGACACCTTCATCAGCATCGAGAACGTCTTCGGCTCGAATTTCAACGACACGATCACCGGGACCTCCGTCGCCAACGAGCTGCACGGTGGCGGAGGCAATGACGTCATCAAGGGAGGCGGCGGCAACGACTTCCTCGACGGCGGCAGTGGCAACGACTACCTCACAAGCAGCATCTTCGGCGCGAGCGTCCTCGATGGGGGTACGGGCGACGATACGTTCAAGGGCACCGGGCACGCCGATGTCCTGTTCGGCGGGTCCGGCTCCGATACCGTCGACTTCAGCCACAAGAGCTTCGTCACGATTACGCTGGGGGACGCGCTCCCTTACTGGGCAGGTTCGGAGACTCCGCACGCCCAGTTCAACAGCATCGAAAACCTTACCGGCTCGCCCGGCCAGGATACCCTGGTCGGCAACGGCGGCAGCAACGTGATCCGGGGCCTGGGCGGCGCTGACAATCTCATCGGCGGCGGTGGCGCCGACGTCATGTATGGCGGCACCGAGAATGATCATTACTACGTCGACAATGCCAGTGACTTTGTCTGGGAATACGCCGGCGAAGGCTCGGACACGGTAAGAACCGACGTGAGCTACACCCTGACCGCCGGCTCCGAGATCGAATGGTTTGTACCCAACGATCATCAGGCGACGACTGCTATGAATCTCACCGGCAATGAGTTCGGCAACGTCATGTGGGGCAACTACGGAGACAACATCCTCGACGGCGGCGGCGGTGCCGACGACATGAACGGCTGGCAGGGCAACGATACCTATATCGTCAACAATATCGGCGACGAGCTGTTCGAAAACTTCGGCCAAGGTTTCGACACGGTGCTGACCAGCGTGAGCTACAACGTCGGGCTCTACTCCGAGATCGAGGTGCTGCAAGCCACCGGAACCGCGAACGTCAACCTGACCGGTAGCATCGATAACAATCTCATCATCGGCAACGCTGGTAACAACATCATCGACGGCAGCTACGGCAAGGACACCATGTCGGGCGGCGCCGGAGTCAACGTGTTCATATGGTCGGACGTTGAAGAGATCGGCTTGTTCAATTTCGACCCGGATATCGTCACGGACTTCAACAAGGCGGAGGGCGACTTCCTCCATTTCACGAACATGGATGCCGACGAGACGGTCGCCGGTGACCAGGCCTTCACCTTCATCGGCACCGCGGGGTTCACGGCGCCGGGCCAGATCAACGTCGTCACCAACGGCACCGACACCTTTATCCAGTTGAACACGAACGCCGATCTGACCGTGGACGGCATCATCCAAGTGAACGGTGTGCACGCGGTCGACGCCAGCTGGTTCTTCCTGTGAGACGACGGCGGATGGCACGGAGTCTTCAGTCGCTTTCCGTGCCGTCCGCCCGGCTACGATGGTCACAGCGATCGCGCCATCTTTCGATAAGAGGATGCGGCGCCATGGTGGCGCCGCGCAATACACCGCCATAGGGCATTTGGCGCTACTGTCGCAATGGACGAGAAATCGCTTGTTTTCTCGTTTAACGTGTATTTTAATGCGAACGCTACGCAGGCATGTAATAGTGCCATTCCGAAGGGCAAGTTTTTCCCTAACGCGGTCGAGGCTGAGCGATGGCAATCGAAATACCGAATGCGCTTGTCGAGTTCATCCTGCTGGGCCCGACCGATGATCGGCGGCAATTGCAGGATTCACCCATCCTGGGAGACGTCTGGGGCGAGTTCGCCAAGCAGCCCGACGCGCGGCGCGATCTGCTGATCACGCCTTACATGCTGCGGCCGGCGGGAATCGTCGCGCGCGTCATCAATGAGCGATATGACAAGCTGAACATCAAGCCGTCCGATCGCAAAGGCCCGAACATCGCTTATCTGCAGGGCATCATCGCTGCCCAACTCTCCTTCGTCGAATTGATTCGCATCATCGTACCGCTGACCGGCTGGTGGCACGAGAAATACATCAAGGACGAGCGCGGAAAGATCACCGGCCACGAGCTTAAGGTATACGGCACGGACGCGAATACCACGCCGATCGTAGAGTTCTTCGTGGCATCGGCGAAGGAATGGCACGATCCGGCGCCAGGATCGAGCCGGAGGGGACAAAAGGCCGGCGGCGATGCGTCACGGCAGGGGCCGCAGGAGCTGAGCTCGCTCGATCGCTACGCGATTCTGACGGGCCTGATCCTCTGGGCGATGGAGCAAAATCCGAGGGCCAGCGCGAGCCCAGGCGTCGACCAGATCGGCCGAATCCTCAACAGCCGGAACCTGGCGAGCGGAATCGCCGGCAAGCTGGTCGAACTGATGCAGGAGCTGCTGAAGGACGCGGGCACCATTGACGCATCCAGTCAGGCCGCGTCTGCGCTCCCGCACTCGGCCGACAACTCGACGGCCCTGGTCTGGCAGGTGTCGCTGAACCGGACGGCTAACCCGGCGCTGGCCAAATCGGTGCCCGCGGTCAAGGCGGACGCCGCCAAATTCCTGTTCAAGGTCGATACCAGCAGCATCACCTGGGCGGTGATCGATTCCGGCATCGACGGCAGCCATCCGGCATTTCGGAAAGCAGATTTGAAGGGCATTCGAGTCAAGCGCAGTTTCGATTTCAGAAATTTCCGTCAGATCGTCAGCCTCAGCAACACGAACGAGAGCCTGCGAAAGGCCAACGTCGGCGAGATCTTGCAGCACGGAGGCCTGAAGATCAATAAGTCGGGCAAGAGCGACGAAGAAATCCGCGCTCAATGTGACGGGGCCCTGAAGACTCTCGCAGAGGACGCCGACCGGGGCACCGCCTCGGTCCACTGGGGCCTGGTCGAGACGCTGGTGGAAATCGATCCGACCTACGCTCCGGCCAGCAACCACGGCACGCATGTGGCCGGCATCATCGGTGCGAGCAAGGAAGCCGTCTTGGCGCACGGACCCGCGGACAAGAAGAAGCTCACCGAAATCCAGGACGGCATGTGCCCCGAGATCAACCTGTTCGATTTCCGCGTGCTCGGCCCGACCATGAAGGACACCGAGTTCGCGATTATCGGCGTGCTCCAGTACATCCGCTATCTGAACGACCGCGACAACTTCATGTCGATCCACGGGGCCAATCTCAGCCTCTCGATCGCACATGACGTGCGGAACTTTGCCTGCGGCCGGACGCCGATCTGCAACGAGTGCGAACGGCTGGTCGAAAGTGGCGTCGTGGTCGTCGCGGCCGCCGGAAACCATGGGTACAAGAGCTTCCAGACCAAGGAAGGCGCCTACGAGGGCTACAACGCCTTCAGCATCACCGATCCCGGCAACGCCGATGGCGTCATCACCGTCGGCGCCACCCACCGCAACTGGCCACACACCTACGGCATCAGCTTCTTCTCCAGCCGCGGCCCAACCGGTGACGGCCGACTGAAGCCCGACCTTGTGGCGCCCGGCGAGCGCATCCGCGCGCCGTTCCCTCGCGGTTTGTGGGGCGAGCTCGACGGTACGAGCATGGCGGCGCCGCATGTCAGCGGGGCGGCCGCCATGTTGATGGCTCGGTACTCCGAGCTGATCGGCCAGCCGCGTCGGATCAAGCGCATCCTGTGCGAAACCGCGACCGATCTCGGACGCGAACGCACCTTCCAGGGGCATGGCATGTTGGACGTTCTGCGTGCGTTCCAGAGCATTTAAGGAGGCGCCATGATCTTCAGTCTTGACGTGCGGCGGGCGCGCAAGGGCGACTGCCTGCTGCTGCACTACGGGACCGAGCAGAAACCCGGGCTCGTCATGATCGACGGCGGGCCGCGCGGCGTTTATGAGCCACATCTGAAGCCGCGGCTCATGGAGCTCAGGGAGGCGCGCAGGCTCGACGAGAACCAGCCGCTGAAGGTCGACCTGTTGATGGTCAGCCATGTCGACGACGACCACATCCAGGGCATCCTCGATTTCACCAGAGAGCTTTTGGAAGCGAAGCGCGACAGGCAGCCGCAATTCGCCCGCGTGACGAGCTTCTGGCACAACAGCTTCGACGAAGTCATCGACCACAAGCCCGACGAGCTGACCGCGTCGCTGAAAAGCCAGTTCGGCGAGGCCTCAGTGTCCGGCAGCGGCGAGCTCCCGGACGACAAGGCGGCTCAGGTCGAAGGGATTTTCGCGGGCAGCGATCCTGAGGTCGGCCCGGAGGAAGAATCGGAGCTCGTGTCAAGCACCATGAAGGTGCTTGCCAGCATCGAGCAGGGATTCCAGCTCCGGGTCGATGCCGAAGCCCTTGGCTTCCCGCTCAATCCGGAATTCGGCGGCAAGCTGATCATCGCCGACAAGGGCAAGCCGGCGCTCGACATGGGGCAGGGCCTGAGCTTCATGGTGGTCGGGCCGATGAAGCCCGAGCTCGAGAAGCTTCGCAAAAAGCATAACGCGTGGCTGAAGAAGCTCGAGAAGGAGGGCAAGGAGCCGCCACAGGCGTTGGCCGCCTATGTCGACAAGTCCGTCCCGAACCTCTCGAGCCTCGTCCTACTGGCAAAGGCCGGCAACAAGACGATGCTGCTGACCGGCGACGCCCGGGGCGACAAGGTCTTGCAGGGGCTCGAGCTGGTCGGCCTGATCAAGAAGGGCGGCAAGCTGGAGGTCGACCTGCTCAAGGTGCCGCATCACGGCAGCGCCAACAACCTCGACGACGACTTCTTCGAGCGCGTCGTCGCCAAGCACTACGTGTTCTCGGGTGACGGCGAGCACGGCAATCCAGAGCGTGAGTCGTTGGAGATGCTGTTCGAGGCTCGCGGCGGCGACGACTACACCATCCACCTGACCTACCCGATCGATGAGATCGACGAGCTCCGCAAGGAGGACTGGAAGAAAGAGCAGAACAAGGAAAAGAACAAAAAGAAGAAAAACAAGAACCAGAAAGTCCGACCCAACTGGTCGCCGGCTAAGCACAGCCTGCGCGCGTTCTTCGACGATCACGAGGGCCTGGAGGACAAGGTGCAGATCGTCGACGAGGACGAGCCGCACGTCATCGATTTGCTCGATCCGGCGGGTTTCTGAGGGCGGCGAGCCCACGTCTGCAATGCGTTGATATAAAAAGGAAAATCGTGGCTGGGGTTCTTGGATACTTTTGGAACTCTTTGCATTGATCCAACAGCAGAAATTCGGGTGTTATTCGAGGAGCTGCGGGGTGGCCTACGCTACTTGTGTGTACCAATAACCTCGTCCGTATTGATCGAATGGTGGAATCGCGTAACGTGGTGCGACAATGATCGCGCTGCTCATCTTTCTCTTGCGACTGCTGGCGCTCCCATCCGGGCCGCAACACCAGCTTGAAGCAGAGAATGCCGCGCTCAAACAGCAGCTGACCATCCTGCAACGCAAACAGCGCGGTCGCGCCCAGTTCACCAAAAGCGATCGGCTCTTCTTCGTTCAGCTCTATCGATGGTTCCCGTCAATCTTGAAGACAATGACGATCATCCAGCCGGAGACGCTGCTGCGCTGGCATCGCGAGGGCTTCCGTCGCTACTGGCGTTGGAAGTCCAGGAATCGCGGAGGACGGCCACCCATCTCAGCAGAATTGCGGGCGTTGATCCGGCGTATGAGCCTCGAGAACAGACTTTGGGGAGCGCCGCACATCCATGGCGAGTTGCTCAAGCTCGGTTTCGTGGTGGCTCAATCGACCGTGGCCAAGTATATGGCTCGGAAGAGTGGCCCGTCCGGTCAGAGCTGGGGCACCTTCCTGCACAACCATGCGCCGCACATCGCCGCGATGGATTTATTCGTGGTTCCGACCATCGGCTTTGTCCGGCTCTATGTTCTGGTGGTTGTCCGGCTGGCGCGGCGAGAGCTTGTCTGGATCAATGTTACCAGACACCCAACGGCAGAGTGGGTCGCACAGCAGGTCACGGAAGCCTTCCCGTGGAGTGAGGCCCCACGTTACCTGATCCGCGACCAGGACGCGATTTACGGTGCTGCGGTAACGCGCCGGCTACGAGCCATGGGCATCCGCGACAAGCCGATTGCTGCAGGCTCGCCGTGGCAGAATGGGTACGCGGAGCGACTGATCGGTACGATCCGACGGGAATGCCTCGACCACATGATCGTGTTTGGAGAGGCACATCTGCGCCGGACCGTTGGCGCGTTTGCCGCCTATTATAATGAGTCACGAGTCCATCGCTCGCTGAACAAGGATGCTCCGTTTCATCGGGCGATTGACCGCCTTGGTGCCATCACATCACGACCTGTTCTCAGCGGCCTTCATCACCAATATTGCCGAATCTAGGTTTTCGGTACACACAGGACTTGACCAGGGCCGGTGTGCATCGGCGATCATACGGTTGGCCGCTGGCTTGGACCCGTTCATACGGTCAGGGGCGCGTGTTCTACATGGCGCTGGGACATGAGGGGGCCATTTGGCGGGACTTCCCGCTATCAGCGGGTCTTGCTGAATGCGATCCTCTGGACCACTCGGTTAGGCGGCCCTACTTGAGCTTCTGAGCCGTGGCAGGCGGCGGGAGCGGTCGCGCGCGAGCGAAGCTGCAGCTACGCGGGCTCGCTCGACGCACCGACAAGGTGATCGAATAGAGGGCGTCATGCGACGACGCGATGATCGCCCTTCATGCAGGCCGCCCGACCAACTGCCAAAAAACCGTCTCGTCCGCGCCTTCCCCGGCCCCGGTTTTCACACAATCGAGCCCGAATTCGTCAGGATGCTGGTAATAGCTGGGGGGATAAAGAATTGATGGGGGTCAGGAATGCGTGCATTTCGGAAATGGGGCGCGGAAGAGATGGAGCTTGGAAGCACGATTGCAATGTTTCGTGCGGCACCGAACGAGGTTTTGGCTGAGCGGGAAGCTGCGTGGGCGGCGGATTTGACGCCGAACATGGCGGTTCTTGGCGACCCGCTGCCCGGGCGTTCGGCGTTGGACGCGAAGCATCGCACCTCTCCGCACTGATTTTACCATTCCGCGCGCGGTCGGGTAATTTGAGCGCTCTCGGTTGCTGCGCTGGTTTTTCGGCCGCGCCGACGAAGTGGTTGGACGAGGTTGATCCCGTCCAATGCTTCCTGCTCGGCTATGTCAATGCGCCCGACGGCACCGAAATCGCCCCCGGGTCTGTCACCTGAGCCGGCCGCGTTCATCAAAAAAATATGTCCTGAGCCGCTCACGATCAACAGACCGGGTACCTTCCTCCAAGAGCGGGGATTCCAGCCGGTTGATGAGGATTTCCGACGCGTTGCGTTCGAATGCCACAGCGCTGCCGATCGCACTGACACCGGCAACCGCCATTCCGATGGCAACCACCGTTCCGATGACCAATTGCGTGATGCTGGTTGGCATGATCCGCTCCACAGCATGATTCGATGAATAGTTCTCTACGGCCATGATTACACTCAGGAGACGACCGCTACCTGTGACGCGCCTCACAGCTGCATAACGATTTTTCCCAAATCGGCAGGCGTGGTGGCGTAGTCCGCAAGGCGTGATTAGATTCGCATAGGCGCGGGCCGGGGTCCGAAACCCGCTGATCGCACACACCGCCGCGATCTTGCCCGCGCCGGCCCCTCTCAGCAGATCAGTCAGTGTTGTCATCGATCACCCCCAGTGCCCTGGCGACCCCTTCCAGGAGCACAATCTGTTTGAACATAGCTGGACAGGCCTTGGCGTCTTTGAGCCACTGGCGCACGAGCACGACAGCATGATCGCGCTGCTTCGCTTTGAGGCGATCCGCTGCCACCTCGTGCGCAATGTTGCTAAGGAGCCCCCTGACGGACTTGCCCATCTCCTCTGCTGGCAGCCTGCCGGCGTGCCGGCGATGGAAGTCGTAGTCGATGGAGGTATCGAGGTGGCGACGCACGTGAGTGGGTTGCATGGCTGCCTCCCTAACTTTCGATGGCAAGGTTGTTTCGATGCTGGCTACCGCAGTGTGGCCGGCAAGTCCTTGGGCAGCCCCTGAATTGTTCTGAACTTAGGGCGTGCTGCCGGGCATCACACTTTGCGTCCTCCCGCTCGAAGGACGTCAACCAGCGACTGAAATACGGCATGACGTTGTGAACGGCAGCGGCGGCGCGACGAAATGCAGGCGCTCTAGCGGAGCTTGTTGAGAAGCCCCAGGGGGCAGTGTCCCTGACTGCGCTGAGGTACGATGCGTGGACAATAGACTACGCCAACGTAAGACTACGCCGGTGACTGCTGCTTCGCTTCCCGTTCCTTGGCCTCGTAGTACTCAGGCGAGAATTTGATCGACCAGCGCGCGAAGAAGTCGGTCACCTTGTCGCTGAATGGCGCAGATGGCTGGCGGCTCACCTCTTCGCAGTGCTCCTTGTAGCGCCGGACAATGCCGCTGGACAGCGGGAGCGCCGAGAGCACGGCAACCGTCCCCGCCGCGAGCGCCCTCAGTCCGCGCTCGATCGCCAACTCGGTCTGGCCATAGCGATAGCCGATCTTCCGCATCAGATAGAGCGTCGTGAGGTGGCGCCAAAACGTAATCATAGCCTGTACGACCGGATGCCGCTTGGCCTGCGGCCACGCCGCCGGATAGGCCGGCAGCACCAAGAGCTTGCTCTTGGCGATCACGGTCGCGACAGGATGCAACAGCTGCATCCAGGGCGGCAGCGAAGCGGCCTTCGCCACCAGTACGGCGTGCATCAGCGTCGCAACCCCGAATGAGATTGGAAGCCACAGCACCGCGCCGATAATCACCAGGAGCGCGACGGGCGGCGTCAGTGACCGGCATTTCCGGAACACCCACGCCATGCCGTCCTCGAGGGCGTGATGCAGCCATTCTTCGAACGCGCGGTAGCTCAAGCTCTGGCGACACCATGCCCAGTTTCGGCTGATAAATCCCTGCCAAGCCTGCCGCCGCATGTTGCCGATGGGTAGAAATCGCATGACGCCCTTCAACAGGACAGCGATGCCGTCCCCGAGGATGCGGATCGTGAACAGCGGAAACCGCATCACCTGCAGGAGGATCGGAAACAGCCAGTCGATGATGTCGACCAGGATCGTCAACAGCGCCCGCAGCAGCACTTTTACAATGACCGCGATGGCGACCAGCGGCAGAATGACGATGTCCTCGACGCCGACGCCGAAGCTGCCGTACGACCCGAGCTGCGACTTGGTTGCCGTCGTTTCCCTATCGGACAACTTCATTGGCATCGGCGCATCTGCCAGCTTGAAGGTCAATTCACTCAATGAGTTCGTGAAACGGTTCTCCACCAGTCGGGATCAATTGGCAGCGTATCAAATTGGCTGGGATCAGTCAGCCGGGAGGTCTGCTCCGGGTCGATGCTGTTCTCTAATTCCGGGTCTGGGTGTCAAGCTCTCCGCGAACATCCTCGCCGGGCCCACTGTTCTCTCCGCGGTAGCGACTTGCCCTCCGCATGATGGCGTAAGACGACGCTGGTGGATCAAGGTTGCAAGCGCGGTCTCTCTGATTGAGAGCTCGCAAAAAATCGGGCGATCTCACCACCGCCACCGTCCCGGCAGGGACGTCCAAACCCGCTATCCCCGACCGATCCCAAGATGATCCGGAAGCGGCCAAATGAGCCATAAGATTGCTCACCTTTCGCTCGACTTCGCTGGCGAAGGGAGCGTGTGTAGCGACGAAAGGAGACGCCGTCGATGGACGCGCGTACGTTGTTGAAATTACCGTCAGGATCGAGGTTGCGCTCGACGTCGAGGAGTTGGACTACGAGGCGAGCCACAACGCGGTCAGCATGATCAATTTCCTCGGTAAGACCTGACCGTTTTTCTGATTCTCCTCCGCTTCCCCGCCAGCGCCGTTCGGCCTCCGCGGGGTTTCGGTGGTGACGGCGTGATGTGCCGTCATGACCGATGAGAGGAGCCCGAAATGGCCAAGAGCAAGCGTGCTCATAATGTGAAGGCAGCGTCTGCCACCAAGAGCCGGCCGAAGGCTGTCGAAGTCAAGAAACCCGCCCAGCCCAAGTCGCGGGCGAATTCCAAGCAGGCGGAGGTGATCGCACTGCTGAGCCGGCCGCAGGGGTCGATGATCCCGGAGATCATGAAGGCGACCGGCTGGCAGCAGCACTCAGTCCGCGGGTTCTTCGCGGGGGTCGTGCGCAAGAAGCTCGGCCTCACGCTCGAATCCGAGAAGACCGACGGTGAGCGGGTCTACCGCATCGTCGCGGGCAAGCCCTCCAAGGCGAAACCCAAGGCCAAGGCGCAAGACCCCGATCGTCCGGCCGTGTAGCCATGGCTTCGCGGTCGACCGAGCCGGAATTGGACCTCGCCGATCTCGGCCACCTGTCACGTTCGCGGCTTCGAGACCTCTGGCACAAGGAAGTCGGCGATAAGCCTCCAGGGACCTTCGGCCGCGAGCTTCTTGCGCTCGGCATCGCCTACGGTCGGCAGGAGCGCCGATATGGGGGCTTACGGAAAGCATCGGCTCGTGAGGTCGACCGATTGTTCGGGCGTACGCTCGCGGACCCGGCCGGGGAGGGCACGACACCCACGTTGGCACGGCCCGGGACCATTCTGGTGCGCGAGTGGGAGGGCACCACTCACCATGTGACGGTCGTCGCCGACGGGTTCATCTGGAACGGTCGCACCCATTCCAGCCTTTCAGGGATTGCCCGGGCCATTACCGGGACCAAATGGAACGGGCCGCGCTTCTTTGGGCTTCGGGAGGACAGCGATGGGGTCTGAACGGCGGACGCTGCGGTGTGCGATCTATACCCGGAAATCCTCCGAGCACGGGCTCGAACAGGACTTCAACTCGCTCCACGCCCAGCGGGAGTCGGCCGAAGCCTATATCAAGAGCCAAGCTCACGAGGGCTGGCGGCTCATTCGGACCGCTTACGACGACGGCGGTCTTTCCGGCGGCACCATGGAGCGGCCGGCTCTGCAATGCCTGCTGGCCGACATCGCGGCGAACCTCATCGATGTGGTGGTGGTCTATAAAGTCGACCGATTGACCCGCTCCCTGACCGACTTCGCCAAGCTGGTCGAGATCTTCGAGAGCTGTGGGGTCTCGTTCGTGTCGGTCACCCAGCAGTTCAACACCACGTCCTCGATGGGTCGGCTGACGCTGAACGTTCTTCTGTCCTTTGCCCAATTCGAGCGGGAGGTCGCAGGCGAGCGCATCCGCGACAAGTTTGCGGCCTCTCGCCGCAAAGGCATGTGGATGGGCGGCAACATTCCGCTCGGTTACGACGTTGCCGGCCGGCGTCTGGTTGTCAACGCGGCGGAGGCTAAGACCGTCACATTGATCTTCGAGCGATATCTGGAACTTGGCTGCGTACGGGCACTACAAGCCGAGCTTGATCGGTTGGGCATTCGCAGCAAGCACCGTGTCGCCGAAACCGGCCGCTCGGTCGGGGGAGGGCCCTTTAGTCGCGGGGCGCTCTATTATCTGCTGAGGAACCGGGTCTATCGCGGCGAGGCGGTCCATAAGGGTGTTGCGCATCCGGGCGAGCATGAAGCCATCATCGAGGCAGAGTTGTGGGAGACTGTCCAGGCGAAGCTCTCGGCCCATGCCAGCGAACAGCGAAAGGGTCGCGCCGAAAGCGGAGGGCTGCTCATGGGTCGCATATTTGATGATCGGGGCAACCGGATGTCTCCGAGCCATACCACCCGCAAGGGCGGACGCTACCGATACTATGTGAGCCAAGCGGTGCTGCAGGGCAGGAAGAAGGAGGCTGGTTCAATCGCTCGCATCGGCGCGGAGGAGCTGGAGCGGATTGTCGTTGAAGCGATACGCCCTGACCGCAACGCAGACCGGATAGCAATCCCTGACGGCACTTCGAAAGAGCACACTCCATCCCGCAGTCCCGGCGACGTTTATGATCAAAGCGCGCGCGAAATGGTCAGCCGTGCGGTCGAACGGATTGTGGTTCATGCCATGGAGGTCGAGATCGTTCTCCAGACGCGCGATGCCGCTTCACCATCCCTCGGGGCAGATGGAGAAAACTCACGGGTTCTCCGCGTGCCGCTGCCGGGACGGCGCCCTCGAGATCGCCGGGACATCATCATTCCAGGCGATGCCGGAACACCGCCCCGGCGTCTTGACCGTTCGCTTGTCCTTGCGGTGGCGCGCGGCCGAACCTGGGCGTCGGCGCTGCGCCGGGGTGCATATGCCGACACCGCCGAGATTGCGTGCAAATGCGACCTGAGTGAAGCTTACGTGAGGCGGATCCTACGACTTGCTTTCCTTGCCCCCGATATCGTGGAATCGATCGCCGAAGGTCGGCAACCCCGCGGGCTGACCCTGCACCGGCTCCTTGGTCCTGTGCCGTTGGCGTGGGCCGAGCAGCGTCAGCGGTTCGGGTTCGCAACATATGTATAATGAGTGCCGAGGCAATTCCGTGCAGTAAGCTCTCTCGCGCATCGACGTTGGACCTCGCGCCGGGACCAGTCCGCGCGTCCCACCTTCGGTGTCGCTATGCTGCTCCCGCGGCTTATTCCTGCTTACTGGAGTAGGAATTGTTTTCAAGGAAGCAGTCGGCAAGTGGGCACATCGCGCGGCTGCGATTCCGTAAAGGAAGTGTGAATGCTGCGCGAGGACAGAATCAGACTGCCGCGCGGGCTCATTTTGGCGGAAAGGGCAAGAATTGACCTCGCGGAATTTGCCTCGCAGCCTGTCGGCATGAGTGAGGCGGCGATTCTCAATCAACGTGCGAGGAGGCCGTTTGGGGCTTCCGAAGTCTGGCTGCGTCGGGCGGCGCAGGCGCGGCGTATTGCCCGAATGCTTTCAGTCGCGGACGCCGCAATACTCGATGCGTACGCCATCGAGTGTGAAGCGGAAGCCAGGATTGCGGAGCAGAAATTGCCGATTGCCGCCTAGCGGTAGGCGCCCCCCGCCTCGCCGACGGTGCAAGAACCGTGAGTCAAAAACAGGCCCTGGAGACAGGAGCCGATATCCGTGTCGAAGGTCCGCATTCCGTGAATGGAGACCGATACAGGACCCCGAGTATGGCGCGGAACGGCGCCGTTTGTGCGACCACTAGCGATTCAGGGCGGGAGACGAGACTGGCTGGCTGAGGATGCAGTCAGATGCGAACCAGTCTCAGGTTTCAAATTCCCTGATAACCGGGAAAATACAGGGAATTTCGTGCATTTCGGTCAGGGATTTTGATTGCAAGCGTTCAATACGTGCAGCACGCTTCCGATACTTGCAGTAGGATTCCCTACGCACTGGAACAGGGAATTTTGAAATCCGGAACAGAGAATTGAAATAGATCAAATGGGAGTTTGCCTCCCCGTTAGTCCGTTGAGCAACGCTGAGCTCAGCTGGGCGCCGGCGCGAGAAGGGTCCGAAGCCAAGACCATCCGCCGACTGGGCACTCGGCCCAATGACCGGCAGCCTCGGTGGACTTACCCGGCGACGGCCAGCTCACCGTCTTCCGTCGCGGGACTTCGAATCACCGAACCTAGAATCTCGCGAAACGAGTGGATACAGAGATCTTTAAATCGTTTGCGCCCGATAAACCATTGTAACATCTAACATTTCACCCTCGCATTTCCCTTGACTCCCGGGTGCATTTCTTCATGCACGGGGTCGGATGATATTCTTCGCCGGCCTTGAGCAATTCTCGGTGGGCGGGGGATTGTCAGTCAGGCCCGCAGGCGATGCCTGCCGGAAAGGTATCCCCGGTGAGGCCGGGGACCGCAAACTGCCAAAACGGCTGACGGTCGGATGGGCAGTAAGCTCCTGCAGAAACCGTGACGCGGTCTGCGTGGATAAGATCCGAGCCTGAGCTCCCAACACAACTTGGTCTGAAACCGATGCAGGTCGGAGCGTGCGCGCTTTGGCCTGCCTGGCAAAGGAGGGGCTCATGCCCACGATTCAATGCGTCACCATTGACGCGCTCAAGCCGAATGCCCGCAACGCGCGGACGCACTCGAAGAAACAGATCCGTCAGATCGCCGATAGCATCACCGCGTTTGGATTTGTCGTGCCGGTCTTGGTCAACGAAAAGGGCGTCATCATCTCCGGTCACGGTCGGTATGCGGCATCAAAGCTGCTCGGCATCAGGGACGTGCCCGCAATCGAGATTCAGGGACTGTCCGAGGCCAAGCGCCGCGCTCTCGCACTTGCCGACAACCGGATCGCCGAAGCCGCCGGCTGGGACCGTGAACTCCTGGCGGCGGAGCTCCCCGAGCTGGCGGATCTCCTGGTGATCGAGGGCCTCGACATCGCGATCACCGGCTTTGCTCCGGTGGAGATCGACCAGCTCACCGCGGACTTCGAGGAAGACCCTTCGGATCCCGCTGACACCGTCGATTCTGCGTGGGAGACGGCGACGCCTGTAACCAAGCCGGGCGACCTCTGGCAATTGGGCAATCACCGCCTCCTCTGTGGTGATGCACGCGGCGCCGACGACCTCGCTCATCTGATGGGCGGAGGCGCCGCTGCCATGGCCTTCCTGGATCCGCCCTACAATGTCCGCGTCCGCGACATCGTGGGTCGAGGTCAGGTCAAGCATGCCGAGTTCGCGATGGCGTCCGGGGAGCTCTCGCGCGCCGGTTTCGTGGAGTTCCTCAAGACTACGCTGGAGGCAGCCGCGGCCGTCTCCCGTGAAGGCGAAAGGCGGCTGCCACCTCCTTACTTGATGGAGATGCGCAAGTATTTCGGTACAAACGGAGAGTTGTCGTTGGGGCTGCCGGAGTGGGGCGCCTCCAACCGCCCGGCGATAGGTATCGCTGTCTCTCGCGCCATAGCTCATCAGGCCGCCCGCTACGACAAACTCCCGAATGTTGGCAATCGCCGGCAGGCCACATGTCCTGCAGTATGGCATCGCTCCGGGGCTTGAGTTGGGAGTCACGCGTCCAGGCGCGGAAAGATCACTTCTCGACAACGAAGAGCGGCTTTCCTTTCTCCGCGAAATAGGTGGCGAGCTCAGCTGCGTGGCCGCTGCCGACGTTCTTGACCGCGTGGACTACTCCGTACGGGATGAACAGGACCTCGCCGGCCTTGAGCGTTACTGGAGGCCTGCCGTCAAGCTGATACTCCAGCAAACCTTCGACGACATAGACGAGTTCTTCGCCTGGATGCGAGTGCCTGGGAGCCGCCGCCCCCGCGGGGATGTCAACGATCGCCTGAATGACTTCGCGTCCGGCAACGCTGAGATCGTACTGCATGAGATCAGTGCGCTTGATCCCCGGCAGTTTGGGCGTCTTAGGAGCCGCTTCGCCTGCGGGTGCGGCGGCCAATTGCGACGGGAGCAGGCTTGCCGTACCGAGGGCAGCGAGACCCATCGTGCCGATCGCTGCCTGGCTCAAAAGCCAGCGGCGATTCTGGTTGACATTTTCGGTCTTTCTGATCGTGTCCATGGCTTGTCTCCGAATTTGAACAAGTTGCTTTTGGTTTGATGTCACGAGGATTGGCGCAGCGGCCGGAACGCGGAGCGGAGCTCGGCGCTGAAGAGTTCGGGCTGCTCCCACGCGGCGAAGTGGCCGCCCTTGTCGACCTCATGGAAGTAGATGAGGTTGCGATAGGCGCGCCGCGCCCATGTCTCCGGGGCGCGATAGGTCTCCCCCGGAAAGACCGTGATGGCGACCGGGAGCGAGATCTCGGCAGTCCTCTCCGTAGCCGCACTCGTAACGCTGCGTCCGCCGTATTCCCAATACAGTCGCGCCGCCGAGGTCGCGGTGTTCGTCAGCCAGTACAGCGTTACTTCGTCCAGCACCTCGTCAGGAGACTTTTCGGGATCGCCGCTGCTGTACGTCCAATCGCGAAAAGCCTGGATGACCGAGCAACCACGCCGCCAGGCCTGCGGGAGAGTCCGTCAACCCGTAGCCGATGGTCTGCGGCCCCGTGCCCATCATCGCAGCGTAGGACCTGCTCCCCTTTTTGGCGGATGCGCTGAGTACGTCGAACGTCGCGCGCTCCTTTTCGGAAAGCCCAGCCGGCGCGGGCCCGCCAGCGGCGATCGCCGCGACCACCTCGGGCGGTACGACCGCCGGCAAGTTGATGTGGATGCCGAGCAGGCCCGCCGGCGCCAGACGTGCCATCGCACTGGAGACGGGCGAGCCCCAGTCGCCGCCCTGGGCGACGTAGCGCGTGTAGCCAAGACGCTTCATCAGCTCCGCCCAAACTCGCGCGATGCGGTCGGGGCCCCAACCGGCGTCCGTCGGTTTCTCGGAGAAGCCGAAACCGGGCATCGAAGGCATAACCAGGTCGAAGGCGTCTTCCGCGCCTCCACCATGAGCCGTGGGATCGGTGAGCGGGCCGACGGTCTTGAGCAGCTCGAACACCGAGCCGGGCCAGCCGTGCGTCATGATCAGCGGCAGGGCGTTCGGATGACGCGAGCGCACGTGGATGAAGTGGATATCGAGGCCGTCGATCCGGGTCATGAACTGAGGCAAGGCGTTGAGCTTCGCTTCCGCCTTTCGCCAGTCGTAGCCGGTGCCCCAGTATTCCACGAGCGGCTTCAGCTTCGCGAGCTGTATGCCCTGCGACCGGTCATTGACGGTCTCCCGGTCGGGCCAGCGCGTGGCGGCAATGCGCGCACGAAGATCGACGAGGTCCTTGTCCGGCACATTGACGCTGAAGGGACGAATGGCATCGTTCGCTGACGTGGCAGCCAGTTGTGATGGGAGCAGGCCCGCGGTACCTGCGGCGACAATGCCCATCGCGGCTGTGCCCAACAGCCGGCGGCGATCCTGGTTGATGTGTTCGCGGACCTTGCTTGTGTCCATGGGCCTCTCCTGGGTTCAGGGGTTTTCTCGGCTGCACTTGCGTGCTGGCCAACACGTACGCCTGCGCGGCAGAAATCGCCCGTTATGCGTTGTTAAACGCTATTAACCGCTGTCAGGCGCCGCTCTGTATGGTGCGGGGACGACCCTTGACCTAAAGTGCGGCCCGGGCCCGGGCGGCTCCGAAAGAAGACGCCATGGTGACAGCGGCAGGTCAGGCCAAGGACCAATTGTCGTTTGGTCCATTCAATTTGATCGCGAGCGAAAGGCTCCTCACAAAGGAGGGCATCCCCGTAGAATTGGGGGCGCGCGCGCTCGACATTCTGATTGCTCTGACATCCGCGCCGAATGAAGTCGTCAGCAAGAAGGATCTGATGTCGCGGGTTTGGCCCGACGTCACCGTTGAAGAAGGCAGCTTGCGGGTTCACATGGCCAGCCTGCGCAAGGCGCTGGGCGACGGAAAGGATGGCGCGCGATACATCACGACTCTTGCGGGACGGGGCTATTGCTTCGTCGCGCCGATCTCGCGGCTAGCAGCTCCGCGCGAAGATGCGTCCGCTGCCGCCGCCAATTTTCCGCACGCCAATCTTCCCAGCCGCCTGAGCCGAATGGTCGGCCGGGATGACGACGTTCTCAAGCTGTCGGCTCAGCTGACTGCGTCGCGCTTTGTCACCATCGTCGGCGCCGGCGGCGTCGGCAAGACGACAGTTGCGGTGGCCGTTGCGACATCACCTGACCGAATCCTTCGCGGGTTCCGTGCTGTTCGTCGATCTTGGAATGCTGAGCGATCCCAAGCTCGTGACCACCGGCGTCGCCTCCATGCTGGGGTTGTCGGTTCAGTCCGACGATGCCACGGCCGGGCCTGATTGCATATCTGCGTGACAAGCGCATTCTTCTGATCCTCGACACCTGCGAACATCTCATAGACGCGGTCGCCGCGCTGGCGGCAAGCCTCATGGAGGCAGGCGCCGCAGGTGCACATCCTCGCGACCAGCCGCGAGGCGCTCCGGATCGAGGGCGAGCACGTTTACAGACTGGATGCGCTGGCGTGTCCGCCGGACGCCCCGGATCTCACCGCGGCGGCTGTTCAGAAATTCCCGGCAGTGCAGCTGTTCGTGGAGCGCGCGGTCGCCAGCGGCGCCCATTTGGACATCAGCGATCTGGACGCGCCCATCGTCGCGAGCATCTGCCGAAAACTTGACGGCGTGGCGCTCGCGATCGAGCTGGCGGCCCGGCGCGTTGAATCCTACGGCCTGCAGCAGACCGCCGCGCTTCTCGATCAGCGTCTGACGCTGCTGTGGCTTGGATCGCGCACGGCGCCGCCACGCCAGAAGACGTTGCAGGCCACGCTCGACTGGAGCTACGGGCTCCTGTCCGAGCTCGAACGCGTGGTGCTTCGCCGGCTCGCGGTGTTCGTTGGACATTTCACGCTCGATGCGGCGCTGGAGGTCGCAGCAAGCGCGCCGCTCGATCAGTCGACCGTCTTCGGCGCGATCGACAGCCTCGTCGCCAAGTCGATGGTGGCCACCCGTCCCATCGGGGCCATGATGCGCTACCGGCTTCTCGACACGACCCGCGCCTACGCTCTCGACATCAGGATTGACGACACCGAGCTTGCCGACCTGGCGGTGCGTCATGCGAACCTATTACCGGCGCTGGCTGGAGCAGACCGGGACCGAATGGTCGACCTTGTCGACCGGGACGGAACGGGCGCCGCACTTCGCCGACCTCAACAATGTTCGCGCGGCGTTGGAATGGTGTTTCGGTGAAAACGGCAACGCGGAAATCGGCGTCGAGCTTGCAGCCGCTGCCGCGCCCGTCTTCTTGGCGATGTCACTGTTGCCTGAATGTCATCGCTGGTCGGAGCGTGCGCTGCTCGCTCTCGATGATGAGAGCCGCGGCGGCCGCGAGGAAATGCAGCTCCAGGCGTGCCTGGGCCATGTCGTTGATGTTTACCCGCGGCCACAGCGACGCGGCACGCGCGGCGTTGAACAGAAGCCTCGCCATTGCCGAAGCGCGCGGCGACCTCCTCAACGAGGTGCGCCTGCTCGGCCTGCTGCACATGTACCACTTGCGCGGCGGCGATTTTAAGATCTTCGCTGCAATATGCGAAGCGGAGTTCCAAGATCGCCGGCACGCTTGGCGACGCCGGGGCGACCGCGCTGGCACATGCGCTGTTGGGGATTTCACTCCATCTCATGGGCAATCTGAGCGACGCCCGCGTGGAGCTGGAGGCAGCGCTTGAGCCTGGACCAGACTCGCCGACTAGCCGCACAATCTATTTCGGCTTTGACCACTATCGCTGGTCCGGAACGGCGCTGACCACAACCCTTTGGCTGCAGGGCTATCCGGCGAAGGCAACGGCAAGAGCCCATCAACGATCAAAGATGCCGAGCGGATGCACCATCCGGTGTCGCTCGCGATCATGCTGAATTCCGTCGCGCTTCTGCTGTGGACCGGCGATCTCGAGTTCGCCGAACAGCAACTGGATTGGTTTATCTCCCGCGCGGAGTCGCAATATTTCGGGCCTTATCTCGACGTCGGCCACGGCCTCAGGGGCGAGCTTGCGATCCGCCGCGGCGAAGTCAAGGCCGGCGTCGAGATGTTGCGCAGTTGCCTGGAGAAGCTTCATGCAGCGCGCTACGAGCGCTTCACCACGCGATTCCACATCGTGCTCACCCGCGGACTGGCGGCCAGCGGACAGTTCTTGGAAGGCGTCGACGCTGGTGAATGAAACGATCCGGCGGATCGAGGCCAAGGGTGATACCTCTTACATGCCGGAGCTTCTGCGTCTGAAAGGCAGCATTCTTTTGGCAATGCCGAAGCCTCGTATCGAGGATGCCGAAGCGTGTTTCATGCAATCGCTTGAATTGAGCCGCGCCCATGGTTCGCGCGCCTGGGAGCTGCGAACCGCAACCGATCTCGCGGCGCTATGGGCCGGGCAGGGACGCCCCAACGAAGCGCGCGCGCTGTTGCTGCCGGTCTTCGAGCAATTCACCGAGGGCTTGGACACGGCGGATCTCAAAACTGCTAGACTTCTGCTGACGACGTTGAGCTAACTGCAATTGATGAGGCGCGCTACGCTGTCACCGGCGCAAGCGATCCGATCTTGCCTGTTGGGCACTGTGCAACCTCAGGGTAGGGGGAGCGTCTCGATGTCCGTACGCGGCTTCGATGTCTGGAGTCGCACCTGCCCCGTCGAACGATGAGGACTAACGCGCAACGCGCGGTGAAGGCGGGTACTCCATTCGGGGCACGAGCGGTTCAACGCTTCTGGTATGGGTGGAAGATGTAGTCCTTCGCTTTCGCGGCCACATGGCACGCGTGTCCGCAGTTTGAGGGGCTAGGATCGGCCGCGAACGTGTCGGATGCGGCTTCGTAGTTGAACAGCGCGTATCCCCATCCGCCGCTATCCGGAAATCTCTTGCTGTCCTTTTCGATGACGAAAGCTTGCGTGAAGACCTCCGGCACATCCACGACGAAGGGGGCCTCCGTGCTCTTCTTCGGCTTCCACTGGAGCTTCACGATCTTGGAGCCATCCGGGAAAGGCTGGCCATTGTTCGGAACGCCGGCCTTGTACGCCTCGATCATGGTTGGATTGGCGACGATCACCTTGAGCACTTCGTCGGTCCGGGCGGACGAGACCGCCGCCCAGTCCTCGTACCCTTTGAAGTCCGAGAACGCGATTCCGCTCGGCGACGTTAGCGAGTACTTGTCTTGCCCGTAAGCGGCCATGCCGGTTAGGACGGCGAGCACTGCCGTAGCTATTGCAATGATGAGTTTGCTCTTGCGTTTCATGGCTGACCCTTCCTTGATTGTCGCCAACGCGGAGCGTGGAACCGATCTATAGCAGTCTTTGGCCAAGATCAGGCATGGGTTCCGACCAATTTCAAGTCAGCTGCCACCAAGCCCCGCGCAAATGTCCGCTCGGTCATAAACGAGAATTCTTAGCGCGAAGCATAAAGAGTCCGCTTTTGGGCGGATAGCGACCCCCGGCCCTTCCGCTGTCACGAGCTGGCGGGCAGGGACGTGGGGGAGGGTGAGGGCCGAAGCGGCACGAACCGGAGCGCTGGAGCGAGTGCGGATAGACATGTCCGCGTTGTTCACCAGCGAGGAGACCCAGACCGTCATGCCCGGCTCGAAGGCGGTCGCATCGCTTGGCGGATCAAGCCGCAGCCGAGCCAAGCACGTGGCATTGGCCAAGTCGTGCGGATGGGTGGGCTTATCAAGCGCCTTTATATATTTCGGCGAGGCCACAGGTTCGAGCTTGTCTCGATGAAGCGTCGAGCGAGGAGTCCTTTAGCGACTTGCTCCAGCGAATGGCAAGGTCGATACTTTCCTCCACCAGATCGACGATCCGGTCGTGAGGATGAGCTCGAGCGACACATCCGGATACTTCGCCGTATAGGCCCGTGCAATGCGCGGCAGAAGGGCGTGGCCCAGATCGGCCGGCACCGTGACCTTGAGGACACCGGAGGTTTCGCTTTCGCCGACTGAAGCGCAGCTTCAGCGGTGTCATGGGGCAAGTCTCGATTTGGAAAGCTACCGAGCACTTTGCTGACGACTGCCATTCCAATCCAGTGCATAAGCCGTGAGGTCATCATACTTGCGGTTCTGTGCCAGTCGCGACCAAGATCCTGAAGGACAAGTCGGACTATGCGGATATCAAAGCCACCAGCTTGGCCGCGCTGGAACAATTCGGCGATGACGCTGCGCTCGGCAAGGACAAGGCCCTGATGCAAAGCGTCACTCGCTTCAAGTCATCTAAGACGCCAGCGAAATACAAGCAGACCGCGCGTCGTTTCCTCAGCAAGTACGGTCAGTAATATGGCGTTCTCCGGCAACGCAACGCGCGCGGTGTCGGAAGACGAGTTCGCCAGTCTGGTCAACTTGCTTGCCGCCGATCCGGTCGGCAGCGCGCAGCTCACGGATTTGCTACGCGAAGAACATCCCGTCTACGACGGGCGAGGGACGGCGACCGTCGTACGCATGCGAGGCTGGATTCTGCTCGCGCTGGCGCGCTCCGGGCTCTCCGATCAAGCGCTGATCTTCGTGCTTGAAGAGCTCGACACGGGTATTGATGCTTACTTGGTTGCCGCGGCCGCCCGGGCACTGCGTTCTTATGCGCAACCGAATGAAACTTTTGCGCCGTTCGTCGTGCGTGCCCTCAACCAGATTCGATACCATGACGAACCGATGTCGTTCGAGAGCTACGGCGAGTACGCCACGTCATCCACTGGGACGGGCGCGGTATCCGAATTGCTGGCAACCCTGGCCTGGCTCGGTCCGAACGCGCGGGCGGTTCTGCCCCAGCTCGAGCGCTGGCGCGCTGAGCACGGGCTGTCACGGAAGCTGCGACTCGATCTCGATCGGGTTCTGCAGGTAATCCGCGGGCCCGCCGACGGCGTTCCATCGTGCTGCGGTGGCTTGCCGGAAGGCGGAAGTATCTCGATCCGAACGTCGATTGCTCGCTTTGAGTCCAAATCGATCGACTCCATCGTGATGCAGGATCAAGACGGGAAGTTGCTGAAGTTCGTCGAATTCTTCAGTGGCAGCCCGTCCATCGTGGTCTTCTTCTATACACGGTGCGATAATCCGATGAAGTGCTCGCTCAGCGTCACGAAACTTGCGCGCGTCCAGACATTGCTCGACGCGCAAGGTCTCGCGAAGCGCATCCGCACGGCTGCGATCACGTACGATCCAGAGTTCGATCGGGCCGAACGGTTACGCGTCTACGGCAAGGACCGCGCCGTACGTATGGATGAAAATCACCGGATGCTACGGGCCATCGAGGGCAATGATGCGCTGCGCGAGTATTTCGCGCTCGGCGTCAATTTCATTGAGTTGCTGGTGAACCGCCACCGCATCGAGCTTTACATCCTTGATGCCGCGGGACGGATCGCGGTTTCCTTTGAACGTCTCCACTGGGATGAGGAGCAAATTGTGACCCGCGCGGTCGAGACGTTGAAGGAAAAAGGAGTATGGTAGCAGCATTCAAGCCTAACGTATTGATTGATCGATGTCTGACGACCCGAGACTCGTACGTACAGGTCGCATCCCACGACAATGACCGCTTAGGGTGTCCTTTCCGAAAATGTGATCCGGCCTGAATTAGCGTCGTGAGGTAGAATCATCGCATCATTTGGGCCGATGGCTGCGATCCTGCCCTTGCTCGTGATGTTCGTCGCCAACATACTCAAGTCGCGATGCAGGCTTGAAGCCGAGAACGTGTCCATGGCGAATTCGTAAATCCTCGCAAAAACGGAGCGGCGCGGGCAATCTTGTGAGCTGCCGACATCGTGCTACCGTCCATGTCGATGATTCACCTGCTCATACTCGCCGTCCACCTGTTGTCCACCATCGCCAAACTCGTGCGCCCGGGCGGAGTGCGCACCGTCGTGGCCGAATCCTTGGTGCTAGAGCCTGATTGGTTGGGGATGAATTGATTTGGGATTCCCAAATCGGCTCGGTTCTGATTTAAGATGCTGGCTAGAATGGAGGTCAGCATCCGATGGGGCGAGCCTATTCCCTTGATCTTCGCGAGCGCGTTGTTGCGGCGGTTGCGTCCGGGGAGAGTTGCCGGGCGGTGGCAGCGACCTTCAAGGTCAGTGTCTCCAGCGTGGTGAAATGGTCGCAGCGGTTTCGAGCGACGGGTAGCGCAGCGGCCCGTCCGATGGGTGGCAATCGACCGTATGTATTGGCGGGGGAGCGCGATTGGTTGCTCGGCCGTCTGGCGGAGAAGCCGGACGTAACCTTGCGGGCGCTGCTGATGGAGCTGACGGAGCGTGGCATCAAGGTCAGCTATTACGCGGTGTGGCACTTCTTCGAGCACGAAGGCATTAGCTTCAAAAAAAAGCCTGCGCGCCAGCGAGCAGGATCGTCCGGACGTCGCGAGACGACGGGCGCAATGGAAGAAGTACCAGGGCCGACTTGATCGCACTCCGCCCGGACGCACCAGCTTGGCGATGGTGGCCAACAGGTGCACGGCGAGAATGAGCAGGTGAATTATCGATACGGACGGTAGCACGGTGTCGGCAGCTCACAAGGCTGCCCGCGCCGCTCCGTTTTTGCGAGGATTTACGAATTCGCCATGGACAGGCTGCGATGCAAGTAGCGGCAAAAGGTCCGAGCGCTTTTTCCGAACGGATCATCTAGTCTGTTCGCGAGCTGCCCGACCGCGGGACAGGCCGAGGTCTCCGCGTGGGGGAAATGGGCTGCGAGCGTGCCATCGGCAGACGACGCTGTAATCCTGCGCTGGCGTCGATGCCTTTTTTCGGCGCTCCGAACATTCACGGGAACAAGGCTGGCGCGCTGTGCGCGTGCAGCGTGCCGTTGTTTGGCACAATCGCAGGGGAACATCATGAGTTTGCGAGCCACCGCCCGTTCGGCTTGCCTGAAGATCGCATGCTTGCTGTTGCCAGCGATCGTGCCGGCCGGCGGCGCGCGGGCTCAACCGGCGAACTATCCGGAAAAGCCGGTACGGATCATTTCGGATGCAGCGCCGGGCGGCGCCATAGACACAAACCTTCGGATCATCGCCGAAGGTCTGAGCAAGAAGTGGGCTCAGCAGGTCGTGATCGAGAACCGGCCGGGTGCCGGTGGTGCTATTTCGGCTACGGCCGCGGCGGAGGCGCCACCGGATGGCTACACGATCTATGCCCCGGCCTTGTCGCTTTTCCTGACAATACCGGGCAAGGCGCCTAATCTTCCGCTCAAGCTCCCGCGCGATTTCACCGCCATTGGGATCACGGCGGTGCAACCGCAGTCGATCGGAATTAATCCCAAGCTCGGCATCAACAGCCTGCCTGAGCTGATCGCAGAGGCGAAGAAAAAGCCCGGCACCATTTCGTATGCAGTGACCGGCGTCGGGAGATTGACCCACCTGACTGGCGAGTTGCTGCAAATTCGTGGCAATATCAAATTGCAGATGGTTCCGTACACCGGCGGCTCCGCACAGTCGCTCGCCGACGTCATCGCTGGCCGTGTATCGCTGGTCATTGAAGGCAACTCGGGGTTGGCTGGGGCTTATCAGTCAGGCCAACTTAAAGCGTTGGCAGTCGCCTCGGAGAGGCGTCTGCCTCACCTTCCCGATTTGCCGACCGTTGCGGAAACGCTGTCTGGCTTTGTCGCCGTCGGCTGGCAATGCGTGGTAGCACCGGTCGGAACGCCAGACCCGATCGTGCGCAAGATCAGCGACGATCTGCGCGGCGTGCTAACCGAACCGGAGATCAAGGACAAGCTTGCAACACGCGGCTCCTACGTGCATCCGGCCACCCCGACCGAAGCCCAGGCGTTTGTCCGCAGCCAGCAAGAGCTCTGGGAGCCGGCGCTGGAGCGCGTAGCCATGGAGTTCAAGAAAAAGTAGTGCGCCCAGCCTGATGGTGCAGGCTGATCAGCAGCTGCCAATTCCCGACTTATTTGGAGGGCACGCCATGAAACTTCACCGTAGACAATTCCTGACTTTGACAGCGGGCGCTGTCGCACTGCCGGCGCTCGCGCATTCGGCTCGGGCACAGGCCTATCCGGCGCGGCCGGTGCAGCTGATCGTCACGTTCCCGGCCGGCAGCGCGCCTGACATCATCGCGCGTCTTGCCGGGCAACATCTGTCGGACCGCCTTGGTCAGCAGGTCGTAATCGAGAACAGGCCTGGCGCCGGCGGCAATATCGCCACCGAATACGTCGCGAAAGCCGAGCCCGACGGCTACACGATCCTGATGCCGGTCTCGACCAACGCGGTGAACGTGGCGCTCTACCGGAATCTCAACTTCGATTTCATCCGCGATATCGCGCCGATCGCGGGCATCGCCAAAACTCCTTTCGTCATCATCGTGCCGACGTCGTTTCCGGCCAAGACGCTTTCGGAGTTCACCGCTTATCTCAAAGCCAATCCCAGCAAGGTCAACATGGCCTCGGGTGGCATCGGAACCTCGCCCCATCTTTGCGGCGAGCTGTTCCAGCTCATGACCGGGACCGAAATGGTTCACGTCCCGTATCGCGGCAATTACATGTCCGATTTGCTCGCCGGACAGGTTCAGGTCGTTTTCAATCCGATAGCGCAGGCTCTTCCGCTGATCCGAGAAGGGAAGCTGCGCGCCCTTGGGGTCACCACCGCGAAGCGCACGGCGGCGCTGCCGGACGTCCCAGCCATCGGCGAGTTTGTGAAGGGCTACGATGCTTTCGGCTGGTATGGACTCGGCGCGCCCGCCAAGACGCCCCCTGAGATCATCAAGAGGCTCAGCGATACGATGAACGAAGCACTCACCAATCCCATGGTGAAGGAGCGATTCTCCCAATTGGGCGTCGAGCCGATGCCGTTGACTCCGGACGGGTTCGCAAAGCACATCGCTGAGGAAGCTGACAAATGGGCCAAGGTGATCCAGGGCCAAGGCATCAAGATGAACTGAGCCCGGCTGTCGGTTCAGTGCTTCTTGGCTTGTGGGGAAACTCCTCAAGCATGTTCCGGCTTCCGCCCAGCCGCATTCGAATCTTCTGGGATTTCCCAGACTGTGTGTACCGAAAACTCCGTCCGGGTTTATTTGGTGATAGAACCGCGTGACGTCAGCGACGATGGTCGCGCTGTTTTGCTTCTTACTGACGCCTGTTCGCCTCGCCGTTCAAGTCGAAGGCCGGGCTTGAGGTGGAGAACGCTGTGTTGCGGCATCAGTTGGCCGTGCTGCAGCAAAAGGTGCGAGTTTTCGGATGCCGGCTCGCCAACTTACATCTACACCGTGGCGAGCCAACATTGTAGTCTTCGCAGAGGCGGTGCCGCTCAGGAACGAACCTGTGCAAAATGCCGCCGATTGGTAGAAGGAGGAGGAGACATGACGCTGCGATCAACGGTGCTGGCTGCCCTGGTGGGCGCGGCTGTTCCAACGATGGTGCTCGCCCAGACCTCGGACGATTTGAAGAACGATGAGAAGACTACCGGCGACGTCCTCATCTATGGTATGGGCTATTCCGCACAGCGCTACAGCCCCCTTACCCAGATTAACAAGCAGAACGTCAACAAGCTGGTCCCGTTATGGGGCTATTCGCTTGCCGATCTTCAGGGCGGCGAATCCTTTCCGCTAGTCAAGGATGGCGTCATCTACATAACCACCCACAGTTCGACTGCTGCTGTCGACGCTCTGACGGGCAAACAAATCTGGCGCGTCCAGCATGACTATCCGCCGGAGACACTGCGTGTCGTGTGCTGCGGCATTGTCAATCGTGGCGCTGCAATTTACGAGGGCTTGATCATCCGCGCCGTGATGGACAATCGGATGATTGCCCTCGATGCGAAGACCGGCAAAGAAGTCTGGCAGACCAAGTCGCCGGACCCTGTTACCCATGCGAACGGCTACTCCATGACCGGCGCACCGCTGATCGTGGACGGCATCGTGATCGCCGGCGTCGCCGGCGCCGAGTTCAGTCATCGCGGCCTGCTGGAAGCTTACGACGCCAAGTCCGGTAAGCATCTGTGGCGGACCTACACGATTCCGGCTAAGGGCGAGCCCGGCTACGACACATGGGAGGGTGATTTCGCTCTCACCGGTGGCGGCAGCAGCTGGGTTACCGGGACCTATGATCCAGAGCTCGATCTGGTCTACTGGGGCATCGGCAACCCCGCCCCCTGGAACCCGCGGGCGCGCAAAGGTGACAACCTTTACACCAACTCTGTCATCGCCATTCGGCCGAAGACGGGGCAAATGGTCTGGTATTTCCAAAACACACCACACGATCCCTTCGACTACGATGGGGTGCAGACGCCTGTCATTGCCACGATCAACGTGGGTGGGATCCCTCGCAAAATCATCATTCAAGCCAACCGAAACGGCTTCGTCTACGTGCTCGATGCGAAGGACGGCAAGCTAGTCGCAGCCAATGCCTACGGGAAGGTGAACTGGGCGAGCGGCATCGACAAGGAAACCGGCCGCCCGATTGTGACCGACGTGTTCAAGGACGCTCTCACAGGCAAGAACGTCACTGTGTGGCCGTCCATCTCGGGAGTGACCAACTGGCAGAGCCCGGCCTTCAGCCCGCAGACGGGCCTGCTTTACGTCAACACCCTGCACATCGGCATGACCTACGAAGCACCCGAGCCGCCCAAGCTTGAGCCCGGGAAGCCGGCCGGCACTCCGACCGTAAAGCGGACCGTCGTGACCGATGATCCTAATGTCCGCGGCTATCTCAAGGCGGTTGATCCACTTACCGGGAAGTCGAAATGGGAGACGCCCTACCGCAGCCCGAACTATTCTTCCACCATGGTGACCGCCACCAACCTGGTTTTTACCGGCGTGATGACGGGTGAGTTCCAAGCGCTCGATGCAGATACCGGGAAGGTTCTTTGGACCTTCCAGACTCCCTCGGGGATTATTGGCCATCCGGTGACCTGGGAGAAGGACAGCAAGCAATACGTCACGGTCCTAAGCGGGCTGGGCGGCGTCTATGCACAGCGCGGCGGTGATCCCAATCTCAACAACTTGCCGACAGGCGTCACCTTGTGGACGTTCTCGCTGTTCGACAAGTGAACAAGCACTAGTAGAACAGGGAACGAGCTTCGGAAGGGAGGCGGCTGGCTGCCAGCCTCCCTTTCGGTTTTTATGGTGCAAAACGGAAATGAAAATGAGGCGTCTGCGTGGATGCATCGGCATAGTCGTCGGCTGTGGCGTATCAGTTTGGCTTCCATTAGTGGGTTTTGCGCAACAACACCTGCCGGACAGGGCCAAGATCGAAGCGGGAGAGACCGGCTACGGCACGTACTGCGCGCCCTGCCATGGCGATCAGCTGGTAAGCACGGGTCAATTTCCGAGTCTAAGGCGTCTGACCCCCAGCGATCGTGCGAAATTCGACAGTACGGTGCGCGACGGACGCAATCAGATGCCGCCCTGGCGTGGAGTACTGTCAGGCGAGCAGATCGATCAGATCTGGGCCTATATCCGATCCATCGTGGATCGATAAGTCTGCGGTCGTTCATCCAATGCCTGTCCCTACCGCAAACCCAAACCGGCTGACGGTCGACCGCGAATCGGTTGATAGTCGCTGTGATGGGCGATTTCTGCAGGTTGATCTGGTGCGCTGTGGTCGGACTGTTCCGGTCGCGGGCAGCATTGCAAGCCGAAATCCTGGTGCTTCGACACCAGCTCAACGTGCTGCGGCGCAAGGCTCCGAAGCGGGTGGCGTTCAGCGCCATTGATCGCCTGGTATTTGCGGGGTTGTATCGGTTGGCCCCTGGTGTATTGGACGCCTTGAAAATCCTCAAGCCGGAGACGGTGATCCGCTGGCACCGCGCTGGTTTCCGAGCCTATTGGCGCTGGAAATCACGGCCGCACGGCGGCCGGCCAAAGACACCCGCGGAGATCCGCCAGCTCATTCGCGAGATGAGCATCGCGAACCCGCTTTGGGGAGCACCGCGGATCCACGGCGAGCTACTCAAGCTCGGCATCGATGTCGGGCAGACCACCGTGGCAAAATACATGGCGAAGAGAAGACGGCCACCGTCGCAAGGTTGGAGGACCTTTCTTCGCAATCATGCTGACGCCATCACGTCGATGGACTTGTTCGTGGTGCCGACGATATCGTTTCGGCTGTTGTATGGTCTTCTGATCCTGCAGCATTCACGCCGGGAGCTTCTGTGGCTGGCTGTGACCGCACATCCGAACGCCGAATGGATCGCCCGCCAACTGACCGAAGCCTGCGGCTGGAAGGAGGCGCCGCGATATATCGTTCGCGATCGGGACGGCGCGTACGGCGAAGCCTTCATCCGGCGGCTCGGGGCAATGGGCATACGAGACCGACCGATCTCGGCACGATCGCCATGGCAAAACGGATATGCGGAAAGGCTCATCGGTTCGATCCGACGGGACTGCCTTGATCATGTCGTTGTCTTCGGCGAGCAGCATCTCCGTCATCTGCTCAGTTCGTATCAAAAATACTACAACGAGCTTCGCACTCACCTATCGTTGACGAAGGACGCCCCGATCCCGCGCGACGTCCAGAGAGTAGGGCGCGTGCTTCCGTTGCCAATCCTGGGCGGGCTACACCACCAATACGTTCGCGATTGAGTTTCCGACAAGGACAGTGGCCGCCACTGCGACGGACGAGCACCCCCGGCGCCACCTCGTACTCGGTCTCGAACGGCCGCAACTGGCTGCGGTACGCGTCCAAGAACCGCTTGGCCGTCCGCCGAAGCGCGTCCGGGAACCCCTGTCCCTATTCAAAACTCCGAAAGCCAAGAAATCCTCGAGTTTTTCCAGCATTTAGAGTTTTGGGGTAGGGACAGCCATGGATATTCGTGACCGACCGATCTCACCGGGATCGCCATGGCAAAACGCGTATGTGGAGCGTCTGATTGGCACCGTGCGCCGCGAGTGCCTCGACCGGCTACTTATCTTTGGTGAGGCGCACCTGCGACAAGTTCTTTCTTCCTACGCGGCGTATTACAATCAGATACGAACGCACTTGGCCTTGGGCAAGGATGCGCCTCTGGGTCGGGCGATCCAGCGGTCCGGTGTCATTGTCGCCATCCCAATCTTGTCTGGGCTGCACCACCATTACGTCCGGATATGAATTTCGGAAAGGACAGATACATGCAAACCGAACTAAGGTCCGTTGGGTATCACTGTGCGTGTGGCGGCGAGAACACGGAACGGGGAACTTGCGAGATGGTGTCATAGCGCTGACGGGCCGAGCGATCTATCGATTACGATGCTCGTGCATGAATGCCCCCCATTCCGCTCCCGGCGCACAACAGGAGGAACAGCCGGGGGCGGCGCATTTCTTTTTTGCTGATCTTCAAATGTGGGGCGCGAAGTGCGCTTCCCGCAAAGCTACTGGCTATGATGCCTTAGCCAGCGGCGGTTCCCTTATTCGTTCTATCTTTTCAGCTCTCTTTCGGAACTCTTGAGCCAATTCCAGCAGCGCCGCCCTCACATACCACTCGTTGGGTTCTTTCATGAGTTCCAAACATTCAAAAGCTCGCAGTCGATATTCTTTCGGAGTTGGCATAGCGATCTCCCCCGATCTGTTTCCATGTTGGGACAAAGCAACACAGAATCTTTTTGTTCCGGAACCAATGGAAATTGCATCCTCCGCGCGATCCGGAGGTCACGCCGGCCGGTAACTTAGAACCCGGCAGGTAAAGTGAGACCACTGGTACAGCAGAATTCTGCGCGTTCACCATTCCGCAATAATTGCCGACAGATGGTGGTGCGCACCATCCACGCGCCGATTTCGGCATCGGGAGTCGAGCGACGAGATCTTTAGTCGTCAAGCGCTCCATCGTGGTCGCGGGCCACAAGACAAGCGCGCCAGCCTTGAGGATGCACATCATGGCTCGGACTTTGGAAAGTGTATGGGTCCTGTTATATTCAATTTCAGTTGCTGCGGTCATGGTGTGGTGGACATACGTTCCGGCGTGAACCCGCACACGACCTGGCGTCCTAGACGGTGATGCTATTGGATGGCGGCGGGCTGTCCCTACTCAAAACTCCGAAAGCCAAGAAATCCTCGAGTTTTTTCGGCATTCGGAGTTTTGAGTAGGGACAGGTCTATTTCCAAATGCTGCTGGCCCGCTTCGAATTTCAGAGTGGCGGTTTAGATTTGGACGGTCGGGAAACCAGCAAGACACCAATCCCGCATCCGCTTTTTATTGAACCAAGCGGAAGATGGCGGAGATATCAGATCCAAATGTAGGGCGATTTCCAGATCGCACCCATGCTCGCGCAAGAGCTTTTCGGCCTGCTGCAATGCCCCGTCCTGGGTTGAATGCGGCACGCTCATGGTCTCACCATCAATGGTCCAAACTACAATAAATCTCTCCGCCATATTGTGTCCATTGGCCGCCTCAGTTGGCGGCTCCGTCATCGACCGCTGCCAGCACTGTCGTAAAAAAGCGGGCGGTCTGCCAAACCATAATTCGTGAGTTCTGCTTGATGCCCACGGCGCGATTGCCTAATGGCGGACGGGCAACCGCCAATGTGCCAGAAATAAGTTGGCCAATGATTTCTTGAACATAGCCTGTGAATAACGGGGTAAACCTCGTGCGTCTCCTGGCTGCCTCGGGAACGGTAGCCCTTTATACAGGCTCCATTTGTAGTACCGAGGTGGTTGCCATGATGGACCAGGAAGAAGGCGTGCTGATGTACAAGTGCCCTGACAGTGGCCGTGCGGTTCGGACGTCAATCCTGACTAACAGCAAGATGCTGAAGAGGCTTGGTGCCTTCAAACTTTCCGTGTGGTGTCCTCATTGCGGGGCTCCGCACCAGATCGCAGGCAACGACGCCTCGGTCACTCATTCGTTGCTGGGCGGATAGCAAGTCCACCGGGGAAAAGCCATGTGGTGGAGTGAGCATCACCGCAGTCAGGCGCGTACCCTTGCTAATCTCGCTCGATTAGCCTGCGATCCCAAGACCTCTGCCTCTTTGATGCGGCTGGCAGCCCAGCATTCTGAAATGGCCGATCGAGCTGAGAGCCAGAAGCCGGATGAGATCGAGAGCCAGCGAGTGAAATTCGTCTCGCCATTTGCGAGACGAAGGAAGCGCGGGTAGTGGGTGCGTCTACTTTCTGAACTTGCCCTTCTCACACCAAAACCGCGTTTTAACTCCTGGCTGCTTTTGAAATAATTCTTGAGCAACCGCGCAATTTTCTTGGTTGTAATTGTCGGGCTCGGCCGCGTCAAAAGTCGCTACGTGATAGCGCGCATTCGTGTCCAAGATAGAATTTCTATAGAGGGTGTATGCAGCATCGTCGCATCCAGCCGAGGAAAGACCGGCGACCAATAGAATGGCGGCGATGCGAAAGCTCATCGCCTCGACCTATTTTGATGCATGCGGCATTGTTGGCAACGCTATTTTCTCATCTCGCGTCATAACCACGTTCGATCTCTGGCCCTCTCTATAGCGCGTTCCCGTGTGTCACCGGGTGGGCGACTTCTTCCGCGAAAACATCATGCGTGAGTTCTGCTTAGTGCCGAGGGCGCGAATTAGAGGATGGCCCCGACCAAAACAGTCGGGGCCATCCAACCAGAATGGCTCGTCATCATCGGGGGGACGGGGGCGCGCCATCTGGCAAACACGCCTGGCAGCTTGCAAGCCGCTGGTGTACACGGCGGCTCACCAAATTGTCAGATTTAACCGTAAGCTCGCGGCGCTGTTATCGGCGGTCTCTGACTCAAATGCTCACCGCGAGCACTGAAATGAGGCCGATCCCGACGACCAGAAAGGTCAACGCAATCGGGTCGTATTCGAGCCAAATCCAATATCGACCGAGTTGATGCATGACGGGCCGGCCCCTGCTGCGCGCCATCCTCTTTCCAGGCCAATGGCCAGCGAGATGGCTCTCGCCTTGTTAGTCGCGCCAGCGGGGCAAAGGGTTCAAATTATCGTACTAGTGCTTGTTGTCCCGGGTGTTGCCCTGGCCTCGGTGATCTAGGGTTAAAGCATTGATGTAATGACATAATCGTGGGTCTGGCGACGTGGTTGAGAACCACGAGGCGGGCCTGCTGTTCGTCGAGGGCAGGCTCGTGGAGCGGCTCGCGCCGGGTCGGCACGCCTTCTGGATGGCCGGCCGCAAGATCGAGGTCAAGCGCCTCGACCTGCGTCCGCAAGCTCCGTTCCGCGAATCACCAAACCACCGGTTGACAAAGGTGATATCGCACCGCTCGAAACTCGCGCCCACCGCCTGGTGCATATGGTGCGCCGTTTGAGTTGCGGCCCCCAGCTTATTTCTGTTCTCGGCTCAACAACGCCCGGACTTTTTCCGATCTGCGCAGAAATGGCTCAAGAAAAACTTAGCAACTTGTGCGATGCGTCACAGGTAGCCGCCATGCTCCTGAGCTAACCATACACGCACCAAAATGAGCAAAAGGGAGAGGAGATTCAGATGCCCAATATCAAATTGTTCGCAATTGCCACCGCATTGATCCTGGCTGGCATCGGAGGGTGGGCTGCGTTAACCACTCAAGCGCGTGTTACCTCTCCGAGTAGTGTTGGCATCGAGCCCTTGCAAATGATGATGAACGCGACGCAGTTGCCCGCGGAGCACTATGCGGATTTTTCCGTGGTCTTCAATTGAACGGGCCAGCACCGAATCCCAAAAGCCATCCCGTTGGGTCAAAAAAATTGGAGCAGTAGAGGGAATTGTTCCCGTCCCGTGCAGCCTAGTCGGGCGATGTGCCGCGATCGGAATGATGCAGCAGCGCATCGCCTCCACATTTTTTGTTCTTGGCTGTTACGAACTAGACTCGCAAAAACAGGCGCAGCTTAAGGTAGGCGCGTTCGAGCCGCAGCCAAGCGTTTGCCAAAATTAGCCATCCAGCTTCGGCACATAACAGGCACAACAGCAGGGCGCGGCCCCGCTTTTCGAGGCGCTTATATAGATGCAGCAACCCGTCCAGCCCCTGTGTATGCAGCAACGTATGTAGTCCCTGCCTCGCTTCCTTTATGCCCATTGTTTTCCGCTTTTGTTTCAGTCCGTGCACTCATCTGTTGGCACGCCGCTACGCCGCCTCCTGATGGTAATAACGCAGCAGGCCGCCCAGTCGCTCGCGGCATTGAACATGCCCGTCGCGGCGGGTGTTTGCACTCCGAGGGAACAGCAGGACATTGCCCTTCCCTTGGTGATTCCGTTCAGCATGGAAATGTTCGACATATTCGCTCAGCGCTCGCCGCAGCGAGCACTCGCCAAAGAGGATCACCTTGCACAGGCACTCCTCCTTCACCGATCGGACCCAGCGTTCCGCATAGGCATTCAGGTTCGGGCTGCGCGCCGGCAGCACGAGCGGTTCGACCCGGCCTGATGCAATGATCGCCCGGAACGACTGGGTGTACTTGGTGTCGCGATCGTGCAGCAGATAACGGCAGTCTCGCAGCGCGCCATATCCCTCCACGGTCACGTTCCGGGCCATTTGCTTCATCCACGGCTCGTCGGGGTGAACCGTGATCCCGGCGATGTCCACCCGGCGGCTCTCAAGATGGATGAAGAACAAAACGTAGTAGGTCACCAGCCCGCGCAACGTCAGCACTTCTGCGGTGAAGAAATCCGTCCCCGCCAGCAGCGCCAGATGGGTCCGAATGAAGGCCGACCAGGTGGTTGTGCGCTTGCGCTCCGGTGCGGGCGGCACAGCGTGGCGCTGAAGGACATTGCCGACCGTCTGATCGCAGACCTCATAACCCAGATTGGCCAGTGCCCCTGCAATCCGGTCATAGCCCCAGTCACGGTTCTCCTTGGCCATACGAACGATCAGCCGCTCGACCTCTCGCTTGATCCGAGGCCGGCCGCGGCTCCGACGAGCCTTCGAGCCATCAAACTTGCGGGCGACAAGCTTGCGGTACCAGGCCAGGATCGTGTCCGGTCGAGCCACATTGGCCACCTCGGCGAGAACTTTGCGGCCCAATCGATGACCGACCTCGGCCAGTGCGGCTCGCTCGGCGTCCGAGAGCTTCAGCCGACCTTTCAACTGGGCCTTCAGGATCCGATTTTCGGCGACCAGATATTCGTTCCGCGCCAACAGCTCCTCGTCCACCATCCCCGTGACGAAGGCCAGGATGCGCGCCCAATTCATTCGTCCTGCGTGCCGATCCGCGATGGCGCCACCCCAAAAAACCTAGCCGAGGCCACCGGACAAGGCTACACCGGCAGGGACAACTCCCCGTTTTTTCTACCGGTTCAATTTTTTGACCATACAAGGGACAGCGGCCGAGCAGCCGTAAATTAACTAAGCGTTAACTAAGTATTAACGAACGGCGACGCACAATTCAGAATGCACCGCCGTGTTGTGCACTTTCTCTCGGTGGAGAGATTCCAATGCTCACCAGCAACAGGTATCTCATCAACGGAAGCTCTATCCACTGCATGTTCTGCGGCGAGCCGTTCCGTCCCCGCGACGGCTACGTTGAATTTTGGCGGTCGTCTACCGGTCACCACTTTTGTTCGGAGTTTTGCGCCGACGACGCCGAGGAAGCGCACTTTAGAAAGCGTCGTGCCATCCCACCGATAACCGAACTTATTTCAGTGCCGCAGAACGAGCCGAGCGCAACGTTTTGATCGATAAACATTGCCCGCATCCAGTGGCGTGCCGTTGAGCGCCCAAAGTGCAAACCACGGCGAGGCATAGAACCCGGGAGAGGTCAACATATCAATCCTGTCCGGCAGCACCAACGTATGTGGCGTCCGGCGCTTCCCGCGTTTCGGGCATGAGCACAAGCACCAGCAAGAGACCGAGCGCTCCGACAGACCCGAGAAACAAAAACACGATGGCGTCGCCAAACATGTCCGCGACATAGCCGGCGATCGTGGTGCCGAAGGAAGCACCAATGCCGGCAGCAACGCCGACCACGCCTTGCGCGAAATTGAAACGTCCGGTCCCGCGGGTGGTGTCGGCGATGACGAGCGGCACCAGCACACCGAGCGTCGCCGCCGAAATTCCGTCTAGGAGTTGCGCCGAGACTATCATGGAAGGATCGTTCGACGCGGCGAAAACCGCGCCGCGGACGCACAGCGGTACGAAGCACAGCATCAGAAGTGGACGGCGGCCCCAGCTTTGCGCCGTGCGTCCGACCCAAGGCGCGATGACTGCGACCACGAATTGCGGCGCGAGAATGCAGATTGCGATGACCACGGTCGCCCATTGAGGCGCGCGGGTGGTCAGGGATCCCGCCATGATCGGCAGCATGGCAGCGTTCGAAAGCTGAAACAGCACGACGGCCGAGGCGAAGATCAACAACGGCCCGTTGCTCGCAAGGCCAGCTAACGCATCGGACCACGCGCCGCCGTCTCGTTTGCGCGCTCCACCGCGCGCCAGTTCGGGATCGATGTCCGCAGACCGGATTTGCGCCAACGCGACGAGCGCCGGGACGCCGAATGCGGCGGTGAGGAAGAAGATCGCCTGGTTCGAATAATAATGAGCAACGCCTCCCATTAGCCCGGCAGCGATTGCATTGCCGAGTGAGAGGAAGCGGACATTGCGGCCGAGCCTACTACCCAGCAGGGTATGGCCTACGAGTCCGAGGCTGATCGCGGCGAGAACCGGTCCGGCGAGACAGCTCGCGATCGCGTGCAGCACCTTTGCGCCCAGCGCCACGCTGAAGATCGGCCACAAAGCCAGCAGAAGAGCGCTGCCGCTGATTGCGGACACGGCGACTGCCGCGAGCAGGCGTTTGGCGGGAACCTGATCGACCAGCGCGCCGATGGGAATTTGCAGCGCCATGGCGACGAGCGTCCCGACCGTCAGGATCAGCCCGATGTCCAGCTGCGTCCAGCTCTTCGACGTCAGATAGGCGGCGACAAACGGTCCCCATCCGGTCTGGATGTCGGCGAGGAAAAATGCAAACCAGTCGAGCCCGCGCTGGCTCCGACATGAGGGCTGGTGCCTTTTGTCCTCCAGGGGCAACGGCGCTGTCCATTTCTCTCTAGGCATGTCGGCTTCGGGCCCAGGCTGTGTGAAAACGTGCCCGACCAAAAATTATTGAGAATTGTTTTCTGCGCCGGTGCGGCGAGTTGCGTGACGACGGCAAACATCGTTGGTTCTGGCTAGCTTACCTTGCGCCAGATCGTTGCCGGGATCAGTCCCGAAAGCGCCTCGTCGTGCAGTCGCACGGGATCACGCTCTCCTTCCATCGCGAGATGGCAGATGCGTCGAGCGAGCTCGTCAGGCCTGATGTTGCCGCTGCCGTTGGTCTTGAGAGTTATCCACGCTTCATCAAAGGCGGTTTCCAGAATTACGAGGGTCTCGGGATCAAAAGATCCGCTGCCTATTCCAAGCATGTTCCCCTCACCACGATCGAGGTTGCTAGGAAGCAACGTCTTTTGGAGCGTCCCCCAGAAAGTAGTCGGATTTTTGGAGCCTCCTGGGAACTTCGGGGGCGTCGAAAAAAGAGTGGTCGCATCCCGGATCGGGGTCGCAATATGATACCGTCAACATGCTTTAGCCTCTTGCATGCTTCTTCTGAGGCTGGAACCGCTTGGCTCGCTGGGCCTGATTTGACCGCCTAACCTTCTTGTCCTGCCATTCTGCAATAATGATCACGGCAGCCAATGAGTTTGTTGGCGAGGCTCACGACCGAATGCCGGTGGTCCTCGATCGGGCCAGTTCGAAGTCGTGGCTTTCACATAGGACGGGCGTGATGCTCCGCGGGATTTTACGCTCCGGCGCCTTTGGGCAGCATTTGGGCTTGAGAGGGCAAGGGCCACAATCATGAGTTCTTGCGCGATAAAGGACAAGTCTCCCCGTCGTGGACCTTGCCTGTTGTGTGCAAGAGCTTGCCCTGCGAGGCACACATAGACATTGCGATCTTTATCGAAGGTGAAGTCCTGCCGGCTCAATGAGCCGTCCTCTCGTTTGGACTTATCAATGACCGGAATGTGCGGAGTGATCTTCTTCTCGTTGACGATCCAATTAGAGGTCGCGGCCGATCCATAGGGAGTATCCGCCACGCGTAAACCAGCAAGAGCGTCAGAGAGAATCGAGATGACGATCGACCCTGCGACACCTACTCCGTTTGAAAAGAAGAGGAACATGCGCGGCTAACGCGACCCAGGAACGGAAAGTTCCCGGAGTAGGAGGCACCGTGCCGAGAATTGAAACGAAACTAGCATTTATACTTATGGGACTGCGGTTTCCCATTTTGGAACTGCGACGGTAACGTTCTGTTTTGTTCTGTGATGGTATTCTGTGGTGGCGACAAGATATTTTCGAATTCCGCATCTGTTCAAACTGCGTTCGGCATAGAGTTCCGAAGCGAGTCACAATTACGTCGATAAGACGTCGTCATATTACCTGTGACAATTCGTGGGTGGGGGAACAGCCATGAAATCTCCAGTCGTAAAGCGTTCGATTGACATTGCTGGTCACAAGACAAGTGTCAGCCTTGAGGATGAGTTCTGGAAAGCGTTCAAGGAGATTGCTGGCAAGCAGCAGATGACGGTGTCAGAACTCGCCGGTTTGATCGATGGCGATCGGCAAGAGGGCAACAACCTGTCGTCAGCCATTCGCCTTTTTGTGCTTGGGCAGTATCGCGAGCAACTTGCCGATCATCAGGCCGTGTCCGCGAGAGCAGAGGTCGGCCTAGCATCTCTTGCGCGCTAGACTAGGCCCTCCGACGAACCGTCGGCCGCAACTCTGATGCTGGGGTGTTCGCGCGGCTGATGCTCCTTGCCGGGCGCTTCAGCGTGACCTATGCCGAGAGGCGGCCCCGGTTGTCTGAACAATTTCTCCGCATCGATAAGTGGAGCGTCTGCCGGGGTTAGGCTGCCAAGCGGAGGGGCAACGGTTTGCAGTAGGCTCGATCAGGCGTCATGCCGTCAAGGCTCGAGTGTGGGCGTCGTCCGTTATAGAAGCCGAGGTAGCCTCCGATGGAAGCGCGAGCGTCGCTGACGCTGTCGTAGGCCCGCAGATACACTTCCTCGTACTTGACGCTGCGCCACAGACGTTCGACGAACACGTTGTCCCGCCAAGCTCCCTTGCCGTCCATGCTGATCGCAATGCCGTTGTCGGCGAGCACGCCGGTGAAGGCCGAGCCCGTGAACTGCGAGCCCTGGTCCGTATTGAAGATGTCCGGCTTGCCGTGACGAGCCAAAGCATCCTCCAGCGTCTCGACGCAGAACGCCGCTTCCATTGTGATCGATACACGCGACGACAGCACGCGACGGCTGAACCAATCCAGCACAACGGCGAGATAGACGAAGCCACGCGCCATCGGGATGTAGGTGATGTCCATCGCCCACACCTGGTTAGGCCGGACAATCTCCATTCCGTGCAGCAAATACGGAGAGATTTGCGCCCCGGCGCGGGCTTCGTCGTCCGCGGATGGCGATAGAGCGCTGCTATCCCCATGCGCTTCATCAGCGTCGTCGACGTGACGGCGGCCGACCTTGCGACGCCCTCGGCAGCCAGCAGGTCGCGCAGCATCCGGCTAGCCGGCGAACGGGAACTCCAGATGCAGTCGATCGAGATCCGGCGCATGACCGCGAGATCGGTCGCCGGCACCGGCCGCGGCAGGTAGTACACGCTGCCACGGCTGACGTTCAGAACCTCGGCCTGCCTGGCGATCGGCAGATCGTGCGCACGCGATCGATCATCGCTTTGCGCTCAGCAGGCCCGCTTTGCCGAGCGCGCCTCCCAAAAAATCGTTCTCCAGCGTCAGCTCGCCGATCTTGGCGTGGAGGGACTTCACATCGACCGGCGGCAGGTTGGCGTCCAGTGCCCGCCGCAGACCCGAACACCCCGGCAGCCCCTTCGAGAAGCTGCGCCTTCCATTGCGTGATCTGGTTGGGATGAACGTCGAACTGCTGCGCCAGTTCCGCCAGCGTCTTCTCGCCCTTGATCGCAGCCAACGCCACTTTCGCCTTGAATGCCGGTGTGTGGTTCCGGCGGACTCGTCTGCTCATCGTGTCTCCTGATTCGTCGGGCACAGCGTGCCCGCTGTCAGGCAGAAACTCCACCTATCCTCCTGTGCAGATTTCCGGAGCCGGCTCTCCGCACACCGCCGCTTAATGCGATCACCTCATCGGTGATCGAGCAGAAAAAATTTGTACGGCTGAAAATTGGTCGCGGCCTTGACCGCCCGTCGTCAAGCGGGGCGGACCCCTTTTATCGCTCTGACTATCCAGATCAGCAAGCATGCGCCGATGAAGCCGGCAATGAGGTAGCCGAACCATCCCCCAAGGGCGATCCCAAAGAAGTGCAAAATAGCGTTGGCAACAATCGCCCCGGCGATGCCGAGTACGATATTCATCAGCATCCCCATTTCAGTCTTCATGAATTGCTCTGCCAGCCAGCCTGCAATCCCGCCGATGATGATGGCTGCGATCCAACCTATTCCAGCGTCTCCCATGGCTCTCTCCCAGAAATGGCGAACCCGATTCGCATTCTCCAACGTGCGAAGGCCGATAACAAGGTCAAAGAAAAGTCAGCGAACAATGCTCCGGTCCATCAAACTCTAACGCGGTAAGGTGGGCCTCGCGTACGGCCCGCCATCGGCACCGCAACGCACGCTCCTCGATTCGCGTCGCCTTCATCCATCCGCATCGCACGCCCGGCCAGACGTGAGCTGGGTGGTTTCCGTGACCGGAATTGGGGTTTTTACGGATACCGCCTTGTCGTTTTTTGGCGGTTAGATACGCCACTGTCCAAAAGGCCGCCCGCCCGGGTTGCGGCGAATAGGATTGCGCGAACCCGGTTTGCCCGTCTACCCCCCGGGTTTGCGCGCGCGGCCGGCTCCACCCTAGAGCCGGCCGCAAGCGTCTAGGTCACACGGATCGGTAAACCATTTTGACGGGACGCCGTTAG
>CAWFLQ010000008.1:0-219352 GCA_963816745.1 uncultured Alphaproteobacteria bacterium
ATCGCGGCGCACTTTTTCTCGATCGTGACGGCGTGATCAATGTGGATCGCGGCTACGTTCACCGCCGCGACCAGTTCGAGTTCGTTCCCGGAATTTTTGCATTGGCGCGTTTCTGGACCAACGAGCTTCGTCGGCCGATCGTCGTCGTCACCAACCAATCCGGCATCGGCCGGGGTTATTTCGATGAAACGGCCTACGCCGACCTGACGCGATGGATGTGCGACCGCTTTGCGGCGGAGCGCACCGCAATCGCGCGCGTCTATCATTGCCCGTTTCACCCCGCTGCACGGCATCGGCGAATACCGTTGCGATCATCCCTGGCGCAAGCCCAATCCGGGGATGATCCTGCAGGCGGCGGCGGACCTCGGCCTCGATCTCGCTCGCTCCGCAATCGTGGGCGACCAGATGAGCGACGTCGAAGCCGGCGCGGCGGCCGGGATCGGCTTGCGCATCCTGGTCGGGCCACGAACAGCGGAGGGGGATGAGGGAGCGCCGTCTCACGAAGTGGTCGCCGATCTCGACGAAGGGCTCGCGCTGCTCCGGTCGCGTTTCGCGCCCGCGCCGCTCGATCAGGCGACCTGACCCCGTCGGGCTTCGGCGATTCAACGCTTGAACTTGCCGTTGTCCTCGGCCATGACCATTCGCAGGGCGTGCATGCCGCGCACGTCGAAGCCATCTGAAGCCAACCTCGAATGAACACCAGTGTCGCCGGAAAGATCGACACGGTGAGCCCGCCGCGCCGCGGCGGGGTCGAGAAAATTGCGCTCTTCGCGACCAAGCTTCTCGTGACCGGCGCCTGCTTTTGGTATGTCTCGCGGCAGATCGATTTGAGCCAGGTCTTGTCCGCCTTCTCGTTGTTGGATTTTCGCTGGGCCGCATTGGCCGTCTCGCTGGCGATGCTGCAAGTCCCGCTCGTGGGGGCGCGTTGGCACGGCATTCTCGATGCGCTTGACGCGCTCGACGGGCGGATAACGCGAACCGCCGTGGTCGCGGCCACCGCCGTGGGCGTCTTCTTTACCCAGGTCCTGCCGAGCGTCGCGGGAGACGGCATGCGTGCCTGGCTCGTCGTTCGTCTCGGCTGCGAATGGCGCAAGGCGGTGATGAGCGTGGTGATCGATCGGGGCGTAGGAGTGGGGCTGCTGATCGCGCTGGGTTTCGTCATCCTGCTGTTGCCGTCCGGCTTCACCGCGCTCGGCGGATATCGCCACATCGTGCTCGTCGTCTACGGCGGGGTGCTCCTGGCCGGCGCACTCGCTCTCCTGCTCACGCCGGCCTTCGTTCCGCTGCTCGCGCGCTGGCGATATTCCCGCTGGATCGGAACCTTGGCTGCGAGCGCCCATCGCGTTCTGCTCGGGCGGAAGAGTCCCGCGATCCTCGGGCTCGGATGCCTCGTCCATGTCTTCACCATCGTCGCCGTTTGGTCGCTCGGACGGGCGCAGGGCCTCGCGATGCCGATCCCCGACGCCGCTGTCTTGTTCACGGTCATGGTCGGCGTGGGGCTGGTCCCGATCTCGATCGGCGGCTGGGGGCTGCGGGAGATTGCCGTGATCTCGTTTCTCGGCCACTACGGCATCGCGCCGGAGAAGGCGTTGCTCTTTTCGCTGTGCTTTGGCCTCGCCTTCGCAATCGCCTCGCTGCCCGGGGCGCTGGTTTGGCTGTTGTACCCGTTCGGGCCCTCCCGGCGTTCCGCTCCGGCGGGAGGCTGATTCGACCCAGTCGGGTGTGCTCCAGCCTCGCTTGCGCGCATGCGGACGGCGTCCCGATTTGTCCGAATCGGAGACGCGCTCTAGATTCTCCCCCGTTGGTCGGGTTGGGCAACGAACGTCGGAACCGGGACACTGGCCGCGGGGTGAACATGGCTGGATCATCGCGAAAGGTGGCCCTCATCACCGGCGTGACCGGGCAGGACGGCGTCCTACCTTGCTGCACTTCTCCTCTCCAAGGGATACGTGGTTCATGGCGTGAAGCGGCGTTCGTCGTCCTTCAATACCGCCCGCATCGACAACCTCATTCACGATCCGCACGAGGAGGGCGTTTTCTTTCATTTGCACTATGGTGATGTGACCGACGCGACCAACATCATCCGCATCGTGCAGGAAACGCAGCCGGACGAGATCTACAATCTTGCCGCGCAATCCCATGTGCAGGTCTCGTTCGAGACCCCGGAATACACGGCCAATGCCGACGGAATTGGAACCCTGCGGCTGCTCGAGGCGATCCGCATCCTCGGCATGGAGAGCAAGGCGCGCTTCTATCAGGCCTCGACCTCGGAGCTGTTCGGCAAGGTGCAGGAAATCCCGCAAAAGGAGACGACGCCGTTCTACCCGCGCTCGCCCTACGCCGCGGCGAAGCTCTATGCCCATTGGATCACGGTCAACTACCGCGAGGCCTACGGCATGCACGCCTCGGCCGGCATCCTGTTCAATCACGAGAGCCCGATCCGGGGCGAGACCTTCGTCACCCGCAAGATCACGCGGGCGGTGGCGTCGATCAAGCACGGGCTTCAGAAAAAGCTCTACCTCGGCAATCTCGACGCCACGCGCGACTGGGGGCATGCGCGCGATTTCGTCGAGGGCATGTGGCTGATCCTGCAGCAGGACAAGCCCGACGATTATGTGCTCGCGACCGGCGAGAGCCATTCGGTGCGCGAATTCGTCGAGAAGTCATTTGCCCATATCGGCCGGAAGGTGACCTGGCGCGGGAGCGGCGTGGACGAGAAGGGCATCGACCAGGCGACCGGCGAGACGCTCGTCGAGATCGACCCGCGCTATTTCCGGGCGACCGAGGTCGATGCGCTGCTCGGCGATCCGAGCAAGGCCCGCGCCAAGCTCGGCTGGCGGCACAAGACGAGCTTTGACACACTGGTGTCGGATATGGTGGAAGCGGACATGGTCGCGATCCTGGAAGAGCAGGAGCGCCGCAACCGGCACGACTAGATTTAACGTCCTGACCACGAAATTCGCACACAAAATCTAAGAGCCGCGGGTAGGTTTGTCTCATGCGTATCGCGATGATCGGCACCGGCTATGTCGGGCTCGTGTCCGGAGCCTGTTTTTCCGATTTCGGCCATGCCGTCACCTGCATCGACAAGGACGCGGCCAAGATCGCGCAGCTGCGCAACGGCACCATCCCGATCTTCGAGCCCGGGCTGGAAGCCCTGGTCGCGAGCAATGTCGAAGCCGGCCGGCTGTCGTTCACGACCGAAGCCGCATCGGCTGTTCGTTCGGCCGACGCGGTATTTCTCGCCGTCGGCACCCCGTCGCGGCGCGGCGACGGCTTTGCCGATCTCTCCTACGTCTATGACGCGGCGCGCGAGATCGCGGCCGAGCTGCAGGGCTTCACCGTCATCGTCATCAAGTCGACGGTCCCGGTCGGAACCAACGACGAGGTCGATGCCATCATTCGCAAGCTGCGTCCCGATGCCGACTTCTCCGTGGTGTCGAATCCGGAATTCCTGCGCGAGGGCGCGGCGATCGAGGATTTCAAGCGGCCGGATCGGGTCGTCGTCGGCACCGAGGACGAGCGGGCGCGCCGCGTGATGCGCGAGCTCTATCGGCCGCTGTTCATCAACGAGACGCCGATACTGTTCACCGGACGCCGCGCCGCCGAGCTGATCAAGTACGCCTCCAACGCCTTTCTCGCCACCAAGATCACCTTCATCAACGAGATGGCGGACCTCTGCGAGAAGTGCGGCGCCGACGTGCAGGAGGTCGCGCGCGGCATGGGGCTCGACCGCCGCATCGCCGGCAAGTTCCTGCATGCCGGACCGGGCTTCGGCGGCTCGTGCTTTCCGAAGGACACCGCGGCGCTCACCGCCATCGGACAGCGCCACGGCGCGCCGATCCGGATCGTCGAGACCGTGATCGGGGTGAACGATGCGCGCAAGCGCGCGATGGCCGCCAAGGTCGTGGCCGCCTGCGGCGGCACGCTCGACGGCAAGACGGTCGCGGTGCTGGGGCTGACCTTCAAGCCCAACACCGACGACATGCGCGAGGCGCCGAGCCTCGTCATCGTGCCCGCGCTCGAGGCGCAAGGGGCGCGGGTGCGCGCCTACGATCCCCACGGCATGGAGGAAGCGCGCAAGCTGATGCCGCAGCTCGAGACCGCCGCCGACCCCTATGCCTGCATCGAGGGCGCCGATGCGATGGTGATCCTGACCGAATGGGACCAGTTCCGCGCGCTCGATCTCGACCGCGTGAAACGGGCGCTGAAGAGCCCCGTGGTGGTCGATCTGCGCAACGTCTACAAGCCCGCCGACATGGCCGCGAAAGGCCTCACCTATGTCGGCGTCGGGCGCGGCTGATTCCTGTCAACCTCGTCCATAGACGTCGTCGAGGCGCACGATGTCGTCCTCGCCGAGATAGCTGCCGACCTGCACCTCGATCAATTCGAGCGGAATCTTGCCGGGATTGGCGAGCCGATGGATGCTGCCGATCGGGATGTAGATGAATTCGTTCTCGTGCACGCTGCGCACGTCGTCGCCGACCGTGACCTCGGCCGTCCCCTTGACCACGACCCAATGCTCGGAGCGATGGAAGTGCTTCTGCAGCGAGAGCTTGCTGCCCGGCTTCACGACGATGCGCTTGACCCGGTAGCGGGCCGCGAGGTCCACGTCCTGGTAGTAGCCCCAGGGACGGTAGATGCGGCGGTGCTCGACCGCCGCGCGATGGTTCTGCGCCTTGAGCTGCTCGACCAGCGCCTTGACCTGCTCGGCCTTGGCGCGCGAAGCGACCAGCACGGCATCGGCGGTCGACACGACGATGACGTCGTCGAGCCCGACCACGGTGGTCAGCATGGCCTCCTCCGAGCGCACCAGGCTGTTGCGGCTGTCCAGCATGACGACCGGGCCGTCGGTCGCATTGCCGGCGGCGTCGTGATCGAGGACATCCCAGACCGCGCTCCAGCTGCCGACGTCCGACCAGCCGAGATCGGCGGGAACCACCGCGGCGAGCTTGGTGCGCTCCATGACGGCATAGTCGATCGACTTCTTCGGCGCGCGCGCGAACGGCTCGGCCGCGAGCCGCAGGAAATCGAGGTCGCGCGTGAGGCCGGCGACCGCCGCCTTCGCGGCCTCGGCCATGGCCGGCTCGAAGCGCTCGATCTCGCCCAGCATGGTCGCGGCGTGAAACAGGAAATTGCCGCTGTTCCAGAGATAGCGATCTGCCACGTAGCCGACCGCGGTGGCCGCATCGGGCTTCTCCACGAACGCCTCGACCACGCGGACGGACGCGCCGTTGAGCTGCTCGCCGGGGCGGATGTAGCCGTAGCTCGTCGCCGGATGGGTGGGCTCGATGCCGAAGGTGACGATCCGGCCCTCGGCAGCGGCGCCGGCGGCCGCGTCGGCAGGCTTCGCGGAACTCGTCGGGCTTGCGGACGACGTGATCGGCCGCGAGCACCAGCACGAGGGCGTCGCGGTCGCGCTCGGCCGCGAGCACGGCGGAGACCGCGACCGCGGGGCCGGAATCGCGGCGCATCGGCTCCAGCACGATGTCGGCCTCGATGCCGCGCTCGCGCAATTGCTCGGCCACGACGAAGCGGAAGTCGGCATTGGTGATGACGATCGGACGCGCGAACAGATCGGGGTCGGAGATGCGCTCAAGCACCTGCTGGAACATCGATCCCTGGCCGACCAGAGGCACGAACTGCTTCGGCATGCTCTCGCGCGAGACCGGCCACAGCCGCGTTCCCGCGCCGCCGCACATGATCACCGGGATGATTTGAGCCGGCATGAGCGAAAATCCTCGACCGTCGACACTTCAAGCCGTCCCGGCGCAGATCGTCAAGCCGCGCCGGAGCGCCTTCCGGCGCATAAATTACACGTCAGACCTTGACGAAGGTTAACCGCTCAAAGCCGCCAAACCTCGATGTCAGCCGGCTTCTCCCGCGGATCGAGCACGCCTTTGACATCCATCACGAGGCCGCGGCCGTTCCTGAGCAGCCGCGTGATCAGCGGCCAGCCCAAGGCTCGATAGGGCTCATGCGCGACCGCCAGCACGACCGCGTCGGCGGGCGTGAGGTCCTGCTGCAGGGCGATGCCATATTCCTCGAGCCGCGGCCGCCGGATCGGCGAAGGGATCGTGAACCTGCACGTCCAGGCCGAAGGACTGCAACTCGCGAATGATGTCGACCACCTGCGAATTGCGGATATCGACGACGTTCTCCTTGAACGTCAGTCCCAGCACGGTCACGCGCTCGGCGCGCGCGCCGGCCTTCAAGAGGCGGCGCAGGCATTCGCGCGCCACCCGCACGCCGATGGAGTCGTTGATGCGCCGGCCGGCGAGGATCACGTCGGGATGATAGCCGGCCTTCTCCGCCCGGATACGTGAGGTAGTAGGGATCGACGCCGATGCAGTGACCGCCGACCAGCCCGGGAGTGAAATTGAGGAAATTCCATTTGGTGGCGGCCGCCGCCAGCACGTCCTTGGTGTCGATGCCGAGCTGATGGAAGATGGCGGAGAGCTCGTTCATGAACGCGATGTTGAGGTCGCGCTGCGCGTTCTCGATCACCTTGGCCGCTTCCGCGACCTTGATCGACGGCGCCTTGTGCAGGCCGGCCGTCACGACCGAGCCGTAGACCGCCGCGATGATGTCGAGCGTGCGCGCGTCCTGTCCGGCCACGACCTTCTTGATGGTCTCGAAGCGGTGCGCCTTGTCGCCGGGATTGATGCGCTCGGGCGAATAGCCCACGGTGAAATCGCTGCCGGCGGCGAGGCCCGAGGCCTGCTCCAGGATCGGCACGCAATCCTCTTCCGTCGCGCCGGGATAGACGGTCAACTCGTAGACGACGATGTCGCCTTTCTTCAGCGCCTGCCCGACCGTCCTCGACGCCCGCAGCAGCGCGGTGAGGTCCGGCCGTCGCGCCTCATCGATCGGCGTCGGCACCGTGACGATGAAGAAGTCTGCGTCCGAGAGCTCGCGTGGGATCGGACGTGAAGCGCAGGTGAGCGTGGCCGAGATCGTCCGGCTCGACCTCGCGCGTGCGGTCGCGGCCGGCTTCGAGCTCGGCGATGCGCGCGGCGTCGATGTCGAAGCCGATGACCGGCGTGCCCTGCGCGGCCGAAGGCGACGGCGACCGGCAGCCCGACATATCCGAGACCGATGACGGCGAGCTTGCGACCGTGCGACACGTCCACCCTTTTTCATGCAGGTCCCGACGCAGATGCGGCCTTCTTAACCCGCGCGTGGCGGCATTCGCAATGGACGCCTATCACGCTGCCGGCGTCGAGCAGGCGCCGATAGAGCGCCGACCACGTCGCGGCCGATACGCTCGCTGGAGAATTCGCGTTCGACCAGCTCGCGGCTGGCCCGGCCGAACCGCTGCCGAAGCTCGGGATCAGCGGCGAGGCGATCGATCGCGTCGGCGAGCGCCTCGGCGTCGTCGAGCGGCACCAGCAGGGCATTGACGTCCGGGACGCGCGATCACCCGGCAGCCCGGCACGTCGGTCGCAATCAGCGGCCGTCCGCAGGCGGCCGCCTCCAGCAGGCTCAACGGCAGTCCCTCGCGATGGGACGGCAGTGCCGCGATGTGCGCGGACGCCCACAGCGCGGCGATGTCCTCGACGAAACCGAGATGCGTCACGTTGGGCCGCCTGGTCCAGGCTTCGATCTCGTCCGGCGAGATCGATGCCGGGTTGGCGGGGTCGGGCAGGCCCGCGATCAGCAGCCGGATGTCGCGGCCGCGCTGGCAGAGCAGCTCGTGCGCCGCGACGAGCGTGCGTATCCCCTTCGATTCCACCAGCCGGCCGACGAATGCGACGGTGACCGGCGCCTGCGGGCTCGGGCGAGGGCGTCATCCTGTCGACGTCGACGCCCGAGCCCGGGATCAGCTCGATGCGATCCGCATCGACGCCGAGGCGCTCGATCATCGCGCGATCGTCGACGTTCTGAACCAGCACCGCCGAGCGGGGACGGCGGAGCAGCCGGCGCAGCGCCGCCGTCAAGACCGCGCGCGCGATGCGGACCTTGGCGGTGTCGCCGGTGAACATCGTGCCGAGCCCGGTCATGGCGTTGAGGCACACGACCGGAAGCCCGGTCGCGGCCAGCGATCCGACGACCGTCGCCGGCAAGGCGACGTGATGGGCAAGATCGGGCTTCGAGGCTGCGATAGAGGCTGCGCACCTCGCGCACGACCCGAACGAGGTCGCGCGGATCGAGGCTGCCGCGGCGCCAGGAGATGGGATGCAGATGAAATCCTTCCGCCTCGATCGCCGCGCCGTGGCGATCGACGCGGGTCGCGACATGCACCTCGAAGCCGGCGTCGCGGGCGGCGCGCGCCATCGGCAGGCGATGCGAGACGAAGTACCAGTCCTCGGTCACGAGATAGATGATGCGGCGCGTCGCCGCCTTGGCTCGGCGCCGTCGCGCCGGCGCTGCATCGGGCATCGCAGCCGAAAGCTCCGCGACCGCGCCGATGATGTGATAGAGGCTCGTGGCCCGCGCCGGCTCGATGACGAAGCGGTCGTCCGCGGCCAGTTGATCGAACCACAGGCCCGGCGTCGGCGTCGCGAGAAATCGCCGCAGCCCCTTGATCGCGGCGGCGACGTCGCTGCCCGGAGCGGCCGGTCGGCGAGATAGGCGCGGATCCGCTCGGCCTGCGCCCACAACCGCGCCACCGGGTCGTGGATGCTGCCGTCGGTGAGCACGGCGTTGATCGCCACGCCGCGCCGCGCATCGAGCCCGTGCGCGGTCGGCGAATGCGATCAGCCGCGACGACCGCGTCGGGCTTGGCGCGGCCGGTCAGCTTGCGCCCAGCGGTCGAGCAGAAGCGCCCATTCGTAGTGGTGGCCGGGCTCGCAGATGCGGCCCTCGATCCCCGGTGCCGGCGACCAGTCGGCGGCAAAGAACTCGCGCAGCGCACCGGTCGCGGGATCGATGAATTTTTCGAGGCAGAGCGTGGCGATGCCGTCCGCCATGCGGCGCCAGGCCGGATCGTCGTCGATGGCGAGCCAGGCGAGCGCGGCCTCGAGGAGATGCATGTGCGGGTTCGATCGCTGCGGCAGCCGCCCGGCGCGATCCTCCCGGAAGCCGCCGAGCGGATGCGCATAGGTCCGCTCGAGCGTCGTGCGCAGCGCCACGGCCTGTCCGCGCCAGCCGGCCGCTTCGCCGAACGCGCGATGGCCGCTCGCAAAGGCGAGCAAGGCGAAGGCCTGGTCGTAGAGATCGAAGCTCCCGTGATCGCGACCTGCCCGTCGAGGTCGACGACCGACGCCACGGTGGCGTCCGCGGTGACGAAATGCTCGCGGAAGTAGACCGAGCGCGTGCTGCGTCGCCTCGCGCCAGGGGCCGTCCCAGCCGAGCCGGCCGGCCTCGCAGTAGGAGAACGCCATGCGTGCGATGGATCGAGCTCGGTGCGGCGCGGCCACGGGCTTGCCGTCGAGATCGATCGCTTCGTGGAAGCCGCCGCGGTCGCGATCCGCGCCGACCTCCCACCACAACGGCAGGCGCGTCGAGAAACAGCCAGCGACGAAGCGCCCGGCCTCGCTTCGACCTCGCTCACGACCTCGCTCATGCGGCAGGGCTCATCCGCCGAGCGGCCGTTGCGTGCCGAAGGATCATGCTTATCAGGAAGGGTCTTGGCATTTCTCGGTTTATACTGCACGAAACGCGATCAGCCGAGTGCGAACAGCGTGCTGGACGCGGATCTTCTGCCAGAAAGGCGCACTGTGAGTCGTTCTCGTCACCGGGGCGGCCGGGTTCATCGGCATGCACGTCGCGCGGCGCTTGTCGGCGGATGGGCACGCCGTGGTCGGCGTCGACAACCTCAATGCCTACTACGATCCGCGCCTGAAGCAGGCCCGCGTTGCGGAGCTCGAGGCATTGTCCGGCTTCCGGTTCGAGAAGATCGACATCGCCGACCGCAAGGCCATGGCGGACTTGTTCGCGGCGCACCGCTTTCGCCTATGTCGTGCACCTCGCGGCGCAGGCCGGCGTGCGCCACTCGCTGACCGATCCCCATGCCTATGCCGATGCCAACCTCACGGGCTTTCTCAACGTGCTCGAGGGCTGCCGGCACGCCGGCTGCCGGCATCTGGTCTATGCCTCGTCCTCCTCGGTCTACGGCGCCAATACCCGCATTCCCTTTCAGCACCTCCGACAACGTCGATCATCCCCTGAGCTTCTACGGCGCCACCAAGAAGGCCAACGAATTGATGGCGCATGCCTATGCCCATCTGTTCGCGCTGCCGGCGACGGGCCTGCGATTCTTCACCGTCTATGGGCCCTGGGGCCGGCCGGACATGGCGATGTGGCTGTTCACCGATGCGATCATGCAGGGCCGGCCGATCAAGCTGTTCAACCATGGCCGGATGCGGCGGGACTTCACCTATGTCGACGACGTGGCCGAAGCCGTCGTGCGCCTGGTGCCGCGCCCGCCGGCGCCGAATCCGGCCTGGTCGGGGAATGCGCCCGATCCGGCCACCAGCCGGGCCCCTTGGCATGTCTACAACATCGGCAACAGCAGCCCGGTCGAGGTGACCGAGGTCGTGCGGCTGATCGAGGAGGCCGTCGGCAAGCCGGCGGTCCGGGAGTTGCTGCCGATGCAGCCGGGCGACGTTCCGGAGACCTACGCGGACGTAGCCGATCTCGAGCGTGCCGTGGGCTTCCGGCCGAAAACGCCGATCGCGGAGGGAGTTCGCCGCTTCGTCAATTGGTTCCGGGTATATCAGGCCGGAAAATAGTCGCCGCGGATTTGAGTTGATCGGGCCAATCTCTGGGTGGCATCCACGGGCGAGGATGCCGGTGAGGACATTGATGGACGTTACGCAGCTGTGGTGCTGCTCGAGCCAGCCAACACCGGCAACAGATTTCGTATCTCCCCAAGTGCGAATTTTAGCAAATGCCCGATCGAGCATCGGGGCAGTTAGCCCACACATCTTTACCCGGAATTAAGGTTTATGTCGGATTATGTTCACGGTTTGTTTTGTAGGCGTGAGGGAGGTCGGCATGCCAAAGAAAGAATTGGTACGTTCTGAAGCGGACGTTTCCACCGAAATCCGGGAGATGATGGGGGAGCCGCCGGTCCTCGCGACCGAGGACACCGAGGCCTACGAGGACATGTTCGCTCGGTTCGCCGCAGCGATGCACCCAAAGGACTTCATCGAATGGATGTTCGTGCAGGATCTGACGGACGCGCGCTGGGAGATTCAGCGGTATCGAGTCCTCAAAGCACTCGTCATTCAGGAAGCTCAGAAAGAGAAGGTGAAGCGGCTCGCTGGCGTATGCGAAGTCAGTTTCACTACCCAAGCCTGGGGACTGCGTGCGGCGCGGTCGGGTTTGGCGCCGGTGCAGGCCGAGACCGGGGACAAGTCCAAGGATGAGACGGAGAAACTCAAAGCGGAGAGCGAAAAGAAATTCCAAGCCGACGCCGCCAAGCTCATGTACGAGACTGCGAAGAAGCTCGAGCTCTTGCACAAGCCCGCGACCAACGCCGACTATGCAGGCGCACTTGCAGACTGGATCCTGCCATATCAGCAGGTCGATCGACTCCAGAGTGCAGCGGAGAAGAGATTCGAGTCCGTTCTGGAACAACTCGACCACCACCGTGTGGGCCTAGGTCTGCGCTTGCGTCAAGTCTCCGACGAGATAGTCGACGGCGAGTTCGAGGAAGCGCCGGCGGTCGCCCTACAGGCGCAAGTCCCACCGGTAGCGCCCGCTCGCGTCCCAAATTCGACTGCGGTCCCATCCGTGAACACGGATGACACCAGGGAGGACGCGGTCGTGCCCGGCGAGGCGGTGGTCTCGACGCAGGCACAAGTCCCATTCGTGCAGGCGGTGGTCCCGCACTCGGATCACGTTCCGAACGAGACCGTGGTGCCGACCGCGGAGACGGCGGCGCTCAAGCAGGAGTACCAGGTCGCGTCCGCGGTCACGTCCACGATGGCCGCGGTCCCACTCGATGAAGCCGTCGGCATGTTCACGACGATCCCGGTCGATGAAGGGCACCGTGGCGATCAGGCCCTGCTGCGCCGTGGCGCACTACAGCAAGTAGGTGTCGCTGTTGCCGGTGACGCAGCTTGCAGTTGACGCAGTTGCGGGTGATGAGCTCGCCGGAGGTGGGCTGGTCGGTGAGGGTCTCGTCGGTGATGGTCCCGTCGGTGACGGTCTCGTCGGTGATGCTCCTGGTCCCAATTCATTCGGTATTAATGGACCACTTGAGCGGGCATTGTGTCCGCCATGGGACCCAGTTGCGTTTGAGAACGCGCGACAGGCGATCGGCTCGATTGATGGTTCAATGACATCTACAAAGAAAATTGCGGCCAACCGCAATAACGCTCGAAAGAGCACTGGACCTAGGACGGCGCAGGGCAAGTCGCGGACAAGCCGCAACGCGCTGCGACATGGGTTCGCGATTGTGGCACGACCGAACGGCCCGGCGGCGGCTCAGATCGAATCGATGGCGCAGGCCATCTGTGGCGAGGGCGCGACCCCGTTCCAGTACGAGCAGGCGTTGACCATCGCCGAGAGCGAGATGATGGTTCTCCGCGTACGCGCCGCTCGCGTGGCCGCCATCGAGCGCGCGAGAACCATCAAGCCCATGCCGAATGTGCAAGCCAGCGGCTATCCAGCGAACGAGGAATGCGCCCTCGCGCTCGAAGCGCTTGCGCGCGGGCGGCCGCGTCCAGCAACGAGATTGTTCGATCGCGCAGCCCGCGCGGTCCTTGCTGAAGCAGCACCCGCGGCCAAAGCTACCGCCAACCAATTAGACCCAACTGGTGAAGAACAACCACTGCCGGTGCCGCGGCGCGGTGTAACAGCGGCTCAGGCCGCGGCCCCGTCCGCGACCCAAGGTCAATTTCCATCGGCGATGCGCAATGAAGTCGAAGCATTCAGACATGCGCTTCCTGAATTGATCAGGCTCGATCGTTATGAGCAGCGCGCGTTGTCACGCCGCCAGCGGGCAATTCGAATGTTCGTCGCCGGTTCAATTCTTGCGCCAACCGCCGGGCCTAAACACGCGGCCGGCGCAGTAGAAAAACCGGGAGGCTGAATAGCGAGACAATTAAAAATGTTGCTGTCCTCATAATACAATCACTCCGAGTGGTTCGGCAGAACGAAGCCAAACTGGGATTTCGGCCAATCGTCGATCGGACAGATCATCCTCGCCTTGATCGATTGGTTCCTCAGGTATCACCGACGGTGATGCTCCAGAACGTTCTGTAATGACCCCGCTCTTGCTGTAACTCTTTGATTCAAAACGTGTCGAACACGGGAAACTTGTCATCGCCAGCCGTCTCGCAGCATGCTAGGGAGGGTTCGACGACGGGAGCCGGCAGGGGGACTTCGGCCATCATGGTGCAATCCGCGAAAGGCGACGCGGACGGGCTGCTACGCGTAGGTGTGGTCGGCGTCGGCGTCATGGGCAGCAATCATGCCCGCGTGCTTCGCCGATCTTCCCGGCGTCAAGCTCGTCGGCATCGCCGACCCCGATCGCAAGCAGCGCGATCTGGTGACCGGCGTGCTCGGCTGCGAGGCGTTCAGCGACGTCGAGGCCCTGCTCGCGCTCGGCGTCGATGCGGTGACCATCGCGGCGCCGACCCATCTGCATCACGACATCGCGCTCGCCTGCATCGAGCGCGGCGTGCATGTGCTGGTCGAGAAGCCGATCGCCTCCTCGGTCGAGGAGGGGCGCGCGATCATCGCGGCCGCGCGGCGCGCCGGCGTCACGCTGATGGTCGGCCATGTCGAGCGCTTCAATCCGACGGTCGAGGCGATCAAGGACGCGATCCGCGACGAGGACATTCTCTCGATCGCGATCACCCGCGTCGGTCCGTTCCCGCCGCGCATGTCGAATGTCGGCGTGGTCATCGATCTCGCGGTGCACGACATCGACCTGATCCGCTGGTTCACCGATTCCGAGATCGTCGAGGTGCAGCCGCAGCTCTCGAGCGCGGTCGCCGAGCGCGAGGACATCGCGCTGCTGCAGTTCCGCACCGCCTCGGGCGTGCTGGCGCACATCAACACCAACTGGCTGACGCCGTTCAAGGCGCGCAACGTCACCATCGCGACGCGCAACAAATACATCATGGGCGATCTGCTGACGCGGCAGGTCACCGAATGCTTCGGCTTCCAGCCCGACGGCAGCTATTCGATGCGGCATCTCTCGGTCGGCCATGCCGAGCCGCTGCGCGCCGAGCTGCAGGCCTTCGTCGCGGCGATCCGCGAGCGGCAAGCCGCCGGCGGTGACCGGCGAGGAGGGCGTCGCGAGCCTCGAAATCGCGATCCGCTGCCTCGAGAGCCGGCCATGCCGAGCGCGACCCGTCGCCGCCCGGGCCCGCGGCGGGTGACCGGCTGACGCCGCGCTTCGTGACCGAACAACTTGTCAGACGACCTTGTGACCGCAATGAACCAGCACGCCCGCCTCGATCACGCGCCGATCCCGTTCATCGACGTCGCGGCGCAGCGCCGCCGCCTCGGGCGCGCGGTCGACGACGCGATCGCGCGCGTGCTCGGCCATTGCCAGTTCATCCTCGGGCCGGAGGTGCGCGACGTTCGAGGCCGAGCTCGCCGCGTTCTGCGGCGCGCGCCACGCGATCGAGCTGCGCCAGCGGCACCGACGCGCTGGTGCTGGTGCTGATGGCCAAGGGCATCGGACCGGGCGACGCGGTGATCTGCCCGACCTTCACCTTCACGGCGACCGCCGAGGTGGTGGCGCTGGTCGGCGCGACGCCGGTGTTCGCCGACGTCGAGGAGGCGACCTTCAATCTCGATCCGGCCAGCCTCGCGCGCGCGCGTCGCGACGGCGCGCACGGCTCGGGCTTCGCGCCCAAGGCGGTGATCCCGGTCGATCTGTTCGGACAGCCGGCCGACTACGACGCGCATCGACGCAGATCGCCGAGGCCGAGGGCCTGTTCGTGCTCGACGATGCCGCGCAGGCGTTCGGCGCGACCTACAAGAACCGCCGCGTCGGCACGCTCGCGCCGGCGACGGCGACGAGCTTCTTTCCGGCCAAGCCGCTCGGCTGCTACGGCGACGGCGGCGCGGTGTTCACCGACGACGACGACGCTGGCGCGATGTGCTCCGCAGCCTGCGCGTGCACGGCGAGGGCCGCGACAAGTACGACAACGTGCGCATCGGCACTGAACGGCCGGCTCGACACCATCCAGGCGGCGGTGCTGATCGAGAAGCTGAAGATCTTTCCCGACGAGATCGTCGCGCGCGAGCGCGTCGCGCGGCGCTACTCCGCGGCGCTCGCCGATGTCGCGACCGTGCCGCAGGCTCGCGCACGGGCTCGACCTCGGTGTGGGCGCAGTACACGCATCCGGCTGCGCGCCCGGCCGGCGCGATGCGCTCGCCGGCGACGCTCAAGGCGCAGGGCATCCCGACCGCGCTCTATTATCCGAACCCGCTGCACCGCCAGGGCGCCTACCGGCATTTTCCGGTCGCCGAGGGCGGCGCTGCCGGTGAGCGAGCGGCTCGCCGACGAGGTCATCAGCCTGCCGATGCACGCCTATCTGGACGAGGCGACGCAGGACCGCATCATCGCGGCGGTGCGGCGCGCGTTGGCCGCCTGAGCCGACTTGTAGGACGACCTTGTCGCGACGCCCGCCGTTCGGGCAGGACACGGCCGATGATCGCACGCATCTTCACCGTCGGCGGCTTCACGCTGCTCTCGCGCGCTCACCGGCTTCGTGCGCGACATCGTGCTGGCGGCGGTGCTCGGCGCCGGGCCGGTCGCGGACGCGTTCTTCGTCGCGCTGCGGCTGCCCAATCATTTCCGCGCGATCTTCGCCGAGGGCGCCTTCAACGCCGCCTTCGTGCCGGCCTATGCGCGCATCCGCCAGCAGGGCGGCGCCGATCCGGCGCAAGCTGTTCGCCGACCGCATCTTCACGCTGCTGCTCGCGAGCCAGGTCGTGCTGCTCGCGATCGCGCTCGTGTTCACGCCGGCGGTGATCTCGCTGCTCGCGCCGGGCTTCGCCAAGGACCCGGCGCGCTTCACGCTTGCGGTCGAGCTGACGCGCATCACCTTTCCCTATCTGCTGCTGATCTCGCTGGTGACGCTCTACGGCGGCATCCTCAACGCGCTCGGCCGCTTCGCGACGCCGGCCGCCGCGCCGATCCTGCTCAACCTCTCGATGATGGCGACGCTCGCGCTCGCGGCGTTCTTTCCGACCGCCGGCCACGCGGCGGCCTGGGGCGTGCTGATCGCCGGCGTGCTCGAGGTGCTGCTGGTCGGCGGCGACGCGCTGCGCGGCAGGGCGTGCTGCCGGCGTTCCGCCGGCCGCGGCTCGACGCCGAGGTGAAGCTCTTCTTCAAGCGCTTCGGCCCGGCGACCATCGGCTCGGCCGGCGACGCAGATCGCGCTGTTCGCCGACACCATCATCGCGAGCTTCCTCGCCGCCGGCGCGCTCTCGGCGCTCTACTATGCCGACCGGCTCAATCAGCTTGCCGGTCGGCGTGATCGGCATCGCGGTCGGCACCGTGCTGCTGCCGGAGATGGCGAACCGCATCGCCGCCGGCGACGAGACGCGGCGCGCGCCACGCGCAGAACCGCGCGATCGAGCTCACGCTGCTGCTGTCGATCCCCTGCGTCGTGGCCTTCCTGCTGGTGCCCGACCTGATCATGCGCGCGCTGTTCATGCGCGGCGCCTTCACCGCCGCCGACGCAGCGGCGGCCGCCGCGACGCTCGCGGCCTATGCGCATCGGGCTGTTGCCGTTCGTGCTGATGCGCAGCGTCACCGCCACGTTCCTCGCGCGCGGCGACACCTCGACGCCGGTGAAGGCGCTGGCCGTGGCGGTCGCGGTCAACGTCGCGCTCAAGATCCTGCTGATGGACCGCTCGCGCAGGTCGGGCTTGCGTTCGCGACCTCGATCGGCGCCTGGATCAATTTCGCGCTGCTCATCTGGTTCGCCGTGCGCACGGACCTGATCACGCATCGACGACCGCCTCAAGCAGTCGGTCGCCAAGCTTGCGCTCGCCGGTCTCGCGCTCGCCGCGGCGCTCTTTTTCGGCGCAGCGGCCGGTGCTCGGCCTGTTCGCGACGCTGGCCGGCCTTGCGCGCCGAGGCGAGCGCTTGCTGCTGCTCGCCTTCATCGGCGCGGTCGTCTATTTCGGCGTCGTGCTCGCGCTGTTCGGCAAGCAGTGGCTGGCCGCGCTGAGCCGTTCCAAGGGCAGCATCCGAATCAGGGCAGCAATCAGAAATCAGATACGGGCGGCTCTGACTACTGAACCCTGATCCGTTCCTCCGGCACCAGAGTGACGCGCCGCTGCTCGCCGAGGCGCAAGCACGTCGATCTCGACCGCGCGGCCGATCTTCTCGCCGGTGAGCAGGCGGATCAGGTCGTCCGCGCCGGTCACCGGCGCACCGTCGAGCGCCAGGATGATGTCGCCCGCGAGCAGCCCGGCGCGGTCGGCCGGGCTGCCCGGCTCGACCGTCGCGATCATCACGGCGCTTTCCTGCGCGAGGCCGGCCGCGTGCCGCACGCCGGCGCGAGATCGCGATCTGCTGCGCCGCGATGCCGATGTAGGCGCGCCGCACGCGGCCGTGCCGCACCAGCTCGCCGAGCACGAAATTCGCGGTGTTGGCGGCGACCGCAAAGCAGATGCCCTGCGCGCCCATGATCACGGCGGTGTTGACGCCGATCACCTCGCCGCGCGAGGACACGAGCGGGCCGCCGGAATTGCCGGGATTGAGCGCGGCGTCGGTCTGGATCACGTCGTCGATCAGCCGGCCCGTCTGCGCGCGCAGCGAGCGGCCGAGCGCCGAGACCACGCCCGTCGGTCACGGTCGATTCGAAGCCGAGCGGATTGCCGATCGCGATCACGAGCTGGCCGCGCTTGAGCAGCTTGGAATTGCCGAGCGTCGCCGCCGGCAGCGTCACCGGCGCATCGACGCGCACCAGCGCGAGGTCGGTGTCGGGATCGTCGCCGACCACGCGCGCCGTCAGGCTGCGGCCGTCGACGGTGGTGACGCTCGACGCGCGCCGCGCCGCCGACCACGTGGCTGTTGGTCAGCACCAGGCCGTCGGGCGCGACGATGACGCCCGAGCCGGAGCCGCCGCGCGCGGCGCTGGTCGCCGGCCTGACGTCGAGCCGCACCACCGCCGGACCGACGCGGTCGACCACGTCGATGACGGCGCGGGAATAGGCATCGAGCAGCGCCTGATCGTCCGGCGGAACGGGGGATGTGGTGGCGAGATCGGATGTGGGTTCGTCGAACATGCTGATACCTGGTACGCGCTAGCGCCGGTGCAGCCGGCCCTCGGCCGCCGGTCAGGACCGCCGACACAATCTATTGGCCGGTCATCGCGCGCAAGTGCCTGGACTTGTGCTTGATAGAATCGGAGTGTGGTCCCAGATATGGGGTGCCTGCCACCGCCGGGAAAGAGCAGGGGCCCTGTTCACAACCGCGCGACCGTCACCTGCCGGGACGATCGTGCCTCTATATTGCCGGCATCCTCATGTCCCTGCGCGCGAGCCTCATGCCGTTCTCCGCCCGAGTCCCATTGCGAATTACACTGACCGCTGCTGTTCTGGCCGTGCTGGGAGGCGTCCTTGCCGGATGCGGCCAGGGTCCGCAGCAGGCCGCGCCGCCGCCGCCGACGGTGACGGTCGCCAAGCCAATCAAGCGCACCATCGTCGATCAGGACGAATATGTCGGCCGCTTCGTCGCGGTCGACTTCGTCGAGGTGCGCGCGCGGGTCTCCGGCTATCTCGACAAGATCCATTTCCAGGACGGCCAGATCGTCAAGCAGGGCGATCTCCTGTTCACCATCGACCAGCGGCCGTTCCAGAACACGCTCGCTCAGGCGCGCGCCAACCTGGCGCAGGCGCACGTCCAATCTGATCTTCACCGAGGCCGATCTGACGCGCGGCGCGCAACTCGTGCGCGACCGCACCATCACCGAGCAGATCTTCGAGCAGCGCACGCAGGCGAAGCGCGACGCCGAGGCCTCGGTGGCGGCGCAGGAGGCGCCGGTGCGCCAGGCCGAGCTCGATCTCGAGTTCACCGAGCTCAAGGCGCCGATCACCGGCCGCATCGGCGACCGGCGCGTGGCGACGGCAATCTGGTCACCGGCGGCACCGGCGGCAACACCACGCTGCTGGCCATCATCGTGTCGATCGATCCGATCCGCTTCGAGTTCACCTTCGACGAGGCGTCGTTCCTGCGCTACGAGCGCCTCGCGCGGCAGGCAGGACAAACATGACCGGCAGCAACGTGACCAGCACCGGCGCCACGCCGGTTCGGCTCAAGCTGATCGACGAGCAGGATTTCTCCCATAACGGGCGGATGGATTTCGTCGACAACGTGATCGATCGCTCGACCGGCACGATCCGCGGGCGCGCGCAGTTCTCCAATCCCGACGGCCTGTTCACGCCCGGCATGTTCGCGCGCGCGCAGGTGCCGGGCTCGGCGCCCTACCAGGCGCTGCTGGTGCCCGAAGCGGCGATCGGCACCGAGCAGGTGCGCAAGTTCGTGCTAGGTGGTCGACAAGGATAACGTCGCCCGGCAGCAATACGTGACGCTCGGTCAGGTCGTCGACGACCTGCGCGTCATCAAGGACGGCCTGTCGGCCGACGATCGCGTCGTCGTCAACGGCCTGATGCGCGCGCGTCCGGGGCAAAAGGTAACGCCGGAGGAGCAGGGGGCGACGCCCCCGGCGGGCGACTCGCAGGCGAAGAGCAATTGAGCGGGCGGGCAGAGCGATGCGCATCTCGCATTTCTTCATCGACCGTCCGATCTTCGCCTCGGTGCTTTCGATCGTCTTCATGATCCTCGGCGGCGTGTCGTTTTCGCGTCTGCCGATCGCGCAGTATCCGGAGATCGCGCCGCCGGTCATCAACGTGACCGGGCAATATCCCGGCGCCAGCGCCGACGTCGTCGCCACGACGGTCGTCGCGCCGATCGAGGAGCAGATCAACGGCGTCGAGAACATGCTCTACATGTCGTCGAACTCGACCGCCGACGGACGCTTCTCGATCGCCGTGACCTTCGACCTCGGCACCAATCTCGATATCGCGCAGGTGCAGGTGCAGAACCGCGTCGCGATCGCGCAGCCGCGACTGCCCGTCGACGTGCGCAATATCGGCGTGACGGTGACGAAGTCCTCGCCCGACCTGATGATGGTCGTGCATCTCTATTCGCCCGACAAGTCGCGCGATAGCCTGTTCATCTCCAATTACGCGACGCTCGAGGTCAAGGACACCGTGACCCGTGTCGACGGCGTCGGCTCGATCACCGTGTTCGGCAGCCGCGACTATTCGATGCGTATCTGGCTCGATCCCGAGCGGCTGCAGTCGCTCGGGATGACGGCGAGCGATATCGTCCAGGCGCTGCAGGGTCAGAACGTCCAGGTCGCCTCCGGCGTGCTCAACCAGCCGCCGATCCCGAAGCCAGGTGCGTTCCAGATCGCGGTGCAGACGCTCGGGCGGCTGGCCAATCCGGATGAGTTCGCCAACATCATCGTAAAGCAGACCCCGACGCCGTGGTGCGGCTGAAGGACGTGGCGCGGATCGAGCTGGCCGCGCAGGACTATTCGTCGAATTCCTATCTCGATCGCGACCCGGCGGTCGCGCTGGCGATCTTCCAGCGGCCCGGCTCGAACGCGCTGGCGACCGCGAAGAACGTCATCGCCACGATGGATCAGCTCTCGAAGCGCTTTCCCGCCGGCATCAAGCACACCATCGTCTACAATCCGACCGAGTTCATCCAGCAGTCGGTCAATGCCGTCATCGAGACCATCGGCGAGGCGGTCCTCCTGGTGGTCCTGGTCGTCATCCTGTTCCTGCAGACCTGGCGCGCCGCCGTCATCCCGATCGTCGCCATTCCGGTGTCGCTGATCGGCACCTTCTTCTTCATGGCGATGTTCGGCTTCACGCTCAACAATCTCTCGCTGTTCGGGCTCGTGCTCGCGGTCGGCATCGTGGTCGACGACGCGATCGTGGTGGTGGAGAACGTCGAGCGCAACATCGAAGCCGGCCTGGCACCGCGCGAGGCGGCCATCAGGAGCATGGACGAGGTCGGCGGCGCGCTGATCGCGATTGCGCTCGTCCTCTGCGCGGTGTTCGTTCCCTCGGCCTTCATCACCGGCATTTCCGGCCAGTTCTATCGTCAATTCGCGCTCACGATCGCCGGCGCGACGATCATCTCTTTGATCGTGTCGCTGACATTGTCGCCGGCGCTGTGCGCGTTGCTGCTAAAGCCGCGTCATCGAGAACAGCGGTCGCTGGTGGGCGCGGCCGTTCGTGGGTTTTTCTCGGCCTTCAACTGGGGATTCGAGCGCTTCGCGGGCGGCTATCATTGGCTCATCGGGCGGGTGGTGCGTTTCGCCGTCATCATGCTCGTCGTCTATGCCGGCGTTATCGCCTACGGGCTCAACGAGTTCCGCAAGACTCCGATCGGCTTCATCCCGCAGCTCGACCGCGGTTATCTCATCGTCGTGCTCCAGCTCCCGCCCGGAGCCTCGCTGTCGCGCACCGACGAGGTTCAGAAGCGGGTGGTCGACGAGTGTCTCAAGACCCCGGGCGTCGCCCACGCCGTCAACTTCGTCGGCTTCTACGGTGCCACCTTCACGAACGCGCCGAACTCGGGCGCGATCTTCTTGGCGCTCGATCCTTGGGACCAGCGTGGGCATGATCCGAAGCTCTCGGCCGCCGGCATTGTCGGCGAGTTGTTCCAGCGGTTGGCCCATTCCAGGAGGCATTGATGCTGGTGATCCAGCCGCCGCCGGTGTCCGGCATCGGCAATGCCGGCGGCTTCCGCATGATGGTCGAGGATCGCGCCGGCCGCGGCTCGCAGGCGCTGCAGGACGCGACCAACGCGATGGTTCGCGCCGCGAGCGAGACGCCGGGGCTGACCCAGGTGTTCACCCTGTTCGAGAACTCGACGCCGCAGATCTATCTCGACATCGATCGTACCAAGGCGCAGATGCTCGGCGTCAACGCGCCCGACGTGTTCGCTGCGCTGCAGGTCTATATCGGCTCGGCCTATGTCAACGACTTCAACCTGTTCGGCCGTACGTTCCGCGTCATCGCCCAGGCGGACGCGCCATACCGTCGTGATCCCAAGGATGTCTTGAAGATCCGCGTGCGCAATTCGAGCGGGGACACCGTCCCGCTCGGCTCCTTCACGACAATTCGCGACATCGCCGGCCCATACCGGGTGCCGCGCTACAATCTGTATCCGGCGGCGGAGCTCGACGCCACTGCGGTCGTCGGCTACTCGCAAGGGCAGGCGATCGAGGCCATGGAGAAGATCGCCGCTGAGACGCTGCCGGACGGATTCGGCTACGAGTGGACGACGCTCGCCTTCCAGCAGATCAAGGCGGGCAACACCGCGCTGTTCGCCTTTGGGCTTGCGGTCGTGTTCGTGTTTCTCGTGCTCGCGGCGCAATTCGAGAGCGTGACGCTTCCGCTGGCCGTGATCCTGATCGTACCGATGTGCCTGGTCGCCTCGATCACCGGCGTGATCCTGCGCGGGCAGGATAACAACATTCTGACTCAGGTCGGCTTCGTAGTGCTGATCGGGCTGGCGGCCAAGAACGCGATTCTGATCGTCGAGTTCGCCAAGCAGCTCGAGGACCAGGGCCGCGATCGAGCGACCGCCGCGGTCGAGGCGGCGCGGCTGCGGCTGCGGCCGATCCTGATGACCTCGCTCGCCTTCATTTTCGGCGTGGTGCCGCTGGTCTGGGCGATCGGCGCGGGCGCGGAGCTGCGGCAGACGCTCGGGACCGCCGTGTTCGCCGGCATGATCGGGGTGACGGCGTTCGGGCTCATCTTCACGCCGATCTTCTACGTGGTCTGCCGCTGGATCGCGGAGAAGACAAGTCGCCGGCGACCGGCTCCCGCGGCGCCGCCGGCCCCGGCGGAATAGCGAGGCCCCATGCCGCCTGCCAAAGCGCCACCGACCAAATTCGGCTTCGGCGGGGCAGTGGCGCGCAAGGAGGACGATGCGCTCGTCCGCGGCGCCGGCCGCTACGTCGCCGATCATGCCCCGGACGGCGCGTTGCATGGCGTGGTGCTGCGCTCGCCCCATGCTCATGCGCGTTTTCGCATCGTCGATGTCGGGAAGGCCAGGGGGATGCCCGGCGTCGCGCTGGTGCTCACCGGCGCCGACACCGCCAAGCTCGGCGACCTGCCGTGCCAGGGCGCTATCCCCGGCACCAAGGTCGCCATTCCGTCCTATCCGATCCTCGCGCGCGACGAGGTCAAGCACGTGGGTGACGCGGTGGCGTTCGTGGTCGCCGACACGCCCGACCGCGCCCGCGATGCCGCCGAAGCGATTGCGATCGAGTGGGATGCGCTGCCGCATGTGGTCGGGGCCGCCGCGGCGCTCGACAAGGCTGCGCCGCTGGTGTGGCCGAAATTCCGCGGCAATCTCGCCTTCGAGACCGAGCTCGGCGACGCCAAGGCGACCGCCCGCGCTTTTGCCGAGGCCGCGCGTACGGTGTCGCTTACGCTCGTCAACCAGCGGCTCGTCGCCAACTATCTCGACACCCGCGGCGTCGTCGCCGAGTACGACGGCGACCGGATCACGCTGACGCTGAGCAGCCAGGGCAGCCACAGCGTCCGCGACGTGCTGTGTGGCGACGTGCTGGAGATCGCGCCCGCGAAGATGCGGGTGGTGACCCCCGACGTCGGCGGCGGCTTCGGCACCAAGCTGTTTCCCTACCGCGAATATGCGCTCGCCGCGTTCGCGGCGCGCCGTCTCGAAGCGTCCGGTCAAATGGATCGCCGACCGCAGCGAGCATTTCCTGGGCGATGCGCAGGGCCGCGACAACGTCACCACGGCGAAGCTCGCGCTCGACGGCGACGGCCGCTTCCTCGCGCTCGACATCGACCTCGTCGCCGACATGGGCGCCTATCTCTCCTGCTACGCGCCGTTCATTCCGTTCATCGGCGCCGGCATGTCGCCCGGCGTCTACGACATCCCGGCCTGCCACGTGCGCGTGCGCGGCGCGTTCACCAATACGGTGCCGGTCGATGCCTATCGCGGCGCCGGGCGGCCCGAGGCGGCCTATGTGATCGAGCGGCTGGTCGATGTCGCCGCGCACGAGATCGGCATGGCGCCCGACGCGTTGCGGCGGAAGAATTTCATCACCGCCACGCCCTACACGACCGCGACCGGCAAGACCTACGATTCCGGCGACTTCGCCGGCCATCTCGCGCGCGCGCAGGAGGCCGCCGACTGGCAGGGCTTCGAGCGGCGGCTCGCGCGCTCCCGCGACGACGGCCGGCTGCGCGGCATCGGGATTGCGACCTATATCGAGGCCTGCGGCAACAACGGGCCCGACACCGCGCGAGTGCGGCTCGACGACGACGGCGGCGTCACCGTTCTCACCGGCACGCAATCGACCGGGCAGGGCCATGCGACCGCCTTTGCCCAGATCGTCGCCGATCACCTCGGCCTCGCGCCCGAGCGGGTGCGCATGATCCAGGGCGACACCGATCTGATCGCCACCGGAACCGGGACCGGCGGCTCGAGCTCGATCCCGTGCGGTGGCGCGTCGGTCGCCGGTGCGGCACGCAAGCTCGCGCGCAAGCTCAAGGACATTGCCGCCGACACGCTCGAAGCCGCCGCCGGCGACCTCGAGATCGCCGACGGCGCGGTGCGCGTGGCCGGCACCGATCGGATGGTCTCGTTCGCCGATCTGGCCCGCAGTCCGAAAGCTGCGCGGCCGTCCGCTCGCGGCGGACGATGCCTTCACGCCGGAGGAGGCGACCTATCCCAACGGCACCCATCTCGCCGAGGTGGAGATCGATCCGGAGACCGGCGCGACGCGCATCCTGCGGTATCTGGTGGTGGACGACTTCGGCGCGACGCTCAATCCGCTGCTGCTCGCCGGCCAGGTGCATGGCGGCGCCGTGCAGGGTATCGGGCAGGCGCTGATGGAGAACGCGGTCTACGATCCGGATTCGGGCCAGCTCGTCAGCGCCTCGCTGATGGACTACGCCCTGCCGCGGGCGGACGACATCCCGCCGTTCGCCTTCGAGACCCGCAATGTGCCTTGCCGGACCAATCCGCTGGGGGTGAAAGGGGCAGGGGAGGCGGGCGCCATCGGCTCCTGCCCGGCGGTCATGAATGCCGTGGTCGACGCGCTGTGGCGGGCCTACCGCATCCGCCACGTGGACATGCCGGCGACCCCGGAGCGGCTCTGGGCCGCGATCGCCGAGGGCCGGCGGCTCCATACGCTTTGAATTTCAGGTATTTGACGCCGGTCTTCACGGAATCGTGAACGGCGCGGTCATCTGCCGCCTTTCTTGTTTGGAGGAATATCAAACTAGATGCCGGTGTTTGGTTTCCTGCCTGCCTACCTATCCGTGCCTGCCGGCGCGGACACCAAGCCAGAGAGAGGGAGCAAGAGAGATGATCCGTACCGTGCTTGCGGTTGCTGTGCTCGCAATCGGCGCTACCGCGCTGGTCGCCCAGACCGATCCGATCGCGGCCCGCAAGGCCCTGATGAAGGCGAACGGCGACCAGAACCGGATCGCCACCGACATGATCGAGGGCAAGGCGCCGTTCAATCTCGACGCCGCGAAGAAGGTGCTCGCCACGTTCTCGGAATCGGACAAGGCGAAGGCTCTCTTCCCCGACACGTCCAAGACCGGCGGCGATACCGCGGCATTGCCCGCGATCTGGGAGAACAAGGCCGATTTCGACGCCAAGCTCACCAAGTTCGCCGCCGACGCCAAGGCCGCGGGCCCCGCGGTCACCAACCTCGACACGTTCAAGGCGCAGATGACCGAGGTGCGCAAGAATTGCGGCGGCTGCCACCAGCCCTACCGCAAGCGGGCGTCGTAGACATCTCGCTGATTGGCGCACGATCGGGGGGCGGCCGTTGGCCGCCCTTCGACGTTTGATGGCGGACGGGCGGCGCCTGCTATGTTGGCTATCGAATAGAATCGAGAAAGGGCGCCGATGCTGCGCAAGCTTTTGATGACAGCGGTAATCCTCGCGGTGATCGGCGTCGTGGTCTTCTGGTTCGTCACCATGCCGGCGACCGTGGCCGCGAGCGCGCTCGGCCCGCATACGCCCGATCTCGGCAACGGCAAGACCATGTTCTATGCCGGCGGCTGCGCCTCCTGCCATGCGACCCCCAACCAGGAGGACAAGACCAGGCTCGGCGGCGGCCTGACGCTGAAGACGCCTTCGGCACGTTCTATCCGCCCAACATCTCGTCCGACCCGAAGGACGGCATCGGATCCTGGAGCGAGGCGAACTTCGTAACCGCCATGTGGAAGGGCACGTCGCCTGACGGCAGCCACTACTATCCGGTCTTTCCCTACACGTCGTACCAGCAGATGAGGCTCGCGGATGTGCGCGACCTGTTTGCGTATATGAAAACGCTGCCGGCGATTGCAGGGCAAGGTGCGGGATCACGACCTGCCGATTCCATTTCAAGATCCGCCGCACGCTCGGCGGCTGGAAGTTCCTGTTCCTCGATGGACAGGCGTTCAAGCCCGACCCGTCGAAATCGGCGCAGTGGAATCGCGGCGCCTACCTCGCCAACGCGCCGAGCCACTGCGCGGAGTGCCACAGCCCGCGCAACCTGCTGGGCGGCATCGTCGCCCGCCAGCGGTTCGCCGGCGGCCCCGACCCGGAAGGCGGCGACGGCTGGGTGCCCAACATCACCCAGGCCGGCATCGGCGATTACTCCGAGCGGGACATCGAGCGCGTGCTCGAGAGCGGCGACATGCCCAATGGCGACTTCGGTCGGCGGCTCGATGGGCAAGGTCGTGGGCAACATGTCGCAGCTTGCGGCCGAGGATCGCGCCGCGATCGCCGCCTATATCAAATCGCTGCCGCCGGTCGAAGGACCGAAGCACCCGTAACGGGGATCGCCGTCCCCGGATCAAGCCACCTTGTCGAGAATGCTCTTGATGTCGGCGGACGAGAAGGCGCGCAGCGTCTGCGTGCGGACGTTCCCGAGCTTGCCGGTGCTCAGTCCGAGCGCGGTCATCGAGATATCGTCCTGTGCCTCGACGACTGCGACGATGTCGTATTGTCCGAGAGTCCAGTACACGTCCTTCACGGTCGCCCCGGACTTCTTCGCCATCTCCTTGAAGGCGTCCGCCCGCTTGGGGCTGTCCTGGATGTTGCGGATTCCCTGCTCGGTGAAGCTTGCAAGCACGATGTAGGTCGGCATTGTAAGTCCTCCCTTCAGCGCGTGGATGTGTTTGAACGCAAATCGCGACGTATGGCCCGCGCTTTGCGACTGTGATTCCTCGCCTTTTTCCTGCCGTCGTCAAGACCAACACCAATGCACGGGAATGGCTTCCGCCGAGGTCCACGGCGTGTTCAATAGGCCATCGTACCCGATCAGTCGCCGACCCCGCCAAGCAGTCCATGAACCTCCTCAAGGCCATCTCGCTCAAGGTGATGTCGGCGCTGCTGTTCGCGGTGATGTCGGCGCTGGTGCGCTTTCTCGGCGAGAAGTATCCGGTCGGGCAGATCGTGTTCTTCCGCTCCGCCTTCGCCATCCTGCCGGTGGTGGTGATCTACGCCTGGCGCAACGAGCTGATGGCCGCCGTGCGCACCACGCGCCCGCTCGGACATGCCGGACGCGGCGTGATCAGCATGTGCGGCATGTTCTGCAATTTCTCCGCGCTCGCCCGGCTGCCGATCGTCGATGCCACCGCGCTGTCGTTTACGGCGCCGCTGATCACGGTCGCGATGTCGGCGATCATCCTCAAGGAGCGCGTGCGCATCTATCGCTGGTCCGCCGTGATCGTCGGCTTCGTCGGCATCCTGGTGATGCTGGGCCCGCACTTCGATCTCTCCGTTCATGCCAGCTCGGCCGTGACCACGGCAGGCATCGCGTTCGCGATCACCGGCGCCTTCTTCAATTCGGGCTCGGTGATCCAGACCCGCCGGCTCACCCAGACCGAGACCACTTCCTCGATCGTGTTCTATTTCTCGCTGATCTGCGCGCTCGCCGGGCTCGCCACCTGGCCGCTGGGCTGGCTCGTGCCGGCGTGGAAGCTGGATTGGCTGGTGCCGACCTGGCCCGAGCTCGCGGCTCTGGTGACGATCGGGCTGTGCGGCGGCGTCGCCCATCTTCTGCTCACCGAGAGCTACCGCTTGGCGCCCGCATCCCTGGTGGCGCCGTTCGACTACACCTCGATGGTGTGGGCCTTCCTGCTCGGCTATTTCTTCTTCAGCGAATTGCCGACCGTCCACGTCTTCATAGGCGCCGCGATCATCGCCGCCGCCGGCCTGTTCGTGATCTGGCGCGAGCGTCAGCTCGGCCTGCAACGTGCGCGGGCGGCGGAGGGACCACCAACGGGGGCATAGTCCGGCGCGTGATTGGCATTGCCGCCGTGCCGGCGCTATGGTGTGGCGCCGGGATGCCCTCGAACGTCGGAGAGTTGCTTGCACGCCATCCCGATACGCTTCGCCATTGCGCTTGTCGGCGCCGTCATCTCGACCGCCGCGGTCGGCCAGAGCTATCCGTCGCGCCCTATCACCCTGATCGTTCCTTACGCCGCCGGCGGCAGCGTCGACGCCGTGGCGCGCATCGTCGTGCCAAAACTCTCCGAGCGGCTCGGCCAGAACGTCGTGATCGAGAACGTCGCGGGAGCCGGCGGCATCGTCGGCACCCAGCGCGCCGCGCGCGCCACGCCGGACGGCTACACGCTGTTGTTTTCGGTCGAGAGCACGATGGCGATCGCCAAGCTGGTCCAACCCTCGACCGTGCAATACGACAGCCAGAAGGACTTCCAGCCGATCTCGCTGATCGGCACCTCGCCGCTCGTGCTCGCCGGCAAGACCTCGATCGCCGCCGGCACGACGGACGAGCTGATCAAGCTGTTGCGCGCCAATCCCGGCAAGTTCAGCTACGCGACGTCCGGCACCGGCACCTCGCTGCACGTCGCCGGCGAGATGATCAACCTCGAAGGCAAGGTGTCGGTCGTGCACGTGCCCTACCGGGTCGGGGCGCAGATGGTGACCGACCTCATCGGCCAACAGATCGACCTCGCCATGCTGCCGTTGGTGATGGCGCTGCCGAACTATCGCAACGGCAACATCAAGGTGTTCGGAACCACCGAGCCGGCGCGCTCGCCGGTGGCGCCCGACCTGCCGAGCCTGGCCGAGCATCCCGATCTCAAGAACGTCAACGTCACCGTCTGGTTCGGCCTGTTCGCGCCGGCGAAGACCGAGCCGGCGATCGTCGAGCGGTTGCATCAGGCGGTCGCTGCCGCGCTGCAAGGAGCCGGATGTGCGCACCAAGCTCGCCGACACCGGCCTGCGCCTCGTCGGCAACACGCCGGCCGAGTTCGCAACCTTCCTGGCGCAGGAGATCGAGAAGTTTTCCGCGATCGTGAAGGCCGCGAACATCAAGGCGGAGTAGGGCCTCTCGCGCGCGGAGTGGACATGAACGAGCCGATCGATCTTTCCACGCGGCTGCGCGCCATCGCGGCGGCGCAGGGCAAGGAGCCGTTCGACCTGTTGTTGACCGGCGGCCGGGTCGTCGATGTCGTAACGCTGGAGCTGCGCGAGGCGGATGTCGGCATCGTCGGTGCGATGATCGCCAGCGTCCACCCGCGCGGGCGATTCACGGACGCGCGCGAAACGCACGACGTGAGCGGCCGCATCGTCGCGCCCGGCTTCATCGACGGGCACGTGCATTTCGAAGTCTTCGCACATGCTGCCGCACCACTATGCGTCAGTGGTGGTGCCGCAGGGTACGACCACGATCTTCTGCGACCCGCACGAGCTCGCCAACGTGCTGGGCGTCGAAGGCGTGCGTTGGGCGGTCGAGGCGAGCCGCGGCTTGCCGCTGCGCTTCATCGTGCAGGCGTCCTCGTGCGTGCCGGCGGCGCCGGGGCTCGAGATCGCCGGCGCCGACTTCCAGGCGCAGGAGATCCGCGAGATTCTGTCCTGGCCCGAGATCGCGAGCCTCGCCGAGGTCATGGACATGCGCGCCGTGCTCGAGGCGCATCCGCGCATGGTCGGAATTCTGGGCGAGGCGCTGGCGTCGGGAAAGCTCATCGAGGGCCATGCGCGCGGGCTCTCGGGGCCGGCGCTGCAGGCCTACATGGCGGCCGGCATCTCGGCCGACCACGAGATCACCTCCGGCGAGGACGCGCTGGAAAAGCTGCGCGCCGGTCTCACCGTCGAGATCCGCGGCTCGCACGATTACCTGCTGCCCGACGTGGTGAAGGCCATCAACTCGCTGCCGGTCGTCCCGGCGAGCCTCACGGTGTGCACCGACGACGTCTTCCCCGACCACCTGATCGAGAAGGGTGGCGTGTGCGACGTGCTGCGGCGGATGATCCGCTACGGCCTCGACCCGTTGCAGGCGATCCGCTGCGCCACCGTCAACAACGCGATCCGGCTGCGCCGCGACGATCTCGGCATGGTGGCAGCCGGACGGCGGGCGGACCTCGCGGTGCTCGCCGACCTCACCGAGGTCGCGGTCGACACGGTCTATGCCGGTGGCCGGCGGGTCGCGGCGAACGGCCGCCTGCTCGAAGCGGCGTCGGCTGCCGTCGCGCCGCCGGCGGCGGACACGATGAAGCTGGCTCCGCTCGGCGCCGATGCCTTTCGCGTGCTGGTGCCGGGTGTCACCACCGGGCGCGCGCGCCTGCGCACGATCAAGGGCGCCCGCTTCAACTCATGGAGCGAGATCGAGGTCGACGTGCGCGACGGCTTCGCGGTGGTGCCCGACAACGTCAGCCTGATGACGGTCGCGCACCGGCACGGCCGCAGCGATCTTGCGCCCCAGACGGCGATCATCGAAGGCTGGGACCGCTGGCGCGGTGCCTATGCCAGCTCGTACTCCCATGACTCCCACAATCTCGTTGCCTACGGCTACCACCCGGACGAGATGGCGCTCGCCGCCAACAGCGTGATCGAGATGGGCGGCGGCATCGCTGTGGTGAAGGACGGCCGCGTCACCGCCCGCATCGCCTATCCGGTCGCGGGACTGCTGTCGGACAAGGAGCCGGCCGAGGTCGCGGCGCGCCCACCGGCGCGTGGTCGAGGCCGCTGGCGACATCTGCACCTGGCAGCCGCCTTACCGCACGTTCAAGGCGCTCGAAGGCCAGAGCCTCGCCTGCAACCCCGGCCCGCACCTCACCGATCAGGGCATGACCGACGGCGGCACGAAGGAGATACGGGCGGTGGTGATCCGGCAGTAGGGTGGGCAAAGGCGCGCTCTCGCGCGCCGTGCCCACGCGTCTTCATCTCTCCGCGTCACCGATTTCACGCGTGGGCACGGCGCTGCTCCATTTGCTTGGCGAGGGTTGAAATTGCTCTCGCGCCTTTGCCCACCCTACGAATTCGCTGCCTCAAAACGCCTTGAACGTGATGATCGTGTGCGTGTCCTGGATGCCCGGAATGGTCTGCACCTTCTCGTTGACGAAATGGCCGATGTCGGTCTTGTCGTCCACGTAGAACTTCACCAGCAGGTCGAAGTGGCCGGCGGTCGAGTAGATCTCGGAGGCGAGCTCGGCATCGGCGAGCTTGTTGGCCACCTCGTAGGACTGGCCGAGTTGGCATTTGATCTGGACGAAGAAGGGGATCATTCGCGCCTCCGGGCGGCCCTAAAGTGCAGAACGCGGGGCTTGCCCGAGTTCCGATGGCCAAATGAGCAAAATCGCATGGTATTGACAAGGTGGCGGCTCGCTTGCGGCCCAGCTACGCGGCATCCGCCGGGCGCACGCGCCTTGCGATGTCCTTGCCGTGCTCGCGCTCGACCACGGCGATGTCGTGCTGACTTTGAAGATCGATCCAAAATTGTGGGCTGTTGCCGAAGTATCGGCCGAGCCTTACCGCGGTGTCGGCGGTAATCGAGCGTCGTCCGTTGAGGATATCGGTGATGCGGCCCGACGGGACGCCGATGTCGAGCGCGAGCCGATTGGCGCTGAGGCCGCGACTGGTCAATTCGCGCTTCAGGAACCGTCCGGGATGTGCGACAGGAGCCATGCTCTCAACCTCGATGGTAGTCGACGATTTCCACTTCGTGGGCGTCGCCTTTGCCACCTTAGCTGGCGGTCTCAGCTCTTGCCACATGTGCGACAGAACCCTAAATTTGCATCGCAATCTCAATGGGGTGTCCGGCGGATGCGCCGCCGGGCTGAGAGGCCTTAAGCCAACCCATCGAACCTGATCCGGATCATGCCGGCGGAGGGAGCTCGAGATGCACGGCCCAAGCTCGCCTACCTGCGATCTTCGCGTCTATGCGCTGGTCGATCCCGAGCATTCCGGCGGGCGCGATCTCGCCGAGCTTGCGCGACTGGTGGCGCAAGGCGGCGCGACGCTGGTGCAACTGCGCGACAAGCGCAGCGACACCCGGCCCATGGTCGAGCGCGCGCGCGCCATCAAGGCGGCGCTGGCGCCGTTCAACGTCCCCTTGCTGATCAACGACCGCGTCGATGTCGCGCTCGCGTCCGGCGCCGACGGCGTGCATGTCGGCCAGGAGGACATGGCGGTCGCCGATGCGCGGCGGCTGCTCGGCCCCGATGCGATCATCGGGCTCTCGATCAAGACGGTGGCGCAGGCCGAGGCCGCGCCGATCGACCTGCTCGACTACGTGGGAGTCGGCGGCGTGTTCGCGACCTCGTCCAAGAACAATACCAAGCCGCCGATCGGCCCGGCGGGGTTGGCGCAGATCGCCGGCATCTTCCGCCGCCGGGCTCCCGGACTTTCCGCTGTGCGGCATTGCCGGCATCGACGCGACCAACGCCGCCGACGTCATCGCCGCCGGCGCCGACGGCGTCGCTGTCATCTCGGCGCTCTCGCTCAAGGGTGATCCGCAAGCTGCCGCGCGTGCGTTGCGCGGCATCGTGGACACCGCCATCGGCAAAAGGGGCACGTGAGCGCAATGGGGCAGACCCCCATCGCCGTCACCATCGCCGGCTCGGATTCGGGCGGCGGCGCCGGCATCCAGGCCGACCTCAAGACGTTCTCGGCGCTCGGCGTCTACGGCGCGTCGGTGATCACCGCGCTCACCGCGCAAAATACAAAAGGCGTCACGGGCATCCACGACGTGCCGGCGGAGTTCGTGACGGCGCAGATCGACGCGGTCTTCTCCGATCTCGACGTCGGCGCGGTCAAGATCGGCATGGTGTCGCAAGGCGCGGTCATCGAGACGATCGCGGCGGGGCTCGTGCGCTGGAAGCAAACGAACGTGGTGTTCGATCCCGTCATGATCGCGACGTCTGGCGACAAGCTGCTGGCGGCCGACGCGATCGACGTGCTCAGGCGCGTGCTCATTCCTTGCGCGCTCGTGATCACGCCGAACCTGCCGGAAGCGGCTGCGCTGCTCGACGCGCCGATTGCCCAAACCGAGACCGAGATGCGCGCGCAAGGCGAGCGCCTGCTCGCGCTCGGGCCGAAGGCGGTGCTGGTCAAGGGCGGCCACGGCAGCGGGCCCGAGAGCGTGGATCTTCTGGTCGAGCCCAACGGCTGCACGCGCCTTGCGGCCGATCGCATCGCGACCCGGAATACCCACGGCACCGGCTGCACGCTGTCGTCGGCCATCGCGGCGGGGCTCGCCAAAGGTCTCGATCTCGCCGCGGCGGCGAAGGCCGCCAAGACCTATGTCACCGACGCGCTCGCAGCCTCGACGAGCTCGAAATCGGCGCAGGTCACGGTCCGGTGCACCATTTTCATGCGTGGTGGTGACGGTCGTCAGCGCTGCGTGTCCAGATCCAGCTCGATGGTGCGATCCCACTGCTGCAGCTTGGTGTTCGTCCGGTTGACCGATTCGACCCTTCCATCCCATGAAGCTCTCGTCGTCGTTCACCCGGGTGGCTCCGGAGCTGACCTCGGCAATGGAAGTTTGACGATGAGCGAGAGTGCAGAGCTACTTTGAAGGGCCATCCACTATCTATGCTGTTGTCCAGTTACCTGGGCGAAGGTTTCCTGGCGTCGTGATTTAAGGTGACAGCCTGCATACAGCTAGGTGACGCCGGCATTGTGTACACGTTCGCAGGGCACGCGTTCAGAGCGCGGCGCGGCAATCCTGAATCTTCCTGATAGGGGCACTGATGAGGCATCCATGGCGGATCTAGAAGATGAGAGCAGGAAGCTGACGGATTTGCTTCGAGGAAAGACCGTAAAGGTTGTAATACGTCACCGATCGAGAGAGGTGGTGATTGAGTTCGACGACGGAACACGTCTGTTCGTTGACAATATCTCTGATGGGCTTGAGTTTTCAGTTACGGGGTAGCGGTTCATGGCCGGAGATCTTCACGGCATCCGTCGGAGGTGCAAGCTGCTATGACCACGAGAAACGCAGTCATCCCGGAGGGAGGTCCACACGGTCCTCGAGTTTCGTCAGCATGATCTGCCGGGTTTCGCTACCGTCAACACCGCTCTCAGGGAATTTGAGCCCAAGGTCGCATTCTCTTGGCATCTATCTCTACTTCTCCAATGCGTTGACCTTGTTGACAATCGGCTTCCTTCTCCCGATGATCAAGAACTTCTGTACCAATTTGAAGACGGGTTAGCTCAATTGCTCAAAGCGGACGGCAACGCGTTATTTCTTGCTCGCGTTACACACGACGGGCTTAGGGAGCTTATCTGGCGGATCCATGAGCCGGAGGCAGCCAATGCGGTCATACAGAAGATTCTTCGGACAAAAGATCATCAGCGCGCGATTGATTACCGTATGGAAGAAGATCCGCAATGGCAGAAGGCGTCATGGTATTTGAACAATGCGACTCCTTCTTTGTTGATGGCACGAAGGCGGTAGGGACCGAGTGGATTCCACCCCTACTTCAGGGGCAATAAGCGATGATGGCAAAACGACAAGGTGTGATGACCATCACACCTTTCGGCCCCGCGGGGTGGCACGGTGGAGCCACCTTCAACAGCCCAGGAGAAATTGACATGCGCAAGATCGCTCTCGCCCTGACCGCACTGGCCACGTTGGCCGCACTACCCTTGACCACCGTCGCGGCACGCGCCGATGGCCCCTGGTGTGCGTACTACTACGGCAAAGGCGGCACGAATTGCGGCTTCTACAGCTTTCAGCAGTGCCTCGACACCATTTCGGGCATCGGCGGAACCTGCGCCCGCAATCCGAGCTCCTACGGGAGCGGCCGCAAGTCACGCTACTGACAGGCAGCGGCCGCCGCAGCCGGGTCGAATGCGCGGGTCAGGTGAGGTAGCCTGACCCGCCGATCACACCGGAACGGCATAAGGTTGGCGAAGGGGCCAAAGCGACATACTGTGATGGCCTTACACCTTTCAGCTTCGTTGGGTGGCACGATGAATCATCGTCACATGCTCAGGAGGTCATTCATGCCTAAGATCGCTCTTGTCGTGGCTGCGCTGGCCGCATTGCCCCTGACCAGCGTCGGTGCACGGGCCGAAGGTTCCTGGTGTGCTTACGATACAAAGGGGACCACGAATTGCGGCTACTACAGCTACGCGCAATGCATGGCCGCCCTTTCGGGGCTCGGCGGAAGCTGCATTCCCAATCCGAGCTACCAGACGAACAACGGCCGCGGCCGAAATCAAGGCAACTAGCAGCAGGCGTCTCGCAAGGAACGGACGCGGCGACGGAAACGGCGGGTCAGAGCGAATCGTCTGACCCGCCCCACGATCACGACTTGAGCTTCACCACCTTCTGCCGCTGCTCGCCAAGCCCGTCGATGCCGAGCGTCACCACGTCGCCCGCCTGCAGAAATTTCGGCTCGGGCTTCATGCCGAGGCCGACGCCCGGGGGCGTGCCGGTGACGATCACGTCGCCCGGCTCCAGGACGAAGAACTGCGAGCAGTACCAGACCAGGTGCCGGCAATCGAAGATCATGGTGCCGGTGTTGCCACGCTGGCGCTTCTCGCCATTGACGTCGAGCCACATGTCGAGGCCCTGCGGGTCCTTGATCTCGTCCTTGGTGACGAGCCAGGGCCCGAGCGGCCCGAAGGTCTCGCAGCTCTTGCCCTTGATCCATTGCCCCGCGCGCTCGATCTGGAATACGCGCTCGGAAACATCATTCGCGAGGCAATAGCCCGCGACCACGTCGAGCGCCTTGTCCTTCGAGAGGTAGCGCGCGCGCCGGCCGATGACGATGCCGAGCTCGACTTCCCAATCGAGCTTGGTCGAGTCCTTCGGAATGATGGTGTCGTCGTTCGGCCCGCAGATGCAGGTCGTCACCTTGTTGAAGATGATCGGCTCCTTCGGGATCGGCATGCCGGCTTCGGCGGCGTGGTCGGAGTAGTTGAGGCCGATGGCGATGAAGTTGCCGACGCCGCCGACGCAGGCGCCGAGCCGCGGCTTGCCCTTCACGATCGGCAGCTTGCCGATCGGCGCCTTGCGAATCGCGGCGAGGCCCTTGGGCGACAGCGCTTCGCCGGCGATATCGGGCACCACCTTGGAGAGATCGCGGATGCGGCCCTGGTCGTCGACGATGCCGGGCTTTTCACGGCCGCGCGGGCCGAAGCGGACGAGCTTCATGGAAGTTCTCTCTCCTTGGGGTTGAAAGGACGTCGGGCGGGGATCATGCGTCGCACGGCTGCGGCGAGCAAGCGACGCGAGGCGGTTAAGCGGCGATGCTAAGCCTCTTTGGCAGGAATGTGTCCAACGCGCGGCTACGCGGTGCCCGACTGTTGCCTGTCGGCAACTTAGAACGATTATCGTTCGAAATCGGCTGATTACGCGGATTTCACGTTTGCAATCCGGCCATGCGCCGGACAGGATTACCGCATGCACCTGATTCGCGCGCCTAGCTGCAAGCGACGCGGATGAGGGGGGCGACACGAAGGGCGAGCCCGCTCCTCGGGGCTGCCAGGAAATTCGGCGGGGGGTGCGACGAGGCCGGCGGAAGCCGGCCTTGTTCGCTTTTGGGCCTCACATCGCTCCCGGGAACGCCCCGCCGTCGATCAGGATGTTCTGGCCGGTGATGTAGCCGGCCTGGGCGGAGCAGAGGAAGGCGCAGGCGGCGCCGAACTCGTCCGGCGTGCCGAAGCGCTTCGCGGGCACGGTGGCCATGCGGTCGGCCTTGGCCTGGTCGAACGAAATTCCTTTCGTCTTGGCGTTCGCTGCGATGTTCGAGGCCAAGCGCTCGGTGTCGAAGGTGCCCGGCAGCAGGAAGTTGATGGTGACGTTGGAGGCCGCGACCGAGCGCGCAACGCCGGCGAAGAAGGCGGTGAGCCCGGCGCGCGCGCCGGAGGAGAGGTCGAGGCCCGCCAGCGGCATCTTCACCGAGCCGGAGGTGATGTTGACGATGCGGCCGAACTTCCTGCGTCACCATCGGGTCGATGACCTTCTGCGTGAGCTCGATCGCGACCACCATGTTGGCGATGACGCCGTCGATCATCTGCTGACGCGTGAGCTGGCGAAAATCGCGGAACGGCGGACCGGCATTGTTGTTCACCAGAATGTCGGGCTCCGGGCAGGCGCGAAACAGCGCGGCCTGGCCTTCGGGCGTGGCGACGTCGCCTTGCACGGCAGTTATCTTGGCGCCGGTCGCCTGGCGCAGCTCCGCGGCCGCGCTCTCCAGCGCCTTGGGGTCGCGTCCGTTGAGGACGACCTCGCAGCCTGCCTGTGCGAGCGCGAAGGCGCAGGCGCGGCCGAGCCCGCGGCTCGAGGCGCAGACGATGGCCTTGCGGCCGCTAATTCCGAGATCCACGGCGATATCTACCTTTGTTCGATGGTGGGGCTGGAGCCGAAGTCGGTGGGCGAGCAGATCCTTTGCTGGCCGCAGGACTATCGTGGAATCCGCCGGCGCTCAACGCATCGCGCTTCCACCCGCGCGAAGTCCGAATTTAAGATATCATTAGGATTAATACTTTCTGTAGAGGAGTTAACCCTACCTAATTCTGTAATCGAAAGAATATATTCTGTAACAGAATCAATGAGATGAAGTATTTGATCATCAGATCACTAAGTTAATCTTAGGTAAAACTGTAGGGTGTGACCCAAATACAACCTTCGGCACCGATGGAGCTGCTACTGCGCCGAAATCAAAAGCGTTCGAGGAGGGGTCACCATGAAGAAGATTTTGTTGAGCGGCGCAGCCATTGCGGCGCTGATCGCGGTTCCCGCAGGTGCGGCCGACCTGTCGCGTCCGCCGATGTACAAAGGGCCAATGCCCATGCCGATGTTCAGCTGGACCGGTTGCTATATCGGCGGCAGCATCGGTGGCGGCTACGCCTGGACCGAGAACACCAACGCGGTGAACACGACCGTCTTCGGCGACTTCGGTCCGGGCCAGGGCTACGCCAACTACTCGTCGGGCTTCGCCGGCGGCGGCCAGCTCGGCTGCAACTATCAGGTCTCGCGCTTCGTCATCGGCGTCGAGGGCTCGTATCTTTGGGCCAACATCAACCGCGATTACGTCAGCCCGTTCGGCGGTGCCGACGACGTCTACACCAACAAGATCGACGGCATCGCATCGGTCGCCGCGCGCTTCGGCATGGCGTTCGACACCTGGCTGTTCTACACGAAGGTCGGCTGGGCCGCCGCGCATGCCAAGCTGAGCGTGGTGGACAACATCCCCGCGACCGGCGCCGGCAGCGCCAGCAATTGGCACAACGGCTTCACCGTCGGCACCGGCACCGAATACGCGTTCACGCCGAATTGGATCGTCGGCTTCGAGACCAACTACTATCGCTTCGAGAGCAAGAGCTACGAGATCGGCGGCGGTGCCGGCTTGTATACGTTCAACTCGCGTCCGCGCGACGTCTACACGTTCCTCGGCCGGCTGAGCTACAAGTTCGGCTGGGGCGGCGGGCCCGTCGTCGCTGCCTACTGAGCGACGTCGAATCCACAAACTGAGAGATCGCGAGGCCCCGGGAGCGATCCCGGGGCCTCATCTATTGCGCGCGGTACTTTCGCACCCCTGTGGAATGTGACACGAATCGCATGGAATTCGGAGCCTGACACCAGTCGCATGGAACTTGACTTAATGTGGCCCGAACTAGGTCGCGGCTGCGCCACAAAAGTTCCAATGCGGAGGTAAAATAGTGACGCGAATCTAATTGATTTTGGCTGTGACCTTAATGTCACGGACTCGCCAGCATTTCACGCGTAAAACCCGGGCATCGACAACAATCGGGGGAGTGTCCTAATGAAAAAATTCTTGTTCGCAGGCGTTGCGATCGCCGCGCTCGTCGCATCGCCGGCGCTGGCGGCCGATCTCCGCCGGCCGCCGCCGCCGGTCAAGGCGCCGCCGCCGGTCGTCCCCATCTGGAGCTGGACCGGCTGCTATTTCGGCGGCCACGTCGGCGGACTATGGGCGTCGAAGGATTGGATCGACGTGAATGGCTTCACTGGCATTCCCGGCAGTGCGGTCGGGGGCCATGATGTGGACGGCTTTCTGGGCGGCGCGCAGGTCGGTTGCGACTATCAGTTCGCTGGCGGGTTCGTGATCGGCATCGCGGCCGATTATGCCTGGACCGATGCCAGCAACAGCCATCTCGACCCGTTCGGCTTCGGCATCTCGTTCGAAACCAGAATCAAGTCGCTCGCGACCGTGACCGGCAGGATCGGTTATGGCTGGGACCGGTTCCTGGGCTACGTGAAAGGCGGCGGCGCGTGGGAGAGGGATGAACTCACGATCAACGACCCCTTGCTGGGCATCGCGACCGCAAGCGCCACTCGCTCCGGCTGGACCATTGGCGTCGGCGGCGAATACGCCTTCACGAACTACCTGACCGGCTTCATCGAGTACAACTACTATGACTTCGGCTCGAGGCAAAACAGCTTTGGGCCGTTCATCGTCGATGTCAACGACACCAAAAGCGTCATCAAGGGCGGCCTCAATTTCAGGTTCGGCGGCTACAGCGCTCCGGTGGCGGGCAGGTACTGATCGCTCGAACTCGCCATCACACATCGAGAAGCCCCGGACCTTGCTCCGGGGCTTCTGCTGTTCAGCGCAGCGAAGCAAGCATCAGGTCGTGCTTTCGGACTCGGCCGTGCTGATGTGATTGCCGCGCCAGACGACTTCCGTGCCCATGAGCCCGCCGATCCAGAGCACGGGCAGGAGCAGATCGCGCAGCATCCACGCGAGCGGCGACCGCAGCGTCAAATGCCATCCGGCGGCGTAGGCGAGCACGGCTTCGGTGCCGTACCAGACTGTCGCGAAGGCGAAGAAGCCGGCCAGCGGCATCCCCAGACTGGCGGCGACATAGGTCGCGGCGAGCAAGGGCCAGATGCCGCCCGCCAGAATTTCCAGCAGGTAGTAGCGCTTGAAAGAAGCCTGCCGCAGCCGCGCCCAGCGTAGCTGGCGCGCCCACACTTCACGGGCGCCGCGGTGGCCGAGCGGCTGCTCGAACGGCTGCTCCACGAGGCGAACGCGCAAACCCGCGCCGCGCACGACCTTGGTCGTGGCCGCGTCCTCCGCCGGCTCGGCCGCGAGCGCCCGCAGGCCGCCGGCCTGCTCGATCAGGCTCTTGCGATAGAGCATCGACTTGCCCTGGGCAAAACCGATGCCGATCGTATCGGCCACGTATTGCCAACGCGCCTGATAGGTATTGAGGAACGCGCATTCGAGCTCCGCCCAGAATCCATCCGGACGCGAGCCGACCGGCGGCGAGGCAACGAGGCCGGTATCCGAGCGCCAAGCGACGAGCAAACGCTCCATGTAGTCGCGCGGCATCAGCACGTTGCTGTCCGCCATCACGACCCAATCATGCTTGGCCGCGCGCCAGCCCTTGTAGACATTGTTCAGCTTCGGATTGTCGCTGATCGTCTCGTTGCCGATGAGGAGCCGCGCGGGAACGTCGGGATGCGCAGCGATCAAACGTTGCACGAGCGGCACGACGGTATCATGGGCGGATGCTGCGCAGAAGATGATCTCGTAGCGCGGATGGTCGAGATGGAAGGCCGAACGCAGCGTTTCTTCGCCGTGATTCTCTATCCCGCAAACCGGCCGAACCAGACTGACCGCGGGAGTGTGGCGCGGCGCTCGCACGGCGTCTCCGACCTTTCGGCAGCGCCGTGTCGCGATCAGGATGCTGGCGATATGACTGGCAGTCGCGACAAGAGAGAACGTGCCAGCGGCCCAAATCGCTATCGTCATCCCCGAGCTATCTCACAGGGGTCGTGACACGCTTGTGACGAGCAAGAGGCTGACGAGCGAGGGGCGCCGATTCGCCACATGATCCACCGCGCGAAATTGTGCGCCGATCGCCCTTGCCGGGAGGGGCGCCGCGGCGCTACCGTCCGCTGCAATGGCGCAATCGCCCAACCCCGCTTTGCCGACCGCCGCCGATGTCGATGCCGCCGCGCAGCGACTGGCGGGAATCGCATTGCGCACGCCGCTTGTGACCTCGCCGGTGCTCGATGCGCTCACCGGCGCGCGCGTCTTCCTCAAGGCGGAGGTCCTGCAGCGCACCGGCTCGTTCAAGTTCCGCGGCGCCTACAACAGGCTCTCCTCGATCCCGCAGAGCGAGCGCGCCGGCGGCGTGGTGGCGTTCTCGTCCGGTAACCATGCGCAGGGCGTGGCGGCCGCCGCGCGGCTGCTCGGCATGCCGGCGGTCATCGTCATGCCCGCCGATGCGCCGCGCCCGAAGCGCGAGCGCACGGCCGCGCTCGGCGCCGAGGTCGTGCTCTACGACCGCGCGCGCGAGGACCGCCAGGCGATCGCCGGCGAGATCGCCGCCAAGCGTCACGCGGCGCTGGTGCCGCCCTATGACGATCCGCTGGTCATCGCGGGGCAGGGGACGACCGGCCGCGAGATCGTCGAGGATTTGGCGGCGCAGGGGCTGGTGCCGGACGTGGTCGCGGTTACCGCTTCGGGCGGCGGGCTGGCCGCGGGGATCGCACTGGCGGTGAAGGCACGCGTGCCGCAGGCGCGCCTCTATACCGCCGAGCCCGAAGGCTTCGACGATCACGCCCGTTCGTTCAAGAGCGGACAGCGGGAAAAGAACGCCGCGCTCAGCGGCACCATCTGCGACGCGCTCATGGCGCAGACGCCGGGCGAGCTCACCTTCGCCATCAACCGCGAGCTGATCGGCGCCGGCGCCGCCGTCAGCGACCAGGAGGTGGCCGCCGCCGTCGCCTTTGCCTTCCACGAGCTCAAGCTCGTGGTGGAGCCGGGCGGGGCGGTCGCGCTCGCGGCGCTCCTGTCGGGCAAGATCGACGTGAAGGGCAAGATCGCCGTCGCAGTCCTCTCCGGCGGCAATGTCGATCCCGAGCTGTTCTATCGGCTGGTGGCTTAGAGCATCTTCACGTGAAGAGCGCGATTCGCTCCTCGGGCGTCATCGCCCGCAGCGCCGCCAGCGGATCGCGTGGCGCAGATGCTGCGGCCGCGGCGGGCGGTGCCGCCGGCGCAGCGAGCGGTTGCGGAATCGGCTCCGCAATCGGCAAGGAATAGGCAGGGGCTTGCGGGGCCGGCGCAGCGGCGGTTTCCGCCGGGGCCGGGGCAAGCGGTTCCTTGTCGGTGTCCGCAATCATGACGGCCGATCTTTCCACGGAAGGCTGCGGCGCTGCAACGGGCGGGAGACGTTCCGGCAACGGCACGGCCTCGAGCACGCTTGCCGCGGTTACCATCGTCGGCGCCTCTGTGCGCGCATCGTCTGTCGGATATTCGACCAGAAAGACCACGGCGGCCTCGGGCGGCCTGAATAGCGGGCTGACCGGCGCGCTCTCGACCGCGGGTGCTTCGGCAGGCTGCTCCGGGAACAGTGGCTCGACCGCGATCGGCGCGTGCTCGAGCTCTGCCCGCCGTTCGTCGGCGGGTGTCTTGCGCCATGCGACAGCGGCCACGACGAGCGGCTCGAGCTCGATCTGCGGGATCGTGGCCCGCACCGCCGCCGACGGCGCCGGGTCAGGCTGGGGCTCGGTCTCGATCGGCACGGCGGCAATTTCGGCCGCTAAGGGCGCCGCGGGTTCTTCCGTGAGGGGGGCCGGACTCTCGGGCGGCGGCTCCGTGGCGATCGTCACCGAGGTGACCGGGATGGACACCGGCGCCTCCGCCATCTGCGCCGCCGGTGCTTCCTGATCTGGCAACATCATGGCATGGATGCCGGCGGCATCGTGGCCGTTGCCGCCGTGCGGCGGCGCGCTTTCGGCCGCCGGGGGAGCCGGCGGTTCTTCCGAGACAAGGGGGGCCGGACCTTCGGGCGGCGGCTCCGCGGCGATCGTCGCCGAGGTGACCGGGATGGAATCCGGCGCCTCGGCCATCTGCGCCGCCGGTGCCTCCTGATCCGGCGACATCACGGCATGGATGCCATTGGCATCATGGCCGTTGCCGCCGTGCGGCGGCGCGCTCGCCGCTTCAACCTCTTCGTCAGGCAATGCTTGGTAAGTCGATGGCTCGTCGATCGAAATCTGGTCAGTAGGCAGGTCGGCCTCGTGCGCCGGCGCTAGCTCTTCGGCAGGCGCTTGTTCCACGGCGGGCGTTTTTTCCTCAGCAGGCGTCTGGGCAGGCCCAGCGCAGGCATCCAGCATCGCGTTGATCCGCCGCTCGAGATAGTGCAGCACCTCGCCGAGTTTCTGTTTGCGATGGTCGTCGGGGTTGCGCAGCGACGATGCCAGTAGAATCGAGGACGCCAGCGCTTCGATCTGCTGGCTGATGCGGGAATCGAGGCCGCGCTCGCGCATGGTCCAGGCAACGTCCTGGATGCGCTCAGCGGCAGCGAATATTTCGCGGTTTGCCGCCACCGGGGGCGCCGGCGCGGCGGCTCCCGTCGCCGGAGCCGGGGCTTTGGGCTCGATCGCGGCGACGTCGGCGCGGGTCTGGGCGATCACCTTGGCCATGTCGAGGAGCTCGCCGCGAAAGCTCTGATAGACCTGCCGATCCCGTTCGCCGCGAATCGTCGCCTCGATGCGTTCGATCGCCGCCAGCACCTGCGTGGTGTCGGTATTGCGGTTGCGGCGCGCGTATTCGTCCAGGAACCAGCGCCCGCGTGCGCTTTCCGCCATGGTCGCGCAAATGATGTCGTATTCGCCCTCAGCCGGGGGCTGGGGCGGGATTGTGGATAACGCCGAAGGTTTTTCCGACATGGCACCACGGAACCATCAAGCGTCTACGATCAGCACGATCGGCCACCGAGCGCAATCGGCGTGATGTCAAGTAATCCCCAGATACCCACAGGCTCGACGTTTGCGTGGCGGCTGGCGGTCTTTTACGCTGCGCTCTTCGTCGTGCTCGGCGTGCAACTGCCATTCCTGCCGCTCTGGCTTGCGGCCAAGGGCTTGGATGCCGGTGCCATCGGCGTTGTGCTGGCGATCCCCATGGTCGTGCGGGTGCTGGCAATCCCGCTGGCGACGCGCCACGCCGACCGCAATGACGCGCTGCGCTCGGCGATCGTGATCGCGGCGACGGCCGCCGCGCTCGGCTACGGCGCGGTCGGCTTGGCGCCGGGCGCTGCCCCCATCATGGCGGCCTTCGCGCTCGCCTCCGCCTTCTACACGCCGATCATGCCGCTCACCGATGCCTACGCATTGCGGGGCCTCGGCCACTTCCGCCGGGCCTATGGCCCGGTGCGGCTATGGGGCTCGTTGGCCTTCATTGCCGGCAGCTTCGGCGCCGGCGTCCTGCTCGACCTCATCGCCGCGCGCGATCTCATCTGGCTGATCGTGGCGGGCATGGCGATCACGGCCGCTGCCGCCTGCGCCCTGGCGCCGCTCGCACCGCGCACCGCCGCGAGCCCCGATCCAGCCCCTGCTGCCAAAACGGCACCGTCTGCCGCGCCCAGCCTGTTGCGGGACCCCGTCTTCCTGGCCGTTGCCGCCGCCGCGAGCCTCGTGCAGGCGAGCCACGCCGTCTATTACGGCTTCTCCGCGCTCGACTGGCGGGCGGCCGGGCTCGACGGCGCGGCGATCGGAGCGCTGTGGGCGCTCGGAGTCGTGGCGGAGGTTGCGCTGTTCGCGATTTCCGGGCGCCTGCGGATGGCCCCGACCACGCTGCTCATGATCGGAGCGGCGGGCGCCGTGATTCGCTGGAGCGCGATGGCGCTCGAGCCGGCCCCCGCGCTGCTGCCGATCCTGCAATGCCTGCATGGGCTGTCGTTCGGCGCCACCCATCTCGGCGCAATCGGCTTCATCGCGCACGCGGCACCTGCCGCCATGGGCGCGACCGCGCAAGGCTATCTCGCGGTCGCGCAGGGCCTGGTGATGGCGCTGGCGATGGGAGCTTCCGGCCTGCTCTATGCGGGCTGGGGCGGCGTCGCCTATGGGGCGATGGCACTCATGGCAGCGGCCGGCGGCCTGCTTGCGGCCGCCGCCGCGGACGCGTTCTCACTCGCAGGTCTGATACATCGCAGCGAGCTCGCGGCCGCTGAGATACTTCATGCGCGGAGACAGGCCGCCGCGTCGCGCGATCCAGCTGCGCACGTGCTCGGGATACATGTCCATCAGCAGCTGCGTCGCCTGCGGGCTCGCGACCGGTCGGCCATTTTCGCCGGGACGCCACGCGGCATGGAAGCCGAGGCGTGCCCGCGACGTCACGCAGATGCGGTTCCGCGGAATCGCGCCGAGCACCATGGTGCAGGCCGAAAGGCAGGGCCCGTCGATGATCACCCGTTCGCCCGAACCGCGCAGCACCGCCAACTTTTCGAGATAAGGTCCGATCTGGCCGCCCGCGTCCGCTCTGATCCGTACCGCCGCCGACGCACTCGTAACCGCCGACGCCGCTATCGCGGCGCCCAAAAGAAGCCCACCAAGTCGCATGAGTTCCCCTCTGTCGTGCTTGTCCCGTGGCCCCCATGCGAGGCGTTCGAACACTAAGATTTGACGCGAATGTGGAGCGATTGGTCGAATTCGTGCTCAAATGAAAATAACACTAACAAGCAGATGGAACTTTTTCTTCGAGTTCCATCTGAATCATCGTTCAGGCTGAATCGTCATTCCAGCTTTGCCGCCGAGGCCTTGACCAGCGCCGCCCATTTCGGCGCCTCGGAAGCGATGAAGTCCGCGAAGTCCTGCGGCGAGCCGATCTTTGCCTCCGCGCTGAAGCGGGCGAAGTTGTCTTTGATCTCAGGAGATTGCAGGCCCTGGTTGATGGCGGCATTGAGCTTGCCGACCACCGCCGCCGGAGCACCCGCCGGCGCCAGCACGCCGGTCCAAGAGGCCGGGGGAAATTGCGTGTAGCCGCTTTCGATCATGGTCGGCACATCGGGGAGCGCGGGAATGCGCTGCGGCGACATCACCGCGAGCGGCCGCACTTTGCCGGATTGAATGTGCGGCAGGAGCGTGGTCACGCCCTCGATGGTCATGTGCATTTGCCCCGCCAGCAGGTCCGTCGTCGCCTGCGCCGCGCCCTTGTAGGGGACATAGAAGATGTCGGTGCCGGTCGTCACCTTGAACAATTCTCCGACCAGGTGCGGCGGCGTGCCGATGGTGGCGCCGAAATTCAGCTTGCCCGGATTGGCCTTGGCATAGGCGATGAAGTCGGCGAGCGTCGTCGGCGGCAAGGTGGCCGCGATACCGAGCACGAACGGCACGCGCGACACCAGCGCGATCGGCGCGAAGCTCTTGACCGGATCATAGTCGACGTTCTTGTACAGCGCCGGCGCAATGCCGAGCGTCGCGGAGCTGCCGTACAATAGGGTGTAGCCATCGGGGTCCGCGCCGGCGACGGATTTCGAGGCGATGGTGCCGCCGGCGCCGGGCCGGTTGTCGATGACCACCTGTCCCAAATTCATCGAAAGATGCTGCGCAACAAGCCGGGCCACGTAGTCGGTCGGCCCGCCCGGCGGGAACGGAACGACCAGCTTGATCGGCTTGTCCGGATAGGTTTGTGCCGATGCAGATCCGATAAGAGGCTGCCCGCTCGCAGGCAGGCCGAGCGCGATCACGGCCGAGAGCAAAATCCGTTTGCCGAGCATGTTGCCTCCGTGTGGTCACTCGACCTTGATGTTCGTTGCCTTCACGATGTCGGCCCATTTGCGCGCCTCGGCGGCGAGAAAGGTGCCGAACTCCTGCGGCGAGGCGATGTTCGGGTCGACGTTGAACTTGGCGAGGCTCTGCTTCATCTCGGGCGACTTCAGGCCCTCATTGATGGCCCCATTGACCTTGGCGACGAGCTCCGGCGGCGTGCCGGCCGGCGCCAGGATCCCGGTCCAGAACGACAGGACGTAGTCGGGATAGCCGCTTTCGATCATGGTCGGGACATCCGGCAAATCGCCGCTGCGGGTCGTGCCGGTCACGGCGAGCGCGCGCACCTTGCCGTCGCGGATGTGGGGCAGCAGCGATCCGATGCCGTCGATCATCATCTGAATCTGGCCGGCCACCATGTCGGTCATGGCCTGCGCCATGCCGCGATAGGGCACGAACACGATGTCCGCACCGGTCGTCAGCGTGAACAGCCCCCAGGCGATGTGGGGCGGAGACGCGACGCCGGCACCGTTGTGGAGCTTGCCGGGATTGGCCTTGGCGTAGGCGACGAGCTCCTTCACCGTTTTCGCCGGCACGCCCGCGTTCACCGCCACGACCATCGAGCCGACCGAGACCGACGCCACCGGCGCGAAGCTCTTGACGACGTCGTAGTCGAGATTCTTGAACAACGCCGGGCCGATCGAGAGCGATGTGGTGCTGCCGTATAAGAGCGTGTAGCCGTCGGGCTCGGCGGTCGCCGCCGCGCGCGTGCCGATGGTGGCGCCGCCGCCGGGACGATTGTCGATCACCACGTTCTGCCCGAGGCGCGCCGAGATGTCGTTGCCGACCAGGCGCGCGATGGTGTCGGGCGGTCCGCCCGCGGGGAACGGTACGATCAGCTTGATCGGGCGGTTGGGGTAGGACTGCGCAGCGGCGTCGGCGGTGTTGAGGCCGGCGATCACGATTGCTGCCAGTAGAACTCGTGTGGCGATCATGGCTCGGCTCCGTTTGATTCATTCGATCCTGATGTTGGCCGCCCGCGCGAGGCTCGACCATTTCTGCGTCTCGGCGGCGAGAAAATCGGCGAAGTCCTGCGGCGGCGCGGGCCGCACCTCGGCGCCGAGCTTGGCGAAGGCCGCCGCCACCTCCGGCGACGTCAGGCTCTGGTTGATCGCGGCATTGAGCTTCCCGACGATGCCTGGTGCGGTGCCCGCCGGGGCCACCACGCCGACATAGGTCAACACCACGTAGTCGGGCACGCCGCTCTCGATCATGGTCGGCAAATCCGGCATGAGCGGACTGCGTGTTTCGCTCGATATCGCGAGCGCGCGCAGCGTGCCTTCCCGCAGCAGCGGGAGAATGCCGGCGATGTCGCCGAAAAACATCTGCACCTGCCCGCCCAGCACGCCGGTGACGGCCTCGGCGGCGCCCTTGTAGGGGACGTGGACGATGTCGGTGCCGGTCTTGAGCTTGAACAATTCCGCCGCAAGATGCGTCGCGTTGCCGTGACCGGCCGATCCGAAGTTGAGCTTGCCGGGATTGGCCTTGGCGAGGGCCACGAGCTCGGCAACCGATTTCGCCGCAAACGTGGGATGGACGACCAGCACCTCGTAGTTCTGCGAGACCTTCGCGACCGGAATGAACACCTTGCCCGGATCGTAGTCGCGATTGTTGGTCACGGCCGGCACCACGACCAGCGTGCTGATGTTCCCGCACAGCAGCGTGTAGCCGTCGGGCTCAGCACCCGCCACCGCCTTGGCGCCGAGCGCCCCGGCGGCGCCGGCGCGGTTCTCGACGATCACGGTCTGCCCGAGCGTTCGCGGCAGGTGCTGGCTGACGATGCGCGCCGTGACATCGACCGGCCCGCCCGGGGGGAACGGCACGATCAGCTTGACCGGCCGGGCAGGGTAGGCGGCGGGCTGCGCCGCCGCCGGGACGATGGCGGTGAGGACGAGAAGCGCGATTGCAGGAAACGCAATGTGCCTGCCGATCATGGCTCTCCCCCTGATTGTCAGTCCACCTTGATGCCGGTCTCGTTCGCGATCGTCGCCCAGCGCGGCGCTTCCTTGCCGATGAAGGCCGAAAAATCCTGCGGCGGCCCGATCCTCGCTTCCGCGCCCAGGCGCGCGAGGCCTTCCTGCGCCTCCTTCGACCGCAGGATCTCGTTGACGGCGAGATTGAGCTTCTCGACGATCGCCGGCGGCGTGCCGGCGGGCGCGAGCAGGCCCGACCAGAACGACGCGTTGAGCTTGGGGTATCCGCTCTCGGCGGTGGTCGGCACGCCCGGCAATGACGGCGAGCGCGCTTCGGTCGCCACCGCCAGCGCCCGCACGCGTCCGCCTTGCACGTGGGGCAGCAGAATGGCGGTGGTCTCGAAGATCATCTGCACCTGGCCGGCGATGAGATCGGTGACGGACTGTCCGGCGCCGCGATAAGGAACGTGCTGGATGTTGATGTCAGCCGTCAGCCTGAGCATCTCGCCCAGCATGTGCGGCTGCGTGCCGAAGCCGGACGATGCGAACGAGACCTTGCCGGGGTTGCTTTTTGCGTAGGCCACCAGTTCCTTGATCGTGTTCGCCGGCACCGAGGGGTGCACCACCAGCATCTGCGGCGCGTAGATGACCATCGCGATCGGCATGAAGCTCTTGATCGGGTCGTAGTCGAGATTCTTGTAGACCGCGGCCGCGGTGACGAGCGGGCCCGGCGAGCTGAACAGCAGCGTGTAGCCGTCGGGCTCGGCGACCGCGACGGACTTCGCTCCGATGGTGCCGCCGGCGCCGCCCGGACGATTCTCGACGATGAAGGCCTGCCCCAGCATGGCGGTCAGGCGGTCCGCAACGAGACGGAGGATGAATTCCGTCGGTCCGCCCGGTGCGAACGGAATGACGATCTTGACCGGGCGGTTGGGATACGCCTGCGCCGACGCCGGGCCGGCGGCGACCACGTTCAAGCCGAACGCGGCGGCGCCGGCAAGAAATTGTCGCTTGCTGAAACTTCGCTTGCTGAGCACGGACGATCCTCCCTCGCGCTTCACTCCACCTTGATGTCGGCGGCCTTGGCGACGGCCAGCCATTTTCCGTATTCGGCGGCGATGAGCGCGCCGAATTCCTTCGTGGTGGTGATCCGCGGCGCCATGCCGAGCTTGGTCACGCTCGCGCGCATCTCGGCCGTTTGCAGGCTGGCGTTGATGGCGGCATTGAGCTTCTCGACGATCGCCGGCGGCGTCCCGGCCGGCGCGAGCACGCCGTTCCAATAGGTCGCCAGGAATTCGCGATAGCCGCTCTCGGCGATGGTCGGCAGCTCCGGGAGCTCCGTGGTGCGCACCTCGCTCGTCACCGCCAGCGGCCTGAGCTTGCCGGCGCGGACGAACGACGTGATGTTGCGGGTATTGTCCACGTAGAGCTGGATTTGTCCCGCCAGTAGGTCGGTGATCGCCGGCGCGGAGCCGCGATAGGGAACGTGCACCATCTCGATGCCGGTGCGCTGCTTGAACAGCTCGAAGAACAAGTGGGGCAGGGTGCCGTAGCCGACCGATGCGTAGCTGATCTTGCCGGGATTGGCTTTGGCGTAGGCGACGAGCTCCTCGACCGATGCGGCCGGAACCGTGGGATGCACAACCAGCACGAACGGGCTGGTCGCGATCATCGCGACCGGAATGAAGCTCTTGACCGGATCGTAGTCGAGGTTGCGGTAGACGGCGGCGCTGGTGGTGAGCGGACCGGGCGAGGTGAACAGCAGCGTGTAGCCGTCCGCATCGGCGACCGCGACCGACTTGGCGCCGACGGTGCCGCCCCCTCCGCCGCCGCGGTTCTCGACCACGACGGGTTGCCCGAGCGCCACCGACAGCGGCTCCGCCACCAGGCGGGCCATCACGTCGGCGCCGCCGGGCGGGAACGGCACGATCATCTTGATCGGACGGCCGGGATAGGGCTCCGCCGCCGCCAAGCCAGCGGCGAACGCGCTCACTCCCGCCGCGACGATCGCAGCGACGAAAATCTGCCGGCCGCGCACGGGCGACCTCCCTTGCTCTCGGCGGCTCTACGGCCGCCTTCGTGCAGTCTATCGCTATGCCGGGACCGGCAATAGCTACGCCGTCAGTCCATCTGGAATCCTACCGTCTTCACGATCGGCGCCCATTTCCCGCTTTGCTCGACGAGGAGCGCGGTGAAATCCTGCGGCGATCCGCCTTTCGATCCGAAGCCGAGCTTCTGCATGCTCGCGATCAGGTCCGGCGACTTGAGGATATCGTTGACCTCGCTGTTGATCCTGACGACCACGTCGGCGGGCATGCCGGGCGGTCCCATGAGGCCGTAGTAGGTCACCGTTGTCACGTTCGGCAGGCCGCTTTCGGTCATGGTCGGGACATCGGGCAGGTCGCGGCTGCGTTCCGGACCGGTGACCGCGAGCGCCTTGAGCTTGCCTTCACGGGCGAGCGGCGCGAGCGTCACGGTCGCGCCGAAGTTCATGTCGATCCGGCCGCCCATGAGGTCGGTGATCGCCTGCGCGCCGCCGCGATAGGGAATGCTGGCGATATTGGCGCCGGTCGTCGCCTTGAACAGTTCGCCGACCAGGTGCGGCAGCGTCCCCTGTCCGAAGCCGAAGTTCAGCTTGCCCGGATTTGCCTTGGCGTGCGCCACGAACTCCTGCACCGAGCTGGCCGGGACGCCGGCGCCGATGACCAGCACCAGGATCGTGCTGCCGACGGTCGCAACCGGAACGAAGTCGGTGATCGGATCGAACGTGATGCTCTTGCTGATGAGCGGAGCGATGACGTGGGTCGGCGTGTTGGTGAACAACAGAGTATGACCGTCGGGCTCGGCGGTCATGACCGCCTTGGCGCCGATCGTGGTGCCGCCGCCCGGCCGATTGTCGACCACAACCGGCTGCCCGAGCCGCGCCGACAGATAAGGTGCGACCAGCCGGACCAGCACGTCGTTCGGCGAGCCCGGCGTATACGGCAGGATGATCTTGACCGGTTTGCTCGGATAGGGCTGCGCGTGGCCGTTGCCGACGGCAGCGAGGACGAGGCCGAGCGCGGCGGCTGCCGCCGCGCAGTTGCGTCTGCTGATCATGCTTCTTCCCATTCGAATTCCGCCGTGGGCGGCGATCCTATCCCGTTGCCGGCCGGAATGGGAATGCTACCTTGCGCGCGGTCCTCTTGGCACGCCTATGGGTCCTTGATGCCGACGTTCTTTCAGGAGCTGGAAAATTATCGCCGAAGAGCCATTCCCGATTTGCAACCGGCGAGAGCGCGCCAGAAGAACTACCGCGCCCATCCGATCGATCGGGCCTCTCCGCTCTACAGCGACGCGGTCGTCGATATCAGGGACTTCGGCATCGCCGGGGAGAACTTTTACAACAGGTGCGACAATCCGCCTTACTACGTGAGTGTGCCCGGCTCGATCGACCGCCTGCTCCTGCGCAAGAGCGTGGCCACGCGGCTTGCGGCGGTGGACCAGAAGCTGAGGCGCCGCGGCTTGCAGATCCACGTGCACGACGCCATCCGCCCGGCCGAGGTGCAGCGCTATTTCCACGACGAGTGGATGTACCGGCGCGTGCAAGAAAAATTTCCCGGCGCGAGCCACGAGCAGACCATCGCCGAGGTGGAGAAATATTGGGCGGCGCCGACCTTGTCGGAGGATCGTCCCGCTCCGCACAGCACCGGCGGCGCCGTCGATCTGACCATATGCGTGACGCGCAATTCCGAGCCACTCTACATGGGCTCGATCTTCGACGATGCGACCGCGCTCGCGCATACCGACCATTTCGAGCAGAGCAGATCGGACTCGTTTTCCGACGCGGAAGCGCGCAGCAACCGGCGGCTCATCTATTGGCTCATGACGGAAGCCGGATTCGCCAATCACCCCAATGAATGGTGGCACTTCAGCTGGGGCGACCAGATGTGGGCGCGATTGGCCGGCGAGCCGGCGGCGGTCTTCGGTCCAGCCAGATATGATGCCGTGCTGTGACCCGCATTGCCTCGGTTCTGGTGCCGGCGCTAGAACCTGATTGAACAGGAGCGGCAAGGATGTTGCGCATTGGCGTCTGGACGATATCGGCGATGGTTTGCCTCTCCTTTTGGGCGGCCGCTGCCCGTGCGCAAACCCCCGCTGCCGACAATTCCGCGATCTATTCGTACAAGGGCGCCGATCGCGAGCAGCGCCTCGCCGCGAAAGCGCGCGAGGAGGGCACGCTCACCTTCTACACCTCGATGGCGACCACGGAATCGGGTCCGCTCGCGGCGGCCTTCGAGAAGAAATACGGCGTCAAGGTGCAGCTCTGGCGCGCACTGAGCGAGAACGTGCTGCAGCGCGCGCTCACCGAGGCGCGCGGCGGACGCCGTGCGATGGACGTGGTCGAGACCAACGCGCCGGAAGTCGAGGCGCTGGCGCGCGAGCAGGTGGTGGCGGAATTCGACAGCCCGCATGTCGCCGATCTGCCGGCCTGGGCGATCCCGCCGCATCGGCGCTGGTTCGGCACCCGCGCCAACCTGTGGGTCACCGGCTACAACACCGGCAAGGTGAAGCGCGAGGAGCTGCCGGCGACGCTCGAAGGCTTCGCCGAGCCGAAATGGAAGGGCCGCCTCGCGCTCGAGGCCACCGACAGCGATTGGATGTACGGCGTCGTCCAATTCATGGGCGAGGCGAGGGGGCTCGATTTCTTCCGCAAGCTTGCGGCGCTCAAGCCCGAGATGCGCAAGGGCCACATCCTGGTGGCGCAGCTCGTCGCCGCCGGCGAGTTGCCGGTATGCCTCACGGTCTACAGCGGCAACGCCAACTCGATCAAGGAGAAGGGCGGGCCGATCGACTGGGTGGCGGTCGAGCCGCTGGTCGGGCGCCCGCAGGCGCTCGCGCTGGCGAAGAACGCACCGCATCCCCATGCCGCGCTCTTGTTCGCGGACTTCGTGCTGTCGCCGGAGGGCCAGAAGCTCCTCGCCGACATGGGCCGCAATCCGTCGAGCCGGACGCAGCAGACGCTGCTCGACCGGCACAAATATGTGATGATCGATCCGATCAAGTGGATCGACGCGGCGCCAAAGTGGGAGAAGATTTGGAGCGAGCTGTTCTTGAAGTAGGGCGGACCAGCAAGCGGCCGCCTCTGAAAACAAAACGGCGCGCTCATCGCGCGCCCGTTAAGTGCTTCCCGTCCGTCGCAAAACTTAGTCGAAACGTCGCGCTGCGTGGGCGAGCATGGCGTAGACCTTGCCCGTCTCCGAGGTGAGATAGGTGCGCGCCACCACCTGTCCGCGGCCGTCGCGCGAGACTTCCTCCATCAGCCGCTCGAACTCGCGGATATAGCGGTCAACCGTGCGCATGAAGTCGCGGTCGCTGCGATACTTGCGGCGAATCTCCTCGAGCGTCTTCTGGCCCTGCATGGTGTAGAGCTTGCGCGTGAACACGTTGCACTCGCCGCGCTTGTAGCGGTCCCACAGGTCGGCGGCCGCGTCGTGGTCGAGCATGCGGACGATGTCGACCGCGAGCGAATCGAGCGATTCGATGCTGTGCAGCGCCCCGGCATCCGGGTCGCGCGGCGGCCGGCTGCGGCGTCCGGCAGGCGGGTCCTCGTGTGAGGCGCGCGAGAGCAGGTCGGAGAGCCAGCCGGAGCCGCCGCCGGCGGCCTGCTGCGCAGGGCTGACCGAAGGCGCGTCCGTACGGCGGGGCGGCGGCATGGCCGGCGCGCTCATGCGGGGGATGCCGGTGATGTCGGCGCGCTGGCGCGGCGGAGCGGCTCGGGTCACGCGCCGTCTCGCTAGATTGCCAAACCATCGCAAGATCGAAGCTCTCGTCGTGGAAATGGGCGCTCCTACGAGAAGTTGTCGAGGTTCCGAATCCCACAGCACGGGCGGCGAAAATGTTCCGTGCTTCAAATCGTCGAGCTCGGTTCCCGCGTTCAGCGCTTGATTGATGGAGCCGAACTCCGGGCTCTGCGAGGCAATGGCCTGGAAATCGGCCCGTGGCCCCCGCAGTCTCATCTCCTTCGCAATGCGGGTTGCTGCCCGGAAGACTTGGTTCGTATCAAAGCGATGTTCCGATCGGACCTTGCCGATCTTCAGAATGTAAGTGTCGGCAAATCTGAGCGAGAACGGCTCGAACAACACACGTGCAAACGCGATCGGAATCAGACCCAAAGCGTCGGATATCTCACCACTGGATCTGCTTGTGCGCTCGAGAAGGATCGTAACTGCGCGTTCCGTCTCGAATGATTGGACAAGAACATCGATCACTTCCTCTACAAATTGGTCAATGTCGCCCATTCCGGTCACCTTCGTGAATGCAGGGAACTCCCTTGGTTCCAAATTGAGCGGAAAGCTGCTTCGACGCCTTCCCCGTCATCCACCGCTGTCGTCGCCGCGCTGATGGTTGGGGTAATCCACCCCTACCTTCCCAAGGCGGCCTTCTTGCGACACGCCCTCCCCAAGACCAAACGGGCGCGCTCATCGCGCGCCCGTTAAGTGTCTCCCGTCCGTCGCAAAGCTCAGTCGAAACGCCCGGCCGCGTGGGCGAGCATGGTGTAGACCTTGCCCGTCTCCGAGGTGAGGTAGGTGCGCGCCACCACCTGGCCGCGGTCGTCGCGCGAGACCTCCTCGAGCAGCCGCTCGAACTCGCCGATGTAGCGGTCGACCGTGCGCATGAAGTCGCGGTCGCCGCGATACTTGCGGCGGATCTCCTCGAACGCCTGCTGGCCCTGCATGGTGTAGAGCTTGCGCGTGAACACGTTGCGCTCGCCGCGCTTGTAGCGGTCCCACAGGTCGGCGGCCGCGTCGTGATCGATCATGCGGGCGATGTCGACCGCGAGCGAATCGAGCGACTCGATGCGTGTGGCGCTCCGGCCGCTCGCCGGCGTCGCGGCGGCTGCGCGCGGGCCGCCGCGTCCGCGCGGCGGCTCGTCGTCCTGCGACGCGCGCGTGAGCAGGTCGGAGAGCCAGCCGGCGCGCCGCCGCCGGCCTGCTGCGCGGGGGCTGAGCGGGAGGCGCGTCGGCGCGGCGGGACGGTATGGCCGGCGCGCTCATGCCGGTGATGTCGGCGCGCGGCCGGCGAGCGGCGGCGGTCGCGGCTCCGGCCTCGGTCCGGCCCGCCGGCCGTGGCCGGGGCGCGGCTCGTCGCGCGAGCGGCGCGTTCGCCGGCTGGCCTCGCGTCGCGGCGGCGTCGGCATCGACCGGGTCGGCGCGCCGGCGCGGCCGGCTCGACGGCGTCGAGGCCGCGGCCGTGGCGGGCGACGATGCGGTTGAGCTCGGCCAGCGCCTCGATCTGGTCGACGATCACGCGGCGCATCTGGGCGGCGCTGTCGGCGGTCTCCTGCGGCAGCTCGAGGATGCCCTTGCGCAGCTCGGTGCGCGTGGCCTCGAGCTCGTGCTGCATCTCGGCCGTCATGCGCTTGAGGCCGTCGACCACCTCGGCGAAGCGCTCGGCCGCCTGCGTGAACATCGCGTTCGACCGATCGGAGACCTGGTTGAACATCTCGTTCGCCTCTTCGGTCGCCTGCGCGTAGATGCCGTGCATGGCATCCGACATCTGCTTGCGTTCCTCTTCGGCGTTGTTGCGGATGGTCTCGAAGTTCTCCGCGATCGCGCGGGCGCCGCCGGTCGTCGAACTCGGCGATCAGGCGGGCGATCTCGCGCGCGCGCTCCGCCGCGCCTTCGAGCGACTGATCGAGCACGCCCGCAAAGCGGGTGAGCCGCTGCTCGAGATCGTTGCTCTTGGCGTCGAGCGTGGCGACCAGCTCCTCCAGCGATGCGCGCCGCTCGGTGAGCGAGCCCTCGGTGCGCCGGTTGCTGCTGTCGATCAGCGCGACCGCCTCGGCCAGCGAGCGGCCGTGGGTGTCGAACTGGCCGGCGAGCTGCGTCAGGTCGGTCGAGCGTCTGCGCCGGTCATCGTGCTGGAAGCTCGCGATGTGCTGCTCGACCTGCGCTGTTCGCAGTGCCGGTCTTCTGCGCGACCTCGTTCATGGCGGTGACGAAATCGGCGACGCGCGTGACCAGCGTGCTCTCGATCTCGCTCATGTTCTCGTGCGCGCCGCTCAGCACCTCCTGCAGCAGGATGTTGGCCTCGCGCAGGCGCTCGAACAGGGCGGTGGTGTCGGACCGCAGCATGCCGTGCGTTTCGAGCATCTCGGAGACGGCGGCGGACGCCGTCTGCTTCGACTGCTCGACCGGCGCCTGGGTCGTGCTCCTGCAGCTCGCGCAGCGTGCGCGTGATCGTCTTGCGACGCGCCTTGCGTCGCCATCTCGGCGCGTCTCGCGCAGGTCCTTGATCGAGCGCGTGACGGCTTCGCTCGTGGTCTCGGTCGCGGCGATGTGGCTGGTCTGGAGCTCCTTGAGCGACTTGCTGACGGCGCCGGTCGCGGTCTCGCTCGCCTCGTTGATCAGGCGGGCGATGTGCTCGCTGTTGTCCATCATGGTCTGCGTGAAGGTGAAGCCCTTGGCCTCGATCGCCTTCACCGCGTGCTCGGTGACGCGGCTCACCTCGCTGGCGAACTCCTGGCTCTTGCCGGTGAGCGCGATGAGCAGCACGCTCGACTTCTCGTCGAGGATGCGCGTCATCTCGGCGGCGCGCTGGCTCACCGCCGTCGAGATCTCGTCGGCCTTGCCGACGAAGTTGCGCGCCACCTCGGCGCTGACGCCGAGCAGGGTGCGCTCGACCTCGCTGGCGTTCTGCTTGAGCACGTTGCTCACGCCGGTCGACATGCCGGTGAGGCTGCGCTCGGCGTCCTGCGCGCTGGCGCGGATCGCGGTCGTGGTGTTGGTGGCGAGCTGCGCGAGCGATTGCGCTCGGCCTCGCCGGCATTGGTCTTGATCGCCTCGCTCAGCTGCTCGAGCCGGGCGTTGATGACGCGTGGTGGTGGTGGTCGCGAGATTGCCGATGCGAGCGCTCGGCTTCGCCGGTGTTGGTCTTGATGGTGCTGGCTGAGCTGCTCGACCCGCGCGCTGATCATCTCGACCGACGAGGTGGTCAGCTCGGTCGATCGCCTGCGCGGCCTCGCCGGCGTTGGTCCTGATCGTGCTGCTGAGAGCTGCTCGGTGCGGGCGGTGAGCAGGTCGGCCGCGGACTTGCTGCGGGTCTCGATCTCCTTGGTCACGCTCTCGGCGCGGCCGATCAGCAGCTCCTCGAAGCGGCCGATGCGGGTGTCGAGATTGTCGGCGACCTCCATCGCGCGGTCGCCGAGCGCCTTGTCGATGTCGTCGATCTTGGCGCCGAGTGCGTCGGCGAGCTTGGCGCCGCGCACGTTGATGACGGCGGTGACGTCGGCGATGCGCTTGTCGAGCGCGCCGACGACTTCCTTGCCGCCGTCGGCCAGGTCTTGGCGATGTCCATGACGCGGCCGCCGAGCGCCTCGTTGAGCGTCTGCGTGCGGCCGTCGAGCGCGTCGCTGGAAGCGGATGAACTGCTGGTCGAGGCTCGTCGGTGACCTCGGCCGACTTGGTGGTGACGCGGGTATCGAAATTGTCGAGGTAGTCGCGCATCGCGCTGGAGATTTCCTGCGTGCGCTCGCCCAGGCGCTCGACCATCTCGCCGCCGTAGGTCTTCACCGTGCGGTCGAACTCGCCGAGGTGGCGGGTGATCAGGTTGCCGAGCGTGGTGGAGTCGCGCGCGATGCGCTCGGCCAGCTCGGCGCCGCCGTGGTTGAACATGTCCTCGAACGACTGCAGCCGCGCGGCCAGCATCTCGCGCACCGCGTCGCCGCGGTTGCCGATCACGTCGGCGAGCGCTTCGGCGCTCTCGCGGAACTGTGTCGGTGACCTTGTTGCTGCGCTGGACGATGGTCTCGGTGATGCGCGCGCCGGTCTGCTCGAGCTTGGACACGACGTCGCCGCCGCGCAGGCTCAGGTCGAGCACGAGCGAATCGCCGGTGGTCTTGAGCGTCGAGTTCACCTCCTCGACGCGGCTGGAGATCGTCTCGGCCAGCTGGTTGCCGGTATCGACCACGAGCTCGGTCAGCTGCTGCGTGCGGCCGGTCATCATGTCGAGGATCGCCGCCGACTTCTGCGCGAAGCCGTCGGTCGACGCGGTCGAGCCGGACCGACATCATGTGCTGGAGGTTGGCGGCGATCTCGGTGAACTCGTCGCCGATGTGGTCGGTCTTGAAGTTGAGCGTCGCGGTCAGGCGGTCGCTGGCCGGCGGCGATCGCCTGCGCGGTTTCCTGGCTGGTGACTCTCGAGGCGGTCGAGCAGGTCGCCGCCGCGCTCGCCGAGCGGCTCGATCATGGTGTCGCCGGCGTGGCCGAGCGCGCGCGTGATGTGCTCGCCTTTCTCGGCCAGCGTGTGGGTGATGCGGCGCGACGCCTCGTTGACCTGCTCGGCCACGAGCTCGCTGATCTGCGAGATGTCGTGGCTGAGATCGAGGTGCACGCTGTTGATGGCGTCGCGGATCTGCTCGGCCTGGCCGACCAGGGTGTCGCGCTGGCCGCCGAGGTCCTGCAGCAGCGCGCGGATGCGCACTTCGTTGTCGTTGTAGGCGTGCTCGAGGGCGGAGACCTCGTTGGCGACCAGCGTCTCGAGCTCGGCGGCGCGCGCGAGCGCGCGCTCGATGCCGTCGCCCATGGCGGCGACCTCGCGCCGGATCGCCTGGCCGACGGTGACGATCGACTCGCGCGCGACCGTCTCGGGCTCGGCGAGCCGCATGGCGACCTCGGCCATCGACTGCGTGATGAGCCGCATCTCCTGCGAGCGCCACGCCATGTGGGCGAGCACGTAGAAGAAGATGATCGGCGCGAAGATAGATCGCGCCGAGCACGGCCAGCACCGGCGCGGTCAGGCCGGTCGGGCCGAGCGCGGCCTGCAGCTCGGGCAGATACAGCCAGCCGAGCACGAGGCCGGCGAACACCCAGACCACGGCGAAGACGGTGGCGATCATGTAGGACGTGCGCGCCGGACGGCGCTGCAGCGTACGCAGGATCTGGCCGATCGATTCACGGTCGTCGTTGGCCGGGCGGCGCAACGTGCCGTGCTCGTCCGTCGCGGCGGACTTCGTCGTCGAAGAAGTCGTCCTGGGCCGGCGCGGCCGAGCGCACCGTGCGCCACGGCGGCTCCGCGACCGGCTCGGCCGGCGTGCGGACGCCGACGGTGGCGGCCGATCTGATGGCGTCGGGCTCAGGTGCGCATCCCGCACCGTGAGCGCGTCCTGGATCGCCGACAGCGCCGCTTCCGTCGGGTCCTTCATCTTCTTCGGGGTGTTCGCCATGTCGGTCGTCGCCTCGTATTACGCTGGACCAGAGCAGCGGCCGGACATGATCCGGCCGCGCCACGAGCGCGTGTAGCCTTGAGATCCCCTCCGGATCCCCCTCGGGCAGCCGGCGCAACGCGCCGCACAGACATCCCACTGCCGTCCGGTTATCCTATCGGCTTGGCATACCGAAGGAAACTTCTTGTTAAGGTCTCTTTAATCATCGTTAACGCTAGTGTCCCGGTTCCAACTCGCCGGAATGCCGGTAGGAACGTCAAATCCGCCACATTAGGGGCGACCACGGGGTCGAGCACCACAGGGCAAGGACGGGGACCGAGTTTTCGCGCCAGACCACGATTTGTCCGGCCACATTGCGGCCACCGTGCGGCCGAGCGAGGCGCAAAGGCGCTATCTCGAGCGGGGCCTGACGCAACCTGGGGAAAGTTGCCGCTTTTCGACCAGGATGGCCGCGAAGTATCGAAGAAGATTATCGAATCTTGTCTTGCGCACGGATGGGCCCGGGGACTGGCTGGTTACAGCCAGACGCTATCGGGTGCTGGGCCAAGAGGCGCCGCCGGGCGCCCTCTAGGTTGGTCGCAGGACCCCATCTGAAAAGTGTGCAACTTGTTCGGGATCACGCTCCAGGCCACGGAAAATAAGCCTTTCCTTAACCCAGAGCGCTTAGGGCCAAGGTTGCCCGCGATCCCGGGCGGAACGTTTACCCGGCCTTGGTCGCCAGTCTGGCAAGCTCCACCACACGGGACCAATCGGCCGCTTTTCCACAGCGAAAACGGCTTGTTGCGACAAGACAAAAAGAACTTGGGGGCCATCATGATCAAGGCTGCCGCACCAGCGACCAAGCGCGTTTCCGCGCCACCTCTCGTACCATCCGAGCCCGCGACGGCGACCGCGGCGCAACCGGTGATCGACCTTATCCATCTCGGCCGCATGACGCTCGGCGAGAAGAGCCTCGAAGCGGAGGTGCTCGCACTGTTCGATCGCCAGGCCGGCATGCTGCTCGCGCGCATGCAAGAGGCGCCGCCCGCCGCCGCGGGTGCCTTCGCCCACACGATCAAGGGATCGGCCCGCGGCATCGGCGCGTGGCGGGTGGCCGAAGCGGCGGAAGCGGTCGAGCGCGCCGCGGCGGGTTCGGCTCCAGGGATGCTGACAACCGCCATTGACGGGCTCGGGGTCGCCATACACGAGGCGCAGGGGACCATCGCGGCGCTGCGGCGCGAGCAAACCTGATCGATCGAGGACCTGATCGAAAGGCGCTAACGGGGTTTGAGCAACGTCGCGCGCAGCTGGCCCGGCGCCATGCAGACCGGATCGGTAGCCGGTGCGGCGGCTGGGGCGATGCTGGTGATCGGCGCTGTCCAGCGCGAAGGCGCCCGCGATGTGCGCTGTTCCTCCTGGTCGCGCGCGTTAAGCCCCGAATAGCGCAGGTAATAGCCGGATACGGTAAGCCGCGAACTCCGTCACATCCTCCTCGGCGATGGCTGCGGGCAGCGCAAATTGAATCTCGATCGCGTCGCCCCAATACAGGCGCAGATAGTCGCCGTCGCGCTCAACGAGAGAGGGGTTGTCGGGCTTGAGCGTCAGCGTTTCGCCGGTCCGGAGCGCGATCTCGACCTCGACATGATCGATGAAGGCGACCTCCGGCTCGCGCTCCTCGATCCGCAGGCGGGACGTGAAGCCCGTCGCTATGCGGGTTTCCGTATATTCACGCTCATTGCTTGGCGCCTTGTGCAGAACCTTGCCGTGATCGATCCACTCGCGATGGCGCTCGTTCCAGGACAGGAGATAGGGACATGAGCCGATTTCGGCCCCGACCGTCACATCGATAAAGTTCGCGGCCCGCCGCCGCAGCTCGACGCGCGTCCCTCCGACCTGGAATCCCGCTACGGAGTACTCGGGCCCGAACGCGTAGTCGGGGAGTTTTGGATTGCCGTGGGCCGAGAGGTTGCCGCTGAAGCCGTTTGCCCCGAGTCGCTCGAAGATGCTCTTGGATACTTTCGGACGCTCGAAGTGCATCTTGGTCCATTCATCTGGAGCGAGAACGATTCTTAACGGGATCAGCAGCTTCTGGCCTGGCGCAAGATTTTCTCCCATGTTGATGACGAGATCGCTGGCCGACGACCCAGGCGTATCCGTATCCGTCCGGCGCAATCGAGGTTGCGACATTCGGCTGCCCAGCAGACCCGCGATGTTCAGGGGGCGTGTCGATGTGTTTTCAATCGAGACGGTGTCGAGAAAGATATCTCTGCCCGAGTGCCGAAACTCCCACCCCTCGATGCCTCGAATCGTATCGTCGCCGCAGCCTTCGCCGACGTCTCCGAAAAGAAGGACGAAGTCGTCTGGCCACCCATCGCCGGCGAAGAACTTGTAGAGCTTCAGCTTCTGCGAGAGGTCGGTCGTGCGCAACGGATCGTCAGTGAGCGTCTTGCGTTGCCCGCGGGCACGCAACTCGGACTTGAACTGCGACAATGTGCGATTGTAGGCCTTGATGTTCTTCGCATAATTGCCGAGGTCGTCACGACGCATGGGGCGCCAGAAGGTCATCTCGACAGTGCTTGGATCGTACTCCTTGCAATCCGTATCGGCGACAACTGGTTCGCCTTTTTCGAGACAGGTCGCCGAGTAGATAAATCCGACGCCGTCCGGAATTGTTTTTTTGCGCAACGCGGCGATTTCATCGGCGGCAGGGTAATGGTCGGTGCCGCTTCCTTGCCAGCCCAAGACCTTCCTGACCGTCGAACCCGGAAGTCTGTCCCCGACGAAGAGCTGATCCTCTTGCCCTTCCGTTCCGATCTTGTAGTTCGCGTCACCGGGGCCGCCCGGGGCTTGAATGGTGGCGCCGAACTTCTGGAGGATTTCGGCATAGGATTTGAAGACGTCGTTTTCGATCAATTTGGGCGAGCCGAGCGTCTTCTTGAGGAGCGCGGTCGAACGTTTGGCCACGACGAGGCTGGCGGCCGTTTCGGCGAAGCGGTGGAACTCGACTTTGATTTGAGTCTCGCCCTCGCGGCAGAGATAGCCTTTCAGACGGACGACGTTCTGTGCATCGAGGTTCACCAGGCGAGCGTCCTCGACGCAGTCCGCACGGGCAATGGAAGGCCCTAGCGCGAAGAGCGACGAAAACACTGCGGCGGCGAACCTAGACGTCCACATCGGGGGCCCCCACTCGGCCAACCGTTCAGAGTTCGACACAAGTAAAGCGACAATTCAATAGAGATTTCAACCTAAAATTAGCATGCCGATCGACGCATTGTCCGAGCTAAGGCGTCAGCGCGGCCAAGCGATGCTCGATTTCGAGCCGCCAGTTTTTCTGGCTGTCTCCCAGCTTTCCGCTTCGTTCAAGCTCCTGCACCATCGGCAGCGCGCGTTTGAGTCGTCCGACGGGATCATCGTTGGCCTCCGCGAGCTTGACGAGGCTGATGACGAGGATGATCTGCCACTGGGGATTTCCAGGATCACGCTCCATGAGCATTTCGCGGATTTTGAGCGCGTCGAGAAAGGCGCGCAGTGCGGCTTCGCGCTCGCCTTTTTTGAGCAGGATCGTGCCGACATTGTCATAGCTTGACGCCAAATCGCGCTGCCACTGCGAGCTCCGTGGGTCGCCCTGAACGAGCGTCTGCCGGATCGCGAGGCCCTTGCTGTAGGCCTCGAGCGCGCCATTGCTGTCATCCCCATGTGTTCGGCCGATGCCGTCGTAGCTGACCGCAAGGTCGCGCTGGGCGTCTCTGTTGTCCGGCTCTGCGCGAGCAATTTTTTCACGTATCGTGAAGCTCTTCCGAAAAGCGTCCAGCGCTTCACTGTGGCGACCCAGACTGAACTGTTCGTTGCCGACCCGTTCGTAACTCAGCGCGAGCGACCGCTGCGGCTCGTTGTTGTGCGGCTCGACGGCAGCAAGCTCTTGGCGGATCGCGAGACTCTGCAAGAACACTTGAAGCGCTTCAGTGCGTCGGCCGGCGCGCGACAGGGCCTCGCCGATCCGATTGTAGCTGAGGGAGAGCTCGCGGCGCAGGTCTGGGTTCCTGGGATCGTTTGCGATCAACGTATCCATGATCTCGCGGGACTTTTCAGCTTCCGCCAGCGCCGACCCGGTGTCGCCTTGGAACAGAAGAGTTTGCGAAATCTCTCGTAATGCAACAGCTCGGCTGCGGCGCAGATCAGGATCGTGCTCGTGGTGCTTGATGAGCTCACCTTGCAAATTCTGGGCGCGAGCGAGGATGTCGCGTACGATATCGACCGGAATGCCCACGGTATGGCGGAGGCGGGCTGCGACGTTGACGATAAGGTCGTTCGCGCTGCGGGTCGCCGCCGCGAGCGTCTGTTCTGCGCGGTCTCGCTGGGTCGCCGCTTCTCGCCACTGCCATCCCGCCAAGCCGGCGAGGACGAGCAGGGTGCAAGCCGCCGACCAGGCAAGCGTCAACGCCCGGCGCTGCTGACGGAGCTCCTCTGAGAACAGGTCTTCCTTGGGCACGCCGCGGACAGCCGCAGCAAAGTCCGCGCCGAGTTGCATGAACTCGTGGTCACGCGGTTTCACTTCGTCGCGATACCGCCGCAGGTCCACCCACCTGGGCTCGGTCGGGAAGCGGCCCTTGAGCGGGGGCGGCAGTGGCGTGTCCGCGGACCAGAGAAAATCGCCGCTTGCCCCGTCCCAAAAGAGCGTTCCGTCGGTCAGCGCGATCAGCAGGGTGTCGATGCTCTTGCGATCGAGCCAATGGGTCACTTCCTTATTGACCCACGGCGAGACGGCAGCTTGCGGGGAAGCAAGAATGATCAGGAACCGCGATTGATCGAGCGCCTGCTCGATCGTTGTCCATAGATGGGGCGTTGCCGACAGGCTGCTATTGTCTCGAAACACGCGCAATGCGCGCCGCCGATACCAGGGCTTTCCAAGCTTCTGCACCACGGTCTGCAGCGCCGTCGCAATCGGCTGGTCCTTGGCGTGGCTGTAGGAAATGAAGGCGTCATAGATCGCCATGGTGCTGTTCCGTGCTCAAATCAGATCAGAACAGTCGTTGATGATGCATTTTAGCCGGTATGGTCGGAATTGTCTCGCGCAACGCCGAGGCACTGGCGCGGGCCCGTGCGAGCGGTTATAGGACGCCGGCCAAGGCCTCCACCGTCACTGCGATCTACCTCCCTCCATGCCGAAAATCACCTTTATCGACTACGAAGGCACCGCCCGCACGGTCGAGGGCGAGGTCGGATCGACCGTCATGGAGACGGCGATCAAGAACGGCGTTCCCGGCATCGAGGCCGAGTGCGGCGGCGCCTGCGCCTGCGCCACCTGCCACGTCCACGTCGACGAGGCCTGGCGCGCGGCGGTCGGCGAGCCTTCGCCGATGGAGATGGACATGCTCGATTTCGGCTACGACGTGCGGCCGAATTCGCGCTTGTCCTGCCAGATCAAGGTCGTCACCGAGCTCGATGGCTTGGTGGTGCGCACGCCCGAGCGGCAGGCGTAGCCCGCATGGAGCGTAGCGCAATGCGGGGCAATCGCGCAGCGCGGTAACAACCCCGGATGTCGCCATCGCGCGTTGAAGACGCGCGTAAACGCGCTTATGGCTCCATCCGGGCTACGCTAACGGAACGTTGTCATGACTGAACCAATCAAAACCGACGTGCTGATCATCGGCGCGGGACCGTGCGGGCTGTTCGCCGTGTTCGAGCTCGGCCTGCTCGACATGAAGGCGCATCTCATCGACATCCTCGACAAGATCGGCGGCCAGTGCGCGGAGCTCTATCCGGAGAAGCCGATCTACGACATCCCCGGCATTCCCTACGTCACCGGCCAGGGTCTCTGCGACGCATTGATGACGCAGATCAAGCCGTTCGGGCCGACATTTCATCTTCAGGAAATGGTCGAGAAGATCGAGAAGATCGGCGATCCGGCCTTCCGCGTGACCACCGATCGCGGCCAGGTGTTCGAGGTCAAGGTCGTCGTGATCGCGGCGGGCGGCGGCTCGTTCCAGCCCAAGCGGCCGCCGATCCCCGGCATCGAGGCCTACGAGAGCGGCTCCGTGTTCTATTCGGTCCGGCAGATGGAGGCATTCCGCGACAAGCGGATCCTGATCGTCGGTGGCGGCGACAGTGCGCTCGACTGGACGCTCAACCTCGCGCCGCTCGCGAGCCATCTCACGCTGCTGCACCGGCGCAGCGAATTCCGCGCCGCGCCCGACAGCGTCAACAAGATGATGGCGCTGGTGGGCGAGGGCAAGATCGACTTCGTGCTCGGTCAGGTCTCCGCGCTGGAAGGCGAGGGGGGACGCATCGCCAAGGCCATCGTCAAGCGCAACGACGGCTCCAATTTCGAGATCGCATGCGATGCGCTGCTGCCGTTCTTCGGGCTGACCATGAAGCTCGGGCCGGTCGCCGATTGGGGCATGGAGATGAAGGACGGCGAATATATCCTGGTCGATACCGCAACCTTCGAGTCGAGTGTGCCCGGCATCTTCGCGATCGGCGACATCAATTGGTATCCGGGCAAGCTCAAGCTCATCCTCTCGGGCTTCCACGAAGGCGCGCTGATGGCGCAGAAGGCGCACCGCTACGTCTACCCGGACAAGCGCCTGGTGTTCCAATACACGACGTCATCCACCAGCCTGCAGAAGAAGCTCGGCGTGGCATGAGGTCTGTCGCAATTGCGGCGCCGTGTAGGGTGGGCAAAGGCGCGAGACCAGCATTCGATCCGTCCAACCGAATGGTGCAAGCGCCGTGCCCACGCGGCGGTCGTGCCATTGCAGGAAGACGCGTGGGCACGGCGCGCAAGAGCGCGCCTTTGCCCACCCTACCGTACCCAACCTACCGCGCGGATGCCGGCAATCGCGGCACAAGCAGTTGCGGCGCCGGCAGCGGCTCGCTGCGCACCGGTGCGGCCGGGGCCGACAGCCCGAGCACCTCGCGCGCTGCCGGGAGCGCCGCGTCCGCCATGGCGGCATGGCCTTCGGCGGTGGGATGAATGGCGCCGCCGTAGACCGCCGCGAAGATCCCCCAGATGGCGTCGTGCAGGTCGGCCGGCTGCAGCGTGGAAGGCAATCCTTCGGGATAGGTCAGCGCGGTGAAATAGCTGTCGTTCGCGGTGCGGATCCAGCGGGCGCGCGGCGCATAGGGACGGAATTCGCTCGCGGAGTAGCCGCACGTCATCGGATCGGTCGCGGCCTTGGTAAGGCTCGGCTCGAAGGTTTCGCCTTTGCCGGAAAAGCATTCCCGATCGAAGGCGGGATCGTCATCCGATCGTTTGCACACCCCGTGCAGTTCGAAGGCCGGTTGGTGGCCGTCCACGAACGTCATGCGCTCGGTCGCCGGGTCACGGCAGCTCTTGCCGTCCTCGCAGCGTGCCAGCGCCTTGATCCCGGGCAGGAACTTACGCGATACGAAGTCCATGGCCTTGCGTAGCCGCTCGCCATCGGCGCCGAAGGCCGGATGCACGTCGAAGCCGTCGCGTCCGCCGGGGCAGGGCGTGTTGGGCCCCGCCAGCGCCGGATTGCCGTAGCTGACGTAGACGACGCGGGAGAGATTTCCACCGACCAGCGGCTTGAGCGCGGCGCGCGCCTTGCCGAAATTGCCGGGCAGCTCGCGCTCGAGCACCTTTGTCGCGTCGTCGACGGTCGCGATGATGCCGCCGCGATTGAGCAGGTTGCGTTCCGTCCCCGGCTCGATGATGACGTCGGCGATCATCCCCGAGAACCGGATGTCGTTCGCGCCGATGGTGAGCAGAACGAGATCGAGGCGGCGGTCGGCGCGGTGCTTGCGCGCCGTCGCCAGGAGGTCGGTCAGCTCGGCGACCTGCGCGCGCGAGCTTCCCGGACAGGCCGCGCTGGTGCCGGGACTGGGACATTCGCTCGCGCGCTGGCTGTCGAGGAAGCCGGCGTTGATGGTGGCACCGGAGCAGCCGAGCGGGATGTAGGTGATGGCGATATGCAGGTTCTCGACCGCGAGCGCCAGCGCCGTGCGCATCTGGTAGCTGTAGAGCGAGCGGTGACAGGCGCCGCTCATCCAGCGCGCGCTTTGCCGCGCCCACTCGCTGACCCCGGCATCGTCGCCGAAGGTGATGTTGCACGACTTGTTGCCGCTGAAGCCGGCGCGTCCGGGGCGGTAATACTCGCCACCGTCGAAGCGCTTGAAGCAGAAGCCCTCGTCGGACAGCCGCACGGCGCGGTCGGGATTGCCTTCGCCGGCGGCGATCGAATCTCCCATGCCGGCGACCAGCACGTCACGCACCTGGATCTCGTCGCACCAGCCGCTGCGCCGTGCCGTCCGGCAGGATGATGTCGACGCTCGCGAATGTCTGCCGGCCGCTACGAAGACGGACCTTCACCTCTTCGTTGCAGGCGCCGGTGAATTGCCGCGCGGGGCCATCGCCGTCATCGAAGCTCCAGGCGCAACCTTCGTTGGCCGGCATCGTTCCGGCGAGCACGACACCGACGCGGTGATCGCGCGGTGAAAGATAGACCTCGCGCTCGCCGTCGCGGTCGCAGAATTCCAGCAGCTTGCCGGACCGGTCGACACACAGCCGCTCGACCGTGTCGCGCGCCCAGCCGCGGCCGTCGCTCGCGCGCGCGAGCCGCTGCTCGGCCCCGAGCACGCCGTCGTTGCGCGTTACCGCGACGTGGCGCTGGAAATCGGCCTCGTTGCGGAACAGCCGGAATCGGTTCTTTACCTCCCACTCGATGTGGGGCGCGCTCGCGCCCTTGATCTCGGCGCGCGCCGAGGGGCCGAACCAAATCGACAGCAGGGTGGCGAAAACGAGGATGCAGAGACGACGCATGATACTTGCCGCAGTGTACTTGCCGCAGTGACCGTCCCCCCGGAACACTACCCGATTAGCACTGCGGATGCGGCGGAAATATGAGGTGCAAGAGCGTTTCCGCGGCCGTCCCCAAATCCATATCGTTTCTGGAAATTTCGGCGTCGGCTGCCGCCGTCAGCCCCGGCGATCCACGAAGCGGGCGGCCTTGATGCTGGCTTCGAACTCCTTGCCGATGGTGCCGCGATCCAGGAACATAATCTCCGCCGCCACCTCGAATGACCTCAGCACGTCCGCGCGGACGCCCTGCTGCAACGTGTTGACATCCACCCCCTGCTTGGGCTCGACGAAGAGCCGCAGCACGTCGAGGCCGGACTCCGTATTGCACACCTCCGCCTTGAAGTCGGTGATGCCTTGATTGAAGAACATCAGATCTTCCAGCTCGGAGTGATTGATATTGACGCCGCGGACCTTGAAGAAGCCGACGGTCCGCCGCGCATGACGCATGACCGGGAAGATCGACCAGGGCCGGTCGCCGCCGGCCGGCCGCGTGATGCTGACGAGGTCGCCCGAGCTCCAGCGCAGGAACGGCGTCACGTTGTTGTTGAACAGCGGCGTGATGACCAGGCTGCCCACGGTTCCCTCCGGCACCGGCTCGCCCGTCGCCTCGTCCACCACCTCGCACAGGAATAGATCGGACCAGACATGGAGCCCGTCATGCTGCGGCGACTGCACCGACACCAGCGAGCCTTCGGTCATGCCGAACTGGTCGGAGACTTCCGCGCCCCACGAGCGCTCGAGCTTCTGACGCTTGGCCGGCGAGAGCGGCTCGGCGGCCACGATGATCTTGCGGACCGAGGAGGCGGCGAGGTCGATCCCCTGCGCTTCCGCCAGATTGGCAAGGTGAATCCCGTAGCTCGCCATGCCGGCCCAGATCGTGGGCTTGAGCTCGCGGATGAGCTCGAGCTGGTTCAGCGAAGGGGTGTTGCCGCCCGAGCCGCACCAGATCGTTCCGATCCCGAGGTCCTCGGCGGCGCGCGCATAGAGGTGCGCCACGGGATGGATGCCGAGCGGGAAGGAGACGTGGACGAGATCATCCACGGTCGCGCCGATGACCGCGAAGGCGCGGCGGAAGCAGCGGATGCTGTATTCCATATCGAGCGCGGAGCGCGGATAGAACAGCGGCCGTCCGGTGACGCCGCCCGAGCGCCAATATTCCACGACCTCGGCGCGCGGTGCGACGCAGAACTGCTCGTGAAATCGCTCCGGCGGAATCTGCCGCAGCGCGTCCTTGGTGAGCAGGGGAATCTTCGCCCACATCGCGGGGTCGTCGAGCCGGTCGATATCGACGCCGCCGAGCCGGTCGCGAAAGAACGGTGCCCGCCGCGCCAGCTCGACCGCGCGCCGCTTGCGCTCGCTCTGAAGCCGCTCGACTTGCGATGGTGAGCGAGGCCAATCCAAGATTGCCGACATTCGTGACCCTCGACATTAACTATGTAGAGGCGGGCGTCGGCGGGCAAGCCCAGGCCGTTTCCCCAAAGTGGGGCCGCGCCCAACGCGGCACGAAATCCCCGGTCTTCTGCATTATCGATTCGACCACGTGCATATTCGTGACTACAATTTTCGCCAGCGGTCAGAAACGAACAATCCCGGGAGGATGGACATGAATCGACTCAAATTGACGCTCGCGGCCGGCGCCGCGCTCTTGCTCGGCGCCGCGCCCGCTCACGCGCAGGGCACGGTCAAGATCGGCTTGATCAACGTGCTGTCCGGCCAGTTCGCCGATGCCGGCATCCAGCTCGACAACGGCATCAAGACCTACATGAAGCAGCACGGCGACACCGTCGCCGGCAAGAAGATCGAGCTCATCCGCCGCGACGTCGGCGGCCCGGCGCCCGATGTCGCCAAGCGGTTCGCGCAGGAGCTGATCGTGCGCGACGGCGTCGATATGCTTGCCGGCTTCCTGCTGACGCCGAATGCGCTCGCCGCCGCCGACGTGTCGGCGCAGGCCAAGAAGTTCATGGTGGTGATGAATGCCGCCACCTCGATCATCATCACCAAGTCGCCCTACATGATCCGCACCTCGGTGACGCTGCCGCAGGTGATGGAGACGTTCGGAACCTGGGCCGCCAAGAGCGGACTCAAGAAGTGCTACACGATGGTCACCGACTACGGACCGGGACACGACTCGGAGGCGGCGTTCCAGCGTGCGTTCAAGGAAGCCGGCGGCGAGATCATCGGCTCGGTGCGCTTCCCGGTCGCCAACCCCGATTTCTCGGCCTTCGTGCAGCGCGCGAAGGACATGAATCCGGAATGCATCTACGTCTTCATTCCGGGCGGCGCGCAGCCGGCCGCTCTCGGCAAGGCCTTTGCGGAGCGCGGCATCGACTTCAACAAGACCAAGGTGCTCGGATCGGGCGAGACCACGGCGGAGCAGGCGCTCAAGGTGATGGGCGACGCCAGCCTCGGCATCATCTCGGCCTGGCACTACGACTACAAGAGCAACGCGCCGAAAAATGTCGAGCTCGTCAAGATCTTCAACGAGATGCACGGGCGCAATCCCGACTTCTTCTCGATCGGCGGCTATGACGGCATGCATGCCATCTACGAGACGCTGAAGAAGACCGGCGGGAAGACCGACGGGGATTCCCTGATCGCGGCCGCCAAGGGATTGAAATGGGACAGCCCGCGCGGCCCGATCTGGATCGACCCGGAGACCCGCGACATCGTGCAGACCATCTATATCCGGAAGGTCGAGAAGGTCGGCGGCGAGCTCGTCAACGTGCCGTTCGACAAGATCGAGAACGTCAAGGATCCGACGCGGGCGCGCGGCGGCTAGTGTCCCGGTTCCGACGTTCGTATCCCTTTTGCAGCGCATGCTCATACGAACGTCGGAACCAAAGGGACACTAGCAACTCGATGATTCTAGTGTGGCTTTGGATTTGACGTTCCTACGAAGGAGTCGCAGCAATGCTGGTAGGAACGTCAAATCCGCCACACTAGTCCATACACAACCGGAAGCGGAAGCAAATCGGGGGAGGGCGCGGCAGCATGCTCGTGCTCTCCCCTTCGAACGTGTGCTATAGCGTTTTCCGTGCGGGTTCGCTTCTGGGGAGAATAGCGATGCGAAGGACTTTTGCTGGATTTGCCGTATTCGCCGCGGCGGTCCTCGGCGTTGCGCCGGTCCACGCCCAACAGACCATCAAGATCGGCTTGATCCTGCCTTTCTCGGGCCAGTTCGCCGATCCCGGAGCCCAGGCCGACAACGGCATCAAGCTCTACATGCAGCAGCACGGCGACACGGTCGCCGGCAGGAAGATCGAGGTCATCCGCAAGGATACCGGCGGCATCGCCCCCGACGTCGCCAAGCGGCTCGCCCAGGAGCTGGTGGTGCGCGACAAGGTCGATCTCCTCGCCGGTTTCTCGCTCACGCCCAATGCCATGGCGGCGGCCGACGTATCGGCGCAGGCGAAGAAGTTCATGGTGGTGATGAACGCAGCCGCCTCGGTCGTCACGACCAAGTCGCCCTACATGGCGCGGGTGTCCTTCACGCTGCCGCAGCTCAACGAGCCGCTCGGCATCTGGGCCTACAAGAACGGGGTGCGGAAGGTCTATTCGATGGTGGCGGATTTTGCCGCCGGCCATGACGCCGAAGCCGCCTTCCACGGCGCGTTCAAGGCGGCCGGGGGCGAGATCATCGGCGCGGTGCGCTATCCCGTCGCCAATCCCGACTTCTCCGCCTTCGTGCAGCGCGCCAAGGACATGAACCCGGAAGCGATCTTCATCTTCGTGCCGGGCGGCTCGCAGTCGCCGGCGATCGCCAAGGCGCTGGCGGATCGCGGCATCGACCCGCGCAAGACCAAGGTCATGGCGCAACTGGAGCTCACCGACGAGCAGGCCCTCAAGAACATGGGCGACACCGCGCTCGGCATCATCACGTCGGCACACTACGACTACAACCACGGCTCCGCGCGCAACAAGGAATTCGTGACCGCGTTCAACGCCGCCTACAAGCGCAATCCGGATTTCTTCGCGGTCGGCGGCTACGACGGCATGCACCTGATCTACGAGACCTTGAAGAAGGCGAACGCCAATACCGACGGCGATGCGCTCATCGCAGCGGCCAAGGGCATGGCGTGGGAGAGCCCGCGCGGCCCGATCTCGATCGATCCGGCGACCCGCGATATCGTGCAGACCATCTATATGCGGCGGGTGGAGAAGGTCGGCGATCGGCTGATCAACGTCGAGTTCGACAAGATGGAGAACGTCAAGGATCCCGTGAAGGCGCGAGTCGGCGAACTAACGCATGATCGGCTCCGCTTTCGGCGTCCTGTTCGACGGCTTCGCCTACGGGATGTTGCTGTTCCTCCTGTCGGTCGGGCTGTCGGTGACGCTCGGGATGATGAATTTCGTCAACCTGGCGCACTGCAGCTTCGCCATGCTCGGCGGCTATGTCACCGTGACGTTGACGAACGCGCTCGGCTGGCCGTTCCTGGCGACGCTGCCGCTGGCCTTTCTGGCGGCGGCTGTCGTGAGCGTCGCCTTCGAGCGCGTGCTCTACCGGCGCCTCTATCGCGCGACCGATCTCGACCAGTGCCTGCTGACCATCGGCATCGTCTTCGTCTCGGTCGCGGTCGCCGCCTATGTCTACGGCACCATCCAGCAGCCGGTGAACCTGCCGTCCTACCTGCGCGGCACCGTCACGATCATGGGCCAGAGCTTCGGCGTGTACCGGCTGTTCCTGATCGGCATGTCGCTCGTGGTCACGGTGGTGCTGGTCGCGGCGCTCGAATACACCCGCTTCGGGGCGCAGGTGCGCGCCGCGGTCGACAACCAGCGCATGGCGCGCGGGCTCGGCATCAACGTCGATCGTGTCTTCGCCATCACCTTCGCGCTCGGCAGCGGGCTCGCAGGCCTCGGCGGCGCACTCGCGATCGAGATCGTCGGTCTCGATCACTCCTTCGCCTTCACCTATCTCGTCTACGTCCTGATCGTGGTGGCGGTCGGCGGGCTCGGCTCCATCGGCGGATCCTTCGTGGCCGCGAGCCTGCTGGGCATCAGCGATATGGCCGGCAAATATTACTTTCCCGAGCTCGGCGCCTTTCTCATCTATTTCGTCATGGTCACGCTGCTGATGTGGCGGCCGGTCGGCATTTTCGGGAGGCGGTAGGCGATGACGTCCCCCGTGGTCGCCGATCCCGTGGTCACCGAGCCGCAACGCTTTCTCGAGGCGCAGATCCGCTGGCGCCCGGTCGAGATCGCGTTCTGGCTCGCAACGCTGCTGCCCTTCCTGGTCACGCCCAACTACCTCGTGCTGGCGAGCCAGATCGCCATCACCGCGTTGTTCGCGCTCTCGCTCGACCTCATCCTCGGCTATGCCGGCATCGTCTCGCTCGGCCACGCCGCGTTTTTCGGCTTTGCCTCGTACACCGCGGGCCTGATCGCGAAGTGGGGCTGGGGCGAGCCGCTGACCGGCCTCGTCATCGCGGCCGCCGCCGCCGGCGTACTCGGCTATCTCACCAGCTTCATCATCGCTCGCTTCCGGCACCTGGCGCTGATCATGATCACGCTCGGCCTCGGCCTGCTGCTGGCCGAAGCGGCCAACAGCGCGAGCTGGCTGACCGGCGGCGCCGACGGCCTGCAGGGCGTGCGGATGTGGAAGCTGCTCGGCGTGTTCGACTTCGATCTCTATGGCAGGACCGCCTACACCTATTCGCTGGTCATGCTGTTCCTGGTGTTCCTGGTGGCGCGGCGGCTCATCAACTCGCCGTTCGGTCTGGCATTGCGCGGAATTCGCGAGAACGCGGTCCGCATGCCTGCGATCGGAGCGCCGAGCCCCGCGCATATCCGCAAGGTCTACACCATCGCCGCGGTCATGGCCGGCGTCGCCGGCGCTCTTCTTGCGCAGACGACAGAGACGGTGTCGCTGGAGACGCTGAGCTTCCAGCGTTCCGCCGACGTGCTGGTGATCCTGATCCTCGGCGGCGCCGGGCGTCTCTATGGCGGCATCGTCGGCGCGATCATCTACATGGTGGCGCGCGACCAGTTCTCCGGCATCAATCCGCAGTACTGGTATTTCTGGATCGGGGCGCTGCTGGTCGCGGTCGTGATCTTCCTGCCGAACGGCATCCTCGGCGGACTGGCGCGGCTCATGCCGTCCAAACGAGGCCAACCGTGACGGCGCAAAGCGTGAGCCCCCTGGCGCTGTCCACGCGCGGCCTGAACAAGAGCTTCGGCTCGCTGGTCGTGGCCAGCAACGTCGAGCTCAGGCTGCCGCAGGGCGAGCGCTACGCCCTGATCGGCCCGAACGGCGCAGGCAAGACCACGCTGATCAACCTGATCACGGGGATGCTCGAGCCGGGCACCGGCCAAATCTTCCTGGGCGAGGAGGAGATAACCGCCCTCAAGCCGGAGGACCGCGTCAAGCGCGGCCTGGTGCGCACCTTCCAGATCAACACGTTGTTTCCCCACCTCAACGCGCTCGAGGCGGTAACGCTCGCGGTGTGCGAGCGCCGCGGCTATGCCGGTACCTGGTGGCAGAAGCTGCCGGCCTATGCCGATGCGATCGAGGAGGCCTATGCCATCCTCATGTCACTGCGGCTCGCGGCGAGCTGCTATCGGCCGACCCACGAGCTCGCCTACGGCCAGCAGCGGCTCCTGGAGATCGCGCTTGCGCTCGCCACCAAGCCGAAGGTGCTGCTGCTCGACGAGCCGGCGGCGGGCGTGCCGCAGGGCGAGAGCGCGGAGCTGTTCTCGGTCATCGCCAATCTGTCGAAAGACATCGCCGTGCTGTTCATCGAGCACGACATGAACGTCGTCTTCCGTTTTGCAAATCGCATCATCGTGATGGTCGGCGGGCGCATTCTGGTCGAGGGCACGCCGAAGGAGATCGCCGCCGACGCGCGCGTGCGCGAGGTCTATCTGGGCGGGGCGCACCATGGCTGATCCGCTGCTGGCGCTGACCGACGTGCGCGCGGGCTATGGCGATGCCGTGGTGCTGGACGGGATCGCGCTCGAGGTTCCGGCGGGGGGCAGCCTCGCGCTGCTCGGGCGCAACGGCGTCGGCAAGTCGACGCTGCTGCTGACCATCATGGGTTTCACCCGCGTGAGCCGCGGCACCATCGCCTGGCGCGGCCGCGACATCACGCGGCTTGCGCCGCACCGTCGCGCGCGCGACGGCATCGGCTGGGTCGCGCAGGAACGGGAGATTTTCCCGTCGCTCAGCGTCGAGGAAAATCTCCTGGTGGCGTCGCGGCCGGGGCGGTGGGACCTGGCGGCAGTCTACGACCTGTTCCCGCGGCTCAACGAGCGCCGCGCCAGCCGGGGCAACCATCTCTCCGGCGGCGAGCAGCAGATGCTGGCGACGGCGCGCGCACTGATGACCAACCCGGCCCTGCTGCTGCTCGACGAGCCGCTCGAAGGGCTCGCGCCGATCATCGTCGAGGAGCTGACCGCGGCGATCCGGCGGCTGACCGCCGACGAAGGCACGGCCTTCATCCTCGTCGAACAGCACGCCGAGGTGGCGCTGTCGCTGACCACCGATGCGATCGTGCTCGAGCGCGGCGCGATCGTGCACCGCGCGCGCAGCGAAGATTTGCTGAAGGATCACGCCACGCTCGACCGCCTGATCGGGCTGCGTTTGGCAGAAGAGGCGTGATCGGGTTTCGGAAATCAAAGCTTCTCGGCAATGAATTTCAGAATTTCCGCAGACTGGCGGTTCACTTCGTTCGTGGCTTTGGCTTCGCCCTGCGCTTCCGCCTGAATGGCTCTCGCCACGGCTTCATCGAGGATCGCCCGCACGGCCTCGTCGCGGGTGAGCACGCCCTTTTTGACCAGAGCCCGAAGGAGCGCGACGGTCGCGCTCATCGCCGCCATCGTGTACGCCGCGTCGTGGAAGTTTGCCATTTCACAGTGCGCTGTGGGTGATTTAAGCGGTCAAGGCTACCATGACCGATGCAGGGTGCCTACGCGTGGTGTGATGAAAGATGGCGGCGCCGTGCCATGACCTGTGACGCAAAAACAACAGTTCGCCGTGGAATTATACCGGCGGCATAGATTCTCTTGAATGTTCGGTGCGTTCCACAAATACTGTTTATGGGACATAAAGGGAGACGCGCAACCAAACGAACTCCCAGGGGATTGGCACCCTCGGCTGGTTGTTACCTGTAAGAGCGTATCATGTCATCGTATGCAAAGTACTGCCGGGATCAGGCTGCCGAGTGCGCACGGCGCGCCCGGCTGGCGAACTCACCGGACGTCGCCGCCAACAGCCGTACTTTGGAGCTGCGCTGGCTCAAGCTGGCAGAAAAAGCGAATACACCGGGTCGCCCCCTCGGCAATAGCAAAGGCGCCGCCGCTCCCGTCGCGATGGGCGCCCGTTCCTGACAATTTCGGCGGCTGGAAGCGGCGTCATGCCCTCGTTGCACGGGGCATGACGCTTTTTTTGGCGTAGCCCTGGAGCTACTGCGCCGTGCTGATGACGGACTCCTCGTACTTGCCCGAGCCCATCCCGGTATCCGCGAAGATGCCGTGGTCGGCGATCCACTTGAAGGTCTCCTCGTAGACCTCCTTGGTGTAGGGCTCGAACACCAGGCGCTCGCCCGGGCCCCAGCGGCGGGTATCCATGATCGCGTGGTAGCGCGCCGGAAATTCGTTCTTGTAGTAGTGCGTGTAGAGGTCGGGCCGCAGATCGATGTCGCGCTGCGCGCGCTTGAGCGCGCGGAAGAACTTGCGCAGGTCATCGTGGTCCGGATCGCCGGTGACCATGGTCGCGATCATGAACGTCGTGTCGATGATCTTGCGGAAGCCGAGCTGCTCGGCGAAGTAGTAGGGGCCGCTGAACAAGGCTGAGGCCTGCGTCTTGCCGTCGATCAACTGATCGAGCCGATGGAACAGCATTCCGTCGGCGAAGGTGAGATTGATCTTGTCGGCCGGCATGTACTGCTCGAGCGCCTGAATGGTCGAGTAGTGGCTGCCCGACTGATAGCCGACCGCGATGGGCACGCCGGCGAGATCCTCAGGCTTCTTGATCGGCGAATCCGCGGGAACGAACACTGCCGACGGCGACACTGAATAGACGTCGGCGTAGAGCCGGCCCTTGCCCTTCGACGCGGCGACGCCGACCGTCCAGTGGCAGGCGCAGCTCACGTCGGACGTGCGGCCGCGCTCGAACGACTGCATCGCGCCGACCTTGTCGCCCTTGTAGTGGTGCGCGCCGTCGGTCGATTTGACCAGCTCCTGGAAGATGTAGTCGAGCCCTTCGTCCCTGAAGTAGCCCTTCTCGTGCGCCACCCATTCCTGCAGCCGGAAGTGCGGCTCGATGATGAACTTGTCCTTGGCCATGGTTCTCTCCTTCGTAATTGCGCTGTTTTCGGTTCGGCGAGGCTCGTTTCAGCAACAATCCCTGTCGGCGGTGCGCTTCTCGCGATGCTCCGCGACGCGGCGCGCCCCGATCATCTTCACGTGCTCTTCCATCAATCGGCGCGCGCCGGCGGCGTCGCGGATCTCGATGAGCGAAGCCAATTCCTTGTGGGCCTCGAGAATGCGGCGCGCCACCTTCGGCGTCAGCGTCGGGTTGCGCGCGGGCCACGACACGTGCTGCAGCGAGATGAGCTGCACCACCAGGACGCGGTTGTGCGACGCCTCCGCGACGGCGAGGTGGAACTCGCGTCCGAGCCGCGTGTAGGCGGCGACGTCGTCGATCAGGCGCTCGGCCTCGGCATTGAGCTCGCGCAGGCGCGCGTGGTCCTCCGCAGTCGAGTTGACGGCGGCGAGCTCGGCGGCGAGGCATTCGATGGCGCGCTGTGCATCCATGATCTCGGCGACCGACACGCCGGCAAGGTCGAGCTGCACGGCCAGCGCCTCCGCGAACAGGCGGGCATTGCCTTGCGCGATGCGCGCGCCGCCGCCGGAGCCGACCTTGATCTCCACGATGCCCTGGGCTTCGAGCGTCCGCAGCGCGTCGCGCGCCACGATGCGGCTCACGCCGAACCGCTCGGCCAAGTCCTTCTCCGTGCCGAGGAAATCGCCCGGGCGAAGCTCCTTGGCGAACAGCGCGTCGCGCACCTGGGCGACGATCTGGGTCGACATGGTCGCCGAGCGGAAGGGGACGACCTTCCGCTCGCCGCTCTTCATCGCCGGATGCAGCCGCATAGTCCTTCGCATTCCTGCCGGTTGCCCCCGGCTGAGGGCCGAAAGGTAGCAATGATCATAAAGATGATATCTTTAAGCGCGGACCGGGTCAACCGGCTTCCCGTGGCCTTGCCAGGCCGGCATGACCGCCCGCCATGGGACCAGCATGACGACCAAGGTGGCGATCCAGACCAGACGCGCGCCGTAGCGGTCATGCGGGTTGGCCAGCACCCCGCACACCGCGGCGTTCGCCAGGATGGCCAGCGCGGCGGTGGCGGCGAGCGGCCCGAGGTCGGCGAAGCGCGGCTGCTTGCTCGCGAGCACGATGGTCGCAATCAGCAGCAGCATGGAGGCGAGGGCGATCGGCACGTGGAGCTTGTTGATGGCAGTGAAATCGAGCTCGCCCTTTTGCTGCCGCGCCGCGCGCATCGCCGGCAGCATCGACGGCGTGAACCTCTCGATCATGTTGTAGGTATGCCAGACCTGGTCGAGCACGCCTTCGCCGGTTTTCACCTTCATCAATTGCCGGCCCGCCGCGCTCGCGGCCGCTTCGATCTGCCACAGCGGATAGGCGCGCAGGCTCTCGAGCACGATCGTGCGCATCTCGTCGTCGAGCCCCTGGAAGCGGCCAAGCCGGTCGAAAACGCTTTCGCCCCAGAAGAATTCGTCGGCGTCGGTCGGCAGCTCGTGGCGATGCGCGCAGAGCTTCAGGCGCGGATCGGGGCAATGGTCGGCGAGGTAGCGTGCGACGATGCCATCCTGCAGCATGCGGCCGAACGGCAGAGCAATGCCTCCCGGCGTCCAGGCGAGCCGTCCCGCGACCGCGTAGTTGGCGGTCAGCAGCATGAGCGGGGCCAGCACGAGCGCGGCGATGCCGCGGCCCAACGCCGCCCGCGGAACCAGCTTGCGATTGACCAGCGCAACAATGATTGCCAGGGCGAGCAGCGCCAGGAGGACGGCGAGCGTCGCGCCATGGGATGCGGCCGCAAAGGCCGTCAGCACGACGAGCCCGGCGCGCTCCCAGCCCGCGAGGATCTCGCCGCGCAAGCATCACGAGATAGAGCGCGAGCACGCCTATGCCGGCGAAAATGTCGGTGAGCAGGATGCTGGCGATCCAGGGTAGGGTGGTGGCGACCGCCAGCAGCGCGACCGTGCCCAGCAGCACGAGCGGGCGCCCGCCATGTCCATGCGCGCGCAGCATCAGCGCAATGACCCAAACCGTCAGCGCGGCCTGCACAACGATCGCGGGCCAGAAATCCGGCCGTCCGAGCACGACCAGAAAGAGGCCGTAGACGGTCGAGCGGCTCACTTCCAGCGTGCCCTCGAAGCAGCGCGCGAGGTAGCCGCCGCTATCGTATTCCAACAGCGGAAAGCCGTTCCACAGCGCGGGCGCGAGTAGCAGCAGCGTTGCCGCGCCCGCCGCGGCGAGATCGGCGATCTTCGCTCGGCTCACTTCTTGAGGCCCGCTGCGGCGGCGACGTCACCCCACCGCTTGCTTTCGCTCGCGATGTGGCGCGCGAATTCCTCCGGACCGCCGCTGAGCGGATCGATGCCCTGCGGCCGCCACGTCGTCGCCACCTCGCTCGACGCCGTCGCCTCGCGCACCGCGCGCGCGAGCTTGTCGATGACCTCCTTGGGCGTGCCCGTCGGGGCAACCAGACCGAACCAGATCGAGGTGTCGAAATCCGGCATGCCGGCTTCCGCCATCGTCGGCACGTTGGGCAGGATGCCCGGACGCTTCGACGCGGCGGAGGCGAGCACTTTCAGCGCGCCCGATTCGACCTGCTGGACCACCGCGGAGGCGGGCGAGAACATCATGCTCACCCGGCCGGCGAGAAGATCGGTCGCGGCTTGCGGAGAGCCCTGGTAGGGCACGTGCAGGAGCTTGACGCCGGCGCGCATGCTCAGAAGCTCGCCCGAGAGATGCGGCGCGGTGCCGACGCCGGTCGAGGCGTAGAGGATTTCCCCCGGCTTCGATTTGGCGAGTGCGATCAACTCCTGCACGTTGTTGGCCGCGGTCACGGGCGGGACCACCAGGACGACTGCCGCGGTGTTGATAAGTGCGATCGGCGCGAAGTCCTTGGCAATGTCGAACGGCAGGTTGGGATTGATGGCGGCGTTGGTGATGTTGGCCGACGACAGGATGAACAGCGTGTAGCCGTCCTTCGGCGAGCGCGCGACGAACTCGGCGGCGAGGCTCGAGCCGGCACCCGGCTTGCTTTCGATCACGAACTGCTGGCCGAGACTCTGGCTCATGCGCTGCCCCAGCACGCGCGCGGTGATGTCCGCCGACGAGCCCGGGGGGAAGCCGACGATCAGCCGTACCGGACGATTGGGATAATCGCTCTGCGCCAGGGCCGCGCCGCCGGCGATGGCCAGTCCCATGGTGCATGCCATCACCGCGTGTATCGCGAGCCGCAAGTGCGTCGTCATGGTCGTCTTCCCTCCCAGTTTTGCCGGGCAGCGAAGCATGTTTGCGTGTTCCACACCAGCAACGCGCACATGAACACACGATGAATGAAAGGGGACATGGCGAAGAAAGATTTGGCGAAATGGCCCGCACCCGCGCTATTCTGCCGCGCCATGTTCGTGAATTTCTTCCATGACCTCAAGGCCGCCGGCGTGCCGGTGACGCTGCGCGAATACCTCACCTTGATGGAAGCGATGGAGAAGGACCTCGCAGGCCGGCGGGTGGAGGATTTCTACTATCTCTCGCGCGCGGCGCTGGTGAAGGACGAGCGCAACCTCGACAAATTCGACCGCGTCTTCGGCCATGTGTTCAAGGGACTGGAGCTGATGAGCGACGCGCTCGCGGCCGAAATCCCGTCGGAATGGCTCAAGAAGCTCGCCGAAAAATACCTCACCGACGAGGAGAAGAAGCAGATCGAGGCCATGGGCGGGCTCGACAAGCTCCTGGAAACCCTGCGCCAGCGCATGAAGGAGCAGAAGGGTCGCCACCAAGGCGGCAAGAAGTGGATCGGCACCGCCGGCACCTCGCCCTTCGGCGCCTACGGCTACAATCCGGAGGGCGTGCGGATCGGCCAGGACGAGAACCGCAACTTCCGCGCGGTCAAGGTCTGGGACAAGCGCGAGTTCAAGGACCTCGACGACCAGGTCGAGCTCGGCACCCGCAACATCAAGATCGCGCTGCGGCGCCTGCGCAAGTTCGCCCGCACCGGCGCTCCCGAGGAGCTCGACCTCGACGGCACCATCAAGGGCACCGCCCACAAGGGCTATCTCGACATTCTCATGCGGCCGGAGCGGCACAACGCGGTGAAGGTGCTCTTGTTCTTCGACATCGGCGGCTCGATGGACTGGCACATCAAGGCGACCGAGGAGCTGTTCTCGGCGGCGCGCACCGAGTTCAAACACATGGAGCACATGTACTTCCACAATTGCCTGTACGAGAAGGTGTGGAAGGAGAACCGCCGGCGCTTCGACCACACCACGCCGACCTGGGACGTGCTGCACACCTATCCGCACGACTACAAGGTGATCTTCGTCGGCGATGCCTCGATGTCGCCCTACGAGATCATGGCGCCCGGCGGCTCGGTCGAGCACTACAACGAGGAGACCGGCGCGGTGTGGATGGAGCGCGTCGCGCGGACCTATCCCGCCTGCGTGTGGCTCAATCCGGTGGCGGAGAAGGAATGGGACTACACCCAGTCGATCCGCATGATGCGCCAGCTCCTGGGCGGGCGGATGTATCCGCTCACGCTCGACGGCTTGGATAAGGCGATGCGGGAGCTGGTGCGGTGACAGTTAGATCAAGCCGTGTCTACCAGCTCGAGCCGGATTTTCTTGCCCACGACTTTCGCCGCACGCGTGATGGTCGCGAGGTGGACTGCTGCGTTTTCGGGATCGAGCAGGCGATCGAGCTGTGAGCGGCTCGTCTGCATGCGCGCTGCCATCGTCTTCTTGGAAATCTTTCTGGCACGCATGATCTCGGCGAGTTGCCATGCGATGACGCGCTTGATCGCGACGGCCTCGACCTCCTCTAGAATGCCATCGTCCTTCAGCAGACTGTCGAGGGTCGATCCGCTGTGATTGGGCTTCTTGCGCTTACGGCTCACTTGCTATGTGTACCACACGAGGTACATTTCGTCTAGTCCACAGACGGGGAGTGACGATCGTCTCCGGCCGCCATGACCATCTGCAAAGGCAGGATCGCATTTCGTGCCTTTGCCGGTTCTGCGCACGCTGTTAGCGTTGCGCCACAATGACAAAAATCAGGGAGATGAAACGCATGCGGGCCTTTGCACTTGCGATCGCCGCGGCCGCGTCGATCGCGCTGCCGGCGCGGGCGCAGCAGGAGTATCCGAGCCGGCTCGTCAACATCGTCAATCCGACGCAAGCCGGCGCCACCACCGACGTGCTCGCCCGCGCGCTGGTCGTCGGGCTCACCAACCGGCTCGGCCAGCAGTTCGTCGTCGTCAACCGCCCCGGCGCGAGCGGCGCCATCGGCACCGCCTCGGTCGCTCGCGCGACGCCGGACGGCTACACGCTGCTGTTCGGCGCGGTCTATGTGCTTTCGGTGCTGCCGGCGGCGCGCAGCAACGACATCGGCTACGACGCCAACTCGCTCGTTCCGATCTGCCAGACCGTTTCGAACGCAATGGTGATCGCCGTGCGGCGGGATTCGCCGTTCAAGACGCTGGCCGACCTCGTCACGGTCGCACGCGCCAAGCCGGGCCAGCTCAACTACGGCCATCAGGGCGCAGGCTCTATTCCCCATCTGTCGATGGAGGAGTTTCTGGAAACCGCCAAGCTCGACATCAAGGGCATTCCCGGCCGCGGCGATCCCGCCGTGGTGACGGATCTGCTCGGCGGCAGCATCGACGTCGCCGCGCTGGTGCAAGGCACCGTGGCCGGGCAGAACCTGCGCCTGCTCGGGATTTTCGCCGAGGAGCGGCATCCGTCCTTTTCCGACACTCCGACCGTGCGCGAGCAGGGGTTCGACGTGGCTCCGATCAGCTTCGGCGGATTGCTGGCGCCGGCGGCGACGCCGAGCGAGATCGTGGCCAAGCTCGAGCCGGCCTGCGAAGGCGCTGCCAAGGACGAGATCTACGCGACCGCGGCCAGGCGTGGCGGCCAGCCGCCGAGTTATTACGCCGACCGAGCCACGTTCGGGGCGAGGCTCGAACGCGACATCGAGGCCAAGCGGCGGCTGATCGCCCGATTGAAATTGCAGATGTAGCGACCTGGCGCGGCGGTCAGCATCCACTGATTTTCGCGGTGCTCGACGTCCTCGGCAAGGGCTCGCTGGTTTCGGTGGCTTGTCCGCTCAGGACGTGCGGGTCGTCGACGGTCCTCCGAGCCTGCAAATCGCCGGCATTCGCGGGCGTCCGCACGTCGCCGCCGGTTGTGCTCGATGTGCCGCCGGGTGGTGCCACGCAGCCAAGGTGTCCGCCACCCATGCCGGTCGTGTCGAGGTCGGAGGGCATGCCGCTCGATTGTCCCGGCATCGGCCCCGGCCGTGTCGCTCCGGAAGATGCGCCGGCCTGCGCCAGGGCGAGCGACGAACTCGTCAGGAGCATCATCCCTGCAATGATGCCAATAGTCGCGCGCTCTCGTCGCATCGCAAAATCCCTCCACGGTAACGCGAAGGGCCAACGCGCGCGTCCGGCTTCGGTTCCGCGACCGATGCGGCGCTGCGAGCAGATGATGGAGGAAGTAGCGCGAAATATGCGTGTTCGGACACGCGACTTCAGAGATTGCTCGGCGTCCCGATCCAACGCCCCATGCGGGCGAGGTAGCGCGAGATTGCGATATCGGTGGCGCGCCCGATCAGATTGGCGACCGGAACGGGACCGTGCGCCGCGGTCGCGCGGCTGTCCGGGCTGTTGGCGCGATTGTCGCCCAGCACGAACACATGGCCGACCGGAACTCGCGTCTCCGGAATATTGTTGAGGGCTGTTCCGGGATCGCCGACATCGACGTAGGGCTCCATGACGGCCATTCCGTTGACGATTGCGCGGCCGCCTCTTACCGCGATCCGATCGCCTTCCACCGCAACGACGCGCCGCGTGTGCTGCTCGCCCGGATGCTTGGGGTGAATGTAGACCACCATCTCGCCCCGGCTCGGCTGCCGGCTACGATAGTAGGTTGCGTCGGCCAGGAAATATTCACCCGCCCGCAACGTCGGCTCCATGCTGGGAGTAGCGGCATTCAGCAGCAGCTGGCCTGTCGTCTTGGCATGAATGGTAAAAAGGCAAGGGGCGGCGAATATGATGCAGGCGAGCGCGAACGCGCCGGCATAGATCGGCCAGCGATGGTAGCGTTGCGGAATTTCGTGCATCCGGGACGCGCGCAGGATCGCGTCGGCCATGATGAAGAGCCAGAGCCCGAGCAGCAGCGCAAGGCTGACGGCGAACATCCAGAAGCGGGCCAGCACGCCCATCATCGCGAACATGACCAGTGTGTCCGCGATGATCACCAGGACGAACAAGGTGATGCCGCGCCGCGCCTGACCGATATAGACGTGACCGAGCCCGGGGGTGAGTACCGTGAGCAGTGCCGTCACCCAAGGGGACGGGCCACGCCGCTCGTTCGCCTGCCTGCCTGATTGTGTCGGTGCGTATTCGGCGAGCGATGCCATCAACATCTCCGGATTTCGTCGCGCGCCATTCGCGGCAGTACGCTCGAAACACACCACGACACGACTATTAGTGTCGTCAGGTCAGGTTTGGTTCGATCCGCTGCAAGATTTCTTTGCGTTTTTGCCCACGCGTTTTGATTGTATATCATGGGCATACAGCCTGTGACTGCGGGACGCTGGAGATTGCCGCCGGAATTGCTCCGGATCAGCGCCGCACCGTGAAATAGGCGCCAAACATCGCCATCAGCGCGGCAATGACGAGCGCCCCGAAGCTTGCCGCCACATTCGCGCCCGCACCGATTCCTTCGGGTACCGTGGCCGAATGGCCAATATCGGCGAGCGCGAACACGACGGCTGCACCGAGAGCCCATCGCAGCAGGCGAAAACGGCGCCAAGGCAGGGGAAGAAGGCTGAGCGCCGCCGCGGCTGCCCCGCTCACGACGAAGGCCACGCCTGCGATCGCCCACCACGGTCCGGCCGTGCGCAACTGCATCGCCTTGGTGGAGAACACATTTGCCCACAGACCCACGAGATCGTAGCCGGAGCGGGTCAAGTAGATCTGCAGCGCAAGTGCGGCCAGCACGCCGCAGGTCAGGGCGGTGGTGTAGATGAGGCCGCGCGGCAGCGGGACAGGCGACAGATCCGGCTTGGTCTTCTGCATGCCGATGATGGTTCCGGGAGACGCCTAAAATGCGAACCTCGGGCAAGCCCGAGGTTCGTGTCCGTTGGCATTAACAGAACCGTCGCGGGCTGCACAGGCCGCCAAGCGCATCAGCTGCTGCGACGCTCGGCCTGCCAGACGCCCGAGCAGGCGCCGTTGCCGCCGCTCCAGGAGCCACCGCCGCTCGTCCCGGCCAGCTTGCCGGTGCCGATCGCGGTGTTGTCGCCGGCGGCGACGTTCACGACCACCGCGCCGTTCTTCTCGACCTTGCCGGTGATGGTGACGGCCGTGTTGCCGCCCGCATTGAGCACGCTGCCTTTGCTGATGCGGATCGGATACCGGTAGGACGAATCGCAGATGCCCTGATTGGTGATGATCACCACGCTCCAGACACCGTCATGATTGGGAGCCGCGTCAGCCGGCCGGAGTGCCGGAAGAGCGGCTGCGGTGGCGAGCGTCGCCAGCACCATCAGGCTGCGGGTGCGGCTGAAAATTCCGGAATAAGTCATTGTATCCCCTTCCTGTTTTCCTGCCGGGCGCCGCCCCCTTGTCCCGGGCGAAACGGCAGTGAATTCAGTCGTGTTTTCTGCGCCACCAGTTAGTCGCAACATGCCAGCAATTGGTTCAAATCCGGTTGACGAGTGTTGCCCGAAGGCCACAGTCGTTGGACGAGGAGTCCTCAGGAGGCGCGCATGCCGGCTGAACGTTTCGATTTTCCCAATGCCCAAGGACAAAATCTTGCGGCGCTGCTCGATCGCCCGGTGGGCGAGCCGCGCGCCTATGCGCTGTTCGCCCATTGCTTTACCTGCGGCAAGGACGTGCACGCCGCGCGGCGCATCGCCGAAGGCCTGACCGCGCTCGGCATCGCCGTGCTGCGGTTCGACTTCACCGGGCTCGGGTCGAGCGAGGGCGAGTTCGCCAACACCACATTTTCTTCCAATGTTGCCGACCTGGTCGCGGCTGCGGACGCGCTGCGGCGGAGCGCCCGCGCGCCGGCGATCCTCGTCGGCCACAGTCTCGGCGGCGCGGCGGTGCTCGCCGCGGCCGCCGACGTGCCGGAAGCGCGCGCGGTGGCGACGATCGCCGCGCCATGCGATCCCGCTCACGTCACCGGCCTGTTCAAGGATCGTCTCGACGAGATTGGCGCCAAGGGCGAGGTCGAGGTTGCGCTGGCGGGCCGGCCGTTCCGGATCAGCCGCGCCTTTGTCGATGACGTCGCCGAGCAAAAATTGGCGGAGCGGATCGCGAGCTTGCGCAGGGCACTGCTCATATTCCACTCGCCGACCGACGAGATCGTCGGCATCGAGAATGCCAGCCGCATCTTCATCGCCGCCAAGCACCCCAAGAGCTTCGTCTCGCTTGCCGGCGCCGATCATCTCCTGAGCCGGCGCAGCGACGCCACCTATGTCGCCAACGTCATCCGCGCCTGGGCCGAGCGCTATCTCGATATGCCGGAGGTCGCGCCCCATCTGCCGGACAAGCCCAATGTCGTTGTTGTCCGCGAAACCGGGCAGGGCCGCTTTCAGCAGGAGGTCACGGTCGGGCGGCACCGCTTCCTGGCCGACGAGCCGGTCGATGTCGGCGGGCTCGACAGCGGTCCGGGTCCGTATGACCTGGTGCTGGCGGGGCTGGGAGCCTGCACCGCGATGACGCTGCGGCTCTACGCCGAGCGCAAGGCGCTGCCGCTCGAAGGGGTGACGGTGGAGCTCAGCCACGCCAAGATCCATGCAGCGGACTGCGAATCCTGCGAGACCAAGGAAGGCATGATCGACCGTATCGAGCGTGCCATCGCGGTTACGGGCCGGCTCGACGACGACCAGCGCCGGCGGCTCATGGAAATCGCGGACAAGTGCCCGGTGCATCGCACGTTGACCTCGGAGATCGACATCCGCACCATCGAGCGCAAAGAGGACGCGAAGGAAACTGCGCGGTAGTGCGCGATATGTCCTTATCCGAGGAAAACTTTCAGTCGCGCGGTATCCGAGGCTGCGTTCCCGCGAGATGCCTGCGACAACGCGGCGCTGCGGCATGACCGCCTGCGACATTGCGCCATGAGTCGCCAGCGCGACCGATCGTCTCGCAGCGGTTGATCCCGACACGCGCGTCGCTGAACGTTGCAGCAGCAATCATCATGATGGGGCGAAGCCATGAGACTGCTGCTTGTCTTCTTGATATCCCTCGCGATCGGTCAGTCGATTTCCATCGGACTGGGCCTGCTGGTCGAACGGCATGCAACGCCATATGCCGGCCTCGTGACCTTCATCGTAGCGTATTTTGCGATGTTCGTGGTCGCTTGGCGTATCGCGGTTCGCGCGACCGAGCCGCGCGGGCACTCTGCCGGCGAGCTCAGCGCCGAAAGATGATCGGCGTGGTCGCGACGGCAGTGAGCTATTACTGGTTGCCCGGTCCGCGCAGCGAAAGGCCTGGCAGCGCGCTTTCGAAAGCGGTGCCGTTCTTGCCCGCCGCGACGCCGACGTCGTAGAGCGCCTGCATATATTTGCCGTCGAACAGACCGCGCGTGGGATAGTTGAAGGCCGCGTCGACATGGGCGATGCCGAGCGCGATGCCGTGCCGTTGCGCGCCGACTTGGACCAGCATGACTTCCGAGCGCAACGCCGCCGTCAGCGCGACTGCGATGGAACGGCCGAGCACGCCGGGGATGCTGCGACTGGGCATGCCGAACTCGGGCGCGAGTTTCGAGTTCACGATCACGTAGAGCTGACTGAGCGGGGGGCGCGACTTGGCGCTCGCTGAAAACATCGTTTCAGGGATCACGAAGAACGGTGCGGTTATCGTGCCGTCGCTGTGCATTTCCTCGAATTTCTTGCCGTTCGCCTCGATCTCGATCGCAACAGGCGAGAAAAATCCGGGAATGCTGGAGGAGGCGAGCAGGACGTCGCGGAACAGCTTGAGCGCCTTGTCGTCGCCGCGCGCGGCGATCGCGCCCATGTTCCAGACCATGCGCCGCCCGGCATCGAGGTTGGTGGTAACGACGAACAGGCGCCGGCCGCGGGCGTGCTCGGTCGCGATTTCCGCCAGCAGCTTCGCAGTGACCCGCTGCTCGATGAGCGCCTTGAGCGGCCAGTAGTCGAACGAGGCTGTCGCGCGTCATCCGATCCTCGAAGATATCGGCGGCCCCGACAGTGGTGAAATTCTTGCGGATTTCGTCGTCGTAGCGCGGTCCGAGGAAGGCAAACGGTGCGACGAGCGAGCCGATGCTCACGCCCGTGACCACGGCGAACTCGGGTCGCGTGCCCGACTCCGTCCAGCCCGCGAGCACCCCGCCGCCATAGGCTCCGTCGGAGCCGCCGCCGGAAATCGCCAGCCACGGCCCGTTCGCCTGCGGCAGCAGGCGGGCGAAATCGGTCTCGGAATCGCCCCAGGCCCGGGCGTCCGGAATGCCGGGAACGACCGCGACGTTCTCGTCCGCAGCCGTGAAGGGCGCGCGCTCCTGCTCCTTTGGAGCCGGGGCCTTCTTCTCAGCCTTCTTCTCGGCCTTCTTCTTGGTCTGGGCGTACGCGGACGCCCACTGCAACTCCGGCACCGACAGCGGGACGGCGCAGATCGTCAATGCAATGGCTAAGCCGGTGAAAACGCGAAACCTTGGCAATGTCGCTCTCCGATCTCTTCGAGCCGCGCCATTCCTACAGGAATTTAGCATTTGTGGGGCGTCCGGCGATCCGTGGCATGCCCATCCAGGTGACCCACCGGCGGGCGACGCCGGGCGGCCCACCGCTATCGATGAAAGCTATAACCAAGTTGACAAGGCGAAACCGCGGCCGGACGTCAGCCCTGGCTCGCGCTCCAGGTGCCGCTGCAGGCTCCTTGGGGACCTTCGCCGCTCCACTTGCCGCCGCCGCGACCGTTCGAAAGCTTTCCGATTCCATGGGCACTTTGGCCGCCAGTGGAGACGCTGACGTTGACTTGGCCGGACGCGTTGACGCGTCCGGAGACACTGACCGCGCCGCCGCCCAGATAGGTAACATTGCCGCCGCGAATCATCACGCCGTAACGGTAGGATTGGTCACAGGGGCCGCGCGTCGTGGTGACGACCACGCTCCAGGGGCCGTCGAACGACGCCGCCTGCGCCGATGGCGCGGCGAAGACGGCGGAAGCGGCAAAGGCGGTCGCGACAAGAGCGGCGCGGGTGGCTCGGCTGATCATTGGGACCCTCGTGTTGGCCTCGTTTGGGCCTTTTGACGCCTAGCGCCCGAACGGGGCGCCCGGTTATGGTCGCTGTGCCTTTTCTTCAACGTGGGCAAAGCGATGGTAGGAATCGGCTCACCACCCGGATCGGATGGTTAGCAGAAGGCGCACGGCGAAAGAAGAGGTTTTGCCCGCCGTCCCGGCGATGAAATGGGCAATCGAGCAACCCACTTCAAGACCATGTTATTGTACGCAATAACGGCTAGGCTGGATGCAGAACGGCCGTCCTCAAAAGCTCAGAAAATGGTGGAGGAACGCCGTGAAACCCGGTCATCTTCTTGTCACCCTCGCCGCCGAGCTCGCACGCACCGGCACAAGGCGAAATGTCCAGCGTCGAAAGGCTCTATATCTGGATCGATCACGACAGCCAGACGACGTTGCCCGAACTCCAGGAGTGAGAAGCCTCATGATTCAGCGCGTTGGCCTGTGGATGGCATTCGGTGCCGTCCTCGTCGCATCGGCGATCGACACGGCACGAGGGCAGGGCGGCTTTCCGAGCCGTCCGATCACGATGGTCGTGCCGCTGCCGGCCGGCGGCACCGCGGACCTGCTCTGCCGGTTCGCCGCCGACAAGGCGAGCAGCGCGCTCGGCCAGCAGGTGGTGGTTGAGAACCGTGCGGGCGGCGCCGGCGGGCGCGTCGGCACCGAGGCGGTGATGCGCGCCGCGCCCGACGGTCATACGCTGCTGTGCGCGCCGCAGCTCGCATACAGCATCACCCACCTCGTCTTCGCCAAGACTGCGTTCGACACGCGTGGGCTCGAGCCGGTCAGCGTGCTGGCCACCTATCCGCTGATCCTGATCGGCCGCCCGGATGCGCCGTTCAACACCACCGCCGAGTTCCTGGCCTACGCACGCGCCAATCCCGGCAAGGTCAATTACGGCCATCAGGGCAAGGGCAATACCGGGCACCTGCTCGGCGAGCTCATGATGCTCAAGGGCAATTTCCGCATGACGGAGATTCCCTATCGCGGCAGCGCGCCGGCGATCAACGATCTGCTCGCAGGCAATATCGATCTGGTGCCGGACTATCTCCTCGCCAACAAGCAGAACATCGACGCCGGCAAGCTGAAGTTTCTCGGCACCGGCAGCCGCGCGCGGCTCAAGGACTATCCGAACGTCGCGACCATCGCCGAGACGCTGCCGGGCGTCTATGCCGATACCTGGATGGCGGTCGCCGCGCCGCCCGGCACGCCGAAGGAGATCACCAAGAAAGTGTCGGACGCGATCGGGCAGGGATTTGCGCAGGCCGATCTGAAGGCGCGCATCCTGGCGCTCGAAGCGGAGCCGCTCGGCAGCACGCCCGAGCAGATGCGCGACATGATCCGGCAAAGCCTGGAGACCTGGGGCCCGGTGGTCGAGGCGGCGAAGATCAGCGTCGAGTGACAGCGCGCGGCGGGCTTGCCCGCTTCGCGCCGACCAAAAAGCGCGGCGGGCTTGCCCGCTTCGCGAGCCGACTCGACAGAAAGCAAATGACGAGGAGACGCGCGATGGCTCGATGCGTAACGGCTGCCGGGATCGCTCTTGCCGCGATGCTCGCGGCGTTGCCGACGCCCAGGCGCAGGACTATCCCTCGCGTCCGGTGAAGATCATCGTGCCGTTCCCGGCCGGCGGCACCGCCGACGTGATGCCGCGCGTCTTCGGCGACTGGCTGTCGAGGAAGTGGGGACAGCCGGTCGTGATCGAGAACCGCACCGGCGCCGCCGGCAATATCGGCGCCGAGGCCGTCGCCAAGGCGGAGCCCGACGGCTACACGCTGCTCTCCGCGCCGCCGCCGCCGCTGGTGATCAACCACAACCTCTATCCCAAGCTCAATTTCGACCCGACCGAGTTCGTGCCCATCGTCATCATGGGCCGGGTGCCGAACGCGCTGGTGGTCAACCCGAAGTTTCCACCCGGCGACGTCGCGGGCGTGATCGCCTACGCCAAGTCCAATCCCGGCAAGATCACCTCCGCCACGCAGGGTAACGGCACCACCTCGCACCTCACCTCCGAGCTGTTCCAGCTGATGGCGGGCGTCAAATTCCAGCATGTGCCTTACCGGGGTTCGGCGCCGGCGCTGAACGACCTGGTGGCCGGCAGCGTCGATCTCATGTTCGACAATCTCGGCGTCTCGCTGGCGCTGGTGAAGGGCGGGAAGCTCAAGCTTCTTGCGGTGGCGACGCCCAAACGCATGGCGTCGCTGCCGGACGTGCCGACGATCGCCGAAACGCTGCCCGGCTTCGAATCGGCGGCATGGTTCGCCATCGTCGCGCCGCCGAAGACGCCGCAGGCGATCGTGGACAAGATCAACGCCGACATCAACGAAGCGCTGCGCCAAAGCGACGTCATCGCGCGCCTGGCCAGCTCTCCGCCGAGCCGATCGGCGGCACCCCGCAGGCGACGGCCGCCTATATGCGCGAAGAGATCGAGCGCTGGCACAAGGTCATCAAGGCCGCCAACGTGAAGCTCGATTAGCGCGGCGGGCTTGCCCGCTTCGTGCCAAGTGAAAAAGAACGCAAATGACCATTGCAGCCCAAGCGCGACACTGGCCCGCTGAAGGCCTCACGCGGGTGCCCTATTGGGTCTACTCGGACCGCGACATCTACGACGAGGAGCAGTCGCGCATCTTTCGCGGCGCCACCTGGAATTTTCTCTGCCTCGAAGCCGAGCTGCCGGGGCCCAACAGCTATCGCCGCTCCAACCTCGGCGCCATGCCGGTCGTCGTGACGCGCGACAAGGACGGCAAGCTCAACGCCTTCGAGAACCGCTGCGCTCATCGCGGCTCGCTGCTCGTGCTCAACGAGAGCGGCGAGGCGCGCGACATCGTCTGCGTCTACCACAACTGGAGCTACGATCTCGGCGGCAATCTCACCGGCGTCGCGTTCCGCAAGGGCCTCGGCGGCAAGGGCGGCATGCCGGCGGACTGCCGCCCCGAGAACCATGGGCCGCGCAAGCTGCGGCTCGCGACGCTCTGCGGTCTCGTCTTCGGCACGCTCTCGCCCGACACGCCGCCGCTCGAGCAATATCTCGGCGACGAGATCGTGGCCCGCATCCGCCGCGTGATGCGCGCGCCGGTGAAGCTGCTCGGCGGCTACAGCCAGACGCTGCCGAGCAACTGGAAGCTCTACATGGAGAACGTCAAGGACAGCTATCACGCGAGCCTGCTGCACACGTTCTTCACCACCTTCCGGCTCAACCGCCTGTCGCAGAAGGGCGGCATCGTGGTGAGCGAGACCGGCGGCACACCACGTCAGCTATTCGCTCGCCGCCGATACCGGCGGCAAGGAATACGAGCAGGCCGGCATGCGCGCCGCGCAGGAAGGCTTCGGGCTCGAGGCGCCGGAATTGCTGGAGGCGGTCGACGAGTTCGGCGACGGCATCGGGCTGCAGATTCTCTCGGTGTTCCCGACCTTCGTGCTGCAGCAGACCCGCAACAGCCTCGCGGTGCGGCGCCTGGTGCCGCAGGGCCTGGACAAGACCGAGCTGGTCTGGACCTGCTTCGGCTTCACGAGCGACGACGAGGCGATGACCGAGCGCCGCCTGCGGCAGGCCAACCTGATCGGCCCGGCCGGCTACATCTCGATGGAAGACGGCGCCGCGCCCGGCTTCGTCCAGCGCGCGGTGACGACGGCGCCCGATCTGCTGTCGGTCGTGGAGATGGGCGGCGCGAGCGTCGCCTCCGAGGACAACCGCGTCACCGAGGCGGCGGTGCGCGGCTTCTGGAAGGCCTACCGCCACGAGATGGGGATCTGATTGCGGCTCGCGTCAACAAGAACATGAACATCGACATCAAGCTTCAGGTCCAGGATCTCAACGCCCGCTACGCCCAGGCGATCGACGACAACAAGCTGGAGGCGTGGCCGGATTTCTTCACCGAGCATGGCCGCTACCGCGTCACCACGGCGGAGAATTTCGAGCGCGACCTGCCGCTCGCAATGATCTATGCGACCTCGCGTGCGATGCTGCGCGACCGCGTACGCTCGTTGCGCGACGCCAACGTCTACGAGGCGCAGCGCTATCGCCACATCATCGGGTCCCCGATCGTCATGGCCGGCGAGGGCCCCGCGGTGCAGGCGCAGACGAGCTTCATCGTCGCGCGCATCATGCATACCGGCGAGACCACGCTGTTCGCGACCGGCCGCTACCACGACCGCATCGTGTTCGATGGCGGCGAGGCCCGCTTCGCCGAGAAGATCGTGATTCTCGACAGCCGGCTGATCGACACGCTCCTCGCGATTCCGCTGTAGGTTGGGTCGAGCTTGCGAGACCCAACATCACGAGGCGTGTCCGCAGTTGTTGGGTCTCGCCATAGCCCGCGAAGACGGGCGTGAACGCCCTGTTGGCTGCTCGACCCAACCTACGGAAGGTGATCGACACATTGCTTGCCGTTCCGCTATAGCCGGGCACCATGTCCGAATCCGCCCCATCCTTGCGCCTGACCGAGCAACGCTCGTTCGTGCTGTTCTGGTGCGCGCGGACCGCCACCAACGGCGCCTTCATGATGCAGGGGGTGGCGGTCGGCTGGCAGATCTACGAGCTCACCAATGATCCGTTCGACCTCGGCCTGGTCGGGCTCGTGCAGTTCTTCCCGCTGATCGTGATGTCGCTCGTTGCCGGGCAGGTGCTGGACCTGTTCGACCGCCGCGTGGTCGCCGGCGTCTGCCAGGCGGGGAAGGCGCTCGGCGCACTGCTCCTTGCCGTCGGCACCGCGCAGGGCTGGCTCGGACGCGAAGCGATGTTCGCCATCTTGTTCCTCTCGGGCACTGCGCGCGCATTCGAGATACCGACCATGCACTCGCTCCTGCCCGGCGTCGTGCCGACGACGCTGTTGCCGCGTGCCATTGCCGCCTCCGCCTCCGCCCAGCAGACCGCCGTCATCTGCGGACCGTCGATCGGCGGCCTGATGTACGCGCTCGGCCCCGGCGGTAGTGTACGCGACCTGCACGCTCATGTTTGTTGCCGCCGGGGTTCTGATCGGCCTGATCCGGACCCATGCAAACGCGCGAGGAAAGCGAGCGGGGGACGAACGCAAGCCGGTCACGCTCGAGACATTGTTCGCCGGCTTTGCGTACATCCGCCACCACCCGATCGTGCTCGGCGCCATCTCGCTCGATCTCTTCGCCGTGCTGCTCGGCGGCGTGACCGCGCTGCTGCCGATCTATGCGCGCGACATACTGGAGGCGGGGCCGTGGGCGCTCGGCCTCTTGCGGTCGGCGCCGGCGGTCGGTGCGCTGGCGATCTCGATCGTGTTGGCGCATCGGGCGATCGCGAGCAATGCCGGGACGATCATGTTCGCGTCGGTCGGCATGTTCGGGCTTGCGAGCGTGATGTTCGGGCTGTCGACCTCGATCGCGCTCTCGTTCCTGGCGCTGACGATCTACGGCGCCTCCGACGCGATCAGCGTCGTGATCCGCCAATCGCTTGTCCAGTTGCGCACGCCCAACGACATGCTCGGCCGCGTCATGGCGGTCAACTCGCTGTGCACGGGTTCGTCGGGCACGCTCGGCGAATTTCGCGCCGGCGTCGTCGCCGCCTGGCTCGGCGCGGTTCCGTCGGTGCTGATCGGCGGCTTCGGCGCCATCGCGGTCATGCTCGTCTGGATGTGGGCGTTCCCGCAGCTGCGTCGGGTCGACAAGCTCGGCTCCGACGTTGGCGCGGCGCGGTGACGACGGAGGGCCGATCTTTGCAAACGAGCTCAGGTGACGATCCGGTCTATAGCTACAAGCCGTCGCTGATGGGCGCGCCGTGGGAGCTGCGGCTGCGCCCCGACGCGCTCGCGTGGCAGGTCGGGCGGCGCGAAGGACGCATTCCCTATGGGCGCATCAGGCGGGTTCGGCTGTCGTATCGACCGGTGACGATGCAGATGCGGCGCTTCGTCACCGAGATCTGGCCGATGGATGGTCCACGGCTCATGATCGCCTCGACCTCGTGGCGGTCGCTGGTGGAGCAGGGGACCCAGGACGTCGCTTATGGTGCGTTCGTCACAGAGCTGCACCGGCGCATCGCCGCCGCCGGCGCGCCGGCCGCGTTCGACAGCGGCTCGCCGGCTTTGCTCTATTGGCCGGGGCTGGCGGTTTTCGCGGCCGGCACGTTGGCGCTCGCGGTGCTCACGGTGCGCGCACTGCTGGTCGAAGCCTATGCCGGAGCCGCCTTCGTCGGCGGCTTCCTCGGCCTGTTCCTGTGGCAGAGCGGCAATTATTTCTGGCGCAACCGGCCCGGCACCTACCGGCCGGACGCATTGCCGAAAGAGCTGGTGCCGGGGGGGTAGCTGCTCAGTTCCTCACCACCAGCACCGAGCACTTGGCGTAGCGCACCACGTGGCCGGCATTGGAGCCGAGGAAATAGGTACGGACCGCGTGGCGTTGCGGCCGGTGTGAGCTCATGACGATGAGATCGGCGCCGACGCTGTTCGCCTCTTCCAGGATCTCCTGGTAGATGCCGCCCTGGCGTACGGTCGCCGACACGCGCGCCGCATCGAGGCCGGTCTCCTTGACGACGATCGCGAGCGCGTCCTCGGCCGCCTTTCGCTGCTGCACCTCGAAGTCGGGTGGCACGTATTCGGCGAGCATGACGGGCGTGAGCGGCAGCACATTGACGAGGCGTATCGTGCCTTCCGATTCATCCGCCATCATCAACGCCGTGGCGACAGCGGGCTTGGCGAGGTCCGGATCCGCGAGGTCGATCGGAACCAGGATTTTCCTGTACATGGCACCGTCCCTCTCTGGTTGGTTTTCGGCATATTGCCACGTTCCCGCCCGCTCCGTGAGTGGCCGGGCACCGATTCGAACGGCCGCGATGACGCAGCCGCCTCATGTGTCCTTCGAAGCTAAACGCGGTCGGCGGCGGCCAGCGAGCGCGGGCTGACGAAACGCTCGAGCCGACCGCCGTGCGGATGGAGCTTGCGCCAGGCGTTGCCGGGGAAGTCGATCACCGCGAGGCCGGAGGTCGGCAGGCCTTCGTTGAGCCGCTCGCGCGCCTCGACGTCGCCCGAGGCGATCAGCAGCCGGGCAAGGTCGTGAAGCCCGGGATTGTGACCGATCACCATGAGGGTGCGCACCTCCGGTGCGGTTTCCTTCACCACCGCGAGGATCGCCTCGGCGCCGGCGTCGTAGAGGCGCTCGTCATAGGTCACGCGCGGCGAGGCGGACAACGCCGGGGCGAGCAACTCCCAGGTCTCGCGCGTGCGCGTCGCGCCCGACACCAGCGCGAGGTTCGGGATGAGCGCATGCCGCGCGATGTAGGCGCCGATCAAGGGCGCGTCCTTCTGGCCGCGTCCGCTGAGGCGCCGCGTGTGGTCGCGCTGGCCGGGCTCGGCCTTTTCCGTCTTGGCGTGTCGCAGCAGCATCAGACGCATGTCGGTACCAGTGCTCGGCCGTCGGCAATCGCCGGCTCCCCCGGATTACCTGGTGATCAATCACTGTCTTCCAATGCCGCATGCTAGCAGCAGAAACCAGAAATCAGTAGTGTGACAGGACGTCGTTGGTTGGCAGGGCGATCGATCTCTGAACTGCTGACCGACCCCTGATAAGGAAGAAACCGTGAACGCGTCCGAGCGGACGTCCTACGCGCCGAGTTGGTACACCACGACCATGGTGCCGGCACCCGTGCGCGGGCCGCTGACCTTCGATCTCGACGTCGACGTCTGCGTGATCGGCGGCGGCCTCGCCGGCCTCACGACCGCGCGCGAGATCGCGCGCCGCGGCTGGTCGGTGGCGGTGCTGGAGACGCGCCGCATCGCCTGGAACGCATCCGGCCGCAACGACGGTTTCGTCCTGCCGGGCTTCGCCGAGAGCATGGAGCGGATCGTCGCCCGTGTCGGGCTGGAGCACGCCAAGGCGCTGTGGGCACTTTCCGAGATGGGCCTCAAGTACGTCCGCACCGCCATCGCCGAAGCGCGCATGCCGGGCGTCGCCCCGATCGCCGGCTGGCTCAAGGTGTCGAAGGTGGACAACGGCGACGAGGTGCTGGCCGCCGTGCAGCTCTACGGCGACGAGCTCGGCGCGGAGGTCGAGGGCTGGCCGACCGAGCGCGTGCGCGACGTGCTCAAGACCAATCACTACTTTCATGGCATGCACTTGCCGCGTGCCTTCCATATCCATCCGCTCAACTACGCGCTCGGCCTCGCGGACGCGGCGGAAGCGGCGGGAGCGCGCATCTTCGAGGATACGCCGGCGCTGTCGATCGACGTCGAAGGCGTGCGCAAGCGCATCTCGACGCCATCCGCCCGGGTGCGCGCCGCGCATATCGTGCTCGCCTGCAACGTTCATCTTGGCACGCTGGTGCCGCGCATCGTCGGCACGCTGCTGCCGATCTGGAGCTACGTGATCGCCACCGCTCCGCTTGGTCCCCGCCTCGCGGATGCGGTCGCCTATCGCGGCGCGGTGACCGATACCGATCTCGCCAACAGCCATTACCGCATCGTCGACGGCGACCGGCTGCTGTGGTCCGGGCACTCGACCACCTGGGAGGGCGACCCCCGGAAGTTCGTCAAGCGCCTGCAGGCCGACATTGCGGAGATCTATCCGCAACTCGGCGAGGTCGCGGTCGACCACGTCTGGTCGGGCGTGCTCGGCAACGCGCTGCATCGGATGCCGCAGATCGGCGAGCTCTCGCCCGGCCTCTGGCTCGCGAGCGGCTTCGGCGGCCACGGCCTCAACACGACGGCAATGGCGGGCAACATCCTGGCCCAGGCCATCGTCGAGGGCGACGACACCTGGCGGCTGTTCGCGCCGTTCGAGCTGGTCTGGGCCGGCGGCCGGATCGGCCGGGCCGCGATGCAGGTCTATTACTGGTGGTTCGACGCCCGCGAACGCTTCGAGGCGCGGGCGGCCCGGCAGCGCGAGCAGGAATACCGGCGCGTCGCCGAGCTTGCGGCGCTGCGCTCGGGAGAGGAGCGGGCGGACACCGAGGCGCGGCTCGGCGCGGTGGTGCCGCGGGAGGAATTGCCGGCGGAGCCGGCGCTGGCGGAGCTGCCGGTCGACCCCGTGATCGCGCGCGAGCCGGCGCGCGCCGCGCGGCAGGTGGACGACGCCGACTACGCCGACGAGCCCGCGCAAGCGCCGGCGGATGACGGCCGGCGGCTCGCCAGGCCTCGCTTGCCCGATGTCTCGTTCGTCGAGGACGACGACCGAGCCCCGGAGCGGACGCCCGACCGGGCGCGGACCAAGCGGACGTTCTGAGCGGGCGCTACGCCCGCGCCTTGGCCGGCGGACGTTGCGTCTCCGCGTCGGGGCGATATTCCAGAATGTCGCCGGGCTGACACGCGAGCACGGCGCAGATCTGCTCCAGCGTCTCGAACCGGACACCTTTCACCTTGCCCGATTTGAGCAGCGAGACGTTCTGCTCGGTGATGCCGATGCGCTCGGCCAGCTCCTTCGAGCGCATCTTGCGCCGCGCGAGCATCACGTCGAGATTGACGATGATCGGCATTGCCGCTTCCTACACGAAGCCGGCGTTTTCGTCGGCGAGACGCGCCGCCTCCCGCATCACCGAGGCGATGGCGAACAAAGCGCCGCCGACGATCAGCGCATAGTAATCGTGGAGGGAGAATGCGATCGCGAGCATGCGCGGTCCCAACTCCTGCGCCATGGAGACGGCGAACGACAGAGCCGCTGAGATCAGCGGATTGAGCGGCGCTTGCGCCAGCACCGTCACCGCGAACAGTTGCAGGTGGCGCGCCGCGCTTGCCGTGAACACGCGGCCTTGCCTGAACTCGCGGAACAGCGCGCGCACATTCCACAGGCCGTAGAGCATCAGGGCGACCGGCGCCGCAACCACGGCGGCGGCCGCGAGCCGAGCCTGCGGTGTGACCGGCAAGGTGGCGCCGGCTTGCCCGAGCTTGGCCAGCAGCAGATTTCGGCTCCAGTCCGGAATCAAAAAGCAGGCGACAGTGAGCACCGCGACCAGGATGATGCCGATGTCGGTCACGATCTCCAGCGCCCGCGACAGGCGGGCGATGCGGCTGAGCGGAACCGAGAGCGGCGTCGCCGGCGAAGAATTCATGGATGCACTCCGTTCACTTGACATTCGATTTATTTATCGTATTACGATAATAGTTGGTAGTCAAATGAGAATTTTCGCATGCGTTTTTGCGTCACCGTGGCGGCGCTCCTGCTTCTCCTCGTGGCGTTGGGTGGCTGCGGGCACATGCCGGTCACGTCCATGCTCAGGCTCGCCCGGATCGACTTCACCAGCACCGATCCCGCGCAGTTGCGCGCCGCGGTCAAGCTGCCGCGCGTGGTCCAGCCGAAGCCGCACGGCGTGGCGCTGCGGATCGGCGTGAGGCTCAGCGGCGGACAGGAGGAATTCCAGGACTTCATGCTGCGGGAGGTGTCGGACCCCAAGGATGTGCTCGCGCTGCACCGTGAGCTCGATGCGGACACGCACGTCTTCGCGTACCAGCTCGACCCGGCGGAGGCGGCGCGGCTGGGTACGTTCCGTGAGGCGTTGAAAAAGAAGCAGGCTGCGAGCGGCGGGCGTGGCGGCTCGCTGACCATATCGGTCCAGTCGCAAGCCTGCCGCAGCGGGGAGTTGCCCCACCAGCCGGTCATGCTGACGACCTATTTGCGAACCGCGGAAACAGGGGGCTATGTGCCGCTGGCACGCGACGTCGACCTGCGCACGATCGATCCCCAGAAGGATTTGGCGGCCGCGATTCCGCCGTGCGGCTCGTAGGTTGGGTCGAGCCCTTGCGAGACCCAACAGCCGCGAGCCGTATCCTTCATTCCTGACCGATCCAGTCGGGGAGAGGCGGCATTCCATCCGATCCCCACCACTCGTCATATCCGCCGCGCGAGACCCAATCTAAGAATGTTGAATGAGGCCAATCGCGCGCCGCAGTTACCAGTCCATGCTTGACCGGGTTGATATGAATATAGTCGAGATGCGCGTTGAAATCGGCTTCATTGCGAATGGCGTGTTCCCAGAATCGTCGCTGCCAAACCGCCTGTTCTCCTTTGGAGCGCCGGCTCTCGCTCCTATGAGGAATCTCATGTGTCTTGATATAGGCACGAGTAAATGACTCCTTGATCAATCGCCATCGGGTTGAGAAATTCGCGTCGCCGTCGGGCAACGTCCAAAGCGTATGCAGATGGTCGGGAAGGACAACATAGGCGTCGATTTCGAAAGGATGACGCGAGCGGACTTTCTCAACGGCTGCTAGGAAGAGCGTCACGACCTCCGGCTCTCTAAACAGCGGGCGCCGGCGCTCGGTCACCAGGGTGAAGAAAAATGTGGCGCCGACAGCGTTGACGCGCCTGTATCGCATCGGGTCGTTTCCGTAGTTTTTGTAGCTCGGTCGAGCGTAGCGAGACCCAACTTCCCCGCGGTCTCGAAGCGTTGGGTCTCGCAAGGGCTCGACCCAACCTACGGGCTGGCCATACACAGGCGCGTCAGCGCCCTTCTCTTCGCGCCATGAACGCCAGCCGCTCGAACAGGTGCACGTCCTGCTCGTTCTTGATGAGCGCGCCGTGCAGCGGCGGAATGAGCTTCTTCGGGTCGCGCTCGCGCAGGATCTCGGGGCCGATATCCTCGACCATGAGGAGCTTGAGCCAGTCGAGCAACTCCGAGGTCGAGGGCTTCTTCTTCATCCCGGGCACTTCGCGGATCTCGTAGAACAGCTTGAGCGCCTCCGCCACCAGGCGCTGCTTGATGCCGGGGAAGTGCACCTCGATGATCGCGCGCATGGTGTCGGGATCGGGGAAGCGGATGTAGTGGAAGAAGCAGCGGCGCAGGAACGCGTCGGGCAGCTCCTTCTCGTTGTTGGAGGTGATGACCACGATCGGCCGCCGCCGCGCCTTGATGGTCTCGCGCGGTCTCGTAGACGAAGAACTCCATGCGGTCGAGCTCGAGCAGGAGATCGTTGGGAAACTCGATGTCGGCCTTGTCGATCTCGTCGATCAGCAGCACCGGCCGCTCGTCCGCGACGAAGGCGTCCCACAGCTTGCCGCGCTTGATGTAGTTGCGGATGTCCCGCACGCGCTCGTCGCCGAGCTGGCTGTCGCGCAGCCGCGAGACCGCGTCGTATTCGTAGAGGCCCTGCAGCGCCTTGGTGGTCGACTTGACGTGCCACTCGATCAGCGGCGCGCCCAGGCTCTTGGCGACCTCGAGCGCGAGCACGGTCTTGCCGGTCCCGGGCTCGCCTTTGACGAGCAAAGGCCGCTCGAGCGTGATCGCGGCGTTGACCGCGACCTTGAGGTCGTCGGTCGCGACATAGGCGCTGGTTCCTTCAAAACGCATAAGTCTCTCTTGAGCCTCTCTTGCATAGCGTTTTCCGCGGAAAACGCGTCAACCGCAACATCGCTTGACCGCAACGTAGGGCACAATAAGCTGTCGGTGCAACGAATTAAGTCGCGCTGAGACGCGACAACCCCAGGGGGAGGAAGCGATGAAGGCCAGCTCTCGGCTGACTGCGATCGGTGTCGTGCTTGCGGCCGGATTTGTCTCGTCCGCGTCCGCCCAGAATTTCACCATGAAGTTCGGAACCGCCACGGTCAACGAGCCGCAGCACGAGTACATCAAGCTCTATAAGGAAGAAGTCGAGAAGGCGAGCGGCGGCCGCATCAAGGTCGAGATCTATCCGCAGAGCCAGCTCGGGCCGATCCCGCGCCAGATCGAAGGGCTGCAGCTCGGCACGATCGAAGCCTTCATCGGCCCGGCCGATTTCTACGTCGGTGTCGACAAGCGCTACGGCGTGTTCAGCGCGCCGATCCTGTTCCGCGACCGCAAGAACGCCGCCGCGACGCTCGCCGACCCGGAACTCAACAAGGCCATCCTCGCGCTCGGCACGGACAAGGGGCTGGTCGGCATCGGCACCTTCGCCTATGCGGCGCACGACTATCTCGCCAAGGAGCCGATCCGCACCTTCGCCGACTTCAAGGGCAAGAAGATCCGCGTCAATGCGACGCCGATCGAACGCGAGGCGATGGTGCGGCTCGGCGCCACGGCGTCGCCGATGCCGCTCAACGAGGTGTTGCCCGCCCTGCAGCGCAACGTCATCGACGGCACCCGCAGCGCGATCTCGATCTTCGTCACGCTGAAGTACCAGGACGTCTCCAAGCTGGTCACGGTGACCAACGACACCATGCTGGTGCCGGTCGCCACCGTGAGCAAGCCGTGGTTCGACAAGCTGCCGGCGGACCTGCAAAAAGCGGTCATGGATGCCGGCACAGCCGCGGAGAAGCGCACCGACGCGTTCACCGGCGATTTCATGGCCGGCATGCCCAAGCGCTGGACGGAGGCGGGCGGAGAGATCTTCGTCATGCCCGAGGCGGAGCGGGCGAAGGTTGCCGCCGCGCTCAAGACGGTCGGCGACGAGGTCACCAAGGACGATCCGCCGGTCAAGGCGTTCTTCGAGCGCGTGCGCGCGACCGCTGCCAAGCATTGATCGTTCAGTCGCCAACACCATGACGTATCTCTCTCGGCCTCATGCTGAGGAGCATCGCAGCGAGCGGAACTCGTGCGTTTCCACAAATTCATCTGCGCTGCGATGCGTCTCGAAGCATGTGGCCGCGGCACGAGCCGGGCCGCCCGCATCCTTCGAGACGCATTCATGCAAGTCAATTGACTTGCATGAATGCTCCTCAGGATGAGGGCGGTACAGGGACGTGATGCGCTGGCGCAGGGAAAGGCTCGAAGCGGCGGCCGAGCTCGTCTTGCATCGGCTGCCGCTGACGCTGGCGGCGGTCCTGCTGCTGGCGGCGATCGCGATCAACTTCAGCAACGTCGTGGCGCGTTATCTGTTTCGGGCCTCGATCTACTGGGCGGACGAGGCCATGGTCTTTCTCGTGATCTGGTCGATCTTTCTCGCCGCCATCGCCGTGACCTACGACGGCAGCCACCTGACCATGGACCTGTTCTCGACCAGGCTCTCGCCGCGCTGGCAGCGAGCGCTCGACGGCGCCATCGCAGCAGTCTCGATCCTCACCTTCACGTTCATGGCTTGGCAAGCGATGACGGTGGTGCGGACGCTGCTGCGCAACGACCAGAGATCGATCGCGCTCGACCTGCCGATTGCCGTTGCGCACGGGGCCTTGCTCGTCGGCTTCGTGTTCTCGGCGCTGGTGGTCGTGGTGCGCGTTGCGCTCGGCCACCGCATCGTCAAGCCGATGTCGCCGGACGACGTCGTCTCGGGAATCTAGGGCCGGCAGATGACAGGCGTTACATGACCTGGGTGATGACGCTCCTGCCGCTTGTGCTGCTGGTGCTGGGCTTTCCGATCTTCGTCATTCTTCTCGCCACCTCGGCCGTCGCCATCCTCTGCTTCTATTCGATCCCGCCGACGGCGCTGCAGCAGGTGATGTTCGGGACGCTCGACAGCTCCGCGCTGCTGGCGGTGCCCTTCTTCATCTTTGCCGGCGAGATCATGGGCTTCGGCGGCATTTCCCGCCGCCTGGTGGACTGGACCAAATCGCTGCTGGGCGGCACCAAGGCGAGCCTGCCGATCACCACCGTCGGGACCTGCGTGGTGTTCGGGGCGATCTCCGGCTCCTCGGCGGCGACCGTGGCGGCGGTCGGCCGCATCACCTTCAAGCCGATGGTCGACGCCGGCTACGACCCGCGCTTTGCCACCGGCCTGCTCACGGCCTCCGGGCTGATCGACAACATGATCCCGCCCGCCATCGCGATGATCCTCTACGCGGCGGTGGCCGAGCAGTCGCTGGTGCGCATTTTCACCGCCGGCTTCGTGCCGGGCTTCCTGTTTGCGCTGGCATTCGTAGCCTACATCCTGGTGAAGTCCTGGCGCAGCACCATCGATCCGCCGGAGCCGTTCAGCTGGGAACGACTCGCCCGCGAGACCGTCAACGCGGCCTGGGCGCTCGGTATGCCGCTCATCATCCTCGGCGGCATCTATTCCGGCCTGTTCTCGGCGACGGAAGCGGGCGGCGTGGCCTGCGTCTACGCCATCATCGTCGCCGTGGCGGTCTATCGCGAGGTGGGCTTGAGCGACTTCATCCAGCTCACGCGCCGCGCCGCCTACATCACCTCGCAGATCATGATCATCGTAGCGTCGGCCGGGGTGTTCTCGTGGCTGTTGACCACGAGCGGCGTCGGTCCGTCGATCACGGCGTTCTTCGCGTTTCTGAATTTGCCGCCCTGGGTGCTGCTGCTCATCATCAACGTGTTTCTTCTGGTTGTCGGCTGCTTCATCGACACGGCGTCGGCGATCCTGCTGCTCACCCCGATCCTGGTCCCGATCGTCAAGGCCGCGGGCATCGACCTCGTCCATTTCGGCATCGTCATGACCGCCAATCTCAGCATCGGCTGCTTCACGCCGCCGTTCGGCATCAATATTTTCGTGGCGCAGGCGGTGTTCAAGCAGCCGGTATCGGTCATCTATCCCGGGGTCGCGCCCTTCATCGTCGTGAGCCTCATCGTGCTGGCCCTGGTCACCTATGTGCCGGCGCTCTCGCTGTTCTTGACGAAGCTGCATGACTGAGCAGCGCAGGCGATCTTGCTGCAATCGTGACGCCAACGTAGCATTTCCCATTGCTCCATCCCGAGAGGGGAACAACATGCAGCCCACGATCGCCAGCGACTGGACCAAGGCCTTTCTCGCACTCGGTCTCGTCGTCACGCTCGCCTGCGTTGCGGCGGCCGACGAGCGCAAGCAGCTCGCCTTCGAGGTGGTCGACCGCAACGCGCAGCAGATGACCGACATCAGCGACTCGCTGTTCTATTTCGGCGAGCTCGGGATGCAGGAGGTCGAGAGCGTCAAGCTGCTCGAGGGCACGCTCAAGGCGGCGGGCTTCAAGGTGGAGGTGGGCGGCGCCGGTATGCCGACCAATCTGTGGGCCGAGTACGGCAGCGGCCGGCCCAAGATCGCCATCGTCACCGAGGTAGACGCCTTGCCCGGCGGCTCGCAGACGCCAGGCACCTACGAGCGCAAACCGCTGGTGCAGGGCGGCCCCGGCCACATGGAAGGGCACAACACCCACGGCGGCGTCGCGTCGCTGGCCGCGTTCGCGGTCAAGCAGGTGATGGCGCGCCACAACATGCCCGGTACCGTCGCGATCTCCTTCGGTCCCGCCGAGGAGCAATTGGCGAGCCGCCCGTTCCTGGTGCGCGCCGGCTATTTCAAGGATGTCGATGCGATCATCTATCTCCACATCCGCGAATCGCTCGCGACCGGCTTCGGCGTGCAGAATTACGCCGCGATCAGCTCGGTGTTCACGTTCCACGGCAAGACCGCGCACGGCGCCAGCAATCCCTGGGACGGCAAGGACGCCGTCGATGCGGTCGAGTTGATGAGCATCGGTTTCGACAAGCTGCGCGAACATCTGCGCCCGACCTACCGGGCGCATCGCACCATCACCTTCGGCGGCATCCAGCCGAACATCATCCCGGACAAAGGGCAGATCTGGTGGTTCGTGCGCGACGCATCGATGCCGGCCGCCAAGGAGACGTACGACAAGCTGCTGAAGATCGCCGAGGGTGCTTCGCTGATGACCGGCACGACCTGGGACGTGAAATACGCCGCCTCGGCCTGGCCGCAACTCGTCAACAAGGCGATCGCGGAAGCGATCCAGAAGAACATCGAGGCCGTCGGCGTGCCGAAATGGACCGAGCAGGAGCAGCAATTCGCCAGGGATTTCCAGAAGGCGGCGGCGAAGCCGGTGGTCGGGCTGCGCACCGCGCCGACCCCGCTCGGCGGTCGTGCCCAGACCGCCGCGTCGAACGACAACGGCGACGTCTCCTGGGTCGTGCCGGCCGGCAGCCTGAACTTTCCCGCCTCGGTGCCCGGCATCGAGTTTCACGAATGGAAGGCGGCGGTGACGCCCGTGAGCTCGATCTCGCACAAGGGCCAGGTGGCGGGAGCGAAGGTGCTGGCGGCGTCGATCATCGACCTCCTGACCTCGCCCGAGCTTCTGCAAAAGGCGCGCGCCGAATTCGAGGTCGAGGCGAAGAAGACGCCGTATTTCTCGCTGCTGCCGCCCGAGGCCAAACCGGACCTCGAGCTCAATCGGACCGAGATGGAGAAATACCGGGCCGACATGCGCAAGGACTACCTGGGCAAGACCCCGCGCTTTCAGTGAGCTTGTAGCTTTCAGTGAGCTTGTAGGTCGGGTCTTGCGAGACCCAACATTGCGCTACAGCCGCGAGTTGTTGGGTCTCGTGAAGAACTCGACCCAACCTACGGCTACCGCCTTTATGTCACGTCCTTATCGCAGGAACGTGAGGTGAAATTTGACCCCCGGCGCCGTTAGCGCGCCGTATACTCCGGCAGGCGTTCGCGCCAGCTCTAGGAGAACCGCATGCGGCGAGTCGGACTGGGGTTATCGATCTGGCTCATCCTGGTGGCAGGCGCCGCAGGGCAGGGGGCACCGCCTCCAAAGACCGCGACGGCGACCTTCGCCGGCGGTTGCTTCTGGTGCGTGGAGGCCGATTTCGACAAGGTCGAGGGCGTCATCAGCACGACCTCGGGCTATATCGGCGGCCGCACCGCCAATCCCAGCTACGAGGAGGTCGTGCGCGGCGGCACCGGCCACGCCGAGGCGGTCGAGATCGTCTACGATCCGGCCAAGGTGAGCTACGAAAAGCTGCTCGACGTGTTCTGGCGCAACATCGATCCGCTGGTAAAGGATCGGCAGTTCTGCGACCGAGGCGACCAGTATCGCACCGCCGTTTTCTACCATGGTGACGCGCAGAAGCAGGCCGCGGAGGCTTCGAGGAAGACGGTCGCCGCCCGCTTCAAGCAGCCGATCGAGACGGAGATCGTGTCGGCCGGAACTTTCACCAAGGCCGAGGACTATCACCAGGACTACTATCTGAAGAATCCGGTGCGCTACAAATTCTACCGCTTCAATTGCGGACGCGATGCGCGGCTCGAGGAGCTTTGGGGCAGGAAGGACTGAGCAGATCATGGTCGATCGTCGTCTCTTGCTGGCGGGAGCGGGTGCCCTTGTCGTGCTCGCGGGCTTACGCTGGCTGGACGGCGACGACGTCGAAGCCGCCGGCTCATTCGAAATACAGAAAAGCGACAGCGAGTGGCGGCGCATTCTGACCAAGCCGCAGTACGAGGTGCTGCGGCTCCACCGCACGGAAATCCCGGGCTCGAGCCCGCTCAACCACGAGAAACGCAAGGGCACGTTTGCCTGCGCCGCCTGCGACCTGCCGCTGTTCTCCTCGGAGACGAAATACGACAGCAAGACCGGCTGGCCGAGCTTCCACGCGCCGCTGCCGAACGCGATCGGCACCTCGACCGACCATGTCTTGCTGGTGCCGCGTACCGAGGTGCATTGCCGCCGCTGCGGCGGACATCTGGGCCATGTCTTCAACGACGGACCGCGACCCACCGGCTTGCGCTATTGCATCAATGGGGTCGCCTTGAAATTCGCCCCGGACGCGCCGGCCTGATCATCTCTCTATTTGTTCTTTCCGCCTCGGCAATTTCTGCCGCGGCCTCGGCAGTTTTGCGCCGGGGCGGGCCGCCTGCGGACCAAGCCGCTCGCACAAGTGCTTGGAATTGCGAATTTATTCTCCTGGCACGAGGCTTGCGACGCCGCGTTCGATCGCATGGCCGCCACGGCCGGGGATGGAGAATTGGTATGGGTGTCTTCGACGCATTGACCACCGCGGTGACCGGCCTGCAGGCGCAGTCCTTCGCGCTGCAGAATATTTCCGGCAACATCGCGAATTCGCAGACCACCGCCTTCAAGCGCACCGAGACGAGCTTCGCCGATCTGGTGCAGGACCAGGTGCCGAGGCTGCAGGTCTCCGGCAGCGTGACGGCCGCCTCGCGGTCGACCAACAGCGTGCAAGGCTCGATCCAGAGCGCCGCGGTCGGGACGTTCATGGCGATCAGCGGCGATGGATATTTCATCGTGCAGAAGCCGTCGGACTTCAGCGGCGGCTCCCCGGTCTTCAACAATGCCGACCTCTACTCCCGCCGCGGCGACTTTCAGGTCGACCAGGATGGCTACCTGGTGAACGCCGCCGGCTACTACCTGATGGGCATTCCGATCGACCCGACGACGGGAAATCCGGTCGGCAGCAGTCCCCAGGTGCTGCAATTCAACAACAATTTCCTGCCCGCCGAGGCGACGACCACGATTACGTACACCGCCAATCTCGCCAAGGACCCGAAACCCCCGTCGTACACGGCCGGCGTGCTGGGCTCCGAGCTGCTCAATCCCGCGAACTACATCGCCAATCCGGTGGCGGGCGCGGCGCCCAACGCCAAGATCACCGGCACCGGCGCGACGCTGTCGCCGGACGCGCCGGCCGTGGTGACCGGCACCACCGACCTCTCGGGCCTGCCCACGGGCGGCGTCGCCGGCACCATCATCATCAACGGCAACGTCATCAACACCATCATCGCGACGGATACCGCGGCCCAGATCGTCACGAAGATCAACGCGGTGATGGGTCCCGGCTTTGCGGCGCTCAGCGGTACCAACCGGCTCGTGCTGACCAGCGCGAACGCCGTCACCAATATCGACATCGGCGTCGCCAGCACGCCGGCCTTGCTGACCGAGCTCGGTCTTACGGCCGGCGTCACCAACGCCACGAACCTGCTGACGCAAGGCGCGGCATCTACGGGTCAGACGCTCGTCATCACGGTTGGCGCCACCACGCAGACCATCACATTCGGGCCAGGCGGTCCGCCGCTGAATGCGCGCACGCTGGCCGAGCTCAATGCCTGCCTCGCCGCGATGCCGCCCGCGGTCGGTACCGCGTCGGTGAACCCCTTGAACGGCAACATCACCGTCACCGCGACGAACTCGCCACCCGATCAGATCACGATTTCAGGCACGGCGACGGCGGCGAACTTCGGCATTCACAATCTCATTGCACTGCCGGCCAATGGAACGGTGATCGCGAACGACCTCACCACGTTCCTCAATGAAACGCTCAGCGGCGGGTCGATCACCGCCTACGACAGCGCGGGCTCGCCGGCGAACATCCAGTTCCGCTGGGCCAAGACCGCGAGCACGGCGGTCGGCGGCACCGACACCTGGAATCTGTTCTACCAGATCAATGCGAACGCCACCGGCATTCAACCCGCCTGGCAGAACGTCGGCACGAGCTTCACCTTCGCCTCGAACGGGCAGATGAGCCCGCCCATCACCGCCCTGACCATCCCCAACATGACGGTGAACGGGGTCGCGCTCGGCGCGGTTCAGCTCAGTTTCGGCGCCGGCGGGCTCACGCAATTCGGCAATCCGACCGGCAACGTTCAGGTCAACACATTGACGCAGAACGGCTCGGCCGCCGGCACGCTGCAGGACATCACGGTCAGCGATCAGGGCAATATCGTCGGCTCGTTCACGAACGGCCGGACGGTGGAGCTCGCGCAGATCACGCTCGCGAGCTTCGCCGGGCAGGACTTCCTCAAGAAGGTGGACGGCGGCGCGTTCTCGCAAACCGCCGAATCCGGCATCCCGCTCTTCAACGCGACAGGCCGTGTCGTGGGCGGCTCGCTCGAGGCGTCCAATACCGACATCGCCGACGAGTTCACCAAGCTGATCATCACCCAGCAGGCTTACTCCGCGAACACCAAGATCATCACGACCGGCAACCAGATGATCCAGGATCTGCTGGCCGTGATCCGGTAGTGTGGCGCATTTGACGTTCCTATCAGTATTTGCTGCGCGTCCCTCATAGGAACGTCAAATGCAAAGCCACACTACAATTATAGCGTTGCTAGTGTCCCTTTGGTTCCGACGTTCGCAAAAGTGCGTGCTGCAAAGTGATACGAACGTCGGAACCGGGACACTAGTGCGTTTGGCTTTACGCGAGACGAGGCAAGTCAGGTCGAACGGCGGTAGCACATGAGCCTCACGCAATCGCTTTCCACGGCCCTGGCGGGCCTGCGAGTGACCCAGTCCGGCCTGTCGGTCGTCGCCGGCAATGTGGCGAATGCCAACACGGCCGGCTACATCACCAAGACCCTCAACCAGATCGCAGTCTCGTCGGCCGGGGCCGGCGACAGCGTTCGCGTCGATTCGATCAACCGGGTGCTCGATCAATTCGTGCAAACGCAGTTGCGGACGGAATCATCCGGCGCCGCCTTCGCCACCCAACGGGCAAATTTTCACGATCAGCTGCAGCGGATCTACGGCCAGCCGGGGTCGAGCACGACGTTCGACGCGCTGTTCAACGATTTCACCACGGCGGCGCAGGCCTTGGCGACGAGCCCGGATTCGGCGTCGACACGGACCGGCTTGCTGGGCGCCGCGCAGGCGCTGGCCCAGCAACTCAACATCATGACCAACAGCGTCCAGACGCTGCGCAGCCAAGCCGACCTCGGCATTTCCAACGACATCGTGCTGGTCAACCAGGCCCTGCAGAAGATCGCCAGCATCAATCAGCAGCTCGCCACCGGCGGCGCCGACGACAACACCGCGACCGTGCTGAAGGATCAGCGCGACCAGGCCATCGACCAGCTTGCAAAGCTGATGGATATCCGCGTCGTCCAGGGCGCCAACAATCAGGTCACGGTCTACAGCGGGTCCGGATTTCAGCTCGTGGGCAACGAGGCCTCGCGATTGGCCTTCACCGCGACCGGCACGATCACGCCGTCGATGCAGTGGAATGCCGACCCGACCATATCGCAGCTCGGCACCATCAGCCTGATCGGGCCCGATGGAGCGGCCATCGATCTGCTCGCCGCCGGCGGCATCCGCTCCGGCGAGCTCGCCGCCTATGTGGAGATGCGCGACCGGACGCTCGTGCAGGCGCAAGGCCAGCTCGACGAGCTGGCCGCGCAGATGTCGAAAGCGCTGTCGGACCTGACCACCAACGGGGCGCCGGTGACGGTGGGTCCCAATGCGGGGTTCACCGTCGACATCGCCAATCTGTTGCCCGGCAACACGGTGCAGATCACCTACACCGATGCATCCAGCGTCCAGCACAGGATCACCGTCGTCCGGGTCGAGGATCCGGCGGCGTTGCCGCTGCCGGATTCGCTGACCGCCGACCCCGCCGACAGGGTGGTCGGCATCAGCTTCGTCGGCGGCGCGGCCGCGGTGGCGGGCCGCCTGACCGCGGCGCTCGGCTCGACCGGCCTGCAGTTCTCCAACCCGTCGGGCTCCTTGCTGCAGGTCCTCAACGGCGGCCTCGCGACCACGGTCGATACGCTGTCGGCCACCGCGACCATGACGTCGTTCACCAGCGGCAATCCGCAGCTGCCGTTGTTCACCGACGCCACCACGCCGTTTACCGGGGCCATCACCGCCGACGGCGCGCAAGCGACCGGCTTCGCCGGCCGCATTGCGGTCAATCCCGCGCTGTTCACCGATCCGACCAGGCTGGTGATCTTTCAGACCGCCCCGCCGACGCCGCTGGGCGATGCCACGCGGCCGAACTTCATCAGCGATCAGCTCACCAGTGCCTCGTTCCTGTTCTCGCCCGCGACCGGCATCGGCGGATCGGCGGCGCCGTTCGATGGGACGCTGTCGGCGTTCATCGGTCAGGTCGTCGGGTTCCAGGGCCAGGCCGCGAACGCGGCGACCAACCTCAAGGACGGCCAGGAGATCGTGGTCAATGCCCTGCAGCAGCGCTTCACCGAGAAGTCCGGGGTCAGCATCGACTTGGAAATGTCGCGGTTGCTCACGCTGCAGAACGCCTATGGGGCGAATGCGCGCGTGATGACGACGGTGAAGCAGATGTTCGATATCCTCTTGCAGATGTGATGCCTCCATGAGCGTTTCCTCAGTTGCAGCCAATATTTCGCCGGTCATTCAGAATGTGCTGGAGATGCGCAGGAAGCTCGACGACCTGCAACGCCAGCTCGGCACGGGACTGAAGGCGGACACCTATGCCGGGCTCGGGTCGCAGAGCGGCCTCGCGATCGGATTGAGCCGGCAGCTCGACGCCATCACCTCGTTCAACGACACGATCACCGTCGTGGGTACGCGCATCAGCATCGGCGCGATGGCGCTGACCCAGGTTGCCGAGGTCGGCCAGCAGGTGAAGTCGGCCACCTTGTTGCCGAACTTCAACATCGACGGCACCGGGCAAACCACTGAGCAGAAGTCGGCATATCACCAGCTCGACCAGATCCTCAGCCTGCTCAATACCCAGGTGGGGGACCGCTTCCTGTTTTCCGGCACCGACGTGACGCAGCCGTCGGTCGAGACCACCGACCATATCCTCAACGGCAACGGCGCCCAGGCCGGGCTGAAGCAGCTGATCCTGGAGCGCAACCAGGCCGATCTCGGTGCGACCGGGCTCGGGCGGCTGGTCATCCCGCCGGCCGCCGGCACCAACGTCTCGATCAGCGAGGATGTCGTGGGTTCGGTGTTCGGCTTCAAGCTCGCCGCCGTCAACTCGACGCTCACGGGCGCGGTGGTGACCGGCCCCGGCGGCGCGCCGCCCTTGATCAACGTCAATCTCGCCGCCAATCCGGCGAACGGCGACAAGATCACCTACACGTTCAATCTGCCGGACGGCTCGACGGAAGACCTGGTCCTGGAAGCCACAACGTCAACGTCGCCGGGTCCCAATCAGTTCACCATCGCGGCGACGCCGGCCCAGACGGCGATCAATTTTCAGGCCACGCTCACGGCTTCCGTGAGCCGGCTCGCGGGCAGCGCGCTGTCGGCGGCTTCCGCGGTCGCCGCCGCCGGCAACTTCTTCGCCGATCCTCCGCAGCGGGTGGCAACCGTTCCTTTCAATACCGCGACCGCGCTCATCGCGGGGACCCCGGCCAACACCGTCTCCTGGTATATCGGCGAGAACGGCCCCAATCCGCCGAGATCGACCGCGGTCGCCCGCGTCGATCCCGCCATCGTGGTCTCCTATGGGCTGCGCGCCAACGAGCAGGGGATCGCCTGGGTCGTGCAGCAGGTGGCGACGCTCGCGGCGACGACCTATTCGCCGACCGACCCGAACGCGCAGGCGAGCTATACGGCGCTCAATCAACGGCTCAACACGACGCTCACGATCCCGCAGGGCGTGCAGAAGATCGACGACATCGCGGCGAGCCTCGCCAGCGCCCAGGTGGCGATGGCGACGGCCAAGGATCGCCATCGGCAGACCGAGAAGACGCTCACCGACATCCTGCAGAGCATCGAGGTGGCCGATCCGAATTTGGTCGGGGCGCAGATCCTGACGCTGCAGACCAACCTGCAGGCCTCGCTGCAGACCACGGCGATGCTGTCTCAGCTCAGCCTGGTGAACGTGCTCTGAGCGCTGAGCGACGTCCCGGGCACCTGGCCGGTGCGCCAGATCTCGGCGTTGAGGTGATCCGGCGCAGGCGTGCAGAGCTGCGGCGGCAGGTCAACGTGCTCTCCAGCACGGGCCGCGAGCAGTACGCGCCGGCGCTGCATTTCGATCGAGGCGAGGGGCTGCTGGCAAAGCCATTCGAAGGTCGCCGACGGACCGCCGAAAAACGAAGAGAGAGCCCGGATTCGCTCGAACTGCTCGACGGCTGATGTAACGAACCACGCCCTGGCACGGCCGTTTGCAGGAACCGTGTCGAAGCGGGGGCAGGCCGGCCAGAATGGTTCGCAGTTCTCGATCCAATCCGGTTGCAGGTCGCTGACCAGGGCATCCAGCGCTCCCACGCAGGCGGCGCGAGCGCCGGCTTCCCAGGCAATGCGCGCGAGTGTCGACAGACGAGCGGAGCTCGCGTCACGCCGGCAGAGCGCACTCAATACTTGGAAGGCGTAGAATAGGGCTGCGCAGCGCTCGGGCAGCGGTTTCTCGACTGTGCGCCAGACGGCATAGCCGGCCAGCGCGTCCCGGTAGTCTGGATCGAGCGTCGCGAGATTCCGCAACATCGGTGCAAAGACCGGCGCGAATGTCTGTTTTTGCCACAGCGCCATGAACTCGGAGCGGACTTGCGCGTCGGGCTGCCATTCAGGCACCGCCTCGACCAGCAGTCCGGCCTGCGCCAGGGTCTGCGCGCGGTCGGGCTTCGCGGCGAACAGATTGAGCTCGATCGTTGTCGGCACTACTTCGATATCGATGGGGATGAGCACCGGCGCTATCGGCAGCATCTGGTAGAGCCGATATCCCATCGACGGGAAGATCGACAGCAGGCGCTTGTTGATCTCACGGCCAGCCATGATCTCGAACATCACCAGCGGCGAATGACGGGAAAAGAAATCGGCTCCGCCCGCGAGAACGCGTTCCTCTTCGCCTTCGGCGTCGATCTTGACGAAATCCGGCGCCGGCCATCCGCGCTCCGCCTCTTCCAAGTCCAAACTGGTTATCTCGACCTGTTCACCCGGCCCGGAATCCGCGAGCTTGTTCAACTCGCTCGATGTGCCGAACGCGAGGTGTCCTTCGCGTCGGCCGTCCGACAATGCAGCGGCGCGGATTTCGAGGTTGGATGCCCGGTTGAGCTCGCGGCTTTGCTCCAGCATCGCTCGCGGCTCGCTCGCGGGCTCGTAGGCGAACACCTGCCCCGGCGCGACCAGGCGGGCCATTGTCAAACTGTAGATGCCGAGATTGGCGCCGATGTCGATTGCCGTCATTCCCGGCCGCAGCACGTGCGGAAGAAAGGCGAGTTCCCGTTCGAACCATGTCTCCTGTTCCAGAATCACATAGGTCGTCGTCACTCGGAGAGAGGGCGGGACGGCGAGCGTGATGCCGTTCGAGAGCCGAAGGATCACGGCGGCGGCCTGAACGAGCGGGCCTCGCTGATCAGAGTTGGCGGCGCTAGGGATGCTCCGCTCCGACATCTTCTGCGCGGTCATTCCGCGGTTTCCTGGCGGATCTCGTCGCGACGCATCTCAGCGAGAATTTGTTCGTTGACCTTCAGCAACGAGTTTCTTCGCTGGACCTGATTTTGGATGATTTGATCCGAATAGCGGGAATTCCAAAGGGCCTCGGCCTTGATCGATCCGAGGCGCCGGCTCAGGTAGACGGGATAGAACCATCGCAACGTGTGATCGTCGATCCGATTGAGGTGCGTGACGTCGAACAATTCAAGCCCCGCCTCGATCAGCAAGCTGTGGAGAGAGTGGAAATCATTCAAGTTCGCTTCACAGATCACCACATCCGTTCGTTCCAGGGTACGACGGGCGCCGCGCAGGACTTGTGCCTCCGCACCTTGAACGTCGAGCTTGAGCAGATAGGGCGGCTTCAGGCCCAATTGCTCGGCCAACCCATCGATCGTGAATGTGCGAACCTTGCTCGTTCCCTGACTTAGATTGTGAATTTCCTTCCAATATCGGTCATCCCGGTCTCGCAGCGAGCTCCAATATGGATGCGCACCCAGCGTCATCTCGGATTCGCCGTCGGCATCCGAGGCGGCGCCGATCACGTAATGCCCGTCGGCGCAGTCTTTGATGGCGCGCAGTGATTCCTCATAAATTGGATTCGCCTCGATATGGACCGGCGTCGCGCCTGAAAAAACGCCGAAATGACGATGGAGCAGGAAAAAGGTTCCGTCGGCGCAGCCGACGTCGATCACCGTTGAATAGCGAACCCCTTTGGCAAACAGCACAGCCAGCGCCGCGGAAAAGCTTCCGATTTCAAAGGGAGGCTTGCCGATCTCGATAGGCTGCATTTCAATCCGTCGTCAGGCATCAACGGGCGTGCGCGCCAACTCCGATCATCAACTCGGGCGACACACACTACGACGCGAACTGCGGGGGCGTTGTGCCCGCAGGCGCGGCTCGGATCCGGAAGCTGCGTGGGCTCTCGCCGCGCTGGTAGATGTCCCACATCGTCGCGTAGGCGGTCTCGATGCCACCGCGGAAGCGATCGTTGTCGAACAGCGGGCAGGCCGGGTGGTTGGCCTCGAGCTTGCGACGGATGGCGGATAGCCGACCGCGGTCGGTGGCGAGGCTCAACGCCAGGGCCTCGTAGTCTTCGAGGCTGCTCGTCACCAGTTCCGGCAAGCCTGCGGCCTTGAGCATGCTCATCCCGACCCGGCCGGCAAACGTGGTGCCCGCGCAGGTGACCACGGGCAGTCCCGCGAACAGGGCGTCGCTCGCGGTCGAGTGGGCGTTGTAGGGAAGCGTGTCGAGAAACAGATCCGCAGCGCGATGACGGCCGAGGTGGTCCTCGATGCTGTCGGTCCAGGAGGCAATGACCAGCCGGCCGGGGTCGATACCGCGCGCGGCCACTTCGCGCCGGAGATTGGCCTCCGCATGCTTGTTGATCTTGGAGAGCCACAATACGCTCCCCGGCACCTGCGCCAGAAGCCGCATCCAGATGTCGAAGATCGGAGCGGTGATCTTGCCGCTGTGGTTGAAGCAGCAGAACACAATGCCCTGATCGGGCAATCCGAGGTCGCCCCGCGCGGGAACCTCGGCCGACACACGCCGGCTCGCATCGTTCACGTGGTAGCAATCCGGCAGATGCACGATCTTCTCGGTGAAGAACGGCTGCTGATCGAACGGCAACACTGTTTCGTCGGCGAGGACGTAGTCGATGAACTCGCTGCCGGTCGTTCCCGCATATCCCAGATAGCTGACCTGGATGGGCGCCGGTCGATGAGCGAAAATGCCTGGGCGGCAGCCGTCGGTCCAGCCGTTCAGATCGACGGCGATATGGACATGCAGATCGTTCAGCAGCTTGGCGACATTCCGATCGGACTCGAAAGCGACGTGGTGAAACTGGTCGAGCGCACTGGCCATGCGCGCCCGTATGCTGCTCGTGTCGCCCTTGCCAAGGGACACGCCGACGATCTCGAAGCGTCCTCGGTCGTGCCGTTCGAACAGATTGGCAATCGCCGTTGCGATCGGATGCTCTCGAAATGCCGTCGTCACGTACGCAATCCGCAGCTTGTCGGCGCGCATCGCGCTGGAATGGACGAACGGCTTCGGCAGGACGGGCAGGAGAATTCGAAGGTAGCTTCTCGCGGCCTGCAACTGGGTGGCGGTATCGAACCCGCGCGCCATGACCAACAGCGGATTGGCCGATTTTCCCGCGGCAAGATCGGCGCGCACCTCGTCCGCGATCTCGTCGGCCCGGGCCCACTCGGCAGTGGCCATCCGGCAGATGCCGAGCATATTGCGCGCAGGCATGTGGTCGAATGCCCGCGCTTTTTCGTAGCTCTCCATTGCCTCGTCGAGCCGGTCCAGAGTGGCCAGCGAAAACCCGCGATTGAAATTCGCCTCCGGATCATCGGGCGTCGTCGCCAGGATCCGGTCGCAGGCATCGATCGCTTCTTGGTGACGGCCGAGCGCCTGCAGCGTGCCGACACGCTGCCCGAGTGCGTCGGGTCGATCGGGCGCAAGGCCGAGCGCCTCATCGCAGACCGCGAGCGCCTCCGCCGTGCGACCGAGGGCGAGCAGCGCATTGCCATAGCTGTTGAGGGCCGCGACCCGATCGGGTGCGATATCGATCGCCCTTCGATAGCACGCGACGGCCTCTTCGTGACGCTTGAGCTGGGTCAGCGCCAGGCCGCGGTTCGAGACCGCCAGGGGATGATTGGGTTGGAGCTCGATCACTCTGTCGAAATGCGCGAGCGCATGCTCGGGACGATTGAGCAGCACGAGCGCGTTGCCGCGGCTGACCAGCGCTTCGATGTCGTCCGGCCTGACGGCGAGCGTCCGCTCGAAGGCCGCGAGCGCTTCCTCCCAACGTCCGAGCTGCATGAGCGTATTGCCGCGATAGTTGAGCGCGGCGGGATGGTCCGGCTTGATGGCGAGCGCCTGGTCGAAGGCCGCGAGCGCTTCGTCGTGGCGCTTGAGCGCGTTGAGCACTGCGCCGAAATTGCACGAGGCTTCGACCGACTGTGGATCCAACTTCAGCGCGGCGCCGATCAGTCGCACCGCCTCGGCGCCGTTGCCCTGCTGTTGCCGCAGGACTCCGAGCAGGTGCAGCGCGTCGAAATGATCGGGGCGGACCTGCAGGATCGCGGCATAGACCCTTTCGGCTTCGGCGAGCATTCCGCGTTGATGCAATGCCACGGCATGCGCGGTGACTTCCGCTACAGCGTTCTCGTCGTGCTTGGCCAGTAACGGCGTTGCCATGTTCAGCGCTCGATCGTTCGCGGGATAGAACTCATGGCAAATCAGCGACTGGAACGATCTATATCACAACGATGGCTAGCGCCCCGGTTCCGCTAGCGTCCCGGTTCCGCCGGGTCGTACCTACGCGCTCAACGCGGCGATTCTCGTTCCGCCCGCGCTCTCGTTCCACATCTGCTCGAACGCGACGCCGGCCTGCCGGCCGTACCACTTGCTGTCGAGAAATTTCGGCACGTTGTCCATCTTGGCGCGGATCCGGCCGCTGATGTCGTTCCGTAAGGCTGCATCGCCGGCGAGCTTTGCCGCAAGCGCGACATAGGCGTCGCTGTCGGCTGCGATCAGTTCGTCGAGCTCCATGGTGCGGAGCAAGGCGGGGCCGACGAGGGTACGGAAGGACGTGCCGTCCTTGACCACCGTCGGCAGCCCGACCCTGAATGGATCCAGCAACGATGTGGCGCCGCTGAACGGGAACGAATCGAGATAGATGTCCCCCAGGCCCAGGCGCTCGAAAATGTCGGCCCTGTTGAGCGTCGAGTTGAAGGCAATGAGGCGGCGGGGGTCGACGCCGTGCCGTGCCGCGGCGTCTCGCAAGCGCGCCATGAATGTCTCGACCGGATAGCTGCCCGACCAGTTGGGGTTGAAGGGGTAGAGGACGAGCCGCAACTCGGGGACGACCGCCAGGATGCGCATCCAGGTCTCGTCCAGCTCGGGAAGTATCTTGAAGAAATTGGCGCCGCTGACGAAGACGACGGCATCGCTCGGAATGCCGAGGCCCTGACGGGTCAGCGCTTGGGTTGGCGCGGAAAGCGTCTCTCCGGCGAAGTCGTAGCAGTGGGCCGGGCCGTCCACCATCGCCAGCTTTTCGGTGTAGTGCGACTGGGCATCCGGCGGCTCGGACAGGCGCCCCGACAAGTAGTAGTCGATATTGTGCATGCCGGTCGTGGTGCACGAGCAGACGCCGGCGACCTGGACGCGAGCCAGGCGATACAAAGCCAGGAGGGTGATGGGGTTGGTGACTGCAGTCGTGTTGGTTCCCAGGAAGATCAGGTCGAGATCGGCGGTGCGGATCGTTTGCAGCTGCTGGCCCAGCTGCTGCGGCAGCACGACAAATCGGTCGGCGTGTTGCGCGCAATGCCGTTCGAGCGAGTGATTGGTCTGCTGCAGCGTGAACAGGATGACCTCGAACTTTCCTCGGTCGATGTGGCGATAAACCGGCAGCGTGGCGTAGGTTTCGGTTTGGGGCGCAAAATGCGCGGCGAGAATTCCCAGCCGCAAGCGCTGGCGATTGGGGCGCGGACCAAAGACGTGGTTCAGCGGATTGTTCAGGGCGGCAAGCACCGTCTCCATGATGGCGGCGCGTTTGCGGTAGACGTCGCGGACATTGGCCGTGTTGAAGTAGAGCGGGATGAAGTTGGCGGTCTGCAGAAAGTGCGCGCCGACGTTTCGCCAGAATTCCGTTTGGATGTTGGCCGCCAGCATGTTCTGGAGATAGCTGGTCCAACGGGCGGTGAACTCGCAATACGCCGCGGCCTCGCCGATCTCGCGGAACATCGGCGGGACCGCGAGGGTGTAGAACAGGTAGTCCTGAATCAGCCACTGCGGCACGGCCGCCAATTCATAAGGGTGCGGCAGCTCGTGGGGATAGAGGAAGAGCATGGCCGCCAGGAGTTTTCCCGGGCTGGCCTGGCGGGGGCTGTCGAGCGCCAGCGAAGCTTTGAGCTCGGCGATAAAGGCGCGGTCGCTGGCGTCCGGCAGGGCATCGCGCAGGCCGCTGCCTTGGATAAACCGGTGGATTTGCCCGAGGCGATCGGCGTAGTGGCCCTGAACATCGGCTGCCGGAAGGGCGACCCACTGAGTGGCCAGCTCCCGGCGGGTAGCCGCCAGCGAGTTCGTCACCTTCGTGAGGGCCAGGCGAGACGGGGCGTCAGCGGACGGGACGTCGACGACCCCGAAATTGCTGTTGGTCATTTGGCGACCGCGGTTCGAGAATCCTCAGGAGAGCACGCCCAATCGTTGCGCTGAGTTGGTTGGCACTTCGCTCAGGCCAGCGATCGGATCAGGGACGCCAGTACGTGCGGAAGATGCTTGTCGTCGTGCCGGTAGAACAGGATGTTTCCGAAGGCGAGGGGGCGCGTCGGAACGCGTGCACCATCCGTGTGGATCGCTACCAGGCGGTGATTCCAGTTCCCGTGCTTGAAGTTGCCGTCGTCGTCGTATTCGAAGATGACTGCCGAATATCCGCGCGTCGCCATGGCGCCGATCGCGCGCCGCAACAGCGCTTCGTCCTGTCCGGCGAAATAATAGCTGTATTCGACGAACACCAGCGCCGGCGGCAGGCGGGCGAAGTCATAGGCCTCGAGCACGACGAAGTCGTTGCCCTCGGTGTCGATCTTGAGAAAGTCAACGCGCGAGACGCCGTGCGAGGCGAGGAAACTGTCCAGCCGCACCGTGCGAACCGGTATGGCGCCCACGGTTGCGCCGAAGGGGCTGGCCGAAAGCCCCGACAGGCCGGGCGTTGAATTCTGCTGGAACGGAGCGGACTCGCGATCCTGGTCGGCGGCGGCGAAGGGGAAAATGCGCAGACGCTGACCGTGCGCCGCGGTGAGCCGTTGCAGGATCCGCTGGCAGGTGGGGTCGGGCTCCAGGAGGTCGGCGGTCCATCCGTCGTTCAGGAAAATTTCGGCCACGCTGCCGTAGGCGGCGCCCACGTCAACGATGTGGCGCCGGTGGCTCTGCGGCAAAGCTCGATAATAGCTGCGGACGACGTGTTCGGCGACGGCCTGATCGTTCAAGCCGAGGATCTGCCCGCCTGCTGCAATCGCCGAGCCGGCCAACTGCTCCACTTCGAATCGGTCGTCGAGCATCAGATTCGGGACTCTAGTTGAGGGCAATCAAAAGGCAACTGCGGCCGCATCGACTCGGTCATCCGCCCGTGACTCTTTTCAGATAAGCCTGCCACAGGCCTTTGCCGGTCTGCGCCTCATGATGTTGCAGCGCCAGCGCCGCGAGATCCCACGACGAGTAGACCTCGTGAAGGATGATCGCCAGTTTCAGGAGCTTGTCCGGCGGAACCTGGTCGAAGGTCATGAAGCTGCGCACATAGACCGCGGCGTCAGCCCAGAGGATCTGGCTCAGCGGGCCGTGCGGATTGTTGTTCGCCACCAACGGCTGGAGCGCTCGGCCCTGAATGCTGTCGAGCTTGTGCAGCCAGAGGCCTCCCTTGCGCAGGGCCACGTCGATATCGCCGAACAGCGGTTGGTCGCTGTAGATGGGGATGAATTCGACCTCGGTGTGGACCAGAAGGGTGCTCTGGATCAGGCGCGGAGCCCCGAGAATGATATCCAGCTCGGCGCCCTGGACGTCGAGCTTGAGATAGTCGATGTCGTGAATCTCGGACAGGTCGTCGAGCCGATGTGTCTGGATGTCATGCTCTGCGACGACGGGCAGGGTGATGCAGGAGAATTTGTCCAACATCGCCGCATTGGGGCGATAGAGCGAGCTGGTCAGCGGGTTCTGGCACTCGTAGAAGCGCCGCTGGCGGCCGTCGCCGAGCGCGTAGGGGAGGTAGCGATGGCCGGGGCGCGCATCGGCGTTTCGGCGGGCGCAATTCTCCGCGTTGGGCTCGAACCCGATCACGTCGCACAAACCCTGTTGGGACAACTGGGCGTACGGATCCGTTTCGTAGGCCGCCGCGCCGGCATCGACGATGCGGATCACCGGCAGTGGTTCGGTGAGGATCTCGCGCATGCTAAACATCGATCGATGTTTCCTTCGAAAGGCGTTGCAGCTCGGCGTCCACCAGCAGCTCGACCATTTGCTGAAAGGTGACCGACGGCGACCATCCGGTCGCGGTACGCAGCTTGGTACTGTCACCGACAAGGGTCGTACGAGGCTTGCCGATGATGCCCGGCTCGACCTCGACGTGTTGCCGCCAATCCAATCCGACCCGGGAGAAGGCGGCGGCTACGAACTCTTCGACGCTGTGGGACTGACCGGTAGCGATGATGAAGTCGTCGGCCGCGTCCAGGCCGACGATGCGAATCATTGCGTCAACATAGTCGGGAGCGAAGCCCCAGTCCACGCGGGCGGCAAGATCGCCGAGGACGAGCTTGTCGCGGCGGCCCCGTGAGATTTCCACGGCGGCGCAAACGATCTTGGTCGAGAGGAATTTCCGTGCCCGCAGGGGGACTCGTGATTGTAGAAAAAGCCGGCGGACGCACGCACGCGGTGGTTGGCGCGGTACATGCGGCACAGCCCGACGCCGGCGGTCTTGGTGATGCCATAGGCACAGCGCGGACGAAGCGGCGTGTTTTCGTCCTGGATTGCGGTCGGCGGCTCGCCGAAGCAATGCGATGAGGCGGCGTAGAACAGGCGGCTTGCGGGCGCGCGCTTGCGGATCGCCTCCAGCACGTGGATGAGCCCGCGGACGTGAATGTCGTGGCTGCGGAGATAGAGCTCCACATCGTCGGGGAGAGCCTTGTCCTCGGCCGAGTGGTGATAGGCGGCAAGATAAAAAATTCCATCGGGTGAAATGGAGCCGACGAGGTCGCCGATCGATCGCGGGTCGAGGATATCGACGGGGGACCCGAACGCGTCGCCGGCGCGGGTGACGCGGTTGCGCTCGACGCCGACGACCGCGCAGCCTTCGCGCTCCAGGCGTTCCGACAGCAGCCGGCCGTCCTGCCCCGCGCTGCCGATGATCAATGCGCGATCCATCTCACGTCCCGGATGAGCCTGTCCGCAGCAGTTGTGCCTCAACGACGTCGATGGCCGGCAGCGGAAAGATCATCTTTCCGCCGCGATGCAGAAATTCCTGCTCGCGGGCGACCAGGTTGTCTCGGAAGTGCCAGGGGAGGACCAGAAGGTAGTCCGGATTGGCCGCCTTGGCGTCGGCCTCGGAGACGATGGGGATCCAGGTGCCGGGCGTGACGCATCCGAACTTGTCGGAATTGACGTCGGCGATGCACGGAATCTCCTGCGGGCTCAGCCCGCAATATTGCAGAAGGACGTTGCCCTTGGTCGATGCGCCATAGCCGAGCACTTTCATCTTGCGCGCATTGATGCTTCGCAACGTCTTCAGCAGCTCGAGCTTGTGCTCCATCACGCGCGTGGCAAATGCCAGGTAGGTCCCGAACTGGCGCAAGCCCATGCGATCCTCTTCGTCCAGGATAGCCCGGATCTTGTCCGTGCATTCCGGATACGGTGCGGCCACCGGTGCCGCGGTGATCGCAAAGCTGCCGCCGTTCACGGCATTGAACGTCACGTCGATGATTTTCAGGCCGGCGCGATCTATCATCCATTTGATCTGGCGCAGCGCGTAATATTCCAGGTGCTCGTGGCAGATCGTGTCGTAGGAGGTCGTGCGCAGCATCGACGGCAGGTAGCTCTGCTCGAAATGCCACACGCCGTCCTGGGCCAATATGCTCGCGACCTGATCGGCGAACGCCTGCGGCGCCTCCAGGTCGTAGAACATCGCAATCGAGGTGACGAGCTTGGCGCGCCGGCCCGGAAAATGCCGGCGCAGCGCATCGGCCGAAAAGAAGTCCGGGACGATCCGGATATCGGGGCGATAGAGCTCACGGAATTTGGCCGCGGTGGGGTCCATGCCGACAAGCGCCGGGCCGGCGATCGGATAATTGGACAACAACGTCCCGTCATTGCTGCCGATGTCGAGCACGAGGTCCGATGGAGATAGCGGCACGATTTCGAGCAAGGCATCGACCTTGTCGGCCAGGTGGCGCACCATGGATTTGTTGAGGGACGACCGGTAGCCGTAGTTCGCGCCGTACATCTCCCCGTGGTCGTAGGAGTGGCGGAGCTGGACGAGGCCGCAGGCGTCGGCGCCCTCGCAGCGGACGAGCTCGAGCGGCCCGCAGGTCAGGTTGTCATCGCGCCCCCGGGGAAAGACGCCGGTGAGATATTGCTCGCCGAGGTCGAGCACCGGCATCAGGTTCGAATTGCTGCAAATCCGGCAGCGGTCGATCGCGCGGTACCGTGGTTTGGTCACGTGAGTGCTCCACTTGTTGTGGCGTTCGGCTCGACATGGAAGCTGCGCGGACTTTCGCCGCGCCGGTAGGTCTCCCACATCGTCGTGTAGGCCGCCTCGACATTGCGGCGGAAGCGGTCGGCGTCGAACAGCGGGCAGGTGGTCCGGCTATCCGCGAGCTTGCGCCGCATCGAAGACAAGCGCGCGGGATTGGCGGCGAGCGCGAGCGCCAAGGCCTCGTAGTCCGCCAGGCTGTGTGTCACCTGCTCCGGCAGGCCGGCCGCCTCGAGCATGCTGGCCGCGACCCGGCCTGCAAACGAGCTCCCCATGCAGGTGACGACCGGAACGCCGGTCCAGAGCGCATCGCACGCGGTCGAGTGGGCATTGTAGGGCAGGGTGTCGAGAAACAGGTCGGCGGCACGCTGTCGCGCAAGGTGGTCCTCGATGCGCTCGACGCGGGGCGCGAATATCAGCCGCTCAGGTGTGATGCCGCGCGCCGCGGCCTCGCGGCGGAGATTGGCATGGGTGAGATCGTCCATCTTGGTGAGCCAGAGCACGCTGTCTGGCGCCTGCGCCAGAAGCCGCATCCAGACGTCGAAAACCGGCGCGGTGATCTTGTAGCTTTGATTGAAGCAGCAGAAGACCAGGCCCCGGTCGGGCAGTCCAAGCTCGCTTCGCGTCGGAGTTCGTGCCGGGACTTGCCTGGTCGTGTCGTTCGCGTGGTAGCAGCCCGGCAGCTGCACGATCTTTTCGGCGAAGAACGGCTGCTGGTCGAACGGCAGCGCGGTCGCGTCGGCGAGGACATAGTCGATGAAGTCGGCGCCGGTCGTTCCTGCATATCCGAGGTAGCTGACTTGAATCGGCGCCGGACGATGTGCCAGGACTCCCAGCCGGCCGCCGCCGGTCAGTCCGTTCAAGGCGACCGCGATGTGCGCCTGAAGTCCGTTCAACAGCGCGGCGACGCGATGGTCGTCGGTGTCGGATGCGACGTCGTGGAATTCGTCGAGCGCCTTGACGATGCGCGCGCGCGTGTCGCTCGCGTCATTCGCGCCATATGACACGCCGACGATCTCGAATCGCCTGCGGTCGTGGCGCTCGAGCAGCTCGGCGATGGCCACCCCGACCGGGTGCTGGCGGAAGTCCGACGACACATAGGCGATCCGCAGCTTGTCGGTCCGTGTTGCCGCCGTGTGGACGAAGGGCTTCGGAACCGCTGGTGCTTTCGTGCGGACGAAACGCATGGCGGACTTGAGCTGTTCGCGCGGATGCAGACCGAACACCAGCGTCAGGAAGGGGTCTACGTACTTTCCCTCCGCGATTCGCGCGCTCAGGACACCGGCGAGCTCGCTGGCCTCGCGCCAATCGGCGACGCGCATTCGGCACATCGCGAGCTCGCCATCCGCCAGCGGATGTTCGAGCGCGCGGGCCCGCTCGTAGCTGTCCATGGCGGCTTCGCGCCTGCCCGTCGCCCAAAGCGATTTGCCGCGCTTGTAGAGCGCGTTCGCGTCGTGCGGGGCGGCCGCCAGCAGTGTGTCGTAGCCCTCCACCGCCTCGTCATGGCGTCCGAGCACATGCAGCAGGTCGACACGGTTGCCGAGTGCGTCGGGATGATCCGGTGCGATGGCGAGCATGCGCTCGAAGATCGCGAGCGCTTCCTCGGGGCGCCTGAGCAGGAGGAGGGCGCCGGCACAATCGTTGAGCACCGCGACATTGTCGGGCGTGCGGTCGAGAACCTTGCCATAGGCTTCCAACGCCTCTTCGCACCGGCCGAGAACCTTGAGCGCCGAGCCGCGGTTGTGCAAGGCGACGGCATGATCGGATTGGGTATCGAGGACCCTGTCGAAGGTCGCAAGAGCTTCCTCCGCGCGCTCGAGTCGCAGAAGTGCGCTGCCGCGATTGATGAGCATGTCCGGATGATCAGGCTTGTGCGTCAGCGCCTGGTCGAAGGCCGCGAGCGCCTCTTCGTTGCGGCCGAGGAGCAGGAGGGCATTGCCCCGGTTGTACAGCGTCTCCGGATGATCGGGGATGATGGCGAGCGCCTGGTCGTAGGCGGCGATCGCTTCGTCGTAGCGCCCGAGGGAATAGAGAACGCCGGCGAAATTGCCCAAGGCATCGAACGAGCGGGGATTCAACGTCAGCGCGGCGCCGATCAATCGCATGGCCTCGGCGTTGTCGCCTTGCTGCTGGCGCAGGATGCCGAGCAGGCGCAGCGCGTCGAAATGATGGGGCCTGAGGTTGAGGATCGCCGCGTAGAACTTTTCCGCCTCCGCGAGCATTCCGCGCTGATGAAATGCGATGGCATAAGTGGCGGCCTCCGCCACCACGCTTTCCTCGTGCCCTGATGATGTCGGCGACCTCATCGTCGATACCTATGCGCTCGGCTCGACGCGGAAGCTGCGCGGGCTCTCGCTGCGCTGGCGGATGTCCCACATGGTCGAATACGCCGAACTCGATATGGCGGCGAAAACGGTCGCCGTCGAACAGCGCGCAGGTGGGACGATTGTCGGCGAGCTTGCGCCGCATCGACGACAGGAGTGCCGGCTCCGTGGCGAGCTTGAGCGCCAGCGCCTCGTAATCTGCGAGGCTGTGCGTCACCAGGTCCGGCAGGCCAGCGGCCTCGAGCATGCTGGCAGCGACCCGGCTGGCAAAGGCGTTGCCGGCGCAGGTGACGACCGGCAGCCCGGCAAACAGGGCGTCACACGTTGTCGAGTGCGCGTTGTAGGGCAGCGTGTCGAGAAACAGATCCGCGGCGCGCTGGCGGGCGAGATGATCCTCGATGCGGACCGTGTAGGGCGCGAAAACGATCCGGTCAGGCGCCACGCCGCGCGCCGCGGCGAAGCTGCGCAGATTGGCCTGCGCCACGTCGTTCATATCGGAGAGCCACAGCACACTGCCTGGAAGGCGCGCCAGCAGGCGCATCCAGACGTCGAACACCGGCGCGGCGATCTTGTAGCATTGATTGAAGCAGCAGAAGACGAAGCCTCGGTCGGGCAGCCCGAGCTCGCCGCGGGTCGGTGTTTGCGGGGCAATGCTCCGGGTCGCGTCGTTCGCGTGGTAGCAGCCCGGCACGTGCACGATCCGTTCGGCAAAGAAGGGCTGCTGGTCGAACGGCAGCGCGTTCGCGTCGGCGAGGATGTAGTCGATGAACGGCGACCCGGTCGTTCCCGCAAATCCGAGATAGCTGACCTGGATGGGTGCGGGGCGATAGGCGAAGATGTCGGGCCGGCAACCGCCGGAGAGCCCGTTGAGATCGACGGCGATGTGCACGTCGAGATCGTTCAACAGCCCGGCGATCTGGCGGTCGGTGGCGGACGCGACCTCGTGGAATTGGTCGAGCGCCTTGGTTAGCCGCCCGCGGACGGCGCTCGCGTCATTCGGACCATGCGACACGCCGATAATCTCGAAACGCGTCCGGTCGTGACGGTCGAGCAATTCGGCCATGGCCACCCCGACCGGATGCTGTCGGAAATCGCCCGACACATACGCGATTCGCAGCTTGGCGACCTCGGCACGGGGCGGGTGGAGGAAGGGCGCCTTGGCGACCGGCGAGAAAACCCGGATGCAATTCCTCGCGGCATCCAGCCGCACCGATGGCTCGAGCCCGAAAGCGAGCGTGGTCAAGGGATCGACGAAGCTTCCCTCGGCGATGCGGCTCCGCAGAGCGTCGGCAAGGTCGCCGGCGGGAGCCCAATCGGCCATGATCAACCGGCCGATCGCGAGCTTGCTCAGCGCGCGCGGATCGTCGAGGGCCGATGCCCTTTCGTAGCTGGCGAGGGCTTCTTCACGCCTGCTCAGCGTCCAAAGCGAAAGGCCGCGGTCATAGTGCGCCTCGGCTTCGCGTGAGATGGCGGCGAGGGTCGCTTCGTCGCTGTTCGCCGCCTCGCCGTGGCGCCCGAGCGCTTGGAGCGCGGCCGCGCGCTGCGCGACCACATCGGGCTGGTTGGGCGTGATGGCGAGCGCTTTGTCGAACGCCGCAAGCGCCTCCTCGGCGCGCCCGAGCGCAAGGAGAGCGCGGCCGTAGCCGCCGAGCAGCGGACGACTTCTCGGCGCGCCGTAAAGTCCCTTGTCGAAGCTCGCCAGCGCCTCGTGGTGGCGCCCGAGCGCCGCGAGCGCCTGGCCGTGCCCGTGGAACGCGAGGGGATGGCCCGGCTGCAGCGTGATGGCTTTGCCGAATGCCGTGAGCGCGTCCTGCGCGCGATGGAGCCGCAGGAGCGCGTTGCCGCGGCCGATCAGCGCTTCGACATGGTCGGCATTGGTGGCGAGCGTGGCGTCGAAAGCGGCAAGCGCCTCCTCCGGGCGATCGAGCTGCAGGAGGGAATTGCCTCGGCCGCCGAGCGCGTCCGGATCATCGGGCTTGATGGCGAGCGCGCGGTCGAACGCCGCCAGCGCCTCTTCGAAGCGATGGAGCGCCAGCAGCGCAGTGGCGCGATTGAAGAGGCCGTCGAAATGATCGCCCCGGATGGAGAGCGCCTTGTCGCAAGCTTCGAGCGCTTCGTCGAAGAGCTTGAGTGCGATCAGGACGCCGCCGAAATTGGATAGTGCATCCACCGAGCGCGGGTTCATCTTCAGCGCGGCGCCGATCAGCCTGAACGCCTCGGTGCTGTTGCCCTGCTGTCGCCGCAGGACTCCGAGCAGATGCATCGCGTTGAAATGATCGGGCCTCGCGTCGAGGATCGCGGCGTAGAACTTCTCGGCTTCGGCGAGCATTCCGCGCTGATGGAACGTGACGGCATATCTGACCGCCTCCGCCAGCACGTTCTCGTCATGCGCCGAGGGTAACGGCATCGTCATCGTCTAGTCTCGGCGTTCGCGCTATCGCATGGCTCGACACGGAAGCTCCTCGGGCTTTCGCCGCGCCGATAGATGTCCCACATCGTCTCGTAGGCGGCCTCGATGTGGCGGCGGAAACGGTCGCTGTCGAACAGCCGGCAGGTCCCCCGATTGTCCGCGAGCTTCTTCCGGATCGACTGCAGCAGCGCCGGATCGGTGGCGAGCTTGAGTGCCAGCGCTTCGTAATCCTCGAGATTGCTCGTCACCAGCTCCGGCAGTCCGACGTTCCTGAGCATGCTCGTTGCGACCCGGCCGGCGAAGATGTTGCCGGTGCAGGTGACGACCGGCAGCCCCGCGAACAGCGCGTCGCAAGTGGTCGAGTGCGCGTTGTAGGGAAGCGTATCGAGAAACAGGTCGGCCGCGCGGTGCCGGGCCAGGTGATCCGCCGCGCTGTCGATCCGCGGCGCGAAGATCAGCCGGTCGGGTTCGACGCCGCGCGCGGCGGCCTCGCGCCGCAGATTGGCTTGCGCCACGTCGAACATCTCGGAGAGCCACAGCACGCTCCCGGGCACGCGTGCCAACAGCCGCATCCAGATGTCGAATATCGGAGCGGCGATCTTGAATGTCTGGTTGAAGCAGCAGAAGACCATCCCCTGGTCGGGCGGCCCGAGGTCGCTGCGCGGCGCGACATAGCTCGATATGTGCCGCGTCGCATCGTTCACGTGGTAGCAGTCCGGCAGATGCACGATGTTTTCGGCGAAGAACGGCTGCTCGTCGAACGGCAGCACCGTCGCGTCGGCCAGAACATAGTCCAGATACTCGGCGCCGGTAGTCCCCGGGAATCCCAGGTAGTTGACCTGGATCGGCGCCGGCCGGCAGGCCAGGACGCCCGGTCGAAACCCTTCGGTCAGGCCGTTCAAATCGACGGCGATATGCACCTCGCTGTCGTGCAGCAGATTGGCGATATCGCGATCGGACTCGGATGCGACGTCGTGGAAGCGGTCGAGCGCCTTGATCATGCGCGCGCGAATGGCGCTTCGGTCATCGGGGCCGTACGACATGCCGATGATCTCGAAACGCGCGCGGTCGTGGCGCTCGAGCAGCTCGACAACGGCCACCCCGACCGGATGGTGCCAGAAATCCGAAGACAGATAGGCAATGCGAAGCTTTTCGTCACGCATCGCTCTCGAATGAACGAACGGTTTCGGCGCCGCGGCGATGACGTCGCGCGTCAAGGTCTTGACGACCTTGAGCTGATCGGCGGGATGGAATTCCAGCGCGATGGACGCGAAGGAGTGGACGAAATTTCCTTCGTCCACCGCGGCTCGCAATTGGCCCGCGAGCTTCTTGGCTCCTGCCCAGTCGGCAATCGCCAACCGGCAAAAGACCAGCTCGCCGAGCGCCCGCGCGTTGCCGAGCTCGGAAGCCCGTTCGAGGCTCGCGAAGGCATCGTCGAGACGCGCCAGCGTCCAGAGCGACTTCCCGCGGAAGAAGAGCGCGTCGGTGTCGTTCGGGTCGATGGCAAGAACGCGGTCATAGGCGGCGACTGCTTCATGGTGACGCCGAAGATTTCGCAGCGCCTCGGCACGATGCCTGAGCACGTCGGGCCGATCGGGAGCGAGGATGAGGGTCTTGTCGAAGACGGCGAGCGCCTCCTCGTTGCGACCGAGCATCATCAGGGCGTTGCCGTATCCGTCGCGCCAGGAGACGTTATCAGGCGCGACCTGGAGAGCCTTGCCGAAGGCCTCGAGAGCATCCGCGAATCGTCCGAGCCCGACCAGCGCAAGGGCACGATTGCCGAGCGCCATGTCGTGGTCGGACCGGATCTCGATCACCTGGTCGAAGGCCGCGAGCGCCTCGTCGAGGCGTTCCAGCAGCAGCAGGGTATTGCCGCGGCTTATGAGCGCTTCGACGTGATCCGGCTTGACCGCAACCGCCCGGTCGAAGGTCGTGAGCGCCTCCTCCAGGCGATCGAGGCGCACCAGCACATTGCCGCGGTAGCACAGCGCCGCGAGAAGATCGGGAGCGGCGGCGAGCGCCCGGTCGAAGCCGTCGAGGGCTTCGTCCAGACGCAGCAATGCGACCAGCGTGCTGCCGCGCTTGCAGAGCGCTTCGATATGGTCGGGCTCGACGGCGAGGGCCTGGTCGTAGGCGGCAAGCGCGTCGTCATGGCGCCGGAGGATATTGAGCACGGCTGCGAAATTGCACGAGGCTTCGACCGACCGGGGGTTCAGCTTCAGCGCGGCGCCGATCAGCCCCGCGGCCTCGGTGCTGTTGCCTTGCTGCTGCCGCAGGACGCCGAGCAGATGCAATGCATCGAAGTGATCGGGACGCGCCTCGAGGACCGCCGCATAGCGTTTTTCCGCCTCTGCGAGCATCCCGCGCCGATGATAGGCGATCGCCTCCTCGGCGACCGTCGTCAAATCATTCTCGGCATGTTCATTCTCGGCATGTGCCGGTGTTGATGGCATTCTCGACCCTACGGGTTCGGCTCGAACTCGGAAGCTGCGCGGGCTTTCGCCGCGCCGGTGAATGTCCCACATGGCCGTGTAGGCGGCCTCGACGTTGCGGCGGAAGCGGTCGCCGTCGAACAGCGGGCAGGTGTGTCTGTTCTCCTCGAGCTTGCGCCGGATCGATGCAAGACGGTTGCGGTCGGTGGCGAGCTCGAACGCCAGAGCCTCGTAGTCCTCGAGGCTGTTGGTCACCAGTTCCGGCAGGTTGGCGGCCTTGAGCATGCTCGCGCCGACCCGGCCGGCGAACGAGGCGCCGGCGCAGGTGACGACCGGCAGTCCGGCAAATAGCGCATCGCACGCCGTCGAGTGCGCGTTGTAAGGCAGCGTGTCGAGAAACAGGTCCGCGGCGCGATGGCGGGCGAGATGATCCTCGATGCGGCCGGCGAACGGCGCGAAGATCAATCGGGCGGGGTCGATCCCGCGCGCGGCGGCCTCCCGCCGGAGATTGGCCTGTGCGGGATCGTTTGTCGCGGAGAGCCAGAGCACGCTGCCATCGAGGCGCGCCAAGAGCCGCATCCAGACGTCGAAGACCAGCGCGGAGAGCTTCATGCTTCTGTTGAAGCAGCAGAATACAAAGCCCTGAGCGGGCAAAGAGAGCTCGCACCGGGTCGGAATCGCTGGGGAAATGCGCCGCGTCGTATCGTTGGCGTGATAGCAATCGGGCAGATGCACGATCTTTTCGGAGAAGAAGGGGTGCTGATCGAACGGCAGCACGGTGTCGTCGGCGAGAATGTAGTCGATGAAACTGGCACCGGTCGTCCCGGGATACCCGAGATAGACCGCCTGGATGGGCACTGGGCGATAGGCCAGTATCCCCGGCCGCGACCCCTCCGTCGGCCCGTTCAGATCGACGGCGATGTGGACTTCGAGGCTTTGCAGCAACTCGGCCACGGCCTCGTCGCTCTCGCATGCGGCGTCATGGAAACGATCGAGCGAGTTGACGATGCGGGAGCGCACCGGACTTGCGTCGTTCGGACCAAGCGAGACGCCGACTATCTCGAATTGGGTACGGTCGTGACGTTCGAGCAAGTCGGCGATCGCAAAGGCGACAGCGTGGCGGCGAAAATCCGAAGACAGATATGCAATCCGCAGCTTGTCGGCGCGACCGGCAGGCGTACGAGTGAGCGGTTTCGGCGCGTCGGGTAGGCAAGTTCGAAGATAGTTCGTCGCCGCTCTCAGCTGATCGCGCGGACCGAGGCCGTAGGCCACGGCCGTGAAGGGATAGATGCAGTCTCCCTCGGCAATGTGCTGGCTCAGCACGGCTGAGAACTCGCCGACGCGCGTCCAATCGGCCAGCATCAATGGGCAGAGCGCAAGCACGCTGAGCGAACGCGCATGGCCGAGCCGCCAAGCCTGCTCGTAGCTTTCGACCGCCGCCTCGAGCTTGTCGAGATACCGGAGCGCGTCGCCACGGATGTAGAGTACTTCTGCGTCGTGCGGATTGACGGTCAGCACCCGGTCACACGCATCCAGCACGTCGGCGTGACGCCGAAGTGCGACGAGCGCCAGGACGCGATTGCTGAGAGCCGCGGAGTGGTCCGGCTGAACCTCGATCGCCTGGTCGAAGGCCGCGAGCGCTTCGTGAGGCCGGCGAAGATGCGTCAGAGCAACGCCGCGACCGACCAGCGCTTCTGGGTGACTCCCGTTTGCGGCAAGGAGCACGTCGAAGACCTCGAGGCCTTCCCGGGCGCGACCAAGTTGTATCAGTGCAATGCCGCGATTGATGCGCGCCTCGACATGATCCTCATTGATGGCGAGCGCCTCGTCGAAGGCCGCGATCGCTTCCGGCAGGCGATGGAAGGAAACGAGCGCAACGCCGTGGTTGACCAGCGCTTCGCAGCGCTCCCGGCTTACGGCGACCGCCTTGTCGTAAACGGCCCGCGCTTCCTCATGCCGATCGAGTCTCTGCGAGCGCCGACCCGACGTTGCGCAATGAGATCGCGGATCGGGAGTTTGCCTTCAATGCCTCGCCGGTCAACCGGAGCGCTTCGGCGTTGTTGCCCTGCTGCTGCCGCAACACGCCGAGCAGGCGGAGCGCGTCGAAATGATCGGGCTTTGCCTCGAGGATCGCCGCGTAGAACTTTTCGGCTTCGGCGAGCATTCCCAGTTGATGGAATTTCACCGCGTAGTCGGCGGCGCTCGCCACTATGGCGTCGTCGCGTGTCGATGGGAGCGACTCTGCCATGTTTGTTGCTGAATGAATTCGCGGAGCAAACTCGCGTTGGTACAAATACGTGGTCTAGATAAACAAGGTTAATCGACTGTTAATTTTTCTCTTTTATGCAGTACTATCAGAGCCGTCGCCTGGACGTGCGGAGAGACCCATGCAGCCCCCGTCCATGCCCGATTTTCCTCATGGAACCTTCACCAGCACTCTCGTGGGCCTCTTTCAGAAAGGCGCCCGCTGGTCCACGGTGATCGACCTCGGCTGCGCGGACGGCCAGTTTTGTCTGGCACATTCGGCTTCCGGATTATTCGGCGAACTCGGTCATCGTGAACATCGACGCGAATCCGGTTTACGAGGATTCGCTCCGGGCGATCAAGGATACGCTCGGGGGACACTATCTGATCTCGGCCGTCACCGACAGCAGCGGCGAGGTCGACATGACGACCTCCGTGCACCCGTACTGGAATTCATTGTGCCCCAAAGACCATCGCTACTGGGACGCGATCAGACATTTGCATCGAGACAACCAGGCAACGGTGAAGGTGCCGGCGACGACGCTCGACGACGTGGTCAAGCGGTTCAGTCTTATGCCGCCATTTCTCGTCAAGCTCGACGTTCAAGGCGCCGAGATAAGTGCCTTGCGCGGAGCGAGTGCCGCCCTCAAATACACCAGCGTCGTCATCTGTGAGGCAAGTCTTGACGACTTCGAAGCGATAAACCGGACAATGCTGGATTCCGGTTTCGACCTGTTCGATCTGACCCAGCTCAACTGGCTGCACGATCGCTCACTGTGCTGGTTCTATCCGGTCTATCTCAGCCGCCGGCTGGCCCATCTCAAAAAGCCTCCCGCTTGGGAAAACGAGTTCGGCAAAAACCTGGTCGAACTACAAGCGCAGCGTCGGCAACACATCCTGCAGGAAAACGAACGGCTATTGAATCATTTGCGAGCTGTACGGAAGCCGGGGCACGTGAACGCAGGCTAGCGCCGCCGCTCGCCGCAGGATCAGGGACGGCCGAGCAGGCCGGAGGCGACCTGGCGATTGATATTGACGAGGGCCTCGACCCGCTTGCGGTCGGCCGCGGAGGTCAACTCGATCGTCTCATTGAATACGAACAGGCCGAGATTGCCGACGTTCTGACGGGTTTCGGCGGGAAGCGGATTGTCGGCGGCCGTCACGGCGGAGAACAGTATGACCCAAAGTCTGCGATTATAGGTGAGCGCGTTGTAGTAGGCGTCGCTCTTGGTGCCATCCCACTTGTCGACGACGGCCTGCAATTGCGCGGCGGCTCGCAGCAGCAGATCCGCTTCCAGCTCACGCGGGCTGGAGGTCTGGGTTGCTACCTTGCCGTAGGCCTGCGCTGCGTTTTGCATCGTCGAGAAGTTGCTGCTCGTACGCGATTAATCGCTTTGCTTCTTTCAATGCCTTGTACATTTCCCCTGTTAAAATCCGGTTATTGATGCTCTCGATATATGGCCATATGCTCGGCGCTGCCTGGATGATTTCGCGCACCAACGCAAAGTAGATATCGTGATGCGCGCGCGGATCGCGTGAGGTGTACATCAACTGGACCGCGAGGTAGATGCGCTTCGCCGGCGAGTCGGCCCGCTCGGGAGTCATGATGTCGCGCTCGCGCAGAATTGGTGCGCTGCCCTGGATGAAGAGCCGCGTTCGCTGATCGTCGTTGGTAACGACGCTTTCGCCGATAATGATCCGCTCGCCGGGCTTGAGCTCGACCTTGAGTGCCATGACGGTCTCCATGCCGACGCGTTGCGGGGGGGATGGTCCGGGACGCTCGTTAACAACAGGTAAATGAGGCGCCCGGATGCCGTGCCGTTTACGGCGCGGTAGCCTTATCGGAACAACCGCAGCACGTTCTGATCGGCCTGGGTGGCGAGCGAGAGCGCGGTCGAGGACAGCGATTGGCGTGTCTGCAGCGCCAGCAGGCTCGCGCCCTCCTGGTTCGCATCGGCCAAGGTCAGATCGTTGATGCCGGTCTGCAACGTGTTGATCGTCTGCTTGGTGAATTCCGTGCGATCCTGGATGACCGCGACGTTGGCAGTGTAGGTCGAGGCCTGGTTCCGCAGTGTGCTGAGAGCGGTGTTGATGTTGGTGATCGCGACGTTGACGTCGTAGTTGTCCTGGAATGCGTTCTGCGATGCGACGACGCCGAGGCCGGTCGAGGTGTCGTTGTTGCCGGCGACCACGAGCTTGGTCGTGGCCGACTGATTCATGATCACCGTCAGGCTCTGGTTGATGAGCAGGCTGACGCCGTTGAAGGACGAATCCGCGGCGATCTGGTCGATCTGGGTGCGCAACACCTCGAACTGCGCCGCCAGCGACGTGCGGGCCGCGCTGGTCAGGCCGGTGGAGGCGGCGGTGTTGTTGAGGGCGCCGTTGTTGGTGTTGTTGTTGAAGCCCAGATTGTTCAGGACGGTGGTGCTGCCGCTGTTGGTGGTGATGCTGAGCGAATAGGTGGCGCCGGCGGCCTCGAGCAGGAGACGACCATCGCCGGCGAGCTCCACCCTGGCTCTGCTGGTCGTGGACCCGTTGATGGCATTGAGCAGCGACTGCACCGTAGTGTTGGCGGCCGTGGTGAAGGTCACGACGTTGGCGGTGCCGTCGCTGACCGTGATGACGTCGGTGACGGCAAAGCCGATGGAGGCGAGGGTGGTGGTGGCCGTGATCGTCACGCCCGCTACCGCGGTGGAGCTCCCGGTGATGAGGGCGGTCGTGGGCGGCGCCGCGAGCGCCTGCGACAGCGTTCCCTTGGCGGTCCCGAGCAGGTTGGTGATCTGCGTGATACCATTGTTGGCGAGATCGAGCGTCCGCTGCGCCAGGTTCATCTGATCGAGCAACGTATTGAGATTGGTCACGCTCGTCTGGAACGAGTTCGCCATGAAGAAATTGGTGGCGTTGTCGAGCGCCGAGTTGACCCTCTTACCGGTCGCGAGACGGGTCTGCGTGGTCGTGATCAGGTCGGTAGTCTGCTGGAGCGCGAGAAGGTTCGCTCGGACTCCGGATGAAAGGACGACTTCGTTTGCCATCTTGGTTCTCGTTCGCCGAACGCGCTTGCGCCCGCATGGTTCGAGCGGCGAGGGGATTGTGAATTGTTAACCCTAACAGAGGGTTAATTATTAACCTTAATCAATGGTTAAGGGCCGGCAGCTTCGAGGGCGGCAAACCCGCCCAACGGGTACCATGATGGGCATGAACTGGCCGCATGCTTAATTTTTTGTAAATTTTTGCCGGTCCAGGATGTGCCGGGCTACCGGCGATTCGCCCGGACGGAGTGGGGCGTCAACTTTCGGGCCCGCGCGCCTCTGGGCAACGTTGAACTATCTGAGGCGCACAACACAGGAATGGGACGATGACAGCAGATGCTTTGGCGCGACGCTTCAGTGGCGATCGCGAGCCGCCGGTCCCGATCGGGCTCGCGTCGTTGGTCCGTTGTGCATTCGATGGCACCGATCTGGCGCCGGTCGGCAGCCGATTGATCGAGCGGGTGACGGCCGACGAGCAAGATGCGGCCGCGATGATCGACCTCTCGACCATCCTGCTGCTCCTTGGCGACCGCAACTCCGGAATGGCGTGGCAGGCGCGTGCGCTCGACGTGCAGCGCATCTATCGGCGGCCGCCGGCTCTCGTCTCTCCTGACGGCATCCGGGTCCTGGCGTTCCTGGCGCCCGGCGACTTCATGGCCAACACGCCGCTCGAATTCCTCCTCGAGGACACCGATGTGAGGATCGATATGCATTATGTCGTGCCCGGGTCGCCGTTGGCCGAGCCGCTTCCCGATCATGATATTGCCTTCGTGGCGGCCGGCGGATCCGACGAGAACCGGGCCGTACTTCGCCAGGTCGAAGACTTCGTTCGGTCATGGCCATGTCCGGTCATCAACCGGCCGGAACGGATCGCCTCGCTCTCGGAGGAGGGCGTCGATGCGCGCCTCGACGGCGTGCCCGGTCTCGTCGGGCCGACAACGGCAGAGAGCGTTGACTATCAAGGTCCGGACGGACTATTCAGAAAGTACCGCATCGCCCTGATCGATGGCCGGCCGTTCGCCTGCCAGATGGCAATCTCCGACCGTCCGATCAGCCACTATCACGACGCCGGGATGCGCGAGAGCGCGGAGAAACGCGCCGAAGAGGCGCGGTTCATGATGGATTTCGACGACGGATTCGCCAGCCGGCACGCGGACGCGCTGCGTGCGCTCTACGAGCAGGTCGGCCTCGAATATTTTGCCGTCGATTGCGCGGAAACGGGCGACGGCAACCTATTGCTGTTCGATGTGGACGTCGCGATGATCATTCATTCGATGGAGCCACCGCAGCTGTTCCCCTACAAGCCTCCGCAAATGCGCAGAGTGCGCGACGCCTTTCGCGCGATGCTGCGCCAGAAATGCGGAAGGCCCGCGCCGTAGCCTACGCCTCTTTCTCCATGGCAGGGCGCGCCATGCGATAGCCGACACCGAGCACGGTCAACAGGATGCTCGGATGCGCCGGGTCGAGCTCGATCTTGCGCCGCAGCTTGCGAATGAACATCCGCAGATAGTGTCCGTCGTGCGAATGATCCGGGCCCCAGATCTCGTTGAGGAGATGCTGGTGCGTGACGACCTTGCCGGAGTGCTGGGCGAGGACGTGGAGCAGCTTGAATTCCTTCGGGGTCAGGGGGAGGGGCTGGCCGTCGAAAGCCACTGACCGGCCCGCCAAATCGATTTCGAGCGGGCCGCATTTGATGACGGTATCGTCGGCGGAGGCGAGCGCGCGGCGTCGCAACGCCATGCGGGCGCGGGCCACGAGCTCCGCCATCCCGAACGGCTTCACCACATAGTCGTCGGCGCCGAGCTCGAGCAGGCGAACTTTCTCGTCTTCTCCGGACCGCACCGAAAGCACGATGACCGGCAGCCTCGTCCACGTCCGCAGCTGCGCGAGCACGTTGCCGCCGTCCATGTCCGGCAACCGAAGATCGAGGATGATGAGATCGGGAGGCTTGACGGTTGCCGCCTGGATTCCCTCGGTCGCGTCGGCGGCCTCGCGGACGGCGAAGCCCTCGAGCTCGAACGCGGTCCGCAGCATGCGCCGGATCTGGCGGTCGTCGTCGATGACGAGAATCGTGGAAGCTGCTTCAATCATCGATGTCTTTTGTGTCGCGCGCGGGCTCCTGGGGAATTGGGAGTTTAACGGATATGGTGGTGCCTTGTCCCTCGCCCGCACTCCCGGCTGCGAGCGTGCCGCCGATCGCGGTGACGAAGGCCTTGGCGATCCAAAGCCCGAGCCCGGAGCCGGGCGTCGTCGCCACGTGCCGATGTCCCCGGAAGAACCGTTGACCCAATCGGGCCTTCTCGTCGCCGGTGAGGCCCTGGCCGTGATCGGAAATCGCTACGTGCAATTGATTCTCGTGTCGTGTCGCCGTGACCGTGATGCTGGTGCCCGGCGCGGAGTATTTCGCGGCGTTGTCCAGGAACTGCTCGATGGCTTGCTGCAGCAGGATCGGATCTATGTTCAGCAGCGGCAGATCGGACGGCACATTCAATTCGAGCCGGTGCATCGATAGCTGCCGCGACTTTCGCTCGATCGCCGCGTTGATGACATCGATGAGGTCCGTCCATTCCAGCTTCGGGCGCACGGCCGCGGCGCTGACGCGGGTAGCATCGAGCAGGTTCTGAATGTCGTTGTCGAGGCGCTCCGCCTCGTCCCGCGCGATGGTGGCGAGCGCCGTGAGCCGCGGCTCCTGGGCGATCATTGGGGTCCGCACCAGCGCCACGGCGGCCCCGAGGATCGACGCGAGCGGCGTGCGCAGCTCATGGGAGACCGAGCCGATCAGCGCGTCGCGCAGTTGATTGGTCTCGGTCCGCAGCTTCGCCTCGTTGAGCGCGCGACCGATGTCCAGCCGCTCGAACGTCGCGGCGGCGTCCGCCATCAGCATGTCGATATGCCCCATGACCGCTTCGGAGGCTTCATGCGAGGCGGCGCCGAGGTTGACGGCGATGACGCCGAACTCCGGCGACATCGGCACGACCGACCGTATCAGCCAGGTGGCGCCGGACTCGGGATCCGCGAGCGTCTTGGCCACTGCGGTTTCTCGGCGCGATGCTGCATCGATTGCAGCACGTTGCACGTGGGCCGGGACCGCGGCTGAACTAGGCGACATTTCGACTTCGGTCGTGGGGCCAATTCCGAATATCACGACGCGATGCCCGATGACCGCAGAGAGATGATCCTGGATCGCGGCATAGATATCGGCCGCCGTCTGCACGCCTGCCAAACGGCGTGAGAATGCGTAGAGGTCTCGCACCTCGATTTCTCGCTTGCGCGAGGCGCTGGCTTGCTGCCTGACGGTGCCGGCGAGGTAGCTCGTTGCGAGCGCAACGATGACGAACAGAAAGAGGCTGATGGCCTGATCGCTGTTCTCGATACGAAAGCTGTCTTTCGGCGGGTAGATGAAATAGGCGGTTGACAAGGCGCCCGCCAATCCTGCCGTCACTGCCGGAATTGCACCCCACCGGATCGCTGCAAAGAGCACGGGGAGCAAATAAACGTTGGGAGCGCGGACCGGTTTGTAGATGGGCGCCAGCGCTTCCAGGCCGGCGGTCAGAGCTGCAACGAATGCCAGCGAGATGACGACAGGGCCGATGTGGTCGTGAACGGATCGCGAGAGCGTTGCCATGGATTGAGAGCGATCGCCGGGTCGATCCTGTCCATCGACGCGCATCATCGCGTGGTCAGAATTCCACGCGCTTTAAACGGAAATTAACCTGATTCGGGCCAAAAGTTACACAGCGGATATGTCGGTCGTCAGACCCGTATCAGCTGAAGAGAAGGCGATCCGAAGGACTGGCATCCTTCGGATCGCCCCGTGCGACCCCGTAGCTCAAAGGACAGAGCAAACGTGTACTACCCGTGTGGTTCCCGGTTCGAGTCCGGGCGGGGTCGCCAACTCTATGATCTGGATTGAATAATACATCCTGAACGACCCATCGCGCAACGCCCAATCGGCGGCGCCCCATCCACATCGGCGCTTCTCGACGCGTTTTCAGAGCCCGGTTGGATCAATGTCCTCAAAAGAAAACGGCGGGGCCGAGGCCCCGCCGTTCGCTTGCGCGATGTCTTTCGGCTTATCGGAACAGACGCAACACGTTCTGGTCCGCTTGCGTCGAAAGCGAGAGCGCTGTCGAGGACAGGGACTGGCGCGTCTGCAAGGCGAGCAGTTGGGCGCCGACCTGGTTGGAATCGGCGAGCGTCAGGTCGTTGATGCCGGTGTTCAAATTATTGGTCGTCTCTTTGGTGAACTGCGCGCGCGTCTCGAGGATCGACACCTGCGAGGCATAGGTCGAGGCCTGGTTCTGCAGGATGACGAGCGAGGCCTTGGTGGCGACGATGGCCGCGTTGACCGTGGCGCTGTCCTGGAACGAGTTGGTCGTAAAGGTCAACGTAAGGCCGAGGCCCGACGACGTGGCGTTCAGGCCGGTCAGGATGACCTTGGCGGTCGAAGTCTCGTTCGTGAACACCGTCAAGCTTCCGCTGTTCAGAAGGGCGACGCCGTTGTACTGGGCATCGACGACCAGCTGGTCGATCTGGGTGCGCAGCGCGTTGAACTGCGCGGCCAGTGCGGTGCGGGTCGAGTTGGTGACGCCGGTGGAAGCGGCGGTGTTATTGATCGCGCCGTTGTTGGTGTTGGCGTTGAAGCCAAGGTTACTCAAGGCGACGCCGTTGGCGCCGCTGTTGGTGGTGATGGAGAGCGAGTAGGTGGCGCCCGCGGCCTCGAGCAGGAGGCGGCCGTCACCGCCGATCTCCGCCTTGGCCCTGCTGTTGCCCGTCGAGCCGCCGGCGTTGATGGCATTGAGCAGAGACTGCACCGTCGTGTTGGCGGCGGTCGTGAAGGTCACAGTGTTGGCAGTGCCGTCGCTGACCGTGATGACGTCGGTAGCGGCGAAGCCGATGGAGGAGAGCAAGGTCGTAGCCGTAATCGTGACGCCCGACACCGCAGTCTGGCTGCCGGTGACGACGGCGGTCGTGGGGGCGGTCGCCAGCGCCTGGTTGAGCGAGCCCTGGGCGCTCTGGATGAGGCTGGTCAGGCCGCTGATGCCGTTGTTGGCTTGTTCGATCGTCCGCTGGCCGATGGTGATCGAATCGAGCCGCTCGTTGAGGACGTTGATGCTGGTCTGGAAGCTGAACGCCAGGAAGAAGTTGGTCGGATTGTCGAGCGCTGAGTTGACCTTCTTGCCGGTGGCGAGCCGGTCCTGGACGGTCATCATCTGGTTGGTGGTGTTCGAGAGGGCAAGGAGGTTCGAGAGAACGCCTTGCGACAGCGAAACGTTAAAGGCCATCTGGGTTAACCTTCTGGTTAGAGGCGCGTAAAATCTGATCGCTTCGGATCAGGATGCGTTCACCATCATCGGCCGTGCCTAATCCGATATGAAAAAACGTGGTGAACAGCCGTTAAGGTTAACGGACGCTTGCCGTGGCGGGCTTGCGGAGGCACGTGGCGTTACGCGGTGTTAAAGAATCCGGCGCATTCTAAGTGGAAGAAGAGAGCCCCGATGACGATCTCGCTCGGCACCATCTCGTCCATCTTCGCCCCCTCGTCTTCGGCGAGCTCGGGGCAAAGCTTTTTTCTTCTGTCCAAGGAAGCGAGCGACCCGCTCATCGACAACACGCTTGCCTTCGGCAAGGCTTTGGCCAATGCGATGGGGAACGCCCACCTCCAGAGGGTCCAGGGCTCGTCGTATCTCGCCGCGAACACGGCGGTCGAGCGCATCAAGGCTCAGATAGACGAGAAGCAGAAAGAGCAGGCCGCGAAGGCGAAAGCGGCGATCGCCGCGCTCGACGCGCTCACGAAGAAGAACAAGGTCGACAAGACCGTTTGAGTCCGGCTGCTGAACGCTCCCGTTGGATCTTTCCACTCTTTCAAACGCACGAATTTCGGCTGCTCGCGTCGCACAGCGTGTAGGGTGGGCAAAGGCGCCTGCTGATACATTGATGTGATCCACGGTCTCACGCGCCTTTGCCCACGCGTATCCGAAATCCGAACTCGCAGGCGCGGGCGCGCGTGGGCAAAATCGCTCGAATGCTGTTTTCGATGTCGCAACGTCACGGCAGGCGATTTTGCCCACCCTACGGCGTGCTTTCGCGCACGATGACAGCTGAGAGACCATGCGGAAAGAAAAACGGCGGGGCCTTGGCCCCGCCGTCCGTCGTTGTCTCGAAGTCTTGCGACTTAGCGGAACAGACGCAACACGTTCTGGTCCGACTGGGTCGCGAGCGAGAGCGCCGTCGAGGACAGCGTCTGGCGCGTCTGCAAGGCGAGCAGCTGGGCGCCGACCTGGTTCGAATCCGCGAGCGTCAGGTCGTTGATGCCGGTGGTCAGCGTATTGACCTGCGAGCTCGTGAACTCCTTGCGGGTCTGAACAATCGACAGCTGCGACGAGAAGGTCGAAGCCTGGTTGTTCAGGGTCGTGAGCGCGGCGGTCACGGCAGTGAGCGCGGCGTTGACCGTCGCGCTGTCCTGGAACGAGTTCGCCGAGAACGTTGACGTGAGACCCAGACCGGTTGCCGAGTTGTTGTTGCCGGTCAGGATGACCTTGGAGGTCCCGCTTTCGTTGGTTGCCACGGTCAAGCTGCCGCTGTTCAGCAGGCTGACGCCGCTGAAGCCGGAGTCGATCGCCAACTGGTCGATCTGGGTGCGCAGCGCGTTGAACTGCGCGGCCAGGGTCGTGCGGGTCGAGTTGCTGACGCCGGTGGAAGCGGCGGTGTTATTGATCGCGCCGTTGTTGGTGTTGGCGTTGAAGCCAAGGTTACTCAAGGCGACGCCGTTGGCGCCGCTGTTGGTGGTGATGGAGAGCGAGTAGGTGGCGCCCGCGGCCTCGAGCAGGAGGCGGCCGTCACCGCCGATCTCCGCCTTGGCCCTGCTGTTGCCCGTCGAGCCGCCGGCGTTGATGGCGTTGAGCAGCGACTGCACCGTCGTGTTGGCCGCGGTCGTGAAGGTCACCGTGTTCGCGGTGCCGTCGCTGACCGTGATGACGTCGGTGGCGGCAAAGCCGATGGAGGCGAGCGTCGTCGTGGCGCTAATCGTGACGCCGGACACCGCTGTTTGGTTGCCGGTGACGACTGCGGTCGTCGGCGCGCTGGCCAGCGCCTGGTTGAGCGAGCCCTGCGCGCTTTGGAGCAAGGTCGTCAGGTTGGTGAGGCCGGTATTGGCCGACTCGAGCGTCCGCTGAGCAACGGCGATCTTGTCGAGCCGGTCGTTGAGAGTGTTGATGCTGGTCTGGAAGCTGTTCGCCAAGAAGAAGTTGGTCGGATTGTCGAGCGCCGTGTTGACCTTCTTGCCGGTGGCGAGCTGGTTCTGGACTTTGTTGATCTGGTCCGTGGTCGTCTGGAGCGCAAGGAGGTTCGCGAGAACGCCCTGCGAGAGGCCTACTGCTGCCATTTGAATAACCTTCCTGGTTAGTCGTTACGAGCCGATCCGTTCTGATCGGCGCGGCCACTCTCGCCGGGCGTCGCTAATCCGATCTGAAAATACGTGACTAATGAGAGTTAAGTTCAACGAAGTATTGCGGTATTGAAAGTATTGTTGTGTCTAAATATTAGTATTTACTGGAAGTTACTAAGACGGCTCGTAATTTAAATATCGCTGAAATACTATGGTTGCTGTTGGCTGAACGCTCGGCGACATCGCAAACGCCCGATTAATCCCTGAGGGCGCTCCCATGGATTCTTCACCATGACCGGCGGCGACCGACCGCTTCATCGAAGTCGATCGCCGCTCGCGAGCCTGCGTGGGATGTGCGGCGGAGAGAAACCGTTAACCATTCATTGATTTGAGTTGGCTAAGGATTTCTACGGTGTAGACCTCCAGAAAAGAGCCGTTCAGCATGGGCTTCGACCTCCAGCAGAACTTCGTGAGCGCGGTGACGTTGCACCAGGCCGGGCGGCTGTCTGAAGCCGAGGGCATTTATCGCAATATCCTCGCGATCGATCCCAAGCACCTCGACAGCTTGCACCTGCTCGGCGTGATCGCGCTCCAGTTCGGCCAACACGACGTTGCGGTCGAGCTCATCGGGCAGGCGGTCGCCGCGAACAAGCGCAATGCGGAGTACCACAACAATCTCGGAGTGGCGCTGCGGGAGTCCGGCCGCAAGGACGAAGCCGTCGAGCACTTCAAGCAGGCGGTCAGGCTCAAGCCGGACTATCCGGATGCCCACAACAACCTAGGCCTTCTGCAGAGGGATCAAGGCAATTCCGCCGAGTCGGAGCAGCGCTTTCGGCGGGCGCTGAGCATCGCACCCGATCACGCGGACGCGCATTACAACCTTGCGATCGAGCTCGCAGAGCAGAGCAAGCTCGCCGAGGCGGAGGAGCACTACCGGCAGGCCACGTCCCTCAAGCCCGGGTTTGTCGGCGCCTGGAACAACCTCGGTCTCGTGCTGATGTGGCAGGGCAAGCTGGCCGAGGCAATCCCCGCCTACCGGCAGGCGATGGCGCTCAAGCCGGACTATTGCGATGCCTACGCCAATCTCGCGACCGCGCTGGTGGCGTCGGAAGAGTTCCCCACCGCGCTCGCCGCGCTGCGGTGTGTCCTCGCCCTCAAGGACACGAGCGAATCGAGGTTGCTTGCGGCGCACTGCATCAGACATTTGCAGACCGCGGAGGAGGCGAGCGGCGCCCGCGACCTCGTCCTGCGCGCGCTGTCGGAGGGCTGGGACCGGCCGGTCGAGCTCGCGCGCATCAGCGCCTACCTGGTCAAGAGCAACCCCGTCGTATGGCAATGCGTCGTGCGGGCCAACAATGCCTGGCCGGCGCGGTTGCCGACGCAGGAGCTATTCGGAGAGTCCGGTCTCGCGGCGCTCGGCGATGATCCAGTGCTGCGATCGCTGCTCGAGTCCACGCCGGTCTGGGACATCCAGCTGGAGCGGGTCCTGACCGCGGCCCGCTTCGCACTGCTCGAGCGTGCGGCGGACGCCGCTTCGGCCGCCACCGATGAGGCCGCCATCGCCTTCTATTGCGCGCTGGCGCGCCAGTGCTTCATCAACGAATACATCTTTGCCTGCGGCGATGATGAGCTGCAGCAGGCAGAGGCTTTGCGGGATCGGCTCGCCGCCGCGCTCGCATCCGGCGCCGCCATTCCCGCGCTTTGGCCCGTGGCGGTCGCGGCGTATTTTCCGCTCAATTCGCTGGCCGGCGCGGAGCGGCTCCTGGACCGTGCTGCTTCCGATGCCTGGCCGGACGCCGTCGCTGGCGTGCTGATCCAGCAGGTGTCGGAGCCGCGCGAGGAGCAGCAACTGCGCTCGGCCATCCCGCGCCTGACCGACATCGAGGATCCGGTGTCCCTCGAGGTGCAGCGGCAATACGAGGAAAATCCCTATCCGCGCTGGGCGCGCACGATATCGGAAGTCAAGCCGATCCCGGTCGATCAGCACTTCCGGACGCACTTTCACTCCTCCACCTTCCAAGGGCTGGGCAAGTCGAGCGACATCGACGTCTTGATCGCGGGATGCGGGACCGGGCAGCACCCGTTCCAGACCGCGCAGACGTTCAGCGGAGTGCGGATACTCGCGGTCGATCTCAGCTCGGCGAGCCTCGCCTATGCGCTGCGCAAGAGCCGGGAAGCCGGCTTGGCCAACGTGGAGTTCGCGCAGGCCGACATCCTCAAACTGGGGGCGCTCGGCCGGACCTTCGACATGATCGAAGCGAGCGGCGTGCTGCACCACATGGCGGATCCCATGGCGGCGTGGCGGTTGCTGCTGTCGCTGCTGCGGCCCCGCGGGCTGATGCATCTCGGATTCTACAGCGAGTTGGGACGAGCAGACATCGTGACGGCGCGGAGCTTCATCGCCGAACGCGGCTATGGGCGCAGCGCGGAGGATATCAGACGGTGCCGGCAGGAGCTGTTGGGCTTGAGCCAGAGCGCGCCTTACCACAACCTCCTGACCTTCAGCGATTTTTCCAGCACCAGCGAATGCCGCGACCTCCTGTTCCACGTGCACGAGCAGCGGACGAACCTGCCGGCGATCAAGGCATTCCTGACCGAGAACGATCTGGAGTTTCTCGGATTCGATCTCACTCCGATGAAAGCCGCCGCCTTTCGGAAGAATTTCTCCGCCGACAACGCGCTGACGGATCTCGATCTCTGGCACATCTTCGAAACGGAGAACCCGGGGACATTCGGCAGCATGTATCAGTTCTGGGTCCAGAAGAGACAATGATCGCGCGTCTCTGACCCGGGCTCGAGCCGATGCCGGGGCTCACGATGGATGAGCTGGGCGCAGGACTGCACCAGCAAGGCGTGCTGCGCCTGATGCAAGGCGATCGGGAGACGGCGGTTGCGCTCCTGCAGCGCGCCCGGGCATCGAGCCCCGAACGTGGCGACATCGCCTACGATCATGGCGTTGCATTGCTCGCCGCTGGCCGCCTGGCGGATGCGGCCGACGCGTGGCGGCAAGCCATCGGCCTCTCTCCGGAACGCGTCGATGCCTGGCGCAATCTGGCATTGGCGGTTGCCCAGACCGACGGCGGCGACGCCGCTCTGAGTGTCTACCGGCGGGCGCTCGCCTACCATCCGGAAGACCGAGATCTCCTGTACAACTACGGCAACGTCTGCTTTCGCTGTGGCGATCTGGATAGTGCGGCGCGGGCGCAAGCGGCGCTGCTGAAGGCGCATCCGCAATTTGTCGCCGGCTGGATCAACGCCGGCGTGACGCACAAGGCCGCCGGCCGCTTCGACGAGGCCGAAGCCTGTTATCGTCGCGCCATCGCGCTGAACGATCCGGCGAACCTTGCGCTTGCGCACTTCAACCTCGCCAACGTGTTGCTGCTGCAGGGACGCTGGGGCGAAGGGTTTGCCGAATACGAATGGCGGCTGCGGCTGCCGAACGCGTTGTCGCAACCGTGGCCCGCGAGCGCGTGGACCGATGATCTCCCGGCCGGCAGCAGGGTGCTGGTGTGGAACGATCAGGGCATGGGCGATGCGATTCAATATCTTCGCCTGACGGCGCGCCTCGCCGACAAGGGCTATCGCGTGCTCGTGCTGGTGCAGGATCAATTGAAGACGCTGGCCGCCTCGGCGCCCGGCGTGGAAGCGGCCTTCGGCCCTGAAGACCTGCCGCAGGCCGTGGACGCTCACGTGCCGCTCTGCAGCCTGCCGCATGTCCTCGGATGGACGCCCGACGGCGCCTGGCGCGGGCCTTATTTTCGGACGTCGAAGAAAATCTCGCTTCCCGTGGGCGCGGACGGCCGGAGCAAACGCATCGGACTGGTCTGGGCGGGAAATCCCACGCACGCCAACGACGCCAATCGCAGCATGCGGCTTGCGGATTTCCAGCCGTTGCTCGAGCGCCCCGGCGTCACGTGGTTCAGCCTTCAGCTAGGGCAGGGGCCGTCGGAGCTCGCGGCGTCACGCTTTGCCGGACGCGTGCATGATCTCTCGCCGCTGTTGACCGACTTCTCGGCCACGGCAGCTGTGTTGACGGAGCTCGACCTCTTGATCTGCGTCGACACCGCGGCCGCGCATCTTGCCGGAGCGCTCGGACGTCCAGCATGGATTCTATTGCCGGCGATCGGCAGCGACTGGCGCTGGGGCATCGCAGGTGAGACGACGGCGTGGTATCCGAGCGCGCGCTTGTTCCGCCAGCGGCGCGCGGGCGATTGGGCGCCGACCATCGCGGAGATGGCGGCGTTACTGGCGTGACGCGCCGATCAGGCCGAGATGTAGACCACTTGGCCTTGGCCCGGCGGCTTGCTGGGCTGGACCTCGGTGGAGCTCTTCGCGTCGTTGGATGAGGACGAGTTTGCCGGCGGAGACGTGTTGGGGCCCTTGTCGGCGGGCGCTGCGGGAGTCTGTGCGACCGGATTCTGCGGCGGGGTCGAGGCGGTCGGCGCTCCAACGCCGGAAATGCTGCTCATCAGGGCGTGTCCTTTTCTGTTTGACCTTGCCCTGTTAGGGCCACAGCCAAGAATCAACTGTTAACAGCCGGCCTTTGCGGTCGCGATGGTTCACGAACGTTTGCACGAATCGCGAACTCGTCGCCGGCTAGTGTCCCGGTTTCGACGTTCGTATCACTTTGCAGCATGCACTTTTACGAACGTCGGAACCAAGGGACACTAGCAACTCTATGATTCTAGTGTGGCTTTGCATTTGACGTTCCTATGAAGGACTCGCAGCAAATGCTGATAGGAACGTCAAATGCGCCACACTAGGCGGCATCAAACCGTGAGGTCGGTCTGCGCCCGCTGTGGGACCTGCACGAGCACACGGCCGGTCTGCGAATCGATGATCCGATACACGGTTGTCTTGGTTTTCTTGTCGAACCGGATGTCGATTCTGGTCGCCGGCTCCTCGCTCACGGTCTGGCGCGAGTCGTTGCGAGTTGCAGCCGTGCGCGCGGCCGCGCTCACGGCTTTCGACGGCGCAAGATCGGTTGCCACAGCTTGCGGAACCGGGGAAGTGCTTTGCCGCACGATGGCCGCCTGAGCTACGCCATCGCTCGACCTAATGGTCAGGCCGCTATCCATGTTAGCCTCCGAAGCGGCTGTTGTTACCGCCGAAGACCCTTTCCAGGTTTTGTAGATAGAGTAGCGGAGACAAATTATCGTTTTATTGGACAATTCGATAAAATTTGACTCGATCGGGAACAATGCACCGCGGATAACAATGCAGGTTAGGGACGCCCGCGATATCGTTGCATCCATGCAATGAGCTCGCCGCGTACGCGGGCGAGGACGCCGTCCCAATCGCCGATTCCAGTCTGCCTGAACAAACGCGCGGTCGGATACCACGGGTTGTCCTCGCGGTCGAGCATCCAGCGGAAGTCGGGCGCGAACGGCACGAGCAGCCAGAGCGGCCGCGCCATTGCCCCCGCGAGATGCGCGACGGACGTGTCCACCGAGATGACGAGGTCGAGCTGCGACACCACCGCGGCGGTGTCGGTGAAGTCCGCGAGCTCGTCTCCGACGTGCCTGATGTGCGGGTTGCCGCCAAGCAGCTCGCGGTCGGCCTCGCCGACCTCCTTCTGAATGCTCACGAGCTCGACGCCGGAGATCTGCAAGGCGCAGGCGAGGGCGCCGAGCGCGATCGAGCGGTTGTGGTCGTTCCGGTTGGTCCGGCTGCCGGCCCAGGCGATCCCGACCCGCGGGCAAGCGCGCGGGCCCAGACGGTCCCGCCATTGCATGACGCGCACCTCCGGGGCGGCGAGATAGGGCACCGCCGCCGGGATCGTGTCGAGGTCGGTCTTGAACGCGAGGGGCAGGCTGAGCAGGGGACAATGAACGTCGAAGTCCGGCAGCGGCTCGCCCCTGCTCACGATGCGGGAAATGCCGCCGATGCCCGACAACAGCGTCGCGAGCGGCGGCTGCACTTCCACGATCACCCGCGCGCCCAGGCCGGCCACGAGCGGCGCATAGCGGACGAATTGCACGGTGTCGCCGAGTCCCTGTTCCGCATGCAGCAGGATCGTCTTGCCCTGCAGCGTCTCGTCGCCGAGCCACAGCGGCTGCGCGAATGCACGGTGCTGCGAAGCCAGGTCCCGCGACGCCCATCGCGATTCATACTTTGCCCAGCCGCGGCCAAAATCGCCCAGCCGGAGCCAGGCGAGGCTTTCGTTGCAATTCGCGTCCGGATGGCTGGGCTCGATGGCGGTCGCCTGCGCAAACGCGGCGATGGCCTCCGCCTGGCGGTTGAGGCTGACGAGCGCGACGCCACGGTTGCACAGCGCATCCGCCCAGTCCGGCCGGAGCGCCAGCGCCTTGTCGAAGCTGGCAAGGGCCTCGTCGGGGCGGTTGCGGCTCGCGAGCGATGTGCCGCGGTTGAACAGCGCCTCGGCATGGCCGGGATCGACCGCCAGCGCCCGGTCATAGTCGGCGATCGCCTCCTCGTGCCGTCCCAGATCCGCGAGCGTGAGGCCGCGATTGAGCAGCGCCTCGGTGAAATCCGGCCTGACCGCCAGCGCGCGGTCGAAGCTTGCGATTGCCTCCTCGTGCCGCTCGAGCTCTCCGAGTGCGACGCCGCGATTGTTCCACGCCCTGGCATGCGCCGGATCGCGCGCCAGCGCGCGGTCATAGCTCTCGACGGCTTCCACGTGCCGGCCGAGATTCCCCAGCGTCACGCCGCGATTGTAGAGCGCTTCCGCGTAACCGGGCCGAAGCGCCAGCGCACGCTCGAAGCCGGCAAGCGCTTGCTCATGTCGGCCGAGCTTTCCCAATGCGACGGCGCGGCTGCACAGCACCTCGGCGAAAGCCGGCCTGATCGCCAGCGCCCGGTCGAAGCTCGCCACCGCCTCGCCGTGGCGTTCGAGCGCGCCCAGCGCCAGGCCGAGATTGGCCCACGCTTCCACCGCGGCGGGGTTCGCGCGCAGTGCCGCGGTGATGAGGTTTGCGCCCGCCTCGTAGTTCCCCCGTTGCAACTCGATCAGCCCGCGCGCATGCAGCGCATCGAACTGGTTGGGGGTGTGGCTTTGCCCGGTCAGCATCGAACGCGACCGCGTTCAGGCCATCCGCGAGAGCGAGATCGGCGCGGTGGCGCGTGCCGCCGGTCGCGTCGCCGGCCGGCCGCTCGCCGCATAGGTCTGCGGCGCCGCCGCCCGGGCCATCTCGTCTGCAACGCCGCGAATGATGCCCTCGGACACCGCGTGCGCGGTCGCGAGAACGGTGAGGTTGAGCTCGAGCCGGCCTTGAAATCGATCATGCCGTTTCCGCAATTCGGCGAGCTTGTCCTGCACGTGATGGGAGATGAATGCCGAATTGGCCCTGACTTGCGCGGCCTCGGCGGCGTAGCGCCGGGCAAGCTCGGCCTTGGCCGCATTGAGGCGTCCGGTTTCGCTCAGACGTCCGTTGCGGACCAGCGTCGTCTCCTCCTCGAGCACGGCGGCCAGCGAGTCGATCGCGTCGCCGAGCTGCCCGATGAGCTGCTCGGCCTCGGCGATGCTGGCGACCGGCCGGGGTCCGGGGTTCGGCGTATGCGGGGTTGGTTCGGGCATGGCTGCTCCAGCTCGGTTGCGTTACTTGCTGCTCGCCTCTTGCTGCGCAATGAGCGAGCGATAGACGTGGTCGGCGATGCCGATGCCGCCGGCCTTCGCGAAGGACTTGGCATATTCGTCGCTCAGGAACGAGCGCCACACGCCGACGGCGCCGCCGCCGCCGAACGGTCCCTCGCCGTCGATGCTCGGTGAACATCTGGTTGAACATCGTGTTGAGGAACACCGCTTCGAAATCGACCGCGGACTTGCGCGCCTTGGCCTTGGCGTCGGTGGGAACATTCGTCTCGGCCGGGAGCCTGGCGTCGCGCGCGGCGAGGAGGCCGAGCGAAGCCGGTCCGGTCGAGGAGGCGAGGGCGGGCAAGGAAGCCAAGTTACCGGCCATCTCACATCACCTCGATGTCGGCCTGGATGGCGCCGGCGGCCTTGATCGCCTGCAGGATCGCGATCATGTCGAGCGGGCCGATGCCGAGCGCATTGAGCCCGTCGACCAGCTGCTGCAGCGACACGCCTTCCCAGACCACGGCGAGCTTCTTGCCGTCCTCCTGCACGCCGACTCGCGTGCGTGGAACGACGACCGTGCGGCCGCGCGAGAACGGCTGCGGCTGGCTCACCTGCGGGGTCTCGGCGACGGTGACGGTCAGGTTGCCCTGCGACACCGCGACCGTGGAGACGCGCACGTCGCGTCCCATCACGATGACGCCGGAGCGCTCGTCGATCACTACCTTGGCCGGCGAGGTCGGGCTCGATCTGCAACTGCTCGATCTCGGTCAGCAGCGCGACGACGTTGCCGGGGTATTTCTCCGGCAGCGTGACCTGCACGGTCGAGTGGTCGAGCGGCTCCGCGATCGGCGCCGCCGAGGAAGTCGTTGACCGCCGCCGCGATGCGCTTGGCGGTGGTGAAGTCGGCGTTGCGCAGCGCCAGCCGACCTGGTTGAGCCGGTTGAGCGCGAACTCGATCTCGCGCTCGATGATGGCGCCGTTGGAGATGCGTCCGACCGTCGGCACGCCGCGCGTGATACTGGCGGCTGTCGCCTTGCGCCTGCGAAGCCCGCCGATCGCGACCGAGCCCTGGCCGACTGCATAGACGTTGCCGTCGGCGCCGAGCAGCGGCGTGACCAGCAGCGTGCCGCCCATGCAGGCTCTTGGCGTCGCCGAGCGCGGACACGGTGACGTCGATGCGGGTGCCCTGGGTGCCGAAGGGCGGCAGGTTGGCGGTCACCATCACGGCGGCGACGTTGCCGGTGCGGATCTGGGCGCCGCGGATGTTGACGCCCATCCGCTCCAGCATGGCTTGCAGGGACTGCTTGGTGAACGGGATGTTGTTGAGCGTGTCGCCGGTGCCGTTGAGGCCGACCACCAGGCCGTAGCCGATCAACTGATTCTGGCGGACGCCTTCGATATTGGCGATGTCCTTGATGCGCGACGCGGCAACGGCCGGCGCCGAGACGGCCGCCACCGAAGCCAGCACGCACGCCGCCGCCAGCGCGGCAGTCAATGTCCTCGTCATCCCTTGCTCCCCAAGAGGTTCGGACCCGCTCACCTCTGCTCACCTTAGCGAATCCCGTGCCAGCCAGGGAAACGAGCAACAGATTGAATTGAATGGAGATTTTCGAAGCACGCGGAAGCGCCGCGGCGGCGCGCCGGGTCCGGTCTTGCCGGGGCGGCAGCTTTTGCCGGGCTGTTTACCGCCCGTTAACCATCGCGGCGAGGTTGACCGAGGCATTTTCCGGGTGGAGCCGGTTTCCGAGCGACCAGCTGGCCGGAGGCACGGCTCCAGCCATGCGCATCTCCGGACCGAACGGAAAGCCGGCTGTCGCGAGCGCTGCCGCGGCGCGGCGCAGCGCGTCCGGCACGTTCACGCTGTCCGAGGGGGAGGCGCTCGCGGGCCGGCGGCGCCGGCCTCAGCCCTGCGCACGGTCGGCGGCATCGATGCGCTCATCGCATTGCAGGGTCTCGAGGACCCGACCGAGCGGCGCCGGCAGGCGCTCAAGCGCGGCCGCCTTGCGCTCGATGCGCTCGAGGAGCTCAAGATCGCCCTGCTCGGCGGCGCGCTCTCGCAGGCGACCTTGAGCAAGTTGCAAGCCGCCGCCGGCACCCTCAAGGGCAGCTCGGGCGACGCCGGCCTCGACGGTGTGCTCGACGAGATCGAGCTGCGGGTCGAGGTCGAGATCGCCAAGATGGCGCCACGTTGACTGTGGCGAGCGCGAGAATCGCAGATTGTGGCGAGCGCGAGAATCGCGGCGAGGCGCCGTCCGGACTCATTATATATATGGCAGCTTTCGGGCTGACGGCCCGGCCCAGGCGAAGGCCCGCGCGTAATGCCCGGGGAATAGGCGTTCCCCGCAGCTCCAGCCGAGCCGGGTGTCGCGCCGGTGTCATTTTTTCGCACCGCAGCGTGATCCGGGGACCGCCACAATTCCGATATTGTCGGTAACCCCGCAGGCGGTTATAAGCTCGCCCCGCGAGCAAGGGGGTTCGCGCAGTTTTTGACGGGGTTGCAATGTCTTCGCATAAGAACGGCGTGGCAGTACTTGACAAGAACAAGCTCTACCGACCTTCGGACAAAGAACCATTCATGAATGAACGGCAGCGGGAATATTTCCGCCAGAAGCTGCTCGACTGGAAAGAGGAGATCCTGAAGGAAGCCAAGGAGACGCTGGCTCACCTGCAGGCCGAGAACGAGAACCATCCCGATCTTGCCGACCGCGCCTCCTCCGAAACCGACCGCGCGATCGAGCTGCGCGCCCGCGATCGCCAGCGCAAGCTGATCGCCAAGATCGACGCGGCACTCGCCCGCCTCGACGACGGCACCTACGGCTATTGCGAGGAGACCGGCGAGCCGATCGCGCTCAAGCGGCTCGAGGCGCGCCCCATCGCCACGCTCTCGGTCGAGGCGCAGGAGCGGCACGAGCGGCGCGAGCGCATCTATCGCGACGAGTGAGATTTTCGACGGCGCGCCGCTCAAACGCATAGACCGGCGGCGCGAGCGCATCGATCGCGAGTAAATCAAGCGAATAACGAATAGTGGAAAGGAAGCCACGAATGGCGAAGCTCAGCAACTCTATTCGCTATTCGCTGCTCGCTATTCGCTCTTGTCGTGCTCGCCACGTCGAGCGCCGCTCTTGCGCAATCCTGGCCGCAGCGGCCGGTGAAGCTGCTGGTGCCGTTCTCGGCCGGCGGCAACATCGACATCATGGGGCGGCTGGCGGCGGCGCGTCTGAGCGAAACCCTGGGCCAGCAGTTCGTGGTCGAGAATCGCGTGGGCGGCAACGGCGTCATCGCCACCGAAGCGGTCGCACGCGCTCCCGCGGATGGCTACACGCTGCTCTGGGCGAGCACATCGGTCATCTCCATCTTTCCCGCGATCTCCAAGGTCAATTACGATCCGGTCAAGGACCTGGCACCGGTCAGCCTGTTCAGCACGTCGCCGCAGGTGCTGATCGTGAATCCGAAAGTTCCGGCCAAGACCGTCGCCGAGTTCGTCGCCTACGTGAAGTCGCAGAAAGAGAAGCTGGTCTATGCCGGCGGCGGCGGCCCCGGCAGCGTCAGCAACCTGCTGATGGCGACGTTCCTCAAGCGCGCCGATCTCGAGATGAACAATGTGAGCTATCGCGGCACGTCGGTAGCGCTGACCGACGTGCTGGCCGGCCACGTCCCGACCATGTTCATCCCGATCTCGGAGGCGCTGCCGCAGGCGCGCGTCGGCTCGATCCGTATGCTGGCGGTATCGAGCGGCACTCGCTCGCGTGAGGCTCCCGAGGTGCCGACCATCGCCGAGTTCGGCTATCCCGGATACGACTTCACGTCCTGGACCGGCTTGATGGCGCCGGCGGGAACGCCGAAGGAGATCGTCGACCGCATGGCGGCGGAGATCGGCCGTGCTTTCACCGATCCGCAATTCGTCGCCAACATGATGAAGGCGGGCGTCGAGCCGGCGGCAAATGCGAGCCCTGCAGAATTCGGTGCGTTCATCGGCAAGGAGATCGTGCGCTGGGGCGAGGCCGTGAAGATCGCCGGCGTCACGCTGCAGTAACGACAGCACGCCAATCACGTATCCGAAAAGCCGCGGGCGTTCTCGGATACCGATCTTCGTACAAATACTTAGAAAGCGCGCGCGGTTAGTCGCGAAAATCGCGTGCCACTGCCGCGCGAGCTACCGGAATACTTCTCGGATTCCGCGCGAATCACATATGTTTATTGCGGAATGGGGCTTGGGGGCGCAATCCAACATGGAGTGCGCTTGGATGGGGAATTACCACGTGCGCGTTGATCCCGTGGAGCGGGACTTGGCTGCGGCGGAATTGGACGACATTGCTCTCGCCCATGACGGCAAGCCTTGGGCCGTGTGGAGGGATGTCGTCCTGCGCTGGCATGCCGACGCCGTCGCCAATGCCCGCGCCGAGGCCTGGATCCCAGGCATGGCCGGCTCGCAGGATCCCGTGGTCGAGGAAGCGCTCAGGCGTTTCTATCACCACCACACACGGGTCACGATCGGCCGGCTCAAGGCGGAGAACTTGGAGCTGCGGCGCAAACTCGTGGACGCGCTGTCCTGCGCGCGCTTCTATGCGAGCGGCGCGAGCGACGCCGGCGCGCGCGCCAATACGGTGCTTGCCGGCCCCGACCTGCCCGCGACCCGCATCACGGCGAAGGCGGGACAGTCGCACTAGCTAGTGTGGCGCATTTGGCAACGCGGCGGCCTGCTTCACCCGGCTCGCCATCTGCGCCTCGATTCCGTGGATCAGCTTCGGGCTTTGGACTTGTTCAGGGTCACGGCGGCGCGAACGAGAGTCTTCAGCGCCTTCTCGTCTATCTTCTCGCCCTCGTGGAAGTCGATGGCACGCCTTGTGTTCCCGTCAAGACTGGAGTTGAAGAGGCGCGAAGGATCCTTCAGAGCCGCCCCTTTGGCGAAGGTCATCTTCACGACGTTCTTGTAGGTCTCGCCTGTGCAGATCAATCCGTCGTGCGACCACACCGGAACTCCTCTCCACTTCCACTCCTCGACGACCTCGGGATCGGCTTCCTTGACCAAGGTACGGAGCCGGCTGAGCATCTCGCCCCGCCAGTCGCCCAGCTCCTTGATTCTCGCGTCTATCAGCTGGGACGGAGACTTGCTGTTCTGCGACCCGCTCTTCTTCATGCCTGTTTCTCCTCCTCGGTCCCGAGGCGTCATTTACTCTGGCCTGGCTTGAATTGTGCCGGCAGACTTCAATCTATCCGCGCCAAGACCTGCTCCAGGTTTGCAAGGAACTGCTGCCACCCGTACTTGGCGCCCTGGTAGGCCTGCTGCTGATCCGGCCGGAAGCCCGATTGCTCCATGCGCAAGTGGGTCCCCGTGCTCGTAGGGGTGAGGGTCCAAGTGACGACACTCTCGAGACCATAGGCGGCCCACGTGTAAGACAGCGTCTTGTTCGGCTCGACTTCCAGGACCCGACAGTCGACAGCGCCCCAGTCTGCGCGAAGATTGAAACGGTGGTCCACGACCGGCTTGAAGTCGTTCTTCATGAGCCACTCCTCGATCAGGTGTGGTTGCGTGAGCGCGCGCCAGATCTTTTCCGGCGGATACGGTATCTCACGTTCGACGACGACGGAGCGCGTTTCGGTCGCAGTACCGGTCATTGGTCCATCCTTTTGAGCAGATCTTCGAGGTGGTCGAATCGGCTCTGCCAGAACCCGGCCATCTGGCTTGTCCAGTCGATCAGAGGGGCCAAGGCGCCGAGCTGCGCGCTATAGTGCGTCTGGCGACCTTCGTGGCGGTCGCGCACCAGCCCGGCCTGCTTCAGGACTCCGAGATGCTTCGAGACGGCGGGTTGCGAGACCCCGGCCCGAGCCGTCAGGGCCCCGACCGTCTGCTCTCCGTTGCGGCACAGTCGCTCGAAGATGGCCCGCCGAGTCGGATCGGCGAGCGTTCTGAAGAGCACATCGTGAGCGTTCGGCATTTGGGATCGATAACCTGGTGGCTATTGATTGACGTATAACCGCCAAGATATGTGTCAGTCAAGCATGTGGTGGGGGGCTTCACGCTGATCGGGAAAAGTGCGCGGCCTCCGGAGGGGAGCTTCCGGAGGCCGCGTCGTTTCGCCGTTCCGCTCGCGCGCTGCGGGCCGGCGGGGAGTCCTTGCTGCTGTGGCCTCTGCTAGAACGGCAGCAGGACGTCGAGCACCTGCTGGCCGTAGCGCGGCTGCTGCACGTCGGTGATCTGGCCGCGGCCGCCATAGGCGATGCGCGCTTCCGCGATCTTGGTGGAGTCGATGGTGTTGTCGCTCTCGATGTCCTCCGGGCGCACGATGCCGGCGACGATCAGCTCGCGGACTTCGAAATTGACCCGCACCTCCTGCTTGCCCTCGATCACCAGGTTGCCGTTCGGCAGCACCTGCGTCACGACGCCGGCGACGTTGGTGAACAGCTCCTCCTTGCGGTCGATCGAGCCCTTGCCGTCGCTCGAGGCGGTGGAGTTGGCGGTGAAGATGCGCGTCGGCACCGGCGTGTTCATGATCGGCACCTTGGGCTTGCCGAAGAAGATCGTCGATGCCGGAATCTCTCGTTGATCTTGCGGCTGCGCTGGGTCTCGTTCTCGATCGTGCGCCTTGTCGGTGATCTTCACCTTCACGGTGAGGATGTCGCCGACCTGGTGGGCGCGCTGGTCCTTGAAGAAGGCGCGCGAGCCGGTGCGCCACAGCGAGTTCGGCTGGTAGATCGCGGGCTGCGGCGCCGGCATCGGCATCTGCACCGGCTTGTAGCCGGGCGCCGCGGTCGGATTGTTGATCGCGGTGAGCGGCGGCGGGTCGCCGAGGACGCGCAGCCGCTCGATCGCGGCGCAGCCGCCGGCGAGCGAGGCGAGGGCGACGAGCGCCGCCAGTCGCATCGCTTGTCCTGCGCGGCGATAGTGCGCTGGGTTCACTTTCATGACGCTCACTTCCATGACGCTTGCCTTCATGACACTCGTTGCAGCTAACGCGGCGCCGTCGCGGGCTCGGCGGTGGCGTTGGACGCCACCCGCGGCGTCGCGGCCGTGACGTTCACGCGGCCGGGCCCGCTGACCGTCGCCTGGATCGTGCGCTTGGATTGCACGTTGAGCACGTTGACGACGTCGCCCATGCGCGCCGCGCTTCGAGCGCCTTGCCGCGGATCGTCAGCACCATGCCGGGCACCTCGTAGGCGATGGTCACGGTCTCGTTGCGCGCGACCAGTTCGGGCTTCATCAGGTCGGTCTGGCGCAGTGACCTGGCCCGGCTCGCAGCGCGCGCTTGGCGGCGAGGCCGACGGCCTGTCCTCGATCGCGATCGACGTCGGCGGCGAATTCGCTCTTCGGCCGGCGCTCGATCATGACATCGGAGGCGCTTGACCACCTCGCCTTGCGCGAGCGGCGCGCAGCGGCACGACCGCCTCGACGGTCTCGACGCAGCGTGCCGGTCAAGCGCAGCGAGCGGCGCGCGTCGCGCCGGGCAGCTCGAACATCACGTCGAAGCGGCCGCTGCGCGGGTCGAAGGCCAGGCGGGCGATGCGCAGCTCGGCGCCGCGGCTCGATGTGGAGCGTGCGCACCTCGTTGTCGAAGGTGACCGCGAGATTGCTTGGCATCGGCGATACCGTGACTGTCCGGCGAGCGCGCGCACGAGGCGCGCCTCGATCTCCTTCGCGCGTGATGGCGCGGCTCGCGCGCGTCACCGCGACCTCGGTCGAGGCCGCGCGTGTCGAGCGTGATGATGTGATGCGGACGCACCGCGTCGACGCACGCGCGCCGCCGGCACGCTGCCGGTCTGGCCGAGATCGGGCGCGCGGAAGATCGCCACGTCGGCGACCGCGCCGGCGTTCTCGACGAGGTCGCCGATGCGCACGAGTTTCGCCGGTGACCGTCACCTCGCGCCTGAGCGCGGGCCCGGCCGGCGTGTCGCGCTCTTGCAGGACGGGCAGGGGAGCGGGCGCCGGTGCTGCGACCGGTATGGGGGTCGGGACTACCGCCTCCATGGCAAGGCGCGAGGCTTTTTTCACGGCGGGATGCGGCATCCAGCCCGCGTCCGTGAGCGGAGCGGGAGACAGAAAGCTGGTGGTCTGCGCGGCGGCGGCGCCGGCGATCGTGACGGCGGCGATGAGCGTGGCAATGCGGATGGTCGTGCGGTTGGCTTTGCGGTTCATGGCTCAGTCCTCAGCGCATCATGCTTGGCGGTCGCCTGCAGCATCTGGTCGGTCGCCGATGATGACCTTGGCGTTCATCTCGTAGGCGCGCTGCGCGGCGATCAGGTCGGAGATCTCGGTCACCGCCTCGACGTTCGCCTGCTCGAGATTGCCCTGCAGCAGGTCGCCGACGCCGTCCGGAGCGGGCGTCGCCGTCCTGCGGCGTGCCGGAGGCCGGCGTCTCGACGAACAGATTGTCGCCGATCGATTGCAGGCCGGCCTTGTTGACGAAGCGCGTGAGCGTGAGCTGGCCGAGCACGGTCGGCGTGGTGGTGCCGGCGGCGATCGCCGACACCTGGCCCTGCGCGTTGATGGTGATCGAGGTCGAGTTCTGCGGGATGGTGATGCCGGGCTGCACGACGTTGCCTTGCGGCGGTGACGATGCGGCCCTGCGCGTCCATCTGGAACGAGCCGTCGCGGGTATAGGTGAAGGTCCCGTCCGGCACCTGGATCTTGAAGAATCCTTCGCCGCGGATGGCGACGTCGAACGTGTTCCCGGTCGGCAGCAGGTGCCTTGCGTCATGATGCGCGGCGTGCCGACGGTCTTGACGCCGCCGCCGAGCTCGATGCCGACGGGCAGGATGTTGCCCTGCGTCGAGGTCTGCGTGCCGACCCGGCTGACCTGCTCGTAGAGCAGATCCTGGAACTCCGCGCGCTGGCGCTTGTAGCCGGTCGTGCGCATGTTGGCGATGTTGTTGGAGATGACCTGGACATTGAGCTCCTGGGCCATCATCCCGGTCGCCGCGGTGTGCATCGCTCGCATGGGACTCTCCTGCTTCCTCGTTCGCCTTACGCCGGAACTTCGGCGAGCTTGTCGATGGTGTTGCGGCGCATGTCGCCGTGCGACTGCAGCAGGTTGGCGATCTGCTGATAGGTGCGAGTGAGCTCGATCATGCGCGACATCTCGACCACTCCGCGCACGTTCGATTGCTCGAGCGCGCCTTGGATGACGCGCACGCGTTCGCGCCTCCGGCTTGCGGCGCGACGCCGGCAGGCGCGGAGAACAGGCTCGATCCGTCCTTTTGCAGCCGTGCGACCTGATCGAAGCGGACCAGCCGCAGCTTGCCGCGCAGCGCGTCGGACCGGCTGTCGCCGTTTTCGCGCACCCTGATCGTGCCGTCGTCGGCGATGGCAATGTTGGAGTCGGTGTTCTGAAACAGGATCGGGCCGCCTTCGCTCTGCACCTCGATGGCCTTCGGCGGTCACCAGCTGGCCGGTGGCGTTGATCTGGAGCGCGCCGTTGCGCGTGTAGCGCTCGCCGCGCGGCGTCTGCACCACCAGGAAGGCGTCGCCTTCGATGGCGACATCGAGCGGATTGCCGGTCTGCTTGAGCGGTCCCGGCTTGAAATCGTGCCAGGTCGCGCGGTCCTGCACATAGCTCAGGCGCCGGTCGCCGCCCAGGAAATGCCCGTGATGCGCAATCGGCATCAGAAACTCTTCGAAGATCGCGCTGTCGGCCTTGTAGCCGGTCGTGTTGACGTTGGCGATGTTGTTCGCGACGACGTCGATCTCGCGATGCAGCGCGATCTGCCGCGACAGTCCGATCAGGAGGGCATTCTCCATCGGCCTTGCTCCCTCTGTCGTCGGCTCCGCCCTCCCAGGCGGAGCCCTCATCCCGGCGGCCGGCTCTCCCAAGCCGGGGTCCGCACGGGCACTCACGCCAAGCGGCATTGCAGGGGCTGTGCCAACGGCGAAAATCGTTGAAAATCAGCGCGTTAGGAAAAATGGGTGAGGCCGCGGCCCGGCAAGTTCATTCCGCCTAAACCACAGACCCGGCAATTCTTTCCGCCCTCGGGGCGCACTGAAATAATCCATTAACCATTCCGAACCTAACGTTACCTCCGAAGGATGCGAGCGCGTTCGCGGCGCCGATGCGCGGCGGTTCTGCCGCTTGCTCCTTCTTCTTGGGCTCTCTCATGCCGCGCTGGCGAGCCAAGCGAGCGGCCAGCGCGGCGACATACTTCGGGCGTGAGCAGGACGGGGCAAGGCCATGGCAGTGAAGAAAAAGAACAAGGCGGCAGCCGAGGACGCCGCCGACGAGGTGGAGATCGACGAAGAAAGCGAAGGCGAAGGCTCGGAGCCGAAACGAAAACTTCCGCTCAAGCTGATTGCAATCATCGCCGGCGGCGCGCTGGTCGTGCTCGGCGGTGGCGGGACGGCGGCTTATTTCATGTTCGGCGGAGCCAAGGAGACCAAGGCCGCGGCCGCGCCGGTGAAACCGACGACGTTCATGGACGTGCCGGAAGTGCTGGTCAATCTTTCCAATGTCGGCACCGACCGCACCCAGTATCTCAAGGTCAAGGTCGTTCTCGAGCTTCCGGACGCCGCGCTCCAGCCGCAGATCCAGACTGCGATGCCGCGGGTGATGGATGCATTCCAGACCTATCTGCGGGAGCTGCGCCCGAGCGACCTCGACGGTTCCGCCGGCCTCTACCGCCTGAAGGAGGAGCTGACCCGTCGCGTCAATGCCGCGATCAGCCCGAGCCGCGTCAACGCCGTGCTGTTCAAGGAAATCGTCGTCCAGTGAACCGCCGGTGAACCAAGATGACGCTCGGTAGGGACCAGATCGATCAGGACGCGCTCGCCGCCGAGTGGGGCCTCGCGCTCGAGGCCGATGCGGAGGGTGCGGAGCCGGGCGCATCGAACGGGGGCGGGTTCGAAGGCTCCGACGCGGCCGCCTCGCAATGGGGCATGTCGACGACGGCGCCAACTTCATGCAGAGCGCCAAGGGCGGCGCCGAACGCATTCTCAATCAGGACGAAATCGACAGCCTGCTCGGCTTCAGCCTGGCTGACGTCTCGCTCAACGACAATTCCGGTATCCGGGCGATCATCAATTCGGCGATGGTCTCCTACGAGCGCCTGCCGATGCTGGAGATCGTCTTCGACCGCCTGGTGCGGCTGATGACGACGTCGCTGCGCAACTTCACCTCCGACAACGTCGAAGTCTCGCTCGACCGCATCACCTCGGTGCGGTTCGGCGATTATCTCAACTCCATACCGCTGCCCGCCATCCTCGCGGTGTTCAAGGCGGAGGAGTGGGACAATTTCGGGCTCATCACGGTCAATTCGAACCTGATCTATTCGATCATCGACGTGCTGCTCGGCGGGCGGCGCGGCCAGGGCGCGGTCCGGGTCGAGGGCCGCCCCTACACGACGATCGAGTCCAATCTGGTCAAGCGCATGATCGAGGTGGTGCTGGCCGACGCCGAGCTCGCGTTCAAGCCGCTCTCGCCCGTCAAGTTCAACATCGACCGGCTGGAGACCAATCCACGCTTTGCCGCCATCTCGCGGCCGGCGAACGCCGCGATCCTGGTGCGCCTGCGCATCGACATGGAGGATCGCGGCGGCAATGTCGAGCTGCTGCTGCCTTACGCGACCATCGAGCCCATCCGCGACGTGCTGTTGCAGATGTTCATGGGCGAGAAATTCGGCCGCGACCCGACCTGGGAAGGGCATCTCGCGACCGAGATCGGACAGGCCGAAATCGCAGTCGATGCGGTGCTTTACGAGCAACGGCTGCCGTTGAAGCAATTGATGAAGCTGGAGGTGGGCGACACCTTGCTGCTCGAGCTGCGGCCCGACGCGCTCGTCACCGTGCGCTGCGGCGACGTGACGTTGACCGAGGGCCGCATGGGCCGCGTCGGCGATCGCGTATCGGTGCGTGTCACCAAGCCTTTGCGCAAACCCAGGACGACGTTGGCCATGTTCGAAGGGGCGGACGGGTCCACAAAACGGATGGAGGCCCAGTGAGCTACGGATTCGGGCTGATGATCGAGAGCCTGGTCGCTCTGCTGCTCATGCTCACGATCGGGTATTGCGTGATCCTCAACAGCCGGCTCAAGCGCCTCAAGGCGGACGAGCACGCGCTCAAGGCCACGATCTCGGAGCTGATCACGGCGACCGAGATCGCAGGTCGCGCGGTCGCCGGATTGAAAGCCACCGCCGAGGAGTGTGACGGCACGCTCGGCGAGCGCATGCGGGCGGCGGAGCGGCTGTCCGCCGGTATGGAGCGCCAGCTCAAGGCGGGCGAGATGCTGCTCAGCGAGCTTCTGCGCAGTGGGATTGCGACGCCGGCGCCCGCTCCGATCCCGGCGGGGTCTCCCGATCCCAAGGCGGTGATGGCGGCCGCGCGCGCCTTCGCGGACCGCGCCAACGTGCGCACCCGCGGCCGCGCCGACGGTCTCGCGGCATGATCGGCTACCTGCGTGATGTCCGGCTCGTCCCGGTCGTCCTGTTCGCGATAATCTCGCTGTTCGCGCTCAAGACGCTCGGGCTCGTCGTCGACGGCCATTACGCGTTGGAAGATACCCGTCAGCCGGACGTCACCGGAACGATCCCGGGAGCGGCGACCGGCTCGCGCGCCAAGGCCAAGCCGGCAGGCGGCCAGCCCGCTACGCAATCTTGGGCGCAGCAGATGTTCAATTTTCCCGACACGACGGGCGCGGCCGGCGACGCCAAGAACGAACAGAACAAGACGGAGCCGAAGCCTCCGCCCAAAAGCGATCGTAATGGAAGCAAGCCGGAGGAAGCCAAGGAATCCCCGAAGGAGCCGCCGAAGGACCCGCCCAAGGACCCGAAGGATCCCAAGGCCGCGACCGGCTGGAAGCCGGTGCCGCTCGAGGGCACCCGGCCGCAGTCTACGGCCGAGATCGCCATCCTCGAGCGGCTGCAGGACCGTCGTGCCGAACTCGAAGCGCGCGCCAAGGATCTCGACATGCGCGAGAACCTGCTGAAGGCCGCCGAGAAGCGCGTGGAAGCGCGCATCAACGAGCTCAAAGACCTCGAAGCGCGCATCACCAATACGTTGCAGCAGCGGGACGACGGCGACGCCACACGCTTCAAGAATGTCGTCACGATGTACGAGAACATGAAGGCGAAGGACGCGGCCAAGATTTTCGATCGCCTCGAGATGAAGATTCTGGTGGAGGTGGCGACCCAGATCAGCCCGCGTCGGATGTCCGACATCCTCGCGCAGATGCAGCCGGAATCGGCCCAGCAGCTCACCGTCGAGCTCGCCGCGCGCTCGAACGGCAAGGACAAGCCCGCCGAGCTGCCCAAGATCGAAGGCAAGCCGACCACGAATTGACGGCCCGCGCCCATCTAAGATGCTGAAATTGCCCGCATTTTTTGAACTAAATCTTAACGTGCCATTAAAATAAAGGTGTGCTAGAAGCCCTTATCCGGCAAGGCTTTGGACGATGTCCGACGGCAAAATCTGCCGTCTAATCAGTCACATCGTGCTGGCATCGCCGTGGCATTGCCATAGCATCGTCGGGGACATATCTCATGGGTGTCGCTTCAATAGGGATTCAATAGAATTTCAAGCGAGAAACCGGCCATGTCCGCCCCAGCCAAGCGCGCCCGCGCCGCAGCCCAACGCCGGCATTTCACCGACAGGAACGTGCTGACCCTGCCGGCGAAGGGCAAACAGTATTTAGTCTGGGATGCCGCTTCGCAGCGCGCCAGCAAAGAAGATTGTGCGCGCGGTCTCACCATTCTGGTCAGCCCGACCGGCACCAAGTCCTATCGCTGCGTCTACACCTATCCGGGCGTGCCGAAGCCGCACTGGCTGCATCTCGGCCGGGTCGGCGAGATGACACTGGCGGCGGCGCGCAACAAGTGCCGCGAAGTGCGCCGCATCGCCAGCGAAGGCAATGATCCGACTGCCGACGCGCCGGCCCATTCCGACAGCTTCAAGGCAGCGGTCGAGTCCTATATCAAGCACGAGCAGATCGGCAGCCGAGAACGCCTATCGGCGAGCGAGACGCAAGCCGTGATGTTGAACAATTGCGCCGATTGGCACAGCCGTCCGGTCGCCACCATCCGCGCGAAAGAAATTGGCGATCTGCTGAAGGCGGTGCGCGACGGCGACGCCGAGCATGGCGTCAAGCCGCGCCGCTACTTGGCGAACCGGCTGCACAGCCATCTGAAAGACTTCTTCGCTTGGTGTACGCAGTCTGAGAACGCGCTGCTCAAGCAGTCGCCGATGGCGGACATGAAGCAGCCGTGGAAGGGTGCCAAGCCGCGCGAGCGCGATTGGTTCAAGAAGCAGGCCGCCGATCGCGCCATCAAATCGCTGTGGCAGGCGGCGAGCGAGATCGGCGGCAGCGGCGAGCGTTACGTCAAGGTGTTGCTGCTGATCGGCAAGCGCAAGACCGCATTGGCCAACATGCGCTGGGAGCAAATCGAAGCGGACTGGTTCTGGGATGCGCCGCCGTCAAGAGCGAAGAACAAGCGGCTGCACGGCGTGCCGCTGCCGACGCTGGCGCAGCGCGTGCTGCATCCCCGGCAGGCCCAGGGCAAAGTGTTCGACGATCTTCCCGACCTCGATCGGCTGGAGGACGAACTGCGGCGGCGCAGTAGCTTGAAGGATTTTTTCTGGCACGGTGCCCGCCACATCCTGGAGACGAAGATGGCCGAACTGCACGATGAGGAAGAGCGGACGGTGATCCTGCCGCACATCCGCGATCTGCTGCTCGATCACGCCAGCAAGCGCGGCACCGGCGCGCATTACGACCATCACGATTACAAGAAGGAGATGCGGGCGGCGCTGGAGGCTTGGGCCGATTATGTCGAACAGTTGGTGCAGCCCGAGGGCGCGGCGCTGTTGCGGTGACCAATGCCGACTAACTCGAACCGCAAGCCGAACGCCGACCACCGCCGCGCGCTCCAGGTGCTCGCCGCCAGTCCGCACGGCTGCACCGAGGCGCTGATGCTGGCACACGGCTTCACACTCGACCTGTTGGCCGCGCTGGTCAGCGGCGGGCTCGCGACCGCGCACACCGAGCGCATGCGCGCCGGCAAGCGCACGATGGATGTGGCGCGGGTGAAGATCACGGAGGCGGGACGGCGAATGCTGGCGGGGATGAAATGATCGCACGACGTGAACGCGAGCCAGTGACCATGGGCCTCATGCGGTCCCTCGGTTGCCGTGACTTGCTCGTCTATTGCGAGTCCACGTGGTGCAATCACAGCGCCAAGCTCAACGCCGATTGGCTGCCCGACAAAACATTAGTGCGGTCGCTGTGCCGCGCATGGTCTGCACTCGGTGCGGATTGATCGGCGCCGACGTGCGGCCCGACTGGATACCGATGACGGGCTGCGGCGGCATGGGAGGCGCGCATCGCCACGGCGCAAATGAGCGAAGGCAAGAACCGGATCACCCTCTACGGCCCGGCAGCCTGCTGCAATGACGCCCCACTACGCCGCCCGGTTGTGGGCTTGGGACCCTGGTCCTGCCACCCTCGATGGTACGAGGCCGGCACGACCATCGGGGCGAGTGTTAATGGCCGCTACCCGGCCATTAGGCGGCCGGCCGCACCGTTATGGGGGACAGCGGCTGGGTGCGTGCGGACGGGACGTAAAACGCACCCATGGCCTCGCCTTGGCCATGGCGGGATGGACGTATCATTGGGATATGTTGAAGAGAAGATGCAACTTGAAGGTGGCGCGACGTCCAGGCCGAGGGGGCTCGGGCGGGCGCCGGGGTTTGACCTAGGCCCACCGCGTCCCATGGACGGACCCTCACCGCCCTGGCGGTCGGCTGTCTATGTGGGGCTCAAGATGTGGTGCATAACCGTAGCATTCTTCCGCAACGAGGCGGCTACGATGTCTCGTACTAGAGCAGATTCTGATCAGACGCGATCATAACCGGCTGCGGCGAAGAAGTTCAGACACTCTTGGGCGGTGAAGGCGGCCAGGGCGACGGCGATAGCGTTCGACCAAGGCCTCGATTGATCCGGCAGCCGCCTTTCGAAGGGCGGCCTTGAGCTTGGCGAAGGCCATTTCGATCGGATTGAGGTCGGGCGAATAGGGCGGCAGGTAGAGGAGCCGGGCACCTGCCGCCTCGATTGCGATGCCGACTTCGGCCCGCTTGTGTGCTGCGAGATTGTCCATCACCACGATGTCGCCCGGCTTGAGCGTCGGCACGAGGACTTGCGTCACGTAAGCCTCGAACGCCAGACCATCCATGGGACCGTCGAGGACCATCGGCGCAGTCATGCCGGTCGCCCTGAGCGCGCCGACGAAGGTCGTCGTCTTCCAATGGCCATGCGGGAACGCTGCGACACAGCGCTGGCCGTAAGGCGAACGGCCATAGAGCCGCGCCATCTTGGTCGAGGCTCCCGTCTCGTCGATGAACACCAGCCGGTGGATGTCGATCTCAGGCTGAGATGCCTTCCACGCCGCGCGTTCAGCGGCCACGTCCGGCCGATCCTGCTCGCTGGCGTGCGATGTTTTTTTTGAACGTGATGTTGCGGCGATCGAAGAACCGCCAGACCACGCTCGGCACGAAGCGCTCGCCGTGCGCTTTGAAGAGATGGTCGGCGATCTCGGCCAGCGTCATGTCAGGTGTGGCCTCGACCAGGGCGAGGATCTCCGCAGCATGGCTCTCGATCCGAGCCGAGCGCCGGTCCCCGCCCTGCACACGCGCCTCACAGGTCGCCGGTGCTTCGCCACTCGTTCACCAGTTCGATCGCTGTCGACGGCGCCACACCGAACCGGCCGGCAGCGCCTCGACAGCTCATGCCCTCATCTTCCACGGCCCGAATGATGCGAAGACGAAGGTCCGGCGAGAGCGGTTTGGCCATGCGGGCTGGCCTCCATCACCAGCCCTCAGGGTGAATCATGATTTGCCTCGCAAGGGAACCCCTTCCGATTCCGCCAGGTCGGAAAATGCTCTAGGCATTGATCGGCTTGCGCCCGCCTGCCGGGTCCTTGCACCAATACGGGATCAGGCCCCAGCGCAACGGGTCCAGCGAGACCTCGCCGGTCTGGTGATTGCGTCGGATGACCAGCAATTCCTGGCTGGGCGCGGCGTTCCACCGCGGCGGATAGTTGTGAACGCGGCTGTCGCGCACGTTCATGCCATCGACGATGGCATAGCTAAGCGGCCCGCTGCTCTGGATGACCCTCCCGCACATGCCTGAATACATAGCCCATCAGGCAGCGTTCATGCCAGGTTGGGTGAAGCCATACGCCCCTTCGTGATGTCCGCATTGCCCCGAAAGCGGCAATATAGCGGGCATTCCGGATCGGCAGCTTCGTGCCAATAGGCGACATCGCCGTCTATTCGATCACCTCGTCGGCGCGGGCAAGTAGCATCGGTGGCACGTCGAGGCCGAGTGCCTTCGCCGTCTTGAGGTTGATCACGAACTCGTACTTGGTGGCCGCTTGCACCGGCAGATCGGCTGGCTTCTCGCCGCTGAGAATGCGATCGACGTAGCCTGCAGCCCGCCGGTACAGGTCGTTCGGATCAGGCCCGTAGGCCGTTAGTCCGCCGTTGCTGACGAAAAAGCGGCTGGGGTAGACGGCAGGCAATCGATGGTGAGCGGCAAGGGCAATGATCAATTCGCGATAAACGATCGCCAACGTGCTTGACGTGACGACCATGCCGCCATTCGGCCGGCCCGCGAATGCCTTGATGGCGCGCTCAATCTCGTCCTTGCCCCGCACATCGGCCGGCATCAACTCCACCCCGAGGGCCGGGGCCACCGACTGCATTGCGGCCAGCTGGGCAATGCCGGCGCCTATGGTGGGATCCCGGAGGACTGCCGACTCGGGCGAGGTGAGGCGCGATCTGCTTGAGCAGCTCCAGCCACTTCGCGCTCATGCCATATTCGAATTGGGTAAAGCCGGTGGTGTTGCCGCCCGGACGCGCCGAGACTCTCGACGAAGCCGGCGCCGACCGGATCGACGACCCCGGCGAATACGATCGGCACCTTGCGTGTCACCCGTTGCAGCGGTCCCGTCGCTGCACCGCCGGTGAGAATTACGTCCGGATCGAGAGCGACCAATTCCGTTGCGTACCTCCGATAGCGTTCCACATCGCCTGCACCCCAGCGCGTGTCAATCCGCACGTTGCGACCGACGGCCCAGCCCAGTTCCTGCAGACCCTGCAGGAACGCTGCGAAGCGAACGGATGATTCCGGATCGTCGGCAGCCAGATTTATGAGCACGCCGATGCGCCGCATGCGCTCCGGCTGCTGCGCCCGCGCCACAAGCGGCCACGCCGCTGCGCCGCCGAGCAGCGAGATGAACTCGCGCCGTCTCACTCGATCACCTCGTCGGCGCGGGCGAGCAGCGTTGGCGGCACTTCGATGCCGAGCGCTCTGGCCGTTTGCAGGTTGATGACAAACTCAAATTTGGTTGACTGTAAGACTGGCAGATCGGCGGGCTTGGCACCCTTGAGGATTTGACCGGTGTAGGCGCCGACCTGACGATACATGTCCCCAATATCGGCTCCGTAGCTCATCAGCCCGCCGGCTTCCACTACGTCACGAGAGGTATGGGACGAGGGAATCCCAAAGCGTGTCGAGAGCGTCACAAATTGGACGCGCCGGCTGGCGAAGAACGAAGTTGCGGGGCAACGAACACGGCTTCGGCCCGATCGCGCACGATGGTTGCAAAGGCCAACTCGATCTCGCGCCGGGTCCTGGCGTTGAGGACCTGAATTTGCAGTCCGATGGCGCGCGCCGCTTCCGGCACTTCCCGCAACATGGTCTCAGCGACTGGCGCATTGGCCGGATTGATCAGCACGGCTATCCGAACGGCCTTGGGCACTAGTCTAGGCCCTGTCCTTTCTGAAAATCTCATCCTGGCTGAGATTCGCAATTTGACCGAGAATCAGAGCAGGGTTGGATCGATGCTGCCGATCCTGTCCTGTGTATACCGAAAATTAAATTCTGCAGTAACGGTGATGAAGGCCGTTGAGGACAGGCTGTGAGGTGATGTCGCCGAGGCGCTGGACCAAGCGGTGGAACGGTTGTGTGTACCGAAAACTAGATTCTGCAATATCGGTGGTGAAGCCCACCGAGAATCGGTCGTGAGATGATGGCACCAAGGCTCTCGATCGCTCGATGAACGGGAGCGTCCTTGTTCAAGGAGCGATGCGTCCGCGATTCATTATAGTAGTGCGCGTAGGATTGCAGGATCCGGCGCAAGTGCCCCTCGCCCAAGGCGACGACATGATCGATGCACTCGCGACGGATCGATCCGATCAGCCTTTCGGCGAAGCCGTTCTGCCAAGGCGAGCCCGGCGCAATGGGCTTGTCACGGATGCCCATGGCCCGCAGTCGGCGTGTGACGGCGGCACCGTAGGCTCGGTCCCGATCGCGGATCAGGTAGCGCGGAGCCTCATTCCAAGGGAATGCCTCCGTGACCTGACGTGCAATCCATTCCGCGGTCGGGTTTGCCGTGACGTTGATCCAGACAAGGTCTCGGCGTTCCAGCCGGACGATGACAAGGACATAGAGCAGGTCGAAGCCGATGGTTGGAACAACGAACAGGTCCATGGCGGCGATATTCGGCGCATGGTTGCGCAGAAAGGTGCGCCATCCCTGAGAGGGCGGCCCATGTCGCTTGACCATGTACTTGGCGACGCTCGACTGAGCGACCTCAAAGCCGAGCTTGAGCAGTTCGCCATGGATGCGCGGCGCGCCCCACAACGGATTGTCCACGCTCATCCGCCGGATCAGCGCGCGCAGGTCCGCATCGATTGGCGGCCGGCCTCCCAGGGAGCGGGATTTCCATCGCCAGTACCGGCGGAAGCCGGCACGGTGCCAACGCACGAGGGTCTCTGGCCGGATGATCGTGATTGCCTTCAAGACCGATGGAAACCATCGGTACAGCTGGATGAAGAACAAGCGATCGCCATTCGTAAGTTGGATGCGACCTCGCACCTTCCGCCGCAGCACGGCCAACTGATGCCGGAGCACAGCGTTCTCCGCCTCAAGCCGGGCTCTTCGACTTGAACGGCGAGGCGAACAGCGCAAGCAAGAAGCATAACAGCGCGACCATCGTCGCTGACGTTAGGCAATTCTATCACCAAATCAACCCGGATGGAGTTTTCGGTACACACAGGGCAACGAATTTTCGCGAAAACACGAAACGGAAAGCAATCGTCGATTCGTATAACCTCAATCGCGTTACCGAAGTCGCCTGTGAGTTTAACGTGAGGCGATGAGGTCCCTCACATCCTTACACGAAAGCCGCACCTGCAGCCCGCAGAATTTTTCATCACCATTGCAGAACGACTTTTGCGACACAATCTGCCAATTCCTGACTTATGCACCGCAGTAAACAGCAACCTTATTCGATCACCTCGTCGGCGCGGGCGAGCAGCATTGGCGGCACGGTGAGGCCGAGCGCCTTGGCCGTCTTGAGGTTCATAGCCAAATCAAACTTCGTCGGTTGCTGTACCGGCATGTCGGCAGGCTTAGCGCCGTTGAGCACGCGACCTACGTATTCTCCGGCCTGACGATAAGCATCGCCAATATTGGGTCCATAGCTCATCAGACCACCGGCCACAATAAACTCACGCGCTCCGTAGATTGCCGGCAATCTGTGGTGTGCGGCGAGTTGAATAATCTGTGTGCGACGACTAGCGAAGAATCCATCGTTGCTGACGACGAGAGCCTCAACTCTCTCTTTGGGGGCGAGTTCAAAAACCTTCTTGAGGTCGCTCTCGGTGCTGGCTTCCAGAATTGATAATGGGATCCCCACCTGCTGTCGCACTCTTTCCAGATCCGGCCTTTCGTATTTGGTGCCGGGGGTGTTTGGATTTAGGATTGCCGCATATCTTGAAGCCTTTGGCACCAATTCGTGCAGCAATTCCAAACGTTTTGAGATCAACTCTGTTGACAAAAGAATCACACCAGTGGCGTTGCCGCCCGGCCGATTGAAGCTGGTCACCAGTCCTTCCTCGACTGGATAGCCTCCGCCAACGAAAATCAGTGGAATCGTGTGAGTCGCATCTTTCGCAACGCGTGCCACGACCAAGCCTCCGGTTGCAACGATTAACGTGACGTTACGGCGGACCAAATCATTTGCCTGAACTCGAAGAAGATCAAAATCGCCGTCTGCCCAGCGGTACTCAATCGCGACGTTCCGGGCTTCAATGTATCCAGTCGAATTCAAACCCTGATGAAACGCAGCGAGGAACGTCGAGAACGCACGAGACGATCCGATGTTAAGGAACCCGATCACCGGCACCGCCGGCTGCTGCGCGCGAGCCCCCAGCGGCCACGCCGCCGCAGCGCCGCCGAGCAGCGTGATGAACTCCCGCCTTCTCATGTCGAACATGGAGCTTCCTCCTGGGCTTCTTCCCAGGGATGAGGGAGTGGTTCCCGCTCCTATGCTTCCAGCCAGACGATAGCACATCCCGGCTACGCGAGAGAACGTTGCACTGCGGGACTTCAATGTCGCAGATGGGTCAATCGCGTCGTTTCCATCAATGGAAAGCGTCTGCTTCATTCCGAAACCGGACGTAGGCTCAGGGCGTTCGGTCCGATGTGATGTGCCAATTCCGAACTCATGCTCCGCAGCAAACAGTATCTCACTCGATCACCTCATCGGCGCTGGCCTGCAGTGTCCGCGGGATCGTGAGGCCGAGCGCTGGCACTCCCGAGACTTAAGGCGCAAGCCTGTCCTTACTCAAAACTCTGAATGCGGCAGAAATTCCAGGATTTGTTTGGCTTTCGGAGTTTTGAGTAGGGACAGGTTGGCGTTGCTCATGCGGCGGATCAAATCACGGATTTCTGGACCGGTTTTGGGCCGTCCTGGACGATGCGATCGCCAGCGCCAATAGAACCGGAAGCCCCTGCGATGCCACTCGACCACGGTTGCGGGCTTGACCAGTACCATCGCGTTGATGACCTGGGGCCAGATCCGGTAGAGCAACACCCATAGAAGCCGATCCAGGGATGAGAGCTGAGGTCGACCGGGCCGTTGTCGGCGCAGAACGGCCAACTGATGCTGAAGAGCGACAAGCTTGAGTTCGAGCGCGGCGCGGCTGCGAAAACGGAAAACGAAGATCGATACAATGGCAAAGAGAATCGTCACCATGACCGTGACGGTACGGCCGGCTCGTGAAAATCACTAGCCTCTCTCGGCCCTGTGGAGATTTTGAGCAAGGACAGCTGCGTTCGGCGCGAGCCACTTATCCTTCAGTGCGCTATCGAGGCCGGGGGTATGGGCTGATGGCGACGAAGCGTGCGCCGATAGATCACCCAGTGCGGGACAAAACGCACAGCCGACGGTCAAGTATGTCATCGGACCCTGCGGAGATCTTGTCTCTGGAAGGGGCCTGTAGCTGCTACGCGCTGAATTCCGATGAGATCTTATCCTGGCAGCAGCGCATCGATCGCTTCGGAATGGCCGGGCTCCGCACGACTCGGAGTCAGTTCTACCGAAAGAAATGTCGATGCCGGAGAGTTTAAGACCCCCGCAGGCGCAGGCTGCGTTGCCTGATTGGTGGCTGAACACGAAGCGACGGCCCTAGTACCGCTGCTTTGCAGTCGGCATTGTGGCGCTGACCAACATCTGTCGCGTGCCAGTGCGCTTCTCCTGCTCGGAAATCTGATCGCGATAGAAGTCGAGCACATAGAGGCGAATGGCAGATGAAAGGTTGCCGTGCTCCCGCGCAGAATCGATCTCGGCCACGAGAGCGGACAAGGTGATGTCGCGCCCACTCGCGATCTCCTTCAGCCCCTTCCAGAATGCATCCTCGAGGCTGACGCTTGTCTTATGGTCAGTGACGACGATGGAGCGTTTGAGGACCGTTGATTTCATGGCCTGTCTCCCGCTTCGAGATCCCGAAGCGAATCACAATGCATTGATACATGGGCGATATGGCTCTTCAATCGTTGGCGAGCGGTATGCGAAGCCTCTTTTTCTGCCGTGCGGTCTTAATTTACCTGCCGAGGTCTGTCGATACCGTCAGACGTGTCACGATACCGTCGCCGAGCGACACAGCGTGAATGTTCCATTAATCATCGATGGTGTTCTGTTACATCAAACGCTCTCTCAGCGTCGCTAAGCCGTCAGCGTCTTGAACGGATACCGTACGCCGCCCGACCAAAGAACCAAGGCGATACCTCACAACTGCTACTTCGTGGCGGTCGCTTCGATATGACTGAAATTCAAACCGGTACATGGAAGGGCGCCATGGTTGTCAAAGTGCGTTCGAAGTCCTCGGGGCCGATCTCATTCTTGCGACTGGCGTATTCAGCGCCTGTACTCCAGCAATCCACCATGGAGGAAATCCGTCGCCTCACGCTGCCAGCCACAAAGGCGTTGCCATTCGTGAAGCTTAGATCCAACGATCAACCCCTATGGCGCCCAGAAAGCTTCTGGCATGTCGAGCCGACCGGGAAAAGGGAAATGGACGTTCGGTTAGGCCGCAAGTACGCTCGCCAGGCCATCGCGGCAATGAACGCCGATCACAATAGCCACCTGATCGCGCATATCATTCAAGACATCATCAAGGATGCCACCGAGCGGAGAGGGCGGCAGGTACAGTGCGGCGGCGCAGGGTTTCCTTATCGAGATTAGCGAGGCAATTGCCGCGGCGTCGTAGCCGCAACCAAGAGGCCGATCGCGATGCGCGGGCGTTTCTCCGTTCCGTAACGGAGAAAACCTATCAGCACAACGATAAGGGGCCGCCAGCGCGAGACCCTTTAGCAGCCCCGGCAAATGCCGTTGACCGCCTGGTTCACTCTTTTCTCTTTGCTCAATTTCTTCCGCCTGAAGCTGCTCATGCTCTGGCGTGCCGCGCGCGGGCCACGGCCGCAAATGTCTGGGTCCATCTATGTTGCGGTGGCTCGACCGACTGTTGTCCCTACTCAAAACTCTGAATGCGGCAGAAATTCCAGGATTTGTTTGACTTTCGGAGTTTTGAGTAGGGACAGGTGCTCGGGACTTCTTGTCAGCGCGAGTTAACCGGCGAGGCGCATTCGGCCGCCGCGACCAGAGCGATGTACGCGTGAAGGTGCCGCGGCGTTCCGACTGCGGCTACCCATTTGGGACTGCGACGGTAACGTTCCGTTTTGTTCCTAGGTGGTATTGGTCTGGGGGCCGAACAGGCTTTCCATGTTCCGCCTTTGTCTCATGTCAGGCAACAAAATATTCCAACGTTCGATGGCAGTCACAATTAAGCCCCCAAGATGCCACATATATTACCGGGGCGAGCTCCGTGTTGGTTGTGTGCGTGGGAGGCAAGGCCATGAAATCCACGGTCGTCAAGCGTTCGATTGTCATCACTGGCCACAAGACGAGCGTCAGCCTTGAGGATCCATTCTGGGAGGGGCTCAAGGAGATCGCCGATGAGCGACAACTGACATTGTCGGACCTCGTCGGTGAGATCGATGCGTGCCGGCAGGACGCCAACCTGTCGTCAGCCATTCGCCTCTTTGTGCTTGGGCGGTATCGCGATCGGCTTGGCTTCTATCGCGAAGAGAGTTCTTATCACCAGGACACCCCGCAGGAGCAGTTGGTCGGCGTGCGGCTGACGCCCTAGGCCCTTCGACGAATCGTCGTTCCTGCGGCTTCGCTAAATTTCAATGTTGTTCTGGGGCGTGGTCATTTCACCGGCCGCGCCACCAACCGCGCCACCAACCGCTCCTGCTGCTCGGGGTCGGTGATCCCGAATTTTTCGATCCACTCCTTGACGGCGGTTTTCGCATCCGGCGCGTTGATGCGGCCAAAGATGGCCGCGCGCGTCCTGTCCCTACTCAAAAACTCTGAATGCGGCAGAAATTCCAGGATTTGTTTGGCTTTCGGAGTTTTGAGTAGGGACAAGCAGGTTACCTCCAAATTTAGTCGATGGCCGCTAAAACTTCCGTCACATCCAATCTTGCCGGCCGGGCAAAAGGGGCGCATCGTTGACCAGTCGCTGGGGATGGCGGGGGATTGTAGGAGTTTGCCATGCCCTCGGCGTACAACCGGCATCCCGAGTTTGTTTATTTTTGCCTGTCGTCCAGCCTCCGTCGCAAGGCGGGGCTCGCTCTCGCCTTCATCGTGTTCGGATCGATCGCAGGCGCAAGCGGCGTAGTTATGCAAATAGCTGGGCACGAGCCCGATATCAACGGTAGATCGGTGACTGCTGCGATGCCGCTCAATTCCAGCGCCACGCTCTCCGCCAGTCTCGTCTCGACGGCATCTCCGGCTGCGAGCGCGCCGAATAGCCGGCAAGATTCCGCGTCGCCGTCCAATTCAGCGCAAGGCGCACTGGTGGTCGATGCAATTACCACAGCGGCGACAGAGCCGGGTACACCTGCGGCGACAGAGACATCCCAGCAGTCTGTTGCTCCTCCCAAGAAGCGGCAAAAAACGGCGCACCGCCAGAACCGGCGCGACCGAGGCTGGTACGACGCTTATGCGTGGCGCCAACCGCGCGCGGATTACGGGCGCGGGCGCGGATACGGCCACGATTATTGGCGGGCTGGCTGGTGATGTGCTGCCTGCGGAGCAGGCGCCCGTGATCGCTGCCTTCACACGCGCCTCGACCCAGTCAATCAATTTTCGCTTTCTGCGCGGCTTCATTTGTGTGTGCACAGGCGGCCGGCTCCGTAGCGGCACATTTTTTCACGTTTCAAAGCGACACCTGCAGACCACTTCGGCGCCAGCTGGGGATATTCGAGGGCAGTCGGCGAGCCTCTTGGCTCGCTGCGGCGGCCGCGATAGCGCGAGTGTCAGCTTGCAGAGCACGGGCACATGGCAGCCATGGGCATGAGCTCGCGCAAGAGTTCCAGCGGTTCGCAGTCAGAGCGCCAGGCGATGTCAGGTTACGACGACGCCATTTGAGAATAGGACTACGAAAATCACAACTGCCACCGCGATGGAACCTACGACTGCGAGCCATTCCTTGTAGGGCGCTGTGTCGGGGATTTCGCTTTCCAACGATTCACGCATCGCACCACCCTTTGGACTGTCTAGCTTTGTGCCGTCCCCTGTGTCTGCGCGCTACCCGTGGGAGCGCGTGGTCACTGTGTCGTATTCGGAGCAGCTGTCGCGCAGCCACGCAAATGACTTTCGCCTGCTCGTCAAAGATCCGATTTATCAGGCGACGTTCCCGGCCATGCGCCTGGAACGCGACACCGACCGCGAGATCATATCCACGAGGCGCGGCAAGCGGATCGCCACGTCAATTGAGGGGACCCTCACTGGGTTCGGCGGCAACCTGATCATCATCGATGATCCCTTGAAGCCCGGCGATGCGATGTCGGAAGCCGTTCGGGCTCGGGTTATTGAATGGTCCGCTCGACCCTGCTTTCGCGCGCTGACGACAAGAAAGCGGCGCGCATCGTCCTGGTCATGCAACGGGTGCACCAGGATGATCTGGCAGGCTACCTTCAGGATCGAGGGGGATTTGAGGTTTTGAACCTGCCGGCGATCGCGCAGCGAGACGAAACCTTCTTCCTCGGTGACGGTCGTACCTATGACCGGAAGAAGGGCGAGCTCCTTCATCCCGAGCACGAAGGGGCCAAAGAGCTCGCGGAACTTAAGCGCGAAATGGGCCCGATCGCCTTTTCGGCTCAGTACCAGCAGAGCCCGGTACCGCCGGGGGGCAGGATCATCAAGCGCAAGTGGCTCACGCCCTACGACGAGGTCCACGTTGAAGGCGGCGACCGCATCATCATGAACCGCCCCGGGTTGATCGGAGGCTCCAACTCCTGAGAAGGTGGAGCCATGACGAAGCAGACCAGCAACAAGTTTTCTCCCGAGGTCCGGGCGCGCGCGGTCCGGATGGTTGTGGACCACGAGGGCGAGCACCCATCGCGATGGGCGGCAATCATGTCGATTGCGGCCAAGATCGGCTGTACGGCACAAACGCTCAACGAATGGGTAAAGAAGGCCGAGGTCGACAATGGCCGGCGTGCGGGCGTGTCTACGGATTTCGCCGCCAAGCTGAAGGCGCTTGAACGGGAGAACCGGGAACTGCGGCAGGCCAACGAGATCCTGCGCAAGGCGTCCGCTTATTTTGCCCAGGCGGAGCTCGACCGCCGGTTCAAGCCATGATCGCCTTCATCGACGATCACTGCGAGGCGCATGGGGTCGAGCCGATCTGCAAAGTCTTGCCGATCGCCCCGTTGACCTATCACGCTCATGTCGCCCGGCGTGCTGATCCGGCCAAGCGATCGGCGCGAGCCAAGCGTGACGCCGCCCTAAAGCCCGAGGTACGCCGGGTCTTCGATGACAACTTCCGAGTTTATGGCGTGCGCAAGGTCTGGCGGCAATTGCGGCGCGAGAACCATGACGTGGCGCGGTGTACGGTAGAGCGGCTGATGCGCGATATGGGCCTTCAAGGAGCAATCCGGGGCAAGCCCGTCCGCACGACTGTCAGCGACAAGGCAACTCCTTGCCCGCTGGATCACGTCAATCGTCAGTTCCGGGCGCCAGGTCCGAACGTGCTCTGGGTCTCCGACTTCACCTATGTGGCAACCTGGGCTGGCTTCGTGTACGTCGCCTTCGTCATCGACGCCTATGCACGGCGCATCGTCGGCTGGCGGGTATCCCGGACCGCGCACGCGAGCTTCGTGCTCGACGCGCTGGAACAGGCCCTCCATGACCGCAGGCCCGTGCATCGCGGAGGCCTCGTTCATCACAGCGACCGAGGCAGCCAGTACGTCTCCATCAAGTACACCGAACGCTTGGCCGAGGCGGGCATCGAGCCCTCCGTGGGCAGTGTCGGCGATAGCTACGACAACGCGCTGGCCGAGACGATCAATGGCCTCTACAAGGCCGAAGTCATCTACCGGCGTGGACCGTGGCGATCGTTCGAGGCGGTCGAGTTCGCCACCCTCGAGTGGGTGGATTGGTTCAACAACCGGCGGCTCCTGGAGCCCATCGGCAACATCCCGCCGGCCGAAGCCGAGGAGCGCTACTACGCCATACTGGAACAGCCAGCCATGGCGGCGTGACTTAAACCAAACGGCCTCCGGCAAACCCGGGGCGGTTCAGACCTTACGCGGTTTGGGATTTATCTGGAGAATCTCGGTTGAATCGGCAGAACGTCCTGCAACGCTTAAATCAGCAGACTGGGATCGTCTCGGATGTTCCGGTGCTGCTCAATGTGGAGGAACAGCCCCGAAGCACTCGCGGCGTTCATCCTACACGCCTCGGGCGAACCGTTCGAGAGACGCCCCTGCGCGTTCGTGGTGCCGCATAAATTCTGCGCCGTAAGGCCGTCCGGAGGCCAGTTACAGCTCCCCACCTTCACCGATCGCGCCTTAAGCGCTCTGCGAAGCTGCTGCACAAGATCCGTATAGGCTCCCGCAACCCGGGTTCCGTCGGATAAAGTGACGTCCACCGGTTCTGACGAATTTCCGTGCAGGTTCAACGAGATCGGCTGAGGATCGAGCTGCAAAGCCGCGCTATGCCCCGCATACATGAAATTGCCGGTGAAGTGAGGCGCATCCGAAATCCGAACCGGAATGGAACCGCCACCACAGGCCGTGGTCGTCCCGGAGCAGCCCGACTCAGTATCCGGGTTTGCGCATCGGTGTGTTCCAGCGATGAACAGGGCGCGCGCCGCCAAGCCCTGGAAAATGTCCGAGCCTTCCTCTGGCGTATTCCTATCAAAAATCGGATGCGGCACCTCGACGATTACATTTCGCGCGTAGTTGAGATCCACTAGGTACGTACCCAGTCCGCGAAACCCGGTGGATCGCTCTTGAGCGACCAGGTAAGATTTTCCGGAATCGTCGTTTAACGAGTTCAAGTCATAGTTCAAGGCATCCAGTCCGTTGATCGCGCTCGCGACGTCGCCCATGAGCAACTGCTGCATCGTCAGCCTGAAACCATCTAACTGATCCGCCGGTGGCGCAATAAAGGCGTTACTCCGGACTCCCGCGTGCTGCTGGATCGATGCCTTGAGATCCACGATGTACGCTTTCAGGGATGTGTAAGGCAGAGGATCCTGAGCGATGGCCATTCCCTGGCTCGTGAGGAGCAATCCTCCCAGTACGAGAAATCGCAGCAACATTCCGCGACCGCTTCCGTTGGTTTGGGCTGCAGGGCTTCCGGTCATCTTCGACCCCTCTTCCTTCGATTGCCTCTGATCAGCCCCCGCTGAGTGGGTCCAGGTGGAATGTTAGTTTAACGTTAGCCGTTGCACCAGCGTGGCCGGCGGAGCCGGTCGGCGTAGCGCAGCCGGCCACGCTGCACGAGCTATGCCGGGTGATGGGACTGCCGGGAAAGCCCGAGGGCATTAGTGGCGCCGAGGTTGAGAAGTATTATCGCGATGGTCGCATTCGCGAGATTGCCGAGTACTGTGAGAGCGACGTCGTCAACACCTATCGCGTTTGGCTCCGCTACGAACTGTTCCGGGGGCGCTTGTCGGATGTTGCGTTTGCGGCGAGCGAAACCAACCTGTCGTTGCTCAAAAATAAATTGAAGGCGGCAGTTGGGGGGTAAAGGAGGAGCGTGCCGTTTTGCCAATGTCAGAAATCACGCGGCTCGATACTGAAAATAGCTTGACAATACGCGGCGCAAGTGACGCTCGTTGAGGATGATTACGTGATCCAGACAGTCACGGCGGATCGAACCGATGAGACGCTCGGCGTAGGGATTCTGCCAGGGTGATCGCGGGGCAGTGATCACTTCCGTGATTCCCATCGCTCGAACTCGATGGCGGAATGCCGGGCCATACTTAGCCCCCCGCTTCACCGGGGCTTTCTTTTAAAGGCAACTCAGAACATTTCAGATCTGTCCCAAGGACGTAGCAAGCATGCGTGTGAGATTACAGGCCTGCGCCGAGCGTTCCTATTTGATGCGGGCGGCTCAATGAAGGAATCAGCGATGACAGCACTCGATTTAGCAGAGGGTTGCCCTAAGTGCGGCATCCAACTGCATTCCGTGCCATGCAGATCCTGTCGGGGAGAGGGTAAGTCTCGGTTTCTGTTCACGTGCAAGAGCTGCCAAGGCAGAGGCCGATTGATCGTGTGCTCGAATGCGCACCCAGTTTCGTTTTCAGGTCCGTTGCCATCGGCAAGGCGCGAGCCGTATTCGAGTGCCAGCCATATATGACGCGCCGTCGCGCGTTACATGTCACGCTTTGAATGGAGGGGCACATCATGGCTTGGACTTCTGACAGCAAGTGGATCGTGACTCATTCAACGCTGGTCGCCCTGCTCATGATCTCGTGGCTATACATTCCAGCGTGAGGCGCGGGCGCTAGCGACGGCCGAGCGCTTGCAGTACTTGGACCTGCAATGCCGTAGAATTTTTAGCGGCCCCGATTGAGCCTCCCCCGCACAGCTTGAGAGGGTCGCTAAGCCCTTGGGTGTCTCCCCCGGGGGCTTTTTTACAACTCAATCAGCCATTCATAGCGCGAGCAGTCGCACCCCTTCAGCACAAATCAGAACCATTCAGGCCTTCCTTAAGTACCTAGCACGCTGGGCGGGGCATAGTCGACCCTAGAGCCGGTCCCGGAATTTTGGACAGGGCGATAAGTGGAGTTTCTGCCTGACAGCGGGCACGCTATAGCCCGCGAATCAGGAGAGACCATGAAGAGACGACCGCGCCGGAACCATACAGCGGCCTTCAAGGCGAAGGTGGCGCTTGCGGCCATCAAAGGCGATCGGACGCTGGCACAGCTGGCGGAGCAGTTCGACGTCCACCCCAATCAGATCACATCGTGGAAAGCACAGCTCGAGGGCGGCGCTGCCGATGTTTTCGGTGCGGGCGGTGGAGCCGGAACAGTGCAGCCGGCCGTTGACGTGAAGTCGCTGCACGCCAAGATCGGCGAACTGACGCTGGAGAACGATTTTTTAGAAGGAGCGCTCAGCAAGGCCGGGCTGTTGAGCGCAAAGCGATGATCGACCGTGCGCACGACCTGCCGATCACCAAGCAAGCGAAAGCTCTGAACATCAGCCGCGGCAGCGTCTACTACCTGCCGCGGCCGGTGCCTGCCGCCGACCTCGCGATCATGCGGCGTCTCGACCGGCTGCACCTGGAGTTCCCCTTCGCCGGCTCGCGGATGTTGCGCGGCCTGCTGGCTGCCGAGGGGTGCAAGATCGGTCGTCGTCACGTGAAGACGCTGATGAAGCGGATGGGGATAGAGGCGCTCTATCGCCGTCCGCGTACCACGAGGCCAGAGCCTGGGCACAAGATCTATCCGTATCTGCTGCGCGGCGTCGAGATCACGCGGCCGAACCAGGTATGGGCGATGGACATCACGTACATTCCAATGGCGCGCGGCTTCGTCTATCTGGCCGTCGTGCTCGATTGGTTCAGCCGTCGCGTGCTGTCGTGGCGCGTATCGATCACGATGGAGGCGGCGTTCTGCGTCGAGACGCTGGAGGATGCCATGGCTCGTCACGGCAAGCCGGAGATCTTCAACACGGACCAGGGTTCGCAGTTCACTGGCTCGGCCTTCACCGGCGTGCTCGCCAACAACGACATTGCGATCAGCATGGACGGCAAGGGTGCCTGGCGGGACAACGTCTTCGTCGAACGGCTGTGGCGCAGCGTCAAATACGAGGAGGTGTACCTCAGGGCCTACGACAGCGCGTCCGAGGCACGCGCATCGATCGGGCGCTACCTCGACTTCTACAATCGCCGCCGGCCGCATTCGAGCCTTGACGGCACGACACCCGATCAAGCCTACTTCAACCTGCTGCCCCTCCGCTTGGCAGCCTAACCCGGCAGACGCTCCACTTATCGACGCGGAAAAACTGCTCAGACAACCGGGACCACCTCACCTGACAACGCGGTACTTCAAGAAGGAGAGACGGCGATGTCACCATACCAACTACCGACGGTCGGCGATCCTTGTCCTGAGTGCGGCGCGCTGCTGCGTTCCGAGGCATGCTGGTCATGTGACGGAGCCGCCGCGTCTCCGTTTTCCATTTGCGATGAATGCAGCGGCAGAGGCCGGTTGCTCTTATGCCCCAATCGAGCTTCTCACTTCTCTCCGTCACCTAACCAAGAAACGGCCGATTGGAATTACTGGTTTGGTTCAGTGGGGCAATACGGCAACCCATTCCGTAGCAGAGTGTGAGCGGGACTTTTCTATCGGGTGCCCTAGTTCACAAACTGATAAGGCGGCACGCGTATGCTTGCAGCCAGATGCAGCATCGCGTGTAAGGAGAGCAACATTATGGTCCGGACTTCGGACAGCGCATATGTCGTCATCTATTCAGCGTTGGTGACGTTGCTCATGGTGTGGCGGGCATACGCTCCCGCTTGAACCCGTACACGACACCCAATTCCAGAGCGCGGCAACGGACGCGAGAGCGAGCCTCTGCCAATCAATCATCATTTAGATGGCGGTGCCGGAGGGGGCGGCTTAGGCCTGTTCTTTCCGAAAATCTCATCCTGGCTGAGATTCGCAATTTGACCGAGAATCAGAGCGGGGTTGGGATCGATGCTGGCGATCCTGTCCACCCTTGGAATGTTCATTGTCAACTTGTTCAAGTCGCGGCGCCGGTTGGAAGCCGAGAACCTGTTCCTCCGCAACCAACTCAACGTTGCTCTGAGGCGAGCACCGTCCCGTCTTCGCATAAACGGCAGTGACCGAGCGCTGATAGTTTGGATGACACGGCTCTGGCCGAGTTTGGTTTGTCAAGTGCAAGTGGTGCAACCGGAAACGATCCTTCGGTGGCACCGCGCAGGCTTCAAGGCGTTCTGGCGGTGGAAGTCCCGAAGGAGGGCAGGGCGGCCGAAGATCGATCGGGGCCTGCGCGAGTTGATCCGGCGGATGAGTAGAGAAAATCCCATATGGGGCGCCTCCCGGATCCATGGAGAGCTGCTGATGCTGGGCTTCGAGGTCGCCCAGTCGACCGTCTCCAAATACATGGTTCGGGGAGGGACGCCGCGGTCGCAGGGTTGGAAGACGTTTCTTCGCAACCACGCGCAGGCGATTGCCGCGATAGACCTCTGCGTGGTCCCGACCCTGACCTTTGAGCGCATATTTGCATTTCTGGTTCTCGGCCACGGCCGACGACAATTGTTGTGGTTTGAGGTGACACGCCACCCGACCGCTGAGTGGCTGGCCCGCCAGATCACCGAGGCCTTTCCCTGGGCAAGCGCGCCAGTCTACTTGGTACGCGATAATGACCGAGCCTATGGGTATATTTTCACGTCGCGGCTGAAGGCGATGGGGATACGGGACCGACCGATTACGCCGGGATGTCCGTGGCAAAATCCGTATGTGGAGCGTCTGATCGGCACGGTGCGTCGCGAGTGTCTGGACCAAGTATTGATCTTTGGCGAGCAGGACCTGCGGCGCGTTCTCTCTGCGTTTGCCACATACTACAGCGAGGTCCGCACACACCGGTCACTAGGCAAGGATGCGCCATCGGGGCGGGCGGCGCAGCGCTTCGGCGCCATTCTCGCTATCCCGATCTTGTCCGGTCTGCACCACCATTACGTCCGGATATGATTTTCGGAAAGGACACGTGACTGAGCGGCTCGAAGCCGAAAACGAGCGGCTGCGGGCAGCGATTAAGGAAGCGCAAGAGGCAATCGAGACGTACAGTGCGAGCGGCCCGGGATCGATCGATCTTGACGCGATCCTCGCTCGGCTGCGGGCTGCCCTTCGCCGGCACAATGACGCATCTTGAACGCCGCGGCGCCCTCGCGCTGGGCCGCCTCAGTTGCGCATTGAACGTTCGATCGAGGCCGCGCCGCGATAGATTTCCCACCTTTAAGGATTTGGCGGTTTCGCGTTGCGTCGAATTTTAACCACGAAGAGCTTTATCGGCCATCGTCGCGACATGCGCAAGGACGGCGGTGGTCCAAGAGAGTGGGGCAAAAAATCTTTGCAAAACCTGTGACAAGGGTCACAGGCTCCCTAGCCGTCCCGTGAACTATTTATTCGGCAGTTGAGACCAACCTGAGTGGAAGCCCGCTTCGTCATGTTGGCCGGCACGATCCAGTGCTTCGCGCAACCGAGGGGTGGCCTTTCACGAAGCCGAAGCATGACCACCACCGGGACCGGCGTGCCAGTTCGTGTCCCCTTCGAGCATCACGGGTTGTCGGTGCCATGAGTGACCTGTCGTCCAAGATTAGATTTTGCGTCCAAAAAGCTGCCGAATGCCGTCGTAATGCCGAGCAGGCAACGGACCCCTCTCTCCGACAATCTTGGCTGCAGACTGAAGCCGATTGGCTCTTTCTAGCCCGCAGTTATGACAATGAGCGGCGCGCCGCTTTGGAAGGGTCGCACAATTTGTGGTCATCCTGCATGGACAGTGCGCGGCGCCGCGACAAATAGCCAGCTAATTGACGTGCACCGCGAGCCCCAACTCGGCAAGAGCGCGGATCGCCTGCGGCCTCGTGAGCTCGGCGACCAAGTAGCCTTGGCCTTGCGCATCGGCTTTGCCTGTCCTTGCTCAAAAATGTAATATGGCTGGAAATCGGCTCACGAGTGAAGATTGGGATGCGAATTTTCATCAACCAAATGGAACATTTGGTGTCGCTGGAGGGAGCTGGGTGTCTGAATCCAATTGGACGGCATTGTATTCGTACGCCGTGATTGCAGAGCGGAATGACCCTCGAGACGGAAATCGGCGGGTACGTTCGGTCGTCGCAAGAGTTTACGCAGCCCGGCGCTCGTAGCGATGATGCAGTCCACCGACCTCTGGGAACGCGATGATCTTGCCTGCAGCGGGTAGGTGTACGGGGCGGGTCTCCGGACAATCCTTGTCGAGCGAGAGATGCGTTCTGGTCTTGTGATAATAGCAAAAATACGATGACAGCACGCCGCGCAGGTGACGCTCATCGAAGATGATGACGTGATTGAGACACTCACGGCGGATCGAGCCGATGATGCGTTCGACGTAAGGATTCTGCCAAGGTGATCGTGCTGCAGTGACGACTTCCTTGATTGCTATCGCCTGGACGCGGTCGCGGAACGCTTGACCATATGATGCGTCCCGGTCTCGCAGCAGATAACGCGGCGCCGTGTCCCAAGGAAAGGCCTCGGTCATTTGGCGCGCGAGCCAGATTTGCGTTGGATTTGGAGTGACCTCGAAGTGGATGACCCTTCTGCGGTCGTGGCCAAGAACGATCAGGGCGTAGAGAAGCTGGAATGTCGCGGTTGCGACAACGAACATGTCGACCGCGGCCGTGTCGCACATGTGGTTGTGCAGGAAGCTGCGCCAGGTCGGGGAGGGCACTTTGGGTCGCCACGGCATGTACCTCCCGACGGTGGCTTGGCTGACTTCAATGCCGAGTTTGAGCAGTTCGCCGTGGATGCGGGGTGCGCCCCACAGCGGATTGGCCATGCTCATCTGGCGTATCAGATCACGGATCTCGGTGCTCGTCTTCGGCCGACCAATCTGGCGCGATCTTGATCGCCACCGCCAATAGAGCCGGAAGCCCTTGCGATTCCACTGGATCACGGTTGCCGGCTTCACCAGCACTATGGCGTTCAGGACCTGCGGCCAGATCCGGTACAGCCAAACCCAAAGCAGCCGATCTGTGGCGAAGAGCTGAAGGCGACCTTTGCGCTGCCGCCGCAGGACGCTCACCTGATGCCGAAGGGCGACGAGCTCAAGTTCCAGGGAGGCACGACGTCGAACGCGGAAGGAGAGCAGGGACACGAGGGCAGAAAGAATCGTGATCATGCATACGACGGTATGGTGCCGACGCAGAGATCTCTATTCTTTTCACCCATTTGGAATTTTGAGCAGGCACATCCCTTATCTGAGCCCCCGCGACTGAGCTTCGCTCGTCGCTATGTCTGAATCTTTTTATCAACCTCTTGATGTTTCTGGTCCGACTTTGACCCGCAATTGTTCAGGTGAACGTGGCCCTAGCTAAACTGGTTCCGGTTCTGGCCGGAAGATCATGTGAGGTATGAGAGACTCGCTAGGCCGCAAACTGGGAAATGCAACGACGCAATAATGCAAAAATGCAATGATGTCTGCTATTTGAACCCCATAGATTGCGGGAGGCGCGCTCGACACCTTATCGTCGTCGGTTGCGACACGGCCGAAAGGCTAGGTCAATTGCCAATCTTCTTCGCGGCACGTATCGCGGCCGCCTTCTCTTCCAGTGCTGCAATCCTCTCGCTGGTGTCGGCGTCACTGGAGAGCAAAGGAACTTCGAACGCATCTTGAAGTTCGAACAGGTCGATAGCTTCCGCGCGCGCCGCTCCGATACGATGAGAGACGGAATGTCGCTGATAAACGCCGACATCGTTCATGAATGATATGTATCTACCGCGACGTTCTCGTTCGATTGAAAACTTCTGTACTTTCCCGTTCGGCGTGATCCCGTATATGTATCCTTCCACCTCAACCATATCGCCTAGACGCGATTTCCAGCGGCGACGCGCCATCTCATCCTCGTGCCGCGCAGCCGCTAAGCTCCACGACCATGTGTTGAGGCTCAATTCTCGGTACAATTATCTTCCATCGAAAGCGACACACTCGATTTTAAAACCGGTATGGATGTAAACGCCAGGTCCCGAGTCGACGTTCCAGCGCGCGTACGAGAGAGTCAGTCCCAGTGCTATACTTATGTTGTTGATTTGAGTTGCGGAGCCGCAACAATGTGTGCGCGCAACGGGGCGAGTGACGCGAAGCGCATTCACTGCAGAGCAGCTCTAGCTTATTCCGCAAATCTGCAGCCCCATTCGCACCGCCATCAATCGCGCCCGCAACGCCGCGCGTACGCGCCTTAGGACAGTGCATCCAACCTTCAGTTCCGCAACGATGGTGGTGCAACGCTGATCGATGGCATCGATTTTTCCGACAATCGCGCTGTCCTAGATTCCCGTTGTGCGCCATTTTGATGTCCAAACAAATTCGCATTTGCCTGGGAGCATGCTGACATCGGAGAATGGCACGGTCCCGATTGGCTCGGGGGGACTCTCGAGGGAAGAGTCAGGGACGGAGACCGGGACCGCGCCTTCTACAGGCGGCACTCCTAGAGAAAAGCAATTACTCGGCCCCTTCTAGGACAACTAGCTCGACTGCGCGGGTGGCGCTAGCAATATCGTCGGGGCTGCCGGAGTCGGTCGCCTTCAGCAGCCGCGTCACTGCGGCGTTCCATTGCGCGGTTTGACGGCTTTCGGGAAGCGCGGCGATAAATCCGGCTGCGTCGCGCAGCGTCGCCAGCGAAGTGCCGTCGAGCAGCACGATCCGGCGCGCAAGCTTCCTCTGCCAGCTGACTTTGTTCGCGTGTGGCATCAACGATCGAGCTCGGCCCGTACCCCGACGCGGCCGCCGTCCCAATTGATGAATTCCGCTTTTATTGGTCCCGCCACTCTATAAATCCTCTCGTAGATCTTTGTACGATGGATGGCAATTGGGTGGCAACAAAGGCGTGTCAACTCGCCGACCTCACGCCGCGCAACGTTCGTACCGATGATGTAGCCCTCCCACCTCGGGGAAGGCGATAATATTGCCTGCGGAAGGAAGTTGTACGTGACGAGGCCGCGGGCAGTCCTTGTCGAGCGAGAGATGCGTTCTGGCGTCATGATGATATTGAAAATAGCTCGACAGTACGCGGCGCAGGTGATGCTTGTTGAGGATGACAACGTGATCCAGGCATTCGCGGCGGATCGAACCGATGAGACGCTCGACGTAAGGGTTCTGCCAGGGTGACCGCGGAGCACTGACGACCTCCTCGATGCCCATCGCCCGAACACGTTCGCGGAAAGCGGGACCATACGATTTGTCCCGGTCCCGAAGCAGATAGCGCGGCGCAGCATCCCAGGGAAAGGCCTCGGTCATTTGGCCGGAAATCCAGTCTTGCGTGGGATTTTGGGTGACGTCGAAGTGAATGACCCGTCTGCGGTCAAGCCCGAGCACAATCAGGGCATAGAGAAGCCGGAACGTCGCGGTGACAACGACAAAACATGTCGATCGCCGCAATGTCGGGCAGGTGGTTGCGCAGAAAGCTCCGCCATGTCGGGGAGGGGACTCTGGGCCGCCACGGCATCCATCTTCCAACCGTGGCTTGGCTGACCTTGATGCCAAGCTTGAGCAGTTCCCCGTGGATGCGGGGCGCCCCCCACAACGGGTTGCCCCTGCTCATGCGGCGGATCAAATCACGGATTTCTGTGCCGATCTTGGGTCGTCCCGGACAGCGTGATCGCCAGCGCCAATAGAGCCGGAAGCCCTTGCGATGCCATCGGATCACGGTTTCCGGCTTGACCAGTACCATCGCGTCGATGACCTGTGGCCAAATGCGATAGAGCCACGCCCACAGCAGACGGTCGAGGGATGAAAGCTGAGGCCGACCGGGACGCCGTCGCCGCAGGACGGTCACCTGATGCCGCAGGGCAATGAGCTCAAGTTCCAGCGAGGCGCGGCTGCGAACACGGAATTCGAGGATCAAAAAAATAGCGGAGAGAATCGTCACCATGACCGTGACGGTACGGCTGGCCCGCGAAAATCTCCAGTCTTTCTCACCTTATCGAGATTTGAGCAAGGACAGCCGGTCCCGAATGCCCATCGCTCGCACGCGAGCTTTGAACGCGCCACCAAATGCTCTGTCATTGTCGCGAATGAGATACTTCGGTGCGCCTTCCCAGGGGAAGGCTTCGGTGATTTGGCGCGCCAACCACTCGGCCGTCGGATTTCGGGTCACTGCAAACCATAATAGCTGCCGCCGTCGATGACCGAGAACAAGAAATGCGAATAGTTGCTGAAAGGCGATCGTCGGAACCACAAAGAGATCAATCGACGCAATCCCCACCGCATGATTGCGAAGGAACGTCTTCCAGGTCTGCAATGGCCGATCCTGGCGGGGCACCATGTAGATCGAAACCGTGGACTGCGACGTCGATGCCCAGTTTGAGCAGCTCGCCATGGATCTTGGGAGCGCCCCACAGCGGGTTCTCGAAACTCATTCTTCGGATCAGGTCGCGCACCTCTTTGCCGATCCGCGGCCGGCCGCCGAGCGGACGGGACTTCCATCGCCAATAAGCGGCAAAACCCATTCGATGCCAACGCACGACAGTCTCGGGCCTGCAATGGTCATGGCGTCAAGAATGCGAGGACAGCGACGATAGAGCCAAATGAACAGAGCACGGTCGGCCCAACGCAAATGCACGCGACGTGGCGCGCGCTGCTGCAAAACATTGAGCTGATGTCGCAGTATCAGGATTTCGGCTTCCAGCAGTCGTCGCGACTTGAAGCAGTCGCACAGCATGCGAACGAAAAGAATGCCAATTGCAATCATTCAGCGATCATGTTCTGATTCGCCGCCGACCGCGAGTCAAATGGACTGAGTTTTCGGAAGCGACAAGCGTCAAGCCCGCTAGCGAGGCCGCCTGTGAGTTCATCGTCATGCGATGAGGTCCCTCACATGTTTACTCGAAAACCGCGCCTACAGTCCGGAAAATTTTTGATCAGCAGTGCAAAAAGACTTTTGCAACACAATCTGCCAAGAGCGGTCATCCCCAACCAGCTCGGTTCCTAATCGGCAGCGTAACCACCGCCGGTTCGGCATGAGCATTTTGCTCATCCAAGATTTCTTTACCGGCCCTATCTAATACGTCGGAACCGTTGTACGTTGATGCATAGTCAAGCTGTTTGCCCTGACTGAGAGCTGCCGAAAAAGCGGGGACGTTCCGCGGTCTCCGCTTCAGAAAACATGGCGGCCTAATGCCATCGGTAGGCATAATAAATACTCTGAACATTAGAGCTATGTTCGAATCTCGGGCGCCGCCATCAGTTTTTGGCACGTTGGTGCGTGCTTGGGGCGAACGTCGAAATCCCGCTGAACAATCAAGGAGGACACAATGAATCGTCGTACCACACTCGCTCTGAGCGCGATGGCACTGCTGTGCTTTGGACTTGCGCTTCCCGGTGCTGGCGTCGCGCAAACGGCTAAAGACCTCGTCGGAAACTGGACGCTAGTATCGGCTGACACTGTACGTCCCGATTGAAACCTGCGGTCGGGGCTCGCTGGCTATTCCACCTTGATGCTCGCCTCCTTGAGGATCGGCCACCATCTCTCGATCTCGGCTTTGTGAAAGGTGCCGAGCGCCTCCGCAGGACCGCGTCTCGCGACCCGTTACAACGCCGAACATCAAAATCATTATCATTGATGACGTAAAACTGGCTCATCGTTGCCTAGGCCGCCTCAGTTGGCGGCCTGGTCATGGCGCCTTGTCGGAGTTGCTTTTTTGGGTAGGCTGGCGAATGGCACCGTTGCTACACGACGGCCAGCGTCGTCCGTGATCTCGAATGCCCATCGCTCCAAGTGCTGACCGCGGTAGAAATGACGCCCTTCAATCATCTCGCGCGCCACCATGGACGCATGCCGAATGGCGTCGCCATCACTGTGAAGCGCTTCCCCCTCGGGATCGGGAATTACCGTCTTGCCCCGCGCAATATTGAAGAAATAGCGCGGCATGTCGATAAACGACCACCGCGGCCAAAAAGTTGCTGTTCCGTGTTCGGAACAATCCGGGGCTGGAACCGGCGATTCCAGAAACTTAGAACAATCCAGCGAATTGTTCTATCGGACGCCCGCTCCGCGCGGGTTTCCTTGCAGACGTATCTATCCGCGCCGTCTTTACATCCGGCAACCGGCGGGGTTGCTCGGCTGCGCTTCGCGGCGAAAAAGCTCGCGCTTTTCGATCGGCAATCTGATGACGAGGCCAACTGCGAACAGCAAGCACGGCACACGCTATGAGATCGCGGTCGGCGGCAAGCCTCGCTCATACCGCGACGTCAAAGCGGTCGCGATCGAGTTCCGCGCGAGATTCTGAAATCGCGAAATCCGAATATCGAAGTGGCCGTCCGCGATCTGGAAAATGGTGAGACGATTGTGATTAAGAACCCGCAACCCAGGCGGCCAAATGACAGAGCCCCGTAATGCGCGACTTGCTCCGGACAGAGCCGAGCACGGTTGTGGGGGCTGTCGCCGTGCTCAAATATTTTCAGCGGTTGATGCCTTCGGCATCGTGGTGCCCGATGAGCCAACTTGAACGCCGCGACTGGAGCGCCCCGGGCACTCTGGCGCCGCGTGAAGCGAGGCGTCGAAACGGCGCTCTATGGCGTCCAGCACCACCGAAAGCCGCTAGGCTCAATCCGGCACCATCTTCCCGTGCGATAGTCCACGATGTAGGGCTCTCCGTAGCTATAGCCGGGCCCAACATAGATGGCCGAAGGTGCTGGTGCGACAACCACGGGTGGGGCCGCATAATAGGGTGCCGGGTCAACATAGACCGGCGCGGGTTCCGCAACATAAACTCCTTGCGCATGCGCGCCGGTCGATCCCACCAGGGCCACCGCAGCAATTGCTCCTGTCCACACTCTCATGATCCCGCCTCCTGTTAGCTAAGGCTCGTCCGGCGCAACGAGAACAGGGGAACAGCAGCAAACGTTCCCGTCACATATTTGACATTTCCTGCCTCGAATGCGAATTCGGCGCGGGGACGGATTCGCGATCCGTCGCCGGACACCTCGCCGCGCGACGACGTTTCTGCCGCTAAGGCAAATCGAGCTGGCGCTTAGCATCGAAGGAAAATGGCTGCTACCGAAATGCCGACCCCGCAGAACGAGATTGAAATCTTCGGCCCATGCTTGGCGGGAAATACATGTCCGTCGCCAATCGTATGGCTACTTCAATTCTCCGACATTTCGGACTGCTCTAACACGGACCCAGCAAGCACAGGCAGGCGCCGGGATGGGCGGCGCGCACAGCCTTTCATGACAGGCTTAGAACACCGCACAGTGCCGTCGCGCTAACCGGACTTGGTATGCTAGTGGATCGACTTTAACGCTTGTTTCCCGCGTTTGACAGCGGCGAGGACGCGGTTGGGATCGGCGGTCCAGATGAAGGGTTTTGGTTCGGCATTGGTTTCCGAGACGAAGCGGTTGATAGCGGCCTTGAGATCGTTGACGGATCTGAAGACGCCGCGCATGAGTCGCTGGCGGGTGAGCTTGGCGAAGAATGCATCCGACAGCTGAGTGGTTGGCACGGCAGATCACCGAGGCTTTCCCCTGGGCTTCGGCGCCGACCTACCTGGTGCGCGACAATGACGTGCATACGGACATATCTTCTCGCGCCGGGTGATGGCCATGGGAATCCGCGACCGGCCGATGTCACCCCGGTCACCGTGGCAAAATGGTCATATGGAGCGTCTGACCGGCACTGTGAGGCGCGAGTGCCTCGATCGACTGTTGATCTTTGGTGAGGTACACCTGCGGCAAATCCTGACCTTGTATGCTTCCTACTATAATGAATCGCGGACGCACTTATCGCTACGAAAGGATGCGCCGCGGGGTCGAGCGGTCCAACGATACGGAAACATTGTCGCTACGCCCGTTCTGTCGGGGTTGCATCATCGCTATGCGCGGATATGATTTTCGGAAAGGACAGGGACCGGCACCAGCTCGTGTCCCCTTCGAGCATCACCGGTTGTCGCTGCCATGAGTGACCTGTCCTCCAAGATTAGATTTTGCGTCCAAAAAGCTGCCGAATGCCGTCGTAACGCCGAGCAGGCAACGGACCCCTCTCGCCGACAATCTTGGCTGGAAACTGAAGCCGACTGGTTCTTTCTAGCCCGCAGTTATGACAATCGACGGCGCGCCGCTTTGGAAGGGACGCACAATTTGTGGTCATCCTGCATCGACAGTGCGCGACGCCGCGACAAATAGCCAGCTAATTGACGTGCACCGCGAGCCCCAACTCGGCAAGCGCGCGGATCGCCTGCGGCCAGGTGATGCCCGACGCGCACTGGCATCGGCGCCGGTGCGCACCATGCAAGCGAAAATTCATGGCCGCGAAGGCGCGGACGAAATATCACACGCGGCTAGAGCACCTTCGGTAGGTCGGGGCAGATCGGCTGGTGCAGGTTCAATTCGCAACGCCAGCAACGCTAGCCACCAACCGGTCCTGCGCGGCTCTGCCCTGGTGCTTCGCAATCTGATCGCGATACTGCCCGAGCACGAACAGGCGGATCGTGGACGACAGGTTGCCGTTTTGCCGATCGGCAGCGATCGTCGCGACGAGTTCGGACACGGTCATGTCGCGTCCGCCAGCGATCTCCCTGAGGGCTTTCCAGAACTCATCCTCAAGGCTGACACTTGTTTTGTGGCCAGCAATGACGATTGAACGCTTTGCGATTGGGGATGTCATGGCGGTCTCCCCCCACCGAGGAATCCTCACAGGTAAGAGGATCCTCACAGGTAATATGACGACGTCTTATCGACGCAATTGTGACCGGTCGCAGAACAAAACGGGACGTTACCGTCGCAGTTCCAAAATGCGGCGCTGCAGTCCCATAAGCATAAATGCTAGTATCGTTTCAGCTCTCGGCATGGTCCCTCCGTTCGGCTCGCCGAGGGTCAGAGCCGGCCCAGGGTCAGCAATCCCCTCGGCCGGCTCGCGGGGGCAATTGGTCCGCTGCGCAAGTTTCTCGCCTCCTCGAGAGGCTGCAGCCGACTTCGTCAAGGCTGAGCATCCGCCGGCGAGGACGCACATCGCGCCGCGCGGGAAGCTGCTGCAGCGCTACACCGCCGGCAAGCGCGGCAGCGACTTCAACAGGCCGCTGCGTTACCCCAGCTCCGGTGTGGTCTGACCGAAGGCTTGCTGCGCCTGCGGGAGCCTTAAACTATAGGCCTCGACACTTCTTTATTAGGTAGAACTGACTCCGAGTCGTGCGGAGCCCCGCCATTCCGAAGCGATCGATGCACTGCTGCCAGGATAGGACCTCATCAGGATTCAGCGCGTAGCGGCTACAGGCCTCTTCCAGAGACAATAGACCACCGCGCACTGCCGCGACGACTTCCGCCTTGCGCCGGATGACCCAGCGCTTGGTGTCGGGCAATGGCAGATCGGCGAGGGTCAAACGATCTCCGCACGGTCCGATGACATGCTTGACCGTCGGCTGTGCAGTTTTGTCCCGCACCGTGTGATCTATCAGCGCACGCTTCGCCGCCATCAGCCCATACCCCCGGCCTCGATAGCGCACTGAAGGATAAGTGATTCGCGTCGAACGCAGCGGTACCGAACTAGTGGCGCACCTTTAATTTCAGAGGTTCCAGCTGTATCACAGCACCTACGGCTAGATCATCTCTGGTAGGCCGAACATTTCGCATACGTACAAGTTCGTAAGAAGATACCGAAGGTCAACCGTTTGCATCGCGTTCAGCCCCACTCTTGCGCCAGCGTTTCGTCCTATGCGGGAATGGCGAACCATGCCGCAGAGCGCGGGGGGCGTCAGTCATGTCATGGACCTTCCTCTGGGGCCTGATCATCGGCGGGATGATCGGCGCCACACTCGGCGTTCTGATCATGGCTGCGGTCCAGATCAATAAGCCGGACGCATGATCGCATGACCCATCTTGAACGCCGCGGCGCCTTTCAAGCTCGCGTGCATCGCTGAAAGGTGGCGAACGGGGATCAGACGGGCGCCGGCTCGTCGAGCTTTGCGGTGCCTGGCGCCTTGTGACCGCGGCCTTGCGCGTTCGTGAACCTGGCGCCGATTTCGTGGCCGAGCCGCCAAACGACGGCGCAGTCGCGCGGCCGGGCGCTGCGACCGTTCGCGGAGAACCAGAGCACGAAGCGGTCCGGGATCTCCACGCTCTCGATGTAGAGCCGCACGCCGCCTACTGAAAGGCCGGTGACGAGGCAATCGAGCGGCGGCGAACCGATCGTGATCTCGATTCGCGCGGGGAGGCTGACCGCCCGGCGACGGGATATGCGAGTGTCCGTCCTCATGGCTGTGCTCGATATTGCCACCCGAGCCCGGCGGCGAAATGCGCGCCGCGGCCGACGTTGTGGTGATAGCGAACGCCGGTTGAACCCGGGCTAAACAGACGCGTCGGATTTATCGGGATTTTTAGGGATTCGGTGCCTAGGTTCCCGAACCACGGCAAGCAGCCACTCGCGCCGAGGTGTCGGCAGGGGGAATTCCCCTAAAGAATTTTCAGGATTTTCCCTGATTCTTTCTGGCACCTCGGTGAGCCATGCTGGCCAGTGATGAAGTCGCCAAACGAAAACGTCGAACAGATTGAGCGGCTCGGAGCCGAAAACGATCGCCTGCGGGCCGCGATTAAGGAAGCGCAAGAGGCAATCGAGACGTACAGTGCGAGCGGCCCGGGATCGATCGATTTTGACGCGATCCTCGCTCGGCTGCGGGCTGCCCTTAGCCAGCGCAATGACCCATCTTGAACGCCGCGGCGCCCTTCAGCCTGTCGAGCTTTGCTCGCTAATCGAGGCGCTGTGTTCGCTCTGCGGCGTGGCGGTGCTCACGCAGACTTGAAATTTTCGCTTGTGGAAAAGCGCGCGCCGCCGTCCCCCATTACCGGCAACGGCCGAACTTCAACTCAATGCAGAGGCCATCTGCGGACAACACCACCTAAGGATCCGGAACAATGGCGCTCTTCCCGTGCAACCGATGCGGCTGCGTCGAGGACACCGCGCTCTGTCATTTCTGGTCGGCCCGGCTGCGGGAAATGCCAACCGTGTGCTCGGCTTGCGATCCAACGATCGGCAAGTGGCACGGCGAGTTCCCGCAGGAACCGGCAAGGGACTGGGCCACCGATGAGCGCGGCTTCCTGCTGTGGCACCGTAAGCACGTCGAGGACTGGCTGGGACAGCCGATCGAGATCATCGGCAAACTGTCTCCACCCGCGGTCCGATGATCTTCAAGGGCGGTGAGCGGCGCGCAGCTAAGGCCGCGGCGCCTTCACGCTCGCGTGCATCGCTGCCGGCCTCCTGGAGAGAATTCAACAGATATGGCGCGTGTCATCCCGGTGTAAGGAAAGTCATGAACAATGCCGCTCACACACCGAGGACAGCTCCCGCAGCTCGTCGTGTCCCCTTCAAGCCATCACGGGCTGATGAGCACGCCCATGCGTTCCTCCCCATCGTTCATGATCAAGTTTTGTCTCGCCAGTGCCGCAGAATGCCGCCGCAACGCCGAGCAGGCAACGAACCCCTTTCGCCAATGGTCCTGGTTGAAGATTGAAGGCGAATGGTTCTTCTTGGCCCGCAGTTATGACAGCGAGCGGCGCACCGATCTCTCCGTGCACCACAAAGCGCTGGTAGCGCGGCCGGTGCAATGACCGGGGCTTCGTCGAAGGGCCTAGACCCGGCGTGTGCTAGTGCAGGTTCAATGCGCAACGTGCGCAGCGCCAGCCACTAACCGCTCATGTGCGGCTCTGCCCTGATGCTCGGCAATCTGATTGCGATACTGCCCGAGCACGAACTGGCGGATCGCCGACGACAGGTTGCCCTCTTGCCGATTGTCATCGATCGTCGCGGCAAGGTCGGACAAGGTCAGGTCGCGCTCGTTCGCGATCTCCCTGAATGCCTTCCAGAACTCATCCTCAAGACTGACGCTCGTCTTGTGGCCATCGACGACGATTGAACGCTTTACGATGGTAGATTTCATGGCTTCCCCCTCCCCACGCACACAACACAGAACGCACCGGTAACGTGTATGGCATCTTGGGGAGTAAATTGTGACTGCCTCGCCTCTGGCCCTGGCCGGGGTTGGGCAATCAGCCGAGGCGGCCTACTGTGATACTACCTGCCCCGCTTGAACATCCCGACGCGAGTCAGTACAGCCCACCATCAATTACCACTTCACTACTTCGACACCAGAATCTGATGCAAAACAGTCACACCAGAGTCAAATTGACATTTCACTCGTCCAGTACCGCAAGGGGCAGAACACAGGTGTTAGCCTAATCTACAGATACCCCATGTACTTTGGTCCCGTTCCTCACGACCCCGGAACGGGACTTTTTTTATTCCCCGCCCATTGTCGAGCGGCCCGTTCGCACGGCCCGGCGGGCGCGACGTTCTACGCCGCCCAACTCGTATCGCGCCAACTCGAGGTGCTGCATCAGCTTGTGCCGAACGCCGCCACGATCGGCGTGCTGGTCAACCCAAACGCACCTTCAGCCAACGTCGAGCCGCAGGTCAGGGCCCTCGAAGGGGCGGCGAAGGCACTCGGACTGCGGCAAGCCGACTGGGGCCATTTCAGAGGGCTGTGTGTACCGAAAACTAGGTTCTGCAATATCGATGGTGAAGCCCATCGAGAACCGGTCGCGAGATGATGGGCTGCGCGTACTCATGGTGGCCGGCGAGGCCGACGCCGGCACGGCATTCGACACTCTCGCTAGGGAGCGTGCGGAGGCCCTGTTCGTGACTACCGATGCACTATTCAGCGGCCAGCTGCGCGACCCCCTTGTGGCGCTATCGGCACGTCACCGTCTGCCCGCCATTTATCCTTGGCGGGACCACGTCGCCGTCGGCGGACTGGTCTCCTACACCAGCTCGGTTTTTGATGCCGGCCGGCAGGCCGGTATCTATGCCGGGCGCATTCTCAAGGGTGCCAAGCCCGCCGACCTGCCGGTCACTCAGCCAACCAAGTTCTAGCTTGTTCGCCATGGATGCGCGGCGCGCCCCACAACGGATTGTCCACGCTCATCCGTCGGATCAGCGCCCGCACATCCGCGTCGATTGGCGGCCGGCCTCGGAAGGAGCGGGATTTCCATCGCCAGTACCGGCGGAAGCCGGCACGGTGCCAACGCACGATGGTCTCTGGCCGGATGATGGTGATCGCCTTCAAGACCGACGGAACCCATCGGTACAGCTGGATCAAGAACAAGCGATCGCCATTCGTAAATTGGATGCGACCTCGCACCTTCCGCTGCAGCACGGCCAACTGATGCCGCAGCACAGCGTTCTCCGCCTCAAGCCGAGCCTTCGACTTGAACGGCGAGGCGAACAGCGTCAGTAAGAAGCAAAACAGCGCGACCATCGTCGCTGACGTTAGGCGATTCTATCACCAAATCAACCCGGACGGAGTTTTCGGTACACACAAGGCCACCGCGCGCCTAGCAGGCTGCTGAAATTTGCGCTTTTCGGAACTGTATCGGGCCTTCAAAGCCTGCTCGATGGTGTCTGTGGTGTATCATTGATGGCTTTCCGAAGTCCGGATGTTCGATGGACGGGTCATGCTGTGGCCTCGATGAGCTTTGGCAGGCGGATCAGATTGTAGCTGGCCATTGTGAGGGTGAACTTGAAACCGAGCTTTTTGACGCCCCGCAGCATGGGCCGTGCGAGCCCGCCGATGGTCTTGCCCCAACCGAACGGCTCCTCGATGCGCTTTCTCTTCTGCTGGCTCACCGCGTAGCCGGAGTGCCGCGTGGTGCGGGCGTCGATGGCGGAACGCCGGCCACTGATGTTCTGGGCGATGTGCGGCGTCACGTTGAGCGCGCGCATGTCGGCGACGAACGCCGCCGCGTCGTAAGCCCTTGTCGGCGCCAAGGGTGATGCGACGAGCCCCGGGCGAATGGCGCACGATCATCTCTTCGGCCGCCTGGCGCTCGGCGGTACCGGTCGCCTTCGTCAAGGTCGCCGCGACGATGAGCCCGCTGCGGTTTTCCATCAGCGCGTGGCCCATGAAGCTGAGCTTGGCTTCCTTGCCGCGTCCCTTGCGATAGAGCTGCGCCTCGGGATCCGTGCTCGAGGAATGCGTGGCGTTGCTGCGCTTCTCGCCGTGAAAATCGCGCTCGCCATTGCGGCCCGCAGCCGGGCGGATCGCTCGAGCCGTCCTTCGCCTTGAAGCTCTTCATCGAGGCCCAGGCCGCAATCTGGGTGCCGTCGACCGAGAAATGCTCATCCGACAACAGCCCGCGCAGCTCGCTGGTGATCCATGAGCTTCGGCCAGGAACTTCCGCGCTACGTCCGCTTCGAGCAGCCGATCGCGGTTCTTCGTGAACACCGTCGGCACCCACACCGGCTCGTCAACGCCAAGCCCGACGAACCAGCGGTAGAGCAGGTTGTAATCGAGCTGCTCCATCAACTGCCGCTCCGACCGGATCGTATAGAACGCCTGCAGCAGAAGCGCGCGCAGCAACCGCTCAGGCGGGATCGAAGGCCGACCGCTGTCCGCGTAAGCCTTGGAAAAATCGCTATCGAGCGCTGCCAAAACCTCGTTCACGACACCGCGGACCAAGCGCAGCGGGTGCTTCGCAGGAACCCGCTTCTCAAGGTCCACATAGGAAAACAGTTCACCTGTCCGCTCATCTGCGCCACGCATCCGTGCCTCCCGCATTCGCGGACACCACGAATCATATTCGCAACCCCTTGTCAGGAGGCTTTTTCAGCAGCCTGCTAGAACAGTCCGAAATGGCGGATTGAAGTAGCCATCTGATTGGCGACGGACGTGTACTTCGGCTTAGAGCTAGGACGAGGAGGAGGAGGCGAGCGCGCGATCTCAGACACGATCCGAAATCGAAAAGGGGCTCCGGTGCAGACCCGTCACAGGCCGGCCGGGGGGAGGGGGCCCCGGTGGACCCTGCCGAATGCTAGCGCCTGCGACGGCCCCCTGTTTTGCTCATGGAGCGAACAGGAAATCCTCTTGTGTAAGCGCGACCTGGCTGTGAACGACTACATCGTTGCCAGCACTTAACGTAATAGTGCTCTCATGTGTGACTGGATCAAATTCCGATATATGGGGTGGAACGGCGCTTCCGAAAGTACGCTTCCTCGGCGTCGTCGGCGCAAAACTCCGAACAAAAGTGGTGGCCGGTAGACGTCCGCCAAAATTCAACGTAACCATCGCGGGGACGGAATGGCTCGCTGCAGAACATGCAGCGGATGGGGTTGCCGTGCATGAGATACCTGCTGCTCGTGAGCATTGGAATGTTACCGATCAGGAATTGGGAAACGAGCTAGAGCATTTCCCGGTTGCGATGAATCGGATTGTGATCGAACTGGGGATTCCCCACAGGTTCTGATTGTGAGTCCATGGCAACTCTGATTCGGAGGAAGCCATGGGACGAAGCCGCTATTCGGAGGATCTACGGGTACGGGTGGTCAGCGCGGTGGCCGAGGGATGCTCGCGGCGTGCGGCGGCTAAGCGTTTTGCGGTGAGCGCGTCGTCGTCGATCCGCTGGGTTGATTTGCAGGCGGAGACGGGGAGCGTTAGCCCGCGCCCGCGGGGCGGCAAGAGCCGCTCGCCGCTGGAGCCGCATGCATCGTGGTTGTTGGAGTTCGTTGCCAGGGAGCCTGACCTGACGTTGGCGGAGATCGTGCAGCGGCTGTTGCAGGATCGCGGGGTGGGCACCACCGACAGTTCACTCGATCGGTTCTTCAAGCGGCACGGGATCAGTTTCAAAAAAAACTCTGCACGCCGCCGAGCAGGAACGGCCCGACGTGGCCGCGGCACGGCAACGCTGGAAAGCCGACCAACCAAGCCTTGATGCCAAGCGCCTGGTGTTCGTCAACGAGACCGGTACCTCGACCAAGATGGTCCGCACCCACGGGCGCTGTCGCCGCGGCAGGCGGCTGATCGGCAAGACGCCCTGGGGGCACTGGAAGACCACCACCTTCACGGCCGGACTGCGCTGTGATGGGCTAGTCGCGCCCTTCGTCCTGGACGGACCGATGAATGGCGAGGCCTTCCTGGTCTATGTCGAGACCGTGCTCGCCCCAAGCCTGTCGGAGGGCGACATCGTCGTGATCGACAATCTGTCAGCCCACAAGGTCAGCCCGGCGCCGATCGGGCGTGTTCTCAGATGGGACATCCCCACCAAGCGCCTCGCGCAATGCTCGAATTTCTGACGCCAATTTCAATGCTCTGTCTCGAAGCATTGAGTTCTCGGCTTCGAGGTACGCAAGCAACTCTCGAACGCCTGGACTTCTGTTTTGATTCACGCATGCGAGACTTCTCTCCAGCCGGTTGCGGTACTAAATCGTACACAAGAGTACTGTAGTGCGAGCAAAAGAATGCACGAGCGGCCAAGAGTGTCCGAGCAAAATTGCTCACTTTTGCTTGCCGGCGCACTACATTGGCAAGGGTGGCGTGCGGAATCACGCAGGATGGCCATCTCCTCATCAGGCGAGCATCCCGCTGCGCCCCTCGCCGGTGGTGCATTTTTATCCTTGATGCATCGTTAGGCATTTTTCAGAGTGAGGACGGCCTTGGAACTGCAATCGGAATTGATAGCGGGGTTGGAGATTTGATAACCGCCGTTGCGGCACGCATTGTTGTTAAATCCCTTCGGGCAGAACAAAACCAGCGAGCACTGGCCTATGACACGGCCGCTATCATGAGCAGTATCTCATAGGAGAGCTATGCGGAAGAATACGTACCGGCCGCATACGCATATCGGAAAACGCGGGCAAGTTTCGGTACAGCGTGTAGGTGTCGTTGTCGGCACAGCCCGTGAGTGAGAAGACGCCGACGAGCAAAAGACGCCCTTTCATCGTAGCGGGTTCGAAGGTCTGGCGCGCGCGAGGGGTCGAGGCCATGTTCGCGAATCTAATTCACTGTGGCAGCTCATTTCTTGCGAGGACGGTTGGGCGAGCGATTTTCGATAGGAGGTGGACCGGGGAGGACTTCATATTGATCCTGGCCGCAATCGTCGAAGCGAACAGCCAGCCTTAACAGGACTACGCTAGGGGGCTGGCCTTCGATGAAGGCTGCGTAGAGTGTGGGCTGACCGTTGATTGCGATCCGCAAACAGGCCATCCAATCTCCGCTTTGTGGAGGCCGGCTGGGATGCAGGGGCGAAATCTCGATGAGGCCGACCGACGAGGGATCCACGAAGGAGGACTTCACGGCGCTGTTGATCAGTTCTTTATAGTTTGGGACTGGCTGACCCTCCTCTGCGATCGCTGCCCCACACATGGAACAGCAAGCAACAATTGATCCTCTGGCGAGTTCGGAAAAAGAGCGTCTCTTTCGTCGTGCGATTTGTTGATGCGAGCGCCTTGCTGCCGCGAACTTCCAGCGCGGTGCCGCCGTAATGAACGTCGGCATATCCTCTCTCCTAAAGCTTTCTTCGCGCCGCGCTGCTCGGTCTGTTGCGTGCAAGGCGGCATTAGGCGGCCGATTTGCCGAATGCAGTTTCAGTTCATGCAATAGGACAGCCCGAGAGTAATTCCGAATAGGATCAGTAGGAATGCGCTTGACGCCCCTGACCATCCTCATTGCTTCGCACGCGTCGCCCCCTCGGCGCCGTGCCGTTTAAGCTTTGGTCAGCTCGCTTTCCCGCGCCACGCGCTCATGCGGTTCGTTCATGCTCTTGATTCTATATCTGCATTCGCCGTCATTGTCGGGAAGTTGCTTAGTCACTTCATAGACCCCGCCAGGTACATTGCGACTGGTGGCGGGACTCATGGTGACAGTCTCGCCGACTTGGAATTTGTGGGCCATAGGGTATCCCCATCATGGACGGCCACGGCTGCAGCTTGCCTTGACGTCACCTGCGCGTCGGCCAGCGTCTCGAGCTCTGTGCCGTCTCGGAGCTCGATTGGGCCGCGCGAGTTTTGCGGACCATCCGCCGCCCTTGGACTTCATGTGCTGTGAGCGCGGCCCATGCCGGCGCCGCGAGTGCGCGTGCCGTCACGGCTGAAGCGTAAGGCCGTGGCGGCCTCGACTCGATGGCCCCAGTCTCTCCTCGCGCGTTCCAGCCGGGGCTTCCTTCTATTTTGTCACCCTGTGGACAACTGCCTCAGCCGAGCTCCGCGTTGCACGTTTACCACACGGTGCGATATTTAGCTTCCGTCCCAAATCTGACGATTCACAGCCACTGTTTCGCCTGGGTGGGAGCGTGCTGTGCTCTGATGTCGGGTGAGGGGGTGGGTACGATGCGTAGAGTCCTGAAAGAATTCTTATTGTACTCCTGCATGGGCGCGGTCTTCATGGGCGTCGTGATCGCTTCGGCCAACGTAATTGGCTGATTGAAAACGCGCACGCGAGGGGAAGGACCTCGATCATATTCTGGCGCGGGACCGGCGAGGCCAGCCGTTGCCGGGCTCACAGTTCGGCTTGCCGCGCGCTGCTTCACAGCAGGTGCTCATTGAGCTGCTCCAGCGACTCAGATATCGCCAGCTCGTCCCTAATTGAATCCCTCGGGGACATGCCTTAGCCCGTCGCCACCGGCCGGCGGTTTTTTTGTGCCCAGCCCAGCGGTCCCATTACTCTGTCAGCGTCCGAAGAAGGGACTTCAAAATTGTCACCTGACTTGGCTGGCTGGATGACATGGCCTCTGGAACGATCGACTGGCTATCAGGGCCGTTGCTTTGAATGACAGCGAGCGGACCCGATCTCAGTGCAGCAAGTAGCCGACGCGATTCGATGTCCTGCAGTTGAACTACGTCCGTTTGCAGCCTAGTCACTCGGGCTTCGATGCTGCGGACTCTGTTCCATGTTTTCCAAAGCAGCACTAAGACAGCAACTAGAGTAGCAAGCGCTGCGTAGGGCCAGTACTGATCGAAGAAATCAACCCACTGCTGATCGAAGAAATCGACGCCTGTACCTAGCCACATGACGCGCACTCCTGCGACAAGTGGGGCCTCCCAGCCCAGCGGGCCGTCCCAAGACGGAATACATCATCCGAGACGGCTCTGAGCCGCCAACACACGTGTCAGTGACTATGTCGGCGGGCTTAGGTTGAGAATTTTAAACGACAATCTGCCGAGCGGATGGACGCTCTGTTCATATGGTTAAGTCGGATGTCTCGCCCGTGCTCGGATACCGCTTCGCGCGCCGCGTGGACAAGCCGGTCCAGCCGAGTTGCCAACCGACCGTCAACGCGCTCGTGGCCGCCAACCGCACGCGCATCATCACGTTCGCGCTCGCCGCGCGCCTGCCAACCATCTTCAATACTGGTAGTTACGTCGAAGCCGGGGCTCTAATGTCCTAGGACCGAACTTCCCCGACCTCTACCGGCGCACGGCCGACTATGTCGACAGGATTCTGCGAGGAACGAAACCCGCCGACCTGCCGGTTGAGCAACCGACCAGGTTCGATCTCGTTGTCAACTTGACCACCGCCAAGGCGCTCGGCCTGGAATTTCCGCCGACGCTGCTCGCCCGAGCCGACGAGGTGATCGAATGAGACGCCGCGAGTTCATCATCACGCTTCTCGGCAGTCCGGCAGCCGCGTGGCCGCTCGCCGCGCGTGCGCAGCAGCGGTCCACTCGGTATCCTCTATTTGACGCACTCGGCCGGCTACAGGCACGAGGTCATCCCGCTTTCGCGGGAAATTCTGAAACAGGTTGGAGAAAATTCCGGCATGTTCGACGTCACGGCGACCGAGGACATTTCTGAATTTACAACCGGGAATCTCCAGCGCTACGACGCCGTGATCTTCTACACATCAGGCGAACTACCAATGAGCGGCGCCCAAAAGGCGGCTCTGCTCGACTTTGTTCGGTCAGGCCGTGGTTTTGTCGGCATTCATTCCGCTACGGATACTTTTTACAAATGGCCGAGTTACGTGGAGCTGATCGGCGGCTATTTCGATGGTCATCCCTGGCACCAAACCGTGAGGATTGAGGTCGCTGATCCTTCCAACTCGCTGGTATCCTTCCTTGGAGCGTCACTGGAGATCACTGACGAGATTTACCAGATCAGGGACTTCGATGACCGGGGATCACATGTGCTCCTACGCTTGGACGAAACGTCAGTGGACTTGACCAGGGCCGGTGTGCATCGGCGATCATACGGTTGGCCGCTGGCTTGGACCCGTTCATACGGTCAGGGGCGCGTGTTCTACATGGCGCTGGGACATGAGGGGGCCATTTCGGCGGGACTCCCGCTATCAGCGGGTCTTGCTGAATGCGATCCTCTGGACCACTCGGTTAGGCGGCCCTACTTGAGCTTCTGAGCCGTGGCAGGCGGCGGGAGCGGTCGCGCGCGAGCGAAGCTGCAGCTACGCGGGCTCGCTCGACGCACCGACAAGGTGATCGAATAGAGGGCGTCATGCGACGACGCGATGATCGCCCTTCATGCAGGCCGCCCGACCAACTGCCAAAAAACCGTCTCGTCCGCGCCTTCCCCGGCCCCGGTTTTCACACAATCGAGCCCGAATTCGTCAGGATGCTGGTAATAGCTGGGGGGATAAAGAATTGATGGGGGTCAGGAATGCGTGCATTTCGGAAATGGGGCGCAGAAGAGATGGAGCTTGGAAGCACGATTGCAATGTTTCGTGCGGCACCGAACGAGGTTTTGGCTGAGCGGGAAGCTGCGTGGGCGGCGGATTTGACGCCGAACATGGCGGTTCTTGGCGACCCGCTGCCCGGGCGTTCGGCGTTGGACGCGAAGCATCGCACCTCTCCGCACTGATTTTACCATTCCGCGCGCGGTCGGGTAATTTGAGCGCTCTCGGTTGCTGCGCTGGTTTTTCGGCCGCGCCGACGAAGTGGTTGGACGAGGTTGATCCCGTCCAATGCTTCCTGCTCGGCTATGTCAATGCGCCCGACGGCACCGAAATCGCCCCCGGGTCTGTCACCTGAGCCGGCCGCGTTCATCAAAAAAATATGTCCTGAGCCGCTCACGATCAACAGACCGGGTACCTTCCTCCAAGAGCGGGGATTCCAGCCGGTTGATGAGGATTTCCGACGCGTTGCGTTCGAATGCCACGGCGCTGCCGATCGCACTGACACCGGCAACCGCCATTCCGATGGCAACCACCGTTCCGATGACCAATTGCGTGATGCTGCTTGGCATGATCCCCTCCACAGCATGATTCGATGAATAGTTCTCTACGGCCATGATTACACTCAGGAGACGACCGCTACCTGTGACGCGCCTCACAGCTGCATAACGATTTTTCCCAAATCGGCAGGCGTGGTGGCGTAGTCCGCAAGGCGTGATTAGAATTCGCATAGGCGCGGGCCGGGGTCCGAAACCCGCTGATCGCACACACCGCCGCGATCTTGCCCGCGCCGGCCCCTCTCAGCAGATCAGTCAGTGTTGTCATCGATCACCCCCAGTGCCCTGGCGACCCCTTCCAGGAGCAATCTGTTTGAACATAGCTGGACAGGCCTTGGCCTCTTTGAGCCACTGGCGCACGAGCACGACAGCATGATCGCGCTGCTTCGCTTTGAGGCGATCCGCTGCCACCTCGTGCGCAATGTTGCTAAGGAGCCCCCTGACGGACTTGCCCATCTCCTCTGCTGGCAGCCTGCCGGCGATGGAAGTCGTAGTCGATGGAGGTATCGAGGTGGCGACGCACGTGAGTGGGTTGCATGGCTGCCTCCGTAACTTTCGACGGCAAGGTTGTTTCGATGCTGGCTACCGCAGTGTGGCCGGCAAGTCCTTGGGCAGCCCCTGAATTGTTCTGAACTTAGGGCGTGCTGCCGGGCATCACACTTTGCGTCCTCCCGCTCGAAGGACGTCAACCAGCGACTGAAATACGGCATGACGTTGTGAACGGCAGCGGCGGCGCCCGGAAGGCGTGTCGTTAGGACCAATCTCCCATTGAGTTGAATCCCGGTGAAACCATCCAACGGTGCCGTCCGGAATGTGGTTGGGATTCGCGCGGCGCGATCTCCAGCAACTTGACGCTATCTGATTACGCGGCGAGGTCAATTGGCTGATCGATTGGCTTGGCGGTGAGCGTTTGCCAGCCATCAACTTTGCGCATGTTGATCTGGCCGGAGGCGAGCAGCGCCCAGAAGAGCATCGCTGCAGTGTCGGCCGATGGCAGCACAGTCTGCGTCTTGATCCGTCGCTTGAACTCCTCGTGCAGCCGCTCGATGGCGTTGGTGGTGCGAACGCTGCGCCACTGACTTGGCGGCAGACGCGTGAACGTGAAGAGCCGGTCGCCGGCCTCCTGCAGGCTGTCGGCGACGGCGCGATGCTTGAGCCGCCATTTGCGGATGAAGGCCTTGCGGCGCGTCTCGATTTCCTCGCGCGTCGCCGCGTAGATCATGTCGTTGTAGTCGGCGGTGATCTGCTCGTGCAGGCGCTCGGGCGCATGCGCCAGCAGGTTGCGGTGCTTGTGGACCGTGCAGCGCTGGACCGGCACGCCGTCCCACACGGCGGCGATTGCGGCCTCAAGGCCGGGCGCGCCATCGACGATGAGGAACTCGGGCCGCCGCAGGCCACGCTGGATGAGATCGTCGAGCACCGCCCGCCAGGCTTCGGTACTCTCGCCGCCCATGCTCTTGATCGCGAGCAGCACTTTCTGGCCGTCCGCGCGCACGGCGATGACGACGAGCAGCGAGATCGCGGTAGCTTTTCGGTCGAGCCGCACGCGCACCACGGTGCCGTCGAGAATCAGCCGCACGATCGGTTCCTCCGCCAGCGAGCGAGCATTCCAGGCGTCCCAGTCGCTCTTCACCTTGCGCCAGACGCGGCTAACCGTGTCCTTGCCGACCGTGCCGGCGAACAGGGCACCGAGCGCGCGGCGCACGCGGCGCGTGTTGGTGCCGGCGAGATAGCAGCCGGCGATCAGCGCGTCGGCAGCGAGCGTGCGCCGCTGATAGGCTCGCAGCGTGCGGCTCTTCCACTCGGTGGTCTTGCCGTCGGGAGTGTTCAGCCGCGCGCGCGGCACCTCGACCGTCACCTTCCCGAACGTCCCCAGCAGCGAGCGCGACCGATGGCCGTGGCGGTGACCGGTGACGCTCGGTGCCTCCTCCGAACCGTCACTCGACGGCGCGGCGCGGCGGGCATAGCGCGAGCGGGCGAGCACCTCGTCGAGCTCGGCTTCGAGCATGGCTTGCAGGAATTCACGAACTCGATCCCGAAGGCCAGCTTCGATCGGGTCGAACCAGTTGTCGAAAAGCCGCCCCGTCGTCTCGATTTCCGACTGCCGCAGGCAAGGCCTCGTGCTATGGCTTGTCATGGCGTGATCTCCGCCGGCGCTTCAACGCCGGAATCTGCTTGTTGGACCAAGCTGGAGATTACGCCGCCTTCATTTTCCAACCACTCCCGCTACGGCACCCATCCAACTCGCGCGCACGCTGCTTACCCGTTTCTTCCCCTGACCGTTAGCGCATCTGATCGCGCTGGTGGAGCCAACTCGACCTGATTTATCTCCTCGAAGGATGCGCCGTTCGAACGAACCGGTGTAGATTTAAGGTACCGATCGTCGGTCTTAGTGCCGATTTCCAAAGCCACTCTCGCGCCACGCCGCCAAAAAATTGTCCATCCGCTGCGTGCTTTGCTTGTACGCCCACTGAAACCCGGCTCGTTGCCCACCTTTGGTTCACAGATGGTATTCACTCTTGAACGAGACGGCCTGATCCGACGCCAACCCGGCCTCGCCCGAAGCATCGAACTCCTCGTTGTCCCGGAAAAATTGCCCATCCTAAAATGACCGAAAATCAACGAGTTCAAATCCTCTGTGACGAGGTACTAGCAGCACAGTCGCCGATGGCAGTCCGCTGAAGGTCGCTCTGCATTGAAGTGCTCTGGTACCGGAACTCATCCGCAGCCAAATTTCTCGTCGCCCCATCCACGTGAGCAATTTTGTACAGACTGCTGCTTTCAATGGGTAGAGGCTACGCAGCGGCCGAGACGTTGACACCGTCCCGTAGGCAGGAGAGTGTCAATGTCAGACGCTGATCTGATCCAGTCCCGGCAATATGCCGATGAGGCCCTGCGTTGGGCCGTCCAATCCAAGAACGAAAAGAGGCACAGGACCTGGTCGAGCTTGCGCGCGCTTGGACGCAAGCGGCGGCGAACGGTCCGCCAGAGGACAGGACCCTGTGCGTTTCGCCTTAGTTGGCGGGCTCGGTAGACGCAGTTGCCATTTGGCTGTGGGGATCAAGCACGATTCCCTCGCGTTTCTTACGAGTTCCTTTGACGGAGGCAAACATGAATTACAATGCCTGGCTTTGGAAAGAAGCCGGAGAGACTATGTACTTGTGGGCAGCTGCCGGCGTGAGTATTGCTGTGATCTTCGCCGTTTTTGCTCTGTAGACTTCAGCAAGAGGCGAAAATGGATAACACCTTGCTCTTAGTCGCCATCATCCTGTTTTCGCTCGTTCTCGGTGGCGGCTGGTATGGTTGGAGCCGGGGCCGCTGGTTCTAGGCTGTCGCTCCAGCAATCTATCAATGGGAGGAAAGTAGCGCGGGAAACCGAGCTGAGCGAAGCTCGGCGACGGCCGGCCGACCGGCCCCGCGCCATGACCTTCTTACGCCCGCGCGCCCAGCCTTTCGAGCGCGACGGTGAGGGTAGCAAGCAGCCGATCACGCTCTTTCCGGCAACGACCTGCCGGCCACCTGCTCGGGCCGTTTAGATCGATCGGCAGTCAGCCGCACGGCCACAGTGATATTCTGTCGCAACTTTTCTGCTTCGAATTGAACTCTCGCCAAGTTGAGGGCGACGTTGCCAAAAGCCGCTAACCCGGCGGCTCGAACTTTCCCGGTTCAAGGACACCGGCATTCGGTCGTGAGCCTCGCCAACAAACTCATTGGCCGCCGTGATCATTATTGCAGAATGGCAGGACAAGAAGGTTAGGCGGTCAAATCAGGCGCAGCGGGCCAAGCGTTTCCAGCCTCAGAAGAAGCATGCAAGAGGCTAAAGCATGTCGACGGTATCATATTGCGACCCCGATCCGGGATGCGACCACTCTTTTTTCGACGCCCCCGAAGTTCCCAGGTGGCTCCAAAAATCCGACTACTTTCTGGGGGACGCTCCAAAAGACGTTGCTTCCTAGAACCTCGATCGTGGTGAGGGGAACATGCTTGGAATAGGCAGCGGATTCTTTGATCCCGAGACCCTCGTAATTCTGGAAAGCGCCTTTGATGAAGCGTGGATAACTCTCAAGACTAACGGCAGCGGCAACATCAGGCCTGACGAGCTCGCTCGACGCATCTGCCATCTCGCGATGGAAGGAGAGCGTGATCCCGTGCGACTGCACGACGAGGCGCTTTCGGGACTGATCCCGGCAACGATCTGGCGCAAGGTAAGCTAGCCAGAACCAACGATGTTTGCCGTCGTCACGCAACTCGCCGCACCGGCGCAGAAAACAATTCTCAATAATTTTTGGTCGGGCACGCTTTCACACAGCCGGGGCCCGAAGCAGACATGCCTAAAGGGAAATGGACAGCGCCGTTGCCCCTGGAGGACAAAAAGCACCAGCCCTCGTGTCGGAGCCAGCGCGGGCTCGACTGGTTTGCATTTTTCCTCGCCGACATCCAGACCGGATGGGGACCGTTTGTCGCCGCCTATCTGACGTCGAAGAGTTGGACGCAGTTGGACATCGGGCTGATCCTGACGGTCGGGACGCTCGCCGCCATGGCGCTGCAAATTCCCATCGGCGCGCTGGTCGATCACGTCCCCGCCAAACGCCTGCTCGCGGCAGTCGCCGTGGCCGCAATCAGCGGCAGCGCTCTCCTGCTGGCATTGTGGCCGATCTTCAGCGTGGTGCTTGGCGCAAAGCTGCTGCACGCGATCGCGAGCTGTCTCGCTGGACCGGTTCTCGCCGCGATCAGCCTCGGGCTCGTAGGCCATACCCTGCTGGGCAGCAGGCTCGGCCGCAATGTCCGCTTCCTCTCGCTCGGCAATGCGATCGCTGCCGGGCTAATGGGAGGCGTTGCTCATTATTATTCGAACCAGGCGATCTTCTTCCTCACCGCCGCATTCGGCATCCCGGCGCTGATCGCGTTGGCGCAGATCCGGTCTGCGGACATCGATCCCGAACTGGCGCGCGGCGGAGCGCGCAAACGAGACGGCGGCGCGTGGTCCGATGCGTTAGCTGGCCTTGCGAGCAACAGGCCGTTGTTGATCTTCGCCTCGGCCATCGTGCTGTTTCAGCTTTCGAACGCTGCCATGCTGCCGATCATGGCGGGATCCCTGACCACCCGCGCGCCCCAATGGGCGACCGTGGTCATCGCAATCTGCATTCTCGCGCCGCAATTCGTGGTCGCAGTCATCGCGCCTTGGGTCGGACGCACGGCGCAAAGCTGGGGCCGCCGTCCTCTCCTGATGCTGTGCTTCGTACCGCTGTGCGTCCGCGGCGCGGTCTTCGCCGCGTCGAACGATCCTTCCGTGATCGTCGCGGCGCAACTCCTGGACGGAATTTCGGCGGCGACGCTCGGTGTGCTGGTGCCGCTCGTCATCGCCGACACCACACGCGGGACCGGACATTTCAATTTCGCGCAAGGCGTGGTCGGCGTCGCTGTCGGCATTGGCGCTTCCTTCGGCACCACGATTGCCGGCTATGTCGCGGACATGTTTGGCGACGCCGTCGTGTTTTTGTTTCTCGGGTCTGTCGGAGCGTTCGGTCTCTTGCTGGTGCTTGCACTCATGCCCGAAACGCGGGAAGCGCCGGACGCCACATACGTTGGTGCTGCCGGACAGGATTGATATGTTAACCTCTCCCGGGTTCTATGCCTCGCCGTGGTTTGCACTTTGGGCGCTCAACGGCACGCCGCGGGATGCGGGCAATGTTTATCGATCAAAACGTTGCGCTCGGCTCGTTCTGCGGCACTGAAATAAGTTCGGTTATCGGTGGGATGGCACGGCGCTTTCTAAAGTGCGCTTCAGAGCCGGCTCCGGAAATCTGAACAGAAGGATAGGTGGAGTTTCTGCCTGACAGCGGGCACGTTGTGCCCGACGAATCAGGAGACACGATGAGCAGACGAGTCCGCCGGAACCACACACCGGCATTCAAGGCGAAGGTAGCGTTGGCTGCGATCAGGGGCCAGAACACGGTGGCGGAACTGGCGCAGCATTTTGACGTCCATCCCAACCAGATCACGCAATGGAAGGCGCAGCTTCAGGAAGGGGCTGCCGGGGTGTTCGGGTCTGCGGCGGGCACTGGAGCCAACCTGCCGCCGGTCGATGTGAAGTCACTCCATGCCAAGATCGGAGAGCTGACGCTGGAGAACGATTTTTTGGAAGTCGCGCTCGGCAAAGCGGGTTTGCTGAGCGCAAGGCGATGATCATGCGTGAGCACGATCTTCCGATCGCCAAGCAAGCGGAGGTTCTGAACGTCAGCCGTGGCAGCGTGTACTACCTGCCGCGGCCGGTGTCGGCGACCGACCTGGAGGTCATGCGGCATCTCGATCGGCTGCATCTGGAGTTCCCCTTCGCCGGCTCGCGAATGTTGCGAGGCCTGCTGGCTGCCGAGGGGTGCAAGGTCGGCCGGCGTCACGTGAAGACGCTGATGAAGCGGATGGGGATAGCAGCGCTCTATCGCCATCCGCGGACGACGAAGCCCGAGCCGGGGCACAAGATCTATCCGTATTTGCTGCGCGGAATGGAGATTGTCCGGCCTAACCAGGTGTGGGCGATGGACATCACCTACATCCCGATGGCGCGTGGCTTCGTCTATCTGGCTGTTGTGCTGGATTGGTTCAGCCGTCGCGTGCTGTCGTGGCGTGTATCGATCACAATGGAAGCGGCGTTCTGCGTCGAGACGCTGGAGGATGCTTTGGCTCGTCACGGCAAGCCGGACATCTTCAATACGGACCAGGGCTCGCAGTTCACGGGCTCGGCCTTCACCGGCGTGCTCGCCGACAACGGCATTGCGATCAGCATGGACGGCAAGGGAGCTTGGCGGGACAACGTGTTCGTCGAACGTCTGTGGCGCAGCGTCAAGTACGAGGAGGTGTATCTGCGGGCCTACGACAGCGTCAGCGACGCCCGCGCTTCCATCGGAGGCTACCTCGGCTTCTATAACGGACGACGCCCACACTCGAGCCTTGACGGCATGACGCCTGATCGAGCCTACTGCAAACCGTTGCCCCTCCGCTTGGCAGCCTAACCCCGGCAGACGCTCCACTTATCGATGCGGAGAAATTGTTCAGACAACCGGGGCCACCTCTCTTCCTCGGCGTCGTCGGCGCAAAATTCCGAACAAAAGTGGTGGCCGGTAGACGACCGCCAAAATTCAACGTAGCCGTCGCGGGGACGGAACGGCTCGCCGCAGAACATGCAGTGGATAGAGCTTCCGTTGATGAGATACCTGTTGCTGGTGAGCATTGGAATCTCTCCACCGAGAGAAAGTGCACAACGCGGCGGTGCAATCTGAATTGTGCGTCGCCGTTCGTTAATACTTAGTTAACGCTTAGTTAATTTACGGCTGCTCGGCCGCTGTCCCTACTCAAACTCCGAAAGCCAAGAAATCCTCGAGTTTTTCCAGCATTTGCAGACGTACAGAGGGAAGCAGCTCCTCACTACCCTGTCCCTACTCAAAACTCCGAAAGCCAAAGAAATCCTGGAGTTTCTCCGGCAGTCAGAGTTTTGAGTAGGGACAGGCCGCGATGCCGGCATCTATTTCACTTTCGGCGACATCGAGGGGAAGCTCGACGTGCGACGCGTCGAATGCACTATCGGATGCTTAGCAGACGAGATGTGCTCGCTGAGAGCCGGTGATGTCCATCATCCAGCCGGCGAACCTCTGGTCTCCGAGCATTAAGTCTCGGATCACCTGCTTACCAAAGGCGAGCGCCTCGTCGTCGCCGGTCAGCCCCATAGAACCGAGGCCCTCAACCCGGCGACCGCCATCGTTACGCAATACAAAGCGGTAGGTCAGCATGGGTGGCTGAGGGCCCAGCGGTCGAATGCATACTCATACTTACGTCATGAGGTTGATACTAATTGCTCGCTGCGTCTGTATCGAATTGCTCACTTGAGATTAGGATTTGCGGAACCAGATTAGGACATGGGTGCTGCCGAAATGACGACGCCGCAGAACAAGATTGAAATCTTCGGCCCCAAGGATGACGGCAGCTATTGGATCGAGTCCCCTGTGTGTACCGAAAACTAGATTCTGCAATATCGGTGGTGGAGCCCATTGAGAACCGGTCGCGAGATGATGGCACCAAGGCTCTCGATCGCTCGATGAACGGGAGCGTCCTTGTTCAAGGCGCGATGCGTCCGCGATTCATTATAATAGTGCGCGTAGTATTGAAGGATCCGGCACAAGTGCCTCTCGCCCAAGGCGACGACATGATCGACGCACTCGCGACGGACCGATCCGATCAGCCTCTCGGCGAAGCCGTTCTGCCAAGGCGAGCCCGGCGCAATGGGCTTGTCACGGATGCCCATGGCTCGTAATCGGCGGGTGACGGCGGCACCGTAGACTCCGTCCCGATCGCGGATCAGGTAGCGCGGGGCCTCATTCCAAGGGAACGCCTCCGTGACCTGACGTGCAATCCATTCCGCGGTCGGGTTTGCCGTGACGTTGATCCAGACAAGGGCTCGGCGTTCCAACCGGACGATGACAAGGACATAGAGCAAGTCGAAGCGGACGGTTGGAACAACGAACAGGTCCATGGCGCCGATATTCGGCGCATGGTTGCGCAGAAAGGTGAGCCATCGCTGAGAGGGCGGCCCATCTCGCTTGACCATGTACTTGGCGACGCTGGACTGAGCGACCTCGAAGCCAAGCTTGAGCAGTTCGCCATGGATGCGCGGCGCGCCCCACAACGGATTGTCCACGCTCATCCGTCGGATCAGCGCCCGCACATCCGCATCGATTGGCGGCCGGCCTCCGAAGGAGCGGGATTTCCATCGCCAGTACCGGCGGAAGCCGGCTCGGTGCCAACGCACGATGGTCTCTGGCCGGATGATAGTGATTGCCTTCAAGACCGATGGAACCCATCGGTACAGCTGGATCAAGAACAAGCGATCGCCATTCGTAAGTTGGATGCGACCTCGCACCTTCCGCCGTAGCACGGCCAACTGATGCCGCAGCACAGCGTTCTCCGCCTCAAGCCGGGCCTTCGACTTGAACGGCGAGGCGAACAGCGTCAGTAAGAAGCAAAACAGCGCGACCATCGTCGCTGACGTTAGGCGATTCTATCACCAAATCAACCCGGACGGAGTTTTCGGTACACACAGGGGCGCACAATCCTACGCTCACCGCGCAGGCGCTGGCATGGCGAACCGCCGAGCATCTCACCAAGAACTGGAAGGCGATCGCGCGCGGCTGAGCCGACGTCACCCGAATGCCGGGATGTGCCAATATGGAAGTAGGCACACGAGGTGACCGAGGTCGGTGGACATTGCCCAATTTTGACTTGGACGGGAGCGACGAATTTCGCTGGCTGGAGGCCGGATGGATCATGTCCGCCGCGGTTCAATTGCGTCGTTTCGAGGGCGCCTGAGGTACTTCGACATCAGCGGTTCGCGCCAAGCGTGAGAGGGCAACACGTGCCATGGACCCCCTCGCTCGGCGCCGATAATCTAGCGAGAAAGGTTCGGGAGAACATCTGTGATGATCACGTCATTCCGCGTAGCTGTTGCAGCCTTAGCTGCGGTTGTCGGCCTCACTGGGCCTGACGCGCTGCACGCACAAAGCTATCCGGCCCGGTCGGTGACGCTCGTCGTCCCCTTCGCTGCCGGCGGCGGGACCGACACCATCGCGCGGCTGATCGGAGATCAGCTTGCAAAAGCAGCTCAGCCAGGGATTCGTGGTCGAGAATTGCACTGGCGCGGGCATGCTGGTCGGCACCACAGCGGTGGCCAAGGCGGTGCCGGACGGTCACACGCTGCTGGTCGGGCTCAACGGCAACATGGCGGTCAATCCCAGTCTGTTCGCCAAGCTGCCCTATGACGCGCTCGCGGATTTCACGCCGGTAGCGATGCTCGCCACCTATCCGTTCTTGGTGGTCGTGAATAACGACCTGCCCGCGAAGTCGATCAAGGAACTCATCGCCCTTCTGAAGTCGCAGCCCGGCAAGATCGACTACGCTTCGGCCGGCAACGGCACCGGGCAGCATCTGGCTCCAGAGCTGTTCAAGATGATGACCGGCACCAACATGGGACACATCGCCTACCGCGGTGCGCAGCCGGCCTATCAGGACGTGATCTCCGGACGAGTGCCGGTGTTCTTCGACAACATGTTCGACGGCGATGAGCCTCGCGAAGGGCGGCAAGGTGCGCGCGCTCGCCATCACCTCCAAGAAGCGATCGGCGCTGATGCCCGAACTACCGACCGTCGACGAATCCGGGGTGCCGGATTACGAGTACCACACCTGGTTCGGCCTCTGGGCGCCCAAGGGCACACCGCAGCCGATCATCGAAAAGCTCAATGCCGAAGTGACAAGGGCGCTTGCCGAGCCCTCGATCCAGCAGCGCATTGCTGACACTGCGGGCGAGCCGTCAACCATGGCGCTGATGGATATCGAGCCATTCATGAAAGCCGAGATTGCCAAGTGGGCCGAGGTTGTCAAGCGCGCCGGGATAAAGGTCGAATAGCGGCACGACGGAAACGCTGGGAGCGTCCGCGGCTGGAAAGTTGAAGCCGACCGGGATGCTGTTGCCGCGGCACGGATACCTACTAGAGCATTTCCCGGTTGCGATGAATTGATTGTGATCGAACTGGGGATTCCCCGCAGGTTCTGATTGTGAGTCCATGGCAACTCTGATTCGGAGGAAGCCATGGGACGAAGCCCCTATTCGGAGGATCTACGGGTACGGGTGGTCAGCGCGGTGGCCGAGGGATGCTCGCGGCGTGCGGCGGCTAAGCGTTTTGCGGTGAGCGCGTCGTCGTCGATCCGCTGGGTTGATTTGCAGGCGGAGACGGGGAGCGTCGGCCCGCGCCCGCGGGGCGGCAAGAGCCGCTCGCCGCTGGAGCCGCATGCATCGTGGTTGTTGGAGTTCGTTGCCAGGGAGCCTGACCTGACGTTGGCGGAGATCGTGCAGCGGCTGTTGCAGGATCGCGGGGTGTGCACCACGGACAGTTCACTCGATCGGTTCTTCAAGCGGCACGGGATCAGTTTCAAAAAAAACTCTGCACGCCGCCGAGCAGGAGCGGCCCGACGTGGCCGCGGCACGGCAACGCTGGAAAGCCGACCAACCAAGCCTTGATGCCAAGCGCCTGGTGTTCGTTGACGAGACCGGCACCTCGACCAAGATGGTCCGCACCCACGGGCGCTGTCGCCGCGGCAGGCGGCTGATCGGCAAGGCGCCCTGGGGGCACTGGAAGACCACCACCTTCACGGCCGGACTGCGCTGTGATGGGCTGGTCGCGCCCTTCGTCCTGGACGGACCGATGAATGGCGAGGCCTTCCTGGTCTATGTCGAGACCGTGCTCGCCCCAAGCCTGTCGGAGGGCGACATCGTCGTGATCGACAATCTGTCAGCCCACAAGGTCGAGGGCGTCCGCGCCGCCATCGAAGCCAGGGGCGCCATCCTTCTCTACCTGCCGCCCTATTCGCCCGATCTCAATCCCATCGAAATGGCGTTCGCCAAGCTCAAGACCTTGCTGCGCAAGGCGGCCGCGCGAACCAGAGACTCGCTTTGGGACGCAATCGCCGATGTCCTTGCCGCCTTCACGCCAAACGAATGCGCCAACTACCTCGCTCACGCAGGATATGCTTCGGCTTAAGTGGGAAATGCTCA
>CAWFLQ010000009.1:0-486653 GCA_963816745.1 uncultured Alphaproteobacteria bacterium
AGCTCGTTGCCCATTGTCGTGCTCCACGCCGCGACGGAATCCATGAGCCTCTCTCATAAGTCCATGCGCATTCTGCCGTCTAGTCCCATGCCACGGCGCTTCATACAACGTCGGCCATGGACAAGAGCGAAAACCATGAAGGTGACTGGCTGCACCGCGTGTTCCCGGGCGACACCTTCGCGCTCTGACGCATCAACGTACCTGATCGAAGGAGGTCGGAATGAAACTTCTTGCTGCGACGGTCGCGTCGCTCGCTCTGATGGCTTCATCGGCTCAAGCGGAGGAGACAAAGGCCATGCCGAAGTCGATGCTGACGCGTGACGATGTGCGGATGGTCGCCCCGGCGCTCGACAAATACACGCAAGACCGTCTTCTCGGCGACGTGTGGAAACGCCCCGGTCTCGCGCCGCGCGACCGCAGCATCGCCACGCTCGCCGTCCTGATCGCGCGCAACCAGACGATCGAGATGCCCTACCATTTCAACTTGGCGCTCGATAACGGCGTCAAGCCGCGCGAGATTTCCGAGATCATCACGCATCTCGCGTTCTACTCCGGCTGGGCGAATGCAATGTCGGCGGTCGCGGTCGCGAAAGATGTCTTTGCCGAGCGCAAGATCGCCGCCGATCAGCTCCCACCGGCCTCCGCGCCGCTGCTTCCGCTCGACGAGGCTGCCGAGGCGGACCGTGCGACGCGTGTCGGCAGCCAGTTCGGCGCGGTGTTTCCGGGCGTCGTCCAATACACCACCGACGTTCTGTTCCGCGACCTGTGGCTGCGTCCGGACCTCGCGCCGCGCGACCGGAGTCTGGTCACTGTCAGCGCCCTGATCGCTTCCGGCCAGATGGCGCAGCTGGCTGGACACCTCGACAGGGCGATGGACAACGGCCTCACACAAGCAGAGGCCGCGGAGGTCATCACGCACCTCGCCTTTTACGTCGGTTGGCCCAACGTCTTCTCGGCGATGCCGGTCGCAAAGGACGTGTTCGAGAAGCGCCCCCGCTAGCACGGCCTTCCAGCGCCAGCAGAGGAACGCGTTCATGAACTCGTCTTTCGAAAACAAAGTTGCGCTCGTGACCGGAGCAGCTTCCGGCATGGGTCTGGCGACTGCCAAAGGCTTCGCGGAGGCAGGAGCGGCTGTCACGTTGGCGGACGTCAATGAGGACGGGGCTCGGTCCGCTGCGGAAGATCTGGTTGCCGCCGGTCATAAGGCGATTGGCATCCGTTGCGATGTCGCTGATGAGGCTGAGGTGGCGGCCATGGTCGAGCAGACCGTCTCTACCTTCGGACGGCTGGATGCGGCGTTCAACAATGCCGGCGTGCAGGCTCCCCCGAGTCGACATGGCCGATGAAGCCGCCGAGGAATTCGATCGCGTGAACGCGATCAACCTGCGCGGCGTGTGGGCGTGCATGAAGCACGAGCTCCGCCATATGCGCGAGCAGGGAAGCGGCGCGATCGTCAACTGCTCGTCGCTGGGTGGTCTCGTGGGCCTGCCCAGCCGGGCGGCTCTACCATGCGTCCAAGCACGGCGTGATCGGACTGACCAGGAGCGCCGCGCTTGAATATGCCCCGCGGGGTATCCGCATCAACGCGGTATGCCCAGGGATCATCGATACGCCGATGGTTTCGAGCATGCTGGTCAGTCAACCGGAAGCCATGAAGGAATTGATGAAGGAGCAGCCGATCGGCCGGCTCGGCCGTCCCGAGGAGATCGCCGCAGCGGTTCTCTGGCTTTGCAGCCCGGGCGCAAGCTTCGTGATCGGTCACGCGCTCGCCGTGGATGGCGGCTACACGGCGCGCTGACGACGACAGGATTCAGCCGCGGTGGCGTAGCGCGTCGACCAACAGGGTAAAGGCCGCAGAAGGCTGGCGTCTGCTCGGGTAATAGAGGTGGTAGCCCGGATAGGGAGCGCACCAGTCCTCGAGCACCCGCTTGAGGCGGCCCTTGTCGATGTGCGGCTGCACCAGGCCCTCCGGCACGTAGGCCAAGCCGAATCCTGCGAGCGCGGCATTGAGCATTTGGCTGGTGCCGTTGAAGACAAGCTGGCCTTCGACACGCACCCTCAGCTCGCGACCGCCCTTTTCGAACTCCCAGGCGTACAACCCGCCATGGGTCGGCAGACGCAGATTGATGCAGTTGTGCTCGATCAGTTCCTGCGGCTTCTTCGGTTCCGACCGCTTCCGGAAATACGACGGAGCCCCCACGACCGCCATGCGCACGTCGGGCCCGATACGCACTGCGATCATGTCCTTCGCCACTTGCTCGCCGTCTCGCACGCCGGCATCGAAACGCTGGGCGACGATATCGGTCAGGCCGTAGTCGCTGATGATCTCGACCTTGATATCCGGATACTCGCCGCAGGAGCTTCGCAAGCTTCGGCACGAGGATCGCGTCGGCGGCATATTCGGTGGCGGTGATCCGAATGGTGCCGGCGGGCTTCTCCCGAAGCTCACTTACGGCCGCGAGCTCGGCCTCGATCTCCTCGAACCGCGGGCCCACGGTGTGAAGCAGCCGTTCGCCGGCCTCCGTTGGCGAGACGCTGCGCGTGGTGCGGGTCAAAAGCCGAACTCCGAGCCGCGCTTCGAGCTCGCGCATGGTGTGGCTGAGCGCCGATTGCGAAACGCCCAGCTTCGCCGCGGCCTTCGTGAAGCTGCGTTCTCGCGCTACGGCCACGAAGGCGAGCAGGTCATTCAGATTTCCGCGCTGCATTTATGGCACCCCAGCCTCCTGATGCAGCTCGCCGCCCCGCATCAAGCGCCGGGCGATGTCGGCCGTCTGCAGCGCCGCGCGTTCGGTCGGTGAATGGGCCGCAAGATAGCGGGCAACCGCAATGAGGATGTGCCGGCCCTCGTCGGTGTCGCCCCACGCGGCGAACTGCCGGACTCCCGCCTCCAGCATCTGATAGGCATGGAAGCCTGCATCTTCGCGCAGCACCGCATGCGCGAGCGTGGCGATCAGCGCCTGCGGCGAATGGCCGAGCGTGAGATGCCGTGCCACCAGCCTTGCCGCGAGATCGACCTGTCGCTGCCGGTCGAAGGCGTCGAGCAAGGCGGCGCGGATCGTCTCCGCATCGGCGGGCAGATCGTCGAGCTGCTCGCCGCCGTCGCCCGGGATGCGGGCCGGCGGCACATTGAGATAGCGAGCAAGGTAGAGCGCCATCGCTCCGTGCAGTACGCCGCGCACGGCCGTGACGTGACCGTCGGTGTTGGCGGTCCCGATCCGCGTCGAGCATCTGGTGGACCGCGTTGGCGTAGGTGAAGACGTGGTGCGCCGTCTCCCAGTCGGCGTGCTCGTTGGCATTGCCGAAGCGCGCCACCCGGAGCGCCGCCGCGTAAGCGAGCGATCGGCCAAGGTCAGCAGGAGCGGCGCCGGCGCGGATCGCCGCCTTGAGCGCGTCAACGATCCTGGCCGGATCGTCACCGAGCAGCTCTCGGGCGAGCGCCGCGTGGTCCGACCAGCCACGCACGCCGCGGCCGGCAGCGAACAGTTCCGGCAGTTGGCTGGCTGCTTCCTCACACAGCGCAACAAGATCAACGGGCTGGCGCCAGGCGGTCGATTCCTCGGCGCCACGGGCCGCCACCATCTGGCCGACGACAGTCGGCAGCAGAGCCGCCGCGTGCTCCCAGCCGATCAGGTCGAGGCACTCGAACGCCTTGTTGATGAAGTCGAGCGAGTGTCCGGTGTCGGCGAACGCCCGCTCGGTCTCGGCCGCGAGCAGGGCATCGGCGAGCACAGCCGGCGAGAGACCGGCCGCAATCGCCGTGAGCAGGGTGCGCTCGGCCGCCTCGCGATGGCGCACGTTTGTCCAACGCCGCAGCCAGCGCTTGAGCGCGGCCGGATCCGGCCGGCTTCCAAGCGGCGCACGTTCCCGCCGCGGCGCCTCGCCGTCGCAGTCCGCCGCCACGCGGCGCGCGCCGTGGAACAGGGCGAGATAGGCTTCCTCCTCCGGCAGCACGGGCAGGAGATTGGCGAGCGCCGTGAGGATCGTGAGACCCACGCCCCAGCCGTCGCGGTTCTGCGCCCCGAACAGCGCCACCTGCCGCACGATGTCGGCCTGCGGTACGTCGGCCGCGAGCTGACCATGCACGGCCTTGGCGATGACGAGGCCGAGGTCGTGGGCGAGGCCGTCCGCAAGCCGCTGATGCCAGTGCGCGGCGGGATCGGCATGACCGAACGTGGTCTTCACCCAGACGTCGCCATTGCGCACCTCGACCGGGCAGATCGGTACGTCGTCCGCCCAGAGGTCGAAGGTGCAGCCGCTTTCGAGATCGAAGCGGGCGTGGTGCCAATGACAGGTCAAGATGCCGTCCTCGACGCTGCCGCGCTCGAGCGGGAAGCCCATGTGCGGGCAACGATTGTCGAGGGCGAAGACGCGCCCGCGGTCGTAGATGACGAGGATCGGACGATGGCCACCGTGCACAACGAGCCGCCCCTTCGCCTTCAGCTCCTCAAGGCTCCCCGCGAGCGCGAATTCCTTGTTCGGCGCGTCCATGAGCATACCTCCCGCACGCGCCCCCCGATCCCTTTCAACATAGGCATTCGTTCGCGCGAACGCCCCGCGCCGCATTCATGGCGCCTGCTCATAAGTCCATGCGGATTATAGCGGCTAGTCGCAACCGAGCCACGCTTTAAATATCGGATCAGACGCCAACCGCCCAGGAGACGTGTCCAGGAGACGTCATGATCACGCGCAGACGCATGCTCGCCGCCACTGGCGGCCTCGCCGCACTGGCGGCAGCCGGACCTGCCGCCACACAGACGCCGGCCCCGACTGTCCCGACACAATCGAAGGAATGGAACAATGGAGATCAAGCGCAGCGGTTCGCAGCCGTCCCGCAAGGGACCGGCGGAATATTTCACCGGCGCGGTCCGCGTGGACCCGCTGTTCCAGGCGGGCGACCCGGCACGTGTCAGCGGCGGCCAGCGTCACGTTCGAGCCGGGTGCCCGCACGGCCTGGCATACGCATCCGCTCGGCCAGACGTTGATCATTACGTCGGGCTTCGGCTGGGTTCAGCACGAGGGCGGGCCGATCGAGGAAGTCCGGCCAGGCGATGTGGTCTGGTTCCCGCCCGGCGTGAGGCATTGGCACGGAGCAACGCCTACGACGGCGCTGACGCATATCGCCATCACGGAAGCGCTGAACGGCAAGAATGTCGACTGGATGGAAAAGGTCAGCGACGACCAATACCGCAAGTAGATCCGTTCCGCGGAAGTCGATCATACGCCCCTTGAGAGGACCGCATGAACACCAAGCAGCTTCTTCTCATTCTTGGCGCATCGGTGCTGGCGTCATCTCTATGCGGGAGCGCTGTTGCCCAAGAGATGCGAGGGCATATGCAAGCGCAGTACGTGCAGGTGGCGGAAATCGAAATCGATCCCGCCCAATTGGAAGAATATAGAGCTGCGGTTAGGGAGCAAATCGACACTGCTATTCGCGTGGAGCCAGGAGTTTTGGTGCTATACGCCGTGTCTGAAAAAGACAATCCGACTCGTGTCAGGGTTTTCGAAATCTATAGGGATACGGATGCGTACCAGTTGCATCTAGAATCCGCCCATTTCAAGAAATACAAGGCCACTACCGAGAAGATGGTCAAGTCGCTCAAACTTGTCCAAACGACCCCGATAGTGCTTGGCGCGAAGGCGAGGTGAGGGCGCTTTGCACGGGCGCGCAGCTTAGGTGGGCTCTTGCCAAAATGCGCCGAAGAACTTGATCGCGTGAATGCGATCAATCTCCGCGGCGTGGGGAACTGCATGCCTCGATCGGGCCTGATTGGCATAGCCGGCCGAGCAATGTACCTTCGCCACAAACAAAGCTCATCCGAGTACGGAGATGCGGCCTAGGTTGGCTTTAGTCATTATGATTGCGTCGGCAGCCATTGTCGTTGCCGCCTTATACGTCATCTATCGCCTGGTCGATCCGCTGCCACCACGTCACATCGCAATCGCGGCCGGGATGGCGGGATCCGGATACGACAACTTTGCGAGGCAATACGCTCGCATACTTGCGCGTCATGGTGTCGAGCTGGAGATCCGCAACTCTGCTGGCGCCGTGGAGAATCTTGATCTGTTGCGTGATTCAACCTCCGGGATCCAGGCAGCCCTCACCACCTTCGGCATCACGCAAACGGCCGATGCGGACATCCTCTATTCACTGGGTGGAGTATTCGATGCAGCGATATTCATTTTTTACAGGAACGCGGAGCCAATAACGCTTTTTGCGCAATTCCGTGGCAAGCGCCTTTCCATCGGTATTCCGGGAAGCGCCCTTCGATCGCTTATGCTTGAGGTTCTGGAAACCACTGATGCATTGGATGCTTCGACCGATCGCTTGGATCTGGATTACACACAGTCACTTGACGCTTTGATCGCAGGCGAAATCGATGTGGCGATCGTTCCACAGCTGGATGGCAGCCCCTTGCAGCGCGCGCTTGGCGCCCCCGGCATCCGGTTGATGAGCGTGGCGCAAGCTGAAGCCATCGCCAAAACGGTCCCCGGGCTGAAGCATGTGGTGTTATGGCGAGGTCTCGTTAGCTTGCCCCGCGACATCCCGGATTCGGACATTGACCTGCTTGCCTCCCGCAACAGGCTGCTCGTACGAAAGGATCTTCACCCCGCCTTGCAATATTTGCTGCTGGAAGCCATGCGCGAAGTCCACTGGGCGCCGGGCGCCTTTAATCGTCTCGGTGAATTCCCCGCCGAGCAACCGAGTGATTTGCCCCTCTCTCCAACGGCGGCGGCATTTTACCGCTCGGGCCCGACCTTCTGGCAACGGTACACGTCCTTCTGGCTCACCTCACTCCTCAACCGAATTGTGTTCTTTGTCATTCCGGTCGTCGTGACGCTGATTCCAATCATTGGCTTCGCGCCTCGCTTTTACAGATGGCTGTACGTTCGTCGTATCGACAAAATGCACCGGGCTCTGGGAAACCTCGAACGACAACTCTCTCAGAGCGCAGACATGTCCCGCTTCGGCGAGTATCAGGCACGGCTCGCCGAAATTGAATCCGCCGTGCGGTTGCTCAAGGTTGCACGCCCGTTCGAAGTCGATCTGCAGCGACTCAGGATCCATCTGCGCATGGCTCAAGAAGACATTGGTCGAATGGGAGCGGCAAATTGATGTGCCGCCGGTCAGTGGTCCCGAGTAGTTCGCGCAATCACCGCAGCTGGAAAAGCGTAAAGCATAAGAGCGAGAGCTGAGGACGCAGCAACGGTGAAGCAGCAAAAAGCGTTCACGTCGGTTCTGTGGTCGTCGTGTCTGGCGATGCTCGCGGTCGGCGCCAACAGCACGGCGATCATGGCCGCCTTGCCGGACATGCGGACCGAGCTTTCCCTGAGCTCCGCCGGCGTGGAGTGGGCGGTCAATGCCTATCTGGTCGTCTCGGCGGCCTTCATCGTGCTCGGTGGCCAGGCGGCGGATCGGTTCGGCGCGCGGCTGGCATCGATGGCCGGGTTGGCGCTGTTCGGCGTCGCGTCCTGCATCATCGCCGCCGCCGAGTCACAAACTGTGTTGCTCGCCGGACGAGTCTTGCAGGGCCTCGCGGCGGCGTTCGCGGTGCCGAGCACTCTGGCCGCGGTCGACACCAGCGCACCGCCGGAGCGCAGGGCAGGGGCGATCGGCGCCTGGACCGGGTTCCTGATGCTCGGCTTCAGCATCGGGCCGCTGGTCGGCGGTGCGCTCACTCACGTCACAGGCTGGCGCGTGATCTTCTGGCTCAATGTCCTGCTCATGCTGGCCGCCATTGCGGGTCTCGCCTCCGCGGGCGCGGTGACCGCGCGTGCTCACGATAAGAAAAGCCGGCGCGGGGACTGGATCGGCTTTGTCTTGCTGGCCACGCTGATGGTGTCGCTGGTCTTCGCGTTGCATGCAATGCCGCATGCGCTGGCGGCGCCGCTCTCCGTTGTCGGCCCGTTCGTGCTGGCGGCGATCGCGTTCGTCCTGCTGCTGAGCGTGGAGTCGCGTGCCGAGGCACCGCTGGTCAACCTGAGCTTCTTTGCGCGGCGCGGGTTCGTCATGGGCGTGGTCATCGGCTCGCTGTCGATGTTCAGCATCATGGGCTTGCTGCTCTATTTCAACCTCTATGCGCAGAGCCGGGAAGGGCTCGGCCTCACCTCGCTGGAGGCGGGCGCCTCTCTGCTGCCGCTGAGCGGGGCACTGCTGGCGCTCGCCCTGTCGGCTTCCACGGTGGCGGCACGGGTCGGGCTGCGCAACGCCATGACGGGCGGCATGGCGCTGATCGCGATCGCCAGTGCCATCCTCGGCGTGGCGGTTGCTGGGGGCGCGATGGTCGTCCTGGCGATCGGGTTTCTCGTGATGGGTACTGGTCTTGCCGTGCCTTACGCCTTGGCGCCGCGGCTGGCGCTGTCGGCGCTTTCGCGCGAGCATGCGGGACAGGGTTCGGGCATCGTCAACGCCTGCACCTTTCTCGGCGGCAGCGTCGGTGTTGCCGGTGGCGCCACCGCGTTCGCGCTGGGCGGATTCGTCGCCGTGCTGGCGATGATTGCGCTCGCCGGCGTCATCGGCGCTGCGCTGAGCCGCGGGATTTCAGAGAAGGCATAGGTCTGCGCGCCGGGCTTGAGGCGACTCGGCCCGCGCTTCCATTCAAACGGACCGTGTCCTAAAATTTGGGGCTCTGCGATCGACCATTCCGACAACCGGTTTCCCCGATGCCTGACGGCCCCCGAGCGAGGTCCGTAACCGAGACGATACGGCCGTTTCGCTGGCGCATCGCGTTCACCTATGCGCTCACCGTCATCGAGGACCTGCTGGAACTATCCTATCCGTGGGCCACGGGGCTCGCGATCAACGGTTTGCTGGCGCAGGACTATCGGATGATCGCGCCTGTCATGATCGCGTGGGTGCTGCACACCGCGATCGGCTGCGGCCGGCAGATGTACGACACGCGCCTCTACACCGAGGTCTACAACACCATCGTGACCGATACGGTGCTGCGCCAGCGCCAGTCGGGGATCGAGCCGACGAAGGTGGCGGCGCGTTCGGCCATGTCGCGCGAGTTCGTGACGTTTTTCGAGAAGGACATGCCGGTCGTCCTCAACACGCTGGTGAGCATCGTCGGCTCCGCCGCCATTCTGTTCTACTACGACCTCGTGATCGGCGCGGTCGCCGCGCTGTTGTTCATCCCGGTCGCCATCATCAACCGCAAGTACATGCGGCGCTCCCTGATGCTCAACGAGGGGCTCAACAACCAGCTCGAGCACGAGGTCCAGGTGATCGAGGCGGCGCAGGAGGAAGCCGTCGCCCGCCATTTTGCCGAGGTGCGCGCCTGGCGCGTCAAGCTCTCCGACGCCGATGCCTTCAACTGGACTGCTATCGAGGGACTATCGATCCTGGTGTTCCTGCTGGTGCTGCTGCGCGTCACATATATGCCGAACGCCGACGTCGGCACCATCTTTGCGATCTTCGTCTATGTCTGGCGACTGATGGAAAAGCTCGACTTGATGCCGCAGATCGTCCAGCAGCTCATGCGCCTCAAGGACATCCGCCGCCGGATCGAGGCCGGGGCCTCCATCGAGGCGGTCGGCGAGGAGATCCAGCGCACCGACCCCGACAAGAGCGGGCCGCCCTGATGGGCATCACGAGACACCTAGTCTTCGGCGGGTTCAATCGTGATGTCCACGAAGCCCTTGCCGTCGAGGCGAGCTTCAAGATCGGTACGAAGAGGTTGGCGCTGGTCCAACCAATTTTTTTCGTAAAGCTGGTAGTTGGGAAGGTCAGCGATCTGGTCGGCGTCAAGTTCGTTCGCATAGATTTTGGTATTGCTGACGCGCTTGGCGATTTCGAGAAGGAGTGTGGCGCGAGGGATGACCTTGTAAGTCGTGCGTTCGGTCGAGACGACCGCCTTGGCCGTTGGTTTGGCATTGCCGGCGGGCAGCGGCAATATTGCGTCGAGGATCGTGCTGGGCTCGGTAATGGCACCATCTTCCTTATCGTTCCAAGGCGTTGAATTTATGCTCCCGTGGTGACCAATCTTGAGAAAATCGACGGGCTTGTTCAGCTCGTTCTTGCGCAGCTTCCACGCGGTATTCCAGGCGAAATTCTTCTTTTTGTCTCGGTAAGCCCTGTTCCACTCGGCGTCGCCGACGAACAGTAACCGACGGCCGCGCCACTCTATGAGCAGCATTACGCTGGTGTTGTTGACGATCTCGCCTTCTTCTTCGGCGAAGGCGAAGGCGCTCGACATCATGCGCGATTGGAGGCGCCGGAAGTCGGATCGGCTGATGTTGGTCGGTAGGGGACCGTCCGCGGGCGCCCTCGGCGCTGCTGCGAGAACGCCGCTAGTGGCGGCAAAACCATGCAAGATCTCGGCGCCGGCATCGCCGAGGTAGAAGGTATCGATATCGAATTCCGGGCCGATCACCTTGAAGGTGGCGCCGGTGAGAGTATCCGGTCTGAGGTCCGCGGGCTTGAGATCGGCGTGGACGTAGAGCGGTTCGATGCCGTTTTTTTCGGGCAGCACCTTGCGCAACGCGTCCACCGCGCCATCATTGCCGATGCCGTATCGGCCGACGATGTCCTCGATTTCGGGGCTGAGCGCCAAGCCTCGCGCAGCGATGTTGCGCATCGCGGTCGCGGCCATGTCGTGGAGCTGGTGCGCAAACTGCGCCTGCGGGTGATCGCGGTTCATGGCGACGCTCATCCAGAGGTTCTCGATCTTGACGTCGTCGAACCAGGCTGGGTCCATGCCCTTGATGTGATCCTCGTGCTCATGGCTGACCAGCAGGAGGTCGAGGCGCTTCTTGCCGCCCTCGCCGGGCAGCTCACCCTTCAGGTGATCGATCGCAACCTTCAGCGGGTCGGGGCTGCCCTTCTTTCCGCAGTCGATCAGCATGTGGAAGTCGTCGACCTTATTGCCCTTCTTGCGAGCCTTCGGGATGCGAACGTAGATGCAGTCGCCGACGCCGACATTGTAGGCACGGATCAGGAGCTGATCTGCCACGGCCGTTCTCCCATCTCCTCGTGTTCGTCGCTGCTGATGCCGATGTGGGGGGAGAGCCCGAAGTGGACGGTCCCGTCAACCGTGCGCGAGCTCATCATCGGCGCAATCGACTTCTCCAGGAGGCCCGCCGCGCCTCCCGCGATGCTGTCCCCGATCCGCCCGGCCGCGATGCGCGCGGCCAGCGCATCGAGGAAGGCTGCGCGCCGCACCTTGCCGGCTTCGATCTCCGCTTCCTCTGCGCGGCGTTTGCGAGGCCCCCCGATGAGCGGCAGGGTTCCGGGTTTGCGCGCCCATGCGAGCACGTTGCCGTCGACATCGAGCGCCAGGGTTCCGCCACACAGCATGCTGGTCATCTCACCCTCGAAGCGGCCGAACCGCGCACCCTCGAGCAACACATCCTCACGCCAGATGTACTGGAGGAGCACTTGCCGAGGCAGCCGGCGGGCCGCGACCGTCAGCTTGTACGCCGTCGACAGGTCGGTGACGACGACATCGGCCGCGTAAGGGATAAAGAGCTCCCGGCGGTTGTCGTCGAGGAACCGGTAGGCGTTTGCTCGGGATGCCACGATGCCCTGCGGATCGTGAAAGACGGCGAGGTTGAGACGATCGAAGACCGTGACGGGCTTGCTCAGTTCGGCTGCCTGTTCCGCGCTTAGGATGCCGCGGCCGACGAAGACGTCGATCATCATATTGCGATAGCCCTCCGGGTCAGTCGGATTGGCGATCTGCTCGGCGCGCAGCACGGCCCGTGCGTAGTCCTCGAACATCACGTCGGCGGGCGGCAGCAAGTCGAGCGGCTGGACGGCCATGCACTGCATGCGGCGGATCGTGGACCACAGCGCGTCCTTCGCCTTCTCCCCTCGCTTCGTCATGTAATGAGCCATCAGCCAACGGATGATGTCGAACATCGCGGCAGTCAGCACCTGGGACATGTAATGCTGCCGCTGGTCGTTCTTCACAGCCTCATACTTCAAATCGATCAGCGCGCTGCGCAGGTAAGGCTGGTCGCCGATATTGTTGCCGAACTCCTCGGCAAGGCTGGCGAGCGGAGTGTCGCCGTCGAGGTCGCCGCGGGTAGCCTCGGCGACTTGCGCGCGGAAAGGGTTGTTGCGGAAGGCGATCAGGATCGCGGAGAGGTCGCCGAGGAACTCGTGGAAGGCCGCCGTCTCGGCAAAGACGGATTCGCGGTAATGTGGGCGAATGCCGTCGAGCACGGCATGGCCGAACTCGTGATTGATGATGTCGGCAGAAAGACAGGTATGGATGCGCTTGCGGCTGCCGTCCTTGTCGCTGTCGAAATAGTAGAATTGCAGTGACTTGCTGGCCCGGTCGTAGAAGGCGTTCCGGCCATAGCCGGCATTCGGAACGACGATGAGGCGGTTGCCTTCGAAGCCCCAAGCGATCCGGCGGCCAAGGCCGAACCCATTTTCGAAGAAGTCGAGTGCGTTCTGCAGCGTTGCCCAGACATTCATCTGGTGGAACTGTGGCGAGTTCGAGATTCGTCCGATCGAGGACCTTTCCGTTGGCGTCCAGGAACTTGCCGAGGTCCGCGTCCCACCGAGCCGGCGCGTTCAGAACCTCGGTTCCGGCATCATAGTCCACAACGGCAAAGCGGGCGCTGGTCGGGCCGTCACTGATGCCGGGTTCCCACGGCACGGTGAACTTCTCGTCGAAGTCATAGGCCTTGTTGGATGCGGCGACGTAGGGATCCTGGAAGTAGACGTCAAAGGGGATGCGAAGGTCTAGTTTGGCCTGCGTGTCGCGCCCTAAGAATTGCCTCACCGCGTAGAGTTCCGTGCGGGCGTTCTTGATCGTGGTCGCCGCTCTCTCTGCCGCGTCCGCTTCGATCGGGGACTTGCGCTTTGTTGGCATTGCGATGATCCACAGCATCCATTCCGCGATATGAAAAAGGTATCTGAACTATCGAATAATGCAAGCATATAGTGTATAACTAAACAAAGCAACCTAGAGATGTCTCGATCGAGACCGGGGTGGCGCAGATCAGCGCGGCGATCGCGGCGGCAATGTTGAGCTTGGTTGAGCGGGCCCACGGCGGCGCTCCGAGGCGGCAGCCGGCAGGTGGGCTCGCTTAGCGGTGAGGCCGGCGGCCAGCTACAAATGGAAGAAATATATTGACTTCGATATGAAGTCGATTTATGAATCGCGCAGTCTTGCTCATCGAGGGGCGTCTTCCGGAGACGGTCCATAGGCGGAGCAAGGTGTGGCGTCCCGCGATGCGGCTCGTAACCGCAGCCCCGGGAGGTCGGAAGCGCGTTCACGCGCGTCTTGACGCGCTATGGGCACCGCCCGCCAGGCACTACGACCTGGCTGCGAGGAGCTCGCTGCACGGGTTGCGGCGGATAATGCCGCAGACGGAAGCGCGGCCCCCGGCCACAAATCGCCACGGTGGAGCGCCGAAAGGCGCGCGTCCTACGTTACTGGACGCAGGGCGCTTCGCAAGCGCCCGGACGTACCGCGTCATGGTGCGTCCAACCGGGTGCCGCTGCACCCGGGCGCCTGTCGGCGCTCCGCCCACCCCTCAAAGGTGGGAAAACAATTTCATCACCCGGGCGCAATTGCGCCGCGGGAACGGATTGGGCTGTTTGAAATCGTGAGATGTGAATGCAGCCGGCGGCAAGCGAAGCAAATCAAATCAGCTTCAGCCCCTTCAGGCTCGCATGCCCGTCCTTGCCGACGATGATGTGGTCGTGCACGGCGATGCCGAGCGGCTTCGCCACCTCGATGATCGCCTGCGTCATTTGGACATCCGCGCGCGACGGCGTCGGATCGCCGGAGGGATGGTTGTGCAAGACACCACTGTCTGAGTTAGCGTGCTGACATTGTTTGAGTTTTTGTCTCGCCTAACAGCGCTGGGGACGTGCACTGGGAGCGGTAAGGAGTGGCTGTTCGTGATCATCCCGTTGCTCCACAGTCGTTCTCGCCAAGTCCTTTTCAATCACGGCGGATCACCAAATTCTTCCGATCCCGCGGCGGGCATGGCTAGCTAGCGTCCGCTTCCAGACTTGGAAGCGGCGGTCACTCGGTGCACCGCGGAGTGTAGCGATCGGCGAAACCGGCCGTAGCCGTTCCGCAACTAGGATAGGCTGAGGCAAGTTGTCGATGCGCCTCCGGGGCGGGTGGCTCGCTCATAACGGTCTGGTTGGAGGTTCGAAGTCCTCCCGGGCCCACCACGCAGTCTCGCGCTTCCGGAGATTTCCCGGAGACTGGCGAATAGCCCCGAATTGGCGGGGTCGTTGTGGGCGACCGCGGTCTCTGGAGACCGGCGAATCTGTGGCGCGAGAGGCGTTTCGGCGCTTTTGTCTCTGGCCTCGAAATCCCGTTTCCCGGAAACGGAGACCGCCGTCAGGCAGAGACCGGTTCGAATGATGCTACTGCGAGGCAGGCCGAGCATCTGGTGCTGGCGAGACCATTCGGCGGGCAGGTCGCGCGAGGCGGGCGACTCCCATGCCGCGAGGCAGTCGACCTTCGATGGCGGCCTTGACGAGATCGGGCGCAAGGAAGGCGAGCGAGATCGTCATGTTGACCTTGCGGACGCTGCAGCCTCTCGCGCTTCGCGATGCTTTCGGCGTTCGCCGTTGGCATCGGCGATAAGTTCATTGAGCCAACGGCGCCCTCGCGCGATCGATGCGACCAAGGTCGCGCGGGTCTCGGATCGGATCGGACGAGCGTCGTTGCGGTCGGGTCGGAGTCGGGCAGGAGAATCTCACGGCGCCGCGTTGATGGTGTCTTGTGCCACGGGACATGAAGCGTGTCTGTCGCCTTCGCTCGCTCTGACGATTGATCTTCTGCGTTGGTGCAAGTTGGATGACCAATTGCTCCGGCTGGACCTCGACGCGCGCAACGTGGGTGTTGATGAGGCTCCGGTCGTCAATCGGCTCCGCTGGCTTGAGATGCTCCCGAACCGATCTTGTGACCAGCGCCTCGATCTCGGCTGCCGGCACTCGGCGTATCGATCCGGCGCGTTCGGCTTGGCCCTGGAGCAGGGCGGACGACAGATAGTACCGGTACTTGATGCCCCGCTTGCGGACGTGGCTCGGCGTCATGCGATTGCCGCGGTCATCGAAGATGCGGCCGGCCAACAAGGCCTCGGACTTCATCCTTGTGGTCTTGTGATTGTTCACCTGTTCGGTCAGCTTGGCCTGGACGGCATCGAACAGGTCCCGATCGACAATGGCCGGTTGCTCGCCCGGCCAGGACCTCACCCTTGAATGCCACCTCTCCAATGTAGAATCGGTTGCGGAGCAGGTGGGCGAGCGGTCCGCGCGTGAACGGAATGCCACCGACGGTCTCTCCTGTCTTCAGGGTGCGAACCTTGGTGACGATGCCCCGCTTGCGCAGGTCGGCCATCAGCAGGTTGAGGCTGCCAAGCTTGAGATAGCTGCGGAAGATGGTCCGGACCCGGTCAGCCTCGGCTTCATTGACGGATGATCTTGCGATCCTTGGTGTCGTAGCCGAGCGGCGCCATGCCGCCGACCCAGAGACCCTTGCGTTTGGAGGCGGCGATCTTGTCCCGGATGCGCTCGGAGGTGACCTCGCGCTCGAATTGGGCAAACGACAGCAGCACGTTCAGCGTCAGCCGGCCCATCGAGGTGGTGGTGTTGAACTGCTGGGTGACCGAGACGAACGACACATTGTGCTTGTCGAACAGCTCGACGAGCTTGGCGAAGTCCGCCAACGAGCGGGTCAGGCGGTCGACCTTGTAGACGACGATCACGTCGATCTTGCCGGCCCGCACGTCCTCCAGGAGCCGCTGCAGGGCCGGCCGGTCGGTGTTGCCGCCCGAGAAGCCGCCGTCGTCGTATTTGCCTCGCAGCAGCGTCCATCCGGCATGCGCTTGGCTGCGGATATAGGCTTGCGAGGCATCATACTGGGCGTCGAGCGAGTTGAAGTCCTGCTCGAGCCCCTGGTCGGTCGAGACGCGGGTATAGATCGCGCAGCGAACCGGCTTCGCCGATCCGGCCTTCATGATGAGGGTCCTTTCGATGGCTTGTCTCGCAGGCCGAAGAATTTCGGCCCGTTCCAGCGGGTGCCGGTGATCGCGAAGGCAACCTTCGACAGGCTGGGATAGGTCTTGCCGTTCCAGGCAAAGCCATCGGCCAGCACCGCCACCCGTTGCATCTGCCCGTTCCATTCGCGGCCCAGCACGGTGCCCGGCCTCAGGTCCGCGGTACGCCGGCCCAGGTCCACGGCGCGCTGTCCGGCCTCCTCGGGAGACACCGAGCGATCGAGCAGACGCTGGCTCTCGCCATCCAGGTCACCCAGATGATCGGCCTGAAGCCGGTACGCCAGAACGCGAAACAGGAGATGGCGGGGCAGGTGAGGGGGCGGTCGCCGCCCGAATACGGTGTGCCAACGAGCCCGAAGCTCACCGACGTCGAGATCACGCAAGCGCGCAATCTCGACGTCGAGTGTCTTGCGGTCCGGCAGTGCCGGACCGATCTTGACGCGCGGCATGACGCTCAGGACGACCGGCGCTTGGACTGGCGAGGCTCGGCCTTACCGCTGTCTGCCGCTCGCGATCTGGTAGACCCGGTTGCCGTCCACCTTCTTCGAGCCGAGCTTCAGCTTGAGGCGCTTGCGCACCACGCCGGCAAGGAAGCCGCGCACCGAGTGCTGCTGCCAGCCGGTTGCCTTCATCATCGCGGCAATCGTTGCTCCCGCGGGTGATTGCAGCATCGCGATGACGCGAGATTGCTTCGAGCCAGGATCGGCTCTTCTGACTCTTGGGATCGCCAGCGGCCGGTTGCGAGGGCTTTGCGGCAGGAACAGGCGCTGCCGATGACGCAGCTGATCGCTTCTTCGCAGACTTTGACATTGAGATCCTCCGTTCGGTTGATGGCGGCGTCGCGCCGCACCACCGAAGCCCCACCTCGGCCATGAAGCCGGCGGGGCAGGATCTCTGAGCGCCCTTGGCGCCCGGAATTGGCGACAGTACCGCTCCAATCGCGGCCGAATGCCAGTCCTTTCTGGATAATGTTATTGCTCAGTTCGGGCGCACTTGAGCATGGAATGATCAAGACAAAACGGATGCCGGCCTGAGCGTCTCGATTAGACTGCGCGGCTACGAACATCGCCCTCTCACGGCGAAAACAGGGGTTCGAGTCCCCTAGGGAGCGCCAATGATTTCAGTATGTTAGGCGGCATTTGCTGCTCGCCGCCGGTTTCTTGGGGAGTTTTTGGGGAGTAAGTGTGGGCGGACAACAGCGTATTTGGGAGCCCGCATTCCTCCCCCCGCGCCAAGCCCGCGGCCGCCGGCACCGTGGTCAACTTGCGATCGGCGGTGACCACGTGACCGACGCGGGCCGATATCACCCGGCCGTCACATCCAGTGGCTTATGGAAATGGCGTGCGGCATGGGGGAGGTGTCGTCGCCAGTGCGATTTTCGTGAGTGCGGGCTACGTGGTAGCGCGGCGGGTGCTTTTGCGCGTCACCAGTTCGTTACTCTCGGGCCTGTTGTGTTCGGCGCGGTGTTGGTCCTGAAATACGGAGGGGCGGCTGAATTTGGAGGCTCGCCATGAAATCGATCCGCGCGGTGTTGGTCGTGCTCACCTTGTGGTCACTGAGCGCGATTGATGCACGTCCGACGGCCGCCGAAGTTTACCGGCCGTGGTGTGTCCAGTACTGGGGTACGAGGGGCGGCGCGACGAACTGCGGCTTCACTTCGTACGCGCAGTGCCGGATGACGGCGACACCCGGCTCCGGCGGGCACTGCGTGCAAAATCCTTGGTATTTGTGGTACGGCTCAGGTGGCCAAAGACCTGAGCGGACAAGACGGTACTAGTTATTTGATTCCATTCGACCGCTAAAGAAGGCTCCGCGCCGACTCTCGGCCAGTCGCCGGCGCGACTATTTCCAATTTTCCGATGGTGCGCTTGGCGCCGGTTTTTGCGCGACGCGTGCGTCGTTCTTTACCACTCGGACAAAAAGGTGATGCCTCTACCTCCTCCCGAGATACCGGTGCGCCTATGGAGGGTTCGGGCCAGGGGGAGTCTTGTAAGCCTCCGCGTACCCCTGGCCCGGGCCCCTGGGAGAGGGCTTGCCTCCCAGGGGTTACCTTGTGGTCAAGGCAATGCTCCCCGAGGCAGTAGATATTTTTTTTGGCCCGCATCTTGGCGGGGGCGTTATCGGATTGCCGAATTGCTTCCAGGAGCCTGGGCTAGAAAGGCCGCCTACGCCTCTGTGTGGTTTCCTTTCCGGCTGTGTTTTGTGGTGGTTCGTCTGTGGAATGCCGACCGTGTCGCCGTCGCAACAACGGCCTCGAGACCACCCAGAGCACAAGGGCCGTCACCGCACACATGACCAGGAGAGCAGTTAGTTCCATGGGACGAGCACCCGAAGCTAGGAGCGTTTTCTAGCCGTTGAAGGTTCTGGAGGCGACCTTGATGCGAGAACACGTCAGCCGCATTCCCTGTTCCTCTGCCCTGCGGCGCGGGTGGTGTTGTCCCTTTTGTTATCCTGGATCACCAATTTAGGTTACCGAAGGAACGGACTGCGCACCGTTGCAGAACAGCTTGGGAACGCGGCGTGCGGCGTTCGGTAAAATTACAGTCGGCTGGGCTGGGCGAGCCGCCGGGGGGCCGCAAACGCCCCGCGACGGCTCTAACCACGACGTGTAGGGATCTTCATCGCGGCTGTGGCGCATTTGACCGCCGGAGCCGACAAGGCGGTATCCGGAAAACCACCTAGCTCACGTCTGGGCGGGGTGCGACGCGGATCGGTGATGGCGACGCGAATCGAGAATGGTGCGTTGCCGCGCCGGCTGCTCGCCTTACATTTCGCGGCATGGATCAATCGACGCGACGAATTCGGCCCCGGCATGACGTTAGCTGCGCGCCGCTCACCGTCCTTGAAGATTATGGGACCGCGGGTGGAGACAGTTTGCCGATGATCTCGATCGGCTGTCCCAGCCATTCCTCGACGTGCTTACGGTGCCACAGCAGGAAGCCGCGCTCATCGGTGGCCCAGTCCCTTGCCGGTTCCTGCGGGAACTCGCCGTGCCACTTGCCGATCGTTGGATCGCAAGCCGAGCACACGGTTGGCAATTCCCGTAGCCGGGCCGACCAGAAATGACAGAGCGCGGTGTCCTCGACGCAGCCGCATTGGCGGCACGGGAAGAGCGCCATTGTTCCTGATCCTTACGTGGTGTTGTCCGCAGCGACGAGATGGCCTCCGTATTGAGTCGAAGTTCGGCCATTGCCGGTAACGCGGGGTGGCGCCACGCGCTTTTCCACAAGCGAAAATTTCAAGTCTGCGTGAGCACCGCCACGCCGCAGAACGAACACACCGCCTCGATGAAGGCCCGCTCGTACCGTGACAGTATTTCCCGGCCGACGATCCAAACCGTCGTCGGAAGGCGTTGGTACCGGTAACAAATAGGGGCTAAGATCGCGCCAAGGGTTGCCCTTCAAATTTGCTCGCGCCGCGCAGACGTTTGCCGTTCGATCGGGAAATTCGTCGCTCTATTGGCCTGTCGAGCAATCGGTAAAGGCGATCATCATGATGCTGATACGCTGGGCCGTCGTCTATGTGTTGTTCAGTGTGATGCTGGCCCTCGCAGCGATGTTGGCCTTCGAGTGGCACGTCATTGAGGAGTTCGGTCGCGAGCGTGACACCTTGGAGAGCAAAATCTCTGCCCTGCAAGGCATCGCGTTCGAGCGCGCTACGAATGAGGGGGAATTGGCACAAGCGCGGTCAGCGAACGCTGCGGCACTGAACGCCGCGGATGTTGCTCGAGCGGAGCTGACTCATGCGCAGTCCGCGCTGGCCGCGGCGAATTGAACGATCAAGGAAGCGCACAAGGAGTTAGCTGTCGAGCGGCAGGCAAGAGAAGCCGCCGAGAGCAGCGCACAGGACGCTCGCGAGCAGCTGGCTTTCGAGAAAGCCAGGGTGCTCGGGTTGGCTGCTAATCATGAGCCCACGCAGCAACCACCCGGGAACACGGAAGCTGACAGCGCGCACTCAGTGACAACGGCCACGACGCCCACGCTATCGGCGCCGACACAACCGTCGATATCAACCACTGCCCCTCCGAAACGTGTCAGCACAAAGAGCGAGACGCCGCGTCGCAAAAAAGCGTCCACCTTGAGAGCGCTTCCCCAAGGCCGGCAAGTCCTTGGGCAGCCCTGAATTGTTCTGAATTGAGGAGGTGCTGCCAAGCCTTTCATGTGGTTCTAGCTATTCGTCCTCCCCCTTTCGCGAAACGCGCCAAAAAAAGTATGAAGCGCGCGCTTAAGTTCAGTTTTGCCTCTTAGTAAGACTCCAATTCTAATACACCCAGTCTTACTATTATTGGGGTGCCTGGCTGCGACCGTTTCGTTGCCGGGATGCGACCATCGTCTTGCCCGGCATCCGCTCGAATGTGTGCGCGGTCATGTTTGCGCAAAACAAACTGCCAACTGTCAGGCGACGAAGACCCAGAGCCCACGCGCCCCACAGCGATGACGCGCTGCCGTCTGAACGAAGCTCATGATCTGAATGGGAGAGACCGCCGCGAGGCGGTCTCTCTCGTTTGCGGTGCATCGAGCAACACGATGTCGCTTGTTGGCACTTCGCGACACTCAGCGTTGCCCTGAACCTAACGTCCGCTATCGGTCGTGAAGGAGCGGTCAGCCATCGCCATCGTCTTACATTTATTTTTTCTTAAGACTTGGACTCATACGATCGAGACCAACACGTCCGGTTGAGATCGGGGGGCGGCGCGCCTAGGGACCCGTGGGAGCTGAACATCGGACGTGCAAGCGGTCTCAAGAGGTCGGGCGACGACGAGTGTTCGGGGGAATGCTCCGACACCTCGGTACGACGTGATCCGCGCATCCAACGCTCATCCACAAATCTCGAGGGGAACACGCATGAAAAAGAGCTTAGCCATTTTGACGATTGCGATGGCGCTTGTGCCGTTTGGCGCGTCCGCTGAGGAACGCGTGGGAGATGCAGCGCTGGGCGCGTTGGCGGGCGCCGTCGTCCTAGGGCCGATCGGCCTCGTCGCCGGAGCCGCCGTGGGCTACACGGCAGGACCGTCGATCGCCGACTCGTGGGGGCTGCGACGGTCCCATGCGCGACATCCGGCGAAGCGGCCTGCGAAGGTCAGTTCCAACCAATAAGCGTTTAGGTCACCGCGCCGAAAAGAGCCGGCTAGGGTGGGCTACTATGCGGCCCCCCACCATCCTCGTCCATCGACCCAAAGCTGATCCGGTATTCGTATGGAGCGCGATCTCAGCCGCCGCGGTGAGGACCGCCGCGCGTCGCACCCGCGTCTGTCACCTGAGCCGGCCGCGTTCATCAAAAAAATATGTCCTGAGCCGCTCACGATCAACAGACCGGGTACCTTCCTCCAAGAGCGGGGATTCCAGCCGGTTGATGAGGATTTCCGACGCGTTGCGTTCGAATGCCACGGCGCTGCCGATCGCACTGACACCGGCAACCGCCATTCCGATGGCAACCACCGTTCCGATAACCAATTGCGTGATGCTGCTTGGCATAATCCCCTCCACAGCATGATTCGATGAATAATTCTCTACGGCCATGATTACACTCAGGAGACGACCGATACCTGTGACGCGCCTCACAGCTGCATAACGATTTTTTCCAAATCGGCAGGCGCCTTAGCGTAAGGCGCAAGCCCCTTGCGTGAGGGAGCATGACCACGCGTGCGAACACCCCGACCGCCATGCCCATGTGCTATCCTTGATCTACGAGCACACAGCGGGGGCCGGCAGCACCCCTCAATTCAGAACAATTTAGGTCTGCCCCAAGGACTTGGCGGCCGGTCTGTGACAGGCTGACCGTGCGGTAATCCGATTACACGGGTCCGTTGGTTGCTGGTGGTTTCTCCAGGGCTGGAGGAAGCCCCATGTCCAGCATTAGACGGCGTGATTTCATCACGCTGCTCGGCGGAGCGGCGGCGGCATGGCCGATTGCGGCGCGGGCTCAGCAGGCAGGAATGCCGGTAGTTGGGTCTCTCGATTCAGGGGAGGCGGATGCACGCCGAGCGGCCGCGTTCCGACAGGGGCTCGCTGACGCCGGGTACATCGAAGGCTGGAACGTATCGATCGAATTCCGCTGGGCGAATGCTCAATTTACGAAATTGCCTGCATTGGCCGACGATCTGGTCCGCCGTCAGGTGGCTGTGATCGTCGCGGCTGGCGCAGGCGGTTCGGGATTAGCGGCGAAGTCTGCCACTTCAACGATTCCGATCGTCATCGCGACAGGTGTTGATCCGGTGAAGTTTGGCCTGGTCGCGAGCCTGGCACGCCCGAACGGCAACGTTACCGGATTGACCTATGTGGCCAATGAGCTTGTCGGCAAGCGGCTCGCTTTTCTGCACGACCTTGTGCCCAACGCAACGACCATCGCTTACCTTGCTGGTGGTCAACAATTTGCGTCGGAGCAGGAGGACACGAGCAACCTGTTTGCGGCGGCACAAGCGCTCAACCAGAAGGTCATTGTCTTGGACTGTCGCAGCGACAACGACCTCAACGCTGCTTTGGCGACCCTGGGGCAACGCCAAGCTGGAGGGCTGATTGTTGGCCTCTTTCCACTTGCCTGGCAAAATCGCCGTCGGATTATAGCTGCGGCGGCAGCCCATAAGATTCCCGCGATATTTCCTGCGGTAGGGTTCGCCCGGGCCGGCGGACTTATGAGCTATGCGGCGGCCGAGGCGACCATCCTCCACCAAGTAGCCATTGATTATGTCGGCAAGATTCTCAAGGGCGCCAATCCGGCCGACCTGCCTATTCAGCGGCCGACCACCTTCGAGCTTGTCATCAACCTGAAGACCGCCAAGACGCTCGCCATTGAAGTGCCGCCGACGCTGCTCGCCATCGCCAACGAGGTGATCGAATGAGGCGGCGCGATGCACGCGAGCGTGAAGGCGCGGCGGCGTTCAAGGTGGGTCACTGTGGCGGCGAAGGGCAGCCCGCAGCCGAGCGAGGATCGCGTCAAAATCGATCGATCCCGGGCCGCTCGCACTGTACTTCTCGATTGCCTCTTGCGCCTCTTTGATTACGACGCGCAGCCGGTTGTTTTCGGCCCTAAGGCTGCAATCTGTTCGAGATGGTCGTCATGCAGCGTCATCAGACGGCTGGTGGTACCTTACCTTTATTTCGGCAATAGCGATTGCGCAACTCCCAATTGGCTCGCGAGCGACGTTCCCGGTGTGCGATCCCTCCCAGCTGTGTACATATATTGTTAATATGGATTGTTGATTTGCGTGCAGAGATGAAGCTCACTTGGACCACAAAACCAAAACGGTCAAACTAACACGCATCCATGCAAATCGAGTTTGCGCTTTTCGTGCAAGCAAAATGGAAGTTGCCCAGATGACGACGCCAAAGGACCGCAACCGGTCCAAAAGCGATGGCTATTATTGGCTAAAACTGCGGCAGGCGCGTGGGCGATTGTTCGCTCTGTCCGTGCTGTAAGTTTGAAGTCAGCTTTGGGGGATAAAGGTCGCGATCGCTTGTACACGAGGCGCGTAGCATGCCCATCACTCCATTCCTGGATGTCTTACAATTCGATGCGGGGACCCAGCGCGTTATCATCTACGCATTCGGAATGACCTGCATGGCCCTTCGAGTGAAGACAACAGACCCAATCGCTGAGCAGGCCGCCGAGCGGATAATCAAGAGCGCCAAAGACGGCGAGCGCAATCCGGTTCGGTTGTGCGACGACGCATTGGACGCCGTACGATCATAGCCGGCGGCTATGGTGGTGTCACCGCGTAGTCGTGGAGCCGGCACATAACTTGCATCGTCAACTTTTAAGCGGTTTAGCGCACCCTTGATGCTGGACGGTTCGCCATGCCATGTGCAGCCAAAAATTATGAAGAGTACGCGCGGTTATGCATTCACTTGGCCCAACAAGCGGACACGCAAGAGCTTCGTGACATGCTCATGCGCCTCGCTCGCATATGGCTCAGGGCTTCCCTTAGGGAGGAAGCGTTGCGCAGTTGGCAGACCAAGTCCGAAGCGTCCCCTTAGCGCCGCGGCTATGTACGCGAGCGAACGCGCCGCGGCGTTCAAGATGGGTTATGTGGTCCTGCGTCCGGCTTATTGAGCTGGAACGGAGCCATGAGCAGAACTCCGAGTGTGGCGCCGATCATCCCGCCGATGATCAGGCCCCAGAGCAAGCTCCATGACATGACGGACGCGCCCCCGCGCTGTGCGACATGGTTCGCCATTACCGCATAGGACGAAAGCTGGCGCAAGAGGCCGAACGCGATGCGACGGGGGTCATAAGTCGCTCTTCATGCGTTCAAACCGCTCACGGATTCTATCGTCGCGAAATGCGAGCTTTCTGACGCGTTCCAGCCGTAGCAGGATCGGCCAATCATCAATCCCGATCGGGTGCGCCTCGCGGTCGCCGTTGGGATAAGTGTAATCGACGGCTGGCGTGTGCCGCCGCGCCGTGAAAATTTCCGCCGAGATGGCCGTCATCCGAGGCTCGAGCTCAGCGACCGTCGCTCGGACTTCGTCCGCGTAACGGCACAAAAACGTGGCGATGTCTTGGATCGAATAGCCGCGTCGCAGCGCATCCCGCAAGTCGCGGATTTTCCAATTCCGACCACGGGCCGTACTTCGCCATGCCCAAATTATGCATGGCCGCGCTGTGAAATCCGACTCCGTCAGGGTTGCAGCCGCCAGGGGGGGTGTGTGGCGAGCTTGGCTGGGCCAGCGCCAAAAATTCATTGGCGCCTGTGACGCCGGTCACAGCGCGTTGAAGCCGCTGTGCGCTACCAGTACCGCATGACCCGCCAATCTAGGGGAGATGACTATGATCGATTTACTGGCTTTCGCTCTCGTCGCAACCGCACTCGGCTTGCCGTTCATCGTCAATTTCCTGTGGGGCCAGTTCGAACAGCCAACTAGCCCCCGAGCCACATAGGCTGCGCACCGGACTACACACGTCCCAATCGAGCCGACACTTCGAAAGAATGAAGTTCGGCTCACTAGGCTCCGATCAGTGGCCAACCTGATCGGAGCTTTTTTTACGTAAGTGGATCAGGCAGCAGCGCGGCCAGCTCGAGCCTCGGTCGCCTCAGCTCGCTCTTGTCGGCCCCGGCATCGGCGCTGCGGCTTGTCTTTGCAATGCATCTCCCAATTTCGCGGCCTGGGCTCGCGGGAACACGAAGTGCAGCCAGCCAAACGTCGCGTGACGAATGTGCAGCAAAGAATTTCCTTCTAACATCTCAGGCTCAGTAGACCATCCCGGATTAATGTCGGCTTCAATCCTCAAGCCTTGTCCGACCGCAAATGTCGCCGGGATCTTCGGTTGCATGCGCTCGCGAAACGCCCCCAGCGATTTCTGCAGCGTCTCGACCCCGGCGGCGTCCCACCGAATCCTCATTGGTGGCTTTGTTGGGAATGTCAGGTAAAGGGCCTTGCAATCCTCTGCCAACTCCCACTGGGGCGCGTCCATCGGAAGCCTCCGTTACTGGCAGTGAGAATGTTCTCAATAGCAAACTGTCATTTCACTGGCCGCGCTGCGAGTCGGTTTTTCTGGTTGTCATCTGTGATCTCGTATTGCTCTGCCCATTTCTCAATCGCGAGTTCTGCGGTCGGCGCTGAGATGCGACCGAGCACGGCAGCCGGCGTTTTCTGATCCGGCTTATCTCCCAGACGGGCTCTCGGGTAGGCTTCCTCACGACCGAACCTATTTCACAAGCTCGGCGACCTTGGCGCGTACCTCATCGACATCGCGGCAGAGGAAATCGGCGATAGCCTCGAGGGGCTCGCCCGCAGCCAGGCAGTACCGCAGATCCTGTAGATCGAGTTTAGACCAGGGCTTGCCGCTACTGATGTTGGGCGCACCGGCTGGTGGCTTTTTAAACACATTCCCTCGGAAAGCAGACATGTGCGACCCTGCTTCGCCACGTCCGCTTCTGGGCCATGTGTGATCCTACGCAACAAGAGAAAAACCCCGTCTATGCGAGGCTGTAACACGGCGATCAAGAACTGAGAGATTGGATGAGCGGTCAGTACATCGATCAGCTGCAGATCAGGATGAACGGCTGGCTGCACGACATCGGTGGATAGCGATGGCAGATGATGCCAGCTCGACAAGCTTTGGGTGCAACTAGATGCTCAGGGCGAGCAGTGAAACCACGCCGATGCCGACGACCAAGACCGTTACGGCAATCGGGTCGTACTCCAACCACTGCAACACGGGGAGACCTGTCCTTGCTCAAAATTGACGTGATGGCAGTTGGACGGGGTGCGATCAGGAACGTCCAGCCTTTTCGTTAAGCGGCTCGACGCTCATAGCGATGGTGCAGACCGCCAACTTCCGGAACTGCAATAATGTTGCCGGCCGAGGGAGATTGTATGGGACGAGGCCGCGGGCAATCCTTGCCGAGCGAAAGATGCGTTCGGGTGTCATGATGGTATTGAAAATAGCTCGATAGAACGCGGCGCAAATGGCGCTCGTTGCAGATGATGACGTGGTCCAGGCATTCTCGGCGGATCGAACCGATGAGGCGTTCAGCGTACGGGTTCCGCCAGGGAGATCGCGGCGCAGTGATGACCTCCGTGATCCCGTAAGGTCAAAAAATTGAATCTGCAGAAATGACGGGGATTTATCCATTCCCGGCATGCAGCGACGGATCTCATCCGATACGCTTTTTTTGCGGCGCCCCATAATGCCCGAGGCGGCTGTGTGGGGAAGGGGTGAGATTGATGGATTGGGCACGCATCCTGGTCTACGTCACGGGGATGGTGGACCAGGAGCTGCTGGCGCGGAACGAATATCTGGCCGCTGAAAACCGAATCCTGAAAGCCCAGTTGAAAGGGCCGCTGAAGCTCTCGGACGCCGAGCGAGCCACGCTCGGCGAGATCGGTCATCGACTGGGCCGCAAGATCCTGGGCGAAGTGGCCAATGTGGCCCGGCCGGACACGATCCTGGCCTGGTACCGCAAGTTGGTTGCGCGCAAGTTCGATGGCTCGAAGGCCCGTCGAAGCCCTGGGAGGCCTCGGATCGAGCGAGAGGTCGAACAACTGATCGTTCGCATGGCTGAGGAAAACCGTGATTGGGGCTATGACCGGATTGCGGGGGCGTTGGCCAATCTGGGATATGAGGTCTGCGATCAGACGGTCGGCAATGTCTTGCAACGCCATGGGCTGCCGCCCGCACCCGAGCGCAAGCGCACGACCACATGGTCGGCTTTCATTCGGACCCACTTGGCGCTGCTGGCGGGGACCGACTTCTTCACCGCGGAAGTGCTCACGCTGCGTGGGCTGGTGACCTACTACGTGCTGTTTTTCATCCATCTGGAGAGCCGCCGGGTGGACATCGCTGGGGTCACGGTTCACCCGGACGAGCCATGGATGCGGCAGATCGCCCGCAACGTGACCATGGAGGGATGCGGCGCGCTGCGGGACCGCCGCTACCTCCTGCATGATCGCGACACGAAGTACACCCAGTCCTTCCGAGCGATCATTGCGTCAGGTCGGGTCGAGCCGCTCGTGCTGCCCGCCCGAAGCCCGAACCTGAATGCCTATGCGGAACGCTGGGTCAGGTCGGTCAAGCACGAGTGCCTGTCCAAGGTAATCCTCTTTGGTGAGCGCTCGTTGCGGCGGGCGTTGAGCGAATATGTCGAGCATTACCATGCTGAGCGGAATCATCAGGGGAAGGGCAATATCTTGCTGTTCCCTCGAGACAAGGACATCCGCCGCGAACAGCCCGTGCAATGCCGCGAGCGCCTTGGAGGGCTCTTGCGTTATTACCATCAAGAGGCGGCATGAGCGGGCAGGGCGCCTCAGATGAATTTTTTGACCTTACGAGACGACGGCCCCGATGGTGTCGAAGTTCGGCTGGGTGCCGGCAGAAGTCGATCCGCTCGTCTTCGCACTCTTCAGCACCGCGACCAGCATCGGCATCATGGTGGTCGCGCCAGCCGGCAACAATCTGGAAAAGCCGGATACCAAGGACATCGGCGGCTCCAATCTCGACGCGTTTACCGACAGCAACGGAAAGTTCGTACTCAACCGCGCATCTCCCGACTTCAAGGACTCCGGCGCCATCATGGTCGGTGCGGCCAGATCAAGCGCTCCTCATGAGCGCCTCAGCTTCTCCAATTTCGGCAGCAGGATCGACTGCTACGCCTGGGGCGAGAATATCGCCACCTGCGGCGGCTTTCCCACCTCGATCGGAACCAGCCTGCAGACGGCCTACATGCTGAACTTCGCCGGCACGTCCGGTGCCTCCGCCATTGTCGCCGGCGCCGCCGCACTGCTTCAATCCTGGGCAGCCAAGACGTTCGGCAACGTGCTCAGCACGTCGCGGCTGCGCGCTCTCTTATCTAATCCGAGCTTGAACACGCACAGCAAGACGCCGGTTAACGATCGTATCGGCGTCATGCCCGACCTCAAGCGGATCATCCAGCACTTGAGCAGAATTCCCAACAGATGGGACGCGATCATCTCGATCCTGATCGGCGGCATCATCTACGACGGCGGCGGATGGATCTGGACGCCGGGCGGCGGCATCACCCCCGTCCCTCCGCGAGGTGACCGGGTTCCGCTCAGCGGCCTGTCGCCCGACAAGCGCGACATTCTCGTTGGGCTCGGCATCCTGGAGCTGGCGGGGCTGATCAACGACCCGGCGAGCCGACAGACGGTCGAGCGATCGGCCGCTGCGCTGATGCGCAGCGCGACCGAGAGGATTGCGTCCGAGATCGAAACGCGTGATTAGCGTGCTGATGTTGTATGCTGATAACGATCCGGGAGCGCTCGGATGAGCCATCGCTCAAAATTGTCGGCGACCGAAAAATTTTGAGCCGTTGTTGTATGATACCGCCGCAGTTTTCATCGACTCAGTCATGGTATCAGCGGATCGGGCGCGCAGTGTGGGGCGTCGTGGGTTGCGGCACTGTTCCCGCTGTCTTCGGCGGGATCGCCGCCATTAGTTTGTTCTCCGTTGTGTCAGTTGTTGCGTGTATGGCCGCCGAGCTGTGCATACAGCTTTTGCGGGCGCCTAATTCCAAGAGCCCCGATCGAGCCGAGCGCCGATCGGGGCTCTCTCATTTTCGGTTTGCCGCCTGCTTGTCCCCGCGAATTCGTCCTAACTATTTAGGACGGCCCGCGCGCTGCCCGAGCCGATGAGCGTGATCAACGTGCGCCTTTTCGTCGATCACCTCGTCGGAGGGCGTCGTTTCTCCGCGGTTGCTCGGCACCACGATGCCACCGTGTTCAATCGTAGCGGATGCCGGTTTCCTTGACGACGTCTCGCCAGCGGGCGACTTCCTTGCGAATGAAGGCCGCGAGTTTCAGCGGGTGTTGTTGTCCCTACCGCAAACCCAAAACAGCTGACTGACGCCTGCGAATCGGTTGATAGTTCCATCGATGAGCGATCTTTGCAGGTTGATCTGGTGCGCCTTGATTGGGCTGTTCAGGTCGCGCGCCGCGTTGGAAGCCGAAATTCTTGTACTTCGGCACCAGCTCAATGTCCTGCGGCGCAAATCCCCGAAGCGAGTGGCCTCAGCAGCATCGACCGGGTCTACTTCGGTTTACAATAAAACGCTGTGCGCCATTCGCCCACACAGTTAACACGAGCTTGTCAGGCAAATCACCTAGTGGTGCAACACTGACGCTTACGACCTCGGGCACAGTGCACTCTTGATCCTGCTGATTAGTCATCGGGGTGCCAGATGCTCGTTATCTTGGGAGGTCGCACCAACCTCGACGGTTGTCGCGTTTGTCGCGCAGCCGCCGAATATGCTTGTCGAGGGTGAAGGGATTTGTGCTGCCACGCGGCCCGTGACGTTGTCCTCGCGGGAGGGCCTTGTTCTCCTCCGCGAGTTTTCTCGGCAGCCGTTGCACATCCGGTGCAGGTTTCATCATGTCCAGTTGATTGAGCAATGACTCATTTTTGATGTGGTTGAGCCGCCGCGCGTTTGGGGGAGACGCAAGCTTGGCAAAAATGCGGCGTGCTTCGGCGAGACCATGGTGCCTCTCGATCTCACGGAAAAGATTGGAAGCAGCGTCTACGGCGCCCGGCATCGTGTCGAGGCCTTCGCGATAAACACTTCGAATGAAACTTTGCAGGACATGGAGGGGGGCTGGGAGAACCTGCTGTTTCATGCTGCAGCCTCGTCTTGCTGACACCCGTATCGCACTGCCGTTGCGGCGTTCAACGAGGCCTCCATTAGGTGCCCAGCCCAACGCAGGATCTCAGGGGCCACCTCGCCGTCAGGCTATCCCCGGAAAGCGCGCGACGTGCTTCATCGCTGATCAGCACACAAATGCTCTCGAGCGTGCGCCGCGGGCTAACGCGCACGCGCTCGGTGGTCGTGGTCGCGAATCCGGCGCTGACCAGCTCGACCATCAGCGGGATCAAAAAATGGGCTAAACTCAGCCGACAGTGGTAACGGCGTGATGCCGAGCTCCTTCTCCACAGACAAAATCGGCCGGCCGGACGAGAATGCGATCAGCCTCAACACCGCTGTCCCTGCTCAAAACTCCGAAGGCCAAGAAATCCAGGAGTCTTTCGGTATTCAGAGTTTTGAGTAGGGCCAGGATCCCGAACCGTGGCGGGGCTGATCGCGGGCCGCAGACTGTAACCGATCGAGGAGTTGTCGTTCCCCCAGAAAGCCATTGAATGCCCCATGCCGCCATGAATTTTAGGCTATCCGACAATGCCCCAACGACACAATTTCTCGGGTGGATAATGTTTTGAGAATGCACAGGGTACGCCCGCTATTTCACAACCCGCCGACCGTTGACCGAGGCCGTCAGAGTCGCCCGGTGGTGCAATGCTGCCGATTCGGACGTCCTCACACCTCGGTGATCCAGAACGAGCAAAGGAGAATACTGCGAAGCCTCTTCGGCATTCGCCATGATCAACGTCCGATTGTCCAATATGAGCCATTCGTCTTCATGGCGGACGGCCACAACGGCGTGATTGGTCTTGCGCTTCACGTCGCGCACGATCACCAGTTGCAGATCATCGGGGGCGATGCCGGATTCGCGGAGGGCAACGTATTTGACAATTGCGTAATCCTCGCAGTCGCCGGCCCCGATGCTCAGCGTGGAAAGCGGCGCCGACCAGAAGTCCTCGACGCCGTAGAGCACCCCATCGCTCGCGGGCTTGATGCTCAGGTTCACTGCACGATTGATCTCGCCTAGCTTGGCGCGGCCTTGCCGGTTCAATCCAAGTTCGATGATGGACAAAAAGCGCCGCGCCCCGGCGGGGCAGGAGCCAACGCCCGAACGGCACGCTACCAGCGTTTCCGTTTCGAGGCGAATACGGGACAAAAGCTCGGTCCACCTCGCCGAGAATTCGGACCCTTCGTAGGGCATAGCGTCGATTGCATGGAGAGTAGACGGTTCCGGGAACAACGCGGCATGCTGTTGACGGTGAGCTGCGAAGCCGTGTGCTGGCAGCCCATCCTCCGGCAATGCACGATTCTCCAATTCACCTGTGGACACCACTTTTTCAGACCTAACCTGCGCGCCGGCTGCGCCGTCCCAATGCTCATCGAATGTTCGAAATAAACCGCTCGGGTGTGCATAGGCAAAAGCAGCACCGCAAATAACGGCGACCGAGAAGAGGATCTGTGCTACTCGAACCACGACGACATTGTTCAGCGCTCCGGCGTTCGGAATGCGGCCGTCGCCAATTCCGTCCGCAATTGCACGCTGCTTAAGCCTGAGCGTTTGCCACCGGGTTAAGGGTCCGCGCGGTCGCACCGCTTTGAGAACGCGAATGAACGCGCCGCTTCGACATTTGGGAGGCGGCATGCGAACGCGCAGTTGCATGCATCCAGGACCCTTCCCAATCCGGAAATTCTGGGAAACAGGGAGCATCAAAGACGGCACAGGGCCTTTAATTTTGGTGTCCGGACCGTCGAGATTTGATCTCGGACCCTAGTTCACCAGACGGCCGCGAATAGTGTTCATAAAGTGATCGGGGTCGAGCACTTGCATGGCGATGGCGCGGTCATTTCCTGAGCTCGCCTGCAAGCTCGGCTGCGAGGGTATCGTCAGTAAGCGCAAGGCTCGCGCTACCGGTCCGACCGCACCGACAATTGGGTGAAGGTGAAGAATCCAGCCGCGCCTGCCGTGAAGCGCGAGAGCGAAGAGGACCGGGGCGGAGGATAGTCGGCGCCACGCCGCCGTTGATCCAGCAATTGCCGCAATGAAACCGCGTCGGTACGGCCGGCCTGCGAAAATCTCCAGCCTTACCTCAGCCTTGTGGAATTTTGAGCAAGGACAGCTTCTCCCCGTTTCGGAGTTTTGAGTAGGGACAGGGTCGCAATATTGTTACCCAGACGGTTCGTCGCTGAAAGCGCTGGAGATTGCTATTCCAGTTGCAACAATAATTGCGAACAGCGCTATGCAAGCTCCCGCGATCACGCAGGCAGTGCCGAAAATATAGCCTGCGCCCTCGTAGCCACCAATCCATTGCTCCAATAGCACGTCGCCGCCGACCACGACGAAAGTGAGGATGGAGATTGTGACGCCGAGCCACATGAATTTGTGACGCACTCTGCGTGCCAGTGACAATGGATGCATCGGAGCATTTTTCGTCCAATTGGAGGTGGCCACGGAGTCTTACCGATCAAGAATTGACAACGGCAGCCGATCAGCGGCGAGGGAGAGGCGAGCTTGAACAAGTTCCTCCACAGCATTCTTGCGGTCAACTTGTTTCAGCTCCGCAAATTCGCTCCAGGAGCCGCCGGCGAGGAGGAAAGCACGTAAGCTGTCGAATACCTCCGATGTCAATGTTATCCTCGAAGTGTTTGCGCGAACTGATCTCACTCCACGCTGCGAAAAGGAGCAAAGCCCGCAAGCACGGCGGCTGCTATCGCGAGTAGCATCCACATTGTTAAGCCCCTCTGTAGACATATGGATGCTAACCCGCGATCGGGCGAAAAGAGGGCCGACCGATGGTATTCCGAGTTGCTGTACTCTCTTGTCTGAGGTATCGGCTGACCGGGCGAAGATGCGGTGCCATGTGACCTGCGGTAAGCGGCCAAGGTAAACGACCTTCGATGGCGGCCCTCACAAGGTCGGGCGCAAGGAAGACGAGCGAGATCGTCATGTCAACCTTGCGGATGCTGCACCGCTCTCGCTTCGCGATGCTTTCCGCATTTGCTTTTGCGTCGGCGAGAATTTCATCAAGCCAACGGCGGCCCCGTGCAATCGATGCAACAAAGGTCGCGCGGGTCTCGGAACGTATCGGACGAGCAGATTGCGGCGGGGGACGACGCGACCCCTCATCGAGCCGATCCAGCTGGCGGCCTGAAAGGCTCGGCGGTGGTAAGTCGGCAGCGTTTACCCCGCGTAAATCCAGAAATCGCCAGTGACCACCGCGCCCGACGGCGGCAGCGGGCCCGGCACCTGTACGCTGGCGAAGGGGTGGGGCTGCTTGCCGTAGCGGTCCGACCAGGCCGCCGAGACGCCGACGAACTCGCGCATGTCGGTGAGGAAGTACTGCGCCCGCACCACATTGCGCATGGTGACACCGACCGCCTTGCAAGCCGCCTCGGCGTAGGACATCAGCAACGCACCCTGCACTTGGCCTGCGAGCGCGAGGCCGTCGAACGCCGCCGCCTGTCCTGCAGCCGGCACCATGCCGTCGCGTCCGACCGGCAACAGGCCGGACGGAAACACCAGCTCGCCGGCGCGGATGCACGGGCCCAACGTCGCGATCGCCGGAATATCGACCGCGACGACCTGCTTCTGCCGAGTGGCTCCGTTCTTCAACGCGATCAGGTTGATCTCGATCATGCCCTCGTTGCTCGCGTAGTCCTTCGCCGGCACGACCGTGAGCGCGCACGGGATGCCGCCGAAGTGCTGCGACCATACATCCATGAAATCCGGGAAATTCTCGCCGCCCCGGATGTAGGCCTGCGCCTTGAGGCAGTGCTCGAGCCCAGACCCTGCGGCCTTGAGCGACGGCTCGAGCCGCTCCTTGATCACGTAGTTGACCTGGCGGCGGAAGCCGGTCTGTCCGCCCCATTGCGCGGTCGGCCGGATGCGCACTGCAGGCGGCAGCTCGCCGCTGTCGAGCAGCGCCATGTTGCCGGCGACAAACACGAAGTCATTGGCGACCACCGCCGGGTTGTAGCCGGAGGCCGAGATCGGCTGGCCGGGGAGCGTGATCTTCTGGATGTCCCACCCCGGCGTGGGCACGATCGCCAGCAGAGACGCGTGCGTGTTGGTGCGCGCGGTGAAACAGCGATCCATGATGATCGAGGTGCTCGGCGCGATATATCCGCCGAACTCGGCGAAGCGCGCCAGGTGATAGGCCGAAACCGCCGGACCTTTGGTGTAGTACTGGTCGACGCGCACCGTTTCCGGGAGATCGGAGCCGAAGTCTTTCAGGATGGTGCGCATCCGCCGCAGGATATAGTCGGCCTCGCGGCGCAGCGGCGGACGGCCGCTCAGAGGATAACCGGGCGGACCTTCGACCTCGGGCGCGAGACCCTTCTCGAAATCGTAGGCTTCGTGGCCGTTGAGGAAGATGAACGGCCCCGCCTTGACGGCGTAGGCGTAGCTCGCGGCGCTGCCGGCGAGGCGCTCGACCGATTTGACGGTGATCGCGGATGCGGACGAGGCGACGCCCGCGCCGGCCTGTGCCAGTCGCATCGGCGGCTCCGATCCCGCCGCCTGGGCGTGAACAACTTGCGGCGCCAACGCCGCGGCGCCGGCTAATGTCATGCAATCGAGGAAACCGCGGCGATCGATAAAACGCCCGTGGCGCGTGCTGCGCATATCGTCCTCCTGACCGAGCTGATCCCTGTCGCTTCCGAATACTAAATTCGAGCGTATCGGTGCTGCAATCGGATGCGCAACAATGTCTCCGAAGGGCTTTCCTGCGCGGTAACCCGAATTCGAACCGCGTCTCTGCCTTCCGGGAACTGGGATTTCGAGGCCAGAGAACAAAGCGTGATCCCTCCGGTTGGCGAGACATGGCTTACGATATCTAGGTGCGGGACCGGTTGAGGAAGCTCAGTCAGGTCGCGCAGGGTCAACCGGCGTCGCAGCGTCCCTGCACGCTGTCCCGGCCTTGCGCCTGCGACATGCGTGACCGCGCCGTCCTGGAACCCGATGAAGCCGACGAGCGGAACGTTGAAGCTATGCGAGAAGGAGGGGACGGGCATTGGCTTTTCCGACAACGTCGTCTTCCGCAAGCAATATTACGCGCGTGCCGTCTTTGACAACGTCAGTGATCTGACGAGCCTGCGCGAACTGGTGTTGCACACCGGAGAGGATTTCACGGATCCCGCGCAAGCCAAGACCATGCGCCGGACCAGCCCTACCACATGGGAATTCGACATCGCCGGCACCGGCTTCGACGCAACCTTCGGCCTCACCTTCGCAGTGCTCTGAGGTGGGCTTCGGCCACGACCGCCCCGTGAATTCCGCCGCCTTCAGCCCCGACGGAACGCGCATCGTCACGGCGTCAGGGGAACTCGCGGGACCGTCGTGACGTTAGCTCTTGCCTCTGCCTCTACTTCAATGGTCACAAGGGAGTCGGCCATCTCGATCAACTTGGGCGAAGACACGAACTCAACATGTTTCGCTGCTTCAAGGCATGCATTCTTCGCTTGGCGAACATGGCTGGCGGTGTCTGCGGCCGTAGGGACCGTCTTCGGCGGTTGCCAAAAACTGCGTACGACCCCAAACAGCGCAGTGAGGACGCCAGCCCAAAAGAACAAATGTTCGAGCGAGGTCCACACGATCAGGGGGAATGCACGGACGGCAAAGAACGGACCGATGTTTCTACTATTAACTCATCAAAGTTCAGAAAGTACGGAATGTTGCTTGCCACGACCCCACCGCAGGCTCCTGCAGCTACGAAGAATACCAAAGTCAACATGAGGTAACGTCGCATTGTCATCGCGCGCTGCTTGAAGCCTTCAAGCCCGAGGAGCGCGACGAGCAATGTGCTTAGAGTGATGTACGCGCCGATGTGGAATAGGGTGTAGTCCATCAGAAATTTCAGCTGAGTTTCCATGTCGGCTCCCTCGCTCCAACCTGGCGTAACATGATAGTTCATGCGGGGTTGTCACGCCACACGGTGGGATGATCTGGTTCTTAAAAGTGGGGGATCGTTGTGCCATGCGGGCACTTGCTGTCATCCTGGTTCTCATGGGAGCAGAGCCGTCCTTGGCTGCCGACGTTATTATTCATGACGGCGACAGTCTGACCCTCGGGAATGCCAGGTACCGGCTTCATGACATTGACGCCCCAGAGCTAGATCAGGTGTGTCTCGACGAGAACGGCGGTGTGTGGGCCTGCGGGATTCAGGCCCGGGATCGGCTGAAAGAGTTCATCGGGGGGGTCAGGTCCATTGCGACGACAAGGGACCCGATCCTAGTCTTCCTCAAAGAAGACGCGTAGGCGAATGCCGCGTTCAGGGCGAGGAGATAACTTTGCATCAATGGCTGGTGCGACAGGGGTGGGCTCTGAATTTTGAGCCATACGCGAAGGGCTTGTATAAAGGCGACCAAGAGCAAGCTCGAGTTAGCTTGAGTGGCCTTTGGAGAGGGTGCTTTTCAACACCGCAAGACTTCCAACTCGGGAATAAGAGCACGGCCAATCTGTTGGGTCCGAGCTGCGCGGCGCTAGACGACAAGCGGAAGCGCGTCCTCTTATTTCCCGATCACCCCACCATGCCGCCGGGTTGCACGATCAAGGGCAAATTTGCGCTCAGAGCCCAAATCACGAGCCACCGAGGAATTTACCACTTGCAGGGCTGCCGCAGCTATCAACGCACAAAGTCACCAGATCGCTGGTTCTGCTCTGAAGCAGACGCTCAGGCTGCCGGCTTTCGCAAGGCGTATGTGTGCACGGGCATCGGTAAGACGGCGAATTGAGGCGACCCATAGCCACCGAGGCGGTGTGGCGCGGCCCCGACGGCATCGCGAACTTCACTTCGTCCATCGCGCTGCTAGCCGGATAAGCCGTTCGTCGGCGACGCCATCCGCGGCAACGAGCTTTTCCATCATCCGATTGTAGGTCGCCCACCGCATCCGTTTCGGCTTGTCCGGATATCTGTCGTCGGCCGGATCACCACCCAACCTCAGAGCAAAGGTTGCGCGCACGTCTCAAAGCTCGATCGTAGACCGTCTCACGTTGCGAGGCGTAGGCCAATCGATATGCCCGGCGCGCCCAAAAGTGACGGCCACCGAGCGGCAGGTAAAGCTTTCGAACGCGCCGGTTCGAGCGCGGGCACACGAACCACCACCGCACCCCACCAAAATGTGGACGCGATGTCGCAAGACAAATCTTGTCGTCAATCTCGAGCTCTTCACCTGTCCAATAGTCCGCCATCGAGTACTGCTAGCGTAGCCAGCTCTCCCACGGATCGCATGCGCGGGACTCAAATTTGATGGCAAGCTGTTCGTTGTAGAAGTCGAATGTCATCTCTCCGCCAAGGTGAGCGCCTGGTTCAATGCCTCCCCACCGCATCATCGCATCAATGTCGAGCCGTAGTGCGCTCTCGACGGTGGGCCGCCCACCGCTTCGTCCGCTGCCGTATCCACCCATTTTAAATCGTCGCCGGATTTTCCGAAATCAACTGGCGAAAGCCGGCCCCCTCATTGAATTCACTCACAATTCAGAACTGACTTGTCCTCGCAAATTTGCGCGAAAGCAAGGCGAGACCGATTGGCACAGAGATAGGATCAGCGTTGCCGGTGGCCTTCGGGCCGGAATGCAGGTGAACAGCTGCCGGACCGGCGCGTAAAGCCGCCGACTGTTGCTCCGCTGCTACAGAATATCACCGGTGGCCTTGGCATAGTGTGCCGGCGTGCGGGCCTTGGGGGCACCGCACGCCGGCTGCCGTGACCCACGCCGGTACGCATACTGCCAGTGGCACGACACACGACTGACAGTACAATCGCGGTGCGGGCACGGACCTCGAGGCAAGGAGCCCGTGTATGGCACGGGCATCCTTGCCTTGGCGGCTATCGAACACAAGATCGCGATGTAGACATCGAACGCAAGATCGGGATTCACGTTACCGGTAAAGGTTGACGGGCGATCAGGGTGGCGTCGGGTTGGGGCGCGCTACCCGCGCCGAGGGCGAGGCCCGGCGCGGGTTCGATAGGGGGAGCAGCGGCCAGCCTCTCGGTCGGTGACGATGGACGGGCCGCGCACTCTGCCGCCGGGGATGCTCAGCCCGGCAGCATCTTGTCGGAAGCTTGCTTTTTCTGCTGCGCCAAATTGGCGACGTAGTCGGCGACAGGAACTTGAAGCGGTCAACGCAGATCATAACCAGACCGCTCAAAGCAATTTCGAATGATGCCCCCTCCGCAATTCGGGGCACCTCACTAACATCGACGCCGCACTGCTCGCACGCGGACCGCAACGCCTTCACCTCGGTGAACTGTTCGTATTGTTGTCCGTCATCGCCGTCGCCCATAATCGGTAGCTTGGTCGCCATGGCCCGGAACACCGTCCGTGTTATCCAGGTGGCGGGAACACGGCGGGCGCGCCGACGTTAACCTCGCGTCCCTGCGGCAGCCTTGGGCTCTGTGCTGCGAGATTGCCGGCAAGGAGAGTGGCGGCCGAAGGCTGAAATGACGGCACCGGCGCCCACGGAGGCAAATCATGCCACAGCTTAAGCACGAAATTCCGAGGTTTCCCGTGCACCTCACCTGCCCGCACTGCCTGATGCCGATGCACATCAGGTGGGCGGAAGTCCTAATCGACAGGAGCTGGTTCGGTTCACCTGCGATTATTGCGGTACCGAGGAGCAGCGGAATCGAGGCGCGCGGTAAGGCGCAACTTTCCAGTCTTTTCCTGTCCCTACTCAAAACTCCGAAAGCCAAGAAATCCTCGAGTTTTTCCAGCATTCAGAGTTTTGAGTAGGGACAGGTCGCGCCGGGGTTTGCCTCGCTAGCGATCACCGCTGGTCTCGAAGCGTCCTGGTCAACGCCCTTACTTCGCGGATCTTCTCCCTCAGCCACCGATGAGTCGCAATCACCTCGGCGGTGTAGCGGCCATGCTTGTAATTGCCATTGCGCGCCCTGTCCCTACTCAAAACTCTGAATGCGGCAGAAATTCCAGGATTGTTTGGCTTTCGGAGTTTTGAGTAGGGACAGGCGTCCTCTTGCGTGCGCTTACGGGCTGCTGGCGCGCCGTCGCGGACGAGAAATTAAAATCGTTTTCGCGCGAGGCCGATCTGAGTGGCGCACACGTCCGCCGAAAAGACCGCAATTCATTAGATGCACTGACTATCGGCTTTGGAAATAGATAGATTTATCAACGTAATAGAAGCTAATGGATGAAAATTGATCTATATCATGAAATTGAGTTCCACTCCAGCCTAAGCACTCTCATACCGTTCCATACCATGATGACGGAGGGACGTATGGGTGAATCAAAACAGCGTGCACGAGTGTGGACCAACGAAGAGTTAGTAGCGGGCCTTGAAGCCGAGAACGCAGAGCTTCGAGACAGAGCATTGAAATTGGCGTCGGAAATTCGAGCATTGCGCGAGGCGCTTAGGGATGTCCCACAGCATGGGCGCCAAGGAAAAATCGAAGTTTATTAGCCGGATGGCGCGGGCCCGCTCGCTCGATAACAACAAGCTGCTTCGAGACGCATCAGCTTTTTGCTGGTTCTTGCTTCTCTTCAGCGTAGGCCAGAGGACCTTGTTCCTCCCAAAAATCATATCCGCGCGTAACGATGATGCAATCCTGTCCCTACTCAAAACTCCGAAAGCCAAGAGATCCTCGAGTTTTTCCAGCATTCAGAGTTTTGAGTAGGGACAGGACCTTGGGACGCCACGGCATCCATCTTCCAACCGTAGCTTGGCTGACTTTGATGCCGAGTTTGAGCAGTTCGCCGTGGATGCGGGGCGCGCCCCACAACGGGTTGGACCTGCTCATGCGGCGGATCAAGTCACGGATGTCCACGCTGATCCTGGGCCGTCCCGGACCACGTGATCGCCAGCGCCAATAGAACCGGAATCCATTACGATGCCACTCGACGACGGTTGCGGGCTTGACCAGGACCATCGCGTCGATGGCCCTGGGCCAGATCCGATAAAGCAACACCCATAGCAACCGATCCAGCGATGAAAGCTGAGGGCGACCGCGTCGCTGCCGCCGCAAGACGACCAACTGATGTCGTACGGCGACAAGTTCGAGTTCCAGCGATGCGCGGCTGCGCACACGGAATTCGAAGATCGATACAACGGCGTAGAGAATCGCCAACATGACCGTGACGGTACGGCCGGCCCGTGACAATCACCAGCCTCTTTCAACCCTCTGGAGATTTTGAGCAAGGACAAGGAGGCAGCTACTTGGAGAAATCGTTGGACCGCAACACCACCGGTCGTTCAGCCTCGACTGGCCCTTCGAAAAACTTACGCGATGCTCGCTCCTCAATCGCATCGCGCAGCCGCACAAACTGATCTACTCGCTGATCTGCCTTCACATCATGCTTGCCTTCAAGCTCGTCCATCGCCGAGGTGCTGATCGCACACCGCACTGTTTTTCCGTGATTAGACATCGTGAAATCCACGACCATCCGATTGAAGTCGTAGCCCAGTACTTCACCTCGCTGCAGTGGCATGCAATTTCTCCGTCCAAAAGGATCTAACTATACCATATCCGCCGGCCCCGCGCGATGTGCGGTAGGACCGTCCACGTGATCACTCCGCCTTGACGCCCGCGGCCCTCACGATCGGATGCCACTTCTCAACCTCGGCCTTGTGGAAGGCGGCGAACGCGGTCGGCGTTCGCTGGTCCGGCAGAGGAAGCGTCATGCCGAGATCCGCGATCCGCTTCTGCGTGGCCGGATCGGTCATCGCGGCATTCGCTGTGTCGTTGAGCCGCGCGACGACATCCGGTGGCGTGTCCTTCGGCGCCCAGATGCCGTGCCAGGTGCCGATGTGGATTCCCGGCACGCCCGCCTCGTCGGTGGTCGGAATTTCCGGCGCCGCGAACCATCGCGTTTTCGCCATCACGGCAAGGGCCTTGATGTTGCCGTTGCGATACTGCGCCAGCGAGTTGGCAGCGAGGTCGCAGTTCAGATCGATGTTGCCGGCGACGAGGTCCTGCAAGGCCGGCGCCCCACCGCGATAGGGCACGAACTGGAAGCTCGTGCCGGTCGCCTTCTGGAAGTCCATGCCGCAGAAGCGCGCGAGGCTTGCCGTGCCCGTGGTCGAAGCCGACGCCTTGTTGGATTTGAGCCACGCGACCAGCTCCTGCAGGTTGTTCGCCGGCATGCTTCTTCGCACGGTCATCCAATAAGGCACACTCGGCAGCAGCGCGACCGGCGTGAGGTCTTTCAGCATGTCGAAAGGAAGCGTGTAGACCGCGCCCGAGATCACGTACTGGCCGAGCGTTCCCATGCCGAGCGTGTAGCCGTCGGGCGGCGAGCGCGCGATGCGGCCGATCGCGAGCGTGCCGCCCGCGCCACCCATGTTTTCCACCACAAGGGTCTGACCGAGGGTCACCTTCATGTGCTCGGCGAGCACGCGCATAAGCGCGTCGACCGCGCCGCCCGCCGGCAACGCCACCACCACCGTGACCGGCCGCGACGGGAAGGACTGCGCCTGTACACCGGCAAGGCCCGATAGCGTAGCCAGCAAGGCCAAGAGACAAATCCGTTTCATGTCACACCCTCGTCATTGCGCCGTGATCTCAAAATTATGCGACACCGTTAGCGTAGGCGCCACAATGGCGCCTGTCTGCCTTGTCGCAGCCCTGTCGCGATCCCAAGACCCAGGAAATGGAAGTGATGGTGGATTTTCCAAATCCCGGCCTGCTGTTGCGACCGGGGTTGGCAGTCACGCTGACGGCCAAAGTGAAGCCCAATTGATGAACGGAACAGCGTGGCTGTCGCTTTTCCAAGAGGCGATGCTCGCGATAATTCGCGGCAATGCGGCGGTTTCTCGCTGGGCTACCTGGAGAATGCTAGATTCGGGATTCCCTCCGCCATACGCTCAGCTACTGTCGCTTCCGAAAACCCTGTCCCTACTCAAAACTGAATGCCGGAGAAATTTCGGGATTTCTTTGGCTTCCGGAGTTTTGAGTAGGGACAGGTCGGGTTGATGAGCACGGCGACGCGAGTGACTGCAGGCACCAGTTTTGAGCGGCCGACCAAGTTCGAATTAGTCCTCAACCTCAAGACCGCTAAGGCGCTCGGCCTCACAGTGCCCGACAAGCTCCTGGTGGCCGCCGACGAGGTGATCGAATGAAGCGGCGCGAGTTCATGTCGCTGCTTGGCGGCGCGGCGGCTGCATGGCCGATCGCGGCGCAAGCGCAGCAGGGCGAGCGGATGCGGCGCATTTGCCCCTCATTTCGGTGTCGAAACAGTTAACGCGGGCGGCGGAAGACGAGCCGTCGGCACGGATCGCACTAACGGAGCCGCAAAACCCTAAGCGGCCTGGTTGACCTGAATCAAAAAAGCGGAGCGGCTGTGCCCGGTTCACGGCGGAGTTGTTGCGCGGCGCGGGTTAGCAGATCAGCCGGTCAATGCAAGCCGGTGCGCCCCTCGGCTTTGGCGTAAGCCAGCAAGGATTCAAACCTGAAACGGGCATCCGGATCACTAGCGTCATGGCCGCTTACGTAACACCAAGTAGTGAAATCCCATGCGACGGCGCGGGCTTCGGCAATCAGGTCCATGAGGGTGACGGGTTCGTGGGGCGGCCAGTCCGCGTCAAGTGAATGCGCGAAGTCCGCGCGCGTCTTGGGCTTCGTCATTATATCTCCATATCTCCAAGGCGAATGCCGGCAGTTGTCGCGACCGCCGTCCCGTCATTTGCGGGTGCCGCTTCTTAGTCGCTGTGCCCCCCGTCTCGGACTTGTTAATCCACGCCAAACATTTGTTCGTCGCTGCCATGGTGGTAGTCCCCTTCGCTAAAGTCGGCGCAGCAGGTGCGGCGGGGGGAGGTCCGAAAAAATCTGTGGTGCCGTAGTCGCGAGCGCGGCCGTGCTGCCGTTTTGGCGGCCGAGGGTTGGACGATTTTCTGGAAAAAATCCTCTTCTCGGCCTGGGCGATGACCTGCCGCCACCATAACCAAGCTGACCGATGCGATGGGACATCCGTATTCGGTTGGCGGGGCCAGCTCCTACGCCGACGAGGGCCTGGCCCCACAGTTGATGTCCCGCTTCACCGCGAAAGCGACCCAATTGCTGCGAGGCAGCGAAATGACGCGAGGGTCACGCGATCGACGATATCAATTGGGTCTGCCATATCTTCCTACTCTCGCCTTTATGATAGCGGCTTGCCCGCGCCGACGTTTTCAGCCGCCTCTCGCACCCAGTGCTTGAAGGAGAGGCACCGCATCCAGTACCGCGCCAAGTGATCGAAATACGTGCGCTCAAGCATGAAGTTGAACGAGCCATGCTGTTCGCCACGTACAGGCGATAGCTGTGGATAGCGCCGTTTGATCGCGCACGTCTTGGTAGTACTGCCATCGTTCCTTGCCGATCGCCCCGCGCTCGGCGACATGCTCCATATAGTCGGTATTGTGGATGTTCCTCGAGAAATTCCGATAGATGATATTGTACTCGGTGCTCAGGCCGATCTGCTTTGCGCGCTCTTCGATTGATAGGCCCGAGAAGCCGTGCCGACGCATCTTATCGGCCGTGCCTTTTCCGTACTTCTTAATGAGCTGCTGCTCGTCATTCAGCATCTTTTCTTGCGAAGGTGCCCCTGGCACGGAGGCTAGGCCGAGAAACTTCGACTGCCGCTGCTGGCTGATCTTTTGAAGCATCATTGCGTCGAGGACTTTGTGTGCAGCCTGCGCAGAGTCGGCCGCACAAGCCCGCATGAACAACTCGATATCGACCCGCACTTCAAAGAGGATGCGGATCAAGGCCTGAGCCTGGACCGGCAAACCTGCGCGGTACAGAAGCCGTACAGCCCGGAGCGTATCAACGCTCTTGAGAAACAGCGCATCGATGATCCGCACGGGCTGTCCTTGCTCAAAAATGAATTGAGGGCAATTTGGTGGGGAATAAGTAGGAGTGTGCCGCCTCGCCGATCTCACGCGGCTCGACGCTCATAGCGATGATGCAGGCCGCCGACCTCCGGGAAGGCAATAATGTTATTGCCTGCGGAGGGTAGCTGTACAGGACGAGGCCGTGGACAGTCCTTGTTGAGCGAAAGATGCGTTCTGGCTTCATGATGATATTGAAAATAGCTCGAGAGGACGCGGCGCAAGTGACGCTCGTTGAGGATGATAACGTGATCCAGACATTCACGGCGGATCGAACCGATCAGACGCTCGGCGTAGGGATTCTGCCAGGGTGATCGCGGGGCAGTGATGACCTCCGTGATGCCCATCGCTCGAACGCGATGGCGGAATGCCGGACCATACGATTTGTCCCGGTCCCGCAGCAGATAGCGCGGTGCAGTGTCCCAGGGAAAGGCCTCGGTCATTTGGCCGGAAAGCCAGACTTGCGTGGGATTTGGGGTGACCTCGAAGTGAACAACCCGTCTGCGGTCGAGGCTGAGCACAATCAAGGTATAGAGCAGCCGGAACGTCGCGGTGGCGACCACAAACATGTCGATCGCCGCAATGTCGGGCAGGTGGTTGCGCAGAAAGCTCCGCCAGGTCGGGGAGGGGACCTTGGGACGCCACGGCATCCACCGCCCCACTGTGGCTTGGCTGATCTTGATGCCGAGCTTGAGCAGTTCCCCGTGGATGCGGGGCGCCCCCCACAACGGGTTGGCCCTGCTCATACGGCGGATCAAAGCACGGATTTCTGTGCCGATCTTGGGTCGTCCCGGACGGCGTGATCGCCAGCGCCAGTGGAGGCGGAAGCCCTTGCGATGCCATTGGACCACGGTCGCCGGCTTGACCAATATCATCGCGTCGATGACCTGCGGCCAAATCCGGTAGAGCCACACCCACAGGAGCCGGTCGAGAGATGAAAGCTGAGGCCGACCGGGCCGCTGTCGGCGCAGGACGGCCAACTGATGTTGAAGGGCAATAAGCTTAAGTTCCAGCGAGGCGCGGCTGCGAAAACGGAAGGCGAAGATCGAAACAACGGCGGAGAGAATTGTCACCATGCCGTGACGGTACGGCTGGCCCGCGAAAATCTCCAGTGTTTCTCAGCCTTGTGGAGATTTGAGCAAGGACAGGCGTTGCTCGGCGCGGGCGATGCCGTCTTCTGCCTGCACGCGGAGCCCGCCGCGATGAACCACTCGCAAGTCGCCGCCATGAGCCTCATCGTTCCGCGCGCCGCGCTCGCGCCTTTCGTGACCGATGTGGAGGAAGCCGCCAATCGGGTGATCCCGCATGGCAACGAGGCGTTGCGGTTGCTGACGAGCTACGTGAAAGGGCTGGACCATCTCGATCTGGCACAGCCCGAGCTGCGCCATCTCGCCGTCACCCACGTCCACGATCTCGTGGCCATGGTTTTCGGTCCCACCCGCGACGGCGCCGCCGTGGTCGGCGAACGCGGGGTGCAGGCGGCGCGGCTCGCGGCGATCAAGGCCGACATCATCGAGCATCTCGGCCGCGATCTCACTATCGTCGCCTTGGCGGCTCGCCAGCATGTCACGCCACGTTACATCCAAATTCTGTTCGAGAGGGATGGGACCACCTTCTCGGAGTTCGTGCTCGAGCAGCGGCTCGCTCGCACCCATCGTATGCTGGCCGATCCGCGCTACGCCGGCTCGACCGTCATCGCGATCGCGTTCGCCGCCGGCTTCGGCGACATCTCCTATTTCAACCGCGCGTTCCGCCGGCGCTTTGGCGCCACGCCGTCCGACATACGCGCCGAGGCGCAGCGGGCGGGAGCCGCCAATCCCAAGAACGGCAAGTAGGTTGCGGGTGCGCGGTGTTGGCGCGATTGTTGCTTAACGGAAGACGTCCATTCGGCCATGATGGCGTGAAGGGATCGTGCGCGAGCCGGTCGCGCCTCGGAGTCCGCCTATGAATATGCCGCCCACGAGCTCGCGGCCCCATCCTGCCTTCACCGCCGTGCCGACGGCGCGCGCCTATCGCATCGCCAATGCGCGGGTGCCGGCCGATCTCGCGCCGGATCTCGCCGGCTATGCCGCCAACGACCGGTTCGCTGCTTGCGATATCGTCGTGGACGGCGCGCGGATCGCGATGCTGGGCCGCCCCGGCGCCGGTCCGGTGGCCGATCTGCCGACGATCGACCTACATGGGGGGATCGTCTTGCCGCGCTTCGTCGACGTGCACACCCATATCGACAAGGGGCACATCTGGCCGCGTCGTTCCAATCCGGATGGCACGCATGCCGGCGCCCGCGCGGCGGTGGCGGCCGACCGCGAGGCGCACTGGAGTGCCGATGACGTGCGCGCGCGCATGGACTTCTCGCTGCGCTGCGCCTTTGCCCACGGCACGGGCGCGATCCGCACGCATCTCAACTCGCTGGGCAAGCAGGCCGCGATCTCCTGGCCGGTCTTCGCGGAGATGCGCGAGCAGTGGAAGGACCGCATTGCGCTCCAGGCCGTCGCGCTCTTTCCGATCGATATCGCCGTCGATGACGAGCCGCAGTTCCGCGCCATCGCGGAGACGGTCGCCCGGCACGGCGGCATTCTGGGCGGCATCACCTTCATGGGCGAAGCGCCCGGACCCAAGCTCGAGCTCGCGCTCGACCGGCTGTTCACCTTCGCGATCGCCCATGGTCTCGACATCGATCTGCATGTCGACGAAAGCTGCTCTCCCGATGCGCAGAGCCTGGAGCGGATCGCAGTAGCGGCGCTGCGCCATCGCTTCAAGGGCCGCGTCGTCGCCGGACATTGCTGCTCGCTCTCGCTCGCCCCGGACGAGGACCGCGCGCGTACCATCGACAAATTGGGGGAGGCCGGCGTCGCCATCGTGTCGCTGCCCATGTGCAACATGTACCTGCAGGATCGCAGCGCCGGGCGAACGCCGCGGCTGCGCGGAGTGGCTCCGCTGCACGAGCTCGATGCCGCCGGCGTCGCGGTCATGGTCGCAAGCGACAACACGCGCGATCCGTTCTACGCCTACGGCGATCTCGACATGCTGGAGGTGTTTCGCGAGGCGACCCGCATTCTTCACCTCGACCATTCGAAGCGGCCCTGGATCCGCATGCTGGGCGCCGCGTCGGCCGCGGTCATGGGCCTCGCCGACCACGGGACCATCGCCGCCGGCCGCGCCGCCGATCTCGTCCTGACCCGGGCCCGCACGCTTCCCGAGCTGGTGTGCCGCCCGCAGTCCGACCGCGCGGTCGTCGTGTCCGGCCGCGCCATCGACACGGCTCTTCCGGACTACCGGGAGCTCGATCACCTCTACGTCAACGGACTTTCATCGACACCGAAGCCGCGGTCCGGGTAATACTGCAGGCATGAACGATCCCCGAAAATCCTCCTTCGTCGGCCAGTCTGTCCTGCGCCGCGAGGATCGCCGCCTGCTGACCGGCCGCGGGCAATTCATCGCCGATCTCGACCTGCCGCGCATGCTGCATGCGGTGTTCGTCCGCAGCCCGGTCGCCCACGCGTGCATTCGCGGCGTGGACTTGTCGTGCGCCGCCGCGGCGCCGGGCGTCGTCGATGTGCTGAGCGGCGCCGAGCTGGCGAAGCTCCTGCCGCCGGTGCCGGATACTCAGCTCTCGCTGCCGAGCAAGTGGACGACGCAGGTTCAGCACAAATTCATCAATCCCCAGCAGCCGCTGCTCGCTCACGACAAGGTCCGCCACGTCGGCGAAGCCGTCGCCGTCATCGTGGCGGAGAGCCGCCACGCGGCCGAGGACGCCGCGCAACTGGTCGTCCTCGACCTCGATCCGCTGCCGGCCGTGGTCGATCCGGAGCAGGCGTTGCGCGCCGACGGACCAATCATCCATGACAAGTTCGCGACCAATCTCATCGGCGCCTTCACGATCGGCAAAGGCGACTTCGCGGCCGCGCTCGCGCGCTCGCCGCACAAGCTCGAGCGCCGCTTTCATCATCACCGCTACGCCGCCGCGCCCATGGAATGCCGCGGCGTCGTCGGCCTCCATGACCCGCGCACCGATGCGGTGACGATCTGGTCGGCGACGCAGGTCGTGCATTGGGTGAAGCGCGAGGCGGCCACGGTGCTGCAGATGCCGGAAGCGCGCATACGCTGCGTCGCCCTCGACGTCGGCGGCGGCTTCGGCCTCAAGGGACATGTCTATCCGGAGGACCTGCTGATTCCGTTCCTGGCGCGCCGGCTGGGGCGGCCGGTGCAATGGATCGAGGATCGCCGCGAGCACCTGATGTGCTCGTGCCATTCGCGCGACCAGATCCACGACGTCGAGGTCGGCTTCGACGACGACGGCCGCATCCTCGCGCTGCGCGATGATTTCATCGTCGATTGCGGCGCCTGGAATCCGATCGGCGCCGGCGTGGTCTACAACACCGCCGTCCATCTGACCGGGCCCTACAAGATCGACACGCTCGCGATCAGCGCCAGGATCGCCGCCACCAACAAGGTTCCGAACGCGCCGTATCGGGGCGCCGGCCGTCCGGAAGCGGCCTTCGCGATGGAGCGCATCATCGATCTCGTCGCCGCCGCGCGCGGCCTCGAGCCCGCCGACGTGCGCCTGCACAACATGATCCGCGCCGACGAGATGCCTTATCGGGCGGGCATTCCTTACAGGGACGGGGAGCCGATCGTCTACGACGGCGGCGATTATCAGGGAGCGTTGCGCAAGGCGCTGGCTGCGATCGGCGGCATCGACGCATTTCGCGCGCGTCAGCGCGCCGCGCGCGAGCACGGCCGTCATCTCGGCCTCGGGATCGGCTGCTATGTCGAGGGCACCGGTGTCGGCCCGTTCGAAAGCGCGGTCGTGCGGATCGAGCCGTCAGGCAAGATCTTCGTGTCGGGCGGCTCCTGCCCGCAAGGCCAGGGCATGGAGACGATCTTCTCGCAGGTCGTGGCCGACGCCTGGCAGGTCGAGCCCGACGATGTGGTCATGTCGCTCGCCGACACGTCGGCGATCGCGGTCGGGTTCGGCACGATCGCCAGCCGCAGCACCGTGACCTTGTCGGCGGCAATTCACGGCGCGAGCGAGCGGCTGCGCACGAAGGTGTTCGCCATCGCCGCCAATCTCCTGGAATGCGCCGCGACCGATCTCGAGCTGCGCAAGGGCGGCGTCGGCATCCTCGGCGTGCCCGGCGCCGAGGTGTCGCTCGCCAAGGTGGCGCAGGCGGCGCGTCCGGGCTGGGATCACGGCCGCCCGCCGGGCATCGATGCCGGCCTGGAGGAGACCTTCTATTATGAACCCCCGACGGTCACCTGGTCCTACGCCGTGCACGCGGCGATCATCGAGCTCGACGTCGAGCTCGGGCACGTGAGCGTCGAGAAATACGTCATCGTGCATGATTGCGGCGTGGTGGTGAATCCGTTGCTGGTCGAGGGGCAGATCGTCGGCGGCGCGGCGCAAGGCATCGGCGGCGCGTTGTTCGAGGAATTCCACTACGATGCCGACGGGCAGCTGCTCACGGGATCGTTCATGGACTACATGCTGCCGACCGCGTGCGAAATTCCGAACGTCGAGATCATCCACCAGCACTCGCCGTCGCCGCACAATCCGCTCGGCGTCAAGGGCGTGGGCGAGGGCGGTCCGATTGCGCCGCCGGCGGTGATCGCGAATGCGGTGTCGGACGCGCTGCGCCCCCTGGTGGTGGAGTTCAATCGCACGCCCATCAAGCCGCAGCAGATCGCAGCAGCCGTCGCTGGGTAACTCGATTGGCGCATGTCCTTTTCGGAAAACCGGTTTCCACTTTTCCGGGACATGCGCTAATCCTGATCGTTGAGCTCCGCGACCGCCGACTTTATCGTGTCGATCAGGTCTTCCATCGTGTACGGTTTGGGAAGCCAGCCGAGTGGAGCGGTGGGCGCCGCCCGCGTGCGCGTCGCCAACGTATGATGTGCGGTGGCGAAAATACAGCGCACACCGGTCTCCTGGAATATTTCCAGCGCGGCATCGATGCCGTCGCGCTTGCCGATGAGGCGTATGTCCATCACGACCAGGGTCGGGCGTTCCGACTTCGCGAGCCGCACGGCTTCCTCGGCCGAGTTTGCGATTCCCGCCGCCTCGAAGCCCGCCTCGACGACGGCGACCTCCGCCTCCATCGCGACGAGATAGTCGTCCTCGACAATGAGGATGCGATGTACGTCGTCGGTCTTTCGCTCGGTCGGACGCTCGTCCGGCAGGAAAACCGGTCCCGATTGCCCGCGCGGGGATAACGATTGGCAGAGAGGTTTCAACATTGTCGTTGGCGATCCCTCTAGTGTCCCGTTTCCGACGTTCGTATCATCTCGCAGCATGCACTTTTACGAACGTCGGAAACAAAGGGACACTAGCAACTCTATGATTCTAGTGTGGCTTTGCATCTGACGTTCCTATGACGGACTCGCGGCAGATACTGATAGGAACGTCAGATGCGCCACACTAGTGGGTTTATTGGTTGCGACTTTTCTGGTCGAGGAATTGCACGACGCACCGGGCGCCCGGTGTCCGTTCGACGCTGAACGTTCCGCCGAGTTGCCGCGCAAGCCCGGTCACCAAACCAAGTCCGGACGAGCGTTTGCGGACCTTATCCAGATCGAAGCCCTCTCCGTCATCCTCGACGTGCAGCACGAACGCATCGAGACTCCTGGTCAACCCAACCTTGATAGAGGCGCCTTCTCGTCCTTTGGTTCCATGCTTTGCGGCATTCGTGAGCAGCTCGTTGAGAATCAGCGCCAAAGGCATGGCGGTATCGTTGGGCAGCTCCGCGGTGCAGGCGTCCCAAGCGATATCGATCGTCTTGCCGAGCGACTGCTTGGCGGTGCTGCAGACCGCCGCGATGAAATGCTTGGTGTCGTAGTTGGTGGGATGATCGGCGTCATAGAGCACCTGCTGCGCCGCGGCCATGGCGGCAATGCGCTGGCTCGCGTCTGCCAGTACGACTTGCGCCTCCGCGCTGTCGGTCTGCCGCTGCGCCGCCCTGAGCAGGGAGTGCAACATCTGCATGTTGTTCTTGACGCGATGATTGAGCTCGTCGAGCAGGACCTTTTGAGCGGTTTCCGCCTGTTTGCGCTCGCTGACATCCACCAATACGTTGACTGCGCCGATCAACGTGCCCGAGGCATCGTGCAGAGGCGTCGGATACGGAATGAACGGAACGCGCGTGCCGTCGGGCCGCTCGGCCACGGCCTCGGCGCCCCGCACGGGCCGGTTTTCTCTCAGCGCCACCGCCATGGGACTTTGATCGTGCGGCAGCGGCGTTCCGTCCGGCCGGTACAGCGGCCAGCCGGCAGGCCATTGGTCGCTGCCGAGCTCGGGCCGATGACCCGAGAGTTCGACGACGGCCTGGTTGTAGAACGTGACCTGCCCGCGCGTATCGGTGGCGTAGACGGCGGCGGGCAGTCCTTCGAGCAGCTCGCGAAGCTGGCGCTCCCGTTCGCGCAGCCTTTGCTCGGCGATCTTGCGCTCGGTAATGTCCTCGAAGATCCGCAGGCCGTATTCGAAGTTGCCCGCGGCATCGCGCACGCTGGAGCACGTCACCGCGACCCAGATGACGCTGCCGTTCTTTCGAACGATGCGCTTCTCGATCGAGTACCGATCGACCTCGCCGGCGACCAGCCGTTGGTACTGGTCGATGTCGTCGTTGCGATCCTCCGGATGCAGGACGTTGAAGACGCTGCCGCCGATCAGCTCGGCGCGTGAGCGACCGGTGATCGCGCACGCCGCCTCGTTGACGCGCAGGCGGCGACCTTGCGCATCGATTTCCGCGATGCCGATCGTTGCCTGCTCGTAAGTTGCCGCGAGGCGCCGGTTCTGCTCCCGGAGAATCTGCTGGCCGGCGTCGAGGACCGCCCGGTCACGTGCCAGGTCGCTCATCGCGCGCCTGCGATGGCTGATGTCGTAAATGCAGCCGATGGCGCCGATGAGCTTGCCCGCAGCGTCCTTGACCGGCTCGATATGCAGCGACGGCTGCAATTTGCGAGCCGTCCGGTCGTTCGATCGTGCCGTCCACGCCGTGGACCGCCGCGCCCGCCTTGAGGACAAAGGCCATCGGGGTCTCTTCGCGCTTGATGTGGCGGCCGTTGAGCAGCCACTTGTACGCGCCGCAGAAGAGCTCGGTGTCATCGCCGATGCCGGGCGCACGGCCCCACAGATCGGCGGCTTTGCGGTTGAACCACAGGATGTGTCCGGCCGCGTCGCAGGCGTAGGTCGCGCCCGGAAAGAATTCCAGAATGCTCGGCGGAGCGCCGAGCAAGGACGTCGAACCGATGGAGTCCCCGGCGGCTGCCAAGGAAAGAACAGCCTCGTTCATCAGTTGCTCCCGGACGCAGCTTGGCGCTAGTGGCAGACTACGCAGGGCCTTCCGGCATCAAATTCTAGAACGAACTCGAAGATATTCGCATATGCCGAGACGCACTAGCCCGGAGCATATCCTCATCGTCGAGGACGACCCGATTATTGCAAAATCATGGCGACGCCGATCAGTTCCCGACGGCGCAGAGTTCAAGGGGAACTTCAGGATAATCGTCACATTGCGGCGGCGGTACGTTAATCATCCTCACGGTTGCGTGTTTTGGATGAATTTGAATCGAAGCCGCCATTCGATCGGCGTCATGCGTGATTATTTCGGCGTTCTCGCCGCGGTCTCTGCGATCACCGGCTTCCAGATCCGCTGCTGGTCAGCGATGAAACTCGCGAGTTCCGTGGGAGACATCGGGCGCAGATAGGTTCCGAGGTCCAAGAAACGCTGCTTGAGCTCGCCCCGCTCGAGGATGGTACGCAGATCGTCGCTGACCTTGCGCGCCGTCGCTTCCGGCGTCTTGGGCGGCGCCATCAGCGCGAACCAGCCCATCGCCATGAAGCCCGGCAGCGTCTCGGCGACAGTCGGCAATCCCGGATGGGTGGGCAGGCGTTGCTCCGAGGCGACCGCGAGCGCCTTGATCGATCCACCGCTGATCGAGCCCGCAAGGCCCGACGCCGCATCGACGATGGCATGGACCCGTCCACCCAGAATGTCGGTCAGGGCCTGCGGCGCGCCGGGATAGTGCACCAGCGTCGCGTCGATGCCCGACGCGGTGCGCAGCCATTCGGCGGTGAAGTGCAATATGCTGCCGCGGTTGCCGGCCGCAATATTGAGCTCGCCCGGCCGCTTCTTGGCGAGCGCGATCAGCTCCGGCAGCGTGGCAATACCGAGCGAAGGACTTGCCGCGATCACCATCGGGTGCTCGCCGACATAGCCGATCGGCACGAAGTCGCGCCCGACGTCGAACGGCAGGCTAGCCTGCATCTCCGGCAGGGCGACGAAGTTCGAGGCGAGCGCAAGATAAAGCGTGGCGCCATCAGGCGGCGCTGATCCGGCGGCACGAATCGCGAGCGCGCCGCCGGCGCCGGGCTGATTGAGCACGATCACCTGCTGTCCCCAGTGACGCGCGAGGTGGTCGGCGACCACCCGCGCGATCACGTCCGGGCTGGCGCCGGGCCCGACCCCGACGATGATCTTGACCGGACCGGTGGGATAGCTCTGTGCCTGTGCGGCCGGCCGCGCGGCCATCGCAAGGGCGATCGCGCACAGAATGCCGGCAGTTAGCGAGAGCGCGCGCACGCGATACCTCAGCGCAGGAATTCGTCGGTGTACAGGCCGTCGAAGCTCGTGAGCGCGTCCTTGGGAGCGAGCAGCTTGGACTCGAGGCTGACTTTCTGCGAATTGTCGAGCCCCGCGACGCTCACCTTGATGTCCTTGGCATGGGCCTTGGACACCACCTGCCACGCGGCGCCGAGCAGGGCCGGGTCCATCTTGTCGAACCGCTTCCGCAGGAGCTCGAGGGATTCGTTAGGCTTCTCGAGAATGAAGGCGGTGGCGCCGGCCAGCGCGCGCGCCACCCGCGCGCATTTTTCGCGATTGTCCCTGCAGGTTTCGGGGCGCGTGTAGACGAGGCAGTAGTTGAACGGAAGCAGATCGGGCGCGTCGCTGACGCCGCTCGCCAGCATGATGGCGCTGCCGTTCACGACCGCCTGCGTGGTGAAGGGCAGGGAGGTGGCGTAGCCGTCGATCGCCTTGTTCTGAAGCGCGGGCAGCATGGCGGGCGGATCCATCGGCGCGATGCGGACGTCCTTCTCGACGTCGAGGCCGCCGCGGTTGGTGATCAGCCGTTGCCAGGCATGGACGATGCTGCCCACGCCCTGGATGCCGATGGTCTTGCCTTTCATCGCCTTGGCGCGCTCGGCGATCGGCGTGCTCTCGGTGATCCCGGCGGCGTCGGCGACATCCTTGCGCAACACCAGCTCGACCAGCGGGCGGTCGAACGAGATTGGCAAGTGCCAGGAGCCGCTGGCCCTGCGCGGCGGCGCGCAGAAAGACCGGCCCGGTGCCTATGGTAAAATCGGCGCTGCCGGCGATCACGGCGTTGACCGATCCCACGCCCACGATGTTGCGATGGGTGACCTTGAGACCTTCTTTCTTGTAGAAGCCGGCATCCTCGGCGATGAAGGCCGCGCTGAAAGTGAGCGTCGGCGCCGGCAGCGCCATCACGATCTCCATGTCCTGGCTGCTGCCCGCGGTGGGGCCGAGCCCAACCGATATCCCGAGGGATATCGCCGCGACCCGCATTGGCCTACCGAGCACGGGCCAGTGCCGCTTGTGCCATTTGAACATGGCGTCCTCCCGCCTTATCGTTCCTGCTTAAAATGTTTGTAACAGGAAGCCCATGGCGTCACAATTGCGCCGACCAAATGCATGAGCGCGCCGCCGCGAGAAGGTTCGGGGAGCAACGCGCCGTGGAGAGGAAATGGCCATTCTGGGAGGCGAGCGGAATTCCGGCCGCGCCGACATGTGGTGGAGCCGCGCCAGCGGCCGGTTGAAGGCGCGCGGCGACCAGATCATCGTTCTGCTGGTCCTGATCGCGATCTGGCAGGCGCTCAGCATGACGCTCGGCACGTATTGGGTCGGCTCGCCGTGGGGCGTGCTGACGCGCTTCGTCGCGGGTGTCCTCGACGGGGAGCTGCTTGCGCAACGCATCGTACACGGCGACGGAGGCGGCGCTCGGCTTCCTCCTCGGCGCGTTGCCGGCGGTGGCACTGCCGTTCGCGTTGCGCCGGCTGCCGATGGCGACCGCGATCCTCGATCCGTTCATGGTCGGCGGCTACGGCGCGCCGAAGCTCGCGCTGGCGCCGCTCTTCATTCTCTGGTTCGGGATCGGGATCGAATCGAAGATCGCGCTGGTCGCGATCACGGTCTTCTTCATCGTCTATTTCAGCGCGCTCGCCGGGGTGCGCGCGCTCGACGCCAAGCTCGTGCAGATGGCGCAGGTCGTGGGCGCGAACGAGCGCGACGTTGCGCGCCACATCGTGTTTCCGGGCGCGGTGCCCTACATCTTCACGGGCCTGCGCATCGCGATGCCGTATTCGATCGGCGGCGCGGTCATCGCCGAGCTGATCTCCGCCAATCGCGGGCTCGGCTACCTGGTGCAGCTCGGCGCCATGAATTTCGACACGACAGGAATATTCGTCGCGCTGGTGGCGACGACCTTGATCGTCTTTCTCGGCAACTGGAGCGTCAACGCGGCCGAGCGCCGGCTGCTGCGCTGGCGCCCGCCGGCCGACGCGACGCTCGAGGCGAGGACATGACCATGACCGGCCAGCCTCTGCTCGAAGTCCGCGACCTGAGCAAGCGGTTCGCCGCGCGCGGCGGCCGCGAGTCCTCGCCGTGGATCATTCAGGACCTGAGCTTCTCGGTCGCCGATGGCGAGTTCCTCACCATCATCGGGCCCTCGGGCGCCGGCAAGACCACGCTGCTCAACATGATCGCGCAGATCGACACCGCGAGCGGCGGGGAGGTGCGTTACCAGTCGGAGGTGGCTCCGCTCGGCGACGCCAAGGCGCTCAATCCCGGGCTGTCCTGCCGCATCGGCTACGTGACGCAAGAGGACAATCTGCTGCCGTGGCGCACGACGCTGCGAGAATGTCCTGTTCCCGCTCGAATGTCCAGCGGCGGCTCAATGCGGAGACACGGGCGCACGCGGAGATGCTGATCCGCACCGTCGGTCTCGCAGGGTTCGAGCACCACTATCCGCATGAGCTGTCCGGCGGCATGCGCAAGCGGGCGTCGCTGATCCGCACGCTCGCCTACGATCCGCCGGTCATCCTGATGGACGAGCCGTTCGGCGCGCTCGATGCGCAGACCCGCCTGCACCTGCAAGAGGACCTGCTCCGGCTCTGGAATCTCGGCCGCAAGACGATCGTCTTCGTGACCCACGACATCGCCGAGGCGATCGCGCTCGGCGACCGCACGCTGGTGCTGTCGCGGTCGCCGTCCCGCATTGCCGGCGAGCACCTCATCACCATCCCGCGCCCGCGCGACATCAGGGGCCTCATGTCGCATCCGGAATTCGGCGCGACCTACGAGCGCATCAGGGCGCAGGTGCAATGACGGTTCGCGACAGCGCGCTCGATCTCCCCCAGGGCGGGCCCGTCAAGTGGCGGCAGCTCGGCGTCACGGTGGGGCGTCTTGCACTGGCTGTCGCCCTTGTGGTCGCCTGGAAGATCAGCGCCGAGGTGGCGGGTCCGCTCTATGTCGCCGATCCGGTCAAGGTGCTGCAGCGCATCGTCGCGGACACACAGTCCGGCAGTCTGCTCCGTCACACCTATGTGACGCTGCGGCTCGCGGCGATCGGGTTCGCGCTCGGCTGTACCTTCGGCGTGGCGCTGCCGTTCCTGCTGCGCCGCATGCCGCGGCTCACCAACGCGGTCGAGCCTTACATCATGGCCTCGGTCGGCATCCCGAAATATGCGCTGGTGCCGCTGTTCATTCTGTGGTTCGGGATCGACGATGCGCCCAAACTCTGGCTCGTCGGCCTGCTCGTCTTCTATCCCGTCTTCATCGCGGTGTTCGCCGGCATCAGGAATGTCGACCGGTCGCTCATCAACATGGCGCGCGTCGTCGGCGCGAGCGAGGCGATGATCGCGCGCGAGGTGATCTGGAACTCGCTGCTGCCGTTCTTCTTCGCCGCCCTGAAAATAGCGCTGCCGCGCGCGGTGAGCGCGGCCATCATCGGCGAGTTCCTGGTGGGCAATGAAGGGCTCGGCTATCTCATCGAGCATTCCCGCCAGAACTTCGATACCACGGGCGTGTTCGAGGGCATCGTGGTGGCGACGGCGCTGGTGCTGGTGATCAACGCCGTCCTGGTCGCGATCGACCGCCGGTATAGTGCCTGGCGGCCGACCGATCGCCAGATGGAGCTGTAGGCACTATATTGTCGATGCGATCAGCCGGGAATCGCCGCTCGCCGCTCGGAGAAGGTCAACGATGAAAGTGCCGTTCAAAGGAGCGATCGACTGCGATCTGCATCCCGCGATGCCGAGCGCGACGGCGCTATTGCCCTATCTCGACGAATATTGGCGCGATCAGTTCGTCAGCCGCCATATCGACAGGTACAGCTTCGTCCTGACCAGCTACCCGCCGAACTCGCCGCTTGCCGCGCGGCCGGACTGGCGCTCGCCGGGTGGCGCTCCCGGCGGCGATCTCGACATGATCCGCCGCGAGGCGCTCGACCGGTTCGGCAGCCGCTTCGCGATCTGCAATCCGCTGCATGGCGCGATCGCGCTGTTCAACGAGGACATGTCCGCCGCTTTGTGCGCGGCCGTGAACGACTGGGTGGCAAAGGAGTTGCTCGACCGCGAGCCGCGCCTGCGCGCGTCGATCCTGGTGCCGGGGCATAGCGCCGAGGTCGCCGTCGCCGAGATCGAGCGGATGGCGACCGACCGGCGCTTCGTGCAGGTGCTGCTGCCCGCGATGGGTGACATGCTGCTCGGGCGCAGGCTCTACTGGCCGATCTATGCGGCCGCGGAAAGGCTCGGGCTGCCGATCGGCATTCATGCCGGCAGTACCTACCGCCATGCGCCGACGTCGTCGGGATGGCCGTCCTTCCGGGTGGAAGACTATGTGGCGCAGTCGACCGCCTTCGAGTCGCAGCTGCTCAGCCTGCTGAGCGAGGGCGTGTTTCAGAAGTTTCCGAAGCTCAAGGTGGTGCTGATCGAATCCGGCTTCACCTGGCTCCCGACGCTGCTATGGCGGACCGGCAAGACCTGGCGCGGGGTGCGGCCCGAGGTGCCGTGGATCGACCGGCCGCCGGCGGAAATCCTGCGCGACCAGGTGCGCTTCACGCTGCAGCCGGTCGATGCTCCGGCCGGCCAGCCCGACATCCTGGCGCGGACCTTCGAGCACATCGGCTCCGACCGGATGCTGCTGTTCTCGACCGATTACCCGCACTGGCATTTCGACGGCGACGACGTGCTGCCGGAGGGGCTATCCGACGAGGCCGTGCGCAAGCTCATGATCGACAATCCGCTCGAGACCTATCCGCGGCTGCACGACGAGGCGGCCCTCGACAACCGGGCGGCAAGAACCGAGGAGACGGTGCGATGAACATCACGGTTCGGCAGAAGGAGGCAGCCCAGCGGCTCGCCATCGTCGATTGCGACATTCACCCTGCGTTCCGCACACCCAAGGATCTGCATCCGTTCCTGTCGGAACGCTGGCGCGAGCACATGACCACCCTGGGCGAGCACCTGCGCAATGGCTTGTCGGGGCAACTGCCTTATCCGCGCATGACCGCGTCCGGCATGCGCGTCGATGCGTTTCCCGAGCAGGGGCCGCCGGGATCGGACCTCGGCTTGATGCGCCGGCAGCATCTCGACGCCAACGGCGTCGAGGTCGGCATGTTGATGCCGCTCAGCCGCGCCGGCATGGAGGAGCGGAATCTCGACTACGCGGCGGCGCTGGCGAGCGCGGTGAACGACTGGCAACTCGAGACGTGGGTCAAGCCGGAGCCGCGGCTGCGCGCCGGCATCGTGGTTCCGCAGGAAGACACCACCTTCGCCGTCAAGGAGATCGAACGGCGGGCGAGCAACCCCGCCTATGTCCAGATCCTGATATCGCCACGGTCGAGCGATCCGCTCGGCCATCGGCGCTATTGGCCGATCTACGAGGCGGCCGAGCGCTGCGGCCGGCCGATCGGCTTGCACGTCCAGGGCTACAGCGGCGGCCACGCCTCGACCTCGTCGGGCTGGCCCACTTATTACATGCAGGAGCACTACGCGACCTCGAGCGGCATGCAGAACACCTTGGCGAGCCTGGTGTTCGAGGGCGTGTTCGAACGTTTCCCGAAGCTGAAGGTCGTACTGATCGAGGGCGGGTTCGCCTGGGCGCCGGCCTTGTGCTGGCGGATGGACAAGCATTGGCAGCGCATGCGCAAGGAAACGCCCGACGTCAAACGCCCGCCCTCGGAATATGTCCGCGAGCACGTCTGGTTCACATCGCAGCCGATCGAGGAGCCCGACGATCCACAACATCTCGCGGACATCATCGGCTGGATGGGGTGGGACCGCCTGATGTTCTCGACCGACTACCCGCATTGGGACTTCGATCATCCGCAACACGTCTTCAAGTTCGACATGACGGAGGCGCAGAAGGCGATGGTATTCCGAGACAACGCCAAGGCGTTGTACGGTCTGCAGTGAGCCGCCAATGAGCCGTCAAGTCGTCGCCAAGGCGGGCGACATCGCCCCGGGCACGTGCAAGCACGTCACGGTGAAGGGGCGCGATATCGGGATTTTCAATCTGGGTGGCGATTATTTCGCGCTGGCCGATCGCTGTCCGCACGCCGGCGGTCCGCTGTGCAAGGGCAACATCGTCGCGCTCGTCCAGTCCGACGGGCCCGGCCACTACCGCCTCGCGCGGCATCAGGAATTCCTGCGATGCCCCTGGCACGGCTGGGAGTTCGACATCCGCACCGGCCAATCCTGGTGCGACCCGACCTCGGTCAGGGCGAGGCAGTTTCAGGTCACGGTCGAGCCGGGCGAGAAGCTGGTCAAAGGCCCTTATGTCGCCGAGACCTTTCCGGTGTCGCTCGAGGAGGAGTATCTGGTCTTGGAGCTCTGACGACGGCATGCGACTATGCCGATGCGGGAAGAATAGAAACGAGGAACGTCATGGCGAAATATCTGCTGGTCAGCTTCAAGACCTGCCCGTGGGTGCAGCGGGCGGCGATCGTGCTGCGCGAAAAGAAGATCGATTTCGAGTTCCGGCACATCGAGCCCGACAATCGGCCCGATTGGTTCCTCGCGATTTCACCGCACAAGAAGGTGCCGGTGCTACGCGTCGACGACCAGGTGTCGCTGTTCGAGTCGAATGCCATCGCCGAATACCTGGACGAGACGATTGCGCCGCGGCTGCATCCGGAAGACCCGATCGCGCGCGCCATGAACCGGGCCTGGACCGACTATGTGCCGACTTTCGCCACGGTGACCGCGATCGCCTATGCCGACACAGAGGCCGATTACAACAAAGCGGCGGAAAATATCCCGGAGCAGTTCGAGCGCCTGGAGAAGGCGCTGGCGAAGCAGGGCAGCGGTCCCTTCTTCAACGGGGCCAGTTATTCGCTGGTGGACGCGGCCTATGCGCCGTTCCTTCAGCGCTATTTCTTCCTCGACCGGATCAGGCCGCTCGGCCACATCGAGAAGTTTCCGCGGCTCAAGGCGTGGACCGAAGCGCTGCTCGCGCGGGCGTCGACGCATTCCTTCCCGCCGGACGAGTTCGAGGCGATGTATCGGCACAACGTGAGGCGCCGGCAGAAGTGGGTGTCGCAGTTCATCGAGCCGGCGCAGGTCGCGGCGGAATAGCGCCGTCACGAGGGCTAGGGTTAAGTCTTCAAGAAGCCGCCGCGGAAAAAGACCAGCGGATCGCCGCTGCCGCGCGCGACCACGTCGACTACGCGGCCGATCGCGATGGTGGTCGCGTGGTACTCGACGGTTTGCTCCAGCACGCAATCGAGCACACCGAGGGCGTCGTTGAAGACCGGCGCGCCGGTGGTCAAGGCGCCCCAACGTCCAGGCTCGAACCGGTCGGCACCCTTGGCGGCGGTCTTGCCGCCGAACGCATCGGCCACCGCCTGCGCGTCGCGGCCGAGATAGTTGATCGCAAAGTGGCGTCCGTGCAGCACGGCGGCGAGCGCCGACGTCTTGCGATCGATCGACACCAGCATGGTCGGCGGATCGGCGCAGACGTGCGTCGCCGACAAGCCGAGAAATCCGGCCGGGCCGTCGGCGCCGCGTGCGGTGACGATGGTGGCGCCGACGGCGCGCTCGCCCAGCACGCGCCAGAAGGTCTTGCCATCGATTGTCGTCCTCGGCGGTTGTTGGCTCTCGGTCGCGGACGTCATGGGTGCTCCTTGCTGACGCTTGTTCTAGCGCGCTTTCAGCTCGAGTGGAAGGAATGCGCTGTCACCGCGTCGGTCAACGCATCAAGCCCGGCGCGAGGCCGGGCTTGTGCGGGGGAGCGCAGGCGTGGTCAGTCGGGACGTTCGCCTGAATTGTATCCGCGCAGGATCTGGTCGCGAACGAAGGGATCCGGGTCGCGACCGATCACGCGATCGCCTGAGACCACGTCGTTCGGCTGCACGGTGACGCGCGGGCCAAACCCGTAGTTTGGATTGGCTTGTGTATCGTAGGCTTCGGGAGCCGTCTGATGCCTCAGAGGCTGCGCCGAAGCAGCCTCGGCAGCGACCAGCGTGGCGAGCGCAACCGACGTCGCGAGCGCCATCTTGGTAACGAGCATCTTCATTTCACATCTCCAAGGAATGGGTTGGTGGAACAGTTGGTGCTTGCAGTTCTGAGATAGCCACCTGATGGCGGAATGTTTGGCCGTCCTTGCGGCCGCTTGCTCGGAATTGCCCAATCACGCAAGGCCGCGCCGATAGGCGGTGGGCGTGAGCCCGGTGTGCTTGCGGAATGTCGTCGTGAAGGAGCTGGTTTCGCTGAAGCCCAGATTGAATCCGACCTGCGTGACCGATATGGCGGGATTTGCCAGGAGCGACTTGGCCCGCTCCACCCGCAGGCTGCTCAGATAGCGGTGCGGCGGCAAGCCGAACGACTGCTTGAACGCCCGCGCGAAATGAAACGGGCTCAACCCCGCCAGCTCGGCCAGCGTGGCCAGCGACATGTCCTCCGGAAGGTGCTCCTCGATGTATTGCGCGACCTTCTTCTCCTGCCAACCGGCAAGGCCGCCTCGAATGTGCTCCTTTGCGGGGATGGCGCCGTTGTTGATACGCAGGAGCTCGTGCGCCAACACGATGCCGAGCGCTTCGGCATATTGCCGTTGCCCGAGACCCGAATTCTCGGACTGCGCCTTGAGCTTGGCCGCCGTCTCCCACAGGTCCTTGTCGAAGAAGAAGAGCCGCGGCTTGAACTCGGTTTCGGCAAAACGCAGCTCGGGATCGATCAGCGCGCCACGTGGATCGATATAGAAATAGGTGACCCGCGTCAGCAGCCGCGGCTTCTGCCAGCCGAAAAACCGATGGCCGGCCGGAACGAGGCTCAGCTTCCGGCTGAACTCGCGCAGAGTAGACGTCGGCAAACCTTCGACCAGCGTCTCGCCGTCATCCCGCGCCGCGCGTTCGGTCATGATCAGGAGATGATGCGGCGTCCGGATTCCGTATTCGAACGGCTCCTGCCGGACGACCTGTACGGCGTCCGTCTGGATTCCATTCCATGTCGCGATGTGACGACGTGCTATGTCCGATGGGGCAATTTGAACGACGGGAGCAACCATGCCGGCGGAGCCGGTAGCCAATTCGCTCATGACGAGGTCTCCTGATCTTGACGATCCGGTTTCCCTTCCTTGAGCGGCGTGTCCTCTCATGTCATCAAGTGCCAGCCCTCGCGTTCATTTGCACATCGCTTTGTCGTCATGCGAGTAGGGCACCTGTTCAAATTTGCGTGCGAGGAACAGCGCCGGCGGTTGTCGGAAATGGGAAGAGCCCGGTTTCGCCGGGCTCTTTCCTGATTTTTTATTCGGATTTTATGCGAATGCCCTCAGCAGTTACGGGGCAGTTCAGCCGAGGCCGTCTGCCTCGAGTCAGCAGCCGTAGCTTCCGGTGCGGCCGTATCCCAGGTCTTCGGTGCACGCCACCTGCGTGCCGTGCTTCGGACCGGCGAAAGCGGGAGCTGTGGACATGGCGGCGATCGCCAGAGCGACAGCCAATGCGATTTTGCTCATCATGGTCTTTCTCCTTTGCGCTTCGTAGATAATGTCTGGACACCCCGTGCGCTTGATCATTCTTGCCATCTCTTGCTCAGGGGTACCGTGGACCACGGTCCCCATTGGGGCGCGCGCCGGAACGGGCTGCGGGCACGCCTGCTTCAGCGACGCCGCGAGCTCTTGCGGATCGACGCCGTCGGCTTCCATCACGGCCTTGGTAATGGAGTCGGATAGAATCTCATCGAGCGTCGGTTCGCGATGACACCAAAGCATTCGATCTCCCTCTTTTGTCGGTCGGTGGGGCCCCTCAGCCAATCTCATCGTCATTCAGCGGCGATCCGGATGGGCACTACCTGCCGGCCGAAGTGCTCGGCCTGGTCGGTGTGCTCGATGAACGTATCGGTGGTCTCGTCGCTGCGCACACGGAACCACAGCGAGTAGAGCGCCGGCACGACCAGCAGCGTCAGCACCGTTGCGACGAACAACCCGCCCATGATGGTGATCGCCATCGGGCCCCAGAAGATGCTGCCGGCGAGCGGGATCATGCCGAGGATGGCGGCCAGCGCGGTGAGCACCACGGGGCGCGCGCGCCGCACCGTCGCGCCGATGATGGCGCGGTGGCGGCCATGGCCGTCGGCGATGTCGCGGTCGATCTGGTCCACGAGAATGACGGTGTTGCGCATGATCATTCCGGCGAGCGCGATCAGACCCAGCAGCGCGACGAAGCCGAACGGCCGGTTGGAGACGAGCAGCGCCCCGGTCGCCCCGATCAGGCCGAGCGGCGCGGTCACGAACACGAGCGCGAGCCGCGAGAAGCTCTGCAGCTGGATCATCAGGAAGGCCAGCATCACGATGGCCATGACCGGGAACACCGCGACCAGCGCGCCGTTGGCCTTGACGCTCTCCTCGATCGACCCGCCGGTCTCGATGCGGTAGCCGTAGGGCAGCGCATCCTTGATGGTCTGCAGCTTCGGCTCGATCGCGCTGCTGACGTCCGGCGCCTGCACGTGGTCGACGATGTCGCCGCGCACGGTCAGCACGATGTCGCGGTTGCGCCGCCACAGGATCGGCTCCTCGTATTCGTAGTTGAGCCGCGCGATCTGGGAGAGCGGCACCGCGACGCCGTTTCGGGTGGCAACCGTGAGCGCGGGAAGCCGGTCGAGCTCGAGGCGTTCGGAGGGAACAGCGCGCGCGACCACGTCGATGTGCTCGATGCCTTCGCGATACTGGGTGACGGTGAAGCCCGACAGCAGCGTCTGCATCGTCTGCGCGACGTCCTGGGGCGTGAGACCGAGGGCGCGGGCGCGATCCTGGTCGACCTCGAGCCGGATCGACTTCACTTGCTCGTTCCAATCGAGATGAGGATCGACGATCCGGGCGTCCTTGGCCATCACCTGGCGTACCTCTTCGGCGATGCCGCGCACCTTCAGCGGATCGGGACCGACCACGCGGAACTGCACCGGGAAGCCGACCGGCGGGCCGAACGTGAAGCGGTCGACGCGCGAGCGGGATTCCGGCAGCGCGCCGTCGGCGAGCGCCTGCTCGAGCCGCGCCTTGACGCGTTCGCGCGCCGCGAGGTCCTTGGTGACGATGACGATCTGGGCGAAGTTCGAGTTCGGCAGCACCGGGTTGAGCCCGAGCCAAAAGCGCGGCGAGCCCTGGCCCACGTAAGTCGTGTAGGTCGCGATATCGGGGTCGCCGGCGAGCAGCCGCTCGGCCTTCTTCGCCGTGGCGTCGGTGACGCCGATGGCGGTGCCTTCCGGCAGCCGCATCTCGAAGAACAGCTCCGAGCGCGTCGAGGTCGGGAAGAACTGCTGCTGGACCAGGCCGAAGCCGGCGATCGACGCGACGAACATCAGAACCGTGAGCGCGACGACGGTGCGGCGCCACCGCAGGCACCACTCGATGACCGCTCGCAGGCCCCGATAGACGCGGGTGTCGTAGATCGCGTCCGGATCCTCGTGCACGCCCTTCTTGGCGAGGTTGGGCAGCAGCTTCAGGCCGAGATAGGGCGTGAACAGCACGGCGACCACCCAGGAGGCGATGAGCGCGAGGCCGACGATCCAGAAGATGCCGCCGGCATATTCGCCGGCGCTCGACTTGGCGAAGCCGACCGGCAGGAAGCCCGCGGCCGTCACCAGCGTGCCGGTGAGCATCGGAAACGCGGTCGAGGTCCAGGCATAGGTCGCGGCACGCGCGCGGTCCCAGCCCTGCTCCATCTTCACCACCATCATCTCGATGGCGATGATGGCGTCGTCGACCAGGAGGCCGAGCGCGATGATCAGTGCGCCGAGCGTGATGCGGTGGAGATCGAGCCCGGTCGCGTACATCACCAGCAGCACGATCGCCAGCACCAGCGGCACCGACAGCGCCACCACGATGCCGGTGCGCCAGCCGAGCGACAGGAAGCTCACCACCAGCACGATCACCAATGCTTCGGCAAACGTTTTGACGAATTCCGAGACGGAGTCATCGACGATGTGCGGTTGATCGGCAATCTGCGTGACCTCGATGCCGACCGGTAGCTCGTTGGTGATGGCGGCCATCGTGCGCTTCAGGTTTGCTCCGAGCGTGATGATGTTGGCGCCGTCCTGCATGGAGACGCCGAGGCCGAGCGCCGGTTTGCCGTCCTCGCGGACGAGGAAGCTCGCCGGGTCCTCGTATCCGCGCTTGACGCTCGCGATGTCGCCGAGCCGGAAGATCTGTCCGTTGGCCTCGACCGGCACCGCCGCGATCGCCGCGACGCCGGAGAACGCGCCGGTCACCCGCAGATTGATGCGGTCGGCGGAGGTATCGACCGAGCCGCCGGAGATGACGGCGTTCTGCTTGGCGACGCTGTCGAAGATCTGCTGCGGGGTTACACCCAGGGTGGCGAGCTTGGCGTGGCTGAACTCGATGAAGATCTTCTGCGGCCGCTCGCCGAGGATGTCGACCTTGTTCACGTCGGGAACGCGCAGCAGGCGCTGGCGGATGTCCTCGGCGCGCGTCTTGAGATCGGCCAGGCTCATGCCGTCGGCGCTGAGCATGTAGAGGGCGGAATAGACGTCGCCGTATTCGTCGTTGAAATCCGGTCCGGTGATGCCCGGCGGCAGCTCGTGCCTGATGTCGCCGACCTTCTTGCGCACCTGGTACCAGAGCTCCTTCACCCGCGCGGGCGGGGTCTTGTCGGTGAGGTTGACGCGAATGAAGGACACGCCCGGCTGCGAATAGCTCTCGATGCGATCGAGATAAGGCAGCTCCTGCAGCTTCTTCTCGATCTTGTCGGCGACCTGCGCCTGCATCTCGGTCGTGGTCGCACCCGGCCAAGTGACGTGCACGACCATGGTCTTGATGGTGAAGGACGGGTCCTCGGCGCGGCCGAGATTGAGATACGAGTAGATGCCGGCCGCACCCAGGAGAATGATCATGAACAGGACCAGCGGCCGATGCGTGATCGCCCATTCCGACAGATTGAAGCGTTGCATGACACCACCCCGATTGATCTAGCGAGTTTCGACGGTACGGACCTTGAGTCCCGGTTCGAGCTTCTGCACCCCGAGCGTCACGATCTTGTCGCCGTCGCCGATGCCCGACGTGACCAGCGCGGTATCCTCGGTGAACGAGGCCACCGTCACCGGGCGGACCGCGAGCGTGCCCGATGCCTCGACCACGTAGACCGACGCGCCGCTGCCACGATTGACGACCGCCGAGAGCGGGAGTTTCGCAACCTTGGCGTCGGCGGATTGCGTGAGCGTCACCGTCGCCGTCATGCCGAAAGCGACCGCCTCGTCCGCGTTCGTCATGGTGAACCGCGCGGCGTAGGTGCGAGTGGCGGTGTCGGCCTGCGGCGAGAGCTCGCGCAGGCGCGCGTCGAACGCGCGGTCACGTTCTGCCCATAGCCGCACGGTCGCTTTGGACTTGCGCGCCTCGGCGAGCCAGGTTTCCGGCAGCGCGACCACGGCTTCCTTCTCGCCGCGGTGGGCGAGGCGGGCCACCGCCTGGCCGATCGCCACCACCTGGCCGGGCTCGGCCAGCGTCGCGGTGATCACACCGTCGGCATCGGCCTTGAGCTCGGCATAGCCGCGTTGGTTGCGGGCGAGGTCGAGCGATCGCTGCGCGCGCTCGAGGCGGCCTTGCGCTTCGTCGGTCGCGGCCTTCTTGCGGTCGAAGTCGGCGGTCGAAGCCCAGCCGCGGTCCTTGAGGGTCGAATAACGGCCGAAATCGGCTGACGCCTGAGCGAGGCTCGACGTCGCCGCGGCGAGCTCGGCCTCGGCGCTTTCCACTTGCAGCTTCAGGTCCTGCGGATCGAGGCGCGCGACCACGTCGCCGGCGTGGACGCTGTCGCCGACATTGACCACGCGGGTGACGATCTTGCCTGCCACGCGGAAGCCGAGATCGGTCTCATAGCGCGCCCGCACCACGCCGACGAACTCGCGCTTGCTGTCTTCGTTGGCGAACGTCACGCGCTGCACTTGGACCGGCCGTTCGGCGTTTGGCGCCGGCGCGGTATTGGCTTCGCAACCGGCGAGGAGCAGCAGTGCGGTCAGGGCGAGAAGCGGGCGGGGCAGGGGGCTGAGGGACATGGCTCGATCCTTTGATCGCGAACTTGTGATGACTGATGAAATCGTTCCATCGTCACAATTTGGGCATGCCTGAGCGCTGGGAGGGATGGTCGGCATGGGATCAGCTCCGGGGGGTGACGGCGCGTAGCAGGAAGCGGACCTGGGTGACCATGCCTGCTTCGAGGTCTTCGCGGTGTTGCATGGCCTGTGCGAGCAGCAGCGGATGGCAGAAATGCACCATGGATTGCATCATCAGCCCGGCGGTCAGCGCCGGATCGACCGGCTCGAACTCGCCGGCCTCGATCCCTTCCCGCAGAATCTTTTCGACTACCCTGCGGATCGACTCTTTGTGCGCTCGGATGGCGTCCCAGCTGTGCTCCATGGCGACCAGGACGATGTCGTTAACCTTCTGATCAGTCAGAAGATTTTCTTTGTGATAGGCGAGAATTTCGAGGAACAGGCGCTCGATGCGTTCCGCCGCCGTGCCACGCGAGCGCGCCACCTCCCAGGCCTTGGCGTCGAGCTCGCCCAGGCAGCGCTGGCAGATCGCCTCCACGATTGCGTTCTTGGACGGGAAGAACCGGTAGACATTGGCCGGCGACATCTTGAGCTCGGCCGCGATATCGGCGACCGCGGTCTTGGCGAAGCCCAGCCGCCGGAACAGCGTATCCGCCGTTTCCACGATCCGGCTGCGGGTGTCGTCGGGTCTGGTCTTGGCCTGCACGTTCATGGGTCGCTCGGGCCGTTGCGGATAATGAGAACTGACGAAATGTATAAATCGTCAGCGCCTTGCTGTCAACCCTGGCTGGTCTCCCTTGGGATGGCCGACCTGCTCACAAGGCCGTGTGCAGGCGACGGCCGGTATGTAATGACTTGAGTTCCAGGCGGGCCCACCCGGGCACGTGACGCAGGTCGGCTTCGACCGAAGCCGAATTCTTCCACCAGAGAAGCAGCGGAATGGACTTGTCGGTCACGCCGGACGTCGGCCCGCTTTTGTTCATCGGCCTGTCCGCGGCGTCGTTCGTGACCGCCTTCATCGCGGTGTTCACAGGCGCGGCGGGCGGCGTGATCCTGCTCGCGATCATGGCCACGGTGATGCCGCCGGCCGTGGTGATTCCGGTCCATACCGTGGTGATGCTCGGCACCGGCATATCGCGCACCATGATCATGTGGCGTTACGTCCTGCGCGGGACCGTGCTGCCCTTCGTCGTGGGCTCGGTGATCGGCGCCGCGGCCGGCGCCAAGATCTTCGTCGCGCTGCCGCTCTCGTGGCTGCAGGCCATTCTCGGCGCCTTCATCCTGCTGGTGACCTGGATGCCGCAGCTCGGACGCATCGGCGCCGAGCGAGGGCGCTTCGCGGTGCTCGGCTTCGGCACGGTCTTCCTCGGCGTGTTCGTCAGCGCCACCGGCTCGTTGCTCGCCCCCTTCGTCGCCAGCGCCTCGCCGGACCGGCACAACGTCGCCGCCACCATGGGCGCGCTGATGACGATCGCGCACGTTGCGAAGCTTGCCGCCTTCGGCTTCATCGGCTTCGCGATCGGCAGCTTCGTCCCGCTGATGGCGGCGATGATCGTGACCGGCGCGCTCGGCAACTGGGTCGGCGAAGTGGCATTGCACCGCACGACCGAGCGGCGCTTTCGGCTTGTCTTCCAGCTGGTCCTGACAATATTGGGCCTGCGACTGCTCTGGAGCGCGGCCCCGGAGTTGGGTTGGTTCTAACTCTGTTCACGTCAAGTTGCACAGGTCGGCATGACACGCATTTCCGAAGGCGCCCTGACCGCACCGGCGGTGGCCCGCAACCGCGATCCGATCCTCGCGGTCCTGCGCCGGGCGTTGCCCGCGCGAGGAATTGTGCTGGAGATCGCGAGCGGCACCGGCGAGCATGCCGTGCACTTCGCCGCGGCCTTGCCGCATCTGACATGGCAACCGACCGACGTCGATGTCGACGCGCTGCGGAGCATCGCGGCCCATCGCGCCTCGGCGCAACTGCCGAACCTGCTGACTGCGCTCCCGCTCGATGTTTGCGCGCCGGTTTGGCCGGTGACGCGCGCGGACGCGGTGGTCGCGATCAACATGATCCATATCTCGCCTTGGCGGGCGACCGAAGGGCTGATGGAAGGAGCCGCGCGCGTGCTTCCGGCCGGCGGTCCGCTCTATCTCTATGGAGCATTCAAGGAAGGCGATCGCCATACCGCGCCGAGCAACGCCGCCTTCGACGCGAATTTGCGGGCGAGCAACCCGGAATGGGGCGTGCGCGACCTCGAGCAGGTCGCCGATGTTGCCCGCTGGCATGGGCTGCATCTCGTCGAGCGCGTCGCCATGCCGGCCAACAATCTGAGCCTGGTTTTCCAATATCGAGCGGCCTGACAGCCTTCAGCGCGGATGTGCCAATCATGACAACGACGAGCAGCCCTTTCTCGCGCCAAGCGTGGGACCGAAACGCCGCCACCTACGAGGTCATCCGCACGATGCCGTTCAACAGCGAGCTCGCGGCCGGCACATTGAGCGAGACACGCTTCAAGCACTACATCACGCAGGATGCGCATTACCTCATCGGTTTCGGGCGCGCGTTGACGCTGGCCGCGGCCAAGGCGCCGCACCCCGACCGCATCGTGCAATTCGCCAAGTCGGCGGAGGGCGCGATCGTGGTCGAGCGGGCGCTGCACGGCTCTTTTTTCCGGCAATACGGCATCACGTCCGACGTCTTCACGCAGACGCCGCTGTCGCCGGCCTGTCATCACTACGTGTCGTACCTCGTCGCCACCGCCTACGGCGAGCCGTACGAGGTGCTGCTCGGAGCGCTGTTGCCCTGCTTCTGGATCTACGCCGAGGTCGGGCGCGATATCCACGCGCGCGCGGCGCCGGCCAATCCGTACCGGGCCTGGATCGACACCTATGCGGGGGAGGATTTCCATGCCGCGGTTCGCGCGATGATCGCCGCCACCGACGAGGCCGCCGAGGGCGCTTCGCCGTCGCTGCGCGAGCGGATGCACGCCGCCTACACGCGAGCGACGCAGCTCGAATGGATGTTCTGGGATTCGGCGTTTCGCCTGGAGACGCTGGCCGGTGTAGTCGATTGTGCGTTCGGCGCACATTTTCAATTCCTTAGCGTGAGAGCACGGGTGATGACGCCACGCCCGCTGCTTGCATCGGCGGCAACCGGTAAATCTCGCCGTACTTCGTGCGCAGGTAGGCGAGATAGGGCTCCATGCTCATCGGCCGACCGGTTGTCCGCTCGACCAGCTCGGACGGCTGATACTTGCGCCCGTGCCGGTAGATGCGGTCGCTCAGCCAGCCGTGAAGTGTACCGAACCTCCCTCGTTCGATCTCGCGCGGGATCTCGGGATGTGCCTCGATGGCTGCGGCGTAGAATTGCGCGCTGAGAATATTGCCGATCGTGTAGCTCTGAAATGCGCCGCCGATGGCGTCCGAATACCAATGAACGTCCTGCAGGCAGCCATCGCGGTCGTCGGCCGGCAGGAGGCCGAGGTCGGCGCGCATTCCTTCGCGCCAGGCTTCGGGCAGATCTTTGACCCGCAGCCGCCCCTCCAGCATCCTCAGCTCCAGATCGAAGCGTAGCATGATGTGGAGATCGTACGTCACCTCGTCGGCTTCGGTGCGGATGAGGGATCGTTCGACCTTGTTGACGGCGCGATGGAAGGTGTCGAGCGCCACCGGCCCGAACTGGTCCGGGAATGCCTGCTGCAGCAGCGGGTAAAAGTGTTGCCAAAACCCCAGGCTGCGGGCGACCACGTTTTCCCAGAGCCGCGACTGGCTCTCGTGCACGCCGGCCGATGTCCCGGATCCGAGCGGCGTGCCCTCCAGCACGGCGCTGACGCCCTGCTCGTAGAGCGCATGGCCGGCCTCGTGCACCGTCGAGAACAGCGCCTGGCCGATGTCGCTCTCGTAGACGCGGGTCGTGATTCGCACATCGCCCACCGAGAACTTCGTGCAGAACGGGATGATGCGTCGTGTCGAGCCTCCCGCGTTGCAGGTCGTAGCCCATCCGCTCGGCGATGGTACGGCTGAGGTCGAGCTGCGCCGCTTCGGCGAAAGACGCCGCGCAGGCAGCTGTTATCAGCCGGCGTCTGCTCGGATATCGCGTGCACAATCGGCACCAGCTCGCGCCGCAGTCCGGCAAACAGCGCGCGGACCGAGGCTGTGGTCATTCCCTCGTCGGCGTCATCGATCAGTGGATCGGCGATATGGTCGTAGGGCCGGAAAAAATCGGCATATTCGCGACTGAGCTCGAGATTTTTCTCCAGGAACGGCAGCATGGTCGCGAAGTCGTTCGCCGGCCTGGCCCGCGTCCAGGCATCGAAGGACGCCGAGCGCAGCGCGTTGGCGCGCGCGACGAACTCGGGAGGCACCCTGATCGCTTTCTCGAAGTCGCGCCGTGCGACCCGTATCAAGCTCGCGTCGTCCGTGTCGTAAGACAGGCTGTCGGCATAAGGGAGAAGCTCGTCGATGAGCCTGCCCAGCGCCGGGTCGACCGACTGCTCGTGGGCGATCCTGTAAAGCATCGCGCCCTGCCGCGCGCGCGCGGCCGCGCCGCCTTGCGGCATATAGGTGGCTTGGTCCCAACCGAGCAGCGCACTTGCGGCGCCGAGATCGCCGATCTCGCGCAGGCGGCGCTTGAGCTCCTGCAGCTTGGTCTCGACCGACCGGCGATTTCCCCCGGGATTGCGGGCGGAAGCCCGCGGCCCGATCGCTTTGCCGCTGGACTTTCTGGGCTTGGTCTTGCGCTTGGTCTTCGTCCTGGTCTTGGTCATGGGCGACGATCGCTGTTGTCTGAACCGTAGTCATGTCATCGGTTTGAGACACCAGCAATCTCTAATTTCCTTCCCGCCCGACCTTCCGCGCCGCATGCGGCAGGATGAACGGCGTCGTGGCGGGCGGAACGCGGCCGACTGCCTCCGCGACGCCGAACACACGATCGAGCATTCCGTCCGTGATCGTTTCGCCCGGCGGGCCGTCGCCGGCGACGCGGCCGCCGCTGAGCACGACGATGCGCTTGCGCGAGCAGCGCCGCGAGGTTGAGGTCGTGCAGGATCGCGACGACCGTGACGCCGCGCGCGGCGCAGCTCTTCGCGGTCTCGATCACATCGAGCTGGTGGCGCAGGTCGAGGCTCGCGGTCGGCTCGTCGAGCAGCAGCACGCCCGGGCCATGGGCGGCTTCGCCGCAGGCGAGCTGCACCAGGATGCGTGCGAAATGCGCGCGCTGCTGCTCGCCGCCCGACAGCGTGGTGATCACGCGCTCGTGGAAGCCGGCGAGATCGACCTGATCGAGCGCGGTGTCGACGAGATCGTCGATGGCCCGTCCGCGGCGATCGCCGGCGCCCATGCGCACGATTTCCGCGACGGTGAAGGAGAAGGCGACGCTGACGCTTTGCGAAAGCATGGCGCGGTGGCGCGCGAGCGTGCGCGGACCATAGGATCGCAGCTGCCGGCCCTTCAACTCGACAGTGCCGGCACCGGGGAGGAGATCGCCGGACAGCACGCGCATCAGCGTGGACTTGCCGGCGCCATTGGGCCCGACCAGCGCCGCGATCTCGCCGGCTTCGAGCGACAGCGAAATGCCGTCGATCAGCGTCTTGGTGCCGACCCGCACCGTGACCGAGCTTGCTGCGAGGACCGGCGGCATGGGTCGCGGATCATGCCAGCAGTGCGCGCTGGCGCAACAGGAGATAGAGAAAGAACGGCGCGCCGATCGTGGCGGTCACGATGCCGATCGGCAGCTCCGCGGGCGCCGCCAGCGTGCGCGCGAAGGTGTCGGCCACGACCAGCAGAGCCGCGCCGAGCAAAACGGCCGCCGGCAACAACAAGCGATGGCTCGGCCCGATCACGAGGCGCAACAAGTGCGGCACGACGAGGCCTACGAATCCGATCACGCCCGACACCGAGACCGCCGCGCCGGTCGCCGCGGCGACCAGCACGATGCAAATGCGCTTGAGGCGTTCGACCTCGATGCCCGCATGGAAGGCTTCGGTTTCGCCGAGCACGAGCAGATCGAGGCCGCGCGAGATGAACGGCATGGCGAGGCCGACGGCGGCGAGGAACGGGACGGTCGCTCCGACCTTCGGCCAGGTCGCGCCGCCGAGCGAGCCCAGCAGCCAGAAATTGATATCGCGCAATTGGCGGTCGTCGGCGAGAAAGACCAGCAGACCCAGTCCGGCATTGGCCAGCGCCGCCATCGCCAGGCCTCCGAGCAGGAACATGGCGATCGACGTGCGGCCCTCGTGGGTGGCGATGCGGTAGAGGACCATGGTCGCCGCGAGCGCGCCGGCAAACGCGGCGAGCGGCAGCGCCTCGACCGGCAAACCGGCGCCGGCCGACACGATGTAACGGTCACCTACGACGATCATGGCGGCGGACGCAAACGCGGCGCCGTTCGACACGCCGACGAGCGCGGGATCGGCGAGCGGATTGCGGAACATCCCCTGCAGCACCGCGCCGGCAGCGGCCAGCAAGCCGCCGACGATGATCGCCATCGCGATGCGCGGCAGCCGGATCGACCACAGCACCAGCCAGTCGCGCTCGACCAGAGCCGGATCGCCCTGCGTGAGGCCCATGGCGGCGAGCAGGCGATGCAGCGGAATGCCGGCCGCGCCGATGGTCGCGGCGACGGCGGCCGCCAGCACGAGGACGGCCAGCAGCGCCGGCAGCATCAGGAACCGTATCGGCTTGCGCCACGACGACTTGCGTACCGGCGCGGTCGCTGCCGCCGCCGTCATTGCCGGCACGCCTCTTCCAGGTTGCTGCCTTCGGAGGGCATCGGCTCGCGGGCGAGCGAAGGATAAAGCGTCACGGCAAGGTCACGGGCGGCGCGTGCGGCGCGCGGTCCGAAGCCGAGGAGATAGAGGCCCTCCATCGAGATGAGCGCCCGTTGCGCGGCCGCGGGCGTGGTGACGAAGGCGGGATGCTCGAACACGGTCTGGGCATCGAGCCGGTGGGAAGCGCGTTCCATGGCGATGACGGCGTCCGGGCGCGCGGCGATGACCAACTCGTCGCTGATGGGCTTGTAGCCCTCGTATTCGGTGACCGCGTTCACGGCGCCGGCAAGCTTGATGATGCCGTCGGCGGCGGTCGCTCGCCCCGCCACCATCGGGCGGCCGTTCAGGAACGAGAGAACGAACAGCGCCTTGCGCGGCTGTGCGATGCGTGCGCGCAGCGCGGCGAGCGCATCGAGATCGGTCGCGACCAGCTTGGCGAGACACTCGCCGCGCCCGACCGTGCCGGTCGCCTGCGCGATCAGGCGGATTTTTTCGACGATGCCTTCGCCAGTGAAGTGGTCAGGCACTTGCACGAAGGGGATCGACGCGGATTCCAGCACGGCAATCGTTCCCTTCGGACCGGAGCCCTCGGCGGCGAGCACGAGCGAGGGGCCGAGCCCGAGCACGCCTTCTGCCGACAATTGCCGCATGTAACCGACGTTGGGCTTTTCGGCGGCCGCGCGCGCCGGATAGATGCTCGTGCTGTCGACCGCGACGACGCGCTGCTCGAGACCGAGCGCGTACAGAATCTCAGTCACGGATCCGCCCACCGACACGATCCGGCCGGCATCCCTGATCGTGACCGAGCGGCCGGCGGCGTCGCGGACCGTCACACCGTTGCCGGTTGCAGGTGTTGCTGCAAGCACACACAGGCTCGCAATAGCGACGAGATGAGAATGATACCATCCTGGGTGAGCCGGCATTTGCGCGCTTTCACTTGGTCAGGATGAGCTTGTTCTGCGCGGTCAGGCGCAGGCGATATACGTCTGCGCCGTGTGTGATCGTGATCTCGCGGGTCTCGACAAAGAGTTCGCGACTGTCCAGCCGATTTTCAATCATCGAAATGCTGCGCTCGCCTGCCGATGATGTCGGGGTTTCGCTTGGCATAATTTCGGTACTACTGTCGCCTCTTTCAGAATTCATCTTTACTTCGCTGAATTGAACGCTGGTAGTTTCAGGTATTACATCCAGTTTAGAGCTATTTTAACTTCAAGGTCTGCTAGTTTTGAACGATTTTAACCTGTTGTAACTCGCCTTGACTTTGGTAATACGGAATAAGTACCAAAAGCAACACTTGAACTCGGGCTCGATCTGGACGTGGGGACGTCTTGTTCATGATCCCGGGGGCCAGAGCCAGCCAGCCAGCCGCTCCCGCGGCCGCCCGCCAGCGAAATCTCAAAAATCACAACGAGGCGATCGTGGTGGGGGCTGTCATGGGTTGCTGGACGCGAAGCGCGCAGGCGCTGCTGATTGGTGTATCGACGATCGCGTTGATGAAGGCGGGAGCCGTCTCCGGCGCTTTTGCGCAGAACGCGGAACCGGCGACTGTAACGCTCGATCCGGTCACGGTGGTCGCCACGAAAACGCGCGAGCGGGTGAGCGACACGCTGGCGCCGGTCAGCACGGTGCGCTCCACGCCGGTGCAAGCGCCCCAGCCGGCCACGCAGCAGGCGCCTTCGGCGCCCGCCGCCGGCGGCCCGCCCGGCCCCGCCGGGCAGCTGCGATCGACGACCCCGGTCGGTCCGGGGACGCTCCAGCAGCTGATGCCGACGCGGACGTCGGACGTCTTCTTCGGCATGCCGGGAGTGTGGACGCAGACCCGCGGCGACGATCCCGGCACCTCGATCAACATTCGCGGCTTGCAGGACTTCGGCCGCGTCGCGGTGCTGATCGACGGCGCGCGGCAGAACTTCCAGCGCACCGGCCACAATGCCGACGGCCAGTTCTATCTCGAGCCTGAAATGCTGGCAGGCGTCGACGTCGTGCGCGGTCCGGTCGCCAACATCTACGGCTCCGGCGCGATCGGCGGCGTCGTGGCGTTCCGCACCAAGGACATCGAGGATGTGGTCAGGGCGGGCGAACGCTGGGGTGTGCTGACGACCGGCATGGTCGGATCCAACATCCTGAAAGGCATGGGCTCGGTTTTCGGCGGCTATCGCGTCACCCCCGACGTCGATGTGTTCGGCGGCGCGGTGTACCGCTCGCAGACCAACTATCGCGACGGCGATGGCAAGGAATGGCCGAATACCGGCTTCAACGTCGCCTCCGGCATCGGCAAGCTGACGATCCGGCCGGCCGACGGCCACGAGGTCAAGTTCACCGGCATCACCTACGAGACCACCTACCTCAACGGACAGCCGACCGCGACGCTGCCGAACACCAACTCGATCTACGATACCCGCGTGCAGAACGACATCGCCAGCGGGCGCTGGCGCTACAGCCGGCCCGACGATCAGCTGTTCGATTTCGATGCCAACGTATATTGGACCCGGACCGCGACCGATCAGCAAAAGATCGCCGGCACCACCAATGCGATCACGGGTGCCCCCGGCGACCGGCGCAGGTTCGCCATCGATACCAACGGCTTCGACATCAACAACACGTCGCGTGCGGACTGGGGCCCGGTCCACCACGCGCTCACCTATGGCGGCGACTCGTTCCAGGACCAGGTCAACGTCACCGATCCGACCGGCGCCGGCGACTTTTTCACGCCGAACGGACGGCGCACGGTCTCCGGCAACTTCGTGCAGCTCAGGTCAACTTATGCGCCTTGGATCGAAACCATCGTCGCATCGCGCTACGACACCTATTCGCTCGAGGGCGGCGGGTTCTCCAGCAGTGGCCAGCGCACGTCGCCCAAAGGCACGCTGGGCATCACGCCGGTCCGCGGCTTCACCGTCTACGGCACCTATGCCGAGGGCTATCGCGCACCGGCGGTGACCGAGACGCTGATCGCGGGCGTACACCCCGCCGCTTTCCCGGCGAACTTCGGCTTCATTCCGAATCCCTCGCTGCGGCCCGAGGTCGGCAAGAACAAGGAGCTCGGCGTCAATCTGCGCTACGACAATATCGCGTTGCCGGGCGACGCCTTCCGCGGGAAGTTCAACGTTTACAAGAACGACCTCACCGACTTCATCGAGTTCACGGTGGTGGCCGGGCCGAGGTGCCCTCCGCCGTCCCCCTTCTGCCTGCAATACCAGAACATTCCGAGCGCGCGCATCGAGGGCTGGGAGTTCGACACCAACTACGACGCCGGCTCTTTCTTCCTGGGCTTCGCCGGCAGCCACGTCCGCGGGCGCAACATCATCACCGGTGTCCCGCTGCTGAAGATTCCACCGGACCAATACGCCACTACGGTCGGCGCGCGCTTCCTCGACCGCAAGGTGACCGTGGCGGTGCGATGGCTCGCGGTCAACGCCAAGCTGCGCCAGGACATCCCGAACAGCACGGCTATTTCCGGCAATCCGGACCTGCCGCCGACGAGTTCCTACAACCTCGTCAACCTCTATGCCGGCTATCAGCCGACGCCGGATATCACCTGGGCGTTGTCGGTCGATAACCTGCTCAACGTTCAATACGCTCCCTATCTGAACGCCTACGCAGCCGGCAACAGCGTGTTGCCGTTCCCGAGCCCCGGCATCACCGTCAAGGGGTCGCTGGCGGTCCGCCTCGGCGGGCCAGACGTACCATCGAAGGTTGCGCTCATCACCAAGTAGTGCGAGAACGCCAATCAGCTGTTGAATTGACCGTCCAAATCAATGACGCTGCTGTTGAACGAGGAGTAGAGCAATGTTCATCGCCATGAATCGCTTTCGCGTGAAGAAGGGCTCCGAGGACGATTTCGAGAAGGTGTGGCTCAACCGCGACTCGCAGCTCACCAAGGTGCCGGGCTTCGTCGAGTTCCATCTGCTCAAGGGACCCGAGCACGAGGACTACACGCTCTATTCCTCGCACACGCTGTGGCAGAGCAAGGCGACGTTCGAAGCGTGGACCAAGTCCGAGGAATTCCGCCTCGCTCACAAGGATGCCGGCCAGAACAAGCCGCTCTATCTCGACCATCCGCAGTTCGAGGGCTTCGAGGTTCGCCAGACCGTGCGGCGGGGCGCGGCCGCGGTCGCCTGACCGGGCGAGGGGAGCAGCCGATCATGCTCGCTTCTGCCGCAGATCTCGCCCGCTATCTGGCGGACAATCCGGGCGCGGTGATCGAAACCGTCGCCAACGAGCGCGACGTGACGGCGCGTGCCGTGGTCGAGGCACTGCCGCCCGAGATGCGGCGCTTTGCGCCCGGTGATGCCTTCGTCGACGCGATGACGGATGTCGCCAAGTGGGGCGACGTGACGCTGATCGTGCATACCGACGACGGCATCATGGAGTTCACCGGTCCGATCCCGAGCGGGCAGGTGGGCCGCGGCTACTACAATCTGATGGGCTCGACCGGCTTCCACGGGCATATCCGCCACGAGCGCTGCGCCGGCATCGCCTTCGTCGAGCGGCCGTTCATGGGCAAGTCATCGGCCTTCGTTGCGTTCTTCAACAACGACGGCGGGATCATGTTCAAGGTGTTCGTCGGCCGCGACGAAGCCCGCGCGCTCAAGGCCGATCAGCTCGCGGCCTTCCGCGCGCTCGCCGAGCGGCTCTGCGGCAACGCCTGATCTCGCGATTCCTGAAAATCACTGTCTGTGATTGTGAAATTGCGGCCGCGACTAACCATTTTCCGATTTTGTCGTCGAGCGCTTGGTCGCCTGTGCTAGCGTTTTCGCCGCGGCCCGGTGGCGGAATGGCGACGCGGAGATGGGGAACCGTCTCATATCCTGGTTCAACTCCAGGCTGGGCCTCCAATGTTCCAATGACAAAAAAGCCGATCCAACGCTGTTCTTGTCCCTAACCGAGATTGCGTCGCGAGATCGCGTTCATGAGCCCGGCGGAGACCACGTATTTCTGTCTGGAGACCGGCGACGGATCATCGTCCCGTCCCTGGTCATTGGTCGAGCGCTCCGAGGCCGGGGCGCGCCTCCAGGTCGATGATCCCGCACGCGTGCCCGATCAATTCACGCTGGTGCAGAAGGGGCCGGTGACGACATTGTGGAAGTGCCGCGTCATGTGGCGATCGGACTCCCATATCGGCGTGAAATTCGAAGGTCACCACCCGATCTCTGCGTGACCGACGCGTCAACCGACGACGTAGAGGATACCGGCGGCGGCGCCGGCGACCGCCAGCGTCGCCGAGATCCAGATGCCGGCGACGAGTAGCCAAACGGAAAGATATCGCTTTCGGGTTCCGCTGCGCGCAGGCGCGGGCAGCCCGACCTCGAGGGCCGGCTCCGACCGTCGCAGTGCCGCCGACGCCTTCTCGATCTCCGCGACGGCGCGCGCGAGCTGGTTTGGATCGATGTCCGGCGTCGTTGTGCGCGTGGGCGCGCTGGAGGTCGCTCGTCGGTCGGTTGCGGAGCCGCGTCGTTCCGGCTCCCCGTGATACATAGCCGCCTCGCGCGCGGCCGCGAGCCGCGAGACCGTCTCGAAGGCGTTGCTCCAGTCCGATTTGTCCGCGGGTTTTGCGCCGAGCGCGTCGTTAGTTGGCATTGCAACAAGTTATCCGAGTCAAATTTGGGTCGCGATGTTTATCAATTCGTCGGTTGCGCCGGGCTGAGCGATGGTCATTTTCCGGTGGTCGCATACCGAGGCACGATTCGGCGGTCAAGCTCGCAACATCGTTAACGTCAATGCCGATAAGCCGCTTCCAGAGAGGGGCGGCGTCCCGTGATCGCGCCGCCTCTCACGTAAGATTGTTTTGGATCATGCATTCCGATGACGTATTGAGGCACGGCGGGAGCCGATATTGGGAGCCTTGCCATGACGACGACTCGCGCCGCTATCGCCATCATCGTCCTTTGCTCGGCCACTGTGGTCGATCTGCGCGTGAGCGTCGCCGCAACCTATCGCCCGTGGTGCGTCGAATACATGGGCAGAGGCGGCAGGAACTGCGGCTTCATATCGTACGAGCAATGCAGGATGACAGCGACGCCCGGCACCGGCGGCGTTTGCGTGCAGAATCCGTGGTATCTCTACTACGGCGGCGAGCGCGGCGCGAGCACGACGGGCCGGAGCGAGCGGTCGCGCTGGTAGCGTCTCTCCGGTTCACCAGCCGAAGAGAGAAGGAAAGATCGGGATCGGGCCCTCATGGCGCGGGCCGCCGACGACGCGGTCATCCTCGCGCAGGCCTCTACCGAATAGGCGACGATCCTCGCCGCCGACGCGACGATCCTCCCCGCGGGCGTCGTCATACCGATCGCGGCGCCCGCTCGAGCTTCGGTTGGAGTCCTGCTCCTGCCGGCCTTCGCCATATCTGGCGGTCTGGCCGTTGTCTCCGGAGCGCTCGCGGCGCCGGCTCGATGCACGATACGAATCCTGATCCTGCCGGCGGTCACGCTCCACGGAATTTCTGTCAGCGGAATTCCTGTCCGAAGAATTCCTGTCCGAAGGCCTTGCACTTTGCCCGTTGTTGTCGGCGGTGGCCGGCTGATCGGCTGCATCGCGTTGCGTCGTGCGTCGGTTGACGGATTGCTGGGCGCCCTCGTCCAGCTCCCAGATCGATTGCGGCGCTGCCCGCGGCTTGGTCGGGCTCGCGGCCGTCGTTCTCGATGCCGCGGCAGCACTATCTGAGTTGCGATCGGGAACCGAGGGACGGGCCGTCGCCGCCGCCGGCTCAGGCACACCGCCTTCCAGACATTTGTCGTCGCCGGCTCTATTCCGTGGACCGCATGACGGCGCGGCTCTGGCGGCCGGATCCTGTGCCACCGGAGCAGGCTGATCGGTCACAGGCGGTTGCGTGCCGGGGTTCGCGGTCAGTGCAATACTCTGGTTCGACCCGCTCGTTATCGGTTCGTTCGGCTTCGGTTCGGCCGGCTTCGCTTCCTCCGATTTAGCCGGCGTGCGCACAACGCGGACGGGTTGTTTCGTCGCGTCTGCGATCGTTTGTGCGACGGTTTGCTGCGAAGGCTTTGTTTGCTGCGCCGGCTTGCGGTCGCCGAACGCAAGCTCGGGGAGTTGTGGCAGTGCCGCGCCCGCTGCAATACAGGCAAAGGCGCCGACGACGATCACGGCTGATTTGAGACGCCATGACCTATCACGTTCGATCGGTGCCGAGATGGAATCCCTCCTGACCGGTCGCATGAATCTCGAGCTGTCTTCTCGTTCGGCACGAGCCGTTGGATTTGCGGGATCGACGTGTCGATCCGCCAGATCGAGCGGCTCCAGCAGGTTCGAGGGCTCGAGCAGGAGAATGGGGTCGCGCGTCGAAGGCATGTTCAATTCCTGATGTGGCCCACGGTTCCGGATATTGAAGTTCGCTAGCACGTGCACTCGAAGGCCAACGCAGGCGGTGTCGGTCTGTTCCTCGCACTGTTGCCCGGAACTTTCCAACGGGAATTGCGGACGGGCGCGGAACGCGCGTCATCGCGATTTGTTGAATATCGAGGGGGCGACCATGGAGAGCACGATGAAAGCCACATTCGCCGTGACGCTCGCCGCTTTCCTGATATCCGGTGGCGTTGCTATCGCCCAGAGCAGCTCGAGTAGCTCGACCAGCCCTTCAACATCTCCGGCTGGCCCCTCAAGCACCAGCAGTCCTCCCGCTGATCCGGGCAACTCCAATGCACAGTTGAACACTTATGGGCCCGGTACGGTCGGACAGGCACCAAGCGTCAATCCATCAAATCCGCAGGACCGCACGCGCGCCAATCCTCAGGACCTCAACAGCCCGACCGGCAGAAATCCGCAGGACTTGAATGCGCCATCAAGCGTCCCGCGGATCATGCAAAACGAACGTCGGTAGGACGCGTCAAGATGGGACGATCGGTCACCTGCTGATAGCCGCCGAATGCGCCGCGGGGGCGACCCGCCACACGGTATTGCCGACGTCGTCCGCGACCAGCAGCGCCCCCGACTTGGCCACCACCACCCCGACCGGGCGGCCGAGCGCATTGCCCTCCGCGTCGACAAAGCCTGTGAGAATATCCAAAGGCTTGCCGGCCGGACGTCCATCGGCGAAGGTCACGAAGACGACCTTGTACCCGCTGGGCGGATTGCGATTCCAAGACCCGTGCTCGCCGACGAAGGCGCCGGTGCGGTACGGCGCCGGCAGCAGGTTGCCTTCCGCGAACGCCAATCCGAGCGGCGCGACGTGGTTGCCGAGCGCGTAGTCCGGCACGATCGCTTTCGCCACCATCTCTATAACGATTTGCAGGCAAAGGGGGTTCCGCTTCCCGCAACGCCGGCAGGGCGGCCGGCCTGCAGGCCGCCTCAGCGATTTGGAAGAACACGGGAGCGGAACGTGTGCTGGCGGGGGAACGTTAACTCCTGCCTCGCCTCGAAGGTTCTGATGCCCCCCTGAGCGAGGTGGCCCCGGCCGGAGGCCGGAAGGTGTCCGGTCGGGGTCGTTCGTGCTTATGCGGAACTTTCTTGTTCCCCTATGGTTGGCACAACGAACTCATTTGAATGAAAGGATCAATGTCATGGCGACAACACGTACCAACGTTCGGAGCGTCGTCTCGGACGCCCAGGACCGGGGGCGGGACGCGGTCAAGGCTGTAAGCGAAGTCGGAGACAACGTGGCCAACGCGATCGACAAGTCGCTGGAGAAGCGGCCCTACACGACGCTGGCGCTGGCGGTGGGGATAGGTTTCATCCTCGGAGCGATGTGGAAAAGCTAGCGAACGAGGGCGGAAAAATGAGCGGGTGGCGGAGATATCTGGAGCTGAAGGTCCAGGCCAAGACCGGGCTGAGCTCCGGCATCTTCGTTTGGGCGGGCCTCGCGGTCGTGTGCGCGATCGTCGCGTTCGTATTCATCCTCGTGACCGCCTTCGTCTGGCTGTCCGCACGATATCAGCCTCTGATCGCCGCGCTCGTATTGGCGGGTTTCTTCCTGCTCGGTGCGATTGCCGCGCTTGTGTGCTGCCTCGTCTTGCGCCGCCGGACGATTGAACATGCAGAGCTGGCCCTGGCAGCGCGCAGAAACACGCCTCTGCTCGATCCCAGGCTTCTCGCCGGAGCAATCCAGGTGAGCCGCGCATTCGGATGGCGCAAGGTGATCCCGGTCATTGCCGTTGGCGTTCTTGCGGCCGGTATCGGCATGCAATGGTTCGGCCGTGACAAGGTCGACGCCGAGAGTGACGAGGAGGAGAGAGCTCGCGAAGAAGAGGAGCTGGCGCGAGCGGCCTAGGCGGAGCGCCACTGCCAATGTGGGGTCCCGCCGTGGCATTTCGCGCTCGGAAAGGAACCGGGTTCGGTTGGAACAGTTGCCATCTCATGAAGGAACACGGACGAAGAGGAACATGCTCATGAATGAGGATCGGTTTGTCGGTACCGCCAAGAATCTCGGCGGTCAGGTGGAAGAGGGGCTCGGGCGCGCCACCGGCGACGTCAAGAGTCAAATCCAGGGCAAGGCAAAGCAAATGGAGGGCGCCCTGCAGGATATGTACGGACAGGCCAAGGACACGGCGGCGAGTGCCGCCGAGGCGGTCCGTGAAACGGCGAGCGAGGCCGACGATTTCCTGCGCACGACGATAGAGCAGCGCCCGTATACGGCAGCCGCGGTTGCGCTCGGCATCGGCTTCCTGATCGGTCGCTTCGGACGCCGCGACTATTAGAGCTGGGCGGTCTAGCGCTTTCCTTTTCGTTTGCGCGCCGCCCAACGGTGGCTGCTGCCACCCGAATACGGACCGCCCGCCGTATGGCGCGGGCGATCCCGCTCTTCCGCCATCAGTTCTTCGACGGAAGAACTGATGGCATGGAGCTCGAGCTCGGGAGCCTGCTCGTCAAGTCGCTCGAGCACCGAGGCCCCTCGTAAATTCTCAGAAATTGGTTCCTCTCCACTGTAGAGTTCATCTCTACGAGTGGAGAATCATATGTCAGCCGCCAGCAAAAGCGTGGAAGCGGCCGCTATCGAAGCCGCATACAAAGCAAGAGTAGAAGCGCTGTTCTTGGGTCTTGCAACAAACTTGGGTGATGCACCAACCTCCGAGCAGCAAAACGTCAACAGGTTTACAAAGGGTCTCAACACCGCGAAGCGGGCGCGGCAGCTCGCGCTGAACGTCGTGGAGGCCGAGATGCCGGCAACTCTCGCTCAGACGCGCCGCAAGAAAACTGAAAAGAAATGATCCTCCCGACGTGGGTCGGTTGAAACGCTCATCGGTTGGGCAAGGCGTCCGCGCAATCGTCGAAATCGAGACAAGAAGACCCGCCCGGACGGATGTCGCGGGCGGGTCTCTTTAGGCGTCCTTTGGGCGAACCGTGGGACGATCAATCGTCGTCGTCGTCGTCGTCCTCACAGACCCAGCCTTTGCTCTTGTAGTATTTCCAGGAGCAGCTGCTGTCGGTGTCGAATTCGATGTAGACGCCACGATGCTTGTGGTGGTGGTGCTTGTGATGCTTGTGATTGTGGCTGACCTTCATCGCCTTCATGCTCTTGCCACCGTTCATCGACATGGCCTTGCCGCTGAAGTTCATCGACTTGCTGTAGTTCATCGACATTCCCTTGTTGCCGGAGCTCATCATCGACATGCTCCGGCCGCCGCCGCCACCTCCGCGACCGCCGCCTCCGCCGCCGCCACCCTTGGCGAAGGCATCGCTGGTCACGGCAAACGAACCGACCGTCAGTGCAAACACTGCAATCACGGCGGCGAGGATCGACTTCACACTCATGTTCGTCTCCTATCTATCTGGTCCCTGCGGGGCGATTGTCGCCGCCGACAGTCCGGACAATGGCGGAGACCCCCTCGGCTCGCTGTGATAGCCATCACGAGAATGCTGTTTTGGGCGGGCGGCCTGGGGAGGGGCCACGGGAGGCGGCTGGTGTTGAGCGCGATTCCAGCGGTAAACAGCGGGCGTCCGACCGACGCGGCCAATACGGCCGCGGGCCGCCGGCTACGAGGCAAAGCCGCGGGAACAGGGCGCCGCCGTGCTCAAGAGCGCTACAGCGTGCACGACCTCGTGTGCTTCATGTGCTCGAGCTTGGTCGGCACGATCACGCAGTCGTGGTGGCCGCCATTGCTCGGCCAGATGCCGACCAGCTCGTCGGTCTCGGCATCGATGAAGGCGATGCCGCTCGCCAGCCGCTGGAAGCCGCTGAACACACCCACCACGTATTTGCCGTCGTAGGTGACGGCCAGCGTCTGCATGTCCGGCCCGATGCCCTGGATCTCCTTCTTGATCTTCCAGGTCTTGGTATCGACCACCATGACGCCGCTCGCGGCGGGGGAGGGGTGCAGGATCGAGAGATAGAGCTTGGAGCCGTCCATGGAGAACACCATGTGGAACGGGTTCGGATACTTGCCGCGCCACAGCGGGTCCTCGATATGCGCGATCTTTTTCCATTGGCGCGGGTCGGGGTCGCTGGAATCGAACACCGAGCAATTGTTTTCGCGCAGGTTGTTCATCATGCAGAGGAAGCGGCCGTCGGGCGAGAAGCCGACCTCGTGGCCGGGCGAGAAGATCTTGTCGAACGTCACCTCCCAGTGATCGTCGTCGATCTTCTTGACGGGGTACTGGTTCGGCGCGTCCTTGTTGAATTGCAGGAAGGCCACCGGCTCGAAATTGTTCTCGGCATCGAGAATGATCTGACCGCCGCACAGCCTGATGACGGTGGACGCCCAGCGTCCGCTCGGATGCCAGATGGTGCCGTCGGCGCCGCAGAGTGAGTGGATGTCGTCGCCGGGGATGGTGCCTTCCTCGACGTAGAGCTCGCCCATCGGCACCATTTCCCATTCGATCTTCTGGCCTTTGGTGCCGAGATAGTCGTACTTGCCGGTCGCCTTGTCCGGATAGATCTTCGAAATCTTGAGCACGCCGCCCTTCTGCCAGCCGTCGGCGAGGTTGCGGACGTTCGGCACCCAGTCGTATTTGAGCGCCGCGATCACGCGCGAGGTCCGCCGGTCGAAGCACGCCGCGATGTCCTTCTGGCCGTCGGTGACGAAATATCGCTCGGCGGTCTTGGGGTCGATGGTCACGTGGACGCCGAGTCCGAGCCCGGTCGCTTCCGCGACGTTTTCCATCACCTCCATCTGCGCGCCGTCATAGCGGACGCGGTAGATGTTGAAGCCTTCCGCGCGGATTCTCGACGGCCGTGGGAATCCCGTAGATCAGGGAATTCTTGCCGCCCTGGGTGCTGTTGATCCATTCGAAGCCCCGCTCGGGGTCCGCGCTCGGGAAGGCGCACAGGTGGTGCGAGATCGGATTGTAGTCGCCGTAGTTCCAATACGAGATCCAGGCGAGCGCCCGCCCGGTGTTGAGGTTCACGGCGTAGGTGCCGCCGCCGAGCTTGGTCGGCATCAGCAGGACCCAGCTGCCGAAACGCCGGCCGCCCATGTCGGCCTGCGGATTGATCAATTCGCGCTCGATATGATGACGCTGCGGCGCGGTGGAGGTGGCGCCGCCGGCATCCTGGTTGGCGGCGTTCTGGCCCGTCACCAGCGGATAACCCAGCGTGACCGCTTCGCCGACCACCGCGGTGCCGGCGACCCAGGTCAGAATGCTGCGCCGATTGAGCTTCGACGGCGGCCGCTCGAGCGCCTCGACGGGTTGCAGCCGTTGCAGCCGATCTCGCTCGGTCTTTTCCTGCAGGTATTGCGAAAACTCCTCGTGGTCCTGCCGCGTCACCTCCGCCTGGCGTTTGAGGTAGCTCTGCTCGGGACGAAGCGGCGCGTCCGCTTTCAGTGTCGCCTTGCGCCCTTCGGTCATGGCTCGCTCCTTCTTCATCTTTCAGATGTCAGTGAGCCGGCATCGGGATCCATACCGGCGGCTTGCCCGGAAACCGCATCCGCTTCAGTACGACCTCGTCGGCCACGTCGAACGGCTTCAGGTAGACGTAGTAGTTGTCCTTGCGCTCGAAGACGTCGTCCTTCGGCGTGCTGCTGGGGCTGACCAGCATCGTGCCGGAGAAGCGGACATGCATGTAGTTGGGAAGCAGCTGCGTGAAGTCGCGCACGCGCGCGTCGAGCACGTAGCGATAGGTCTGCCGGCCGTCGATTTTCGCCACGCCGGCCGCGGTCCCGTCGGCGGGCATCATCGCCACCTCCTGCCACATGGTCCCGACCTGGACATAGGCGCGCATGTCCGGCGACATCACGTAGACCGGCTCAGCGCCGCCGACATTCTGCAGATAGGTCGTCAATTCGTAGCGGCCATTGCCGAGATCGGCGACCGACTGAACGTCGCCGCGCAGGCTGTTGAGTGCCACGTGCTGCAAGGCCGCGATGCGCGCGCCGCGCTCGCGCACCTGCAGGTCCTGATATTTGGCGACGGCGAAGTCGGCCAGCAGGACGCCGCCAAGAAGGACGGCTGCTGTCACGAGAAAAGTTTGCAAGCCCGGCAGGAGATTGCTGCCGAGGCGGATGGGCGTGCGCGGCGCGGGTGGTGGCGCTGGAGGCGCTGAGTGCGCCTCGGCCCTGGCCGGCCCGGGATGCCGCAGCCAACGTTCTACTTCGCCCGTGGCGGTGTTCGGCGAAGCGGCGAGGGCGCCTTGCCGCATCTCGTAGGTTCGCTGCGCGCGCCTTGCCAGCGCGAGATCGTGGGTGACGAGCACGAAGGCGAATCCGTCCGCGTGCTGCAATTCCTCGAGCAGGTCGACGATTTCGTTCTCCGTCTCCTCGTCGAGGTCGCTGGTCGGCTCGTCGGCGAGCAAGACGCGGGGCGAATTGATCAGCGCGCGGGCAATGGCGACCCGGCGCTGCTCGCCGCCGGACATGCTGGCGGGATAGGCGTCGGCACGGTCGGCGAGGCCGACGCGTGCGAGCAATTCATGCGCCCGCGCGTAGGCCTCGCCCGCATCCATGGTGCGGCCGAGCAGTGCGGGAACGGCGACGTTGTCGACCGCGGTCAGGTTCGAGAGCAGGCTCGCGATTTGGAAGACGAAGCCGACATGCCGGGCGCGAAAATTCGCGCGCTCTGATTCCGAAAGCGCCCAGACGTCGGTGCCGTCGAGCAGCAGCTTGCCCTGGGTCGGCCTGGTCAGGGCGCCGAGCATTGCCATCAGCGTGGACTTGCCCGAGCCGGAGCGGCCGACGATCGAGACGAACTCGCCGGCCGCGAGCTCGAGGCTCGCGTTTTGCACGGCTTCGTGGCCCGGAGCGCGGCCATATCGTTTGGTGAGCGACTGCGCCGACAGGGCCATGTCAACGCCCTTCCGCCAGGATGAGCTCATAGGGTGCCATGCGGCGGACCCGCCAGGCCGGCAGGAACGCGCCGACCAGGCCGAGGAGGCCCGAGAACGCGATCGCGACGATCGCGGCGGCCTGCAGGACCGTGGCCGGCGGCCAGAAGAACGGAACCCCGATGAGGCCGAAGTAGAAACCGAGCGAGCGGGCGAACGTGAGCAGCACCGCCGTGCCGAAGCCGAGCCCGGCGAGGCCGCCGAGCACGGTGATGATGGCCGCTTCCGCCAGGATGATCGTCATGACCTGATCGGGCTTCGCCCCCATCGCCCGCAGCAGTCCGACTTCGCGGTAGCGTTCCTGCACGATCGCCGAGAACAGCAACGAGACCAGGATCAGCAAGGCGACGAGCTGGAACACCGTGAACGCGGCGATGCCGACGAGCAGCGTGCTCAAAGCCTGCCGCGAGGAGATGAGCACGCTGTTGCCCTCCACCACCTTGAGATCGGAGATGCGGGCGAGGGCGAACTTGACGTCGTCTGCCTTCGCGCCCGGCGAGAGCTGCAGCAGGAAGGCCGACACGCGATCGAGCCGCACGTCCGGCGAGCAGACGCCGGCATGGCTCATGGTGGCGGTTTGCGCGTTCGCGCCGCGGCAGAACGAGACGATCTCGGCCAACGTATCGAAGGTGACGAAGTAGGATTCATCGAACGGGCCGACGCCGGTCTTCGCGAGCCGGCCATGGACCGGCAGCGGCATTCCGCAGACGCCGAACGTGGCGCCGACCTTCGCGGGAAGGCTGCCGCCTGCGATCAGGCCCTCGACCGGTCCCGGCCGGTGCTGCTCCAGCCAGGGCAGGACCGAAAAGTCGCGCACGGGATCGAACGCGATCAGATTGACGACATGCCCCTCGACGAGAGCGGGAACGATGCGCTGCGGCGCGACCCGGTCGATCCCGGGAATGGCCGCGATGCGTTGCGCGAGCTCCGCGGGCAGCGTCTCGTCCGTCGGCTGCACCGTGAGCAGGCTCGAGGTGATGTTCACCAGCGTCGCGCGCGGGACAGTGATGAGGTCGGCGCCCATGCGCGAGAAGCTCACCGCCATGCCTTCGCGCAACGCCCAGCCGGCGACGAAGCTGGCAAAGCCGATACCGACGCCGAGCATGACAGCGGCGCCGAGAAACAGCGCGCGCATCGGGCGGCGACCGACGTTCTGCGCGGCCAGGCGGATCAACAGCCAATGGTGCCGACGGTGCGCCATCTATTCACCGAGGAGAACATCCCGGGCCTCATCGATCTTCGCGAGGAGGTAGGGCGAGCCGCCCTGGTCCGGATCGAGCAGCTGCGCGAGATGACGGTGCGCCGCTTTGACCTCGCGCGGGCTCGGGGTGGGTTTGAGACCCAGCACCTCGAACGCCTCTTGCGTCAACATGTGCGAGCTGCCGTCGCCCGACCCGTTCGCGTGAGCGCCGTTCATTTTGGTGCCGTTCGCTTGCGCACCGTTCGGTTGCGGGTGGTCGGATTGTTGCCGGTCGGCCGGCTGATGCTCGATCTGCGATCGGGCTTGTTGCGGAATGTGCGGTCCGGTGTGCTGCTGCAGATAGGTGCGCAGCACGGCAACGGCCTGCGCCACGAGGTCCGGGTCCGGCGGCGCGCGCGCCGGCGAGGGATCGCGCGGCACGATGCTTCCGCCGAGATCGGCGGCGAAGGGGCGCATGCCGCCTTTCATGGTGTTGAACGGCGCAAACAGCACGCGCCAGCGCGGCGCCGCCTGCACGAGCACCGGCAGCAGGAAAGCCGCGAGCAGCACCGCAGCGGTCCAGCGGCCGCTTGCGGCGAGCCAGCCGAGGAGCGCGAGCGCGACGGCGGGAAGCAGGGCCAAGGCCCAGCGCCCGGCGCCGATGATCGCGCGGGGATCGGCGTTGAGGATCCAGCCGCCCATCTTCACCGCGGACACGAAAACGGACAGTGCGAGCGTCGCGTAGGCCAACACTGTCAAATCCATGGCAGCGCATCCTCGCTGTCGGCAACGCTTCCGCGGCCGCTCCGACGCGCACGTCGTCAGCCGAACCGGCTGTCGCGACGGTCACGCCGGTCTACGGATGTGGAAGGCCGGGAGAGAATTCGGAACGTGGGTTACGATACACAAGCCGCGTGGCAAGGGAATTACGGAACCCGAAAGAATCGGCGATTTCATTGTGGAAAACGGAGTATTCCCCGCTAATCACTTGAGCGCGATCCGCAAGTCTGCCCTGCGACGTGGGTCGCGCGCATCATGCCGCGGCGAAATCTACAGCGGCTCCGCGGTTTCCCACATCGCCACGTAGGCTGCGATCATATGAGCCGCTGCTTCCGGGGGAATTCGGACCAGGCTCATATGCGTGCACTTGGCCAGCTTGTTGAACGAATGCCCCAACGCCCAGACGGTGGTGCGATCGATCGCGATCAACGTGTCCTGGACGGTCCCCGCCGCCGCCAGACGCACGCTCAGAGGTCGGCGCCCGAAGTGCTCCACCCAATAGTGCGCCGCGGATGCGAGCGACGCGTTGTGGTCCGACTTGTCGGCCAATAGCCGCACGGTCACGCTCTCGGGTGCCAGCACCGCGCAGTCGGTCAGTGCCCGCGCGTCCGCATTCGGGTCCACGAGCAGAACGTCGGTCTTGGCCATGCGAAGCACCTTGCGCACTGCCGCGAAGGCATCGAACGCATTGTCGGCGACGAGGAACGCCCCGCGCGACTCCGGCGGAACGTCGAGCTCGGCTTCCGCGAGCGCGCGACGCAGGATCGATACGATGACGTGGACGTTGCGAGCGCGGAGCGCGCCGTGCAGATGTCCGATTGCGATCTTGAACTGGATGCTGTCGGCAAGGGCGCCGGTGTGCTCGATCAGGGCAACGGCCCGCTTCGCCCATTGGTCGATCTCGGGCGTGATCGGACCCGAGCCGAGATCAGGCATCTCGGCAATCAGGCCGCCCAGCTGGAAATACCACGCTTCCGGTTCGACCAGCATTTTTGGATGTACATGCCCGATATCGAACGTTACTCGCAAGACAGGCAATTTGTTCCAACGGCAGGAGCGGGACTTTCATCTCGGCGGGATGGAGTGCGTGAATACCGATGACGAGGCGGAGGAGATCTGTTCGTTGGCTTGACGTCCTCGAATACCTTTGTCTGGCCGGTCACTGTGGCAAGACAGACACACCCAAATGAATTCGTAATTTGTGGTTCCGCTTGGCCGTTATCAGGCCACGGTTCGCCTTTCAAACCGGTTGTATCGGGGTGGGGGTGCGAACGTGTCAACAATCATCTGCGGCAAATCTGCGTATGTTCGGAATGCGCCTCGGCTGTTGGCGGTTGCGCTGGCGGCGGCGACGCTCGCGGCCTGCGCCCAGTCTAACGTGGTCACCGACAAATCGGCATCGGTTGCCGCCCGGCGGGCGTCGTCGGAGCCAGCCAGGAGCGCGTCCTTGTTCCACCACAGGCGGGCGGCGGTCGCGAAGAAACTTGCCTCATCGGCGATCGGCAAGCCCGCGGCCGGGAAGCAAGAGGTGTCGCATGGGCTCGCCAGCTATTACAGCTACGACCCGAAGACCGCGAGCGGCGAAAAATTCGATCCGAACGAGTTGACGGCCGCTCACCGGACGCTGCCGTTCGGCACGCGCCTGCGCGTTACGAACGTCGCCACCGGGCGATCAGTGACGGTCCGGGTCAATGACCGCGGCCCGTTCATTCCCGGACGCGTCGTCAACGTCTCGCGTTCCGCTGCGGAATCGCTGGGAATGACCAAGCAAGGCGTCGCCAAGGTCAAGCTCGACGTCGTTCAATAACCGAATTCTCGAAACTTTGTCGGCGGACTTTCAGTTCGCGCGCGTTCGCGTGCGCGGTTACGGCCGCGCAACGCGATAAATGCGATGAATGTCGTCGACCTTGGCATGATAGTAGAGCGCCTTGCCGTCGCCCGTCACGGTCGGCGCCTCGACGAATCCCGTGATCGCGCGAATCGTTCGAGGAGGGCCGAACGGCTCATCGGCGGACTTGCGCGCGGCATGCTCGATTGTCAGCCGGCGCGAGAGCAGGTGTCCCGCCATCCGCGTGAAAAACAGCTCCAGACCGTCTGGTGAGACGGCGGCGGCATATTCCAAGGCCGACGTATTGATGTTGGCCATGATCGCGGCGGTGTTGGGCAGGCGCTCGAAGCGAGGCCCGACACGCTTGGCAACGAACAGGTCGGCGGTCTTGGGGACCGGACCGCCGGTCAAGTCGCCGTCGACGCCATAGAGGAACTGGCCATCAGGGCTGATCTCGACGTCGAAATTGACGATGCCAGGCTTCTTGGGTGACACGCCCTCGACGAGCTCAACGGCAGTCGCGCGTCCGGCCTCGAATTTCGCCCGGTAAATGGTGGACAGCGTCTTCTCGTAACTTCGCGTGGAGACGAAATAGAGCAGGCCGTTGCGGTCGAGCGTCGGCACGCCTTCGAGCGCGCCGGTATTGACGCCCTCGATCTTGCCGCCATAGCGAAACGACAGCGGCGTGATCCGCTCCGCCCAGTGCAGATCGGTATTTTCGCTCGGATGGTTGAGATTGTTGAACAAGAGATAGCGGCCGTCGCGCGAGATGAACGGCTCCATGGCATGGCCGCGATAGCCGACGATAGCAACAGGTTCCGGATTGGCGAAGTCGCCCGCTGCGTGTGCCGGCAAGTCCGCGATCGCCAAAAAAAACGGGGCCGACAACAGCCTCGTGAAACCTGTCCTCACACTTGCTCTGCTGGTGGGCGACATGACTGCACCCGCGGGACGACCTGGCCGGCCGCCAGTGTTCCTCCCGTAGCGGAGAATTGTGGCAAATATCTTCAGGAGCTGGAGTGGTTGTGAAGCTGCTTTGCTCGTGAAGCAAAGTGCTCGGCGGCAACCTCTGCATCGTCCAGATCGTCACACCAGCAGCTGTCGAGCGAAGATTGAAGACCGCGACGATGCAGCCTGATCCAGAACGACAAGTCATCGCACGCAGGGCTATGGGAGAATTCGACCAGGCGCACCTCATAGGCACCGTAGCGCGCCAGCGATACGGTCCTTGAACCGTCGGTGCTTTCGGGAATCAGCAGGAGACGGACGTAGGCTTGGCTCAACCGGCTCAACAGGGGCTTGTTCTTCTTGCGCAAGATTGCACCTGACCATTGCATCATCGATCGGCAACGATACGGCTCACCTTTCCCCAAAGGTCGCCTGCATATAGGAGACTTTCTGCGCGCATCTTGTTATCATGTGCCAAAGATTTGTTTATTCGTGCCAGAAGACACAGCATTGAACAGCCCGTTATCAGTGTGGGATTCCATTCAGTGGACAATTCCAAAACCAAGCGGTTCGGCACTCTGCCCACCGCCACAGGCGGCATAGCGCGCCTCGCCTATGCGCGCGCGCGGGCGGCAGGAATTGAGTTGGAACCGTTATTGAAAAAAGCCGGCTTGACCGACGGGCAGATCGAAGATCGTCGCGCTCGCCTCAAAGTGCAAGATCAGATCAGGTTTCTCAACCTTGTCGCGGACGCGCTGCAGGACGAATTCCTCGGATTTCACCTGGCGCAAGACTTCGAGCTTGGGGAGGTGGGATTGCTTTACTATGTCTTGGCCTCCTCGGAGCGACTATGCGACGCGTTGCATCGAGTGGAACGCTATAGCGTGGTAGCGAACGAAGGAATCTCGGTGAAATATCGTGAAGGGAAAGACCTCGCGATAGTCTTCGACTATGTGGGCGTCCCGCGACACTCGGATCGACATCAGATAGAGTTCTGGATGGCAACGTTGGTCCGCACATGCCGGCAACTGACGAACCAGCGTCTGATGCCGATCCGCGTGAAAATCGCTCATCGCCGCAGCGCGGACTCATCGGAGTTCGACAAGTTCTTGGGACGCCGCGCCGTATTCGGGGCCGACGTGGATGAGGTCGTATTTCCCGAAGCGACCAAACACATGCCTGTTGTCAGTGCCGATCCCTACCTCAACGACTTGCTGGTCGCGTATTGCGAAGAGGCTCTCTCTCGCCAGCGAGCGAGTCGCGGCGTGTCGCAAACGCGCGTGGAGAACGTGATCGTCCCGCTATTGCCTCACGGCGAAGCGCGCGCGGCCGAAGTTGCCCGCAGGCTCGGTATGAGCCAACGCACACTCGCACGACGGCTCTCATCGGAAGGGCTGACTTTCGCCGGCGTTCTCGAAAACCTGAGATCCGACCTCGCCAAACGCTATTTGGGGGATGAGGATCTGTCCATTTCCGAAATCGCGTGGCTTCTCGGCTATCGGGAGGTCAGCGCGTTCACGCACGCATTCAAACGGCGGAGCGGCATGACCCCGAGAGAAATGCGCTCTCGAAACAACTTCGTGCGTCAATAATTCGGCGAAAGGCCGCGAGCCGTTTATATATTTTGCGTCAATTGAATATTGCGAGAATGGTCTGCAACTGATCTGCCGCAGCCGCTATGAGCCCCTCATAGCTGGTCTGGCCTTCGGCGGCCGCTTTCAAGATGCACTCGGCCACACGCGCCTTTGTTCCGGCGTTTGCCTGCTCGAGAGGCACCTTGGTCATTGCCTCTTCGAGCGCGGCCCTCATGGTTTGGACCAATTCTGGACTGAATGCCGGCATGATGAATCTCCAATGGCCGCGGAGAGAGTCACGCGGTTCGGACGTGCCGGCCAGACACAAATATGCGAGAGTCTTCACACCGCCGTGAGCGCCATCGGAATATTTACGCGCGTTTCGTCGAAGGCGCGGACCACGCTCACCCGTGCGCGTACGCCCAATAGCGCTCGCGCGCCTTGCGATAGAACGGCCCCGGTTGCAACGCGCGGTCGTCGATGCGGGTGAACGGCGACACCTTGGAATAATTGCCGCTGGAGAATATCTCGTCCGCGTCCTGGAATTCGGCGTAGCTCATCGCCTTCTCGACGACCGTGACGCCGTCGTCCCGCAACAGCTTGATGATGCGCTGGCGGGTGATGCCGTTGAGGAACGTGCCGTTGGCCGCGGGCGTGTACACGATGCCGTCCTTCGCCATGAAGACGTTGGCGGTGCCGAGCTCCGCGACATTGCCGAGCAGGTCGCGGATGAGGCAATTGTCGAAGCCGCGCCCATGCGCCTCGATGAGCGCGCGGGCATTGTTGGGATAAAGGCAGCCGGCCTTGGCCTCGACCGGCGCGCATTCGTCGGTGGGCCGCCGGTAGGGGGAGAGCGTGAGCGCGGCGCCGGTCGGCTTCGGCATGGCCGCCTCGTAGATGCACAGGCACCAGCGCGTCGAGTCCGGATCGTGGCGCACGCCGCCGAGCGAGCCGCTCTCCGCCCAGTACATCGGCCGGATGTAGAGCTCGGCGTTGCGGTCGAAGCGCTTGATGCCGTCGCGCGCGAGCGCGACCCAGTCGCCGGTCGACACCGTCGGCTTCAAGGAAAAGACCTCTGCCGAGCGGTTCACGCGCGCGCAATGCAGATCGAGATCGGGCGTCACGCCCTCGAACGTGCGCGCGCCGTCGAACACCATGGAGCCGAGCCAGGTAGCATGCGAACGCGCGCCCATCACAGGTGCGTTACCGTCGTGCCAGTCGCCGTCGAAGAACGTCCAGGTCTTCGAGAACACAGCCTTCGGGAAGGCGGCCGGCTTGAACGGGGCGATCGCCGGCCGGTCTTGTGCAGGATGTTCCTCGCTCGTTGCTTTCAGCATGTGCCCTCGCCGTACCATCAGCGGTTGCCAATCTAGCTGTTGCGAAGCTGGCGGGAAAGCCGTCGGCATCAGCAGCGCCTGCGACCTTAAGCTTAGCGATCAGCATCGCCTCCCAGCGCATCGCCACGGAATTCGACATCGTCTACGAAGAATACCGTTAATAGCGATCGCGCCGGCGCGCACATTAACGCTAACCCCTGGACGTGTTGACCAATTTGTCGCTGCGACATGGACGCATTGGTACACGTGTGAACATATGCGTCGTGCCCGAGCTTTTGGCCGGCACTGTTGTTGTACCGGATGCGCGCGCAACTCGTTGCGAGTGCATCGCGTGCCGAAAAGTTGAGTACGACATGTTCCAGAAACCGAAAGGCGTTGTTCCGAGCGTCCCGGTCTCGCCGGAAGCCGTTGCGGTCCCTCCGGCGGCTCCCGCGGCGGCACCGAGCGCTGCGGCGAAATCCGAACCGGTTGCGATCCGCCCGGCAGCTCCGCCCGCTGCCGCGAGCGCTCCGGTGCATTCCGAGCCGGTTGCTATCCGCCCGGTCGCGAGTACGCCGGCTGCCTTCGATGCCGCATTCGCCTTCGCAAAGGACTGGATGTTCATCTGGCGCCGCAGGCGCCTGGTCACCTTGATGATCGCCGCGGCAATGATCCCCGCCTTGGTCGCGGACTTCGTCATCACGCCGAGGTATCGGGCAGTCAGCCAGATCCTGATCGGCCCGGGGGACCTCCATGTCGTCGAGAAGTCGATGATGCCGGCGGCACAGACCGCGGACGCCAACGTGATTCAGGTCGAAAGCGAGGCGCGGATCCTTACCTCGGACAAGATCTTGCGCCGCGTGGTCGAGAGCGAGCGCCTGACCTCGGATCCGGAATTCGCTCCGCGCCGCAGGTCGCTGATGACGGTGCTGCGGGAGGCCGTCGGTCTCGCCTCCGAAGCCAAGCCGGGCGACGCCGAGCTTGCGGCCTTGCGCCAGCTGCAGAAGAACGTCGCGGCCAAGCGCAGCGAGCGTACCTACGTGGTCGACCTCACGGTCGACACCGCCGATCCGCAGAAGTCGGCGCGTATCGCCAACGCGATCGCCCAGGCCTATCTCAACGAGCAGACGGCGGCGCGCGCGGAAGCTGCACGGCGCGTGACGGACTCGCTGTCGGCGCGCCTGAGCGAGCTGCGCGAGCGCGTGCGCGACGCCGAGGAGCAGGTCGAGCGCTACAAGCGCGAGCACAACATCGTCGGTGCCAGCGGACGGCTGGTGGACGAGCAGCAGCTCACCGAGCTGAACAATCAATTGACCGCAGCGAAGGCGCGCACGGCCGAGGCCAAAGGGCGCTATGAGCAGCTCCAGCGCCTGCAGCGCAGCGGCGCGGATGCGGGCGCCACAACCGAAGCCGTGCAGTCCAATACCATCGGGCGTTTGCGCGAGCAGTACGCCAACGTTGCCCGCCAGGAAGCCAATCTCGCGGCCGAGCTCGGGCCGCGGCATCCGTGGGTCATCGATGCGCGCGCCCAAGTGCGCAATGCCAAGCAGCTCATCACGGAAGAGCTCGTCCGCGTGGCGGAGGCGAACCGCAGCGACTACGAACGTGCGCTGGCCAACGAGAATTCGCTGGCGAGCAGCCTCGACGCGCTCAAGCGCAAAGCCATGGATACCGGCCTGGCGTTCGTCAAGCTGCGCGAGCTCGAGCGGGAGTCCGAGGCAAGCCGCGCGGTGTACGAATCGTTCCTCGGCCGCGCGCGCGAGATGCGCGAGCAGGAGCGCCTCGACACTGCCAACGTCCGCGTCTTGTCGGACGCGCAGCCGCCCCAGGACCGGGCATGGCCGCCGCGCCGGCTGATCATGCTGCTGGTCGCGCTGATCTCGGGAGCTCTCGGCGGAATCGGGCTCGCCTATGTCGTCGAGCTCTTCCGCGACAACCAGCCGTCCGTCGCGCGGCCGCTGCGCAAGGTCGCGTAGGTCGGATCGCATGCACCAGGGATCGCTTGCACTGGAAACGACGAGCCTGTCACGGACCGATGCACCGGTGCGTTCCAGGCCGGCCCATGGCCCACGGCGCTTCGCATTCGACCTGTTCGATGGACGGGACTTCGCCGCTGCCCGCTGGCCGTCCGTCGCCGCCCGCGCCGCAACGCAGTGCCACCGCGCTCCGGGAGTCCCGACATGAGCACGATCGGCCTGGTGACCCCGACCTATTGGCGCGATCTCGAATGGTGCACGCTCCTGTGCGACAGCGTCGATCGCTATGTCACATCCTTCTCGAAGCACTATTTGATCGTAGCCGATGAGGAACTCCCGCTTTTCGCCAAGTTCAATAGTGAACGGCGAGTGGTGCTGCCGACGTCGCGGTTCCTGCCGGCGTGGCTTGGACCGCTGCCCCGCTTCTTGCGACGCGGGAGCCGACGGTACTGGTGGTCGCTGCGATCATGGCCGGTCAGCGGATGGCACGTGCAGCAATTCACCAAGATCGCTGCCGCTAGCATGCTGCCCGAAGACCGCCACTGCGTGCTCGACTCCGACGTGGTCTTCTTCCGGCGCTTCGATCTCTCCGCGTTTGTGAGTCCCAGCCCGACGCCTTTGCTGCGTGTGCCGGGCGCCGTGGTGGCCGCCGCCCCCTTGCATGCGCCATGGGTCCGCTCGGCACATCGGCTGCTCGGCCTCGCGCAGCCTAGTTTTCCTGCGACCGATTTCATCGGCCATATCATCTTCTGGGATCAGCGCGCGGTCCGGGCGATGACCGGACGCATCGAAGCCGCCACCGGCGTGGAGTGGATGGAGGCGCTCTGCCGCGCGCGCGACATCTCCGAGTACATGCTCTACGGCTACTTCGTCGGCAGCAATCCCGGCTTCAGCGCCCAGCATCGTCCCACCGCGGACCAGCTCTGCCTGAGCTATTGGGAAGCGGACGCGCTCGATCGGCCGGCGCTCGAGCGCATGCTGCGCTCCGCCGGCGAAAGCTATGTGGCATTCTCCGCGGCCTCGTTCTCCGGCACGCCCGTTCCGCTCATTCGCTCGGTGCTGAGCGGATTTGCGGAACGGGAGCAGCGGGTCGCCTGAAATCATGCTGCTTGGACAGACCGCGATCAACTTTGCGGCCAACGCCTTCTCGGCGGCGTTCGGCCTCGTCAACGTCGTCATCTTCACGCGGCTGTTCGCGCCGGCGGAATTCGGCATCTATGTCCTCGGAGCGGGCTTCGCCGCGATCGCCAGTACCTTCATGGTGAGTTGGCTGCGCCTTCCCATCATGCGGGAGCAGGCGCGCGGCGACGGCACGGACGTGCGGGGCATCGTCGTGCCGGGACTGCTGCTGTCGTGCGCGCGGATGAGACGATCAGCATCTGCCTGATGTCAGATCGCGGTCACAGCCAGCCTTTGCGCCTGAACCACAGGAACGGAAGAATCGCCGAGATCACTATCAGGCTCAGCGCCCAGACATAGCCGAACGGCCATTCGAGCTCCGGCATGCTCTTGAAGTTCATGCCATAGATCGTGGCCACCAGCGTGGGCGGCAGCAGCACGACAGCGGCGATCGAGAAAATCTTGATGATCTGGTTCTGCTCGAGGTTGATCAGCCCGAGCGTCGCATCGAGCAGGAAGCTCGTCTTGTTCGCGAGATAGGTGGCGTGATCGCTGAGCGCGGCGATGTCCTGCTGCATGTCCTTGACCCAGGACACCGCGTCCTTGTTGGGACCGTCGGCCGTTTTTGCCGTGGTGTTGTGATAGGCCAGCAGGCGGTTCAGGCTGACCAGGCTTTCCCGGATCATCGCCAGCAGGTCGCCGCGAGCGCCGATCTCCTCGATGATGGCTTGGAAGTCGCGGCTCCTGCTGGCCTTGCCGTCCGGCGCTTTGTAGCGGAAGACTTGACGCGACAGGCGCTCCAGGTTGCGTCCGGCTTTCTCCAGCGCCTCCGCCATGCGCTCGATCAGCGCCTCGACCAGGCCCAGCATGATGTCTTCACTGCTGACGCAGGGAACGGCCGCCGGTTTCTGCACGCGCGTGGCGTAGGTGAAGAACGGCTTGGGTTGCGCGTAGCGGATGGTGACGAGCTTGTCGCCCTTGAGAATGAAGGTGATCGGCGTCGTCATCGGCGCCTCGCTCTCGAGCTGCGCCACGCCGGTCATGGTCATGAACTCGGCGCCGTCCTCGTGATAGAGGCGGGCCGAGACCTCGATCTCCTGCGCCTCTTCCCGCGTCGGGATCGAAATCCCGACCAGATGCTCGACGAATTGGTCCTCATGCCGGGACGGGTTGACGAGGTCGAGCCACAATGCGTCGGCGGCTTTGGCGGGCGGCGAGTGCGGGTTGACCTCCAGGTCGGTGGGCACGAGGCGATCGCTTTGTTGCCGATAAACGCGGAGCATGGTGCGGTTTCTCCTACCGAGGTGCCGACGATGGCGCTCCTTGGCGTTAGGAGCGGCTCGTGACAATGGAGTGACGCCGCCCTGGCGGGTTTGTACGTCCGCGACTATCGTGAAAGGATCAGCGCGTCTCGGTGCCATGCAAGGAACGCCAATGACAAGTCCGCGCGCTGCCCTCTTTGCCACTGCCCTTCTCTGGGCGGCGACTTGCGTAGGGACAACGGCCCTCGCGCAGCCGGCCGCGACCGCCTATCCCGAGCGCACGGTCCGGATCATCGTGCCATTTCCGGCCGGCGGCGCCACCGACATCGTGGCGCGCGCGCTGGCGGAGCGGCTCAGCGCCGCGTGGAAGCAACCGGTGGTCATCGAGAACGTGGCCGGCGCGACCGGCGCCATCGGCTCGGCGCAGGCGGCGCGCGCGCCGCGCGATGGCTATACGCTGATCGCGGGCGTGGGCACCACGACGGCCATTCTCAAGACGCTGAAACCGAATCTCGCCTTCGACCCGATCGGCGACTTTTCTCCCATCTCGCTGATCACCATCTTTCCCAACATCCTGGTGGTGCGCGCCGATTTCCCGGCGACGAGCGTCAAGGAATTGATCGACGTCGCGAAGGCCAATCCGGGCAAGTTCACCTATGCCAGCTCGGGTTATGGCGGCTCGCCGCATCTGGCCGCCGAGCTGTTCAAGCTCACGACCGGGACCGACATCGTGCACGTGCCATTCACGGGAAGCGCGCCGGCGATCACCGCGCTGCTCGGTGGCCATGTCGACCTGATTTTCGACACCATACCGTCGATCTGGCCCAGCGTTGCGAGCGGCAAATTGCGTGCGCTCGCGGTGGCGAGCCTCAAGCGCGCGACGTCGGCGCCCGACATTCCGGCGATCGCCGAGACCTTGCCCGGCTTCGACGTCACCTCGTGGGAAGGAATTCTGGCGCCCAAGGGAACACCCGACGCGGTGGTGGCGAAGATCGCCGACGACATCAGGCGCGCCGCGGCGGAGCCGGCGTTCGTCGAGAGCCTCACCAAGCTCCGCGCGGTCGCCACCAGCAACACGCCGGAGGAATTCGCGCGCTTCATCGCCGACGACTACGCGAAATGGCAGCGGGTGGTGAAAGAGGCGGGGATCAAGGTGGAGTGAGCTACGCCCCCCACACCCGTCGCGCGACCTCGACGACACGCGCGAGCTTCGCCTTTTCCACTTCTTCTGTCACCGCCACATGCTCCGCGGCGCTGGTGGAGAAGCCGCACTGCGGGCTCAAGCCGAGCTGCTCGAGCTTGATGTAGCGGCTGGCGTCCTCGATCCGCCGCTCGAGAAATTCGGCGCTCTCAACCTCGGGGGCCCTCGACGCGACCAGACCGAGCACGACGAATTTTCCCGCCGGCACCGCGGCGAGCGGCGCAAAGGTTCCGGCGCGCGCATTGTCGTATTCGAGAAAATACGTGCCGACCTTCATCTCGTTGAACAGCGGCTCGGCGATGGGATCGTAACCGGCGTCGGCCTGCCAGCTCGGATCCTGGCTGCGGCAGACGTGAATGCCGATGATCATGCCGTCAGGCGCCGCGGCGACGACGGCGTTGACGGCGGCGATATAGATTCGCAGGAGATCGCGCCAATCGTCGCCGCGCTCGCTGAGCAATTGCCGCACCCGCGGATCGCCGAGCTTCACCAGCGAAGTCTCGTCGATCTGCAGATAGCCGCAGCCGGCATCCGCCAGCGAGCGCATTTCCCGCGCGTAGGCGTCGACCAGATCGGACCAGAACGCGTCGAGGTCGGGATAGATGTCGCGGCTGATATTGGCGCGGCCGGCGCGATAGTGGATGTAGCAGGGGCCGGGCAGGGTGATCTTGGGCGTGCGTTTGGTCAGCGATTTCAGGAACCGGAAATCCTCGGCGTTTTGCGGCCCTTTCCATTCGATGCGGCCGACCACCGCCGGAATGCGCCTGGCCATGCGGTGGCCGTGGCTTTGCGACCTGGTCCAGCCCGCATCCTCCGTGCGTTCGATCTTCACGCCGGAGATGCCGGCGCTGGTGAAGCTGTCGGAATAAGTGCCGCGCCGGAACTCGCCGTCGGTGATGACGTCGAGGCCAAGCTCCTCCTGGAGCTTCACCACGCCCTTGATAGCGTCGTCCTCGATCGCCCGCAGGGCGCTGCGATCGAGCCGCCCGGCGGCGTGCTGCTCGCGCGCACGCAAGAGTTCCGGTGGCCGCAACAGGCTGCCGATATGCTCGGCGCGGAACGGTGGACCGGACGCTGGCCTCATGAAACCTCCGACGCTAACCAAGTGCGCCCGACGCTCGTCGTGTCGCATTGCGTTTCCAAACGATTTCCCGGAAACTGCCGGCCGCAGAACAAAATATCAACCGCTTCCGTCGCCCGATCCGTGTGGCGTTCGGCAGGGCGGAACACTCATAGCGTTTTCCGGCGAAGTGGACTTCCGGTTCGCCACCCAAGTCGGCTTTAGCCGACTTGGGCGGTATAGAAGGCCGATCTCGGGTAAACCCGAGATCGGTGAAAACGCGTCAACTCAATAAAGCTAGCGACTTCGCTAGTGCAGGGAGGAACATGCCTTCACCGAGTGCGGCCGATGCGCCGGCGATCGTCGCCGAGGGGGCCAGCAAGCTATTTCTCGACGGCACCGTCGTCGCCTTCCATCAGCTCTCGCTCGCGGTCAAGCGCAACGAGATCATGTGCGTCGTGGGACCGTCGGGTTGCGGCAAGACCACGCTGCTGCGCTGTATCGCTGGCCTCACCGATCTGTCGAGCGGCAAGCTCCTGGTCCACGGCGTGCCGGTCGCCGGCCGCCCGCCCGACGGCGTCGCCATGGTGTTCCAGCATTTCGGCCTGCTGCCGTGGAAGACCGTCTTCGACAATGCCGCTTTCGGGCTCGCCATGGCAGGCGTGCCGAAGCCGGAGATCCATGAACGGGTCATGCATTATCTCGAGCTCACCGGGCTCACCGGCTTCGAGCGGCACTATCCCTACCAGCTCTCCGGCGGCATGCAGCAGCGCGTCGGCCTGGTGCGGGCGCTGGCGATGAACCCGTCGGTCCTGCTGATGGACGAGCCGTTCGCGGCGCTCGACGCGCAGACGCGCGAAATCCTGCAGGAAGAGCTGCTGGCGCTGATGGAGCGGCCGGACGAGCGCAAGACCATGGTATTCATCACCCACTCTATCGACGAGGCGATCCTGCTCGGCGACCGCATCGCGGTCATGACCGCGCGCCCCGGCCGCATCAAGGAAGTGCTCGACATGCCGTTCGGATGGCCGCGCAATGCCGACGCGGTGCGCTCCGATCCGCGCTTCACCGAATTCCGCCTGCACATCTGGCATCAGTTGCACACCGTCAAGCCACGGAACGTGCGAGCCCCCAGGGAGGTTGCGTGACCACCATCGAGCAGGCGCAACTCGCCGATAACGCGCAGGACCTTTCCGGCGACCAGGCGCGCGCGGAGCGGGTCGCGGCCGAGCGCCGCCATCGCCGGCAGTTGATCAATCTCGGCATCCGTGTCGTGTCGCTCGCCATTGCGTTGCTGCTCTGGGAGATCGCGGCGTGGAACGTCGACCCCGTGCTGTTCACCTCGCCGACCAAGGTCGCGGTGGCGGCCTACAAGATGGTGCTGAGCGGGGAGCTGTGGACCTATCTCTGGCCGAGCCTGGTCGTGCTTGCGATCGGCTTCTCGCTCGCGGTGGCGGCCGGGATCAGCATCGGGCTGCTGCTGGCGCGCTTCTGGGTGCTCGACGTCGCGCTCAACGTCTACATCACATTCCTCTATTCCATTCCGTCGGTCGCGCTGGTGCCGCTGATCGTGCTGTGGGCCGGCTTCGACACCATGGCGAAGGTGATCATCCTGTTCCTGTTCGCCTTCTTCCCGATGGTGATCAACACCTACCAGGGCGTCAAAAGCGTCGATCCCAAGCTGCTCGAGGTCGGTCGCGCCTTCCGCTGCTCGGAGGGGCAGTTGTGGGCGAACATCGTGCTGCCGGCGTCGCTGCCGTTCATCGTGACGGGATTGCGGCTGGCGCTCGGGCGCGGGTTGATCGGCATGGTGCTGGCCGATCTGTACACCGCGATCTCCGGCATCGGCTACCTGATCGTGCGCACCGCGAGCACCTACCAGGTGGACAAGATGTTCGTGCCGATCGTGACGCTCGGCCTGCTGGGCGTGACGCTCACGGCGCTGCTGCGGCTTGCCGAGAAAAAAGTGGCGCCGTGGACAGCGGCGTCGGACGAGGACTGAGCCGACAAAAGATAAGGAATAAGGGAGCGTGCCATGACGAATGGGAAGCTATCGATCTATCTGACGGCGCTGCTGGCTGGCTGCATTGCGATGGCGGATCACGCTGCCGCGCAGAGTTGCCCCACGATGCGCAAGATCAATGTCGGCGTCTCGGTGGCGCCGCCCAACGTGGTGCATACCTCGCCCTACGTGGCGAAGGAGCTGGGTTTCTTCGCCAAGCGCTGCATCGACGCCAACATCATCCAGTTCGAAGGCGGCCAGTCCGCGACCTCGGCCGCTGCGGCCGCGCAAGGCTCGGCCATCGTGAGCGTCAGCGACGTCGCCATCGGCCGTGGCATGAAGGTGCAGCAGTTCTGGGGCCTCGCCCCGCGCATGCCGCAGGCCTATATGGTTTCGCCCGGCATCAAGACGGCGGCCGAGCTCAAGGGCAAGAAGCTCAGCGCCACCGGCGGCGGCGTCGGCGGCTTCAACTGGCGCATGGGCCGCGAGGTGCTCAAGACCGCCGGCCTCACCGTCGATGACGCGCAATTCATTCCGGCGGCCACGGCGGGCCGGCTGCCCGGTCTGATCGCCGGCCAGATCGACGGCGTGGCGCTCCATCCCGAGGACGTCTATCTCGCGCAGAAGCAGAAGCCGACGCTCAATGTCCTGGTGCAGCTCGCCGAGTTGATGCCCAACTATATGTTCAACGCCTATGGCGCCTCGCTCGACTGGATCGCGCGCGACCGCGCACTCCTGCGCGACACCGCTGCCGCCATGATCGAGGCCAACCGGTCGATGTTCCGCGACAAAGCCAAGGTCGTCCCGATCATCGAGAAGGCGACCGACAAGCCGAGGGAGGCCGTCGAGTTCGCCATCGACGTGCTCACCAAGAATTGCGTCTGGTCGGTCAATGGCGGATTGAACCCGGAGCGCACCACCTGGTCGATCAACAACAGTGCCGAGAACGGCGACATCGAGAAGGACAAGAAGCCGCCGGCGGAGCAAGTGGCCAATTTCGCGCTCGCCAAGGAGGCGGTCGAGGCGGCCGGTGGTCCCGTCACTATTGGGAATTGCAAGGACTGAATCCAATGAACATTCAAACACCGCTGCCGGCCTCCCACCAAACGTGGGAGCAGGTGCGCACGCGCCTCGACCAGAATGCGCCGTTCTCCAACATGTACGACACGCCGTACTACCGTGACGCGGTCTACGACCATTTCTCCAAGGAGGAATATGCGCGCCGCTACCGCTCGCTGCGGGACAAGATGCGCGAGCACAAGCTCGATTGCGTGATCGTCGGCGGCGGCCCCAGCCACTGGAGTTTCGGCGGCGGCATGCAATGGCTCACCGGCCATTGGGAATGGCACGCGATGGCTTCTTATGTACTGGTGCCGCTCGACGGCGAGCCGACGCTGGTCTTCTCCATGGGCGGAACGCACGCCGAAGCGTGCCGGCGCGAATGCGCCAACGCGCTCACCGACGTGCGCCACAGCCGCAGCGGCAAATATGCCGAGGTCATGGTCGAGCGGCTCAAGGAGCTCAAGCTCGAGCGCGGCCGCATCGGGCTGGTCGAGATCGACGCCCGCCACAACGACTACCTGCCGGTCAACCAGTACAATGTGTTGCGCAAGTCGTTGCCGGACGCGGAGCTCGTCTTCACGAAGGGCTTTTTGCACGAGCTGGTGGTCGTGCACAGCGAGGAGGAACTCGCCTGCGTGCGCAAGGCCGGCGTGCTGTGCGAGCGGGCGATGCAGGCAATCATCGCGCGCGCCAAGCCCGGCGTGCCGGAATACGAGCTGCGCGCGGCGGCGGGCGCCGCCATCCTCGACGGCGGCGGCGATATCGACTTCCTGATCATCGGCACCACACCGATGGACGATCCCGCCATGGTATTCGGCAATCCGCGGCCGTCGCACCGCAAGCTGAAAAAGGGCGACATCATCAACATGGAGCTCGCCGCCGGCTACAACGGCCTATCCGCGCAGATCGGCTCGCCGATCACGCTGGGGCCGCCCAACGACATGGTGCGCAAGTTCTGGGAGGAGATCACGCTGCCCGGCTACAAGAAGATCGTCGCCGAGATCAAGCCCGGCAACGCCACCGACAACATGCGGCTCGCGAGCAAGTTCTTCCGCGAGCAGGGCGTGCAATCGCGCCCGACGCAGGTGCATGGCATCGACATCGTCACCGACAAGCCGCATGTCTTCACCGAGCGCACCGAGGCGGACGAGATCGACAAGGTGCTCAAGCCCGGCATGATCATCATGGCCGAGCCCAACCCGATCACTCCGGACGGCATGTTCGGCATCTTCCTCGGCCACACCTTCATCGTGACCAAGGACGGCCACGAATGCGTGGACAATTTCCCGCTGGAGATCGCGGTAGCCCAGGGTTGACGCGCAGGCGTCAAGGCGACCGGGCGCGCATGCGCGCAATTCTTGCGCACGCGCCTCGAAACGTGCAACCTGATCCTTGCCACCCAAGTGAACCGCGCGGGACAACAATCAATCGGCAGCCGTCGCTTGCTTGGCGAACGCACGATTGCGCGGTGGCTCGTCGAACAGGGAGGACGAACCATGATGTCGGCACTCATGCGCCGCCTCGTGCTCGCGGCGGGCGCGATGCTGTTGCTGGTCGCGATCTCACCGCCAGGCTTTGCACAGGACAAGAGGTACAAGTCGCTCACCGTGAGAGCGCCGGACGGCGTCACGATCTCGGCGCAGGAATGGGGCAATCCGGCCGGCCCCGAAATCCTGTTCATCCACGGCTTCTCGCAGGCGTCGATGTCATGGTCGCGCCAGTACAGCAGCGACCTCGCCAGGGAATTCCGCATCGTCACCTACGATCTGCGCGGGCATGGTAATTCCGATAAGCCGTTCGAGCCGGAGAAGTACAAGGAGTCCAAGGGCTGGGCGGACGAGGTCAAGGCGGTGATCGACGGCGCCAAGCTCAAGCGGCCGGTCATCGTGGGCTGGTCCTATGGCGGGCGCGTCATCGCCGACTATCTGAAGATCCACGGCGCCTCGGGCCTCGCGGGCATCAACTACGTCGCCGCGATCCCCAAATCCGATCCGAGCTTTTTCGGCGACGGGCTCAAAGTGCTGCCGCAGATGACCTCTGAGGATCTCGCGACCAACGTCGCGGCGACGCGCCAGTTCCTGCGCAATTGCTTCGAGAAGCAGCCGAGCCAGGACGATTTCGAGAACATGCTCGCCTTCAACATGATGGTACCCCCCAAGGTGCGCGCCAATATGGGAGGACGTACGCTCAACATCGACGACATCCTGGTGGCGCTGAAGCTGCCGGTGCTGATCACGCAGGGAGCGATGGACCGTCTCGTGTTGCCCGCCGCGGCCAAGTACTCGGTCGAGAAGATTCCGGGCGCCAAGCTCTCGATGTACGATGGCATCGGTCACGCGCCGTTCTGGGAAGACGCGAGGCGCTACAACGCCGAGCTCTCAGGCTTCGTGCAGACGGCCAGCAAGACCAATTGATGCCGGGGTCGTAAGCTCTTCAGGAGGCGGAAGGGCGGCCTGCGGGCCGCCCCTTTTTTGCAAGTGGATCTAGTCCGGGCCGATGCCGGCCGACCAATCCCAGATCGGACGCCGACGGGCAGGGCGTTGACCTCGTCCGACCGGTCGTGATCAGAGTCGTTGCCGGCGGGCGCCGGGGACGCTGTCATGGTTTCCTTGCGTTGTCGGGCATCGGATAGTCGCCGGCGTTGAGCACCCAGCCCGGCTTGACTGAGAAATCCATCCGCGGCGGGCAGAAGATGTCGACCAGCTGATTACGCTCCTCGTTGACCGCGCGCGAGGTGTGGATCGCGGGTGGCGGGATCACCGCGATCGACGGCGTGCCGCAATATTCGTGATCGTCCTCACGCCAGTTGTTCATGTTCGTGGTCCAAGGCCAGCGAATGTCGTGAATGTAGGCGCCCTCGAGCGCGAGCGAGCATTGCTCGAAGTCGTCGTGAAAATGCGGAGACAATTTCGTGACGTCGCGCGGACCGGTTCGCAGATCGAGATAATTGATCATGAAGGTCGTGCATCTGAAGATGCGTCCGAACCGGCCGCCGTCCTGCTGCACGTCGAGGCTATAGGCGCGGATGCGGTAGCCGTCGGGAGGTGCCGGCCACGGCGCGAACGGCGGAATATTGGGGTGCGGCCGCGTATACGAGGCGGCATTCGAGCACTTGGCCGCCAGGTCTTCGGAGCGCGAGGTGAAAAGGCGCACGATCCGGCCGCCGGTCGGCACCTTTATCATGCTGTCGCCGGGGGGAATGAACGCGATCGCGTAGCCGTCGATGCGCTCGACTTGCGTTCCGGCGCTGATCTCGACCTTCGTCGCGGCGTCCGGAATGATGATGGCGTACTCGTCGGGTTGCCCGCTGCGTTCAAAGGCGGCGCCCGGCGTCGCCTCCGTATAGGCGACCACGTAGTTCTGACCGCGGGCATACCACGTGCGGCCGCCGGCTCCGGTCTCCTGCGGCGGCGTCTCGTAGAACTTCGCGTATTCGGCGGCTGCGAACTCGGTAGCGGCCGGCGCCGGGCTGGGCGCCGGTGCTGCCAGCCGGGAGCGAGGATCGGATGCGTCGTACATGAGGCGTTCTCCCTGCGACTGCGGTGGCCGGGCGGCCCGGCTGCGTCGTCACTTTCTCAGCGCGGCGAAGTCCGCCAGAGCCTGGCCCGCGGCGCGCCGCATGAACGACTGGTCCGACGACACGATGAATGCCGTGGCGCCCAGTGCCTGGAACGTTTTGGCCTCCGCGGCGCTTGCGACCATCACGCATATCGGCTTGCGAACGGCGCGCGCGGCGGCCGTAATGCGCTCGACGGCGGCCTGAACCGGCGGCGCGTCGTTCGACGGCGCGCCGAATGCGACCGTGAGATCGCCACGGCCGATGAAGAAGCCGTCGAGGCCGTCCACCGCCACGATCGCGTCGATCTCGTCGAGCGCCTCGGGATCCTCGATCATGGCAATGACCGTCGTTGCCGCGTCCGATGCATCGACGGTGGCCCACATCGGGCTGCCGCCGTAGCGGCCGGAACGCGGCGAGCCGGAATATCCGCGTCGTCCGCCGCGATAGCGGCACGCCGCGACCATCTCGCGCGCCTTCGCCGCGCTCGATACATGCGGAACCAGCGCACCGATGGCGCCGCAATCCAATGCCGACAACAGGTTGGCGGCCGTCGGCGCGGCGACCCGCACGATTCCGGCTGTTCCCGAGGCGCGCGCGGCCATGAGCGCGGTGTCGATCGCGAGCCGATCGAACGGAGCGTGCTCCTCGTCGATGACGACGAAATCGAATCCGAGATCGCCCAGAATTTCGGTGGCGTGCGCGGTCGGCGTCTTGATGAAAGTGCCGACGAGCTGCTCGCCGGCGGCAAATCGCTGGCGGAACGCGGATGGATGCGGACGCGGCACGGGCGTGGCCATGGGGGCCTTTCCTATCCGCGGCCCGGATGGACTTGTGAAAAATTCGCGTTCATTTCACATTGTGAAATGCCAATGCAGCAGGACAAGGGACGCTACACCGCCGCCTTGCAGCAGATGGCGGATCGAGGCGAACGTCCTGGCTTTGGCGCGGCAATGGTCGCGACGCGCCGCCGGCGAACTACATTAGGAGGTCGGGAAGTCGCGCGGCCCGCATGGGTCTGGCGCGGGTACCTGATTCATGCTGTGAAGCGAGAGCCGACCGCGACCAGACGCCGGAACCATCAAGGACATCGTTGACGTGTTGACCAAGACCGACGACACCAGACGCATCTCTGCCGCCACGTTGCGTGCATTTCTCACCGATGCCCTGCGCGCCTGCGGGCTCGCCGAGGCCGATGCCGCCACCGGTGCTGGCGCGATGCTGGAAGCCGACCTCATCGGCTCGGACGCCCACGGCGTCTTCCGGCTCCCCACCTACGTGCGCGAGCTCAAGCGCGGCGCGATCAATCCGAAGGCGGCGATCAAGGTGGTCGAGCGCGGCCCCGCCACCGCGCTCATCGATGGCGACCGTGGCATGGGCCACGTGGTGATGACCCATGCCGCCAAGCTCGCAGTCGAGCTTGCGCGCGCGTCGGGAATCGGCTGGGTCGGCGCGCGCCATTCCAATCATGCCGGCGCCGGCGCCATCTACGCCGCGATGCCGCTCGAGCACGGCATGGTCGGAATCTACGGCGCGGCGTCGAGCATCAACCACATGGCGCCGTGGGGCGGCACCGAGGCCTTGCTCGGGACCAACCCGATCGCGGTCGCGATTCCGTCCGGCCAGGAAGCGCCGGTCGTGCTCGACATCGCCACGTCCCTTGCTTCGAACGGTGCCATACGCACCTATGCGCTCGAGGGCCGCCCGATGCCGGAAGGCTGGGTGCAAAATCGCAAGGACGGCTCGCCCATCACCGATCCCAAGCGCATCAACGACGGCACCTATTTGCCGATGGGCGACTACAAGGGCTCGGGTCTCTCGATCATCATCGGGTTGCTGGCGGGGACGCTCAACGGCGCCGCGTTCGGCCGCGACATCCGCGATTTCGCGGCGCCGGTCGGGGGCGACCTCAACGTCGGGCAATTCATCATCGCGCTCGACGTCGCACGTTTTCTCCCGCTCGACATTTTCAGGGCCGAGGTCGACCGCCATATCCGCGATCTCGCCTCGTCGCAGCGGCTGCCCGGCGTCGATGAGGTTCGCGTGCCCGGCCAGGGGCGCGTAGCGCGCCGGCAGGACCGCGAAAAGAGCGGCATACCGCTCAATGCGGCGCTCGTGGCCCAAGTCGACGAGGTCGCGAGGTCGCTCGGCATCACGCCGCTCAGCCAGCGACCATGAGGCGATCATGAGTACGCCGCGATGAGCCCGGCCGAGGCCCAACAGGGATCGCTGTTCTGGCGGTTCTCGCTGCGCTTCTATCGTCAACCCAAGGTGGCCGACGCTTGCATCGCTTTGCAGGAGCAGGCCGGGGTCGACGTCAATCTGCTGCTGTTTCTGCTTTGGCACGCCACCTACAAGCGCGCGCTGTCCGCGGTCGAGGTCGCAGATCTCGAGGGACGCATCGGCCCTTGGCGCGACGCGACGGTCATTCCGTTGCGCGCGGTGCGCCGCGCCCTGAAGTCGCCGCCCGGGCTGGTCGCGCCGGCCGCCGCCGAGCTTTTTCGCACCAAGATAAAGGCCGTCGAGCTCGAGGCCGAGCGCCTGCAGCAGGAGGCGATGTACGAACTCGCGCGGCCGCCGCTGCTGGGGCAAGAGGCGCCCTCGCCGGAGGACGCGGCGCGCGCCAATGTCGCGGCCTACGAGACGATGCGCCGGACGGCGTTTCCCAAACCTGCGACCGAAACCCTGCTCGCGGCCTTCGCAAGCCTCGAGCGCAAGCCGGAGGAATGACCCATGGACAAGGACACTTACGACCGCGGCCTCACCATGCGCCGCAAGGTGCTCGGCGCCGAATATGTCGACCGCGCACTCAACAACGCCGACGACTTCAATCGCGACTTCCAGCGGATCGTCACGCAATATTGCTGGGGCGAGACCTGGGGCGACGACACGCTCACGCCGCGCGAGCGCTCGATCCTCAACCTCGGGATGATCGCATCGCTCGGAAAGATGGAAGAATTCCAGACCCACGTCCGTGGCGCGCTGACGAACGGCCTCACCCCCAACGAGATCCGCGCGGTGCTGACCCAGATTGCGATCTACTGCGGTATTCCGGTGGGTGTGGACTGCTTCCGCCTGGCGAAGGCGGTGCTCAATGAGGCCCAGAAGAAATAGCTCGGGACCTGATGCAGACGTGATGCGGACGTGATGGCGGATGCGGCGGCGGGCCACCTCCCGCACGCCGCATAAGTCATTGAGCTGTGATGAGTTCCGGCCGTCTAAAGTTATCAATAGGTTAAATATTTTTCCCCACGATGGTCTTGAATGCGCCTTGTTCGTGGGCGATCCGTTCATTGTTACAAGGGCTTGCGTTGTGAGGGGGAGGGGAATGGTTTTCCGCACAGCTGGTGCCATCGCGACTCTGCTGCTCGGCCTCGGCGGGCCCGGCAGCCAAGCCTTGGCGCAGTACTATCCGCCTCAGCAGGCTTATCCCGGTCAGGGCTATCAACCGCCATATCGGCCGCTGCCGCCGGTCCATGTCGCCGACGACCCGCAGCCCTACGATCCGGCCTTTGTGGAGAGCCGTCCGCTGCCGCCGGCCGCGATCGGGCCGCAGGTCGACGAGCTGCCGCCCTCCGGCAACCGTTGGCGCCGGGCGCCGGTCTATGCCCAGGAACCGGAGCCGCTGCCCGCACCGCCGCTCTCGACCTATCGCGAGGCGCCGCTTCCGCCGCCTCCTGTCGGCGCCTACCGTGATGCGCCGCCGCCGGGCTATCGCGAACTGCCTCCGCCCGGCTACCGCGACTTGCCGCAACAGGGTTACGCCCAGCCGCCGGGACCCCAACAGGGTTATCCGCAGCAGGGGTACGCCCAGCCGCCGGGACCCCAACAGGGTTATCCGCAACAGGGTTATGCCCAGCCACAAGGGCAGCCTTCAGGTCCACAGGATTCGCAGGATCCGCAACTTCCGCAGGGCGCCCCGCTTGGGACCCAGCAGGCCGCGCCGCAACAGCCGCAGGGTTTCGAGCCCGCCGCCGCCGGATCGCGTCCCTATTATCCCGGCGGCGTGGCTCCGGCCGCTGCCGTCCAACCGGGCCAGGGTGACGAAGCGGTGCGTCCGCCGCTGCCGATTGGGCCGTTCGGCCCGCCGCCGTTTGGGCCGTTCGCCGCCCCGCCTCCCGGTCAGGTCGATCCGGGCCAGACTGGAACGGTGCGCGGAGATCAGCGCATGGCGGCCTTCCCGGCCGAGGTGCGGCCGGAGACCGGCCCGAAGAAGGAACTGCCGCTGCAGTTCCGTCGCACGCAGGTCGAGTACCGCACCAAGGAGCCGGCCGGCACGATCATCATCGATACCCCGAACACGTATCTCTATCTCGTGCTCGGCAACGGCCAAGGCGATGCGTTACGGCGTCGGCGTCGGCCGCGAGGGCTTCACCTGGGCCGGTGCCGAGAAGGTGACCAAGATGGCGGAATGGCCGGACTGGAATCCGCCGAGCGAGATGATCGAGCGGCAGCCCTATCTGCCGCGATTCATGGCCGGTGGCGAAGGCAATCCGCTCGGCGCGCGCGCGCTCTATCTCGGCAAGACGATCTACCGCATCCACGGCACCAATCAGCCGTCGACCATCGGCTCGTTCGTGTCCTCGGGCTGCATCCGGCTCACCAACGAGGACGTCCAGGACCTCTATACCCGCGTCAAGGTCGGCACCCGCGTGGTGGTGCTGCCGGGCGGCAACAGCCGCCGGCGACTGCCGCGGCGGCGCCGTATGGTCAGCCTGCGCAGTATGGTCAGCCTGCTTCGCCGGGGCCTCCGCCGGTCTCGATGGCGCCGCCCGGTCGGCCGTCCGCGATGGCCCGGTAAGCTCGCAAACAACGACTGCTTCGCATCATGGCCGGGGTCCACCCCGGCCATGATGCTTTTTGGTGGCCTGTCACTCCATCACGCGCACCGGCTTGCCGTCGAGGAAGGCGCGGATGTCGTCCACCACGCCGGCGAAATAGGCCCGGTAGTTCTGCGTCGCCACGTAGCCGAGATGCGGCGTGAGCACGACGTTGTCCATCTTGCGCAGGGGATGATCGACGGGCAGCGGCTCGACGTCGAACACGTCGAGGCCGGCGCCGGCGATCTTCTTGTCGCGCAGGGCCGCCAGCATCGCCGCCTCGTCGATGATGGGGCCGCGCGAGGTGTTGATGAGATAGGCCGTCGGCTTCATCAGCGCGATCTCCTTGGCGCCGACCAGGCCGCGCGAGCGCTGGGACAGGATCACGTGGATGGTGATGAAGTCGGCCTGCCGGAACAGGTCCTCCTTGCTCGACATACTCGACGCCGGCCTCCTTGCACTTCTCCGGCGTCAGGTTCTGGCTCCAGGCGATCACCTTCATCCCGAACGCCTTGGCGATGTTGGCGGTGCGGGTGCCGAGCTTGCCGAGGCCGAGAACGCCGAGCGTCTGGCCTTCGAGGTCGATGCCGATGGTGCTCTGCCAGGGCACGCCGGCCTTCATGCGTGCGTTCTCGTAGCCGATGCGGCGGGTCAGCTCGAGCATCAGGCCGATGGCGATGCCGGAGGTCGGGTTGCCGACCGACGGCGTGCCGCAGACCACGACGCCGCGCTCCTTCGCCGCCGCGACGTCGATCGAGGCGTTGCGCAGGCCGGTGGTGATGAGGAGCTTCAGGTCCGGCAGCTTCTCGATCACGGCGCGCGGGAAGGGCGTGCGTTCGCGCATGGCGCAGACGATGTTGAAGCCTTGCAGCGCCTTGACGACGTTGTCCGGCCCGCCGAGATGCTCGTTGAAGACCTTGATGTCGAGGTCGCCCGCAACCTTCGACCAATCCGTCACATTGAGCACAACGTTCTGATAGTCGTCGAGAATCGCGCAGCGGTAGCGAGGCATGGGGGAATGTCCGTGGTTGGCCGAAGCGGCGGAAGGGGAGTGGACCCCTACAACACGCGAAATTCAATCAGGCCGCAATGGGCCTGTGAGCCAACTCGGATCGGAGTAGTGACGGCCGATATTGCGCCGGTATCAGCCCTTCGCGCGGACGCGCACGAGGGCCGGCATCGTCTCGAAATCGGCGGGCGCCGGGTCGTGCTTGGCATGCCACTTGGGGCCGGGGCCGCGCATGTAGTGCAGCTCGGGCCGGTAGCTGTCGAACAGGCCCCTGGTCAGGTTCTGGAAGAGGTCGGCAAGGTCGGCAGCCAGACCCTGGGGCTGGCGGTCGGTCAACCTGCGAACTGTCTTTCTCATGACCCTCTCCGGTCGGCTTTTTATTGCCGATTTGGTTGCCGGTGGTGGTTCGCTCCGCGCGTCGTCGCACGAGGCGCCCGGTTACGCCAGCGATTGTCGGACGAAATTTGTTAAAAACCAGTAGGAATTCGCCTGTGATTTCAAGATTGTCGGCGACCGTTGCTAAAAAGCGACGGTTAGGGTTACTGAATGATGCATCCATGTCACAGTACGGAGTTAATCGATCGTAAACGGCGCTGCCGGCGGCGCACGGCAAGGTGATGTTAAGGGCTTGGTTGGGGAGAAATCAGCGCCGGACGCGAATGCGAATCAGCGCCGGAGCCGGCATGGCGTGCACCGGGATCTCCGCGCGAGCCGGGCGATGCTTGGCGTGCCACTTGGGACCGGGGCCGCGCATGTAGTGCAGCTCGGGGCGGTAGGGGTCGAACAGGGCTTTGACCAGCGTGTGGAACAGGTCGGCGATGTCGGCGGCCAAGCCCGGTGCCGTGCGGCGGTCGGTCTGTCGAACCGTTGCTCTGGCTGTCGTGGTCATGGCACCGCTCGTTTTCTTCTTCCTTCGGGCCCCTTGGCCATTGGTCACGGCAAGAGGCATCCTGGTTCAGCGCAAGGTGGGCCGGATTCCGTTAAATGCCGGTAGGAATTGGCCTACGTAAATGCGCGGTTCGTAGTCTTACTCGCCGAATAGCTACGACGACGGCGCGCGGAGGGATGTGATCGGCGTCACTGGATGTCGGGTTCGTGATCCGGGGTGATCGCGGGTGATCGAGGCCTTGCCCTGGGAGGTACGTGCCGCTACATCAGCGGCGACTTCCCGACATCGGCGCCGATCGGCGCCCAACAACGAGGGCAGGGCGCTCATGGCCCGTCAGTTCATCTATCACATGCAAGGTCTGACCAAGACCTATCCGGGCAACCGCAAGGTCCTGGAGAACATCAACCTGTCGTTCTACCCCGACGCCAAGATCGGCGTGCTCGGCGTCAACGGCTCCGGCAAGTCGACGCTGCTGCGCATCATGGCCGGCATCGACACGGAGTTCACCGGCGAGGGCTGGGTGGCCGAGGGCGCGCGCGTCGGCTACCTCGAGCAGGAGCCGCAGCTCGATGCCGCCAAGAGCGTGCGCGAGAACGTGATGGAGGGCGTGGCGCCGCAGAAGGCGATCCTCGACCGCTACAACGAGCTCGCCATGAACTACTCCGACGAGACCGCGGACGAGATGACCAAGCTGCAGGACGAGATCGAGGCCAAGGGGCTGTGGGATCTCGATTCCAAGGTCGACCAGGCCATGGACGCGCTGCGCTGCCCGCCCGACGACGCCGATGTGACGAAGCTCTCCGGCGGCGAGCGGCGCCGCGTCGCGCTCTGCCGGCTGCTGCTGGAGCAGCCCGAGCTGCTGCTGCTCGACGAGCCCACCAACCATCTCGACGCCGAGTCCGTGAACTGGCTCGAAGGCCATCTGCGCAACTATCCCGGCGCCATCCTGATCGTCACCCACGACCGCTACTTCCTCGACAACGTCACCGGCTGGATCCTCGAGCTCGACCGCGGCCGCGGCATTCCCTACGAGGGCAACTACTCCGCCTGGCTGTCGCAGAAGCAGAAGCGGCTGGAGCAGGAGGGCCGCGAGGAAGAGGCGCGCCAGCGCACCCTCGCGCGCGAGCAGGAATGGATCGCGGCCTCGCCGCGCGCCCGCCAGGCCAAGTCCAAGGCGCGCTACCAGCGCTACGAGGAACTGGTGAAGCAGGCCGCCGAGAAGACCGACCCAGACCGCGCAGATCATCATCCCGGTGGCGGAGCGGCTCGGCCAGAACGTGGTCGACTTCGAGCGGCCTCAAGAAGGGCTATGGCGACAACCTGCTGATCGACGACCTCACCTTCAAGCTGCCGCCGGGCGGCATCGTCGGCGTGATCGGTCCGAACGGCGCCGGCAAGACCACGCTGTTCCGCATGATCACCGGCCAGGAGAAGCCGGACGCCGGCACGATCAAGATCGGCGAGTCCGTGCATCTCGGCTATGTCGACCAGTCGCGCGACGCGCTCGACGGCAAGAAGAACGTCTGGGAGGAAATCTCCGGCGGGCAGGACATCATCCTGCTCGGCAAGCGCGAGGTGAATTCGCGCGCCTATTGCTCCAACTTCAACTTCAAGGGTGCCGACCAGCAGAAGAAGGTCGGCGCGCTCTCGGGCGGCGAGCGCAACCGCGTGCATCTCGCCAAGATGCTCAAGTCGGGCGCCAACCTGCTGCTGCTCGACGAGCCCACCAACGATCTCGACGTCGACACGCTGCGCGCGCTCGAGGAGGCGCTGGAGGATTTCGCCGGCTGCGCCGTCATCATCAGCCACGATCGCTGGTTCCTCGACCGCATCGCGACCCACATTCTCGCCTTCGAGGGCGACAGCCACGTCGAATGGTTCGAGGGCAACTTCCAGGACTACGAGCAGGACAAGATGCGCCGGCTCGGAACCGACTCCACCATCCCGCACCGGATCAAGTACAAGAAGTTCAGCCGCTGATGACAGAAGACTGGAGTGCGCGCCAATACCTCAAGTTCGAGGACGAGCGCACGCGGCCTCCGCGCGATCTGCTCGCGCAGGTGCCGTTGCAATCGCCGCAGCGCGTGGTCGATCTCGGCTGCGGCCCCGGCAATTCGACCGAGCTCCTGATCGCGCGCTATCCCGACGCCGAGGTGACCGGGCTCAACTCCTCGCCCGACATGCTCCGACAAGCCCGCGAGAGGCTCCCGAAATGCAAATTCGAGCAGGGCGACCTCTCGAACTGGCGGCCGCGTGAGCGCACGGACCTGTTGTTCGCGAACGCGGTGTTTCAATGGGTACCCGACCATCCCGCGGTGCTGAAGCGCCTCGTCGAGAGCTTACCCGAAGGCGGCGTGCTGGCGGTGCAGATGCCGGACAACACGGACGAGCCCGCGCTTGCGCTCATGCGCGAGGTTGCGGGCAGCGGGCCCTGGGCTTCGACGCTCGCGACGGCAGGTGCCGCGCGCGACGATCTGCCGACGCCGGGGGGCTACTACGATCTGCTGCGGCCGGTCTGTACCCACCTCGACGTCTGGCACACCGTCTACAATCACGTGATGGCCGGACCGCAAGGCATCGTCGAATGGTTCAAGGGCTCGGCGCTGCGGCCGTTCCTCGCCCCGCTGAACGAAGATATGCGCGGCGGCTTCACCGCCGACTACACCGCGCGCATCGCCAAGGCTTATCCCGCTCGTTTCGACGGGAAGGTGCTGCTGCCGTTTCCGCGCCTGTTTATAGTCGCGACGCGATAGCTGCGCTGCGCTACTCGGCGAGGCTCTTCCCCTTCACCCGCACCTTGGTCGCGATCGGGCCGGTGTCGCCGACATCCTCGTTGTAATGCACCTCGTCGCCGCGGGTGAGATGGTCGAAGTCGCCGCTGAGAACAGCGTTGCGGTGGAAGTAGAGCAGGCCGCCCTCTTTGGTGATGAGAAAGCCGAAATCCTGCTCGGGGGTGACCTCGGCGACCTGGCCGAGGAACTGATTGCCGGAATCGTGGTGGCCGTCCTTCTTGGCGCGGTCGCAGCGCTGCTCCTTGACGTCGATGAGCTGCCGCTCGGCGATGCGGAACGCCTCGTTGATCGCCTTGTGCAGGTCGGGGTGCTGATACTTCCGCAAGAGATGCTCGGGCTCGTGGCTGACCACGAGGTCGCTGCGGCCGGCAATGCCGAGCTCGATATGGACCACCGGGGGGATCGTGCCGGTGAGGTCCTTGGCGCGCTGGTCGATCCTCACCCGGCAGGAGACCAGCCGGTCATAGAGCTTTTCGAGATCGGCGACCCGGGCACGGATTTCCTGTTCCGCCCAATTGGAGCTTTCGATGTTATGGAAGGCGATTTCGAGCGGCACCTGCAGCATGCAAAACTCCATATCTTCGGCGCTTTTGGCCGTTCTTGTTAACGCCGGGGCAGGTCGAATCGTTGCAAAGGAACGACATCCGCGCAGGCCACGGCGGTCGCATTATTGCGAGACGCCGGGAATGTTATCGAAAGGATCGTCCGCAATGGATCTATTGCGCAGATACGCAGCAGCCTCCTTCGGGTTCTGGTTGTGGGCATGCGCCGCGACGCCGGCGGCGGCCGCGGCCGATCCCTTGTTCCAGAAGTGGCTCGCGGACCTTTGGCCGCAGGCGCAAGCCATGGGAGTTTCGCGCCGGACCTTCGATGCGGCGACCCGCGGGGTCGAGCCCGACCTGTCGCTCCCCGATCTCGATCTCCCGGGCCGGGAGGGCACGCCGCCGCGCGGGCAGGCCGAGTTCGTGCAGACGCCGGCCGACTACATCAAGGAGGCGAACATCGCGCGGCTCGCGGAGCAGGCCAAGAAGCTCGCCGCCGAGCACAGCCGCACGCTGGCTGCCATCGAGCAGAAATTCGGCGTCCCGAGCAACGTGCTGCTCGCGATCTGGGGACGCGAGACGGCGTTTGGCGGCTACAAGCTGCCCAAGCACGGCATCACCGTGCTCGCCACTCAGGCCTACTACGGCCGCCGCAAGGACATGTTCCGGCAGGAGCTGCTCTATGCGTTCAAGATGCTGGAGGAGGGCCACATCAGGCTCGCCGACATGAAGAGCTCATGGGGCGGCGCCATGGGGCTCACCCAATTCTTGCCCTCGGAATTCTTCAAGCTTGCCGTCGACTTCGATGGCGACGGCAAGAAGGACATCTGGAATTCGGTGCCGGATGCGCTCGCGTCCGCCGCGCAGCAGCTGGTCAGCAAGGGCTGGCAGCGCGGCACGCGCTGGGCCTACGAAGTGCGGGCGCCGCAGGGCGTGGATTGCACGATCGGCGTTCCCGAGGTCACGCGGCCGCTGGGCGAATGGCTCAAGCAAGGATACGTCCTCGCCTATGGACGAAAGCCCGCCGCGGCGGAGCTCAACGAGCCCGCGTCGCTGTTGCTGCCGGAAGGGATTTACGGGCCGGCCTTCCTCACGCTGAAGAACTACTACGTGATCAAGGAATACAATTTCTCCGATCTCTACGTGCTGTTCGTGGGGCACTTGAGCGAGCGCATCAACGACCCGCGTCCGTTCGAGACGGCGTGGAGCAAGAATACGCAGCTACGCACGGCCCAGGTCGAGTCCATGCAGCGCACGCTCACCAAGCTCGGTCTCTACAAGGACAAGATCGACGGCAAGGCCGGCATGCTCACGCGCTCGGCGCTGGGCGCCTATCAGAAAGCGAACCGGATCAAGGTCGATTGCTGGCCGACCGCCGCGGTGCTCGACGACATGCACAGACGAGCGGCCGTGAAGAACTGATCTTGCTTCGTACGTTGCAAATGCAAATGGCGCAAATGCAAATGGCCGGCTCGCGTGAGCCGGCCATTCGTTGTTCTGTCGTCCGCGGTCTGTCAGCAGGCGACGCGCACCGGCCGCACCACCCAGGCCTGGTAGCGATTCGACCACACCTGCTGATCGACGACGCAGGTGCGCGGCACCACATAGACCGGCGCCGGCTCGACCACATAGGCCGGGCGCGAATTCGCAATCGCGCCGCCGAGGAGCAGGCCACCGACGACACCGGCGGCGACGCCGGCTGCAACCGCGCCATTGCGCTGGGCGGAGGCGTCGGTGGCGGACGCCGCCAGCGATACGGCGATGGTCGCTGCGGCGACGAGAGCAGTAAGAGTCTTCTTCATCAGAGTCTCCTTCAGCGTCGGCTCGCGCCGAACGCGTTGAGCGTCGGCTGCCGCCGAGCGCGGGAACGGTAGCGATGTACGAGTAGCCCCGAAATTAGCCCTAGCCCCCGATTGAGCTACCGCCGGATAAACAGGTCCAATTTGTCGGAATTTTGGTCGGAAATGTCTTTGCCGCCCATCGGTTTAGCGCGTCGATGTGGGCTTAGAACCTTGCTGCAGGGCAAAAAAACCGGCGTCCCGCTCAGGGGCGCCGGCGTCAAGTCTCGTCGTCCGGGAGGACGGTCTCAGCACACGCGATAGCGGTAGCCATAGCGCCAGCGCCAGCAGTTGTAGTAGGGCCGCGGCGCGTAATAGTAGTCGTAGTAGGCCGGCTGCGGGGCGTAGTAGCTGTAGTAGGTCGGGCCAGGATAGTAAGAGTTGTAGTATCCGCCGCCGTAGCCGCCGCCGTAATATCCGCCGTAGCCGTAGCCGCCGTAGTAGGGCCGGGCGAACGCGCTGCCGATGATGGCGGCGGCGGCGAAGCCGCCGATGGCCGGACCTATCCACCAGCCGCGACGTGCTTCGGCCGCCGTGGGCGCGGCAACGGCCGCGACGGCAATCGTTGCCGCCGTGGCAAGAGCGGTCAGAGATTTCCTCATAGCGCAACCTCAATGCGAAGACGGTGGGGTTACGAACAAACGTCCGCCTTCGATTGGAATGTTCCACACCAAGCCTGAACGAAGCCTGAACCGAGCCTTCACATTTTGCCCGATTGTCGCCACGATTGGTTTTGCAGTGCGGCGCCGGGCGTGATGCGAATGCTTACGAATTTCGGAATCGGATCGCTCATCCAGTCTAGAACGCCACCACTGACGCGGTGCCCTGAAGCTGGTGCACGGTGTAGAAATCGGTCTGGCCATGGGGCGGGCCGACGATCGTCGTCTTGTGCAACGTCGTGATGCCGATGGTCGTGATGTTCACGGTATCGAACTGGCGCAGGTTGATCCGCGGAACCACGAGCGTGAACGCAGTCGAGCCGGCATCGGGCGTCTGCTGGATGAGGACGCTGACAAGGGTGCCGAGCTCCGTTGCCTCGGTACGGATCTGGTCGCCGATGAACAGCTTGCTCTGGTGCGCGTCCTGATAGTTGAACTGCGGCTGACCGTTCAAGCTCGAGGTCGAGTAAGTGACCTGAATTCCGTAGCCGGAAACCTCGAACAGGTTGGGCTGCTTGGTGCCTTTGGGTGCATCGACAACGTTGGGCTGCCTCGTGCGGGTGGGTGCGTCGACCATGTTGAAGCTCCTCTTGTCTGGTCCGCCGCGACGTCGAAGCGCGGCGGCAGGATTGACCGCAGTTCGCCCCCCCCTCGATTGGCTTAAACTATGTGTTGTAGAAAATAAAATATACATCCTATAAGGGAAATAGGCAAGCGCAGATGTAGGCGAGGCGGATGCTTGCCCGACCGCTTTGATCCGTATGCGTAGGCTCAGCGGTGCGGGCCGATATGGAAGCGCATGCCGGTCAGGCTGCTGTTGAACGTACGAGAGCGGCCGCCAGAGATAGTAGAGCGCGCTGCCGTAGCCTGCGGGGAAAATGACATAAGCTTGCCAGTGCCCCGAACCCGAAGTTCGCACACATCGTGCGGCAAGAGCGGTTGCGAACTTCGGGTTCAAAGGGGCACTGGAATCATAGAGTTGCTAGTGTCCCTTGATTCCGAAGTTCGCACGAGAGTGCGCCGCAAGTTCCTGCGAACTTCGGAATCGGGACACTAGTCGCGCTCCCAGACTTCAGTGCTCGACTGCCGAAACCAGACGTAGGTTCCGACGTACAGCACCGGTGTCCCGGTTCCGACGTTCGTATCCCTTTGCAGCGCGTGTTCTTACGAAACGTCGGAATCAAGGGACACTGGCAAGTCTATGGTTCCAGTGTGGCTTTGGATTTGACGTTCCTACAAAGGACTCGCAGCAATGCTGGTAGGAACGTCAAATCCGTCACACTGGTGCGATTGCCGTCAGAACTTTCAGCGGCCAGAGAGAGGTCATGCTCCGATGAAACCTCACTTCGCGGAACTGATCGGCGTCGCGGCAGCGGCTGCGAGCCTCTATGCGGCGCATTCGAAGACCATCATCCCGCTGCGGGTGGCGGCCATTGTCGCCAATCTTCTGGCGATGGTCTACAGCCTCACGCACGGAACGTATCCCACCTTCATGCTCAATGCGGTTCTGCTGCCGCTGAATGCCTGGCGCCTGCACGCGATGCTCGGCCTGATCCGCGACATCGACACCGCGACCAAGAGCGACATGAATGTCGATTGGCTGCTGCCGTACACCCGTCCGCGGCACTTCAAGGCGGGCGAGGTCATCATGGCGCGTGGCGACTACGCCACCGCGGCGTTCTATGTCGTGTCGGGCGAGGTCGAGATCGTGGAGATCGGCGAGACCTTCGGACACGGCACCTTGCTCGGAGAAATCGGCCTGTTCACGCCGGACGGCCGGCGCACCATGACGGTGCGCTGCAAGAGCGACGTCCAGACCGCGATGATCGACTACGATCAGTTCAAGCAGCTCTACTTCCAGAATCCGGAATTCGGATTCCGCCTGCTACACTTGATCGTCGCGCGCCTGCAGAGCAGTAGCCGCGAGCTGCCGCGGCCGCTGCCGTCCTGAGCGGGACCACTAGCCGTCATCGCGTCTCCCCATCGGCTCCGCGCGGAGAGCCTGGACTACGCGATACGAGTGCCCAGGCCGGACGTGATGATGCCCCGACACCTTGCGCCGCGCTGTGACGGCTGTCACAGGCAGGCGGGGAAGTGAATGCGGAAACTCATGCCGGTGGAATCGGCACCTCGTGCACCTTCATTCCGAGCGCCACCGAGGTGTAGTAGCCGAGCAGCACCAGGACTTCGGCCACGCCCTCCCGCCCCAGCACTTTCTCGATCTCCGCGAATTCAGCGTCCGACAGCTTTGCGCCGCCGACCAGCGACGCCGCGAATTTGTGGACGGCGTGCTCGTGCGGGTCGGTGAGCTTGGGATCCTTGCCGGCGAGGATGGCGTCGATCGTCTCCGGCGTGAGGCCCGCCTGCTTGCCCGCGCGGATGTGCGCCTGCTTGACGTACTCGCCCTGCCAATGCTGGGCGATCACCAGTATTCCGATCTCCACCTCGCGCGTCGACAGCGACGAGCGCTTGTTGAGGAAGGTGCCGATGTGCTCCATGCCGCTCGCGACGGTCGGGCTGTGGATCCAGATCTTGTAGGGGCCGAGGATGCGGCCGCGGCCGGCGGTGAGCTCCTCGAAGACCTTCGCCTGCGCCGGCGTGAGTTTCTCGGGCGGGATTTCCAGAATTCGGTTCATGATGTCGAGTGGTCCTTTGCTCAATTGAACTTGAGGCCCGCGGCCTTCACCAGCGCGATATTGGCGGCGACCTCCTTCTTGATCAGCTCATCGAACTCGGCCGAGGTCATCGGCATCGGCTCGATCCCCTGCGGTCTGAATTTGTCCTGCACGGCGGGCAGCTGCAGCGCCTTCTGCGTCTCCGCGTACAGCCTGGTGACGATGGCGGGCGGCGTCTTCGCCGGCACGAACATCCCCATCCAATAGTTGTAATCGGAATCGGCGAGGCCCGCCTCCAACGTTGTCGGCACGTCGGGCAGCGCGGACGATCGCTTGCCCGAGCTCACCGCGAGCGGAATGAGCCTGCCGTCGCGAATGAAGGGCAGGGCGGCCGACATGCCCATGCAGGTGAAATCCACCCGGCCGGCCATCACGTCCATGAGCGCTTCCGGGCCGCCCCGGAATGGAACGTGCAAGGCCTGGAAGCCGGCGCTGACGCGCAGGCGTTCCGCCGCCCAGTGCGTGGCGCTGCCGACCCCGGCCGAGGCATAGCTGAACGAGCCCGCCTTGGCCCCGGCGACGAGTTGCTGGATGGTCTTGATGCCTTTCTCGGGAGCGACCACCGCCACGTTGGGGATGGTGCCGAATGGAATGACGGCGGAGAAATCCCTCGCCGGATCGTAAGGAATGTTGGGATAGGCTGCGGGCGCCGACGAATGCGCGGACGCGTTGATCAGGATGGTATAGCCGTCGGGTTCGGCCTTGGCGACCAGAGCGGAGCCGATCGTTCCGCCTGCGCCGCCGCGGTTCTCCACCACGATCGGCTGGCCGAGCTGGCTCGACACCGGCTCGAGCACGATACGCGCGACGATATCGAGCGAGCTGCCGGGCGAGAACGGCACCATGGCGCGGATCGACCTTGCCGGCCAGCTCTGCGCCTGCGCGAGCCGCGGCAGCGCCGGCGTTGCGAGTGCGGCGGCGGCGAGGTGCAGGAATTGGCGGCGCGTGGACATGTCGTTTCTCCCTGGTGTTGTCGGTTGGGCCGAGCGTAGCGCGGATTCCCTTTCCGCTCCATAAGGGCTAGGCTGCGAGTGCCGACAGCGGCTCTACGCCGCACGGGGAACGCAGCGGCCATCGAGAGCATCCCAGCGAGACATGCCGATCGTCGTCGGACTTGGAGTCGTGATCCTGCTGGCCGTCGTGTTCGGCCCGCAGCTATGGGTGCGACACGTGCTGGCGCGGCACGGCGCAGACCGGCCGGACCTGCCGGGGACCGGGGCCGAGCTCGCGCGGCATCTCCTCGACGAGGCGGGATTGCGCGGGGTGAAGGTCGAGCTCACGGACGGCGGCGACCATTACGATCCCGAGGCGCATGCCGTGCGGCTCACGCTACCGCATCACGACGGGCGCTCGGTCGCGGCGGTGGCCGTGGCGGCGCACGAAGTGTCGCATGCCGTGCAGCACGCGCGCGGCGAGCGCGCCTTCGCGCTGCGTTTCGGCCTGATCAAGAATTTGATCTGGGTCGACCGGGTGGCGAGCGGGATATTGCTGCTGGCACCCGTCGTGTTCATCCTCGTCAAGGCACCGATCCTGCTCGTGCTCCAACTCGCGGCGGGCCTGCTGCTGCTCGGCATCCGCATCGTGGTCCACGTCGTGACCTTGCCGGTCGAGCTCGATGCCAGCTTCACCAAGGCATTGCCGGCGATCGCGCGCGGCCGCTACCTTGCGGTTCCCGATCTTCCCGCCGCCCGCAGCGTGCTGCTCGCCGCGGCACTCACCTATGTGGCGGCGGCGCTCGCCACGCTGCTCGACGTGATGCGATGGTTTCGGATCTTGAGGTTCTAGAGGCGCGATCGCTCAGAAAAACCGGTTCTTCGGCCGCGGCAGCCCCAGATTTTCGCGCAAGGTCTTGCCTTCGTATTCGCGGCGGAAGATGCCGCGCCGCTGCAACTCCGGCACCACGCGCTCGACGAAGTCGTCGAGCCCGCCGGGCAGGTAGGGGAATTGGATCGTGAAGCCGTCGGAGCCTTCGCTGACGAGCCATTCCTCCATCTCGTCGGCGATGGTCTTGGGCGTGCCCACCATGGCGAGGCCGGAAAAGCCGCCGAGGCGTTGGGCGAGTTGCCGCACGTTGAGGTTCTCGCGCTTTGCCAGATCGATCGTCCGCTGCCGGCCGCTCTTGGAGGCATTGCTCTCCGGAATTTCAGGCAGCGGGCCGTCCGGATCGAACTTCGAGGCATCGTGGCCGAGCGCGATCGAGAGCGAGCCGATGCCGTTGGCGTAGTGTACGAGGCTGTCGAGCTTCGCGCGCTTGGCGCGCGCCTCCTCCACGGTGTCGCCGACCAGGACGAAGCAGCCCGGCAGGATCTTGATGTGGTCGCGCGACCGACCGGCCTTTTCCGCCCGGCCTTTGACGTCGGCATAGAACTGCTGGCCGATCGCGAGGCTCGACTGCGCCGTGAACACCGCCTCCGCCGTCTCGGCCGCGAGCTGGCGACCGGCATCGGAAGCGCCGGCCTGCACGATCACCGGCCAGCCCTGGATCGGCCGTGCGATGTTGAGCGGGCCGCGCACGGACAGATATTTGCCCTTGTGATCGAGCACATGCATCTTCTCGGGATCGAGGTAGAAGCCTGTATCGACGTCGCGCGTGAAGGCGTCGTCCGCGAAGCTGTCCCACAGCCCCGTCACCACGTCGTAGAACTCGCGGGCGCGGGCGTAGCGCTCGCCGTGCTCCATGTGCTCGTCCATCCCGAAATTCAACGCCGCGTCCGGGTTGGACGTCGTGACGATGTTCCAGCCGGCGCGGCCGCCGCTGATATGGTCGAGGGACGCGAACCGGCGCGCGATGTGATAGGGGGCGTCGAAGGTGGTCGAGCCGGTGGCGACGAGGCCGATATGCTCGGTCGCGCCGGCCAAGGCGGAAAGCAGCGTGAACGGCTCGAACGAGGTCACGGTGTGGCTGCGCTTGAGTGCCTCCACGGGCATGTTCAGCACGGCCATGTGGTCGGCCATGAAGAAGGCGTCGATCTTGGCGGATTCGAGCTTCTGCGCGAAGCGCTTGATGTGGCCGAAGTTGAAATTGGCGTCCGGGTAGGCGCCGGGATAGCGCCAGGCGCCGGTGTGGAGGCTCACCGGCCGCATGAAGGCGCCCAGCTTGAGTTGTTTCGATGCCGCCATTGACAGCCCCCTGCAACGCCTTGGAAAGCGAGCCCTGAATATAGGGACCCGCAAAGTTTAGGGAAGAAGGCGTAATGCGAGAGGGGTGGGGAACAGCGAGCAGCGGCGCGGCGCCCTGCCACTCGCCATTATGGTTTCTTGTACACCATGGTTTCTTGTACGCGGCCGCCGGCCGGCCCGACGGGCGGGGAGACCGGATCAGGCGCGGCGCTTGGAAATTTTCTCGCTGACCTGGCCGCGCAGGATCCGGATCTCGGAGGCGGCACGGCCCATCACCATCGCCTCGGTGTGGAGACCGCATTCGTGCAGACAGGCGCGCCAGTAGTCGAGCTTGCCGAGGATATCGACATCGCTGTTGGCAGCGCGGGTGCGGTCATTCTTGAGTGTGCGCATGTCGGCCATGGGCGCAATAGACCACGGACACGTTAAGGCGACGTAATGCGCGCCGCTAAAATTGGACATCCGCGTGCGGTGTGTCCGAAAGCATTGCGCGTTGAAAATTCGCTATCCGACAAAGCTGGCGGCCGTAGGCTACCGTCGATGCGTTTGTTTCACGGTTTCGACGCGCGCCCGCTCGCTATACGGTTAACGGAGCACGTGCCCGTTCGCCGGCGCGGCTTCCTCGGCTTCCAGCACTTCGGCCTCGATGTCGTCTCTCGACAGCGTTCCCCGCTCGATCAGTAGCCGCGCGACGTGCACGATCTCGTTCCAGCTCTCGCCCAGGATGGCCTCGGCGCTTCGGTCCGGATCCGCGGTTCCTTCCCCCATGGCGCCGCCGACGTCACCTTCCATCTTGACGATGACGACGGTTCGCCCCGGCTCGCGCGGGAAGCCGTCGCTGCTGCGCCGTTCCGCGGCCAGGTTGCCGACCGCCCAGATCGTATCGAGATCGTTCTCCGAGCATCGGCCGAGGTCGTACTCGGCATTCTCCTCGAGCACGATCATCTCCGGCATGCTGCGGCCGAGCGCGAGCGTCGCCACCGCATATCCGGCCAGCTGAAAGGCGGTCGCCATCAGCCCGCTGGACGTGACAGTCATCCGCTTCGCCTTGTCGGGACCGTCGTTGCGTCGCCCGCTGTGCACGAGGCTGACGGGCGGCGCCTGCCCGCGAGCGCCGATGGCGAGGAGCTCTTTCTGGATCTCCGCTACCTCCGCCTCGAAGCTTGGCCGACGCTTTCTCATGACCCCCACCCTCGTGGCGGCGAGGACGCTAGCAGAGTTCTAATAAGTTTACGGCGGTACCCCGCAGCTTCGGAAGGTAAGCAAGAACCTCGGCCGGCAAGTGTTTACCAGCACGACAAAATTTATTTTACGGCGCCTACACAGTTCGGCAACAATTGGGGGGCAGCGTCGTATCCCTTGTTCAACAGTAAGCATGGTGTGCGTATGTCCTACACCCTCGCAGGGGCCGCAACGGCCACCGGTCAGAGCAAGAAGACAATCCTGAGAGCGATTCGGGACGGCAAGATCGCCGGCACGAAGGATGAGCTCGGGAGTTGGAGCATCGATGCCGCCGCGCTGCATGTCGTATTTCCGCTTGTCGCCGCGCAGGGCGACAACGAAGATGCGCTGCCGCGCTACACGGCATCCGAGGTGGAAGCGCTGAGCGAGCAGATCGAAGCGCTGCTCAGGCAGGCCGGGGCGCGGCTGCGGCAGCAACTCGACGAGGTGCGCCGTGATCGCGACACCGGTCACGACGAGGGCTTGGCGCTCGCCGATCAGCACGAGCGGCTGGCGTGAGGCAATCGCGCTGACGGCCTGCGCCTACAGGCCGTCTTTCGGGGCTTGCAGCTGCCATAGCGAGGCGCGCCAGCGCGTTGCTATGAGAACGGTAAACGCTAGCCCGATCACTGTGTAGGCTGTCACGGTTGGGCCGAAACCGATCCGCTCGATGAGCACGCCGGCGGCCAAGAGGCCGAGCGGAAGGCTGTAGATCGCGAGCATGCGCACGCCGACGATCCGCCCGCGCAGTCGGGGATCCGAAGTGCGCAGCAATATAACGGTCAGCGCGACCATGCTCAGGCTCTGTGCAAAGCCCGCGAGCACGAGAGTCACGATCCCTCCGGGCAGGCTCTGCATCTGCGCGAATATCAGGAGCAGCAGGTACCACGGCACGGCCGCGACCAGCATCAGGCGCGGCAAGGCGATCGCGACCCCGTACCGGCTGACCGCGATCGAGCCGAGCACGGCGCCGACCGCGAAGCTCGCGACCAGATATCCGAGCCCGGTCTGGTCGATGCGATAGATTTCCCGCGCGACATAGGGCAGCAGGCCGTTCGTGATCGGAAAAGCGGTCAGATTGAACAGGAATGCGAGCCACACGACTGCCAGCAGGCTCGGCGTATTCCAGACATGCGCGATCCCTTCGCGCAGGTCGTGCCAAGCGCTCACCGAAGTGTTCGTCGCAGCCTCGCCCGCGACCGCCGACGCAGGCGGGCGGACCCGCGTCGCTGCGACGCCCAGCGTCAGGAGCGCGCCGACGAGATAGAAGCCCGTGATCGCGACATAAGCCGCGGCGATGCCGAAGGCGGCGAACAATCCTGCGCCTGCGAGCGCGCCCGCGACGCGGGCGGAATCGGAGGTGGTGCGGGAAATGCCCATCGCCGCCGTCAGCCGGTCCATCGGCATCGTCTCGGCGATCAATACGCCGCGCAATCCGAGATCGGAGGGGCGCACCAGGCCGGTCAGCGCGGCGAGGGCGCAGACCAGGAGCGGCGTCAGCGCGCCGGCGAGGGCGAGCATCATCAACGTCGCTGCGATGGTCGCGTAGATCGTCCGCATGGCGCAAAGCACTGTGCGGTGACCGATGCGGTCGCTCGCCACGCCGAGCATCGGCGCGAGCAACGTGCCGCCGTAGCCCAAGGCTCCGAAGACCGTCAGCCACAGCACCGAGCCGGTTTCGACCAGCACGTACCAGCCCAGCACCAGCGTTTCCATCTCGAACGCCCAGGAGGTCAGCAGATCGGCCGGCCACTGGAATCGGAAGCTGCGGACCTCGAAGGGCGCGAGCGCGGGACGGCGCGACATTCTTTGTTTTCGCGCCATCAAGGCGCGTGCAGCGTTCTGGCCACGCGAATGCCGACGTCGTTGAGCCGTTCGCCGGGAGCGCCGGTGAAGCGGAACGCCACGCGCAGCAGCCGCGCGTAGCTGAGCCAGGAGCCGCCGCGAAGAACGCGGGAACGACAGCTACCCGAGGTCCAGGCCGAGCCGTCGGTCGGCGCTCCGCGATAGCCTTGCCCGTCCTGGAAACAGTCTTGCGTCCATTCCTTCACGTTGCCCTGCATGTCATGGAGGCCGAAGCCGTTGGCGGAGTACGTGCCCGACGGCGCCGTGGTGGCGTGGCCGTCGCTGCAGGGAAGGAACGTCCAGGTTTCGGTCTTGGGAAATATCCGTTTCGCGGTCTGATCCAATCCGTCCCCGTGCGCGCACAGCGCGCTCTCGTCGTCGCCGAAGGAGTAGCGCGGCCCCTTTCCCGGCGTGGTCCTCGCCCTGGCGGCGTATTCCCATTCGGCTTCCGACAGCAGCCGGTAGCCTTTGCCGCCGGTCTTGCGCCCCAGCCACTCGACATAGGCCTTGGCGTCCTCCCAGCTCAGGCAGGCTGCCGGATGCGATCCCTCCTGGGCGAATCCTGGATTGCGCCAGGAGCGGCCGGTCCTGCCGTCGAACTTGCCGTCCTCGTAGGTCCAGCACGTCGAGCCCGCGTCGTGGCCGGTCTCGCGCACAAAGGCGGCAAGCTGATCGACCGTCACCTCGAATTTGCCGACCGCGAAGGGCTGCGCGAACGTGACGACGTGCTGCGGGCCCTCCCAGGTGTTGCGCCCCTTCTCGCTCTCCGGCGAGCCCATGGTGAACGACCCCGCGGGCACCACGACCATCTCCGGACAGCCCTCGCATTCCCGGAAGCTGTCCGCGGGCTTGAGCGCGCGCTCGCGTTCGGGCGCGAGCGCTTGGACGCGTTCTTGCGCGCGCACCGGCGCGCCGAAGGCGGCCAACAGCGACAGCGCCGACATGAATAGAACGAAGCGAGGCATTTCGGCTCCGCGGTTTTGGGTCGCGTTGTAACCGAAAAAACGGGCGCGTTACTCAGCCTTGATATTCGATTCGCGAATGATGCGGCTATATTCCTCGCCCAGCGTTCGCATGTAGGCGCCGAATTCCGCGCCGCATATGTCAACCGGAAAGAGCCCCTGCTTGGCGAGCTTCGGCTTGGTCTCGGGAGCTTTGAGCGCCGCGCTGAACCAGCCGGACAATTGCGTGATCATGGCCGCCGGCGTCTTCGCCGGCGCCACGTATCCGTAGAAGATGTCCGCCTCGTACTTGCTCACCCCGGTCTCGGCGAACGTCGGCACGTCCGGCAGCGCCTCGACCCGCGTCCGCGACGTGGTGACCAGCCCGCGCAAGGTGCCCGCCTGCAACTGCGATACGACCGTCGGATAGTCGGCAAAGACCGCGGTCACATGGCCGCCGAGCAACGCGTTGATCGCGGGCGCCGTGCCGGCATAAGGCACGTACGTCACTTTGATGCCGGCCGCCCGGTTGAGTACTTCGATGGCGATGTGCAGGGAGGACGCCGGTCCGCCGCTCGACAGAACCAATTCACCGGGCTTGGCGCGCGCCGCGCCGATGAGATCGGCGAGCGTCCGGTAGGGCGACGACGCGTTGACGACGAGCACCAGCGGCGTCGCGGCGAGGTAGCAGATCGGCTCGAACGAGGTCGCCGGATCGTAATTCACCTTCCGCAAGACCGGATTGATGATGAAGGAATTGGCCACCAGCAGAACCGTGCCGCCGTCCGGCGCGGCGCGTGCGGCGGCCTCGGTGCCGATCACCGTGCCACCGCCCGGGCGGTTCTCGACCACCATGGTCGGGCCTTTGGCCCGGCCGATCTCGTCAGCCATCAGGCGCGAGAGGATGTCGGGGCCGCTGCCGGGCGGGTAGGGAACGACGATCTTGACCGTCGGCGCGGTCTGCGACCAGGCCCCGTGGCCGGTGGGCGCGATCAGGGCCGCGGCGAGAAGCGCGATGGCCGCGCGACCTCGATAGCTTGTGGTCATGAGATCATCCTCCCGAGGGCCGCCTGCATTCCCTGCAGTTGGCATTGTTAGCTGTCGCCATTCCGGGCCGCCAATCTCTGGCGCCGGAAATGGCGGCCGGCCAGGCGAAAACGAGCCGTCGGGCAAATCTAGCGTTTGCGCCGTGCTTTGGCCATCTAGGCGGCGGTGGCTCAAGCGTCGCACCGTCGCTGCACGGGGTGCGACGGCCGGGCCGTGGCGGCCGGGGAGGGGGCGTTGGCGAGGCGTATCCGTGGCGCGACGCGTGAGCCGAAAGTTCGCCCTGGACCCGCGCGGTCAGCGACGGTGGCTGATCAGGCCCACGAGAATTCCGACACCGACCGCGACCGCGAGCGTGACGAGGGGGCGATGCTCGACCTCCTTGGACAGCCGGCGCAATGCGTCGTTCCCGAGCTTCGCCGCTTCGTTGCCGAGCTTCACCGCTTCGTCGCTCATGGAATTGGCGCCGCCGCGAAACCGATCGGCGATGCTGGTCAGTGCCGACGCGATGTTCTCGCCGACGTGATCGGCGGTCTGCGCGGCGCTCGCGGTGGCGCGACTGCCGGCGCGTTCCAGCCGCTGCTCGACCGAGCGCAAGCGCCGTTCGATTTCGCCGACATTGGCTGATATCGCGCGAGAATATCCGGACTGACCAAGCATCACGAGCCTCCTGAATAACGGCAGGGCAAAGAGCGGAACATCGGGGCGCCGCGCCACACGAGTTCTGGCGCACACAAGTTCTCGTCGGTTCAAGCCGGCGGGGTGTCGAAATGTTCCAACACGAGGAACATATTTGATGTGAGCGGCGTTGCCGCCGAAACTCGAAGGGAGCGTACCGTCGAAACTTATAGGCCCCGGCGCAGGCCGGGGCCTATTGCGTTGGCCGCAGCCGGTATCGGCTTCTGCATCCTACTGAAATTGCCGGCAAAAACGGTTAAATGTCCGGCCTCGTGTTGCGAGCTTCACACAGCGGGCATGCCGGCCGCGGCTATCAACCCGCCAGCCACGATCGGACCTCCCTCGCGATCGTGGTTAGAGCCGTCGCGGGTGTTTGCGGCACCCCGACGGCTCGTTCCCTCTCGCCGACGTAGAAGGCTCGACCTTTGTGCTGGCCTCCGAAAACGGTCGCCGGCGCTCAAGCCTTGCGTGCCGCTTCCGCGACCGATTTCAGGTTGGCCAGGCCCTTCTCGAAATCGCCGCCGATCATCTTGTCCAGATTCATGAAAAGACAGACCGCCTTGGCGATGAAATTGTGATGGCCGGTCATGGTCCAGGTGACCGCGGTCTGGTCACCTTCGGGCTTGAACGTGAACTCGGCGATGCTGGTGCCTTCCATCGGCTTCACGAAATCGAGCTTGATCCGGATCAACTCGCTCGGCCGGCTTTCGGTCAGCGTCATGCGGCCTTCGCCGATCTTGTCATTGCCGGCCCAGGCGAAGACCGCGCCGGTTCCGGCGGGCGGGCCCTCGAAGCTCGCCTTGGCTGCGGGATCGAGCTTCGCCCATGGGGACCACGCCTCCCAGCTATGGAAGTCGTTCACCTGCGCAAAGACATCCGGGGCCGGCGCGCGGATGATTGCGCTGCGCGCGACGCGGAATTCGGAAGGCTGCATGGCCACCACGGCGATGAATACGACGACGATGGCTGCGAGTGCGATCAGGACCTTCTTGAGCATGGGGACCTTTCAGGATTCGGATTGGCTCGTCGTTGGTTTTGCTTCTGCTAGGTTTTGCTCTTGGCCGCCAGCCGTTCATCGAGCCGGCGCATGTCCACCACCATGCGCTCATGGGTGCCGCGGCCGATCTCCTCGGTCTCGTCGCGCGCGCTGACATCGAACGCGATGCGGCGGCCGTCAACGTGCGTGACTTCAGCCTCGGCCGTCACCTCATGCCCGACCGGCGTGGCGGCGAGATGGCGGACGTCGACCGCGGTGCCGACCGCGCTTTCGCCCGCGTCGAGGTAGCCGCGGATGGCGTTGAGCGCGGCATTCTCCATGGCCGTGATCATCATCGGCGTTGCGAATACCTGCGGGAGCATCGCGTCCTTGAACTGGTTGGCGAGATGCGCGGGCATCACGCGCAACGTAAAGGCCCCTTTCGCTCCCACCGGAATCGGACGCATGCAGCATTATAGCGGCCATTTCGGCGCCGGACATCGCCGGTATCGACGGAGTGCTCATGCGCTCCGCGCGGGTGCCGGATACCGCCGTTTGTCGTGCGCGCGTCGTGCCGTCGTCACCTCGATACCAATGTCGCGCAACGGCGCGCGACGAAGGTAAGCAGGGATGATCGCCGGATGGCGTTGCCGCGGTTCCAAGTTTCGAGCGCTCGCCACATCTTTGCTTTGGTCCTGACATGTTTTGTCCCGATCGCCGACGGATGCTTCGTGCAGTAGGGGTGGTGGCGTATCGGGGGAGTATCATGGCGAAGCCTGCGATCGTATTGGTAGGTGCAGACAAAGGCGGAGTCGGCAAGACGACGGTTTCCCGCTCGCTGCTCGACTATTTCATCTTCCGGCAGGTGCGCGTGCGCGCGTTCGATACCGAGGTCCCCAGGGGCACGCTCAAGCGCTTTCATCCAAGCGTGACCGACGTGGTCGACATTACCCACGTCCCCGACCAGATGAAGATTTTCGACACGGTCAATTCCGCCGAGGCATCGGTCAGCCTGATCGACATCCGCGCCGGGCTGCTGTCGCCGACCCTGCGCGCGCTGCGCGACATCGGCTTCATCGAAGCGGCGAAGAAGGGCCAGATCACGTTCGTCGTCTTCCACATTCTCGGGCCCAGCATCGCCTCGCTCGACGAGATCGCGGAAACCGCCGCCTATCTCGGCGACGCGAAGTATTTCATGGTGAAGAACTTCATCAACAACACGCATTTCTTCGAATGGGACGAGGTGACCCACTCGTCCTACTTCAAGGCCGGCCATGCCGCGGTCGAGATCACGATCCCGAAGCTGGTCGAGATGGCGACCGAGGCGGTGGAACTCGCATCGGTTCCATTCGCGACCTTCATCGCGAACAAGAAGCAGGGCGGGGAGCCCGCGAGCTATTCGTTCGTGCTTCGCGGCTATGTCCGTCATTGGCTCAGCACAATCTGGGCCGAGTACGATCGCGTTGGGCTGATCGATATAGTGGACTCGAAGGAGACTCCCCAGACCGCGCCTGCCACGAGGCTGCGTCCGGTCATGAAGGTTGCCGAAGCAACGTAAGAAGAGCGATTTGCGGCGAACCGGACCTCCGGCTCACCGCGGAAAACGCATCAATTCAATCAGCTAACGGGCGAGGGCTGGGCGCACCCGTGGCATGACAGACAAGATCGCACCTCTCTACGTCGTCTGCTCGCCGTTTCGATGCGTGGGCAAGACGTTGATCTCGCGGCTGCTCGTCGAGCGCCGCGTGATCGACGGCCGGCCGGTGGCCGCCTTCGATCTGGCCGACGAAGGTCCGCAGCTGGCGGACTATCTGCCGGATGTCACGATGGTCGGCGCCATCGACGACACCGGCGACCAGATGGCGTTTTTCGAGCGGCTGATTGCCGACGAAGGGGCCGCCACGGTCGTCAACGTCAGTCACCGCACATTCAAGAGCTTCTTCACGCTCGCGCAGAAGATCGGCTTCTTCGACGAGGCGCGCCGTCGCGGCATCGAGCCGCTCGTGCTCTTCGTCGTCGATCCGGAGCCGCGGTCGGTCAAGGCCTATGGCATGCTGCGACGCTGGTTCACCCAGGCGCCGATCCTGCCGGTGCACAACCAGATCGCGGCCCCGGCGAACGCGGGCGGGCCCCCCGCGCTCGAGATTCCCGTGCTCGGCCTGTCGTTGCGGGCGCTGGTCGATCGGCCGGAATTTTCGTTCCTCCAGCTCTGGCGGTCGCCGGCGAACGGCCTTTCCGGTGCATTGGACGACGAGCTGCTGGCTTGGTCCGAGCATGCTTTTGCGCAGATTCGCGATCTCGAGGTCTCGCTGCGTTGCGAGGAGCCGCCGGGGCGCGTCGCGGCGCCAGTCTCCGTCCGCGCGCCCCGTCGCCAGCGGCAGGCGCGGCCGGGCGGCGGCAACGCTGCGCGCGAGGCAGAAGCGGTTGCCGTGGTGCAGCGCGCGGCCCAGCCCAAGGAGGTGCTCCAGTTCGCGCCGAAGCAGAAGCCGCGCGTCAACAACGAAACGATGGACCATTCGGGCCGCGCCATCGTTGCCATGCTTCATCAGGCGGCCGACCGGTCCTGCGACAATTGCGACCGGGCCATGAGCGAGGCGGAGGAGCTCTCGCGCAAGCTGCTGGCCGCCGCCGATCGGATCGCGCAGCTCGAGAAGGAGCTCGATCACTTCCAGGATCGTGCCGATCGGATCGCCCAGCTCGAGAAGGAGCTCGATCACTTCCAGGATCGTGCCGTTCGCGCCGAGACGTGGCTGCAGCTGATTCAAAGAGAGGTCGAGAAGCTCATGCCGTCGACGGCCGCCATGCGCCCGAAATCGACACGCTGAAGCGCAACCCGCGCACGATTACGCGTCGCGGCACTATCAATCGTACCCATTCGGTGGTGAGATAAGGGTTCGGCGCAAGCCGAGCGACCCGTCCCCGATTGCGTCAGCGCTGCTGACGCCTCGGGAACAAGGGCCCTCGCAAACCAACGACGTTTGCAAGCACACGACAAGGAGGACAACATGCTGCGCATTCTCGTGCCTACGCTCGCGCTCGCATTCGGCGCGGCGCTGGCGACCCCGGCGGCCGCGCAATCCGGCGTCGATCTCGTCAAGCAGGCCGTCGCCGCGCAAGGCGGTGCCGCGGCAATCGGCACTGCCAAGACCACCATCATCAAGGGCGAGGCCAAGCATTGGGAGCCCGGGCAATCCTACGCGCCGGCGGGCGAGCCGAAATTCCTCGGCAACTCGACCTACACCCAGACCGTCGACAATGTGAACCGTACCGCCCGCATCGACTGGGACCGTGACATGAAATATCCGGCGGTCGAGCGGATCAAGTTCAGCGAGATCACCACGCCGAGCTTCGGCGTCGTGATCGACGACAAGAACGCGCAGCAGCCGATGTCGGGCATCCGCCTGGCGGCGCATCTGCGCGAGCGCGAACGCGCCTCGCCGCGGCTTCTGGCGCGGGCGCTCGAGACTCCCGACAGCATCACCGCGCTGGGCGAGCAGAAGGTCGGCGACCGCTCCTTGCCCGCCGTATCGATCAAGACCCGCGCCGGCACCTTCACGGTGCTGTTCGATCCCGCGACGCATCTGCCGGCAATCGTCCGCACCCGCGACGTCAACAACGTCTACGGCGATTCCAACTACGACCTCGTGCTTTCCGACTGGAAGACCGTCGGCGGCTACAAGCGCGCGCACACGCTGTCGTTCCAGCTCAACGGCGTGGAGGTGCAGCGGTTGACCTTGAAGGAGGTCACGATCGACCCGCCGGTGGCGGCCGGCACGTTCGCCGTTGCCGACGACATCAAGGCCAAGGCGAAGACGGCGGCGGCCGACGCGCCCTATCAATGGGTGCTGCGGCGCATGTTCCTCGGCCGCTTCCTCGACAGCGACAAGGTGTATTTCCCGGAAAACGGCGGCTTCCGGCTCGCCGAGCTGGCGCCGAACGTGCAGCAGGTGGTCGGCGGCGGCGCCAACAACCTGATCATCGCGATGAAGGATGGCATCGTCATCGTCGACGCGCCGGTAGACCAGGGACAGTCACGCTGGGTCATCGACGCCGCCAAGGCCAAGTATCCGGGCAAGCCGATCAAGCAGCTGGTGATGACGCACCACCACATGGACCACTCCGGCGGTGCGCGCGCCTACGTGGCGGAAGGCGCCGACATCGTGATCCCCGGCCAGGCGCGGCCGTTCTTCGAGAAGATGTTCGCGGCCGAGCACAAGGTCACACCGGACGCGCTGGCGCGGCAGCCGAAGCCCGCGAAGATCGTGGACGTGAAGGACACGATGTCGCTCAAGGACGACACGATCGAGGTCACGCTCTACAACATCCCGAATCCGCACGCCGACGGCATGATCATCGCGCATGTGGTCGGCCCCAACCTGGTATGGGTCACCGACCTGATCTCGCCGCGCGGGCCGGTCGGCCGCTCGCCCAACACGGTCGCGGTGGGTGATGCATTGCGCAAGGCCAACATCACCGGATCGACCATCGTGGGCGGTCACGGCACGACAGCCAAGCAGGCGGAGATCGGAGCGGCGCTGGCGGCGAACTGACGCTCCGACGATTGCGGCTGCGGCGTCCGGCGACGAGCCGGGCGCCGCGGTTCGTCGCCGGCCTACTTGCTGCGCCGCGCGGTCACTTCGATCTCGATCTTCATGCGCGGATCGGACAGGCCGGCCTGGATCATCGTGGCAGCCGGCCGCGCGCTGCCGAAATATTCCTTCAGCACCGGCCAGCAGGGCTCGAAATCCTCCCGTCGCGGCAGGATGTAGCGCACCCGCACCACGTCGGCGATCGAGGCGTCGGCCTGCGCCAGCGCGGACACGATGTTGCGCATCGCCTGCCGGCATTGCGTGACGACGTCGTCGGACATCGTCATCGTCGCGTAATCGAAGCCGGTGGTGCCGGAAACGAAAATCCAATCTCCGTCCACGACGGCGCGTGAATAACCGATGTCCACCTCGAAGGTGGAGCCGGACGACACGAGCTTTCTTGCCATGAAACGATGCCCCGATATCGGTATGTCAGCGAAGCGCGAGCGCGCTTCACTGAAACATATATGGGGCGCCGATGGCGGGATTACATTCGGGAGAGATGCGCCTTAACCGGCCGCTTTCATTTCGTCGGCGGATCGCGCGAGCACTTCCTCGATCTTGTCGCGGAGCGCGACGGGCGTGAACGGCTTCGGCAGGAAGCCGTCGGCGCCGGACAGCCAAGCGCCGTCGTCGCGAGCCCCCTCGGTGGTGACGAGGATGACCGGGGTCGCCGCGAGCGCCGGATCGTCACGCACCGCATGCACGAGCTCCGGCCCGTTCATCGGTTGCATCTCCCAGTCCGAGATCACGAGCCCGTAGCGCTTGCTCCGCAGGCTCTGCAAGGCCGACGCGCCGTCGTTGACCTGGTCCACATCGGAGTATCCGATCTGCGCCAGCAAGGCCGTCATGATGCGCGTCATCGACCGGGAATCGTCAACGACCAGGATTGGCAATGCGGTATCCACGATGGTCTCCAAGGGTCCGCTCGAAGGGTCGGCTCGGTTGTGGCTCGCATGGCCACCATGCAACCGTTTCATTAGCGTTTAGTTAAGCGTGGGAGCCTCGTTCGAGGGAAAAATGGAGTGAAAAATGGATACCAGGTTGCGATTTTTCGAACGCGCGCCCCATCGATCGGTTAATATCCGGGTCGCAGCCGTAATTTCTCGCGAGCCGTCACGAAGGAATCAACCGATGAAAGTGCTTCTGAGCCTGGTCGCCGCACTCGGTGCGCTGGCCGCGACCCCTGCGTCGGCGCAAGGCGTGGACCTGAGCGGGCCCTATCGTTGCGTGCAGATGTGCCGGGAGGGTCTCCCCGGCCCGGCCTTCGTCACGCAGCGCGGCTGGGATATGAACATGGTGAATGAGGCGGGCGAACCGTCGCGCGCCTGGATCGACCGGCCCGGCCACATTTGGGCTCCGGGCTGGAATCAAGGCGCGATCTATTCGCCGGACGGCATGATCATTCAGTTCGACCGCGGCACAGTCTGGCAGCGCGACCTCGGGGAGCCCGAGCTGGTGCCGGTTCCGCGTGGCTCGCGTCGCGTCGTGGTCGCCCCGCCGTTAGAAAGCGCCCCGCCGCGCGCTGCTCCGCGCGCCGCCGTGCCGGTCGAGCGCGCTCCGCCCCGCGCCGCTGCGCCGGCCGAGCGCACTGCGGTTGCGCGCAATGCCTTCGACGGCAGCTGGAGCGTCGTCATCAACACCCAGAGCGGCGGCTGCGATCCGCAATATCGCTTCGGGGTGCAGATCATCAACGGCAACATCGTCTACGACGGAGGCGCCGGGGCCAATGTTCAGGGCAACGTGGCGCGGAACGGCGGCGTCGCGGTGAGCGTTTCGTCCTCTGGGGCGTCGGCCAACGGCCAGGGCCGCTTGTCGCGGGACGCCGGGGGCGGCACGTGGCGCGGACAGGGTTTCGGCGGCGCATGTGCCGGCACCTGGCAGGCCGCGCGCCGCGGATAGCACCTACGCCGCGTAACGGAAGAGCTCGTAGGGCGGGTTAGGCGTTTTCGCCGTAACCCGCCGCCTCACGGCAAGCGGTGGGATGGCGGATTACGCTGACGCTGATCCGCCCTACGCCTCGTAGCGGAAGAGCCGGAAGAAGTCGGTCGGATCGACGAAGACTTGCCGCGCGTCGCCAAATCCGGCGTCGCGACCGAGCCGGCACCATTCGGCTGCGGTCTCGGGAAAGTCGCAGGTCTCGACATGGTGGCGGATCTGCTGCCATTCGGCGCCGGTCAATACGCTCCACAGCGGCTTGTTGGTGCGCACGAAGCGGTCGAGCCATTGCGTGCGATCCTCGTCGTCGCGGCGGATCGGCTCGTAGAGCATGAAGATGCCGCGCGCGCCGACGGCGCCGCGGATCGCCTTCATCAGGCGAAGCTTGTCGTCGGTGGACAGGTGATGGATCGACAGGCTGCACCAGGCGGCGTCCGCATGCTCCGGCCGGCGCATCATGGCGTCAACGAAATCGCGGTGGTCGAGATCGACCTCGAACGGCATGCCAGCGAGGTTGGCGGCAGCGAGCTCGAGGGCGGGCTGCGACAGGTCGATGCCGTGGTAGTGGCGGACCTTCGTCCCGCGTAGCGCCGTCTTCATCATGCTGGCATCGCCGCAGGCGATGTCGATGAAGGTGAAGGGCGCCTTGAAGACGTCGTTCAGCGTATCGTGCAGGATGCCGCCGACCTCGCGCTGGGAGAGGCAATCGCTTGCGACCAGCTTGCCGTAGGTGGCCCACTGTTCCTGGAACTGCGCCAGCGCCGCGGCGTCCACGACGGCGCCACCAGGCCGGAATTGGTGGATATGAACGTTGACCACGCTGTCGCCTCCTCGAAACGAAGTCGCACGGAAACCGCCGGAGGATATTTGGAAATTCCTTCGATTTCGTTTGCGGCAGCTAGCTTGACGTAAACCGCGGCTTAGTTCCCGCGCGCACGAAAAAAAGTCGGCCACTACCGGGAACGTGGGCGTCGGTGGGCAGGTTGACCCTGTGTCCACCCAGCACATCGCCAATCATGAAACCCGGGAGGAACTTCCATGGCCAACCCACGCCAAGCAGAACGCGACGTGAGCCAAGCGACGCAGGAAACGACCCGCAAGATCGCCGAGGAGACCAGCCGCGCCGCGCGCACGGCGGCGGATGCCGGCGCTGGCGCCGCACGCGCCGGCGCGGACATGATTCAGCGCAACGCCGAGACCATGGAGCATGCGTGGCAATCGGGAAGCAAGATGGCATCGGATCTCGCCGGGAAATCCGTGGAGCGATTCGCGCGCGCGTGCGGAGTTACCGGCGAAACCGCTCAACAGGCGACGGAACAGTCGGCCCGCAACTTCGAGTCCATCGTCCAGTCCGGAACGATCCTCGCCGGTGGAATGCAGAACATTTCGCTGGAACTCTTGAACTTCGCGCGCAAGCGCGTGGAACAGAGCATGCATCGCGTCGAGGCGCTGGTGAACTGCCGCACGCCCCAGGAGCTCCTGGCTGTCCAGAGCGATCTCGTGCGCGACAGCCTGGAGGACTTCGTGCAAAGCACGCGGCACATCGCGGAAATATCGACGCAGATGGCCGAAGAAGCCGTGCGGCGGATGAACGATTCAAGCTTGGCGCCGCGCTGACGCTAAGCGAACGAACCGGAGAGGTACGCAGCTACGGGAGTCCGCGTTTTGCCGTAGCTGCGCGCCGCTCACCGCCCATGAAAGCCATGGGACCGCGATGAAGGCGGTTTGCCGAGGACCTCGATCGGCTGTCCCAGCCAGTCCTCGACTTCCTTTCGGTTCCACAACAGAAAGCCGCGCTCGTCATTGGTCCAGCCGCGGGCCGGTTCCTGCGGGAACTCGCCGTGCCACTTGCCGATCGTGGGATCGCAAGCCGAGCACACGGTCGGCAGTTGCCGCAGCCGGGCGGACCAGAAATGACAAAGCGCGGTGTCCTCGACGCAGCCGCATCTGCTGCAGGGGAAGAACGCCATTGTTCCTGATCCTTTGTGATGTTGTTCGCAGCGATGAACTTGGCATCGGCATTGCGACGAAGTTCGGCCGGTGCCGGTAATGGAGGATGGCGCCGCACGCTTGTCCACAAGCGAAAAATTCAAGACTGCGTGACCGCGAACAAAAAGCTGAATTGAAACCGCGGCTAGGAAACAAAGTGATCCTGCGATGGCGCGCAGCGACTCCGCTATTGGATCGGGAAGACGCCAATCACTGCCACAGTCGTTGTCGGCGGCGGGACTCTCGATTGCAGTTTCGCGGACGCGACTGATGACCGCGCACCGGGCTGCAGCGCACTCTTCGTTATTACCTGTCGATAATAACCTGTAATTATTCGTGAATCTGGTTGATCCCGGGTTTCGCCGACACTATGTTGCGTCGCCTAACCAAGGGAACACGCAATGAAATCTACAGCTTTCGTGATGCTGCTCGCCGGGCTCGCGTTCGCGAGCCAGACTGCCGTTGCTCAGCAGATGAATGCGGACGACCTCAAATGGGTCAACCAATGCATCAAGGACAACACCGGCGGCGCGAGCGGGGAAATCATTCGCAAATACTGTGTCTGCATGAACGAAAAGATGGACAGCAACGAAACCAAGTCCATCACGGAGTGGGAAAAATCCAACCCGCGGGCACGGGCTGCCTGCGACAAGGAATCCGGCTGGAAGTAGGATGGGTGGAGCGAAGCGATACCCATCATGCCGCCCAGAAACCCCATCGGGGAGAGATGATGGGTATCGCCATAGCCCGCAAGACGGGCAATGGCTCCACCCATCCTACCTCACCTCGACCAGCTCTATCGCCTCGCGGCTCGGGCCTTCGATCATCACGGCGCGCGTATCGCCGAGCGGGTAGGGCTCCCGCAGGAACGTGACGCCCTCGGCGCGCAGCTTGGCGACCCAGGCGTCGAGATCGGCGACGCTGAGCGCGATGTGGTCGTACAATTGCCCGCGCGTTCCCGCGAGCGGCGCGTCGCCTTGGCGCATGTACCACGTGAGCATCACGTCGCCGAACAGGACGGCGGCCGACGGCGTGCGGAACATGCCCTCGCGCGTCAGCGCGGGCCAGGTGCGGTCGGGGCCGCGCTCGACCTCGCAGTTCTGCTCCGTCCGCGGCGTCGCGGGGCCACGCCCCGTCACCGGCGCCGCGTTGAGGTGCTTCTGATACCAGAGCTGCGCGCAGAACGGCTGCTCCTGCCACAGGTGCACGTGGTTCATGCGCTCGGCCGGCAGGTCACCGAGATACTCCACGATCGCGCCGTCGGGACCTGCCATGTAGGCGAAACCGCCGCCGCCCTTGGGCTTGACGCCTTTGGCCTTGGCGTCGGCGATCTCGGCCTTGGTCAATCCGAGCACGGCGCCGGTCGGCGGCCAGGTGTCGCTGCTGATCGGCACGGAGCCGCCTTCGTCTGTCGTGTAGAGCGGGAGCAGCTTCACATCCGGGCGCGTCTTGTAGGTTTCGAGCGACTTGCGCACATCGGTCACGTGCCAGCCGAAATGCCAGATCGCCGATTGCGGCGTGATCGTCGGCGGCGCGTCCACCTTGCTGAACAGGATGAGCACGTCGTTCGGCGACGCGAGCGCGGGAAATCCGCCCCAGCTCGTCTTCGATGTGCTGGCGAACTGCCGGACGTAGAAATCGATCGCAGCCGCGGGATCGACCGAGTTCAGATGCAGGTGATGGAAACCTGGTGCCGGGAGCATGGAGTCGATCCTCGTTGAGAGGATGATACGCTTCGCCGGCATGATGTCGAGGTTGCCTGAGGCTTCGGATTCCAACTACGATGCATGCGGACGGATCGGGAGGCGCGATCTCGGAATTCCTCAAGAACTGGCCTCGCAAGGGAGAATGGTATGTCCGGAGACGTCACCGAGGTGCTGGCCGGCTTTGCGGCGTCGCTGCAATACGACGATCTTCCGGCGCGTGTCCGGGATCACTGCAAGAACGTCCTGCTGGACACGTTGGCCTGCGCGGTCGCCGGGCATCGGGGCGAGGAGACGCAACAGCTCGCCGCCTTGGCGTCGGGACTGGCGCAATCCGACGAGAGCAGCGTCATCGGCGGTGACCGGCTGTCGCTCGCCGGCGCGACGATCCTGAATGGCTATCTCGTCACCGCGGTCACCATGTGCGACGTGCACCGGTCGACACTGACCCATGTGACACCGGAAGTGATCCCGCCTGCTTTGGCGATCGCGGAACGCGACGGCTCGTCGGGCCGCGACCTGCTGGTCGCCATCGCCGCCGGATGCGAAGTGACGACGCGGATCGGGATCGGCCTCGACTATCCCGTGTTCCGCGCCAAGGGTTGGCACGGGCCGGGTGTGCTCGGTCCGTTCGGCGCTGCCGCGGCGGTCGGCCGGCTTCGCCGGTTCGACACCGAGACGATGGCGAAGGCGTTCGGCCTCGCCGGCAGCCAGGCGGCCGGAACTTTCGCTGCGTGGGGCACGCCGACGGTGAAGTTCCACCAGTGCCGCGGCGCGCTCTCGGGGTTGATGGCGGCGCTGCTGGCCGAGCAGAAGTTTCTGGCGACGCGGGAATTTCTGACCGCCAAGGATGGCGGCCTCTACAATGTCTATGCGAATGGCGGCCGCCCCGAGGCCGTCACCGCCGATCTCGGAAAACGCTGGGAGCTCGAGCAGATCGCGCTGCGGCTGTGGCCGTCCGCGTCGTCGATCCAGGGCATGAACACCGCGCTGTTCGATCTCATCGAGCAGCACAAGATCGATCCCGCCCGGGTGAAAAAAGTTCGCGTGGCCTTGAGCCAGCCGGTGTTCGATCTGCACGGCAAGCTTGCTAAGTACAAGGCGAAGTTCGACGCGCTGATTTCGGGGCACTACACCGCGGCGGTGATCCTGCACGACCAGGAGCTCACCCTCGACCAGTTCGAGCCCGCCCGCTACGACGATCCGAAGCTGCGGCACGCCGCCGCCGAGCAGGTCGAGCTGCGTCCCGACGCCGCGCTGACCGGCGTGCAGGCGGTGGTCGAGATCGAGACCGACGGCGCGACGCTCACCGCGCGCTGCGAGCATCCGCGCGGCTCGGCCGAGAACCCGCTGTCGCGCGCCCAGATCGAGAGCAAATTCCGCACCTATGCGGACGGCGTGCTGGCTCCGTCCGCCGTCGCGGAGACGATCGACGCCGTCGGCGATCTGGAAAGCTTAAGCTCGGTGCGAAAGCTCATGGACATGCTCCGCGCGGCGCCGCGGCGCGCTCTCGCTGCCGCCCGCGGTTGACGCGGTCCGCCGGCCGGCGTTCACTATCGCTGTGGGCTGACGCGAACCTATCGGCAGCCCCACCACCGCGCGGACAAAGAAACCGCGCGGAAAAAAGCATCGGGGAGGAGCGCCAATGAACAGACGCACGCTGTGTGCCGCGCTGACGAGCGCGGCCATGCTTTCGGTCGCCGCCAGTGCCGCGGCCCAGACGCCCGACGATTTTCCCAACCGGCCCATCCGCATCATCGTGCCGCAGGCGGCCGGATCCGGCGTGGACCTGCAGGCGCGCGTTCTCGCGCAGAAGATGGGCGAGATCTGGGGCCAGCAGGGGGTCGTGGACAATCGCCCCGGCGCCAATGCCATCATCGGAATGGAAGCCGCCGCCAAGGCGGCGCCCGACGGCTACACGCTGGTCTATGCTCCGGTGAGCTCGGTGACGACGAACGCCTTCATCTACAAGAAGCTGCCCTACGATGCGCTGCGCGACTTCGCGCCGATCACCCAGACCGTCGCCAACCCGCTGGGCGTGGTGGTCAACCCCGCGTCCGGGATCAAGTCGATCAAGGATATTGTCGAGCGGGCCAAGGCGAACCCCGGCCAGGTCAACTATGGCTCGTTCGGCATCGGCAACCTGACTCATTTGATGGGCGTGCTGCTGTCGCTCGCCGCGGATATCAAGATGACGCATGTGCCCTACCGGGGGCAGACGCCGGCGATCACCGACGTGCTGAGCGGACAGATTCCGCTCGCATTCACGACCACGGCCGGCGTGACCGATCTCGTGGAATCGGGAAAGCTCAATCTGCTCGCCACCTTCGGTGAGAAGCGCGACGAGCAGTTTCCCAACACGCCGACTCCGACCGAGGCGGGCTATCCGGGCGCGGTCGTGGTCGGCTGGGCCGGGCTGCTCGCGCCGGCCGGCGTGCCGCCGCACATCATCAGCAAATTGCACAGCGGCATGGCGAAAGCGCTGGCCATGCCCGACGTCAAAGAGGCGATCTTGAAGCAGGGCTCGAAGGCGGTGAGCAGCAGCAGCCCGGAAGAATTCGCGCGCTACATCAAATCGGAGTCGCAGAAATTCCACCCCGTCATCAAGGCCGCCGGCCTCGAAGGTACGCAGTAGAGGCATGTCCTACGTCAAGAAGACGCACCGTTTCGGCCTGTTGACGCCCTCGTCCAACACGACCCAGGAGCCGGAGTTCATGGCGGCGCTGCCGCCGACGATCTCGCTGCACACGGGACGCGTGGCCTACCGCGACATCACCCCGCAGGAGCAGGACCGCTGCGTGCTCGAGCTCGAATCCGAGAGCCGCAAGCTCGCCGATGCCGAGGTCGATGTCATCGTCTTCGCGGCGACGGCGCCCACGCTTGCCAAGGGCAAGGGCTACGACCGCGAGCTGATCAAGCGCATGGAGGATGCCTCGGGCAAACCGGCGACGACGGCGGCGACCGCATTTGTCGACGCCCTGACGCGGCTCGGCGCCAAGACGATCGCGATCGGCGCGCCGTGGAGCAAGACCATGGACAAGCCCATGGTCGACTTCATGGAGATGAGCGGTTTCAAGGTCGTCCACAGCGAGGTGGTCGGGTTCGTGGCGTCGATCGAGCTCGGCCGGGTCGGGCCCGAACAAGCCTATGAGCTCGGCCGCCGCACGGACCGGCCGGACGCGGACGCCATCATCATGCCCGGCGGCAACTGGCCTTCGATGAGCGTCGTCGAGCGGCTGGAGCGCGAGCTCGGCAAGCCGATCCTCGCGAACAATGCCGTCAGCCTTTGGGCTGGCCTGCGCCTGCTCAAAAGCGGTGACAGCATTTCCGGCTACGGCCTGCTGCTGCGCGACCATCTGCCCGCGTGAATTTGACGTAGGCCGGATGCAGCAAGTCCCGTGTTGCCCGGAGCTCTCGCAAAACTTCGGTCAACTTCTAGCCTTGCCTTGCCGTCACCGTGTCGTGGATGGCGCGGCAGTGCCGCACGATGCTCCTGCGCCTTGCGCAGGTCTGCCGCTCTGGCCGGAGCAAGGGCGGGCCGGCGATCAATCGGGCCAGCCCGAATTCCGATGACGCAGAATCTCGCCCTGAATGAAGGGATCCGGATCGTAGCCTCTCTTGTGACCTACGCCGGATTCGTATGGGCGTGCCGCGTTGCGCGGCTTGGGCGCCGAGTAACTTTGCTTGGTCTGGGCATAAACATCATCGATTGCGCGCGGTGTCAGAAAGGTCACCGATGCTGCAAGCAGCGCGACAACGAGCACTCTCATCGCTCGCTCCCTATGCATGAATTAATGTTTAAGCTATACCAGGGCGCCGGGTGATTGTAGTTGATCAAGATCAATAACTTTCGATCGCGCCAATGATGGGTGACGGTCGTTTTTCTTGGAGAACGTCGGCCTGATGTGGCGCAAAGCTCTCGTCGGCATCTTCGCGTTGACGGCCGCTGCACTCGTTTCGCCGTCGGCCGATGCAGCCGCCAAGGAAAAGAGGCAGCGATCCGGCGCGGAGGCGCCGTCGCTCGACGGCCGCGTCACAGGTCAGCCCAGGACCTGCGGATCCGACACGTTTCGCTACAGCAGTAGCGGAACGACATCTGGTCCGTATTGCCACTGAGGTTTGGCATCAGCGCCGTGGCGCTCCAAGTGCGCGACTAAGTGCGCGACTAGTTGCTGTCTTTGACGTCGGTCTCAGGACGATCCCTGCCGGACGCGGTTTCCGTGTGCCATTTGCCCTTGTCGTCCTCGTACTCGATGACCTCGCTGTGTCCCGGAACTTTCTGCTCCGCAGCGGCCGCCTCGGCGGCCGCGAGCGCGTCCGCATGGGTAGGGAAGGGCTCGGAGAAGACGCCGTCAACCTTGTAAGCCCAGCCGCCGTCGTGTCTGACGATTTGATAGGTCACGTGAGACATTGATCTACCTCGGTTTGGAGGCTGCTCTTACTTTGCCCCGACCATGCGAGGACGGCAAGCACCAGCATTGGACCTTAGCGCCATGGCGATTCCAGGTGCGCAACCTCGTCGAAGGAAAGTTCGCGAATCTCGCCATCGCCGACTGGAACCGCGAACCATGCCCGGTCCGGCGGAATGTGGTCGGTCAGATACATGACGCGTACGACTGTCCGTTGCGGATCATGCGAGAGCGCGTAGCCCATCGCCACAATGCCGCGTGTCTCGTGGAACTTCTTCAAGGCGCGTTCGATTGCCGCCTGCTTGCTCTTCGAGGCGGCCTGCTTGCGGCGGCGTTCCTCGAGCCAGGCTCTTATCTTCCCCAGCATCGAGCGGCCGCTACGCCTGCTTCGCCATCACGGCATCGTGAATGTGCTCATGCCGGAACGGCACGCCGGCGAGCCGCAGGAATGCGAGCACCTTCAGGCCATAGCCGTTGTTGTCCGCGACTCCGAACAACTCGGGGTAGGAATAGAGGGTGGGCATTTGCAGGCTCAGCGCGGCGTGGCTGGTCGCGACTGTTCGTCGAGCGACTTCAACCGGGATGATCCGAACTGGCGCTCTTCCTTTTGTCCGTCGCGTTCGAATCCGTGCGGAATTTCAAATCGGCAGCACACGCCGCCGGATGCGAAGGCGAGGTCGACCGAGCCGCCGAGGTCGTGCGGGATGACATCGCGAATGAGGCTGACGCCGTATCCGTATTCGGGCGACGCCGCAACCGCGGGGCCGCCGATCTCGCGCCATGTGATCGACAGGCTCCCCGCATTCTCGCCGGTCCCGCGGTTCCAGCTCACCTCCACCCGCCCGTGGGGAGTCGACAGCGCACCGTATTTCGCGGCATTCGTCGCCAGCTCATGGAGCGCCATCGCCAGCGCCTGGGTGGCCGCGACCGTGAGCGTGACGTTCGGACCGCTGATGATCGTGCTTGCATCCGTCGCGTAAGGCGCAAGCTGATGGCGGACCAGTTCGGCGAGGCCGACGCCGCGCAACCGATTGCGGCTGAGCAGCGCGTGGGCATCGGCCATGGATTGAATGCGTCTCTCGAGCGCTTGACTGTAGGTATCGAGGGAATCGCTGCCTTGTCGGCTGTCCTTGGCGACGGCGGCAATGCGCGCCAGCAAGTTCTTGACGCGATCATCGAGGGTGGCGATGAGCAGGCTTTGCTCGTCCTCGGACCGCTTGCGCGCGGTCACGTCGAGCGTGAGGCCCTTGAGACGTACGAAGCGCCCCTCCGTGTCGAACTCGGCCTTTGCCGTTTCCTCGAGCCAGACGTCCCGGCCGTCGGAGCGCTTGAAGCGGAACGTGACGGTATACGCGGGCAGCTCCCGGCTGACGGCGTGAACGAGCGCCTTGAAGCGCCCCCGGTCGTCCGGATGGATCCGCGAGAGAAAGTCGCCTGCGGTAAAAGCCTGCCGCGGGTCGAACCCAAGGATCTGCGCGGCGTTGGCGCTGCGTTGCGAGGAACCCGTCCCGACCTCCCACACGAAGGTGCTGACCGCCCCGGCCGTCAGCGTCTCCTGCAAGCGGCCTTCGCTCTCCACCAGCGCGGCCTCGTGCTCGCGCCGCTCGGCGAACAGCGCGGCAAGAACGTATGCGCAGAGCGCGACAGCAAGAATGCCGGCGCGAGCGGCGAGCACGCGGTCGGCCATCGGGACTCCCGGGTCGCCGAAATGACCGACCCCGATCGTCGTCGTCCAGACGATTGCGAGGGTGACGATGAAGGCCGCCGCCGCGGCGAAGACCGGCCGGCAGCGCGCCGCGATCCACAACAGCAGCGGGAACAGCAACGCGATCGGCACGACCGTCGTCCAAGGCCCCGGCGGCAGCGAGATGACCACGACGCTCATGACGACGAGGCAGGCCAGCGCGACCAGGCCTTCGACAGTCTCGCTCTGCCCCGGCGGCTGGCGTACCGCCGAGGCGAGCCCGATCATCAGCGGTGCAATCGTTACGATGCCGAGCGCGTCGGACGCGAACCAGTTTTGCCAGGTGACGAAAGCCGATGACGTCGGACCATGGAACAGAACGAACCCCAAGGTACCGCCGATCCCGGAGATTGCGGTTGCGACAATCGCCGCCCCCAGGAAGCCGAGCACGTGGCGCAGCCGGTTGAGGCTGAAAGGCGAACCGAAGTAGCGTTCGATCAGGCCGGCCGCAATCACGGCTTCGCCCGCATTGCATATGGCGAAGATGATGGTGCTCCAGAGGTTTCGATCGCCCAGGAGATTGGCGATGATGGTCGCGGCCATCGTCCCGACCACGACCGCCAATCGCGCACTCGGCCCGGCGACGATCAACGTGCCCGCGGCAATGCCGGCGGCCGGCCAGAACACGGCCACGCCTTCGGGCGTCAGGAGAGAAAGGCTCAGCCTTGCCGCCAGGATATAGACGCACGCGACCAGCACAGCGAGCCAGATCGAGCGCGTCCAATGCAGCGTCGGAGCGGCTGCGTCCGACCCTGCGTCGGCACCCGTCGCTTCCGCAGCATGTCGCGGTCTCAGGCGCATGGCTCATGTGTACCACAGGACGCGCGTGTTAAACCTATCGGCGCGTGCGACGCGCTGGTAATCTGCGGCCCGCAACCACTCCGAGAGGGTATTATGCAACTTCCCCGTCGACGATTTCTGCGGATGGCAGCTGGCGCTGCCGCGCTGCCGGCCGTCTCCTCCATCGCGAGGGCGCAATCGTATCCGACCAAGCCGGTGCGGATGATCATCGGCTATCCCCCGGGCGGCTCCGCCGATATCACCGCGCGCCTGACGGGCCAATGGTTGTCTGAGCGGCTTGGCCAGCCGGTTGTCGTCGAAAGCCGGCCCGGCGCCGCCACCAATCTCGCGACCGAGGCGGTGGTGCGCGCGGCGCCCGACGGCTACACGCTGCTCCTGGTCGCGCCGGCGAACGCCATCAACGCCACGCTCTATGAGAACAAGCTCAGCTTCGATTCGCTGCGCGACCTCGTGCCGGTCGCGGGCATCATCCGCTTTCCGAACGTGGTGGTCGTGAACCCGTCGCTTCCGATCAAGACCATTCCCGAATTGATCGCCTACGCGAAGGCCAATCCCGGCAAGCTCAACATGGCGTCATCCGGCAACGGGTCGACGATCCACATGTCGGGCGAGCTGTTCAAGATGTTGACCGGCATCAGCATGGTCCACGTGCCCTACCGCGGGGGAGCGCCGGCGCTCACCGATCTGATGGGCGGGCAGGTGCAGGTGATGTTCGACAACGTTCCGACCTCCGCCGAGCACATCAAGGCCGGCAAGCTGCGCGGTCTGGCCGTGACCAGCACGGCGCGTTCGGAGGTGCTGCCGGATCTTCCCACGGTGGCCGACTTCCTGCCCGGCTATGAGGCGAGCGCGTGGTACGGGCTGGGTGCGCCGAAGGGCACGCCGGACGAGGTCATCGACAAGGTCAACAAGGCGATGAATGCGATCCTCGCCGATCCCAAGTCGCAGGCGCGCTTCAAGGAGCTCGGCGCCTCGCTGCTGCCGGGCTCGCCCGCCGACTTCGGCAAGCTTCTCGCCGAGGAAACCGAGAAGTGGGGCAAGGTGGTCAAGTTCTCGGGCGCGAAGCCGGATTGATCGGGTGAAGCGGCGGGATATTCGGTAGCTTCCGTTCCGCGAACAGCCCAAGAGGACTACCGGCATAATGCTACACAAAGCTCTCGTCTTCGCCACGGCCGTCATGGTCGCTGCGTTCTTTGCGCTGGTCAGAATATCTGCGCTAATTGCGTCCTGCGTGCCGGTGCCGGGTAGGGCTAGATTGTGCGCGCAAGATCCACCGATCCCGGAAATGTTCGCCATGCATTGCTCGTAGCTATGAAAGCCGCAATTGGCGCCGTCTTCATTTCTGCTTCTTGGCAATCTCGTCCAGGACCGGCTGCCACATCTGCTGCTGCTTGTGGATGAACGCCGTGGCTTCGGCGGCTGACATCGCGCGCGTGTAGCTGCCGAGCGCCGCGAGTTTCTTCTCCAGTTCCGGTTGGATGACGACCTTGCGCAGGTCTTCGCTGACCTTGCCGATGATCGCCTCGGGCGTACCGATAGGCGCCACCAGGACGGCCCAGCCGGTGGCCTGGAAGCCCGGAATCGTCTCCGCCACGGTGGGAACGTCGGGGAACTCCGCCAGGCGCTTCGCCGATGCGACCGCGATCAGCTTCACCGCGCCCGAGCGCGCCGCTCCCGCGATGCCCGAATAGCCTTCGATGATCAGGGCGACGCGCCCGGTCGTGACGTCGCTCATGGCGTGGGCGGGACCGCCGGAATAGGGCACCAGCAGCAGCTTGATCCCCGCCTGGTGCTGCAGCAATTCGCCGGTCAGGTGCGTCAGGCGCCCCACGCCGGTGGTGGCATAGGGGATTTCGCCGGGACGCTTCTTGGCGAGCGCGATCAGCTCCGGCAGGGTCGAGACGCCGAGAGTGGGAGAGACCGCAATGAACATCGGGTTCTCCGACACGAATCCGATCGGCAGAAAGTCCTTCGGCACGTGCAGGGGAACGTTCGGCGCTGCCGAGTGCAGCGACACGAAGGTCGACAGCACCGGCTGGTAGAGCGAGTACCCGTCCGGCGCGGCTTCGGCTGCGGCGCGGGCTGCAAGGCTGCCGCCGGCGCCCGGACGGTTGACCACCAGCACCTGCTGGCCCCAGACCTGAGTCAACCGGTCGGCAACGAACCGCAAGGCCACGTCGGGGGTGCTGCCGGCGGACGAATCCGCGAGGATCTGCACCGGCTTGCCGGGATAGGTCTCGGTCTGTGCATAGGCTGTGGGAGCGGTGGCCGCGGAAACGGCCGATGCCGCCAGCAACCACGCCAGCACGTGACAGCGCCAATCTGCGTTCATGTTGCCCTCCAACGGATCGTACGCGCATTGGATGACGGCAGCGATGCACCGGGTTCGCCGACTCCGTTGATGTGCACACGAGTTCGGCAACCGCGGCCGCAAGGGGCTTTCCAACTCAGTCTTGTGCGCGAGAGCTTATGCGATGGCTTGCGGCCGACGAATGGGTCCCATGGTCGCGCCCGGCGTCCTCCTCCGAAACCCTGTGCCGGATGTCTTCTTCGGTGCAAAGCCGCCGGTTCAGCGTGTTCGCCCTCTCATCGTCTAGTCGCGGACGCGGCGCTGCTGCCGGACTGGGGGGTTGCCGGCCGGTAGACGCGGATTTTGCAAGCAGTAGTTTCCGAGGCCCCTTGCGGTCTCCATGCATTGCGCGAACGTGTCGTAGCTGCAATCGAATCCGAAGTCCCCACCCATGCTGGCGCACCAACGTGGTATTCGACGCGACTCTGCATTCGCGACGATCTGCGATGGGAGTGCCACTGACCCGATCATCACGCCGATTACGAGCGCGATCCGATACACCAGTCGCATCGGTCGTTCCGAATGTGAACTAACGCGCAACATGAAATCCCTCCAATTTCGGTTGTGCGGGCGAAATTCGTAGGCGGGCAAATTTCTGAAGGCTGTGGCAGGTCCACTACAGTGGATGAAGGCCCCGTCGGCTACTGTCGCGCTTTCCGGTTGGAATCGACCGACTGAGGGCGGCACCATGAAGAGGCTCCTGCTCGGCGGCGTTGCATTGGCGACTTTGAGCGCGGCACCCGCGACGGCGGCGGACGGGGGTCGCCGGTCGCGCAGATCGGCCGGTTGCGCCGGCCGATCTTTTTCGGACGCGCGGATCACGCCGCGCGCACGTAGCCGTAACGCAGGTTCGACGGCTCCTTGGACGCGAGCTCGTACTCGCTCTTCAGCGCGGCCAGGCGGTCCGCCGAATAGGACGGCATCGCCTTGTTCTCGGTTGCCTTGAGATTGAGGCGGTAGAGCCGGGCCGCGTTGCTGCCGAAGATCATCTGCTTGATCGGGCTGTTGGCGTCGCCGAGCGGCGCGAAGCCGTACTTCTTCTGCATGTCCTCCGGGATTTCGATGCGCCGCATCGCTTCGATCTGCCATTGCGGCGATCCGTACCACACCGAGTCGGTGCCCCAGATCACGTGATCGGTACCCATGCCCTTGATCAGCGTGCCGAGCAGCGCCGCCGCGAACTTCGGATGCGCGACGGCCGAATTGGCGAAGCAGGTGCCAAGCTCGGCATGCACGTTGGTCACGCCGAATTTCTGCGGGATCTCGGCGAGATCGGTCGCCCACTTGATGCGGCCGGTGGCCTCGAACTCGGCCCACGCCTGCTCGGGCCGCTCGAGGAATGGGCGCACTGCCGAATGATAGATGACGAAGGTCATCTGCGGCCAGTCCTTGGCCGCTTTGCCGACGTCCCAGGCGGTGGCGTACTCCCACACGCCGGCGAAGGCGCGCTCGTAATCGACCGGCAGCAGGCCCTTGTGGATACAGATCGTCGTGATGCCGGCCTTCACCGCCTTCTCGTAGAACGGATACATGACCTGCTCGTCGTCGAGCCGCCACGGATATTTCGAGACCGCGCCCGGATCACCGATCGTGTAGGCCTTCCAGGAATCGGGCTTGTAGACCGCGATCGCCTTGTCCACCTCCTCCGTCCAGCCGGGCTGCTTGGGCGTGATGATGGTGTGTGCGAGCAGCCGGCGCGAGCCTGCGAAGTCGTTGAGCAGCTCGCGCGTGCGCACGATCTGCTCGTTCGACAGGAACCACCAGTTCGGATTGTCGAACGGGGCGCCGCTCAGGAGCGCCAGGCTGGTGTCGCTGTCGTAATAGACCTCCTTGACGTAGTTCTGGAACTTGTACTGCGCCAAGCTCGGAGCGGCTTCCTTCAGCTTCGGGTTCCAGTGCTCGCCGGCGAATCTGGCGAGCCGCAAGACGCCTTCGTTGGTGAAGTCATCGCGCACGAAATGCGTCTGCACGTCGAAGATGAACTGTCCCGACAGGCCCTGGGCGCGGGCGCGCGTCAGCTCCGGCTCGCGCGCTTCGGCGCTCGCCACCTGGAACACGTCCCCGCCGTAGATGTCGTTCATGGCGAGGAACGCCGCCGCCATGCCGCAGCCGGTCTGCAGGAATTGCCGCCGGTTCAGCCCGAGCCGCTTGCCGTTCTCGTCGGCCAACTCGAAGATGCGCCGCTCGACGCGCTTCTGTATCTCGCTCTGTGGCGGCGGAAAATATTCGCCGTTCGACACGATCTGGGTGGGAATGGGCGTCGCAGCCGAAGCCGTTTCGGCACCTGCCACGAGCCGTTGTTCGCGGTCGCTGAGCCAGCTACCCATCGTCGCCTCCCTGGTGCGATTGTTGATTGCACGCCAAGCTTAGAACTTTTCCAGGAACCTGACATGCGGTTTTCCGTCCACGCCGTACCGGCGTAGGTGGGCTGGCGCGGAACAGGCGCTCAGCGCATCATGGTGTGCATGGCTGCATGCAGGGAGGAACCCATGAAGCTCATCACCGTGGCTGCATCCGCGCTCGCCCTTGCCACGTTCTGCAGCGAGGCTGCGGCGCAGTCGAAAAGCATCAAGGAGCGGCTCATCGGCACCTGGCATTTCGTCATCGCCGAGGTGACCGCGCCCGATGGACAAAAATCCTTTCCGTTCGGACCGAAGCCGCGCGGCATATTGATATTCACGCCGGAAGGCGACTTCGCGCAGATCCACATCGCCGGCGAGGTGCCGAAGATCGCCTCCGGCAACCGGCTCGCCGCCGCGCCCGAGGAGTATGCCGGCATCATGCGCGGCACCATCGCGCAGTTCGGCACCTACACCGTGGACGAGGAGAAGCAGACCTTCACATTGAAGTTCACCGCCAGCACGTTCCCGAACTGGGAAGGCACGCTGCAGACGCGCTTGGTCGACAAGCTGACCGAGGAGGAATTCATCAACACCAACCCTCAGGTCGGCGCGGGCCGCGGCTCAGCGTATAATTTGTACCGGCGTGCGAGGTAGCGCGCATGACCGGATATCTGCCGGGCGATCCTCGATATGGATTGAGCGGGGAGGCGCTGCGGAGCTACTACCGCACGAAGCTGGCCCAATGGGCGATCTACTGCTGGGACAAGCCGGGGACGACAGAGACCCGGCGTGGCTTGGTTGGGGATCAGAAGAGCTACGTCAAAAATTTCGGCGAGCGCGTCATCGGCTACGGCCATTTCGTCTCCGACGACGGCCACGACACGCTCGGCACGTCGTTCTTCATGCAGCTCGACGACCGCGCGGCGGCGGACGCATTCGTCGCGGGCGAGCCCATGAACAAGGCCGGCGTCTACCAGCGCGTCGAGATTCACCGCTGGTCGAACAGCTTCCAGAAGCGCGCCGCCGACTATCGCCGCAAGGGCACGCAGCAGTTCCTGTGCACGGGACCCAAGACCGGCACGCCCGAGTTCTTCCGCGAGCACCTCCACGCGCACGAGTCTTACTTCGCGTCGTACGGCGACAGCTTCATCTTCCGCGGACCGATCCGCTCGACTGACGGCGCCGACAACATCGGCACCGCGCTGCTGCTCGAGCTGCCGGACCGTGCGGCGGCGGATGCGTTCTGGAACAACGAGCCGTTTGCCAAGAACGGCGGGTATCAGAGCGGTTCCCGCATCACCCGCTGGGAGTTCGGCGACTGACTGTGCCGGATTGATGGCAGTAGGGAGGGTTGGCCGAAGGCGTAATTGCCATATGGTGTCACCGTAATCCCCGAGCGGCTGGTTTCATGTGCCACTTCACGAGTTGTTTTAGGAGAAAGAAAACCGACGCCCAGCAGAGATAGGCGGCCAAAGTTGATCCCCAATCGAGGGCAGAAATGGACAGATTGCTAAGGGGAGTAGAGCGAGAGCCAAATATCATTATCGCGGAGGCATAGAGCGCAAGATATTCTGCGATCGCAAATGTCGCCGCCGCGACGAGAACCCATTTCAATCTCGCTACGAAGACCCCAATCAAGGCCGCAAAGACAATCGTAGTGAGCTTGAATGCGTTCGCGGTCATGATCAAATATGCTATCGGCATCGATATTGGAGGTAATGCATTGTTTGAACGGTACTTCCTTTTAGGCGCACTGATACGCAGTGAGCCATCGGCCTGACAGGTTGCCTTCAATTCTGCTGATCGGGCGAACGTTCGGTTGAAATCGAGATGCATCTCTTTATGCTTGATGATCGAAGCATTCTGATTGCCGGAAGCGACCTCTACGAGCACCGTTTCGAAGGCATTCTTTAGGGATCCGCAGTATCCCGGAGGAAGATAGGCGATGCCGTGGACATGCGTATCGTCCATTGCGGATTCGATGAGACGACATCGTTGGTGAAACGCAATAAGCGTCGCATCGTCTTTGGCGGCCTCCCGAAGATCTTCATAGTCTCCCGGCTTGCATATTGGCCTTTGGTTGAAATGGGGGTTTGCGCGGGTGCGGCCGCCAAACTCGCCAATGACGAATGCGCTAAGCAGTGAATGAATCAATCCTCCCACTTGCGCTTTCGTAAGACGTTGCTGCGGGTACCCGCAGTGGAGTGAACAGGACGGTTGCCGCGAGCGCCGCAACAATCCCAAACTTGCAAGCTCGCGTGGCTCTCGCCTCGTGCCCATCGGACGCCAGCCATCGCGCGAGCGCCGGCGGCAGACTCACATTGACGAGAAGCTTCACGGCTCGACGGCCGTCAGATCTGGGTGATGCGTGGCGAGACCGGCGCAATGTCCGCATCCTCCAGATACGGACGCGCGGTCCACGGACGCACGGACGGCGGCCGCACGTCCGTGGACCGGGAAGCTCGGCATGTGTGTCATCACAATGCCCGATTACTCTCCTTCACCGCGTCCGCCGCGACATACACCTCGCCGCCCAGCTGCCGGAATTTCTCCGACATCTGCGCCATGCCTTGCTCCTTGTCGTTGAGCGTCGCGGCGTAGTCGCGCACGTCCTGGGTGATCTTCATCGAGCAGAACTTCGGGCCGCACATCGAGCAGAAATGCGCGACCTTGTGCGCGTCCTTCGGCAGCGTCTCGTCGTGGTACTCGCGCGCGGTGTCGGGGTCGAGCGAGAGGTTGAACTGGTCGACCCAGCGGAACTCGAAGCGCGCCCGCGACAGCGCGTCGTCGCGCAGTTGCGCCGCCGGATGGCCCTTGCCGAGATCGGCGGCGTGCGCCGCGATCTTGTAGGTGATGACGCCTTCCTTCACGTCGTCGCGGTCGGGCAGGCCGAGGTGCTCCTTCGGCGTGACGTAGCAGAGCATGGCGCAGCCGAACCAGCCGATCATGGCGGCGCCGATGCCGGAGGTGATGTGGTCGTAGCCCGGCGCGATGTCGGTCGTGAGGGGGCCGAGCGTGTAGAACGGCGCCTCGCCGCATTCCTTGAGCTGCTTGTCCATGTTGATCTTGATCTTGTGCAGCGGCACGTGGCCGGGGCCCTCGATCATCACCTGGCAGCCCTTCTTCCAGGCGATCTGCGTGAGCTCGCCCAGGGTCTCGAGCTCGGCGAACTGCGCGCGGTCGTTGGCGTCCGCGATCGAGCCCGGACGCAGGCCGTCGCCCAGCGAGAACGACACGTCGTATTTGCGCATGAGGTCGCAGATCTCGTCGAAGCGCTCGTAGAGGAAGCTCTCCTTGTGGCGGGAGAGGCACCACTTCGCCATGATCGAGCCGCCGCGCGACACGATGCCGGTGACGCGGTTGGCGGTGAGGTGCACGTAGCCGAGCCGCACGCCGGCATGGATGGTGAAATAGTCGACGCCCTGCTCGCACTGCTCGATGAGCGTGTCCTTGTAGCACTCCCAGTCGAGCTTCTCGGGATCGCCGTTGACCTTCTCCAGCGCCTGGTAGATCGGCACGGTGCCGATCGGCACCGGCGAATTGCGGATGATCCATTCGCGCGTGTTGTGGATGTTGCGGCCGGTCGAGAGGTCCATCACCGTGTCGGCGCCCCAGCGGATCGCCCACACCATCTTCTCGACCTCTTCCTCCACGGACGAGGTCACGGCCGAGTTGCCGATATTGGCGTTGATCTTGGTCAGGAAGTTGCGGCCGATGATCATCGGCTCCAGCTCGGCGTGGTTGATGTTGGAGGGAATGATGGCGCGGCCGCGCGCGACTTCCGAGCGCACGAATTCCGGCGTCACGAACAGCGGCACGGAAGCGCCGAAGCTCTCGCCGTCGGCGCGCGCGGCTTCCGCGCGCTCCAGCTGCTTCTTGCGGCCGAGATTCTCGCGCTCGGCGACGTAGACCATCTCCTTGGTGATGATGCCGGCGCGCGCCCATTCGAGCTGCGTCACCGGCTTGCCGTCGAGCGCGCGCAGCGGGCGATGCGCGGTCGGGAAGTTGCGGGCGAGGTGCTTGCCCGTGACGTTGCCGTTGTCCACGGCTGGATCGGACGCCCCTCGTACTCCTCGACGCCGCCGCGCTCCTTCACCCAGGCGGTGCGGGCGCGATTGAGCCCCTGCTCGACGTCGATCGTCACGTCAGGGTCGGTATAGGGGCCGGTGGTGTCGTAGACCGGGACCGGCGGCTCGCCGGAGCTCGCGTCGAGCGCGATCTCGCGCACGGGCACGCGCAGGTCGGGCGCCGCCTCCGGCCGCGCATAGACCTTGCGCGAGGCGGGCAGGGGACCGGTCGTGACCTTGGGCGTCGCGATGTTGGGATCATGGATGTTCATCGTCTTGTCTCCCGTTCGAAGGGTGTCAGCGAAAATAACCGAAGAAGCAGAGCACGGCGCCGACCGCGAGCCAGATGGCGGCGGCGATGATCAGGCCTTGCGGGTGCTTGAGGAACCGGCGTCCGATCCTTTGCGTGCCCTGCGGCATCACGATGCGAACGGCGCCGCCGATGACGGCGAGCCAGCCCAGCAGCGTGATGAGGACGCGCCAGTCCAAGGCCCAGACGTTATGCGAGAGCACGATCGCCATGCCGGCGGTCATGGTGAGGAGGCCGGAGAGATAGATCAGCGCGTGGCTCGCCAGGAATTCCTCGGCGAGCTTCTTGTAGACGGCCGCGTTCACGATCAGGCCCACGCCGACGGCAAGGAAGATCGGCCCGATGAGCTTCGCGAGGAAGACCGACGTCTGCATGGAAAAGTTGTCCTGTCCCTTCGCCGGCATGACCCGGATCAGGTTCAAAGGGTTCCCGCGGTACCTGTCGGCGCGGCGGGTATCTCAGCTCCCTGCCGGAGCTCCCCTCGGAACGGCGCTAATGTAGGCCCGCCGGGGCTTGTGTCAACGTGCCGGAATGCGCTGCAGCACGGTACAACCGGCATGCGCCATGGCCGGGCCGGCGGGAGAGAACGTTCTCCACAAGCGTCCGTTGCGTGACGAAAGGCGCCGTCGTGGAGGCTTCCGGATACCGCGATTTGCTGGCAGGAATAGGGGGCACAAACCCAGAGCAACGCGGCGCAGACCGCGAACGTCCACCGCCATCGCGTGGATCAGGAGGGGAACATGATCATCCGGCTTCGGGTGTCGGCACGGCGTAGCGCGTCCGCGGTTGGGCTCCCGTGCCTAGCCGTCGCCGCCGCGCTCGGCGGCAGTGCGCCTTCCTCCGCCGCCACCTTCGAGCAGATCCAGCAGTCCTGCCGCGAGACGGTGGGCAAGCCGATCGTGCAGGCCTGCATGCAGGCCCAGCCAAAGGGCACCGGCAACCTGGAGGCTTGCCGCACCCAGGCGACTCCGGCCGTGCGGGCCTGTGTGCAAAAAGAAATGTCGAAGATCGCGGCAGGCAAGGCGGCCCCCGCCGCGCCCGTCGCGAAGGAGAAAGCGCCCACGGGCGAGGCCGCGCCCGCCATCTTCGTGGCGCCGCCGCGCACGATCGCCGACATCACGGCGATCCTCGACCAGGAAAAGCCCGACCCGGCCAGGATCAGGAAGCTCAAGGCCGACGCCGAGGCCGAGCCGGGCAAGCAGCTGTCGAAAACCGCGCTGGCACAGTTCTACTACGACCGTGGCAATGCCCGCGCCGCGCTGGGACGGACCCGCGAAGCCTTGGCCGACGGCGAAAAGGCGCTGGAGGTCGCGAAGGGCGGCGAGTTTCGGCAGGAGACCCGCATTCGCCAGTTCATCGGCAACCAGCACAACGCGCTCGGCGATCCGAAAAAGGCGGTGGAGACGTTCCAGGTGACCGTCCGCGAAGGCAACCAGCCGGGCCACCGCGGCACACTGATCAATGCCCAGCGCAGCATCGCGGTGGCTCTGGTCTTGATGGGCGATATCAGCCAGGCGGAGGCCTATATCCGCCGCAACGCGACGCTGGTGCAGGACGCACGCGGCAGCCCGCACCCGAACTGGAGAAGGAGCTACGAGATCTACGGCCGCTCCTGGGAGGCCGACGCGGACGAAGGCAGTGCACTGATCTTCGAGGCGCGTGGCCAGTTCAAGCAGGCCGAAGCCGCTTATCAGCGCGGCGAGGCCTTTCGCCGGGCATCGCTCGCCGACCTCAAGAGATATGAATTTCCTCCGCCGCCCGGGCAGATCATCGCGGCCGCCACCCGCGATCTTGCCAGCCTGGGGCGGGTCAAGGCCCGCCAGGGCCGCCTGAGCGAAGCCGAGGCCGACGCGCGGCGCGCCTTGCTCGACGTGCTCAAGAGCCGGGGCAAATACAATCCGTTGACGCCCGGTTTCATCATCGGCCTCGCCACCGTCCTGGTGGAGCAGGGCCGCTACGCTGAGGCGGAGCAGTTGATCCGCGCGGCGCTCGACGTGCAGCGCACGCTCGGCATCGGCGACGACACCCAGACCAGCGCGCAAATCCTTTCGCAGCTCGGCGGCATTCTCAACCTGCAGCGCAAGCCGCAGGAGGCGGCCGCGGTTTATGCCGAGCTCGACAAGGCCATTGCGAAGTGGGAGCCGCAGCGCCGCCAAGTGCTCGAGCTCAACAGCGCGCGCATCTATTCCCTTTATGCGAGCGGTCAGATCGAGGCGGGCCTCGCCGCGGCGCAGGCGCTGCTCAAGCGCGAAATCGGCCGCGTCGGCGAGAAGCATTTCGACACGGCCGCCGCGCGCGGCACGCTCGCGGTCGGTTACATGCGCTCCGGCCGCGATGCCGAGGCGATGCGGGAATTCCGTGCCGCCATCCCGATCATGATGGCGGCCTCGCGCGAGAATGCCGACGACGACGACACGACCGTGATCGCCGCGCGCAAGGAGCGGCTGCAGAACGTCATCGAGCCCTATATGCAGCTGGTCGCGAAGGTGCCGGAGCCCGGCCGGGATGTCGCGGCCGAGACCTTCATCCTCGCGGACGCGGTTCGCGGCCGCTCGGTGCAGCAGGCGCTCGCGTCGTCCAGCGCCCGCATGGTCGCGAAGGACGCCGCGCTCGCGGAGCTGGTGCGCAAGGAGCAGGACCTTTCGAAGCAGATCAACGCGCAGCTCGGCGCGCTCAACAACGTGCTGGCGCTGCCGTCGAGCGAGCGTGACGAGGCCGGCGTGCGGGCGATCAATGCCGCGATCGACAGGGATCGCACCGAACGCGCCAAGGCGCAGCAGGAGATCGCGCGGCGCTTTCCCGCCTACGCCGACCTGGTCGATCCGAAACCTCCGACCGTCGAGCAGATCAAGGCGACGCTGGCGCCGGGCGAGGCGTTCCTGTCGTTCTACTTCGGCCGCGACGCGAGCTTCGTCTGGGCGGTCCCGAAGGAAGGCGCAGTCGCGTTCGCCACCGTGCAGGCGACCAGCGGCGAGCTGCAGACCAAGATCCGGACGCTGCGGGAGGCATTGGAGCCGCAGGCTACGATGATCTCCGACATCCCGGCGTTCGATCTCGCGCTCGGCCACGACATCTATTCGCTGCTGCTCAAGCCGGTCGAGCGCGGCTGGAAGTCCGCCAAGAACCTGATCGTGGTGACCAACGGGGCGCTTGGGGCTGCTGCCGTTGTCGTTGCTGCCGACCGCGCCCGTGACCGCGGCAGCCGCGGGCGATACGCCGTTCGCGGAATACCGCAACGTGCCTTGGCTCGCGCGCACCCACGCGGTGAGCATGGTGCCGTCGGGCGCGGCGTTGCGGACCTTGCGCCAATTGCCGCCGGGCAAGCCCTCGCGCAGCCCGCTGGTCGCGTTCGGCGATCCGTTCTTCAGCGAGGAGCAGGCCAAGGAAGCGGAGTCGCTCGAGGGCGTGGTGCTCGCCGCCGACACCTCGAATGTCACCCGCGGCATTCCGCTCAAGCGCCGCAACGCGCCGCAGCTCGAGGGCGTGGACAGCGCCGAGCTCGCGCTACTGCCGCGCTTGTCCGACACCGCCGACGAGCTCAAGTCGATCGCGGCCGCGCTGCAGGCCGATCCCTCGAAGGTTCTCCACCTCGGCAAGGAAGCAAACGAGGGCAAGGTCAAATCGCTCGACCTCGCCGGCTTCAAGGTGCTGGCCTTCGCCACCCACGGCCTGGTGCCGGGCGAGCTCAATGGCCTGAACCAGCCGGCGCTGGCGTTGACGGCGCCGGCCGTCGCCGGCACCGACGGCGATGGGCTGCTGACGATGGAGGAGATTCTCGCGCTCAAGCTCGATGCCGATTGGGTCGTGCTGTCGGCCTGCAACACCGGCGCGGGAGCCGGCGCCGGCGCGGAGGCCGCCTCCGGGCTCGGGCGGGCATTCTTCTACGCCGGCACGCGCGCTCTCCTGGTGACGAACTGGTCGGTGCACTCGCAGTCCGCGCGCGAGCTCGTGACCGACATGTTCAAGCGGCAGGCCGACGATGCCTCGGTGACCCGCGCCGAGGCGCTGCGGCAGGCGATGATGCAGCTCGTGGACGGCAAGGGCTATACCGACGAGCGGGGGCAAACGCGGTTCGCCTACGCCCATCCGCTGTTCTGGGCGCCCTATACCATCATCGGCGACGGCGGCAGGCGCTGAGGAGCGCCTGCCCGCGGATATCAACTCGCCGGCTTGATGTTGAGCTCCTTCACGAGCTTGGCGTACTTCTCCGAATCGGCCCGCGCGAGCTTGCCCATCTCGTCGGCGCTGCCGCCCACCGGCTCGACAGCGCCCTTGGTGAAGGTTTCGCGCAGCGCGGGCTCGGCGAGCGCCTTCGTCATCTCGGCGTTGAGCCGCGCGATGATCGCAGGCGGCGTGCCCGGGGGCACGAACGCGGCATACCACGCTTCGAGCACCAGGCCCTTGTAGCCGGCTTCTTCGAGCGTCGGGATTTCCTGCAGCGTCGGCGCGCGCGCGGCTGAGGATTGCGCGAGCAGCTTCAGATTGCCGGCCCGATAGTGCGGGACGAGCGCGGTCGGCCCGAGGAAGGCGATCTTCACGTGGGCGGCGATCAAATCATTGATCGCCTGGCCGGCGCCGCGATAGGGCACGTGCTCGACCTTGATGTCCGCGGTCTTGGCAAACCAGGCGCCGATGACGTGCTGGTTGGTGCCCACGCCCGAGCTCGCATAGCCCAATCCCGGATTGGCCTTCACGTGGCGGACGAGCTCCGCGACCGAGCTCACGCCGAGCGAGGGATGCGCGGCCAGGATCTGCGACTGGCGCCCGAGATGGATCACCGGCAGCAGCTCCTTGGTGTAGTCGTAGCTGAGACTCATGACGTGCGGCGCGCTCGCCGCATTGTCGTTGGTGATGAGCACGGTGTAGCCGTCGGGCGGGCTCTTGAGCGCCAGGTCCATGCCGAGCGTGCCGCCGGCGCCGGTCCGGTTCTCGACCACGACCTGCTGGCCGATGGAGCGCGACATCACGTCGCCGATCGCGCGCGCGATGAAATCGATGGCGCCGCCGGGCGCGAGCGGCACGATGAAGCGCACCGGCCGGTTCGGCCACCCGGCCTCGGCTGGAGCTTGCGCGCGCGCGGTGCCTGCGCCGGCGAAGGCCAGCCCGGTGGCCGCGGCCCCAGTGATGAAGCGGCGGCGTGCGATCCTGCTCATTCTCATTCCTCCCGTCATGCTGCTTGTTGTTGTGGCGACCGTAGCACGCGGGAACAGCACACTCCAATGGCGCGGCGACGCTCTGCCACATGCTCACCGCTTGCCGATATAGACCGCGAACCGCTTCCGCAGATCAGCCACTCGCGCCTCGTCCGACACGAGCTTCCGGTAGCCGCTATCGATCTTATAGGAGGAGAGCGGCTGCAAGCCCGGCGGCGGCGACACGTCGGCGCGCGGCGAGAAGGTGCCGCTGCGACTCTGCTGTTCCTTTGCCATGTACCAGTTGAGATAGAGCTTCGCGGCGTTGGGGTGCGGCGCGTCCTTGAAGATCGCGGCGCCGACCAGGAACACCGGCGTGTCGTCCATCTGCGAGAACACCGGCTCGATGGGTTTGCCGGCGGCCTTCAGCCGCGGCGTGGTCGAGGTGGAATCGAACGTCGCGAGCTTCTCGCCGTCGGCGATGGCGTTGGACACCGTCTGGTGGCCGGTGGTGACGAAGGCGGGCTTCTGCACCATGTAGCGGTCCATGTAGCTCCAGCCGTACTTGGTGACGATCATGTTGAATACCGCGAGCGCGGCGTCGTCCTCGGTCGGGTCTGTGGTGATCAGCTGGCCCTGGAAGACCGGCTTGAGGAAATCGAGCGCGGATTTCGGAACGTCGGCGCCCGCTAGCAGCCGGGTGTTGTAGGCATAGACGATGGTGTTGACGCTCACCGCGGTGAAGGCGCCATCCTCATCCTTGTATGCCGGATCGATCGTCTCGGAGCCTTCCGGCTTGAACAGGAGCAGCGCGCCGGCCTGCTTCCATTTCCCGAAATCCTGGATGGTCTGGAAGATCGCGAGGTCGGTCTCGACCTTCTTCGCGGCGAGCTGCTGCTCCACCTTCTTGTTGAGCGCGGTGCTCAAGCCCCCGGTCAATTCGACGGTGACACCAGGATAGCGCTCACGGAAATCCCTGATCCAGCGGTCGTGGGAGCCGGTAGGACCGGCGCCGTAGAGCACCAGCGTCTTTTCCAGCTTCGCTTTTTCATAGAGCTCGTCCATGCTTTCGGCGCGCGCCTGCACGACGCAGCACGCGAGGGCGGCCAAGAACAGCGCTATTTTCGACCAGGCGCTCATGTTGTTCCTCCCGGATTTTCGTTTCGGGCAGTTTACGCTTTTTTCGGGTTCACTCGATCCCCGAAAAGCATCAAACTCGGCGGCAAAACGCGGAGGAAATCCATGGAAAACGACGACGCAGCGAGCCCGCTCGATCGCAGACTGTTTCTCGCCGCCGGCGCATCGACGCTTATCGGCGCATCGACCGGCGCGCTGGCGCAACAGCCGGCGGCACCGAAGGTGAGCGATGGGGAAGCCGGCAAGCCGACGCAGATCGTCGCCGGATTCGTCGCCGGCTTCGACCTGAAGCAGGCGCCGGCGCTCGCGGTCGAGCGCGCGCGCACGGCCTTCATCGACACCACGGGCGTGATGCTGGCGGGAAGCCGCTCGGAGCCCGCCGCGCTCGTTGGCGAGATGGTGCGCGCCGAGGGCGCCAAGCCCGCGGTCTCGGTGGTCGGCCAGCCCTACCAGACCTCGCCGCAGCTCGCGGCGCTGGCGAACGGCGTCGCCGCCCACGCGCTCGACTTCGACTTCACCTATATCCAGGGCCAACTCCTTGCACCTGTCATTCCCGCGCTGCTCCCGCTCGCCGAGAGCCTGCGGGCGACGCAGGCGGAGACGCTGGCGGCCTTCATTGCCGGCTTCGAGGTCGCGTCGCGGCTGAGCCGCGCCAACCCCGACCACAACGGCGGCGGCTCCTGGCACGGCACCGGCACCATCGGCACGATTGCCGCGGCCGCAGCCTGCGCCAAGCTCATGCAGCTTCCGGCGGCGTCCCTGCCGGACGTCATCGGCATAGCGGTGTCCTCGGCGTCCGGGGTCAACGCCAATTATGGGACGATGACCAAGCCGCTGCACGCCGGCCAAGCCGCCCGCAACGCCGTGATGGCGGCCCATCTCGGCGGGCACGGCTTCACCGCCAACCGCTCGGCGATCGAAGGCCGGGGCGGCTTTGCCCGCACCTTCGCGCGCGGGCTCGCATGGAAGCCGGAGGCGTTCCAGGATCTCGGCCGCAGCTTCGACCTGGCCGAGCGCGGCATAAAACCCAAACGCTATCCCTGCGGCGGTGTGATCCACACCGGCATCGACGCCGCGCTCGATCTGCGCGAGCAGCTCGGGCCGCGCGTCGCCGAGATCACCGGCATCAAGGCCGGCATCGCCAAATATGCCGCCAGCCGCGCCAGCGAGCAGTATCCGACCAACACCGAAGCGGCGAAGTTCAATCTCCAATACGTCGTGGCCTATTCGCTGGTGCACGGGGTGCCGAAGCTCGCGTCCTTCGACGACGCCGCGATCCGGGACGAGCGGGTGAGGGCGCTCGCGCGCCTGATCGCGGTCGCGATCGACCCGGAATTCGCCGACGCCCAGGAGGACTATCCGACGAGGGTCACGGTCACGCTCAAGGACGGCCGCACGCTCGAAAAGCTCGTGACCTATGCCAGCGGGACAAGGCAGTATCCGATGTCGGGCGCGCAGATGGAGGAGAAGTTCTTCGACTGCGCCACGCAGGCGGTGCCGCGCGACGTCGCGGGGAAAATCCTCGCCACGCTGCGGACGCTGGGCGAGCAGAATTCATTCGACGATTTCTGGCCGTTGCTGCGGCGGGGCTGACGCTCTCTCCCCGCCCTCACCCTGAGGGCGCGCTGCAGAGGTGTGAGCCACGAGCACGATCTTACGTGCGCGCGTCGCGAAGGGTGGGCGGCCGGCGGCCACATGCTTCGAGACGCCGCGCGCAGCCGAGCTTGGCCCGCGCGCGGCTCCTCAGCATGAGGCCGGGAGAGAGTTTTGCAGGCCACGACTGACGCGAGCGAACAAAAAAATCAAAACGCCGGCCCCGCATTGCGAGGCCGGCGTCTTGTCAACACTCACTCGGTACGGAGGCAGCGTCGCCTAACGAGCCTCAATAGATGCTGCCGATGCTGCTGGCAGCGCGGCGCTCGGGGGCCGCATGCATCGGCAGGACCACGACCTTGGTGCCGACCTGAATGCGGTTGTAGAGATCGATCACGTCCTCGTTGACCATCCGGATGCAGCCCGACGACACGCGGCCGCCGATGGTGGACGGAGCATTGGTGCCGTGGATGCGGTAGACCGAGCCACTGAGATACATGGCGCGCGCGCCGAGCGGGTTGGTGGGGCCGCCGGCGACGAAGCGCGGCAGGTAGGGCTGGCGCTGGATCATCTCCGCGGGCGGCGTCCAATCCGGCCACTCGGCCTTGCGCTCGATCGACTTCACGCCCGACCAGGTGAAGCCTTCGCGGCCCACGCCGATGCCGTAGCGCATCGCCTTGCCGCCGGGCATCACGAGATAGAGGAAGGTGTTCGGCGTATCGACGACGATGGTGCCGGGCGCCTCGGTGGTGCGGTAGTTGACGACTTGGCGCTTGAGATCGGAGCGCAGCTCGACGCCGTCATCGTTCGGATTGGCATAGGCCGGCGTGGTCACGCGCTCGCGGTGCGGGCCGAACAGCGCCTCGAACGGATTGGCGGAAGCGGTGGTGGAGATGCCGGTCGCGGCGATGGCAATCGCGGCAACGGCGGCGAAACGGGAATAGTTGTTCATGACGTCCCCCTGTGATGCCTATTGGTCGGCCTGGGGGGCGGCTAGGTTCAAAATCCGGCCGAAAAAAATTAACTGTACCGGGATACGGCGATTATATGATTGTAATCATTGGATTTTTTTGACGGGCGCTCAGGCCTTCCGGCCCTGGTGCCAGCCCACCACGGCGTCGGCAAAGGCGTCGGTGGAGGCGAAATAGGGCTTGATGTCGATGAGGGGAGTGTCGTCCAGGCAGTCGAGCCCGACCACCGAAAGCCTGGTGCCCTCGACGCCCACGAGCTTCACGACGCTCATTGCAATCGGGTTCGGGCGCGCCGGCGAGCGCAGGGCAAACGTGCCGCGCCCGGAGCCGTAGGTCCGCGGCACCTGCAGCACCAGGTCGCGCCGCGACCGGTTCATCCAATAAAGCACGACCAGGTGGCTGCAGCGTCTCCACCCCGGTGAGCGCCTGCGCCCAGCGCGGATCGACCTCCAGGGTGCAAATAGCCTCGGATTCACGGGCGTTTTTCGGGCAGTCTCACGGCGCTTCCAGGGCGTGCGGATGCGGCCGATGAAATAGAGCGAGGCGTCGAATTGCGCCGGCAGCTCGACCGCGATCTCGCCGTCGCGGATGCCGAATTCACTGTCGTTCATGTTGTACCCGGTAGGTCCCGGTAGGTTGGGTCGAGTTCTTACGAGACCCAACACTTCGGACCCGCGCGATGCAATAGCGAGCGAGACTAAGATGTTGTCGGGGACGTCCTCGTGATCGTTGGGTCTCGTAAGAACTCCCGTCTTCGCCCTTCGGGCTTCGACGGGCACTTGCGCGGCCCGCCGAAGCGTTTCGCGAAGGCGGGCGACCCAGCCTACGGCGACGGACGATGGAGCCTGCCCACTGTGGGCTTGCAAGTTCCTGTTAAACGTATAAAGATATCTTTATATGCTCTGTGAAGGCCGTGAGTTCAGGCCAAAATAGGAACATGGCCCACGTCATGCCCACCCCGGCCCACCTGCCGTTCGAGACCCTCAATGGCGCGCTGAAGGCCGCCGGCGAGGCCACGCGGCTGCGCATTCTCGCGCTGCTCGCGGAGGCGGAGCTCACGGTGTCGGACCTCACCGCCATCCTGCGCCAGTCGCAGCCGCGGATTTCCCGCCATCTGCGGCTCCTTGCCGAAGCCGGCCTGGTCGACCGCTTCCGCGAAGGATCGTGGGCCTTCTTCCGCCTGGCCGAGCGCGGCGGGGCCGCCGAGCTGGCGCGCGAGCTGATCGCGCGGCTCGATCCCGCCGATGCGACGCTGGCGCGCGACCGCGAGCGGCTCGCCGCGGTGCGCGCCCAACGCGCCGCCGCGGCGCAAGCCTATTTCCGCCGCCACGCCGCGGAGTGGGACCGCATCCGCAAGCTCCATGTCGCGGACGAGGCGGTCGAGGAGGCGATCGGCGGCGCGCTCGCGGGCGGCCAGATCCGCGCGCTGCTCGATCTCGGCACCGGCACCGGCCGCATGCTCGAGCTGTTCGGTCCGCGGATCGAGCGCGGGCTCGGTCTCGACCTGTCACTCGACATGCTGGCGCTCGCCCGCGCGCGGCTCGACCGCGCCGGTCTCAAGCATTGCAGCGTGCGCCAGGGCGACATCTACGACCTCGCGCTGCCGAAGGATTCGTTCGACGCCGTCATCATCCACCAGGTGCTGCACTTTCTCGACGACGGCGCGCGCGCCATCGCCGAGGCGGCGCGCGTGCTGCGGCCGGGCGGCCGGCTGCTGGTGGTCGATTTCGCGCCGCACGATCTCGAATTCCTGCGCGACGAGCACGCCCACCGCCGCCTCGGCTTCGCGCCCGAGACGGTGGCGCAATGGATGACGCGCCGCCGGCCTCGACGTTCTGCTGCAGAAGAGCCTCGCGCCGGAGCCGATGTCCGACGGCAAGATCGCGGTCTCGCTCTGGCTCGGCCGGGATCGCGCGCATCGCGCTCGCCGCGCCGGCACGGGAGGTCGCCTGATGAACCCCGCGCCCCGCGCCAGCCGCTTCGTTCATGCCCTGGCGATCCGCCGACCGGCCAGTCCCGCATCCGCGTCTCGTTCGAGTTCTTCCCGCCGAAGACCGAGGAGATGGAGAAGACGCTGTGGGAGTCGATCACGCGGCTTGCGCCGCTGCGCCCCAATTTCGTCTCGGTGACCTACGGCGCCGGCGGCTCGACGCGCGAGCGCACCCACGCGACCGTCAAGCGCATCCTGGCCGAGACCGCGCTCACGCCCGCCGCGCATCTCACCTGCGTCGCCGCCACCTGCGACGAGATCGACGCCGTGATCCGCAACTATCACGCGGCCGGCGTGCGCCACATCGTGGCGCTGCGCGGCGATCCGATCGGCGGCGTCGGCGGAGCACTACGCGCCGCATCCCGGCGGCTATCGCAACGCCGCCGATCTCGTCGCCGGCATCAAGCGCATCGCCGATGTCGAGGTGTCGGTCTCCGCCTATCCGGAAAAGCATCCGGACAGCCCGACGGTGGATGCCGATCTCGACATGCTCGCGGCCAAGGTCGATGCCGGCGCGACGCCGCGCGATCACGCAGTTCTTCTTCGAGAACGATCTCTACTTCCGCTATCTCGACCGCGTGCGCGCGCGCGGCATCAACGTGCCGGTCGTGCCCGGCATCCTGCCGGTGCAGAATTTCAAGCAGACCAAGAGCTTCGCCGCGCGCTGCGGCGCCTCGGTGCCGGATTGGCTCGCGCGGCGCTTCGACGGCCTCGACGACGACGCGGCGACCCGCAAGCTGATCGCCGCCGCGGTCGCCGCCGAGCAGGTGCTCGATCTCGTCGATCGCGGCGTCACCGATTTCCACTTCTACACCATGAACCGCGCCGATCTGGTCTACGCGGTCTGCCATCTGCTCGGGCTGCGGCCGGCGACAGCCCTCTCCGAGAGGAAGCACGCGGTGATGGGAGCCGCCTGCTGCCGCGCATCCACGCAACGCTGCGCCGCTCGCGGCGAGCGCATCCTGGTGCTCGACGGCGCCATGGGCACCATGATCCAGGCGCTCGGGCTCGACGAGGAAGGCTATCGCGGCGCGCGCTTCGATGCCTGGAACCGCGAGGTGCGCGGCAACAACGATCTGCTCATCCTCAGCCAGCCGGACACGATCCGCGACATTCATCTCGCCTATTTCCGCGCCGGCGCCGACATCGTCTCGACCAACACGTTCTCCTCGACGCGCATCGCGCAGGCCGACTACGGCATGTCGGACATCGCCCACGAGCTCAACGTCGAGGGCGCGCGGCTCGCCCGCGCCGCCGCCGACATCGCGCAGCGCGAGGACGGCCGCCCGCGCTTCGTCGCCGGCGCGCTCGGGCCGACCAACCGCACCGCCTCGATCTCGCCCGACGTGTCCAATCCGGGCTTCCGCGCCGTCACCTTCGACGAGCTGCGCAGCGCCTATGCCGAGCAGGTCGACGGGCTGATCGAGGGCGGCGCCGATCTCCTCCTGATCGAGACGATCTTCGACACGCTCAACGCCAAGGCGGCGATCGCGGCCATCGCCGACGTCACCGAGGCGCGCGGCGTCACGCGTGCCGGTCATGATCTCCGGCACCATCACCGACCGCTCCGGCCGGCTGCTTGTCCGGCCAGACGCCGGCGGCGTTCTGGAATTCGGTGCGCCACGCCGCGCCGTTCTCGATCGGGCTCAACTGCGCGCTCGGCGCCAAGGAGATGCGCGCGCACATCGCCGAGATCGCCCGCCTCGCCGACACGTTCGTCTGCGCCTATCCCAATGCCGGCCTGCCCAACGAGTTCGGCCGCTACGACGAGAGCCCGGAATTCATGGCGTCGCTGCTCGGCGAGTTCGCGGACGCCGGCCTCGTCAACATCGTCGGCGGCTGCTGCGGCACCACGCCCGAGCACATCCGCGCGATCGCGCGCGCGGTCGAAGGCAAGGCGCCGCGCAAGATCCCGGAGATGCCGCGGCTGCTGCGGCTCTCCGGCCTCGAAGCCTTCACGCTCACGCCGGAAATCCCGTTCGTCAATGTGGGCGAGCGCACCAACGTCACCGGCTCGGCGAAGTTCCGCAAGCTCGTCACCGCCGGCGACTACGCGGCCGCGCTCGCCATCGCGCGCGACCAGGTCGAGAACGGCGCGCAGATCATCGACGTCAACATGGACGAGGGCCTGCTCGATTCCGAGAAGGCGATGATGACGTTCCTCAATCTGATCGCGGCCGAGCCCGACATCGCGCGCGTGCCGGTGATGGTCGACTCCTCGAAATTCTCGGTGATCGAGGCCGGGCTGAAATGCGTGCAGGGCAAGCCGGTGGTGAACTCGATCTCGCTGAAGGAGGGCGAGGCGGCGTTCATCGCCCATGCCAAGACCGTGCGCCGCTACGGCGCCGCCGTCGTGGTCATGGCGTTCGACGAGCAGGGCCAGGCCGACACGCTCGAGCGCAAGTGCGCGATCTGCAAGCGCGCCTACGACATCCTCGTGAACCAGGTCGGCTTCCCGCCCGAGGACATCATCTTCGATCCCAACATCTTCGCGATCGCGACCGGGATGGAGGAGCACAACGGCTACGGCGTCGCCTTCATCGAGGCGGCGCGCTGGATCCGCGCGAACCTGCCGCACGTGCACATCTCCGGCGGCGTGTCGAACCTGTCGTTCTCGTTCCGCGGCAACGAGCCGGTGCGCGAGGCGATGCACTCGGTGTTCCTCTATCACGCCATCAAGGCCGGCATGGATATGGGCATCGTCAATGCCGGGCAGATGGCGGTCTACGACGATCTCGATCCGGAGCTGCGCGAGGCCTGCGAGGACGTGGTGCTCAACCGCCGGCCGGACGCGGCCGAGCGGCTGCTGGCGCTCGCGCAGAAATTCCAGGGCCACGGCAAGGAGAAGAAGGAGGCCGATCTCGCCTGGCGCGAGCGGCCGGTCGAGCGAGCGGCTCGTCGCACGCGCTGGTGCACGGCATCACCGATTTCATCGAGGCCGACATCGAGGAGGCGCGGCAGCAAGGCCGAGCGTCCGCTGCACGTGATCGAAGGCCCGCTGATGGACGGCATGAACGTGGTCGGCGACCTGTTCGGCTCCGGCAAGATGTTCCTGCCGCAGGTGGTGAAGTCGGCGCGCGTGATGAAGCAGGCGGTCGCCTATCTGATGCCGTTCATGGAGCAGGAGAAGAAGGACAAGGGCATCACGAAGAAGAGCTCCAACGGCAAGATCGTGATGGCGACCGTCAAGGGCGACGTGCACGACATCGGCAAGAACATCGTCGGCGTCGTGCTCCAGTGCAACAATTACGAGGTGATCGATCTCGGCGTCATGGTGCCGGCGGCGAAGATCCTGGAGACCGCGCAGCGAGGAGAAGGCCGACATCATCGGGCTTTCCGGCCTGATCACGCCCTCGCTCGACGAGATGTGCCACGTCGCCGCCGAGATGGAGCGGCAGGGCTTCGACCTGCCGCTGCTGATCGGCGGCGCCACCACCAGCCGCGTGCACACGGCGGTGAAGATCCATCCGAACTACCGGCGCGGGCAGACGGTCTACGTCACCGACGCGAGCCGCGCGGTCGGCGTCGCGCGGAAGCCTGATGTCGGCGCAGGCGCGACCGGCCTACGTCGCCGACATCCGCGCGGAATATGCCCGCATCGCCGCGGCGCATGCGCGCGGCGAGGAGGACAAGCAGCGGCTGTCGCTCGCGGATGCGCGCGCCAACGCGCTCAAGCTCAACTGGTCGGGCAACTACGTGCCGCAGCAGCCGACGCTTCCTCGGCGACGCGGGTGCTCGCGGACTATCCGATCGCGGAGCTGCGCGACTACATCGACTGGACGCCGTTCTTCGCCACCTGGGAGCTGACCGGCAAATTCCCCGCCATCCTCGACGACGCCAAAGTACGGCGCCGGCGGCGCGCAGCCTGTTCGAGGATGCGCAGGCGATGCTCGACCGCATCGTGACGGAGCGCTGGTTCACGCGCCAGCGCCGTGGTCGGCTTCTGGCCGGCCAATTCCGACGGCGACGATATCCTGGTCTACGGCGACGAGACGCGCGCGCGCAGCCGATCGCCGTGCTGCACACGCTGCGCCAGCAGCTCACGCGGCGCGAAGGCCGCGCCAACGTGGCGCTCGCCGATTTCGTCGCGCCGCGCGCGAGCGGCCTCGCCGACTATATCGGCGCCTTCATGGTGACGGCCGGGCATCGGCGAGGACGAGATCGCCGAGCGCTTCAAGCGCGCCAACGACGACTACTCCGTCGATCATGGTCAAGGCGCTGGCCGACCGCTGGCCGAGGCCTTCGCCGAGCGCCTGCACCAGCGCGTGCGCAAGGAATTCTGGGGCTATGCGCCGGACGAGACGCTCAGCAACACGGAGCTGATCGGCGAGAAATATCGCGGCATCCGCCCGGCGCCGGGCTATCCGGCGCAGCCCGACCACACCGAGAAGGCGACGCTGTTCGCGCTGCTCGACGGCGAGCGGCGCATCGGCGTCAAGCTCACCGAGAGCTTCGCCATGTGGCCGGGCGCCTCGGTCTGCGGGCTCTATTTCAGCCATCCCGAGAGCCACTATTTCGGCGTCGGCAAGATCGAGCGCGACCAGGTCGAGGATTACGCCGCGCGCAAGGGCTGGACGGTGGCGGAGGCCGAGAAGTGGCTCGCGCCGGTGCTCAACTACGATCCGCTGGCGGCGGCGAGGACGGCGGCGGAATAGCGGTGCCGGCGGTTCGCTTGACTGTCATCTCCTGCTTGCCGATAAAGAGCGCGCAAAAATCAAGGATCCATCGATGAGCTCAGAGAAGCGCGTCACGCGCCTTGTAGCTTCTGTGGTTCTTGCTCTCATCGCCGTCGCGTTCTTTTCGGCTGCGCCCGTGCAACGCGCGCGATCACAGACGCCGCCGCAAGCCGAATTCAAGTGGCAGGAGCTCGGCGCGCGGGTCTTCGGCGCCAGCTGCAGCCTGTGTCATCAGGAGAATGGGCAGGGAGTTGCCGGCGCATTTCCTCCGCTCGCCGGTCACGTCGCCGAATTGTTCGCGCAGAAAAACGGCCGCGACTATCTCGTTCGCGTGGTGCTGTTCGGGCTCGAAGGCACGATCACCGTCAATGGCAATACCTATGCCAGCGCGATGCCGCCGTGGCCCCAGCTCAGCGACAGCGAGATCGCCGCGGCGCTCGATCATGTCCTCACGGCGTGGGGAAACGACAGGTCGCTCCCGCGCGATTTCACGCCGATCCTGCCGTCGGACGTCGCCGCGGCGCGCGGGCAACGGATGACCGCCGTCAACGTGCACGCGCTCCGCCGTGAAGTCGTCCCTGCAACACCGGGCAATGCCGGCGCCACGGCGCAGACGCCGTTGACCTTCACGGCCGAGCAGGCCGAGCGGGGTCATGAAAGCTATCAACGCAATTGCCAGGATTGCCACGGCACGACGCTCGACAACGGCGAATTCGGCGGCGCGCCGCTCAAGGGCTCCTATTTCCGGCGGCGCTTTGCCGAGGGCAGCGTGGCGGCGTTGTACATCAAGACCAAGGCGACCATGCCGCCCGATCGGCCGGGCAGCTCAGCGAGCAGTCTTATGTCGACCTGGTCGCCTTCCTGCTGAGCGAGAACGGCTATGCTCCCGGCAACAAGGAGCTGCCCGCCGACCTCGAGACGCAGCAGAAGATGAGCTTGAAGAAATAGCAGCCCCCCGGGATGAGCCGGTGCCGTCTTGATTGATTTTTCGCCGCAGCAACTCGTGCTGCGTTTTTGCGCCCTCCTGTTCATCGCAGGCGTGCATGGCCTCGCCGTCGCGGCGACCGCGGTTGCGCTGGGCGATCAGGGACCACGCCAGGACGGGCGCCTCACCTTAAGCCCGTTCGCCCATCTCGACATCCTCGGCGGTATCTCGGCGGTGCTGTTTTCGCTCGGCTGGATCAAGCCGATCGACATCGAGCCGGCAAAGCTGCGGCCGGGCCGCGCCGGATTGGCGCTCGTGGTCATTGCCGGCGTTGCTGCCACACTGCTCAGCGCGTTCGCGCTGCGGCTGGTGCGGCCGATGATCCTGCCGCTCCTGCCTGACACCGCGTCCGCATTGGCTTTTGCGTTGATCGAAACGACGGGGCAGCTCAGTTTGTGGTTCGCGCTATTCAACGTGTTGCCGGTGCCGTGCCTGACCGGCAGCCATCTGCTCGTGCTTGCGATGCCGCAATGGCGCGATGCGATCCGGAAACTACAGCCATTTGCCGCCGTGTTGCTCGCAGTCCTCGCCGCCACCGGATTGATCACCGGATTGCTTGCGCCCGTCCATCGCGTGCTCGCGGGTCCAATTCTGGGTAACTAGCCGCGCGCCCATCGCCGACGTAACGCGTGATGATCCTGGCGACCTCGCCGTCGCGTTGGAGCTTTTCCAGCCCGTCGGCAATGGCTCGTTTGAGCGTGAGATCGCCCTTCCACAAGCCGAGTGCGACCGGGTAGCGCGGCAGCTCGGCGGGCATCCAGGCGACCGACCACCCGTTGCGGGCGGCGAGCTGTCCGGCGAGCAGCCATTCCGTTATCCCGACGTCGTAACGGCCTTCGCGCAGCCCTGACACGAATTCCGCGACGTCGGGCGTCACGATCAACTCCGTGTTCCTGGCGCGGAGATAGCTCGAGAGCGCCAGTCGATCGAGCCCCGAAATACCGGTCAGGACGCCGACGCGCCGTCCCTCGATATCCGTGGGGAGCTTCGGTCCCACCAGCGCCCAGCCGGTCTGTGCATAGGACGGGCTCGTTTCGAGGAAGGACTTGGTGAGCGGCGAGTCCACCACGCCGCCGGCCAGGATCTCGCACTGGGCCCGGGTCACGTGCCAGTTGCGCGGGATTGAAATCTTGCCCGATGGCGGGGTTGGGCGAGACGATCAGGCTCACGCCGATGGTCTTTGCGCAGCGCCCGCAGCAGCTCGACGTCGATCCCCGGCGCGCTCGCGATCGCCGGTGACGAGCGGCGGGTAGCTCGGCGGCACGCAGGCGCGCAGCACGCCAGCCTTGCGCACCTCGGCGAGCGACGTGTCGGGCGGCAGGAGATAGACGGCCCCGAGCAGCCCGAAGATGAGGACATAGGGCAGAAATCGTCGCAGCTTGCCGCAGCGCGAGCGTCATGGCCGAGCCGTCAGAGCTTTGCTGAAGTCGCGCAGCGCGATCAGGAAGAAGGTGACCGCCATGACGACGAGCACGATCGGTCCGAGTCTCGGATCGAACTGGTGAAAATGGATGAACGCGCCGCGCAGCGCGTCGACCGCGTAGGTGAGCGGATTGATCTCGACGAGCGTCACCAGCCATTCCGGATAGACGACCTTGCGTCTGCGCGCTGGTGAGCGACGGATCGAGCGGGAAGATCGAGCTCGACGTGAAGTAGAGCGGCAGGATGACGGCGTTGGAGAAGACGCCGAAGCCCTCGAAGCTGCGGACCCGGTTGGCGATCACCACGCCGAGCGAGGTCAGGCCGAACGCGAGCAGGAACATCAGCAGCAAGTCCATACAGGATGTCGACCGGGTTCAGCGACACATCGGCGAAGCGGGCGAGCACGAGCACGAGGCAGCCGTGGAACAGCGCCACCGTCGCGCCGCCGAGCACCTTGCCGAGCAGGATCGTCGCGCGCGACAGCGGCGACACCAGGATCTCGCGCAGGAATCCGAACTCGCGGTCCCAGATCACCGACACCGCCGACTGCACCGAGGTGTACATGATGTTGAGCACGATGACCGCGGGAAAGATGAACTGCAGATAGGTGAAGGGCACGACGAAGCGGACCTCGCCGTAGATCTCGCCGCGGAAATAGGGGTTGAGGCCGATGCCCATGATCAGCACCCACAGGAGCGGCCGGCTGACGCCGCCGATGAGCTGGCCGCGGTCGCGGACGGCGCGTTTCACCTCGCGCAGCCAGATGGCGTAGAGGCCGCCGAGCTGCGGCAGCGATGGCGCGTGCGCCCGTGGGCGCGGTGCGTCGCGGTCGTGGTCATCGCGTGTGCTCGCCTCCGCGCTTGCCGAATGCATAGGTCCGCTCGCGCGCGCCCGCGGCCTGGTCGCGGAGCTCGCGGCCGGTGAGCGACAGGAACACGCTTTCGAGGCTCGGCTCCTCGACGACGAGTCGCGGATGCGGCTGCCGTAGCGGGCCAGGAACGATTCGGCGAAGGCGTCGCCGCTCGACTTGAGGACGATCTCCGTATCGTTGCGGATCGCGCGGTCCGCATAGGCGCGACATGATCTCCGCCGCCGCTGCGTCTTCGCGCCGGCGACGACGCGCAGCAGCTCCTGGCCGTGTGCGAGCTTCAACGCCGCCGGCGTGTCGAGCGCCAGGATGCGGCCGCGGTCGATGATGCAGACGCGGTCGCAGCCTTCGACCTCCTCGATGTAGTGCGTGGTGACGACGACGGTGAGCTCGCGCTCCTGGCGCAGCCGGCGAATGTATCCCCAGAGGCGATCGCGCGACTGCGCGTCGAGCCCGACGGTCGGTTCGTCGAGGAACAGGATGCGGCGTCGTGGACCAGCGCGCGGGCGATCTCGAGGCGCCGCTTCATGCCCGAGGACAGCGTCCGCACCAGGCGCTCGCGCCAGTCGGTGAGCTCGACCAGCGCGAGCATCTCCTCGATCCGCTGCCGCCGCAGCGCGGTCGGGCACGCCGTAGACGAGGCCGTGGAAATTGAGGTTCTCGTACACCGTCAGACGGTCGTCGAGGCTCGGCTCCTGGAAGACGACGCCGAGGCTGCGCCGCGCCCGCGCGCGGGTTGCTTGACCACGTCGATGCCGTCGATGCGGGCGGTCCCGCTGTCCGGCCGCAGGATCGTGCAGAGGATGTGCACCAACGTGGTCTTGCCGGCGCCGTTGGGGCCCAGCAGCGCGAACAGCTCATTGCGCCGCACGTCGAAGCTGACATCGTCCAGCGCCAGCGTGCGGCCGTAGCGCTTGCTTACGCCCTCGATCGCGACCGCGGGCTCGGACATGGTCGATGACGCCACCGCCTCTTCCGGCGTCAGCAGTCTACCGTCATTTCACGGCAGTCGCGGGAAATTCGCTGCCGTCCAAGATGGCCTGGATGGTCCCGTCGCGCGGTCAGCGAGGCGATCGCCTGGTCGACGCTGTGCGCAGGAAGGACTCGTTCGCCAGCAGCCGCGGCGCCGACATCCGCCGATGGCCGCCGGCAGCGGATTGGGCGCCATGCAGGCGGACCTTCGGCGAAGCCGGCATCGCTCCGCTGCAACGCCCAGAGGGCGGGCGCCCAGACCAGCGCGACGCCGACCGTGCCGTTCGTCAGCGCCTCGAGCGCGGCCTCGTCGGATGACATCGGAAAGCGGCTCCAGCGCTCGGCGCGGGCCCAGCGCCTGCAGGTACTGGATCAGGCGAAGATCGGCGCTCGTCCCCATCGTGGCGCCGATCGGCCCGCGATCGTCGGCACGTCGGCGAGCGAGCGCCAGGCCGGCATCGGTCGCCGACGAAGACGTACGAGCCGCGGTAGTATGGCCGCGTCACCGTGATCCACTCCGGGATAGGCATCGGGGATCAAGCTTGAAGCCGAGATAGACGTCGCAGGTGCTCGAGCAGGATTCGGTAGAGGTTGTCCAGGTCTCGCCGACGACGTTCTCGTCCGATCACGATGTTCCTTCGGCTGCAGGAGAAGCGCGGTCGCGATCGCCTGCGCCGATCTCTGCGTGCGACCGGCCAGTCCGGGTCGCGCGCGTCGACGCAATAGTGCAGCGCTGGCGCTCTCCTGTCGCTGGCCGAACTTCCACTCGTCGGGGACGAAGGGCGTCTGCGGCCGGCAACGCGCGCGGAGGCCCAGACGAGACAGAAGCGACGCACGGCAGGGCGGCAGCATGCCAGCGACGCGGGATCGACGCACGGTCGTCGATTGCGCGCCGCGTGACGCGCTGAGCACCCAATCCGCCCAAGTCCTGTTCTGCGCCGCTAGTCGGGCAGCGCGAACACCCAGAGCACCGAGCCGCCGTCGGGGTTCTTCGATCTCCGGCGTCAGCGTGGCGAGCGAGCGCGCGTGGCTCGACCCGTTGCCGGCGACGACCGCCACGTACTGCTTGCCGTTGACGCTAGTAGGTGATCGGGAACGAGTTGAGCGCGTTGTTAGCGCGCGTCTGCCCACAGCACCTTGCCGGTCGTGTCGTCGTAGGCGCGGAACCAGCGATCCCAGGCCGCCGGCGAACACCACGCCGCCGCCGGTCGGCAGGACTGCGCCGGTCTGCGGAGCGCGCGGTACGGTACCGACCAGACCTGCGAGCGGTCGGTCAGCTTGATCGCGTCGACGCGGCCGACGTTGCCGTCGCTGTCGGGAACCAGCGTGCGCGCGAAGATCGCGCGGCCGCCGCCGGTATAGGCCTGGCCGGGATCGAGCGGGCGTCGGCGTGGTGTTCGAGCAGAACTCGTTCAGCGGCAGATACAAGCATGCCGGTCTTCGGGCTGTAGGCCGTCGCCGGCCAGCCGCGGCCGCCCGGGTCGGCCGGGCAGTTCACCGTGGTCTGGCCGATATGCGGCACCGCCGCCTGATTGATCGTCTTCTCGCCGGTCTTCGGGTCGATCGCGGCGACGACGTTCTGCGGCATCGTCTCCTTGCGCCCACAGCCATTCGCCGTTCGTGCGGTCGAGCGCCTCGATGATGCCGAGCTTGCCGGTGGTGACCACCGCCTTGCGCGTCTGGCCGCCGACCGGCAGGTCGATCAGCATCCGCTCGTAGGCATAGTCGAGGTCCCAGGTGTCGGTCTCGAGATGCTGGTGATACCACTTCACCTTGCCGGTCTTGGCATCGATGGCGAGCGTCGAGTCCGTGTAGAGCGCGTTGTTCTTGGCGCCCGGCTTCTTCGGCAGCAGTCCGTTCATCTCGGCGATCCACGGATAGGGCTGGCCGATGCCGTAGAACACGACATTCTGGTCGGGATCGTAGCTGCCGGAGATCCAGGCCGAAGCGCCGAAGCGGCTTTCGAGCGGGAGGCCGTTCCAGGTGTCGAAGCCCGGCGTCGCCGGCTGGGCGATGGTGTGGACCCGCCACAGCTCCGCGCCGGTCTTCACGTCGTGCCCGGTGATGAAGCAGCCGCCCGGCATGGCGTTGCCGCAGCCGGTCATGCCTTGAACGAGTGATGCCATTGGCGACGAACGGACCGCCGGAATAGCGCCAGCCCTTGGTCCAGTCGGCGACCGTGTGGTCCCAGACCACCTTGCCGGTCTTGGCGTCGAGCGCGACGATGTGGGCGTCCGAGGTGGCGATGTAGCAGATTGTCTCCGTAGATCGCCATGTTGCGCTTGGTCAGCTGATTGGTCCTCTCGGCCAGCAGCTTGGCCGGAAGGTCGCGCTTGTATTCCCAGATCAGGTCGCCGGTGGTCGCGTCCAGGGCCTGGATCTTGTCGCCGTAGTGATTGAGGAACAGCACGCCGTCGTGGACGATCGGCGTGGTCTCGGTGGCGCCGGGGTCATCGACCAGGACCAGGCCGGCTTGAGATTCTTGACGTTGTCCTTGTTGATCTGATCGAGCGGGCTGTAGCCGTAGCCGTCATAGGTGCGCCGCCACATGAGCCAGTCCGCGGCGGGCGGATTGCGCAGCGTGTCGTTCGTGACCGGCGTGAGGTTTCTCGCCGCATTGGCCGCCTGCGGCTGTTGCGCCAGTGCGCCGGCGACGGACACGCAAAAAATCGGCAATGCCAGGATTGACGCCTTCAGGACTCGATGACTGGACACGGTTTCCTCCATGTGTGGGATGGCCACGGGCTCGTTTCTTGTCGAGAAGTGTCGCATTTTATTATTATGCTGTCGCGCGTTCCAGCGAGACGCGGGCATTCGCATCAGCCATGAAAAAATTCAGCAGCGGTCGCACCGCTGCAAAATGCCGATACCGGAAAATGAAAGCACCGGAGAGGTTGCCCTCTCCGGTGCGTTAGAACTTGTTTGGGATTTGGCGTTTGTCCTTGGAAATACTCGAACTCAGAACGCACCCAGCAGAATGGCGCCGACGAATGTAAACACGGCACAGACCGCCAGAACATCGAGCTTCAAGGCAAGGTCCACGTCATGTCTCCCTGCTTGTGAAGTGCGCCAAGTCTAGCAGAGCGCATAGTAAGTCCAAATGACAAATGTATTGCACCGCCGCAATGCAGTGCACCAAACCGCGCAATGCTCAGGCGCGGGTTACCAACATCCTGATATTTCGATGCAAAATTACCGGCAGAATGAATTTTGATAGACCATAAAAGTTGCTTGGAAGGCGCGCTGCCCGATCTGGGGATAACTGGATAACTACATCGGAATACCAAATAGTACGTGGCGGACCATGAGGTTATGAGGGATGGCGGCGGGCCGCGATCACGGTGCACCATCTCCGCCGATCGCCCGCTCCACGAATGCCGCGGCCGCGAGCGCGAACCGGTCCCGCCCAAAGCGCGCGACCATCTGCACGCCGAGCGGCAGGCCGGCCGGATCCGCGAGCCCCGGAACGTTCACGCAAGGCGTGCCCAACAGCGTCCACAGCCGATTGAAGGTCGGCTCCCCGGTCGAGCCGAGGCCGTGCGGGGCGGCTCCCGGCGCCGACGGCATGAGCATCACCTCGCCGTCAGCGAGGAGATCGAGCAGGGCTTTGCGTGCACGGCGCGTGGTGCGGCGGGCATCGTCGTAGGCGTCGGAGTCGATTTTGGCCGCGTCATCGAGCTGCCGGCGCAGCACGGGTCCCAGGCGGTCGCGATGGCGGTCGTATTCGAAGGCGAGCGCGCGGAACGCCTCGTAGTCCTGGATGATGCGATGCGCGGCCGTGGCCTCGGCGAGGATCGGCGGCAGCTCGAGCTCCCTGATCTTCGCGCCCGACTTCTCGGCGGCGCGCGCCGCGCGCTCGACCGCGTCCTGCATCGCAGCGCTCGCCTTGTCCCAGTGCGCGCGGACGACGACGATGACCGGCACCACCGGCGGCCGTCCATCGACGCGAAGATCGCGGCCGGTGATCGCGGTCGCGGCGAAGGCTACGTCGGCGACACCCTTCGCAAACAGCCCGACGGTGTCGAGCGACCAGGAGAAGCATTTCAAGCCGACCGTCGGCAGCAGGCGGTAGGACGGCTTGAAGCCGGCGACGCCGCAGAAGGCGGCGGGACGGATCACGGAGCCGCCGGTCTGGCTGCCGAGCGCGAGCGGCAGCATGCCCGCGGCGACCGCCGCGGCCGAGCCCGAGGACGAGCCGCCCGGCGTATGCGCTGGGTTGCGCGGATTGCGCGTCCCCGCGGGCTCGAGCGAGGCGAATTGCGTGGTGACGGTCTTGCCCGGAACGATGCCTCCCGCGCGCCGCACCAACGACACCATCGCGGCGTCGGCCTTCGGCCGATGGCCGGCATAGATCGAGGAGCCGTAGGACGTCACGAAGTCCGCGGTGTCGAAGATGTCCTTGATGCCGATGGGTATCCCGCGCAGCGGCAGCGCCGCAATCGACGCCGCGTCGGCGCCGCGGCGCGCCGCGTCCAGGTCGAGTGCGGCGAACGCGCCGATCTCGCCTTCATGCTCGGCGATGGCCTGCGCGCAGAGATCGAGCGCGGCGCGCGGCTTGAGGTCGCCGGCCTCGATCCGGCGGGCAAGGTCGAGCGCGGAGAGCATCAGCGCCGACCGTCGAGCGAGCCGACGATCCGCTCGGTGAGCCAGCGCGCCGGCGGCATGACGAAGAACGCGGTCAAGGCGGCGATCGGCCAGGCAACGAAATAAGCCTTCACCCACTGGCGCAGGAAATCCGGATCGAACCCGAGATTGAGATAAGTGGCGATGAGCGTGACCATGAACACCATCACGCTCGTCATCAGCACCGCCAATATCAGTCTGGCCTTGGCGTCCATCATCACGCTTGTTCCCGGCTCTTCGGCTCTCCTTCTTAACCATGTTGCAAGGCGCGGGCCAGCCGCTCCGGACCGGCCGACATCGTTGAAGAGTCGTTAACAAAGTCCGACGCATTCTCCCGGCCATGGCATGGGGAGTTCGCTGGTATCTCGTCGGCTCCGTCCTCCTTTGCGTCCTCGGCGTGCTCGCGGGTTGCAGCGGCGGCAACTGGTTTGGCGAGCGCGAGTCGTGGCGGCGCGAGGCCGAGGTGCAATGCCTCGGTTCGGGCGGCGTGAAGGAAGGCGCCGGCATCGTCCGCATCAAGGCGATCAGCGGTCCCGGCATGTGCGGTGCCGACTTTCCGTTCCGGGTCTCCACCTTGGGCGAGAGCAGCCCGCTCGGCTACAGCGACGATCCGCGTCCGCCGGGAGCGATCCCACGAGGCGCAGCGGTCCCGCGCTGGCCGATCAAGCCGGCCGAGGCGCCGGCGTCGCAGCCGGAGCCGCCACCATCCCCCACGCGTTCGCGGGTCTTGCCGGAACATCGCGTATTGCCGGAATATCGGGTGCACTCCGCTCCGGTGGAGCGGCCGACCTCGATCGATCCGCCGCGCGCGTCCGATGAGCCAACCGCACAAGGCGAGCCTTACGACTTCCGGCGGCCGTTCGGAGCGTCGCCAACCGGCACGCCGCGCGACCGCTCCCCGGCGGTCGTCCGTGCTCCGCTGCACGAAACTCCGCCGCTCGGTGCTGCGCGCGGCGCGCAAATCACCGGCACGATCGCGCCGGTCGCGGTGAGCCCGGCGGCGACGCTCGCATGCCCGCTGGTCTCCGAGCTCGAGCGCTGGATCGCAACCGCCGTGCAGCCCGCGGCGATGCGCTGGTTCGGCGCTCCCGTGGCCGAGATCACGCAGATTTCCGCCTATTCCTGCCGCGGCATGAACGGCAATCCGCGCGCGCGCATTTCCGAGCACGCCTTCGGCAACGCGCTCGACATCTCCGCCTTCACGCTAACCGACGGCCGCAGGATCACGGTGAAGGGCGGCTGGAACGGCTTGCCGGAGGAGCAGGGCTTCCTGCGCGACATCCAGGGCGCGGCCTGCGATCAGTTCACGACGGTGCTGGCGCCGGGCTCGAACGTCTACCACTACGATCACATGCACGTCGATCTGATGCGCCGCTCCAGCGGCCATCGCGCCTGCAATCCGCGCGCGGTGTCCGGCGAGGAGGTCGCCGCGCGCGCCGGTGCGCGCTACGCCGGCAGACGCGGGAGCGAGCCCAACGTCACCGGCTCGCTCGCGGCTGCGCCGACACCTGCGCTGCGCCGGCTGCCGCCGCCCAAGCGGCTGCAATCCGACCCCGAGCACGATCATCGGTTCCCCGCGCTGCCGCTGGCCGAGCCGGGCAACGACGGCGAGGACGATTGAGACAAGTCGAACCTTCCTCGTCGTCAAGCGACTAATTCAGGCTGCACAAGGCATCGCGACCCGGTTTCCCATCGAAATCGGGCCGGTTGACGCCTTTTGGGCACCGGAATGCGTCCGCCTGCGACATCATGCGGCACCTCGAACTGCGCGCCTCTTAAAATGTCGTCCCGGAATGCCGATATAGCTTACCGAACCCACCGACTTCCTGGGAGGAGTCCATGACAAGTTTCCGTTTCCGTCCGCTGCTTGCGCTTTGCGCGATGGCGGCGATGCTGGCGTTGGCCGTGTCCGATGCCGATGCCCGCGCCGGGCGTGGCGGCAGCGTCGGCAGCCGCGGCTCGCAGACGTTTTCCGCCCCGCCGTCGACCGCGACCTCGCCGGGCGCGCGTCCGATCGAGCGCAGCATGACGCAACCGGGCCAGCCCGGCGGCAGCGTCGCGCAGCGTCCGGCGACTTCGCCGGGCGGCAGCTTCTTCAATCGCCCAGGCTTCATGGGCGGCGGATTCCTCGGCGGCATGTTCGCCGGCTTCCTCGGCGCGGGCCTGCTCGGCATGCTGTTCGGCCACGGCTTCGGCGGCGGCCTCGGCGGCTTCGCCTCGATCCTCGGCCTGATGCTGCAGATCGGCATCATCGCCATCGTCGGCTATCTGTTGTGGACGTGGTGGCAGCGCCGCAGCCAGCCAGCCATGGCCAGCGGCCCGTCGCTGCGCGACTACAATTCCGGCAGTCGCGGGTCCGCAGCCCGGGTTCGGGTTCGGCGGCGGTAGCGGCGCTCGCGGCGTCGGCCGCGCGCGCGTCCGGCACCGACGAGGTCGGACTCAGCGCCCGACGACTTCAACTCGTTCGAGAAGGTCCTGGGCGAGGTGCAGACCGCCTATGGCGCCGAGGACCTCAATCGGCTGCGCCGGCAGGTCACCCCCGAGATGCTGTCCTATTTCTCGGAGGAGTTGGCCGCGAACGCCAGCACCGGCGTGATCAACAAGGTCTCCGACGTGAAGCTCCTGCAGGGCGATCTCGCCGAGGCCTGGCGCGAGGGCGACACCGACTACGCCACCGTCGCGATGCGCTACTCGCTCGTCGACCAGATGATCGATCGCGACAGCGGCCGCGTGCTGCAGGGCGGCCCCGAGGAAGCCACCGAAGTGTGGACCTTCATGCGCGTGCGCGGCGGCAACTGGCTGGTGTCGGCGATCCAGCAGACTTAAAGAGGCACCAAATAATCGATGCGATGGCCGGACCCTGTTCCGGCCATTTGCTTTTTGCCGGTTGATTGATGTGAAATTCGGGGGACTAATAGGAACGGGCCTGCGTCTGCGGAGTTAGCGCTCCATGGCCGAACAAGATGTCTCCATCGAAGCGATGGCGCGGCCGCTCATCGAGCAATGCCGCCGCGAGATTGCAGCCGCGTGGGTTCAAGTCGAAGCCGCGCGCGAAGTCCTCAAGCGCAACCGCTGGCTGATCGAGCGATGGGCCGAGCACGGCCGGTTGGACGAGGCGCATGAAAGCGCAAGGCTCGTTTCGTTCGGCCGTTCCGAGGCGGCCCGCATTGGAATGTTCGTGACGGTCGAGACGCAAACCCAAACCCATCGTCGCAGCGGACGTCGAATTCGCGCCAGCGGCGGTTATGCCTTGCGGAAGGGTTCCGCCCGACGATCTACTTCCCATATCCGCCCGCGGTCGGCGTCTGGATGATGACCGCTTCGCCGGCGTCGATCACGGTGGCGTCGGCGCCTTGCAGCCGCTCCATCCGGCCGTCGTTGCGCCGCACCCAGTTCTCGCCGACCTGACCGGCTTCGCCGCCGGCCAGCCCGAACGGGCGCACGCGGCGGTGACCCGACAGGATCGTGCAGTCCATCTTTTCCAGAAAGCGGATGGTGCGGCGGACGCCGTCGCCGGCGTTCCATTTGCCGCGCCCGCCCGAGCCCTTGCGGATGTGGAAATCCTCGAGCACCACCGGGATAGCGGAACTCGAGCACCTCCGGATCGGTGAGCCGCGTATTGGTCATGTGGGTGTGCACGGCGTCGGTGCCGGGAAAGCCCGGACCGGCCGGCGAGCCCGAGCAGATCGTCTCGTAGTACTGGTACCTGGCGTTGCCGAAATTGAGATTGTTCATGGTGCCCTGCGCCGCCGCCATCGCGCCGAGCGCGCCGAACAGGCGTGTCGGTCACCGCCTGCGACGTCTCGACGTTGCCGGCGACGACGGCGGCGGGATATTCCGGCGACAGCATCGAGCGCTTCGGGATGACGATGTTGATCGGCCGCAGGCAGCCGGCATTCATCGGGATGTCGTCGTCGACCATCACGCGGAAGACGTAGAGCACGGCCGCGCGCGTCACCGGCTCGGGCGCGTTGAAATTGGTCGGCTGCTGCGGCGAGGTGCCGGTGAAGTCGACGGTCGCCTCGCGCTTGTCCTTGTCGACGGTGATCTTGACCTTGATGAAGGTGCCCTGGTCCATCTCGTAGTCGAACGCGCAGTCGTGCAGCCGGTCGATGACGCGGCGCACGCTCTCGGCGGCGTTGTCCTGCACGTGCTGCATGTAGGCCTTCACCACCGGCAGCGTGAACTGCGCGACCATCTTGCGCAGCTCCTGCACGCCCTTCTCGTTGGCGGCGATCTGCGCCTTCATGTCGTTGACGTTCTGCAGCGGATTGCGCGCGGGATATTTCGCGCCGGTGAGCAGCGTCGTAGAGCGCCTGCTCGCGGAAGCGGCCGCGGTCGACCAGCTTGAAGTTGTCGATATAGACGCCTTCCTCCTCGATCGTGGTCGCGTTCGGCGACATCGAGCCCGGCGAGATGCCGCCGACATCGGCGTGATGGCCGCGCGACGCCACCCAGAACAGGATCTCGCGCTCCGCGTCGTCGAACACCGGCGTGCACACCGTGATGTCGGGCAGGTGCGTGCCGCCGTTGTAGGGCGCGTTGATGGCGTAGACGTCGCCCGGCGCGATCCTGCCCTTGTTCTCGCGGATGATGGTCTCGACCGCGCGGTCCATGGAGCCGAGATGCACCGGCATGTGCGGCGCGTTGGCGACCAGCGTGCCGTCGGCGGCGAACACCGCGCAGGAGAAGTCGAGCCGCTCCTTGATGTTGACCGAATAGGCGGTGTTCTGCAGCGACACGCCCATCTGCTCGGCGATCGACATGAACAGGTTGTTGAACACTTCGAGCATCACCGGATCGGCCTGCGTGCCGATCGCGTGCTGGCGCTCGAGCGGGACGACGCGCGCCAGCACGAGATGGTTCTTCGCCGTGATCTCGGCCCGCCAGCCGTCCTCGACCACGACGGTCTGATGCGGCTCGATGATGATGGCGGGGCCGTGCACCTTGTGGCCGGGCGCAGAGCTGCGCGCGGGTAAAGACCGCGGCGTCGTGCCACGTGCCGCCGGAATAGAAGCGCGTGCGCGCGGGTGCGGGGAGGGGAGCGTCGTCGTCGTCAAGCCGTGCGTCGGTTCCGCGAATTTCGCGCCGCCGCCGACCGCCTCGACCGAGACCGCCTCGACCACCAGCTCCTTGGTCTCGTCGATGAATCCGAAGCGCGATTTGTGCGCGGCCTCGAACGCGGCTTTCATCGCGGGGAGGCGAGGCGCAGATTGGCCATCGAGGCCACTGAGCGCGAATGCCGGCACCACCAGCGCGGTGTCGGTGCCGGCGTAGCGGATGTGCGCGCGCACGTGCACGGCGATGTCGCGCTCGGGAACGCCCTGGCCGGCCACCTCGCGCCTGGCATCGTCGCCGAGCCTGCCGCCGGTCGTTTCGATCGACGCCAGCGCGTGCGTCGCCGAACGGCTCCTCGATCGCCTGCTGGCGGGTGGCGCGGATGTCGGCGAGCCCCATGCCGTAGGCCGACAGCAGCGACGAGAACGGATGGATCAGCACCTTGGTCATGCCGAGCGCGTCGGCGACCAGGCAGGCGTGCTGGCCGCCGGCGCCGCCGAAGCAGTTGAGCGCGTAGCGCGTCACGTCGTAGCCGCGCTGCACCGAGATCTTCTTGATCGCGTTCGCCATGTTCTCGACCGCGATCTTGATGAAGCCGTCGGCGACATCTTCCGCCGCGCGGCCGTCGCCGATCTCGCGCGCGAGCTCGGCAGAAGGCGCCGCGCACCGCCTCGGCGTCGAGCGGCAGGTTCTGCTGCGCTCCGAAAATCTTCGGGAAGAAATCGGGATCAGCTTGCCGACCATCACGTTGGCGTCGGTGACGGCGAGCGGCCCGCCGCGGCGGTAGCATTTCGGGCCCGGGATTGGCGCCGGCGCTGTCGGGCCCGACGCGGAAGCGCGCGCCGTCGAAATGCAGGATCGAGCCGCCGCCCGCCGCCACCGTGTGGATCAGCATCATCGGCGCGCGCATGCGCACGCCCGCGACCTCGGTCTCGAACGCGCGCTCGTACTCGCCGTCGAAGTGCGACACGTCGGTCGAGGTGCCGCCCATGTCGAAGCCGATCAGGTGCGAGAAGCCGGCCTCGCGTCCGGTCTCCGCCATGCCGACCACGCCGCCCGCCGGCCCGGACAGGATCGCGTCCTTGCCCTGGAACAGCTCGGCCGCGGTGAGCCCGCCGGACGACATCATGAACATGAGGCGGGCGTGGTCGCCTTGCCGCGCCCATCTCCCGCGCCACCTGCGCCACGTAGCGCTGGAGGATCGGCGAGAGATAGGCATCGACCACCGTGGTGTCGCCGCGGCCGACCAGCTTGATCAGCGGCGAGACCTCGTGGCTGACCGACACCTGCGCGAAGCCCATCTCGCGCGCGAGCGCGGCGACGCGCTGCTCGTGCTCGCGGATAGCGGTAGGCGTGCATGAACACGATCGCGACCGCCTCGATGCCGTCGGCGAGCGCGGCCGCAAGCTCGGCGCGCACCGCCGCCAGGTCGAGGCTCGCGCTCCACCGTGCCGTCGGCGCGCACGCGCTCGTCGACCTCGACCACGCGCTCGAACAGCATCTCCGGCTTGATGATGTGCTTGGCGAAAATCTTCGGCCGCGCCTGGTAGCCGATCTTGAGCGCGTCGCGGAAACCCTTGGTGATGAGCAGCAGCGTGCGCTCGCCCTTGCGCTCGAGCAGCGCATTGGTGGCGACCGTCGTGCCCATCTTGACGGCACCGACCGTCGCCGGCCGGGATCGGCTCGCCCGGCGCGAGGCCGAGCAGGTCGCGAATGCCCTGCACGGCGGCGTCGCGATAGGCCTCGGGATTCTCGGACAGCAGCTTGTGGGCGACGAGCGTGCCGTCGGGCCGGCGCCCGATCACGTCGGTGAAGGTGCCGCCGCGATCGATCCAGAAATCCCAGCCGTTCGTCTCGCTCATCCGCCGCTCCGCCGCTACCATCCAGCCTGCCACAGTCGGCGCAGGAATACAGGGTCGGAATAAATCGTCAACATTTTATTGACAAATTATCACGACCGGATAGCCTTCTGCCGCCTACGGATTGGGTAGAAGTCAGGAGAGGGTTGTCGGCCAGCCATGTCACGCCATCAACGCGCGCGCTCCCTCGGCGGCCCAGCGGCCGCGAGCGATCTTGGTCCGATCGTGTCCTCGGCTCATCTCGCCACGGGCCTGATGCCGGCGCTCTCGGAGCTCGAGTTCGGGCTGATCCTGCTCGGGCACGCCTTCAATCGCTGGATGGTCCGCTGCGCCGCCGCGGCCGGCATCGCGGATCTCTCCGCGCTCGACGTGCTCGTGCTCCACACCGTCAATCATCGCGGGCGGCCGAAACGGCTCGCTGACATCTGCCTCGTGCTCAATGTCGAGGACACGCACCTTGTGACCTATGCGGTCAAGAAGTTGCAGGGGCACGCGCTCGTCGCCTCGGATCGCAGCGGCAAGGAAAAGAAAGTGACGATCACGGCCAAGGGGGAGGCGGTGTGTCGCCACTACCGGGAAATCCGCGAGGCACTGCTGGTCAAGCCGGTGCGGGGCACCGGGGTGGACGAGCGCAAGCTGTCCGAGCTCGCTGGCACGATGCGTGCATTGTCGGGGCACTATGACCAGGCCGCGCGCGCGGTCGCGAGCCTTTAGGAGAGGCGGGGGCAGCGGCGATGACGGATCGATTGGGGGGACCATGATACGCGCCGTACTCGACCGCCTCTACCTGTTCGCCGGCTATGCCGCCGGCGCCTTCATGGTGCTGATCTTCATCCTGATGATGGTGCTGTCGGCCGGCCGCCCGCTCGGCATCAACCTGCCGGCCGGAGACGATTTCACCTCCTGGTGCATGGCGGCGATGGCCTTCCTCGGTCTCGCCCACACCTTCCGCTCCGGCGAGATGATCCGCGTCGGGCTGCTCATCGACACGCTCGAAGGCCGCACCCGGCGCGTGGTGGAGATCGCCGCGCTCGTCATCGGCACCGGCTTCGTCGCGTTCTTCGCCTGGCACGCCGTGCGCATGAACTACAACTCCTGGCGCTTCCACGACATGTCGCAGGGCGTGATCGCGGTGCCGCTGTGGATCCCGCAGCTCGGATATTCCGGCGGCCTCGTCATCCTGCTGGTCGCATTCGTCGACGAGCTCGTCCACGTGCTCGCGTGGAGGCGAGCCGCGCTACGAAAAGCCCAAGCCAACGACCGCCGAGGAAGTGGTCGAGCGTGCCATCCAGAGCGGGGTCTGAGATGGCGCTGATCGAGACCGCGATCATCCTGTTCGCCCTGCTCGCCGTTCTGCTCGCGGGCGGCATCTGGATCGCGATCGCGCTCCTCGCCACCGGTTTCGTCGGCATGCAGTTCGCGCCGGGCAACATCCCCGCCGGCAGCGTGCTCGCCACCATCGTCTGGGGCAATAGCGCGTCTTGGACTTTGGCGGCGCTGCCGCTGTTCATCTGGATGGGCGAGATCCTGTTTCGCACCCGCCTCTCCGAGGAGATGTTCCGCGGCTTCGCGCCATGGCTCAACTGGCTGCCCGGCCGGCTCATGCACGTCAACGTGGTGGCCTGCGGGGTGTTCGGCTCGGTGTCGGGATCGTCCGCCGCGACCACCGCCACGGTCGCCAAGATCGCGCTGCCCGAGCTCAAGAAGCGCGGCTACGACGATATGGTCAGCCTCGGCTCGTTCGCCGGCGCCGGCACGCTCGGCATCCTCATTCCGCCGTCGATCATGATGGTGATCTATGCGGTGCAGGCGAACGAATCGATCATCCAGATTTTCCTCGCCGGCTTCCTGCCGGGCCTCTTGGTGATGGCGCTCTACTCCGGCTACATCGTGCTGTGGTCGCTCGCCAATCCGCACAAGACGCCGCCGGCCGATCCGCCGCTGCCGTTCAGGGAGAAGCTCAAGGAATCGCTCAACCTCATTCCGTGCCTCCTGCTCATCGCCATGGTGTTCCTGTCGCTGCTGCTGGGCTGGGCGACGGCGACCGAATGCGCGGCCTGGGGTGTGCTCGGCTCGCTCGCCATCGCCTGGTGGCAGGGCGCGCTGTCGTGGACGTCGTTCTGGCAGAGCGTGATGGGAGCGACCCGCGTCACCTGCATGATCATGCTGATCCTCGCAGGCGCCTCCTTCATGTCCACCTCGATGGCCTATACCGGCATTCCGCAGGCGCTGGCGGCCTGGGTGGACGCCCTGCATCTCTCGCCTTATGCGCTGATCGCCGCGCTCACCGTCATGTACATCCTGCTCGGGACCGCGCTCGACGGCATCTCGATGATCGTGCTGACCACCGCGTCGTCATTCCCATGGTCAAGCAGGCCGGCTTCGATCTCGTGTGGTTCGGCATCTTCGTGGTGCTGGTGGTGGAGATGGCCGAGGTCTCGCCGCCGGTCGGCTTCAACCTGTTCGTGCTGCAAACCATGAGCGGCAAGGACAGCAATACGGTGGCGCGCGCGTCGCTGCCGTTTTTTCTGCTGCTCGTCCTGGCGGTTGCCATCATCACCGTATTTCCTGATATCGTGATGGTAATCCCAAGGATGGCATTCCCGAGTTGATCTCCAACGCAAGGGTGACCAGTCATGACGTACCGGCTCATTTCCGTCGCGCTCGCCGTGGGCGCCGCTGCCATCATCGCGGCGAGCCCCGCTTCCGCGCAGACCAAGTGGAATCTTCCAACGGCCTATCCGGTCGACAATCCGCACACGGTGAATCTCGCCGCCTTCGGCAAGGACGTCGCCGACGCGACCGGCGGCAAGCTGCAGTTCACGCTCCATCCGGCTGCGTCGCTGTTCAAGGGGCCGGACATCAAGCGCGCCGTCGCCACCGGGCAGGCGCAGGCCGGCGAGGTGCTGATCTCGGTCCACGAGAACGAGGATGCGGTCTACGGCATCGACGTCGTTCCGTTCCTCGCCACGAGCTTCGACGACGCCCGCAAGCTGTGGAAGGCGTCGCGGCCGCACATCGAGAAGAAGTTCGCCGCGCAGGGCATGATGGTGCTGTTCGCCGTGGCCTGGCCGCCGCAGGGCATCTATTCCAAGAAGGAGCTCAATACGCTCGAGGACATGAAGGGCCTCAAGTGGCGCGCCTACAACGTCGGCACCGCGCGCATCGGCGAGCTCGTCGGCGCGCAGGCCGTGACGATCCAGGCGGCGGAGCTGCCGCAGGCGCTCGCCACCGGCGTGGTCAACGCGTTCATGTCGTCGGGTGCCACCGGCTACGACTCCAAGGTGTGGGAGTCGCTCAACTACTTCTACGACACGCAGGCGTGGCTGCCGAAGAACGTCACCTTCGTGAACAAGGCGGCGTTCGATGCGCTCGACAAGCCGACGCAGGAGGCGGTGCTGAAGGCAGCGGCCGCAGCCGAGGAGCGCGGCTTCAAGGCGTGGCAGGAAAAGACCAAGTGGTACCACGACGAGATCGCCAAGAAGGGCATGAAGGTCAGCGCGCCGAGCCCGGCTCTGGCCGCTGGCTTCAAGAAGATCGGCGAGCAACTGTCCGGCGACTGGCTCAAGAAGGCGGGTCCCGACGGCCAGGCCGTGGTCGACACCTACAAGAAGATGTGACCCGCCGAGAAATGTGACAGGCGCGGACGAGCGGTTCCAATTCCGAAAATCCGATTAGCGGCCCGGGCTGCGGCGGAAGCCGCGGCCCGGGCCGAGGCCACAAGGCCAGGATACCGTCGCGGCCCGATGCCACATCCGCGCGTACCTGCTGCCGGTATTTTGTAGTCCCAATACCGCATGATCTCTGTTATATTGACGGTAGGGGAAGCGGGCCGACGGGGATTTTGCGGCCCGCCCTCCGGGGCCGTGAGCCATGACAACCTTGCGATCATCGGCGTTCGCAGCCGCCGCGGCAATGCTGGCGGCTGCCTGCGGGTTGGCGACGTCGCCCGCGGGTGCGCAGACGAAATGGATCCTGCCGTCGGCTTATCCCGCCGACAACTTTCACAGCGAGAACCTCGCCGCCTTCGCCAGGGACATGGCGGATGTGACCGGCGGCAAGCTCACCATCACGGTCTATCCCAATGCGTCGCTGTTCCCGGCGACCGCGATCAAGAGCGCGGTGCGGATCGGGCAGGCGCAGATGGGCGAGGTCCTGCTCTCGCTGCATGACAACGAAGACCCGATGCTCGGCATCGACGTGGTGCCGTTCCTCGCCGCCAGCTACGAGGAGGCGCGCAGGTTGTGGGAGGCGTCGAAGGCCGCGATCGAGCGACGGCTGGCGGCGCAGGGGCTGATGGTGCTGTTCGCCGTGCCGTGGCCGCCCCAGGGCATCTACGCGAAGAAGGAGATCAATCAGATCGCCGACATGAAGGGGCTGTCCTGGCGTGTATACAACGCCGGCACTCAGCGCATCGCCCAGATCGTCGACGCTTATCCGGTGACGATCCAGGCTGCCGACCTGCCGCAGGCGCTCGCCACCGGGCTGATCAACGCCTTCATGACCTCGAGCGCGACCGGCTACAACTCGCAAGGCGTGGGAGACCATGACCTATTTCTACGACACGCAGGCCTGGATTCCGAAGAACGTCACCTTCGTGAACAAGGCGGCGTTCGATGCGCTCGACAAGCCGACGCAGGAGGCGCTGCTGAAGGTTGCCGCCGCTGCCGAGGTGCGCGGGTGGTGGCGCTCGCAAGACAAGACCAAGTGGTACATCGAGCAGCTCGCGGCACGCGGCCTGAAAGTCCTGCCGCCCAGCAAGGAGCTCAAGGCGGGGCTGCATCAGATCGGCGAGCGCCTGACCGGGGAGTGGCTCTTGAAAGCCGGCGCCGACGGCCGCGCCGCGATCGACGTCTACAAGAAGAGCATGTGACGCATGTTCCGGAAAAGGCCTGTCCCGGACTTGATCCGGGATGAGAACCGGTTTTCCGAATAAAACATGCGCAAAGTCGAGAGCGCATTCCGATTCAACGCAATCGGGATGCGCTCCAATAATTGGCGGGGGCCCGGCGGGATGTCCGCCGAGCCCCCTCAACATATCAGCCGGCCTGTAAGCCGGGTTTTGTACGGCGAGGGCTCGCGCCCCCACGTGACGGCCATTCCTCTGCGACGCCGGTTGCCCGGCGCCTTCAGCAACCTACCCGGACGGCAGGATCCGGACATCGATCCCGGCGACTGCTCCGCTTGCGCGGGGCAGCCACCGCGCCGTCCCTATTCGGTCTTGCTCCCGGTGGGGTTTGCCGTGCCGCCGGCGTTGCCGCCGGCGCGGTGCGCTCTTACCGCACCGTTTCACCCTTACCTGCCGCCGCTATCGCGAGTGACGGCGGCGGTCTGTTCTCTGTGGCACTTTCCCTAGGCTCACGCCCGCCGGACGTTATCCGGCACCGCATGTCCATGGAGCCCGGACTTTCCTCCCGGGCCCACCTTTCGGCATTGGCCCGAGCGGCCGTCCGGCCGACTGACGCACTAGGGATGGGGAGTAACGGCAGCCGTCAAGGGCTGCGAGACCCCGACGTCGACGTCAAGCCGGCTTGGTCGGTCTTTCGAGCTGCGGTCGTCGCGCGTCGGTCGAGCAGCGTCTTGAGCGTGGCGATGCGTCGAGACGTCGATGCACGCCGTCGACCCGTGCCGGACGGAAGTGGCGCTGGAAGGCGGCGACAGCGTCGCGCGTCGTGCCGTCGAGATAGCCGCTCGGGCTGACGCCGTAGCCGTATCTCGCCAGCAGCTGCTGCGTCTCTTCGATGGTCGGATCGGTTTCGCCGAGGACGAAGATCGGGCCCGGCCAGGTCGAGCGGCGCAGGCTTGACCCACAGCCCGATGCCGGAATCGGCGAGCACCCTCCACGGAAATTTTTCGCCCGGATCCTGCTTGCGCGCGGGCGCGACGTCGGAATGCGCGAGCACGCGGTCGGCGGGAATCTGGTGGCGGGTGAAGATGCTGCGGCAGAGCGCGGTCACCGCCGCGATCTGCCGCTTCGGAAAATCCGGATAGCCGTGGTCATGCCCGGGATTGGCGATCTCGATGCCGATCGAGCACGAGTTGATGTCGGTCTCGCCGGCCCAGAACGACTGCGCCCGCGTGCCAGGCGCGGCGCTCTTCCGCCACCATCTGGATGATGTAGCCGTCCTGCAGCACGACGTAGTGCGCGGAGACTTCGCTGGCCGGCGAGTGCACAGCAGCTTGACGCGCGGCCTCGTTGTCCGCCATGCCGGTGTAGTGCAGCACGATCATGTCGGGCGTAGCCGCCGCCCTTGCGTTCGCCGTGGTTCGGCGACGGCCGAACCTCTGCGACGACGCAGGAATTAGGGCGCAACTCGGACACAAGCGTAACCATACGCGGCACCACTCTGCGCGTTTGACTGGAGCCGACGCTGACGTACGCAGGACTGTAAGCTCGTCACGGCGGAGCGAAGATGATTGTGCAGGAAAACGGTAGCGCGAGACAAGCGCGCACGCCGGCCTGCGCTCCGCGGATTGCGGCGAATCCGACGGCACTGTTGCGCGCTCGCCGCACTCTGCGCCGATCGCGGCAAATCAGCGTCACGGTAACCGCGAGTTAATTCGATGAGTCGCGCAGCTCGACAGTGCGCAAAAAGGACGGCGGCCGGACCGGCGTTAGATGCCGACCCGGACCGCCTCGACTACGGGACGGCATTCGTCCCATCCGCTCAACGCAACTGAACGCTACGTACTCGCTACTTACCGCTGCAGGGGCCGGGTTCGCCGGCCGCGGTGCCATGCCGGTGGTCGGCGAGGCGCCGGGGCGGTCGCTCGTGCGGGTCGCTGCCGGCGACTTGTAGTACTGGAAGTCCGGCGCGTTCTTGAGCTGGTCCTTGGTCCAGGACACCTTCAGCTTGACATTGGTCGGATCGGCGTCGGCGCTGGCGGCGCCGACGCTGGTCGACGTGCCGGTGCTGGCAGGCACGACCTGGAACGCGCTCATGTCGATGGCGACGCTCTTCTCGCCGATGCCGAGGAAGCCGCCGACGCCGACGATCATGCCGATCGATCTTGCCGTTCTTGTCGAACAGCACGTCGACTCACGTCGCCGATCTGCGCGTTGTCGGGACCGAGCACGTCAGTCCCCTTGAACTTCGAGAACACCCACTGATCCGCGCTCTGCGACGAAAGGAACTTCGCTGCATCCGCAGGCGCGGCCTTCGACGCCTCGGCTTTGGCGCGTCGGCTTGGGCGCGTCCTGTGCCATCGCGCCCGACATCATCAGCGCGCTGACAGCCGCCGAGATCATGAGTTTCTTGAGCATCGTAGCCTCCAAAGATGATTGATTCGAGGCAAGCAGTGCTCGCCTGTGCCGGTAAATAACGCGCGAGCGGCGGGCATGTTCCCGCTTTCGCACATCTCGTGGAACTCGTGCGGCTTGCATTGCACGCGCATCTCCGAGCGCAACGCATTCACGCTCCGCCTCCGCATCCAACATGACGATGCACGCGCTTCGATCGACACGCAGACGCACACGAGATGCACGTCGCGAACCATCGGCGTCGTATGTCGGACGCGAAGTCGTCGGCACGTCGCAGCGATGCGCTGCGCAGACGCAACGCGGAGAGCGGCAGGGAAGCGGCTGGGCGCCGGGCGCATCGGGGCGGACGTGCCGGCGCATCGTTCGTTCACTTGTCAGACCTTGAACGCTCAACCTCAACCATTCCTTAAGCCTGTCTCCCCGTTAATGAGCGGTGGAGATCCGGTGGGCCGGGGTGCAGGGAGCGTGCCCAGGCAGATCCATTGACGCCCAAATAATCCCATGATAACCCATAGTATCCCATGCGGAGTCGCGGCGCCTACGACCGCACCCGCAGGGGCCGCGCGGGCGCTTTCGGCCCGCGCCCGTCGAGCGCCGGGGCAACCGGCCACGGACCTCGGGTCTGCCCCGGGGCCGCGTTGGGTGAACCAGGGCCGTCATGGATCGTTTCGTGTCCCACTACACCTTGCGTCTCGACGCCAAGGGACGGGTGTCGATCCCGGCGCCGTTCCGCGCGGTGCTCGCGCGCGACGGCTTCGAGGGCCTCTACTGCTATCCGACGCTCGACCGGCCGGCGCTCGATGCCGGCGGCAATGCGCTGCTGGCGGAGATCGAGACGCTGATCGCGCGCTTTCCGCCCTATTCGGAGGAGCGCGAGCAGTTCTCGGCCGCGCTCTATGGCACGAGCGAAGTGCTGAAGATCGACGGCGAGGGGAGGGTGATCCTCACCGAGCCGCTGAAGAGCCATGCCGGCATCAAGGACGAGATCGCCTTTGCCGGCCTCGGCCACAAGTTTCAGATCTGGGAGCCCGGACGCTTCCGCGCGGAACTCGCGGAGGCCACCGAGAAGGTCCGCGCGCTCAAGAAGCAGCTGGGCTCCCGGGTAGCGGCGGAAGGTCCGCACGGAGCACGGGAATGATGACGAGCAGCGACAGCTCCCTGCTGTCGCTGGCGGACTGGCTCGTCACATTCCCGTGCTCGGCCGCCCCGCGGTCGATTTCCTCAATGTCGCGTGACGGCGGCGTCTACATCGACGCCACCTTCGGCGCCGGCGGCTACAGCCGCGCCATCCTCGCCGCGGCGAATTGCAGCGTCATCGGCATCGACCGCGACCAGCAGCGCGATCGCGCTCGGCGCCGACCTGGTGCAGGCGTCCGGCGGCCGGCTCGTGCTGGTCGAGGACGGTTCTCCAATCTGCGAAGCCGTGGCGCGCGGCCTGCGGCTACGAGCACGGTCGACGGCGTTGTCCTCGATCTCGGCGTCTCCTCGATGCAGCTCGACGAAGCCGAGCGCGGATTTTCCTTCCGTCATCGATGGTCCGCTCGACATGCGCATGGGTCGCGACGGACCGAGCGCGGCCGACGTGGTGGCCGCGGCATCCGAGCGCGATCTCGCCGCCGTCATCGCGACACTGGGCGAGGAACGCCATGCCCGCGCGGTCGCCCGCGCCATCGTCGCCGCGCGCGCGCGACGCGCCGATCCGCACCACGCGCGCGCTCGCCGAGATCGTCGCGCGCGTCGTGCATGCGCGTCCCGGCACGATCCATCCGGCGACGCGGACGTTCCAGGCGCTGCGCATCTTCGTCAACGAGGAGCTCGCCGAGCTTGCCGCCGGCCTGGCCGCGGCCGAAGCGGTGCTCGCGCCCGGCGGCCGGCTCGTGGTGGTGGCGTTCCATTCGCTCGAGGACCGCATCGTCAAGACGTTCCTCGCCGAACGCAGCCGGCGCGGCGGCACCTCGCGCCATCGGCCCGAGGCGGTGCAGGCGGCGGCAACGCTTTCGCGTGCTGACCAAGCGTCCGGTGGTGCCGGACGAAGCGGAGATCGCCGCCAATCCGCGCGCGCGCTCCGCCAAGCTGCGCGGCGGCCGAGCGCACCGACGCGGCGATGTCCGTTGGCACGCCGGACCTGCTGCCGCGTCTGCCGTCGCTCGCCGACGTGATGGGGCGCGGCGATGATGCGCCTCCTCAACATCTGCGTGATCGTCGCGCTCGTGCTGGCGGCGGCCGACGTCTACAAGATCAAGTTCGAATCGACGCGCCAGGCGCAGCGCGTCGCCAAGCTGCGCATGGAGATCAGGCGCGAGCACGACGCCATCGCGGCGCTGCGCGCGCGAATGGGCGAAGCTCGACAGCCCGGCGCGCATCCAGGATCTGGCGCGGCGGCATCTCGCGCTGAAGCCGGTCGGAAGCACGGCAATATCGATCGGCTCGACAACCTGCCGGAACGTCCGCCCGACCTCGTGCCGCCGGACGAGCCCGATCCGATCGGCACGATGATCGCCCAGCCCGAGCTGATCGACCGCTCGCCGACCGGCAGCATCCCGGCGGCCAAGAGGTGACGGCGATGGACACACCGGCGGCACCTCTACGCGAATCGTACCGTACCCGCGAGCCTCTACGCGAGCCTCTACGCGAGCCTTGGCGCCGGCGGCTGGTGCGCACGCTGCTCTACGGCCGCAACGTCGATCGCACCGCCAAGGCGCGCGCGCGCATCGGGCTCGCCATCCTGGTGTTCGCGATCGGCTACGCGGTGATCGCGGCCCGGCTGGTGATGTTCGCGACCGCTGCCCGAAGGTCAGAGCGCGCGGCGCACCGCCGCGCACGACGCGGTGGCGACCGCGCGGCCCGACATCCTCGATCGCAACGGCGAAATCCTGGCGACCGACGTGCGCACGCCCTCGCTGTTCGGCGAGCCGCACCGCATCATCGACGTCGACGAGGCGTCCGAGCTGCTCACCGCGGTCATGCCGGACGCTCGATGCCGCCGAGTTGCGCGAACGGCTCGCCTCCAAGCGCCGCTTCGTCTGGCTCAAGCGCGAGATCACGCCCAAGCAGCGCGAGCGAGATCCATCGGCTCGGCCTGCCCGGCATCGGCTTCCTGCCGGAGAACAAGCGCGTCTATCCGAACGGCGCCGAGGTCTCGCACCTCATCGGTCACGTCAATATCGACAACCAGGGCATCGCCGGCATCGAGAAATGGCTCGACAGGCGCGGGCTCGCCGACCTGCACCTGGCCGGGCTCGCGACCGACCGGCTGCAGAAGCCGGTCGAGCTCGCCGTCGACCTGCGCGTCCAGCACGCGCTGCGCGACGAGCTCGTCGCCGCGCGCGACGAAATACAAGGCGATGGCCGCGGCCGGCCTGCTCACCGACGTGCGCACCGGCGAGATCGTCGCGATGGTGTCGGTGCCCGACTACGACCCCAACAATCCGCGCGAGGCGCTCGACCCGACCCGCATCAACCGCCTCACCACCGGCGTGTACGAGATGGGCTCGACCTTCAAGGCGCTCACGCTGGCGATGGCGCTCGATTCCGGCAAGATCACGCTCAAGTCGTCGCTCGACGCACGCGTGCCGCTGCAATACGGCAAGTTCACCATCCACGATTTCCACGCGCAGAACCGCGTGCTGACGGTGCCCGAGATCTTCACCTATTCCTCCAACATCGGCACCGCGCGCATGGCGGTGAGCCTCGGGGTCGAGCACCACAAGGCGTTCCTGCAAGAAGATCGGCCAGCTCGACCGGCTGCGCACCGAATTGCCGGAGAGCGCCGAGCCGCTGGTGCCCAAGCGCTGGGTCGAGCTCAACACCGTGACCATCGCGTTCGGTCACGGGCTCTCGGTCGCGCCGCTGCAGGCGATGATGGCGTTCGGCGCGCTGATGAACGGCGGCAATCTGATTCCGCCGACCTTTCTCAAGCGCAGCGAGCAGGAGGCGATGGCGCTCGCCACGCGCGTGATCAAGCCCGATACCAGCGAGAAGATGCGCTACCTGATGCGGCTCAACGTCGAGAAGGGCACCGCCACCAAGGCCGACGTGAAGGGCTATTACGTCGGCGGCAAGACCGGCACCGCCGAGAAGGTGGTCGAGCGGGCGCTACTCCAAGACCAAGGTGCTGACCGCTTTCACCGCCGTGCTGCCGGCCGATCAGCCGCGCTATGCGCTGCTGATCATGATCGACGAGCCGCAGGCGGTTGCCGGAAACCAACGGCTTCGCCACGTCGGGCTGGAACGCGGTGCCGGTCGGCGGCACGGTCATCGCCCGCATCGCGCCGCTGCTCGGGCTCGAGCCGCGCTTCGAGCTGGCACCGGCCGACAAGCTGATCCTGGCGAGCGCCGGAAGCCGGTAGGCGAGACAAAGGCTCAGTAGGGCAATATAACTCGCGCCGTCGTCGGCGCAGGCGTGTCTCGTTCGCCTCTGTGGACGGCGGTGAGAGCGATCGACAACGATATGCAGCTCAAGAACCTGCTCACCGTCGATGCCGTCAGCGATGCGCGCTTCGCCGCGCTCGAAGTCGCCGGCGTCAGCGCGGACAGCCGCACGGTCAAGCCGGGCGACCTGTTCGTGGCGATGGCCGGCACCAAGGACGACGGCTGCGCTTCGTCGGCCAGGCCTTGGCCGCGGGCGCCGCCGCCATCATGGCGGAACGGGTGCCGCCGCTGCCGCTTGCCGGAAGGGGTCGCCTTCATCCGCGTCGGCGATGCGCGCCGCGCGCTCGCGCTTGGCGGCGGCGAAGTTCTTTCCGCGCCAGCCGGAGGTGATCGCGGCGGTTACCGGCACCAGCGGGAAGACCTCGGTTGCCGCCTTCACCCGCCAGATCTGGGCCGCGCTCGGAAAGCAAGTCGGCGAGCATCGGCACCGTCGGGCTGGTGACGCCGACGCGGGAGGTCTATGGCTCGCTCACCACGCCCGATCCGGTGGCGCTGCACCGCTCGCTCGACGAGCTTGCCGGCGAAGGCGTGACGCATCTGGCGATGGAGGCGTCCTCGCACGGACTCGACCAGCATCGCCTCGACGGCGTGCGCGTGGCGGCCGGCGGCTTCACCAATCTCAGCCGCGACCATCTCGACTATCATCCGACGCTGGAGGCCTATCTCGCGGCCAAGCTCCGGCTGTTCACCGACCTGATCGCGCCGCGCGGCGCCGCGGTGATCGCCGCCGATCACGAGCATGCCGGCGCCGTGATCGCGGCGGCGAAGCAGCGCAAGCTGCGGCTGCTCACGGTCGGACAGCGCGGCGAGGGCATTCGCCTCAACGAGATCGGCATCGACGGCTTCGCGCAGGTGTTGCGGCTCGACTATGCGGGCAACGCCTACACCGTCCGCTTGCCGCTGCCGGGTGCCTTTCAGGTCGAGAACGCACTGGTGGCGGCCGGCCTCGTCATCGCGACCGGGGGCGAGCCCGCGGCCGCGCTGCTCGCGCTGGCGCAGCTCAAGGGCGCCAAGGGTCGTCTCGAGCTCGTCGGCGAAAGCAATGGCGCGCCGATCTTCGTCGACTACGCCCACAAGCCCGATGCGCTCGCCAAGGCGCTGGAGGCGCTGCGGCCCTATGCGGCCAACCGACTCGTCGTCGTGTTCGGCTGCGGCGGCGACCGCGATGCCGGCAAGCGGCCGATGATGGGTGCGATCGCCGCGCAACTGGCCGATCGCGTGGTCGTCACCGACGACAATCCGCGCAGCGAAGACCCCGCGGCGATCCGCGCCGCGATCCTCGCCGGCGCGCCGGGCGCGATCGAGATCGGCGACCGCCGCGAGGCCATTCATTCATCAGTCGACCGCGCTGCAACGCGGCGACGTGCTGCTGATCGCCGGCAAGGGTCATGAAACCGGCCAAATCGTCGGCAAACAGGTGCTACCGTTCAGCGACCACGAGGCGGTCGCCGCTGCGCTCGCCGGGAGGGTGGCATGACGTCATCGCCGCTCTGGACCGTCGATGCAATGACCGCTGCGATGCGCGCCGCGCAAGCGGGGCCGTTGCCGCCGTCCGTCCCGGGCATCTCGATCGACACTCGCACGCTTGCGCGCGGGCGAGGCGTTCTTCGCCATCAAGGGCGACAACCGCGACGGCCACGATTTCGTCGCCGCCGCGCTCGCAGCCGGAGCCGGACTGGCGGTGGTCGCCGCCGACAAGCGCGCAAGCTTTCCCGCCGACGCGCCGCTGCTCGTCGTGCCTGACGTGCTCGACGGCCTGCGCGATCTCGCACGCGCGGCGCGCACTCGCTCGCAGGCGAAGATCATCGGCGTCACCGGCTCGGTCGGCAAGACCGGCACCAAGGAGGCATTGCGGCTGGCGCTGACCCGGCAAGGCGAGACCCATGCCTCGGCCGCCTCCTACAACAACCATTGGGGCGTGCCGCTCTCGCTCGCGCGCTGCCCCGAGACCGCGCGCTACGCCGTGTTCGAGATGGGCATGAACCATGCCGGCGAGATCGAGCCGCTCACGCGCCTGGTGCGCCCGCAGGTGGCGATCATCACCACGGTCGAGCCGGTGCATCTCGAATTCTTCGGCTCGGTCGAGGCGATCGCCGACGCCAAGGCGGAGATCTTCCTCGGGCTCGAAGGCGGCGGCGCGGCGGTGATCAATCGCGACAATCCGCAGTTTGTGCGCTTGGCCGAGAGCGCCAAGCGCGCCGGCGTTGCGCGCATCGTCTCCTTCGGCGAGCACGCGCGCGCGGACGCCGGCTGATGCAGTGCTCGCTGCAATCCGACGGCTCCACGGTGCAGGCGCGCATTCTCGGCACCGACGTCACCTACAAGCTCGGCGCGCCGGGCCGGCATCTCGTGCTCAATTCGCTGGCCGTGCTCGCCACAGTCGCGCTCGTCGGCGCCGACCTCGCGCTTGCGGCGCTCGCGCTCGCCGAGTTGCGGCCGCCGACCGGCCGCGGCGCACGCGCCACCCTCGACGTGCCGGGCGGCACGGCGCTGCTGATCGACGAAAGCTATAACGCCAACCCGGCCTCGATGCGTGCGGCGCTCGCTCTGCTCGGTCATGCCGATGTCGGCCCGCGCGGTCGGCGCATCGCCGTGCTCGGCGACATGCTGGAGCTCGGCCCGCGCGGCGCCGACCTGCATCGCGAGCTCTCGCAGGCGGTGCTCGCGCACGAGGTCGATCTGGTGTTCTGCTGCGGTCCGCTGATGCACGCCCTGTGGGAGGCCCTTCCCTCCGGCCGCCAAGGGGGCTATGCCGAAACCTCGGCGGGTCTGGAATCCCACGTGCTTTCCGCCATCCAGCCGGGTGACGCCATCATGGTCAAGGGATCGCTCGGCTCCCGGATGGCGCCCATCGTCAAGGCGCTGCAAAGCCGCTATCGCCGCGAGGCGTTAGCGCCCTCCCAGGGTTGACCCATGCTCTATTGGCTCTCCGCGTTCTCGGACACGATCGGGCCCCTCAACGTGCTGCGCTACATCACGTTCCGCACCGGCGGAGCGATGATCACCGCGCTCATCTTCGTGTTCCTGTTCGGCCCCTGGATCATCGATCACCTGCGGCTCAAGCAGGGCAAGGGCCAGCCGATCCGCACCGACGGGCCGCAATCGCACCTCGTCACCAAGAAGGGCACGCCCACCATGGGCGGGCTGATGATCCTGTTCGGGCTCGTGGTGTCGACGCTGCTGTGGGCCAACCTGGGCAATCGCTACGTCTGGATCGTGCTCGGAGTGACGCTGACCTTCGGCGCGATCGGCTTCTACGACGACTATCTCAAGGTGACCAAGCAGACCCATGCCGGCGTGTCCGGCAAGCTCCGCCTGCTCGCCGAGTTCGTGATCGCGGCGGCGGCCTGCTACTTCATCTCGACGCTCGGACGCCAGCCTTTCGCCAGCTCGTTGACCTTTCCCTTCTTCAAGGAGCTGATCCTGCCGCTCGGCTGGTTCTTCATCGTCGTCGGAAGCCTTCGTGATCGTCGGTGCCGGCAATGCCGTGAACCTGACCGACGGCCTCGACGGCCTCGCCATCGTTCCGGTCATGATCGCCGCCGGCTGCTTCGGTGTCTTTGCCTGGGTCGTCGGCAACGCGGTGTTCGCCGATTATCTGCAGCTCCATTTCGTGTCCGGCACCGGCGAGCTCGCGGTGCTGTGCGGCGCGGTGATCGGCGCCGGCATCGGCTTTCTCTGGTTCAATGCGCCGCCGGCCTCGATCTTCATGGGCGACACCGGCTCGCTCGCGCTCGGCGGCATGCTCGGGGCGATCGCGGTGGCGACCAAGCACGAGGTCGTGCTCGGCATCGTCGGCGGTCTGTTCGTGCTCGAAGCGGTATCGGTGATCGTGCAGGTGGTCTCCTTCAAGCTCACCGGCAAGCGCGTGTTCAAGATGGCGCCGTTGCACCATCACTTCGAGCAAAAGGGCTGGACCGAGCCGCAGATCGTGATCCGCTTCTGGATCATCTCGGTCGTGCTCGCGCTGGCGGGGCTCTCCACGCTGAAGCTGCGGTAATGATCCCCGTCACGACTTTCGCCGGAAAAAAAGTCGCCGTGTTCGGTCTCGGGGGCTCGGGGCTCGCGAGCGCGAGCGCGCTGCTGGCGGGCGGCGCCGACGTGATCGGCTGGGACGACAGCGCCGACACCGTCGCCAAGGCGACGAGCGCCGGCATCCCGACCGCCGACCTGCGGAGCATCGACTGGTCGCGTATTTCCGCGCTCGTGCTCGCGCCGGGCGTGCCGCTGACCGCATCCGGTGCCGCACTGGTCGGTGGGGCTCGCGCGCAGCGCCGCGGTCGAGGTGATCGGCGACATCGAGCTGTTCTGCCGCGAGCGGCGCGCGCAATGCGCCCGACGCGCCCTTCGTCGCCATCACCGGCACCAACGGCAAGTCGACGACGACTGCGCTCGTCGCGCCACCTGCTCGATAGCGCCGACTACGATGTCCAGATCGGCGGCAATATCGGCACCGCCATCCTTTCGCTCGAGCCGGCGCGAGCAGGGCGCGTGCACGTGATCGAATGCTCGTCCTACCAGATCGATCTCGCGCCCTCGCTCGACCCCTCGGTCGGAATTCTGCTCAACGTCACGGAGGATCATCTCGATCGTCACGGGACGCTGCGCCAATACGCGGCTATCAAGGAGCGGCTCGTTGCCGGCGTGCAGGACGCCGGCAGCGCGATCGTCGGGGTTGATGACAACTGGTGCGCGGCCGCCGCGGACCGCATCGAGCAGGCGGGCAAGCGGCTCGTCCGCGTCTCGGTGCGGCGGCCGCTGCCCGACGGGCTCTATGTGGAGGCGGAGCAGATCATGCTGGCCGCCGGCGGCACCGCGCGCGCCATCGCCCGCATCGGCGGCATCGGCTCGCTGCGCGGCGTGCACAACGCCCAGAACGCAGCGTGTGCGGCCGGCGCCGCGCTCGCCCTCGGGCTCTCGGCCCAGGCGATCCAGCAAGGGCTGCATCTCGTTTCCCGGCCTCGCGCACCGCATGGAGCAGGTCGGGCGCAAGGGCCGCGTGCTGTTCGTCAACGATTCCAAGGCGACCAATGCGGATTCCACGGCGCAGGCGCTCGCGTGCTTCTCCGACATGTTCTGGATCGCCGGCGGCAAGCCGAAGACCGGCGGCCTCTCCTCGCTCACGGGTTTCTTCCCGCGCATCCGCAAGGCCTACCTGATCGGCGAGGCCGCCGCCGGATTCGCCGCCGAGCTCGAAGGGCATGTGCCGCACGTCGTGGCCGGTACGCTCGACCGCGCCATCGAGCTCGCCGCCCGCGACGCCGAAGCGTCCGACGTCAAGGAGCCGGTCGTGCTGCTGTCGCCGGCCTGCGCCTCGTTCGACCAGTACCGCAATTTCGAGGTGCGCGGCGACAGGTTCCGCGAACTGGTGCGGGCGCTGCCGGGCGTGACCTGATCAACTCGGGCTAGGTGCGAGTATGAAGATCCTTCTGGCTGCATCGATGTGCTGCTTGGCGATGACATCGGCGTCCCAGGCCGCGACCGTCACGGTGTCCGGCAATTCGCCTCCGCTCGCCGGCGTGCCCGCCGCGACCATCGCGCTGCTGCTCGACGCAGGAGTAAAGCCGAAAAATGCCGGCGGTGGCCTGCTGACGGTCGAGGTAAAGAACTTCCATTGTGACCAGCATTCGAACGCAGCCGTGGATGCCTCCAGCGTGAGTGCCGGCTTACCGACGCTCAAATGCCGGATCAATTCGCGCAACCAGCGGGGTACGACCGCGGGCCAGCCCTTCGGCGAGGGGCGGGCGATGGCCGATCTGTTGAAAAAAGTGCAGGACCTCAGCGGTGTGGCGTTCACCGACTGCGCCATGGGCTACTGTGGGACGTTCGCTCAGATCAGCTGCGTCGTCGACACCAGGATCGACAATTTCAGCGATGGCCAGCGCTGGATCTGTATTTACGCCGACGGACAGTGATTCCGGCGGCAAGGTGCCCAAGCAACAGGCTCTCCACGCGCCGCATTAACGGTGTGTCAACCAACCATTGGCACGACTGGTTAGGTTGCGCCCGCGTCCCGCGTCTAGCCTCCGGGGGGAGTCTCGATGGTCTCGCGTCTTGAAACCACGCCCTTTGCCGCCTGGTGGTGGACCGTGGACCGCCTGCTGCTGGCGGCGCTGCTCGCGCTCATGCTGGGCGGGATCATTCTTTCGCTGGCCGCGAGCCCGCCGGTCGCCTCCCGGCTCGGGCTCGAGCCGTTCTACTTCGTCAGCCGGCACGTGCTCTACCTGGTTCCGGCGCTCGCCGTTCTGCTGACGACCTCGTTCCTGCCGCCGCGATACATCCGCCGGCTCGCACTCATCGTCTTCGTGCTGAGCCTCGTGCTGGTCGTAGCCACGCTCCACTTCGGCGCCGAGGTCAAGGGCGCGCGGCGCTGGATCGTACTGCTCGGGGTCAACATCCAGCCCTCGGAGTTCCTCAAGCCCGCCTTCGTGATCCTGGTCGCGTGGCTGTTCGGAGAATCCGCGCGGCGGCCGGAAATGCCGGCAAACACGTTTGCGCTGGGGCTGCTGCTCGTCGCCGTCACCGGGCTCGTGCTGCAGCCGGATTTCGGCCAGACCATGCTGGTGGCGCTGGTCTGGAGCGCGCTGTTCTTCCTCGCCGGCATGCGGCTGGTCTGGGTCGCCGGCCTCGGCGGCGCCGCCGTGGTCGGGTTGATGAGCGCCTACATGCTCATTCCGCACGTTGCGCGACGCATTGAACGCTTCCGCGACCCCACCTCCGGCGACACCTTCAACATCGACCAGGCGCTCGAATCCTTCCAGCGCGGCGGCTGGTTCGGACGCGGCCCGGGCGAGGGCACGGTCAAGCGCATCCTGCCCGAGAGCCACACCGACTTCGTGTTCGCGGTGGCGGCGGAGGAATTCGGCATCGTGCTCTGCCTGTTGCTGGTGGCGCTGTTCATGTTCATCGTGCTGCGTGCCCTGCGCCACGCCATGCGGAGCGAAGACCCGTTCGTGCGCTTCGCGGCCGCCGGCCTTGCCATTTTGTTCGGGCTGCAATCGGCCATCAACATGGCGGTGAACTTGCATCTGATGCCGGCGAAGGGCATGACCTTGCCGTTCATCTCCTATGGCGGTTCATCCATGATCTCGCTCGCCTACGGCATGGGAATGCTGCTTGCGCTGACGCGCGAGCGGCCGCGCGCCGAGCTTTTCGCCTCGGAGGGCAACTTCGCGCGCGCGGGGAGCCCGGCCTGATGGCGGGCGGCGCGCCGCTCGTGCTCCTCGCCGCCGGCGGAACCGGCGGACACCTGTTTCCGGCCGAAGCGCTCGCGGAGGCGCTCGGCAAACGCGGCATTACCGTCGATCTCGCGACCGACGATCGTGCCGAGCGTTACGGCAAGAAATTCCCGGCGCGGCAGATCCACGTCATCGCCAGCGAGACCGTGCGCGGCCGCAACCCGATCGCGCTGGCGCGCACCGCGGCGCTCATCGGCGTCGGCACCGTGCAGGCGCTGCGGCTCGTCGGGCGCCTCAAGCCCGCCGCGGTCGTCGGCTTTGGCGGCTATCCGACGGTCCCTCCGGTATTGGCGGCGACGCTGCGCAGGATTCCGGCGCTGATCCATGAGCAGAACGCGGTCATGGGCCGCGCCAACAGGTTTCTGGCCGCGCGCGTCGACGCCATCGCCACCAGCTTTGCCGGGGTGCTCGCGCGTGAGCCGAGTTTGGATGCCAAGGCCACGCGCACCGGCAATCCGGTGCGGCCGGCGGTGACGGCGGCAGCGATGACGCCCTACGACGCGCCGGAACCGGCGGGGCCGCTGCGCCTGCTGGCGTTCGGCGGCAGCCAGGGAGCGCGCATCATGTCGGACATCGTGCCCGCGGCAGTCGAACGGCTCGAGCCGCATTTGCAGATGCGGCTTGCGGTCGTGCAGCAGGCGCGTGAGGAGGACGTCGCCCGCGTCAAGGAGACGTATGCGCGGGCGCAGGTCGCGGCTGACGTGGCGCCGTTCTTCACCGACCTGCCGGCGCGGATCGCGGCCGCTCATCTCGTCGTCGCGCGCTCGGGCGCCTCGACCGTGGCCGAGCTCGCGGCAATCGGGCGGCCCGCTGTCCTGGTTCCGTTGCCGCATGCGCTCGACCAGGATCAGGCTGCCAATGCCGGCGTGCTGGAACGGGCAGGGGGGGCGCTGCGCCTCAAGCAGGACGACTTCACGCCCGACCGGCTGGCGGCCGAGATCAGCGCGCTTGCCAGCGCGCCGCAAAAGCTCGTAGCAATGGCTCAAGCCGCCCGCTCGGAGGGCGCCCTCGACGCCGCCGAGCGGCTCGCCGACCTGGTAGTCGGTATAATCGGAAGGAACCCGCGATGAAACTGCCGAGCGACATCGGTCCGATCCACTTTGTCGGCATCGGCGGCATCGGCATGAGCGGCATCGCCGAGGTGCTGATCAATCTCGGCTATGCGGTGCAGGGCTCGGACGCCGCCGACAGCGCCAACGTCAAGCGCCTGCGCGACAAGGGCGCGAAGGTTTCCGTCGGTCATTCCGCCGCCGCGCTCGGCGATGCCGAGGTGGTGGTGGTCTCGACCGCGATCAAGCGCGACAATCCCGAGCTCACGGCGGCGCGGGCGCGCCGCCTGCCGGTGGTGCGCCGCGCCGAGATGCTGGCCGAGCTGATGCGGCTCAAGCGCTGCGTCGCGATCGGCGGCACCCACGGCAAGACCACGACCACGTCGCTGGTGGCGGCGCTGGTCGACGCCGGCGGTTTCGATCCGACCGTCATCAATGGCGGCATCATCAATGCCTACGGCACCAATGCCCGGCTCGGCGCCGGTGACTGGATGGTGGTCGAGGCCGACGAGTCCGACGGCACGTTCCTGAAGCTGCCGGCCGACGTCGCCATCGTCACCAATGTCGATCCCGAGCATCTCGATCATTTCAAGACCTTCGACGCGGTGCAGGAAGCGTTCCGCGCGTTCGTGGAGAACGTGCCGTTCTACGGCTTCGCGGTCATGTGCACTGACCATCCCGTGGTGCAGCTCCTGGTCGGGCAGATCACCGATCGCCGCATCATCACCTACGGCGAGAACCTGCAGGCCGATGTGCGGCTCGCCGATCTCGATCATGTCGACGGACAGTCGCGCTTCTCCGTTCTGTTCCGCGACCGCGCCGGCGAGACCAGGCACGAAATCAAGCGCCTCGCGCTGCCGATGCCGGGGCGGCACAACGCGCTCAACGCCACGGCCGCGATCGCGGTCGCGCACGAGCTCGGCGTCTCCGACGAGACGATCCGCAAGGCGCTGCAGAATTTCGGCGGCGTGCGCCGACGCTTCACCCGCACCGGCGAGTGGAACGGCGTGCCGATCATCGACGACTACGGTCACCATCCCGTGGAGATCGCCGCCGTGCTGCGCGCCGCGCGGGAATCGAGCAAGGGCCAGGTGATCGCCGTGGTGCAGCCGCATCGCTACACCCGGCTCGCCGCGCTGTTCGAGCAGTTCTCGACCTGCTTCAACGATGCCGACACGGTGATCGTCGCCCATGTCTATCCGGCCGGCGAGGCGCCGATCGCGGGCGCCGACCGCGACTCCCTGGTGCAGGGTTTGCGTGCGCATGGGCATCGCCAAGTCATCGCACTCGATGCGGCTCCCGACCTCGCGCGCCTGGTCAAGCGGCTGGCGCAGCCCGGCGACATCGTGGTGTGCCTGGGCGCCGGCAACATTACCCAATGGGCCTATGCGTTGCCGGGCGAGCTCGCCGCGCTCGGCGCGGTGGCGTGAACGGCGTTCGAACATGGCCTTTGCCGACATCGTCCCGGACTTGAAAGCGAAGATGCCGGAGCTGCGCGGCCGGCTCTTGCCGAACCAGTCGCTCGCGGAGCTGACCTGGTTTCGCGTCGGCGGCCCGGCGCAGGTTCTGTTCATGCCGGAGGACGAGGCCGACCTCGCCTATTTCCTCGAGCACCTGCCGGCCGAGATTCCCGTCACCGTGATCGGTCTCGGCTCCAACCTGATCGTGCGCGACGGCGGCGTGCCGGGCGTGGTGATCCGGCTCGGGCGCGGCTTCGGCGAGGTGAAGGTTGAGCCTGGTAATCGTGTCCGCGCCGGCACCGCGGTGCCCGACGTGAAAGTGAGCCGCGCGGCACAGGAGGCGGCGATCGCCGGGCTCGCTTTCTTCCGTGGCATTCCGGGCGCAATCGGCGGCGCGCTGCGCATGAACGGCGGCGCCTATGGCCGCGAGACCAAGGACGCGCTGATCGAGGCGCGCGGCGTCGATCGCCGCGGAAGCGTGCGCGTGTTCGGCAACGGCGACATGCACTACACCTATCGCCATTGCGGCGCGCCCGACGACGTCATCTTCACGGAGGCGCTGTTCCAGGGCGTGCCCGGCGATCCGAAGGCGATCGCCGCCGAGATGGACAAGATCACCGAGTCGCGCGAGGCCACGCAGCCGATCAAGAGCCGCACCGGCGGCTCGACCTTCAAGAACCCGCCCGGTCACAAGGCCTGGCAGCTCATCGATGCCGCCGGCTGCCGCGGCTTCAAGGTCGGCGACGCGCAGGTGTCGGAAATGCACTGCAATTTTCTGATCAACCTCGGCGGCGCCAGCGCGGCCGACATCGAGACGCTGGGCGAGACGGTGCGCAAGCGCGTCAAAGAGAATTCCGGCGTCGAGCTCGAATGGGAGATCAAGCGGATCGGGGTCACATAATACCGTTCGAAATCCAGCCCATCTGAGAGCGAAGTCTGCCGTATGTGGCTTTCATATCACAGCCGAGGTCCTTGGCCGCTGATAGTTTTCACATCCGGTCGTCGGGTTTGGGAACGTGGTCATGCGCAGATGGATTTTGTCCGGTGTCGCGCTGGTGGCGCTTGCAGGCGCCGCCACGGCCGCCGACCTGCCGGCCAAGGTCCAAGCGCCACCGCCGCCGCCGGTGTGGAATTGGTCCGGCTGCTACATGGGCGTCAACGCGGGCTACGGCTGGGGCCGCAATCACATCAAGGACGCCTCGGAAACTTCCGCAGGCGGGACGGTCTTTGCCTTCACGGATTTCGATTTCAACAGCAAGGGAGCTCTCGCCGGCGGCCAGTTCGGCTGCAATTGGCAAGTATCGGCGGTGGTCTTCGGCATCGAGACCGACATCCAGTGGGCGGACGTCAAGGGCAGCGTCCGGTTCCCGAACGCGATCTTCAATTTCCCCAGCGCCATTTTCGACACCGAGGTCACCTCGGAGCTCCGATATTTCGGGACCGTGCGCGGACGCATCGGCTATTCGTTCGCGCCGTGGGCCTTGCTCTACGCCACTGGCGGCTTCGCCTATGGCGAGGTGCAGTCGAGCTTGTCCTTTCCGTTCGCGGCCGGGATCGTGGCTCCGATACCCAACACGTTCATCGATTATTCCCGTCGTACCCATTACGGCTACGCCGTCGGCGGCGGATGGGAAGCCCTGCTGACGCCACGGCTGAGCGTCAAGGCGGAGTACCTCTACGTCGATCTCGGTGCCGGCACCCATCAGTTCGTCATCGCCGGCGACAGCTATTCGTGGAGCGAGCGCCTGCGGATGCATACCTTCAAGCTCGGCCTGAACTTCCTTTGGCCTTGGGCGGTTACCGCCAAATACTGACCCGAAGCGTTCAGATCAGCAGAAAATCTGCCGGGACTCTCGACGCCGCGGGAAATCTCAATTCTATTGGGCAACAGCGAATCAGCGCCGAGGAGGCATGAGCAAGCACGTCGCTGTCTTGATGGGAGGCTGGTCGGCCGAGCGCGAGGTGTCGCTGCGCTCCGGCAAGGCCTGCGCCGAGGCGGCGACCCGGCTGGGTTATCGGGTCACCCGCATCGATGTCGGCCGCGACATCGCAACGGTGCTCTCCACCGTGAAGCCCGACGTTGCCCTCAATGTCCTGCACGGCCGGCCCGGCGAGGACGGTACGCTGCAGGGCATCCTCGAGATCCTCGCGATTCCCTACAGCCATTCCGGGGTGATGGCGTCGGCGGTCGCCATGCAGAAGGACGTCGCCAAGGACCTGCTCCGCGCCGCGGGCGTGCCGGTGCCGGAGGGGGTGGTGGCGTCGCGGTTCGACGTCGCCAAGAGCCATGTCCTGCCGCCGCCGTACGTGATCAAGCCGATCGCGGAAGGGTCGAGCGTCGGCGTTTTCATCATTCCAGAGGATCGCGCCCACCCGCCGCAGGAGCTCAATCGCGAGGACTGGGCCTATGGCGACCGGCTCATCGTCGAAAAATATATTCCCGGCAAGGAGTTAACCTGCGCGGTGAGGGGCGAGGAGGCGTTCGGCGTGATCGAGATCGTGCCGACGGTAAGGTTTTATGACTATGAGGCCAAATATGCACCAGGTGGATCAAAACATCTGCTGCCGGCGCCACTTTCATCTTTTGTTTACCAACAGGTCCGCAGACTAGCACTGGCGGCGCATCGCGCGTTGGGCTGCCGAGGCGTGAGCCGTGCGGACTTCCGCTACGACGACCGCATCGAAGGGACAGGGGGTCTTGTCTGTCTCGAAGTCAACACGCAACCCGGCATGACCGAGACGTCGCTCGTGCCGGAGCTGGCGGCGCATGCGGGGATTTCGTTCGATGAGCTGGTGCGATGGATGATCGAGGACGCCTCGCTCAACCGCTGACCGGGATCGCGCGCTGGGAACAGCGCCTCACCGGCGGGGAAGCCGTGCGCGCCGCACCGGACCAACAAATCTCGGATCATGAGACGATGCTGGACGAGCTGCGCTTCCCGCAGCGCTCGCGCATCGCGCATGTGCTCGACCGCTGGTCGTTGCAGATCGACCGCTGGATGCCCCCGGGCGCGGGTCTCGCCGCGGCCGGCGCGGTGATCGCGGCGAGCCTCGCCTACGGCGCGGTGAAGGGCGATCACGTTCCGACCGTCCTCACCGCCATGAAGGATGCGCGCGACGGCATCGCCAATGCCGCGGGCTTCCGCATCGTGTCGGTCGCGCTCGCCGGCAATCACCACGTCAGCCGGGAGGAAGTTCTCGCCGGCGCCGGCGTCACCGGCACCTCGTCGCTCGTCTTCCTCGACGTCATCGAGGCGCGCGAGCGGCTCAAGACCAATCCGTGGATCGCCGACGCCACCGTGCTCAAGCTCTATCCCGGCGAGCTGCAGATCGGCATCAAGGAGCGCGAGGCCTTCGCGCTCTGGCAGAAGGACCGGCGGGTTTCCGTCATCGCCGATGACGGCACCGTGCTCGAGCCCTACGTGGCGCCTGGCCTCGTCCGGCTGCCGCTCGTGGTCGGCAGCGGCGCGCAGTCGCGCGCCAAGAATTTCCTGGCGCTGCTCGATCGCTATCCCGAGATCCGCGATCTCGTGCGCGCCTCGGTGCTGGTCGGTGAGCGGCGCTGGAACCTGCGGCTGACCAACGGCCTCGACGTCCTGCTGCCCGAATACGGGATTGCCGAGGCGCTCGAACGGCTGGTCGGTCTCGAGCGCGACAAGAAGCTGATCACGCGCGACATCGTCGCCATCGATTTGCGGCTCGCCGACCGCGTCACGGTGCGGCTCTCGGAGGCGGCCGCGCAGGCCCGCATCGATGCCGCCGCCAAGGACAAACCGAAGAAGAAGGGCGGCCCCGCATGAACGCCCTTGCTTTCGGCCTCACCCCGAAGATGAAGCCGCTGCCGCCCAATCGGTCGGTGATGGTGGCCGCGCTCGACGTCGGCACCAGCAAGATCGCCTGCCTGATCGGGCGCCTCAAGCCGCACAAGCCGCAGGACGCGCTGCGCGGGCGCACTCATTCCGTCGACCTCGTCGGCTTCGGCCATACGCTCGCCCGCGGCATGAAGGGTGGCGCGGTGATCGATCTTGCCGACGTCGAAGCCGTGGTGCGGCAATGCGCCGATCTCGCCGAGCGCACGGCTAAGATGCAGCTCAACTCGGTCGTGGTCGCGGTCTCCGCCGGCCGCCCGGCGAGCGAGCTCATCTCCGCCTCCATCGAAGTCACGGGGTCGACGATCGGCGAGCGCGACATCGCCCGCGTGCTCACCGCCGGCAGCCGCCACTCCGCCCGCACCGGACGCGCCGTGCTGCATTCGCTGCCGATCGGCTACGTGGTCGACGACGCCGGCGGCATCAGCGATCCGCGCGGCATGCTGGCGCGCCAGTTCGGCATCGACATGCACGTCGTCACGACCGACGCATCTGCCGCGCGCAATCTGATGCTGGCGGTCGAGCGCTGCCACCTCGACGTCGAGGCGATGGTGACGAGCCCCTATGTGGCCGGCCTCGCCGCGCTCGCCGACGACGAAGCCGAGCTCGGCGCCGCCGTGGTCGACATGGGCGCCGGCACCACCACCATCGCGGTGTTTTCCGGCGGGCGTTTCGTGCATGCCGACGGCTTCGCGCTCGGCGGCCGGCACGTGACGATGGACCTCGCCCGCGGCCTCAATGCCCGCGTGGCCGACGCCGAGCGGATCAAGACGCTCTACGGCAGCGTGCTCTCGGGCGGCTCGGACGAGCGCGACATGATCGCGGTGCCGCCGGTGGACAACGACGAGCGCGAAGCGCCGCAGTTCGTTCCCCGCGCCAACCTCGTGCGCATCATCAAGCCGCGCGTCGAGGAGATCTTGGAGATGGTGCGCGACCGTCTGGCGGCCTCACCGTTCGCGGCCGAGCCGCGTGGTCGCGTGGTGCTGACCGGCGGGGCGAGCCAGCTCAACGGGCTCGCGGGTTTGGCCGCGCAGATTCTCGGGCGCCCGGTGCGGATCGGCCGGCCGCTCGGCATCTCCGGCCTGCCGGAGGAAGCAAAGGGACCGGCATTCGCCGTCGCAACGGGACTGCTGGTCTACCCGCAGGCGGCGCATCTCGAGCATTTCGAACCGCGGCGAACGCGGCACTCGGCAACAGGCGGCGGCTATATCGCACGGGTCGGACGATGGCTTCGCGAGAGCTTCTGATGACTCGAAACCACACATTCCATCGGCCGGTGGCGGACCGGCCCGACCCGGCGGTGACTTCCGCGTCATGAAGAGGCAAACATGAGCATCAATCTGAATATCCCCGACATCCGCGAGCTCAAGCCGCGGATCACCGTGTTCGGGACCGGTGGTGCCGGCGGCAACGCCGTCAACAACATGATCACGAGCGGGCTGCAAGGCGTCGACTTCGTCGTCGCCAATACCGACGCCCAGGCGCTCACCATGTCCAAGGCCGAGCGCATCATCCAGATGGGCGTCGCGGTCACCGAAGGGCTCGGCGCCGGCTCGCAGCCGGAAGTCGGGCGGGCCGCGGCCGAGGAGGTGCTCGACGAGATCCGCGATCACCTGCAGGGCGCCCACATGGTGTTCGTGACCGCCGGCATGGGCGGCGGCACCGGCACCGGCGCGGCGCCGGTGGTGGCGCGCTGCGCCAAGGAGGCCGGCATCCTCACCGTCGGCGTGGTCACCAAGCCGTTCCACTTCGAAGGCGTGCGCCGCATGCGCGTCGCCGAGAACGGCATCGCCGAGCTGCACAAGGTCGTGGACACCTTGCTCATCATCCCGAACCAGAACCTGTTCCGGGTGGCGAACGAGAAGACGACCTTCGCCGACGCCTTCGCCATGGCCGACCAGGTGCTCTATTCCGGCGTCGCCTGCATCACCGACCTGATGGTGAAGGAGGGCCTGATCAATCTCGACTTCGCCGACGTCCGCGCCGTGATGCGTGAGATGGGCAAGGCGATGATGGGAACGGGCGAGGCGTCCGGCGAGAAGCGTGCGCTCTCGGCCGCCGAGGCCGCGATCTCCAACCCGCTGATCGACGATGCTTCGATGAAGGGAGCCAAAGGGCTCCTGATCTCGATCACCGGCGGCAAGGACCTCACCCTCTACGAGGTGGACGAGGCCGCGACCCGCATCCGCGAGGAGGTCGACCAGGACGCCAACATCATCGTGGGCGCGACCTTCGACGAGACCCTCGACGGCATCATCCGCGTCTCCGTCGTGGCGACCGGCATCGACCAGGCGTCGTTGCAGCGGCCGGCGACGGCGCCCGAGGCGCGGATCGCGGAGCTCACGCAGAAGCTGCGGGCCGACCAGCTGCGCGCCGAGCAGCAGCACCGTGCCGCCACCGACCGCCCGGAGACGCGCACGCTGCCGCTCGCGACGCCGACGGTGCCGATCGTGCCGCCGGCGCACACCAACGAGGCGATCGAGAACGCCGCCAAGGCTGCGGTCGCTGCCGCCGTCCTGCCGATGATCGAGGACGTGACCATCCGGCCGATCCCGCCGAAGCCCTCGTTGTTCCCGGAGCAGTCGGCGGCGCCACTGCCGGAGCCGCCGGCCCCGCGCGCCTTCATCCCGCCCGCGCCGGAGCGCGCCGCCAACCGGCCGCCGCCGCCGCGCATGCCGCGAATCGATGAGCTGCCGCGGCCGGCGCAGGCCGAGCTGCGGGCCAAGCGCGGCGAGGACGTCGACGCCGATCATCCCGAGAAGCGCAAGGTCGGCCTGCTGCGGAGGCTCGCCGCCGTCGGCCTCGGCCGCCGCGAGGAGCAAGAGGAGCCCGAAAGCATGCCGGCGAACGTCCGGCCGGTCCGCCCGGCCCCGACTCAAGCCGTGGCGCCGATCCCGCCCGGCCGGCTGCCCATCGATCGACCGCCCGCCGACCGGCCGATGGAGCGGGCGGCGGCGCCGTCGCCGCGCCCGACCATGCCGCCGATCGGGGCGCCGCGAGGTCAGGAGCCCGTCTCGGAATACGCCAAGCGCCCGGCGCACCAGGGGCTCGACCCTCATGGCCGGCAGGCTCCTGTGCATAATTCCGTGGAAGAGGACCAGCTCGACATCCCGGCTTTCCTACGCCGGCAAGCGAACTGACCATCCACGTCTCGGAGCATCACGGGTCCCGGCGGGCAGCGCCGGGACCTGTGCGCCGCGTTTGGTCGATCGCGATCTAACATTTTGAGTCAAAAGAGGAATTGTCGGAACTTTCCACTACCCTGACGGGCGTTGGCGCGCCCCTTGCCGCCGGCCGCCGGACCGCCGCAGACGTGCTCGGCACGCCCGATATTTGACGGTCGCCGGGCTCGAATGCGGCTGCTTCGAGGTAACAGTCCGTAAAAAAGCGTGAGTTGGACTTATCCCCGACCGCCGCTAAGCTTCCCAGGTCTAAGGGGTTTTTGTCGGGGGACAGTCGCGGCCGGGAACCTTGCCCGCGGGTATGTGCAACCTTACCGATGGCAGGAATGCGATAGATGTCGCCCGCGTGATCCACTGCGTGCGTTGACGGGCATGTGTCTTTGACGAGCATCGTCTGAACGAGCGTTGTCTCTGTTTTGACGAGCATTGTCATCGATACGTGGAACCGCAACGGACGTGGGTTGGAGAGTGTGTGGGACGGGAGTGATGAAAGTCGCCAGGCAGACTACGCTTCGCGACCACACCGCGCTGTACGGTGTTGGTGTCCATTCTGGTTTACCGGTCACCCTGACGCTGCATCCGGCCGATGCCGGTACCGGCTTACGGTTCATTCGTACGCGCGTTGACGGCCAGCAGGATCGCGAGATCCCCGCCGACATGAGCGCGGTCACCGCCACCGAATTTGCCACCGTTCTCGGCGACTCAGAGGGGCCGCTGGTCTCCACCGCCGAGCATGTCCTGGCCGCGTTGGCGGGCCTCGGCATCGACAACGCCGTGGTCGAGATCGACGGTCCCGAGGCGCCGATCATGGACGGCAGCGCCGCCCCCTTCGTTGCGGCGATCGACCTCGTGGGGATCGAGACGCTCGACCAGCCCCGGCGCTATATCAAGGTCCTCAAGCCCGTTGGGGTCGCGCTGGGCGATGCCTTCGGCGAAATCCGGCCCAATGCGCGCGGCTTCCGCATCGAGGCCGAGGTCGAGTTCGATCATGCGCTGATCGGCCGCCAGTCGCTGGCGATCGACGTCAAGCCCGATACCTTCCGCCGCGAGATCGCCCGGGCCCGCACCTTCGGCTTCATGCGCGACGTGACGACCTTGTGGAATTCCGGCTACGCGCTCGGCGCCTCGCTCGAGAACACGCTGGTCGTCAGCGACAACCGCATCCTCAACCCGGAAGGCACCCGCTTCCCCGACGAGTTCGTCCGCCACAAGGTGCTCGACGCCATCGGCGATCTGGCGCTGGCAGGCGGGGCTCTGCTCGGCACCTACCGCTCCGTGCGCGGCGGCCACAAGCTCAATCACGCGGTGCTCTGTGCGCTGATGTCGGACGCCAGCGCCTGGACCTGGGTCGATGCCGAGGCCTCGCGCCCCGTTCGCGGCCATGCCGAGGTGGCCGGGCGGCTCGCCCCGGCCTTCGGCCCCGATATTTCCTGAGCCCAACCCGCTAAACGCGCCAAATCCGCCACACTGGGGACCGTTTCCGGTTGCCACATTCCGGGCGGAATGTCCGCCTATTTTGCAGGCCTAACAGGGGTTTGTTGGGATAGCGGGGCGGCTCGACGCACTTTGTCCGGTCGAAAACCGCTTCGGGGACGGGATTACTCCGAGCCATGAACTGGCGTTCGGCCACGATACAGAGCCTCGGCGGCGGTGCGCGTTCGTTCGCGCGCCTGGCAGCGCTTGTCCTGGTGACGGCTGCGCTCGGCGGCTGCAGCCTGTTCGACAAGGACGTGATCCTTCCCGACGAGCCGGCCGACAAGCTCTACAACGAGGGCCTTTACCTCCTGAATTCCAAGAAGGACCCGAAGACGGCGGCCAAGAAATTCGAGGAGGTCGACCGCCAGCACCCCTATTCGGAGTGGGCGCGCAAGTCGCTGATCATGTCGGCCTACGCCTATTACGAGGCCGGCGCCTACGACGAGTGCATCAATTCCGCGCGGCGCTACGTCGCCTTGCATCCGGGCAGCCCGGACGCCGCCTATGCCCAGTTCCTCATCGGCTCATCTTATTTCGATCAGATGCCCGAAATCTCGCGCGATCAGGATCGCACGGAGAAGGCGGTGCAGATGCTCGAAGAGGTCTCGCGGAAGTATCCCAGCTCCGAGTACGCCGTCGTCGCCAAGAAAAAAATCGAGATCGCGCGCGATCAGCTCGCCGGCAAGGAGATGCATCAGGGGCGCTACGAGCTGGACAAGCGCAACTACATCGGCGCCATCAATCGCTTCAAGATGGTGGTGACCCGCTATCAGCGAACGCGCCACGTCGAAGAAGCCCTGCTGCGGCTCACCGAGGCCTATATGGCGCTCGGCATCATCGACGAGGCGCAGACCTCGGCCGCCGTGCTCGGCCACAACTTCCCGGAAAGCCGCTGGTACAAAGATGCCTTCGCCCTGATGCAGTCAAAGGGCCTGCAGCCGAACGAGAACAAGGGCTCCTGGATCAGCCGGGCCTTCAAGTTCAGCTAAGCGCATCGGGCAATCGGCTACCCGCAACACTTTACCCACAGCGTCTTAGCTGGCCCCTCGGATCAAGTCCGAGGGCGGGCTTGCTCCGGTCATCCCCGTCTTTGATGATGGCGAATCTGCAAGACGTTGATTCCCGGAGCCTGGTCCGGGCATGAGGAGTGCATGAGGAGCCACGCATGCTCGCCCGGCTCTCGATTCGCGACATCGTCCTGATCGACCGGCTCGATATCGATTTCGCGTCGGGCCTGTCCGTGCTGACCGGCGAGACCGGCGCCGGCAAGTCCATCCTGCTGGATGCCTTCGCGCTCGCGCTCGGCGCGCGCGGCGACGTCGCGCTGGTGCGGCAGGGAGCTGACCAGGGGCAGGTGACCGCGGCCTTCGAGCTGCCGCCGGGCCATCCCGTGCGCGCGCTGATGGCGGCGAACGACATCCCGGCCGAGGACGAGCTGATCCTGCGCCGGGTGCAGTTCGCCGACGGCCGCACCCGCGCCTTCGTCAACGACCAGCCGGTGAGCGCGCAGGCCCTCAAAGGGCTGGGCGCGGCGCTGGTCGAGATCCACGGCCAGCACGACGAGCGCGCGCTGGTGGACATGGCGACCCACCGCCGGCTGCTCGACGCGTTCGGCGGATTGGAAGCCGCGGCAGCGGAGGTCGAGCGGCTCTGGGACGAGCGGCGCGCGCGCGAAAGCGAGGTCGCGGCGCACCGCGCCGAGGTCGAGCGCGCGCAGCGCGAGGCGGATTTTCTCCGCCATGCGGTCGACGAGCTCGAGAAGCTGCGCCCCGAGCCGTCGGAGGAAACCACGCTTGCCGACCGGCGCGCCGGCATGATGCAGGCGGAGAAGGTCGCCGGCGACCTGCGCGACGCCCACGACGCGGTGGCGGGCGCGAGCTCGCCGGTGCCGGCCCTGTCCGCCGCCGTGCGGCGGCTGGAGCGCCGCACCGTTCAGGCGCCGGCGCTGATCGAGCCGGCGGTGAAGTCGCTCGACGCCGCGCTCACCGCGCTCGACGAGGCGCGTGGCCATCTCGATGCGGCGTTGCGCGCGGCCGATCACGACCCGCTCGAGCTCGAGCGCATCGAGGAACGGCTTTTTGCGCTTCGCGCGGCAGGTCGCAAATACAACGTGCCGGTCGACGGCCTCAACGCGCTCGCCGCGCGCTACGCCGCCGACCTCGGCCTCATCGATGCCGGCGCCGAGCGCCTGGCGGTGCTCGAGGCCGCCGCCCGCGAGGCCGAGGCCAACTACCGCAAGGCGGCTTCGGCGCTGTCGAAGCAGCGCAAGACCGCGGCGGAAAAGCTCGACCAGGCGGTCAACGGCGAGCTCAAGCCGCTCAAGCTCGAGCGCGCCACCTTCACCACCGAGATCGCCACCGATCCGGAGGCCGGCGGCCCGCACGGCATCGACCGCATCGAGTTCTGGGTGCAGACCAATCCGGGCACCCGGCCGGGTCCGCTGATGAAGGTCGCCTCGGGCGGCGAGCTCGCGCGCTTTCTGCTCGCGCTCAAGGTAGTGCTGGCCGACCGCGGCTCGGCCCCCACGCTCGTGTTCGACGAGATCGACACCGGCGTCGGCGGCGCGGTTGCCGACGCCATCGGGGTTCGCCTGGCCCGGCTGGGGCAGCGGGCGCAGGTCATGGCGGTGACGCACGCGCCGCAGGTGGCGGCGCGTGCCGATAGGCACTACGTCATCAGCAAGAGCGCGCTCGACAAGGGCAAGCGGGTCGCCACCCGCGTGGCCGAGGTCGCCGCCGATCATCGCCGCGAGGAGATCGCCCGCATGCTCGCCGGCGCCGAGATCACGGCGGAGGCCCGCGCCGCCGCCGAGCGGCTGATCAAGGCGGCGGGGTGACGCTCTGCGTCATTCCGGAATGACGGAATAGTATGCCCGACGCCCAGCAAAATAGCGATCGACAAGCTTAGCGAAGCCCAGGCCAAGACCGAGCTGAAGCGGCTCGCGGACGAGATCGCCGGGCACGACAAGCGCTACTATCAGGACGATGCGCCGAGTGTGTCGGACGCCGAGTACGATGCGCTCCGGCGGCGATACGACGCAATAGAAGCGCGCTTTCCCGATCTGCGCACGGCGGACAGCCTTTCCCTCAAGGTCGGCGCCGCCCCGTCCGGACGGTTTGCCAAGGTACGCCACGCAGTGCCGATGCTCTCGCTCGACAATGCGTTCAGCGAGCAGGACGTGGTCGATTTCGTTGATCGGATCCGCCGTTTTCTGCGATTGCCCGAGGACGAGACCATCGCGTTCACCGCCGAGCCCAAGATCGATGGCCTGTCGATGTCGTTGAGTTACGAGGACGGGGCGCTCGTCAAAGCCGCGACGCGCGGGGACGGCAGTGTCGGCGAGGACGTCACGGCCAATGTGCGAACGCTCAAGGACGTGCCGCATCGGCTCAAGGGCAAGAATATTCCCGCAGTGGGCGAAATGCGCGGCGAAATCTACATGACCAAGCAAGCCTTCCTTGCCTTGAACAAGCGGCAGGCCGAGGCTGGCGAGGTCGTGTTCGCAAATCCACGCAATTCGGCGGCGGGCTCGCTGCGCCAGAAGGACCCCACGATCACCGCGTCGCGGCCGCTGCATTTCTTCGCTTATAGTTGGGGCGAGCTGAGCACGGTGCCGCACGACACGCAGTCCGGCATGCTCGACTGGATGAAGCGCGTAGGCTTCGACGTCAATCCGCTCACCAAGGTGTGCCGCAGTGTCGAGGAGTTGCTCGCCTTTCACCGCGACATCGAGCAGAAGCGCGCTACCCTCGACTACGATATCGACGGCGTGGTGTACAAAGTCGACCGGCTCGACTGGCAGCGTCGGCTCGGCTTCGTCTCGCGCAATCCGCGCTGGGCCATCGCACACAAGTTTGCGGCGGAGAAGGCGACCACCGTCGTCAAGGCAATCGATATTCAGGTCGGCCGCACCGGCGCGCTCACCCCCATTGCGCGGCTCGAGCCCGTCACCGTCGGCGGCGTGGTGGTGTCGAACGCAACGCTGCACAACGAGGATGAGATCGAGCGGCTGGGCGTGCGGGTCGGCGACACCGTGACCATCCAGCGCGCCGGCGACGTCATCCCGCAGGTGCTGGGTGTGCTGCTGGAAAAGCGGCCAAGGGACTCGAAGACCTACAGGTTTCCGAAACACTGTCCGTGTCCGCTGCACACAGCCATCGCGCGCGAGGCGATCGCGGGCGGCGAGGAGGAGGGGGCACGTTCCCATTGCACCGGCGAGTTCGCCTGTCCGTACCAGAAGATCGAGCACCTGAAGCTTTTCGTCTCGCGCCGGGCCTTCGACATCGACGGGCTGGGCGAGAAGCAGCTCGAATTCTTCTTCGAGCAAGGCTGGGTCAAGGAGCCAGCCGAAATTTTCACGCTGCAAGCGCGCAATGCGAAACTCAAGCTCGAGGAGCAGGAAGGTTACGGCGAGGTTTCGGTGCGAAATCTGTTCGGGGCGATCGAGAGCCGGCGGGAGATCGCGCTCGAACGCTTCATCTATGCGCTCGGCATGCGCCATGTGGGCGAGACCACGGCGCGCGCGCTCGCACGCGGCTACGGCTCGTGGCAGGCGTTTCACGACGCCTGCCTGGCCGTCGCCAAAGGCGACGACGAGACCCGCGCCGAGATGGATAACCTCGACCAGATCGGCGACACGGTGATCGAGAGCATCGCCGCCTATTTCGGCGAAGCGCACAATCGCGGTATCGTCGAGCGGCTGACCGGGCAGGTGAAGATCCTCGACGCGGAGAGACCGGCGGCCAATTCGCCGGTCGCCGGCAAGACGGTGGTGTTCACCGGCTCGCTGGAAAAGATGACCCGCGACGAGGCCAAGGCCATGGCCGAGCGGCTCGGCGCCAAGACCGCCGGCTCGGTCTCGAAGAAGACCGACTACGTGGTCGCCGGCCCCGGCGCGGGCTCGAAGCTCGCCAAGGCCAAGGAGGCGGGGGTCACCGTCCTCACCGAGGACGAATGGTTCGAGCTCATCGGCGAACGGCGGTGATGCTCGTAAAGCAAATCCCCGGAGTGATTCCGGGGATTCGCTTCACGCACGTCACACGAACGTCAGAGGTGGCCGGTCAGCGCCAGCACGATGATGATGAGCAGGATCAGGCCCAAGCCGCCGCCGGGTCCGTAGCCCCAGCCTCGGCTGTAGCCCCAGTGCGGCAAGGCGCCGACCAGAGCCAGAATCAAGATGATGATCAGAATGGTCGTCAGCATTGTTGCCTCGCTCCAATGAACGATGGCGACATAACGCCTCAGGCGCTGCAAAGTTCCATCACCCGACCGGACGAGATCGCTGCGAGACGCCGAGGCGTCAGAGCGCGACGGTGCGGAAGCCTGCGCATATGTCGCGGCGGTCCGGCGTGAAGAAGTTGCGATAGCTGTTGTTGATCATCCGTCCGCGCGTCGGCCAGGCGCCGCCGCGCAGCACCTTGCGGGTGCCGAACCAGGGCGCGGAATAATCCTCATAGACATCGGGCGAGAAGCCGGGAAACGGATCGAACGGGCTCGCCGTCCATTCCCAGACATTGCCGATCATCTGCCGGCAGCCCCAGGCGCTGTCGCCTTCGGCGCAGGCGCCGACGTCGACGCAGCCGAGCGCGAGGCCGTCGAGATTGGCGCGCGCCGGGCTCGGTCGCGCGTCACCCCAGGGGAACGTGCGCTTGCGGGCACCGAGCGAGCCGTCGGGGGTCGGCTCGGTCGCCGCTGCCGCCTCCCATTCGGCCTCGGTCGGCAAGCGACGGGCTGCCCAGCGGCACCAGGCATTGGCCTCGTGCCAGTTGACGTGGATGACCGGCTGGTGCGGCGCTAATGCCTCGCTGCGATCGAAGCGGCGCACCTTCCAGCGGCCGTTACCTTCGGGCAGCCAATAGACGGGATGCTCGGCCTTCGCGCTCTCGCGCCAATGCCAGCCTTCGTCATCCCAGCAAGCCCGCTGGCGATATCCGCCGGCATCGACGAAAGCCGCGAACTCGGCGTTGGTGACCGCCGCGCGGGCGATTCGAAACGCGCCGACCGCGACCGGATGCGCCCATTTTTCGTTGTCGAACACGAAGGATGCGCCGGGCTGCGCGCCGAGCTGGAAGCGGCCGGCGGGAACGTCCACGTCGCCGGGCCACGGCCCGGCCCCGGCGTCCGCTGGCGCGCAGGCGGCGGCGAAGCGCGGCGCGGGATATGCAAGGGTCTGGCGCGTATAGGTGAAGGCCTCGTCGTGCATATCCTCATGAAACGTCGTGAGCTGGTATAGATAGCTCTCCTCCGCGCCGGCGAGGGGGGCATCGAGGCGGGCCAGCATCGTATCCTGCACGCGTCGCATATAGTCGAGGGTGCCATCCAGCGCCGGCAGCGGCAGCTCCCATCGGTCATCGTGTGGCACCACCGAGGAATTGTACAAAGCGTCGGCATTGAGCAGCAAAGTATCCCCACCGGCGAGACGACGCAGCGCAAAGTGCTCATGGAACCAGGCGACGTGACCGATCTCCCAGATCAACGGATTGACGATGTCGAGCCGCGGGCCGAAGAGCTGCTCCCGGTCGAGGCCGGCGACCAGCTCCAGCGTGCGGCAGCGCGAATCGCGCATCATGCCGGCGAGGCGCTCGGTTTCGACGGCGACGGTCATCTTGCCTCCTCTACAGGCTTGCGCGCGCGATGAAGATCAGCCTGATCACGCCCGCCGCCAAGCAGTCGCGCACCGGGAATCGCGCCACCGCGGACCGATGGGCTGGCATCTTGCGCGGGCTCGGCCATCGCGTGACCGTGGCGGTCGAATACGCGGACGAGCCGGCCGACCTGATGGTGGCGCTGCACGCCTGGCGCAGCGCCGCTTCGATCGAGCGCTTCCGCGCGCGGCATCCGAAGCGGCCACTGCTGGTCGCGCTCGCCGGAACGGATATCTACCGCTTCATCCATGAACATCCCGAGCCGACGCTCCGTTCCCTCGATCTTGCCGACGCGCTCATCGGCCTGCACGAACTTGTTCCCGCCGCGATCCCGCAACGATATCACGACAAGCTCAGCATCATCTACCAGTCGGCCCAACCGTTGCCGCGGCGCTTACCGCCGTTGCGTGGAAGCTTCGAGGTCCTGGTGATCGCCAACCTGCGCCAAGAGAAAGATCCATTGCGCACCGCCGAGGCGGCCCGCGGCTTGCCGGAAGCCTCTCGCATTCGTGTCATCCACTACGGCGGGGCCTACGACCAGAGTTGGGCGGAGCGCGGGCGCGCCGAGATGGCGCGCAATCCGCGCTACGTCTGGCGCGGCGAGGTGCCCCAGGGTGTCGTGCGGCGGGCAAGCGCCCGCGCGTCGCTCCTGGTGCTGAGCTCGATCATGGAGGGCGGTGCCAACGTGATTTCGGAGGCGGTCGCGGCAGGACTGCCGGTGATTGCCTCTGACATCGCCGGCTCGGTTGGCCTGCTCGGCGAGGACTACTCCGGCTATTACCCCGTCGGCGACAGCGCAGCGTTGGCGCGGCAGATGCTGCGTGCAGAGCGAGAACCAGACTTTCTCCGGAAGCTGCGCCGGCAGTGCGCGGCCCGTGCAGCGCTGTTCAAGCCCGCGCGCGAACGACGCTCTTGGCGCGAGCTGCTGGCCCGCATGCGCTGATTGGCCATCAAAGACCATTCGCAAGCGGTTCCTCTCCGATCACCGACCGTTGATCGCGGAATCCGGATGTGGTGGTGGCGGCACTTGTTGAACTCGGCCATCATGAGCCCGACACCACATGAGGAGCGACCGATGAAACGGATGCTGTTGGCGTTGCTGTTTGCGGTTTCCTGGTCCGGCGGCGCTGCGATCGCACAGGACAAGCCCACCTTCGTCTTCACCGCCATACCCGATCAGGACGAGACCCGGCTGGTGGAGCGCTTCACCCGGGTCGCCGACTATCTCAAGGGCAAGCTCGGCGTGACGGTCAGATATCTGCCGATGAAGAGCTATCCGGCAGCGGTGACCGCCTTCACCAACGGCCAGGTCCAGCTTGCCTGGTTCGGCGGGTTTACCGGCGTGCAGGCCCGCCGCCAAGTTCCGGAGTCGGAAGCAATCGCGCAGGGCGCCGAGGACGTGGCGTTCAAGTCTTTCGTCATCGCCAACGCCAAGACCGGCCTCAAACGCACGGCGGAATTCCCGAAGGACATCGCTGGCAAGTCGTTCACCTTCGGCGCCAGGGCCTCGACCTCCGGCCGGCTGATGCCGGAATATTTCATCCGCAGTAATTTCGGGGGACGCACGCCCGAGGAGATCTTCTCACGGGTCGGTTTTTCCGGCGATCACAGCCGCACCATCCAGCTGGTGCAATCCGGCGCCTACGAGGCCGGCGTGCTCGACTACTCGGTCTGGGAGCTCGACAGCAAGGCCGGCAAGGTCGATCCCGCGCAGGTGTCCGTGATCTGGGAGACGCCGACCTATCCCGATTATCAATGGACCGTGCGCGCCGGCGTGGACGCGATTTACGGGGCAGGCTTCAAGGAGAAGCTGCGCGCCGCGCTGCTGGCGATCGATGATCGCGCCATCCTCGACCAATTCGCGCGCTCGAAGTTCATCCCCGCCAAGAATTCCGACTATGGCCCCATCGAGGAGGTCGGCAAGGCGACCAACCTGCTGAATTGAAGACTTCGCCGTGGCTCCCCTTATCGAGCTGCGCAAGGCATCGGCCGGCTATGCCGGCCGCGCCGTGCTGCATGACATCGACCTGACCATCAACACGGGCGAACGCGTCGCGGTGATGGGCCGCTCCGGCGCCGGCAAGTCGACGCTGCTCAATCTCCTCCACGATCGACTCGCCGACCGCGTCGCGCTGATCCCGCAGGCGGCCGCGCTGGTGAAGACGCTGTCGGTGTTCCACAACGTCTATATGGGTCGGCTGGATCGCTATCCGACTTGGTACAATCTGCGCACGCTCGCCTTTCCGGCGCGCCGGGAGGTTTCCGAAATCACCGGCGTGCTCGATCTGGTCGGCCTCGCCGACAAGCTGTTCGAGCGGGCCGGCACGCTGTCCGGCGGCCAGCAGCAACGTACGTCAGTGGCGCGCGCGCTCTACAACGGGCGCCCCATCGTCATCGGCGACGAGCCGGTGTCCGCGCTCGACCGCGTGCAGGGCGCGGAAATCCTCGGCAGGCTGTGTGCGCGCCACGATACGGCGATCCTCGCCATGCATGACATTCCGCTCGCGCTCGCCCATACCGACCGCGTGGTGGTGATGGAGGAGGGGCGCATCGTGCTCGACGCGCCGGCCCGCACGATCGCCGCCGTCGATCTCGTGCCCTATTACGGCGGGTGACGGTCCGATGACCATGCCCAGCCTCGCCCTGCCGAAGCTCGGCTACCGGTCCGTGACCGCTCTGTTTGTGCTCGTTGCCGCGGTCGCGCTTGCGCTGTCCGACCTCGCGGTGAGCGCGCTCGACCCGTGGGCCGAGATGCGCCGCCTGGTGGCCGGGCTGATCCGGCCGGACCTGCTCTCGATTGAGCTCATGAGCGTGGTGTGGACGGTGGCGTTTGCCGTGCTCGGCGTCGCGATCGGGGCCGGCGCGGGTCTGTTGTTCGCCCTGGTGTTTGCGCGGCTGCGCGCGGTGCGGCTGCTGTGCGCGTTTCTGCGCTCGGTGCACGAGCTGTTCTGGGCGCTGCTGCTGATTCAGGTGACGGGGCTGTCGCCGGCGACCGGCATCCTGGCGGTCGCGATTCCCTATTCCGGCATCTTCGCCAAGGTGTTCGCCGAGATGATCGAGGAGGCGGACCTCGCGGCCGAGCGCGTGCTGCCGCCGGGCACGTCGATCGTGGCGCGCTTTGCTTATGCGCGGATTCCGGAGCTCGCGCCGCAGTTCTGGACCTATACGCTCTACCGCCTCGAATGCGGCCTGCGCTCGACCCTGGTGCTGGGTTTCGTCGGCCTGCCGACCATCGGCTTTCATCTCGATTCCTTCTTCAAGCAGGGCCACTACGCACAGGCCGCCGCGCTCCTCATGTCGTTCTACGTTCTGATCGGAACCCGCCGCCTGTGGGCGCGGCCCGCGACGATCCCGATCCTGATCATTGCCAGCATCCTGGTGTTGCCGGAGGCGATCGGCGGTGGCTCAACGCTGACCAATCTGCTGCGCTTCCTCACCCACGACATCGTGCCGTCGCCGCTGCGCGGCGCCGACCTCCTGGCGCCGGTGACCTGGGCGAATTTTGCCGCCTGGCTGTGGCCGATCATCGGCAAGCAGGCCGTGCCGGGCGTCATCCAGACGCTGGTCCTCTCGCAGATCGCGCTGGTTGCGATGGGCGCCATCGCGCTGGTGCTGTTCCCGTTCATCTGCCGCAGGTTCGCCGGCCGCTTCGGGCAGGTGCTCGGGCGCGTGGCGCTCGTAGTGGTGCGCTCGACGCCGGAGTACATGCTGGTCTACGTGCTGCTGCAGCTGCTCGGGCCCTCCATGCTGCCGGCGATCATCGCCTTGTCGGTGCACAACGGCGCCATCGTCGGCTATCTGATGGGCCGCCACGCCGATGTGCTGGAATATCGGCCCGATGCGCCGAAGGGGCTCAATCTCTATTGCTACGAAACCGTCCCGCGCCTCTACGGGCAATTCCTCGCCTATATGCTCTACCGGTGGGAGATCATCCTGCGCGAAAGCGCGATCTTCGGCATTCTGGGCATCGCGACGCTCGGCTACTATATCGACGCGGCGATCTCCGAGATCAGGCTCGACGTGGCGGTCGTGTTGATCCTGGTGACGGCCGCGCTGTCGATGGCAGTGGATGCGTTCTCCCGCGGCCTGCGGCGGCAGTTGCGGATCGACACCATGCCGACGCGGTTGTCAGAAGCACCAAGCGAGGCCCGGCTCGCGCTCCCCCTGCGGAATCAGGACATCGCATGCAAGGCCTGACCCATCCCGTTGTGAAGGACGTGGTGCTGGTCGGCGCCGGCCATTCCCACGTCGCGGTGCTGCGCATGTTCGGCATGAAGCCGATCCCTGGCGTGCGCTTTACGCTGGTGAGCCGCGAGCTGCACACGCCTTATTCCGGCATGCTGCCCGGTCTCATCGCCGGCCACTACGGCTTCGACGACGCCCATATCGACACCGGCCCGCTGGCGCGCTTTGGCGGCGCTCGCATCTACCAGGACGAAGCCGTAGACATCGATCTCGACGGCCGCCGCGTGATCTGCCGCCACCGTCCGCCGGTCCCTTATGACCTGTTGTCGCTGAATATCGGTTCGACCCCGAACACCGCCGATGTGCCGGGCGCCGGCGAGCATGCCATTCCGGTCAAGCCGATCGACGGCTTCCTCGCCCGGTTCGAGGCGCTCGTCGCCCGCGTGCTCGCAGGCAGAGGCCGCACGCGTCTGGCGCTGGTCGGCGCAGGTGCCGGCGGCGTCGAGCTGCTGCTCGCGGTCGAGCACCGGCTCCGGCGCGAGGTCGCGCACGCGGGCTACGACCCCGGCGGGCTGTCCTTTGTGCTCGTGTCCGATGTGTCCGAAATCCTGCCGAGCTTTCCAGCGGCATTCCGCGCGCGCTTCCACGCCATTCTCGCCGCCCGCGGCATCGTCGTCGTGGTTGGCGCGGCTGTCACCCGGGTGGAGGCCGGCCGGCTGGTGATCGATGGCTACCCACCGATCGAGGCGGACGAGATCCTCTGGACCACGCAAGCGGGGCCCGCGCGCTGGCTGGGAAAGTCGGGACTGCCGCTCGACGCCAGTGGTTTCCTCTTGGTCGACGACACGTTGTGCGTCGCCGGGCATGACGATGTCTTTGCGGCCGGCGACACCATCGCGTTCTCGGCCCGCGGGCTGCCGAAGTCGGGCGTCTACGCTGTCCGCGCGGGCCCTGTGCTCGCCGACAATATCCGCCGCACCCTGACCGGCCGCCCCCTCACGCCGTTCCGGCCGCAGCGCGATGCGCTCTATCTGGTCTCCACCGGCGACAAGTCCGCGGTCGGTACGCGCAACGGCCTGACGTTCGAGGGCGGCTGGGTCTGGCGCTGGAAGGACTGGATCGACCGGCGCTTCATGCGCAAGTTCAATGAGCTGCCCGAGATGGCGCAGGCCGCGAAGCCGCCCGCGAGCTCGATCGCCGATGCCGAGGCGCTCAAGGAGATCTCTGCGATCGCCATGCGTTGCGGCGGTTGCGGCGCCAAGGTCGGTGCCACCGTTCTGTCGCGCGCGCTCGGCGCCATCGAGCCAGCGGCGCGCGCCGATATCGTCGTCGGCCTCGATGCGCCCGACGATGCGGCGCTGGTGGATACCGGCGGCGAGAAGCTGTCGTTGCAGACTGTCGACTACTTCCGCGCCATCGTCGACGACCCCTACATGCTGGGTAAGATCGCGGCCAACCATTCGCTCGGCGATGTCTATGCGATGGGCGGCGAACCGCAATCTGCGCTTGCCATCGCTACCGTGCCGTATGGTCTGGAAGCCAAGGTCGAGGCCGACTTGTCCGCCATGATGGCGGGGGGCAACGAGGTCCTGCGCGAGGCCGGTTGCGCGCTGGTCGGCGGCCATACCAGCGAAGGTGCCGAGCTGGCGCTCGGCTTCGCCGTCAACGGGCTCGTGGCACGCGAGGCCGTGCTGCGCAAGGGTGGGCTCAAGCCGGGCGACGCGCTCATCCTGACCAAGCCGATCGGGACCGGCACGCTCCTTGCGGCGGACATGCGCGGCAAGGCCAAGGCGCGGTGGATATCGGCGGCGATCGCCCAAATGGTGCAATCGAACGGACGCGCCGCCGAGATTCTGCGCCGGCACGGCGTGCACGCCGCGACCGACGTGACCGGGTTCGGCCTCCTCGGCCACTTGGTTGAGATGGTGCGCGCCTCCAATGTCGACGTTACGCTCGCAGTCGGCCGCGTGCCGTTACTGGACGGCGCCCGCGAGACCGTGGCGCTCGGCATCTTCTCCTCGCTGCAGCCGCAGAACCTGCGCTTGCGGCGCGCCATCCGCGACATCGAGACGGCGGCCGCGCATCCGTCCTACCCGCTGCTGTTCGATCCGCAGACCGCGGGCGGCTTGCTCGCCGCGGTCCCCCTCGCCGAGGTGGAGCGTTGCGTGGCCGCACTGCGCGCCGAAGGCTATCCCCACGCCGCGGTGATCGGTCTGGTGTCTGAGCGCAGCGGCGTGCTGGAGCCGGTCACGCTCGACCTGGCCGGCGCCAGTGTCGAGGCGGTCCTGGCGCAACGTGTGGGCGCGCAACCGATGCAATCGGAGCAGCAGCATGCCACAGAATCCGTTCACTGACATCTGGCAGTTCCTGACCGGGCAGACCAACGACTACCTTGCGCTCGGCGGCTTGCGCTTCCTGATCGTCGGCTTGTTCTACCTGCTAGTCGTGCTCAGCATCGTCATCGCGATCCGCAATTGGCGCGACGATCCGACCCAGCGCACCGGCACTGCGCTCGGCATGTGGCTCTCGCGCTTTCTGGTCGGCGGCATGTGGTTCGAGGGCATGCTGTGGAAGCTGCCGCTGCCGGTGGGCGGGGGGCTGCACTACTGGACGGAGCAGATGGGCACGCGCGCGGCATTCGAGTTTCACCGCGTGTTCGTCACCGACTTCCTGTTGCCCAATCTCTCCTGGTTCGGGCCGCTGGTGTTCCTGGCGGAACTGATGTTCTCGACATCGCTGATCCTCGGCCTCGGCGTGCGCTTCGCCGGCATCGTCGGCATCTTCTTCGTGCTGCATCTGTGGCTCGGCATCTACCTGCCGGGGGCGCCTGCGGAATGGTCGTGGTCCTACATCTTCCTCGCGCTGCTGATGTTCCTGTTCACGCTCCACGCCGCCGGCCGCAGCCTCGGCCTCGACGCCTGGCTGCGCCGGCACGTGCCGGCTGTGCGCGACGGGAAAGGACTGATCGGCGGCTTGTTGCGCGTCGCGGGTTGAGGGGAGGGCGTTCGTCGCCGCGCCTACAGCGTGATCACCTGGTCCGGCATGTTGCCGGAGAGCGCCTTGTAGAGGTCGGGGAAGCAGCCGATCGGCACGCCCGGAAACAGCTTGTCGGCGATCTCGCGCTCGTAGCAGCACTGGTCGCAGCCCATCAGCAGCATGCCCTTCTCCTTCGCCACCTTGGCGAGGCGGGCGCCGATCGGATTGCCGTCAACCAGCACGTAGTTGTTGTCCTCGAAGAAGAACATGCCGACGACATCGACGCCGTGCCGGTTCTCCTCGAGCTGGGGCAGGATCATCTTGGCCAGCACGTAGGAGACGTTATGGCGTTGGGTGGCGAAGATGTAGGCGACTTTCATTGCAGTTCTCCCCGGTGGGCTCGAGTGACGATGCTGTTGTCAGTGCTGCGCGAAACGCGGCGATCGCGAGCATGGCGCGCTCGCGCTTGAGCGCGGGCACGCCCGGCAGCAATTCCACGAGATTGGTCGCGGTCAATTCGCGCGCGATCTCGGGACGAAAGCCTGGGACGATCTCGGCGATGAATTCGCAATAGGCGATCAGCGTGGCGCAGCTCGTGGCGCGGAAGCCCAAGCCTGCGATCTTGCCGTCCGCGACGTCGATGCTGAAGCGGGCCGCGTTGCCTTCGGCGTCGGTGAGCTGCGCGCCCTCGATCGGCAGCGGCGCCGCGCGGTTGCGGCGAATCCCGCGCTCGAACAATTCGCTGACGGTGTGCCGCGGCGTCACGCTGCAGCAGGCCTCGCGGCAGGTGGCGGTCATTCCGTCAGTTCCACCGCAGCAGGTATTTTTCCAACCGGCCGGCGGCGGCGAAGATCACCAGCACGACCACCAAGATCAGAAAGATGAGCGCGAACATCAGCGCGGCGTTGTAGGTGCTCTGCGCGAACGACAGCAGGTAGCCGAGCCCGCGGGTGGCCGCCACGAACTCGCCGACGCAGGCGCCGGTGAAGGCGAAGCCGACCGCCACCTTGAGATTGCTGAGGATCCAGGCGGTGACCGACGGCAGGTAGACATGGCGCACCAGCGCCCAGCGGTCGCCGCCGAGCGTAATGATGCGCTCGACCAGCCTGCGGTCCACTTGGCGGATTCCGCTGTAGACCGTGAAGAAGATCAGCACCGAGACCAGGATAAAGGACAACGCGACCTTGGACGCGAGGCCGATCCCGAGCCAGATCACGAACAGAGGTGCCAGGATCACGCGCGGGATGGCGTTGAGCAATGTCATCACCGGCTCCAGCAACTCCGCCACGACCGGCACGAGCGCGGCGATGACGCCGAGCACGATGCCGACGGCGATCCCGAGCGCAAGGCCGCCGAGCGCCGCGGTGAAGGTGGCTTCGAGGTGCGGCCAGATGCGGCCATCGGAGAACAGCTCGACCAGCGCAGCACCGATTTTGCTCGGGCTCGGCGCGTAGAGCGGGTTGAGCAGGCCGGCCCAGTCGGCGGCCTCCCAGATCGCGAGCAGCAGCGCGAACGCGACAAGTTGCCGTATCCAGGCGTAGCGCGGATTCATTCCGCCGCCTCCGCCCGATGGTCGCGATCGACCTCGCGCGAGAGATCGTTCCAGATTTTCTCGTAGAGCGGCGCAAAGGTCGGATGCATCCGCGCCCGCACGGGGTCGCGCGGCCGCGGGATCGGCACCGGATAGTCCTGCGTGAGGCGCGCGCGCGGCCCCTGCGACAGCAGGTAGACATGGTCCGACAGGCTGATCGCCTCTTCGAGGTCGTGGGTGACGAGCAGCACGCTGATGTGCTCGCGCTCGACCAGCTGGGCGACGTCCTGGATGATGCGGGCACGGACTATCGCATCGAGCGAGGCGAACGGCTCGTCCATGAGCAGGAGCTTCGGCTGCATAGCCAGCACTTGCGCGAGCGCGACACGCTTGCGCTGGCCGCCGCTGAGATGGCGCGGGAAGCGATGCTCGAAGCCGGCGAGCCCGAGCCGCGCGAGCCAGTCATCGGCCTGCGCCAGCGCCGAGGCGCGCTCGGTGCCCCGGAAGCCCAGCCCCAGTGCGACGTTCTCCCGCGCCGTCTTCCATGGCAGCAGCGCGTCGTCCTGGAACAGCATGCCGATATCGGAGGGCGCCACTTCGGGCTCGACCGTGCCGGCCGACGGCCGTTGCAGGCCGATCACCGCGCGCAACAGGCTGGACTTGCCCGAGCCGGAAGGACCGACCAGGCTCACGAACTGCCCGTCGCCGACCGCGATGCTCGCCCCTTCCAGGACCGGCTCGCCGCCGTAGGACAGCGTCAGGTTGGAGACGCGCAGCTTCAGCTCCCCACGATCGACGTATCGTGCAGCCCGGACATGCTGGCGCCGGACTTGAGGAGGCCGCCGACCGCAAGGCTCTGCTCGACGCGCTTGGCGGACTCGAGATCGATCGCGACGTTGTCGGGGTAGAGCGAGGCGCGATGTTTGGCGATGATCTCGCCGAATTCCTTCAGGTTGAGCCCGGTGGTCAGCTCTTTCGGAAACGCCGCGACGATCTGGTCGCCGGTCATGGTGTGCAGTGCTGCGAGCGCATCGGCGAGCGCCTTGGCCAGCGCAATCATCTCCGGACGGCGTTGCTCGATTTCCTTCGTGCGGACAGCCATGCCCATGAACTCGAAGGAGCCGCCGAGATAATTTTTCGCGTCTTCCATGCTCATGCCATTCACGAGCACGCGGGCTCCGGCCTGCTGCAACAGCGTCAAGGCGGGCTCCTGCACCAAGCCGACGTCGATCTGTCCCTGCCGCAGCGCCTCCAGCAGATTGACGCCGAGGGTCGCGAACTGAACCTTGCCGGCATCGGCGCCGGCCTGCTTGAGCAGGTAGAGCGTCAGCGCATGGTCGGCGTTGGCGAGTGCGGATACGCCGACGGTCTTGCCTTCGAGCTGCTTGATCGTAGTGATGGTGTTCGCGGTCTTCGGCGCGGTGACGACCGCGAACAGCGGCAGTCGCCCGGTGACGGCGAAGCGGCGGATGTCGGCGCCGACGTTTGCATAGGCCTGGATGGCGACGTCGAGCGAGGTCGCGGCGTAGTCGACCGCGCCGCCGACCAGCGCCTGCATCGCCGCGCTGCCGCCGCGGGTATAGACCAGCTCCACGTCGAGGCCGTGGTTCTTGAAATGGCCGGCCGCGCGCGCGACCTCGTAGGGCACGCCGCAGAGCAGCTGGCTGCAATAGGCGAGCTTGATGCGCTTGCCCTGCGCCTCGGACGGGGTCGGCCGCGCCGCCGGGATCACGCTGGCGATGAGTGCGGCGCCCTTGAACAGGGACCGGCGCGACACGTCGGTGGGCGGGACGCGGGCGGTGGTTTCGTCGCAACAGCTCATGTTTCTTTGCCTGGAATTTTGCCTGTAATGGTCGCGAGAACGTTTGCGGTATATATGATGCGACCGAACGCGAAACTACTCCGGGGCCTTTTCAGGTCAATAGAGATTGTTGTTCCAATCGTAGCACGATACCTGGAACATTCTTCCAATTCGGTCGGCAACGTCGCACAAGTTCGTCTTCAGCTCCGTCGCCCCACCAACGCGAAAACCGCCACCGCGGTAGCAACGCCGAAGCCCAGCATCAGCAGCAGCATCGGCATTGCGCTCGACGTGCCGGCGATGGCATGGCCGCCGAGCTGCGCCGCCGCGGCGCCGATTGTCATCTGGACGAAGCCGGTCATGCCCGAGGCGGTGCCGGCGACCTGCGGGCGGATGCTTACGGCGCCCGCCACGGCGGTCGGCAGCAGGAGCCCGTTGCCGAAGCCGATGAGGAGCTGGGGCCAGAAGATCGTCGCCATCTCCCAGCCAGGGAAGGCGGCATAGACGGAGGCATTGATGAGGCAGCCCACGATGGTGGCTGCGATCCCCCACCAGATCAGGGCGTCGATGCCGAAGCGTATGGTCAATCGCGACACCGCGAAATTTCCCGCCATGAAACCGAGCGAGGGAATGAAGAACCAGAGCCCGTATTCGGCCGAGGTGCGCCCCAGCATGGTCACCACCACATGCGGGGCGCCGCCGAGAAAGCTGAAGAACGGCGCCGAGCCGAGGCCCGCGCAGAGCGCATAGCCGAAGAAGCGGGGGCTCGCCGTGAGCGCCGCGAGGTCGGCGCGAAAATGACTCCTCTCGCCAGGCGCGGTCGAGAACCGCCGCGTCTCCGGCAACGCCAGCACTGCCCAGGCGAAGACCGTGAAGCTCAGCGCGGCGGAGAATATGAAGATCGACTCCCAGCCGAACAGCGTGTCGAGCACCCCGCCGATGAACGGCGCCAGCATCGGCATGAGCACCACCACCGACGCGACCAGCCCGATCATGGAGGCGGCGTGCTCGCGGTCGTAAAGATCGCGGATGATGGCGCGGCCGATCGTCTGCCCGGTCGAGGCGCCGAGCGATTGCACGACCCGCGCCATGATCAGGCCCGCAATGCTCCAGGCAAAGATCGCCGCGGTGCTGGCAAGGGTGGCGAGCGCAAGCCCCACCAGCACGACCGGCCGGCGGCCGAAACGGTCGGACAGCGGCCCGAACACCAGCTGCGCCCCTGCGAGGCCGAGGATGTAGAGCGAGACCGTCAGCTGAACGCTGGCGGGGTCGGCGTCGAACTTTGCGACCAGGCCGGGGATGGCAGGCACCAGGATCGTGAGCGAGAGCGAGCTCACCCCGGTCATGGCGATCAGCAGCGCAAGCAGCGGCCATGGCGTACGCGGCGCCGCACTCTGCGCGGATGTTTTTGCTGCCGGATCGAGCAATGGACCGGACGTTCAGTTGGCCCCGATGGGGCGGGTTGCGGCTTCAAGCCAAGCGCGGGTCTCGGCATCGAGGAGCGGGGACAGCGTTTGCGCGACGCGCGCGTGATAGCGGTCGAGCCAGTCGGTCTCTTCGGCCGTCAACATGCCGGCGACGACGAGCCGCCGGTCGATCGGCGCCAGCGTGAGCGTCTCGAAGGCGTTGAGCTTCCGTTCAGCGCCGGGGACCTCGGGGGCGGCGACCACCAGCACCAGGTTCTCGATCCTGATGCCGAAGGCGCCGGTCTTGTAGTAGCCGGGCTCGTTCGACAGGATCATGCCGCGCTCGAGTGCTGTCGTGCCGAGCTTGGAGATGCGGGCCGGACCCTCGTGCACGGAGAGATAGCTGCCGACGCCGTGGCCGGTGCCGTGGTCGAATTCGAGCCCGGCAGCCCACAGGAACTGGCGCGCGAACGAATCGAGCTGCGCGCCGGTGGTGCCTTCGGGAAACACCGCGCGCGCGATCGCGATGTGGCCTTTGAGCACGCGGGTGAAGCGGTCGCGCATCTCCGCGGTCGGCTCGCCGACGGCGACGGTGCGGGTGATGTCGGTGGTGCCGTCCTCGTATTGGCCGCCGGAGTCGACCAGAAACAGCTCACCCGGGTGCGATCGCGCGATCGGTTCGCGTGGTGACGCGATAGTGCACGATGGCGCCGTCGGGCCCGGCGCCGGCGATGGTCGGAAACGACACGTCCTTGAGCAGGCCGGTGTCGCGGCGGAAGCTTTCGAGCGCGGCGACGGCGTCGATCTCGGTGAGCGTGCCGCCGGCGGCCTCGCGATCGAGCCAGGCGAGGAAGCGCGTCGACGGCGGCGCCGTCGCGGACATGCGCGGCGCGCGCGCCGGCCATCTCGACCTCGTTCTTCACCGCCTTCATCCGCGCGATCGGGTCGGCGCCGCGCGCGACCTTGCCGCCGTGGGTGGTGACGAGGCGTGCGAGCGCGTCGGCGGCGGTGGCCTGATCGAGCCGCACGGTTTTCTTCTGCTGCCCGAGCGCACCCAGCGCGCGTACGAAATCGGCGGGCTCGCGGATGTCGGCGAGCGCTTCGAGGCGGTGGCGCACATCGTTCGACAGCTTGCGGCCATCGACATAGAGCGACGGCCGGCCCTCGCTCGGAACGACGGCGAAGGCGAGCGGCAGCGGCGTGTGCGCCACGTCGGCGCCGCGGATGTTGAAGGCCCAGGCGACCGCATGCGGGTCCGACACCACCAGCGCATCGGCGCGCAGCTTCACGAGCTCCGCGCGGATGCGCGCGAGCTTCGACTCCGCGGTCTCGCCGGCGAAGCGCAGGTCGTGCAAGGTCACGGCGCCGAGCGGCGGGGGAGGGCGGTGCGCCCAGAGCGTATCGATCAGGTCGGGCTCGACCGCGACCAGCGTCGCGCCGGCCGTGGCGCAGGCCTTGGCAAGCTTCTCCGCGCCCTCGACCGTGTGCAGCCAGGGATCGTAGCCGAGGCGGTCGCTGGCGGTGAGGTTTGTCTCGATCCATTTGTCCGGCGGCGTCTCGACCGAGTGCTCGACGGTGAACAGCGCGGCATCCACCTGCTCGCGCGCCTGCAACGTGTAGCGTCCGTCGACGAACAGCACGGCGCGCTCGATCATGACGATCGCGGTGCCGGCCGAGCCGGTGAAGCCGGTGAGCCAGGCCAGCCGCTCCTCGGACGCCGGGACATATTCGTTCTGGTGGCGATCGGACCGCGGCACGATGAAGCCGGTCAGGTTGCGCCGGGCCAATTCGGTGCGCAGCGCCGCGACGCGCGGCGCGCTTGCAGCACGCTCCGCGTTGTCCTCGAACGACTGGAACCGGGCCTCGAACATGGCGGCATCTATGGGGCGGGCGGCCGGCGGGCGCAAGGCAGTAGTTGGGCTAAGATCCAAGGGCGTTAAGCCTGTGTTTGCGGACCAAGGCCCCGAGGTATCCGCGCGCAACCAACATCACGGTTTGTGCGCCGGGCGCACCAGCACCAGAGTCATCCATCCCTCGAGCCGGATGCGCCGCTCCAGCACCAGCCCGCGCGCGCGATAGGCAGCGAGCGCGGCGCCGGCTTGCCCGGCGAGTAGCCCCGACAGCACGACGCGGCCGTTGGGCGCCGCGAGCCGGGCCATCGGTGTCGCCAGCCGCTGCAGCGGTTCCAGGAGAATATTGGCGAAGATCAGCGCGTAGCGACCGCGTGCTCGGAAACGACGCGAGCCGAGCCCGGCAGCGTGTACGACCTCGACATAGGCGCCTGCACGATTGAGCCGTGCATTCTCGCGCGCGATGGTGACGGAGCGGGCATCGATGTCGCTCGCAAGCACCCGCCGGCGCAGCGCCTTCGCCGCGGCGATCGCGAGCACGCCGGTGCCGGTGCCGACGTCGAGAATGCTTCGCGCCTTTCGGCCCTTCACGATGCGGTCGAACGCCAGTAGGCAGCCGCGCGTGGTGCCGTGGTGGCCGGTACCGAAGGCGAGCGCGGCTTCGATCTCGATTCCGATGCGGTTCGTACGCACGCGGGCGCGGTCGTGCGCCCCGTGCACGACGAAGCGGCCGGCATCGACCGGCTTGAGACCCGCGAGGCTCGTCTTCACCCAGTCCGTCGGTGCCAGCGTCTCGAATGCCAATGCCTGCGCGGCAGCTGCGCCGGCCGTGGCCTCGACCAGCGCACGCACGGCGCCTTCATCGGGCTGGTCGCGGAAATGCACTGCCAGCGACCAGCGCCCGTCCGGCTCCTCGAACGCGGACGCGGCGACCTGCTCGCCGTCGAAGACCTCGGCCAGCGCGTCGCCGATTCGCCGGGCGGCGACCCGGTCGGTCGAGAGGCGCGCGACCGCGGTGGGGGAAGGATCGGGCATTGCTCGGCTATTTCCTTTCATCACCAATATTCACTGCTGCCTGTCCACCGGACGGGGTCGCGAATTCACAGGGTAATCAACAGCTTGTCCAGTACTTATCGAGCCTTTTGTTCACAGGCTTGCGCAAGGCTGATCCTCTGCCTTGTGCCTCGCGGCGATAGCCGGAAGAGGCTAGGTTCGTCCCGAAAAGGAAAGAATATCAAAGGGTGGAACGCCAAAGCCTGGAAGCGCCGCGGGCTCCCCGCTGCTGCCCGCGCCGGCGGTCGATTGACGCCGCTCAATGCTCGACCAGTCGTCCAAGCCATCAATCTCCAAGCCATGACCAATAATGCATGAGCAACTGAAGCTGCAGTCGGTCGAGACCAGATCCTCCTGGATCGTCGCGACGATGACGCTGCTGATCCTGGCGGTGTCGTTCGGCGCGCCGTGGGTGACGATCGTTGCGCTCAAGCTGATCGCCGAGGACATGGGCGGATTGCGCTCGATCGCGGCTTCGGCGAACTCGCTCGCTTGGATTGGCTTCGGCGCCGGCGGCATCGTCATGGGCTACGTCGCCGAACGCATCGGCATCCGCTGGACGGTGATGTTCGGCGCAGTGATGATCTGCGTCGGACTGGCGCTGTCGGCGAGCGGCGGAAAGTGGCAGCTCTATTTCGGCCAGGGCCTGTTCATGGGCTTCCTCGGCATCGGCGGCATGAATGCGCCGTTCTACGTCTATGTCAGCCGCTGGTTCGATCGCCGCCGCGGCTCGGCGCTGGCGCTGATCTCGAGCGGCAGCTACGTCGCCGGCGCGGTCTGGCCGCCGGTCTTCGAGCGCGCCATCGCCTATGTCGGCTGGCAGCAGACCATGCTCTATTATGGCCTGGTGGTCGTCGTCGTCGTGGTTCCTTTGGCGGCGATCTTCCTGCGGCGGCCGCCCGAGACGCCGCTGCAAGCGGGCCCGATCGGGACCGCGCCCGCGCCGACCACCGTGATGGGGTGGCCGCCCAACGCGGTGTTTGCGCTCCTCGCCGTGGCCGTCATCTTCTGCTGCATCCCGATGGCGATGCCGCAGCAACATCTGCCCGCGTTCTGCAGCGATCTCGGGATACTTGCATCGCACGGCGCGGCGATGCTGTCGGTGCTGCTGGGCACGGCCTTCATCAGCCGGCAATTCTGGGGCTGGGTCGCCGATCGCATCGGCGGGCTCAATACGGTTTTGACCGGCTCGGTGTTTCAGACCATTGCCATGGCAGCCTTCGCTCTCACGCAGGATGAGGTCGGCCTGTTCACTGTCGCCGCCGCGTTCGGACTTGGCTTTGCCGGCATCATCCCGGCCTACGTGCTGGCGATCCGGGAGCTGTTTCCGGCGTCGGAAGCCTATTGGCGGATTCCGGCGTTCCTCTTGTGCAGCGGTACCGGCATGGCGCTCGGCGGCTCGCTCGCCGGCGTGCTTTACGACAGCTTCGGCACCTACACAGTGGCTTTTGCCGCGGGTGTCGGCGCCAACGCGGTCAATCTCGTCATCGTCGGCACGCTGGTGCTGCGGCAGAAATTGGCGAATAATATAACGTAGCGAAACACGGAGGAGCGAGCATGACCTTCCGCATCGCAGTGGTGCAACCGATCTGCCACAGGCCCGGCACGGACGAAGCCAATGTCGCCGACGCAGTGCGCGCGATCGGGCGCGCGGCTGCCGACGGCGCGCACTTCGTCTGCTTCCCCGAGACCTACCCCGGTCCATGGCGAATGCCGGCGACGTTCGATCCGACCGCGGCCATGGTCGAGGCGGCGGCCAAGCACAAGACGCACGTGGTCTTCGGCACCATCGCGCCGATCGATGAAAAAGCCGCGACGGCCTACAATCTCATCTGCATGGCCTATCCCGACGGCCGCGCGCCGGCGCGCTATCGCCGCACGCATCCCAACGGCCCATGGATCTATACCGGCGGGACGGCTTGGGAATTCCAATGGGTGCCGGGCGACGAATTCCCGGTGTTCGACACGGTGCACGGCAAGGTCGGGCTCGCCATGTGCAGCGAGGTCTACATGCCCGAGGTCGCCCGCGCGCTGGCGTTGCGCGGCGCCGAGTTGATCTTCATGCCGGCGGGCAAGGACAAGCGCAAGCTGTGGGCGACGTGGCGCACGCTGGTCTGGGCGCGCGCGATCGAGAACCTGGCGATCGTGGTGACCACGCAGAACCTGTTCGATCATTCCGAGCGCGGGCTCGCCATGGTCGCGGGGCCGGAGGAGATATTGTTCGAGAGCACGATTGCCGGCACGACCGTGGTCGACGTCAGCCTCGAGCGTGTGCGCTATCTGCGCGCAACCCGTGACGTGGTCGGCTCGTCCGAAGACTGCGCGGTCAAGCAAGGGTTGCTCGGTCCGCAATGGCAGCGGCCGGAGCTCTACGACTTGATCCATCCGCGTCCGCGGCGCGAGGCGGCAGAATAGCCTGAAACTATCGAGGCGGTGATCCGCGCGCGCGCCCGTACTGACGGCGCGCCGTCATAGTCGTGCTATCGTTCGGTGGCAATCAGAGGGGCGAAAGACCTCCAGGTCACGCCAACCGCACGGGAGCCGTCCATGCTTCGTGTTGCAAATATTATTCTGATCGTGGGATTGACGATTGCAGGTTCGCACCCTGCCGCCGCCTTTTTCGAATTGTCGGGCATCTTCATCGCCGACGAGCGGTGCCAGGCCTTTGACAGCATCCGGCGGCAGACCAATCCCGGCGCAGTGATGACGGTATCTGGGCAGTCGTACAACGTACGGGCGCTCAATCGCGAGGACGGCGATTACGTTTACGTAGATGTTCCCGGCGCCACGCCGCGCGCCCGTTGGGTCAACATCACCTGCGGCGAGCTTTTCCGCGGCCCCGACCAGCCCGATCCGGACAGCGGGACGCCCACGGCTTTCACGCCGTTCTTCGACACCGACGACCGCCCCAACGATCCGACCCCGCGGCCTCCCACGCTGAACACGTTCGACCAGGCGATGCTGCAGGTGTGCGGTGCCTGGGGCAGCCGACCCACATCGGCGGCCTTTCGCGCCAAGCTGGATGAACCCGCGCTCGCCACCGATGTCGATCGCATCTATCAGGCGCTGGACGGCAGGATCTTCGGCGACCGGCGCGAGGCCGCGCAGTTCAAGGACGAGCTGACCACGGCGTGGTTCGGCCAGGACGGTTTCCGCCATATCTTCTGCGGCGAGCCATCGGAGCAGACCATCGGCGGCCTGCATTTCGCGGGGAGATATCTGCAGATGCAGGAGCAGGGCTGGGGCGGGATGGCGCCGTGCAATGTCACGGAGATCGTGCCGCCGGTCTACACGTTCGGCGTCCGCTTCCGCACGCCGAGCGGTCGGGTGCGCATGGCCTGTCCGAAGGGCTATGCGCTGAACCTCGACGCCAGCGAAATCCTCATCCAGGCCACCAAGGCGTTCAAGCTGTTGCTGCCGCGCAGCTCCGGCAGCGCCATGTGCCTGTATCAGGTCGCCGCGCCGAGCGTGTCGCCGTATCTCGCGGTCTTCGTGATCAAGAGCGAGGCGGTGCGCACGTTCTATCCGGACGCCACGCCGACCTGCGATCGCGGCCGGCCGGCGGACACCTGCTTGTGCGAGCGGTAGCGCGTGTGAAGTCTCCGCGAATGTAGGGTGGGCAAAGGCGCGCTCTTGCGCGCCGTGCCCACGCGTTTTTCTGTAGGCTTGTTTCTACGTTTCACGCGTGGGCACGGCGCTGTACCGCAGGCGTGGCTAGAATTGAAACCTCGTCCCGCGCCTTTGCCCACCCTACAGTTACTACCGCCGCCCTTCTTCCAACTGCGCGTACGGGCCCACCGCATAGACGATGCGCCCGCCGACCATGGTGAGAACGGACTCGATGCTGCCGATCTCGCCGGTCGGCGCCGTCAGGTAGTCCTTGGTCAGCACCGCGAGGTCGGCGAGCTTGCCGCGCGCGAGCGAGCCGCGCTTGCCGTCGTCGTGGGTGAACCAGGTGCTGCCGAGCGTATAGAGGCGCAGCGCTTCCTCGCGTGACGGCAATTGCTCCTCGTCGCGCGTGAGCGTGCCGCCGACGGTCTTGCCGTCGACCATCCATTGCAGCGACACGAATGGATTGTACGACATCACGCGGTGTGCATCGGTGCCGCCGCCGACGGCGAGTCCGAGCTTCAGTGCGGTCATGATCGGCGGCGTGAGGCGCATGACCTCGTTGCCGCGCGCCTTGAGGAAAGCCTCGCCCTGGAAGAACATCGCGTTCTGCATCAGCCAGCCGACGCCGAGCGCCTTCATGCGGGCGAGGTGCTCCGGCGTGGCGTCGTTGAGGTGCGCGATCGACCAGCGCAGCGGCGCAATGGGGGTCTCTCGGTTGACGCGCTCGAGCACGTCGAGCAGGTGATGCACGGAGCGGTTGGGATTCCAGTGCTGCGTCACCGTCATGCGCTGCGACGTCGCCCATTTGTAGATCTGGTAAAGCTGCTCCTTCTGCGCCTCCGTCGGGTTGTCGTTGTTGTACATGCCCCAGGCGACGTTCTCGCCGATGCCGTTGAAGCGCAGCAAATCGTCCCCGAAGCCCATGGGCAACATCTGCGTGACGGCCTGGTAGTCTTCGAGCTCCTTGCCGCGGCGCTGCGCGAACAGCGAATAGACCACGCGCACGGTGAGCGCGCGGTCCTGCCAGAGCTTGAACAGCGGCTGATAACTCGCCGCCGTGAGATTGAAGCCGCCGGGATCGCTCACGCCGGTCATGCCGAGCCGGTTGAGCTCGCGGAAGAATTGCCGGGTGCCCTCGACGCTCTCGTCGAAGGTCGGCAACGGCAGCTTGTCGAACAAGCCGGAGATGGTCGGGTTGTCGCCCGCGATCCAGCCGGTGAGTTTGCCTGACGCGTCGCGCTCGATCTTGCCGTTGGGCGGCACGTCGGCGTCGGCGGCGATATTGAGCGCCTTGAAGCCCGCGGGCGTGAGCAGGGCCGCGCTGTAGAACAGCTGGACATAGGCGGGATTGTCAGGCGCGGCGGCGAGCAACTCCGCCTGGGTCGGCCGGCGCTTCTCCTGGAACTGCTGCTCGGTCCAGCCGCCGGCGACGATGATCCACTGGCCGGGCTTGGCGCGTTGCGCCGCCGCCTTGATGCGCGTCATCGCCTCCGGGATTGACTTGGCGCCGATCCAGTTCACCTCCGTTGCGTAGAACAAGGCGGCGCGGATCGCGTGCATGTGCGAATCGATCAGGCCGGGGATGACGGTGCGGCCGGCGAGATCGACCACGCGGGTGCCGCTGCCGGAGAGCGCGCGGATATCCGCGGAGCGGCCGACCGCGATGATCTTGCCGTCGCGCACGGCGAGCGCCTCCGCCAGCGGCGTGGCGGAATCGAGCGTGACGATCTTGCCGTTGAGCAGAACGGTGTCGGCGTCCTGCGCATGCGCGGTCGCGGCAAATCCCGCGGCGGCGAGCGCAAGCAGCAATGCGATTGCGGTTTTCATTATGGATCCTCCCAACGTCTTTTGTAGGATGGGTGGAGCGCGCGCTTTTGCGCGCGCGATACCCATCATCTCTCACGAGCACAGCCGTCGCGATGGGTATCGCCATGAGGGCGCAAGCGCCCTCATGGGCTCCACCCATCCTACGCCTTCATCGTCCGCCGCTCGATCTCCAACAGCCGGTCGAGGCCGGTGGTGGCCATCGCCGCCTTCATTTCCTTTTCGACATTGCCCTTGCCGATGAAGGGATCGATCTTGCCCTGCGCCAGGCACTCGTAGGACTGGCGCACTGCTTTCACCATGGCCGCGAACGCGGTGCCGGAGGAGGCGGCGAGCCGGAAGCCGAGCGCGGCGAGATCGCGCTCCTTGAGCGGAAACTCGGCGAAGCCGTCCGGCGGCGCGAACGTCATCAGGGGAGGGGGCAGCCGCTCGCCGACGATGCGAAGCTCCTCGGCGTTGCGGGTGAACACGAACAGCATGTCGGCGCCGGCCTTCTTGAACGCCTCGCCGCGTTTGAGCGCTTCATCGAGGCCGTGCAGGCGGCGCGCATTGGTGCGCGCGACGATGATGAAATCGGGATCGGTACGGGCGGCGATGGCGGCCTTCACCTTCTCGACCATGAACTCGGTCGGCACCAGGTGCTCGATGCCCACGTGATGCTCGACGCGGCGCGGCAGCAGCTGGTCCTCGATCTCGATGGCGGCGAAGCCGGCGGCTTCCGAGAGCGCGATCGTGCGCTGCACGTGCATGGGGTCGCCCCAGCCGCCGCCGGCGTCGAGCACGATCGGCAGCTTGCAGGCGGCGCGCATGTCGACCGCGACCTGCGCCATCTCCGGCAGCGTGATGTTGGCTTCGGTCACGCATTTGTACCAGCCGAGCGATCCGCCGCTCATGTAGACGGCCTTGAAGCCCGCCTCCTCCGCGAGCCGCGCCATGATCGGATTCAACGCGACAGGCGCGACGACGAGATCGTTGCCGCGGATGAGTTCACTCAGTTTTTGCAAGAGACAACTCCTTCGGATTTTCGTCCGGTATCGGTACTTGTAGGATGGGTGGAGCGCGCTTGCGCGCGATACCCATCACCTCTCGGCGGTCCGTGATGTGGCTGATGGGTATCGCTTCGCTCCACCCATCCTACTTTTCTAATCCTCCTTTACGCCGCTGGCATTGATCGGGACCGCCCATTTCGCGATCTCGCTGGCGACGAATTTCTGCAGGTAGTCCGGCGTGCGCCGCTCCGGCGCCACCACGATCAGGCCGAGCGTGGCGAGGCGCTCGCGGAAGGCGGCGTTGTCCATGACCGCGACGAGCGCGGCGTTGAGCTTCTGCACCAGCGCGGGCGGCGTGCTCTTGGGCATGAACACGGCGTTCCAGGTATAGGCATCGAAATCCGCCAAGCCCTGCTCGTGCGCGGTCGGCAGGGTCGGCAGGATGGGCGAGCGCTCGCGCGTGAGCGCCGCGATCGCCTTGACCTGCTTGGCCTCGATCGCGTGGCCGACGGTCGACGCGATATTGCAGACGTAGTCGACGCGGCCAGCGACGAGGTCGGCCATGGCCGGACCGCCGCCGCGGTAGGGAATGTGCTGGGTGTCGGCGCCGATGGTCTGGTTGAGCAGCACGCAGCCGATATGCGAGGAGGTGCCGGCGCCGCCGGAGCCGAATTGCATTTTCGCCTGGTTCGCCTTGGCGTAGGCGATGAATTGCGTGAGGTTGTCGGCGGGCAGGTCTTTGCGCGTGATCAGCACCAGGCCGACATCGGCGATCAGCGCCACCGGCGCGAAATCGGTCGCGGCGTTGTAGCGCGGGTTCTTGGAGAGCGTCTGGTTGAGCGCGTGGGTCCCGATCGAGCCCAGCACGAACATGTGGCCGTCAGGCGGGCCTTGCGAGACGCGTAGCGAGCCGCTCATGCCGCCCCCGCCGGGCACGTTGTCGATGATCACCTGCTTGCCGATGGCCTCGCCGAGATATTGCGCGAGGATGCGGCCGAGCACGTCGACGGGTCCGCCGGCGGCGAACGGGACCACCATGGTCACCGGCCGTGCCGGCCAGTCCTGCGACGGCGCTTGCGCCTGCGCGGCGCCCGTGCAGGCGAGGGCGCCGATGGCGAGAGCCGTGGCCACCACCTTGAGGTTGCGCACATCGTCCTCCCTGAATTGCGTTGGCTGATCTGTTGCCAGCGTTCTTGACCTGCCGCGCTGTCGCGGTCTGATATCCTATTCAGTGCCGGGATCGTTCGCCGGATCAAGCAGAAATAACGGGAGGACATGCTCGCGATGATATCATCAGGATTGCGGTCGCCGCGCGGGCTCTTGCCCATCGCAGGGGCATTTGTGCTGCTCGCCGGAATGACCGCGACGCCGGCGCCTGCCGATACTTATCCGTCCCGGACCATCACCATCATCACTCCATTCGCGGCCGGCAGCGTGACCGATGCCACGGCGCGCATGATCGGGCAATATCTACAGGACGCGCTCGGTCAATCGGTGATCATCGAGAATCGCGCCGGCGCCGGCGGGTTGCCCGCGGCCGCCGTAGTCGCGCGCGCCAAGCCCGACGGTTACACGCTCTTTCTCACGACCAACTCCACCCATTCCGCCGCCAACGGCCTGTTCAAGAACGTGCCGTACGATCCGATCAAGGACTTCACGCCAATTGCGCGCATCGGCAGCTTTCCGTCCTTCGTGGCGGTCAATCCGAGTGTGCCGGCAAAATCCATGGCGGAGCTGGTGACCTATGCCAAGGCCAACCCCGGCAAGCTCTCCTATGGTGTCGGCAACTCGACCGCCCACATCGTCGGCGAAACCATCAAGAAGCGCACCGGGACCGACATCGTGCGCGTGAACTATCGCAGCAATCCGGCGGTCGTCACCGACCTGGTCGCCGGCCACATCCCGATGGCGATCCCGGATTTCAACACCGGCCTGCCGCAGCTCAACGCGCAGAAGGTGCGCGCGCTTGCGGTCCTGACCAAGGAGCGCAACCCGGCGCTGCCGGACGTGCCGTCGCTGAGCGAAACCGTGATGCCGGGTTTCGACATTCTAGCTTGGGCCGGCATGTTCGGGCCGGCCAACCTGCCGCCGGAGATCGTCAAGACGATCGCCGATGCCACGCAGAAGGCGCTGACGACGCCGAGCGTGATCGAGCGGCTGAACACGGGCGGCACGCAGGTGTTCTGGAGCGGTCCGCAGGAGTTCACCGAATTCGTGAAGACCGAGCTCGTGAAATGGACCGCTGCAATCAAGGAGGCCGGCATCGAGCCGGAATGACTACGGCGTGTACTCATTAAATCGCGTCGTCCGGCAGGGTGATGTCCTAACCCCCAAAGCGGCCCCCGCGAGACGCCGTTCGCCGCGTTAGCTAAAAGACGTGATCGGAGACGCGCCACCATGAACTTAGATCATTTCCGGATCGGACTTCTCTCGCTCCTGCTGGTCTGTTGCGGCATCATGACCTTGCGCGCGGAGACGCCAGAAGAATGGGTCAAGCTCGGCGCGCGCGTGCACGGCGGCTTCGGTGCCTTTATCCCGGTAGGCATCCGCATTGGCGAGGACGCGATGAAGCGCCTCAACGCGCAGCCACGTGAGCTATCGGTGGTGTATTACAGCGGCGAAGGCGTGCCCTGCCCCTGCTCGGTTGACGGGGTGATGCTCGCGGTTAGCGCGAGCCCTGGGCAGGGTTCTGTACTGGTCGCGGCGGAGAAATCGCCGCCCGGCACTTTCGCCGTAGTTGTCATTCGTCCCCGCAAGGGCGGCGATGGATTGAAATACACCGTGCCGATGTCCCATATGGCTAAGCTCGGCGAGATCAACCGCACCATTCAGGATCCGCTCGCGCGCTACGATGCGGTGATGGGCATCGGCGACCTGTTCGTGGTCGAGCCGATAGCAAAATAAACTCGGTAAGCAGACCTCTGATCTGGGCAATTAATGAGTACGCGCCCTAACAACTCTATGATCCTAGTGTGGCTTTGCATTTGACGTTCCTATGAAGGACTTGCAGCAAATTCTGATAGGAACGTCAAATGCGCCACACTAGCATGAAGCTCACGGTCATGTGCGCTCGCTCGATGACCTCGGTGGTCAATGCGCTGGCGGAGAAATTCGGGCGCGAGACGGGACAAGAGTTCGACATCACGTTCGGCACGGTCGGCGCCTTGCAGGCCAGGCTCGCGGCCGGCGAGACCGCCGACGTGCTGATCCTCGGCGCCCCCGCCATCGCCAAGCTGGAGCAGGCGGGCGCGGTCGTGGCAGGCAGCGCCAAGGAGATCGCGCGTACGTCGATCGGCGTGGCGGTGCGCGCGGGCGCGCCGGTCCCGGACATCTCGACCGCCGCGGCCTTCGAGCAGGCGCTGCGCAGCGCCCGCGCAATTGCCTTCAGCGACGCCGCGGTCGGCGGCTCGGCCGGGGTCCATCTCGCCGCGCTGTGGGGGCGCATGGGGATGGCCGACGAGATCGCGCGCAAGGGCATGCCGCAAAAAAGCGGCGGCGAGGTCGCGTCCCGCGTCGCCGAAGGCAAGGCGGATCTCGGCCTCACGCTGATCGCCGAGATCGTGCCGATCGCCGGCGCGCGCGTGATCGGGAAGCTGCCAACACCATTGGGCAACGACACGACCTACGCCGCCGGTATTTCCTCGCGTTGCACCGACGGGGGGGCGGCGGCGGGTTTCATCGCCGCGCTCGCCCGTCCGGCCGAGCGCGACGTTTGGACCGCAGCGGGATTTGACTGGGTGGGGTAAAACGGGGCTACCGGCCTTCCGGGAATGACCAGAGCCGGATGAGCAGAAGGGGAGAAACCATGGTGTCGGGCATCACTCGTCGCATGCTCTTGGCGGCGGCCGCGTTGCCGCTCGTCTCCACGGGCGCGCGCGCCGCCTATCCCGATCGGGTGATCACGCTGATCGTGCCGTTCGCGGCCGGCGGCCCGACCGACATCATCGCGCGCATCGTCTCGACCGCCTTCCAGAAGTCGCTGGGACAGTCGGTGATCATCGACAACCGCGCGGGCGGCGGCGGCAATCCCGGTATGGCGATCGCGGCGCGCGCCACGCCCGACGGCTATACGCTGCTCCTCACCTCGACCGCCATCGCCGTCAATCAGGCGCTGTACAAGAGCCTGCCGTATGATCCGATCAAGGATTTCGTACCGATCTGCGAGCTGGTGAACGCGCCCAACGTGCTGTTCGTGCGCACGGAGTCCGACATCAAGACGGTGAACGACCTCGTCGCGCGCGCCAAGGCGGCGCCCGGCGTGCTCAACTATTCGAGCCCGGGCGCCGGCACCAAGTCGCATCTCACCGCCGAGCAGCTCAAGCTGCGCGCCGGCATCGATATGGTGCACATCCCCTATCGCGGCGGCGGCCCCGCGACCATGGCGGTGCTGGAGAAAACCGTGGACGTCGGCTCGGTCGCGCTCGCGCCGGTCGAGCCGTTGATCAAGGACGGCAAGTTCAGGGCGCTGGCGGTGACCGGCGCCGAGCGCTGGTTCTCGCTGCCCGACGTGCCGACCATGATCGAGTTCAGGTTTTCCGGGGTTCGTCTCGGACACCTTCAACGCGCTGTTTGCGCCGGCGGGAACTCCGCCCGAGATCGTGGCGCTGCTGTCGCGCGAGAGCCAGGCGGCGCTCAAGTCGCCGGAGGCGCGCGCGCAGGCGCAACGTGCCGGCTATCAGATCGTCGGCGGCACGCCGGCGGAGCTGGCGGCGCGGCTCGCCTCCGAGATTCCCGCCGTCAAGGAACTGGTGAGCAAGCTGGGCATCAAGCCCGAATGACGACGTTCGCGACGACGTCTCGCACGGAGTGACGACATGAAACGATTTGCAATGCTGGTGTTGCTCGGCCTCATCGCGCCGGCGACCGCGTCGGCGCAGACTTTCCCGAGCAAGCCGATCCGCCTGGTGCTGCCTTATGTTCCCGGTGGCATCATCGACGGTGTCGGCCGCAATCTGGCGCAGCGGATGACCGAAAATCTCGGGATATCCGTCGTCGCCGAGAATCGTCCGGGCGCCGGTGGCATGGTCGGCACCGACGTGGTCGCGCGCTCGGCGCCCGACGGCTACACGATCCTGCTGATGGATCCGGCGGTCGTGATCAATCCGACGCTGCAGCCGGACGCGCCCTACGATCTTGCCAAGCTGCAGACGGTGTCGATCATCGGCTCCTCGCCGGTCGTGATCGTCGCGAACCCCTCGCTGCCGGTGAAGAACTTCGCCGAGCTCGTCGCCTACGCCAAGGCCAATCCCGGCAAGCTCAACTTCGCTTCCGCCGGCATCGGGACGGCGCCGCATCTCGCCGGCGAGCTGGTCAAGCTGCGCGCCGGCATCGAGATGACGCACGTGCCCTATCGTGGTATCGGCGCCGCCTATCCCGACATCATGAGCGGCAAGGTGCAGCTCGGATTCTCGAGCATCGCCGGCGCGGTCCCATTCACCGGAGACAATCGGGTGAAGGCGATCGCAACCACGGGCACCGCGCGCAGCGCGGTCTATCCCGATGTGCCCACGGTCGCCGAGGGCGGGCTTGCCGGCTTCGATGTGGACCTGTGGACCGGCGTGCTCGCGCCCGCCGGACTGCCGCCCGCGGTGCTGGCGAAGCTCAACAGCGAGATCGGCAAGGCGCTGGCGCACCCCGAGATGAAGGCGGCGCTCGCAAAGATCGGTGTCGAGCCGCGCGGCACCCCTGCGGACCAGGCCACCGCCTTCACCCAGGCCGAATACGAGAAATGGAAGAAGGTAATCGTGGACGGCAAGATCAAGCTATAGTCGTCGTGTATTTGGCTTTCGGCTCTTCCGCCCGTAGACAGGGGACGCCCTGCATCAACCGATCGATGGATGCCGCAGCGTCGCCAAGCTGCCATTTGGGGCATCGCAACCGATTTACGGAAGGAGAGCAATATGGCGCTACGCAGATTCGTCATTGAACGGGACATTCCCAAGGTCGGCACGTTCGAGCGCGAGCAGTTGCGCGCCGCCGCGGCAAAGTCGAACGAGGTATTGGGCCGGCTCGGCTCCGACATCCAGTGGCTCGAAAGCTTCGTCGCGGCGGACAAGACGTTCTGCGTCTATCTGGCCAAGGACGAGGCCATCATCCGCAAGCACGCGGAGATGAGCGGCTTTCCCGCCACGACCATCAGCGAGGTCCGCAACGTCATCGATCCGACGACCGAGCGCCCCGCATAGGTCGCGAGTCTCCCACGTCACGAGCCTCCCACGTCACGAGCCTCCAACGAAGAAGGGCTGCTCTTGCGAGCAGCCCTTCCATTGTCGAGCCGTGGTCCGGCTGAAACCGTTAGCAAATCGCCTGAACGAAACGTCGGAGACGAAGTCAGGAGACTTGGACCCCCTTAGAGGCAAGGATCCAGCTCACGGATGCCGGCGACCGCGGCGATTGACAATGAGACACTGGATCACCTCCTTTCAGTTGTTGACGACTCGGGTAATTTAAAGCGCCTTGGCGGATTGTCAAAGCCCGGCGTGCAATCAGGCCTTGGCCTTGCAGGCGTCGGCGCCCTTCAGCGCGGCTTGCGCATCCTTCTTGGTCTTGTAGCCGGCGGTATCGCCGACCAGGACCGACTTGTCCGATGCGGGCTTTTTCGTGGCGACGCTGCATTTCTTGCTCTTGGCGTTCTGGACGACGAAGTAGTCGACCGCGAATGCCGGCGTAGCGATCACCAAAGCAAGAGCCGCGACAGCCAATTTGAGTCTCATAGCCTCAATCTCCTTCTCCCGTTGCTTGCCCCTGGAATTTCATAGCGCACGTCCCGGAAAAGTGGAAAACCGGTTTTCCGCAAAGGACATGCGCCGATCAACACGCATGTCCCGAAAAAGTGGAAACCGGTTTTCCGAACAGGACATGCGTCAATCAACGAATCACTCGCGGACGAACAACGCCGGTCTCGGCGCTGCCTGATGCGCGCAAACGCTATGGGAACCTATGGGTGCTTGAGCGGCCGGGCTACGGGATTGAGCCGATCGGCTTGCTGCACGGAGGCCCGGCACGCCGTTTCGCGTTCGGATTCGGAGCGCGTTTCGATCGAGACCTGGGTCTTGTCCGCGGGCGGCGGGGTGCGCAGGCACTCGGCGACGTAGTGCTCGATATATGCCGCGTATTCGGGCGACCCCGGCTTGACGCGCTCTGGCAGGCTGTAGCGCGTCACGGCGAACATGAGAACCAGGCCGCCGACGATCGATGTCAAGATCAGCCAGTCGCGCAATTTCATACGTCACCAGGTGCCGTACCGCTCGTTTGCAGCCACAAGTATTGACGCTCCGTGACTTCGCCATGGCAAAAAACCGCTGGGAAATAAAAAAATTTCCGATGATGGAAATTTTACCCCCGGCCGTTTGCGCGCTATAGAGCCTTGGGTTCGAGACAACGTTTCTGGGAGGTCGAAATGCGGTTCCCGCGCCGATTGAAGATGTTGCAGGCGATCGTGCTGAAGCTGACTTTGGCACTGGTCGCACTGCCCTGGCTGGCAGCGGTCGAGGCCGGCGCGCAGGACTTTCCCTCCCGGATCGTCCGCATCGTGGTGGCCTTCCCGCCCGGCGGACCGACGGATCTGGTGGCCCGGCTGCTGGCGGACAAGCTCAAGGGTTCCCTCGGCCAGAACGTCATTGTCGAGAACAAGCCGGGTGCGAACGGTGCCATCGGCGCCGACTATGTCGCCAAAGGGGAGGCCGACGGTCATCTCCTGTTCCTGACCACGGTGGGAGCAGTCGCGATCACGCCGCATCTGGGCAAGCCGCCCTACGATTCGCTGCGCGATTTTGCGCCGGTCACGCTGGTCGTGCGTCCCACCACGATCCTGGTGGTGAAGCCGGACGCGCCGGTCACCTCCGCCAAGGACCTGGCGGCGCTCGCGAAGGCGAAGCCCGGCGAGATCGCATTCGCCTCGACCGGCAACGGCAGCATGCCGCACCTTGCGCTCGAGCTTTATCAGGCGGCCGCCGGGGTGAAGTTCCTGCACGTGCCTTACCGCGGGGCGGCGCCCGCCTTGACCGATTTGCTGGGGGGCCAGGTGACGGCGCTGTTCGCCGATACGCCGGTGCTGCTGCCGCACATCCGCGGCGGCAAGCTCAAGCCGATCGGCGCAGCGTCCGCCGCGCGCAATCCGCTGCTGCCGGACGTGCCGACGCTCACGGAGCAGGGGTTTTCCGATACCACGGCGGACAATTGGTACGGGCTGCTGGCGCCGGCCAAGACACCGGCCGCGACTGTGGCGAAGGTCAACGAGGCGGTGGTCGCCGCCATCAACGCGCCGGACGTGCGCGAGAAGCTCCTGCAGTCGGGTGCGGTTCCGGCGCCCACGTCGAGCGCGGAATTCGGCAAGATTCTGGCAGAGGAGCACGCGCGCTGGGGCAAGGTGCTCAAGGAGAAGAACATCAAGGAGGATTGAGACCGGATAACCTCGAAGCCGCGCGGAGGCTGAGCCGATCAATCGGAGGAACCGCCAATGAACAGGACGTTGTTGCTGGCCGGCTTCATCGCCGTGCTCGCCGCCGAAGGCGCTGCTGCCGAGACGTTGAAGGTCGCGGTGGCGCAACGCGGCTTCTGGAACAGCACCTTCATCGACGTCGGGCTCAAGCAAGGCTACTTCAAGGAGGCAGGTCTCGACATCGAGATCCTCTACACCGAAGGCGGCGCGTCGACGCTCACGCCGGTGATCGCCGGCAGCATCGACATCGCCATGACCAACGGCATTCTCGGCGTGGTCGCGGCCTATGCGAAAGGGATGCCGGTGAGGATCATCAGCGCCGAGGCGACCGGCGCCGCCGAAGCGTTCTGGTATGCGCGGCCGGAAAGCGGGATCAAGCGGCTGGCGGACACTAACGGCAAGACGGTGGCGTTCTCCTCGCCGGGCTCCTCGACCAATCTCATTCTGCTGCAGCTCGTGAACCAGGCGAAGGTTGCGCCCAAGCTCGTCGCCACCGGCGGGGCGCCGGGCACCCTCACGCAGGTCATGTCCGGGCAGATCGACGTCGGCTGGTCGGTGCCGCCGTTCGTCTTGCAGCAACTCGCCGACGGCCGGCTCGTGATCATCGCGCGCGGCAGCGACGTGGCCGCGCTCGCCGAGCAGACCATCCGTGTCAACGTCGCCAATGCCAACGCGCTCAAGGAGAAGCGTGACGCCATGACGCGCTTCATCAAGGTGCTGAGCCGCTCGATCGACTGGGCCTATTCCGACCCGCATGCAATCGACAACTACGCCGAGATCGCGAAGGTATCGCCGGCGCTCGCGCGGCAGACCCGCGACGAGTTCTTTCCGAAGCAAGGGCTGCAACTCGCCGAGGTCAAGGGCCTCGACGTGACGCTGAAGCAGGCGCTCGAGTTCAAATACATCACCTCGCCGATGAGCGTGGTGGACGCGCGGGGAATGCTCGACATTCTCTACCAGCCGGAGGGCCGGCGATGACAAGTCGAAGGGCTCGCGAGCCGATTGGCAGTGTCGCGCCGATTGGCGGCGGTCCCAATCGACGAATCTAGTGCCGCCTGGCCTGAACGAGGTAGCCGTAGATCGTTTCCTCGCCCAGCTGCCTGCACGCTTCGAGTCGATGCAGGCCTTCCACCAGCACGAGGCGCTCGCCGTCCTGCCGCACCAGGATCGGAGTCTGTTGGCCGACCTGTAAGATGCTTTCCGCGATCTCCTGCGCCTTCTTGGGATCGAGCGTCGTCCGCCGCTTGGCCGGCACGTAGATGTTCGCGATCGCGAATGCCTCGCGTTTCATCATGGGACTAGTTTACCTCGACGCGACAGGCTCTGCGCTGCCAGGCCGAGTCTAGTCCATTTCGCGTGGCTTGTATCGGCCGGGAGCAGCGGCGCGGCCGCGCATTGACGCGCCGTTCGCCTGCGAAGGATCGCCTGTTAGCGGTCCTTCGCGCTTTTGTGCTGCTCTCGCGCGCTTATCTCGCCAGCGGATCGGGTCGCAGCTGGAAGCGCACGACCTTGGGCGACGTGCCTTTGCCGCCTTCGACGTGGAACGGCGTGCGGTTGCCGAAGGTCGACCACAGCCCGCGGCCTTTCCAGCCGCCGTTCGGGTCGTCGATGCGGCCGTCCATCCATTTGGCGTAGTAAGCCCATGGGATAGGGGACGCGCAGGTTGACCCATTGGCCGTTCACGAGCGCGAGCAGCGACTCGTTGGCGTTGCCGGTCGCCATCGGCACGTTGTCGCCGAGACCGAACGTGTTGAACTGGTCGACCCAGGTGTAATAGCTCGCCTCGGCCGAGCCGCTCTCGGTCACGTTCTGCAATTGCGGGCCCGGGAACGGATAGAGCGTCCAGCCCTCGGGGCAGTGCTTGCCGGTCGCGGTCGGGCCGTTGAGCGGCCCCTTGCACTTGCGGCGGTCGAAGCTCGCCATGTGGCCGCTCGAGAGCGGCACCCAGGAGACGCCGTTGCGGTCGATGTCGTGGCCGCGCGGGCCGTAGCCAGGCATCGGCGGCTCGTAGATTTCGGCGAGCGTCGTCGCCGGCGGGTTCGATCCCGGATTGACGCGGATCACGTAGCCCGGGAAGCCGAGCACCGAGCCCCAGACCGTGCCGTCGACCGGATTGATGCCGACGCCGTAGAGCGCGGCGGTGACCCGCTTGTCCTTGGCCGGATCGACCGGCTGGTTCGGCTCGACGTAACCCTCGTCGCGCTTGCCGTTGCCGTTGGTGTCGAGGATGAGCGCCGACCAGCCCTGCGACTTCTGCTCGTCGCCGGTCTCCTCGAACATTTTGCGATTGAGCCAGCCGACGACGCCGCTCTGCGGACCGCCGGCGCTGGTCCACAGCGTGTTGTTGGCATCCTCCGCGAACACGAGATGATGCGTGGGGAAGCAGGTGCGGATCAGCGTGATCTTGCCGGTCTTGGGATCGTACACGGAGAGATGGCGGTTGGACTGCTCGACCGGCGTAAGCTTCGCCGACGGATGCTCCGAGCCCTTCCGGCACCAGTCCGGATTCGCCGGCGGGCCGACGCGCGAGGTGAACCAGACCTGGCCTTTCTCGTCCATCATCGGATTGTGCATGCTGGCCTGGCTGTCCCAGATCACCTCCTCGCCCCAATAGGGCGACGGCGCCATCGCGTTGTTCTTCGAGGTCTGGGTCTTGGGATCGCGCACCGGCATCTTCACCGTGGTCGCCGTGTGCGTCTTCGGATCGAGCACGGGGAAGAAGTCCGTGCTCTCCTCGGTCGCGCCGTAGAGCTTGCCGTAGGCGTTGACCGTGGGCTTGCGCTTGTCGGTGGAGATCTCGTCGTGCAGATAGGCCTTGGGATCGGACCAGTCCCACATCGAGATCACGATGTTGCGCTCGATGCCCTGCGGCCGCGTCGGCTTCGACGCCGGCAGTTCGCCCGCGGCGATGCGGTCGGTCCAGTCCGCGAACAGCTTGAGCGCGCGCGGCACGTCCATGCGGCCCATGGCATTCGCCATCTGCACCTGCGCCTGTCCGGACATGCAGGCGCCGCGCCCAGGCCTCCTCCGGCTTCATGTCGCCGAACTCTTTCGGCATGGTGCGCGTCGCCTTGTTGCCGAGCTGGTGGCAGGTGTAGCAGCCGTTGGTCTTGACCACGTCGAGCCACTGCGCCTGGCTCTTCATGTTGGGCGACATGCCGTTGCCCTGCGGCCCGGTGCCGGGGAACTCGCTCTTCTCCGGCACCTTGAGCATCGAGTACCAGTAGATCGCCGGATAATATTCCGCCGCCGCGGCTGCGTTCGGCGCGGGCACGGCGGTGAGATCGAGGGTCTTGCCGGGCGCGGCCGCGACCTTCGGCGAGTCGACGAGCCCGTAGCCGCGCACCCAGACATTGTAGTTCGCCTTCGGCAGCTCAGGCAGCACGTAGCGGCCCTGGTCGTCGGTGACCACGATCTTCGCGAACTTGGTCGGCAGGTCGGTGGTCTCGGCGATCACCCAGACGCCGGCTTCGGGGCCATTCGGCCCCCTGACCACGCCACCGAGATCGCTGTCGCCGACACTGACGGCGGCCGGCGGACTTTGCTGCGCGTGCAACTGTGCAGGCGGGGCAGTCAGAAGAACAACGAGGCCGATCGCCGCCGCACCCGAATAGAGGCTTGTCCTGAGTTTCATCTGTGCGCTCCTCCAAATTTCTTTCGTCTTGTTTATTTTGAATTTACGCGCCCGTACGCGCCGCGATCCCGCCTTCGAGGTCAGGGTGTCGAGTGCTTGATCCATGCACAGTCCATGGCCGTCCGCAACGGCCCGGCGCCACCACCGCAAGCCATGAGCCTTTGCGTAAATTTATCGGCGGCTTGCGCGCCAACTCTTAAGCACACGCGCGCTTCTTGCGTTTGGTCGCGGTCTGCCCGGATCGAAACGGCGTTAGTGTTGCGGTCAGGCGGGTCGGACAGCAAGCATGGAGGCTTCGTCATGAAAATAGCGTGCACACTTCTGGCGGCTGGTGGCTTGGCTGTCAGCGCAGCGGCAGTCCCGGCGAATGCGGCGCCGATCACATTGCCGTCATCGCTGCAGGCTGCGGTGACGTCGCCGGTCGAGACTGTGCAGTACCGTCGGTGGGGAGGCTGGCGTGCATGGGGGCCGGGTCTCGCCGCCGGTGCGATCGTCGGCGGCGCGATTGCCGCTTCGCGGTACGGCTACAACAACTACTATGACGACTACGCCTATGCGTCGCCCTATGGCGCCTATGCCTATTCCCCGTATGGCACTGGGCCGAGCGGCTACAACAGCTACAACTACGCGCCGGGCTACAGCTATAACTACGTGCCGGGCTACACCTATAGCTACGGGCCGAGCGGCTACAACAGCTATGCCTATTCGCCGGGCACTAGCTACGCCGCTTCACCGGGCAGCAGCTACGCCGCCGGCGACGCGGTCGCCTACTGCAAGCAGCGTTTCCGCTCCTACGATCCGGCGTCCGGCACCTATCTCGGCTACGACGGCCAGCGTCATCCCTGTCCGTAACAAAAATCCGCCCGGCGCTGGCGACAGCGCCGGGCGGGAACTGTGCGCGATCTAACCGACGCGATCAGTGCGCCAGCGGATCCGGCCGCAGCTGGATGTGCACGGCGCGCGGCTTTGCGCCCTTGCCGCCTTCCATCAGCCACGGCGTGCGATCGCCGTTGGTGCTCCACAGCCCGCGGCCTTTCCAGCCGGCGTTCGGATCGTCGATGCGCCCGTCGAAGCCCTTGGCGTAGAAGCCCATCGGGTAGGGGATGCGCAGCAGGACCATCTTGCCGTCCTTGAGCGCGACGAAGCCGTCGTTGCAGGTTGGCGGTGGACATCGGGATGTTCTCGCCCAGCCCGAGCGTGTTGTGCTGGTCGACCCAGGTGTAGTAGCTCGCCTCGGCGCTGGTTTCGCCGAAGCCTTCGAAGCCCGGGCCCGGATATTGGTAGAACGCCCAGCCCTCCGGACAGTGATCGCCGGTCGCCTTCGGCCCGTTGAGCGGACCCTTGCACTTGCGCCGGTCGAAGCTCACGAGGTGGCCGCTCGAGCGCCGAGCCCCAGGCGACGCCGTTCTTGTCGATGTCGCCGCCGCGGATGCCGAAGCCGGGCTTCGGTACGTTGTAGACCTCCGACAATCCCGTTGCGGGATCGAAGCGCAGGAAGCCCGGCGCGCCGCCGAACACGCCGACGGTGTACCAGATCGAGCCGTCGACCGGGCTCGGCATCACCGCATAGGGTCCGGAGCCCGGCACGATCCGCTTGTCCTTGGCCGGATCGATCGGCTGGTTGGGCTCGACGATAGTCGTCGCGCTTGCCGTTGCCGTTGGTGTCGAGGATGAACGGCGACCAGCCCTGCGACTTCGCCGCGTCGCCGGTCTCGTCGAACATCTTGGTGTTGATCCAGCCGGCCACCGGCCCGGTGCCGCTGAGCCACAGCGTGTCGTTGGCGTCGTAGCCGAACTGCGGGTGATGGGTCCCGAAGCAGGTGTCGACGAACGTGTACTTCATCGTCTTGGGATCGAGCATCGCCACCTGGCGCGGCGACCGCTCGAGCGGGAAGACCTTGGCCGAGGGATGATCGGAGCCCTTCTTGCAGAACGCCGGGTTGTCCATGCCGCGCACCGTCGCCGCGATCCACACCCGGCCCTTCTTGTCGAACATGGCGTTGTGGTTGTTGGCCCGGGTGTCCCAGATCTTCTCGTCGCCCCAGTAGGCCGACGGCTGCAGCGGCTTGATGGCTGGCGGCATGTCCGGGTCCGAGCGCTTCCGGCATGTTCGGATCCTGCACCGGCATCTTGAAGAACGTCACCTTGCTCGTCTTCGGATCCAGGATCGGCATGTTGTCGGTCGCGTATTCCGGCGAGCCGAAGAGCGGCCCGTAGGCGTTGACGGTCGGATTGCGCCGGTCCGAGGCGATCAGGTCGTGCAGGTAGTGTTTGTCGGTGCTCCACTCCCACGAGGTGACGACGACGTTGCGCTCGACGCCCTGCGGCCGCGGCGGCTTGTTCTTCGGCAGCTCGCCCTTGGCGATGCGATCGGTCCAATCGCCGAAATACTTGAACGGCACGCCGCCGAACTGCCCGGCAAGCCGGTTGGTCATCATGCTCGCCGGACTGGCCGGACTGGATGCGGCGCATCCACGCTTCCGCGCCCGACTTGAATTGACCGAGCGCCGCCGGGATCGTGCGCGTCGATTCCTGGCCGAGCTGATGGCAGCCGATGCAGTCGACGTTGTTCATCTGCCTGAGCCAGTCGTCCTGGCGTGATGTTCTTCGGGAATGTCGGTCGCTGCCGCCGAAATCGCTCGCCGGCGGAATCTTCATCATCGTGTACCAGTAGATCGCCGGATAATATTGCGCCGCCGCCGCGTCGTTCGGCGCCGGCACCGCGCGCAGGTTGAGTTGCTGGCCCGGCTCGCCGTCGCACCTTCGGCGAATCGACGAGGCCGTAGCCGCGCACCCACACCTTGTAGTTGGCCTTGGGAAGGTCGGGCACGACGTAGCGGCCCTGGTCGTCGGTGACGACCATCTTGGCGTATTTGGTGGGAAGGTCCGTGGTCTCGGCGATCACCCACACGCCGGCTTCGGGTCCGCTCGGCACCCGTGACCACGCCGCCGATGTCGTCGCCGTCGATGGCGACGGCGGTCTGGGCCCGTAGCTGGGCCGGCGCGAATGCGAGCAAGCCGGCGATGCCGATCGCCGCCACGGTCGAATACAGGCTGGCTTTGAGTCTCATTGTTGGGGCTCCTCGTTGGATTTGTTGCTTGGCCGCACCGGTGGGCGTTTCCGGCTTTGGTCGCCGGCCCCCGCGCGTTGGGCAGGATTCTGCACAGTCCCGTGCCCATCCGCAACAAGCAGTTCCACGCTTGAGCCCATGCCGGAACGTCGTGCAGCGCTCGGCGTTGGCTGTTCGGGCGGCGGAAACGAGGAGCTCACGAGCATGAACGCCAAGCCGCTATCGATCATCGCCGCGTCGGCTGTGCTGATCGCAGCGACCACGTTCGGCCATGCGCAAAGCCGGACGCCGGAGAACGCGCCCGGCCAGCGCATGCAGGACAGTGGATCGATGCCTGGCCAGCCCGGAGCGTCGGGACAGCAGATGCAAGAGAAAGGCAGCAAACCCGGGGCCTCCGGTTTGGCGCCCGGCCGGCAAAGTCCCGACACCACCGGCCGGGGCGGTGCCGGGCAGGACAACATAGGTGGCAGCATGGGCGATCGGGATCCGGATCGCGATCGAGGTGACGCTCGCTAGCAATTGTGGCGCCGTCGCTGGCACGGCGATGCAGCGTCCCCATATGACGCGGTGCATCCGGAGACCGATATGTCCACGCCGCTCGTCGTATCGATACCGCACCGCCTCGGCCGCGAGGAGGCGGTGCGCCGTCTCAAATCCGGCCTCGGCTCCGTGCGCTCGGGCTATTCCGCGCTGCTTGCCATCCAGGAGGAGACCTGGAACGGCGACCATCTCGTCTTCCGGGTGAGCGCCCTCGGCCAAAGCGCGACCGGTACGATCGATGTCGCCGACGACCACGTGCGCCTGGAAGTGACGTTGCCGTGGCTCCTGGCCAAGCTCGCGGAAAAAATCACGCCCGCGATCCGCAAGGAAGCCACGCTGATGCTGGAGAAGAAGTAGTCGCTGTCGCCGTGCTCCGGCTTCATCCGGGCTGCGCTTGCTGATAAGGCTTGCTGCCATCTCTCCGGCAGCCGTTAAGCCCATCGTGCATCCCGGACCCGCAGGCTAGTGTCGGTTCCGACGTCGTATCACTTTGCAGCACGTGCTTACGAACGTCGGAACCAAAGGGACCTTGCAACTCCATGTTCAGGTGGCTTAGCATTTGACGTTCCTATGAAGGACTGGCGGCATCGTGAACGTCATGCGCCACACTAGCAGCCGCTTGGCGCAGATCGGCCCCGCGTTGCTCGGCGCGTCGTCCTTCGCCTGTGCGGACGTGGTGAGCAAGATTCCGCTCAGGGATGGCGCGGACGTGCTCACGATGGCGACCGTCCGTTCGCTTCTTGGGGTTGCGCTCCTGTTCCTCTGGCTGCGGCTCGTAGGGCATTCGGCCGCGTTGGGGCGGCGCGAAAAGTGGATCTCGCTCGGGCTCGGCGTGCTGTTCGCCGCCAACGTCTTTCTGGTGTTCAAGGCGATCGAGACCACCACCGTGCCGATCGCGATCCTGACCTACTTCGTCTATCCGCTGCTCACCGGGCTCGTCGCGGCCGCGGCCGGGCTGGAGAAAATCAGCTGGCGCGGCGCGACCGCGGCGCTCGCGGCGTTCCTCGGCCTGGCGCTGATGATCGGGGCGCACCCGACCGAGCTCGCAGTCGTGGGCGTGCTCGCCGCGCTCGGCGCCGCCGGCTGCCGCGTGGTCATGCTGATCGTGACGCGTGCTGCGCTGCAGGGCGCCGATGCCCTGCAGATCACCTGGTATTCGATGCTGTCCTCGACCGCCTTGTTCGTTGCCGCCGCGCTTCTCACTTTGAACTGGCAGCCGCCCGCAAGCGCGTCGGGCTGGGTCGCGCTGGTCGTGCTCGGCGTCGCCGTCACCTCGGGCATTGCCGGCGTGTTCGGCTCGACCATGCGCATCGGACCGTTCCGAACCGCCCTGTTCATGAATCTCGAGCCGCTGCTCGCGACCGTGGGCAGCGCGCTCTTTCTGGGCGACGTGATCACGCCGCTGCAGGCGCTCGGCGGCGCGGTGATGATCGCTGCGCTGGTGATGTTCCAACTGCGGCGCTGAGATCGGAGCGAGCGCAACCGGGGCTTGTCAGGGGGTCGCAAGACGGTCATCGTCATCACGTAGGTAAGCTGGGCTATGGGGTTGGTGGTAATGTGGCACCTAGGAGGACGATATGAGCATCTTCGGAAATATCGTGTCGGCCATTTTCGGAACCAAACCGGCCGCATCGGCGACCCAATCGGCCGCACCCGGATCATCTGCCCCGTCGGCGTCCCCCGCCGGATACGCACCGACCGGGAAACCGATGTCGAAGCAAGAAGTCGAAGCAATGATCGAGAAGATCGCCGATGCGCAGGATGAAGACCTCAATTGGCAGCAGTCGATCGTCGATCTCATGAAGCTTTTGAAGCTGGACAGCAGCCTCGGCGCCCGCAAACAGCTGGCGAAGGAGCTGGGTTATACCGGCGCCCTCGACGGCTCGGCCGAAATGAACATCTGGCTGCATAAGCAGGTCATGACCAAGCTTGCCGAGAGCGGCGGCAAGGTCCCGGAGAGCCTCAAGACCTAAGGCTCGAAGACCCAAGGCTCGAAGACCTAAGGCTCAACTCCATCGAGCCTTTCGCCCGTATCCATCTCGGGTTCCGCTCTCGCCGCCCGCGGCGAGAGGTGAGGCGTCTTTTGCCGTTCGTTGGAGCGTTCCGGTATTTTTTTACCGCTTAAGCCTTCATTAACCATGGCGGCCGCAGGGTCGAGGCATCGGTATTCTTTCTGAGGAGCACGCCGATGAACATCATCACGCTCGCGTCTCGCAAGGGCGGCGCGGGCAAGAGCACTTTGACCGCGCATCTCGCGGCCTGCGCCCATACCGCGGGCCGCCGCTGCCTGGTCATCGACGCCGACCCTCAGGGCTCGCTCACGCTCTGGCATTCGCTGCGCAAGGACGGCCAGCCGCCGCTGCAGAACGCTGCCCGCGGCATCGACCGCGCGCTGGCCTTTGCCGAGATCGAGGGTTTCGACTGGGTCTTCATCGACACCGCGCCGACCATGTGGGTGGTCGTGCAGGAAGCGATCCGCGCCGCCACCATGGTGGTGATCCCGGCGCGGCCCGGTTTCTTCGATCTCAACGCCGTGCGCGAGACGGTGGCGACCGCGCGCGAGCGCGGCAAACCCTATTGCGTGGTGCTCAACGCCGCGCCCGCCAAGCGCGACGAACGCGAGGCGCGGGTGCTGGCGCAGTCCCGCGCCTTCCTCGACCGGCACGGCATTCCGGTCTGGTCGGGCCAGATCAGCCAACGCGCGGGCTTCGCGCTCACGCTCGCGGCCGGCGCCAGTGCCTGCGAGATCGAGCCGGGTTCGATGGCCGCCGCCGAGATCGCGGGACTGTGGTCGGCGATCGAGCGCTCGGTCGATGCCATCAACGCGGCACATGCGGCGGCGCGGGTCGCGCCGGCGCAGGGACACGGCCAGGCGGCGTAGTTTTCCGGATTGCCGGGCGCCGAGCTATTTGACGCGGTCGACGATGACCTTCGGGTCGATCATCTCGCCCGACCTTTCGTCGAGCACATAGATGCCGAGCTTCAACGCCTCTTCGTTCGACACGAAATTCATCTTGGGATTGAGCCGGCGGCGCATAAAGCAGGCTGCAAGATGTGGCGGCGAAGTCTCAATCGACCTTGATCTTCGCCGTCTCGATGACCGTCTTCCAGCGCGGGATTTCCGCCGCCACGTGGGCGCGGAATGCAGCGGGCGAAATGTCCCAATGCTCGGCGCCTTCGCGCGCCAGCCGCGCCGCGATCTCGGGCGAGGTCATGATCGTCCTGATCTCGGCGTTCAGTCTTTCGATCAACGCTGGCGGCGTTCCGGCGGGCGCCACCAGCCCGTACCATTGCGACGCCTCGAAATCCTTCAGCGTCTCGGCGATCGCGGGGATATCGGACGCGACCGCAAGCCGCTTCGCGGTCGACACGCCGAGCCCGCGCAAGCTTCCCGCACGCACGTGCGGCAGCACCGAAAGCACCCCGGTCATCGTCAGCTGCACCTGCCCGGCGATGAGGTCGCCCACCGATTGTGACGTGCCGCGATAGGGCACGTGGGTCATCGTCGTGCCGGCGGCGATGTTGAACGCGGCCATGGCGATGTGCGCCGCGCTGCCCTGGCCGGCGGACGAGTAGTTGAGCTTGTCCGCATTGCCCTTGGCGTGGGCGATGAGCTCGGTGACGCTGGCCGCCGGCACCGACGGATGCACCACCAGGACGTTGGGCACCAGCGCGAGCGGCGCGACATAGTCGAAATGCTTCAGCGGATCGTAGCCGAGATTGGCGTAGAGGCTCGGGTTCACTCCGAGCGTGCCGATGTGCCCGACCAACAGCGTCATGCCGTCGGGCGCCGCCCGCGCCACCGCCGTCGAGCCGATGGCGCCGCCGGCGCCCGGCCGGTTGTCGACGATGACGGTGCGGCCGAGCGCGGGGCCGAGCTTGTCGGCGATGACGCGTGCCAGGATGTCGGTGGTGCCGCCGGCGGTGAACGGCGAGACGATGGTGACGGTGCCGGCGGGATAAGGCGGGGCAGGGGACTGGGCGAAGCTTGGCCGCGGGCGTGAGGCGAAGAGCGCGGCACTGGAGGCGGCAAAGCCGGTGAGCGCGAGAAATTCGCGGCGTCGCATGGCGTATCTCCCCAATCGTCTTGTGCTTTTGGGGAGATTGTAGCCCAAACCGGTGGGAGCGGGCTGCTCTACGGCAGCGGCTTGCCGCGCACGTCGGCGGCGCGGGCGATCTTGATCAGCACGCCGATGCCCTTGTCGGCGCCGTCGTGCTCCTGCTCGCGCTTGGTCAGCTTCTGGAAGATCGCCTCGCGCATCGGACCCGCCTCGTGCAGTTCGGCGGTGCCGTAGAAGCGCAGGAAGCCCGAACTCGAGCACGCCGTCGCGCTGCGCCTTGAAGTTGGCGTAGATCACGGCGACGCGGCGATCGTTGCCGAGATTCGCCAGCGCCTGCTTCTTGGAGCGCTCCCAATAGGCGAGATGCTCGTCGTCGAACACCAGCATGCTGCCCTTGGGCGAGATGTTCGGGCCGTCCGGCCCCTGGGTTGCGAGCAGGCACGGCGAGCCGTCTGTCCAGGCGTTGTAGATGAGGTCTCTGATCTTCTGGCTGATCGGCATCCGGATTCCCCCGCGTGTTCGTGTCGGCCAGGACACACTAATGCGGCGACGCCCGCCGGGCCATCGCGACGGGCGAAGCAGTTAACCCGTCATTAACCATATTCGCGCGAGGCTGAGCGCATCCGTATAAATGCGAGGCGGCGCGTCCCATGAACGTCATCACCGTGGCCTCGCGCGGGGTCGGCACGGGCAAGACCACGCTGACCGCGCGTCTCGCCGCGGTCGCCCAGGTCCAGGGCAACCGTTGCCTCGTCATCGATGCCGATCCCCAGGGCACGCTCGCACTCTGCAATACGCTCAGCGACGACGGCGTGCCGCCGATCGTAACCGCCGAGCGCGGGCTTGGCCGCGTGCTCACGATGGCGGCGGGTAACGGCTACGGCTGGGTGTTCATCGACACGTCGTCAACCATGTGGGTGGTGGCGCAGGAGGCGATCCGTGTCGCGACACTGGTGGTGATCCCGGCGTTGCCGGGCTTTCGCGAGCTTGCCCCCGTGCGCGAGACGGTCAACCTCGCGAGCTCGCACAACAAGCCCTATGCCGTCGTGTTCAACGCCGCGCCGCCGAAGCGCGGCGACAAGGAGGCGCTGATGGTCCGGGAGTCGCGCGCGTTCCTCGACAAATACGGCATTCCGGTCTGGTCGGGGCAGATCAGCCAGCGTGCGGACCTTGCGCTCGCCGACGCCGCGTATGCCGGAGACGCAGAGGCGCCATCGTCCGCCGCAGTTGAGATCACGCGGCTATGGACGGCGATCGAGCTCTCGGTCGAGGCGGTAAATGCGGCGCACGCCGGGGCGGCGAGGGCGCAGGATCAGGCGGCGTGATCTTCTCTACTATCTCTCTCTCTCTCTCCATGAGGAGTGGGGCCGAACGTACGCTCCATCGATGCTATCGGCGAAATCCGCTGCGCTCGCCGGACCTGTTCGATGAAATACGAAACGCTCTGTTCCAGTTCGAACGAGGCCGGATCGGTATAACGAACTCTCATGGACGCGATGAGCGAGCCTTCTTCAAGATCGCGGCCACTTGTTCGTCGCTGGCAAACCTACCTTCGCGCATGGCCGTAAGTCCGCGTTCGATTCCTTTTCGCTCGTCTTCGCTCAAGTGATAGCGGCCTCGGCGATGCACGACGACCTTCGTCCGTTGACCCGCGGCATGAGCCATCGCCTCGTGCAGGCTCGCACGGATGTCATCGGCCAAGCGATGCTTCACTTTCTTTGCCATTGCACGAGCCTAGGCGCTAACCCTCTCCACGAAACTATCCACCACGCGCTTCTCTCCCGCCTTGTCGAACTGGATGGTGAGCTTGTTGCCGTCGATGGCGGTGACGTTGCCGTTGCCGAATTTCTGATGAAACACGCGGTCGCCGATTGAATAGTCGGAGACGGTGCCGGTGGATTTGGCGACGAGCTCGCCTTCGATGGTGAGGGGAAGGCGCGTGCGCGGCCGGCCGCGGTTGACGCCCGTCCCTGACCCTCCCCCTTCCAGGGGGAGGGGACGCTGTGGCTCCGGCTGGGCCGTCATCATCCACCGAATACGCGTCGACATCTTCCTCGAAGCCGCCGCGGCGGTCCTTGGCGCGTTGCGCGCGCTGCCAGCCCGGCGTGCCGTAGCTCGAGCCGAAATGGGTCATCTCGTCGAAGCGCGAGGCGGCGGTGTAGCCGCCGCCGAAGCCGCCCTTGGATTCGTTGATCTCCACGGCGGCCTCCGGCAATTCGTCGAGGAAGCGCGAGGGGATGTTCGACGTCCACAGCCCGTGCATGCGCCGGTTGGCGGCGAAATAGATCTTTGCGCGCCGGCGCGCGCGGGTGAGCCCGACATGGGCCAGGCGCCGCTCCTCCTCCAGCCCGGCGCGGCCCTGGTCGTCGAGCGTGCGCTGGTTGGGGAACAGGCCTTCCTCCCAGCCCGGCAGGAACACGGTGTCGAACTCGAGCCCCTTGGCGGAATGGAGCGTCATGATCGACACCGCCTCGCCGCCTTCGTTGCGGTCGGTGTCCATGACCAGCGAGATGTGCTCGAGGAAGCCGGCGAGGTTCTCGAACTCGTCCATGGAGCGGATCAGCTCCTTCAGGTTCTCCAGCCGGCCGGCGGCATCGGCGCTGCGGTCCTTCTGCCACATCTCGGTGTAGCCGCTCTCGTCGAGGATGATCTCGGCCAGCTCGGTGTGGGGGAGGGCGTCCTTCTGCACGCGCCAGCGGTCGAAGGCGGCGAGCAGATCGCGCAGCGACCCGCGCGGCTTGGGCTTGAGCTCGTCGGTCTCGATCACGGCCTGCGCCGCCGCGGTCAGCGGGATGCGGCGCTTGCGGGCGTGGTCGTGCAGCAGCTGGACGGTGGCGTCGCCGAGCCCGCGCTTGGGCACGTTGATGATGCGCTCGAAGGCGAGGTCGTCGGTGCTCGAATGGACGGCGCGGAGATAGGCGAGCGCATCGCGGATTTCCTGACGCTCGTAGAAGCGCGGCCCGCCGATCACGCGATAGGGCAGGCCGAGCGTGACGAAGCGATCCTCGAACTCGCGCATCTGGAACGAGGCGCGCACCAGGATGGCGATCTCGTCCAGCGGATGCGGGTTGCCCGACCCGTCGTTGCGCTGGAGCTGCTCGATCTCCTCGCCGATCGCGCGCGCTTCTTCCTCCGAATCCCAGCAGGAGGTGACCTGCACCTTCTCGCCCGGCTCGTCCTCGGTGCGCAGCGTCTTGCCGAGCCGGCCCTCGTTGTGGGCGATCAGGTGCGAGGCGGCGGCGAGGATGTGGGCGGTGGAGCGATAATTGCGCTCGAGGCGGATGGTCTTGGCGCCGGGAAAGTCGTGCTCGAAGCGCAGGATGTTGTCCACCTCGGCGCCGCGCCAGCCGTAGATGGACTGGTCGTCGTCGCCGACGCAGCAGATGTTCTTGAGGGTGCGTGCCGGTTGCGCCGCCGGTGCCGCGGACTCGGTCTGCTCCCTCTCCCCGTTCTTTACGGGGAGAGGGTTGGGGTGAGGGGCCCCTTCCAACAGCGCAGCGCTTGGAGGGTCCCCCTCACCCGACGCGCTACGCGCGTCCACCTCTCCCCGCAGGCGGGGAGAGGTGGAACTCGGGCGGCACGTGCTCTGACCCAGCAGCCGCAGCCAGAGATACTGCGCCACGTTGGTGTCCTGGTACTCGTCCACAAGAATGTACCGGAACCGCCCCTGATATTGCCGCAGCACCTCGGGCTGCTCGCGGAACAGCCGGATGCATTCCAGCAGCAGGTCGCCGAAGTCGGCGGCGTTGAGCACCTTCAGCCGCTCCTGGAAGGCGGTGTAGAGCTTCTTGCCGCGCCCGCTGGCGAAGCTCGCGGCCTCGCCGGCGGGGACCTGATCCGGCGTCAGCCCGCGGTTCTTCCAGCTGTCGATGAGGCCCGCCAGCACGCGTGCCGGCCAGCGCTTCTCGTCGATGCCCTCGACCTCGAGCAATTGTTTAAGGAGACGGATCTGGTCGTCGGTGTCGAGGATGGTGAAATCGGGCTTCAGGCCGACGAGCTCGGCGTGGCGGCGGATGATTTTCACTCCGATCGAATGAAACGTGCCAAGCCACGGCATGCCCTCGACAATCTGCCCAACCATGGCGCCGACGCGCGCCTTCATCTCGCGCGCCGCCTTGTTGGTGAAGGTGACCGCGAGAATGTCGCCGGGGCGCGCACGCCCGGTGGCAAGAATGTGCGCTATCCGCGTTGTCAGCACACGGGTTTTGCCGGTTCCGGCGCCGGCCAGGACCAGCACCGGCCCGTCCAGCGTCACCACCGCCTCGCGCTGCTCTGGATTGAGGTCGTTGAGGTAGGGGGCGCCGGCAGCCGCTCGCGCGCGCTCGGCGATGCCGCCGGGTTGCGGCATCGGCGGCACATGACTGTCATCGCGCGGCAGCTTGCCCGGTTCGGCCATTCCAAGTTCCGTGCTGGGGTGCGCCGAGGTGTGGCGGCGAATCTCGGGCTAAGATGGCATCCGCGCGGGCGGATGGGGAGGGGTGGTAGGTTGGGTCGAGTTCTTACGAGACCCAACGCCTCGGTTCGCGGTTGTTGGGTCTCGCGAAAGGGCTCGACCCAACCTACCCCGGCATCGCGATCCGCCGCCCGGCGGCTTCCGGGCGCGGCAGGTGGGCGTGCGACGCCTGCATGCGGGCGAGGCACTCCGCGACATCGGCGGGGAAGGGCGCGGTCTTGCCAGCCGCCACATCGACGTGCAGCGACATGTTCTCGGAGGTGGCGGAGACCCAGCCCTCGACGGCGTGGAAGAGCTGCTCGAAATAATGCATGCGCTTGGCGTCGTAGCCCAGGAGCTGGAACGTCACCCGCACGGGGTCGCCGGCATGGAGCTCGCGCAGATAGCGCACATGCACCTCGGCCGTGAAGCAGGAATGCCGGCGGGTCTTGACGTAGTCGAGGCCGCAGCCGAGCAGCTCGAAGGCCTCGTCCACCGCGCGGTCGAACAGCACGTTGTAATAGGCCATGTTGAGATGGCCGTTGTAGTCGATCCAGCCGGGCTCGACCCGCATCACCGAGGAGACGAAGGGCGCGAAGAACACCGGTTCGAAGTCGAGACGGTCGAGCATGGCCCGACCTTACGACGCGGCGCCCGCTGCCGTCCACTTCGGAAGCCACTTGCAGAAGCCCGATTTTGAGCCCACTTCCCGTGGCTAACGGCAAGGATTTCGATCAAATTCGAATGATGCCCATGGTCAACTTCAGCTGGCTGCCGGCCGCCTTCGCCCAGGCGTCCGAGCGGCTGACCGACAATCTCAGCGAGCTCGCCGGCGGCGCGACCGTCGCGCTCGCGGTGACCGGGCTCAGCCGCTCCGGCAAGACCGTCTTCACCACCAGCCTGATCCACAATCTGCTGAGCTCCGTGCACAATCTCAACCGGATGCCGCTACTGTCGGCGGTCGGCGAGCGCCGTCTGGTCGCTGCCCAGCTGGAAGGGGCGAAGGCGCACCGACTGCCGCGTTTTCCCTATCTCGACAATATCGAGAAGATGGCGGGCAACACGCCGGATTGGCCAGACCGCACCGCCGACATCAGCGAGATCGGCATTACGCTGCGCTTCGCGCCTGCCGGCACGGTGGGCAAGTTCCTGACGGAGATCACGGGAAGCCCGGCGAGCCTGACCGTCCGGATCATCGACTATCCCGGCGAATGGCTGCTCGATCTCCCGCTGCTGACGCAGAGCTACGGCCAGTGGTCGCAGGCGACCCTGCGGCCCATGCGCAAGGGGGTGCGCGCCGAGATATCGGGCGACTTCATGAATTTCATCGCCCAGCACCGGCCCGAGGAGCCCGCGAGCGACGAGGTGGCGAAGCAGGCGCACGATCTCTACTGCGCCTATCTGCTGGCGGCGCGCGACCGCCACGGCTTGAGCTTCCTGCAGCCCGGCCGTTTCCTGTGCCGGGGCTCACTCGGCGACGTGCCCTATCTGTGGTTCGCGCCGCTCGAGATCAGGGAAGGTACCGGCAACTTCGCTCCGCACACGCTGGGCGCGCTGATGGCGGAGCGTTTCGACGTCTACAAGCGCGAGGCGGTCGCCCGCTTCTACATCGAGCACTTCCGCCACTATGCGCGGCAGATCGTGCTGGTCGACGTGCTGCGCGCGCTGCTCGCCGGCCGCGATGCATTCGACGACACCAGGCTCGCGCTCGAGGCCATATTGGAGAGCTTCCGCTACGGCCACGGCGGCATCATCTCCAAGCTGCTTGTTCGGCTCCCACATCGACAAGGTGCTGTTCGCCGCCACCAAGGCCGACCACGTGCCCGACATCCAGCGCGATCACCTCGCGGCGCTGTTGCGCAACATGGCGGCGATCCCCGCGCTCGAGGTCAAGAGCGGCAACGCGCAGTTCGACGTGACGGCGCTGGCGTCGGTGATCTCCACGGCGGAGGAGAGCCAGGAGATCGAAGGCCACCGGGTGCAGGTGGTGGTCGGCCGTCCCGTGGGGGCGAGGAAGCAATCGAAATTCTTCGTCGGCAATGTGCCGATCCGTCCGCCGCGCGCGGGCGCCTGGGGCACGCCGTTCCTCAATGTGCCGGTGTTCGAACCGCCGGCGATCGATCCTTCGCCGGTCGAAGGCATCCCGCACATCAATCTCGACCTCGCGCTCGAATTCCTGATCGGAGACCGGCTGCGATGAGTGATCTTCGACGCCCCGACCCCGACCCCGAGGCGGCGCCCTCCGTGCGCGTGATCGAGGTCGACGTGGCGGAGCCTATCGCTCCGCTGCGCGCCACGCCGCCGCAAGTGATCGCGACGGAGCGGACCGAGCGAATCACGCCGACGGAGCCGGCGATCGTGCCGGTGGCCGCCCGCGCGCCCGTGCGCCGGCGCGATCGTGTCGTCACGCTCGGGATCGCGGGCGTGACCGTGTTCTTCGTCGGCTGGCTGGCCGTCGACGCGGCCGCCTGGGTCGCGGCGGCGTTCGAGCGCGGCACGGCGCTGGGCGTGCTGGCGGCGACGGCAGTCACGGCCGGGGTCGCCGGCGCCGGCGCGGTGATCGCCCGTGAGATGGTCAGCCTGTTCCGGCTCAAGAGCGTCGAGGCGATCCACCAGCGGTTCGCCGACCGTCGCGTGCTGCCGACGGATGCCCGCAACGCCATCGCCGACGTGCTCGCGGTGGTTCCGAAGGAACGTGAAACGCAGGCCGCCATCGAGGCCTTCCAGCGCCAGGTGCAGCTGCATCATTCGACCGCGCAGCAGCTGCAGATTCTCTCGGGCACGGTCATGAGGGTGCTCGACCAGCGCGCGGAAGCCCATGTGCGCACCGCGGTGCTGCGCGCCTTCGGCATCACGGCGATCAGCCCCACGGCGTTGAGCGACGCCGTCTTCTTTCTCGCCTGCGGGGTGCGCATGGTGCGCGGGATCGCCGCCTCGTACGGCCATCGTCCGACCGCGGCCACCACCGTGCACCTGCTCCGGCGGCTGGTGGTCGAGGCCGGCAAGCTCGCGGCGGTGGATATCGCCAGCGCCTCGCTGGTGCAGCACCTCGGCGGCGCGGTGACCGAGCGGATCGCGTCCAGCGCCGCCGACGCCGTCTACGGCGCCTACCGCATGGCCCGGCTCGGCATCATCGTCATGGACCTCTGCCGGCCGATTCCGTTCCAGCCGGACGACGTTCCGAGCGTGACGTCGCTGGTCGGCAATGTGATTCGGCGCCGCCCGGATGCGCAGGTTCCGCCGAGTTAGTTCCAATTCACAGGCGGGTTACAGCAAAAAAAATCCCAGGAACCATTTACCATACCCCGGGTTGGTTCGTCGGGACGTGAATAAAAGGGGACTACCATGACTGTTGCCTTCACCCGGACGGGATGCGGCGTGTCGCCTGCACAGGCGACGGCACGCGGAAATTCTTCCGACGAAATGCTCATCAAGCGCATCGCCAATGGCGATCAGCTCGCCATGCGATTGCTGTTTGGGCGGCATCAAGTGCAGCTCTACCGCTGGCTCGTCCGCCTCGTGCGTAATGAGAGCCTGGCCGAAGACCTCTTGAGCGAGGTGTTCCTCGACGTGTGGCGCCAGGCGGTGTCGTTCGAGGGGCGCTCGTCGGTTTCGACCTGGCTGCTGGCGATCGGCCGTTACAAGGCGCTCTCCGCGCTGCGCCGCCGGACCGACATGCAACTCGACGACGAGATCGCCGCCGCCATCCCCGATCCGGCCGACAATCCCGAGCGCGCGCTGCAGAACGCGGAACGGACCGAGCTGTTGCGACGGTCCGTGGCCCGGCTGTCTCCTGAGCACGGCGAGGTCATCGACCTCGTCTACTACCACGGCAAGTCGGTCAAGGAGGTCGCCGAGGTCGTCGGCGTTGCCGAGGCGACGGTGAAGACGCGCATGTTCTATGCGCGCAGGAAATTGGCCGAGCTGGTCGAGGCGGCTTAGCGCATGTCCCGGAAAAGCCTGCCCTCGGGCTTGACCCGAGGGTGGACACCGGTTTTCCGAAAAGGACATGCGCCAAAGCGAAAAGCGCCGCCTCACTCTGCAGCCACTCACTCTTTCAGGAATGCCTCGATCTCGCCGACGAGCCTGGGCCACGCCGGCTCGCCGGACAGCAATACGTGGTTGTCGCTCTCCAAGGTCACGAACTTGGCGTGGGGTATCGAGCGGGCGATCATTCGACCCTGCTCGAGCGGGGCGACGCTGTCATGACGGCAATGCAGGACCAGCGTGGGGACCTGCACTTCGGGCAACAGGCTTGCGACGTCGATATCGTCGCAGGCATTGCGAATCCGTGCGGCGTTGTCGGCGGAGGTGGTCACGCGCTGCAACTCGGCAAACCATCTGATCTGCTCGGGCGATCCGTTCGGCAGATAGAGTGAGCTGAACGCCCGCATGTAGGCCGAATGTTCGTCGCCCCATCCGTGCCGCATCATGGCCAGCGACGCCCTCGCCATTTCAAGCTCAGCCGCCGAGCCGCGCTTGTTGCGTCCCTGCGCGTATCCACCATAGAGAATCAGCTTCGACACGCGTTCCGGATGGCGCACCGCATAGGCGATCGCGACCGCCGCGCCCTGCGAGATGCCGAGGAACGCCGATCGCTGCAGCCCCGTCGATTCGACCACCGTTTCGAGGTCGTGCACGAAGGCGGCAAACGAGATGTCGCCCACCTCGCGATCCGCAAGGCCGTTGCCGCGTCCGTCATACCGGATCAGGCGGGAGCACGCCGCCAGTTGCTGCAAGAGCGGCGACCAGACCGGGCTTTCCCAATCGTATTCGATATGGGTCAGCCAGTTGGCGGCTTTGATCAATGGCGGACCTTCGCCGCCCGACGCCATCGCGAGGTTGATGCCGTCGTCGGTCCGGCAAAATGTAACCTCCTGGTGCCCCTTCACGTCGGGCACCGGTGCCGGCAGCTCCGACGGCACCTGACCCTCGCGCACGTCGCCCACGAAGCGGATGCCCTTGCGGGCGACCGTGCGGATGAGGCGCTGCTGCTCGCCGCTGTCCCCGATGGCGCGGCGGGCGGCATTGATGCGGCTGGTCAGGGTCGAGTCCGAGACGATGCGGCCGTCCCACACCCCGGCGATCATGTCATCCTTGCTGATCACGCGCTCGCGGTTGCGGATCAGGAAGACCAGGAGGTCGAAGACCTGAGGCTCGACGGCGACGAGTTCGCCCTTGCAGCGCAATTCGCGCCGCCCGGGATCAAGAACATTGTCTTCGAAGAAGAACAGCACACCGCACCCCCGACGCCGAGCCCGCTAGGGGGATAATCAAGGTTATCTCAAGGACAAATCAAGGGCCGCTGAAAGTCTTGCGCCGTCGCGGCTGGCATCCTCCCAGCATCGAAACGACCCTGCGGTCGACGCCTGCGGAGGCAGCCATGCAACCCATCCACGTTCGTCGCCAATCCGACAGCTCCATCGACTACGGCTTCTATCGCCGGCGCGCCGCCAGCCTGCGGACGGAGAGGATGCGCAACGCGGTCAGGGGGCTGGCGTCGATGATCAAGCCCAGGATCAGGCCCATGATCGCCATCGCGCTCCTGCTCGGCACGGTGCTCGCCATGCCGACCCGCGCCCCTCAGCCTTTGAACCCGGCGGCGGACCTTGCCGCAGCCGCGGGCGGCAACACGCTCGAGGCGAACTGACGGCAGATCGGCAGCGGTGGCGATTGCCGGCGCCATTCTGCTATCGTGAGTGCTCGAAGCGATGGCATGGCACTGATGGCAGAAACGTCCGATCACAGCGTGCGCCGCGACCCTGGCGCGGTGAAAGCCGTCGTCGCCGCGCTGGCGGCGAAATTCGGCAACCGGCTCGTCACCTCGCAGGCGGTGCGCGACCAGCACGCCAATACGACGACCTGGATCGCCAACCAGCCGCCCGACGCCGTCGTGTTTCCGCAATCGACGTCCGACGTGCAGGACATCGTGCGCATCTGTGCCGGTCATCGCGTGCCGGTGATCCCGTTCGGGACCGGGACCTCGCTGGAAGGCCATATCAACGCGCCCCGCGGCGGCGTGTCGATCGACATGCGCGACATGAACCGCGTGATCGCGGTCAACGCGCAGGACCTCGATTGCGTGATCGAGCCCGGCCTCACGCGCAAGCAGCTCAACGAGCATCTGCGCGACCAGGGCCTGTTCTTCCCGCTCGACCCCGGCGCCGATGCGTCTCTCGGCGGCATGGCGGCGACGCGCTGCTCGGGAACCAATGCGGTGCGCTACGGCACCATGAAGGACAACGTGCTGGCGCTCGAGGTCGTGCTGGCGAACGGCGAGCTGATGACGACCGCGCGCCGCGCCAAGAAGTCGTCGGCCGGCTACGACCTGACGCGGCTGATCGTCGGCTCGGAAGGCACGCTCGGGGTGATCACCGGGCTGACGCTCAAGCTATCCGGCATTCCGGAAGCGATCTCGGGCGGCGTGTGCCCATTCCCGTCCGTCGAGGCGGCGTGCAATGCGGCGATCGCGACCATCCAGTCCGGCATCCCGGTGGCGCGCATCGAGCTGCTCGACGAGTTGCAGGTCAAGGCGACCAATCTCTATTCCAAGCTGACGCTGCCGGAGGTGCCCCTGCTGTTCGTCGAGTTCCACGGCTCGCCGGCCGGCGTCGCCGAGCAGGCCGAGCGCTTCGGCGAGATTGCCGGCGATCTCGGCGGCGGTCCGTTCGAGTGGGCGACCAAGCCCGAGGACCGCACCCGGCTGTGGCAGGCGCGCCACGACGCGTATTGGGCGGGCAGGGGGCTGCGTCCCGGCGCGCAGGCGGTCGCCACCGATGTCTGCGTGCCGATCTCGCGGTTGGCCGAATGCGTGACCGAGACCCAGCGCGACATCGCCAAGGAGCGGCTGGTGGCTCCGATCCTGGGGCATGTCGGCGATGGCAACTTCCATCTCACATTGCTGGTCGACACCGACGATGCAGCGGAGGTCAAGACCGCGAAGAAGTTGTGCGAGCGGCTGGTGGAGCGCGCACTCGCCATGGACGGCACCTGCACGGGCGAGCACGGGGTCGGGCAGGGCAAGATGAAATACCTCGCCGGCGAGCTGGGTGAGCCGGCGCTCGCGGCCATGGCCGCGATCAAACGCGCGCTCGACCCGCACGACATCATGAATCCGGGCAAGATCGTCGCGCTGGCGTAGCGGCCGCGCCGTGACGGCGCCGTCACCTTGACTCTGAAGTGAAAGGTGAGGCCGCCCCGGCTCGATCCGATTTGCCGGCCTTTCGTTATAAGCCGTTGCTCCCGACATAGATTTGCCGTCAATCCGACCCATATTGAGGCACCACCGGGGGCGCGGTGGAGCTAAGGTTACCGACAGGGATCCTGGGCAAGCCTGGCCGACCGTGATGGTCCGGTGACAGGAATCGTGCTGAACTCGTTGGCTGTCAGGCCTTTTCCGGGGGCCCGCGCGTGTCCGTCGAGTGAGTGTGTGGGACTGGTGTGTGGGACTGGGGACCAGTGCGAGGAACAGAAGTCGGCCTGCTGTGGTGACGGCGCGTGCAGACAACGCTGCTCGGTTTTGCAATTGCGATCATCCTGGCGCTGGTAACGGCGCTGGTCGGCCCCCTTTTGATCGATTGGAATAGCTATCGCGGGGAGCTCGAGGCCAGGGCGAGCCGCCTGACCGGTCTCGACCTGCGTGCCACCGGCGCGATCGATGCCCGCCTGCTTCCGACTCCGAGCCTGGTGCTGCACGGCGTCGAGATCGGCCGCGGAAACCAGGCGGTGCGCGCGCGCGCCTTGCAGCTCGAATTCGCGCTGGGTGCATTGGTGCGCGGCGAATTGCGCGTGTCCGATGCGCGGCTGGAGGGCCCCGAGCTCGCGGTCGGGATCGACGCCGCCGGCCGCCTGGTCTGGCCGGTTTCCAAGCTCGCCTTCGACCCGGAGCTGGTGTCGATCGAGCGGCTCAAGATCCGGGACGGACGCGCCGTCTTCACCGACGCGGCGAGCGCCTCGCGCCTCGTGCTCGACAAGCTGGAGTTCAACGGTGAGTTGCGATCACTGGTAGGACCGATCAAAGGCGAAGGCTCCTTCGTGGTGGCCGGCCAGCACTATCCCTATCGCGTCACGACCAGCCGCATCTCCGAGGACAGCGGCGCCAAGGTGCGGCTCACGGTCGATCCGATCGACCGTCCCCTGCGCGCCGAGGCGGACGTCGTGATCTCGCTCGATCGCGGCGCGCCGCGGTTCGACGGCACGATTTCGCTGGCGCGCCCCGCGGGCAGGGCGTCGGCCGGCACGCCAACGGCCGCCGTCGAGCCGTGGCGCGTGGCGAGCCGCGTCAAGGGCGACGCCAAGGCCGCCGTGCTCGAGCAGATCGACTTCCAGTACGGCCCGGACGACCGGGCGATCAAACTCAAGGGCAACGCCAACGTGACATTCGGGCAGCAGCCCGAGGTCATCGGCGTGCTGACAGCGCCACAGATCGATCTCGACCGCGTGCTGGCGCTGCCGGACGCGACGCGCCGTCGTCCGCTCGTTGCCGTCAGGACACTGGCCGAGACCTTCACCAGCGCGCTGGCGCTGCCGATCCCGACGACGCTGAGCATCGGGATCGAGTCCGTGACGCTCGGCGGCGCCACCCTCGCGCGTGTCGGCGCCGATCTCACCGCCGGCCCCGACGGCCTGGACATCAAGGCGCTGGAGCTGCGGGCGCCCGGCCTGACCCAATTGCGCCTCAGCGGGCGCCTCGGGGCGACCGCCACCGGCAGCGTGCGGTTCGAGGGATCGACCAGGGTCGAGGCCGCCGATCCGCGCGTGCTCGTGGCCTGGCTGACCGAGCGCACCGATGCGCAGGCCGCCGTCACCGGTCCGTTGCGCCTGGGCGGCGACGTGACGCTGGGCGGCGACGCCATCGGGATCGAGCGGCTCAAGCTCGAGCTCGATCGCATGACGGTCGACGGACGGTTCGCCTATGTCTGGGCGAGCGACGACCGGCCGGCGCGGCTCGACGCCGCGCTCACCGCGCCCGATATCGATCTCGATCGCGTCCATGCGCTCGCCAAAGCCGTGCTCGGCGAGGCGGCGCTGGATTGGCCGCGCGAAGGCGCGCTTTCGCTCAAGATTGCCCGTGCCGCGGTCGCCGGCGTCGAGGCGAAAGACGCCGACGTGAAAGCGCGGATCGACGCCAACGGGCTCGAGATCGAGCGGCTTGCCATCGCCGATTTCGGCGGCGCCGCGCTCGCGATCAAGGGGCGGATCGATACCAGGACGCAGTCGCCGCGCGGCGAGGTGACGCTCGACCTCGACGCGCGCTCGCTCGACGGCGTCGTCGCGATCGTCGAGAAATTTGCTCCGCAGGCCGCCGACCAGCTGCGCCGCTCGGCCGGTCGCCTTACCCCGGTCGCCTTGCGCGCCGGCCTCGCGCTCGATCCGGGCGCGGCCGGGAGCACGAATGCGAAGTTCAAGATCGACGGCCGTGCCGGCATCGCGCGCATCGCGCTGAGCGGCGACACGGGGGCCGCCAACGACGCCTTCAAGATCGACAATCTCGCCGCGCTTGCAACGGCCAAGGTGAACCTCAGCGGACGCGTGGACGCCGACGACGGCGCAGCTCTGGTCGAGCTCGTCGGGCTCGACCGCTTCGTCGTGGCCGACAAGCGGCCGGGACGATTGACGCTGACGGCCAAGGGCCCGCTCGACGGCGAGCTTGCGGTCGATGGCCAGCTCACCGCCGGTGTGCTCAGCCTGTCCGCTGGCGGCACGGTCCTTGTTTCCGATCGCGCCGTATCGAGGGCCGCACTCGCGCTCAGGGTCGCCAATGCCAATATCCGCTCGCCGCGCCCGGTGGCGGCGGGGCGTCCGCTCGAGCTGCTGCCGGTGTCGGGGAATGGGCGTCTCGCGCTGAGCGACGGCACGCTGCGGTTCACCGACGTGGCGGGCACGGTCGCCGGCACGCGCGTCGGTGGGCGGCTCGCCATCGGGATGCGGCAGCAGCCGATCACGCTCGACGGCGACGTCGAGCTCGGCGCCGTGGATCTGACGGTCGCGATCGCCGCGGCGCTGGGGATCCCGGCGCAGAGCCTGGTCACCGGCACGACCACGCTGGCGAGCGCAACTCCGAATGCGAACTTGAATTCGAGTGGAGGCGCCTCCGGCTTCTGGCCGTCGGAGCCGTTCGAGCAGGGACTACGCGGGCTGCGTGGACAGGTCGCGATCAAGTCGGCGAGCGTCACGCTCACGCCCAAGCTCTCCGCGCGCGACGTGCGAGGCGTGCTGCAGTTCGGCGATGCGGAGCTGGCATTGCAGGCGATCGAGGGCGACGTCGCCGGCGGGCGGCTGGCCGGCGAGCTGTCGTTCCTGCGTCGTTCCGAGGGGCTGACCGTGCGCAGCCGCATTCAGCTCGCCGGCGCCAGCGCCGCCGAGCTGCTTCCCGGCGACGGGCTGCTGTCGGGCCGGCTGACGCTCGACGTGAGTGTCGAGGGGGCCGGCATGAGCCCGATCGCGCTCATCAACTCGCTCGGCGGCAGCGGCACATTCACGCTGGAAAAGGGGCGGGTGGTGCGGCTCGATCCGGCGGCATTCGACGCTGTGATCCGCGCGGTCGATCAAGGCCTGCCGATCGACGCGACCAGGGTGCGAGACCGGATGGATGCCGCGCTCGGCAGCGGAGTCCTGACCTTCGCGCTCGCCGAGGGCGCGCTCGCGATCAATGCCGGGCAGGCGCGCCTGAGCAACACCACGGTGCGTGCACAAGGTGCCGATCTCGCCGTGAGCGGCAGCGTCAACCTTGCCGACGGCGGCCTGGATGCGCGGCTGACCCTGACCGGTGCCGCGGGGACCGGCGCGCTGGCGAGCACTCGTCCGGAAGTCGCAATCGCGCTGAAGGGACCGAGCGATGCGCCCAAGCGCAGCATCGAGGTCGCGGCGCTGACGAGCTGGCTCGCACTGCGCGCGGTCGAGCAGCAGTCGAAGAAGCTCGATTTGCTCGAGGGCCGCGAGCCCGCGCCGTCCGCACCGCCCGCAAAGGAAACCGCCATCCAACCGGCCCCGAGCCAGGATCCGCCGACCCAGCCCGCGCTGATCCAGCCTGCGCCAACTCAGCCTGAGCCAAGTCAGCCTGCGGCAAGTCAACCGGCGCCGATCCAGCAAGCGCCGAGCCAGAGCGCGCCTGCGGTCGCGCCGGCCGTGCCCAGCGCAGGGGGCAGCGAGCCGGAATCGACGCCGCCGCGGCCGGCGACGCGGACCGAGCCGGTGGCACCGAGCGCGCCGAAGCCCAAATCGGCGGGGCAGGCGGCACCATTGCCGCCGCCGGTCGACATTCGTCCGCCCGCGGCGGCGCGCACGCCGCCGAAGCCGGCGACCGCGACGGCACCCGCGGCGCCGCGCTCGCTGAAGGAAATATTGTTCGGCAATTGACGGCGCGCGGGAGAAATTCCCACCCGAATTTGATCCGCAGGACCGACCAGAAAGGCTACGAGGCTGCGCGTGTGGGCAGCATCGTGCGCGTCTCGTCGCGCCCGGCTTTGTCGTCGGACAGCTGTTTGCGATAGAAATCGAGCACGAACAGGCGGATCGCCGATGACAGATTCCCGTGCTGCCGCTCGGTATCGATCGTGGCGACGAGGTCCGCCAAGGTCACGTCGCGCCCGCCCGCGATCTCCTTGAGCCCTTGCCAGAACGCATCCTCGAGGCTGACGCTGGTCTTGTGACCGGCGATCACGATGGAACGCTTTACGACCGGAGATTTCATCACTCGTCTCCTGTTTCGACCCGGTGGCGGTCGAGGTCGCGGCGGGCCTTCTCCTCACGTTTGCCTTCGAGCTCGCGCTCGGCTTTGCCGCGGCCATGCAATAGTCGATTGGCAGCAGCTTTTCGTTCACCAAGCTCCCGCTCGGCCCGCTTGCGCGCTCTACGAAGGTTGACGACGTCGCCCATCCCTGCACTCGACGAGCTGGTCCGGGATGATGCAGGTCCCGCGCGTTTGGCTTCGGTGCCAAATACGCCCATAGCGTGGCGACGGATGCGATTGTGAAATTGCACCGGGCGTCCCGCGCAAGCGGGCATTTATCCGGCTGAGCTTTCGAATTTCGTTTGTACGGCAACAACTCGTGATTTTTGCCGTCGCGACCATTCTTTGTAAGTCTTCTAAAATAGAGATGCGGTGTTTCAAGCAATTGTCCGAAAATCTCCGGCCCTGTTCGACGCTTCATCTTGCCGACGAGCGTGGATTTGCTGGAAGACTTGCCGGTAAGATTTTACATTTGTGTCGGCGAGGGGCGGAAATTCACCTCGCCTATCGGGCCCGCGCCAGGCGCGTTCCGGTCACAAAAGTTTTATCTCCGGGTCGTTTATCTCCACGCCGCCGCGCCTGTGAGCGCGCCGCCGCGCCGCGAAACTCACCCCGGTCGAATCATTCGCTCCGGCCGCACCAGGCGATCGAATTCCGCCGCCGAAACATAGCCGAGACGGATGGCTTCCTCGCGCAGCGTCGTTCCGTTGGCATGCGCGGCCTTGGCGATCGCGGCGGCCCGGTCGTATCCGATCTTGGGCGCGAGCGCCGTCACCAGCATCAGCGAATTTTTCATCAGCTCGCCGATGCGTGCTTCGTCCGCGCGAATGCCGGCGACGCAATTGTCGGCGAACGAAACCGCTGCGTCGGCGAGCAGGCGGATCGACTGCAGCATGGCGTGCGCGATCACCGGCTTGTAGACGTTGAGCTCGAAGTGTCCCTGGCTCGCCGCGATCTCGATCGTGGTTTGATTGCCGAGCACCTGGCAGCAGACCATGGTCAGCGCCTCGGCCTGGGTCGGGTTCACCTTGCCGGGCATGATCGAGGAGCCGGGCTCGTTCTCCGGCAGGATCAGCTCGCCGAGACCCGAGCGCGGGCCCGAGCCGAGCAGCCGGATGTCGTTTGCGATCTTGAACAGGCCGGTCGCCACCGAGGTCAGCGCGCCGTGCGCGAACACGATCGCATCATGGGATGCGAGCGCCTCGAACTTGTTCGGCGCCGTGACGAAGGGGAGGCCGGTCAGCGTGGCGATCCGCTTGGCGACGAGCTTGGCGAATTGCGGCTTGGAATTGAGCCCGGTGCCGACCGCGGTGCCGCCCTGCGCCAGCGGATAGAGCTCCGCCTGCGCGAGCCTCACCCGCCGGAGCCCCGATCCGACCTGCGCCGCGTAGCCGGAAAATTCCTGCCCGAGCGTGAGCGGGGTGGCGTCCTGCGTATGGGTGCGGCCGATCTTGACGATGCGCGCGAACTCCTCGACCTTGCGCTCGAGCTCCGCCTGCAGGTGCGCCAGCGCCGGAATGAGCCGCTGCGCGATCTCTTGCGCCGCTGCGATATGCATCGCCGTCGGGAAGCTGTCGTTCGACGACTGGCTCATATTGACGTGATCGTTCGGATGCACCGACGAGCTGTCATCCCGCTTGGCGTCGCGCCTTCCACCGTCCTTGGCGCCGAGCATCTCGTTCGCGCGCGCCGCGATCACCTCGTTGACGTTCATGTTGGTCTGCGTGCCGGAGCCGGTCTGCCAGACGACCAGCGGAAAGTGCTCGTCGAGCTTGCCGTCGATCACCTCCTGCGCCGCGCGCGCGATTGCTTTTGCGCGCAGCGCGTCGAGCGAGCCGAGCTGATGGTTCACCTCGGCCGCGGCGCGCTTGATGATGCCGAGCGCGCGAATGATCGGCGGCGGCATGCGCTCCTCGCCGATGCGAAAATTGCGGCGCGAGCGCTCGGTCTGCGCGCCCCAATAACGGTCGGCCGGCACCTCGATCGGGCCGAAGCTGTCGCTCTCGATGCGGGTGTTGGGGCTGCGGTTCTTGGAGCTGCGATTCTTGGGGTTGCGATTCTTGGGCATGACTGACGGTAGACAACGGATGGCGACTTGGCCCCCTTTTCGGTCCCGTCGTCTGTCCTCTGCTATTTCTTGCGGAACCGATCGAGCCGGACCACCTCGCCGCCGCCGGCCGGCTTGTCCGGTCCCTCGTCGGGTGCCGGTTTGTCGGCCGATTTGGCATCGGCTGGTCCGGATGTGGCCGGCTCGGATTTGGCCGGCTCGGATTTGGCCGGTTCGGAATTGGCGGGCGCGGGGACCGCGGCGAGGGCGGGCCGCCCTGTCTTATGCTCTGCCGGTGGACGAGCGCCGCCGCGGTCCTTGCCGGCGGGAGCGCCTTCCTCTTGGCCGCCTTGTTGCTTGTCCGGCCGGTTCTCTTGTCCTTTGCCGGCGCTGTCGCCGATCTCCTGGAAGTGCAGGCCGAACTCGACCGACGGATCGAGGAAGCCTTTGATCGCCGCGAACGGCACGACCAGCGCTCCGGAATGCCGCCGAAGGACATGCCGACCTCGAAGCCCTCCTCGGTCACCACCAGGTCCCAGAACTGGTGCTGCAGGACGATCGTCATTTCCTCGGGATATTCCGCCAGCATGCGCGGCGAGAGCCGCACGCCGTCGGCGCGGGTATCGAAGGAAATGTAGAAATGGTGCTCTCCGGGCAGCCCGTTCTTGGCCGCATCGGCCAGCACGGTGCGCACGACTCCACGCAGGGCCTCTTGGGCCAGAATATCGTAGCGGATGTGATCGACGGCCATTTGGGCTCGTATCCCGGCTGGAGACTCACCGGACAAATGGTAGGCGCACGAGGGGTGACGCGCCAGCCCGGGACCTTCGTTTCAAGTCAAGGAAAGTGGAGGCTTCTGTTGCCAGGTGCCTCCGAACCCCGCCTGCCGGAGCTTAACCCGTCAGGGCTTCAGATCGGTATTCCAAACCGCGTTACGCAGCCTGGGCAACCGGAGCATAGTTGTCGTTTGCAACTATGAATTTGGCCCGATAACGGCGGAACCATGCCGAGCAAAAGCACGCCCTTTACGCCCTCGTCGATCCTGTTTCGCCCAGCCCCGCCGCTTGGTGGAGTCGCCGGGTACTGCCCCCGGGTCCGATAGGTTTATTACGACGGCCATTTATCGCCATATCCGGCTTGCGCCGGCACCCTCAATATAAGCACAGAAGGTTGACGAAAAAAGAGCGTGCGGGCCACAGCTGGCCGGAATGTGTGGGGCAGGGTCCGACACCCCATTTGCGCTCATAGCCGCCTTTCCGACAAATCGTTTGGTCCGGCAACCGCTCCGGGCTTAAGTCTCCGTTCATGTCCGAGACGGTTGCCACGCCTTCGCCTGCCTCTCCGCCCGCTTCGTCTCCGCCCACGCTGCTCGAGCTCTTCCTCGCCTTCGCCCTGATCTCGCTCTGCGGCTTCGGCGGCGTGCTCGCCTGGTCGCGGCGGATGCTGGTCGAGGAGCGCAAATGGATGACGCCCGAGGAGTTCAACGACGCCTATGCGCTCTGCCAATTCCTGCCCGGCCCGAACGTGGTCAACCTCTCCGTCGTATTCGGCCGGCGCATCCGCGGCTCGGCCGGCGCGGTGGTCGCGCTGGTGGGATTGATCGGGCCGCCGTTCGTCATTGTTGCATTCATCGGCCTGCTTTATGCGCGGTTCGGCGAGATCGCGGCGCTTCAGCGCATGCTGTTCGGTGTCGCGGCGGCGGCGGCCGGCCTGGTCTTGGGAACCTGCGCCAAGATGGCGCGGCCGCTGTTCAACGATCGCGTCGGCCTGGCGGTCGCGCTTGCGACCTTCGCGTCGGTCGGGGTGCTGCGCTGGCCGATCTACTGGGCGCTGGCGGTGCTGGTGCCGCTGAGCATCGCGATCGCCTGGGTGCGCCGATGAAGGACGAGATCGGCACGCTCACGACGCTCGCGGGTTATTTTGCGCTGATGTCGCTGTTTGCGATCGGCGGCGCCAACTCCGCCGTGCCCGAAATGCAGCGGGTGGCGGTCGAGGTGGAACGCTGGATGACCGATCGGCAGTTCACCGACATATTTGCCATCGCTCAGGTCACGCCGGGCCCGAACGTCATCATCGTCACCCTTGATCGGCTACCACGTAGCCGGGCTCGTCGGTGCGCTGGTTGCAACCCTGGCGATGTGCGGCCCCACCTGCATGTTTGCTTTTTACATCGGCCATGTGTGGGAACGCTTCAAGGACGCGCCTTGGCGGGCCGCGATCCAGGCCGGGTTGCTCCCGATTTCAATCGGCCTCATCGCCGCGAGTGCCTTCGTGGTGGCCTCCGTGGCAGCGCACAATTTCGTGGCAGTGGCCGTCACGCTGGTCACCGCGATCGTGACCTACACGACCCGGTTGAATCCGTTGTGGATTTTCAGTGTCGCAGCACTGCTCGGGCTCGCCGGATTACTGTGATCTTAAATTTGTCGCACTTGCTTCCCGCCCCCCACTGGAATGTGCTACTGAGAAAAAGTAGGAGTGCTAAGGGGGCTGGAGTTTCCCGGCACTTAGTGGGTCACGAGGGGAGTCTGTTAATGTCCGAGGGCGTCAATTCGTCCCCGAAGCCGCCAGGCTTTGGGTTGGTTTTTCGTGGTCGCAGCCAGCTGTTTGGTGGACTGCTGATCACCCTGTTGTCGCTCGGGCTCTTTGTGGGCACGTTCTATATGCCGGGCCCCGTGGTTCCGCGAACGATTTCGGCAATAATGATCGTGATGGGCATTGCAGTGGCGGCAGGAGTCCTGCCGGTCCGTGCGCCGCAGGATTTCTATGGCGGGCTGGCGCTCGTCATGTTGGCGACGTTTGCACTGATCGCTTCCGGGAATTTGCCAGGCCAACGCGGGTTTGCCTTTGGTCCTGGGACGGCGCCGCGGCTGTTCTCCGTCATCCTCGCCGGGCTCGGCGCCGCCATTGCGCTGGGCGGTATCTTCACCTCGGGGCCGCCGATCGAAAAGTACAAGATTCGCGGCCCGGTCCTCGTCATCGCGGCAATTCTCGGCTTCTCGGTGATGATCCGCCCATTGGGCTTGATCATCGCCAGCTACGCGACCTTCGTCGTCGCGCTTATGGGCTCGAAGGAAATGCGAGTGGTGGAAACCCTCATCGGGGCCGCGGTGATGACCCTGTTCTGCGTTGGGCTGTTCGTCTACCTGCTCAACCTGCCGTTCCAACTCTGGCCGCGCTTCTGACGCGGGAGGCCCACAGTCATGTCTGACCTTCTCGCGAACCTCGCATTGGGCTTTTCCGTCGCAGCCAATCCGTACAACATCCTGTTCTGCATGCTTGGTGCTCTGGTCGGCACCCTGGTCGGGGTGCTGCCCGGCGTCGGAACGGTGGCCACCATTGCAATGCTGCTGCCGATCACGTTCGGGTTGCCGCCCGTCGGCGCTCTCATCATGCTCGCCGGCATCTATTACGGCGCGCAATACGGCGGATCGACCACGTCGGTCCTCGTCAACATCCCGGGCGAGGCGACGTCGGTCGTCACCTGTCTCGACGGCCATCAGATGGCGAAGCAGGGCCGCGCCGGACCCGCGCTCGCGATCGCCGCGCTGGGCTCGTTCTTCGCGGGTTGCGTGGCCACGGTGCTGGTTGCGGCGCTCGGCGCGCCATTGACCGGCCTCGCGCTGCTGTTCGGGCCGGCCGAATACTTCTCGCTGATGGTGCTCGGCCTGATCTTCGCGGTCGTGCTGGCCAAGGGCTCGGTGCTCAAAGCCGTCGCCATGGTGCTCATGGGGCTGCTGCTGTCGATGGTCGGTTCCGACCTCGAAACCGGCGCCGGCCGCATGACGTTCGATATTCCCGAGCTCGCTGACGGCATCGGGTTCGCCAATATCGCCATGGGCGTGTTCGGGTTCGCGGAGATCATCCGCAATCTCGAGCTGCCGCCCGAGAGCCGCGAGGTCCTCAAGACGAAGATCAGCGGCCTGATGCCAACCCGGGCGGATCTGATCGCGGCCGCGCCCGCCGATTGCGCGCGGCACGATCATCGGCTCGCTGGTCGGCATTCTGCCGGGCGGCGGCGCGGTGATCGCGTCGTTCGCGGGCTACACCTTCGAGAAACGGTTGTCCAAGCACCCCGAGCGTTTCGGCCACGGCGCCATCGAGGGCGTGGCCGCGCCCGAGAGCGCCAACAATGCGGCGGCGCAGACCGCATTCATCCCGCTGCTCACGCTCGGCATCCCGCCGAACGCGGTGATGGCGCTGATGGTCGGCGCCATGACCATCCACGGCATCGTGCCGGGCCCACAGGTCATGACCAAGCAGCCGGAGCTGTTCTGGGGCATGATCGCGTCGATGTGGATCGGCAATCTGGCGCTGGTCGTGATCAATCTGCCGCTGGTCGGCGTCTGGGTCACTCTGCTGCGCGTGCCGTATCGGCTGCTCTTCCCCTCGATCATCGTGTTCTGCTGTATCGGCGTCTATTCGATCAACAACGCTCCGGCGGACGTGTTGATCGCAGCCCTGTTCGGCCTGGTCGGCTTCTGGCTGATCAAGCACGATTTCGAAGGAGCGCCGATGCTGCTCGGCTTCGTGCTCGGACCGTTGATGGAGGAAAACCTGCGCCGCGCCATGCTGATCGCGCGCGGCGATGCCACGGTCTTCTTCACGCGTCCGATCTCGGGCGTGCTGCTCGGCATTGCGATCCTGCTGCTCATCCTCGCGGTGCTGCCGACGATCCGCAAACGCCGCGACGAGGTGTTCGTCGAGTAGCAAGGGCAGCCGTTGCGTTAAGACTGCGACGAGTTACCGCCGCGCGGCAGCAGAGGCCTGCCGCGCGGCGGTTGTTTTTGCGCCCCAAACACCCAAATGTGGGCTTACAAGCGAGCGAATTTGGTTGTCACCTGAAAGGGTCAACGATCATGTCTAGTGTCCTGTCGCGTATGTGTGCCGCGATCGTCGGTCTTGGCACTGCCCTGGGCGTGCTCTCGGGTATCGCAGCGAGCCCGGCTGCCGCGCAAGCCGACTATCCGCGCCGCCCGATCACCTTGATCGTGCCGTTCGCCGCGGGCGGACCGACCGACGTCATTTCCCGTATCGTCTCGGAGCATATGGCGCGCACGCTCGGGCAGCCGATCATCATCGAGAACATCGTCGGCGCCGGCGGAACGACCGCCACCACCCGGGCGATGCGCGCGGCGCCGGACGGATACACGATCGAGATGGGCCACATGGGCACCCATGCCGCCTCGGTCGCGCTCTATCCGAACTTGGCCTACAAGCCTGACGTGGACTTCGCGCCTATCGGCTTGGTGGCGGGGACGCCGGTCCTGATCCTGGCGCGCAAGGACTTTCCGCCGAAGGACCTCAAGGAGTTCACGGCCTACGTGAAGGCGAACGCCGACAAGCTCAACATGGCGCATGCCGGCGTCGGGTCGGTGTCCTTCACGACCTGCCTGTTGCTCAATTCGATCTTGGGCGTGAAGCCGACGTCGATCCCGTTCAACGGAACCGGCCCCGCCCTGACTGCCTTGATCTCCGGACAGGTCGATTACATGTGCGACCAGATCGTCAATGTCGTCCAGCAGATCAACGCCGGGCAGATCAAGGCCTATGCGATTGGGACCGCCGAGCGAAATCCCGCCTTGCCCAACGTTCCGACCGCCAAGGAGGCGGGACTGCCGGAGTTCCAGGCGCAGGCCTGGAACGCGCTCTTTGCTCCCAAGGGCACGCCGCAACCTGTCCTCGACAAGCTCACCGACGCGCTCGACAAGGCGCTCGACGACGAGCAGACACGCAAGCGGCTGCTCGAGCTCGGCAGCGTGCTGCCGGACAAGGCCGGCCGCGGCCAGCAGGCGCTCGCCGCTCTGGTCAAGAGCGAGATCGCGCGCTGGACGCCGGTCATCAAGGCGGCCGGCCCGTTGAACTGAGGGTTACGTTCATGTCCCATGGGGACGGCGTTTTTTCGGCATCTTGCCGAGGGCAGGGACGGCGGTAGACTCCGCCTCCCGACTCGGCGCCGTGCCGCAGGAGGGTGGGACCCCGATATTCGCCCCATGCGCCAGTATCACGACCTGATGGAACGGGTTCTCGCGGACGGCGCTGAGAAGCGTGACCGCACCGGCACCGGCACGCTGTCGGTCTTCGGTCATCAGATGCGCTTCAACCTCGACGAGGGCTTTCCGCTCCTGACCACCAAGAAGCTGCACCTCAAATCGATCGTCCACGAGCTGCTCTGGTTCCTCGCCGGCGACACCAACATCAAATATCTCAACGAGCACGGCGTCAGGATCTGGGACGAATGGGCGGACGAGCGCGGCGAGCTCGGCCCGGTCTATGGCCGGCAGTGGCGCTCGTGGCCTGCGTCCGACGGCGGCACCATCGACCAGATCGCCGATGTGGTTTCGGCGATCCGCCGCAATCCGGATTCGCGCCGGCTCATCGTTACGGCCTGGAACCCGGCCGACGTCGACAAGATGGCGCTGCCGCCATGCCACCTCCTGTTCCAGTTCTACGTGGCCAAGGGCCGGCTCTCCTGTCAGCTCTACCAGCGCTCGGCCGATGTGTTCCTCGGCGTGCCGTTCAACATCGCTTCTTACGCGTTGCTCACGCTGATGGTGGCGCAGGTCACGGGATTGAAAGCCGGCGACTTCGTGCACTCGCTCGGCGACGCCCACCTGTATCTCGATCATCTGGAGCAGGCGCGGCTGCAGCTCTCGCGCGCGCCACGGCGGTTGCCGAGCATGGTGCTCAACCCGGCCGTGACCGATCTCTTCGCCTTCCGCTACGAGGATTTTGCGCTCGAAGGCTACGACCCGCACCCGCACATCAAGGCCAAGGTGGCGGTGTGAGCGGGCCGCGGCCGCCGATCGCGCTCGTGCTGGTCGCCGCGGTCGCGGACAACGACGTGATCGGGCAGGGCGGCGTGATGCCGTGGCGGCTCAAGTCCGACATGCAGGGTTTTCGCGCCATGACCTGGGGCAAGCCGGTCGTGGTGGGGCGGACGACCTATCTTTCGTTTACCAAGAAGCCGCTGCCCGGTCGCACCAATATCGTGGTCAGCCGCAACCGGAGCTTTGCAGCGCACGGCGCGCTCGTGTCTTCGCGTCTCGAGGCAGCGCTCGAAGTGGCGCGCGGCGATGCGTTGCGGCGCGGGGCCGACGCGATCGCCGTGGTGGGCGGGGCGGATATCTACGCACAGACGATCGGCCTGGCCGATCGGCTGGTGATCACCCGCGTGCATCTACGACCGGACGGCGATACGAAATTTCCGGCCATTGATCCGAACATCTGGCACGAAGTCGAACGAACCGAGCATCGCGCCGGGCCGGATGACGACGCGGACTTCACCGCGCTTGTCTACGAGCGAAGCGAGCGGCCACCGCGGGCACTCTAAATTGCGCCCATAGCGCGTCGGAGACGCGCGTGAACGCGCTGGTGATGCCGAAGCAGTCGATGGTAGGCGTTAACCGGATTTTCAAGGCCATGCGTTGCCGCGCCGCACGCGCGTAACCCGCGTTGTAACGGAATGACTCCTCCCCTATAACCCCCTCGAACCGAAACAGGCGCGACGGCCGTCTTGGCCGGCGCAGCGAGGAGGCAGCCGATGCCGTGGAGCAATCAGGGGGGCGGCGGACCCTGGGGATCAGGTGGGGGAGGCGGCGGCGGCAAGGGCCCGTGGGGCTCGGGGCCGCAGCAGTCGGGCCCGACACCGCCCGATCTCGAGGAATTTCTGCGCCGCAGCCAGGACAAGCTGCGCACCGTGCTGCCGGGCGGCAGCCTCGGCGGCAGGGGGCTCGGCCTGATCGCGTTGGTCGCGCTCATCATCTGGGGATTTTCCGGCTTCTTCCAGGTTGCCCCCGACGAGCTCGGCGCAGTGTTGCGGTTCGGCAAATACGTACGCGAGGTCCCGCCGGGCCTCAATTATCATCTGCCGTATCCGATCGAGACCGCGCTCACGCCGAAGGCATTGCGCGTCAACAAGATCGACGTCGGAATGCGGGTGGTCGAGGATGTGCGCCGCGGCAGCACGGTCCGTGACGTGCCCGAGGAGAGCCTGATGCTCACCGGCGACGAGAACATCGTCGATGTCGATTTCTCGGTGTTGTGGCGGATCAAGCCCAACGGCGTCGGGAACTTCCTGTTCAACATTCAGCAGCCCGAGGGCACCGTAAAGGCGGTGGCCGAGAGCGCCATGCGCGAGGTCATCGGCCGTTCCAACATCCAGCCGATCCTGACCGGCGCGCGCCAGAACATCGAGACCGCGGTGCAGGATCTGATGCAGAAGGTGCTCGACGAGTACGGCTCGGGCGTCCAGATCAACCAGGTCCAGCTGCAGAAGGTCGACCCGCCGTCGCAAGTCATCGACGCGTTCCGCGACGTGCAGGCCGCCCGCGCCAACCTCGAGCAGTCGCAGAACGAGGCGCAGACCTACGCCAACCGGGTGGTGCCGGAAGCCAAGGGCCGTGCCTCCCAGACCATCCAGAACGCCGAAGCCTATCGCGAGCAGACCGTGGCCGAGGCCAAGGGCGCGACGTCGCGCTTCCTCCAGGTCTATGACGAATACAAGAAGGCGCCCGACGTGACCCGTCAGCGCATGTATCTGGAGACGATGGAGCGGCTGTTCGGAGGAACCGACAAGATCATCATGGATTCGGGTGCGAGCGGCGGAGTGGTGCCCTATCTGCCGCTCGATCAGCTCGCGCCGGCGCGGCGGCCGCCGACGGCCCCGCAGACAGGAGGCAGCCGATGAGACTCAGTCTCGTTGGCGGCATCGTCGCCGCCCTCATCCTCGTGGCGCTGATCGTGGCCTATGGATCCATGTTCACGGTCTATCAGACGCGTCAGGCGCTGGTCGTGCAGCTGGGCAAGCCGGTGCGGGTAATCACCGAGCCGGGATTGCATTTCAAGATCCCGCTGATCGACAGCGTCATCAGCATCGACAACCGCATTCTCGATCTCGAGAACCCGGCGCAAGAGGTGATCGCCTCGGACCAGAAGCGGCTCGTGGTCGATGCCTTTGCGCGCTACCGCATCAAGGACGTGCTGAAATTCTACCAGGCGGTCGGCTCGGTCGATCGCGCGAATTCCCAGCTCTCCATCCTGCTCAACTCGGCGCTCCGCCGCGTGCTCGGCGAGGCCACCTTGACGCATGTCGTGCGCGACGAACGCTCCCAGCTCATGACACGCGTGCGCGACCAGCTCGACACCGAGGCGCAGCCGTTCGGCATCTCCATCGTCGACGTGCGCATTCGTCGCGCCGACCTGCCGGAGCAGAACAGCCAGGCGGTCTACGAGCGCATGAAGACCGAGCGCCAGCGCGAGGCGCAGGAGTTCCGCGTCGCAAGGCCTTCAGCGCGCGCAGGAGATCCGCGCCAAGGCGGATCGCGACGTCACGGTGCTGCTCGCGGACGCACAGTCGAAAGGCGAGCAGGTCCGCGGCGAAGGCGATGGCGAGCGCAATCGCATCTTCGCCGAGGCCTACGGACGGGATCCGCAGTTCTTCTCGTTCTACCGTTCGATGCAGGCCTACGAGGCCGGCCTGCGCTCGACCGACACGCGCATGCTGCTCAAGCCCGATTCGGAGTTCTTCCGCTACTTCGTCGACCCCTCGGGCAAGCCGCGCGATTCCGGCACGCCGCCCGCTCCGCAAGCTCCGGCCGCTACCCCGAGATAGTAGTGGATCTTCGCCATCGACGTCGGAACCGGGACACTAGCAGTCAAGCTCAAGATGGCCCAGTTCATCGTTGCGATCGGTCTCGTGCTTGTGATCGAGGGGTTGCTTTTCGCTGCTTTTCCCCGCGCCGCGAAGCGGCTGGCGGCGAGCGCGGTGGAGAGCCCGGAAACGTCGCTCCGAATCGCCGGCATCGTATCCGCGGTGCTCGGCATTGTTCTGATCTGGTTCGTCCGCGGGTGAGCCAAGGACGCGCGGTGAGGCGTGCAGGAAGGGCGCGGTCATGCAGTTGAAACGCGGCCCGGTCCCAATTCCGCCCCAATCTCCAGCCTAATTCGCCGCGACGAGACCGCCCCTTGCGTCCGCAGCCGGACGGGAGCACTGTCCCACCCTTCACAACTCCAGGAGCTAGACGTCCATGCTCGGCACTCTCGCCCATTTTGCGCGGCAGGTCCGCCGGCCTGTCTTGGTCGCGGCGACATCGGCGGCGATGGTCCTCCCAGCGCTGTCGCCTTGGTCGCCGTCCGCTTGGGCGGCGCGCGGCCCCGACGTCATTTCGGACGTCGCCGAACGGGTGATCGACGCGGTGGTCAACATCTCCACCTCGCAGAAGGTCGAGGCGCGCAACGCGCCGACGCCGCAACTCCCGAACGATCCACAATTGGACGAGTTGTTCCGCGACTTCTTCAACCGGCGCGGCCAGGGCGATAACCAGAACCGCGACCGCGGCCCGCGCCGCGTCAATTCGCTCGGCTCCGGCTTCATCATCGACTCGGCCGGCATCGTGGTCACCAACAACCACGTCATCTCGGAAGCCGACGAAATCACGGTCATCCTCAACGACGGCACGCGCTTGAAGGCCGAGCTGATCGGCAAGGACCAGAAGACCGACATCGCGCTGCTCAAGGTCAAGCCCGACAAGCCGCTCAAGGCGGTGAAGTTCGGCGACTCGGAAAAGCTGCGGCTCGGCGAATGGGTCATCGCCATCGGCAACCCGTTCAGCCTCGGCGGCACCGTCACCGCGGGCATCGTCTCGGCGCGCAACCGCGACATCAACTCGGGTCCCTACGACAACTACATTCAGACCGACGCCTCCATCAACCGCGGCAACTCGGGCGGGCCCTTGTTCAACCTCGACGGCGAGGTGATCGGCGTCAACACCGCCATCATCTCGCCTTCCGGCGGCTCGATCGGCATCGGCTTTGCGGTGCCGTCGAAGACCGCGCTGCCGGTGATCGACCAGCTCAAGCAGTTCGGCGAGACCCGCCGCGGCTGGCTCGGCGTGCGTATCCAGCAGGTGACCGACGAGATCGCCGAGAGCCTCAAGATCACCCCGCCGCGCGGCGCGCTGGTCGCCGGCGTCGACGACAAGGGGCCGGCCAAGCCGGCCGGCATCGAGCCGGGCGACGTGATCGTCAAGTTCGACGGCAAGGACATCAAGGAGATGCGCGATCTGCCACGCGCCGTCGCCGACACGCCGGTCGGCAAGCAGACGCCTGTGATCGTCATCCGCAAGGGCAAGGAAGAGACCAAGACCGTCACGCTCGGCCGGCTCGAGGATGGCGAGAAGCAGGCCGCGCTGGACACCAAGAAGGATGCGCCGCCGGAAAAGACCGTCGTGAAGAAGACGCTCGGCATCGAGCTCGCCAACATGAACGACGATCTGCGCAAGCGCTACAAGATCAAGGACACGGTAAAGGGCATCGTCATCACCGGCGTCGATGCGAACTCGCCGGCGGCGGAAAAGCGCCTGACGGCCGGCGACGTGATCGTCGAGATCGCGCAGGAGGCGGTCGCCAACGCCGACGACTTTCAGGCCAAGATCGACAAGCTCAAGAAGGACGGCCGCAAGTCGGCGCTGCTGCTGGTCGCGGGCGCCGATGGCGAGCTGCGCTTCGTGGCGCTGGGGCTGCAATAACAACATAGCGAATCAGCGATTAGTGAGTAGCGAATAGCAGAAGAATCTTCCGCTATTCGCTACTCCCCTGCTTCGGACGAATTCGTCGCGCCGATAGCCCTGCACATAGAGCAGCGCGGTGAGGTCGCCGTGGTCGATGCGCGCCGCCGCCGCCTCCGCGACCTTGGGCTTGGCGTGATAGGCGATGCCGAGCCCCGCCGCCTCGATCATGGCGATGTCGTTTGCCCCGTCGCCGGTCACGAGCGTCGCGTCCGGCGCGAGGCGGTATCGTTGCCGGAGCTCGATCAGCGTGGCGAGCTTGCCCTCGCGCCCGACGATCGGTTCCGCCAATTTTCCGGACAACCGTTCGCCGCCGTCGAGCAGGAGCGTGTTGGCGCGGTCCTCGTCGAAGCCGATCATGGCCGCGATGCGCCCGGTAAACAGCGTGAAGCCGCCGGACACCAGGCAGGTATGGGCGCCGTTTCCGCGCAGCGTCGCGACCAGCGTACGGGCGCCGGGCGTGAGGCTGATCCGATCCGCGATGACCTCGTCGACGACCGAGGCGCTCAAGCCCGCGAGCAGCGCCACGCGCTCGCGCAGCGCCGGCGCAAACTCGATCTCGCCGCGCATGGCGCGCTCGGTGATGGCCGCGACGTGCTGCTTGAGCCCGACATAGTCGGCGAGCTCGTCGATGCACTCCTGGCCGATCATGGTGGAATCCATATCGGCGAGAAAAAGCGCCTTGCGCCGCCCCTCTGCCCGTTGCACCACCACATCGATCGGAGCGCCGGCAAGCGCAGCGCGTACGCGATCGGAGAACGCACGAATTGCCTGTGCTTGGGGTTTCCCGCTGTCCCCGGTAAAGGGAATGTCGGCGGCGACGCCGGGATCGAGCCAGACCGGCGCCTGTGCCGCCGGCAGTGTGCCGCGGGCGCGCTCGACGGCGGCGGCGTCGAGCGCCGGCGCCGCGGGATTGGAGATCAGGGTCGCGACCAAGCTCATGGGCTAGTGTCCCGGTTCCGACGTTCGTATCACTTTGCAGCACGCACTTTTACGAACGTCGGAACCAAAGGGACACTAGCAACTCTATGATTCTAGTGTGGCTTTGCATTTGACGTTCCTATGAAGGACTCGCAGCAAATACTGATAGGAACGTCAAATGCGCCACACTAGCCGGGCATCATCTAAGCGGGCGGTGCTTATCGCAGGGCCGACCGCGAGCGGCAAGTCGGCGCTGGCGCTCGAGCTGGCGCAGCGGCTCGGCGGCACCGTCATAAATGCCGATTCCATGCAGGTTTATCGCGACCTGCGCGTCATCACCGCCCGCCCGACGCCGGCGGAGGAGGCGCGCGTGCCGCATCTCCTGTACGGCCATGTGGACGCCGCGGAGAACTATTCCGTCGGCCGCTGGTGCGTCGACGCGGGCGCGGCGCTGGCCGAGGCGGAGCAAGCAGGGCGCCTGCCGATCATGGTCGGCGGCACCGGCCTCTATTTCAAGACGCTGACGCGCGGGCTTGGCTGCCGTCCCGCCGATCCCTGCCGCCATCCGCGCGAGCATCAGGGAGCGATTGGCGGCAGAGGGCATCGCCCCGCTCTATGCCGAGCTCGGCGACCGCGACCCCGCGACCGCGTCACGCCTGATGCCGGGCGATCGGTCTCGCGTCACGCGCGCGCTGGAAGTGGTGCTGGCGACCGGGCGCTCGCTGACGGATTGGCACGCCGAGGGCATGCGGCCCGCGCTCGATCCGGATGCGGCGGTCAAGATCTTCCTCGACGTCGAGCGGGTCGAGCTTTACCGCCGCATCGATGCCCGCTTCGATGCCATGCTCGCCGCCGGCGCGCTCGAGGAGGTGCGCGCGCTCGGCGCCCGCGGCCTCGATGCGATGCTCCCTGCCATGAAGGCGCACGGCGTGCCGTGGCTGATCCGGCATCTCAAGGGTGAGATGGCGCTCGCCGCGGCCGCGGAGGAAGGCAAGCGCGACACCCGCCGCTACACCAAGCGGCAGGCTACCTGGTTCCGCCATCAGCTGCCGGACTGGACCTGGGTCGCACCCGACATGGCGGCCGGCGAGATCGCCCGGGCGCTCGGCCGCTGACGCGCGGGTTTCTGCCGCCAGAAGCCGATGGCGGCGACGGCAAGTCCGGCGGCGAGCACCCACCAGGCCGGGCGCACGTCCATGTCGATGTCGAAGTGGGCGAGCAGCACGAGCCGCGCATCGACGCCGCTGGTGAACATGTAGAGCGCGGCCTCGCCAATCGCGGTGAACACCGCCACGCCGCAGGCAAGGAACAGGAGATGCAGCGGCGTCACCTCGCCATTGCGCCGGTGAAGGGCCCGATAGGCCAGCAGCCAGATCAGGAAGCCCGCCATCAGCACCGGCTGGTAGGTCTCGAGCTTGGATTGAATGAAGAAATGCACGATCGCGAGCAGCGCGATGCCGTAGACCACGCGGTGGAGCTTGTTCCATCGCTGCGGTCCGAGGCGGCTGATCGCGGCGTCGGTGGAGGTCGCGGCGAGGGCGATCAGCCCGGTCAGGGCAACCGCGCCGATCAGGAGATAGATGCGCAGAACGATCTCGCTCGCCACCTTGAACAGGTCGAAGTGCTGGTCGAGGACGTAGAGCGACAGGTGCAGCACGGCATAGGCCGCCGACGCGACGCCGAGCGTGCGCCGCGCCAGGATGATCGCGGGGATAGTTGCAGCATGCGCTGCGCCGGCGTGATCGCGAGCGTGATCACGAGAAACCGCAACGCCCAGTCGCCGGCCTGGTGGATCGCCTCGGTGACGGGGCGGGCGCCGAGCTCGCCGGCGGCGGCCTGATAGGCGATCCAGAGCGCCGGCAGGACCGCGGCCACGAAGGCCGCGATCTTCACCGGCGACCAGCGCCCGGACCGTTCGCGAAGAAATGGCATGAATCAGGCGTGCTCCAGCGACTCCGGCGAAGATATCCGCTGGAAGGATAACGCCCTATCACATGCGGTGCATGATTGGTTCATCAGTGATCACGATCTGACGAGCGTCACGCCGCCACCGGATTTGCAAACGCCGAGGCGGCGAGCTTCCTGGCGTGGCTTCGAACGTCGATGGGCCAGGATTCGGTCATCTGATCGAAGCGCCGTTGGTCATTCGCGAACAAGGCGCGCGCCGCCTCCTCGAATCCGGGCTCATTTCCCGCCATGGCGGACATGAACCGGTAGGCGGCCTCGTGCGCTTGTCGCACGCGGTCCTTGCCCTCGTTCGCGCGTCGCGCTGTTTCGACGAGCTTGCGCAGCGCGACCGAGGCGCCGCCGGGCTGCGCGTTCAGCCAGTCCCAATGCCGCGGCAGCAGCGTGACCTCGCGGGCAACCACACCCAGCTTCGGACGCCCGGGCCCGCGCGGTCCCTCCACTTCAGGAGCGCATCCCGTTGCGGCGCCTTCCATCCGTGCCAGCCTGCTCAGCACGTCCGCGGCCGTGCCGCGAAAGTCCACCTCGATCGGCTGGCTCGTGCCGTCGTCGAAGATCAGGATTGGTGCGCGTTCGCCGTGATCGATGACCTCTTTCGCTTTGGCAGCGACCTGCTCGAGCTGGCCGGATGCAATGCACCTCGTGCCGGCGAAGGCCGTGCACAACGTCTTGAATGCGGCATGCATCTCGATATCCTCGCTGAGGCTTTTCTATTTAACCCGGGTAAAATAGAAGTCAATATTATCCGGGTAAAATAGCGGAAATGCTGGCCACATGGGCTGACTTGACGGCCTATGCCGCAGCGCCTATAAGACTTTCGCAAGGAAATGATGAAAGACTGCATCGATGCGCAACTTTATTGCTGAGACACTGGTAATCGTAGGAAGGCGCACCGCCGGGGGTGGCTAGGCCACCCGCGAACGTGGCGGTGCGCAGACAGGGCCCTCGCGGCCCTTTTTGATTCCGGGTGAGCGGCAGTGAGCGAGAGAGTGGAGCGGACGATGAGCAAGGAAATGACCGGCGCCGAGATGGTGATCGAGGCGCTCGCCGACCAGGGGTCGCAGCACCTGTTCGGCTATCCCGGCGGCGCGGTGCTGCCGATCTACGACGCGCTGTTCCAGCAGGAGAAGGTCCAGCACATCCTGGTGCGGCACGAGCAGGGCGCCGTGCACGCCGCCGAGGGCTATGCGCGCTCGACCGGCAAGGTCGGCTGCGTGCTGGTGACCTCGGGCCCCGGCGCCACCAATGCCGTCACCGGGCTGACCGATGCGCTTGTGCGACTCGATCCCGATCGTCGTCATCACCGGGCAGGTGCCGACCCATCTGATCGGCAACGACGCCTTCCAGGAATGCGACACGGTCGGCATCACCCGGCCCTGCACCAAGCACAATTATCTCGTGAAGAGCATCGCCGATCTGCCGCGCGTGCTGCACGAGGCGTTCCACATCGCCAAGAGCGGCCGGCCGGGCCCGGTCGTGGTCGACATCCCGAAGGACATCCAGTTCGCCAAGGGCGTCTATTCCCGGCCGAAGGACTTCCAGCACAAGGGCTACCAGCCGAAGCTCAAGGGCGACCTCGAGCGCATCAAGGCCGCGATCGAGCTGATGCGCGCACGCCAAGCGCCCGCTGTTCTATACCGGCGGCGGCGTCATCAATTCCGGCCCGGAGGCGAGCCAGCTGCTGCGCGAGCTGGTGAAGCTCACCGGCTTTCCCGATCACCTCGACGCTGATGGGGCTCGGCGCCTATGCCGCCTCCGATCCGCAGTGGCTCGGCATGCTCGGCATGCACGGCACCTGGGAGGCGAACTGGGCGATGCACGATTGCGACCTGATGATCTGCATCGGCGCGCGCTTCGACGACCGCATCACCGGCCGGCTCGATGCCTTCTCGCCCGGCTCGAAGAAGATCCACGTCGATATCGATCCGTCCTCGATCAACAAGAACGTCAAGGTCGACATTCCGATCATCGGCGACTGCGCCCATGTGCTCGAGGACATGGTGCGGCTGTGGCGCGCGAGCGCGAGCGCAGGCGGACAAGAAGGCGCTCGACGCGTGGTGGAAGCAGATCGAGAAGTGGCGGTCGCGCAAGTCGCTCGCCTTCAAGAACTCGAACGAGATCATCAAGCCGCAATACGCGATCCAGCGGCTCTACGAGCTGACCAAGGACCGCGACACCTACATCACCACCGAGGTCGGCCAGCACCAGATGTGGGCGGCGCAGTTCTACCAGTTCGAGGAGCCGAACCGCTGGATGACCTCGGGCGGCCTCGGCACCATGGGCTATGGCCTGCCGGCGTCGGTCGGCGTGCAGCTCGCGCATCCGAATTCACTGGTCATCGACATCGCCGGCGAAGCCTCGGTGCTGATGACCATGCAGGAGATGTCGACGGCGGTGCAGTACGAGCTGCCGATCAAGATCTTCATCATCAACAACCAGTACATGGGCATGGTGCGCCAGTGGCAGGAGCTGCTGCACGGCGGGCGCTATTCGCATTCCTACACGGAGGCGCTTGCCCGACTTCGTGAAGCTCGCCGAGGCCTATCATGCGGTCGGCATCCGCTGCGAGCGGCCCGGCGACCTCGACGGCGCGATCAAGCGAGATGATCAAGGTGAAAAAGCCGGTGATCTTCGACTGCGTGGTCGATCCCGAACGAGAACTGCTTCCCGATGATCCCGTCGGGCCGCGCCCACAACGAGATGCTGCTCGGCGATGCCGCCGAGAGCATCGAGGATGCCATCACCGAAGAAGGCAAGGTGATGGTCTGATCACCGGGTAGAAACCAATGGCAAACGGCAGCACGACGTCGCACTATCCGGCCGCGACGCGGTCGGAAGCGATCGAAACCCATACCTTGTCGGTGCTGGTCGACAACGAGCCGGGCGTGCTCGCGCGCGTCATCGGCCTGTTCTCCGGCCGCGGCTACAATATCGACTCGCTCACGGTCTCGGAGACCGAGCACGAGAAGCATCTCTCGCGCATCACCATCGTGACGCGCGGCACGCCGATGGTGATCGAGCAGATCAAGAACCAGCTCGACCGGCTGGTGCCGGTGCATCGCGTGGTCGACATGACGGTGGCGGGGCCGCATCTCGAGCGCGAGCTCGCCATGGTCAAGGTGCGCGGCAAGGGCGAGCACCGCATGGAGGCGTTGCGGCTCGCCGACGCCTTTCGCGCCCGCGTCATCGACGCCTCGACCGAGAGCTTCGTGTTCGAGATCACCGGCGCGAGCGAGAAGATCGAGAGCTTCGTCGCGCTGATGCTGCCGCTCGGCCTGGTCGAGGTCTCGCGCACCGGCGTGGTCGCGATCGCGCGCGGGCCGGAGGGGATGTAGTCCGGCGCGTCCGCCTAGGGGAAGATCGCCATGCGCTCAATGCTGCTGGCAGTCGCGGTCGTTGCGATGTCCGGCGCGCCCGTCCTGGCGCAGCCGGGCAACGAGGCGCCCGCCGGCGGTTGCGGCGAGGTCGTGACCATGGAGACACACGGCCGCAGCACAACGCGATATGCACTCGTGCACCCGAAGCCAGCGCCGCAGGCAGCGCTTGTGCTGCTGGTGGGCGGGGGAGGGCACCTCGACCTCGACGGCAAAGGCTGCCCGCGCGCGCTCAAGGGCAATTCCCTGGTGCGCTCGCTGCCGCATTTCCACGGCGCTGGGTTTGCCACGGCGCTGGTCGATGCGCCGTCCGATCATCCCGGCGAGGACGGCCTGAGGGGATTTCGGATGACGCCGCAACATGCCGATGATCTCGGCAAGGTGATCGCCGACGTCCGCAAACGCACCAGCCTGCCGGTCTGGATCGTGGGCACCAGCCGTGGCTCCATCTCGGCCGCGAACGCGGCCACGCGACTCACCGGCTCCGCTGCGCCTGACGGCGTCGTGCTCACGTCCGCGATCACGTCGGGCGGTCCCGGGGGCCAGAAGCCATGGGCGGCCCAGACAGTGTTCAACCTCAAGCTCGAGGCGATCCAGGCGCCGATCCTGGTGGTCGGCCATGCCGCCGATAACTGCCCGCGCACGCCGGCCAGCCTCATGCGCAACATCACGGCGCGGACCAATGGCGCGCGGGAGCAGGTGGTGACCGTCAGCGGAGGGTCCGGCGGGGCGCCGACCGGGCTCGAAGCCTGCCAGGGCCAGACGCCACACGGCTTCCTGGGCCAGGAGGCCGCGGTCGCCGCCGGTATCGCACGCTTTATCCGCGGAGGGAGCTATTAGCGGCTCGGTTTTGGCCCAAAACGCCCAAACCAGCCGCTTGATTTTCCCTGCCGATTGCCGTTTCTGCCGCCTACGTTCGTCATCCAAAAAGGACCGGGACCCATGCGCGTTTATTACGATCGCGATGCCGACATCAACCTGATCAAGGGCAAGAAGGTCGTCATCATCGGCTACGGCAGCCAGGGCCATGCCCATGCGCTCAACCTGCGGGATTCCGGCGTCAAGGACGTGGCGGTGGCGCTGCGCAAGGGCTCGCAAGGGGTGAAGAAGGCCGAAGGCGAGAAGCTCAAGGTCATGGAGGTCGCCGAGGCCGCCAAGTGGGCCGACGTGATGATGATGCTCACGCCCGACGAGCTGCAGCACGAAATCTACCGCGACCACCTCGCCCCCAACATGAAGCAGGGCGCGGCGCTGATGTTCGCCCACGGCCTCAACATCCATTTCAATCTCATTGAGCCACGCTCCGATCTCGACATCATGATGATCGCGCCCAAAGGCCCCGGCCATACCGTGCGCGCCGAGTACCAGCGCGGCGCCGGCGTTCCCGTGCTGATGGCGGTGCACAAGGACGTCTCCGGCAACGCCCACGACCTCACGCTCTCCTACGGCGCGGCCATCGGCGGCGGGCGCGCCGGCATCATCGAGACCACGTTCCGCGAGGAGTGCGAGACCGACCTGTTCGGCGAGCAGTCGGTGCTGTGCGGCGGTTTGGTCGAGCTGATGAAGGCCGGCTACGAGACCCTGGTCGAGGCGGGCTACGCTCCCGAGATGGCCTATTTCGAGTGCGTGCACGAGGTGAAGCTGATCGTCGATCTCATCTACGAGGGCGGCATCGCCACCATGAACTACTCGGTGTCCAACACCGCCGAATACGGCGAATACGTCTCCGGCCCGCGGGTGGTGACGCCCGAGACCCGCGCCGAGATGAAGAAAATCCTCAATGACATCCAGACCGGCAAGTTCGTCAGGGACTGGATGCTGGAAAACCGCGTCAACCAGACCTCGTTCAAGGCCATGCGCGCGGCATGCGCCGCTCATCCGATCGAGCAGGTCGGCGAGAAGCTGCGCGCCATGATGCCGTGGATCAAGCAACGGGCTCTGGTGGATCGCAGCAGGAATTGATCCACGGCATCTTTGCGGACGGGTTCGCTGCCGCGAACCCTATGGGATCAAGCAGCGCGCGCTCGTGGACCGCAGCAGGAACTGATCCACGTCGCTGCTCCCTGCTGACCGGCTCGCTGGCGCGAGCCCTATGGGATCAAGCAGCGCGCATTGGTCGACAGGAGCCGGAACTGGCCGGCTCTCTTCCCCTCGGCGTCCCGGTCCGGCATGATGGCGGCAAAACGCCGACCAAGGCCGAAGGGGAGGACATCATGACCAGCCGCGAAGACATCGAACGCACCCTGCGTGATGCCTATACGGCGCTCGCCGCCCGCATGACGCAGGCCTAGTCCGGCCGGCTCAGATCGTCCCATGCCCCCGTCGGTCGCCGCCTATCTCGCGCAAGGTCGCCTAGCCGTGTCGGCCGTCAACTTTCGCGGCCTTGCGCGGTTGAGCCCGCTGCTTGCGTGCCACCTCGCGGCCGTTGGATTGATGCTGTGGAGCGAGGCCAGCCTTGTTTCGGCTGCCGCGTTCGGCCTGGCCTGGGGCGTCCTCAATTTCTTCTGGATCATGGTGCTGCGGCGCCCGGCGGCGGCCGCCGCCGTGTCGCTCGCGATGATCGTCGTCCTCATCCTGCTGTCGCGCCTGAAGCAGTCGGTCCTGTTGACGACCGTCAACTTCGTCGACCTCATGATCATCGACACCGATACGTTTGCCTTTCTGCTGGCAATTTTTCCCGATCTGGCGCGGACCGTCACCATTCTCGCCGCCCTCGCGCTGCCGATCCTGGCCGCGACCTGGTGGTTCGACCCTCTCCGCGTGCGAATGTGGACCGCGGCGCGGGGATTTGCCGCGTGCCTGGCCGGGCTGGCCGGGCTTTCGGCGGTATCGCCCACCTATCCGAGCATCGATTTCGCGGGCGGGGACTACGTCTCCAGGTTCGCGCGCTCGGGGGCGAGCGCGATCGCCGAATATGTCAATCGTGGCCTGCTGGACGTCGAGGCTCCGATCCTGGAGCGCTTGCACCTGACGGCGACGGATGAGTCCTGCCGGCCGGCGGGCAAGCCGCCGCACATCATCATGGTGTTCGACGAGTCCAGCGTCGACATCCGGGTGCTTCCCGGCACCAAGGTGCCGCCGGACTACGAACGGCACTTCGTCTCTTTCGACGGCAAGGCGCGTTCGTTCGTCGTCGAAGGCATCGGCGGACCGAGCTGGTTCACCGAGTACAACGTGCTGACCGGCCTGTCGGTGCGCTCGTATGGACGCTTCGGCGACTTCGTGACGCGGATTGCCGCCGGGCGGATCGAGCGCGGCCTGCCGGCGAGCCTGCGCCGATGCGGCTACAAGACTTTCAGTCTCTATCCATTCTACGGGGCATTCCTGAGCGCGCGCGGATTTCAGACTTCGGCCGGCATCGAGCACTTTATCGACATGAAAAGCCTCGGCACCAAGACCATCGAGCCGGACAGCTTCTATTTCGATGCGGCCACACAGGTGATCGAGCGCGAGCGCGGGAGCCAACCGTTGTTCCTGCTGGTCTATACCGCGATCAACCATTTTCCCTGGAACTTCCGTTCGCGCCCCGAGCGGTTGCCCGATTGGCGCAACCTCGGAAACGATCCCGAGATCGACGAATACCTGCGCCGGCAGGCGATGAGCGCGCGCGACTATGCCGACTTCGAGGCCCGCCTGGCGCGCGATTTTCCCGACGAATCCTTCCTCATCGTGCGGTTCGGCGATCACGTGCCGGGCTTCGTGCCCTACGTCCTGGTTCCCGGACTCGATGGCGATGCGCGCGCCGCGCAATTTGACGCCAGAGACCCGCGGCTGCTGACGACCTACTACGCGCTCAACACCATCAACTTCCGATCTCCGCTGAAGCTCTCGCCGGCGCTCGATCGGCTGGAGGCGCCCTATCTGCCGATGGTGGTGCTGGAAGCCGCGGGCCTGCCCCTCGACGCGACCTTCGCCGAGCAGAAGCGTATGTTCGAGCGCTGTCGTGGCCTGTTCTACGACTGCGACGGCGGCGCCGAGGCCCGACGCTTCAACCGGCTCCTGATCGACGCCGGCTTGATCAAGGGCTTCCAGTAAGTGCGCTCATGGGAGGCTGACGGAATGGTGACCGCCGGGGAGGACTCGCAAACGGCACGCACCGGCGGGCGTGCGTGCCGTCACGCTTGCCGATGTCGCGGTCACGTTCCGGCTCGCCGACGGCGGCAGCTATCCGGCGGTCGAGCGCACCTCGCTGGCGGTCGCCGACGGCGAGTTCGTCGCCATCGTCGGTCCGACCGGCTGCGGCAAGTCGACCTTGCTCAACGTCGCCGCCGGGCTTGATCGCGCCGTCGGCCGGCAGCGTCGAGATTTTCGGCGCGCCGCTGCGGGCCTCAACCGCCAGGCCGGTTACCTCTTCCAGGCCGAGGCGCTGTTTCCCTGGAAGACCGCGCTCGAGAACGTCGCGATCGGGCTCGAGATCGCCGGAACCGCGCGCGCCGAAGCGCGCGACCGGGCGCAGAAATGGCTCACGCGCGTCGGCCTCGCCGACTTCGGCGCGCGCTATCCGCACATGCTCTCCGGCGGGCAGAGGAAGCGCGTCGGCCTGGTGCAGGTGCTCATCCGCGATCCGAAGATCCTGCTGATGGACGAGCCGTTCGGCCCGCTCGACGCGCAGACCCGGCAGATCATGGGCAACCTGCTGCTCGATCTCTGGAACGCCGACCGCAAGGCGGTGCTGTTCGTCACCCACGATCTCGAGGAGGCGATCGCGCTGTCCGACCGCGTGGTGATCATGTCGGCGGGCCCGGCCGCGCGCATCATCGGCGACTGGAAGGTCGCGCTGCCGCGCCCGCGCGACATCGCCGAGGTCAAGACTCGAGCGCGCCTTCCACGATCTACACCGCGAGATCTGGGCGATGCTGAAGACCGAGGTGCTCAAGGGCTATGCGCAGACCGGCGGTGAGAGCGACTTTTCGGACACGGTTGCCTGATCTCGCACTGGCTGCATTGCCTTGCTCTTGCGCTGACAGGTAGACTTACGCGCGATGGGCAAAGCGACCCATAATGGAGGAAACATCAATGTTGGTCAAGCGAAGTCTGTTGCTGGCGGCGGCGTGGCGCTGGCGTTTGCCTGGGGCGGCCAGAACGCCAATGCGCAGGGCGTCTTCACGATCACGTCGTCGATCGTTCAAGGACGGCGAGCGGCTGGCAGACCAAGATGGCCGGCAACAACAAGCAGAATCCGAACTGCGTCGGCGACAACGTCTCGCCGCCAGCTGTCCTGGGCGAACGCGCCGGCAGGCACCAAGAGCTATCGCGCTCATGATGTTCGATCCGGAAGGCCGGCCGCCGGGTGGCGTGAGCCACTGGGTCGCCTACGGCATCCCGGCGACGGTGACCGGCTTCGCCGAGGGCGAGGCCAGCAAGCAGACCGACAAATATGTCGGCGGCAAGAGCCTGATGGGTCTGCCGCACTACTTCGGCCCGTGCACGCCGCCGGGCCCGCCGCATCACTACACCTTCACGCTGATTGCCACCGACCTCGAGCCGACCGCGCTGCCGCCCGGCCTCACCCGGGACGAGCTGCATCAAGGCGCTCGAGGGCAAGGCCAAGGGCGCGACCGGCATCATCGGCATGTTCTCCAAGCCGTGAGCTGACCAATCCGCTCGTCATGCCGTCGAGCGGGCATCCAGCTTCCAGGCGCGGATGATCCGGCTGATGCATCGTCCGGGTGCTCGATCAGTGTCCCGCATCAAGCTCCTCTCCTCCAGCTGCTCGTCGCCGTGGTGGCGGTGCGCGCTCTGGCAGCGTGCTCACCACGGTGCCGATCGGCGGCGTGAAGCTGCTGCCGCCGTTCTTCTTCTCGACCCCGCTCGATGTCGCGGCGCGCATCGTCAAATGGTTCGTCGAGGGCACGATCTGGAAGCATCTCTGGATCACGCTGGTCGAATCCGTGCTCGCCTTCGTCATCGGCTCGGTCGGCGGCGTGCTGGTCGGTTTCTGGTTCGCGCGCCAGCCGCTGGTGGCGGCGGTCTTCGATCCCTACGTCAAGATGATCAACGCGCTGCCGCGCGTCGTGCTGGCGCCGATCTTCGCGCTCTGGCTCGGGCTCGGCATCTGGTCGAAGGTCGCGCTCGGCGTCACGCTGGTCTTCTTCATCGTCTTCTTCAACGTCTATCAGGGCGTCAAGGAGGTGAGCCCGACCGTGCTCGCCAATGCCCGCATGCTGGGCATGAGCGAGCGCCAGCTGATGCGCCACGTCTACTGGCCGTCGGCGCTGTCCTGGATGTTCTCGTCGCTGCACACCTCGGTCGGCTTCGCCGTGGTCGGCGCGGTGGTGGGCGAGTATCTCGGCTCGGCCGCGGGGCTCGGCTACATCATCCAGCAGGCCGAGGGCGTGTTCGACGTGGCCGGCGTGTTCGCCGGCATGTTCGTGCTGGCCGTCTTCGTGATCGGCATCGACTGTCATGGTGACGCTGGTCGAGCGGCGCCTGCTGGTCTGGCGGCCGGTTGCGGCCGAAACGCGCACATAAACAGGCTCTTGAAGGCTTTGCGCGCGGCCGCCGCCGCCCTATAAGAAGCCCAACGAAACCGGCTCGCGCACGGAGCCGCCGGGAGGATCGACATGACCATGGTCAAGGCCGTGCTCGGTACGCTCGCGCTCGCGCTTTCGCTCACCGGCGCCGCGCTACGGGCAGGCGCCCGAGAAGAAGCAGCGTCACCCTCGGCGGTCGGCGGCAAGACCGCGCTCTACTATCTGCCGCTGACGATCTGCGAGCGGCTCGGCTACTTCAAGGAGCAGGGGCTCGACGTCACCATCAACGACTTCCGCGGCGGCGCGCAGTCGCTTGCAGGCGCTGGTCGGCGGCTCGGTCGACGTCGTCACCGGCGCCTACGAGCACACCATCCGCATGCAGGCCAAGGGCCAGGACATCCGGGCGGTGATCGAGCTCGGCCGTTTCCCCGGCATCGTCGTCGGGCTGCGCAAGGAGCGGGCGGCGAGCTACAAATCCGCCGCCGACCTCAAGGGCATGAAGATCGGCGTGAGCGCGCCCGGCTCCTCCACCAATTTCTTCGTGATGTACCTGATGTCGAAGGCCGGCCTCAAGCCGGCCGACGCATCCTATATCGGCGTCGGCATCGGCCCCTCGGCGGTCGCCGCCATCAAGAAGGGCGAGATCGACGCGCTCTCCAACCTCGACCCGATGATCACCAAGCTCGAGCAGGACGGCGACATCAAGATCGTCGCCGACAGCCGGACCGAGGAGGGCACCCGCGCGCATCTTCGGCGGCTCGAACCCGGCGGCGGTGCTGTACGTCAAGCAGGACTTCATCGAGAAGAACCCCAACACCGTGCAGGCGCTGGTCAACGCCTTCTACAAGACGCTCAAGTGGCTGGAGAAGGCGACGCCCGAGCAGATCGCGGCGACGGTGCCGGAGGACTACTACCTCGGCGACAAGGCGCTCTACGTCGCCGCGGTCAAGGCCAACAAGCCGGCCTATTCGCTTACCGGGCTTGATTCCCGCCGCCGGCATGCAAGTCGGCGTCCGACATGCTGATCGCCTTCGATCCGGAGCTCAGGGACGCCAAGGTCGACCTCGCGAAGACCTTCGACGACCGTTTCGTGAAGAAGGCGGCGGCGAGGTAGCGGAGACCTGCGAGGTAGCGCAGACCAATGCCCGGAGGGCGGCTCGCCGGGGCCACCTCCGGGCGGAGGTTGACGTTTCCCTTGCCATGACAGTTTTATTACAGAATGATGACGGCGCCCCGCGCCGGTAGGTACCCGCCAGGACGCGGCCATAGTGCCCGAGTCATGCCGCCCGCCGTCCTGTTCCTGCAGCAACCGCCTCGTCGCCGCGACCGCCGATCTCCGGTATGCGGGCAAGGTCGCGCTGCTGGCCGGCATTCATCTCGCGGCGCTCGGACTGCTGATCTGGTTCGAGACCGAGCGGACGGCGCAGGCGGCGTTCGTTCTGACCTGGGGCCTGCTCAACTGCTTCTGGCTTGCGTTGCTGCGGCGCCCGCTGACATCGGCGGCGCTCGTCGCTTGTGATCGTCGTGCTCCTGATCCTGCTGTCGCAGTTCAAGCACGACGTGCTCATGATGACGGCCACCTTCGTCGACCTGATGATCATCGACACCGCCACGTTCTCGTTCCTACTAACCATCATTCCGGGCCTCGCCTGGAAGGTCGGCCTCGCCGTCCTGCTGGCGATCCCGATCCTGCTCCTGCTGTGGCAGATCGAGCCGTTCCTGGTCCGGCGCAGCAGCGCGGCGATCGGCGGTGTCGTCTGCTTGGCGGCGCTCGCCGGGCTGTCGTTCGCGCTGCCGATGGATCGGGAGGACGAGTTCCTGCGGCAGCAATATCGTCTCCAAATTCGCGCGGTCGGGGGCGGTGGCGGCAGTCGACCTGATGACGCGGGGCGTGCTGGAGGCCGATGCCAGTCAGTCCGGACCGATTGCATTTCGCAGCGGCCGGACGGTGCGAGACGCGGGCGCAAGCTGCCGCACATCGTCATGGTGTTCGACGAGTTCGAGCTTCGACGTCACCATGCTGCCCAACGTCAAGGTGCCGCCGAACTACCGCGAACGCTTCCGCTCGTCCGACGGCAAGATGCGATCGTTCGTGGTCGAGGGCGCCGGCGGTCCGAGCTGGTACACCGAATACAATGTGCTCACGGGCTTGTCGGTGCGCTCCTACGGGCGCTTCGCGGATTCCGTCACCCGGCTCGCCGCCGGCCGCGTCAAGCGCGGCCTGCCCCATGCGCTTGCGCAACTGCGGCTACAAGACCTACAGCCTCTATTCCTGGTTCGGGGCCTTCGTCGGCGCCCGCGGCTTCCAGACCTCCGCCGGCATCGAGCATTTCCTCGACGCCAAGCAATTGCGCACCGGGCCCGCCGATACCGACAGCTTCTACTACGACCATGCCGCCCGGGTGATCGCGCAGGAGCGCAACAACGGTCCGGTCTTCGTTTTCGTCTATCTCGCCACCAATCACTTCCCCTGGAATTATCGCTATCGTCCCGATCTCCTGCCCGACTGGGTGAACCTGGGAAACCCCTACGAGATCGACGAATATCTGCGCCGCCAGGAAATGAGCGCGCGCGACTATGCGCAGTTCAAGGAGCGCCTGGGCCGCGAATTTCCGAACGAGCAGTTCTTCATCGTGCGGTTCGGCGACCACCAGCCGCTGTTCGCCAAGCACTTCCTGGAGCCGACGCTCGATCAGGCCGAGGTGGCGCAGCGCATTCTGCAGCGCGACCCGCGCTATTTCACCACCTACTACGCGACCGAAGGGGTGAACTTCCGGCCCGCCGATCTCTCCTCCGCGCTCGACACGCTCGATGCGCCCTACCTGCCGCTGGTGGTGCTGGAGGGGGCAGGGGTGCCGCTCGATGCCGCCTTTGCCGAGCAGAAGCAGATCCTCAACCGCTGCCGCGGCCTGTTCTACCTCTGCGCCGGCGGCGCCGAGGCGCGGCGCTTCAACCGGCTGCTGATCGACGCCGGCCTGCTCCAGGGGTTTTAGGCGTGCGGGTTTTGGGCGTGCGTATGAGGCCGCGAGCTGAACAACCGATCATCGCCGTGAATGGAAATTAATCGGCGGACGCGAAAAACGACGATTTTGCCTTGCTGCGCCGCGGTTTGGCGTATTTGACCTTGCAATGACAAAATTAATGCACTTCTATGACAACGCTCCGTGTGCCGGGCGTTAAATAGATCATTGCCGGGCACGGGTGTGTTGCCATGCCCCCCTCCATTGCATTTCTGACCAGCCGCTGGGCGGCACCGGATGCGGTGACCCGGCGCGATATCATGCAGATCGTCCTGATCGCGGCGCTGCATCTTTCGGCGCTCGCGCTGATGTTTTGGTCCGAAGGCGGCATTGTCGCGAACTCGGTCTTCCTGTTGACCTGGGGCCTCTTGAATTTCTTCTGGCTCGCGCTGCTGCGCCGCCCCGCCGTGTCGGCGGCGCTGTCGCTGGCCATGATCGTCCTCGTCATCCTGCTGTCGCGGCTCAAATACGATATCGTCTGGATGACCGCCAATTTCCTCGATGTGATGATCGTCAACACCGACACCGTCAAATTCCTGCTGTCGGTGAAGCCCGATCTCTATCGCAAGGTGCTCATCGCCGTCACCTTGGCGGTCCCGGCATTGGCGCTGCTCTGGTGGCTCGACCGCTTTCGGGTTCGGTTGCGGTCGGCCGCGCTCGGGTTCGTCGTCTGCCTCGCCGGGCTGATCGGGGTGACGCTCGCCTATCCGCAGGAGGATTGGGAGGCGTTCTTCGGCGACAGCTATGTCTCCAAGTTCACGCGCTCGGGCGTCGCCGCCACTACGACGCTGCTGACGCAGGGCTACATGGAGTCCGATGCGACCGTCACCGACCGGCTGCGGACATTGCCGGAGACGACCTGCGAGCCGGCGCGTAAGCCGCCGCACATCATCCTGGTGCACGACGAGTTCGAGCTTCGACATCCGCGTCGCGCCCGGCATCAAGGTGCCGGCCGGTTACGGCAGTCACTTCAAGTCGTTCGACGGCCGGCGCCGCCACTTCATCGCCGAGGGCGCGGGCGGCCCGAGCTGGTACACCGAGTACAACGTGCTCGCGGGCCTCTCGGCGCGCTCCTTCGGGCGCTTCGCCTATTACGTGACGCAGATCGCCGCCGGCCGGGTCGAGCGCGGCCTGCCGACGGCGTTGCGCCGATGCGGCTATCGCACCTTCTCGATCTATCCGGCGCTCGGCGCCTTCATGAGCGCCAAGAGCTTTCAGACCACGACCGGGATGCAGAAATTCATCGACCAGGGCGCGCTCGGCACCGACCGCCTCGAGCCCGACAAGTTCTATTACGACGTGGCGCTGCGCATGATCGGCCGCGAGCGCGAGAAGGGGCCGATGTTCCTGTTCGTCTATCTGGCCCAGAACCATTACCCCTGGAACTATCGCTGGCGTCCCGACCTGTTGCCGGAATGGAAGGCGCCGGGAAACAGCAAGCCCGATGTCGACGAATATCTGCGCCGGCAGACCATGAGCTTCCACGACTATGCGGAGCTGCGCGACCGGCTCAAGCGCGAGTTCCCGGGCGAGTCGTTCCTGCTGGTCCGCTACGGCGACCACCAGCCCGATTTCGCGTCCACCATCCTGGAGCCCGCGCTCGACGAGGTGGCGGTGAACCGCCGCCTGATGACCTACGATCCGCGCTATTTCACCACCTACTACGCAATCGACGCGGTCAACTATAAGCCGGTGAACCTCGGCTCCGTGCTCGACACGATCGAGGGGCCCTATCTGCCGCTGATCGTGCAGGAGGCGGCGGGCCTGCCGCTCGATCCGTCGTTCGCCGAGCAGAAGCGGATCCTCGAGCGCTGCAAGGGGCTTTTCTATGCCTGTGCCGGCGGCGCCGAGGCGCGCCGCTTCAACCGGCTCCTGATCGACGCCGGCTTGATCAAGGGGCTTTAGTAGCTCGACACGAGCCGTGATCTTACCCTCCCCTGGAGGGGGAGGGTCGGCGCGCGTGGCGATGAACGTCATGCAAATTCAGTGTTGGGTGCGCGCCGGGGTGGGGTGAGGCCACGGCTTCACCTCTCACCCCACCCCGCTCGTTGCCTCGCGCTGAGCGCTCGGCAACTTGAGCGACCCTCCCCCTCCAGGGCTATGGGATTCCCGGATTTTAGCATTGGGTAGCAAGAGCATATCCCTCGAGTGTAGCGGCGAGGCGGTTCCAGCCGTCGCGCATGGTCTTTGGTCCGGGTGGTTTGTAGTAACAATTCCAGCCGCCGAGCCGAGCTGCGATCCAAGCTACGAAGGCAAGAGAGCCGAGAGGATGCGGGTTTTGCTGCCGCTGTGTCTTGCCTTCGAGTTTTTTGGACAGGCGCTCGAGGGCAACAGCAAAATTCGCATCGATCACATCGCTCGCTGGACGAGGGCCTCCGTCTCGGGCATCGACGAGCTGGATGGTGCGAATGGCGCCGGCCAATCCGATGGCCGCGAGATTGAACATGCGTTCCGCGTCGATGACCTGGCTGTCGTCCAGGGCCAGACCATCGCTCTTGAGCGCGCGGAAGATTTGCTCGATGCGCCAACGCAAGCGATACAGTTTCACGACCTCTTCGGCTTGCGCGGTGCAGGTGACGGTGTGGGTGGTGAGCAAGCGCCACAGAAGCGCAGTTTTGCCAGGCGGAGCATCGATCTCACGCGCTTCCACCAATGTGAGTTCGACTGTTTTGGGAGCGTCAGAAAGTCCTGCGATCCGCGGACGGGCGATGCGCACCGTTCCAGCGCGCAACTCGACCGTCGCAATACGCCCCTTATCGCCCGGTCCGCGCGGCGCCACGCGCACGTCGCTTCTGCTCAGAGCCGTGGCGTCGGCAAGCGCCTCGAACAGCATTCCACCTTCAGCCAAGGCGCGATCCTGACCAGCGCGCACGATGAAGTCGAGCCGCTCCGGCTTGCGGGCAAACAGCAGATAAATGTCGCTTTCGCGATCGGCCACCATGGTCACCTGGGCATCGGACAACACGCTCGCCGTAGCTTGGCATCCGGAAAGCCAGCGCCCCGATTTCCTTCGTTTCGATTGCGCGGCTGCGGCGGCAAGTGACGCGACCCGCAGACCGCGTCCAGATCTCCGCATCAACAAGGCCCACCACCGCTTCGCTTTCGACATCGATGGCAATCACGGGGTGGATGAAGAAGCCGGGCATCTTGCCGTCGCCCGCAGGCCCGAAGCCGCGCCGCTTCTTGTCGCGACCGGCAAAATTGATCTCGGTGGTGTCCTGCACCGCCAAAATGCGGCGGCCCGCACATTGAACCGCCGTGCGGGCGGCCAGCGTCTCAACGATCCGATCCACCGAGACGTAAGGCGACGACAGAAATCGGTGCACCGCCTTCTCGCCTGCGCGGGTCTCCCCCAACTTGCGCAGGACCAGCGTTCCCGCCGTCGCCACCCGTTCGATCAGCCAATCCGCCCGCTCGGCAACCCGAATATCCCCGAAAGGCATCCCATGGCCTCCTCCGAAATCCGGCGAAAGCCCTTGAATCACATTCGTATTCATCGGGGAATCACTTTCGGGGACCCCGTAGCCCCTCCAGGGGAGGGTGGACCGAGTCCGTGGCGCGCCCCCTCGCTTGCGGCCGACGGTTCGGGCATAAAGCGGCGCTCCCGTCAGCCCGGGCCGCGCATGAACATCCTCTCGATCCAGTCCCATGTCGCCTACGGCCATGTCGGCAACTCCGCCGCCGTGTTCCCGCTCCAGCGCATCGGCGTCGAGGTCTGGGCAGTGAGCACCGTGCAGTTTTCCAACCATACCGGCTATGGCGCCTGGCGCGGCCGCGTCTTCAGCGGCGCGAGCATCCGCCTGGTGGTGCAGGGCATCGCGGAGCGCGGCGTGCTGGGCGAATGCGACGGCGTGCTCTCCGGCTATCTCGGCTCGTCCGACACCGGCAGCGCAGTGCTCGATTCGGTCGAGCTGGTGAAGCGCGCAAATCCCGCCGCGCGCTATTGCTGCGATCCGGTGATCGGCGACATCGGCCGCGGCATCTTCGTGCGCCCGCGCATCCCGGAATTCTTCAAGGAACGCATGCTCCCGATCGCCGACGTCGTCACCCCCAACCAGTTCGAGCTCGACTATCTCGCGGGCCGCGCCACGCCGACGATTGCCGATCTCCTCGCGGCGATCGATGCGGTGCATGAATGCGGCCCGCGGGTGGTGTTCGTCACGTCGGTGCGCACCGCCGAGACGCCGGACGACTGCCTCGACCTCGTGGTGTCCGACGGCAGCGAGCGGTTCCGGCTGCGCCTGCCGCAGTTGCCGGTCGTCGTCAACGGCGCCGGCGACGCGATTGCGGCCCTGTTCTTCGCCCACCACCTGAGGACGGGCTCGGCCGCCGAGGCGATGGCGCTTGCCGGCTCCTCGCTGTTCGGCGTACTCAGCCGCACCGTCGAGGTCGGCGCCGCCGAGTTGCTGCTGGTCGAGGCGCAGGAGGAGTTCGTGGCGCCGAGCCGGATGTTCACCGCCCACAGGATATGAGGAGACGCCGATGCGCCGTCGTTTCGCGACCCTCGATGTGTTCACCAGCCGGCGTTTCGCCGGCAACCCGCTCGCGGTGGTGCTCGATCCCGACGGGCTCGATACCGCCGCGATGCAGACGATTGCCCGCGAGTTCGGCCATCCCGAGACGGTGTTCGTGCTTTCCGCCGGAGGATAGCGCTCACCGCGCTCGCCTTCGCATCTTCACGCCGGGGCGGGAGCTGCCGTTCGCCGGGCACCCGACGGTGGGCACGGCGGTGCTGCTCGGCCTGCGGGACGGCACCGCCGCGGGCGACGACCTCGTGCTGGAGGAGCCCATCGGGCCGGTGCGCTGCACCCTCAGAGCGGTCGGAGACGGACAGGGCAACGCGCGCTTCGCCATTCCGCAATTGCCGGCCGAGGCCGGCCCGGCGCCGGACAGCGCGACGATCGCAACGGCGCTCGGGATCGCGCCGGCCGAGATCGGCTTCGACGCCTTCCGCCCGGCGCGCTGGTCTGCCGGCAATCCCTTCACCTTCGTGCCGGTCGCCGGCCTTGCCGTCATCGCACGCTGCCGTCCGAACCCTGGCGCTTTCGACACCGCCTTCGGCGCCGGCGGGGCGGCCTACCTCTTCTGCCGCGAGACCGCCGAGCCGGGCCACGCGTTCCACGCCCGCATGTTCGCGCCGTCGCATCGGCATCCCGGAAGATCCCGCCGACCGGCTCGGCCGCCGCCGCCTTTGCCGGTGTGCTCGCCGCCCACGCGGCTGCCGACGGCGCCCACACCATCATGATCGAGCAGGGTTACGAGATGGGGCGGCCGAGCCTGATCCGGCTGGCGATGACGACCCTGGCCGGCAAGCCGGTGGTCGGCCCCGATCGGCGGCGACGCCGTCGTCGTCACCGAGGGAACGATCGAGGCATGACCGAGATCGACGCATCGTGCCGGTCGAGCGGCTCGAGCTTGCCTTCGCGCCGCGGCCGTGGCCGTTCGCGAGCGAGCGCCGCGCCGAGATCGACGCGCATTTCGCGCAATTGCAGCGCTCGAACCCCGCGCTCTGGAACGGCCGCGTGCTGATGCTGCACCGGCACGCCATCCGAGGGCCGGTGTTCCACGGCGCCTATCTCGAGACCGATTTCGCCAGCCTGCTGGCCTGGCGCGACTGGGGTTTTCCGGACGCCGTGGTCAAGAACTGCTTCGCCATGGGCGCGCTGCGGGCGGGCGACGGCGCCTTCCTGCTCGGCGTCATGGCCGCCCATACCTCGAACGCCGGCATGATCTACTTTCCCGCCGGCACTGCCGGATCTGAACGACATCGACGGTGCGCGCGGTCGACCTCTCGCCAGCAATCGTCATGCGCGAGGTCGGCGAGGAGACCGGGCTCGTCGCGGGCGACTTCGAAGCGGAGCCGGGCTGGACCACGGTGCTGGCGGGGCCGCGCATTGCGCAGATGAAGCGGCTGCGCGCGCGGGAGACCGCTGCCGACCTGCGCGGCGCGCATCCTCGCCAATCTGGCGCGCGAGGCGCAGCCGGAGCTCGCGGATATCCGGATCGTGCGCGGCCCCGCCGATTTCGATCCGATGATGCCGCCGTTCGTCACCGCGTTCCTCCGGCATGCCTGGAGCATGCACATGAAGTCCGCGCCAGCCCATCAAACGCTTCCGCATCGACAATCCCGACGGTTTCCGCCTCGCCTCGTTCGATCCGGCCGACACCGGCGGCCTCGACCTCGACAAGGACGACGCCAAGGCGATGCTCGCCAGGACACCAAGCGCCTCGCCGAGCTGCAGGAACGGCTCTATGCCGACGACCACTGGGCGGTGCTGATCGTGCTGCAAGGCATGGATACGGCCGGCAAGGATGGCGTCATCAAGCACGTCATGTCGGGCGTCAATCCGCAGGGCTGCGAGGTGCATTCGTTCAAGGCGCCGAGCGCAGAGGAGCTCGATCACGATTTCCTCTGGCGCGCGGCCGTCCGCGCTGCCGGAGCGCGGCCGACATCGGCATCTTCAATCGCTCCCACTACGAGGAGGTGCTGGTGGTGCGCGTGCATCCGGAAATTCTCGCGCGCCAGAAGCTGCCGGCCAAGCTCGTCGGCAAGAACATCTGGAAGCGAGCGCTTCGAGGACATCCGCGCCTTCGAGCAGCACCTCGCCCGCAGCGGCATCGCCGTGCTCAAATTCTTCCTGCACATCTCCAAGGAGGAGCAGCGCCGGCGGCTCCTCGCCCGGCTCGACGAGCCGGCCAAGCGCTGGAAATTCGAGCTCGGCGACATCGCCGAGCGCAAGCTGTGGGACAAGTACATGGCCGCCTACGAGGACATGATCCGCGCGACCAGCCGCGCCGGAGGCGCCGTGGTACGTGGTGCCGGCCGACAACAAATGGTTCGCGCCGCCTGGTGGTGGCGCGGGCGATGATCGAGACGTTGGAGGGGCTCGATCTCGCAATTTCCCAAGGTCGAAGGCGCCGCGCTCGAGGAGCTGCAGAAGGTGCGCGCGGCGCTGGAGGCGGAAGGCGTCAGGCGCCAGCAAGAAGCCGTGACGAAGTAGCACGTGGCCGAACGCGACACCCGGAAACGTCAACGTTGCGTCCTGTCTCGCTCGATCGCGCAGCGGCCAGGATTCCCATCTTGCGAAGCGGCCGGCTCTTCCGCTAGAACGGCAACGGCTTACACGACTCGGGCTACCCGAGTTCGGCATTTAAGCGCGAGTCGGATATATCGACTTCGGCTTCCTTAGACGACCTTACTTGATCCGCGACCTTTCAGGGTCATGACGAGGGCGAACGTGATGTCCGACGCGCTGCGATTCCGCGCGATCACCCGGGGGGCTGCGAGCCCGTCCCGGCGCCGCCCTCATTCTCGGCGGGCTCCTGCTGCTTACCGTCCCCTGAGGGCCGGCTGGGCGTTTGCGCCTGGGCACTCAGGGGGTACCGGACGAGCCGAGCCCACGAGAACGCCCGATAACAAAGGGCGCAATTCACGAGAAGGATCCCAATCATGACCACGCCAGCGAAGTCCGAGAAGGACCGCGTCGTCATCTTCGACACCACCTTGCGCGACGGCGAGCAGTGCCCCGGCGCCACCATGACCCACGAGGAGAAGCTCGAGGTCGCCGAGCTGCTCGACCAGATGGGCGTCGACATCATCGAGGCCGGCTTCCCGATCGCGTCGGAGGGCGACTTCGCCGCCGTGCACGAGATCGCCAAGCGCGCCAAGAACGCCGTCATCTGCGGGCTCTCGCGCGCCGCCTTCAAGGACATCGACCGCTGCGCCGAGGCGATCAAGCCGGCCAAGCGCAGCCGCATCCACACCTTCCTGTCCACCTCGCCGGTGCACATGAAGTACAAGCTGCAGAAGGAGCCGCACGAGGTCTACGAGATGGTGATCGCGCAGGTCACCCGCGCGCGCAACTACACCGACGACGTGGAGTGGTCGAGCGAGGACGGCACCCGCACCGAGCACGACTTCCTCTGCCGCTGCGTCGAAGCCGCGATCAACGCCGGCGCCACCACCATCAACATCCCCGACACCGTCGGCTACACGGTGCCGGAGGAATATTTCGCGCTGATCAAGATGGTGCGCGAGCGCGTGCCGAATTCCGACAAGGCGCGCTTCTCCGCGCATTGCCACGACGATCTCGGCATGGCGGTGGCGAACTCGCTCGCCGGCGTGCGCGCCGGCATCCGCCAGATCGAATGCACCATCAACGGCATCGGCGAGCGCGCCGGCAACGCCGTCGCTCGAGGAGGTCGTGATGGCGATGAAGGTGCGCAACGACGTGCTGCCGTACTGGACCAACGTCGACTCGACGATGCTGACCCGCGCCTCGAAGCTGGTCGCGGCCGCGACCTCGTTCCCGGTGCAGTACAACAAGGCGATCGTCGGACGGAACGCGTTCGCGCACGAGAGCGGCATCCACCAGGACGGCATGCTCAAGCACACCCAGACCTACGAGATCATGACGCCGCGAGAGCGTCGGCGTGAAGCAGACCTCGCTGGTGATGGGCAAGCATTCCGGCCGCCACGCCTTCGTGCACAAGCTCGAGGAGCTGGGCTACCAGCTCGCCGGCAACCAGCTCGAAGACGCCTTCGTGCGCTTCAAGGCGCTCGCCGACAAGAAGAAGCACGTCTACGACGAGGACCTCGAGGCGCTGGTCGACGAGGAGATCGCGCACGCGCAGGATCGCATGAAGCTGGTCTCGCTCACGGTGATCGCCGGCACCATGGGCCCGCAATCGGCGACCGCGACGCTCGACATCGACGGCACGCCATCACACCGTGCAGTCGACCGGCAACGGTCCGGTGGATGCGACCTTCAACTGCATCAAGACGCTGATCCCGCACGAGGCGGTGCTCGAGCTCTACCAGGTGCACGCGGTCACCCAGGGCACCGACGCGCAGGCCGAGGTTTCGGTGCGGCTCTCGGAGAACGGCCGGGCGGTCACCGCCAAGGGCGCCGATCCCGATACGCTGGTCGCGTCGGCCAAGGCCTATCTCGGCGCGCTCAACAAGCTGATGTCGAGGCGTGCGAAGGGTACCTCGGGGTCGCTGGTCTTCGAACCCCGCATCCATTCGACGGACTTCGGCTAACCCACCTCGCGCTTCGCCTCGGCGAGCAGCGGAGCAAGCTCGCCGGGGGAGGCCGCCGCCTCGGTTGCCGCCACCGCTGCCGCCGTCTTCGACGGCGCGACGATGCGGTGGCGCCAGATGCCGGCAACGATCGCCACGACTAGGGGCATGGCGACCGCCGCCGACACCTTGGTGTCGGGGGCGAACATCACCACGAACGAGACGAGTGCCAGCAGCAGGCGCAACGGCAAATCGACGCCCGGTTTCTCGTGGAATCGTCCGAACATCGCGAACGTGATGCCGCAGGTGCTGACCAGCACCAGGGTGGTGTCGACGATCTGCAGCCAGCCCGGATTCACCACCATGTTCGAGCGGGTGAAGATCGCGAACGTCATCAGCGTGATCGGCGCGCAGATCTTCAGCGCCTCGTACATGGTCCGCAGGAACGACGCGTTCGCGATCCGCGCGGAGACCGCGGCCGTGAGCGAGGTCGGCGGCGACAGCTCGCCCCAGACCGACATGAGGAACACGAAGAAATGCGCGACCCAGGGGTTGATGCCGAGCTCCTGCATCGGCCGCACGATGACGACCGCGCCGATGATGTAGGTGGCGGTCGGCGGCAGGCCCGCGCCGGCGAGCCAGCCGAAAATCCAGGCCATGAAGATCATGGCGATGATGTTCCAGGCGCCGAGGTCGAGCAGCATGGCGCCCATCCGGTTGATGAAGCCGGTGACGGTGAACAGGCCGATCATGATGCCGAGCGTCGCGAGCAGCAGCGTCAGATATGACGTCATCTCGGCATGCGTTTCGATCGACGCGCCGGAGGTTGCCGAACAGCGACTCGTCCGCGACGGCGGGATCCTTCAGCGCGTACTTGAAAAAGAGGAAGGCCGCGATCAGCAGTCCGAGCATGAAGCTTGCGGTATAGAGCGCGGCGAGCAATTCGCCCTTGCCGACGACGCCCATCAGATAGATGAGATAGAGCACGGAGGAGAAGAAGATGGCGGTCTTGACCTTGTCGTAGAGCGGCACCTGCGGCTTGTCGATGGCATCGCGCGGCAACAGGCGCACGCAGAGCAGATAGACCGCCAGGCCGATCGAGACGTAGTAGACGAAGGCGAGCGCAAATCCGCGCAGCACGACGTCCCAGTAGGGCACGCCGAGGAATTCCGACATCAGGAAGGCGCCGACCCCCATCATCGGCGGCATGATCAGCCCGCCCATCGAGGCCGAGGTCTCGACCGCGGCGGCGAAGGTGCCGGGAACGCCATAGCGCATCATCAGCGGAATGGTGATGGTGCCGACCACCGCGGCGTTGGCCGAGCCGCTGCCGCTGATCATTCCGATCGCGCTCGATCCCACCACGGCGGTCTGCGGGATCAACTGCCGGGACCGGCCGGCGATCAGCCGCACGACGTTGATCATCGCGCGCTGCGCGTCGAAGCCGTTCGCGACGCCGGCCAGCAGCAGGAAGGCGGCGATCAGGGTGAGCGCGATCTGGCCGTAGAGGCCGTAGATGCCGGTCGAGAACTCGACCGTGCTCGAGGTCACGACGCGGTAGAAGCTCGTGCCGGGATGCCAGAAGAAATCGATCGGGCTGAGATAGCCCCAGAGCGTGTAGACGACCAGGACGACGTTGGTCCAGAACAGCACGGGGTGGGCGAGGCGGGACAGCTCCATCACCAGCAGGAACATCAGCAGCCCGACGATGAAATCCTGCTGCGTGTAGGAGCCTTGCGCATAGATCGCGATCCGTTCGAACTCGAAATAGAAATAGATGAAGGCATAGACGCAGATGCCGATATAGGCGACGACGAGCACATGGTTGGCGATCGGCGGCAGCCATTTGTAGAGATAGTCGTCCTGGTACATGAACAGGATCTGCAGGGTCAGCGCGATCGACATCACGCGCGCGACCAGCTCCTGCGCGCCGCCCAGGCCGGTGTAGAAGAACCAGACCAGCCAGACGATCTGGATCAGCGCGAAGACGAATGTCAGGTTCTTGAGCGTGGCGTAGTTTCTCGAGCGCTGCGTCGCGTCATGGCACTTCCCCTCATACGACGGACGCGTGTCGGCCGCCCGATCAGGCGCGCTCGCGCGATCGTCCTGAGTGCCTCGCGTGCCGGAGAAGCTCACGCGGGGCGGGGACCGGCGCCGAGCAAGCCGGGAATTCCCGTCCCGTGCGCGACCACTCAGGCGATCAGCTCGCGCTGGTCGCGATCTTCCACTTGTCGTTCCAGGCCTTGTGCTCCTTCAGGAACTTGGCCAGGCCCGGATGCACCGGGATTTGCGGATTGGCGTTGATGCCCTGCACCTGCATGCCGACGAAGTCCTTCGCCATCGAGCGAGAAGCCCGGATCGAGCTTCTCGAGCTCGTCCCGCTTGTCGTAGAACGCCTTGATCATCTTGTAGACGACGTCTTCCGGCATATCGATCCTGGCGTTGTAGCCGAACAGGATCGGCACACCCTGGAGCGTCGAGGGGCCGACGTCCTTGCTGAAGGCGCCCTTCGGATCGACGTCGACGACCGCGAGACCCGCCGCCTTGAGCTTGGCGACCTCGTCCGGACAGGGATTGACGACCTTGATGTCCATGCGGATCTCGGTCTCCTTCCAGTAGGCCGCGAGCGAGCGGCCGGCGGTGGTGTAGGTCGCGGAGCCGACGATCGTGCCGGCCTCGAGCGCGTCGGCATTCGACTTGAGATCGATCTGGACGTGCTTGAAGTCGTAGCCGAGCGCCTTGTAGATGCGCTGCCAGTTCAGCCAGTTCAGGAAACCGGCCTGGGTGTAGAACACCGGCTTGCCGCTGAAATCCTTCCAGCACTTGAACTTGTCGGCATTCTTGGCCGACGTCGCCATCATCGACTCCATCGGATAGGCGTACCAGGTGTGCACGAGCTCCGGCTTACTCGGGCTTGAAGTCCTTGAAGCCGCCGACGCGCTCCTGGAACTGGGTCATGCCGATGTCGGCGGTGTAGGCGATCTCGCCCTCGCCGTTCATGACCGCCTTCATGGCGACGGTCGGAGAGGTGTACGGCTGCACGGTGACGGTGTATTCGCCGCCGAGCGCCTGCTCGACGATCTTCGCCATCGAGGCGGCGATCGTGTAGCCGTAGGAGCCCACCTGCGATGTGGTCCAGCGCAGCGACTTGCGCTGCTGCGCCTCGGCCGGCTGCAGCGCGGAGATTGCCAGCACGGCGGCGGTGACGGCGGCGGTTGTGGCAAGCGGGTAGGGCAGTTTCAACTTGGGCATTGGGCATTCCTCCTGGGGTTTGTCGGCTTTTTTGGTTTGGCTCGTACCCGGCCAAGCGTGGCACGGCGCCGCTTTTTGGCCATCATAGCCGAGTGGGCGGCGGAATAGGAACGATGTCGGGTGTGTTGAACGAGGAAATGTTGTCGCTGTTCCGCCCGGCGCGGAAGTTCCCCGGGCCGTCGATATTAATCTTAAGATGAATTGCGGCGCATCCGGAGCTCTACTGATATACAGGAACATGACGAAGCTGTAATCTTGGATCGCAAAGTTGTTATCTAACAGAACTTTAACTTGATGCTCGGCTCCTTTCGACTTGTACTAGCGTCCACAACTGGCCGACTTGGAGGGAACGCCATGTGGAAAGCCATCGTCGCCGGAACCGCAGCGCTCGCGATTGCCGGAACCTCGCTGGGCTATGCCCAGTCGCGCGGCGGCCGTGACGGCGCCCAGCGCTGGCAGCCCAACACGGAGGATCTGCGGGCCTTCGGCGAGGCGCGGCTTGCGGGCCTCAAGGCGGGTCTCACATTGACCGCCGAGCAGGAGAAGAACTGGCCGGCCTTCGAGCAGGCGGCACGCGAGGTCGGCAAGCTGCGGATGGACCGCATGGTCGCGCGGCGCGATGCGCAGCCCAGCAACGATCCGGTCGAGCGCCTGCGGCAGCGCGCCACAGCCATGTCGGACACGGGTGCGGCATTGAAGAAATTGGCCGACGCCACAGATCCGCTCTACAAGAGCCTCGACGACAACCAGAAGCGGCGCTTTACGGTGCTGAGCCGCCTGGGCGGCGCGGGCGGCGACCACATGCGCGGCCACGATGGCCCTGGAATGCGCGGCCATGACGGCCGCGGCATGCGCCACCACTACTGGGGTCCCCGCCGCACCGATGGCGTCGGCCCGATGGACATGGAGCACTCTGGCGAACAGCGCCTCTAGCCACCATATAATTGTTCCTAGCGCCGGCGGTCGCACTCCCAGCCCCCCGACACGATCGCCGACGTACGGGAGCCGCCGGGTCCCCACCCGGCGGCTTTCCCGTTTCTGGGGCCGCGATTTGGGGGGCGCGAGCCGCGCCGGACTTTGTTCCGGCCTTCCCTGGACAGCCCCGTATCGCTTTGCTACAGGACCCCGCCCACGCGGGGGTCTCCACGGCGGGCATTCCGGGCGCATAGCTCAGTTGGTAGAGCAGCTGACTCTTAATCAGCGGGTCCCAGGTTCGAGTCCTGGTGCGCCCACCAAATCATCTCAAACTCTTGGCCGGGATCTCTGAGGCACGGGAGTAGTCCTACGACAAGATGGTGTTTGTCGTACGGTCTCGTATGGGCGGTCGCATGCAGGATTGCGACGTGATCAAGGTTCGGTCAGGGCTTTTCATATAGATCGAGGGGAACTGGACAGGGTACTTCTACGCTGCCCTTGTCCGGTAGCCAAAGCACGTCGGGACCCGGCCTGCGGCGCACCAGTGTTATGCCGTGGTCCTGGGCTGCCAGATACTGCATCTCCTTGCACAGCCATGGATAGTGTTGTGAGGCAACGGTCTGTCTTTGATGCTTCGCGTAGTATTGCTCGAGCCGTTCGCGAGCCCGTGGGGAGTGCAACGATATCTCGTTGATCACCGCCAAGTATGGCTCAGCGATGGGAGAATAGGAGCGGTGGCCTATGAACTCACGCACTAGCACCAGGACGACAACGAGCGGGATACCGAACAGGATAGCGAAGCCCCAGCGTCGGAAAAAGCTCTGCGGATCTTCTGGCATATGGGAATGCTCCACGCTTGAAAAATCTATGACACAGTGCGGGAGTGCGGTGCGTGATCCATCTCACAATCGTCGGCGCCAATCCGCAGGGGAAAATGTCGCGATTTGGCGGAGTTTGTCGCAGGATATTCAAAACTGATGATCCCGCGGCCGCTGCCGACGACGGCTTAGTGCGTTCGAACATGTAGGGCCCGGCGTGCAAGACGCGAAAACGTCCCATGTTGCGAGGCGCGCATCACGCCTTTCTTATTAATGTCCGTGCGACAAGAAGCGTCTGACCATCTTTCGTTTCCTCGACACACTCTACGACGCTACCTGGCGGAAATTGCCAGTGTTCATCCTCTGGATCGTAGTCGGGGGTAGCCAGCACACGATACTGGTTTCCACTCAAAGGGAGCCCCTGTGTTGGGCGCGATACAATTATGCCCTCATCCAACAGCGGTATAAAGATCGTTCTAGTATTTGAAGCCATCTCCGCCGACATGCAGCGCCTCGTTCGTTTTTGTATCTACGACTACACGAACATGAGACCATCGTGCGTGCGCCAAGGCATGCCTAGTGCGCCCGCCATTCCCCCCACACACTTGGCCGATCTTCGAGAGGGCATTCATGCCGGCGCGCGCGGCCGCAGCGGAACGACATTCACGTCCCCGGCCGCGACGACGACCGTGCTCGAACTCGGGGATCTCCACCCAGACCCGGCTGGCGTCCTCGATTGCCCCGAGCGGCTCCGAAACGACGGCGCGCGCATCGTCGGAAAATCTATCCACGTTCGGAAAATGCTGCCGCAACGTCTTGATGCTTGCACTGTAGAAAAGAGTGCGGGACTTTCCTTCGCTCGAATATCGAAAGGCATAGAGCGTCCGCCCGTCCAGGATCGCCAGGCTCATCTGCATGGGATGGACGACGCCGTGCTTGCGGCCCACATCCTCGACGAACCAGACCATTCTTTCGACGCCGGCGACCGGATCGTCACGCAATCCGAATGTCAGCGCCAGGTAGAACATCGTCTCGGAATCCGTGCTGCCCGAGATTTCGGGAAACAGATCGGGTGAGATGGCGAGCATGAGATCGCGTTTGACGCGGTGAAAATCGCGAATGACTCCGTTGTGCTGAAACAGCCAATTCCCATGGCGGAAGGGATGACAATTCGTGCGCTGGACCGCGGTTCCGGTCGTGGAGCGTATGTGCGCCATGAACAGCGGCGATTTGACCTGCGCCGCGAGATCGACGAGGTTCTCGTCGCTCCAGGCGGGCTGTATGCCCTTGTAGAGCCCGGGCGCGGTGCCGGTGCCGTACCATCCGACGCCGAAGCCGTCACCGTTGGTGGTGGTCTCTCCCTTGCGTGCTGCGAGGCTCTGGTCGATCAAGGAGTGCTTGGGTTTGAAGAGCAACTCCTCCAGATAGATCGGCGCACCGGAATATGCGATCCAACGACACATGGGAGCCTCCTTTTTGGGATGCCTCCGATTTGGCGATGCCTCCGATTTGGCGACGCAATCGTGACCCGATGTCTGACGATCGACGCCGCCGATCGCGGTGCCTCGCCTCCTGGTGACGATGGGCGCACGGAGCACGCTAGCGCCCGCACTCCGTAGAATTTAGCACAATGCCCGCGGGCCCGCGACCGGCCGGCACATGCTCGGTTGCGATTGCGCCCCGCGAGCCGGGCACGAAGCGTGCCCGGCCGTGACGTCGCAGATTGCTACCGTGTCGCGCTCACGAGCTGATAGGCGCCCCGCTCGAACGCGTCGTAGACGGCCAGCGCCTTGGCGTCGGCGAAGGGCAGGTACTGCATCATGATCACGCCCGCGAGGCCGCGGCTCGGATCGATCCAGAAGTAGCTATTGTTGATGCCGCCCCAGCTCAGGCTGCCGGGGGAGCGCTTGCCGGGGACCTGATCGACCGTGATCAGGAATCCGAGACCGAACTTGTCGCGGCCGTCCGCGATGAAGGTGAAGTCGGCGCTGCGCGGCAGCGCCGTCTTGAGCGCAGGTACCGAAACGGCGCCGATGTGGTTCTGGCCCATCAGCGCGACCGTCTCGGCCTTGAGCACGCGCGCCCCGTCGAGTTCGCCGCCGTTGAGCAGCATGCGCACGAAGCGCCCATAGTCGCTGGCGGTCGAGGCGAGGCCGCCGCCGCCGATCGGCGCGGGGATCGTGAGCCCGAGCTGCGGCGATTGCAGCACGACGGCCCCATCCATGCGGTCGCCGGCGCGCTGCTGCTGGGCGACGTAGCGCGCGGCCTTGTCCTGCGGGATGTTGTAGGACGTGTCGGACATCTTGAGCGGGGCAAAGATGTGCTGGCGGAAATAATCCTCGAGCTTCTGGCCCGAGACGACTTCGACCAGCCGTCCGACCACATCGGTGCTGGTGCTGTAGTGCCAGCGCTCGCCGGGGTCGAACAGCAAGGGGCCGCCGAAGGGATATGTTTCGCCCGCGCGCGGCTTGAAATCGCGCCACGTCTCGCTCGTGAAGGGATAGGCGAGCCCGGATGAATGGGTCAGGAACTGCCGCACGGTCGGCTGTCGCGATGCCGGGCGGAGCTTGTACTCGCCGGTTTTCGCGTCGAACAATTCGAAGACCTTCAGCCCGACGAGCTCCGGCAGATACTTTTCGGCCGGATCGTCGAGACCCAGGCGGCCCTGCTCGATGAGCTGCATCAAGGCCAGCGACGTGACCGCCTTGGTCATGGACGCGATGCGGAACAGCGCATCGGCCGTGAGCGGGCGTCCGGTCGAGACGTCCGCGACACCGAAGGCCCCCTGATAGAGCACGCGCTGACGATCCGTAACCAGGGCGACGACGCCCGGCACGTCCTTGCGTTCGACTGCCTCGCGCAGGCTCGCGTCGATGGCGGCGCTTCCGGGCGAATTTTGCGCATATCCGGTACCGACCGACGCGGCGAGTGCGATGCTTATGGTGACGACAACTCCAGCGGTCTTTCGATTCATGAGAGCCTCCCTGTTGACGCATGGTCCGGGCGTGGCCTGCGCATCACCCGGGCCGAGCTTTTTGTTTTTTCGTCCTGCTCCGATCGCGACGATCAGGCGCGGCATCGCATCGGCCTCCCGTGTAGGACATTAACAGCTTATGTCCCGAGCGCGAGACGGATCTCCTGTCCTCGAGCGATGGATGATTGCGATCGGGTGGGCATCGGAGGATCAGCGAGCGACGGGCACCATCCCACTCTTGCTGATGGTCAGAGGTCCTTCTCGGCGAGCTCGCGAAACTCGTCGGGAACGGAACGGTAAAGGCCCAACGCGACCGAGCCGTATCCGACCGCCTCCCATCCGAAACGATCGCGGATCATGTCGACAGCGCGGTCGGCCGTCCAACGCGCCATGCCCCGCTTGGTGCCTGGCCGGCGCTTTTCATCTTCGAGACCGAGCGGGAATTCGAGCTGCAAGTCCGCGTGCTGCTCGAGCTGCGATACGGAGATCGCCAGCAGCGAGATGGTCTTCTCGCGAGGATGATCCGCGAGCGCCGTGCGCACCAGCTCCTCTGCGATCTCGGCAAGGATCGCGGTTGCCGAGATCGGCGCATCGAGCGTCACCGAGCGGGTGACCGCGCGCAGGTCGGCGAAACGCACGCGGACCGTCACGGTCCGGCCCGGCCGGGATTTCGCCCGCAGCCGGGTGGCCACCCGGTCGGCCAGATGGCGCAGCGTGGGCCGGAACACGTCGGCTTGCGCAGGCTTGCGGCCGAGTGCCGACTGCGCTCCGGCCGAGTGCGCCCGGTGACGCGTCTTGATTTCCCGCGGATCGCGATTCCACGCCAGCGCCGTCAGTTTCTCTCCGGCCGCATGACCGAGCAGGTGCTCGAGCGACCGTCCCGGCATCTGCGCCAGCTGCCCGATGGTATGAATGCCGATCTCCGCCAGCCGCCCCCTGGTGACGGGGCCCACGCCCCACATCAACTCGACCGGCAGGTCGTGCAGGAAGCTCAGCTCGGTGGCGGGATCGACCACCACCAGCCCGTCTGGCTTGGCCACTTGCGAGGCGATTTTCGCCAGGTGCTTGGTGCGCGCCACGCCGATCGAGATCGGAAGGCCAAGCTCCGCCCGCACCCGGCGGCGTATCGTGCACGCAATTTCATCCGGCGGGCCGAACAGATGGGTGCAGCCCGCGACGTCGGCGAAAGCCTCGTCGATCGAAATCCGCTCGACCAGCGGGGTGAAATCATTGAGCACGTCGATGGCGGCATCGCCGAGCCGCGAATACTCCTTGAAGTGGCCGTCGACGAAGATCAGCTGCGGACAAAGCTCGCGCGCCTTGCGTCCCGACATGCCGCCGCTGATGCCGAAGGCCTTGGCCTCGTATGAAGCGGCGAGCACGACCCCGCCGCCGACGGCGATGGGCTTGCCGCGTAACGACGGGTCGAGCAGTTGCTCGACCGATGCGTAGAACGCATCCAGGTCCGCATGGAGGATGGTGGCTGTCGTTTCCATCCCGACCGCTCGCCTAAATGTCTCGTGGGGATTAGAACAAAAGATGAACAAAAAGTCAATGAGCAGGTGATGCAGCACATTCATAAATCGGCTTGCTTGATCGTCTCGCGCTCGTGCTAAGATTGCTATCGTATTTTTTACTATCTGGAGATGTGTAATGTGGACACGGAGAGAAGCCGTCGTCGCCGCGGTCACGGCATTGGCAACATCCTGGACCCACGCCGAAGCGAGGGCGCAAACCACATCGGCCGCCGCCACATTGTGTCCGACCGGCAAGCTTCGCGCCGCTCTGATCGTCTCCAATCCGGTCCTGGTAACGCGCCGCCCCGACGGCACTCTCGGGGGCGTGTCGCTCGCCGTCGCCCGCGCGCTCGCCGAGCATCTTGGCGTTCCGATCGAGCTCAAGCCCTACGACAACCCGGTGCGCTACAACGAAAGCCTCGCGACTGAAGAGTGGGACATCGGGCTCGCTGCGCGCGATCCAGCTCGCGCAGAGCATCTGGCGTTTAGCGCGACATTCATGGAGGTCGACAACGGCTATGTTGCGCGCCCTGGCGCGGCACCGGCTAGCGCAGAGGAGGTCGACCGGCTGGGCGTGAAGATTGCGGTAGCGCAAGGGAGCGCGCCACACACTGTGTTGAGGCGCCTGATAAAGAATGCGGAGATCGTTCCAGTGCCCGGCGGGTTCGATCCGGCGCGCGAGGCGCTGGCGAATGGAATGGCCGACGTTTATGGCGAGAACCTGCATCTCGCCCACCGCATCGCCGATGCCTTGCCTGGCGCACGCGTATTGCCTGGAAGTTTCAACGTGGTGCAAATGTCCATCGGAGTGCGTAGGCGGGCTGCATCGGCGCTTCCCACGGTCGACGAGTTTGTGAACCGAATTCGATCCGATGGCACGGTGCAGAAAGCCATTGCCGAAGCCGGTCTGCGAGGCGTGCGGGTCCCGTGAGCCTGATGCAGCTCGCGCTTCATGCACGAAAGCACACGCTGTCCTCAGCCGCCTTGGCTGGCCCACATGCCGCGCATCCTCGCCCTGATGTCCACCGGCGTCGCCGCAACCCGGGTCGAGCCCGTCGTTTTCGCGGTCGGCCAGGACCGGCTGGCAAAATGCTTCGTCAGCGGCGTTCGGGATGAAGCGTGTACGCTGGGCATAGACGTGCCTGTCGCCCATGCTGCGCTGCCCGTGTGTGTAGAACCGTTGCGGCACCATCAGATGAAGGTGGTCCTTCGCGCGCGTCATCGCGACATAGAGGAGGCGGCGCTCTTCCTCGATTTCCGGCGTCGACCCGGTGGAGAGATCGGACGGCAGGCAACCGTCCACGGTGTTGAGCAGGAATACCGAGGTCCACTCCTGGCCCTTGGCCGAATGGATCGTCGACAGGATCAGGTAGTCCTCGTCCTTGAGCGGCACGCCGGCTTCATCGCTGGTCGCGTCCGGCGGATCGAGCGTCAGCTCGGTGAGAAAGCGCTCGCGGCTCGGGTAGCTCCCCGCGATATGCGCCAGTTGGTCGAGGTCGGCTTCGCGAACGGCGGCGTCCTCGTATTTTCGCTCGAGATGCGGTGCGTACCAGCGGCAGAGCACATCGAGCTCGGCAGGCCAGCCGGCGGCATTGAGGCGCAAGGCGGCGACGGTCGTCTCGAAATCCTGCCAGTGCTCGCTCGCCGCCGGCCGGCGGCTTGAACTCGCCCAACGCCCGTAGCGGGTCGGCAACCTCTGCGATGCGATCGAGGAGGCGGGCGGCAGTGCTTGGCCCAATGCCGGGCAGCAACTGCGCCACCCGAAAACCGGCGACCCGGTCTCGCATGTTCTGCGCCCAGCGCAGACACCGCCAGGACGTCCTTGATGTGCGCGGCCTCCAGAAACTTGAGACCGCCGAATTTCACGAACGGGATATTGCGCCGCGTGAGCTCGATTTCGAGATTGGCGCTGTGATGGGAGGCACGGAACAAGACCGCTTGCGCCTTGAGCGCGATGCCCGCCTCCCGGCTCTCCAGGATCCTTTCGACGATGTAGCCGGCCTGCGCGGAATCGTCGGCGACATTGACGAGGTAAGGCCGCTCCGCGGAGACGCGCTCCGACCGGAGATTCTTGGTGAAACGTTCGGCTGCGAGATCGATCACCGCGTTGGCGGCGGCCAGGATCGGCTGCGTCGAACGATAATTGCGATCGAGCGTGATGATCTCGGCATTCGGAGTGAAGTGGCCCGGGAAATCGAGGATGTTTCGGACGGTCGCCGCACGGAAGGAATAGATGGATTGAGCGTCGTCACCGACCACGGTCAAGCCGCGCCCGTTCGGCTTGAGCGCGAGCAGGATCGAAGCCTGCAGCCGATTGGTGTCTTGGTATTCATCGACCAGCACGTGATCGAAGCGCTCTGAGATGTCCTGGGCGATCCAACCTTCGGCCATCATGTGCGCCCAGTAGAGCAGCAGATCGTCGTAATCGAGCACGTTCTGCTTGCTGCTTGGCCTCCACATACGCGGCGAACAGCGCCTGCAGCTCGGTTTCCCATTCCGCGCACCAGGGGAACGCCGCATCGAGCACGTCGCTCAGCGGCGTTTCGGCGTTGACCGCCCTCGAATAGATCGAGAGGCATGTGCCTTTCATCGGAAAGCGCTTGTCGGTGCGCGAGAAGCCGAGATCGTGACGCACGAGATTCATGAGATCGGCGGAGTCTTCGCGATCGTGGATCGTGAACTCGCGGTCGAGCCCGATGTCGAGCGCATGCTCGCGCAGAAGCCGTGCACCGATGGCATGAAAGGTGCCGGACCAGTGCAGGCCGTCCGCCATGACGGAGCCCTGCGCGCCGAGCACCTCTGCCGTGATGCGCGCCGCCCGGCGTTGCATCTCGGCTGCGGCGCGCCTTGAAAATGTCAGCAGCAGGATGCGGCGCGGATCGACCCCGCACACGACCAGATGGGCGACGCGATGCGCCAGCGTGTTGGTCTTTCCGGAGCCCGCGCCCGCGATGATCAGCAAGGGCAGGGCGGCCTGGAGGTCATCGCATCCATGCTCGACCGCGCGACGTTGCTCGTCGTTGAGCTTGCTCAGATAGACCGCGGTCATGCCCCACCAACCAGCCCGCAGCACAGGCCGATGCTTCGGCCCTGATCCGAGGCATCGCGTCCGCGCCGGATTTGCTGCTGTCCCTCGAATCACGAAGCATAGCACAAATCATGAACGTCCGATTTACTTGCCGAAAAGCGAAGGCGCGTAAGCGCATCGTGGGGCAGGGCTGGGCCCAAAATGCGAAAAGCCCGGCGACCGCGCCAGGCTCCGCATAGCTCGTGGAACACTTTCAGTTCATGTCTCGACGCGCTGCTGATTCGGCAACGTCCGAGAAAGGCTCTCGTTCCAGCATGGCTCACTTGCCTCGACCTCGAAGTCCGAGGCCGAGGTCGCGCCCGCGGCCTCGAGCAGCTTGAAGAGCAGGAACATCACGGCGGCAAAGGCGAGCGGAGGGAGCAGATACAGCCAGAGTACCGACATGCCACCCCGGTGAGTCGTAAGTCGTTCAGCCAGCAAACTAGCATGATCGGCTGTTTGTTCCACTCGCAGCGGGCGCTAAGGAATTATGCGTAGCCTTGAAAAGCGCAGACGCTATCGCCGTCGCGGGCGTTCATCTTGGTCCAGTACTTTTTGACCGCTGCCGTACTGCAAATACCATGGATTTTGGTAGCATCGTGCGCCCGCTCCGCGCGCGGTCGCCATGCACTGTTCGTACGAGTGGAAGCCGCAGTTCGTGCCGTTGTCGGGGAGGTAATGGACGCACCAGGGCCGGTAGATTTCGGCGGCAGCGTCGTGTGGACGGATGACTGCGAAAGCCGCAACGACGGCTAGCAGGGCAAAAGTAGCGTGAACCATCGCTATCCTCCTGCTGTTTGCCCCCAACCATTGAACACGGACGGCGCGACTCTATTCCGCATCGGGCGCACCAGCAATCTGTGGCCGCCCTTGCCGAGAGGCTGTCGCAATGAGACGCTGCAAGCACCGCAGCGGCGGCTCCTCGTCCGCCGGCAGTGGCCGCGGTCGATCGGCGCCGCCGTGACAAGAAAAGTGAAGGGTGGAGGGTCCAGGCCATGACCACGACGCGTTGGGTGCTTCTTCTGTCGCTTGCGGTGTGCTGGATCGTGTCGCCCTCGTCGGGGCGAGCGCAGGACGCCGAGAAAGCTTTTTTCGCCGGCAAGACCGTGCGGATGGTCGTGGGCTCCGGTGTCGGCGGGGGCTACGACATCTTCTCGCGGCTCATCGCGCCTTATCTCGCCAAGACACTGGGGACGACCGTCATCGTCGAGAACCAGCCCGGCGCCGGCGGGCTTGTCGCGCTCAATCGCCTCTACGTGGCGCCGCCCGACGGCTTGCAGATCTCGCTCAGCAACGGCACCGGCGCAGCCTTCGCCCAGCTCACCGATCAGCAGGGTGTGCGCTTCGACCTTGCGAAGTTCAGCTACCTCGCGACGGTGGGCGCGCCGCCCGGCCTCTGGCTGGTCGGGCCGGATTCTCCCATCAGGGAGGTCCAGCAGGCGATCGATGCCAGGATGAAATGGCGATGGGCCTCGGCGGGCGGAACCTCCGGCCTCGGCATCGGGGCCGCCTTCACGTGCGAGGCGCTCAAGCTCGATTGCCATGTCGTGCAGGGATACAAGGGCAGCGCCGATGCCGGGCTTGCGGTCACGCGCGGTGAGATGGACGCGCTCTATGTGCCGGAGTCATCCGCCAACAGTTTCGTGAAGGCCAAACAGAACTGGGCGCTGGCGACGATCTCGCGCACCAAGTCGCGCTTCTTCCCGGACCGGCCGACCATTTTCGAGGCGGCGAGGATGGATGCGGACGGGACCTGGGTGATGGATTTTCTCGCCAATGTCGAGAAGCTCGGTCGTATCCTGATCGCACCGCCCGGAATCCCGCCGGCGCGGCTTGCCTACTTGCAGGAGGCGGTGAAGCAGACGTTGCACGACCCGCAGCTCATCGCCGACGGCGAGAAGGCGGAGCGGATCATCGAATTTCTCGATCCCGTCAGCACCAGCCAGAATGCGGTTGCGGTCGTGGGCGGCGTCACGCCCGAACAGAAGGCGCGCGTCCTGAAGATCCTATCGGGTGTGAAATAACGCTGCCCCGGAAGGCATGAACGGTGGTTCGATCGTGAGACTGCTTATTCGCTTGCTGCAGCGTCTCCTGATCCTGGCGTTGGGCATTCTCAGTGTTTGGCTGATTGTCTTCGTGTTCTTCGAATTTGAGGATCACAGACTGCCATGGATTCTGGCTTTGGGTCTTACTTATGGAATTGCTGCATACATAGTACTCCCGCGCATCGTTCGCCTGGGCCTGAAGATCCTGCAGCGCAAGCGTGTGCCTCGCTTCACAACGACGAGCGACGGACTGCCCGGTGACCCCGTCAATATCGCGCTGACAGGCACGCTCCAACAGCTTCGTGCCGCCTTTGCAACCGTCGGCTGGTCAGAGGCCGATCAACTGGGTCTATCAAGTTCGTGGCGCATGGTCCGAGCATTCGTATTCAACTCGCCCTATCCTGGCGCCCCGTTCAGCACCCTGTATCTGTTCGGACGCGGCCAGGACATCGGTTTCCAGAAGGCAATTGATGACAGCCCCCGGAAGCGCCATCACATTCGATTCTGGGCGTTGGACCTGGCGCGCGCCGAGGACTCCATGGAAAGCGCCAGCTTCTGGCTCAAGACCGACCGGCCACCAACCGATGCAAGCGCTCTTTGGGTAGGCGCCGGGACCAAAGATATTGGTCTCTCCCTGACCCAACTCACATTTCAGATTACTCACGCCACCGACTCCGACACGAACGCCGAGCGGGACTATATAATCGGTGAGCTGAGAAACCATCGAGTCATCGAAGCCGCGACATCATATCAGCCCGGTCAACACCTGCCTGTGGAACGCGTCAACCACTACATTGCCGACGGGGAAGTGACGTTGGCGAACCTGCGGTGAATGACACTTGACCCGGCACGACGAGGCAAACAGTTGTCACGAGCAGGCTCGTCCGGGCAACAGTCTACGGCGGTGAGCGCTATTCGGGCATGCCCGCCTTGCGCAGTCCCTCGTTGAGGCGTTGGCGCTGCTGCTGGTACTGCCGGCTCGTGAGCGCGAGAGGAACCGGCGCCAGGCTGCGGAACGTCGATACCCGCGTGCCGGGACGCATTTGCTCGTAGGCGGCGAGCGCCGCACGGGCTTCGTCGGGGCGATCGAGGAACGCGTAGGCCGCCGCGAGGAAAGCGTGCGGAAAGGCGTTTCTCGGGTTGGCGTCGAGCGAGTGGATCAGGGCGCGGACGGCCTCCTCGTCGCGCCCGAGCAGAATGAGCGCGTGCCCGCGGCCGTCCAACCAGGTCCACCGCCCAGGGTCGCGCGGGCCGATGCGCTCGGCCTTGGCGAACCAATCGAGGGCCTGTTCCGGCTTGCCGAGGTACAAGGTCGACAAGCCGATTTCCTTGTAAGCCCACGGCTCGCCGGGATTGTCCATGATGACCGCTTCGGCTGCGGCAATGGCGTCGTCGAACTTGCCCTGCGCGCGCCGCAGCGCAGCCTTGGCCTTCAAGGCTATGAGGTGGCGGGGCTCGATCGTGAGCGCGCGGTCGAGCAGCAGCCCCGCCCGGTACAACCGCTTGTCGTTCTCCGTCTTGTAGTATCCGTTCAGGAATTCGAAGACGAGCGTCGTGGCGACGCCCGCCAAGGCGTCGGCGCTGGACGGCTGCAGCTTCAGCGCCTGCTCGAACAGATCGCGGGCGTCCATCATCGTCGCCGGCGACGACGGCCGGTTGAGGACCGCCCTGCCGCGCATGACGAGGTCGGCGGGCTCGGCCTTGTCCGGCCGTTCGCGCCAGCTTCGCCGTGCTTCGAGGTCGACGACCTGCAAGCCGATGGCGCGCAGCACACGCCCGGCAATCTCGTCTTGAACCTGCAGCACGCCCGTTCGCTCGGTGTCGAGACGCTCGGCCCACAACTGGCTGCCGTCCTTGGTCTCGATCAGCTGAACGTTGACGCGGATGCGGTTTCCTTCGACGACGACGCTGCCCTCGAGCAGATAGCGGACCGCGAGCTCGCGTCCGACCTGCCGCGCGTCCGTGCCCCGGCCCTTGTAGGCGGACGCAGTGTCGCGGGACACGACGGAGATGCCGGGCAGCGCGCGCGCCAGATCGCTGGTGACACTGCCGGTGATCCCGTCCGCGACGTAGTCCTGCGTCGCGTCGCCGCTGAGATTGACGAATGGAAGAACGGCGATCGACGGCACCGCCGCTTCGACGCTTGCCAGCACCATGCGGTCGTTCGGCATGACCGGGGGGGAAGGGGAGGGACGCAGCCACCACGCGGCCGCGACCAGCGATGGAACGACGCCGATGACTGCGGCGGCCAACAGCAGGTTTCGTGCAGTCCGCCGCCGCCCAGGCGGCCGCGTCCCGTCTTCCGAGGTCGCGAGGTCGGCTCCGCGGTCGCCACGCAGCGCTGCAAGCTCGCTGGCGGCAGCCGATATGCGCCCGGCTGGCGATGCCGGCGCGGCCGCGGCGCCGGCGGGACCGTCCGCAAGGTGCTCCTGGTCCGGATCTCGGCCCATATTCCGGAGCGGCACCTCCGAAGATGTGTCGGGAAGCGCCGGCGGTTCGTCGGCTGACACGAGCTTCGCCGCATCTCCGCCCTTCGGAGGCGCTTTTTCGATCGCAACGGCGGTTGGCACAGAGCTGCCTTCGTCGACATCGCCCACGAAACGAAACCCGCGCTTGTGCAGCGTGCGAATGAGGCTCTGGTCGTAGCCGCTGTCGCCGAGCGCCCGCCGTGCGGCGCTGATGCGGGAGCTGAGCGTCGCCTCCGAAACGGCGCGTCCATGCCAGATCGCGTCGATCAGCTCGTTCTTGCTGACGATCCGGTCGCGGTTGCGGACAAGGTGAACGAGCAAATCGAACACCTGCGGCTCGATGTGAACGATCGCGCCGGCGCGCCGCAACTCGTGTCGCGCGATGTTGATCTCGAAATCGGAGAAGCGGAACTTCAATGCGATCCCCGATGGCTAAGCATGATCCCGAAAAAGCCTGCCCTCGGGCTTGACCCGAGGGTGGATACCGGTTTTCGGAAAAGATCATGCTCCCGCAAAAAGCTAGAGCGGGATGACAATTCGAAGAAAAGTCATCACACTCTGGGCCGAATGCTTCGTCGCCTCCGAGCAGGGGCTTGTCAAATAGCCGCCTGCTATCGGAACGGCCGCAACATACCGTTTGGATAAAATCTTCAGGAAATCTCCAGGGAGATTCAGGGTGGGCTCGAGCCCGGCTGCAAGCCTTTCCTCTCGTTTGCCGCTAGACACCCGGCGTGCTGCGACGTCCGCGCTTGCCCCGCTCGCAGCTGACGCGCGCTGGCGGTGATCGGCGACAACAACCTCCCCCCGATCACCGCCAGTCGCGACGCAGCTACGGCGACTGTCATCGATGGCGGTGCACGCCAGGTAGACCGCGTCATTGTAGACCGCGTCATTTCGGAGGTCGTTGCCGCCGCGGCCTAGCCGGACAGTCTGCGCGCATTTGTCCCGCGATCGGCGCTCGGATCATGCAGAGAGAGGATACGATGATCGATAGTTTCAGGTCTTGGACGTTCTTGACGCAAATCAACACCGCTGAAGGCAGCAGACCCCCATTCGACGGCAAGATCGCTGCAGTCGGCGCACGGATCCCAAAAAGACACCGCGCAACTCTCCTTTCGACGGTCGCATTTCGACTTTGGGCAGCGGCGAGCATGTGCCTTGCGGCGCACGGCGCAACGGCGGCCGGAAGCACGACCGTGGTGCCTCAAATCTGCGTGGCAGCGGACCTCAGGATCACGATGCTCATCGAGGCGCACGGTGAGGCCCAGGACGTCGCGGCCGAAACCTTGGCTCGAGCCTTCTTTACCGTGCTGGACGCGCGCAGGGCCTGCAATGAAGGGCAGGTCGATGCGGCAATGAAGCTTTATGAGAGCATTCCACTCGGTGCCGGAATGTCCCACGGGAAATAAATCGGTCGCCCTCTGATACGGCAAAATGTCGGGGCCGCGAATGCACGCGTCGGCGGAAATTGCAGCGCTGGCGGCGGCCGTGTTCCTCGGCGGCGTGGTGAGCGGATTCTCCGGTTTCGCATTTTCGGCCGCCGCCGTCGGGGTGCCTGATGGTGCTTTCCAGCACGCCGTGAGCGGCCGCCCCGAGGGCCTGCCATTGGCAGGACTGCCCGAACGAAAGGTTCCATTTCCGGCCGGCCACGCGATCGTAGCCAACGACTGATGGAACCGGGGGGCGATGAATTCACCGGCGAATTCGCCCGGCGGTGGTATTTGCCATCATTCAGCCAAAGCTTTCGCAATATTGTCCAATTGGGGTCGGGGGGCCTGCCAGGATGGGGGCTCAATTGTCTACAGCACGCCGGTTTCCTGCTGCTGTGTCAGCACCATTGCTGATCGCAGGCGCGTTTTCCGTCTTCCTTCTCTCGGCAGTGGACGCACGGGCCCAGGGCTCACGGGGCACCTGCGAGGACGCGGCCGAGCTTGCGGTCCTGCCCTCGCCGGTCGCGCCGTGGAAGGGCGCGCCTTTGCGCGTCATCTTCGCCGCGGAGAAGCCGCTCGAGGGCGAGCTTTCGCTGATCGCGCCCAATGGCAGCGTCGCCGCCAAATCGCGTGAGCGGCTCGGCGGGCCCGCCGTATTTCTGGTTCGTCGAGGTCGCGTCGCCGGCCGCGGGGAAGTGGCAGGCAAGGCTCGCGCGCGAACGCGCGCCGGCCGAGTGCAGCACGATCACGCGCGAGATCGCCGTGCTGGACCGCGAGCCGGCACGGCCGCGCGCGACGGCGGGGAGCGTCTGGCCCGTGCGCAATGCATGGAATCGCGCGACGGAAAACCTGTATTCCGCATGGATCGAGAAGCTCTTCGATGCGCCGCTCGACGCGGCGCCGTCGTGGAAGGCGCTGCATGACGTGCTGCGCGATCGATCGCGCAATGTCCTGTTCAACCACTTGGGTCTGCGCGAGGACGAGATGGGGCTGTTCATTCGCCCCGACTGCGCCGACCTTCCGTATTTCTTGCGCGCGTATTTCGCGTTCAAGATGGCGCTGCCGTTCGGCTACGCGAAGTGCACGCGCGGCAGCGGCGGCGAGCCGCCGAAGTGCCACTCGTGGTGGAACATTCAGAATGAGGAGCCTCGTCCCGCCCCGCCCGAAGAGATAGTCGCGGCCGGCGGCCCCTTGGAGATGTTTTCTCGGCCGGGCGCGCCTCCGGCGAGCGTGCCGCGGCGCGGCCGGGACCCGCTGGCGCCATTGCGCCGCCGGGACCTCCGGCAAAGCCCTATGGACCTCCGCCGCGGCCGCCGGGGCTCGCGGCGGGTTTCGGTCACTATCTGCGCTTCAGCATCGCCGACGGCGTCCACTCCGGATCCGGGCGAACGCGGGCGAACGACGACAACACCGACTACTATCCCGTGCCGCTGAACCAGGACACGCTGCGCCCGGGGACCGTGTACGCCGATCCGTACGGACATCTTCTTGTGATCGTGCGGCGCGTGCCGCAGTCGGACGGCGCGCGCGGGCGTCTTCCTCGCCGTCGACGGGCAGCCCGACGGGACGGTCGCGCGCAAGCGTTTCTGGCGCGGCAATTTCCTGTTCGCGCAGGATCCCGCGCTCGGCGGCCCCGGGTTCAAGCACTTCCGGCCGATCGTGCGTGCCGGAAACGGCGGCTTGCGCCGGCTGACCAACGACGAGATCGCGAAGCATCCGCAGTACGGCGATTTCTCGCTCGATCAGGCGCGGCTCGGCGATCGAGGACTTCTACGACCGGATGGATGACGTGATGTCGCCGGCGCCGCTCGATCCCGTGCGCGCGATGAAGGAGGCGATCACGTCGCTCGAAGAGCAGGTGAAGGCGCGCGTGACGTCGGTCGAAAACGGGCGAAAGTTCCAGACCAGCGGGAAGGGCGAGGCGTCCATGCCGGACGGCGCGGCGATCTTCGAGACCACCGGCGCGTGGGAAGATTTCGCGACGCCGTCGCGCGATTTGCGCCTGTTGATCGCGATGGACGTGGTGCGCACCTTTCCGGATCGCGTCGCGCGGCGGCCCGAGCGCTACGCGATGCCGCAAGGGAAGAGCGTCGCGGCCGTGAAGGCGGAATTGGTGAGCGTGCTCGCGGCGGAGCTTGCGGCGCGCAAGTTCTCTTATCCGCGCACCGATGGCTCCCCCTGGACGCTCACGGTCAAGGATGTGATCGACCGCGCGGCGGATCTCGAGATGGCCTACAACGTGAACGACTGCGTCGAGCTGCGCTGGGGCGCGCCGGAGAAGAGCGAGGAGGCGTCGACGTGCAAGCGGTATGCATCGCGGGCGCAGCGCACGAAGATGGCGGAGTACCGCGCGTGGTTCAATGAGCGGCGCCGGCCGCCGCGGCAGCAGTCGATGAAACGACGCGACTTCGTCACGCTCCTGGGCGGCGCCGTCGCTTGGCCGCCTTGCGGCACAGGCGCAGCAGCCGGCGGAAGGCGCGGCTGTCGCAAGAGGCAGCGGACTGGACCCGCGGATAACTCCGGCGCGACCCGACCTCGCGGCCAAGCATCTCGCCGGCATCGTGGAAGCTCAGCGCTTCGTCGAGGGAAAGGCATACGAGATCGACGCCGCACAGGCGCCCGTGCGCAAAACGCCCTCGCACGAGGCGGCGCTCGAGACGGAAGCGTTGAAGGGCGAGCGGGTCACGATCTACGACATCGGCGAGGACGGCTGGGCGTGGGGACAGCTCGCCGGCGACGGCTATGTCGGGTTTGTGCCGGCCAGCGCGCTGCGCGCACCCGGACCGCCTGCGACCCACAAGGTGACGGCGCTGCGCACGTTCGTCTTCCCCGGCCCTTCGATCAAGCTGCCCCCGACCGAAACGCTTTCGTTCGGCTGCCAGCTCGTCATCGCGCGCATCGACGGGCCGTTCGCGATCACCGCCTCCGGCGGTCATGTGTCTGTTCTCCACCTCGCACCCGTCGAGACGAGGGAAACCGATTTCGTCGCGGTCGCGGAGCGGTTTTTGGGAACACCCTATTTGTGGGGAGGAAAGACCAGTCTCGGCCTCGACTGCTCGGGATTGGTGCAGCTCGCGCTCGCCGCCTGCGGCATCGCTTGTCCGCGCGACACCGACATGCAGGAGCAGGCACTGGGCAGCGCGCTCGCGCGCCCGCACGAGCTCGCTCAATTGCGGCGAGGCGATCTTGTGTTCTGGAAGGGCCATGTCGCCATCGTGCGGGACGAAGCGACGCTCGTGCATGCCAACGCCTCCGGTCACATGGCGGTCGCCGTCGAGGCGACTCGCGCCGGCGATCGCCCGCATTCGCGCGGTGGCCGGCGAGGTCACCAGCGTGCGCCGCCTGCCGCCGCCCTCTTGAGCTTGATTTACTAAAACCGCCGACGGCATTTGTTTGGCCTGCCCGCTGACTGATCCTCACGAGCTCGAACAAACGAAAACCCCGGGCTCGGCCCGGGGTTTTGCTGATGTCTTGCCGTGTGCGCGATCAGTACCTGGCGGCGACCGGTGCCGAGCCCCCGCCGAACAGGAAATTGATCCCGACCTTGACCACGCTCTTTCTCTCCTTGATGTCGAGATTCACCGCGCGATGCGGAATGAAGTGCTCGCGCGCAACCGAAACAATCGCGTCCATCGTCGTTCCCGGCCAAGCCTGTGACCCTAATGCTTGCCTGCGTTACTTGCGTTGACCCATTTTCTGCGAGACGCAAGCGTCGAAAGCGCCGAATCTATTGGTCCCGCCTGAGGAGCCTGTGCCGCCTCCGACTCTCCCGAGATACCCTCCGCCATATTGCCATCGGCCGGTCTTGGGATCGCACTTCCCCCCAATCTCGATCGCGCATTGGGCTTGAATGCTTTGGCACTTGCCCTCCGCCGAGATGGCCGGACCTGCACTTATCGAAAACATTCCAACCGATGCGATCAGGATCGTTCGATACATTTGCGTTCCCCCATTCCTGGCGATCTTCGCCAGTCAACGCAAAGTAGCAGGAAAGCTGACATGCCCGTTAGCTAAATCCGCGCGCGACGCGGCGCCAAATGCACATCTCCGTTCCGTGAAATGATGCTGCCTGACGCGCGCCGTCACCGGTGTGCTCGCGGCGATGCGGATCGGAGCTTTTTTTATGGTCTGCGCGCGGCGCTCGCCGCCGCCGTGATCCGCTCGAGGGCTTTTTGCCGCCTGGCGTCGAGCTTGCCGTCCCGAAGCCTGGATTGATGACGGCTGGCCAGCCCGGAAAGATAGTCACGGGTGTCCGGCGCGATGACCTTCGCGCGTTCGACACTGACAGCGACCCGTTCCAGGAACGCCACGTCCTCCTGGGGCCGCTGAATCGGAGTCAGGGCTACTGACGTGCCGGTCGCGACTGCGATAGCGAGCCCGAGCAGCAGTGGTGTAATGCCGTTTGCCACGTTGGCCTCCATCCCTCGAGTGCCTGTCCGCAAGCTAGGGGGAGGGGAGCGGTGATGATGTGATGGTTGTCACAGCACGGGAGGGCGCTCCGGTGCCATGGCGTCGGCTACAAAATGAATTATCAATTGACTACGATATGAGGTTGATATAGGATTCGTTTTGTCTCGCTCATCGAGGGGCGTCTTCCGGAGACGGTCCATAGGCGGAGCGAGGTGTGGCGTCCCGCGATGCGGCTCGTAACCGCAGCCCCGGGAGGTCCGGGGCACCGCCCGCCAGGCACTACGACCTGGCTGCGAGGAGCTCGCTGCACGGGTTGCGGAGGACAATTCCGCAGACGGAAGCGCGGCCCCCGGCCACAAATCGCCACGGTGGAGCGCCGAGAGGCGCGCGTCCCGCGTCATGGGACGCAGGGTGCTTCGCAAGCACCCGGCCCGCCGCGTCATGTGCGGGCCAACCGGGTGCCGCTGCACCCGGGCGCCTGTCGGCGCTCCGCCCACCCCTCAAGGTGGGACTTCATTTCACCACCCGGGCGCAATCGCGCCGCGGGAACGAATAGGGCTGTTTGAAATCGTGAGACTGGAGGGCTCTCGACCGGCCTCATGCTGAGGAGCGTCGCAGCGCGGGCAGGCACACGCGGCCCACAAGTTCGAGCGCTGCGATGCGTCTCGAAGCATGCGGCCGCAGCACGAGCCGGGCCGCCCCATCCTTCGAGACGCGCGCACGCGCGTCCGAGCTTGCCGAACGTGCTCGGCTTGCGCGCTCCTCAGGATGAGGCGGCGCGAGACTGCGTCGGCACGTCGATCTGCGGCAATCACCGGTCCGCGCGGCCGACGACGTCCATCAGCTCTTCGATCTTCCTGCGCTGGTCGGCCTTGTTGCCGGAGGCGATCGCGTGCTCCACGCAATGAGCGACATGGTCGCGCAGGATTTCCTCCTCCACGCGCCGCAGCGCGGCGCGCACCGCCGATACCTGGGTGACGATGTCGATGCAGTAGCGATCCTCCTCGACCATGCGCGCGAGGCCGCGCACCTGGCCCTCGATCCGGCTCAGCCGCTTCGCACAGGACGCCTTGATGTCGTTTCGCATGGCGTCTATATACCCCCATACGGTATCCGTTTCAATCCCGGTCCAGGATCGGCAATGAGCCACGACCACGCCCATCATTCCCACGGGTCCGCGCATGGCGCCGAATCCGCCGGGGACCACGTGCGCGATCCGGTCTGCGGCATGACGGTCGACCCGCACAAGACGCCGCATCGCCAGGAGCACGGCGGGCGGACGTATTACTTCTGCTCCGCGGGGTGCCGAAGCAAATTCTCGGCCGACCCGGCGAAATACCTCGCCCCATCGGAGGAGAAGGCGCCGCCGTCGGTTCCGGACGGCACCATCTACACCTGCCCGATGCATCCGCAGATCCGGCAGGTCGGTCCCGGCGCGTGCCCGATCTGCGGCATGGCGCTCGAGCCCGAGCTGGTCACCGCCGAAGCGGCGCCGAATGCCGAGCTCATCGACATGACGCGACGGTTCTGGATCGGGCTCGCGCTCGCGCTGCCCGTGGTCGTGCTCGAGATGGGCGGGCACCTCTTCGATCTGCACATGCTGATGGGCACGTGGTCGAACTGGCTGCAATTCCTGCTCGCCACGCCGGTCGTGCTCTGGTGCGGCTGGCCGTTCTTCGTGCGCGGCTGGCAATCGCTCGTCACGCGCAACCTCAACATGTTCACGCTGATCGCCATGGGCACCGGCGTGGCGTGGCTCTACAGCGTGGTCGCGGTCCTGCTGCCCGACATTTTCCCGCCGGCGTTCCGCGGTCCCGACGGCGTGGTCGCGGTCTATTTCGAGGCTGCCGCGGTCATCACCGTGCTCGTGCTGCTCGGCCAGGTGCTGGAGCTGCGCGCGCGCGAGCAGACCTCGGGCGCCATCCGCGCCTTGCTCGATCTGACACCCAAGACCGCACGGCGGTTGACCGCCGATGGCAGCGATGAGGAAATATCCCTCGACGCCATCGCGGTCGGTGACCGGCTGCGGGTTCGCCCGGGCGAGAAGATCCCGGTTGACGGCGAGGTGATCGAAGGCCGCTCGGCGGTGGACGAGTCCATGGTCACGGGCGAATCCATGCCGGTGACCAAGGACGTCGGCGCGAAGGTCATCGCCGGCACGCTCAACACGACCGGCAGCTTCGTCATGCGGGCGGAGAAGGTCGGCCGCGATACGATGCTCTCCCGCATCGTGCAGATGGTCGCGGCCGCGCAGCGCTCGCGCGCGCCGATCCAGCGGCTCGCCGACCAGGTGGCAGGCTGGTTCGTGCCGACGGTGATCGCGGTCGCACTCATCGCGTTCGCGGCCTGGAGCATCTATGGGCCGGAGCCGCGGTTCACGTTCGGCCTGGTGGCCGCGGTCACGGTGCTGATCATCGCGTGCCCCTGCGCGCTCGGCCTCGCGACGCCGATGTCGATCATGGTCGGCGTCGGGCGCGGCGCCCAGGTCGGGGTTCTGATCAAGAACGCCGAGGCGCTGGAGCGGATGGAGAAGATCGACACGTTGGTGGTCGACAAGACCGGCACGCTCACCGAAGGCAAGCCGAAGGTGGTGGCCATCGTTCCGGCCAAGGGCTTCGACGAAAAGGACGTGCTGCGCCTGGCCGCAAGCCTGGAAAAGGCGAGCGAGCATCCGCTCGCGCTCGCGATCGTCGCCGCCGCGCAGGAGCGCAAGCTCGCGCTGGCGCCGGTCGCCGAGTTCGATTCCCCCACCGGCAAGGGCGTGGTCGGCGTGGTCGATGGGCGCCGGCTGGCGCTCGGCAATGCGAAGTTCCTGCGCGAGCTCGGCATTGCGACGGGCCATCTGCAGTCGGATGCGGAGCGGCTTCGGCTCGACGGCGCGACCGCGATCTTCCTCGGTATCGACGGCAAGGCCGCCGCCGTCATCGCGGTCGCGGATCCGGTGAAAGCCACCACGCCGGAGGCGCTGGCGGCGCTGTCGAAGGAGGGCATCCGGGTCGTGATGCTCACCGGCGACAACAAGACCACGGCGGACGCCGTCGCCCGCCGTCTCGGCATCACCGAGGTGGAAGCCGAGGTGCTGCCGGACAAGAAGAGCGCCGTCGTGCAGAAGCTGCAAAGGGAAGGGCGCGTCGGTGGCGATGGCCGGCGACGGCGTCAACGACGCGCCGGCGCTGGCGGCGGCCGACGTCGGTATCGCGATGGGTACCGGCACCGATGTCGCCATCGAGAGCGCCGGGGTCACGCTGCTCAAGGGCGACCTCACCGGCATCGTGCGGGCGCGGCGGCTGTCGCAGGCGACCATGCGCAACATCCGGCAGAACCTGTTCTTCGCCTTCATCTACAACGCCGCCGGCGTCCCGATCGCGGCCGGCGTGCTCTATCCCGTGTTCGGAATTCTGCTCTCGCCGATCATCGCCGCGGCCGCGATGGCGCTGTCGTCGGTGAGCGTGGTCGGCAATTCATTGCGGTTGCGCCGCATCGGATTATGAGCTTTTCGGCCGGTCATCTTCGAATGGCTGTGCCGTCAAATTTGCATGAAAGGCTTGCAGCCTCATCGGCGTAAGCTTGGAATAATAATAAAGTGGTCGGGAGGATTCGATGAAGCGCGCCGCCGCCGCTCTCCTGCTATTGCTGGTCCCGTCAACCGCGTTCGCGCAGCAAGCCGCCCCGCACGATGCACTGAACGACACCCAGAAGATGGGTCGGCAGGTATTCGCCCAGTCGTGCGGCGTGTGTCACCTGCCGCCGGCGATCAACGCGCGCACCTATGGCCCGCTGCTGTCCAAGGAGACGGCCGGCGGCATGGACGAGGTGATCCGCGGCGTCATCAGCGAAGGCACGCCGCGCATGCCGGCCTTCAAGCACTATCTCAATCGCGCCGAGATGGACGCCATCATCGCATATATGAAAGCGGTCCCCGCAGCCGCCACCCGTTGAGCGGACAAGCAAGGAGCAACGCCATGAAGACCCATCGGTTGATGTTGGGCGTACTCGTCGCCGCCGGTTTCGCGCACCACGGCGCACGCCGCCGATCACCTGCTCAGCGGGACGATCGTGTCGGCCGCGGGCGAGAAGCTTTCCGGCGTGACGGTCTCGGCCAAGGCTCAAGGCACGACGATCACCACCAGCGTCTATACCGACGAGCAGGGCAACTACTATTTCCCGGCGCTTGCCGCCGGCAAATACAGCGTCTGGGCGCAGGCGCTCGCCTTCGACCTTTCGAAGAGCGAGGTTGACCTCACCGCCGCTAAGCGCGCCGACCTCACGCTCAAGCCGATGACCGACTTCGAGCGCCAGGTGCGCCAGCTGCCGGGCGAGATGCTGATGGCGGCGCTGCCCGAAGCCACCGACGACGACGCCCGCAACAAGCGGGCGTTCCGCAACCTCTGCACCGGCTGCCACACGCCGAGCTACGTGCTGCAGTTCCGCTTCGACGAGGACGGCTGGAACAAGATCATCGACATGATGAAGGTCGTGCCCAACAGCGGCGTCTATCCGGCCAATCCCAAGCCGAATGCGCTGATCGATTTCCACCAGAAGCAGCTCGCCGCCTATCTCGCCCGCGCCCGCGGTCCCGGCGAGAGCTCGCTCAAGATCACGCCGCGGCCGCGGCCGAGCGGGGAGGCCGCCCGCGCGGTGTGGAAGCTCTACGACCTGCCGCTCGTGCCGGAGGCCGGCATCGGCACCAAGTACCAGACCAACGACGGCACCGACTGGTCCATGGGGACGACCTCCAAGATCGGTCTCATCACCCATGACGGCGGCATGGATTTCGACGGCAATCTCTGGTTCACGTCGAACAATGCCAATCGCCTCGCGACGGTCGGCCGCGTCGACGCCAAGACCGGCGAGGTCAAGCTGCTCAAGGTGCCCCGCAACGACGGGCTCGCCGCCAACGCCCATGGCCTGGCGCGCGACCAGCAGGGCAATTTCTGGTTCGACGTCAATCCCGGCCGCCGCAGCCTGGGCAAGCTCGATCCCAAGACCGAGAAGATCGACGTCTACATGACCCCGCCCAACATGTCGCCGCTCGGCGGCGCGGTGACCGTCGATGTCGACGGCAAGGGCAAGGTCTGGGCCTCGGCGCCGGACGGTGCCGTGCGCTTCGACCCCGAGACCGAGCGTTTCACCGACTTCAAGTCGCAGGCCTACAAGACCGCGCGCGGCACCGGCACGACCTATGGCGCGGCGGGAGATCGCGACGGCAACGGCTGGTGGACACAGATGGCGTTCGACATCGTCGGCAAGGCCGATCCGGTCACCGGCAAGACGCAGGAGGTGAAGCTCCCGATCGTCAAGGCCGAGATGGATCGCGCCACGCCGGAAGCGCGTGCGGTCTACGACAAGTTCGACGAGCTCGCCTTCGGCAGCCCGCTGCCGTGGCATCAGGGCCCGCGCCGCATGGGCACCGACAAGAACGCCGACGTGCTCTGGGTCGGCAATTCCTGGGGCGGCAGCTTGGCGCGCATCGACACCAGGACGCTAGAAACGTCGATCGTCCCGCTGCCCGACCCCACCGCGATGCAGCCCTATCACATCGCGGTCGACAAGAACCACAACGTCTGGGGCAACCTCTGGACCAACGACCAGATCCTCAAATACGACCCCGCGACGTCCAAATGGACGATCTTCGAGCTGCCGGTGCGCGGCACGGAGATCCGCCACATCGCGCTCGACGAGCGCGGCGGCAAGACGCAGGTGATCCTGCCGGTCTACCGCACCAACCAGATGGGCGTGATGACCTTGCGCAGCGAAGCGGAGCTGGCGGCGCTCAAGGCGCAGGCGGCGCGATAAGGAGAGAGGCTATTTCGGCTGCGTGCCGATGCGAGACAGATCGGGTGACCAGAATATCCGGGCCATCCTGCCGATGATGTTCGCACGCGGGACGTAGCCGACTTGGCTGAGCACGCGGCTGTCGCTCGAGTTGTCGCGGTTGTCGCCCATCATGAAGTAGTGCCCCTGGGGCACCTGATAGACCTGCGTATTGTCGTAGAAGCCGTTGTCGATCATGTCGATCGTCGTCACGCTCACTCCGTTCGGCAGCGTCTCGCGCTTGAGCCGTCCCGGCTTTCCGTCTTCGGGCAGTTTGTAAGTGCCGGCGTCCGCCGTGGGCACGGCCTGTCCGTCGATATGCACGATGCCGTTCTTGATCTGCACCTTCTCTCCGGGAAGGCCGATGACTCGTTTGACGTAGATCGTCGAAGGATCGCGGGGCAGCCTGAAAACGACGACGTCGCCGCGTGCCGGCTCCTGGTCCCGGAAGGCCCACATGTTCGCGAAGAGATATTCTCCGATGTGGAGCGTCGGCTCCATGGATGCGCCCGGGATCGAAAAACTGCGGATCGGGATCGGTGCCGGCGGGGCGCCGGCAAGGGCGACGACCGCGATACCGCAGATCGCCAAAAAAGCGAGGAATATCGCCATCGGCCAACGGCTTGGCTTCGTGTCTTTGTCCATTTGCTCGCGCTGGCCTTGATGAAACGATGCCACGCCTTGTTATAGATGAAATGGGCGCAAGGAAGGTTCGGCCCGCTCGCGCGCGTCGGCGCTTCTGCCGCAAAAAGCCGCTTGTGCCGGGTCGCCAAATTGGGCCTCATGTGCCCCTTTTTGGGCCGCTGCCCAAGGGCTGGGCACAAGGGCCGGGCAACAGGATGCGGTGAGACTGGAGAAGAAGAAATGAGACTGGGCTACTTCACCATGCCGGTGCATCCGATGCACCGGAACTGGGCCGAGACGCTGAAGGAGGATCGCGAGGCCATCATCCTCGCCGACAAGCTCGGCTTTTACGACGCGTTCATGGGCGAGCATCTCACCGACGCCTGCGAGAACATCACCAACAGCATGATGTTCCACGCCTCGCTGATCCCGGCGACCAAGCAGATCAAGCTCGCGACCGGAACCTCGAACCTTTCCCACATGCATCCGGTGTTGATTGCGGTCCACGCCGCGATGTTCGACCACATGGCGGAAGGCCGCTTCATTTTCGGGGTGAGCCCGGGCGCGCTGACCACCGACGCCGAGGCGCTCGGCAACCTGGAGCAGGACCGCAACAAGATGTTCGCGGAGGCGATCGACGTCATCCTCGCCATCTGGGAGCGCGAGCCGCCCTACGATATCGATTTCCCGGACAACCGCTGGAAGGTCTCGACCGCGCGCACCATGACGCTCGATCTCGGCGTCGGCTATCTGCACAAGCCCTATCAGAAGCCGCGGCCCGAGATCGTCGGCACGGTGGTGGCGCCGTTCTCGCCCGGCGTCGTGCTGATGGGCAAGCGCGACTTCCATCCGCTGTCGGCGAACTTTCTGCTCTCCTGTCACCTGAAATCGCACTGGGAGAACTATAAGAAGGGCAAGGCCGAGGTCGGCGCCGAGGCCAAGGTCGCGGATTGGCGGGTGGCGCGCGCGCTGTTCGTTGCCGACGACGACAAGGTCGCGGCGAGCTACGGCCGCCACGACGACAAGAGCCCGTATCGCTTCTACTACGAGCAGATGCGCCGCAAGATGCAGCGCGGCAAGCGGCTCTATGTGTTCAAGTCCCACAAGGAGCAAGCGGACGAGGAGATCACCCACGACTGGGTCATGGATCACTGCGTGATCTACGGCAGCGTGAACAAGGTGGTCGACCAGATCCTGGCGTTGCGCGAGGAGATCGGCGATTTCGGCGAGCTGGTCTATGCCGGCATGGATCAGGTCGATCCGGCGCTCGACCGGCGCTCGATGCAGCTGATGGCCGAGGAGGTCATGCCGCGTGTGAACGCGGCGATCGGCAAGTCCGCGGCGGCGGCTTGAGTTAGATCACCGTCACGCCGCCATCGAGCACCAGCGTCTGCCCGGTGATCGAGCGAGCGGCGTCGCTCGCGAGGTAGCACACGGCCTCGGCGATCTCCTCGGCGGCGGGAAAACGGCCGAGCGGAATGCGTGCGAGCATGCGCGCCCGCGCGTCCGGGTCGCTGAGCAGCTTTTCTCGTGACGGCGTCATGACGGTCGCAGGCGCTATCGCATTCACGCGAATGCCGAGCTGAGCCCATTCGATGGCCAGCATGCGCGTCATCTGGATGATGCCGCCCTTCGAGATGCCATAGACCGAGCGGTCGGCGATGCCGGTCAGGCCGTGGGTCGACGCCATGCTGACGACCGCGCCGCCGCGCTTGCGCTCGATGCAATGGCGGGCAAAGGCAAGGCTCAGGAAAAAGGCGCCCTTGAGATTGATGTCGATGACGTCGTTCCACTCGTCCCAGGTCACGTCGATGGCGGCCCTCTGCAGCGTCCGTCCGGCATTGTTGACCAGGAGGTCGATGGTGCCGAACGCCTGCGCCGCCTGCGCGAAGGCCTGCGCAATGCCGCTCTCGGAACGCAGGTCGAGCGCGATCGGCACGATCTTCCTGCCTTGCAATTGCGGCTCTTTGGCAAGGTCCGCGAGCCACGCCGCGTCAAGATCGGTGACGGCGAGATCGAAGCCGGCGCGGCCGAGCGCAAGCGCGATGGCGCGGCCGATGCCCGTCGATGCGCCGGTGACGAGAGCGGTGCGGGAGTCGTTCATGTCAATGCGATCCAGGTTCGCTCCCGCATGCTGCGATGGCAGGCCTCGGCGAAGGCGACGTCGCGAATGCCCGCCGCAAAATCCGACGGCATCGGCGCGTCGCCCGCCACGTGCCGCAGGAAGCGTTCCCAGCCGACGCGGTAGGGGTTGGTATAGGACGCGAGCGGCGGCGCATCGGTCCAGCCATCGCGGTAGTCGGCGCCGATGTCCTTCATCACGCTGAAATGCGCGATCGTCGGCGTGCGCGCCGCCGATTGCACGTGGCAGCGGTGCAGGCCGGCGATGGCCGAGCCCTCGGTGCCATCGACTTGCAGCGTGAGCAGGTCGTCGCGGCGCACCCGCGTCGCCCAGGAGCTGAGAATGCTGCCGAAGGCACCGCCTGCGATCTCCACCAGGGTCGCCGCGGAATCCTCGACCGCAACCGCATAGCGCTCGCCCTGCTCGTCGACCCGCTCGGGCGTGGCGATCCACGCGCTCGATGCGACCCGCACGATCGGCCCGACGATGGTCTCGATGATGTAGCGCCAGTGCGGGTACATATCGAGGATCAGGCCGCCGCCGCCGGCGCGGTAATTCCAGCTCGGCCGTTGGCACGGCCGGTCGCTGCCGTCGAACACCCACCAGCCGAATTCGAGCCGGAAGCCGACGATGCGCCCGAGCGCGCCGCTCTGCGTCAACGCGGCGAGCTTCGCCAATCCCGGAAGATGGACCTTGTCCTCGACCGCGCCGTGCTTGAGTCCGCGCGCCTGCGCCTTCTCCAGCAAGGCGCGGCCCTGCGCGGCGGTCGGCGCCACCGGCTTTTCGGTGTAGACGTGCTTGCCGGCGGCAATGGCCTTTTCCAGCACGGCGACGCGCTGCTGGGTCGCCGCCGCGTCGAAGAAGACCGGGTAGGAAGGATCCGACAGCGCGGCGTCGAGGTCGGTGGTCCAGTCCGCGACGCCGTGGGTGCGTGCAGTCGCGGCCAGACGGTCGGCATCACGGCCGACCAGCAGCAAGCGTGGAAGCACGCGATCGTCGCCGAGCGCGAGGCCGCCCTCGGCGATGATCGGCACCAGCGCGTTGGTCAGATGCTGCGTCGATCCGATGCGGCCGGTCGCGCCGTTGACAATGATGCCGATCGTTTGGGTCGTCGCCATTTGCCTCGACTATGCTATGCCCGTCGCGCCCCTGTCCACGTTCCGGGAGAGCAAAGGTGCCCCGTCACATCGTCTGCTTGACCTACGACTTCGACACCCAGTCGGGCTTCATCGCCCGCGGCATGACGACGCCGACACCGCTCTCGCGCGGCGAGTTCGGCCTTGTCGGCGCGCAGCGCATTCTCGGCTTGCTCAAGTCCTTCGGCTTGCGGGCCACCTGGTTCATCCCGGGCTTCACCATCGAGAGCCATCCGCGCGCCTGCGAGGCGGTGGTGCGGGACGGCCACGAGGTGGCGCACCACAGCTGGGCGCACATACCACCTGCGCAGCAGAGCGCGCGAGGAAGAGGAGGCGGATATCGTCCGCGCCAACGAGGCGATCGCCCGGCTGACCGGCCGCAAGGCCCGCGGTTACCGCTCGCCGGCATGGGACCTGAGCGAGAGCACGATCGATCTCCTGCTGGCGCATGGATTTCTCTACGACTCGAGCCTGATGGGCGCGGACTATTGGCCCTACCGCGCGCGGCGCGGCGACCGGGTCGAGCTGGGCAAACCTTATGGGTTCGGCGAGGCAACGTCGCTGATCGAAATGCCGATCAGCTGGTCGCTCGACGACTATCCGCATTTCGAGTTCGTGCGCACCGCGACCACGGTGCTGCCCGGATTGCAGTCGGCGCGGACGGTGATGGAGAGCTGGCTCGACGAGTTCCGCTACATGCAGAAGACGGTCGATTGGGGCGTGCTGACCTACACCATGCATCCTTACGTGATCGGCCGCGGCTACCGCATGCTGGCGTTCGAGGAGCTGGTGAAGAGCCTGCTCGCCGCCGGCGCCGTGTTCATGACCATGGAGGATGCCGCGAAGGAAGCGCAGGAACGGATGTTCGCCGAGTTAGACGGCGAACGCCACGTATTCGTTGCTGCACGGCGGCCCGTTGGCCACGTGCAGCACCCGCGCGTCGAGATCGATGAGCACGGCGCCCGCGGTCATCGTGCGCCTTTCGCTCGGCTGCTTCGGATCGGGATGGCGGCAGATCGCCATAGGGCGCGCCAGAATGGTCGGCGGCGGCCGCGCGCATGTGGTCGACGGTGATCGCGCCGCGATGCGGCTCCAGCAGGCTGCGCATGCGGCTGATGCGGTGGAGCGTGTTGGGCGCGATCTTCTCCAGGAGCGAGACGCCGTGGCCCGGCGTCAGGAAATGGTTGGAGTGGGTGATGATGCCGTCCTCGGGCGTGAGGCGGCCGACATGGTCGGGACTGGCTTCGATATCGACAATCTTGCCGCCGGCCGCGCCGATGACGAAATTGAACGAGCACGTCCGCGGCGTGTCGGTCACCGGCCGCGAGGCCTCGTCGAAGCGTTCCGCGTCCAGCACCTCCCGGCAGCGCACGTGGAACGGCTTGCAATAGGGATGGCGACCGTCGCGGTCCGAGGCCAGGCCGTTCTCGACCAGGCCGATGCCGCATTCGTTGACGCCCATCTTGCCACCGGCGATCCCGGCCTCGGTGAGGCAGATGAAGCTCGGCTTGTCCTTGCGCCGGGCATGCAGCACGAAGGTTCGCCCGTGCACGCCTTCGAGCCAGTCCCAGTTCTGGCCCAACCAAGTGTGGCGATCGGCGGTCACGTCGGGCGTGAGCCCGAAGGTGGTGCAGCCGTCGGCTCCGACCTCCACCAAACCGCCTTGCACGGCCTCCTGCCCGAACAGCGTGAATGCGAGCTCGTAGCGTGCATTGAGCAGCGCGATGGTCGCGTCGCTCTGGCCGGAGCCTTCGGCGATGCCGCGCATCTCCTCGGCATAGGACGGGGTCTGGGCGCCGATCGCCGCGAGCCACCGGTGCGCCTCGGCATAGGCCTGGTCGCGGCCGAGCCCCGAGGCTGCGAACCGGCGCAGATAGGTCTCGACATTGTCCGCGATTTCCCGCGTGAACCGGCGGCCGTGCGCGAGCCCGCAGGCATGGGCATCACCCTCGGTCGTCAGCAGCGGGATGCGGGTCATGGGGGCAGTTTACATCGGGAGGCCATGGTCGGACAATGAAGGCCGCATGATCTCCCGCGTCCTTGCGGCCTGTTTGATGGCGAACGTGGCGGTGGCCGCGCCGGCACCGGTCAGCGGCCCGACCTGCCTCGAGCTCGAGCGCCGGTTCGAGGTGCTCAAGGCCGACGCCACGCCGACGCAGATCAATCTCGTGCTGTTCTCGGCGGCGAACGCGGGTTGCGTGCCGCTCGCGCGCCGCCTGCTGGCGGCCGGCGCATCGCTCGAGGCGCGCGACCGGCTCGGCGCCATGGCGCTGGCCCGGGCCGCGCGCGCGGGCAACATGGCATTGGTCGAGCTCTTTCTCGCACGGGGCGCCGCGATCGACGCGCGCAATCTCGAAGGCGCGACCGCGCTCTACGGTGCAGCCGAGAACGAGCGTCAGGCGACCGTCGCGCTGCTGCTGGCGAAAGGCGCGGACCCGAACCTGCCGGGCCCGGCGGGCGTCACGCCCCTCGCTGCCGCGGCCTTCAAGGGCAATGGCCGCATCGTCGATGCGCTTCTCGCCCGCGGCGCCGATCCCAACATCATGGACGCGACCGGCAAGGCCGCGATCACCTACGCGGCCGCGCGCGGCTTTGCGCTCATCGTGCGCCGGCTGCTCGACGCCGGCGTCGATGCCAAGCGCGCCTACGGCAACGACCTGACCGCGCTGATGTGGGCGGCCGGTCACGAGGACGGCGTTAACTCCGCTGCGGCGGTCGAGGTCGTCACGCTCCTGCTCGATGCCGGCGCGCCGATCGATGCCGTGGACGACCGCGGCCGCACCGCGCTGATGACGGCAGCCGAGCTCGGCCGCGGCGCCGTCGTCGAGCTTCTGCTCTCGCGCGGCGCGGATCGCACCATCGCGGACAAACGGGGAAGGCGCGCGCTCGACCTCGCGACCGATGCGAGCGTACGCGAAAAATTGTCAGCGCGGTGAGAAGCCTTCCAGCCTGAGCCCGGCCAGATATTCCGCGCAGGCCGCGATGTCCTCTTCCGAGATCGCAAGCATCAGGTCGGTCATTCCAGGGTTGTTGCCGCGCTTGCGGGTGCGGAAGTCCAGCATCGATTGCTGGAGATACTCCTTCAATTGGCCGGCGAGGCGCGGCTGCGTGCCTTCGCCCTGGTAGTTGCCCTGGTGGCAGCCGGTGCATCCGAGCGCGACATTGGCGCGCTGCGCGCGCGCGGTGACGTCGGGCGGGGCCGGCGGCAGCTGCAGGTCGGGCCAGCGCTTCTGCGAGAAATAGAGCGCCAGCGCCATCATGTCGTCGCGCTCGAGCGCCTGCGCGAGCGGCGTCATGATGTCGTCCTTGCGCGCGCCGCTCTTGAAGTCGCGCAGGTTCAGGTAGAGGTAGCCCTGCGTCTGGCCCCAGATGACCGGCGCCGTCTTGATCTGCGGGACGCCGTTCTCGCCGTGGCAAGCCGCGCAGAGCTGCGCCTTTTCGGCGACGGTCTGCGCCATTGCGGGCAAGACCGTCGCCGCAAGAGCCAGGGCCGCAGCCAGACTTCGAAGCTGCGGCCGCTTCATTCCATCAATCCAGCGTGAAGGCGATGATGGCGTTGCCGCGCTTGTAGTCGAGCTGCACGTTGCCGCCGGCGGCGACTACGATGTACTGCTTGCCGCCGACCGTATACGAGGACGGCGGGGCATTGACGCCGGCGCCGGCATTGAACGTCCACAGCACGTTGCCGTTGCGGGCATCATAGGCGCGGAACCGGCCATTGCCTTCGCCGGTGAACACCAGCCCGCCGGCGGTCGCGAGAATGCCGCCGATCATCGGCTGCGGCGTCTTCACCTGCCAGCGGATCTTGCCGGTGTTGTAGTCGACCGCGGTGATGTTGCCGGACTGCTCCTCGGTCGGGATCACCTTGAAAGCGCCGCCGAGCCACAGCTTGCCGCCGGGGTAGGGCGAGCTCTGCACATGATAGGTCATGGGTTGGTGCAGGTTGATCGCGTAAGTCAGCCCGAGCTGCGGATTGACCGTCATCGGCGACCACTCGACGCCGCCGTTGGCGCCGGGCAGCATGCGCGCGCCATCCGCGGTCGGCAGCGTCCACATGTTCTCCTGCGGCACCATCGCGTCGGAGAAGCGGATCAGGCTGCAGTCCTTGCGGTCGTGAACGTAGACGTGCCCGGTCTTGCCGCCGTGGATGACGCCGGGAATGACCTTGCCGGTCTTGTCCCGGACATCGACGAGAATCGGCGGGCTGACCGCGTCGAGGTCCCACACGTCGTGGGCGATGTACTGGAAGTGACAGACGTATCTGCCGGTGTCGAGATCGAGCGCGACCAGCGAGTCCGTGTAGAGGTTGTCGCCGGGACGCAGCGACCCATCGAGATCGGGCGAGGGATTGCCGACCACGAAATAGATGCGGTTGGTGGCGAGATCGACCGCCGGGTTCTGCCACACGCCGCCGCCGAGCGTCTTGTAGGGATCGCCGGTCTTGGCGAGCTGCTCCTTCTCGGCCTGGATGTTGCGGTGCATGACGCGGCCGGTGGCGTCCTTCTCCGCCCACACGCCGACCGAGTTCTCCGGGATGGTGTAGAAGGTCCACAACAGCTTGCCGTCCTTGGCGTCGTAGGCCTTCACGAAGCCGCGGATGCCGTACTCGCCGCCGTTGGTGCCGATCAGCACCTTGCCCTTCACGACGGTCGGCGCCATCGTCTCGCTGTAACCGAGTTCGGGATCGGCGATGTCGGATTGCCAGACCTTGTTGCCGGTCTTGGCGTCGAGCGCCACCATCTTCGAATCGAGCGTGGCCAGATAGACTTTATCCTCGTACACCGCGACGCCGCGATTGTTCGGCCCGCAGCAATAGGTCGTGATCGGCCCGAGCGCATGCTTGTAATACCAGAGCTGCTCGCCTGTCTGTGCGTTGAGCGCATAGACCTGGCTGAACGAGGTGGTGACATACATGACGCCGTTCACGACGATCGGCGAGGTCTCCATCGATTCCTTGACCTCGGTCTGGAAAATCCAGGCCGGGCGCAGGCGCCGGACGTTGCCGGCGTTGATCTGCGCGGCCGGGTGATAGCGCTTCTGCGTGTAGTCGCCGTTGGTGTGCAGGAAGTTGTTGGCGTCGTTGGCGGCGCGATTGAGCATGTCCTGCGTGACGTTGCTCGGCGTAATGCTGGGCTTCGCGGCGGCGGCCTTCGTCTCCTGCTTGACCTCCTGCGCCGTAGCCGCGTCCGTCAGCGTGAGTGCGAGCGCGAACGCGCCTGCCGTCACCAATGCCATTCGGATTGGGATCATAGGCTCCTCCCCAGGGTCCATTTTTGTAGGCGGTCGTTCCGACTGGAACGGGCAGTTCTTCCAGCGGCGTTGCCGAGCGTGGCAACGGCTCCACTGGCTGTCAAGGCTGATCAGGAGGCGGCGCGCTTCGTGAGCCGCGCGATCTCGGCGCCATGGTGCTGAAAATAGTGCCTGAACCAGAATGCGAAGGAATTGGGGTCTTGCCTGATGCGCCGCTCGATGTCGTCGCACGACAACAAAGCAACATCGGCGATCTCGTCCGGGTTGGGCCGGGGCTCGGAGCGTAGCCGCCCGAAATAGACGTAGACGAACTCGTTCTCCTGCATGCCGTTGTCGAGCTCGGTCCGGTAGCGCGCGAAGAAACCGAACGACAGGGCGCTCTGCACGCCGAGCTCCTCGTCGAGCCGCCGGTGCGCCGCGGTGACGGTTCGCTCGCCCGGCCGCGGATGCCCACAGCAGGAATTCGCCCACAGCCCGCCGGAGTGGTATTTTTTCGGGCTCCGCTGCTGCAGCACGATGCGGCCGCGCTCATCGACGATGAAGATCGAGAAGGCACGATGCAGGAGGCCGGCGCGGTGAATGGCGGTCTTGCCCGCCGAGCCGGTGGCGCGGTTGCCTTCGTCGACCAGGATCAATTGCTCCTCGGCGATCGAGTCCATATCAGCACAACCTCGGGATCATGGCTTAACCTGCCGCAAGTCCTTCACCCGCACGGCTTTGCCCTGCGAGCGCGGTACCGCGCCCGGCGCCTTGAGCACGACGTCGCAGGTCACGCCCACCATCGACTTGATGTGGTTGCGGACATCGGCGGCGAGCTTGGCGACGAACGGCTCGTCGAGCGGGGCAGGGGGCGCAAGCTCCACTTCGAGCGTCATGGCGTCCATCGGCCCCTCGCGGGTGAGCACGATCTGATAATGCGGTGCGAGCCCGGGAAAGCCGACGAGATGAGCCTCGACCTGCGACGGATAGACGTTGACCCCGCGGATGATCAGGAGGTCGTCGCTGCGCCCCGTCATGCGCATCATCCGGCGGTGGGTGCGCCCGCATGCGCACGGCTCCTCGATCAACCGCGTAATGTCGCGCGTGCGGTAGCGCAGCATCGGCAGCGCCTCCTTGGTGAGCGTGGTGAGCACGAGCTCACCCGGCTCGCCCGCAGGCACTGCCTGCAACGTGTCGGGGTCGATCACCTCGACGAGGAAATGATCCTCCCAGACATGCAGCCCGCTCTGCGCCTGATGGCATTCGCTGCCCACGCCCGGTCCGATGATCTCGGACAGGCCGTAGACGTCCTGCGCCTTGATGCCGAATTTCGCCTCGAGGTCCGCGCGCATGGCCTCGGTCCACGGCTCGGCGCCGAAGCAGCCATAGCGCAGCGAGAGCTTGCGCAGATCGACGCCCATGCCGGCCGCGACCTCGGCGATGTTGAGCGCGTAGGACGGCGTCGCGCCGAGGATGCGCGCCCCGAAATCCTGCATCAGCATGACCTGGCGCTCGGTGAGGCCGCCCGAGACCGGAACGGTGGTGAGGCCGAGCCGCTCGGCGCCGTAGTGGAAGCCGAGCCCGCCGGTGAACAGCCCGTAGCCGTAGGCGTTGTGGAAGATGTCACCGGGCCTCGCGCCCATGCAGGCGAGCGAGCGCGCCATCAGGTCCGACCAGAGATTGAGATCGGCCTGGGTGTAGCCGACCACGGTCGGCTTGCCGGTCGTGCCCGAGGAGGCGTGCAGCCGCAGCAGGTCCTCGCGTGGCACGGCAAACAACCCGAACGGATAAGTGTCGCGCAGGTCGGTCTTGACCGAGAACGGCAGCCGCGCGACATCGGCGAGCGTCTTGATCTGGTCAGGCTTCACTCCGGCGGCGTCGAATTTCGCGCGCACATGCGGCACCTTGGCATAGGCGCGTGCGGCGGTCTGTTGCAGGCGCACAAGCTGCAGGCGGCCGAGCTCGGCGCGCGGCATGGTCTCGGCCGCGCGGTTGAACATGAATACGTCGTCGCTGCGAACGGCGGCAGCCATCGGCGTCAGCCCGCTTGCGCTGCAAAACGCGCGGCCTTGGCCTTGAGGCGCTCGAAGGTCTTGGCCTTGTCGACCACGAAGCGCGTATGCGTGCCGGCGCCGACCTCGTCGAGCTCGTCCTTGACGGTGGCCTCGAAGAAAATCTTGCGTCCCTCTACCGCGACCACGCGCACCGTGACCTCGACCGTCATGTCCATGAGGGTGGGCGCGAGATGCTTGACCGCGACCTCCATGCCGACCGAATCCTCGCCGGCATCGGCGTGCTCGATGATGAGCTCGCGGCAGGTGTGCTCGATGTCGAGGATCATGGACGGCGTGGCGTAGGTGCGGGCTTCCTCGCCCATGAAGCCGATGGTTCGCGCCCGGTCGATGGGGATGCGCTTGACCCGGGATATGCCCGGAGAAAGGCTCGGTTTCATGGCGTTTTCTCCCTCCAGGCCGTATAGCGAGAAAACCGGCCCCAATGCGAGACAAAAGTGTGGGTTATTGCCGCCAATTCCGGGACCGGCGCGGAAGTCGCATTGAGCCGCGTGGGGCGAGATACTACAGTTAGGCCTCGTATCCCTCACTCCTGACGAGTTCCCAATCCTTCCATGATCAACCCGTCGGCGCTTGCCCCCTACGCACACTACACGTTATCCGAAGCCGTCATTCCGGAGCTGCCGGGCTGCTATCGCGGCAAGGTGCGCGAGAACTACGACCTCACGGACGGCACCCGCATCATCATCGCCACCGACCGGATCAGCGCCTTCGACCGCAACCTCGCGGTGATCCCGCTGAAGGGGCAGGTTCTCACCCAGACCGCGCGCTTCTGGTTCGAGGCCACGCAGAAGCTGTGTCCCAATCACGTCATCGAATATCCCGACCCCAACGTGCTGGTGTGCAAGCGCCTCGCGATGATGCCGGTCGAGATCGTGGTGCGAGACTACCTGGCCGGCACCACCTCCACATCGATCCTGCAGATGTACAAGAAGGGCAGCCGCGAGATGTACGGCCACCGCCTCCCGGAGGGCCTGCGCGACAACCAGAAGCTCCCGCAAACGATCATCACGCCCACCACCAAGGCGGAGCAAGGCGAGCACGACGCGCCGCTCAGCGGCGACGACATCCTCGCGCGCAAGCTCCTGACCGAGCCGCAGTGGCGCGAGGTGTCGGAGAAGGCACGGGCCCTGTTCGCCTTCGGGCGCGAGACCGCGGCGCGGCGGGGGCTGATCCTGGTCGATACCAAGTACGAGTTCGGCTTCGACGAAAAGGGCGCGATCGTGCTGGCCGACGAGGTGCACACGCCCGACAGCAGCCGCTACTGGCTGTCCGGGACCTACCCCGAGCGTTTTGCCGCCGGTGCGCCGCCGGACACGCTGGACAAGGATTTCATCCGCCGCTGGGTGGCGGAGCGTTGCGATCCGTACAAGGATCCCATTCCCGAAATCCCGCAGGACGTCATCGTGGAGGCGTCCGCCAGATATGTCGGCGTCTATGAGCAGCTCACCGGGCAGGACTTCGTTCTGCCCGACCGCGCCATGGCGCCGCTCGCGCGCGTGCGGGCGAACCTGACGAAGTATTTCGGCAAGGCCGCATAAAGTCTGCCGCGTGAGCGGGCGTGGCATCAGGAGTGCCGCAATGAGCGCGCGCGAGACCGATGCTGCTGCCGTGGAACGCCTGACGGCGGCGGGCTTGTCCGCCAAGGACGTGCGGGACTGGCTGCAGGCTGAGCCGGGCGAGACCACCGACTATCCCAACGATCGCAAGAAATTCTCGGGGTTTTGGCAGAGGTCCACGCGCTTGCTGGGACGGCTGCCGCAGAAAGCCCGCCGCAGCGCGGCAGAGCAGGCCGCGGCCGCCAACATCCAGGACCGCGCGCGCGAGGCGCGGATACGTTTTCTGCGCGCGCATGCGGATGCGGTCTACGACGCGCTGACGGTGCGGCGGTCGCGCTTCGTGCGGGTCGAGGATTTGGTCATCAGGGCCGCGGGCGTGGTGCCGGGCCTGGTGCCGACCGCCCAGGAGATCGCCGCCGAGGACGGCGCGCTGCAACGCGACAAGGACGGCCTCGAGATCGACCAGGGCCTGTTTCTGTCCGCGGTGCTCGGCAGCGAGCGCAGCGGGCGTCATCTCTGCCACGCCATGCTGCTGCCACGGCCGGATGCCGAGGCGCTGCTGCCGCAGTTCGAGCGCGACGGTAAGGTCGAGCTGGACGGCGCATCGGTCCACCGCCTCGGCAAGGCCGCGGTGGTGACGCAGAACAATCCGCGCTTTCTCAACGCGGAGGACCAGACCTCGCTCGACGGCGCGGAAATCTGCGTCGACCTCGCATTGCTCGATCGCGCCAGCGAGGTCGCCGTCATGCGCGGCGCCGTGGTCGAGCATCCGAAATACAAAGGGCGCCGCGTCTTCGGCGCCGGCATCAATCTCACGCATCTCTATCACGGCCGGATCCCGTTCGTGTGGTACCTCCAGCGCGATCTCGGTTGGGTGAACAAGGTCTATCGCGGGCTCGCCGTCGCCGACGACCCGCCGCCCGACGAGCTCGGCGGCAGATCGATCGAGAAGCCTTGGATCGCCGCGGTCGAGGCCTTCGCCATCGGCGGCCACTGCCAGGCCCTGCTGGTGATGGACTATGTGCTGGCCGAGCGCGGCGCCTTCCTCACCTTGCCGGCGCGCAAGGAAGGCATCATTCCCGGCGCCGCCAACATGCGGCTGCCGCGTTTCACCGGCGATCGCATCGCACGCCAGGCGATCCAATACGAGCGCCGGCTCGAATGCGACAGCGCCGAGGGACGGCTGATCTGCGACGAGATCGTCGAGACCGGTGCGATGGACACGGCGATCGAGCGCGTCGTTACGGGGCTCACCAGCTCCGGCGTCGTGAGCGCGGCCAGCAACCGGCGGGCCTTTCGCGTGACGCAGGAGCCGCTCGACATGTTTCGCTCATATTTCGCGGTCTACGCGCGCGAGCAGGCCTACTGCCACTTCAGCCCGGCCCTGATCGCCAATCTCGAGCGCTATTGGAACGCGCAGAGCCGCCGACCCTGATGCCGCATGCGGCGACATGCTTCCTTGGCTGGGGCCAAGAAATGCTCTAGCGATACTTAGAATACTAAGGCTTGTGAACAAGCCGCAGCAGGGAGGATCGCGATGAGGAAAATCACCGCATGGCTGGCTTGCGCATGGTTTGCGGTTGCCGGGCTCACGAGCTCCGCATCTGCCCAGGAGACGCTGAAGCTCGCGGTCGGTCAGCGCGGCCTGTGGGACACCGGCATATCCGAGGTCGGCCAGCGCGGCGGGATTTTCAAGAAGCACGGCTTGACCCTCGAGCTCCTCTATACGCAGGGGGCAGGGGAGACCCAGCAGGCGGTGATTGCCGGCGCCGTCGAGATCGGCGTCGGTGTCGGCATCATGGGCGTGTTGAGCGCCCACTCGAAAGGTGCGCCGGTGCGCGTCATCGGCGCCGAGATCACCGGCGCCGGCGATCTCTATTGGTACGTGAGGGCTGACTCTCCGGTCAAGACGATCGCAGATGCCAACGGTAAGACCATCGCCTATTCCACCAACGGCTCCTCCACCCACGGCGTCGTCACCGCGTTCATCAAGCAGTACGCACCCGTCGCCAAGGCGACCGCGACCGGAGGCCCGCCCGCAACGTTGACCGCTGTCATGTCCGGGCAGGTCGACGTCGGATGGTCGGCGCCCCCGTTCGGTCTCGACCAGCTCGACAAGAACGAGATCCGCCAGATCGCCACCGGCAACGACACCTTGTTCAAGGGACAGACCGTCCGCCTGCTGATCACCAACACGCAGACGCTGCAGAACCGCAAGAGCGCCCTGGATCGATACATGAAAGCCTACCGGGAGACGATCGACTGGATGTATTCGGACCCGGCTGCGTTGAAGGCCTATGCGGAGTTCGCCGGCATCACCGAGGCGAAGGCGCTGCGAATCCGCGACGGGTTCTTTCCCAAGTCATCGGTCTCGCCCGACGAGATCACCGGTCTCGACCTGATCGTTCCCGATGCGGTCAGCCTGAAATTCACCGCGGCGCCTTTGACCAAGGAACAACTTGCGGACCTGATCCGGATTCCGCCGCGGCAATGAACCGACATCCGTAGCTTGATGTCATGAGAACATGCGCCTTGAGGCCGATCACGAGCGCCGCTCGCGACCGTGCCAAAGTCTCGTGATCACAACCGCGTCGCGGCGAGTATCGATGCGATATCGGATGATGTAGGCACCGGCTCCGAAAGGAACGACCAGCTCCCGATAGCCGGGGCGTGCCGCCGGACGAGCGCGTTCGGGTTGATCGGCAAGCGAGCGCGCAGCAGCGAATAAGGTATCGATTGCGCGTTCCGAGAGAGCGGCACCGTGCGGCTCCAGGAATCGTCGCAACCGTTCCAAATCGGCTCTTGCCCGGACTAGGAAGAGGACTTGCACGGTGCAGGAGGCGGCAACTCGTTCGCCGTACCCCAGCTCCTGACCCAATCCTCCATCGCTGCCAGAGGAATGGCCTCGCCAGTGCGCTCATACTCGGCGTAGGCAGCTTCATCTTCGGCCCACGCTTCCACATCGGCTACGGCGCGGGCGACCGCCCTTGCTGCAAACGTCTCAATGGACGTGTGCGACCGTGCAGTCGCAGCTTCGAGCCGCTCAGCAAGCTCATCATCCAGTTCGATAGTGAGTTGAAGTCTTAGGCATAACGGCATAATACAGCAGATCTCGTTCGATAGGAAATCGGCACAAGCTGACAGCTATGTCTTGATCTTATCCAGGTTCGCCGTCATCTGGGCGATGACGCGGCGGAACAGCGCGAGGTCGCCGCGGCCGATGCCTTCCTCGGCCTCTTCGGTAATGCCGCGCGCGAGCGCCAGGAGCTCGTTGCGCAGCCGTTGCGCTTTCGCCGTCAGCCAGACCTGCGACCGGCGCTTGTCGTCGTCGCTGCGCACGCGGCGGATCAGGCCGGATTTCTCCATGCTGCGCAGCGCGATCACCGTGGTCGGCTCCATCATGCCGACGCGCGCGGAGAGTTCGCGTTGCGAAAGCCCGTCCTCGGTCCACAAGACGCGCAGGAAATACCATTGGCCGCGCTTGAGGCCGTAGGCGGCGATGCGTTTCTCCAACAGGCGCTGAAACGCCCGATGGGCGTCGCGCACGAGATAGCCCGAGCTCTCGGCCGGTGGAAATTCCGCCCGGCCGTCAGGAGCTTTGCGAGGCTTGGTCAGGCGCGATGCCACGTGGCACCTTTCTCCCAGGCTGCGACGACAGCCGGCGTTGACAGGGTTTCGGGTCCGGAGCCATAATACTTAGAAATCTATGTAATGGAACCCGGAGCGTCTCAGCCATGCAAGAGCCAGTGCGCAAGAACAAGCCTGCCGGGAGCCACGCGCGCAACGAGCACCATGCCTCGGACCTGCGCAGCACGCTCGAGTGGTTGCGCGAGCAGGGCGATCTGATCGAGACCGACAAGCCGGTCGATCCGGACCTCGAGGTCACGGGCCTGCAGAAGCACATGGACGGCGGCTGCCCGGTTCTGTTCAACAACGTCAAGGGCAAGCCCAATCACCGCGTGCTCACCAACCTGTTCGGCGACATGAAGGTGATCAACAAGATGTTCGGCTGGAAGGACGATGCCGAGCGGGTGAGGAAGCTCGCCAATGCGCTGCGCCGGCCGCTCCCGCCGGTCGAGATCCCGCAGAGCGAGGCGCCGTGCCAGGAGCACGTGATCGAGAATCCAAAGGACGTGAACGAGCACATGGTGCCGATCCGGCACACCACCTACGAGCCCGAGCTCACCGTCGGCTCCGGCATCCGCTGCGTGACCGGCCCGGAATTCGATGGCGGCTCCGACCTCGGCTACAACCGCATGAATTTCCGCTGGGGCAATATCGGCACGTTCCAGATCTCGCCCGGCTCGCACATGTGGCAGGTCGTCAACAAGTACTACAAGTCGGATGAGCCGGTGCCGATCACCATGTGCTTCGGCGTGCCGCCGGCCTGCACGCTGCTGGCGGGCGCGGGCTTCGACTATGCGGTGCTGCCGATGGGCTGCGACGAGATCGGCATCGCCGGCGCGGTGCAGGGCACGCCCATTCGCCTGGTGAAGGCGCGCACCGTCAACGCCATGGCGATCGCCGACTGCGAGCTGGTGCTGGAAGGCTACGTCAACCCGCGCGACCGCCGGTTCGAGACCAAGGAATCGGAGGACGCCGGCGTGCAGGGCCGCTTCCACTTCCATCCGGAATGGGCGGGCTACATGGGCAAGGCCTACAAGGCGCCGACCTTCCACGTCACCGGCATCACCATGCGCGATCCGAAGTCGAAGCCGATCATCTTCGCGCTCGGGGTGCACACGCTCGACGACCACAACATCGACACCACCGTACGCGAAGCCGCGATCTACGAGCTGTGCGAGCGGCTGCAGCCCGGCATCGTGCAGAACGTGGTGATCCCGTACTGCATGACCGACTGGGGCGGCTGCGTCATCCAGGTGAAGAAGCGCCACCAGCTCGACGAGGGCTGGCAGCGCAATTTCATGGGCGCGGCGCTCTCCTGCTCGCAGGGCATGCGGCTGGTCGTCGCGGTGAGCGAGGACGTCGATCCCTATTCCATGGACGACATCATGTGGTGCCTCACCACGCGGGTGAATCCGCGCGCCGACATCCTCAACCCGATCCCGGGCGGGCGCGGCCAGACCTTCATGCCGGCCGAGCGCATGACCGCGGGCGAGAAGCAGTGGACGGCGTCGAACACCCATTTCGAGGGCGGCATGGGCATCGATGCCACCGTGCCGTTCGGCTACGAGAGCGATTTCCTGCGGCCGGTCTATCCGGTGGACCGGGTGAAGCCGGAGGATTTCTTCACCAAGGACGACATCGCGAACGCGCAGTCGCGCATGGTGGGCTGGGTGCATTCGCTGGCAAAAACCGGGCGGTAAGGTACGAAGCTTCCGTAGGTTGGGTCGAGCGCTTGCGAGACCCAACATCCCACAGCGGCCGCGGCATTGTTGGGTCTCGTAAGAACTCGACCCAACCTACGTCTCCTTGCGCCATCGGTCCGCCAGGGCACGGCGATCGAGCTTGCCGCGCTCGGTCTTCGGCAGCGAGGCGCTGAGCACGATCCGCTTCGGCGCCTTGAAGGCAGGGAGCCCGTCGCTGCAATAGCGCATCAGCTCGCCGGTATCGATGGTCGCGCCCGGCCGCGCCACCACGTAGCTCACGACCTCCTCGCCGTAGACCGGGTCCGGTACGCCGACCGTGGCGACCTCGATCAGCTCGGGGCGCCGCATCAGGAAGCCGTCGATCTCGACCGGCGAGATGTTCACGCCGCCGCGGATGATGAGGTCTTTCTCGCGCCCGGTGAGGGCGAGAAAACCATCGGGGTCGAGCAGCCCGAGGTCGCCGGTGCGGATGCGGTCGCGGCCGTTGATCTTCACGCTGCCGTCTTCGGCCAGGTAGCGGTAGTGGTGTCCGGCAAAGCCGCCGATCTCGACCTCTCCGATCTCGCCCGGCGCCAACCGGCGGCCGGCGGCATCCACGATCGCGAGGCGGTGATAGGCGAACGGGCGCCCGACCGTGCCGAGGCGGCGCTGCTCGCCGGGAATAGCCGCGATCCAGCCGGTCTCGCTCGAGCCGTAGCCCTGCGCGATGGGAATTCCGAACCGCTCCTCGAAGCGCCGCCATTCCTCTGGCGTGAGCGGCGCCGAGCTGGACGTGAGAAAGCGCAGCGTCGGCAGGTTGTCGCGGTGCGCGGTGGTTTCCGTGTTGAGCAGAATGTTGATGGTGGTGGGGTTGCCGGCGGCGACCGTCACGCCGTGATCGCGCACATGCCGGAAGAAGCGGCTGGCGGAGAATTTCGCCGCCATCACCAGGGTGGCGCCGCGGTTGACCGGCACGAGCGCGCCCAGGAGCTGCGCCGAGGCCCAGTTGAAGGAGCGGAAATCATAAACCCGGTCGTCCGCCGTGATGCCGAAACCATCGGCGGCGGGATCGATGTTCATGAGATGCTCGCGATAGTTCAACACCACGCCCTTGGGCCGCGCGCTCGTGCCCGAGGTGAACAGGATCACCGCGTCGTCGTCCGGCCCCGCCGTGGTCTGCGCGTCGCTCGGCGCGCAGCGTGCGATGTCGGCAAAGAAGGTTTCGTCGTCCGGCTGGTCCCACCGTCCGAGCCGCCGGCGTGGCGCCGAAACCTCGGCGAGGAGGTCGTCGAGCCCAAGTCCGTCCTGATGCAGCACCAGGGCCGGCGCCAGTCGCGCGAAGATGTTGTCGAGCTGGTTGCGGTTCATCTCGACGTGAACCGTGCAGATGGTCGCCCCGTACGCCATGACGCCGAAATAGCAGAGCAGATGCTCGATGGAATTGTCGGCGAGCAGCGCCACGCGGTCGTTGCGCCCGATGCCGCGGTCGCGCAGGAGCGTGGCGATGCGGCCCGTGACGTCCCGCAGTTCGCGATAGCGGATGGTCCGCCCGTCGTCGGCGCGGACGATCCACGGCTTGTCCGGATCGCGTTGCGCCGCCCTGGCGATCCAGTCTCGCAACAGCTTCGGACCTGGGTCGAGCGGCATCGGCGAAACCATTGACGGGGGATTCCTTAGATTTATAAGTATTTCCGGCAGCGGTTCAAGCCGTTCCTCGATATGGAACTGCGGGAGGCTTTAACCTTCCTCCCGAGCATGTGCCGCGGGTCGGGCAGGGCAGGGGCGGGATGGCTTGCACGAAGCCGATTTTCGTGCGTTTGCTGTGCGGCGTGGTCCACGCGGCGGCCATGGCGGAGGAAACGGAATGCGGCGTCTCATCATCGGCATGACCGGCTCGACCGGCGCCATTTTCGGTGTGCGGATGCTCGAGGCGCTCAAGGGCAGCGACATCGAATCCCACCTCATCATCTCGAAGTGGGCGCAGCGCACGCTCGAGCACGAGACCCGCTACACCGTCGAGCAGGTGCGCAGCCTCGCCACCGTCGTGCACAGTCAGGGCGACATGGGGGCGTCGATCTCGTCCGGCTCGTTCAAGACCGAAGGCATGGTGGTGATCCCATGCTCGGTGCGCACGCTCGCCGGCATCGCCAACGGCTACGGCGAGCACCTCGTGCACCGCGCCGCCGACGTCGTGCTCAAGGAACGCCGGCGCATGGTTCTGGTGGTGCGCGAGACGCCGCTGTCCGAGGTGCACCTGGAGAACATGCTCAAGCTCACGCGCATGGGCGCCTCGATCGTGCCGCCGATGCCGGCCTTCTACAACCATCCGCAGACGGTCGACGACATCGTCAATCACATCGTGGCGCGCGTGCTCGACCAGTTCGATATCGCGGCACCGTTCGCCAAGCGCTGGGACGGCCACATGCACACCGCGACCAAGATCGCGACGGTGGCGCCGAGCCCGGGCGCGGCGGCGAAAAGTGGGACGTGAGAGTTCCTGCCGCAGTGTAGCCCAGGCATAAGGGCGTTTACAGCATCAGCCCGCGAAGACGGGCGTCTCCGCCCTTATGTCTTCGCGGGCTATGGAGCGGTAGCGAAATGCGGGATCAGGCCACATGTCGGGTTCTCTATTTCCCCGGATTTCGCTGACGCTCCATCCGGGCTACGCTCAGTCCGCAACACAGGGAGAAACCGACCATGGCCAAATACACCTGGGACCACGTCCATTTGCGAACCACTGATCCGGAGGCGACCGCCCAGTGGTATGAGCGCATGCTCGGCGCCGAGGTGCTCCGCACGATGCAGGAGGGCAAGCCGCGAATCGACCTCAAGCTCGGCGGCGCCAATATCTTCATTGCCCCGGTGACCAACGGTGATGGCGTCAATCCGCCGCCGACCACGCCCTATCGGGGCCTCGACCATTTCGGGCTTACCGTCACCGGCATCGATGCCATCGCCGCCGACCTCAAGGCCAAGGGCGTCGAGTTCACCAAGGAGCCGACCACCGTCCGTCCGGGCGTGCGCATCTGTTTCATCCGCGCGCCGGAAGGCGTGTCGATCGAGCTGCTCGACCGCAGTCATTCTTGAACCCTGTAGGGCGGGTTAGGCGTCTTCGCCGTAACCCGCCGCCCCAGCCGATTGATGGCGGATTACGCTACGCCAATCCGCCCTACGGAGACCATAATGACGCGACCGTTCGAAGGCATCCGGGTGATCGACGTCACCCACGTTCTGGCCGGGCCGTTCGCGGCCTATCAACTGGCGGTGCTGGGCGCCGACGTGATCAAGGTCGAGCATCCCGAGGATCCCGACCAGAGCCGCTCATCCGGCACCGACAAGGCGCTCAACCGCGCCAACATGGGCACGGCGTTCCTGACCCAAGCCTCGAACAAGCGCTCGATCGCACTCGACCTGAAGGAGGAGGGCGATCGCGACATCCTCAAGAAGCTGGTCGCGACCGCCGACGTGTTCGTGGAGAACTACCGGCCCGGCGCATTCGACGCGCTGGGCCTCGGCTACGAGGCGCTCTCCGCGATCAATCCGCGGCTGATCTACGCGTCGTTCTCGGCGTTCGGACAGCAGGGCCCGCGCGGCGGCCAGACCGCCTACGACCACGTGATCCAGGCCACCTCCGGCATCATGGCGATGACCGGCACCAAGGACGTGCATCCCGTGAAGTTCGGCGCGCCGGCGATCGACTACGCCACCGGCATGACCGGCGCCTTCGCGCTGTCGGCGGCGCTGTTCCAGCGCGAGAAGACCGGCCGTGGCCAGCGCATCGACATGGCGATGCTCGACGTCGCGATGGTGCTGATGAGCTCGCACATGACCGGCTATCTGCGCAACGGCGTGCATCCCAAGCCACACGGCAATCGCCATCCGCATGCCACCAACGGCGCGTTCGAGACCAGGGACGGGCTGGTCATGCTCGGCGCCAGCAACCTGCGCCAGCAGCGCCGGCTGTGGACGCTGCTGGGGCGTCCCGACATGATCAAGAAGACCAACGATGAGCGCGACGCCGACCACGACCGCGAGATCGCGGTGCTGTCGGAGATCATGCTTACCCGCACCGCGGACGAATGGGAGGAATTCCTGCAGGCCCGCCACGTGCCGGCGGCGCGCGTGCGCTCGATGGGCGAGGCGATTGCCGATCCGCAGCTTGAGAGCCGCGGCATCATTCATCGCCACGAGAGCGCCCCCGGATTTGAAGGTGGGTTCGGCGTGCCGCTCGCCGCCTTCACGTTTGCCCATGGCGGCCCGCGCATCGACGCGCCGCCCCCGACACTCGGCCAGCACAATGACGAGATATTGGAGGAGCTCGGCCTGGGCGGCGGGACGAAGGCGGCGCGAACCAGCGCCGCGTAACCCGTCAATTCGTCTTGGTCGTGGTGTAGGCGGCGCGGACTTTTTCCAGCAAGGCCGGGCGAGAGGTTGCTGACCTCGCCGACGAGCTTCTGCAGGTCCTCGCCCGCCATCGGCGACACGCCGATCTTTATCTTCTGCGCCTCGGCGAGCAGGTCCGGATCCTTCATCGCCGCGTCGAAGGCGCGGCGCAGCGCGGTGAGGCGGTCCGCCGGCACGCCGGGCGTGGTGAAGAACGCGGTGCCGACCTCGGTCGCATTCATGATCGCGCGAGAGGATCGCCCGCTCCTCGTCGTTGCGGGCGAGATCGACGGCGGTCGGAACGTCCGGAAGCTCGGCGTGCCGCTTGAGGGCGAACTGCACGAACACCGTGACGCTCTTGTCCCGGATCCAGTCCGGGTGGGCGACCTTCAGCGCCGTCCAGGAGGTGGAGTGGCCTTCGACCTCGCCGCGCTCGACCGCGAGCATCGCTTCGTTCGAGCCCTTGTATCCCATCACCAGCTTGAACTTGGTGCCGAACACGTTGTTCATGACGGTGGGATAGATCGAGACGGTCGAGCCGACCCCGGTGCCGGACAGCGTGGATTCGATCCTCTGCGCGTCGGCCACGCTCTTCACCGGCGAGGTCTTCCACGTGAACACCATGTTGATCAGGGAGTCGATGCGCCCCACCCAGTTCAGTTCGGCGGTCTTGAAGCGCACGCCCTGGGTGCCGAGCTTCTCGTCGAGCGCCATGGTCGGTGCGCCGATGCCGATCACGCTGCCGTCCTTGGGCGAGACGTTGAAGATGCTGGTTCACCGCCAGGAAGCTGCCGGCGCCCGGCTGGTTCTTCGGCACGACGTTCGGCTTGCCCGGAATGTGCTTGCCGATGTGGCGCGCCACCAGCCGCCCCAACGTGTCGTTGCTGCCGCCCGGCGGATAGCCGATCACGAAGTCGATGGTCTTGCCGTCGTAGAATTGCTCCGGCGTTTGCGCCGACGCTTGGGTGCCGGCGGATGCGGCTAGGGCGGCTGCGATAATGCTTGCGCGGACAAGAGCTTGCACTGGATTGTTTCCCTTTTTGTGCCTGTCCGGGAAGGGTAGCCCGGATGGAGCGTCAGCGAAATCCGGGATTGGCCAGTGCGGTGCCAAGTCGCACGGGCGCGTAGGGCGGATTAGGCGCAGCCGTAATCCGCCGACCGATGCACGCGGCGAGGCGGCGGGTTACGGCCATAGCGCGTCGCAGACGCGCGTAAACGCGCTTATGGACGCCTAACCCGCCCTACGCAGTGCGCCCGAGCACGTTGCCGAGGTCGTGATAGACCGTGTGCAGGTGCTGCGCGGCGGCGTCCACCGAGCCCATCTCGATCACGAAGCCGGCCGCGATCACGCGGTAGCCGAACGCCTTTTCCGGCGTGTTCGGGCCATACCAGGCGAAATGCACGGCCTCGCGATCGCCCGCCCGAACCCGCGCCTTCTGGGTGGCGGCGAGCGCCGGCGATAGATGCTCCACCGTGTAGGTATCGACCAGTCGCCACAGCAGATCGCGCTGTGCCGCCGAGAGCTCGGCCGCCGGAAGGCCAACGGCCTGCGCATTGCTGCGCTCGCGTCCGGCCCAGGACACGATGTTGCTCATCGCCGTGTCCGACAGGCGCGCCCGCGCCTGGAGCCGGGGCCCGAGATCGGCGACCAGCCGCCGCGCCAGCGCCTCCTCGTCCTTGAGCGTGACCAGGCCGGCGTGCTTTCCCGAGGTGATGCGGTTGGGCAAGGCGGAGAACGAGGACGGCGTCACCGCGACGATCCTGCCGTCGCGGACCGCGAAAGATTGCGTCAGATGATGCCCTTCGAGCCGCAGGCCCCAGGCGCCGGTCTCGGCCGGCGTGCCGAAGACCGCGAACGAGAACCGCTCCGAGGAACGCTCGCCCGCGCCGTTGCCGCTCGCCGCCAGCACGTCTTGCAGCGTCATGACGTTCCGGGTCTTCTCGAGGCCGGCCGGGGAAAACAGCGTCGCCAGCAGCTCCCAGGCCGCGGCCTTCTGCGTCGCGCTCATCTGCTCGAGCCGCAGGCCCGGCTTGATGTAGCCGCCGACGCCGAAATAATTCCAGCCGCGCCATTCCGGCCCGTCCCATGCGAACGAGGCGGCCTTGCGCTTGTCCGGCTCGAGGCTCGCGAGGAACTTGTTCGTGGCGGCGAGGAGATCGGCGGCCGGCGCGAGCCCGGCGTCGGCGGGTGCAGCGACGGCCTTGGGCAGCGCCGCGATACCGAGGAGGGCGGTGCCGGCGAGGACGACGTGTCGGCGATCGGGCCGGAGATCGGACGTGGACATGTGGCGCCTCCGTGCTGTGCTGCGGTGCCGCTGCCACTACATTGTGCGCTCGAAAGACGGCACACTAAGGTGTGCCGTTGTCGCTTTCACGTCAACGTGATGCCACTCTGCTTGCTCACCTCAGGACGGTGGAGCGAAGCGCGCCGGTCAATGGATTGGCGGGACGGATCAGCGTCGAGCGACCGGCGCCCCTCGTCGTGCCGGATCGGGCTGCAGGGTAACAACGACCGGATTGGGCGCGTGCTCCAACGCGCCGCCGGTGACGGCGTCGACTCCCATTCCGATGATGCCTCCGGCGATGATGTTCCCGGCGAACCCAGCGGCGCCCTCGCCGGCAACCTGGGTCTTCACCTCGACCTGCTGACTCACATATCCGGCCCTGGTGAAGGTCGCGACGAACTCTTCATTGCGCTTCACGGCGAGCGAGCACGGCGTCACGCAGGCCAAGCCGTTGCTGAGCCGAACCTCGGTGCCACTAGGTTGAGAGTCGAAGCCGACATTGCTGGTAGTGCCACGCGTGATAGTCGCGCAACCCCCGATCATGAGGGCAGCGCCCAAGACCAAAACGATACGCATTTTTTTACGCCCCTTTGCCCACACGCCTCCGTGGCAACTGTTATTACAGGTTGTAGGGGCATACAACCAAAAATTTACTGTGAAATATTCATTTAGCTTTGCGTGTGCGCGGGGCGGGGCGAATGAAGGCCTGCGCGGAGCGGAGGCGCTACTTCTCCCCGTAGGTCGAACGCGAAATGTCCGGCACCGGGATGCCGTCGTCGATCGCCTTGCAGCGGACCTCCTCGGCCTTCGCCTTCTGCTCGGCGGCTTCGAGCACTTCGAGCACCATGTCGCGCGGAATGAAGCAGACGCCGGTGTCGTCGGCGACCACGAGATCGCCGGCCGCGACACGGACGTCGCCGATCTGGATCGCGCCGTTGATCTCCACGGTCTCGAGCCGCCATTTGCCGGTGACCGGCGTGATGTCGCTCGACCAGACCGGGTAGTCGACCGCGCGGGAATGGGCGATGTCGCGCATGCCGCCCTGCACGATGGCGCCCACCTCGCCCTGGCGCTTGCCGGTCTGCGCGGAGATGCCGCCCATGTTGGAGACGTTGGGCACGCCCTGGATCACCAGCACGTCGCCTTGCTGCGCGAGGTTATGCGCCTCGAACTCGGCCATGCGGTTGACGTGGTCGCGCGCGCCTTTGAGCGGATCGATGCGTTGCAGAATGTTGCGCACGGTCAGCGCCGGCCCGACGATGATGTTGCCCGGAATGGTCGGCTTGAGCACCGAGGCGCCGATCGACGCCGCAGGGAATGCCGAGCTCGTCCATGGTGTCGGAGATGATCCCGGTCGGATCGCCGAGCGCGATGAAGCGCTCGACCACGCCTTGCGGCGGGCGCGGAACGGCCATCAGCTTGATGTTCTCGGCCGCGATGCGGCCGGTCAGTCGCTTCTTTTCTTGCGACGTTCACTGCGAGTCTCCCGATGGCGCGGCCTCGCCGCGAAGCGGAATTCTACATCCATCTGTACGCGCGAAAAAGGCTGGGCAAAAGGCTTGGGCAATGAACGGCCACCGCCGATCTGCATTGCGGCTGGGCGCTTGCCCGGGCGGACGCCGCTCGATACCGTTGCCGCCTTTCCGCAGAACAAAGGCCAATCCCATGATCGATTTTTACACGCTCACCAGCCCGAACGTGCAGAAGGTCTACATCATGCTCGAGGAATGCGGGCTGCCTTACAAGGAGCACTTCGTCGACGTCTGGAAGGGCGAGCAGTACAGCCCGGAATTTTCCAAGATCAATCCCAACAACAAGATCCCCGTCGATCGTCGATCACGACGGACCGGGCGGCAAGCCCTACACGGTGATCGAGTCGGGCGCGATCCTGCTCTATCTCGCCGAGAAGACCGGCAAGTTCCTGCCCAAGGACATGGCGAAGAAATACGACGTGATGCAGTGGCTGATGATCCAGCTCACCGGCGTCGGGCCGATGTTCGGGCAATGGACGCACTTCAAGCTGTTCGGGCCGAAGACCGGCAATGACTATTCGCATAGGCCGCTACACCTCGGAAATCAAGCGGCTCTACGAGGTGCTGGAGAAGCGGCTCGGCCAGGCGCCCTATCTCGGCGGCCAGGAATATTCGATCGCCGACATCGCGACCTTCCCGTGGACGCGCAACCACGACGCCCAGGGCGTGAAGTGGGAGGACAATCCCAATCTCGCGCGCTGGTTCAACGCCATCAACGAGCGTCCGGCGGTGAAGGCCGCGCTCGCCAAGGTCGCCGTCATCAAGTCGAACCGCGAGACCGCCTCCGACGACCAGAAGGATCGCTTCTTCAATCGCGGCCGCTACGCCCGGGCGTAGAGCGGTCCGGACGCAGTTGAAGTCGGGGAGGGGGCGTTGGAGCTCAGAGGGCAAGGCCGCCGTCGTCACCGGATCGAGCTCCGGCGGACGGCGTCGGCGGCGAATGCGCGAAGCTCCTCGCGTCGCGCGGCTGCAACGTCGTGGTGAACTACGCGACCAACAAGGCGGGCGCCGACAAGGTCGTGGCGGACTGCGAGGCGGCGGGCGTCAAGGCCTTCGCCGTCAAGGGCGACGTCGCGAAGGACGACGACTGCCGCGCGCTGGTGCAGGCGGCGGTCGACGCATGGGGGCGGCTCGATGTGCTCATCAACAACGCCGCCGTCACCAAGACGATCCCGCACCAGCGCTTCGACCTGCTCGACGCCGACGAGTTCCAGCGCAACTACGCGGTCAACCTGATCGGCAATTACCAGATGTGCCGGGCCGCCGCGCCGCATCTCAAGGCGACCGGCGACGCGCGCGATCGTGAACATCTCGTCGATCGGCGCCATGCGCGGCGCCGGCAGCTCGATCGCCTATGCGGCCTCCAAGGGCGCGCTCAATACGCTGACGCTCAGCATGGCGCGCGCGCTGGCGCCGCAGGTGCGGGTCAACGCGCTGTGTCCGGGCGGTCTGCTGGGGAGCTGGACCCGGAAGATCATGACCAAGGAGCAGTACGACGCGCGCGTGCGCCAGGCCGAGACCGAGTTTCCGCTCCAGCGCGGCGTCTGGCCGATCGACGTGGCGCGGGCGGCGCTGTTCCTGGTGGAGCACGCCGTGGCGATGACGGGCGAATGCCTGCGCATGGATGCCGGCGAGCATCTCGGCGCGAACCTGATACGAAATTGACAGGAGAGAGAAGAATGGCCGCTGCGCAACAAACTGAAACCCGCAACGGCGTGACCTACGCCACGCATGACGGCGTTTCGCTCGCGGGCGATCTCTATCTGCCGGCGGGCGCGGGCCCTTATCCCGCGCTCGTCGGCGTGCATGGCGGCGGCTGGCAGGCGGGCGCGCGCAACGCCTTCCAGTTCTGGGGCCCCTGGCTCGCCGAGCGCGGCTACGTGCTGTTCGCGATCAGCTACCGCCTCGCCAAGAAGGGACACAAGATGTTCCCGCAGGCGGTGCAACGACGTGCTCGCCGCCGTGCAGTTCGTGCGCGGCAGCGCCGGACAGATCAAGGTCGATCCCGAGCGCATCGGCGCTCTTCGGCGCCTCGGCCGGCGGGCACCTGGCGTCGCTCGCCGCGCTCGGCGGAGACAAGTTCAAGGGCGCCTATCCGCAGGACGCCCATGCCGGCGTCAGCACCAAGGTGAAGGCGCTGGTCGGCGTCTACGGCGTCTACGACATCGAAGCGATGTGGCAGACCTACCTGCGGCAGAGCCCGCGCGAGAACAACATCGAGAATTTCATGGGCGCGGCGCCGATGGACAATCCGCGGCTCTATTTCGACGCCTCGCCGATCAACTATGCGACCTTCGCCAACAACTCGATCGGCGTGCTCCTGAGCGTGGGCACCGAGGACGACCTGGTCGACCGGCGCACGCAGACCGACGCTCTCCTGTTCAAGCTGAAGCAGGCGAATTTCTTCGTGCGCCCCTGCATCGTGCAGGGTGCGCCGCACTACTGGCTCAGCGATCCGATCGACGAGCCCGGCAGCTATTCCGGCTTCATGGCGCCGCGCCTGATCCGCTTTCTGAAGGAGCGGTTGTAACGGCGCCGTAGGGTGGGCAAAGGCGCGCTCTTGCGCGCCGTGCCCACGCGTCTGCGTTCACCGGCACAACCGACGCGTGGGCACGGCGTACGCACGAGCATGGCTTGCCGCATCGGCGCGGTCGCGCCTTTGCCCACCCTACGATGCCGCCCCCTTGTTGATGAACGCCTCGAGCGCGGCGACCTCTTTCTTGTCGCCGTCGAAGTCGCGCGCGACCTGCTCGTAGAAATGCGCGGCGCCGACATAGAGCTCGTGGCCGGCCGGATCCTCGCCGACGAAATCGGCGATCTCGTGCATCTCCGCGATCCAGCGATAGGCCTTCGGCGGCATGAGCGCGAGGCTGCGCTTGAGCCATGCCAGCATGTGCGGCTGGCTGAACTCGAGCTCCTTGAACAAGGCGTCGGCGGAGCCGGCGCGGGTGGCCGCCAGCATCATGACCGCGGCGAGCGCCTGCGTGCCCTTGGTGATGCCGGCATACGACATCTTCACCGCCGACGCGGCGGTCATGGGGCCGTCGAGCACGCGCACGTCGAGACCGTATTTCTTGAGCGTGGCGAAGCGCGGCGCGTGCGGTCCGGAGGCGTAGAAACGCGGACCCGCATCGCCGGTCTTGGGCGGCGCGCCGATGATGCCGGCATCGACGAAGGGCGAGCCGGTCGGCGCAATGGCGGCGGCGACACGCTCGGTGGTGGGCGGGCTCACCGCGTTGCAGTCGACATAGACCGGCTTGCTGTTGCTGGCGGTGAGCGCCGGCGCAAAACGCTGCGCGAGCGCCACGGCGTCGCCCGGCGGCAGGATCGAGAGGATGAAATCCGCCGCGGCGATCTCCTCGTCGCTGGCGGCGGTGAGGCCGTGCTTCTTGGCGCGCGCGAGCGTGTCGGCGCTGCGGCCGCCGAGCGAGGTGAGCACCTTGAGGCCGTTCTCGACCAGCCGGCCGCCGACCGCCGCGCCCATCATGCCAGGTGCAATGACTGCCACCACAGGATTCATATGCATGCTCTCCAATTTGTGGTTCTCGTATGTTGATCGCGAATTTCGCCCGGCTCGGCGCGGCATATGTGCACCTTGGCAAGGCCGCAACGCAAGGGGTGGGACGCTACAGCAGGGATGCGCGCCGGGCTCTTGCGTCCTTGGCAATTGACGGTAATTCGGCTTTCCTGCGGCCCACCGTCCCAACTCCACAACAGGAAAATGCCCCGTGCCCGATGATCTCTCCGACGTCCGCTACCAGGTTGCGCTCGCCAACCGCATGCTGGCGAAACGAAGGCGTGCTCGACGCCTTCGGCCATGTCAGCGTGCGCCACCCGGACGATCCCGGCCGCTATCTGCTGTCGCGCGCGCGCTCGCCGGCGGTGATCGAGGCGGATGACGTTCTGGAATTCACGCTCGATTCCCAGCCGGTCGCGCCGCCGACGGCGCACCTCTATGCCGAGCGGGTCATCCACGGCTGCATCTACCAGGCGCGGCCGGACGTGATGGCGGTCTGCCACCACCATGCGCCGGCTGTCATGCCGTTCGCCATCGCGGGCGTTCCCATCGTCCCGGTCTTTCACCTCGGCGCGGCGGGCGGAGAAACGGTGCCGTTCTGGAACCAGCGCGACGAGTTCGGCGACACCAATCTCCTGGTGGTCAAGCCGGAGGAGGGACGTTCGCTTGCGCGCGCGCTCGGGGCCCACGGTGCGGTGCTGATGAACAATCACGGCGCGACCGTGGTCGGGCGCGACCTGCGCGAGTTGGTCTCGCGCGCGATCTTCATGTGCCAGAATGCGGAGTACCAGCTCAAGGCGAAGTTGCTCGGCGACGTCGCGACCCTGACGCCGGGTGAGACCAGGCTGGCGAGCGTGATCAATGCCATGCCCAACGTGACCAACCGGACCTGGGAATATTGGACCCTGCGCCTCGACAAGGCCGGGGGCATGCCGCGCGCCAGCGCGGCCTCCAGGAAATCGGCGCCGCGCGCCGCTTCCAAGGCGCGGCGGCGGGCCGCATCGGTAGCGACGCCGAGTTCGCGTACAACCTCGTCGCGCGGTCGCAAGGCCGCGAAGCGTAAAGTAAAAGGGAGGACACGATGAAGCGCCAACTCGCCGGCACGATCGCCTTCATTGCCGCGCTCGCGACAGCCGATGCGTCGGCGCAGGCACAGGACCAGCTCAAGCTGGCGATCGGCCAGATCAACAATTGGGAGAACCAGGCGCCGACGCTCGGCCAGGACGCCGGCATCTTCAAGAAGCACAATCTCGTGCTCGAGAGCTTCGGCACCGCCGGCGCCGGCGAGACCATGCAGCCGATCATCGCGGGCAGCGCCGACATCGGCGCGGGCGTCGGGGTCGCCGGCGTCATGCGTGCCTTTGCCAGGGGCGCGCCGGTGCGCATCCTTGCGCCGATGTTCACGGGCACCGGCGACATCTACTGGTACGTGCGGGCGAATTCGCCGATCAAGAGCCTCAAGGACGCGACCGAGAAGCATACCATCGCCTATTCGACCAGCGGCTCGACCTCCAACAACATCGTGCTCGCCTTCATCAGCGACCTCGGCGTCAAGGCGAAACCGACCGCGACCGGCGGGCCGCCGGCGACCTTCACCGCGGTCATGTCGGGCCAGGTCGACATCGGCTGGTCGGCGCCGCCGTTCGGCCTGCAGGAGGAGAAGGACGGCAAGATCCGCATCATCGGCCGTGGCAGCGACGCCACCTCGCTGCACGGGCAGACCATCCGCGTGCTGATCGTCAATGCCGACGTGCTGAAGAACCGCAAGGACGCGGTCATGCGGTTCGTCCGCGGCTACCGCGAGACGGTGGACTGGATGTATTCGAGCCCCGACGCGGTGCGGATGTACGCCGAGAAGACCAAGCTCCCGCAGGAGCTGATCAAGGCATCGATCGACAAGTATCACACCAAGGATGCGATGCAGACCGACGCCATGAAGGACATCGACGGCATCATGCGCGACGCGGTGACGCTGAAATTCCTGGACAAGCCGCTCACCAAGGAGCAACTCGCGGATCTCATCCAGATTCCGCCGCGCTGAAGCGGCGCCGCGAGTTGCCTACCTACGCCCGCGCCGTCCCGTGAACACGGGACGGCGCTTTTCGAGGAACGCACGCACGCCCTCGGCATAGTCGGGCGTGAGGCTCGCTTCGCGTTGCAGTCTCGCGCTCGAGGTCGAGCTGGCTGTCGAGATCGTTGCCCCAGGATTCGTCGAGGACGCGCTTGGTCAAGGCGAGCCCGACCGTCGGCGCCGACGCGAAATGCGTGCAGAGCTGGTGCGCCTGCGCCATCAGCTCGAGGTCTTCGGTCATCTTCCAGATCAGGCCCCAGGCCTCGGCCTTCTCCGCCGGCAAGCGGCTCGCCGGTGAGCGCCAGCCCGCGGGCGCGGGCGGGGCCGACCAGCCGCGGCAGGAACCAGGTGCCGCCGGAATCCGGCACCAGGCCGATCTTGGCGAAGGCCTGCACGAAGCTCGCCGAGCGCGCTGCAAACACGATGTCGCAGGCCAGCGCGATGTTGGCGCCGGCGCCGGCGGCGACGCCGTTGACCGCGGCGACGACCGGGAAGGGCAGCGCCCGCAGCTTGCGCACCAGCGGGTTGTAATAGGCTTCCAGCGATCGCCCCGAGCACCGCCGTCTCGCCGGGCTTGGACAGCCGGTCGTTGAGATCCTGGCCGGCGCAGAAGCCGCGCCCGGCGCCGGTCAGCAACAGCGCGCGGCAGTCGCCGTCCTCCTCGGCCTCGACGAGCGCGGCCTTGAGCGCCTGATGCATCGCCTCGTTGAAGGCGTTGAGACGCTGCGGGCGGTTGAGCGTGATGACGCGATAGCCCGCGAGCCGCTCCACCAGGATCGGTTTATCTTCCATGGACGCCTCCTCGCCGCCGGACGAGCCTCGATGCCGGCGGGATATGAGCTATCGTATCGCAGAGGGGAGGCGCAATGCCGGCGGCGTCACGATCCGAGATGCCCGAGCGCGTCGATCAGCGACTTGCGTTGCTCGGCCCCGATCCTTGCGACGATGCGCGCCTCGTGCTCGGCGGCGAGCGTCTTCGCGCGCTTGAGGGTCTTGTGGCCGTCGGGGGTGAGCTTGAGCGCATGGGAGCGCCGGTCGGTGCGCGACGCGAGGCGTTGCGTGAGGCCGCGCTTCTCCAGCCTGTCCAAGAGGCGCACCAGCCGAGCTCGTTCGATGCCCAGCGTGTCGGCGAGATCCGATTGCGAAAGACCGGGATTGGCGGCGATCACGATCAGCACCGAATATTGCGCGGGGCGGATATCGATCGGCGCGAGCGTGCGGATGAAGTCCTGGAATACCCAGACCTGCAGGCGCCGGATGAAGTAGCCGAAGTGCCCATTGAGCGCATCGATGTCGAGCGCCGCGCGACGGTCTGCTCGCGCCGCCGCCGGCAAAACGGCCGGTCGTGCGCCTTTTTGTGCCAGCCGTCGATCCGACATCCTTCCGCTCCCTCCGAGGCTCGCTCCCGTTGCTTCTTCTTTTTTGGCTTTTTCGGCATTCCGGGAACGGCACAAACCGCCGCATCATAGCCCGGCATATTGTTGTTGACGACATCTATTGTCCCGGTCAACAATTAATCGAACCGCTACCCGGAACCAAGAGCGTCGCCGAGGCGGAATGCCACATCGGCATTTCCCGCGACGAAGGGCCCGAGACCGAGCCCATTGCATCTTGGATTGAACAATAGTCGTATACGCGAAACTGGGCACGCGTTCGCTGCTCACCGTATCCCTGGGAGGACCTCACATGATCCGCAAATCGTCAACCGCGTCCGCGCGCGCGGGCGTCACCCGCCGCAGCTTCGCCGCCGGCGCGGGCGCCGCCGCGTTGCTCGCCGGCACCGCGCCGTTCAACATCGCTGCGCGCGCAGGGCGGCGCCGCTGAAGGTCGGCGTGCTGCTGCCGACGCTCCGGCGCCCAGGCCAGCATCGGGCAGGACTGCCAGCGCGGCGTCGAGATCGCGCCGTGCGATCTTCAAGGATCTCGGCCTGCCCGAGCTCGCGATCATGAACGCCGACACCGAGACCAACGTCGAGGTGGCGCGGGCGCGCGCCGAGAAGCTGATCAACGACGGCGCCCAGCTCCTGGTCGGCGCCTTCGATTCCGGCCAGACCACCGCGATCGCCCAGGTGGCCGAGCAGAAGGGCATCCCGTTCGTCATCAACATCGCGGCGGCCCCGCCGATCACCGAGCAGGGCTACAAGTTCGTGTTCCGCAACTTCCCGACCGCGCCGATGATCCTCAGCGATGCCTTCGCCAACCAGAAGGAGATCTTCGAGATCACCGGCAAGGCGCCGAAGTCGGTGGTGTTCATGCACGTGAACGACACCTTCGGCACCGCGATGAAGAGCGGCATCGGCGCGGTGATTGCCCAAGTTCAACATGCCGTACCAGATCGTCGAGCAGATCGCCTATGACCCGACCGCGCGCGATCTCTCGGTCGAGGTGGCCAAGGCCAAGGCGACCGGCGCCGAGGCGCTGCTCATGGTCAGCCGCCTCAACGACGCCATCCTGATCACCCGCGAGCTGGTCAAGCAGCGCTGGTCGCCGATGGCGGTGCTCAGCATGGGCCCGGGCTGGTACGAGGACCAGTATCTCAAGACGCTCGGCAAGCTGTCCGACGGCCCGATGAGCTTCGTGCCCTGGTACGACCCGAACAAGAAGCTGAGCCAAGCAGCTCGAGGCGGCGCTCGCCAAGGCCTATCCCGACATCAACATGAACACCAACCACGTCTATACCTTCGAGGCGCTGCTGGTCGCCGCCGACGCCTACAAGCGGGCGCGCTCGACCGATCCGAAGGCGCTCGCCGACGCCATCCGCACCACCAACATCACCGACAACGTCAGCACCGGTCCCGGCATCCAGTTCGACGCCAAGGGCCAGAACGACAAGCTGAAGAACTCGGCGATCCAGAATCGCGGCGGCAAGCTCGTCACGGTGGCGCCGAAGGCCGCGTCCAATGCCAAGCCCGACTTCCCGATGACGCCGTACGACAAGCGCGGCTGAGCCAAGACCTACGCTGATCTCGCTCCGGCTGCGGATAGCGGCCGGAGCATTGCCATTTGAGCAAGACGGGCGTAAACGCCCTTTGTGTGAGGCAGGATCGATCGGTGCCCGCAGAGATCTACCTGAACGTCGCCGTCAGCGGCCTGTTGACCGGCCTCGTCTACGGGCTGATGGCGCTCGGGCTGTCGGTCATCTTCGGCGTCATCCGCGTCGTCAATTTCGCCCATGGCGAGATGATGACGATCGCGATGTATCTCGCGATCGTGCTGTTCGCCGCCTTCAAGCTCGATCCGCTGGTGATGCTGGTGCCGATCGCGGCGCGTGCTGTTCGTGTTCGGCTACGCGCTGCAGGCCGGCATCATCAATCCGTTCATCAACCGGCCCGAGCACAGCCAGTTCATGCTGCTGGTCGCGATCGCGATCATCATCGTCAACGTGCTGCTGATCGTGTTCGGGCCCGACGCCCGCAACGTGCAGACGTCCTACGCCTTCGACAGCTTCCAGATCGGCCCGCTGATCGTCGACGCCACCAAGGTCTATGCCGGCGGCCGCGACCTTCGTCGTGGCCGCGGCCCTGTTCGCCTTCTTCCGCTTCACGCCGATCGGCAAGGCGATCCGCGCCTGCGCCGACAACTACACCGGCGCGCTGGTGGTCGGGCTCGACGTCAAGCGCCTCTATGCGCTCACCTTCGGGCTCGGCGCCGCCTGCGTCGGGGCGGCCGGCTGCATGCTGGTCCTGCTGTTCGACGTGACGCCGGCGGCTCGGGCCGGCCTATACGCTGCTCGCCTTCATCATCGTGATCACCGGCGGGCTCGGCTCGATGCCGGGCGCGCTGCTCGGCGGCGTGCTGATCGGGCTCACCGAGGCGATGGCCGGCCTGCTGTTCACGCCCTCGGCCAAGAGCATGTTCTCGTTCGGGCTCCTGGTGCTGGTGCTGCTGTTCCGGCCGCAGGGCATTCTCGGGAAGCGGCTGTCATGATCGACCGGCTGCTCGAGGGCGTGCAACGCCGCAGTCTCGTGCTGCTGGCGCTGCTGCTCGCGGCGTCTCGTGGCGGCGCCGTGGCTCGCCAACGACTATCTGCTCACGATCCTCATCATCATTCTCTATTTCGCCTATACCGGCCAGGCGTGGAACGTGATGATGGGCTTCGCCGGGCAGCTCTCGCTCGGCCACGCGCTCTATGTCGGGCTCGGCGCCTACGCCACCGCGGCGCTCTACGTGCATTTCGGCATCGGGCCCTGGATCGGCCTTCCCGCCGCGATCGCGATCGCCGTCGCCGTGCGGCGCGCTCATCGGCTTCCTCGCCTTCCGCTTCGGCGTCGGCGGCGTCTATTTCGCGATCCTGACCATCGCCTTCGCCGAGTTCGCGCGCATCGGCTTCGACCATTTCCGCTGGGTCGGCGGCTCCAGCGGTTTCTTCCTGCCGGTCGCCAACTACGCCAGCAACGATCTCTGGAACCTGCGCGGCAACCCGACCATGTTCTATTACGTGATGCTGGCGCTGACGGTCGCGGCCTTCGTGCTCTGCCACGTCCTGCTCAAGAGCCGCATCGGCTACTACTGGCAGGCGATCCGCGAGGACGAGGCGGCGGCCCGCTCGCTCGGCATCAACACGTTCCGCTACAAGATGATCGCGGTCGTCATTTCCGCCGGCATGACCGCGGTCGCCGGCGTGTTCTTCGCGTTCTACTACAACAACCTGTTTCCGGAGCAGGTGTTTCACATCTCGCGCTCGATCGAGCTGATCCTGGGTCCGATCATCGGCGGCATCGGCACGCTGTTCGGCCCGATCATCGGCGCATTCCTGCTGACCGGGCTGTCCGAGCTCATGCAGGAGCTCCTGGCCACGCATTCGGCCTCGACGTGCCGGGCGCCAAGCACGTGTTCTACGGCGTCTGCCTGCTGGTGGTGGTGATGGTGCTGCCGGACGGCGTGTGGCCCTGGCTCGCCCGCATGCTCGGCATCAAGCGGGCGATCGCCATGACCGCGCTGCTCGAGATCGAGGGGCTCAGCAAGCGCTTTCGCGGCCTGCTCGCGGTCGACAATGTGAGCTTCAGCGTCGCGCCGGGCACGATCTTCGCGGTCATCGGTCCGAACGGCGCCGGCAAGACGACGCTGTTCAACATGATCGCCGGCGTGTTCGCGCCCGAGCCAGGGCGCCATCACCTTCGCCGGCGAGCGGATCGACGGGCTTACGCCCGACGCGGTCTGCCGCCGCGGCATCGGCCGCACCTTCCAGCTGGTGCGGCCGTTCCCGACGCTGACGGTCGAGGACAACGTCATCGTCGGCGCCATGTTGCACCGGCCCGATCTCGTGACGGCGCGCCGGCGCGCGCACGAGGTGCTGTGGCAGCTCGACCTGTTCGACAAGCGCCACCAGCCGGCCTCGGCGCTGACGCTGCCCGACCGCAAGCGGCTCGAGGTTGCGCGCGCGCTCGCCACCGATCCGAAGCTGCTGCTGCTCGACGAGGTGATGGCGGGCCTGCGGCCGTCGGAGACCGACCGCATGGTGGCGATCCTGACCAAGCTCAACCGCGAGACCGGTCTCACCATCCTGCTGATCGAGCACGTCATGCGCGCGGTGATGGCACTCGCCGGGCGCGTGCTGGTGCTGCACCATGGCGCGGCGATCGCCGAAGGCACGCCGGACGCCGTGGTGCGCGAGCCGGCGGTCGTGCAATCCTATCTCGGCGCGGAGGCGGTCGAGTGATGCTGCAAGATCGAGAACCTCGACGTCTTCCATGGCGACGCGCAGGCGCTCGACGACGTGTCGCTCGAGATCGCCGAAGGCGCGATCGTCGCCATCGTCGGGGCGAACGGCGCCGGCAAGACCTCGCTCATCCGCACCATCGCCGGCATGCACCGGCCGGCGCGCGGGCGCATCGCAGTTCCGCGGCACCGACATCGCCGGCTGGGAAAGCCACCGGTCTGCAATCTCGGCATCGGCCAGGTGGCGGAGGGCCGCCAGGTGTTTCCGACGCTCTCGGTCGCCGAGAACCTCGACATGGGTGCGATGCTGCCGCGCGCGCGTGCCGGCCGCGCCAAGAATCTCGAACGCGTGCTGGCGCTGTTTCCGGTGCTGGCCGAGCGGGCGGGGCAGGCGGCCGGCACGCTCTCGGGCGGCGAGCAGCAGATGCTGGCGATCGGCCGCTGCCTGATGGGCGCGCCGGAGCTCGTGATGTTCGACGAGCCGTCGCTCGGCCTGGCGCCCGCGATCGTGCAGCACGTGCTGCGCACCATCCGCGACCTCAACCGCGAAGGGCTCACCTGCGTGCTGGTCGAGCAGAACGTCGCGGTGTCGCTCAAGCTCGCCGCCCAGGCCTATGTGCTGGAGAACGGGCGCATCACGCTCTCGGGCGCGGGCGAGGCGCTGCTGGCCGACGACCGGGTGCGGCAGGCCTATCTCGGGATGTGAGGCGGATCGTTTGCGCTGGAGCGCATGAGCATCGCCAGCGCCAGCACCCGAACGGTCAGCGGGCTGTCGGGAAACGCCGAACGCAGCTTTCTGAGCGCCTCGGCATGCGATGTCGTCCCCATGATCCGCTCGACCATGGTCTGGGCAAGCTCCTTGCCCACATTCGGCTCAGTGACTGATCCCATTGGGCGTTGTCCCCCGCAAATAGAGCGGCTGCCCGGCGATACGCAGACTGGTCCCGGCTGGTTACCAGATCGTTAACGGCGACCCGCCGTGGCGGGTTCCATCGCCCCGCTTGCGCGCTGCGCCGCGCCGATGCAAGGTCCCGCCCCCGCCGGAAAACACATCAAACGCAACGCCTTTGGCCGGCGTTTTCAGGAGGTTCGCCATGAAGCTTTATTTTGCGCCCGGTGCCTGTTCGCTCTCGCCCCACATCGTCCTGCGCGAGGCGGGCGCCAAATTCGATCTCGAGCAGGTCGATTTGCGCGAGAAGAAGACCAAGAAGGGCGATGACTATTGGCAGATCAACGGGAAGGGACAGGTGCCGCTGCTCGAGCTCGACAGCGGCGAGCGGCTCAGCGAAGGCCCGGCGATCGTGCAATACGTCGCCGACAAGAACCCGTCCGCCGGGCTGGTGCCGGCTGCCGGCACCATGGAGCGATACCAGGTGCAGGGATGGCTCACCCATATCGGCACCGAGCTGCACAAGACCTTCGGCCCGATGTTCCGGCCGACCACGCCGGACGCCTACAAGGCGATCTCGAAGGAGACTCTCGCCACCAAGTACAAGAACATCGACAAGCATCTCGCCGGCAAGCAGTACCTGATGGGCGACAAGTTCAGCGTCGCCGATGCCTACCTGTTCACGGTGACGCGTTGGTCGCCGCGTGTCGAGTTCGACTTGTCGCCGTTCCCCAACGTCAAGGCTTTCATGGATCGTGTGGCGGCGCGCCCGAAGGTCCAGGAGGCGCTGAAGGCGGAAGGGCTGGCGTAATAGCTAGACCCTTCGATGACCGACGGCGGAAGGCGGAGATTTCGCCGTCGGCGCTCCCGTTCCTTGAGGGGCGATGTCCGTCGATCAGGGGTGGCAATTAACTGGTTACTGATGCGTAAATGTGGTAGTTTGTTACACCTCTCAGTTGGGGCGGCGTACCATGGTATTCGGCCGGAGCGCGGACAGCGACGCGCTTTTCCATTTCGTGATGATCAAGCCGTCGCATTACGATGACGACGGCTATCCCATCCAGTGGTTCCGCTCGGCAATTCCGTCCAACACGCTCGCCTGCCTGAACGGATTGGCGGTGGACGCCCAACGCCGCAACGTGCTGGGAGCCGGCGTCGAAATCCGCCTGCATACCTATGACGAGACCAACCGGCGGGTCCGCCCGGACCGGATCATCCGGCAGATCCGCAAGGAGGGCGGCAGGGCGCTGATCGGCCTGGTCGGCGTGCAGTCGAACCAGTTTCCCCGCGCCGTCGATCTGGCGCGGCCGTTCCTCGCCGCCGGGCTGCCGGTCTGCATCGGCGGCTTCCACATCTCCGGCTGCATCGCGATGCTGCCGGAGATACCGCCGGACATGCGCGCGGCGCAGGAGCTCGGCATTTCATTCTTCGCCGGCGAGGCGGAGGAGCGCCGCTTCGACGAGGTGCTGTGCGATGCCTGGAACGGCGCGCTCAAGCCGATTTACAATCACATGGACAAGCTTCCCTCGCTCAACGGCGAGCCGCCGCCGTTCCTGCCGCGCGAGCACGTGCGGCGGACCTCGGGATCGCTCTCCAGCGTCGACCTCGGCCGCGGCTGTCCGTATCAGTGCTCGTTCTGCACCATCATCAATGTCCAGGGACGCAAGAGCCGGTTCCGCTCGGCCGACGATCTCGAGCGGATCGTGCGCGAGAACTACGCGCAGGGCATCAAGCGCTTCTTCATCACCGACGACAACTTCGCCCGCAATCGCGACTGGGAGGTGCTGTTCGACCGCCTGATCCGTTTGCGCAACGGCGAGTTTCCAAAGATCGGCTTTACGATCCAGGTCGACACGCTCTGCCACAAGATTCCGAACTTCATCGAGAAGGCGGCGCAGGCCGGCGTCCGCCGGGTGTTCATCGGGCTGGAAAACATCAACCCCGACAATCTGATCGCCGCCAAGAAGCGCCAGAACAAGATCACCGAGTACCGGGAGATGCTGCAGAAGTGGCGCGATCACGGCGCCATCACCTATGCCGGCTATATCCTCGGTTTCCCCGGTGACAGCAAGGAATCGATCGTCCGCGATATCGAGATCATCAAGCGCGAGCTGCCGCTCGACATTCTGGAGTTCTTTTTTCTCACGCCGCTGCCGGGCTCGGAGGATCACAAGGTTCTTTGGACGAAAGGGGTCTGGATGGACCCCGACATGAACAAGTACGACCTCAACCATCGCGTCTCGCATCATCCCAAGATGTCGGATGCGGAATGGGAGGACGCTTATCGTGCGGCGTGGGCGGCCTACTACACTCCGGAGCACGTGCGCACGATCCTGCGCCGCTCCGCCGCCTGCCGGCTCGGGCGCCCGGGCACGACGCTCACCACGATCCTGTGGTTCTACCTGATGATCGCATTCGAGGGCGTGCATCCGCTCGAGGGCGGCGCTTTGCGATTGAAGTTCCGCCGCGACCGGCGCCTCGGCGTCCGGCGGGAGAATCCGCTGCTCTTCTATCCACGCTATGTCGGCGAGACGCTGATCAAGGCGTGGCGCTACTGGCGGGTCTACAAGCGCTTCAAGGCCACGCTCGACGAGACTCTGGCCGCGCCCGACCGCTGGACCTACTCCGACCTCGCGATCGCGCCGCCGCAGACCGACGAGTTCGAGGCGCTCGATCTCTACCACGCGACCAGCGGCGGCGAGGCCGCGCTGGCGCGCATGCGCCGCGACGATGCGATCCGCGGGACTTCGCACGGACCGGTCGATCAAGCGACCAGCGCGGCGGCGACGGTCGCGGCGGAATGATGCGGTAGGCTGGGGCGGTCGCTTCGCAACGAGGGCGCATCCGGTTTGGAAAACCCGGTTTCACTTTTCCGGGATATGCGCTACGCCATTGATCTCGGCGACGCATTCGCCGTCGCTTCTCCAGGACATCGGAATGAACATCGAATTTTTCCGGCGGTGGGGACCGTGGTTCGCCCTCGCCGTGGGCGTTGTCGCGTATTATCCGCGGTTCATCAAATTTCCGAACGGGATGACGCTCTACCCGCAGGCCGCGGAATGCATGCGGATGCACGAGATCATGCGGATTTGCGCGTACGACTTCACCTATCCCCCCGCGTTCGGCTTTCTCATGACACCGTTCGTGCCGATGCCGATGGAGCTGCGCAACCTCGTCTGGTACGCGCTCACGCTCGGCGCAATGGTGCTGTCGTGTTGGCTCTGTGAGAATCTCGCAAGACGGCTGTATCCGGGGCCATGGACACAGAGGGAGCTCGTCTGGCTGCGCGTCGCGAGTTTGCTTCTCAGCGCGAAGTTCCTGCTCGCGGTGCTGGAGAACCAGGCCTATGACGCGCTGCCGTTGGTGCTCGTTCTGGGCGGGATTTTTTGGCTGGCAACGGGACGTCCGCTGGCGGGAGCCGCGTCGCTCGGTCTTGCCGCCGTGATCAAGGCGACGCCGCTGATCTTTCTGCCGTACCTTCTGCTCAAGCGCCGCTTCCTCGCGGCAGCATGTTTTCTTGCCGTCGTCGTGATCGTTTCAATCCTTCCCGATCTTTTCTATGCGCCGAAGGGCGCGGAGCACGGATATCTCGGCACTTGGCTTCGCGAGATCGCGAGCCCGTCACTGCGCGATGTCCAGGGAGGGGTACCGAACCACTTCTGGGCCGGACGCAATTTTCTCAATCATTCGCTGCGCGGCCTTGTCGCGCGGATGATGGACGAGTTCGCAAATCCCGGCTTGTTCAAGGCCGCCCTCTATCTGACATGGCTCGCGTTCGCCGCCGTGCTCGGCCTGCTGCTGCTCAAGTCTCCGCGGCGTGACGAGTTCGTCGCGGTGGACGGAGCTCTGCTGCTGCTCGCCACGCTCATGCTGTCGCCGATGACCAGCCGTTCGCACTACATCGTCCTGCTGCTTCCATACTATGTGCTTGTCGCAGCCGTCATTCGCGACGCATCGATGCGCCGGTTGGGCGGCTTGGCGCTCGTCTCGAGCTTCATTCTGCTCACCGGGACGAGCAACGACGTGGTCGGAAGCCGTGTCACCGAATGGGCGTACCAGACAGGCCACCTGGTGATCGGTGCGTTGCTGCTGATGGTCGGCGTTGCCGCGATCGTCTTGCGCCGGGCGGCGACCGATGACCTGCGCGACGCGGAGCCCGATCAGCGCGTGCGCCAGACGAGCAGCGACGCGACGACGTAGTTCCAGACGACGCCGATGACGGCGCCGGCGAGCCCAGCGATCCACCATTTCTGGGCATTGCTGAACAGCCAATCGCTGACGCCGATATTGGACACCACGCCAACGAGCGAGATGACGTAAAAGCCCAGCATGCCGCCCAGATACGCCCAGCCCTTCAGGCGGCGGTCGCGGTAGGTGAGGGCGTTGTTGATCGCGAAGTTGCTGGCAATGGCGACCATCGTCGCCGCGATCTGGGCCCAAATGAAATTGAGACCGATTGCGTGAAGCGACGCGGCCAGAACGGCGAAATGCACGGCGATGCCGGTCGCGCCGACGAAGCAGAACAGGACGAACCGCAAAGATATGAGATCGTTGCTCGCCTTGGCGAGAATGAGACCAAGATATTCGAGCGCGGCCCCGGCATCGAGCTTGCTTTCGCCATGGTGGCGCGGCCGAAACGTGTAGGGCAATTCGGCAATTCTCAGATCGGCGCCGGCGGTGATCGCGATATCGAGCAGGATCTTGAAGCCCTGTGTTGAAAGCTTTTCCGCGAACCGATCGACAATCGTACGCCGCAGCATGAAAAAGCCGCTCATCGGGTCGCTCAGTCGAAGATCGAACGCGCGCAATGCGAAGTCGGTCGCGATGCGGCTGCTCCATGCGCGGCGGGACGAGAGCCCATGCGCGGCGGTGCCCTCGGCATAGCGCGTCGCAACCACGAGATCCGCTGCGTCGCCGCGCAGCAGCTCCAGCATCGATCGCAGCAGTGTTTCGTCGTGCTGCAGATCGCCGTCCATCACGGCGACGAAGTCGGCTGTGCTCGCGAGTATGCCCTCCAGGCACGCCCCGGAGAGGCCGCGCCTGCCCAGGCGGCGAATGCAGCGCACACGATGATCGGTCGCGCCGATGCTCTTGACGAGCGAGGCGGTACCATCAGGCGAGTTGTCGTTGACGACGATGAGCTCCCAACTGATGCCGGCGAGGCTCGCCCGCAGCCGATCGACGACGATGGGGATGTTGCCCCGCTCGTTGTAGGTCGGAATGACGATGCTGAGCGCGGGCGCGGGCCGGAGCCCTGCGGCCAGCGAAGCGCCTTCCGGCGCCTCCGAAGCCGATGTGGTCGCCCGTAGCATGCGTTACGCCGGCGGGCCGATCGTCACCGTCAGCTTGCCGACGCCCTCGATCTCGCATTCGAGCTTGTCGCCAGCGACCGTCGCGGCCACGCCCGAGGGCGTCCCGGTCATGATGATGTCGCCGGCGGCGAGCTCGACCATCTCGCAGAGCTTCACGATCACTTCGGGCACGTTCCAGATCATCTGCGCGAGGTCGCCGTCCTGGCGAACCGTGCCGTTGGCCTTGAGCGCGATGCGGCCCTTGCTCGGATGGCCGATCTTGCTCGCCGGCTGCAACGGTCCGCACGGCGCCGACGCGTCGAACGCCTTGCCGATCTCCCACGGCCGCTTCATGTCGCGCGAGGCGATCTGCAGGTCGCGGCGGGTGAGGTCGATGCCGACGCCGTAGCCCCAGATGCAGTCGAGCGCCTTCTCCAGCCTGATGTTGCGGCCGCCCGACTTGAGCGCCACCACCAGCTCGACCTCGTGATGCATGTCCTTGGTGAGCGACGGATAGGGCACGGTCGCGCCGTCGGGCACGACCGCGTCCGCCGGCTTGGAGAAGAAGAACGGCGGGTCGCGCACGTCGTGGCCCATCTCCTTGATGTGCTCTTCGTAATTGCGGCCGACGCACCAGATGCGGCGCACCGGAAACGCCTGGTCGCTGCCGGCAATCGCGATGGCGGCCTGCGGCGGCGGCGTGATGACATAGCTCTTCGTGTCAGCGCTCATGGTCTCTCTTTCGGTTTGCTCGACGTCAGCAGGCGGCGGCCGGCGGGCTCGGCTCCTGATCGCGCAGCTGCAGGCGGTAGAACGACGCGTAGCGCCCGCCCTTGCGCAGCAGCTCGTCGTGGCGGCCGGATTCGGCGACGGCTCCGTCCTCGATCACGAAGATGCGGTCGGCATGCGACGACGGTATGCAGGCGGTGCGCGATCACGATCGTCGTGCGGCCCTGGCAGAGGTGCTCGATCGCGCCCTGCACCTGGCGCTCGGATTCGGAATCGAGCGACGCGGTCGCCTCGTCGAGCAGGATGATCGGCGCGTCCTTGAGCAGCGCGCGCGCGACCGCGATGCGCTGGCGCTCGCCGCCGGACGACCTGCATGCCGTGCTCGCCGACCTGGGTGTCGTAGCCGCGCGGGAAGGCCATGATGAAGTCGTGCGCATAGGCCGCCTTGGCGGCGGCGACGATCTCGGCCTCGGTGCGCATCGGCTTCGGCCGAGCGCGATGTTGTCGCGCACCGAGCCGCGGAACAGGAAGACGTCCTGTCCGACATAGGCGAGCTGGCCGCGCAGCGAGCGGCGCGATACTCCGGCGATGTTCTGACCGTCGATGACGATCGCGCCGCCGTCGACCTCGTAGAACCGCAGGATCAGGTTGAGGATCGTCGATTTGCCGCCGCCGGAAGGGCCGACCAGCGCGGTCACCTTGCCCGGCTCGGCGACGAACGACAGGTTCCGGATCACCTTCTCGCCCGGCCGGTAGCCGAATTGCACGTCCGCGAACTCGACGCGCGCCGTCGACAGCTTCAGCGCCGGCTTGTGCGTCGTCGGGCTGCTCGGTCGGCGGATGGTCGATGCACGTCGAACAGGATGCGCACGCCGACCAGCCCGCTGTTGAGGTCGATGTTGAGGCGGGCGAGCCGCTTCGCCGGCTCATAGGCCAGCATGAAGGCGGCGAGGAACGAGAAGAACTGGCCCGGCGTGGCGCCGGTCTCGATCACGCGGTAGCCGCCGTAGATCAGCGCGCCCGCGATCGCGAAGCCGCCGAGCGCCTCCATCAGCGGGCTCGAGCGATAGGCGACCCGCGCCCACTTGTTCGCTTCCTTCTCGAGGTCGGCGACATTGGCGTCGAAGCGCTTGCGCATGCCGTCCTCGAGCGTGAACGCCTTGACGATGCGGATGCCCTGCAGGGTCTCCTGCAGCGTCTCGAGCATGCGGGTATTGCCGGTGAACTGCTCGTGCGCGATCGTCTTGATGCGCTTGATCAGCTTGCGCAGCACCAGCATCGCCGGCGGCACCACGACGACGCTGAACAGCGACATCACCGGATCCTGCACGCCATGACGGCGGCGAGCCCGATGAGCGAGAGCAGATCGCGGCCGATCGAGGTGACGAGCAGGTTGAGCACCTGGCTCGCGGCGGCGGCGCCGGTGGTGAGCCGCGCGATGAACTCGGAGCTGTGGCGGTCGGCGAAGAAGCCGACATTGTGCTGCAGCAGCTTCGCGAACATCTTGCGCTGATTGTCGGCGATGATGCTGTTGCCGATGCGCGCGAGCGTGAGCGCCGACCCGTAGGTCGCCAGCGCCTTGACCATGAAGATCGCGGCGGTCACCAGCGCCAGCCAGAAGATGCCCGGGAGGTTCTTGTGGACATAGGCCAGGTTGATCACGTCGCCGATCAGATAGGCGCCGAGCGCGGTGCTGGCCGCGGCGATCACCATCAGGCCGAACGCGAGCGCATAGCGCCGCCATTGGCGCGCCGCCTGCTCCACGAGCAGCCGCCGGACCAGGGCGGGCGTGCCGTTGGGGTCCGCGAACAGCCTTTGAAAATACGATCCGAGCATCCGGCCCCGTTACGCGGCGCAAGCAGGTCCGGGCGGTAAAGCGGTGGCCCTGCAGCGTGCCGTTCTTGCCCAGGCCGGGGCGGTTTTTCAAGCGGAATCGGCGCCTTGAGCCACCTCAGCGGTTGCGCGCCGCGAGCTTGCGCTCCCACGCCAGCGCATGGGTGACGATGGTATCCAGATCGTCGAAATGCGGCTGCCATTCGAGGGTCGCGCGGATGCGCTCGGAGGCGGCGACGATCTGCGCCGGGTCGCCCGCGCGCCGGCCGGCGAACTCGACCTTGAAGTCGACGCCCGATACCCGCTTGACGGTTTCGATCACCTCGCGCACCGAGAAGCCGCGGCCATAGCCGCAATTGAACGTCACCGACGCGCCGCCGCCGCGCAGATAGGCGAGGGCGTCGGAGATGCGCGCGCACCAGATCGGAGACGTGGATGTAGTCGCGGATGCAGGTGCCGTCGGGCGTCGGATAGTCGGTGCCGAAGACGTCCATCTTCGCGCCGCCGGCCGAGCGCGGTCTCGACCGCGACCTTGATGAGATGGGTCGCGCCCTTGGTCGACTGGCCGGTGCGTCCGAGCGGATCGGCGCCGGCGACGTTGAAGTAGCGCAGGATCACGTGACGCAGTCCGTGGCGGCACCGGCGTCGCGCAGCATGATCTCGGTCATCAGCTTCGAGGAGCCATAGGGCGACATCGGCGCCGTCGGATCGTCCTCGCGCACCGGCACGCGCTCCGGATTGCCGTAGACCGCCGCGGTCGAGGAGAAGATGAAATGACGCACGCCGCCCTTGACCGCGCACTCGATCAGCGCGCGCGAGTTCACCGTGTTGTTGCGGTAGTAGCCGAGCGGATCGGCGACCGAGTCCGGCACCACGATCGAGGCGGCAAAATGGATGATGGCGTCGACGCCGTGCTCCGCGATCAGCGCGGCGACGCAGCGCCTGGTCGCCGGTTTCGCCGATGACGAGCGGCACGCCCTCCGGCACCGCCCAATCGAAGCCGGTGGTGAGATTGTCGAGCACCACCACGCGCTCGCCGGCATCGAGGAGCGCGTAGAACCATGTGGCTTCCGATATAGCCGGCGCCGCCGGTGACCAGGACCGTCATGCTCGGAACTCGCGCTGTCCCATCCGATGCTATGTTAACGGGGCCGGATGAAAATCACGTTAGCGGGCTGCATGCACGTCTTCGCCGCCGGTGACAAGCCGGGACGCTCCGTATATGAGGCTGCCCTGAAACATGTCCGACATCCTGTTCATCAAGACGTCCTCGCTCGGCGACGTGATCCACCACATGCCGGCGCTGACGGAAGCGCGGCGGCATCGTCCGGACGCACGATTTTCCTGGGTCGTGGAGGAGGCATTTGCGCCGCTGGTGCACCTCCATCCCGCCGTCGCCGAGGTCATTCCGGTGGCGTCGCGGCGCTGGCGCCGGGCGGCGTTCGCGCCGGCGACCTGGCGGGAGCTGGCCGGATTCGTGCGCACCCTGCGCCGGCGCCAATACGACGACATCGTCGATACCCAGGGGCTTTTCTTCAAGTCGGCGCTGATCGCTCGGCTCGCGCGCGGCCGGCGCCACGGCTATGACGCAAGGAGCATTCGCGAGCGCGCCGCCGCCGCGCTCTACGACGGGCAACATACGGTCGCCCGCGAGCTTCACGCCATCGCGCGCAATCGCGCGCTGACCGGCCTCGCGCTCGGTTACGCGCCCGACGGGCCGGCCGAGTTCGGCCTCTCCCGCGACGATCTCGGGGGCAAGGCGGGGCCACCCTACGGCATCCTGTTTCACGGCACTGCGCGGCCCGAGAAGGAGTGGCCGGAGGCAGCGTGGATCGCGCTCGGCCGGGCCTTGAGCGGCGCGCGGCACGCTCGTGCTGCCATGGGGAACCGACGACGAGCGCGCCCGCAGCACTCGCATCGCGGCGGCATTGCGGGATGCGGACGTCCGCGTGCCCGAGCGGCAACCGCTTGACCGCATGGCGCGGCTCATCGCCGGGGCGTCGTTCGTCGTCGGCGTAGACACCGGATTGCTCCATCTCGCCGCTGCGCTCGGCGTGCCGCTGGTCGCAATCTTTCTCGGCAGCGAGCCCGGCCTCACCGGTCCGGTCGGGCAGGGGCCGCTCGCCGTCGTCGGCGGCAAGGGCGATGCGCCGTCGGTGGCCGACGTGACGCGCGCGCTCGATCGGCTCGCGTAGCGCATCGTCGCGACAACTGAAAACGTGGAAGTCCTCGAAGCAATTCGCGCATCTGCCGAAAAGCAAAGCCCCCGGCGATTTCCCGCCGGGGGCTCGGAGGTTGAGCCAGGATCGATCAGGCGATCATGGATAGAAGTTGCGCTGCCAGCGGAACATCGCGGACCAGATGTCCTGATCTTCGATGCGTGTTGACTGCGGGCCGGGACCCGTTGGCGGGGTAAATGGCGATCGCCGAGCCTTTGTAGGCGCTGTTGAGCTTGGTGTAGAGCACCTCGAGACCGATATCGAGCTGCGGCACCGGGTTCCACTGCGTGCGCGTGCCGACTTCGAAGAAGCTGAAATCGGGACTGCAGGCGTTGCCGCCACCGCCCACCGGGAGGTTGATCGGCGGGAAGACAGCGCCGCCGACCGGCACGCCGCATCGGATGGTGCCGGCTGCGCCCGGCAAGTGCGAGTTGATGATGTTCTTGGCGGTGTCGTTATAGGAGATGTTGACATAGCCGCCGAACACCGATGTGCGCCACTTCGGGTTCCAGATGTGCTGGTAGCCGGCGTTGATGCTCCACGCCCGGGTCAGTCGCACCTCGGTGCCGGTGTCGAACACGCCGTCGGTCAGCCAGCCGACGCCAACGCTGGTCGAAGCATTGTACAGCTGCATGCCGTTGCCGATGTTGGTGACGTAGCCGGTGGCACCTTCGCCGTAGGCGAAGTTGATGCCGGCCTGACTGCCGCCGCCCAGGTTCAACAGGCCGCCGGCCGCGACCGCCCAGCCGAGCCTGTCGGCGGGATGGCCGTTGTTGACGTTATTGCCGGTGCCGTAATAGGCGCCGCTGGCGTCGTGGATCGCGGCGCTGACGCCGGCGAAGCCCCAGGCCTGATCGACGCGCAGGTTGGCGATCACGTCGGGAAACCGGAAGCCGTTGCCGCCCGCGTTCTGGGAGAACGCGTTGTCGTTGACGACCACGCCATTGATCGCAAAAGACGGCCGTGGCTCGCGTCGATCACGGCGGCCCGGTTGTGACCCTGCGGGCTTTCCGCCGACAGCGTGCCGGAGAAGCCGTTGCCGAACTGGGCGGTGTAGGCCCACACCGTGAGGCCCGCCGCGCCGGTGTCACCGGCGGTGCGCACGTTGTGATAGCTCATGCCGCCGCCGTAGGTGAACAGGTCGAAGAACGACTGCGTCTTGCCCACCGTGAAGCCGGCGAACTGCAGGAACGCACGATCCCAGAACACCGCGCCGGCTTCGGTATCGACCGGGGTGGTGACCTGGATGCCGGTGCGGATGTAGGTCCGCAGCGTGCCGTATTCGGTCTGCTGGCGCACGTCCCACGAGATCGCACCGCGGGTGCGGTAGTTCACGTCGTTGGTGAGGTCACGGGTGAAGCGGGCCAGCGCCGCTGCCGGCCGCGCCGGAGCCATAGCGGAACGCCGCCGCCGCCCATGTTGTATTCGGCCTGGACGCGCAGATAGCCGCCCATCTTCAGGCAGGTGTCGGTGCCGGGAATGTAGTAGAAGCCGTCCCCGTACAGGCTGCAGATCTTCACGTACTGCACCGGCTTCGCCTTCACAGGCATGTCGGCAGCCTGCGCCCCAGCGACCGCGACGAACCCCGCGGCGGTCCCGAGCAGTAGATTTTTTACGATGTTCATGTGAGCCCCCAGCCCCTTATTAGCCCACCACTGGTCTAAAAACTCCCCGGCCTGATTGCAAAGGAAAACACGCCGGCGGACAGCTGTCCGACGACGATTCCGGAGAGACTGTTGCAAGAATGCTTCAAAAAGCCCGGCCTTAAGGGCGTCAGGGGACTCGATATGCAGATGAAAATCGGTATTCCGCGGCCGCTGAAGCAATATGTCAGTTCAGATCTGCGCGGGCTCCCGACGTCGGCGGGAAGAGCACCCCCGGCGGTTTCCCGCCGGGGGTGCGGAGGTTGCCACGATCGAGCAGCAGATCATGGATAGAAGTTGCGCTGCCAGCGGAACATCGCGGACCAGATGTCCTGATCTTCGATGCTGTTGACCGCGGGCCGGGAGCCGTTCGCCGGGTAGATGCCGACGGCCGAGCCTTTGAAGGCGGTGTTGAGCTTGGTGTAGAGCACCTCGAGACCGATATCGAGCTGCGGCACCGGGTTCCACTGCGTGCGCGTGCCGACTTCGAAGAAGCTGAAATCGGGACTGCAGGAGTTGCCGACTGCCCACCGGAATGTTGAGCGGCGGGAATACCGCGCCAGCCACCGGCACGCCGCAGGGCCTGGTGCCGGCTGCGCCCGGCAAGTGCGAGTTGATGATGTTCTTGGCGGTGTCGTTATAGGAGATGTTGACATAGCCGCCGAACACCGATGTGCGCCACTTCGGGTTCCAGATGTGCTGGTAGCCGGCGTTGATGCTCCACGCCCGGGTCAGTTGCACCTCGGTGCCGGTGTCGAACACGCCGTCGGTCAGCCAGCCGACGCCAACGCTGGTCGAAGCATTGTACAGCTGCATGCCGTTGCCGATGTTGGTGACGTAGCCGGTGGCACCTTCGCCGTAGGCGAAGTTGATGCCGGCCTGACTGCCGCCGCCCAGGTTCAACAGGCCGCCGGCCGCGACTGCCCAGCCGAGCCTGTCGGCGGGATGGCCGTTGTTGACGTTATTGCCGGTGCCGTAATAGGCGCCGCTGGCGTCGTGGATCGCGGCGCTGATACCGGCGAAGCCCCAGGCCTGATCGACGCGCAGGTTGGCGATCACGTCGGGAAACCGGAAGCCGTTGCCGCCCGCGTTCTGGGAGAACGCGTTGTCGTTGGTGACAACGCCATTCATCGCAAAAGACGCGTGGCTCGCGTCGATCACGGCGGCGCGGTTGTGACCCTGCGGGCTTTCCGCCGACAGCGTGCCGGAGAAGCCGTTGCCGAACTGGGCGGTGTAGGCCCACACGGTGAGGCCCGCCGCGCCGGTGTCACCGGCGGTGCGCACGTTGTGATAGCTCATGCCGCCGCCGTAGGTGAACAGGTCGAAGAACGACTGCGTCTTGCCCACCGTGAAGCCGGCGAACTGCAGGAACGCACGATCCCAGAACACCGCGCCGGCTTCGGTATCGACCGGGGTGGTGACCTGGATGCCGGTGCGGATGTAGGTCCGCAGCGTGCCGTATTCGGTCTGCTGGCGCACGTCCCACGAGATCGCGCCGCGGGTGCGGTAGTTCACGTCGTTGGTGTGGTCACGGGTAAAGCGGGCCAGCGCCGATGCGGCCGCGCCGGAGCCGATACGGAACGCCGCCGCCGCCCATGTTGTATTCGGCCTGGACGCGCAGATAGCCGCCCATCTTCAGGCAGGTGTCGGTGCCGGGAATGTAGTAGAAGCCGTCCCCGTACAGGCTGCAGATCTTCACGTACTGCACCGGCTTCGCCTTCACAGGCATGTCGGCGGCTTGCGCGCCCGCGACCGCGACGAACCCCGCGGCGGTCCCGAGCAAGAGATTTCTCATCACGTTCATCTGAGCCTCCCAGCCCCTTTAAAATTCCCCAGTAGTTCGATGTTAAAAACTTCGTTTCGATTGCAACAAAACAAGCGAGCGGAAAGTGCGATTGCCACGTCGATGTTGCTGGAATGCTTCAGAAAAATATCAAAAATGGAGTGGTATCGAGGGAGTTACAACACGGTGGTTGTCCTGCCTTGATAAAAGCAACGCCCAGGATTGTTAACATAAATTGATATTCACAGGGCTCGGCTCAAATCGCCGCCGGAGGTCTCGCGAGAGCTCCGTTGATCTGCTGTCGCAACGTGTTCGACTGGAATGTCGCGCATGCAGCGATGATGGCCGAAGCGGCAGACCGGCTTGTGGCACGGACGGCAGGCGAGCTCGCTCGCGGTCTCGATCACCGCGGCGATCGGATTGAGCGGCGCCCAGTGCCACGGGCTCGTCGGCCCGAAAATTCCGATCGCCGGCGTGCCGAGCGCGGCCGCGACGTGCAGCAGGCCCGAATCGTTCGACACCGCGGCGTTTGCCGCCGCGAGCGCGAGAATGGCGTTGCGCAAGTCGGGCCCGGTGAGGTCGCGGATGTCGTCCTGGCCGGCCGGCACGATCTCCGCGGCGAGCTCCTTTTCGCCCGGGCCGCCGATCACCCACACGCGCTTTCCGTCAGCGGCAAGGCGACGCGCCAGCTCCGCATAGTATGCGCCGGGCCAGCGTTTCGACGGCCCGACCGCGCCCGGCGCGAATGCGACGACCAGACGGGCAGGCTTCGACTCATCCGGCGCAAGGTCCAGTCGCCGGCGCCACGCCGCAACCTCGGCCGCAGGCACCTCGAGCTCCGGCAACGGCCATTCGGCGGCCGGCGCTTGTCTCCCTTGGGCAAGGCGAGCGCGGCACAGCGGTCGACCATGCGCGGCAGCCGGCGCTCGCCGAAGCGCAGATCGTTGATCAGGCCGAAGCGGGCCTCGCCGACGAAGCCGGTGCGCCGGGGGATGCCGGCGAGAAAGGGCGCCAATGCGGATTTCCAGGTCCGCGGCATCACCAGCGCTCGCCCGTAGCCTTCCGCCCGCAGCCGGTCGGCGAGGGCGCGGTGCTCGCCGAAGGCGACCCGCTTTCGCGGCAGATCCACCGCTACCCCCTTACGTACCCCGGGCATGTAGTCGACCAGCGGCGCGACCATCGAGGTCGTCAGCACATCGACCGGGCTGTCGGGAAAGCGTTGTTTCAACAGGCGAACGACCGTGTGGCAGCGCACGAAATCGCCGATCCACATGTAGGGAACGAGCAGAATTGGCGACTCAGGCATCACTTCCACCGAACGGCTCCTCGCGTAACTATGAAGCCGAAGTCATTATTTGTATCAGCGAATATAGATTCATTAGTTCATCATAGAACTCGGCCATCGATTATCGGCGACGCGGTTAGCTCGCCTGCCCGAGGCTGTCCAGTGCGCGAGGGTTGGACGAGTCGGCGAAAGGCTTCTCCGGGCGCTCGGTAGCGGAAGTTGCATGCCTGGGCGCCCTGGGGCAAAGGGAGGCCAAGGGTATGCATGCGGGGAGGCGCGGCGGTACCAATGTTGCTGGTCACCGGCGGAGCCGGGTTCATCGGTTCGAATCTGGTCGCCAGCCTCAACGAGGCCGGGCGGACCGACATCGTGGTCAACGACGCCCTCGGTGACGAAGGCAAATGGCGCAATATCGCCAAGCGCCGGCTGGCCGACGTGATTCCCCCCGCCGAGCTGATCGGCTGGCTCGACGGCCGCAAGCTCGATGCGGTCGTCCATCTCGGCGCTATCTCCGACACCACCGCCACCGACGGCGATCTCGTCCTCGCCACCAATTTCCGCCTTTCGCTCGCGCTCCTGGATTGGTGCACGGCGACGCGCACGCCCTTCATCTATGCCTCCTCGGCGGCGACCTATGGCGACGGCGCCGAGGGATTCGACGACGACTGGTCCGCCGCCGCGCTGACGCGGCTCAAGCCGATGAACCTCTACGGCTTCAGCAAGCATCTGTTCGATCTCGCCGTCGTCGACCGCCTGGCAAAGGGCGCCAAGCTGCCGCCGCAATGGGCGGGCCTCAAGTTCTTCAACGTGTTCGGCCCGAACGAGTATCACAAGGGCGAGATGATGAGCCTCGTCGCCAAGCGCTTCGACGCGGCGAAAGCCGGCGAGCCGGTACGGCTGTTCAAGTCGCACCGCGACGGCATCGGCGACGGCGAGCAGAAACGCGACTTCATCTACGTCGACGACGCGGTCGCCGTGATGCGATGGCTGCTCGATACGCCGTCGGTATCCGGCATTTTCAACGTCGGGACCGGCAAGGCGCGCAGCTTTCGTGATCTGATCACGGCCATGTTTCGCGCGCTCGGCCGTGCGCCGAACATCGAATATGTCGATATGCCGCCAGACGATCCGCGGCCAGTATCAGTATTTCACGCAGGCCAAGGTCGAAAACCTGCGCCGGGCAGGCTACAACGCCGGCTTCACCCCGATCGAGGAAGGGGTGGGCAGGTACGTCACGTCCTTCCTGAATCAGCCCGACCGATATCGGTAGCGGCGGCAGCACAGGCATCCGGCGACGCGCATGTTCAATTTCGAGGAAGCGCTCAAGCTCATGCCCGAGCAGACCGTGCTCTGCGTCGGAGACTTGATGCTCGACGACTTCGTCTACGGCGAGGTCTCGCGCATCTCGCCGGAGGCGCCGGCGCCGGTCCTGGCGGTGACCAGGAGCGAGCTGGTCGTGGGCGGCGCCGGCAATGTCGCGCGCAACATCGCCGCGCTCGGCGCTCGCTGCATTTTCGTCGGCGTGGTAGGCGATGACGACGCCGGGCGCACGCTCGCCGCCAGGCTCGACGCCGAGCCGCTGATCGAAACTCACCTGATCGTCGATACGACGCGCCTGACCACGCGCAAGGTCCGCTTCGTCTCCGAGCACCATTCGACGCACTTGCTGCGCGCGGACTGGGAGCTGGCGACGCCGGTCGATGGCGAGACCGCAAAGGCCGTGCTCGCCCAGGCGCTCGCGGCGCTGCCGCGTGCCTCGAGCGTCGTGCTGTCCGACTATGCCAAGGGCCTGCTGACGCCGCGCGATCGTCCGGGCGCTGATCGAGGCCGCGAGGAAGCTCGGCAAGCCGGTGATCGTCGATCCCAAAGGCAAGGATTTTTCCATCTACCAGGGCGCGACGCTGATCACGCCGAACCGGCATGAGCTCGCCGAGGTGACGCGCCACGCCGTTGCCAGCGAAGCCGACATCGCCGCGGCCGCAGCCGAGCTCAACCGCACGGTCGGCAGCCAGGCCGTGCTGGTGACGCGCAGCGAAGCCGGCATGTCGCTGGTGCCGGCGCATGGCGAGCCGGTTCACGTCGCCGCCTATCCGGTCAAGGTGCGCGACGTGTCGGGCGCCGGCGATACCGTGGTCGCGGTGCTCGCCGCGATGCTCGCGGCCGATACCGGGTTCGAGCCGGCGATGCGCGCGGCCAACGCGGCCGCCGCGGTGGTGGTCGGCAAGCGCGGCACCGCGACGGTCTCGGTCGCCGAGCTGCGCCACCGCATTCTTCCGGCGGCCTCGCTCGCGCCCGAGGACAAGATCGTCTTCGACTGGACGGTGCTCGACGAGCGGCTGGCGGAATGGCGCCGGTCGGGCCTGCGCATCGGCTTCACCAACGGCTGCTTCGATCTCCTGCATCCCGGCCACGTCAAGCTCCTGGCGCAGGCGCGCGCCGCCTGCGACCGGCTCATCGTCGGGCTCAACAGCGACGCCTCGGTGCAGGCGCCTGAAGGGCGACGGGCGCCCGATGCAGGAGGTGCATGCGCGCGCGGAGGTGCTCGCCGCGCTCGAAGCGGTCGATCTCGTGGTCGTGTTCGACCAGGACACGCCGCTGGAGCTGCTCCGCCGCGTGCGCCCGAAGGTGCTGGCCAAAGGCGGCGACTACAGCCGCGAGCAGGTCGTCGGCCACGAGCTGGTCGAGGGCGACGGCGGCGAGGTGATCCTGATCGATCTGGTGCCGGGCTTCAGCACGACCGAGATCGTGCGCAAGTCGCGCGCGCCGCAGTCGAACTAGGACGCTCCTGGCCGTGGCTGCGACCTTGCCGGAAGGCCGCGAGCAGGCGCTGGTGCGGGAATTCTTCGCCGGCGCGCGCACGGGCTTCTTCGTCGAGGTCGGCGCCAACCGGCCGCAGCAGGAATCGCAGACCTGGCACCTCGAGCAGCTCGGCTGGACCGGAATACTCGTCGAGCCGCAGCCTGACCTCGCCGAGGAGTTGCGGCGTAAGCGCTCGGCGCAGGTGTTCGCAGTCGCTTGTTCGTCCCCGCAGAATGCCGGCTGCAGCATGCGTCTTCACGTCGCCGGCGCATTGTCGGCGCTCGACCGCGACCGCATGGCACCCGGCGCCGAGCCCGAGCGGGTGATCGAGGTGCCGGTGCGCACCCTCGACGACATTCTGAGCGAGGCACGGGCGCCGGCCGGGTTCGAGTTCCTGTCGATCGACGTCGAGGGCCACGAGCTGGAAGTGCTCGGCGGCTTCGACCTGGCACGCTGGCGGCCGCGCCTCGTATTGCTCGAGGACCACGTCGGCGATCTCAGCCGGCACCGGTTTCTCAGCGCGGCCGGCTATCGCCTGGTGCGGCGCTGCGAGAACAACGGCTGGTACGTTCCGCGCGACGCCGCGGTCGCGGTGGGGCCGAGGGAGCGCTGGGACATCGTGCGCAAGTACTATCTCGCCCTGCCGTTCCGCATCGCGCGCAATGCATCGCGGCGGATACGGCGACAGTTGCGCGCGCGGCTCACCGCCCGCCGTTGATCTTGCGCCGCAACGGCTCGCTCGGCGGCGGCGCCCAGTTCTGCATCTCCTCGTAACGCTTGGCGTAGCGGTAGAACGTGCCCTCGAAATTGCCGAGCGCGATGACAAAGCCGGCCCAGCCGTCGCGGTAGCCGTGCTTGAGCAGGTAGTGCTTGATGAATGCCCAGATGCCGTGCCCCAGCGCGCTCCCCATCGATATGCGCTTGCCGGCGAGCTTGCGCACGCCGAGCGAGGAGTAGCGGTTCATCTTGCGGATCACTTCCTCGAGGTTGCGAAACGGAAATTGCCAGATCGCGTTTTGCAGTTGTCCGACGGGCCGCGGCGAGCGGAGCTCGTAGCCTTCGTGCACGGGATCGGCGTCGTAGCGCATCGCATCCTTGCGGAAGAGCTGCGGCTGGCGGAAGTTCGGATACCAGCCGGAGCCCTTGATCCAGCGTCCCATCATGTAGTTGCGGCGCGGCACGAGATAGGCGTCGTGCGGCGGCGTCGACGCCAGCAGGGCCAGAATCTCGTCGCGGACCTCCGCGGTGCAGCGCTCGTCGGAGTCGAGGCTGAAAATCCAGTCGTGCCGGCATTCGGCGACGGCGCGGTTGCGCAGGTCGCCGAAGCCCTGGAACGGAATCTGCACGACCCGCGCGCCGAGGCCTTGCGCGATCTCGGCGGTGCGGTCGATGCTGCCGGAATCCGCCACCACGATCTCGTCGGCCCAGAGCACGCTCGACACCGCGTCCGCGATCTTTTCGGCTTCGTTATGGGCGAGGATATAGGCCGATATCTTTTGCATATTCCCTCGTTGTTGAGCGGGGCGGCGCACGCTATCACAGCGGAGCAACGGATGCAGGACAAAGGACCGGAGCGACGCCGACGTGCCCGATCTCATCTCCGTCATCGTCACGACCTACAATCGCGAGGACGCGCTCGCGGCGGTGCTGTCGGCGCTGTCGCGCCAGGCCGACCGCGGCTTCGAGGTCGTGATCGCGGATGACGGCTCGCGCCCCGCGACCGCCGCGCTGGTGGAGGCCTGGCGGGCGCGGCTCGGCGTTCCGCTCGGCCATGTCTGGCAGGAGGATCGAGGCTTTCGCGCCGCCGAAATCCGCAACCGCGCGATCCTCGCCTGCCGCGGCGACTATTGCGTCTTCCTCGACGGCGACTGCATCGTGCGGCCCGATTTCATCGCGACCCATCGTCGCCTGGCGGAGCCGGCCTGGTTCGTCACCGGCAATCGCGTGCTGCTCTCGCCGGCGCTGACCGGAGACGGTGCTGCGCGACGGCTTGCAGCCGGACGGCTGGAGCGCCGCCGAGTGGATCGCGCAGCGCCGGCGTGGCGGCGTCAACCGGCTTGCCGCCGTGCTGCATCTGCCGCTCGGGCCGCTCCGCAAGCTCGGGCCTGCGACAATGGCGCGGCGCGCGCTCCTGCAATCTCGCGGTCTGGCGCTCCGATCTCGACCGGGTCGACGGCTTCGACGCGAGCTTCGCCGGCTGGGGCCGCGAGGATTCCGATCTGCTGATCCGCCTGCTGCATGCGGGCGTGCGCCGCAAGGATGGACGCTTCGCAACCGGCGTCATCCACCTCTGGCATCCGGAAGCCGACCGCGCGCAACTCGCCGCCAACGACGCCCGGCTCGATGCGGTGCTCAAGAGCGAGCGCACGCGCGCGGAGCGCGGCCTGTCGGCGCTGCGCGACCCTGCCGACACCAACGATCGCCGGGATGGCCATGTCCGCGCGCAATCTTGAATCGACTGCCATGATCGCCGACCCGCGCGCGCGCGAGCGGGTGGCCCGCATCGCCGACGGGCTCGTGGCGGCGGTCGCGGTGTCGCTGCCGTGGTCTACGTCGGCGACCTCGATCCTGATCGTGCTCTGGCTCATCGCCCTCGTTCCGACGCTCGACGCCGCCTCGGTCCGGCGCGAGGTGATGTCGCCGGCCGGCGGCCTGCCGCTGCTGCTCTGGGCGCTCGGCGTGGCCGGCATGCTATGGGCGGACGTGAGCTTCAAGGAGCGCCTCGGCGGGCTGAGTGGATTTCACAAGCTGCTGCTCATCCCATTGCTGCTTGCGCAATTCCGCCGCTCCGGCCGGGCGCAGTGGGCTTTTTTTGGCTTTCTCGCCTCGTCGGTCCTGCTGCTCCTGGTCTCGTGGGTGTTGTTTCTCACCCCCGGCCTCACTTGGCGCGGCGCCAGAGGATGGGCGGGGGTGCCGGTCAAGGAGTACATTTCCCAGAGCTCGGTCTTTGCGATTTGTGCCTTCGGGCTGATCGCTTGGGCCGCGGAGCTGTGGCGGGAGCGCGCGCGGCTCGCGTTGGGCGTCGCCCTGCTCGCCGCGGCATTCATCGCCAACATCGTCTACGTCGCGACCGCGCGCACCACTCTCATCGTCATGGCCGTGCTGCTGCTGCTTGGGCTCCGGCAATTGCGATGGAGAGGCGCGCTCGGCGCCGCGCTGGTGGGGGGCGTGCTGGCGGGCGGGGCATGGACTTCGTCGTCCTATCTGCGGGAGCGCGTGTCGATCGCGATCGAACAGGCGGAGGGCCACGGCATGGTCGACGTCAACACACCGGTCGGCTTGCGGCTCGAATACTGGCGGAAATCGCTCGGCTTCATCGCCGAGGCGCCAGTCGTCGGCCACGGCACGGGGACGATCCCGATGCTGTTCCGGCGTGATGCGACCGCCGAGACCATTCCCAACTTGTTGACGGACAATCCGCACAATCAGGTTCTCACCGTGGCGATCCAACTCGGGCTCATTGGCGCGCTGGTACTGGTCGCCATGTGGCTCGCCCATCTCGCGTTGTTTCGCGGCAGCACGCTGATCGCCTGGTTCGGGCTCACGGTCGTGGTGCTGAACGTCGTGGGATCGTTCTTCAACTCGTATCTGTTCGACTTCGGCCAGGGCTGGCTCTACGTCCTCGGCGTCGGCATCGCCGGCGGCATGGTGCTGCGCGAGACGGTCGAAACCGGAAAAACCGAAGACGAGACATGAGTGGGCATCAGCGAGGGCCCGCGGACTCCGCGTCGCCGCCGGCCGTGATGCTCACGGTCTCCGGCTTCTTCGCGGTTGGGAAGCTCTCGAACGGCGTGTAGGTCTCCCTGTGGCATTGATCGATCACGATGCCGGCGCGCGAGTCGATGACCTTATCGCCTTGCAAGAAGATGGCGTAGTGGTTGGGCGTTCCCCGCGCGTCGAGCTTCAAACAGGTGAGCCAGGCCGGTCCCTTGAAGTGATCGACCATACGCACCCCGGAAATCTCCACGTCGCCGAGCAATGATTGATTGGGGAAGATCGACCTGATGTTGGCGGCGACGATGCGGCGGTGGTTGGGCTGCGACAGATCGGGCGGCACGGCCGGCGAGGGCAGGTTCTGCACGAGTTCGCTCGCCGAGCAGCCGGCCAAAGCCGTCGCCAGCGCCAGCAGGGACGCGCACAAGGCAAGTCGACCCCGTTCCATGTCACGCATTGCGTCAAGTTTTCTTCAGATCGCCCTGCCTGTAAGATATCTCCGGCCGCAATCCGGCGAAAGGGCGGGGAATCCGTTCCTCACATGAGGTAGCGCCTGCGCCCAAAGGCCGGTATGGATGGCGTCCTGCCGGTTATTCCAGCAATACTTGGGACGAATGATCCGCCTTTCGACCTTCACGCCGCGGATGTGGCTCATTCTGACGCACGACCTCCTCGCCACGGCGGCGGCGGTGGTGGCGAGCTTTTTCATCCGATTCGAGGAGGCCGGGCTCGCCGAGCGCTGGCGGTGGCTGGTGATCGTGCTGCCGCTCTTCGTCCTCTATTCAGGCTTGGTCTACGCCTTCTTCGGCCTCTACAAGGCGAAGTGGCGCTTCACCTCGCTGCCCGACCTCACCAACATCGTGCGCGCGGCGACGGTGCTGGCGGTGACGCTGCTGGCGCTCGACTACGTGCTGCTGGCGCCCAACGTCTACGGCACTTTCTTCTTCGGCAAGATCACCATCGTCCTCTATTGGCTGCTGCAGATCGCGTTCCTGTCGGGTCCGCGCATCGCCTATCGCTATTTCCGCTACACCCGCACGCTGCAGCACGCCAAGGAGGGCGCTTCGACGCCGATTCTGGTCGTCGGTCGCGCCGCCGACGCCGAGGGGTTGCTGCGGGCGATCGAGAACGGCGCCGTCACTAAAATCCGTTGCGTCGGCATCCTGTCGCCGTCGTTGGCGGATCGCGGTCAGGCCATCCGCGGCATCTCCGTGCTCGGATATCCGGACGACATCGAAGGCGTCGTCGCCGATCTGGCCAACCGCGGCACCAACGTCACCCGCATCGTGCTGACCCCGAGCGCGCTCGTGCCGGAAGCGCAGCCGGAAACGATCCTGATGCGGGCGCGGCGCCTCGGGCTCGCCACCAGCCGGCTGCCCTCGCTCGACGACGGCGACGAGGCGTTGCGGCTCAAGCCGGTCAACGTCGAGGACCTGCTGCTGCGCCCCGGCGTGAAGATCGACTACCGGCGGCTCGAAGGTTTTGTGCGGGGCAAATCGATCATCGTGACCGGCGGCGGCGGGTCGATCGGCGCCGAAATCTGCGACCGCATCGTGACCTTCGGCGTCGCCAGGCTGCTCGTGATCGAGAACTCCGAGCCCGCGCTGCATGGCGTGCTGGAAATGCTGGCGCTCAAGCAGTCGCCGGCACAGATCGAAGGCCGTCTCGCCGACATTCGCGATCGCACGCGCATATTCCGCCTGATGAGCGACTTCAAGCCGGACATCGTGTTCCACGCGGCGGCGCTCAAGCACGTGCCGCTGCTCGAGCGGGACTGGGGGGAGGGGGTCAAGACCAACGTCTTCGGCTCGGTCAATGTCGCCGACGCCGCCGTCGCCGCCGGCGCCGACGCCATGGTGGTGATCTCGACCGACAAGGCGATCGAGCCGGTCTCGGTGCTCGGCGCCTCGAAGCGCTTCGCCGAGATGTATTGCCAGGCGCTCGACAACGATTTCGCGGGCAAGGGCGACGGAAAAAATCGGCCGATGCGCCTGATCGCGGTGCGCTTCGGCAACGTGCTGGCCTCGAACGGGTCGGTGGTGCCGAAGTTCAAGGCGCAGATCGAGGCCGGCGGGCCGCTGACCGTGACCCACCCCGACATGGTGCGCTACTTCATGACGATTCGTGAGGCTTGTGATCTCGTGGTTACGGCGGCGAGCCACGCGCTCGCGTCCGGGCAAACGGGGGTTGCCGTGTATGTCCTCAACATGGGACAGCCGGTGAAGATCGTCGATCTCGCCGAGCGGATGATCCGGCTCTCCGGCCTCGAGCCCGGCCGCGATATCGACATCACCTTCACCGGCATCAGGCCGGGCGAGCGGCTGCACGAGATCCTGTTCGCGCGCGAGGAGCCGACCGAGCCGATCGGCATCGAGGGCATCGTCGCGGCCAAGCCGGTGAGCCCGCCGCTCGAAGCGATGCGCGGATGGCTCGCGGCGCTGGAGCAGGGCCTCGCGCGCGAGGAACGGTCCGTGATCTTCGGCGTGCTGCGCGACGCGGTGCCGGATTTCGGCGGCGAGGCGGCGTGACGATCGGTCGCCGGCGGCGGCTCTCGATCATTGCCGCTTGCAACCCACCGCGCACCAGAACGGCATGTTCGGCGAAAAGCGGATGTCCTCGAAGCCCGCCGCCCGCAGCATCGTCTCGATCTGTGCGCGCGTGAACCGATGCTCCAGGCGGGTGCAGAAGCGGTCGAATGCATCCGTGCGCATCACGTAGAACGACTTGTCGCGGTAATAGGCCAGTGGCCACGACGCAGGCAGCATGCCGGCGGCGTCGAGGATGCGGGCAAGACGGGCGATCGGCCAATAGACCAGCGTTGCGATCAGCTGGCTGATCGCAACCTGCAGAAAATAAGGCGATCGGCTCACGATCAGGCGCACCGGCGTGCTTGCCTGCCAGATTATGCGATACCAGGGCGGGCGGTTGTCGAAGGCGTAGTAGAGATAGACCAGAAACGGTGCGCCTGGCCGCAGCTTCCGGGCGATGTCGCGGATGGCGCGGGCAGTGTCCGGCACGTGATGAAGGACACCGAGCGAATAGGCGAAATCGAGCGAGCCGTCGGGCAGGGGAATGTCCTCGACGGCGGCGAGGTGAAACGAGACGTTGGCGGCATCCGCCAGGTTGGTTCTTGCCACCGCGAGCGCGTCGGCGCTGACGTCGAGCACGTGCAGGCGCGCGACCCGCGGCGCCACCAGCGCCGCCCAGCGGCCGCTTCCGCATCCGACGTCGATGCCGGTGGCGCCCTGCGCCGGCAGCGTCTCCCAAGGGAAGATCGCGAAATAGTCGGCGAACAACCGCGCGCGCTGCTCGGGGGTCAGCTCGCGTTCGCTCTGGGTGAATGTCAACCATTCCCGGCCGAACCCGCCGGCGGTTTTCTCATCGATGTTGCGCGTCATCGCCGGCCTCGCGCGAAGGTCGCGAGGAGCCAGGCGACGGCGGCGATGGCCGCGGCCAGTGTTGCCAGCGACACGACAATGCTCGCCGCCGCGACCGAGGCGAGCGCGAGCGTCGCGAGCACGAGATTGACCGTGAGGACGCGCGCGACGATCTCGCCCACGCCGAAGCCGTTGTCGGTCGCGCGCTGATAGAAATGCGTGCGATGCGCCTGCCAGACCCGCTCGCCGTTGGCGATGCGGCGGCAGAGCGTGATGGTGGTGTCGGCGAAATAGTAAAGCGGCAGGATGAGCGCGGCAGCCAGGTGGCCGCTGGCCGCAAGCTGCAGCAGCAGCCAGCCGAGCAGGAGGCCGATCGGCAGGCTGCCGACGTCGCCGAGAAAGAGCTGCGCCACCGGCCTGTTGAAGGGTGCAAAGCCGAGGATCGCGCCGAGCAGCACGGCGGCGACGAGCGCGGGCAGCATATCGATCGCGCCCGATACGCCGAGGAGCACGATCGCGACGGTCACCGGCACGAGCTCGGCCACCGTCATCCAGTCGATGCCGTCCATGAAGTTGACGAGATTGACGAGCCACACGCCCCCGAGGAGGAGACAGGCGCGCTCGATCCACCAGGGCACCTGCGGCACGATCCGCAAGTCGTCCGGCAGCGCGGCGATCACGATCCCGACGGCGACGCACTGCAAAGCGAGCCGCGTGGCGGCCGGCAGGGAGCGCATGTCGTCGATCGCGCCGACCACGGCCATGAGCGCGGCCGAGGCGGTCAGCACGGCGAGCTGGCCGCTCTGGTTCGCCAGGAGGGGCGGCAGCAGTGCGATGGTGGCCCAGGCGACCAGGAAAGTCGCGGCCACGACTGCGATGCCGCCCCCCTGCGGGGTCGGCACCCGATGGGACGAACGGGCATTCGGCGCCGCCAGCGCATGGCGCGCGAGGGCTGGCCGCAGCAGCACGGTCAGTCCCAGGCTGAGAAAAAGCGCGACGAAAGCGGCCGGTGCGAGGACCAGGAGGCGTCCCATGGCTTGCTCGATCATGCTTCGCTGTTTACCCGGCCGGCCGTCGCATTGCCACGGGGAGATCGGACCCGCTATCTTGCCGGCCATGTCGAACAGGCATGCTGACAATATTCGTTTCGGGTTCGGCGACAACTGGCTCGACTTCGCCCGTGATCTCGGCGCAGATCAGATCGCCGAGGCGGAGAGCTCCCTGCGTCGCCTGCTCCAACGCCACTCGCTGGCGGGAACGCGCTTTATCGACATCGGCTCGGGAAGTGGGCTCTTCTCGCTCGCCGCCCGCAGGCTCGGCGCGCGCGTCCACTCGTTCGATTTCGATCCGTCTTCGGTTCTCTGCACTACCCGATTGCGCGACCTGCATTTTCCCGGTGATCGCGAATGGACGATCGAGCGCGGCTCGATCCTCGACGGCGATTACGTGGGGTCGCTCGGAACTGCCGACGTGGTCTATTCCTGGGGCGTGCTGCATCACACCGGCGCCATGTACGATGCGCTGCGCGCGGCGGCGCGGCTGGTCGCGCCCGGCGGCGTCTTCGCCTTCGCGCTCTATCATCGCACGATGATGTGCGGCTTTTGGCGATGGGAAAAGCGCTGGTATGCCGCTGCGTCGCCGGCCGCGCAGCAGCGCGCGCGCGCCGTCTATGTCGCGCTGCTGCGTGCGAGGTTCGCCCTGACCGGCCGCGACTTTCGTTCCTACGTGGCCGGCTATCAAAGCGCCCGCGGCATGGATTTCGTGCACGACGTGCACGACTGGATGGGCGGCTATCCCTACGAGTCGATCCTGGCGGCGGAGGTGGAGGCGCTGATGCGGCCGCTCGGCTTCGCGCGCCTGCACAGCATGGATACGCCCCTGACGGCCGGCATCTTCGGCTCTGGCTGCGACGAATATCTCTACCGTCGAACGGGCTAAGTCACGCGAATTCGCGCGCGATCTCGTCGGCCGGCCGGCCGGCGACGAGCTGCGAGAGCACCGCTTCGGTCCTGCGCACCATGCCGTCGAGGCCGTAATTCGCAACAATGGAGTTGCGCGCTGCCGTGCGCAGATCGGGGTCGTCGGCGAGCCGCCGGCGCAGCCGCGCCCATCCCGCGCACAGCAGATCGGGCCGCGCGGGGGGCACCACTTCGCCGTGCGCGCCGACGATTGCTCCGGTATCGCCGACGTCGGTCGCCACCACCGGAACGCCGCAAGCCATGGCTTCGCCGACCACGTTCGGGAATCCTTCGCCGAAGGCCGACGGCAGCGTGGCGATATCGAATGCGTTGTACGCCGCCCTCACGTCGCCGATCTCGCCCGCCCACACCAGGCGATCCACCAGCCCGAGCGAATTGGCGAGCGCCGCAAGCTCGCCACGATAGCCGGCCGGCCCATCTCCGGCGCAGACGAAACGCGCTTGCGGATGTTCCTTCGCAAAGCGCGCCGCGGCATGCAGGAAGTTGGTGTGGTCCTTCATCGGGTCGAGCCGTGCCACGCAGCCGATGACGAAGGCATCGTCGGCAAGCCCCCAAGAATGCGCCCAGGCGCGACGCTGTGCGCGCCCCGCCGTTGCATCGGGGCGCATGGCGTCGGTGTCGATCCCGTTCGGGACGACCGCGATCCTGGCCACCGGCAGGCCGCGTGCGGTGGCGTCGACGCGCACGGCCCGGGCATTGGCTATGATGAGGTCGGCGCGCCGCGACAGCCATGCCTCGGTCCGATAGCTCAGCGCGTTCAGCGCGTCGTAGCGGTCGAGCTGCATGCCGCCGGCGCGCAGCCCGAAGACGAGCTTGGTCTCCAGCCGCGACGGCAGCAGCAGCGCCGCGAGCGTCGTCTGGGTCGGCAGGAAGGCGTACACCAGGTCGGGACGCTCGCTGACGAAAAGCCGCCGCAGCCTTGCAAGCGGTGCGACCACGTCCCAGCGACTCGTCTTCTCGATCGAGATGAGGCGAGCGCCGCTGTCGGCAAGCGATGCCTCGAGCGCGCCGCCGGCGTAGAGCACCACGACCGCCACGCCGTGCCCGCGCTGGGCGAGGCCTGCCGCCAGCACGCCGAGCTGGCGCTGGCTGCCGCCGACGCCCAGATCGCGGACGAATAGAAGGACCTTCATTGCGGTCACTAAGCGTGCATCGCGCGCCAACCGCAAGAGGCAAGAATCCGTTGCCCGCGACCGTTTTCGGTGGCTTGCGCTTGCTCGTTCGGCCAGTGCCCACCTATTGTCCGGTCTCGTTGCCGTCGCGAAGGAGGCGCGCAGTGCAAAATGGCGCGTTCGTCATCTCGCTGGATTTCGAGCTTTTGTGGGGCGTTCGCGACAAGCGCACGATTGCCGACTACGGCGCCAACATCCGCGGCGTCCGCCAGGTCATCCCCGCGCTGCTCGATCTCTTTGCCGAGCGGAATATCGCCTGCACCTGGGCGACGGTCGGGCTCTTGTTTTTCGCGACCAACGAGACGATGCGCGCGGGGCTTCCGGCGCGCAAGCCCCGCTACGCCGATGCGCGTTTGTCGTCCTACGAATATCTCGCCGAGGTTGGGGCGGATGAAGAGCACGATCCGTACTACTACGGGCTATCGCTCATCAGGCGGATTCTCGCCTATCCGGGGCAAGAGGTCGGCACGCACACGTTCTCGCACTTCTATTGCCTGGAGGAGGGCGGCGACACCGAAGCCTTTCGCGCCGACCTCGAGGCCGCGCAGGCGGCCGCCGGATGTCTCGGCGTCAACCTCACGAGCATCGTGTTTCCGCGCAACCAGGTCAGCCCGGCGCACCTGTCGGTCTGCCGCGAGCTCGGATTTCGATCCTTCCGCGGCAACGAGCGCGCCTGGTTTCATCGGGCGCGGCGCGACGGCGAGCAGAATCTGCTCGTGCGCGGATCACGGCTGGCCGACAGCTATCTGCCGATCGGCGGCGCGCATGACCATCAGCCCGCGCTCGTCGGCGGTCTGGTCGATGTGCCGGCCAGCCGTTTCCTGCGGCCGGTGAGGAAAAATGCCGTGCTGGAGCGCCTGCGGCTGCGACGCATCACCTCGGCCATGGACGTGGCTGCGCGCCGCCGACGGCTGTTTCACCTGTGGTGGCACCCGCACAATTTCGGTGTCGATTTGCAGGAAAACCTGGCCTTCCTGCGCGACATCCTCGATCACTTCCGCGCCCTGCAGGACCGCTACGGCATGCGATCGATGACGATGGCGGCGGTCGCCGACGAGGTTCTCCATGCTCACCGACCAGGTGGTGCTGCTCACCAGTGAGGGCGAGGCCGGCGTCCTTGCCGCACGCTATCTGGCCGGCCATCTGCCCGGCCTGGCGGTCATCGTCGAGCGCCCGGTGCCGCGCTCGCAACTGCTGCGCCGGCGGATCAAACGGCTGGGATTGGTCCACGTTGCCGGCCAACTGGCGTTCATGGCGTTTCAGCGGATTCAACAGAAGGCCAGCAATCTGCGCATCGCCGAGATCGTCCGCGCGGCCGGCCTCGACGCGCAGCGGGCAGAACGAGAGTCGAGACGATCCGGGTGCCGTCGGTCAATTCGCCGGAATGCATCGGCCATCTCCAGCGATTGCAGCCGCGGGCGGTTCTCGTCGTCGGCACCCGCATCATCGCGCGTGACGTGCTGCGCTCGGTCGATGCCCCGTTCATCAACTACCATGCCGGCATCACGCCGAAATATCGCGGCGTCCACGGCGGCTACTGGGCGATGTCGGAAGGAGACCTCGGCAATTTCGGCGTCACCGTGCACCTCGTCGATGACGGCATCGACACCGGCGACGTGCTCTACCAGGCACGCCTGACGCCGACGGCACAGGACAACTATTCGACCTATCCCTACCTGCAGCTCGTCGCCGCGCTGCCGTTGCTGCAACGGGCGGCACGCGATGCCATGGCCGGGACGTTGCGGGCCGAAAAAGTCGATCTACCCTCGCATCTGTGGTCGCATCCGACGCTCTGGCACTATATCAAGACGGGGTGGCGCCGGGGGGCATGGTAGGGGAGTCGTGAAATGTGCGGCATTGCCGGCATGATCGATTGGCGCGCGGCGACGCCTGCCGGCGCCTTGCGCTCGATCGGCGAGGCCATGATCGAGACGCGTGCGGCACCGCGGCCCGGATGCCGGCGACGTCTGGGTCGAGGCCGAAGGCGGCGTGGCGCTCGGCCAGCGCCGGCTCGCCATCATCGATCTCAGCCCCGGCGGCGCGCAGCCGATGCACTCGGCCGACCGGCGCTACGTCATCACCTTCAACGGCGAAATCTACAATTACCGCGACATCCGCCGCGAGCTCGAAGCGGCCGGCCGCGCGATGCGCAGCGATTCCGACACCGAGGTGCTGCTCGAAGCCTGCGCGCTGTGGGGCGTCGAAGCCGCGATCGAGCGCGCCATCGGCATGTTCGCCTTCGCGCTGTGGGACCGCAGCGACGCGCACTCTGGTGCTGGCGCGCGACCGCCTCGGCATCAAGCCGCTCTACTACGCCGCGACGCCGCAGCGCGTGCTGTTCGCCTCGCAGCTCAAGGCTTTCCGCGCCGATCCGCACTGGAAGCCGACGATCGACGACGACGCCGTCGTCGGCTATCTGCGCCACGCCTATGTCGCGCAGCCGCGCACGATCTATCGCGAGGCCGCGAAAGCTCGCCGCCCGGCCACATTCTGACCTTGCGCGCAGGGCGCGGCGCCGGAGCTGAAATGCTTCTGGGACCTGCGCGGCATCGCGGTCGCCGGCCAGCGCGCGCAACGATCCCGCGCCCGACGCGAACGAGGCGGTCGAGCGGCTCGACGCGCTGCTGCGCGATTCCGTCAAGCTGCGGATGATCGCCGACGTGCCGCTCGGCGCGTTCCTCTCCGGCGGCATCAATTCCTCGACCGTGGTCGCGCTGATGCAGGCGCAGAGCACGCGGCCGGTGAAGACCTTCTCCATCGGCTTCCACGAGAGCGGCTACGACGAGGCCAAGTCCGCCAAGCGGGTCGCCGCCCATCTCGGCACCGACCACACCGAATTCTATGTCGAGCCCCGGCACGCGCTCGACGTCATTCCGCAGCTGCCGGACTGGTTCGACGAGCCGTTCGCCGATCCGCTCGCAGATCCCGACCTATCTGGTGTCGGAGCTGACGCGCAAGCACGTCACGGTCGCGCTGTCGGGCGACGGCGGCGACGAGCTGTTCGCCGGCTATAACCGCTATCTCTGGGCGGAGCGGCTCGCGCGCACGGTCAGCCGCGTGCCGCGCCCGCTGCGCACCGCCTCGGCCGCGGCCTTGCGCGCGCTGGCGCCGGAGACCTGGAACCGGCTGTTCGCCTTCGTTCCCGTCGTCATGGCGGCCGGCGCTGCCCGGCGACAAGCTGCACAAGATCGCCACGCTCCTCGACAATCCGGAGCCCGACGCGATCTACCGCCGGCTGGTGAGCCAATGGGAGCGGCCCGACGAGGTCGCCGCGGCCGGGCGCGAGCCGCGCGGCCCGCTGTGGGACGCAACGATCGTCGCGCGACTTCCCCGATCTCGTCCCGCGCATGCAGTTCCTCGACATGGTGACCTATCTGCCCGACGACATTCTCACCAAGGTCGATCGCGCCACCATGGCGGTCGGGCTCGAGGGCAGGGTGCCGCTGCTCGATCATCGCGTCGTCGCCTATTCCTGGAGCCTGCCGCTCGCACTCAAGGTGCGTGGCGGGCAGCGGCAAATGGCTGCTGCGCCGCGTGCTCGACCGCTACGTGCCGCGAGCCCCTGATCGACCGGCCGAAGATGGGCTTCGGCGTGCCGATCGATGCCTGGCTGCGCGGTCCGTTGCGGGAATGGGCGGAGACGCTGCTCGCGCCGGCGCGGCTTGCGTCCGACGGGCTCGTGCGGGTCGAGCCGGTGCGCCGGGCGTGGCAGGAGCACATCGAAGGCAGCCGCAATTGGCAATATCCGCTGTGGACCGTGCTGATGCTGCAGGCTTGGCGCGAGAGATGGGCGTGACGCCGCGGCCGCGAAAGATCGTCTACGTCACGACGGGTCTGCGAGGCGGCGGTGCCGAGGCGATGCTGACGCGTCTCGTCACCGCGCAGCCGAGCGTCGCCGACGAGATCACCGTCGTGAGCCTGATTCCGGCGGAGGCCCACGTTGAACGCTTGCGGGCGGGGGGCGTCACCGTCGTCGAGCTCGATTTCGGCCGGCCCGACGGCCTCGCCGCCGGTCTGCTGCGGCTCGCCCGACTGATCGCCGAGACGAAGCCGGACATCGTGCAGGGCTGGATGTATCACGGCGACCTCGCCGCGCTCGTCGCGCTTGCGATGTCGGGGCGGCGCCGGCAGACGCGCCTCATCTGGAGCATCCGCTGCTCGGCGCTCGATCTCAACCAGTATGGCGTCGGATTGCGTACGGTGGTCAACGCCTGCACGCTGTTGTCGCGACGTCCCGACCTGGTCACGGCCAATTCGGCCGCCGGCCTCGCATCCCATCTGGCGCTGGGCTATCGCCCGCGGCGGGCGGAGGTCACGCTCAACGGGATCGACGTCGACGAGTTCAAGCCCGACGCCGCCGCGCGGCGCGCGGTGCGGACCGAGCTCGGCATCCCCGACGATGCCATCGTCCTCGCGCACGTCGCGCGGGTCGACCTGATGAAGGACCACGACAGCTTTCTCGCGGCGATGGCCGAGTTGCCGGAGCTCCATGCATTGCTGATCGGCGGCGGCACGGAAAATCTTCCGGCCGCCGGGAATATCCTCCGGCTCGGCCGTCGCCACGACGTCGCGCGTCTCACCGCCGCCGCGGATTTCGTGGTGTCGAGCTCGAGCTTCGGCGAAGGCTTCTCCAATGCGCTGGCCGAGGGCATGGCGTGCGGCCTGCCGGCGATCGCGACCGATGTCGGCGACGCCGCGCTCATCGTCGGCGATTCCGGCCTGATCGTGCCGCCGCGGAAACCCTGCGGCGCTCGCCGCGGCCATCCGAACGCTGGCGCAGGAACCGGCAGCCGCGCGCGCCGAGCGCAGCGCCCGGGCGCGCGCGCGCATCGTGGAGAATTTTGCCATGAGCCGGGCGGTGGCCCGTTATGCGGAGCTCTATGCGTCGCTGGCATGATTTCGCGGCCAGTGTCCCGGTTCCGACGTACTCCCCATTCGCTACTCGCCTGACTGTCGGGTGACGGGACGAAAATCGGCGCTGGGGCTTGAGGCCTGACACGGCATCAGCAAGATATGGCGTTCCGACGCCACCGAGAGAGACGAATGTGACGCACGAGGACTTCGGCCTGCAACAGTATCTGCCAAGAGCGGTCATAACTGCCATCATTACGTCCGGCCATGACTGCTGGTCATTGAATCGCTTGACGCAAGAGGTGCTGTTGTGACGCTGTGGGGAAAGATCACGACTGCTCGAAAGCGAATCATGTGGAAGCCCCCACAATACGCCGCCTCCTCCCCCCTTATGTCGCCGCCAAAGTATAGCTCTTGGCGCGACAAATGGGCGTGGTGCGCCGACTGGCTCGCAGTCGCAGTCGCGATCGCGCTGCCGTGGTCGACGACCGGTTCTCTCGTGCTAATTTTGCTGTGGTGGTTGGCGCGGTTCGGAATGGCCGATCACGGGGCGGTGTTCCACGAGGCTGGCACCCTCGCTGGCGGCCTGCCGCCGGCCTTGTGCGCGCTCGGCGCCGTCGGGATACTGTGGTCGTCCGTACCGTGGGCGGAATGCATCAACGGACTCAGCGGATTCTACAAGCTGCTCGCCGTTCCGGCGTTGCTGGCGCAGTTTCGGCGGTCCGACCGCGGAACCCTGGTCCTAGTGGGATTCGCCGCCTCTTGTACCGTTCTGATGGTTGCGTCATGGGGCTTGGCTCTGCTTCCGGATCTGACTTGGCGCGGACGCGATACAGGCATCTTGGTCCGCGACTACATCGCGCAGGGAACGGCATTCACACTTTGCGCATTCGGGATTTGCGAGGTTGCGATACGCTCGTGGTGCCGGGGGCGTCTCTGGCTCGCAGTTGCCCTCCTGCTGCTGTCGCTCGCTTTTCTCGCCAATCTCCTTTATGTGACCGCCAGTCGCACAGCGTTGGTCACGATACCGGTCCTTCTCGTGCTTTTCTGCGGCCTGCGGTTCGGCTGGCGTACCACCTTCGCTCCGATGCTAGCCTTGACCCTCGTATCTGCCGCCGTGATATGGCAGACCTCGCCGACCTTTCGTCAACGCCTTACGACGACTTTCGATCAAATCCGCGACTATGAGCCCAGCGGGGCTCGCACCAGCACTGGTGAACGGCTGGAGTACTGGCAGAAATCGATAATATTTATCGCCAACGCCCCGGTGCTGGGTCACGGCACGGGATCGATCCGCGAACAATTCCGCCGCGCGGTGGTCGGCGATACCGGCCCTGCGGCGTTGGTTGCGGCCAATCCGCATAATCAAGTATTCGCAGTCGCGATCCAACTTGGGCTCGTCGGCGCCGCGTTACTGATTGCCATGTGGGGCGCACATTTATTGCTGTTTCGAGGCAGCGGGACGTGGGCGACGATTGGGCTTATCGTGGTCGTTCAAAATATCATCGGCTCGTTGTTCAACTCGCATCTATTCGATTTCACGCACGGTTGGATTTACGTGTGGGGCGTGGGCGTACTCGGCGGTTTGTGGCTGCGAGACTCGCACTCCGCTCGTATCGCAAGTCAGTAAAACGCTGGGACCGCGTGGAAATGGAATAACACGATCGATCAGTCTGACAGCGACGACCAGACTTAAGCTGTGTTTGGTTGTTTTCTCAGAAGAAAGATAATGATATGTCGTCGAATTGGTCACTGACCCCACTCTAATCAGACGTCTGATTGGGGTCTTGGTTGTGTAAAAACACTAGTCGTGGCGCGCGAACGGGTCCGAGAAGTGCGATTATTTTGCACTGGGCAACAGGCCTCACGACCTCGCGCGCACACGAAATGAAGAGCTTCGCCACTGGGTTGAGCATCGCCCTTGAGAATACGGCCGGTAGACGCCGGTCTGGCGGTAGGCGCGGATCAGATTCGCAATTGACCACGATGAGCGGATGTGGTTGCTCGTTTGTCGGGCCGGCGGAAAGGGTCTCATGAAAGCACCGGGTTGGGGATGGTCTCGATAATCCTGCTGGTGTTGGTGGTCCTTGGTGGAGTCTTTGCGGCCTATATTTTTCTCCATTACGTCCTGTTCCTGCTGGCCTCGCATCCCAAGGACGCAGCCAAGATCGGGCATGAGCTGAACCAGTTCGAGCGGCGCCAGCTGGTCGAATGGGCGCCGAAGCCGGACGATTTCCTCAAGCACGATGATGAACATCGCACCTACGACGACGTGTTCGGCCCGTATCGGAGCGAGCATGACAATTACAGCACGTGCGTTTTCCCGCGCGCGCCGTTCACTCAGCGTTACGCATCTGATTATCTTCTGCTGAATCCCAAGGACGGGATGCGTCTATTGGACCTGGGATGCGGATCGGGCGCGGCCGCCGACTATTTTGCCAGTCGGCGCAATATCGACATCACCTGCGTGACCAACTCTCCCGTGCAGGGCGACATCTGTCGAAGCAAATTCGAGAAATACGGCGGCCGCCTCCGGGTCATGGTCGCGGACTTCGACGGCTTGAGCCTGCCTGACGAAAGCTTCGATGCCATCTACGCGTTCGAATCGATCGGTTATTCCAAGGACGTCGATGCCTGGCTGGCGCGCTGCTGGCGGATGCTCAGGCCGGGCGGGCGCCTGCTCATCCGCTCGCCCGGGTCGCTGGACTTCTGTCGCCGGGAAAAGGACTTTCAGAGCGTCACCGCGTTTTTCGAGAATTGGCGCTACAATTTTCTCGGCGCCAACATGCTAGTGTTCAAGTTGCGGCGGCTCGGTTTTGTCCCGATACGCTATCGGCACCTACCGTTCTGGGCCTGGGGCCTGACCTGGAACTTCATCCAGCATCTGATGCTTTGGAAGTATAAGCTGAAGATGCGCACCATGGTCGAGCTGGAGTGGATCATCTGGCGGACCTCCAAGGTGTTCGTGTTCGGCAACGGCTACAATATCGTGCTCGCCATCAAGCCCGCCAACGTCGATGAGCGTGGCTGAGTGCCTGACCTGAGTAGGCGCTGCCGTTCGATATTCCATGAGTGCCGTTCCGCGAATGCTGTCCCTACTCAAAACTCCGAAACCCAAGAAATCCTCGAGTTTTTCCAGCGCCGACGAACACGATCGACACGGTGCGGGTCGCCTGTAGCAATGGCGCCACGGTCGCGGCCAGTAGCAGCCACGAGGACGTCCGGCGCCAGCACGGCCAATTCCGCCGCCTGTCTCCGAATGTCGTCGGCCGTGGCCCGGCGGGCCCCCTCGCGACCGGAAGCCCGCGGCCGCTTCGGATCACAAACCGCGAATGAGCTTGGAGCTCCGGTCGCAAACCATGGCTCCAAGGCTCACGCCCGAATGGCAGAAAGCCGCGGCGCCCGCATACACCTTCAGCCCGCGGCTTGCCTGTCGCGTTTGACAACCTCGGTTTTGGCGAGGTCGCGCAGTTCCTCGAGAATCGAGGAGTTCAGGACCTCCTCGAGCCGTGCGAGGGCGCGACCAGCAGCTGCTCCGTCGAAAACGCGATGATCGAATGTGAGTCGAACAACGACGTTGCCGTCTGCATCGGCTGGCCCGTAGCTCAACAGGCACGGCTGCGGCGTTCGCGATGTGCCGAGGTCAGTCCGCCACCGCGCGGCCGACGACACGCCGTACGTCCCGATCTCCCGGCGCAGCCGTGGAAGGTTCAGGCATAAGAGGAAGATCAGACGGCGCACCAACAATGGAAGCCGGGCGATGGCGACCAACTTGCGATGAAATCCTGATCCCTCCAGCGGGGTGGCAGCGGCGCGCCGTATTAACTCGCTCAGCTCTCCGATCGGAACGGCGTCGGGCTTCTGGAATCGCAGCGGCAGCAGACCAAGATCACCCATGATCCTGCGCTCGTGGAGGACGACGACCGTACTGTCGGCATACTCGTAGAGATGTGGCCACGGCAGTCTGAGGTAGACGCGGCGTAATTCGGGAATTTCGGCTGCGACCAGCGCGAAACCTTTGACGAATATTGCTGTCCACGAAGGAGCCGCTCCAAGTTCCCCGCGGGCGGTCATCAGATCACGGAACGCCACTGGGCGCGTGACGGAAACTCTCCCGGTGTCGGAAGACCGCCCACATGAAGTCGGCGACCATGCGACGAGCGACGGATAGTCGAATGCGGCGTCCGATTGGCGACGAGTTCACGTGTCCTCGCGTTTCAACGCGCGGCAAGAAGAATGTTCCAAAACTGGCAAGGTCGGCTGATCGAGGAGGGCGCCATCCGACGCGATCAGTTCGACGGGACCGGTCGGCGCCAGCGTGGAGCGAGTGAATGGAATCGGTCCGCAAACCATCATGAAATAATCGTAGGTCGAGCGTCTTTCATTCGCCATCACGAATTGATGATGCATGCGCATGAACTTCAGCCGAATGCGCCAGTAGGTCCGCGGCGTGAGCATGTCCTGAATCCACACCCGCCGCATGAGCGGCTTGCCCCGCCTGGGATCGCCATAGAATCTGGGCTAATTTCACCGGATCGAATTTGTAGAAGCTGATGAAGTCGGACCGAGCTTGATACTCGGCCCAGGCGATCGAAGGCTCCGCTACGATTTGTGCGGCATGACGACGAAAGCGTTCGCTCGCCGGGTGCAGCGCGAATTTCGGTATCGTCGATCCGATCGTCAGCAGGCAGACTGCGGGGCCATGACGTCCAAGCTTGGGATCGATTTCGAGCGCGCGCGCGACCACCTCAACCGCGAGGGTCGATCCCATGCTGTGTCCGACGATCTACGATCTCGTCCATCGCCGCATCGCGGCTGCGCGCGACGAGCTCTTCGGCAAAGCGGTCTACTCTTGCTTCGACGTCGGGCCGGCGGCCGTGCATGTATTCCCACGAAAAAATCCAGTCGTCCAACCCGTGCTGTACGCTCCATCGCCTGCCCGGGCCAGCGCAACAGGGTGATGAAGATGGCCGCACTCAGCGTGACGAACAAGGCAGCCTGCAGCGCGTACGAGGATAGCAGCGAGGTCGCGACGTAATGGGCGATCACGACGGCAACGACGAGGAAAATGAGCAGCCAAACAAAGGGGAACAGAAAGAAAAGGCCATATTGCCAGTTTGCTTTGAAGTACCGAGCTGCTGACCCCGTCAGCATGATATCGAGGAAGGCCAGCGACGATCTGCGAGGCGTCTGGTGATCGGCCGCGCAAGATCGGAAAGGATGATATCGTCCCACACCAGCATTCCGTATCCGGTTTCGACGCGCCAGTTGGGGCCCGAGGTCGTGACTTCCCAATGGTGCTCGAGGTCCCCGGGTGCGGGCTGGGCTCCGACAGTTGAGAGCTGACGTTCCATGTTCTCGCGAACGTGGCGAGCTCTCGCTTGAATACACGGTACCAGCCAGCGCCGATCGGACCGTATCCGCACAGGTGATACACGTAACGCCGTCTTGTCATACGCGAACTGTCTCTGATTTCCCCGGAAGGCCAAGTTGACGATCAGTGGCGCTAGCGCGAAACCGCGCCGGTTGCAAGAAATGTAGCCTGCTGCCATCCCCTTTATGGTAACATTGCACCTCGCCCGCGTCCTCTCGCAACGAGGTGCAGCGACCGCAGGAAACGGCAGCCCGATCAGCGTGGCCGTTCGCGGGACGCCGGCGATTCGAGCTTGCCCAACTCCCCGGCGAGCTATTCGTAACGGCTAATCATTTCCGCTGACCTCGCTACCTGCAGCTTCGGCGGAGCCGTGATTTGAGCTGCCAGCCGTGCCGCGATTTTGGCGTGCGCCTCGGCGTTGAAATGAATACGGTCCCATTGATAGGCCTCCGGCGGGATTGGATCCGGGTCATAGACAATGACACGGATACGGCGCGCCAGCAGCCGGTTCACCATCGCGGTGATATTGGCGGTGCGCTCCTCCTTGGTGCCGAAAAAGCGAAGATCGTTGCCGCCCGGTTGCAGGATGACAATATCGGTTCCTTCTGGGACGGCGGAATCAAGCCGGCGCAGCATCCCGCTCGTGCGGTCAAGGAGAACGCCTGAATTGGTGACGTTGGCGTCGATGCCTTGCTTGCGAAGAAGTCCCTCCAACACGGTGGGGTAGGAACTCCCCCAGCGGACGCCCCAGCCCACAGTGTTGCTGGCGCCGATCGCAACAATGTTCAACGTCAGAGCCTCGACCGGAGTCGCGATGGCGAGGGCGGCTGCAATTGCCAAGGCGCGAAGCCCCTGTTCCACCGGCTCACCTTTTCCATAGCGCGTCGATCAATATTACATCTGATGACGTGCCCGTTCCAACGACTAGGCCGTTCAAAGGTTGGCATCGGGTGGTAACCGCCGGCGGAGGGCGATTCACCGCCTACCTCCCGAAACAAGTATTAGTCCACAGCTCACCGCGACCTTTATGCAACACCTTCCGGAAAAGAAGACACCGGACGGTACATCGAGCAACTTCTCACTGTGAGAGTCTGCAGCTACGCATTTACAGTGCGGACTCGGAATTATCACCTGGGGCGTGAAAGGAGCTGGTCATGACAAAACTGGTATTAGCTGTGGTCGCCACATTCGCTTTGGCGAGCGTTGCATCGGCTGCCGACTTGCCGCGTAAGGAACCGCCGCCTCCGGCTACGGTCGGCAAGGCACCCATCGGGAAGCTGCCGGGCAAATATCCGGTCGGAAAGTATCCAGTCACCGCGAGATACTGAGGCCAACAGCCAACTGAAAGGCGCGCAGTACGGCTTGGTGGTCGCAATCGGCCACGAGCAAATCTGCGTGAACTTTGGGGGGCGGGGGAACTACCATGCGGACCGGAATGAACCATCGCGGCCTCATCGTCGGGATCGTGGCGCTCGCAGCCGTTGCAAGCTGCCACGTTCCGGCGGCCACCGCACAAGAATCCGGTGCGAAGCAAGATGCCGGTGCGAAAGCGATCTATTACGTCGACTTCCGAGCCAGGACCGCGGCCACCTACGGCCATGCGTTTGTCTGGTTCGGGCGCATGGACCGCAAGCAAATCGAAGTTGCGGGCCTGCATCCAGCCTCGGACAGCCCGATTCCCTACATCATCGGTCAAATCTTCCCGGTGCCGTCCGAGACCGGCAAGAGCTATGGCGATCTCGACGAGGCATATCTGACCGCCAGCTACCGCGTCGTGATGACCGAAGCCCAAGCCAAGCCGGTCTTTGCCTACATCAAGCACCTGCAGGCATCGTCGCCCGCTGTGGAATGCCACGCTCTACAATTGCGTTTCATTCATCCAAGACATAGCGCGCGACATGGGCTTGAAAGTGCCCGGCGAGCACGTGATCATGCCGGATGAGTGGGTGAACAAGCTGCGCCGGCTCAATGGCGGGCGAGAGAATCAGGTTGTCGCTCTTTCACAGATCCTGGCGGGCTCGGCGCCCAAGGCTGCAGAGCCCAAGACCGCAGAGCCCAAGCCTGCGGTGCCCAGGACGGCGGCGCCCAAGCCTGCAGCGCCCAAGACTTCAGAGACTCCTGCGGACCGGATGGCAGCCGTCCACTAGGTCAATCTCAATCGTTCGGCCCTGGAGCGGGATGACGATTTTTAGAATCGTCATCCCGCTCTAGCTTTTTATTGGAGCATCATCCTTTCCGAAACCGGTTCCCACCCTCGGATCAAGCGCCGGGCAGGCTTTTTGCGCCCTGCTGCCCGGGCTCCGACGAAAATCGCACGACCTGTTCGCTTTCAATAGATTCCTGGCACAATACGCGACGTTCGCGCCATGTATCGGCGATAATCCTCCCCGAACGTCTCGATCATCAGCTCTTCCTCGTGACGAACGCGCAGGAAGAATAGGATTCCGAACCCGACCAGCCCGGATAGACCGGCAATCCAATTCGGCAGTAGCAACGCTTGCGCCAAAGCCCATAGCCAGAACGCGGAATACATGGGATGTCGCACGCGACGGTAAACTCCAGAAGTCACCAGGGTGTGCCGTTCACGAATCTCGAGCGTGACCGACCAGTTTCGACCGAGCTCCTTGTGCGTGCGATAGAACAGCCAGAGCGATAATGCGAAGGTGACGGCGCCTACCCAGGCAAGTGCTGGTTGAAATTGATATTCCGCGAATTTGGGCTGACCAGTAAGCACGTAGATCCCTGGGACTAGGCACATGCCGGTGAGCGGAAACGTCAGTCGTGCGCGATCTCGCGCTCGGTCATCGCGGGTAACTTTTGGGGTGCGCCGCGAACGACGCGCGTGCCGATGGCGAATCGCAAACCAGCCAATCAGGCCAAGGCCCCAGACCAGCTTTGCCCAGAACAGAGTCATCTTATTTGTCACTGGGTTGGTCGCATACTATGTCCGATCATAAGGATTTCGTCCACCTCCCGGCTTCGCGACGACCCTGATGCGAAGCGCAGGGCAGCACGCCGACGTTGCCCCTCTGCAGCGCAGGGAAAAACACTGCGCAGGCCCAAGCTGGGCGCTGACATTCAGGCCGCTATCCGTGCCGCGCTGGCCGAGCCTGGACGTCCTGGCTTGCGACAGCTGGCTACGCGCGTCGGAGTAAGCCGGCCAACAATTCAGCGCATGATCAATGTTTGCTCAACGAGATAGCATCGCGGGCGGGGCCACGGTTGACCCGCAGAGAGTGCCGGCAGAGTGTGCGAACTTCGGAATCGGGACACTAGCCCCCATCCGCAGGAGCATCATCTTTGAGTTTACGCGCCGAGCTCGTTCGCTTCGCCCTGCGCCGCTTCTTCAAGGGCCGATCAGGGCCGGCTCCGACGATCGAGACCTTGCGACGACATTATGGGGGGCTCGGGCGGCTCGCCCCACGGCCGCCTCGGGGCACGCTGGTCAAGCGGCTCGACCTCGATGGCGTCAGGGCGGTCAGCATTGCCACCCGGGAGTCGCGCCCGGATCGCCATATTCTCTATCTCCACGGCGGCGGTCATGTATCGGGGTCGCCGGAGCTCTACCGCGATTTTAGCTGGCGAATTGCGGCCGCGGCGCGGGCGCGGATGCTGATGACCTATCATCGTCTGGCGCCCGAGCATCCCTACCCCGCCGCCATCGAGGACGCGACCAACGCTTACCGCGCGCTGGTGGCCGGCGGTGTCGACCCGCGGGCGATGGCACTGATGGGGGAATCGGCCGGCGGGGGGCTAGTGCTGGGGGTGTTGCTCAAGCTGCGTGACGAGGGCACCCCGCTGCCGGCAGCTGCGGTGACGATTTCGCCTTGGACTGACCTCGCGCTCGGCGGCAACTCGTACAGGCAAAATGCCGACGCCGATCCGATGATCTCGAGCGCGGACGCAGCGCGTATGGCAAGCTACTATCTCGGCGAGACCGATCCGCGCACGCCGTATGCCTCGCCGATCTATGGCGACCCCACCGGATTGCCGCCGACGCTGATTCAGGTCGGCAGCGACGAGATCCTCCGCGACGATTCCGTTCACATGGCCGAGCGCATGCGCGCTGCCGGTTGCGAGGTCGAGCTCGAAGTCTGGCCGCGGATGCCGCACGCCTGGCACGTCTGGGCGCGTGTGATGCCTGAAGCACGCGCAGCGATCGCGCGCATCGGTGTGTTCGTGCAAGACAAGTGGCGAATGGCGAACGGCGAGTAGCGAACGTGCGCACTAGATCCGCCCCGCTCCGATTGCGACCGGCCGATGTGGTGATTGAGTAGCGGGCCGCCTCATGTCGGCTTAGGGTCGTCAATCAGGCTATGGCTGCTAGCTAGCTAGATAGTCGCGGTTCCCGCGTTACGGGACTTTCTTATTGGGCTTCAAATGCAACCATAGATGTGCCAAGACTCGCTCGGATATCCAAGAAACTCAAAAAGCGGTCGGGGCGCATGAATCACGCGGAAACCTTCTTCGCTGCGGCTGCGCAGATTTGTCATGATATTTCATTCGCTTCGATTGAAGCTCTCGCCTCCGAGCTCAACCAGCTGCGGGACCGCGAGGGCCGCCTGTTCCTGATCGGCGTCGGCGGCAGCGCGGCCAATTGCAGCCATGCCGTCAATGATTTTCGCAAGCTCTGCGGGATCGAAACCTACAGCCCCGTGGACAACGTCTCCGAGCTCACCGCGCGCACCAATGACGAGGGCTGGGACACCGTCTTCGCAGCGTGGCTCGAGATCAGCCGCCTCAACGACAAGGACGCCATCCTGGTCTATTCGGTCGGCGGTGGCGATGCCGAGCGCAATATCAGCGCCAACATCGTCAAGGCGATCGATCTGGCCAAGGCGCGCTCGGCGAAAGTGTTCGGCATCGTGGGCCGGGACAGCGGCTATACCGCCCGGCACGGCGACGTGGTCGTCCTGATCCCCCAGGTCAATCCGAGCCTGGGTTACACCCTTGTCCGAGGCCTTCCAGGCCGTGGTCTGGCACTGCCTGGTCAGCCATCCGTCCTTGCAGCGCAGGCAGACGAAATGGTAAGCCGTGACCGAGGGCTGATACCGGCGGTGTTTCTCGATCGGGATGGGGTCATCGTCGTTCCTGAGTTCCGTGACCGGAAGAGCTTCGCCCCGAGGCGGCTCGAGGATTTCAGGCTCTATCCGGAGGCGGCGGCCAGTCTCCACCGGCTGAAAGCGGGCGGGCTTTCTGCTGGCGGTGGTTACCAATCAGCCGGACGTGGGGAACGGCGTGACCGCCCCGGTCTGAAGTGGACGCGATGCACGAGATCATGACGCGCGAGCTGCCGGTAGACGCGGTCAAGGCCTGCTTCCATCGGCAGGTGGACAATTGCGACTGCCGCAAGCCGAAGCCGGGCATGATCCTGGAAGCGGCCGCGGAGCTCGGCATCGACCTCGAGAAGAGCTTCATGGTCGGCGACCGCAAGGGCGACGTCGACGCCGGCCGCGCCGCCGGCTGCACCACCGTGTTCATCGATCTCGGCTATGCCGAGACCGCGCCGGAGGCGCCCGACTATGTCGTGCGCTCGATCGCGGAAGCCGCCGACGTCATCATCAAAGTCACTCCAACCGTGCAGGGGGCGTCATGAGCCGGGTCGCCGATCTCAAGGTCAAGATTTTCGCCGACGGTGCCGACTACGACGGGATCGTCAAGATGTCGAAAAACCCGGTGATCAAGGGGTTCACCACCAATCCGTCGCTGATGCGCAAGGCCGGCGTCGCCGACTACGAGGCCTTCGCGCGCAAGGTGCTGGGCACGATCACGGACCGGCCGGTGTCGTTCGAGGTCTTCGCCGACGATTTCGCGAGCATGGCCGAGCAGGCGCGCACGATCGCGGCCTGGGGGCCGAATGTGAACGTGAAAATCCCGGTCACCAACACCAAGGGGCAGTCCGCGGCCGAGCTCATCCGCTCGCTCTCGTCGGACGGCGTGGTGCTCAACGTGACCGCGATCTTCACGCTCGATCAGGTGCGCGCGGTCGCCGATGCGCTCGATCCCGCGACGCCGGCGATCGTCTCGGTGTTCGCCGGGCGCATCGCCGATACCGGCATCGATCCGATTCCGCACATGCTCGCGTGCAAGCAGATTCTGAAGTCGCGCCCGAAGGCCGAGCTGTTGTGGGCCAGCACCCGCGAGCTGTTGAACATCTTCCACGCCGAGGAGAGCGGCTGCGACATCATCACGGTGCCGAACGAGTTCCTGAGCAAGCTCGACCTCGTCGACAAGGATCTCGTCGAATATTCGCGCGAGACGGTGCAGCTCTTCTATCGCGACGCGACGGCGGCGGCCTATCAGATCAAGACCACCCGCTTCGCGGCGGAGTGAAACTTCAGGGGGCATTCCCATGGAACGGCTTTTCGACAAGGTGCTGGTGACCGGCGGTGCGGGCTATTGCGGGGCGAGACTCGTTCCGCAGCTCTTGTCGCGCGGCTACAAGGTCACGGTCTACGACATCATGTTCTTCGGCAACCAGTTCCTGCCGCGGGACAATCCGAACCTGCGCATCGTCGACGGCGACATCCGCGATACGCAGAAGTTCGCGGCGACGGTCGCGGGCCACGACGCCGTGGTCAATCTCGCCTGCATCTCGAACGACGCGAGCTTCGAGCTCGACGAGGACCTCTCGACCTCGATCAACCTCAACGCCTTCGAGCCGCTGGTGATGGCGGCCAAGAAGGCCGGGGTGAAGCGTTTCGTCTACGCTTCGTCGAGCTCGGTCTATGGCGTCTCCGACAAGCCCGACGTCACCGAGGATCATCCGCTCGTCCCGCTCACGCTCTACAACAAGTACAAGGGCATGTGCGAGCCGCTGCTGAAGAAGCACACGGACGCGGGCTTCACCGGCGTGATCTTCCGGCCAGCCACGGTCTGCGGCTACTCGCCGCGGCAACGGCTCGATCTCTCGGTCAACATCCTGACCAACCACGCGGTCAACGCCGGCAAGATCACCGTGTTCGGCGGATCGCAGCTGCGGCCGAACCTGCACATCCAGGACTACTGCGACGCGGTCCAGCTCCTGCTCACCGTGCCGGCCGACAAGATTCAGAACGAGACCTTCAACGTCGGCTATCAGAATCTTTCGATCATGGAGATCGCCGAGCTGGTGCGGCGCGTGGTGGGCGAGGAGATGCCCGAGCGCAAGAAGGTCGACATCGTCACCACGCCGACCGACGACATCCGCTCCTATCACATCAACTCGGACAAGATTAAGCGCGCGCTCGGCTATGCGCCGCGCCACACCATCGAGGACGCCGTGCGCGAGCTGTGCAAGGCCTTTCTCGCCAGCAAGATCCCGAACAGCATGGAGGACGACCGCTACTACAATGTCCGCCTGTTGAAGAGGCTCAAGGCGGCATGAACGGCAAGCCCGCCGCGGTTGTTACCGGCGGCGCCGGTTTTATCGGCAGCCACATGGTCGATGCGTTGTTGGGCGCGGGCTTCTCGGTCCGCGTCATCGACAACCTCGTCGGCGGCCACCGCAGCAACCTGGATCACCTCAAGGGCAATCCCGACGTCGCCTGCTACTGGCAGGACATCCGCGCGCTCGAGCCGGACTCGCCGATCTTCGCCGGCGTGCAATCGGTCTTCCACTTCGCCGGCATCGGCGACATCGTGCCCTCGATCGAGCAGCCGACGCAGTACATGGACACCAACGTCCAGGGCACCGTCCGCGTGCTCGAATGCGCCCGCCAGGCCGGCGTGCGGAAATTCGTCTACGCAGCCTCGTCCTCGTGCTACGGGCTCGCCGCCGTGCCGACCGGCGAGGATCATCCGATCGATCCGCAGTATCCCTATGCGCTCTCCAAGTATCAGGGCGAGCAGGCCGCGTTTCATTGGCACCGCGTCTATGGGCTGCCGGTCAACTCGATCTGCATCTTCAACGCCTACGGCCCGCGCGTGCGCACGACCGGGGTCTACGGAGCGGTGTTCGGCGTCTTCTTCCGGCAGAAGCTCGCGGGCAAGCCGTACACGGTCGTCGGCGACGGCACCCAGCGCCGCGATTTCATCTACGTCACCGACGTCGCGCAGGCGTTTCTCGCCGCCGCCCGCACGCCGATCAGCGGCGAACGCTTCAATGTCGGGGCCGGCAATCCCCAGTCCGTCAACCGGCTGGTCGAGCTGCTCGGCGGCGACGTGGTCCATGTGCCCAAGCGACCGGGCGAGCCCGACTGCACCTTCGCGGATATTTCCAAGATCGCAAGCCGGCTGGGATGGAAGCCGGCCGTGAGCTTCGAGGACGGCGTGCGCGCGATGCTGGTCGATATCGAGCGCTGGCGCGACGCCCCACTGTGGGACCCCGACCGGATCGCCGAGGCGACCAAGACCTGGTTCCGTTACCTCGGCAAGCAGAGTGCCTGAGATCGATCATGCTGGAATTGCTCGATCGCTATCGCCACAAGATCAAGTCGGCGGAGGAACTCCGCGACATCATCGGCGCGCGCCCGCGCGAGAAGCGCGTCATCATGTGCCACGGCGTGTTCGACGTCGTGCATCCCGGCCACGTCCGCCATCTGCTCTATGCCAAGAGCAAGGCCGATGTCCTGATCGCCAGCATCACGGCCGACCACCACATCACCAAGGGCACGCACCGCCCGCACGTGCCGCAGGACCTGCGGGCGGTCAATCTCGCCGCCTTCGAGGTCGTCGACTACGTCATCATCGACAAGAACGCCAAGCCGCTCGAGAACATCCGCGCTCATCGAGCCGGACTATTTCGCCAAGGGCTTCGAGTACACCGCGACCGGCATGCCGACGAAGACCGCCGAGGAGGCCGAGGTCGTCCAGGCCTATGGCGGCGAGATCATCTTCACGCCCGGGCGACATCGTCTATTCGTCCTCCAATCTCATCAATCTCGCTCCGCCGGCGATCAAGCTCGAGAAGCTCCAGATCCTCATGGAGCGCAACGGCATCACCTTCGCCAAGCTGCGCGAGACGCTCGACGCCATGGAAGGCCGCCGCGTCCACGTCGTCGGCGACACCATCGTCGACAGCTACACCCACTGCGCCATGATCGGCGGCCAGACCAAGACGCCGACCATGAGCGTGCTGTTCGAGCGCAAGGTCGACTATGTCGGCGGCGCCGCCATCGTGGCCAAGCATCTCGCGGCGGCGGGCGGCCGGGTGACGTTCTCGACCGTGCTCGGCGACGACGGCTTCCGGGACTTGGTCATCGACGATCTCAAGGGGGCCGACATCGACGTGCGCGCGGTGATCGACCGGTCGCGCCCGACGGTCAACAAGAATGCCATCGTCGTCGGCGGCTACCGGCTCTTGAAGGTGGACACGCTCGACAACCGCTCGATCTCCGACCAGATCCTGGAGGACATCACGCAGGGCGTGCAGCGAGGTGTCGACCGACGCCGTCGTGTTCGCGGACTTCCGCCACGGCATCTTCAACCGGCGCACCATCCCGGATCTGGTACAGGCGCTGCCCGAGGGGTGCTTTCGTGTGGCCGACAGCCAGGTCGCGAGCCGCTGGGGCAACATCACCGACTTCCAGGGCTTCGATCTCATCACGCCCAACGAGCGGGAGGCGAGATTTGCGCTGGGCGATCAGGACTCCGGCATTCGCCCGCTCGCGTCCAATCTCTACGACGCGTCGCGCTGCAAGCTGCTTATTCTCAAGCTCGGCGAGCGCGGCGTGCTCGCGTGCTGCAATTCCAACCACGAATCGCTCGACAGCTTCTTCGTCATCGACAGCTTCGTGGACCGGCTGGTCGATGCGGTCGGCGCCGGCGATGCGCTGCTCGCCTATGCGACGCTCGCCATGCTGGCGGTGCGCGACGCCGGGATCGCCACCATCCTCGGCACCATGGCCGCCGCGGTCGAGTGCGAGGTCGACGGCAATATCCCGGTCACGGCCGAGGATGTGCGCTCGAAGATCGACGCCATCGAGCGGCAGATGGCGCCCCTTTGAGCGGTCCACCGATGCGGGTCGTGGTCGCGGGCCTCGGAGTTCAGGGTCACAAGCGTCGCCGCATCGCCGGTGACGACTTCGTCGCCGCCGTCGATCCCGTCAATGCGGAGGCGAGCTATCGCTCGATCACGGACGTTCCGCTCGCCGACTACGACGCGGTGCTGGCCTGCATCCCCGACGAGCCGAAGATCGAGCTCCTGACCTATTGTCTCGAGAACGGCAAGCACGTGCTGGTGGAGAAGCCGTTGTGGGCGAAGCAGGAAAGCGACATTGCCGGGCTCGAGGCGCTGGCGCGCAAGCGCGGCGTCGTCTGCTACACCGCCTACAATCATCGCTTTGAGCCGCATTTTGTCCGCATGCGCGACCTGATCGCGTCGGGCGAGCTCGGCACGATCTATTCCTGCCGCATGTTCTACGGCAACGGCACCGCGCGGCTGGTGCGTGATTCCGCCTGGCGCGACCAGGGCGCCGGCGTGCTGCCCGATCTCGGCTCGCACCTGCTCGATACCTGCCGGTTCTGGTTCGCGCGACATCGAGGACACGTTCCGCTTCGTCGGCGTGCACTGCTTCGAGAACCGCGCGCCGGATCACGTCGTCATCCATCGCGAGCAGACGCTGCCGCGGCTCGAGCTGGAGATGACGCTGTTGATGTGGCGCAACCATTTCACCTGCGACATCCTGGCCGAGCGCGGCTCCGCCCATATCCAGTCGCTGTGCAAATGGGGCCCGTCGCTGTTCACCCGGCGCACGCGCGTGCTGCCGAGCGGACGCCCGCCGGAGGACACCGAGACGCTGGTGCAGGACGATCCGACCTGGGCGCTCGAATATGCGCACTTCAAGGCGCTCTGCGCCCGAGGCACGAAGACCGACCTGTCGAACGACATCTGGCTCCATCGCGTGCTGGCGCGCCTCGGTGCCGAGGCGGTCGGCGCAAAGGGGGCACGATGACTCCGCCGGTCGTCGGTTTCGCCGGCATGACCCATCTCGGGCTCGTCTCGGCGTCCGCGGTGGCCGGCGCGCGGCTTCGAGGTCGTTTGCTTCGACGCCGACCGCGCGCTGATCGATCGCCTCGCGCGCCGGCAATGGCCGGTGCTCGAGCCCGGTCTCGACGCGCTGATCCGCGGCAACGGCGCGCGCCAGCGCTTCACCGCAGCACGCGGCGACCTTGCGGCCTGCGATGTCGTCTATGTGGCGCCCGACGTGCCGACCGACGACCAGGGCAGCAGCGACGTCGCGGGCCTGAGCGCGCTGATCGCGCGAGGTGGCCGCCGCGATGCGGCCAGATGCGGTCATGGTTGTGCTCTCGCAGGTGCCGCCGGGCTATACCCGCGCGCTCGGCGTATTGCCCCCGGAGCGGCTCTACTACCAGGTCGAGACGCTGGTGTTCGGCCAGGCCGTCGAGCGCGCGATGAAGCCCGAGCGCACGATCGTGGGCTGCGCCGATCCGGCCGCGCCGCTCGATGCGCGGTTTCGCGCCGTGCTCGACGCGTTCGGGTGTCCGATCCTGCCGATGCGCTACGAGAGCGCGGAGCTGGCGAAGATCTCGATCAATTGCTGCCTGGTGGCATCGGTCACGGTCGGCAACACCTTGGCCGAGCTGTGCGAGAAGATCGGCGCCGACTGGTCGGAGATCGCGCCCGCCTTGAAGCTCGACCGCCGCATCGGCGCGTATGCCTATCTCACGCCCGGTCTCGGCATCGCCGGCGGCAATCTCGAGCGCGATCTCGCGACCGTGCAGCGCCTGTCGCAAGCCCACGGCACCGAGGCCGGCCTGATCGCCGCCTGGCTGCACAACAGCCGGCACCGGCGGGACTGGCCGCTGCGGCAGCTGCAGGAGCGCGTGCTGTCGCGGGGCGCCGCGCCGCTGATCGGAATTCTGGGCGTGACCTACAAGGAGAACACCCATTCGATCAAGAACTCGCCGGCGGTGGCGCTGATCAAGGCGCTGGCCGACGCGCGGCTCGCCGTCTTCGACCCGGCGGTGCGGGCGTCGGCGCAATGGCATCCGCACATGACCATCGCCGACGATGCGCTGTCCGCATGCGACGGCGCCGATGCGCTCGCCATCATGACCCCGTGGCCGCAGTTCCGCGCGCTTGCGCCCGCGGACATTGCCGGCCGGCTGCGCGGGCGCGTTGTGGTTGATCCCTTTTCGATGTTAGACCGGGCCGCCGCGGCTGCCGCGGGTCTCCAACATCTGGTCCTTGGAGCTGCGCCGAATGACGTTGTCTCACGCCCATAATCATCCGCAGAAACCGGCTCGCGTGGTCGTCCTGGGGGCGGGCGGTTTCCTGGGCGTCCGCCTGCTCAAGGCCTGCGCGGCCGCCGGCATCGAGGCGTTGGGGCTCGGCTCCCGCGACGTCGATCTCGCGGAGGCGGCGGCGCCCGCGAGACTTGTCGAGCGGCTTGCGTCGCGCGCGACGTGCTCGTGTTCCTGGCGGCGCTCACGCCGGACAAGGGCCGCGACTCCGGCACGCTGATGCGCAATCTCGCCATGGGCCGCGCGGTCTGCGAGGCCACGCGCGGCGTCGAGCTCGCGCAGCTCGTCTATGCCAGCTCCGACGCCGTCTACTCCTTCGCCACGCCGTCGATCTCCGAGGAGACGCCGGCGATCCCGCTCGATCTCTACGGCGCCATGCATCGCACGCGCGAGCTCGATGCTCGCCGCCGAAGCCAAGGCGCCGCTCGCGATCCTGCGCCTGACCGCGGTCTATGGCGCGGGCGACACGCATAACTCGTATGGCCCCAACCGGTTTCTGCGGCAGGCGCTCAAGGACGGCCGGGTTCCGCTGTTCGGCAACGGCGAGGAGACCCGCGACCATCTGCACGTCGACGACGCGGTCGATCGCATCCTCGACGTCGTCTCACACGGGTTCGACGGGCCTTCTCAACGTCGCCACCGGCAAGTCGGAAACCTTCTTCGCGGTCGCGCAAATGATCGCGGCGCAGGCGGGCCGGCCGGTCGAGATCGCACCGTCCCCGCGGCAGAATCCGGCGACCCATCGGCAATTCGACATCACCAACCTGTTGCGCGCGTTTCCGGGCGCGCGCTTCAGGCCGCTCGCGGACGGGATGGCGGCGACGCTCGCCGACATGAGGGCAGAGGCCCGTGGCTGAGATCAATCTGCTGGCGAAATATCCGCGCGCGAAGCGCAATCTCGTCGCGCGCAAGCTCGGACAGGCGGAGAACCGGATCGTCGCGCGCCGGTTCGGCCGGGAGTATTTCGACGGCCCCCGCGAGCAAGGCTATGGCGGCTACCGCTACGACGGACGCTGGCTTCCGATCGCGCGCGACATCGCCGCGCATTTCGGGCTCAAGCGCGGCGACCGCGTGCTCGACATCGGTTGCGCCAAAGGCTTCCTGATGCGCGACCTGATGGAGGTGGTGCCCGGCCTCGACGTGTGGGGCCTCGAAATCTCGCACTACGCGATCGAGAACTGCCATCCCGAGGCGCGGGGCCGCATCGTGCGCGGCACCGCGCAAAGGCTGCCGTTCGCCAGCGGCAGCGTCGCCGCGGCGCTGTGCATCAATGTCGTACACAATCTTCCCCATGACGCCTGCGTCGAGGCGGTGCGGGAAATCGAACGCGTTGCGCCCGGACGCGGCTACATCCAGGTGGATGCCTATCGCAACGACGACGAGCGCGACGCTTTTCTGGACTGGGTGCTCACCGCCGAGACCTTCGGCAAGCCCGACATGTGGTACCGGCTGTTCGAGCACGCCGGCTATACCGGCGACTATTATTGGACGATCCTCGAGGTCGATCCTGAATGGACGGTGCGCAACGCGGCGCCCGCTCCCAAACACAACCAGGAGCCCGGACGATGAAGAAGACTTATGCTGTGCTCGGCGGTGGCGGGTCGTTCGGCCTCCACACCTCGAAATATCTGCTCGACCATGCCGATCCGGCGAAGGTGATCGCGGTCGGCCGCAACCTGCCGAAATACGAATGCTTCACCCTGGGCATCGGCGACGGCGATCCGCGCTACAGCTATCACGCCTATCACGTGAACTACGAGCTCGATCTGCTCATGGAAGTGCTCGACCGCGAGAAGCCGCAGGTGATCGTCAACTTCGCGGCGCAAGGGGAGGGCGCGACCTCGCTGAAGCACTCCTGGCGCTACTTCGAGACCAATTGCGTGGCGCTCGCCAAGCTCGCCGAGGCCCTGCAGTCGCGCAGCTATCTCGAGCGCTTCATCCATATCGGCACCTCCGAGCTCTACGGTTCCGTCGAGCACGCCGCCACCGAGGATGAGCCGATCAAGCCGACGAGCCCCTATGCGGCGTCGAAGGCGGCGTTCGACATGCACCTGATCTCGATCCACCGCTTCTTGAAGTTCCCGATGAACATCATCCGTCCATCGAACGCCTATGGGCCCGGGCAACAGCTTCACCGCGTCATTCCGAAGACGGTGCTGTGCGGCGTTGACCGGACGCAAGCTGCCGCTGCACGGCGGCGGGCGGGCCGAAAAGTCCTACATCCACAATCGCGACCTCGCCCGCGCCATTCATCTGGTGGCGGAGAAGGCGCCGCTCGGCACGGTCTACAATGCCGGACCGAAGGAGCCGACCTCGATCCGCCGGGTGGTCGAGCTGGTGGCGGAAGCGATGAAGATGCCGTTCGAGCAGATTTGCGAAGTGACCGGCGACCGCCAGCACCAGGACTTCGCGCTATTGGCTCGACAGCTCCGCCATCAAGCGCGACGTCGGCTGGGAGCCGCAGATCAGCTGGCAGGAGGGCATGGGCGAGATGGTGGAATGGGGGCGCAAATATCTGCCGCAGCTCAAGAGCCTGCCGACCGATTTCGTGATGCGGGCCTGATGCTCGCGAACAGGAGTGCGCGTGTCGAACACTTCCGGTGCGTTTCTTGGATCGCGGGCGACGCTGCGGCCCGCTCATGCGGTCGCCGCGCTGCTGCAGCTCGCCGATGGGCGCTACCTGATGCAGCTGCGGGATTCCAACCCGGCGATCTTCTATCCCGACCATTGGGGCTGCTTCGGCGGCGCGGTCGATGCCGGGGAGGGGCCGGTCGCGGCCCTGGTGCGGGAGCTGCGGGAGGAGCTTCAAGTGACGGTAGCGCCGGCCGACGTGAGCCGGTTTACCGAATTCACCTTCGACTTCGGCTTTGCCGGCGACGGCATCCGCCTGCGGACCTATTATGCCGTGACCTTGCCGCAGGCCGACCTCGACGGGCTCGTCCTCGGCGAGGGCGCGGAACTGGCGGCCTTCGAGGCCGAGAGGCTGCTTGCATTACCGCGCGTGGTCCCGTACGACGCTTTCGCCTTGTGGATGCACCACGCGCGCGGGCGGATTGCCGCTTCCGACCGGGCGGCCGGGAAGGCGTGACGAGCGAACGTGCGCGTGATGGGGGATTGTTGAGCGCATGACAATCACTTCGCCTCGCCAGCTGTCCGCGGTCGGCCGGCTCGATCGCAACGAGCCTGCGGCCCTGCCGCGCGAGGCGCGGCTCGCGCTTTATCGATCGATGCTGAAAATCCGCCGCGTCGAGGAGCGCATCCAGGCGCTCTACCCGCAGGGCGACATGCGCTGCCCCACCCATTTCAGCATCGGCCAGGAAGCGGTGGCCGCCGGCGTGTGCCGGAACCTGCAGCTCGAGGACCACGTCATCAGCGCGCACCGTTCGCACGCCCACTACATCGGCAAGGGCGGCAATCTGCGCGCGATGTTCGCCGAGCTCTACGGCAAGGCCACCGGCTGCGCCTCGGGCAAGGGCGGCTCGATGCATCTGATCGATCTTTCGGTCAATTTCCTCGGCTGCGTGCCGATCGTCGGCAGCACGATCCCGATCGGCGTCGGCGCGGCGTTCGGCGCGATGCTGCAGGACCGCGTCCCGCTCACCGTGATCTTTTTCGGCGATGCCGCGACCGAGACCGGCGTGTTCCACGAGAGCGTCAACTTCGCGGCCGTGCACCGGCTGCCCGTGCTGTTCGTCTGCGAGAACAACCTCTATTCCGTCAACACGCCGCTCGACGCGCGCCAGCCGGGAAACCGGACCATCGCGGAGCTCGCGCGCGGCCACGGCATCCGTGCGTCGCAGCACGACGGCCAGCTGGTCGAGACGGTCGATGCCGCGACCGCCGAGACGATCGCGCATATTCGCAGCAAAGGCGGACCCGCGCTCGTCGAGTTCATCACCTACCGCTGGCTCGAGCATTGCGGCCCGCTCGGCGACGTCCATCTCGGATACCGCACGCAGCAGGAGTTCGACGCCTGGGTCGCGCGCTGCCCCGTTCGCCTCCACCGCAGCCTGCTCGAGGATGACGGCCTCATCGACGAGGCCGCGCATGCCGCGATCGACGCCGAGGTCGCCGCGGAGATCGACGACGCGGTCGCGTTTGCGCAGAACAGCCCGTTTCCGGCGCGCACGGAGCTCAGCCGGCACATGTTCGCCTGATCGGTCGCGTGCATGACCAACCGCCAGCTCAAATTTGCCGAAGCCATCCACGAGGCGATCGACATCTGCCTCGAGCGCGATCGCAGCACCTATCTGATGGGGCTCGGCGTCCCCGATCCGATCGGCGTGTTCGGCACGACCAGGGGCCTGCAGGAGAAGCACGGCAAGAAGCGCGTGCTCGACATGCCGGTGGCGGAGAGCGCCATGACCGGGGTCGCGCTCGGCTCCTGCCTGGTCGGCATGCGGCCGATCATGACCCATATGCGGCTCGAATTCGCCATGACCGCGATGGACCAGATCTGCAATCAGGCCGCCAAGTGGCACTACATGTTCGGCGGGCAGTCCAAGGTGCCGCTGACGATCCGCATGCTCATCGGGCGCGGCTGGGGGCAGGGGCCGCAGCATTCGCAGAGCCTGCACGCCTGGTTCGCGCACGTTCCCGGCCTCAAGGTCGTGATGCCGTCCACGCCGCACGACGCCAAGGGCCTGCTCATCGCCAGCATCGAGGACGACAACCCCGTCGTGTTCTTCGAGCACCGCTGGCTGCACAACATCCATGGGCCGGTGCCCGAGGGGCACTACACCGTCCCGATCGGCGAGCCGCGCATCGTCAGCGAAGGCGGCGACGTGACGATCGTCGCCGCCTCCTACGCCACGATCGAGGCGATCAAGGCCGCGCGCGAGCTTGCGCGCGACGGCATCAAGGCCGAGCTCATCGATCTGCGCACCATCGTTCCCCGCAACGATGCGGCGATCCTCGCGTCCGTGCGCAAGACCGGCCGGCTGGTGGTGGTGGACCAGGGCACGCTGACCGGCGGCTTCGCCGGCGAGATCGTGGCGCGGGTGACCGAGCAGGCCTTCGACGCGCTCAAGGCGGCGCCGATCCGCGTGACCCTGCCCGACATCCCGACCCCGACCACCCGCGCCCTCTCCAACTATTACTATCCCACCCCCGGCCATATCGTCGCGGCGGCACGCCGAACCCTCGGCCTGCCGTATGATGATGCTTGGTCCGGCATCGAGCCCGAGGACAAGACGCTGGACGTGCCGGACAAGTCGTTCACCGGGCCATTCTGATGTCCGCCTTCGACGCGAGCTTCTGGCGCGATCGCCGGGTCTTCGTCACCGGCCACACAGGCTTCAAGGGTGCCTGGCTGGTGCTGTGGCTCACCGGGCTCGGCGCCCGCGTCACCGGGCTGTCGCTCCCGCCGCAAACCGATCCGAGCCTGTTTGCGCTGTGCGCGAAGGGCCACTGCGCCGACCTCTACGGCGACATTGCGGAGGCGGGGCTGGTCGCGCGCGCAATTGCGGACTGCGAGCCCGAGATCGTCATCCACATGGCGGCGCAGGCGCTGGTGCGGCCGTCCTACGCGGATCCGCTCGGCACCTTCGCCACCAATGTGATGGGAACAGCGAACGTGCTGCAGGCGGTGCGCTCGGTCCCGAGCGTGCGCGCCGCGCTGGTGGTGACGAGCGACAAGGTCTACGAGAACGAGGGGGGCGGGCGCCCGTTCGCCGAGGACGACCGCCTCGGCGGTCATGATCCCTATAGCGGCTCCAAGGCTTGCGCCGAGATCCTCACCCATTCCTTCCGCCAAAGCTTCTTCGACGGCGCCTGCCGGGTCGCGACGGCGCGGGCGGGCAATGTCATCGGCGGCGGGGACTGGTCGCCGTTCCGCATCGTGCCCGATCTCGTCGCGGCGTACGATGCAGGCAAGCCCGTGGCCCTGCGTTATCCGCAAGCCGTGCGGCCCTGGCAGCACGTGCTCGATCCGCTTGCCGGCTATCTGATGTTGGCCCAGGCCATGGCGACAGAGCCGGAGAGCGCGCCGGTTGCCCTGAATTTTGCTCCGGACGCGGATAGCTTCCGCTCGGTATCGGAGCTCGTGCAGGCGTTCACCGACCACTGGGGCGGCCGTCCAGGCTGGCGGCTCGACGGCGCCGAGCATCCGCACGAGGCGTCGCTCCTCACCCTCGATGCGACGCGCGCCCGCGCGGCATTGGGGTGGGAGCCGTTGCTCGCGTTCGACGACGCGGTCGCCTGGACCGCCGATTGGTACCGGACGTTCCGGAACGGCGACGACGTCGGCAGCGTGACGCGGGCGCAGATCGAGATGTTCGCCGAGCGGCTCGCGCGGCCGGCGGGCCATCGGACCCGCTTGCGGGGGACGGCATGAAGGTCGTCATCCTCGCCGGCGGCTTCGGCACCAGGCTCGCCGAGGAGACCGTCACCATCCCCAAGCCGATGGTGCAGATCGGCCAGCATCCGATCCTCTGGCACATCATGAAGTTCTACGCCTCCTACGGCTTCGAGGAATTCGTGGTGGCGCTCGGCTACAAGGCCGAGGTGGTGAAGAACTTCTTCTTGCAGTTCGCGGACATGGCGAGCGACCTCACCATCGATCTCGGCGCCGGAACGGTGGAGCGGCGGCGGCGCCACGAGGAGACCTGGAAAATCGATCTGATCGATACCGGCCTCGATACCCTCACCGGCGGCCGCGTGCGCCGCCTGGCGCCGCTCATCGGCGGCGCGACCTTCATGCTCACCTACGGCGACGGTGTCTCCGACGTGCCGCTCGACCGACTTCTGGCCTTTCACAAGAGCCACGGGAAGCTCGCGACCGTGACGGCGGTGCCGTCGCTGGCGCGCTTCGGCAACCTCGTCTTCGAGGGCGATCGCGTCGCCGGCTTCGCGGAAAAGCGCATGAGCGAGAACGCGTGGATCAACGGCGGCTACATGGTGATGGAGCCCGGCATCCTCGATTATCTGAGCAAGGACGACGACGTGCTCGAGGTCGATCTGCTGGAACGTCTCACTGACGACGGGCAGCTCGCCGGCTACCGGCACGAAGGCTTCTGGCAGTGCATGGACACTCTGCGGGACAAGCAGGGGCTCGAGCGGCTGTGGCTCGCCGGAGCGCCGCCCTGGAAGCGCTGGTGAATGCGGTGGGGGTGGAACCGTCGCAGCCGAGTTGCCGACCGGGCTGCCGATCTTGCGGCCACGCCGGGCTGGGCCTGGTGCTCGATCTCGGCCACGTCCCGCTCGCCAACGCGCTGCTGACCGCCGAGCAATTGCACGAACCCGAGGACCGCTTTCCGCTGGAGCTTTATTTCTGCCCGCAGTGCGCGCTCGTGCAGATCGGCGAGACCGTGCCGCCGGAGCGGCTGTTCCGCGACTACGCCTATGCTTCCTCGTTCTCCGACACGATGGTCGCGCATGCGCGCACGCTGGTCGAGAGGCTGATCGGCGATCGCGGTCTCGGTGCCGAGAGCCTCGTCATCGAGGCGGCGAGCAACGACGGCTATCTGCTGCAGTTCTACCAGGCGCGCGGCGTCCCGGTGCTCGGCATCGAGCCGGCGGCGAACATCGCGGAGCTCGCCAAGGCCAAGGGGATTGCGACGTTGGTCGAGTTCTTCGACGACGAGCTCGGCCGCCGGCTCGCGGCGGAAGGCCGGCTCGCCGACGTCATCCACGCCCACAACGTGTTCGCGCACGTGCCCGATCCGAACCGGTTCGTCGGCGGGATCAAGCACGTGCTCAAGCCGGACGGTGTCGCCGTCGTCGAGGCGCCCTACGTGCGCGACCTCATCACCAAGCTCGAGTTCGACACCATCTATCACGAGCACTTCAGCTACTATTCCGCGAGCGCGGTCGAGGCGCTCTGCCGCCGGCACGGCCTGCGGATCTGCGACGTCGAGTTGCTGCCGATTCACGGCGGCTCGCTGCGGCTGTTCATCGCCCATGCCGACCGGCCCGCCTCCGCGCGGGTCGCCGATTTGCTGGCGCAGGAGAAATCCGACGGCCTGCTCGCATTCGACTACTATCGCGACTTCGGCGAGCGGGTCGAGGGCCTCAAGGCGCAATTGATGGCGCTGCTGCAGCGCCTGCGCGGGGAAGGGCGTCGCATCGCCGCCTACGGCGCGTCCGCCAAGGGCAGCACCTTGATGAATGCCTTCGGCATCGACGCAGGCCTGATCGAGTTCGTGGTCGACCGGAGCTCGCTCAAGCAGGGCCGTTTCACGCCGGGCAATCACCTGCCGATCCTGCCGCCGGAAGCCTTGCTCGAGCGCGGGCCCGACTACGTGCTGCTGCTGACCTGGAATTTTGCCGCCGAGATTCTTGCCCAGCAAGCCGAGTTCCGCCGCCGCGGCGGCAAGTTCATCGTTCCGGTGCCCGAGGTCGTCGTCACTTGAACGTTTGCGCCGACGCGGCGCCTAGGATGGCAACGAGTGTTGCGCTCTCAGTGGCGCTTGCAGGCGATCGTGGCAATGTTACCAAGTCTGATTTCGACCATTGGCCGTGTCGCCTGCGGTACGAGACCGTCGGACAACCGAGCACCGTCAAAGCGGCACTTGCCAAATACATCACTGGGAAGCAGTTGGCAGTCTTCATGGGTTTCGACGACTTCGAAGCCGCTCCTCTGCAATAGCGTCGAGATCGAGCGTTGTGAGAAAAGTTGCGGATGCTCCAGCGTATAGGGTGACCACCGTTGGCCCAATACGCGCCGTGGCTCGTTCCACCGGCGCTGATGGGCTATGCCGACAGTGGAAGAGGCCCCACCCCGTGCCCGGGCCCCCGCGGGAGGGTCCCTCATGCCAACGTCCATCCCATTGAAATTCTTAATCAATTCTTCACCATCCGCATTGAGCATTCCTTCGCTGAATTGCGGTATAGTCCGACCAGCACGGACGGATCTGATCGGACATACTGGATGCTTGTTCCTGGCGCCTCGGCCCATCCCGACGTCGGCGCTGCTTTGCGCGATTGCCGCAGCGCGTTCTGGAGCGTGGCGCTGTTCTCGGGCCTGGTGAACCTGTTGATGCTCGCCGGTCCGCTCTACATGTTGCAGATCTACGATCGGGTGCTGGCGAGCCGCAGCGTCCCGACCTTGATCGCGCTTTCGGTCTTCCTGGTGGGGGCCTATGCGTTCCAGGGCATCCTCGACCTGATCCGCTCGCGCGTCGTCGTCCGCGCCGCGGCGCTGCTCGACCGCAACCTGGCGCTGACCGTCCATGCCGCGGTGGTCCGCCTCGCCATCGCCAGCCGGCATCCGAGCGAGGCGCAGCAGCCGGTGCGCGACCTCGACCAGATCCGCGCCTTCCTGACCGGTGCCGGGCCGATCGCCATCGTCGATCTGCCCTGGATTCCGGTGTTCCTGTTCATCTGCTTTCTCATTCATCCCTGGCTGGGCATCGCATCGCTCGCCGGCGGCGTCGTGCTGTTCGCGATCACGGTGCTCACCGAGCGCGCGAGCAACGCGCCGGCGCGCATGGTGGCGCGCGACGGGATGGCGCGCTCGATCCTGGTCGAGGCAGACCGGCGCAACAGCGAGAGCATCGTGGCGATGGGAATGGCCGGCGTGCTGGCGCAGCGCTGGGCGCGGGTCAACGACCAGTATATCGGCGCGATCGGGCGGGCGACCGACGTCACCAGCTCCTACAGCAGCGTCTCGAAGGTGCTCCGCCTGCTGCTGCAGTCGCTCATCCTCGGGCTCGGCGCCTATCTCGTGATCCGGCAGGAGCTCACCGCCGGCGCCATGATCGCGGCCTCGATCATGATGGGCCGCGCACTCGCCCCGATCGAGACCGCGATCGCGAACTGGCGGGCCTTCGTCGCCGCCCGGCAGAGCACCGCGCGGCTGTCCGACACGCTCGCGCGCGTGCAGCGCAAGGACGCGGCCACGGCGCTGCCCAAGCCGGCCCGCGGCCTCGAGGTCGAGCAGGTCGCGGTGGCGGCGCCGGGAAGCCCGGCGCCGATCGTCGGCAATGTCCGCTTCGGCCTCACGGCCGGGCGAGGCGCTCGGCATCATCGGCCCGAGCGGCGCCGGCAAGACCTCGCTGGTCCGCGTGCTGGTCGGCATCTGGCCGCCGGCCAAGGGCAGCGTGCGGCTCGACGGCGCCGCGCTCGACCAATGGGATCCGGAGCTGCTCGGCCGGCACGTCGGGTTCGTCTCGCAGACGGTCGAGCTGTTCGACGGCACCATCTCCGAGAACATCGCGCGCATGGCGATCGCGCCGGACGCGCAGGCCGTTCTGCGCGCCGCGCAGGCGGCCGGCGCGCACGACATGATCCTGCGGCTTCCGAACGGCTACGACACCCGGATCGGGGAGGGCGGCGCGGTCCTCTCGGGCGGCCAGCGCCAGCGCATCGCGCTCGCGCGCGCCTTGTACGGCGATCCCTTCCTCGTGGTGCTCGACGAGCCGAACTCGAACCTCGACAGCGAGGGGGAGGCGGCATTGCAGCAGGCGATCGCCGGCCTCAAGGCGCGCGGCGCCATCGTGGTGCTCATCGCGCACCGGCCGGCGGCGCTGGCGGAATGCGACAAGGTCCTGGTGCTCGCCAATGGCCAGCAGCAGGGCTTCGGCCCGCGCGACGAGATCCTGCGCAAGCTCGTTGTCCGGCCGCTTGCGCCGGCGGCGGCCGGCGGCAATCTCAAGGTCGTCGGCGATACCGCTGCCGGACGCCAAGCATGAATACAGGCGAAACAAGCATGAATGCGGGCCAAGCGAGCGCACGGCGCGACCGAGCCGGATCCGCGCCGCGCGATCCGCAAGCTCAATCTGATCGGGCTGGCCGTCGTCGTGGTGCTGGTCGGCGGGGTGGGCGGCTGGGCCGCGACCAGCCAGCTGTCCGGCGCCGTGATCGCACCCGGGACGGTCGTGGTCGAGTCGAACGTCAAGAAGGTGCAGCATCCGACCGGCGGGGTGGTGGGCGATATTTTCGTCAAGGAAGGCAGCGCGGTCGAGGCCGGGCAGGTCGTGCTGCGCCTCGACGATACCGTGACCAAGGCCACGCTCGGCGTGGTGCGCTCCCAGCTCGACGAGCTGACCGCGCGGCAGGCGCGGCTGCTGGCCGAGCGGGACGACGCCGAGGCCATCGCATTCCCGGATGAATTGACGCTCCGGCGCAAGGACGCCTCGGTTGACGACCGCGCTCGCGGGCGAGGAGAAGCTGTTCGAGTCGCGCCGGAGCGCGCGCACCGGCCAGCGCGCGCAATTGCGCGAGCGGGTCGCGCAGATGAACGAGGAGATCCGCGGCCTGTCGGCGCAGCAGGCGGCCAAGGAATCGGAGATCGAGCTGATCGGCAAGGAGCTCGTCGGCGTGACCGACCTCTACCAGAAGAATCTGGTCTCGATCTCGCGCTTCACGCAGCTGCAGCGCGACCAGACGCGGCTCCAGGGCGAGCGCGGCCAGCTGATCGCCGACATCGCGCGCGCGCGCGGCAAGATCAGCGAGACCGAGCTGCAGATCATCCAGCTCGACCAGGATTTCCGCACCGAGGTGCTCAAGGATCTGCGCGACGCCCAGGGCAAGATCGCCGAGCTCAAGGAGCGCGTGACGGCGGCGGAGGACCAGCTCAAGCGCGTCGAGCTGCGCGCGCCGCAGTCGGGCGTCGTCCACCAGCTCTCGGTCCATACCGTCGGCGGCGTGATCGGCAACGGCGAGACCATCATGCAGATCGTGCCGCGGGCCGACGAGCTCGTGGTCGAGGCCAAGGTCGCGCCCCAGGACATCGACCAGGTGGCGCTGGGGACCAGCGTGACCGTGCGCATCATGGCCGGCAACCAGCGCACCGCGCCCGAACTCATCGGGCGTGATCACCCGCGTCTCCGCCGATCTCACCCGCGAGCAGCAGCAGGGCTCGCAGCCCGCGCCGGCCCATTACACGGTGCGCATCGCGCTGCCGGCGGAGCAGGTGACGCGGCTCAAGGATATCCGCCTCGTTCCCGGCATGCCCGCCGAGGCCTTCATCCAGACGCACGATCGCACCCCGCTGCAATTCCTCCTCAAGCCGCTGGAGGAGCAGATCGCGCGGACGTTCCGGGAGCGATGATCGCGCGACTAGCACCATGAGAGCGATCGACCGGCGCCGCGCCGACCGCACTGAAAGGCTCAAGCGCGCTCCCAAGGCGTGTCGCAAAGCGGGCGGCAATTTCCACGGAAGCCGCGTGAACGCCTCCCAGCCGTGCAACCCGAAGTGTACTGGTTGACCCAGGGCTAATGTGGCATATCCGCCCGCGCGGGCGTGCTCGGAGGCGGAAGACTTATGTCGTCGCGTATCCCTATCGCGGGTCCGTGGATCACTGAGAAGGAAATCCGGTACGTCACCGAAGCCGTCGCCAACGGGTGGTACGAGAATTCGGCGAAATACCAGGGCGACTTCGAGGTGGCATTCGCGGCCTTCACCGGTCGCCGGTACGGCGTTGCGCTGCCGTCCTGCACCTCAGGATTGCATCTGGCGCTGCTATCATTGGGAGTAGGCCCAGGCGACGAGGTCATCGTTCCGGACGTAACCTGGATCGCCACATCGGCGCCAGTGAGCTATGTCGGTGCCACGCCCGTATTCGCCGATTTCGATCCCGTGAGCTGGTGCATCACCGCCGAGAGCATCGAGGCGGTGCTCACGCCGCGCACCAAGGCGGTGATCGTGGTCGATCTCTACGGCAATATGCCCGACCTCGACGCCATCCTCCAATTGTGCCGCGAAGCGCAATGTCGCGGTGATCGAGGACGCCGCCGAGGCGGCCGGCGCGACCTACAAGCGGCGTCCGGCGGGCTCGTTCGGAACGTTCAGCGCATTCAGCTTCCACGGCTCGAAGACGCTCACGACCGGCGAGGGCGGTATTCTGCTGCTCGACGATGAAGCCGCGTACGAGCGCTGTCTGACGTTGCGCGATCATGGCCGTGCGCCCGGCGAAACGATGTTCTGGAACCACACCATCGGCCACAAATATCGCATGTCGTCGATGCAGGCCGCGCTCGGCATGGCGCAGCTCGAACGCCTCCCGGAGCTCATCGCGCGCAAGCGCGCGATCTTCGATTGGTATCGACGCGAGCTCGGAAATCTTCCGGGAATCTCGCTCAACAGCGAGGCGAGCGACGTCTTCAACGTTTATTGGATGGTGACGGTCGTGCTCGATTCCAAGCTCGGCTGGACCAAGGAGAAGCTCGTGCCGGCGTTGCGTGAGCACGATATCGACTGCCGCCCCTTCTTCTATCCGCTCAGTATGCTGCCCGCCTACAAATCCTTCCCGACCGCGGCGCAGGCGCGGGCCCGCAATTCGGCGTCATATGCAGTGGCGCCTTATGGGGTCAATCTGCCGAGCGCGCTGTCGCTGACTGAGGAGCAGGTTGCGTTCGTGGCCGCCAAGTTGAAGATGCTGTTGCACGGCATCTGATTGCTACGCGCCAACGGCGCTCATGACGCTTCAGCGTCCCTCACGACAGCGCAGATAACCCCCAGGCGAGCTCGCCAGGATCAGCTTGCCGTTGATGATGGGGTCGACCTCGAATTGATCCGTCTCTCCGAGATAGTGCTCGACCGCGGCGAGCGGCTCGTTTCCCTTGAGCCACAGCTTCGAGCGATTGCGCGGCGTCTGCTCGGCTTCGAGGCGGCCGAGGATCGTGTCGGCTACGACTAGATAGCAGCCGGCGGTCACCATAGGGCCATAGCTTCGCAGTTCGCCAAGCACATGGTCTCGGCCATGGTCGGAATCCAGCACCGCCATCACCGATGCCCCATCCGGAATCGCCGCCCGCACCTCGGCGACGACGGCCGGGTCCGTTGACGAGCCCTCGATCAGATGCACTCGCTTCGCCATCGGATGACGCTCGATCGAGTCACGGTTGTGCTTGCGGATGTCGATGTCAACCCCGATCACCTTTCCCGTGCCGATCAGTTCCAGCAGCGACGCCATGAACAGCACTGAGCCGCCTCGCGCCACGCCGGTCTCGATGATGACGTCGGGTTTGGTTGCCCAAATCACCTCCTGCGTCGCCATCACGTCTGCGGGAAATTGAATTATCGGTACGCCCATCCAGCTCCAAAGATACGAATAGTCGTATTTGTCCGCCGCCTGGAGGGCCCTGACAGCGGCATCGAACACCTGTTGGTCTCGGCCGAGTGCCGCGGACTGAGCACGCTTCTGCTTCTCGAATACGGCGCGGTCGTCGGTGCTGGTCACGCGCGGATGCCCTCGTGCTCTAAGTTAGGGGTGAAAGACCTGGAACCTTATCACCATAGCGGCTAAAAGCGAATGGTCGCCAACGTCGCGGGTCGGAACCGCTTCGACGGCGCCTGATGTTTATTTTTTTTTCTTCAAGATCATAACTTTGATCGGCCCATAATTGCCGCAAAAGGGCAGGCTTGACGCTAGCTTGTGATGCTCATCAAAATAATCCGGTTCGACGCCGCTGAGCTGGCAAATTTTTGAATATATAACTCGAGTCACCATGTAGTACGTGCTGCTGATATTGGTCATTTCCTCAACTTCAAACTCCTCTTTCACAAATTCGCGTACGATTTCCTGTTGCAAAAAGAAATTGTGGTGCCTAATTTTTATTTCCGGCAAATCGAAGTTCCGCCTCAGATCGTTGAGCTGCTCATGCCCGTCCAAAAAATTTTCAATCATGACGTAGGCGCCGCCTCTCTTGAGAAGGCGGCTGATATTTCCAATTGCAGTTCTTTGAAGCTCCCATCCTGGAAGGTTTATTAGGCACCTTGTTGTATACGCAAGTTCAAACGTACCGATATCTACAGGAGAAGACAAATCATACTCGATGAGATCGATGTTCCTGACGTCGCTCTCTCGTAGATTTTTTTCGGCATTGTCCAACATAGATCGCGAATAGTCTCCGCCAACGAACGACGTTTCGGGGAAAGCGGAGCAAAGCCTCAAGGTTGTAAAGGCGTCACCGCATCCAATATCAAAAACCCGAAGCGGTTTCCGTTGAGCGATGGCCTCACGGAGGACTTTGAATTCTATGTCTCTGAGATAATAGTCAAGCGTCGTCGATTGCGCAGACCGATCCTGCGACGCCCTCTCCTCCCAGTACTTCCTGATACTATTGGCGTCCGTCATTTCTACCCTCCTCTCGGTATTTCTGTCGATCACCGGCGATAGGCGTCGCAATGCTATCACTCATGACGCCGAGTCCACCGCGTCGATGAGAGGCGCTGCGAACAGAGATCGCTCGAGAGTCGAGGCTCATGCCACAGGCGCGCTGACTAAACATCCGCTTCCAGCTTGTGCGCGGACAAAAGAAGGTTCTCTTGGAAAGCTTCAGTCATGTTGGCAAGAGAGACCAGGTCATGCTCTAGAACCAGCCGTTCCCAGTTGGAGAAGAGGTCGAATGCATCGTTGAAGCAATGCTTGGCGCCCGGCAAGCGGATCACCGAGGCGGTCCGGCGATAGAGATCCAATGAGGTCAACAGACGCTCGACGCCCGCCTTCAGAGAATTCGGCGTGAGCGCCCGGATAATCTCACCTCGCGTCCGCGGAACACTTCGTTTCCCCCGCGCCGTGACCTCGCGTCGCACCCGTGCTGCCAAGCTACGGCCGGCGGCATCCATACTCTCGACATAACGGTCGAACAACGCTTCGTCCCTGGCGTCGATTAGTGGATTGGGCCGAATTCGCAGCAGCTCCTCGTATGCCAGTCGGAGGAACTTTTCTTCATCGACCTTGACGCTTGAGTACTGCGGATAGAATTTTTTCAACAATGAGATACCAGACATAAGATAATTGTAATAGACCTTGGCCTTTAGCGGGTGGTGCGGAAAGATTTCCTGCTCGCCGAACTCCGAGTCAAATTTCTGGATCGTTTTCCCGTGCTCCGCCGTCGCTCCTTGGCTGAAGGCGGCTGCGTTTGACTTCTTGGATCGTCCGCCAAAGCCCAAGATCGAATCTTATGTAGCAGTAGCGGCCATTCTGCACGGCGGCCAAGGCGAGAAGCGGCGCCGTGAAATCCGGCGCCGGGGACCAGAAGAGGCGCCCGGTCGTGCTACGAACGTTCTCTCCTAGCTCCCTGGCAATGCAGAAGTGAGTGCCCTGAGGAAAGTAGCGGAAATCGAACCTAGCATATGCCGCGATCACCCTCGCTGTATCCAACAGCAGGTGCAAGTTGGAGTGTCCCGACGGGAGGATGACGGCATTAGGCCCACCTTCGGCCTCGTAGTCGGGATGCAGGTAGAGCGCGACCGGCCACGAGATGATTTGAGCGCCGAGGTCGTCGATCGCCCGATCGATCGCCCGCACACCGGATGCCGAAATTGCGTCGTCGTCACAGTTGATGATTACGAACCGGCCGCTCGTCTTCGCCCAAGCGAAGTCCCAATGATCGGGCATAGGCATTCGCCGGTCTGTTCGAAAGTATTTCAGCCGGCTGTCATGCCGATGCGCATCGACGACGGCTCTCGTCTCCGGACTGGAGTAGTTGTCGGAGACGATTACCTCGACATCGTCCCGCGCAATTGCAAGGCAGGAGCGCAGGGTATGCTGCAAGAGGTAGTGCCGGTCGGCGGTGGGAATGACAATCGAAAACTTGATCATCAGCAGTTGGGTGTCATGTGGCAGATGAGCTGTGTTGAAGTTGTCAGAATGGTCGGTTGGCGTGCGGTTGGCAAGAAAGGAAGCGCCGACGCACGCTCGCCGGCGTTTTCAGCCGCGACCGGAGGCGCCATCCAATACGGGTTCTGGATTTGCGGCATCATACCCGATAGAGAACTATCGGTTTGCTCGCCCGCGATGGATGCACTTTCGCGCCGCACGACCCTGCGGCCGGAGGCGTACCGGTGGGGACGGCGTCCTGCTAAGGCAATGTAAACATGGCATCCTCTCGATTGCGCCCCACGCCGCTCGTTCCAACCTGCAACCGATCCGCGCATTTGCGCAATTGGTCGACTTTTGGCCGTCCGTCGGTTCGAATATCCGGTCCGCGCCCTCGATTCAAGCTCGGGTGGGGCCTTGTCACGTGCATCGACGAAGGCCGACGATTACATAGAGTTCAGTGCGCGGCGACACGACGGCGGACGGCAACGGCACCGAGGAGCGGTCCGACATGCGCGAGGTGATCCTTTGGGGTGGAACCGGCCAAGCGCGGGTATTGAACGAGTGCTTGTTCGGCACGGACAACAAGATCGTTGCTGTGTTCGACAATACAGGCGTACGGGCGCCTTTTCCCGGTACCCCGTTCGAGATCGGCGTTGACGGATTTCGCGCCTGGAGGAAGGCCCGTCAGAGCCGTGAGGATCTCTACTTCCTGGTTGCGGTTGGCGGGCCGGATCGCCTCGCGATTCATGACCGGCTCGTCGATGAGGGCCTTCTGCCTCTTACTGTCACCCATCGCGTGGCCTACGTGGCCGTCGACGCCACTCTCGGGCCAGGGTGCCAAATTCTGGCCCATGCGACCGTTTGCGCGCAGGCCCGCCTCGAGCGCAGCGTGATCGTGAATACCGCCGCCTCGGTCGATCACGAGTGTCGGATTGGTGCCGGCGCACATATCGGTCCGGGTGTCCGTCTGACGGGTCGTGTCGATGTCGGCACGCGAGCCTTCATCGGCGCCGGCGCAGTGATCCTGCCCCGTTTGACAATCGGGGCCGACGCGACGATCGGCGCCGGCGCCGTCGTGATCCGCGACGTGCCGGCGGGGGCAGTCGTGATGGGGGTTCCGGCGCGTGCCAAATGAAAGCAGCCTTGCGTCAATTCGATCACAGCCCAAGCGCCTTGGTGTCCGTGCCGTCCTGAAGGCGGCACCGATTATTGGCGAAAAGTCCGAAGTGAAACTCGATCTTGGCGTCAACCGCGCCGGCGAATGTCATTAACGTCTGGAGCAGATTCACTCGGTCAAGGCGGACCGCGGCCCCGTTGACCACGGCGAGGCAATGCGAGAATTGCACGGGCAGGACGACGTGTGTCGGTCCGTCGCTTTCCGCTCGCACTCGAATGCCGTCGCGCTCGATCGTCATCGTGACATTGCGCGCCCGGGCGGTTGCCGATGGAATGTCATCGGACACCACCGCGACCTGGTCGAGGCGAGTTCTTGTTCTCACGTATCCGCTCCACGATCTCGTCGGCCGTGGTGGCCTTCACAAGTTGCGTGGGGCTGTAGGTCCCCAAGTTGACGTTGCCGAATTCGAACAAATGAACTCCGGACGCGCCTGGAGCGCTGACCGAGCCGCGCAGTGTCGCCGGCCCGTCAAGCGTGTCCGCATCGGTGAGAACGAACCGAACGCCGAGAGCGCGCAAGATATCGGCATCGATAGTGAACGCCCGCAAATAATTGGTGAAAGTCTTTGTCCCCGTGGGCGCAAGAAGTCGTCGGGCAAGTGCATGGGCCTGTACCGAGGACCACTCGCCGTACTCTTCGAAGGTCGGAATGTTCGATCGCCACAAGTCGGCATCCGTGAACGTTTCGCCGTAGTGAGTGCGAAAATAATTGAGGCCATAGACATACCGCGCGCTGTCTGCGAACCCCTTGACGTGAGGACCTGCGCCGATCTCGCCGTTCTTGTCGATCCAGATGGTGGCGGCGTATCCCCTGAACGGCTTGCCGACCTCGACCGAGGCATTTTCGTGCAAATAATTGCGCAGTGAAGGATCCCGCGCGACGGGAACATCGTGGCGAACACCCATGGACAGGTGGACCAATGCCCAGATCGGGAAGGCCGCGAGCGCCACCGCGACGCGCCATGGGCTTCCGGATGTGGCAGCGCCGACGACGTGCTTCGTGCCGTAGTGGCGTTGAAATGCCGCGATGGCGAGGAGCAGCGCGCCGAGTCCCACGACGCCTGTCACGTACTGGGCGACCCGCAGATTATGGACGAGGTATGGCTTGCGAAACATCATGACGATGATCGCGACGAGCCAGACGGCGAGGGTGGTGTTCACGGCGAGGCGCGCGAGCTGTTTGCGGCCGGACGCTTCGGCCCCCGCGGAGGCATGCAAATCGATGAGCCTACACAGCGCGAAAAACGGAAGCACTGCGAACATGACGATGAAGGACAAGCACGACAAGAGGAGAAAATGGTTGGAGAGGACGCTCACCGGGCCCAGCCATTCGGCTTGGTACGGGTACGCGTAGACGTGCACGAAGGCGATATAGGCGATCAGGGTCCAGGCGACGGTGCGGATGTCTCCGCGCCGCATGACAATTGCCGTCACCGCTCCGGTCAGCGCGGCAATTTGCAGCCATGCGCCCCGGTCCTCGATGCACAGAAGCAATCGCGGATCCCGGCACAGCGGATGATCCCGGAACAAGTGCAGCCAGGCATCGAGGGAGAGGAGCCGGTCCCACGCAAGTCCGGCGGTTGGCGTCCGGCCGACAGTGGCAATGGTGCCGAGATAATAGTCCAAGAGGCCGGACGAGAAAAAAAAGACCAGGCACAGGAGAAGCGCCGCTATCTTCCAGGCCCATTCGGCCAGCGTCGGTCGGCGCGCGACAATGAGTGTGGCCCCGATCGCAACATAGGCGGGGGTGGTAAAGATAAAGGTGAAGGGTGCCGAGAGCAGTCCGCAAATGAACAGGGCGAGGAAGCCGATGGACAGACCGATGTTGCTGCGCCAACCGGCCGCGCGCCCGCAGGCGAGCAACAGAGCCAATGCGAAATTCAGCACTGCCGTCAGGTGTGCGAAATACGGGGCAATTGAATACCAATCATAAATTCGGAAGACCTCGGAAAAGGGCGGAAACAGCAAATAAAGATACGATTGCGCGGCGACCGTGGACGTCAACCAGGAAAACCCGATCGCGCGCGCCAGCAGAACGATGCTGGCTGCGAGCTCGATCGCATAGACGACATAGGACACGATGTTCTTGGCGGGGTCGGCGAGTGGAAGAGCGAGCGCCAACGCACCCGGATTGAGCCACGGAAGATTTGGAAAATACATCGAGCCCATCCCAGCAAGCATGCTGTAGGGGCTGAGATCCAAAATCTTGCCGAACTGAAGAATGGCCTCGACATTCCACTTCGCCCACTCGCCGTCGATCGGCGTGTAAAGCGCCAACGGCACGCGGCTCATGCCGGCGATCATCAGGACGGCGAGGGCGCCCCAGGAGAGCAGGTATGGCAGGGCGCGGGGGCAGATCCTCATTTGCACCTATTCGTCGAAGGCAATCGAAAAGACGTCGGGCGCATGGAGCTTGGCAAGATAGCCGTGGGTCTCGGGAGGTGGTGTTCAAGGGGCGGCGATCCCAGCTTATGCACGGAAGAATGAGATTATCAACAAAGGCCTCGTTTAGGTTGGCCAAAGAGACTAACTCATGCTGGCCGACGAGCCGCTCCCAGTTCGAGGAGACGTCGAACGTGCTGGACCGCGATCAGGCGGCGGACAAGTCGGGACCGGATGCGACATCCGATAAGGGTTCTGGATTCGGCGCATCATTCCCGATAGAGAACTGATGGCTTGCCTGCCGCCGACGGATGCACATCGGCGCTGCACGACGCTACGGCCGCTGCGCATACCGACGGGGTCGCTTCCTTCGGCGACAATGTGAACATGACATCTCCCCGCTCGCGTTACACGCTGCTCGTTCCCACCTTCAACCGGTCCGCCCATTTGCGCAACTTGCTCGGCTATCTGGCCGCGCGCCGGTTCGAATATCCGGTCCGCGTCCTCGATTCAAGCTCGGCAGACGCCTTGTCGCACAACCGGGAGACGGTCGGCCGGGGAGGGCTGGACGTCGTCCATGAGGTCTATGACCCCGCCACGCCGGTCCACAAGAAGATCGAGCTGGCGATGGGCTCGGTCGAACTCCACGTACTGCTCCATTTGTGCGGATGACGACGTCCTGTTCACGGATCAGCTCGACGGCCTCTTCGATGTGCTCGATGCCGACCCGGCCCTGGCCGTCGCCCACGGCTACTATGTCAACGTCCGGCTTGGCGCGGACTTCGATCTCTGGCACACCGACTATTCCGCGCCTTCGATCGTGGCGGGACGATGCGCTCAAGCGGATCGTCCAACAGATGAGCAACTATCAGGCGATCTTCTATGGAGTTCATCGTACCCACGTCATGAAGTCGATCCGGCTGCCGCTCGACCGCGTCAATTCGCTCTGGGCAAAGGAGTTGCTGACGTCCTCGCTGGCGCTGGTCGCCGGCGGCGCGCGCCGCGTGCCGCAATACTACATGGCGCGGAATACCAACCCGTCGGTCACCGGCCAGGGATGGCACCCGCACCAGCTTCTTGCCGTGAAACCGGCGGAGCTGTTTCGCGAATACGCGGGCTATCGCGCGGTGGTGCTCGAGCAGTTGGCGTCCGATGCCCGGTGCCGGGCGACCTATCAGCCCGAGCAGATGCAGCGCGTATTCGATCTCGTGCACCTCGCGTATCTCGCGCCGATGCTTTCGTCCGATGTCCTGAACTACCTCATCGGGGAATCGATGCGGCCGGACCGGACGTCGGCGCAAACGATAGATGACATGTGGAGGGCATCCGGTGCTCCCGCGCATGGCGGCCCGGGGGGCGTCCGGCTTGCGCTCGCTCGCGCGCGCCGGCTGCTGCACCCGGCGTCGGCAGCTGCGAACGTGAGCTATGTCCGCCGGCTTGCCGATGTCTACGGCGCCCTCAGGTGGCGCGAAAAGCTCGACGCTTCGTTGGCCTCCTCGCTCGGCCGGCTCACGGTGGAGCGAACGGCGCGGAACGGACAATCCCGCCGCTACGTGATGTCGCGCGCATTCCTGACCCAGGACTTCGCCGATGGAGGGCAGGTGACCGCATCGCATCTTCGAAATATCATCAGTCATCTCGACGACTACGTACAGTCGTAGCATCAGCCAAGAGGCGTGAAGCGATCACCGACATGGCATTGCAGTCGATCGGCAGCAAGAATACCGAGCCCGGGGACGGGGCCACTGCGACCGGGCTCGGGGCGTTCCTGGGGGTCTTCGACTTTTCCTACCAGCACTACGCGCTCGGCGATCTACTGACGAAGTCAAGTGAACCTCGCGATCATGGCGACCGAGCTGGGACTTGCACAGATTGACGTCATCGTGATGGTCAACCCCGACCTGCCGTCGGCCCGGATGCAGCCTTTCGTCACGCGCGCGAACTACCTCGCGCATCTCGACAACATCATGCCGGTCTTCGCGTGCAATCCGCTGTTGCGGTCGCTGCGGCTCGTCCGCGACGTGCAGACATTCAATTTTCTGATTGCGGCGCATCATCGAGCCCGCGCGCCGATGTGGCCGGACCTGAGGACGCATCTCAAGATGCGGCAGGATTTCCCGATCGATCACCGCCGCATCAACGCCTTCCATGCGCGTCATGGCTATTTTCCGTTGCTTGCGGCGCCGCGCGGGTATGAAGGCTGGGCGCGGCGCTTTCACGCGACGGAGCTGGCCGGGCGTCCGCTCATCATCATCAATCCGCGTCAGAGCTCCTTGACCGAGAATCCCGCCGTGACGACGCGCGACGCGCCTTTGCAGATCTGGCACGCCTTCATCGACGCGGTCGGGGAAAAGCGGCCGGAGACGATGTTCGTCATGGTCGGCGGTTTTCAGGAATGGGAGCACCAGCTTCTGCGCCGCCGCAATGTCTTCATCCCGCGCAGCTGGGGCTTGCGCCTCGCTCATGAGCTCGCGCTTTTCAAGATTGCCGACCTGTTCATGGGGACATCGAGCGGTTTTGCCACCTTCGCGACCTTCAGCGGCGTGCCTTATGTCATCGTCAACGTGGCGCACAATTTCGCGCCGCACGCGGAGATTCGGCCGCATGACCGGAACTATCCGTTCGCCGCTGCCAACCAGGTCCTGACGTGGCGGACGGAAACGACCGAGGAGCTGCTGTCTTTGTTCGGTGAGCTCTGTCCCGACCGCGCGACTGTTCGCACGACCGCGAGCGACCAGCCGGCGCAATCTCGTGCGACGGGGGCGAAGCACGCATGATCCGGCGGTTCCTGCTCAGTCCCTACGTCATCGCCGCGCCATTGCTGGAGCATCCGAACTGGATGATCCGCCGAACCGCGCAGGCGACCGTTCTCTGGGTTGCCACGATTTGGCTTGCTCTGCGGCGCGTCGATGTGGCGGAAGGCGATCCGCCCGACCCGAGCGATGAGCTTGTTCACCAACTCTCGGCGTCCACCGGATTGCGCGACTTCCTGCTCGGGCGGAGCGTCGTCAAGCGGTTCGTCGGCCGTCTCTGCCGCCTCCTGTTGTTGCGGCTTTCGGTCGCCGCCAAGGCGCGTGAGCGCGCGAATTCTCAAGAACGAAATTTCGCGCTACGCCTTACCGGGCCGGTCGATCAAAAGGCTCTGAGGAATCTGCTGATCTGGCAAAACCATGTCCTTCCGTCGTACCTGCGGCCAGATGACAATCGGCAGGTCGACGTCGCGCTCGTGCTCTCCGGCCGGTCGGAGAGCGAGGCCAGGCTGTTCGACCTCTATCTCGGTCGGGCTCATGCTGGAGCGCCTGCGCAATTTCGTGGTGCTCTGGGACGAGGAGACGGCGGCGCAGGCCGCGTCGGTTCTCATGTCGGACAAGGAGCTGGCTCGGTGGCGCTCCGCCGGAGCGGCGGGCGATCTCGGACAAATGCCGCGCGACGTGACGAGTCAGGTCGAGCGCCATGGGACCCGGGGTGGCGTCAAGCTGCTGGCGCACGGCCGCAAATATGCGAACGACTTCTTCAAGCTGGCGTTGCCGTATCGATTCATCATGGCAGTCGCATTGCGGGAGCGCGAGGACGGCACCGTCGCACCGGCGGAGCTGGAGCTTTGGCTGGGCTTGACCGACGCCCTGCGCGCGCGTCGCTCCGACCTTGCCTTTGTCATGCTCAACTGCCTTGCGCCCTCGCAATGGCGGGAGTGGCCGGCACACGTGCGGTTTGCCCGCCACCATGGGCTGACCCTGCAGGACGCGATCTGCCTCGCCCAGACCGCCGACGGTTTTATCGGCGTGCTGGATATTTTCGGTCTCGCCGCCCATTCCGCCGCCAGGCCCGGCGTCTATGTCCCGCTCGAGGACGGTGATTTTTCGCGCCTGCAGGCGCCTGAGGCCGTGCCGAACGAGCGGATGATCATGGTCGGCAGCCGCGATCGAGGGCGTATCGAAAAGGCCATCGACAAGTTCACGGGGTTCTTTGCATAACCAAGCCGATCACGGTCGCGTACGTTGATCGTGCGTCGGAGTCGCGACACTAGGACCGGTCCGTATGCGACCGTGCCGCACCAACACCCTTGTGCACGATGTTTCGAAATCGGCGGGCAAGCGCACGGCCGAGGTTCCCCGGATGCGTAAGCCGCAAATATCTGTCCATCTTCCAGCGCGCATAGGCGGCGAACAGGTCCCAATCGCGCGGTCGCCTGGCCAGAATCCCGAGCATCAATGGGTCGTACACCGTCAGGTTCGACGGGCAGTCCTTCATGAAGGCACGGATGTCGCGGAAATCCGCGCGCTGCCAGGATGTCCAAGATCGCGTTCAAGACCTTCGTCTGTTGCTGTGCGTCGCGCATCGCCTGAGAATAACTTCCCGTATTCGATCGAATGAGCGCCAGCGGCTCCGCAAGCACGCAGGCGCCGTGCCGCATCGCGAGCGCGGTGCAGGCAAAAGAGTCGGCGAACCAGCGCAGCGCCGGGGGAAATCCCCCGAATGCCCTGAGCGCGTCGCTGCGGATCACCGCGGTGTTCGAGGCGATGGGCAGATAGCCTCTTTTCATTCGCGTCCGCAGCTGATCGGGAGACAGAAAGACCGGAAGGTCGCGGAGATCGAAAATGCGGGGCGCCGCCGGATTGGTCGCGAACCGGTCGATCTCCTCGCTGTCGCCCTTGAGCACGACCACCTCGGAAAAGCTCAGCGCGGCGTCGCGGTGGCCGGCGAGGACCGTCATGTTGCGTTCGAGGAACGACGGCAGCAGACCGATCGTCGGCCGCGGCCCAGACCAGATAGTCGCAACGGACCATTTGCAGCGCGCTGGCGATCGAGGCCTCGAGCCCGAGGTTGCGGCCGTTGGCGCGCGCCTCGACGTTGGAATAGTCGCGTGCGAACCTTTGAATGATGTCCCAGCTGTCGTCGGTCGAGCCGTCGTCGATCACGATGATCTGATCGGCCGGGCGCGTCTGACGGCAGATGTGGCCGAGCGAGTCGGGCAGATACTTTGCGTGATTGTAGTTGCACAGAACGACCGCGACCGTGCTCATCGCGGTGGTCATAGCTGCGCGGGGGCTTCCGCCCGCTTGGGCAGGGTATCCATATACGCGGCGATGACCTCGTCGATCGGGCCCAGCTTCGCGATGCGCCCCTGTTGGAGAAGCAGGCCGCGATTGCACCACTTGCGCAGCAGCTCCTGGGAATGCGACGCGAGAACGAGAATGCTCGATCGGCCGACGAATTGCTCCATCCGGCGCTGCGCCTTGTCCAGAAAGCGCGCATCGCCGGCCGAAAGCCATTCGTCCATCAGCAGGATTTCCGGCGGAATGCAGGTCGACACCGCAAAGCCCAGGCGGACCATCATGCCGGCCGAATAGGTGCGCGCCGGCATGTCGAGATAGGGGCCGAGCTCGGTGAATTCCGCGATCTCGTCCACGCGCGCCCGCATCTCGTGCGGGTGGATATCCATGTACATGCCACGCAGGATGATGTTCTCGCGACCGGTCGCATCGGGATTGAGACCCACGGCGACGTCGAGCACGGCTGAAATCCGGCCCGACGTGTGGACCTGCCCGCGGGTGGGGTAGTAGATCCCGCCCAGCACGCGCAGCAGGGTCGTCTTGCCCGCGCCATTGCCGCCGATCAGGGCCAGGCGGTCGCCGTCCTCGATGTCGAGCGTCAGGTCGTTCAACGCATGCACGTTGACGCGGTCGGTGGCGTCGCGGGCGAGATTGCCGTAGGTCGTGGTCGCGACCAGCAGCTTTTTGAGCGAGCGGCTGCTGCCCTGGTACATCGGGAATTCGACCGACAGATTGCGTAAGCGCAGGAATGCCATGCTAGATCCAATACGCGATGCGCGACCGGAACTTCACGAACAAGGCGAAAGTGCCGAGGCATCCGACGACGGTGACGCTCAACAACACGATCCATGAATAGGCGAGCGGAGCGGTGCCCAGGAGCGGTGCGCGCACGACGTCGATCGCCGCGAACAGCGGATTGAGCGGCAGCGCCTGCATCCAGATCCCGACCGCTTCCGGCGGCCAGAAGATCGGCGTGATGAAAAATATGACCTGCACGAAGCTCGTCACGATAGGGGCGACGTCGCGATAGCGCGCGCTGACCATACCAAGGAGAATGCTCACCCAGAGGCCGTTGATCGTCAATATGATCAGCGCCGGCAGGATGAAGACGGCCTGCCAGCTGACCGGCACGGCGAATATGATCAGCACCAAAGGCACGATCACCATGTTGTGCGCCAATACGATCAGGTTGCGGTACACCGTACGCCAGGCATGAACGGAGAACGGCATGCGTACCTGCGTGATGATGTTCTGCGCGGAGAGGAAGGTCTGGCAGCCCTCGGTGATCACGGTCGATACGAAGCTCCAGATGACCAAGCCGACGGTCAGAAACGGCAGGTAGCGGGAGATCTCCATGTTGAACATGCGGGCATAGATCAGCCCCATGGCGGCGATCATGATGACCATGCTGATGGTGAGCCAGAACGGCCCCAGCAGCGAGCCGCGATAGCGCATCCTGATGTCTTGAGTGGCCATCGCCGACCACATCCAGGTCTTGGACACGCCTTCGACCAGATCGGCCCAGGCCGCCGCCGCGGGCGAGACAGGCGGCGGCAAGTCGCGGTTCATTCGGCACTCCATGGGCCCGTGGGACGGCGCTACCAACGCCAACCGCGCAGCGGTTGCAAGCGCGATGAATTGCCCCGCCGGCGGCGCCATGAAGCCTCGATACGCCGCCCCCAACGAATGCGAATTATGCAGTAATCGGTTGGGCTTGACCCCGTCAAGCCAATCTCTGCCGGTATGAAAAGTCTGCCGGATCGTGATGGGGCATATGCAAGGAGAGGCCTGACGCGTCAGGAGCTGCCAATGGCATCCCCTGCGGCCTGCTGGAGCGGGCGCCTTTACGTGTTGCTCCGCGCGCAATAGTCGAAGTGCGGTGAAACTGAGAGCGACAGAATATTTACAAGAAGTTACTAGCGTTGACTCCGTAGCTAAAAATATCTGCTTGATTCAAAACCAGAATTAGTACGAATATTTGATATTCTACCATAAATCGCTACCGACCAGAGCGGAACGCGAAGATATGTGCATCCTGTGCGGCAGGCCGGAGTTGACCCATGACGGGGGAGGGTTTCCGGTCGCGGTGCAAGCCGGGGATGCCGGGTCCGGCGCTTCGGGGGGCGGCGGCGCCGCCGCTCTCTCCGTCGGTGCCCAGGCACAAATCTCCTATCTCAATGGGTTGACGTCGAGCGGAACGGTCGCCGGGACCAGCTTCTGGACCTGGAACTACAACACGCCCGCCACCTACAACAGCACGTCCTATGCCGCCAAGTGGGGTAGCTCGACGCCCGGAACGTCGGGCGGCACGGTCACCTATTGGTTCGATGCGGCCTCCGCCTGGACCGCCACCGAAATGGCCGCGCTGCAGTCGGGGCTCGCCTTATGGTCGGCCTTGGCGAATATCAACTTCGCGCTCGCTACAAGCGCGGCGACCGCCAATTTCATCTTCTACGAAAACAACAACGGCTCGGCTTACGAGAACAGCCCGATATTCGGACCACGACGGTCGGGAGCAGTTTCACCGGGAGCCATACCACCACCGGCACCGTGATCTCGATCGATACCGACACGGCGGGATTCGGCCCGATCGGCGCTTCCTTCGGCACCTATGGCGGCTATCCCTACCAGACCCTGTTGCACGAGATCGGGCATCTGATCGGGCTCGGGCACGGCGGTGCCTACAATGGCAACGTCAACGTCGCCACTCAGCAGTTCAGCGCCTACGACACCAGGCTCTGGACGATCATGTCCTACATCAATCCGTGGAACACCAGCGCCAAGTATTACAGCAGCTATCCCGTGACCGGGACGAATTGGGGCATCTCCGCGGACGGCTACTACAACGTGCCGACCACGCCGATGATCCTCGACATTGCGGCGGCGCAGCAGCTCTACGGTCTGGCGACGTCGGGCCTGCTCGTGGCGGCGGCCAGGTGTTTGGGTTCAACAGCAACCTCGCCGCGTCGATCAAGTCCTATTTCGATTTCACGGTGAACACCAATCCGGTAATCACGCTTTGGGCCAGCGGCACGAACAACACCCTCGACCTGTCCGGATGGTCCAATCCTGCGACCATCAATCTCAATCCCGGGACGTTCAGCAGCGCCCACGGCCTCACCAACAATATCGGCATCGCCGAAGGCGCCGTCATCGACAAGGCCGTCGGCGGCGGCGGCAATGACAGCATCACGGGCAGCTCGATCAACAATACGCTCACCGGCAAGGGCGGCAGCGACACCATCAACGGCGCCGGCGGCAGCGATACGGCGGTCTACAGCGGCTCGAAGTCGCAGTACCAGATCACGCAGAACCCGGACGGCTCCATCCGTCTGGTCAACCTGCGGGCAGGTTCGCCGGACGGGACCGACACGGTGAGCAATGTCGAGTTCTTCCAGTTCGCCGACGGCACGGTGGCCGCCGCGAGCCTGTTCAACGCCGTCCCGATCGTGACAGTGCCGAACCTGAATGTGTCGGGGACGCCGGGCGCGCCGATTTAGGTGTCAACTCTGTTCAGCGCGTTTGATGCCGACGGTGACACGATTGTTTATTTGTTCAACGACCCGACCCCTGGTGGCGGACACTTCGAGCTCAACGGCGTGATCCAACACGATGGGGATGGCCAGTATTTCGGTGTAAGCGCCGCGAACCTGCCGAATTTGACATTCGTTCCGGGCGCGAGCGGATCGAACGCCCTTTGGATTGGAGCAACTGACCTAAAGTCGTTCAGCGGCTGGACCATCGAGCAGGTAAACGTCGTAAATCACGCCCCGGTGGTGACTGTACCGAACCTGAATGTGTCAGGGACCCAAGGAGTGCCGCTTCAGGTGTCCACGCTGTTCAGCGCGTTTGATGCCGACGGTGACACGATTGTTTATCTGTTCAACGACCCGACCCCCGGTGGAGGACATTTCGAGCTCAACGGCGTGGCACAACACGATGGGGACGGCCAATATTTCGCTGTAAGCGCCGCAAATCTGCCGAATTTGACATTCGTTCCGGGCGCGAGCGGATCGAACGCCCTTTGGATTGGAGCCACTGATCTAAAGTCGTTCAGCGGCTGGACCGTCGAGCAGGTAAGCGTCGTGAACCAGCCGCCGGTAGTGACGGTACCGAACCTGAATGTGTCGGGGACGCAAGGCGTGCCGATTCAGGTGTCCGCTCTGTTCAGCGCGACCGATGCGAACGGTGACGCGATTGTTTATTTGTTCAACGACCCGACCCCCGGTGGCGGACATTTCGAGCTGAACGGCGTGGCCCAACACGATGGGGACGGCCAATATTTCGCTGTAGGCGCAGCGAACCTGCCGAATCTGACATTCGTTCCGGGCGCGAGCGGATCGAATGCCCTTTGGATTGGTGCAACTGACTTAAAGTCATTCAGCGGTTGGACCATTGCGCAAGTGAATCTCACGAACCAATCTGCGATGGCCACCGGACCGGATCCGGCTAGCAGCTTCATCTCGGAGATCGTGAATTCTGCCAACGGCTCGGTGCACCAACACACTGATTTTCTGCTTATCTGAAGACGAATTCGTCTCCAGCGAAACTAACGAGCACAAGGGTCGGGAGCAAATCGGACTGGCCGGCCTTCCGTGAAGGTGTTTAGATTGGCCACAGGTGGAGCTGTTCCCATTTGATAATCGGGTTCCATTGCGGCCGGCCTCCAACGAGTGCGTTTAACGCGCGCGATCGCTTTCGATCACCGTCGGAAAGGCGAGGCGCCGCGCTTCTGAAACGAGGCCGGCAACGATGCACGCGAGCGTCAAGGCGCCGCGCGGGCCAAGGCGACCTCAAACCCAAGGCCGCCAGCTGTTGATTAGCTGGAGGGAATCCGCTTGCCGCAGCGGCGTTTTGTTGCCCAGGCCAGCAACCGATATATTCCGTAAAATGCCGCGTAGATCAGCCCAAAACTGATGAAGATCAGAGCGGGAAGCGTGATTAAGCACAAGAAGCAAATCGCCCACATCCGCTCATCCCAATCCGAACGCTGCGAACGCTTCGGGCGTACTGGACCGGTGCGCCAGTAGCGCTTTTGGAAATTGAGCGGATCGATCAATCTACATCCCCAAATGCGGGAATAGTTTAGATGAAACAACCTACCACCACAACTCGACGGCGCATCCTGCGCCTTTCGCGGGCGCGGGCTGGATTCTGGCGCTCAAGCGGATGCAGCGCGCCGGCGGCGATTTCCTTTCCCCGGGCGCGAGGCCGGGGGAGGGGCTTTCCAACATGGCAATGCTCCTGCTGCTCGGGCGCATGGGCCGCGGCTATCTCATCGCGCACGGCTTCCGCGCGACGATTCAAGACCTGGGCGAGCGAGCGGGCCAATTTCCCGCGCGAGCTCGTCGAGGCCGCGCTCGCGAGTGTGCTCAACGCCAAGACCGAGGCCGCCTATCAGCGTGGCGACATGCTCGAAAAGAGCGCTGCGACCTGATCTGCCCGGACTTGCCGAAGGTGCTGTGGAAAGAGCGGTGGCCGCGGACGTGGCCCATAGTGACGGGGGGCCAAGGTCTGTCGCATGTCCGATTCCGTTCCGAGGCGAAAGCGCCTCTAAAACCGCGGTCAGACCATTGACTCCGCAATTTGGCGGATCAGACTTGGGCTCCAATAATAGCGCAGGAGGGGGCATGCCCATGAACAAACTATCAACCATCTTAGCGATCCTTGTGGCGCTGGCGCTCGGCGGATGTTTCGAGGGGCCGCCCGGACCGCCTGGAGCGAAGGGCGACAAGGGTGATCCTGGTGTTGCCGGCCCCGCCGGCCCGGGTGGTCCTGCTGGCCCCAAGGGCGATCCGGGGCCTCCTGGACAGGTAGGTCAGAAGGGCGAAAAAGGAGATACAGGCGCCAAAGGAGACAAGGGCGATAAGGGCGACAAAGGCGACAAAGGCGATGCCGCCCAATAGAGGCGCGGGCCGGGTCTCCCCATCGCCTCAGATCATACCAACCTGCTAACCCCGACCTAGGCGAGCCGCCGAGATCGCCTGCGGCCTCGTGAGCCCGCGGGCGGAAACTCGCCAGTGCGTTTTTCGGCCTCAACAAAATTCGTTTCTGTGCCAAATGATTTGGCCACAGGATTTCCGCGCGCCGCTGGTTGGTAACCGGCCGAATAATCCTATGTAATTCAATGGGACTGATAGCCGAAGTTAGTAACCGCAAGTTGCTGAAATCGCTCGATTAGTAGGTAATTTCCTCTTGAGCTGCAAAGTACAATATATAGGTGTATACGACTTCTGCTTTTTTGGCCCTACAGGAGGTTGCGATGGGCCAGTGAGTACGAAGGCGTCTCAATCGCAAAGCGACGGCGCGTCCGGTGAGGTTCGGCCTGTCGGCGCCGGTCAAGGCGGACCTGCAGTAACGGGCATCGCTTGCAACGTATGCGGTCAACAGTTGTCGTGACCGTCCCCCGCGGTGTCTCATTGCACCCAGAGCAATGCGCGCCATTCCGTAGGCCCGCTATTGATCAGATTTCCCGAAGCCGACCTCAGTAGGTCTCCAGCTGCGCCGGCGGGGCAGGTGGGGAATGCGGCGGTTATCTTCCACATTTGATAGCGATAGGGACCTTCGATCGGTCGCCTGTGGCGTCAACCGCCTCCTTTTGTGTGCGTCATTTTCAGTGCTTGCATGACGTGCACAGTTTGCTACGGCCATATCGTGTCTCGTGATGCGGGAGTCTCCATGAGCTGGCTCGGACGTATTGGCTCTATCGACCCCTACCGAAAAATTCGACCTGAGCTTGAAAGAGTTCGGTCCGAGGCGGGCGCCTTGGCGGCAGAGCGCGATGCATATATCCAACAGCGCGACCAGGCCCTCGGCGAGCGCAACGAATGGCGACGTCAGCGGGACGTGGCGATGGCGGAGCGCGATGCGTATTTACAGCAGCGTGATGATGCGATTGGAGCAAAAAACCTGCAAGCAAACCGCTTGGCCCGTCACATCCATCGCGTTCAACGTGATGGCGCGCCGCGCCACTTCGCGAGCACGGCCTTGTTCGGTGCGGCGGCCGCGACGCGTGATCGACTTCTTCTGTTCTTGCATCTTGCGAAGACTGGAGGGGTTACACTCTCGGACATCTTCGCTCGCAACTTCGGAATCGAAGAATTTCTCCAAGTCGAGATGACGGATGGATCAGTGCTCGGAACGTGGTCACATGTCAATGTCGAACGCGCCCTCGCTAAAATGACGGACAACGAAGTGGATCAGGTCCGCGCGGTGTGGGGACATTTTCGGCAAGGCATCCAACGCCATCTTCCTAAGCCGTGTGCTTGCATCACGGTATTGCGCGATCCGGTCGATCGCGTCATCTCGGCTTTTTGCTACGAAGTTCAATGCGGGGTGATGACCAACCCAGACGGCTCCGTTCCAACTTTGGATGATTACGTGAGCCGCAAGCGAAGTTACGACCTGTATATCGACAACTACATGACACGTGTGCTCAGCGGTCTTCCGGACCTCGATCCAACCCAAGAGGGCGCAACCACGGAGTACTGTGCCCGCCCGACCGACGCCGACTTCGAACTCGCCGCCAACAATCTCGACAGCTATATGGTCGTGGGACTGACGGATCAATTCGATGACACACTGCTCGTCTTGGCTGCAGATTTGTGTTGGTCGCTGAGCGACATGGTCTACACGCCACTTAATGCTACCGCATCCCGCCCGACCGCCGCTGACGTCGCGGAATTTGTTCGCAACGAGATCATGAACTGGAATTGATATGACGCTGCGCTGGTTGACCGCGCCCGCGCGCACCTCGCCAATCGGATCGCGGCATATCCCGGCGACTTCCAGAAGGACCTTGCGCTATTCCGCCGCCTCAACACGTTGTTCCGACAAGGTGCTCCGATCGAGGATATCCACCGCATGGAATACGAGGGTCTCTCCTGAGTGTTTCTGAACCGGTGGCACGGTCATGCTGAACGCGGCGGCCGCTTTCTCAGTAGGCTTTCAGCTGGCGAAGCTGCTCGTCGGGTTGAGACGATGTGTCGGGAGGCAGATAGCGCAGTTGCGCCGGCCGCTTCGATCGCCTGCTTGATGCCGGCGCCTTGTGGCTGGCGGATTTGCCATCACGTCGATGTCGCCGCGGCGGATCGTTGGAACCAGACATTGCTCCAATAGGCGCGGAGCTCGCGCAATCGATCTGTCCGGCGACCAGTGATCGGCGCGGGGACCTGGATCGACTCGCGGGCCGAACGATCGTAGTCGTCTTCGAAGGCCCATGGCACGCTCGTGACGAGGCCTGGCCCCGCGGGCAGCGGCCATAACGACGTGCCATGTTGGTCGCCGCGCCCGTTTCGTCGATGAAGACAAGCGTTTCGGGGTCAACTCGCCTGGCGGCACGCCATTCATCGCGATCTGCGGCGAATCTGATCGATCCTGCTCGGCGCGCTTGGCGACTTTTTGACGGCAGCTCGAGCAACTGCGGATGATTTCATCGACATCGGATGCGTGTCATCGACCCGACGTCGGGCGGAAGCCAGGCCTGCAGTTCGGCTAGCGCGATGTCGGGCTCGGCCGCATTGCGTGCGCGAGGCGCGTCACGTGGGCGGGACCTCGGTTTGGGACCGCCACCGGAGGGCCGCGAAGCGATTTAGCCGTCGTCGCCGACGGATCAGGCCTGGGAAATGTAAGACACGCTGACCGAAAGAAGGGCGCAGCCGCATAGGCCCCAGTCCCGGCATCAACCGCCGCAATCACACGCGTACGCAAGTCCTGAGAATGCGCTAGTGTGGCGGATTTCGAAAGCCGATGGCCGCCATCGAGAGGAGCGTCGGCGCGATCATTTCTCGGTTGTTGCGCCGATATTCTCGTTGACCGCAGGCCGGTACTTGTCGAGGGCACCGATCAAGCGGACGACGTTGTCCATCTTCGGCGGCTCGATCCGTGCCGGTGCGTAGAAGCTTGGAAACAGGATGTAGGACCGTTCACGACCTCGCATGTTCACGGGACCCAGGCTCTCCGCCGGCTCGGATGTCCCGATCCCGGCCGCTTCGTAAAGCGGCAGATGGATTTCGTGGCGCGGCCAGTAATCCGCAAAATTGACGGCGGCCATCTGCTGCTCCGCAATGAATTCCAGCACCGAATTGGGAGCATGCTTGGCCAGGTAGCGCAGGTGAATGAGATCGATAATGTCGCGGATGTCCTCGGCGGGCTGCACATTGTCGGGTCGCTGGAACACGGCCTGCGCCATCAGCTCGCGATAGCGGAGGTAGTTTGCGAACAGGCTGTCCGGGTCCTTGCAGAACCACTCCAGCGGATGCCAGTGCTCGTAGGCGCCCGAGGGGCCCATGCTGCGACCATAGCTGAAGTCGGGCAAGCGAATGAGATGCCCCTCGATGACCGTCAACGCGGACCATAGCAGCTCGCGAGGGAGAATTTCCGTCATCGGCTGGAGAGTGTCGAATATTCGCTGGAGCGCCGTCGTTCGAAAGACGCCGTAGCTCGGCGCCTGATACTGCTCGAACAATCTGGCGAGCCGCTGCAGCGGCGAACCTTCATCGATGGACGGACTGAAGTAAACGATATTGTTCAGCTCCACATCGCCGTCGGGCCGCGGTAGGAAGGTGAACGAAAAGCCCTGCACCGCTACCGCCGCCGGATTGCCCCTCAGGGTATCGAGGCAACGCTGCACGCCGTCGAGCAGGACAAGATCGTCGTCGGCGCACAAGGCGCAGTATGGCGTGGCGACCTTGTGGATGCCCTGGCGCCACTTTTCATCGAGCGCCACGTTCGTGAATTCCGCGAATTCGATGTCCAGGCTGGAGGCCGCCACTCGTGCACGATTGGCCGCCAGCACCTCCGGCTTGCTGGAGTCGAGCACGAGCACGCGACAATCGGCGTTTTCGGTCTCCAGATAGCTCAGAAGCGCCGCCAGCAGCCTTGCACGGTTGTATGTCGGGATGATCAGCGTGAAATCGCGCATCAGCGGTGCCTGGCCCAGCGGACGAACCTGCCGGCTCCTTCGAGCGCGCTCAGCACCGCCTGTAGAGCCATTCGCGTGCCGCGGCGTCCGACCAGGGCCACGATACCGCTTCTGCTGCCCCATAGATGGTTCGCCCACCAAAGTCCGTACGTCACGGCGAAGGGCCACCGTCGCGGCTTGCGCAGCAGCGCCTCCAGCATCCGTCCGCCAAAAGGCGAGAGCAGGGCAGGGCAGCGCAAAATCGCAACGCCAATGTCGCGCCAGCCCTTGCTCGTCAGCTTGTCGGCCAATCGGCCCAACGTGACGCGCTGTTCACGGCGGTTGGCCATGCCGGTCGAGGAGTAGGTTTCGTCACGCTGGCGCATCGCCGCCAAGGTCTCCGGAATGCAGCAGACGCCGTGCCGCAGCGCGACAGCCAAGAATCCGAAATAGTCCGCGTGCCAGCGCAGCTCCGGATCGAATCCGCCCGCTTGCAGCAAGGCCGTGCGGCTCGCCATCGCGGTGTTGGCGGAAATCCACAGGTGACTTTGCTGCAATCGCTCCCGCAGCATCTCCGGCGACAAGAAATGCGGCGCCGTTCCAAGATCGAATGCGATGCCGTGATTCTTCTCGGTGAACGGGGTGATGTCGTTCGAGCCGTCCTTGAAGACCGCCAGGCGGGAGATTGACAAACCCGCGGTCGGATGCTGGCGAAGGCACTGCGCATTGCGCTCGATGAAGTTCGGCATCAGCCGATCGTCAGCCGCCGCCCACACGATGAAGTCGCAGCGCGCCGCGTTGAGCGCGCGATTGATGGAATAGAGCAGGCCGCGATTGGTCTCGTTCCTCAGGATCCGAATGAACGGATAGCGCCGCCGAAGTCCCGGATGATCTGCAGGCTGTTGTCGGTCGAGCCGTCGTCGAGCACGATGACCTCCTCGGGCAGGCGCGTCTGGGTGCAGATCGCGCTCAGCGAATCCGGGAGGTAGCGCGCATCGTTGTAGTTGCAGAGTAGCACCGACACGGAGACGGTCCTGCGCAACGGCAGGCGCGCGCGAGCGGGCAGCTGCGTGCGCACCGGAACGACCGCGGGAGGCAGGAGGCGGTAATCGTCGAGCCCGAGGAGCAGGTCTCTTGATGGCTTCGGGACCGGGAGCCTCCACCCCCAGAGGAGCGGAAAAATTCGGATGCAGATGGTAGGCGCGCGACCTGCCGAAACGGCTGCGTTTTACCGAGGTCGTCGTCTCGGTCGCGGCCGGTGCGGTGGTGCCGATGCAGGCCGCCTCGTAGAGCGGCTTGTGGATTTCCGGTCGCGGCCAATATTCTTCGAACGCCGCGCCGACCAATTTCTGCTGGGTCATGAAAGCAAGCGCTCCGTCCGGAGCATGCTTGATCATGTAGCGCAGGTTGATGAGATCGAGAATGCGTCGGACCGCCGCTGCGTCGAGGTTGTTGTCCGGCCGCTCGAGCACGGCTTGCTCCATCAGCTCGCGGTAGACGCGGTACTCGGAGAACAGGCCTTGCGGGTTCTTGGCGAACCATTCGAGCGGGTGCCAGTGCTGGTAACTTTCGGAGGCGTCCGTGCTGCGACCGTGGCTGAAGCAGGGCACCCGGATCATCTGCCCTTCGATGGCCGCCAGCGCGCTGCCCAGCAGCTCGCGACCGAGAATGCTGGTCATCGGCCTGATGGTGGCGAGGATCCGCTGCAGCACCGGCGTGCGGTAGTTGCCGTAGGTAGCCGCTTGGTAACGGCCGAAGAGCTTGGCGAGCCTCGCCAGCGGAGTGGCGTCATCGACGGTCGACGTGAAATAGAGAATGCTCCCGAGGTCCATGTCGCCGTTGGGCTGGCACAGGAACGAAAAGGAATAGCCCTGCGCCACCGATGCCTGCGGATTGCGTCTGAGGGTGTCGAGACAGCGCTCAACCCCGTCGAGCACCACCAGGTCGTCGTCGGCGCACAAAGCGCAGAATTCGGTGGTGACTTGATGCACGCCTTCGCGGAACTTGTCGAAGGGATGCATTTCGCTCGGAAACTCCGAGTATTGTATCTTGAGGTCGGTGAGCGCGATGACGCTGCGGTTGGCGGCCCGCTGCTGCGGTAGGCTCGAATCCAGGATCAGGATGCGGCATCGCTGCTTCTTCGCCCTCAGATAGGCGAGAAGGGCCTCGAGCGGTTTCGGTCGATTGTAGGTCGGAATGACAAGCGTGAAATCCTGCATTGCGCCATATCCCGCTCATCCGGTCCGTTTGAGCCACGCGCCCGGCCAGGCGGTGATGGTTCGGTCGAGTTCGCTTTCGTTGAACCGCCATTTCGGTTCCTCGAGAACGAACTCGGGATGTCGGGCGGCAAAGTCCTTCGCAGCCTGCGTGGGATTGTCGGAAACCCATTCCGGCTTGCCGCGCGGCGTATCGTGCACGAGCCCCATGATGCCGTCGGTGGCTACGATATAGGAACCCGGGCTGACCAACGGCGCGTAGGCCTCGAGCTCCTTGGCGACGTGAGCCCTGCGCATGACTCGAATCGAGGATCACCAGGACCTTGTCGCCCGGACGGACGAATTCGCGGGCACGGTTCACGACTTCGGGTGCGGCGGAATCCCCCTCGATGAGAGAAATGTAGCTTGCGAGCTCATGGCTCTCGATGGCGCTCCGGTTCTGGGGACGGATCTCGATGTCGATCCCGACGACACGACCGTCGCTGCCCATGGCCTTGAGCAGCGATGCATAGAAGATCAGGGAGCCGCCGTGCGCCACGCCGGTCTCGATGACGACGTCGGGTCGCAGCGTGAAGATCGCCTCCTGCAGCCGGACCAAGTCCTCGGGATGCTGGATGATCGGGCGGCCGAGCCAAGTGAACGTGTAGGAATACTTCTGGTTCCAGCTGGTCTTGAGCCAGAGCTCCGAGATCAGCTCGAACGCTTCCTTGCCGTAGAGGTCGAGCCGTTTGCCGTCCGCGGCGAAAAGAGCCTGCTCCGCCGTGTCGATCACGATGCGCATGTACCCACGCCCCCTCGCCATCTACTCGACGCCGGCGAGGAAGCCCCCAATTTCGGCAGCAGTCGTTCCAATCCGTTCTCGATCGAGGTGGGCAGCATGCCAGCCGAGGACGCGCTCGATCTTCGCCATGTCGGCGACCAGCGACGGTGGCTCGTCGTCGCGCCGCGGGCGGGTTCCGAAATGAACGAGCTCGCGTGCACGGAAATGATCGGCCACCCATTCGATCACCTGCCGTACTGCGATGCCGCGACCTGTGCCGATATTGTAAGCTCCCCTTGCTTCCGGCGTCGCCAGCAAGCGTACGAGCAACTCGGCGACGTCGGCTGCGCACACGAAATCCCGGATTTGGCTGCCATCGGTGACGTTGATCGGTGTACCAGCGGTCAATGCCGCCAGCAACGACGGAATTAGGCGGTGCGGCTCATCGCCCTGGCCATACGGCAGAAATACACGTCCCCAGGCTGCGGAAAAGCCGTAGCGCTGGGCATAGGCTTGCGTCGCCATCCAGAACGCCGCCTTGCACTGTCCATAAACGGTGACCGGGCGGATCGGCGTGCCGTCCTCCACGCAGGCGCCGGCGCCGGCGCCATATTCGGCGCAGCTGCCCACGCCGACAAATCGTTGGCCGCCATGCTCGCCGAACGACCTCACCAGGGCAAGGCTGGCGTCCAGCCAATCCAGGTTTTCCGGAGCGTAGCGATAGACGTCGGGCGTGGTCACCCAGGCGAGATGCAGCAGGTGAGTGGGGCGCAACGTCGCGATCAGCCGTTCGACCGGCCCGCGGGACTGCAGGTCGAGATTGTGCCAAGCGATCTTGTCGGCAGGTTGGTCGGTGCGGGCGGCGCGGCTTACTGCGTGAACACGAAAGCCGTGCCGAACCAGCGCCTCGAGGCAATGGCGGCCAAGGAACCCCGAGCAACCCGTGGCCAGGACAGTCGCGGTTTCCGAGCGGCTGGGCACGATGAAAAATCCACTTGACCGACGTTAGCGCGTTGCCGGGAGAATGCCCCGCCACGGAATTGTTCCGGGGTGGGCACCGAGCCCGGGTTGTCCGAGATCACCAACAAGTATTTCCCCAATTCGAACATAGCCGACTTGGATGTCGGTTCTCCGCAGAAAATGGCACCAAGTTGACCTAGCCGTGGAATGCCCAGCCGTGACGCGGCAGCCGGCTCAGGTTCGACCAAAGAACGGGATCGATGATCGTAGCTGGCCGCCGATGGCGGGCTTGGTAGTCACCCTCATCCGACTCGATCATGTATCTGAACGAGGCTATTGCAGCAAATAGAAACAACGAACACGGGTTGTATTGATGCATCGGCAGGACAGGTATTTGGTCCTCTTCTTGGGGATTAGCCGATCAGTCGCGGTGAAATCACCTGTAACCGCCGAAATTACAGTAAAGAGCGGGGTTGGCGGCAGGGGCACCGGCCAGCCGCACTGGGAAGGTTCAAAAAGCTTTGGTAGAAGCGTGCGCGCCTGCGGTCGAAACGTCCGACCAGCCGCTGGGCTTGGGTTCCGCAATGCTGTTTCGGCCACTGGAAATCCCCGGGCTGTGGCTCATAGAGCCTGAAAAGACGGAAGATGAACGAGGTTTTTTTTCCCGCCTGTTCTGCGCCGACACGTTCCTGGAACGCGGACTTTGCGTGGATTATCCGCAGTGGAGCGTGTCGTTCAACAAGCGCCGCGGGACGCTGCGCGGCCTGCATTTCCAGGCGCCGCCGCACGAGGAGACCAAGCTCGTCTCGTGTACGCGCGGCGCCGTGTTCGACGTGGCGGTGGACGTGAGGCCGCAATCGCACTCGCGCGGCAAGTGGGTCGGCGTGGAGCTCAGTGCCGACAATCGGTCGGTGCTCTACATTCCCGCGGGCTTCGCCCACGGATTTCAGACGCTGACCGACGACGCCGAGGTGCGTTACCATATTTCCGTGCGCTATCGCCCGGAAGCCGCGCGCGGCGTGCGCTGGGACGACCCTGACCTCGCCATCGCCTGGCCGGATGCCGAGCAGCGCGTGATCTCCAGCCGCGACCGCGCGTTACCGAGGCTGCGCGACCTATGACCGAGGTTCCCGGTCGTGGCCCGCGCTTGTCCGTGGTGATCCCGAACTACAATCACGGACGTCTGATAGCGGAGGCGCTCGCCGCGATCTCCCGGCAGACGATGGCGCCGTTCGAGGTCGTGGTCGTCGACGACGGTTCGACCGACGACAGCCTCGCGCGCCTGCAATCGCTCGCGGCGGACATGCCGTGGCTGCGCATTCACCGCCATTCTGAAAATCGCGGAGTGAACGCCGCATGCAATACCGGGCTCGGTCTCGTGAGCGGCGACTTCATCCTGTTCACCGCCGCCGACGATTGCCTGAGCCCCGGCATGGTCGAGCGTGTGGCGGCCGCCGCTGCCGCCGTCCCGGCGACGGGCATCGTGTTCTCGGATCCTGCCGAGATGAACGCCGACGGCTCCGACGCCCGGATCATGCCGCTCGATTTGCCGAGGGCCGTTCGATACTTCTCCGCCGACGAGTTCATTCGCCTGATGCAGAGCCATTTCTTCTATTTTCACGTATCGAGTGTCTGGTTCAACGTTGCGGTCCTGCGCAGCCTCGGCGGTTTTCCCCCCGAGGTGAGGTGGCATGGCGACCTGTTGGCCGCCTATGGCGCCGCATTCGAATGTGGCGCGGTCTACGTGCCCGAGGCCGTGTCGTACGTCCGGGTATCGCCGATATCGTATGGCGCCGCCGGCAAGCGCAGCGATGCGCAGTCGGACGTCTTGCGCGCCTGGCTGGCGGCGACCCGGCAACCCGGCTGGGAGCGCCGCCGCGCCGCCCTTGTGGCGGCCGCGATCTGGCCGGATTTCAGCTTGCGCGGTCTGCGCGCTTTGCTTCAAGATCCCGGATACATCACGTTTCGTCTGGCGCGGCGGCTCACCTGGTTCGCGATCTGGAACAGGCTGGCGCCGTTCTTCGGCTCCGGCCTTCGCCGCTGGCTCCGCGCCATCCGGACGCAATCTCGCCGCCGGCACCGGCATGTGCAGTAGCGGGCAAAATAAGGGTGCCATGCATCGCGGCGCACTTTTTCTCGATCGTGACGGCGTGATCAATGTGGATCGCGGCTACGTTCACCGCCGCGACCAGTTCGAGTTCGTTCCCGGAATTTTTGCGTTGGCGCGTTTCTGGACGAACGAGCTTCGTCGGCCGATCGTCGTCGTCACCAACCAATCCGGCATCGGCCGGGGCAAGCCCAATCCGGGGATGATCTTGCAGGCGGCGTCTGACCTCGGCCTCGATCTCGCTCATTCCGCGATTTTCTGGGCGAAAAAATGAGCGACATCGAGGCGGGTGCGGCGGCTGGAATCGGTCTGCGGATTCTAGTCGGGTCGCAGGATTTGTCGTGCCGCGAGGGCGCACCGTCTATGACGCGGTCGCTCATCTTGGCGAGGCGCTCACGCTGCTTCGTTTCTGCTTTGCCCTTCGGTGATTTACGAGAACTGCAGCATGCTCGACAAGAATATCATTACTGTCGTTGAAAGCACATCGAGGAGGTTGGCGACGTCTATTATTAATTCAATGACATGTTAGATGTCCGCACTTGTGCGCTTAGATTTAGATCGCTGGCGCTTTCGCAAGCGTACGCCCGGCCCTCCGCCGTTGTCGTGAATAAATTCGATACCGGCTGCCTCAATTGCGGTTCGAATCTTGTCGCCGGTACCTTCCCGCCCACCAAGTTCACCGTCCGCAGACTCGAGCCGGGCAACTGTGGGTTCGGACACGCCCGACCGACGCGCCAAGACCGCTTGGGACCATCCAAGCAGAGCACGCGCCGCCTTAATTTGCCGTGTGGTTACCAATTTCGAGGCCCCATTTGATAGAATTTCTATTGACAGCGCATCCGGCGCTGTTTAATAGATTTTCTATCAATAGCGTTTGGGCAGCTACGACGAGTACGACCCAATCAGAAGCCTCGATGTAGCACAGCAGGTAATGGCGCGGAATGGAGAGGACAGATGACGCGGTACATTCATAAACAGGAAATGTTTGCAGCTCGTCGCTCCTTCATCGGCGGCTCGGATGCCCGGATCATCATGGGCAACGACGAAGCCGCCCTTATCCGCCTGTGGCGCGAGAAGCGCGGCGAGGTCGAGCCGGAGGATCTGTCCGGCAACCTCATCGTGCAGCTCGGCACCGCAACCGAGGACGCTCAACCGCACCTGGTACGAGCGCAATACCGGCCGGCACGTCACAGACGTCCAGCGCCGGGTGAAGCATTCGGCCATTCCCTGGATGGCGGCGACCCTCGACGGCATCGTGGAGGGGACCGGAGCAGTGTTCGAAGCCAAGTTCATGCTGCCCTGGTCGTTCTCCGAGGAGGCCGCAGCCGAAAAGTACATGGCCCAGCTCCAGCACAATATGTGGGTCACCCATCTGCGGACCGCGGTGCTGTCGATCATCACCGGTGGCGGCAAATGGGTGGAGATCACGATTCCCATGGACCCGCTCTATCTCAGCGTCCTGGTGTCGGCGGAAAAGAAGTTCTGGCGGTGCGTCCAATCTGGCGAAACCCCGCACCTCATCAACGCCGAGCCGCCGCGTCCGCGCATCGAGGCCATCCGCATCGTCGATATGAGCTCGTCGAACTCCTGGGCGGAATTCGCGGCGCTATTCCGCAGCACCCGCGGTGCCTTCCTCGACCACGAGCGGGCAAAGAGCGAGCTCAAAGCCCTGATGCCGGAGGACGCCAAGGAGGCCATCGGCCATGGCGTGCGCGCGAAGCGCTCGAAATCAGGCGCCGTGAGCTTTGACGTCCTGGAGACGGAGGCCACCCATGCACCGGTCCAGTGAATCGGTCGCGGCTCTGGCCTCAGCCTTGGCAAAGGCGCAGGCCGAACTCGTCAACCCCGAAAAGTCGCTCACCGCCACGATCCGAGACGGACGAGCAGGCGAGGGGGAACGCACCTTTCGCTATGCGCCATTGTCGAGCGGCCTCGACATCGTGCGCAAGACGCTAGGTCAGCACGAGATCGCCACCGTGCAAACCACGGCCATCGATCAGGCAAGCGGCATCGTCAATTTGACCACCATGCTTGCCCATGCTTCGGGCGAGTGGATCGCCTCGGATTGGCCGGTCTGTCCCATCGCCGACATGGCGACTCCGCGGCGTATGGGCGCGGCTCTGACCTATGCCCGCCGCTACGCCCTCTTCACGCTCGTTGGCATTGCTGGCGAGGATGATCTTGATGCGCCCGACATCAACGACGGGGCCGCACCGTCAGGGTTCACTGCTGATCGCGTGGTCAAGCCAACAGAAGTGCCCCGCCAATCGCAGCTTCCGGCTCGGAGGGCCGGCAACGGACATGGCCGCGAGGCCGTGAAGGGCCGCTCCGTGGTCCTCGCTCCTGACCAATCGGCTGCCCTGCGAGATCGACTGCTGGGCGAGGTCGCAGCCCTCCAATCGGGTGATGCAGCGTCCAACTGGGCGAATGGAGCGCTCACCGCCAAGAACAGCCTCACGGCGACCGATGCCAAGCTCGTGGAGGATGCCTTCGAACAAAGGCTATCGGAGCTGCCATCACCCGAAACCGCTGCACCCTCGGATGACGGGACTTTGGTGGCTCAGGTTATTGGGCCTCAGGAGACCGTGACTACCGAACGCACCGTCCCTGATCAGCCGAACGGCATCGACAAGAGTGTGCTCGCGGTTGCTGAACCACGCCGCTATCGCAACCGGGAGCACCTTCGGCATGTCGCCCAACAGGCGTGCCTCGTGTGTGGCCGTAAGCCATCCGATCCACATCACCTTCGATACACGCAGCCACGGGCGCTCGGCCGCAAGGCAAGCGACGAATTCGCGGTCCCGCTCTGCCGCGTCCATCACCGCGCGGCTCATCGGGTGGGTGACGAGCGCGCATGGTGGAAGGCGGCCGGTATCGACCCGCTCAAGGTCGCCCGCAAGCTCTGGCAGCACACCCGCGAGAGCGAAGGTCGGATTCGGCCCGATCGGACGACACAAGGCACCGATTCAGATCGGACCTTGAAACCGCATGATTATGGACAGCCATAACCAGCGATCTTGCTGGCGATCGCCACGCTGCGGCTTCCTTGCGGCTACTACACATTTACTCGAATCGTAATATGCGGCGTGCCTCGCTCATGGCCATCGTCGGATTCCAAGAACGCCCAGCATTTCAAGCATGGTGCACTACATTTGGTCTCATTGCAGTTTTGTTTAGTCCATTCGTGCCGATCCGTCTGAACGGGCCAATATGGTTCTACTTGGACCCGGGCGCAGCAGCGGTATTAATCGCGCACTTGTTCTTCGTACGGCAGACGTTCGCGTGGGGAACCTAACGTTCAATGGCAATCGTCATGACGAACATCGTCCTGGAGGAATCATCATCGGCAGCCCACGGTTGGGATCGCGATTCGGCGCGTCGCGCTCTAGATGATCTCTTCAACAATGCTCGACAGTTCAACTCGAGCAATGCCTACCTCGAATTGATGCAATTCATTAGCCGGTTCCGCTTCTACTCGCCTTTCAATTCGATGTTGATTTATATACAGACGCCTGGTGCACGGTTTGTGGCCACTGCGCGCCGATGGGGCCAAGACTTCCATCGGAGGATCAAGGTGGGGGCGCGCCCTCTTGTAATTCTGCAACCGATGGGACCAGTTCTGTTCGTCTTCGATGTGAGTGATACCGAGCCGCTTTCAGGTGCACCGCCTCTACCGCACTGGGTCGAGTATCCCTTTGAAGTTCGCCAGGGGAGGATTGGGACTGAGTTGGGCCAGACCGTCGAAAATGCGAAGCGCGACGGCATCAGGATCAGTCAACGTGCGCACGGGTCGCAGCGCGCAGGTTCAATTCAGTCCGCGGTGGCAGGTAGCTACATGGACATGCTCCTGGCGACCAGGCCTGCTCCTAGATATCAGCGCATCCCGCTAAGGTACGAGCTATTGCTGAACAGCAACCTTTCGGCAGAAGCGCGGTATGCGACGCTCGTACACGAGCTTGGGCATCTTTACAGCGGCCATCTCGGCACACCTAATCAGAAGTGGTGGCCGGATAGACAATGTCTCCCCCTCGCAGTCCGCGAGTTCGAAGCGGAGTTCTATCTGTTACCTAGTCTGCACACGCCTTGGTATCGACAATTCATCGGCTGAATATCTCGCCGCCTACGTCCGAAAGTATGAATCCACGCCGCCGATAAGCCTCGACTCCGTGCTCAAATCTTCCTGGCTAATTGAACGAATGGGGCACGAGCGGTTAGGCAGTCGCACGGTGGCCCCGAAATGAGCCGCTTGCGGAAGTCGGGAATCGATTGCACAACACCCACCATTGGCTGATACAATCATGC
>CAWFLQ010000010.1:0-531960 GCA_963816745.1 uncultured Alphaproteobacteria bacterium
TAGCGGCGGGCGTATAGACGACGGGCTCGCCGAACGCGTCGGCGAAGACGTCGGCAAGCCCGTCGAAGATCGACGCGGACATAGCCAGACTAGGTGCGGCGCGCACGGTAGAGCGCCGACGGCATGGTGCAGACGTGCAGCGGGTAGCTGTACATCTCCACGTCCGCCCAGGCGTTGCGGTCCTTGTCGGTGACCACCCACGAATAGACCGGCTGGCCCGGCGTGTTGACGAAGTCGAAGGTCTCTGCCGGGGCCTGCGCGATCTGGAAGATGCCGGCGCCGACCGGGAACAGCTTGGCCTTGTCGGTACCGACGGTGACGGTCGTGCCGTCGTCGGTGCCGCGATAGTTCGACCAAGTAATGCCCCCGTAGTTGAACTCCTCGTAGGCATTGCCCTCGCGCAGCGCAGCGGCGGCTTGGTAGTTGAGGTACGTCTGGCGCACCTCGTTGTGGGCGGTCAGGTCGTCCCAGAAGTTGTCACCGCAGATCGCGCGGACACGCACTCCGTTGCCGCCCAGCCCCTTAAGATTTGTCAGGATGGACCGCACGCGGCGGCATTGCACTTCTCGCGCACGGCCCCAGAGGCCGGCGACGCGTTGTCGAGATCGAAGTCGACCGCCTTCTGCCGGAATCGCCTGGCCGAGCTCGACCTCCCAGTCGATGATGGTCGAGCCATCGGCGTCGAGCACCTTGCCCTGCACGGCGCCGAGCCGCATGTTCTCCTGGGTCAACTCGACGTCGCCTCGCATCTTGAACTGCCGCCGCGCGATTTCGGTCTGTAGCTGCTTCATCTCCGTCTCGGAGCCGAACTGGCGGATGCCTTGCAGCTCGTCGGCCGTGATGCGGCTCTTCTGCGCCACGCGCACGGTGTTGAAGTTGCGCACCTTGCCCTTGTTCCCGCCCTTCTGCGGCGGCGGCGCCCCACGCGGCGAGGTCTGGATCAGCGCCGGCGCGTTCTCGCGCTCCTCGATGAAGACCGAGCTGGTGCGGATCGGCACCGGCACGAACAGGCCGGCGATGCTTCCGAGAAAGCTGGGCACATACCCGATCTTATCGACGGCGGCGGTCAGCGACGTCGCGCTGAACGCGTCCTGCTTGAACACGTCCATGGTCAACATGTGTCTTCTCCTTCGAAAGGGCGCGCTCAGCGCGTTGTGAGGGGGATGCGTCGTTTGGCGGGATCAGCGGATGACGATGCCCTGCCGCAGCAGCTGCTCGATCGCCGTCGCCTTCTGAATGGCGGTGATGCCGCCCGGCCAGCTCAGATCGGACTCTCGCACCTCGGCGTGACGGACGACCGCCGTCGCCTTCTTGGTGCTCACGCCGTCCGTGGTGACGGCATCGAACAGGATGCCGGCCGCGATCTCGGTGCCGTCGGCGGCGGCAGGCGCCAAGATTTTCCACTGCTCGTCCTTCTCGGTCTCGCGGCCGATCGTGACGGTGAAGCTGTCGTTCACCACGAAATCGGTCGCGCCGTCGGCGAGCGTGAACTTTATCTCGCCGTCGAAGGCCACGCCGACCGTGCCTTCGCCGACAGCGCGGCCCTCGGGATCCTCCTCCACCTGGAAGGCGCCCGCGTTGGCGGCCGGCTCGACGATGCGGATCGTGTACTTGCCGTCCTTGACCGCGGGCGAGACCGCTGGGTTGGCGAGCGTGAGGATGCCGTTGCCGGTGTTGCCGCCGTCGGCGGCCGACGACGAGGTAATGCCGGCGACCACGCCGAGCTTTCCGATCACCTGGCCGGCGACCAGCGTCTGCGAGAGCGCGACGGTAATCTGCGCACGCGACCGATTGCCGTTCGCCTCGCTGACGATGAAGGCCCCCGCGTGCGTGGCTTCGGTGAGAGTAACCATGGATTGCTCCTTTCGGTGTTAGCCCTGGTGTCGTGGGACGGACGCCCCCGTGCGGCAGGTTGCCGTTGGCCTACTTTTTGGACGCGATGCCGAACTGCTTGTTGACCTTGTCGGTGACCTCGTCCCAGCCCGCGGTCGCGGTCGGGGCGTTCCTGCGGGTGGCGTCGGTCGCGAGCGCATCGGACGCGACCGCGGCCTTCGCGGCGAGATCGGTGCGCACCTTGGCGACGGGCCTTCTCGCGGCGACGAAACTCTTGGCGTCGGCGAGCGAAGCGCCCGCGAGCATGCACAGCTCGAGCGTCTCGACCGCGCTCGCCAAGGTGTAACGATTGGCGCGCGCCGCCTCGTCGTCATCACCGGGCATGTACTCGCGACCGCAGTCGGGGCACGTCTCGGCTTTCGTATCCTTCGCCGAGATGGCCACGGGCGGCGCAGCCGGAGCCGCAGCGGCGGCGACCGGAGTTGGCGCGGCCGGCGCTGGCTGAGTGGACGCGGCGGGCTGCGGATCGACGGCGGCGACTTTGGTCATGGCACTGGCTCCTCGGTTGGTGGACCTGTTGGCCGAGACGTCGGCCAACTCATTGACGGCGTCCTCGAAAGTCCCGACGGCGTCGGCGAGGTTCAACTCGACCGCCTGCTCGTCGAAGAACATCTCGGCTTCGGTCGCGAGCGCCGCAGCGGGACTTATGCGCCCTTGTCGGCCGACCAGGCCGGCGAACAACGCGCGGCAATAATCGGCGCGGCCCTGCGCGGACGCGCGGGCGTCGCGCGACAGCGGCGCGTGCTCCCAGCCGTCGATCTTGCGCGCGCCGGAGAAGACGGCGGTGTACTTCAGGCCCTGCGCCTGGTCCGCGGCCGAGCGATCGAGATGGATCGAGACCGCGCCGATCGAGCCCACGTGCGCGAGCCGCGGCACGATCAGGCGCGCCGCCGAGCCCGCCAGCGCATAGGCCGCCGAGGCGGCGCAAGTATTGGCGACCGCCCAGATCGGCTTGCCGCCGCGCGCGGCGATGATCTTGTCGGCGGCGTCGAGCATGCCGCCCCATTCGCCGCCCGGGCTATCGACGTCCATCCAGCCGGGCCGCGACGCGGTAATCCTGCTCGGTCGCGTCGATGCAGGCGGACAGGCCTTCGTAGGTGGTCCAGCCGCAGAGCGCCGCGAGCCAGTCGAAGCGTTGCGACAGGATGCCCATGACCGGCAGGATCGCCACGCCGGTTGACGTCACGAAATATTCCGCGACTCCACCCGGCACCTTGATCCACTCGCCCTCGATCATGTCAGCCCGCTCGCGTCGAGCGCGCGCAAATCCTTTGCCGAGGTCTCCGTCCGCTCGCCCGCGATGATGCGCCGGCCGGCCGGGGATTCGATCAGTGCGCGGAACGCGTTCGGCTCGATGGCGTGCGCGCGGCCGAACAGGCGATCGGCAACGTGCGGATAGGCGGTATCGATCATGGCTGATCCTTCGCGGCGGAATTGGGGCTTGTCCTTGATGCCGCCGTTCGGCAACGGCGCTTCCGACGGCGAGCCGGCGGGCTCGATGCCCAGCTCTTTCATGCGCGCCTTGTCTGCGGCTTCCGGCGGAACACCTCGTCCGGATCGTTGCCCTCCTCCTCGATCACCATCGACACGGACTTGAAGCCGGAATTAACGGCGACCACTTCGGCCTGCCGATCCTTCAGCGGATCGACCCAGTCCCAGCGCGGCGCAGTGTAGGTGACCTTGTGATAGGGTCGCGGATCGTCGGCATAGCCTGGAAGACGCACGCGGCCCGCCAGGACCAAACCATTTGCAAAGGCGCGCCAAACCGGCACGCCGAGTTGAAACACGACGACGCCATACTGAAGCGCGACCAACCGCCGCCGCGATTTGATCAACGCCGCGCGCTGGTTGGCGTAGTTCGCGCGCACCAGGTCGCCGGTCACGCCGGAGTAAGGCAGGCCGAGCGGAGCGACGATGCGCAGCAGGGCGCGATAATCGAAGGCTTCGTAGTTGGGTCCGACATCAGACGGCGAGGAGGTCTGTATCTCCTCTCCCGGCATCAGCACCTGCGCGATGCCGGGCTCGAGCTTCACGGTGGCGATGCCGTCGCCTTCTTTCGCCTTCTGTTCGGCCGCCTTGTCGAAAAACTCCCCGTCGGGATCGGGACGCTTGATGAACAGGGCGAACAGCGCCGCCGTCTTCTTGCGCTCGAGCTCGGCGTCGTCGTAGGCGTCGAGCGTCCACAGCGACACGATCGACGGCGTCAGCCGCGACAGGCCGCGCACCTGTCCGGCCTCGACCGGGATCATAGACGTGCAGGACCTGGTCGGCCGGCACCCGCGTCGTCTCGCCCAACTTCGGCGACTTGTCGTTGCCGGATGCACCTTCCAAAAGCGAAGCGACCCGCCGGCCGATGCGGTCGAACGCGAACTCGATGCCCTGCCGCACGCGGTTGCCGTTGGCTAGGTCCTGCGTCTTCTCGATCGGCAGCATCTCCGCAGGCAGCAGTTGCAGCTGCAGCGGGACGGTGAGGCCGTCGCTGAGATAGCGCGGCCGCATGCGCACGAAGACCTCGCCGGCGATGAACAGCTCGCGCGCGACGCGTCGTTGCAGACCGTAGAAGTCGGCGAGGCCGTCGGCATCAGCTTCCGCGACCCAGTCGCCCCATGCCGATTGGATATCGCTCTTGAGCTGCTCCTGTCCCGCGCCGGCATTCCAGCTCGGCGTGATGCCGTCGCCCACCAGGTTGGACGCGAAGCACTCGACGGCTGCCGCGGCATAGGGATTGTTGCGGACCAAGTAGCGCGCCCGCGCAAGCGTGGTCGCGCCACTCGCCTGAATGAGCGTGTTGACGTGGACGCGCGACGGCACCCAGCCCGACAGCCGGCGCGACATGCGTCCGGCCTCGAGGCCATCGGCATAGGCGCCGATCTTGCTGCGCAGCCAGCTAACGGGATTGACCATTCCGCCTACAGCCCCTTGTCGAACACGAAGCTGTAGCGCCGAACGACGCTCGCGCCGCTCGCTTGCGCCAGTTCCTGCTCGACTGCGCCGATCGCCTTGTTCAGCTCGTCGATGCTGCGGTACTCGACCGACTGACCGGCATAGCTGACGCGCAACGCGCCGGATTCCGCGCGCCTTCTTGAGCGCTTCGAGCCGCGCCTCGATCTCGAACAGTCGCCATTCGATTCTGCCCATGAACGTGGGATCGGCCGCCACGGCGGATCAGCGACGGCGATGCCTTCGCAGCGGGCGCAGTGACGGCGGCGGGCGCCGCCGCCAAGAGGTCTTCGATGTCGGCCTGTGCCGCCACCGGCGCGTACTGGTTTTCCCGTTCCTGCTCGAGCTGCTGCCCAGATCGCATCCGGCAGCCGCGGATGCCGAAATGGTCGGCCGCGGTCTCCGCTTGGTTCATGGTGTCGAGCGGCTTCATTGGCCTGCGCCGGGTCCTTGTTCCAGCGATAGACTGCGAAGCCATTGCGTTTCTCGGCCGCCTTGCGATGCTCGGCGGTGAGCTGGCGGAAATATTCGTCGTCGAGCCCGCGCGGAAACGACACAAAGCCGGGTTTCGACAGCGGGTCCTCTTTCGCGAAGGTCGCGGTAGAGCGCCATCTTCAGCACCGACGCGCCGAAATTGAAGAACCGGCCCGGCCCATTCAAGAGCTTGCCGGTGCGGTCGTTGCGCTCGTTTCTTGACGCGCGCGATGCGCGGCGCGGAGTCCTCGCCGCGGCCGCGCACCATGATCAGCTTCGATCGCGGATGACGCTTGGCCCAGCCCCACACGTCCTCGGTCCAGGCGTTGCCGTCGATCGCGGCGCGGTCGATGCCGAGCGCGCCGCCGGCACGTTCGGCCAAGTTTGCTTGAGCAGACCATCGAGCCGCGCGCGTGATATCCTCCGAGATGTGACCAGGGATCACGCCGTAGTCGATCACGTAGCGGCGGAAGTCTCGGCCCCACCCGACCACTTGCCATTCGACGCGGTCGGCCTGGCAGTCGATGCCGAGCGTGATTACCATCGCGCCGGCGGGATCGCGCCGCGTGCATAGGCGGGCTGTGCTGCGCGGTCTCGCAATTTTTCCCACGGCGGCGCTTCGCCCTGGGTTTGATAGGCTTTGCCGACGGTGTCGTTGAGGAACGTCTGCTCGGCCGCGCTGTAACCGCGCTCGCGCAACCATTCCCTCGCGATCCGCGCCCACGATTGCAGATAGCAGTAGGCGCTCCAAATCCAGAACGATCGGTGAAACCGCTTTGCCCGCTCATTGTGCGCGCGACACTCGAGGCCGGCCAGCATCTGCTGCCGATGATGCTCCTCGATCGCGCGCCGCAGTCCACACACGTGAAGTGCGCATCGTCCGGGTTGTCCGGATCGAGCGCCGCCAGCATGTTGTCCCACTCGAGCACCTGCATCGTCTCGCAGTGCGGACACGGCACGTAGGGCAATTCCTGGCTTTCCTGCTCGAAGCTCTTGGTGATGCGGCAGCCCGGCATCACCAGCGGCGTCGAGGTTTTGAGGAGCTTCGCGAATTCATCCGAGCGCGAGCGGTTGTCCGCCTGCGTTTCCGGATCGCCGGCGGAGTTCATGTCCCACTTTGCGAGATCGTCCTGCACCTGGCGGTGCATAGTGACCTGTCGACAGCGATGCCGGCGAGTTGGCGCCAGAGATCAGGATCTCCGGCGCCGAGGCCGTCACGATGCTCCTTCATGAAAATGGAGTTGGAGCCGTCGCGCAACTTCGGCCGGAAGAGTGCGATGAGCGCTGTCGTGCCGCCCAGCATCGGCGAGCAGCTTCAGTTTCGACCAGCGCGTCGCGTTCTGCTCGGTCGGATGCGTCAACAGCAGATCGCACGGGTCCATCGCCATCGAGCCGCCGACGAAGACATTGCCGACGACGGTTTTGCCGATCTGCGCCGAGCCCACCAGCGTGACGATGCGGCAAGGGTCGTCAGGCGACAGCGCGCGCAGGATTTCGTCGAAGTAGGGAAACATGGCCCGGTTGTACGGACCGGGGAACGGGCTCTCGCGCTTGGTGAAGACGATGTTCGCCTCCGCCCAAGCGAGGTAGTTGACCGCCGGCGGCGGCTCGAGCACGCGCGCAGTCGCCTCCATCGCGAGGCGTTCGGCATTTGCGATCTGGATGCACATCAGGCGTCGTCGTCCTCGCGGTCGCCGATCTCGATCTCGGTGAGCTCGAGGAGCTCGCCCGACGCACGCCTCACGCTCGGCCGCCGCCGCGCGCACCTTGCGAAACTCGCCGCGCAGATGATGCAGCACGTCGCGCTGCGGCAGCTTGAAGGTTGCGCGCTGATCGACGTCGCGAGATCGGTCAGCGCGCCTTCGAATACAGTGACCATCGACTGAGCTATCCGGCCGAACTGCCGGCGGGCATCCTCGGCGTCGGTCAGCAGGCCGGCACGCGTCGCCTCTTCCTTCGCCGCTTGCCGGTTATTGCGCTGCAGTTGCTCGAGCCGCTCAAGCGCGATCTTCTCCTCGACCGTCGCGGCCGAGGCGGTGCCGGATCGACCGGCTCGATTAGTTGTTCTCGGCGACACCAGGCGCAGGTCCAGCCTGGCGCCCAACCCGTTGCCGAACCGCTGATCGATGTTGAGCCGTTTCTTGAGCTGCGCGAGCGCGATCGGAACGCGGACCTTCGCGTCGCGCCCCTCGCCGTCGAGCGCATCGCCGTCGATCTTCCCCTCGGCGATCCACTGCGACACACGCCCCTTGCTGACATTGGTCAGGACCGCGAACTGACCTTTCGACACCAGCTCCGGAACCGCCGCCTGCTGCCCATCCACGCCAAGCCCTCAATCCAGGTCGTCCCAAGTCAGACACTCCGCCCCTCGCCCATCGGCTGGCAGGTATGCAACGCTCCACTGCCTCCTGACTGACCCTCGGATATAGAATTGTGGTCGGTTCCAGCGGGAGTGACATAGTGCAATTCGATTAGTACTCGAAACGGCGCGAGCCTACCAAACCCGAGGTGCCGCCAGCGCCGCTCCTCTGGCTACTTGGCGGCGTGGCAGTCGCACTGGCCGCGCTCCGTGATCTTCGCCGGATCGCCAGCTTCCGAGCAGAACAGGGAGCTTGCCGTTCTTACCACGTCGTCAATTCAATCCGAGGAGGACGAGGAGCTTGCCGTTCTCGCCGCCTCGTCACTGCAAAATGCGCTCGACGACATAAATGCGGCATTCACTAAGAGCAGCGGTGTCAAGGTGACTGCGGGCTACACGTCGAGTTCGACGGCGATAAAGCAGATTGCCGGGAGCGGACGCCGACTCGTACTCTTCGCCTCCGCCGACCTCGACTGGATGGATTGGGGCTTGAAAAAGAAGCTCATCAAGGACGCGCGGGTCAATCTACTGGGCAACCAACTTGTGCTGATCGCGCCAAAAGATTCCAAACTCGATAGTGTCGCGATTGGCCCGAACTCTTCCATCTCGCCAAGCTCGCGGGGGATGGTTTGATTGCCATCGGCGATCTGCAGGAGGTGTCGGCCGGTAAATACGCCAAGGCGGCGCTGGAGACGCTCGGAGCGTGGCAAGCCGTCGCGCCAAAACTTGCGGTGGCGCCAAACGTCCGCGCGGCGCTCACAGTGGTCGAACGTGGAGTAGCGCCGCTTGGCATCGTCTACGCAACCGATGCTAAGATCAGCCCCGGAGTGAAGATAGTTGGCACGTTCCCCGCGGATTCCCACCCCGCAATCATTTATCCCGTAGCTGCCACCGTGACCGCGAAGCCAAGAGCTGTCGGTTACCTCGCATATCTACGCTCAATGACCGCTAAAGCGATATTCGAGCAGTATGGCTTCGAATTTCTGATCCGGCCTATGTCGTAGGTGCGTCCGGACGTTGCTAGTCTGCTTCTGGCACATCGCGACACACATCAATGTCTTGAGTCGCCGGCTGCTTTTGACCAATCGATGCGGCGCCATCTCGCGACTACGGCGGAAATATGGGAGGTTGCGGGTTGGCCCTACATTCGAGAATGAGCCGGCGCGATCCTTGCTAGTGGACCGACTCTAACGCTTGTTTCCCGCGTTTGACAGCGGCGAGGACGCGGTTGGGATCGGCGGTCCAGATGAAGGGTTTTGGTTCGGCATTGGTTTCGGCGACGAAGCGGTTGATAGCGGCCTTGAGATCGTCGACGGATCGGAAGACGCCGCGCTGAGTCGCCGGCGGGTGAGCTTGGCGAAGAATGTCTCGACCGCATTGAGCCAGGATGCGGAAGTCGGGGTGAAGTGGAAGGTCCAGCGAGGATGCCGGGCAAGCCATGCACGCACCTTGGGGTGTTTATGGGTGGCGTAGTTATCGACGATGGCGTGGATCGTCTTTCGCTTCGGCACCCGCGCCTCGATGGCGTTGAGAAAGCGGATGAACTCCTGATGGCGGTGTCGTTTCATGTTTTGTCCGATAACGGTGCCGTCGAGGACGTTGAGGGCGGCAAACAGCGTCGTGGTGCCGTGGCGTTTGTAGTCGTGCGTCATCGTGCCAGCGCGGCCCGGTTTCATCGGCAAGCCCGGCTGGGTGCGGTCGAGCGCCTGGATTTGGCTCTTTTCGTCGACCGAGAGCACGACCGCATGAGCGGGCGGGTCGACGTAGAGGCCGACAATGTCCTTGAGTTTCTCTGCGAACTTCGGATCGTTCGACAGCTTGAACGTCCGGATGCGATGGGGGGCGAGTTGATGGGCCTCAAGGATGCGCTGCACCGAGCGCAAGCTCACGCCCGCCGCCTTCGCCAGCATCCGGCCGGTCCAATGGGTGGCTTCTCCCGGCGGCGCAGACAGCGCCAAATCGACCACCCGTTGCACCGTGCCCGCCGGCAGCGGTGGCTTGCCGGGTTTGCGCGTCTTGTCGCGCGTGAGCCCATCGACGCCCTCGGCCATGAAACGAGCCTGCCAGCGCCATACCACCGGCTTGGCCTTGCCGGATCGGCGCATGATCTCGGACGTGCCGCAGCCGTCGGCAGTTGCAAGGATGATTTTGGCGCGCCAGACATGCTTCTGCGGCGCGTTGCGATCAGACACAATCGCTTCAAGCCGACGGCGATCGTCCGGCGTCACCTTGACCACAATTCCTGCTCTCATAACGAGAGCTTGAACTGCTTCGGACGATTTGGGAATCGCCCGAATGAATCAGACCACTAGCTGCGGCCTCTCGCGATACGTCGGATCGCCTCCAAGCGGCCGATTCCCGCCAGGGAACAATAATCCAGCTGGGGTACTTCTGCTCTAGGGGTAGTGTTCGTTGAAAGCCGGAAAGAGAAACAATGTTTACAACAACATGGTTCATGTCCCCCGCAAGCGACGCGGAATAGCGCTCGAGGCACAAAGTGTCATGACTTTCAGCGTTCTCCTGCTTATTGTCTGGCACCCACACTCAGACGGCCGGCGCCTGTGCTGAACGACCCGGATGCGGTGGATACAGCAGAAGAGTTCGTGGTGATCAGGCCTCGCAAAACCGTAGCAGCGCAGCGAGCCCTAGGGGTGGACAAGAAGCGCGTTCGACCCACAAACAAGCGTTCTAAACGCAAGGCGAAAGGGAAAAGTCGGTAGAGTGCTGTGGTCTGGGATCCGGGCGACGGTTGACCGCGGGAGAATGCGAAGTGTTTGGTCCGTGGCTCACATTGACCTTCCAGGCCGCACAGTTCGGCTTGGAGGTTCAAAGCGTGATGGCGCTTCGACTTATGCGATTGGCTGAAGGTGGAAATCCTGGTCGTAGGGAGGCGCGGCTGATGGTCGTCGAGAAGATGGCTGCGCTCACGGAGGCCCAAGTTGCCACGGCAGCGACTATTGTGACCGGCCGCAGCCACACAGCGGCGAAGAAGGTTGTGCAGGTATTCAAGAAGAGGATGCGCGCGAACAGAAAAAGGCTTTCACGCCGACGCCGACAACCGTGAACGGCGGCTCGTCCTGGGAACAAAAAGCTGGGCCTTATCTGGCGGGCGCATCAGAGTTCGGCTGGTCGCACGAACCACGGCGCCGGCACGGCGCTATTCGGCGCTCGTCGGGTTCTCTGATGACCGCCGGCTCGAGGTCGAGATTAGCTCTCTAACCTTCCGCCGCTCCTCGGAGGTACTGCCATAACCGCCCGGAGATCGCGGCTATAACCAGCCATCGCGCAACATGCTGATGATCCGGCGTCGAAAGGCGGCGCGAATGGCCGACCGGATTGTGAAGCTCACCACGGCCATCGTCGCGTTGTTGTTCAGCGCGGCGGTGTTGGCGCAAGACCGGATGACGAAAGAGGATCTCGTCGCGCTGTCCGTGACCCTCGGCGTCTACGACAACCGTTGCGAAAAGCTTCCCCCCAGGCTGCTGGCCGATTTACAGCGGATGGTCCGAATGCTCGACAAGACCGACGTGGCGGCGGGTGTCGTCGTCGAACAGGAGAAGTTCGACGAGGCCGGCGAGACGAAGTGGTGTGGCGCCTATCGTCCAACGGTAGAGAAGTACAAGGACGGGCTGTTCGAGCCTGCGAGGTGATCGATCAAATGCGCCACAGAAGGGTGCCGGTTGTTTGAACAATTTCTCCGCGTCGATAAGTGGAGCGTCGACCGGGTTAGGCTGCCAAGCGGAGGGGCAACGGTTTGAAGTAGGCTCGATTAGGCGTCACGCCGTCAAGGCTCGAATGTGGTCGTCGTCCGTTATAGAAGCCGAGGTAGCGGCCGATCGAAGCGCGGGCCTCGCTGACGCTGTCGTAGGCCCGCAGATACACTTCCTCGTATTTGACGCTGCGCCACAGCCGTTCGACGAACACGTTGTCCCGCCAAGCGCCCTTGCCGTCCATGCTGATCGCAATGTCGTTGTCGGCGAGCACGCCGGTGAAGGCCGAGCCAGTGAACTGCGAGCCCTGATCGTATTGAAGATGTCCGGCTTGCCGTGACGAGCCAAAGCATCCTCCAGCGTCTCGACGCAGAATGCCGCTTCCATTGTGATCGACAGCCGCCACGACAGCACGCGACGACTGAACCAATCGAGCACAACGGCCAGATAGACGAAAGCCACGCGCCATCGGGATGTACGTGATGTCCATCGCCCACACCTGGTTCGGCCGCACAATCTCCATTCCGTGCAGCAGATACGGATAGATCTCGTGCCCCGGCTCCGGCTTCGTCGTGCGCGGACGGCGATAGAGCGCTTCTATCCCCATCCGCTTCATCAGCGTCTTCACGTGACGGCGGCCGACCTTGCACCCCTCGGCAGCCAGCAGGCCTCGCAACATTCGCGAGCCGGCGAAGGGGAACTCCAGATGCAGCCGGTCGAGACGCCGCATGATCTCCAGGTCGGTCGCCGACACCGGCCGCGGCAGGTAGTACACGCTGCCGCGGCTGATGTTCAGAACTTCCGCTTGCTTGGCGATCGGCAGATCGTGCTCACGGATGATCATCGCCTTGCGCTCAGCAAACCCGCTTTGCCGAGCGCTACTTCCAAAAAATCGTTCTCCAACGTCAGCTCTCCGATCTTGGCATGGAGCGACTTCACATCGACCGGCGGCAGGTTGGCTCGGTGCCTGCCGCAGACCCGAACACCCCGGCGGCCCCTTCGAAGCTGCGCCTTCCATTGCGCGATCTGGTTGGGATGAACGTCGAACTGCTGCGCCAGCTCAGCCACCGTGTTCTGGCCCCTGATGGCGGCCAACGCTGCCACCTTCGCCTTGAATGCCGGTGTGTGATTCCGCGTACTCGTCTGCTCATCGTGTCTCCTGATTCGCTGGGCACAGCGTGCCCGCTGTCAGGCAGAAACTCCACCTATCCTCCTGTTCAGATTTCCGGAGCCGGCTCTGCCACCACTTGAAGCAACAGTTCACAAATGAACGTGGGACGCTCTTTCCCCACTAGCTTCGCCAGGCTCCTAACAGGGTTGCCATTCCTTTGGCGTCACAATCGACGTTTATTTTACGTCCTGAGTCATCGATCTGAAAGCTCAGCATGGAAGCACCTAATTTGAGGGCCGAAGCGGCGTCCGCACCTCGATCATGTCGATCAATTAAATGGACGGTGTATCAGTAGTGGTTGCGGGACTCCGCCTGCCTATGTAATATAAAGTGAACAATCATCATAGCGCGTCATTCTTTCCGCGGTGGGGGCTTTGATCGATATCGCAACCGCGCTGCTTGGAAGCTCGCTGACGCTCACTATTGCCTCGCAACATCGGTCTCACCATATACAAGGTTCCCGAAATCTTGCGGAACAGCAAACGTCCGCCTTTTAGGAGATCAAGTGCCATGACAGAAAACGTAGCACGTGAATTTGCCGAGAAGAGCGCTGAGCACGTCAAGGACACGTACGGAAAAGTACAAGCCGCCGCGGAGGAAACTACGAAGGTCATGGAGCGTACCTACTCCACCGCCTCGAAGGGCGCCACGGATTTCAATCTTCATCTCCTTGAGATCGCCCAGGTGAATACGAACGCAGCCTTCGACTTTGCTCGTCAGGTAACGCGCGTCAAATCGCCGTCGGAGTTTTTCGAGCTATCAGCCGCGCACGCGCGCAAGCAGTTCGAAACGTTCACCGAACAAGCACAGCGTCTCACGACCCTTGCCCAAAAAGTGACAACCGATGCCGCCCAACCACTCCAGAGCGAGGCCGCGAAAACGTATAGGAAAAGCGCCTGACGGTCATGATTACGGATGAACCATATCTCTCGCGTCTGTCCCACACTTGCAACAGACCAAAGAAGGTGATTGCCGGCACGCCGTCGATCACCGCGTCATGCGGTTCTTTTGGTCAGGCAACTCATCTTGATGACGCTCCTATTTTTTCAACCTCTACCTGTCCCCCAATCTCGGGCCGACTTAGTCGGCGGCCGCCTCAGCCGCATGGGAGGTAGGAACCCCCTTTTGCTTGTTCCCGATTGTCGCAGCGAGTGGTGCTCTGAGGTGGTCCCGGTTGTCTGAGCAGTTTTTCCGCGTCGATAAGTGGAGCGTCTGCCGGGTTAGGCTGCCAAGCGGAGGGGCAGCAGGTTGAAGTAGGCTTGATCGGGTGTCGTGCCGTCAAGGCTCGAATGCGGCCGGCGGCGATTGTAGAAGTCGAGGTAGCGCCCGATCGATGCGCGTGCCTCGGACGCGCTGTCGTAGGCCCTGAGGTACACCTCCTCGTATTTGACGCTGCGCCACAGCCGTTCGACGAAGACGTTGTCCCGCCAGGCACCCTTGCCGTCCATGCTGATCGCAATGTCGTTGTTGGCGAGCACGCCGGTGAAGGCCGAGCCAGTGAACTGCGAACCCTGGTCCGTGTTGAAGATCTCCGGCTTGCCGTGACGAGCCATGGCATCCTCCAGCGTCTCGACGCAGAACGCCGCCTCCATCGTGATCGATACGCGCCACGACAGCACGCGACGGCTGAACCAATCGAGCACGACGGCCAGATAGACGAAGCCGCGCGCCATTGGAATGTACGTGATGTCCATCGCCCATACCTGGTTCGGCCGCGTGATCTCGACGCCGCGCAGCAGATACGGATAGATCTTGGTGCCCAGGCTCTGGCCTCGTGGTACGCGGACGGCGATAGAGCGCCTCTATCCCCATCCGCTTCATCAGCGTCTTCACGTGACGACGACCGATCTTGCACCCCTCGGCAGCCAGCAGGCCGCGCAACATCCGCGAGCCGGCGAAGGGGAACTCCAGGTGCAGCCGGTCGAGACGCCGCATGATCGCGAGGTCGGCGGCAGGCACCGGCCGCGGCAGGTAGTAGACGCTGCCGCGGCTGATGTTCAGAGCTTTCGCTTGCTTGGTGATCGGCAGGTCGTGCGCACGGTCGATCATCGCTTTGCGCTCAACAGCCCGGCCTTGCTGAGCGCTCCTTCTAAAAAATCGTTCTCCAGCGTCAGTTCGCCGATCTTGGCGTGCAGCGACTTCACGTCAACGGCCGGCTGCACTGTTCCGGCTCCACCGCCCGCACCGAAAACATCGGCAGCGCCGCCCTCGAGCTGTGCTTTCCACGATGTGATCTGATTGGGGTGGACGTCGAACTGCTCCGCCAGCTGTGCCAGCGTCCGATCGCCTTTGATGGCCGCAAGCGCCACCTTCGCCTTGAAGGCCGCTGTATGGTTCCGGCGCGGTCGTCTCTTCATGGTCTCTCCTGATTCGCGGGCTATAGCGTGCCCGCTGTCAGGCAGAAACTCCACTTATCGCCCTGTCCAAAATTCCGGGACCGGCTCTCTCTCCTGTTAGGACCCTCAAGACAATGGAGAGTGACCACGGAGCCCCGAGTTCCAGCAGAACCCGGGGCTCTCTGATTCTAAGCAAGCTGGATGGCTGGCGTGGCGCACACGCGTGCTCATTGAAGGCAGCCCACGAGGCTCATGACATCCGTATGCCTATCAGAGCCCCGCATTACGGGGCTCTGTCATTTGGCCGCCTCGGTGGCGCGTTCTTAATCACAATCGTCTCACCATTTTCCAGATCGCGGACGGCCACTTCGATATTCGGATTTCGCGATTTCAAATCTTGCGCGGACTCGATCGCGACCGCTTTGACGTCACGGTATGAGCGAGGCTTGCCGCCGACCGCGATCTCATAGCGTGTGCCGTGCTTGTTGTTCGCAGTTGGCCTCGTCATCAGATAGCCGATCAAAAAGCGCGAGCTTTTTCGCCGCGACGCGCAGCCGAGCAACCCCGCCGCTTGCCGGATGTAAAGACGACGCGGATACACATCCGTTTGCAAGGAACCCGCGCGGAGCGAGCGTCCGATAGGACAATTCGCTGGATTGTTCTAAGTTTCTGGAATTGCCGGTTCCGGCCCCGGATTGTTCCGAGCACGGAACAGCAACTCTTTGGCCACGGTGGTCGTTTATCGACATGCCGCGGTATTTCTTCAATATTGCGCGGGGCAAGACGGTAATTCCCGATCCGGAGGGGGACACGCTTCACAGTGATGCCGACGCAATTCGGCATGCGTCCATGGTGGCGCGCGAGATGATTGAAGGGCGTCATTTCTACCGTGGTCAGCACTTGGAGCGATGGGCATTCGAGATCACGGACGACGCGGGCCGTCGTGTAGCAACGGTCCCATTCGCCGACCTTACACGCCCTAGTGCACGACGTGCGCCGGCTTAGGCACGGTTTAGGCGCTGTTTAGGCTGCAGTTTAGGCTGCCAAAACGCGCTCAGACTGCCGACCCAACGCGGTCCGAATTACTGGCGGGGCTCTTAGGCGGGGAAGGACCCGAGCACTTGATACATGAACCGCCCCGGGTTTGCCGGAGGCCGTTTGGTTTGAGTCACGCCGCCATGGCTGGCTGTTCCAGTATGGCGTAGTAGCGCTCCTCGGCTTCGGCCGGCGGGATGTTGCCGATGGGCTCCAGGAGCCGCCGGTTGTTGAACCAATCCACCCACTCGAGGGTGGCGAACTCGACCGCCTCGAACGATCGCCACGGTCCACGCCGGTAGATGACTTCGGCCTTGTAGAGGCCATTGATCGTCTCGGCCAGCGCGTTGTCGTAGCTATCGCCGACACTGCCCACGGAGGGCTCGATGCCCGCCTCGGCCAAGCGTTCGGTGTACTTGATGGAGACGTACTGGCTGCCTCGGTCGCTGTGATGAACGAGGCCTCCGCGATGCACGGGCCTGCGGTCATGGAGGGCCTGTTCCAGCGCGTCGAGCACGAAGCTCGCGTGCGCGGTCCGGGATACCCGCCAGCCGACGATGCGCCGTGCATAGGCGTCGATGACGAAGGCGACGTACACGAAGCCAGCCCAGGTTGCCACATAGGTGAAGTCGGAGACCCAGAGCACGTTCGGACCTGGCGCCCGGAACTGACGATTGACGTGATCCAGCGGGCAAGGAGTTGCCTTGTCGCTGACAGTCGTGCGGACGGGCTTGCCCCGGATTGCTCCTTGAAGGCCCATATCGCGCATCAGCCGCTCTACCGTACACCGCGCCACGTCATGGTTCTCGCGCCGCAATTGCCGCCAGACCTTGCGCACGCCATAGACTCGGAAGTTGTCATCGAAGACCCGGCGTACCTCGGGCTTTAGGGCGGCGTCACGCTTGGCTCGCGCCGATCGCTTGGCCGGATCAGCACGCCGGGCGACATGAGCGTGATAGGTTGACGGGGCGATCGGCAAGACTTTGCAGATCGGCTCGACCCCATGCGCCTCGCAGTGATCGTCGATGAAGGCGATCATGGCTTGAACCGGCGGTCGAGCTCCGCCTGGGCAAAATAAGCGGACGCCTTGCGCAGGATCTCGTTGGCCTGCCGCAGTTCCCGGTTCTCCCGTTCAAGCGCCTTCAGCTTGGCGGCGAAATCCGTAGACACGCCCGCACGCCGGCCATTGTTGACCTCGGCCTTCTTTACCCATTCGTTGAGCGTTTGTGCCGTACAGCCGATCTTGGCCGCAATCGACATGATTGCCGCCCATCGCGATGGGTGCTCGCCCTCGTGGTCCACAACCATCCGGACCGCGCGCGCCCGGACCTCGGGAGAAAACTTGTTGCTGGTCTGCTTCGTCATGGCTCCACCTTCTCAGGAGTTGGAGCCTCCGATCAACCCGGGGCGGTTCAACACGTGCAGATCTCAGCTCTATTCTCGCGCGCTAAAGTACAAAGCATTTTCTCGGGCGGTTCTTCTCACTTTGAGCAACCGCGAATCTTGCAGCGCACTAAGGGAAACCCCTACTTAGATTCAGGGGAACTCCTGATAGCTTGCGGCAGGGCTGGGCGTGACAATCCCCTAACAGCGAAGAAAGTGCAGGCCGGTATAGTGGGGAGCGCTTTCATGTCAGCAGAGAAGTACCGCGACTACGCTCGAGATTGTTTCCGATGCGCGGAAAACGCCCCTGAGCCTGACGTTAAGATCTGGCTGATTGAGCTGGCGCGATCTTGGCTATCGCGCGCAGAGGAAGCCGGGAAAAATCCTACCCCTGATCCGGTCGATGAGACGATTTCGACTTCAGCCAGTGACTGGTGAGTTAGTTCGCGCGATTCCCTGACGATCACCGGGGTAACGGGAGAGGTGCGGCTTATCTAAGGATGGCGCTTGCCACCTTGCCGCAGATCATCGAACCGATCCTGACCAAGTTCAGGCTGCGCGCTTCGCGACATAACGTTGCCATGCGATGCCGAGATGATGCATGAGGCGTGCATCGGCTACACGCTGGGCCACCTCATAGAAGGGGAAGCGCTTCTGGTAGCGCGGGTGCTGCACGAACATCAGCATCGGGATGATGCCTCTGCCGTTAGCAGCCTGGTGGTAGATGCCCGGATGCACATCTCGGTCGGAACGCGGCCAGCCCTGTACACCACCAGGACGCAGCACGATATAGCGCCCACGATTACGACCCGCATTGCGCTTGCGCGATTGTGTGGTCGTGTTCTGCGCCTTGTCGGCCCGTGCCCCCAGGTCGGACAGGATGCGGTTCATCGTCGAGCCGGTCACGTTGCCATAGGCATCACGCTTGATGCCCTGCCCTGGAACGATGACCTCGTTGCTCCGCATGATGCCGGCCTCTACCAGCCTGCGCTCACCGCTCTTTGTCGAACGCGCACCGCCTGCGACCTGCGGACCGAGGTAGCGCCAGGCCGGGACCGATCCGAAGCCTTCCTTGAATTCGACCACCGCAGTCAGGTCGGTCTTAGTGGCGGGTTTGACGAAAAGGGCATTGAGCGTGAAGCGGGTCGGTCGGTCGAAGACGCTACGCATCACGTCGAGCTCGACCGCCTTGATGTCCTGCGCGGTTTTGGTCAGCGCGTAGGCGAGTGCGAACGGATGTTCGCTCCTCATGCGCGCGATCACGCGCTGCGCGTCCCTGGCATCGACCCGAAAACCTTGCGCCATGCCCTATGGAACGAAAAACCCCGGCGCGATGGCCGGGGTGTTTCATGCATCCGCTGTAGCGATGACTCGGTTTTTCCACCGATCAGAGCGCTTCGATATCGAAGATGGACAACTCGGTGCGTGACTGGCGACCGAAGATGCTGACGAGTGCCTTGATTCTGCCGTTGGTGTCAACGGCGCTCTCAAGTTCTGCATAGAACGCCGCGAACGGGCCGTTCTTGATCCGCACCATGTCGCCCGGATTGAAATGCCAGATGATCCCGCCGACGGTGCGCGCGGCGCCCTCCTCGCGCTTCTGACCTTCAACGGCGCGCACGATCTCGATCTCTCCGAGATCAAGAGCGAATGCCTTTCCGTCGCTCCCGAGAAGACGCTTCACGCCGCGAGCCGATGCCAATTGCGTCCAGCAATCGAGGTGTGAGGGGCAATTCGCAACATGTACGGACCGAACATCGACCGCTCCACCTTGCGCATCGAGCCGCGTCCGTGCCGCTCCATAACGGTCACCATCGGCAGATAGGGGATGAGTCCCCGTGCGGCGATCTCCCCTTTCGCCAGTTCCTGCTGATGCGGCTCCACACTGACCACGTACCAGTCACCGTCCACGAGACACGCCTTGGGCTCGGGCTCGACCAACTGCTGCAGCTGTGGTCGTAGCGGTTTCAGCGCGTGGTCACCCCATTCCTGCCTCGCCAATTGCATTGCGTGCTCGACAAGCTCTTTCTTCATGCCCGCATCCTCCAATGATCGAAACGCTTCCGGGAATTTCCCGGAAGCGTTCAGCGTCCACAGATTGTCCAAAGGAAACCCTCAGGGTTGACCAAAGGCGCACTTCGCCAAGCACTGACCATTTGTCGGGAAGCGGAATTTGCGCAGGTTGTCCTACCTGTCCCACCTCTCAAGAAGAAAAGACAAGCAGGTAGGACACTATGCAGCGCCCAAATTCCGCGGGTTTGTCTCACCTGTCCCACGTGTCCTACCTCCGGCGCCAATCGGGAAAAATGAAAACCGCCGCTCGCGCGCTCTCACACCGCGAGCGCGCACCCCTCGCGCGCGCGCACGCGTGAGGGCGCGACGTAGGACACGTAGGACAGGTAGGGCAGCGCATTGAAAACGCTCGCGGTTTATGTGTCCTACCTCGGCGACGAGGTAGGACAGGTGGGACGTTTTTCGCTCCGATTCGCGCTTGACTCCTAAAAAACAGGCTCGTCGGCCGAGTTGTTCTCTCGCGCGTCATCCATGCGCGGCCACGCGACCGACTGGCCAACTATCCGGTCGAATGCCTCCCGCGCGTCCGCAAGCGGCGGCAGCTGGTAGCACCAGGCTCGCTTTGTCACCGGCCCGCCGCCGCGATCGTCCTCGACCTGGACGGTGCGACGAACGCGCGCGAGGCCGGGCACGAGCTTTCCGATCGTGATTCCGAACACCGTCTCCTCCTGCTTGCGGCGCACGCCGATCTTGTCGGCGGTTGCGATGTAGTCGCCGAACAGCGTGGCGCACGCGACCTCCTCGTTCCATTGCGAGGCATGGCGCGTCGTGGCGCCCGATGCCAGCCGCTCGAACCACCAGCTCTCGACCGAATTGAGCGAGCGGATTTTTTGCTCGAGCAATGCGTCGGTGCGCGGGATCTGCCAAAGGTTCACGCTCTCCAAGTCGAAGGCGAGCAAGTCGGCGAGCAGCGCCTCGAGCCCGCCATCGTCGAGCTCGGCGTCCATCTCGCGAAAGTATTCGTGCTTCTGCGCACAGCGCGGATCGACGTCGAGCACGGCGAAGCGGCGCTCATCCTTGCCGGCCGGAACGACCCAATCTTCGTTCGAGGTCATGATCAGCCGCACATAGTTCGGCAGCCTGATCGGATCGACGCCCTTGGCCTCGATCTGCTGGATCGGCGACGTGATCAGCCCCTTGAGCCGGCCTTCCGCCGCCTTGTCGCCCGCCCATACCGCTTCATCAGCCTGCAGCAGCAGACACGTCGCCATGTGCGCATTGAACTGCCCGGTGACGTAGCGCGGATCATCGACCAAGAAGTAGTGCCGCGGCCACAAGCGGCCGAAGACCTCGCCCACCTTGGTCTTGCCGGTCCCCATCCTCCCGCGCATCACCAGCGCGGTGCCGAGCCGCTCGCGCGGCCGCTGCGCCATGTGTGCGAAGAAGCCGAACACCCAATCGAAGTGTTCGCGGTTACCGCTGCAGACGTTGTTGAGCAGATGGTCGCGGAATGTTTTGTATCGCCGAGCGTCTCGCTCTCGCGCCGGCTGCACCGCAAACCCAGACCAGAGGTTGAGGTAGCCAGGCGTCCCGGGCGCGTTCTCCGGATCGGGATGAAACTCGATGCCGCGATATTGGCGCCGGCGGCGATCGCTCATCCAGCGCCTGGCCCAGGTTATGGTCTTCACCTTGCCGTCGGTGCCGACGATCTGAGTGAACCGGTTGGCGAACCAATTACCGAAGGCCTCGATCAGCAGCATGCGCTTCTGATCCTCGATCATCGCCTCTGGCCGCTCGTGGAACACGACCGACTTGCTGCCCATCAGCACGAGCGCGTATTCGCGATTGAGCGCGTCGACGTCGTAGCCCCAGGCCTCCGCCGGCGGAGGTCCCTCGCCCCCCTCAGAGCGCGAGGGAGACTTCGGGGCACTCTTGCGCTCCGCCTTCGATGCCGGCCCTGTTTTGGATTTGCGCGGCTGTTCGAGGCGCAACACATTCGCCGGACGCTCGACAGGTTGCGCAGCGTCGAAGGCCTCGGCGATGCGCCGGCAGGCCTCGTCGAGCGGTGCTGTGCACAGCACGTCGTCGAAGTCGGCATCGACCCAGCACCACGCGACGCGGATGGCACGCGTCGGCCGAGCCCAGCGCGCCGCGCCGCGCGCGATCGCGCATCTGGTGAGGAAGCTGTCGCTGGTGTTGTCGCCGAGGATGATGATCTCCTCGACGTTGTCGGGAATCTCGATCGCGGGCAACTCGAGGTCGGGGTCCGGCCCCGGCACGCGCTGCGGCCGGCCGCCGGCGGTCGTGAGCGTCGGGTGCGGCCAGGTCTCGGCCGACTTGCCGCCGAGGTTGCCGAGGTCGATCGACGTCCAGAACGCCGTCTCCGAGAGGTCGCGGCGGAGGTGGTCGAGCGCCCGCCACATGGCGATCGTCTTCTCGATGCCCTCGCCGATGACCAACCGCCGCGGCGCCTCGCGCGGCACGATCTCGATGTGGGCGCCGGCCTTGCTGCCGCGCACCTTCTTCGCCGGCAACTGCTCGCCGCTCTCGGGATCCTTGATCACCGCCTTGCCCTTGCGGGCCTCGAGGTCGATGTAGGTGATGTGCAGCGCGCTGAATTTGCCGCCGCGCATGATCGGCACGAGCATGGCCGGGCCGCGATGAATCACCTCGGCGTCGCGCGCACCTGTGACGTAGTAAGGCATGTCGGCGATGCAGCGCACGCGCATGAAAGCCGGCTGCTCGATGCCCCGCAGCGCCAGGTACGCCTCGACCGGGGTGCCGGCGATCGTCTTTGTGCCGCGCTTCCAGATCTCGAACACCTTCGCGCGCTCGAGCTCTCGAAACTCGGCATTGGTGCGCTCGGCCGCCGCGCGTTTCCGCGCGTGCTGCGCTTCACGCTCGGCCTCTTGCGCGGGGTCGAGTTGCTGCACACCCCCGAGCCAATCGACGGCCGGCAGAAATTCGAGGTGCTGCACGAGCTGCACCAGCTTGATCACGTCGCCGCCGTCGGCGCAGCCGGCGCAGACCCAGCCGTCGGCCCAGGCCTCGAACTTCGTCGCCTTGGCTGACTGGCTGTTCTCCGAGCAGATCGGGCACGGGCCGACCATGCGGCCCTTCTGGCCCTTGCGCAGCCGCACCCATTTCGCGGCGACCTGGTCGCAGGGATTGCGCGCCTTGAGGTCATCAAGCTCGGCCTGGGAGATCTCGCGCGGGCCGGTCATCGCGGGCGCCCTCCCCCGCGCGCGAGTCTGCGCCGTCACCAACGCACACAGGCTCTTGTCGGCCATGATCAGCTCGGCCAACGCGACCGCTGCATCGAAGAATTCCTTTTCCGCGATGTCCACCGGCCGTGGATCGATCCAGCTCTCGCCATCGAAGCGCCGACGCTGCAGCGGCTCGAGCTCGCGCGCGTTGAGCCAGGCGCGATTGCGGATCAGCTGCAGAAGCTCGACGCCGCGCGGGTCGGCGCCGGGCTGCGGGCGATCGTCAGGCAATCCGGAGACAAAACCGGTCATGCGGCTCCGCTGCCGGCGACGCGGTTACGGACTTCCGACCCTCTGTTGCCGCTGGCGGGCGGAGACTGTGCAGGCACCTTGGCCAGTTGCCGCAGGCGGTTGAGGATGACCTGGTCGGCGCGCACCAGGTCGATCAGGTGAATGATTGCCTCGCAGATTTCCTTGTCGCGGACCATGTCGGGATGCGGCGCGAGGCGCAGCCCGGCCTCGACCAGGTTGTTCTGCCGGATCTCGATCGAATTGGCCTCGCGCATTAGGAACCCGATCATCTCGGGGATCGTGACGCCAGCGCTCATCCCCTCCCCCTCGCACGCGCCGGGACGTGCGGCGCAGCCGCCGCCTGCAGCCAGTCGGTCACCGCCGAAGTCGCCCGCTCACGCGCCTCCTCGCGACTGTGGGCGCGGGCAAGCTTGCGCACGACCGGCAGGTCGAGCGAGAGCAGCCAGAAGCCGGCGCCGTGACGATCGATGGCGCCGATCGGCACCACGCCGAGCAGCACCACCTCGCGGCTGGCGAGCTGCGGCTCGAACGTCAACGGGAATTGCGCGCCGGCGATCTCGATCATTCTTCCTCGCCGTCGCTCTCGCCGAAGTCGTCCTCATGTTCGTCCGGCGGCGGCAAGGTGTATCGCGATGGCGGCTCATAGCCCTTGTTGAGGCGCATCACGCTCGTTTCGTCGGTCAGGGTGTAGGAGAAGATAGAGGCGCCGCCATACCAATGCGTCTCCCAACCGTTCGCCGCCGGATCGCCTTTGGTCGGCACGTCGATGCGCAGCAGCTTGGCACCGAAGCGCTCCTCTTCGCGCACGCGACCGGCGTGCCTGCGATGCCCGAAAATCTCAACGATTGCCCATTCCCAGCCATCGGTGTCGGCCGGCGCGGGTGCGTTAGCTTCGCCCGAACCGGCCGACGTCTGCTGGGCGTGATGAATCGTGTCGTCGTTCATTGTGATCACTCCCTTGGCTTGCCAGTTATCCCCTGTCCGCCGACGGCGCCTTGGAGTCGAAGCCCAGCCGTGATACTTTGTGGCGCTGCGCGGGACGTCTCGGACGTATGAGCCCGGGTGCCGTCGCCTCTCCGTGTAGGCACATGGGCTCCTCGCGCGGCCTCACCGTCTCGCCGCCGCACCATGCCGAGCGTCGCCGGGTCGAGGTCGTAGATCGGCTTTCCCTCGCGCTCGAAGAAGCGGATTTCCTCGGCCATGCCGTGGCTCTCCTCCCAGGTCGGGAGCTGTGCGACGATCAGCACATCGGCCGATCGCAGCTGCGTCTGGTCGAGCGGCCACCAGATTGAGCGATCATGCAGGCCGAGCCCACCGTGCACAGCGATCGGATGACAGTGCGCGATCGGGCTGTAGACCTTGATGCCGGAGCGCGAGAGCAGCGCGGCGAGCTTCGCGGCCGCGATGAATGCCGCTTCCGGTCCGCCCGGATACTTGCGATATGGCGTCGCGAGATACGCGAGCGCGCCGCCTGCCATGATGTCGCCGCTCATGCCGCCGCCCCTGCTGCCCTCGACCTGCTCACGAAAATTCCACACCCATCGCTCGATCAGCGGTTCCGGCAAGCCGACCTGCTCCGAAATCCAGGCGGTATCAAAACCGCGTGTCCACATGGCGATGACGTCTGCATAGGACCGAAGCTGGTCCCGCTCTCTTGGAGCCGTCATGATGCCTCCCGGCTTTGCGGCGGTTGCAGCAGAGCGTGCGAGGCGCCAAGCGGATCGCCTGCAAGATCGTCGATCAGCCGCCAGCCGTTCTCGATCGCGAGCAGGACCTCGGCCAGCGGTACGAAATCGCCATAAAGCCGACACGGCTCGCGCGACGCGGCCGCGATGTTCATGCCGACACCATGTCGTGCTTGCCGGCCGCATCCTCCGCCGCCGCGAACTTGCCGACCTCGTCGCCGAACCCTTCCCAACCTTCGGGCAGTTCACGGCGCGGAAACAGCTCGAGCGATCGCTGGCCGGGCGTGATCGCATCGATCAACTCATAGAACTCGTCAGGCTTGCGGCTGTCCTCGCGCACCGGCCCGTCGAGCCGCGTCGAGCGCTTCGCCGCCTCGACCGTGTTCCAGACCGGCTTGCCCTTGATCGCGACGATGATGAACTCGCACTGCTGCCGCAGCCGCTGACCCTTGCCCCACTGATCCTTGACCCAGGCGATGATCAGCGGCGCGTGCTTGAAGCCCCAGGCGTCCATCACCTCGTAGGCGTAACGCATGTGGAAGCCGGTGACCCACATGTAGAGCACGCAATCCTTGGCGGCGCGCTTGCCGATCGGCATCGCCTTCATCTCGTCGAGCGACATCGTCGGATAGTCGCGCGTCGCGCGCCCGCGCTCGCCCGGGTTCGGATCATCGGGCTCGTGCGGCCACGGCATGTCAGCGAGGATGCGATCGAACTTGCCGGCCGGCAGGTCGAGCTGGCCGTTCGCCTTCTTCGTCGCGATGTCATCGACCTGGCGCAGCACCTGCAGGCGCCGCCACGGACCATTGACCTTGCCGGTCTTGTCCATGGCTTCGAGCAGGCCGCCGAACTTCTCCGGCTCCTCGCGCGCCGCCTCGACCACCTGCTGCGCCTTAGTGAGGGTCTTGCGGTCGCGGCCGAGATAGCGTGCGAGATGATCGCCCGCCTCGCCGGCCTCGGGATCTGCGTCCGCGTTGCCTTCTTGCCCGGCGCGGTCTTGCCGTGCGCCTGGCGCGCCTTCGCCGCCGCCTTGGCGATCGGCAGCAGCGCCTCCATCATGTCCACGCTCTCCGAGGGCGTGAAATCCTTGCGCTGTGCGTTCTCGTCCCACTCGCCGGCGACGATCGCGTCAACGTCAACCACGTGCACGGGGATCGGCTGCTTGTGGAATTTCTTCGACAGCGGCCATGCCGCGAGCCGTCGCTGGCCGGCGATCAGGAAATCCTCCTTGTCGATCACGACCGGCTGCAGCAGGCAGCCGCGCTCGTCGATCGACCGAGCGAGCCCGACCACGTCGCCCATGTCGCGGCGCTTCACCACCTTCTTGAGGCTGATGTCGCGCGGCCAGCGCGTGGCCTGGATGAACGGGCTGAAGGTCTTGCCCTTCGCTTGCGCCTTCGGCTTCGATGTCGCCGCCGCCTTAGTCGGCTTCGGCTTCGCGACTTTGCGCGCGGCCGCCTTCGTCTTCGATCGCTGCTTGGCCATCACTCGCCCTCGTGGTCGATGTGCTGTTTCGTGGGATCGGCGAGGTCCCCAATCCCCGAGGCGCTGCCGCGGGTGAGCAGCCCTGGCACCGCGGGGACCTCGCCGAAGGGGATGAAGAACGGATCGCGCGCTGGCGGCCGCAGGCACCACGCAATCAGTGCGGCGCACAGCGCGGCGGCGACGAAGACGAGAGCGGCGATGACGAGCGACGTCACGGTGACGGCTCCCCTGCTGCCGACCACCTGGCCGGCTTCGACGCGACGCAACGAACGCAACACCGATGGACTCAAAGATCAGTCGATCTCGTCCATAACGACGATGATGGCGCGCGCCGACGGACGGCTGCGGCCGCTGATGAGGTGATTTGCGTGGCGCTCCGTGCACGGGATGCGCTGAGCCAGCCACAGCGCCGGCTTGACCGGGGCGAGCGCGATGACCACTCGGCCGAAATTGGAGATAGGGAACGATTGTTCCTTAACTGGCTTTGACCGCCGACGCCTCTTCAACTCTGATTCGGACATGACACGCCCTTACGCCTACCCAGCGAACACGGTCCTGCCGCGCGACACCCTGTCCCGAGCAGCAGAGCGCACGAGCCGGCCGATCGCGTTGAGCACTGATCGGCCGGCTCGCTGTTGTCCGTCGCGCCGAGTGCCAAGTCGCGGTCACTTGCAACGGCCAACGAAACGAAGGGGACCGCAGGCAGTACATCCGTGCCGCGGTCCCACTGCTCGCCACGCAGGGATGCCGACGTGGCAATCGAGTTGGTATCGGCGATTTCACATTCGCGGGCCGTGTTTCGCTGATGAGTCACCTGCGCAATTGTCAATGTCCTCGTGCGGCAAATCCCGATAAACACTCCACGCAGGCGCACTGTGATTAGCGCATTAGTTGTAGGTGTCATTTCTGTGTAAGCATCGCCTCCGGTGGGTGAAGACCGCGGGAGGCAAAAATGGTCGTAATCAAATTTCCCCGTCGCCGTCAGCATGGACGTTCCTCTGCCAAAGCTGGAGAAGGTTTCGACCGCCGAGCTGCAAACCTCGTCAAGAGCTCGGCGGTCACGCCCTTTTGCCCGGCGATCTCGGTCTGCAAAATCGACGACCAGTATTCGGAGGGAATCCAATCCCGGTCCCACCACTTGCGAGCGGCAAAGACCGACGCACCGATGTCGCCGGCGAGCGCGTCTGGGGACTTCCAGAGCGCGATGACGTCGCAGAAGGTCGAAATCGAATCCGTCATGGAATCAGAAATAAGACAAATCGTCTTAAAACTCAACCCCATCTTGTCCAATGCTCTGCAGGCGCCGGCCAGCGATACTTGTCTTATGGCCAAGAAGCCCGCGAGCAGCACCGAATACCTGAAGGCTTTCACGACGCGCATTTACAGCGCTCGCGAGCACGCCGGACTGACGCAGGAGCAGATGGCGCATATCCTGCAGACCAGTCAGCCGACCTACAGCAAATACGAGGTCAGATCGCTATTGCCGCATCGACACATCTGGACGTTCTGCCTCTCCTGCCACGTCAGCGTGGAATGGCTTGTGACCGGCCAGGGTAAGGGCGTCCCTCTGAGGGCCCGCCCAGAGCGCGCACATCGTCCGGGCAGGCGAGCCCGGAAACGCGCCGCCGCAGCGTAGGCGGCTGCCAGAACGGCGCCACAGCGGCTTCCACGCGCGGACGCCGCTTTCACAAACATGTGGATTGCGGGCGCCATTTTAAGACAATTAGTCTTTGACTGATAAGACATACCGTCTTATTCTGCCCACCGTCGAAACGACGGAGGCAGCAAGATGCCCATGCGCCAGCGTCTAAGCGGCGAACAGCGGCGCTTCCCGCGCTTTAGACCGCACCTCTTCAAGGATGACGCTTGACGCCATGGCCGGACATGACCTCACAATAGACGAGGTCGCACCGGCGCTGCGGCTGGGCAAGCGCACGCTCGAGACCTGGCTGGCGCAGGACCTGCTGCGGTCACCCGACGATCGGCGGTTTCAGTTTCACGTGCGCCGCGGACGCAAACGAATATGGACGCCAAACGGCCTTCGCCTGCTCAGAGAAGCAATCGAAAGAGAAAGCCGTCCGGGCGGCGTGCTCGCAGGGTCCAGGTCATCGAGCGGGATGGCTACTGGCACGCCCACGGTTCCGTTCGTATCGACGGCCGCAGCGTCCGCGTCCGCCGAAGTCTTGGCCTGGCCGTTGTCGCCGCCAGCTTCGAGCACGCCGAGATCGCGCGGGACGAGCTGCTCGACGAAATCAAGGCGCGGGTCACCGGCAAAGTCGGGCGCGGTGATCCCGTTGCGGTAGCGGCCGCCGCCTATTTGCGCCGCAAGCGCAAGCGACCGTTGCGGCCGTCATCGATCGTCATCGTCAAGGAAATCACGGCCCGCTTCGGGCTGCGCCGGCTCAACGACATCCCGGCGGCTGAGTGGCGCGCCTGGATAGACGGAGACCAAGGGCCAAACGGTTTCCGGCCAGGCCGGATGACCGGCCGCGCATCATCAACACGCGAACGCCATCTCAACGGCGTGCTCGCCTTCCTGGCCTTCGCCAAGCGCGAGCACGGCCTCGGAACCCTGCCGAGTTTCGAGCGCGACGGCGCCGCGCGCAACCCGAACAAACGCGCCCGCCGGCGCGTGGCCGAGCTGCGGCCCGAGCTCATCCAGCTCCTCTTCGACAGCGCGCATATCACTATCCGCGCCCAGCTCGCGGTCGAGCGCTGCACCGGCGCGCGCGTGTCGTCTGTTCTCTTCGCCGCTCGAAGTCTGCGACCTGATCCTGGCCAAGGGCCGCGAGCAGATTACGTTTCCGCAGACCAAGAACGGCGAGGACGTCACCGCCGTGCTTGATCGCACAGCCATCGACATCCTGAAGGACTATCTGAAGTGGCGCGGCAGGCTGCACGATCGCGAGGCGCCACTGTTCCTGACCTTTCGCCGACAACCCTACATCGACAACGGCCGCAAGTCGGGCGGGCCGAATCGCACCGGCTTCAACGCCGCGAAGCGGCGCGCGTGCAAGGCTATTTTGGATCACGCGACAGTCGAGGCGGCGCGCCGGCGCCGACGCGGCCAGCACAAAACGGCCGAGCAGACGAGCGAGCGCGCCCAAGCCGACGCTGCACTACTCAGCAAGATGACGCAGCACTGGTTTAGGCACCGACTTGCAACACTTATGGTTCGCAAGGATCCGCGCGCGGGCATGGAGCAAGGCGGTTGGCTCGACATTCGCTCGCTGCTCGCGTACTCGCACGATGTGCCGGAGTATCGCCGCCAAGTAGTCGTAGGGATTGATGATTTAGCCACGCACCGTGTGCTCATAAGAAAGTAATAAGGCGTTGTACTCATAAATCCACTTTCTGCAAGGCGGCTAGGCAATGTTCGCTTCGGTCCGAAAGCGACTGAAGTGTCCGTTGCCGCGAATTGACGCGACGTGCCCGGAGCCGACATTCGCACGGGAGAAATCAATCCGCCTTGATGGCGACGGCTTGAACCACTTTGCCCCACTTCTCAGTTTCGGCGGCGATATGCGTGCCAAACTGGGCGGATGTGAGAGGCATCGGCGCTGCGTACGACTCGGCGAGCCGTGCTCTAACGACCGGGTTTTCCAGCCCTGCGGCGATTTCGCGATTCAGTCGTTCGATGATCTCAGCAGGCGTGCCCTTTGGTGCGCCCATTCCATACCAGGAGCTGGTTTCGTACCCGGGCACGGTCTCTGCGACGGTCGGCAAATCCGGTAACGCGCTTGATCGCGCGGAGGTCGTTACCGCCAAGGCGCGCAAAGCGCCCGCGCGAATGTTCGGTAGCGACGCCGGCATGGCGTCGAACATGACGTGGACGTGTCCCGCGATCAGGTCCGTCAATGCGGGTGCGGAGCCCCGGTATGGCACGTGAAGCATGTTAACACCGGCCATCAGCTTGAACAGTTCGCCGGCCATATGTGGCACGCTGCCGATGCCGGCCGAGGCCATGCTGATCTTGCCGGGATTGGCCTTTGCGAAGGCAATGAGTTCGGCAACGTTGGTGGCTGGAAATGAAGGGGTCACCTGCAGCACGAAAGGCACTGTGACAATCCCGGCTACCGGCGTGATGTCGCGCATGAAGTCAAAGGGAAGTCCAGCATACAGTGTCGCGTTGATCGCGTTCACCGGGGTCACGAATAGCAGCGTGTGTCCGTCCGGCGAGGCATTGACGACCGACTGTGCGGCGAGATTGGTGCCGGCCCCAGGCTTGTTTTCGACGATAATGTGCTGCCCTAGTCGCTCGGACAGCCAAGGAGCGATGATCCGAGCCACGATGTCGGTCGAGCCGCCCGGCGGGAATCCGACAACCCATCGGATGGGCCGCTTCGGGTGGCCCTGACCCCAGGCCAGTCGTGACCAAGCCGGCGGCATCACGGCGCCCACTGCGAGACTTAGAAATTGACGGCGGCGAAGCTTCATCGTGCTTCCCCCTGATTGCTTCCCGACGCCCTATAAAAGCTCACCACGGCGCTATTGATGTGTCCAATTCATTTATGGTCTGCTTGTCGATGAGAATATGGAATGCATACCCATGAACCTGCGATTCCTGCGTACCTTCGTTGCGATTGCTGACAGCAGCGGGTTTGCACGCGCCGCGAACCGTCTGAACCTGACGCAGTCGGCAGCGTCGCGGCAGATTCATGCGCTTGAGAGCGAGTTGGGCGTCCGTCTGTTCGATCGGATCGGACGCAGCATCAAGCTCACCTCGGAAGGTGACGACCTTCTGGTGCGCAGCCGCCGCTTGCTGTCGGACGCCGAATCTCTCGGAGAGCGGGCACGTGCACTCAAGTCCGGTCAGACCGGCGTGCTGCGTATCGGGGCCGCTCCCCAAATCCTGGAAAATCTGCTTGCCGACTTTTTGCAGCACTACCGCAAGCGTCATCCGGGCATCGAAGTTCAGCTTATTGAAGACCAAGGCGGCCGTCTGCCGGTGCGCCTGGAAGCTGGAGACATGCACGTTGCTATCTTGCCGGACAGTGACGACCGCTTTTTCCGCCGGCTACTCTATCCAATGCTCATGATAGCGGTGATTCCGAAGGGCCACCGGTTTAGCCGCCGCGCGGTGCTGGACGTGGTGGACCTGGTCGATGAACCGCTGCTGCGACTCGGCCGTGGATTCGCGTCGCATGCCTGGTTCGACGCGGCATGCCGGATTGAGCGGATCCGGCCTCGCGTGTTGCTCGAAAGCATTACTCCTCATTCACTGGTTGCATTGGCGAGAACCGGTCTCGGCATTGCTCTGGTCAATTCGGTCGTGCGGATTCCGCGCGAGAGGGTTCGAGCGGCTGTAGTGGTGCACCGTGGCGCGCCCATTGGGCAATGGACGGTCGTCGCCTGGAACCGACAACGTTTCTTGCCGCCCTATGCGGAGTGGTTCGTGGAGGAATTGATCCAACGCTGCCGGCGTGACTATCCGGGACGGGAATTGGTCAGGAGAGTGCCACCACTACCACGACCAAACGTATTGGTCAGCTAATCACCCCACCATGTCCGCAGCGGGTCAAACGCGTCGCGGTCGGCCGACCGCCGCACACCCATTCATTTCCGGTTCGCCTCCAAAGATGGGGTAATCGGCCGGCAGCTTGTGGATAGCTGAAGATTTTGGGTGCTGCGCTTCAGGCTGATGGTTCAACGAGGTCCGTGGTTGCGGCCTCAAGCATCAGAAGGAGAAGCGCAGCATGGACCATTTTGCTGGACTGGACGTTTCGGTCAAGGAGACCAGCGTCTGCATTGTGGATGACACGGGCAAGATCACTCGTGAAGTGAAGGTGGCGAGCGAACCTGAAGCGCTGTTGGCGGTGCTAAAGAACCCCGCTTACCACTTCAAGCGAATTGGATTGGAAGCCGGGCCGCTATCGCAATGGCTGTTCAGCGCTCTCGCCGAAGCAGAGCTGCCGGTGGTCTGTGTTGAAACGCGGCATATGCAGGCGGTGCTGAAGGCGCAGATCAACAAGACGGACCGCAACGATGCGCGCGGCATCGCGCAGATGATGCGGGTCGGGCTTTATCGTCCGGTGCATGTGAAGACGCTACGCAGTCAGAAACTGCGGATGCTGCTGACTCATCGCAAGTTGCTGCAGTCGAAGGCGATCGCAATCGAGAACGATCTGCGCGGTACTTTACGCAACTTCGGCCTCAAGGTTGGAATAGTCGGGAAGGTGAAGTTCGAGGCACGCATCAAAGAGCTTGTCGAGAACCTCCCCGACTTGGCCGGGCTGGTCGAACCGCTGCTCATTGTCCGGCGGGTGCTCCGCGAACAGATCATCATCCTGCATCGCCGCTTGCTGGTCATCGTCCGGGATGATGAGGTGTGTCGGCGCTTGATGACGACCCCTGGTGTCGGCCCCGTGGTGGCGCTGACCTATCGCGCTACGGTCGACGTGCCCGCTCGCTTCAGAAAATCCAAGGCAGTCGGGGCAGTGTTTGGACTGACGTGCTCCAAGTATCAATCGGGCGAGATCGATCGGAGCGGCAGAATATCGCGCTGCGGAGATGAGATGATGCGGGTCATGCTCTACGAAGCAGCCCAGAGCATGTTGCATTCGAAGAAATGGTCATGGCTCAAGGCTTGGGCGATGCAGATCGCCAGGCGCCGCGGGATGAAAAAGGCGATCGTGGCGCTCGCGCGCCGGTTGGCCGTGATCATGCACCGCATATGGGTTGACGGCACCGAATTCCGGTGGACCCGGGAACAGGCCACAGCAGCAGCATGAAAACCGTGCAGGATCAAATGCAATAGGAGGAAACTCGAGCTCCACTACGTGGTGGAAGGATGTCCCTCGCGGGACGATGGATGAGGTGAGTTCGCACGTCCGCTTGGACCTACCGTTCAACTGACGGCAAGGCCGACCCAAAGATTGTTCCGCCTCGTCTTCGAATCCCATGATGGAAGGGCCTTGGTGCCGATTCCGAAGAGAAGCACGAGCCCGTGAGCGACATCGACACTGCACTGGTGGATAGCCTGAAAGCGCTTGACCCCAACCGGCCGATTAGAGAAGCGGACGTAAATTCAGACATTGCTGTGTGTCGCGAAGGGCCAGAACCCGACATGAATATCTACCATTTTCTTCGTGCCAGAGGTCTCGCAACTTCGCGGGCGGTCTCGATGAAAAGTTGCGCGACGGGGCTGAGCGTGCGGTTCTTCAGGGTGATAATTCCGACCGGCGCGCGCGCGTGTTGCAGTTTCACGGGCAAAACCGCGATTTCCGGGCTCTTGGAAAATCTCAATACCGAGATCGTCATAATCGTAAGAAAGCGCCCGGTCGCCACGAGATTGAGCCGCGCTCCGGGCTGAGTGGCGAAGACCGCGATGCGAGGATGGTCGAGACCGCTGGCGCGGAGGACATCCAAATAAGCCGGTCCCATGATCCCTTCAGGCGGCGGCAACACCCAAGGTTCGTTGACCAGCTCAGCAAGAGCGATGCGGCGCCTGCGCACCAACGGGCTTCGGGAGCCCGCCATGACGACCAATGAAGGGTCGTAGAGAATCTCGAATCCAAGTTGCTCGTCGCTAAAGAGGCCCCCTTTCCGTGCAATCAGAAAATCGACGTTACGCTCGCTTAGCTCACGGTACAGTGTGTCCGTTTCGTCAGACGTGACGAGATGAAACACCATTCGCGGATAACGCCGGGAGAGCTGCTCGATGACTGTAGTAACGAAGATTTCGCCGGTGTAGATGCTGCTTCCGATCCGCACTTCGCCAGCGCCAGGGTCGGCGAGAAGCTCGATCGCCTTCACGCCCTGCTTCAGCTCATCGAAGGCGGCGGCGCCGTGCTTGAGGATGGCGCGACCGTACTCGGTTGGTTCGATACCCTGGGTGTGGCGGTCGAGAAGCCGCACGCCGAGGGTCTGTTCCAACTCAGCGATCGATCTGGAGACGACGGGTTGGGAGGTATTCAGGAGCGCTGCCGCCTTATGCATGCTGCCGGCTTGCACGACGGTCATCAGGACATGCAGCTGCGGCAGCTTGATACGGCGTCCGATGCGATCGCTCAATTGCATCTCGGCACCTGATTGCAGAATTGCTATTGCCCGATCAAAAGATAGCATTATTCAAGTATCCCCGCATCCACGTAATGTTGCCTCCGAAGCTTGCGGACAGGATTGGCGCAGCAAAGACCAGCGCCTTGCAAGCTTCCACCGACGGAGGACCGCCATGAACCTTGGCCGCCGCCGACTTCTGCAACTGGCCGTGGGTGCTGCCGCGCTGCCAACGGTGTCGCGGATCGCAAGGGCGCAAGCTTATCCGACACGGCCGGTGCGGATCATTGTTGGCTTTGCGCCTGGCGGCGCAAGCGACATCATCACACGGCTCATGGGCCAGTGGCTGTCGGAGCGGCTTGGCCAACCATTCGTCATCGAGAACCGGCCGGGCGGAGGGACCAACATCGCCACCGAGGCCGTCGTGCGCGCGCCCGCCGACGGCTACACGTTGCTCATGGTCGGTCCGGCACAGACGGTCCACCCGACACTCTCCAACAATCTTAATTTCCATTTCATCCGTGACATCACGCCGGTCGCCGCAATTCTTGTCGGGCCCAACGTCATGGTGGTGAACCCATCGGTCCCGGCCACAACACTTCCGGAGTTCATCGCCTACGCCAAGGCGAATGCGGGCAAGCTCAGCATGGCGTCGGGTGGCGTCGGGAGTGTCGGCCACATGTCTGGGGAACTGTTCAAGATGATGACCGGCGTCAACATGGTGCACGTTCCCTATCGTGGCGCTGCGCCCATGTTTACTGATCTGCTCGCCGGCCAGGTGCAGGTCTACTTCGGTCCCATGCCTGGGACGATCGAATATATTAGGGCTGGCAAGGTGCGTGCGCTCGCGGTCACCACGGCCGCTCGCTCGGAGGCGCTGCCGGACATCGCGACCGTGGCTGAGTTCGTGCCGGGCTACGAAGCGAGCGTTTGGCAAGGCATCGGCGCACCAAAGGCCACGCCGCCCGAAATCGTCGAGAAGCTTAACCGCGAGATCAATTCAGGGCTTGCCGACCCCAGCATGAAGGCGCGCCTTGCCGACCTTGGTGGCACTGCGCTTCCAGGCTCGCCCACCGACTTTGGCAAGTTCCTCGCCGAAGAAACCGAGAAGTGGGCCAAGGTCGTCATGTTCGCCGGCATCAAGGTGGAGTAATCGGGCCAGCCCCTGCCGTTCAGCGAACGCCGCCCGTCTATGTCTGCAACGGGTCATTCACGTCATTCCCGCCATCCCGGCGTGTCCAGTTCGCCCCAAGAGCGGACATACTGTGTCGCTTCTCCCCAACGCCAAGCGCGTCATGCCGCATGAGCCTCACTTCAGACCAACAGCCCCGGCGTGTACTCATGAACACCGCCGAATCTCATTGGAAAATTAGACACGTTACTGACACGAACAATCATCGACCTGCTGCAATCCATTGAGTTTGCTTACGATCTTCGAATTCGGCGGCCCCCTTGGTAAGGGGGAGGTCGTAAGTTCAATCCTTACCGGCAGCACCAGTCCGCAGTTTGTGTTTGCGACCAGAGTACAGTGATGCTGGGCCCGCGCTGTGTCCGCTCGTCCTACGTCGGTCGAGATCGCGGCTGTGATCATCGCGCCGCGCGGCACATAAGACGGTGGCCAAAATGATGAGGTTGCGTGCCGATCGAACCCGTCATCTTCGACGCGAGCTCGACGCGCCTCAAGACGCCTGCGAAAGCACCCGCTCGGAATGGGCCACCACGACGTTGCGGCCACGGCGCTTGGCCTGGTAGAGCCCGGCGTCGGCGATCTCGACCAGCCGTTGCGCGCTGCCGCCCTTCGCCGGGACGATCGATGCGACGCCGATGCTGATGGTGACGAACCCGGCTGGCGTCGCTTCATGAGTTATGCGCAGGTCCTCGACCGCGCGTCGCAGACGCTCGGCTACCTTGATCGCACCATTCAAGTCCGCCCCTCGCAACAGCACGGCAAACTCCTCGCCGCCGTAACGCGCTGTGAAATCGGGATCGCGCGCCGCAAATTTCCTGACCGATGACGGCAGTGCCGCCCCGGCCGCCTCCGGCGCGAGGTCGGCACGTACTCGTGTTCCTGCCCTCAGTACGCCGCTCACCTTGCGCAGGCACGTATCGCCTTGAACGTGGCCATAGCGGTCGTTGAACGGCTTGAAATGATCGACGTCGAGGATGAGGACAGCGATCGGTTGCGCAAGCTCGGCGGCCTTCTGCCACTCGGCTGCAAGGTGCGCGTTGAATGCGCGGCGGTTGGCAATTCCGGTCAACCCATCGATATAGGCCAGCTCCATGAGCTGGCCGTTGCTGTCGCGCAGCTCCTGCTCGCGGTCGGCGAGCCGTCCCGCCATGTCGTCGAGCGCCGCGGCGAGCGGGACGAACTCCGCCGCCAACGGCAGCTCCATCGCGCGCGCGTCGAATTCCCCGCGGCCCAACCGCTGGGCCGTTCTTGTCAGCGACCGGATCGGCTTCACGAACAGCCGCTCGGCGCCGAACCAGATCGCGAGCAGCACGCCGGCGATGATGATGCCGACGCCCGCAAAGCTCATCAAGATTTCGCGATTCACGCGGCGCAGCACGTCGTTCTCGTCGAGACCGACCGCGAGCCTCGCGCCGGTGCCCGGCAATTCCACGAACCCGACGATGCGACGGACACCGTCGAAGCTCTCGCCGGCAAACACTCCTTCGGGGGACGCCAGCATCGCGCGCGTCATCGGATGGGTGGCGAAGCGCCGCCCGACCCAGCTCTCGTGGCTTGGTTGATGAGCAATGAGAGTTCCGGACCGGTTGACCATGATGACGACGGCGCCGAACGAATGGGCCAGCGTGCTCGCGACTCCGGCGAACCAGCTCAATTCGAGCGGAGCCGACACGACCACGTCGATGGCGCCGTCGGGCCCACGATGCGGCAATGCCGTCAGCAATGTCGGCCCCAGCACCTTGCCCACGAAGTAGTCGCTCAACGCGAACTCGCCGGTCTTCATGGCGCGAGCGAAATGCGGAAGGCGGGAGACGTTCACACCGATGACGTCGGGATTGCTCGAGCAGATGATCTGCCCGCCCGGATCGACCAGCGACAAGGACTTGAGCCAGGCCACTTGCCTTGCGGCGTCCGTGAGAAAATTGCCGCAGCGCTCGCCCGTTGTCGTCATGAGCCCGTGCGCACTTGCGGCCACCTGCATGAATGCGCGGACGGATACGATGGCTTCGTTCTGCGCGGCGACGCCTTGATGCGCGAGCATGACCGCTTGCTTCGATGCGGCGGCGACGCGCTCGGATCGATCGGACTCGATGTCGCGGACGCGGTCGAGGAGCAGCGGCAGGACCGCGATGGTGGCGAGCACCATCAGACGCGCCCGAATGCTGAGCGCGAACTTGGATCGACCCGCCTTGGCGTTCTGCCGTCGGCCCCGGTTCAACATGGCGCGTTGCAAAATCCTTTGCCGCGCCTTCGTAGCGGGACCGATTTAAGAAAACTATCGAGTAACCATTGGAATTCGAGAGCCTGGCGTTCATACAAAATTTTCCGTGCGGCCGCGGCCGCGGCGCGCAATATGTCCGTACGCGGCCGCCCCTCAACTGCGATGACATCATGGATTATGATGTTCATTGCTCGACCAGGCCCGCCAGGATAATGTTCAATTTTCGTGGCGGACCGGCGAGCATCGGAGCGAGCATGGGCACGAGGATCACGTTCAAGCGGCCCGACGGCAAGGATGCCTCCGGCTATCTCGCCAAGGCCGGACGCGCCAATGCGCCGGGCTTGGTCGTCATTCAGGAGTGGTGGGGGCTGCAGGACCAGATCAAGGGCATATGCGACCGCTTCGCTCGGGCGGGATACGAGGCGCTCGCGCCTGATCTCTATGCGGGTACGGTCGTTCCCTATCACGACACGGACGCCGCCAACCGTGAGATGAGCGCGCTCGACTTTCTCGGGGCCACGGACCAGCTCGTGCGCGGCGCCGCGCTTTATCTCAAGCTGACGGGCGTGAAGGTCGGGCTCACCGGCTTCTGCCTGGGCGGCGCGGTCACCATTCTCGGGGCGGTGCGCGTGCCGGAACTCAGCGCGGCCGTGTGCTTCTACGGCATCCCGCCCGCCACCGCCGCCAATCCCGCGGATATCCGCGTGCCGCTGCAGGCGCATTTCGCCGCCGACGACGACTGGTGCACGCCCGCGGCGGTCAACGGATTCGAAGCCGCACTCAAGGGCGCGGGAAAGTCAGCCGAGATATTTCGTTACGACGCCAAGCACGGCTTCATGAACGAGCAACGGCCGGACGCCCACCAGCGGCAGGCCGCCGAGCTCGCGTGGAAACGCACGCTCGGATTCTGGGGCATGCACCTCTAACGCGTCGATGACGCCGCTCTTTTTGAATCTCCCAGCGTGGCCGCGCAACCAAAGCAATCAACGCCGTCTCGACCACGGGGCACGCGCCGGCACGCGCATAATTTCCTATCTGGGATGACATCATAGATTGCGACGCGAGCCCTCATCCGTATTTCTACGGACCTCTGCATTGACGCGCTTATGGGTTAGTTAATTCTATGACGTCAGGCCCGAGGCAAACGCAGTCAATTCACGGATTTGTTAAGTGAAAAGAGATCGACAGCTTTCGTCAAATGCGCTGAACCAAACGAGCGTGCCGCACTACCAAACATCGCAACGAACGAGACAACATTTCGGGGGCGGCTGGTGTCTTTGCGGGCCCCGATGTCCGATCACGGAGGCGAAGGCGAATGCCGCGGGCTGGAACGGTGAGGCGGACAAACGAAAATCTTCGATTGGAGAGGCACGACATGGATTTCCGCCGCAAACAGCTGGAGCAAGCCATTGGTGCGGCCGAGCAACAAGTGGTCGCTTCCGAGCAGGAGCGGTTCGTGTACGAAGTGATATTGATGTCCCTCAAAAAGAAGCGAGCAGACCTGGGACGCCCTAAATTGGTGCGCCTGCGATCGAAGCGGGCGAGGCAGAATTCGCTCGAGGACGCCAAGTAAGCCGAACCTTCGCGGCCGTGCGCTTTACCGGCCCGACGGCTCACCAGCGGCAAGCCGCCGAACTCGCGTGGGAGCGGACACTCGGATTTTTGGGGGAAGCACCTTTAGAGCGGCGATGTATGCTGACCCGATAGCTGTTGCACTGAAGTAGCGAGTATTGATGCAAACTATTTTTTGTCTTGCTTCGGGCAAAAAACATTGTATCGAGCCAGAACATCTTCTGCGATCATCCCAGACGGTGCCCCATCGACAAAATCTCGCTCCCGCCCGCTATCCGGAATGCCCGGCCTCCTCTCGAGCGACATGATCTCTTCGAGGGTCTGGGTCAATTGGTCGCCGAACCCGAGCTTCAACAGAATCCTTGCCTTGTCCCCAAGGGCTTCACGCCGGAAAAATCCCGTTCGTTGCGCGCGGGCCAATGCCACATTGGCGGCTGCCAGCGCTCCCTTCGGATCATCCATCCTGTAAAGATACAAGGATGCCTTGCTGAGTGGAAATCGCACATCATCCGGCAGGCGTGCGATCATTTCGTCGATGATCCGATCGGCCTCACGTTCGCGTCCGGCTTCGCTCAAAAAATGCTTCAATTCCAATGAAAGCGTGTAGAGGTCATCGTCGTTTGCTCCACGCCTCCGCGTGTCGAGGACTTCGATGACGCGGTCCAACGGAAGCTCCCTTCGCAGGTTGCTGGCCCATCGACAAAGCTCCACAGCCCTTTCCCATTTTTTGCGCGACACGACTTTGTCGTCGTCCATTTTCGACATCCTCACCGGCTGGGATCGATCCAGATTTCCTCATCGTCAGGGCCCCACTCCTTGGGTTCGTTCGGATTGGGTCGGCCATTGTTCGCAATACACATTTCCCAGCGCTTCTTGGCCCTCTCCTTGCACGCTGCTAAGTAGTCCCCATGCGCATAGTCATTGCTGCGCTCGTAACATCTGCGTTCCTCATCTTGCAGCCTATCGTAACAATAGTCGTCGTTACCGCGGCGGGCCCCTCGCCTACCCGACGATTTAAACGCGTTTATCAATCCTTGCAATCCGCGGGTGAAATGATCGCTCCATTCCGGCAACCCCGGAACTACCACGGGTGGGATAGGTGGCCTTATCCCAGGGATTGGAGCATCCATCTGGGCGAGTTGAATTCCACTCGGCACGGGCCGGCTTGCTGAAGCCGGCGCCCCATACATTGAGCTAAATGCACCGTGGCCTTGCTGGACGGGCACGTTGGATGATCCAACATTCTCGCCCAAAGCTGCCGGCCACGAGCTGGCGGTGTTGCCGCTGGCGAGGGGCAGCGAGTGCGGGAGTGCGGGCAGCAGCAGCGCACCTCCGAAGATGCCGCCGTTCGTGCTCGGCGGCATCGCCGAGTTCGACCAAGAGGGACTGCTTGAATTCCACGAATCGATGGACTGCCCGAGATTGCCAAGAATTCCGCTGCCCATGCTGGGAAGCAGCGTGGGACCCAGTAAGCTGGAGCTGCGCCCATCCGATGTGTCATCCAGCTGCGTGAGTGGGAATGTGAACGGCCCTCTGGGCGATATCGGTGGTGTCGACGCTTCCCACGTCGCGCCTGCTGGAGTGCCCGGGAGCACCCACAGCTGATTCGGATCGAACTCATCTCGCGCGTGCACGTCGCGCAGCGGCTGGGCCAGCTCTTGCCCCCGCATCGACGCGGCCCGACGTTCCACTCGAATTGCTTTCAAGTCGGCGAATGAGCGGGGCATGTGGCCTCCGAATCGAGCGCAGAAACTCGTCCGCCGACTGGGAGCGGGCGACGCTTGTCACGGTTGGGTTTGAGAAGGGTGGAAAATGGGCGGACGTCATTCGCTGCAGAGCGAACGACACGCAACCGACCCATTGATCAGTAACTAGCCGCCGTGGTGCTGAAGTGCGACGTCGTTACTCCCGATCACCTGATCGATTGCGTGGATCCGAATCCTGAGTGGACCGGTCTCGCGTTTTCATCGATCGCGATGAGTTCTTGCTTCGGCGAGCCGTGCTGCGAACAAGAGGATTTAACGATCGTCGATCGCCCACGAATGGATGATGAGGACCGCGCAGCGACCGTCACTCGTCCGGAGTGAACTTGAACGTGCGGCGCGCGGCAGCGGTGGCACGGTCGTCCCGCCGCGTTCGAAATTCCACCCTGCCGTCCACGATCCGGAAATCCAGTCGGTGGATGAGGCCGCAATCGCAGCACTGCTCGCGAAAGTTCTTCATCCGCGGCCGCGTCCACTCGCCATACGAGATGACGTCGTAAGTGATGCGCTTGGGCATAGTCGGCCGTTCAAGCCTTCGAAATGATCCAATGTGAGATGCCGGCGAGGAAGCCGACCAAACCCGACACCGCGATGATCGCCCAGCGCACGCCGCGCGCCTGCAGCAGGATGGCGTGCATCTCGTTGACCTTGGCCGACATCTTGTCGAGCTCCTGCTCCATGTGAGAGACCTTCTGTTCGAGCACGGCGAGGCGTTCGTTCGGCGAATGAATACCCGTCATTCCCGCCTCCAGATCGTCCTGGCGATTTTTTCCAGCGAGCGTCCGCCGACGTAGGTCGTGACGATCGTCCCGGCCCACACGCCGACGTCGCCGCCGATGGTGTCGGTGGTTCCGAGGCCGAGCACCTTGTCCCAGACGATCACCTTCCAGAGATAGATGATGACGGGCAGCGCCAGCAGCGGCCGGATCATGGCCGTGTACCAGCGGCCCTGCTCGGCGATGATGACGGCGTTGGCGGATTGGCGCGCCTCGATCTCGGCCGCGGTGCGATGCGCCGTTCCCGTGTGGGCCTCAGGGCTGTTTCGACTCTCGGCGACCGCGATTCTGTGGCACATCAAGCCAATGTGAAATTCCGAATCGCTGGTCCAGCTCGCGCACACGGCTCTCCGGCATGAACAGCGCCGGGACGCCCGGGGACACACGAGCTCCTCTGTCCATGTCAATCTCCGGTGCCGGCACGAGCTTTATTCCGGAAATCCGCTCCTGCCGGAGGATGCCCGCCAAGCGGTCGCTGACAAACCGATATCGTGGCAACGGCCACACGATGAAGAAATCGCTCCCATCCCACGCACCGGCATCGATCAGGTGACTTGGCTCCGCTATGGCATAGACCTTGTGGCCGCAGGCCGAACACGATTCTACCAAGCTCACCCCCGCGGCAGGCGCCGCAAACCCTCCCCATCCCGTAACCACAAGCTCGAACAGGGCGGGTGCTGGAACCTTGATGTTTTTCCGGAACGAGGTTCTGGCCCGCCTGGCCTCGAACCCAGTGACACAATATTTTTCGAAAAGATCCAATACTTCCTGCGAAACCAGTATGTCGCTCAGCCAAGTCCACGTGAAGTCCTTTACAGCCAAGGGACTAACGATCACCGACAGATCCCCAAGCCGCATTCCGCCCCGCCTATGACCATCATAGGCCGGACAGATGATTTGCTCGCTGTCTGTGTCCGCGGCTTCCTCCGCCAATCGCTGCGAGGATGGTGATTGAAGTAGCCAGAAATTTGAGGTCATAGCGATTTCACCGGGGTAGTTGTCTCAGCATGTTGTTCGCATGCTCGAAAATTTGTTCTGGCGTCGCGTTCGGATTCTCCGCGAAGAATCTTTTCCATTGCGCGTTCCAATGATTTGAACCTGTGTGCAGTCCATTCGGCAACAGGCGATGCTCACTTCTTTGCATATAGACTATGTAGTCATCGACATCGATACCAGCCTTGTTGAAGTTACTGTGGAATTGACGCGGTAGATTGTGGTGCGGCTCAAGCTCCGACAAGCCTCGTTCGCGCCGTACCCGCGCAATTTCCCCATTGAGCTGATTGATATCTCGGTTGCTTGGAACCCAGTTTGAAGTGCTGAGGGATTGCAGTTGCGGATTCCTAGGATCCAGTTCTTGTAGCGTTCTGCGTGCGCCGTTGTACAGCGAGATGTGAATCTCCTCCATCGGAGAAAGATCTCGCCCGCCAGGGCCCCTGGCGCCGCGACGTGGTGGACTTTGGGCATAGCGCCTCCCCGGGAGCCAGACTTCTGGATCAGCGTCGGAGACAGTCGTTGCCGGATATTGGGTTGGAACGGGAATTGAGGTCACCGGTGGGATCTGTGCCGTGTTAACGGCTGAATGAGTTGGCACCGAGCTCCGGCTCGGCGTCTGTGGCACCGGTAAGAAGTTGAAACCGTGCGCCAACCGCTGGTCGTTCGCGCCCGACGGTGCCAGGGCCCACGGCCAGTACTTGCCGGAGTCGAGATGCTCCAGCGGTGGCGCGGATGCGCCCCAAGACGTCGGGCTTGGCGGCGTTGAGAAGACCTGCGCCGCACGATCGGCCGGATAGGTCGGCGCGAAATCCCAATTCGGCGTCTGCGGTACCGCCGGCGGCGGTTCGCTTGCGCCCGATGGCAACGGTCCAACACCCCAATATTTCGCGGAGTTGAGATACTCCGGTGGGAGCACAGGCATGGCCCAAGAGGTCGGACCAGACGACTCCGAAGAACTCTGAGGCACCTGGTCGGCCGCATAGGTCGGCACTTCGTCCCAACTCGGTGCCTGAAGTACCGGCGCAAGATAGAAACCGTGGCTGGGCCGTGGCTCGTTCACGCTCGACGGTGCCGACGCGGCTCCCCAGTACTTGGCGGAGTCGAGATGCTCCGGCGGCGGCGCCAGCGCGCCCCAAGATATTGTCGGGCTCGGCGGCTCCGAGAACACCTGCGCCGCACTATCGGCGGGATGGGTCGCCACCAAGTCCCAACTCGGCGCGCGCAGTACCTTTGAATGATTGAAAATCAAGGGCCAGTGGCTGCTCGCTTGTGCCCGACGGTCGCGGTCCGGAACCCCAGAATTTTGCCGAGCCGAGGTACTCCAACGGGGCCACGGGCGTTGCCCAAGACGTTGGGCCCGGCGCCCCCACAGAACTCTGAGGTGCGCGATCGGTCGGATAGGTCGGTACCGACTCCCCACTCGGTGCCTGCAGTTGCGCCGGGAAAGAGAAGCCGTGAGCGGGCGGTGGCTCGTTCACGCCGGCCGATGCTGGCGCCACCCCCCAGAACTTCGCAGAATTGAGGTGCTCCGGCGGCCGCATTGGCGGGAACATGGGCGGCAGCGTGGTCGGGATCGGCGGCGTCGGTGTATCCCACGCCGTCGGACGGCTTACAGCTGGCCACGATTCGTCAACCGGGAGAGCGAAGTCTCCGAGAATTCCGTTGTACGCACTTGGAGGCCCCACCGAACGCAGCGAAGAAGCGGTGCGTCGATTCCAAGCATTATTCAGTTGCTCAAGGTGCCCGAGAGGTCTGTCGCCCGCCTTGGGTCGCAGCACCGAGCCGAGCAAGCCGGAGGTGCCTACGTCCCAAATGTCATTCGCCTGCCCGAAGTCCCCGAGAATTCCACCGCCCGGAATCGATGGCGTCGCCGAGTTCGCCCGCGCAGGAGGACTTCGGTCCCAAAGCGAGTTCGGCATCCAATACGGCCAGGTCCCCGGCCGTGGAAGCCAGCCGGGAGGCGAGAGGTCATCAAACATGGTGATTGCATCCTTGGCAGCCGGCAAAATTGCCAGCACGTGTCGAATGAGTTTGGTGAATCGAAACCCAGATCACCTCGTCGCAATGCGAGAGAAGACGCGAAGCCGGCTGGAATGTTGTGCGAGCCGAGTGCGGCGTGGACTCGATCTCACACTTCATCGATCGCCATACGAGATGACGTCGTAGGTGATGCGCTTGGCCATCGTCGCCAGCTCAAGTCTTCGAGATGATCCAATGCGAGATGCCGGCGAGGAAGCCCACCAGGCCCGACACCGCGATGATCGCCCAGCGCACGCCGCGCGCCTGCAACAGGATGGCGTGCATCTCGTCGACCTTGGCCGACATCTTGTCGAGCTCCTGCTCCATGTGAGAGACCTTCTGTTCGAGCACGGCGAGGCGTTCGTTCGGCGAATGAATGCCCGTCATTCCCGCCTCCAGATCGTCCTGGCGATTTTTTCCAGCGAGCGTCCGCCGACGTAGGTCGTGACGATCGTCCCGGCCCACACGCCGACGTCGCCGCCGATGGCGTCGGTGGTTCCGAGGCCGAGCACCTTGTCCCAGACGATCACCTTCCAGAGATAGATGATGACGGGCAGCGCCAGCAGCGGCCGGATCATGGCCGTGTACCAGCGGCCCTGCTCGGCGATGATGACGGCGTTGGCGGATTGGCGCGCCTCGATCTCGGCCGCGATCGCCTTGGCGGCGAGATCGGCCGCGGTGCGGTCCTGCGTGTTGTCGGCGGCGAGCTTGGCCTTGTAGGCCTCGATGAAGCCGCCGATGATCGGCGCGGTCAGGAATTGCGCGAGCCATTGGAGCATCATTTCACCCGTTGGCGCGCTCACGCCCGCCTTCGACGGGCTGCTGCGGCTTGAAGGTGACGGCCGCGCGCGTGACGAGCCGAAGCGCGATCATCACCGCGCCCATGACCACCATGACGCGCCCTGCCCGCTCCGAGCCGACGAGCGCCGACCAATCGAGCAGCTTCGCCTCGTCGAGCAGGCCGAGCAGCTCGGCCGCGTAGGCGACGACGATGGTTTTCGAGTTTCCGGCGAGGGCCCAGAGCCGGATGACAAAGCTGTCCCACCAAGCCAGCTTGCGCAGCTGCGGCAGGATGGCCCACCAATAGGCGCCCACAATGATTGCGACCAAGCCGGCAAATCCGAGAAGTCCCATTGCTAGTCTCCGCTTTCGAGATGATGAATGACGTACAGAGCGAGCAGCACGGCCATGACGACCGCGCCGATCGTGATGACGGGATGGCCGTCGATCCAATGCGCGACGGCGCCGGCCGCGGCTGCGATGGCCGCGCCGAATCCGACTCTCCTGCCGCGCGCTGTCGTGCGCTCGGGTGTATGGCTTTCGCGCGGGCCGCCTGCAGCAAGCACCGCGCCGGCCGGCAGGATCGTCGTCGTAAAGCGATGATTTCGATCGGCGAGGTAACGCTTGTCGGTCTTTACGAGCGCCATGAACGCGCGATGGCCGGCTTTGGTCCGGCCGACCAGGCAGCCTGCGCTCGAATTGCCGAGATCGTTCTTCGGCAGGTCGTAACCCCAATGCTGGTTGATCCCGAACAGCCCGGTGTCACGGGCATCGCCGCCGCGCTTGTAGTCCTTGTCGAGATCGCGGTGGACGGTGACGGGCGCAACCTGCACCAGCGCCTCGTGGCCCCCGCTTTCGCGGGGGCCGTGCACACCGGTCTGCCAAGCGGCGTACTGGCCGAAGGCGATGCGAGCGGCGCCCTTTGGATTCATCGGATCCTGCGTCCAGCGCCGCGATGGCTCGGTGGTGCCCTCCCATGCGCCCGCGATGACCGGCTTGCCGCCCACGAAGACGGATCACGGCACGGAGATCGTTGAATTGATTGGGCGCGTTGTCGTTCGGCATGCCGTTGACGTTCATGCCTTCGACGTAGACGATGTTGAGGTGGCCTTCGTCGCTGTCGACCCGGTAGCCTTTCGCGCGCATCGCGGCGACGATCTTGCCGGCGAGATCCTTGCCGTGGACATCCGCAGCAGGCGCGCCTGCGCCATCAGCGCGTTCACGCGCGTCTTCCGACGCGCTAATGGCAAGCGCCGCGGCGCGAACCTCGCGCACCCTGCGGCCCCAGCCATTGCCGAAGGTCGACCAGGTGCGCAGCCCTTGCAGGAACGCCAGGCGCTCGTCGCAGATTGCCTCAATGACGGCAACGGCGCTGCACCGCTTCGCGGCCGCGATCACCTCGTCGGTGATCGCGCTGGTCTCGTCGGATAGGCCGAGGATGCGACGCAGCACCCTGCCCGACCGGCCGATGCCGGAGTTCACGCCGTAGTCGAACGCCGCGTAGTCGACGCCGGCGGGAAGCTCGTCGCACCGCATCGCGCCCCAATACTTCGAGCGGTAGATGTCCTTCGCCACCTCCACCGGCATGTCGCGCACATCGGCGGCAGTGGCATCCTTTTTCCAATAGGCGCGCGCATCGAAGATGGTGATGCCCCAATTGGTGGGGCCGCCGGGATCGGACGGGTGATTGGAATAGCCACCCTCGTGCACGAGCAGACGCGCGAGCGCCTCGTCGTAGGACGACGCTGCCATGTTTGGCCTCACATTTCTCGAGGGATCAGAAGAGCGGTCGCGTCAACCATCGCCACGCGGACTTGGCGCCGATCCACGCGAGCATAGCGAATGCCAGCGCAGCGGCAGCCAAGGCGGCGAATGCATAGGGCGCGAGGAAAAAGAGAGCAATGAACTGGAAGAACTCGACCAGCTCATTCACGGCGCCATCTCTACATCGATCGAATTGCCATACTCGCCGGCGCTCGAGTACGTGACATACATGCTCCGGAAGTTGCGGGCCTGCCGCGCCACGGCCTCAGCCCACGACCGACCAGAACCGAAAGCGACGAACCAAACAGGCATGTCCGGCTTGCCGGCCCTGCACCGCAGGGCATCCATGTCAGGCGGCGACCCGGCACCGCGCTCGACGATGACACCGCAGCATTCGGCAACGTACGGCGTCGGATCGCCTTCCATCAGCAGCGGGTTCTTCGCCAAGACCGCCAGCGTATGCGCCGCGGCCAGGCGCACGGCTCGCAGCACATCGGCGACGCTGTAGGCATCGGGATTGTCGAGCTCGACGTACTTGAATCCTTGCGCCTTGCGGCGCCCGAGCTGCTCGCGCAGGTTCCGCTCGAAGCCCGGACCGCGCGGATCGATCTGTCCCTCGCGATATCGCACGGCGGTGTCCGATGAATGCAGATAGGGGCTGTATTCTCCCGTGTTGTTTTCATCGAACAGATTGCAATAGCCGATACCGATGCCGTAAAGCGGGAGATGATCGACGTCATAGCCGACCACGAAAATCTCGCCGTCCTTGCCGGTGACGTCACCTTCGCATCCGATCAGATAACGCAGCCGTTTGCCTTCGAGAGGATTGCCGCGTCCTGACGTGTCGCGCCAAGACGGGCGTGAACGTCGCAGGAGAAGATCGAAGAAGCTCATGCCGCGCCCTCAACTGTTCGGCGGCGGCGCGAAGAAGCACCGTCGGCTGCCATCGGACCGCTGGCAGCGCCAGAACTGACCATCGGACGATGGTTGTGCTTCGCTTTGCGGAACGAATTCGCCATCAGGGCGTTCTCGCCCGTCATCACCGATAGAGCCCGGCAACCGATAGCCGGGCGCGGGACGAGTGACGGTCGCAACTCCCGTCACGACAAAGCAATCGCCCTCGCCGCAGCACCATTCTCCGGCCGCGTTGCGATGCTGGCCCTGCATGATCCAATCGCCCCCGTTGGGATGGGAGTGCGTCGGACCGGGCGGGCCGTCTGCCAACGCGGACAAGAGCGGGACAAGGGTGGCGAGAGCCGCGAAGAAAAGTCGCATAGGACCTCCATGAAAAAAGCCGCCCGAAGGCGGCTTGTTCGTCGGTGATATTTTGAATAAGCCAGAGACGGCATCGTGCGCGGCTCGGGCAGGCATGGCCGATATCAAGCAAAGGCAAGCTAGGCGGACACGTTGCTATTCAACTCCTATGTCTTCATTTTCTGTTTCCTGCCGATCGTGCTGGCCGCCTATGCGCTGCTGCGCGGCGCCACCAATCTGCTGTGGCCGATTACCTGGCTCGCGCTGGCGTCGCTCTTTTATTACGCCTGGTGGAAGCCGGAGTTTCTGCTCCTTCTGCTGTTCTCGGTGGCGGTCAACTTTCTGCTGGGCAAGCTGATCATCGACGGAGGACTATCGCGCCCGCAATCGCGCGCCGTCCTGTCCGCCGGCATCGTCTTCAACCTCTGCCTGCTGGGCTATTTCAAGTACGCGGGCTTTTTCGTCGCCAACGCCAACAATCTCTTCGGTGCCCATTGGGCGGTACCGAGCATCATCCTGCCGATCGGCATCTCGTTCATCACGTTCCAGAAGATCGCCTTCCTGGTGGACGCTCACCGCGGCCTTGTTCGCAACTTCACGCTGCTCAACTACGCCTTCTTCGTCACCTTCTTTCCGCAGCTGATCGCGGGGCCGATCACCCACCATTCCGAGATCATGCCGCAGATCGGTCCGGCGCAGAAAAGGGATTTCGCCGCCGATCTTGCCGTGGGCATCAGCATCTTCGTGGTCGGGCTGTTCAAGAAGGTCGTCATCGCCGACAGCCTCGCGGTCTATGCGGACGCCGGCTACGCAATGGTAAAGGCTGGCCATCCGCTCGACAGCGCCTCGGCCTGGGCCACCGTGCTGTGCTACAGCTTCCAGCTCTACTACGACTTCTCCGGCTATTCCGACATGGCGGTGGGCTTGGCGCGCATGTTCGGCTTCCGGCTGCCGGTCAACTTCTATTCGCCCTACAAGGCGTCATCGATCATCGATTTCTGGCGGCGCTGGCACATCACGTTGTCGCGCTTCCTGCGCGACTATCTGTACATTCCGCTCGGCGGCAACCGACACGGGCCAGTCCGCCGCTACCTCAATCTCGGCATCGTCATGCTGCTCGGCGGGCTGTGGCACGGCGCGAACTGGACGTTCGTGACCTGGGGCGGCGTGCACGGCTTGATGCTGGCGGTGAACCATGCCTGGCGCGCGCTTCCGTTCAGCCGTTCGGCCGTCTTCAAGACGCGGCCGGCGCAGCACCTCGCGGTTCTCGTCACATTCGTCGCAGTGACGCTCGCCTGGGTGCCGTTTCGCGCCGACACGTTCGCGGATGCCGCCAGGATGCTGTCCTACCTTTGGCCGACGCCAGGAGATCCGAACGGACTGGCATCGTTGTGGAACTTCATCGAGTCGCAATTCGGAGGTCTCAAGCATATCGCGCGGATGACGGAATGGTTCAAGCCGCGAGAACTGTGGCCAGCCGTCCTCCCGCCGGACTACCTTACGGTGCACACGAAACCAATGGGGTTGCTCCTCCTGTGCGTCGCGGTCGCAACCTTCGCCGCTCCCAACACCTATCAGATCTTCGCGCGCTTCGACCCCGCGCTCGGATTGCCGGAGGAGCGCACATGGAGCGGCGCCGTGGCCGGCCTCGATTGGCGGGTCGCGTTCGTGATAGCGGGGATGTTCCTGCTTTCAGTGCTGCGGCTGTCCCATGTCAGCCCGTTCCTCTACTATCAGTTCAGTGTCCCGGTTCCGACGTTCGTATCGTTTTGCAGCGCGTGCTTTTACGAACGTCGGAACCAAAGGGACACTAGCAACTCTATGATTCTAGTGTGGCTTTGCATTTGACGTTCCTATGAAGGACTGCGGCAAATACTGATAGGAACGTCAAATGCGCCACACTAGCATGACCGCATCCGGATATCTGCGCGCACTGGCTCTGAGCGTTGCGATCTGGCTCGGGTTGTTCGTGGCGTTCACCTGGACGATCGATCCTTACGGGGCCTCACCGCTACGGTTCGGCCTCGACGGGATCAGCGCGTTCAAGCCCAAGCGGCTCGACATCGATCGTGTCATCAAACCATACGAGGTATGGCGCTATCAGCCCCGCACCATTTTCCTCGGCACCTCGCGCTTTCAACAATCGCTCGATCCGGCCACACTCGACGGCACGCGCTTCGCGCCTGCATACAACGCCGCAATCCCCGATGGCTCGATGCAGACGAACGCCGACGATCTCGAACGGTACCTGCGACTCGATCCCAACCTGCGCACCGTAATCGTCGAAGTATTTCTCAACAACTTTCTCGGCCCCGCGCAGGATCGCAAGCCCAAGACCGGCGTCGAGATCTGGACCGAGCTGGCAACCAGTGCGCTGGTCCTGCTCGGCAGTGCCGACACGCTCTGGGATTCCTTGACGACCTTGGCGCACAACGCGTTGAAGGGACCTCGGACCGGCGAGCTCGACGCCCGGGGGAAACATCCGCTTTCACGACCACCGCGGCGGCGCGCATAACTTCGACGGGTACGCGACCTGGTTCTGGAAGGGCGAGGCCTCCAAGCGGGATCTGCTGGTGCTCTATCCGCGCGCCGTGCAGGCCTTCCGCGATGTCATCGAGATCGCGCGCGCACACAATCTCGAGCTGATCTTCGTCGCCACGCCGAACCATGCCTTCGTCGACTACAGCTATGAGGCCATTGGCGCCTGGCCTGCTGTCGAGCAATGTCTGACCAAGCTGAGCGGACTTGCGACGATCTACAGCTTCTCGCAGCCCAACCCCTGGGTCTACGAGCCGGTGAGCGCGCGACTGGCTCATTGGAACGACCCTGCCCATCCGTCGCCCGGCATGGGCCGCGCCATGCTCGCGAGCCTGGCGGGCCTGCCTGTTGCCGGCCTGCCCGCAAATTTCATGGAGCGGCTGACGCCGGAGAGCGTCGCCTCGCACATCGAGAGCCGCCGGCAAGGGGTCAGACGCTGGGCGCAGGCAAATCCCGCATTCGTTGATCGCTTCGAGGAGGCGCGCCGGAAGTCGCTCGCCAAAAGAAACTAATGTGGAGCACGACTGGCCGCCGCGTGTTCAACGCTGCAAACGTGCCGCCTGTTCGGAATTCGAGACCGGCACGATGCCGGTTGCCTCCGCGCCCTGGTAGCGCGGCCGGCTGGCAAGGATCGGCCGGTCGAAGCCCAGAAAGAAGATCGTCGTGAACAGAAGAACCGCCCCTATATAGAGAGGAAGATGCCAGGGATCATTGTATTGCGGCAGGAAGCGCGCAAGACCATACAATATGACGAGATGGAAGAGGTATGTCGGATACGAGATTTGGCCAAGATAGGTGCAGAGGCTTTCCATCCATCGCACTTGGAGAAGAGCATTGAGCGATAGAAAAAATACCAAGGTTGACATTCCAAATGCCGCCGACACGAAGGGATTGATGTGCCTGAGCCACGCGGCGTCGTCCCCAAGCATTGCGGTGTTGACGTAAAGAACCAGGACCGTTGCTGCCACCAGCGACAACAACGCGAATGAGCGCAGGCGTAGATTCCATTCGAGCTTCATCGGTTGCAGGATGAGGTAGAGCAGGAAACCGTAGGCGATGGAATCAACGCGGAACACGACGACCCGGCGAACGCCCGCGCCCCAATCCGCCGTGTCACCAAAAACCGATCTGACCAGCGTGACGACGACAATGAAGAGCAGGACGGCGCCGACATACCAATCGCCGCCCGCTTTAGTGACCTTTCCATACAGCAGCAGGAAGAGCGGGAACGCCACATAGTACCACTCTTCTACCGACAAGCTCCACGCGACGGGGTAATAGTCGCGGCCGTTGTGCTGGGCGAAAAGATTCTGCACATAGGCTGCGTATCGGAAGAAGTCGGCTGAGCCGACCTCGCCCAAGATCACCGAGATCGCGAGCAAGGCCACCAGGTAGGACGGGATGGTTCTCATCCACCGGCGCACCAAGAACGTGCGCAACGTTACCCAGTTCTTGCGCTGAGCGCAGAGCACGATTTGCGGGCCGAGCACGAAGCCGCTCAGGACAAAGAAGACCTCGACCGCGGTAACCGAGATAATCTCGGCGAGCGTAGACGCATCACCCAAGTAGTACATGAAAAAGTGCGGAATCATGACCGCGAACGCCGCCAAGCCGCGCAAGAGATCGAGCGATGCGATCCGCTCGACGGCGTTGTGCCGGTAGCTGCTCACAGCGGCGATAGTGTCCCCCGCACGCCTATCGCGGACGATCTCCATCAGGAATTGATGGCGAAGATATTCAAGCTATGCAAGTCCGGAACGGCCATGGTAGAGGGCAACATGGTGTGAGAAACCCGCCGAGGTGGCGCGGCCGCGCCACCTCCAACCAGAAGCTGGAGGGGATGTATCGCCCACAGCCAGCGGACTTCTGCTGACGAGCCGACTGTGGCATTGTGTCCTGTGAGGTCGCCGGGGGGCGAAAGTGAAACGTTTCATCATCCCCATCTGTATCGTCGTCATCATCCTGCTCGGATTGGCACTCTTGACGGAAGGAAGCGCCATTGCGCCCTTCCTGTATCGCAACTTCTAGATTCACAACCGCCGGCATGCATCACCTTCGCAGCGTTATTCGTCTGGCCATCACGGCGGTCGTGATCGCCGTTGCCGTAGAGGGCGGATATCGTCTCTACCTGTTCCTCAAGCACCCCGAGCATTTCAGAGCCGCGGACATTGGCACCGCCGCGTTCTCGATCTGGAACACATCCCCATGGCAGTACGACCCGGACTATGGATACGGCTATGTGCCTTCGCTCAAAGTGGACAACACACATATCAAAGGTGGGCTGGTCACGGGCTGCGGAGAATTCGGCCTTGTCAACGAGCAGGGAAATTTCGGCCCGCCTGTTCTCGACTTCGATGAAGCCGATGTCAGAATCGTCGTCTTCGGAGATTCCTTTACGGGCGCCAACGTAGCCGGTCCGGCCTGGACGAAAATACTGGGCGAGAGGCTCGAGCGCGAGCTCGGAAAAACCGTGCGCGTCCTGAACATGGGGCGGGACGGTTATGGCATGCCGCAGATCGTCGCGACTCGCGGCCGGCAAGCTGAAAGAATTGCGGCCCTCGCTTGTGGTCTTTGCCTTCAACGGGCCCGCCTTGGAACGGGCGCGACATTGGCGTGTGAGTGTCGGCAGCGGCGATGATGTCCGGCTGTACTCCTCGCCGGGAAAGTCGCCGAACCCAAATCCTGAAACCGCGGCGGACGCATCGATCGTCATGGCCTCGGCGACCCGCCGCTGGTGTGAGGAGCAGCTCGAGAAATCGCCGGAAGAACAAAGTCGCGATCCGGTGCTGAAGAAGATTCTCATCAAGCATCGGGAGATTGCCATCAAGAACGGCGTCCCCCAAGCCAATATTTTCGATCTCAAGGCATCTTATGTGTACGACTTGGTTCGCCATCTGAACGGATACCGATCGCAATGGCGGACGGGCGTCTCATCGACAAATCCGCAAGTGACATACGACGACTACCGCGACGATCCAAAATTCATGGCGGACCTTGCAGGCGTGACAAACTCGAATATCCCTTACGTCTTTGCACATCTCGCCTTGGGTAAGTCGATCAGCGAAGGACGGGAGTTCGATCTCGGCAGGCGCGCGCGGAACCTGATGGAGAGCTTGCAAACCATCACGGGCGCGGAGATCTACAAGACGACCGATTTTGTGACCCTCTCACGCGAAGATGCCCTGAAAATGTGCTCATCTCCTTCCGACTGCCATCCGTCCGAATTTGGCCATGGTGTTTACGCGGAGGCCGTGTCGAAAATGGTCCTCAAGAGCGGCTTTCGGTAAGCACCCCCCCCGTCATTCTTGCCGGCCGCAGTCACGCAGCTTTTTGTGTGCGGGGTGAATGCGATCATCGCACCGTTCACGATCCAGTCGGCGCCGTTGGGGTGCGAATGCTCCGGACCAGGCGGCCCGTCCGCGAGCGCGGGCAGCAGCAGGAGCGCGGCCGCGATCGCGGCGAGGAAGGCGCGCGTCATTCTACATCTAGTCCATGTTGTTAGCGCAGATTGCGCAACCCGGACGCGTCGCTACACTCCGCGCGTGCGCAGCCCCCGGAAGATTCGATGTGGCTCTACGCTCTATACTTCGTAGTGGCGGCCTTGATCGCGGTGCCGGCCGGCTTCTACGCGTTCTGCTGGTATTGCGAGCGCTGCGATGCTCGTAGTGGGCTCCTGCGCCACTCACCCACTCAAAGCACCCGCAAGATGTAGTTGACGATGATCGTCGGCTGCACGTTGTTATGCGCGGTGCCGCTACCCGAGTTGTTGATCGTAATGCCAGTCACGGCGGAGGTGGTGCTGGTGGTGATATTGGCTTGCGCTGCCGCAACACCCGCTTGCGCCAAGGCCTGAAAAGAGCCATTGGGCACCGAGTTGGTATGGACGTGACCCGGATCGGTGATGCCGTGGTTGTGCGCGGCAAGCTCGGCGCGTCGTCAGCGTGTGCGTCTCTGCTCCGCCCGCCGCCCCCAGCACATCGCCATTCAGTCCGCCGGCCTGGTTGGTCAGCCGGTTCGCAGACGAGCCGCCCATGTCGTCCTTGCCGGCCGACACGCGCCCGCGCTTGTCGATGACGTTGAACGTGGTCGAGCCGTCGCCGGCGCCGTAGGTCGTGCCGATCATCGCGAAGTACGTCGGCATAGGTCGTGCGCGAGATCGCCTGGCCGAAGGGCAGCACGAAGCTGCCGTTAGGCGCGGTCGTGCCGGTGAATTCCAGCATGCCGCCGAGCGGGATATTGTAGGGATTGCCGGCGAGCCCCTGGAGTATCCATTCCGCCGTCGCGTTGTAATAGGTCGCGACATACGGCGTGCCCTGGACGAGCGTTCCCGCCGGGAGCTCGTTGGTGACCCCCGGCGCTAATCGCAGCGGCTTCGCGCCGAGGCCGTCCACATTGAGCGTGACCGTCGTGCCGCTGGTCGTGTGCGGGGTGAAGGCGATCATCGCACCGTTCATGTTGGCGAGCGTGTCGAATGCCTGATAGCTCGTGACGGTGTAGGCCGTGGAGCTGCCACCGGTCGCGATCGCACCAGAGATGTCATCTCGGAATTTTGCGGCCGCCGCCATCATGGCCCGGCCGGAATCGTTCACCGTCGAAGGCGCCTGGCCCTCGGCCCAATTGATCGACGTGTCGGCGGTCGCGTTGGACGACGCCGTACGGGACCATTTCCAGAATGACATTTTCACTTCCCTCGAAAGCGAAAGGGGCCGCCGCAGCGACCCCTCTATTGATAGAACCGATTCGGTCCCCCGACCGAGCTTGCAGGTATCGTCAACCCGCGGCGTCGCGCATCATCCCTCTGCCGTGAACGGCATGCTTGGCTGCGCCTCGTCGCCGCGAAATCTGTCGCAACCGCGATCGCCCGATCGGCGCTCAGCGCATCCCGGGGGCTAGCTGCTTGCGTTGCACCAAAAAAGCCATACGAAACTCGCGCGACAATATTCCCCAAAACTTGCGCAACGGCAGCTTGCGGCACACCTGGGCAAACCCGCCGTGCGCATGCGTGATGTAGAACGTCATCGGCCACTCGCAGTTTCCGAATACGGCGCGTGAGAGCCGCTCGTGCTGGCGCGTGCTGAGATAGAATACGCCGTTGTCGTAAAACTCCCTGCAGGCCTTCACCGCCGCTCGCCATCGGAGGCTCTTGTGCTCGGGATGACGCAGCCCTAGCAGCATCCACAAGGCAAACCACCACGTGGGACAATTCGGATAGAAATAGTTTGCCAGTGGAACAAAGATGTGAGGCTCATACGGCAAGTACCACTTGCCTGGCACCAGATGCATCGCCACGCCGCCGGGCCTCAGAACCCGAAAAATTTCCCTCAGATATTCATCGGGGTTGCGCGCGTGCTCCAGCACGCTCGTGCTCAGCACGATGTCGAAGCACGCGTCGTCGAATGGCAACCGATAAGGTGCGGGATCGATCTGTTTGAGCCGCGGCGGCCCAGACGCGCCGTTCTGCCACTCCTCCGCCGGAACGATATCGCATCCATAAGCATCGTACCCCAGCTCGACCATGCGCTCGACGAGCTGGCCGGAGCCGCAGCCGAAGTCCAGCACGCGAACTCGGTCGCCACGTTCGAGACCGGCCACTTCAAAAATCGCCCGATCGAAAAACTGCGCTGTTGCCGCAACCTCTGCCGGGTGATCCATTCCGTTGCGCTCATACACCAATCTTCGCTTGCATGTGCAAGACTACCGGCTTTCTCGCCGTCTGCAAGCATGGCTGGGATGAAGCGCAGCAAGCATCCGGCTCCACGCGTGCCGCAGGCAGCCGATAGCTTCTCGAGATTCATCGGGAGGACCGCCCCGGCGAGGAGGGGAGCGACAAGGCGATCCTCCCGCGCCGATGCGGCCGGGCGAGCCGGCCGCATCGAAACGGTGATCAGTTTCACAATTTCGGAAGTGCGATTTCCTACGAACGATTCGCGTCACATCGCCGGTCAGCAAAGCGCATCAGGCTCACAGTACGGGTGAACCCGCTGGTAACCCGCCGAAGCGTGGCCCTGCTCGGAAAGCACATTCTGCGAATGTCAAATCCGGTCAAGGCGGACGGGAGCAACCGGGCGTAGACCACGTTCTTGCCCTCCGCCCGAACAATGCATTCTGAACAAGCCAGCTTCTCGACGGCTCCCGGCGCGCAACCGCCGCAAAACTGCCTCCACGGTCATAAGCGGACGCGTCGTTGCCATAACGAACCTTTGTGATCCCGCTATTCACAGGCGCTCTGCCACCTGCGGAAGAAATAGTTGGATTCGCGGGACACAAACGTAAGACATTTCGATTCGCAAACACGGAGGCGACAATGAACGACATCCGGTTTTCCCTGCCTGTCAAACTCGTCGATTACGGAACCGCGCCTGAGGTCTATGCCGACGGCCTCGCCCGCGTGGAGCAATTGGGCGCAGCCACGCTGTTCGCGCTCTATCGTCTCAAGACGACCATCGTCGATGGTCAATCCCAGCAAGTCAGAGAAGTGATGCAGCACATCATCATGCCCACCGACGCGGTCGGTCCTGCCGTCGAGCTCACTCTGCTGACGTTCGGCACCGAGCTGCTGATCCCATCAGCAGGGTATGCCCTGCGACGGCGACTGTCGTAGCAAGCGTAGCCCGGATCGGGCGGAGCACGATCCGGGACCAAAGCTGTCGGCTGCCGAACCCTGCACCCGCTTTCGACCTTTTCGGCCAACGCTCGGCCGCAATGGCCGCGTCGCGCTTGCAGAGTCCGGTGATCATGTCGCGAACCAAGCTGGAACGACCCAAGGATGCGACGGCCTCGGACGGCGCGCGGTCGAGCGTTTCGACCCACGCCGTGTCGCGTCCTTGGCCAAACGAGATAGGCTCATTCGGCAGTATGGTGCGGCCTTACTCGAATGTCGCCGCACTATCTACGATCAACCTCTTCCGGATACTCGATCCATGATCCGCCAGAAAATATCGTACGTGGCGCACCTCAGATGGAAAAATCTTGTCTGCCAGGGAACCACGCAATAAGCGGTCCAGCAAGACGACGTAGACCGGATGGCCCCAAGCGAGGGATGGTAGGGCGAGCGGATCTTTCTCCTGGCCATGTCGTACCGCCGCTGCCGCCACATAATAGCTTCTTCTCGTCTCTTTGCGGGGGTCAAGTTCCGTTGCCGCGAGGGCCTCCATGGTTCGAGCAGCAACGGCTCCTGCACAGATGCATCGAGCGGCGAGACATCGTCTCCCAATTTCGATGGTGATCCATCCGTTTGCATCGGCGATGGCCCCTCTTGGTCGTCGGCGAATTCGACGGCCGAGTAGTCTGCAGTCGATCCTATACCTATACTGTTAAGTCAGCCAGCGAGGCCGCCCTTCACTCGCGCGGCAAACCTACTTCATAGGCCCCGGCATCGAGCATCCAATCCGGCCAGGTCGCCGGCCGCTGCGACCATCCGTTTCGCAGGAATTCGTCGGTCATCGTGATCGTAGTCTTGGCGCGAGGGGCACTACCGGCGGCTTCGCGCGCGTCAAGAGATACTGCGCGGCGAGTGCGGGATTGGCGACCATCGCCGCCTTGAGGTTCGGCTCGATATCCTGTGCGCCGGCGATGTATTGCGCGGCCGCGCGCTGCGCACGGTCTTGCTGAGCCTGCGCCACACCCTGCGGGTCGGCGCGTTGCCCGGTGGCCAGGCCGGAGACCAGATTCGCGAACGCCGGCAGCAGCGCGCCGCCATGGGCAAAGCCCATCAGTCCGGCGTTGAGGCGATCACCGATGCCGGCGAGCGTCGGCAGCGAAGGCACCGGAAAATTGTTGAACGCCGACGGGGCATAAGAGCGTTCACCGCCGTCTTCGCGGGCCATGACGCCGCCGCTCGATTGAGCGATTGTCCCAATGGTCGGCTGCGCCGCCGGCGTGCTTTGTATTTGCTCCGGCCGCTGTTGTTGCGGCGCCGGTGCCAGCTGCATCGGAAAACGGCCGAACGGCTCGCTCGTCAGTAGTGGAGAGCCGCCCTGCTGCAAGTTTGCGATGGTAGGTGCGAACCAAGACGGCGGCGGCGCCGCAGCCTCGCGTGCGGCCAAGGTATCGGCGACCAGCCCACCGCCGCTGCCGCCGATCGTGAGCCAATCCGGGAGTATGCCAGCCATGTTATCCTACCTCGAGATCTAGCGCCGAGCTGATCCGCTCGCTTTCCGAATCCAGCACGGAACGAACGCGCTCGATCCGCTCCGAAACGATCGGCCATAGATTGGGATAATGCGCGCGGATGTAGCGCAGTTTTTCTTTGCCGTGATGGGCGAGGTGCGCGGTGCAAATCCAGCAATCGAGGCTGTCGTTGATCGCGCCAGGGCGTTCACGCCCGTCGACAGCCCGCGAAGACGGGCGTTCTTCGACGCCCTGATGGCGGGCTATGCGGTAGTGGTCCGGAAGCGTCGCGCCTTGCTCTGCCAGATAGGCATAGACGTCCTGGTCGGACCAATCCCACAGCGGCGAGTTGTAAGTCACGCCGTCCACTTCGACGCTCGGCCCGACCCCGACACGCCGATCCGACGCCTTCGATCCGCGCAAGACCAGATCGACCCCGTTGTCCTTCACATAGTTCGACATCGGGTCCCAAAGCATCGCTCCGCAACACTGCGTATAGGGCTGCAAGATTTGAGCGGGCGGCGGCTCAAGGAAGAGCTTGGCGACGGCGGACGCCTCTACCGGCACGATATCGGCCGGCAGACCATAGTGTGCAGTGTACTCGTGCACGTCCGTGGCGGGTCGAACGACAACGAGCTTCGCGCCCAGCTTCCGGCAGGTGTCCTCGATGTGGCGCACGAGATGCGGGAAGGTTGCGCCGGTCTCGGCGAACACGACCGTGATTTGCTCCAGCCACGGCCGCGCCAGATACATCAGCGCAGTTGAATCCTTCCCGCCGCTGAACTGAAGAATCGCGTTTATGTGCGAGCCGAGCATTAGAAGAACGCCGATGCGAACGACGCCGTGCCGGCCCCGATTTTCGCGAACTGGTCGGCGCCGGACATTTCCCTGGTCGTGTTCTCGGTGCCGGTTCTGGTCGCGAACGCCTGCGCCGCCGGCATCGCAAAGCCGAATTGTGCCGCGAGCGTCTGCAACGGAATGCCGCGGCGCTGGGCCTCGATCGCGAGCTCCTGCATCGGCCCCCAATTCATTGCCGTGTTGGCGGCATCGGCAGCCGTGATGCCGGCGAGCTGGTTGTTGACGCGGGTCTGGTCGAGACTCGAGAGCAGACCGGCAGTCTGGCCGCCGGCGGCGAAGACCTTGTCCTGCGCCGCGAGCTGGTCCGCGCGCGCGCGGTTGTAGGCATCGAGCAATACCGGCGCCTGGCCTTCGGCGATGCCGCGCGCGAGCGCCTGCACATTGGCGCCCGACAGGTCGCGGTTGGCACCGGCAAACATGCCGTTGACGCGATTGCTCACGTCGTTTGAGATCGTCGAGAGAAAGCCCTGCAGCGCAGGATTGCTCTGCGGGTTGAGGTAGTCGCCGGCTGCCGTCGAGGCCAGCGACTTCTGATATTGCGCATAGGCGTCGTTGATCATGCCGCTGCGGTCCGGCCCGCCGCCCGCGAGCAAATTGTTGGTGACCCCGCCGATCGCCGGCGCAAAGGGATTTCCGGCCGCGGCATTGGCTGATAGGCGGTCGAGCGCATTGGTCTCGGTCGTGGTCAAGTTGGGGTTGATCTGCTGGGCTTTCGCCAGCACGCTGCCGAGCAGCCCGCCGCCGATCGTCGGCGTCGTATTCTGGATCTGCGTCTTTTCTTCCGAACTTTCTCCGCCCATTTCAAAGCTCCTTTTCAAGTACGACGCGCGTCAGCCGGTAGGCCGGGAGAACGCGACTCCATCCTCTGCGCCCCATGATGCGCATCGCGTCGCAGCCCTCCGCCCTCGCCCAATTCTCGATCGGCGTGAGCAGGTGGAGCCAGCGCGCCATGCCACCAGGACGCTCACGGCATAGCCCGCGAAGACGGGCGTCAACGCCCTGATGCTCTTCGTGCGATGAGCCGCCGCACGCCACGACGATGCAGAATTTGCACCGCTCGGTCTGCTGCAACTCGGTGACGGCTGCCGCGACGATCTCATGGTCGCGATCGGCAACAGGGCGTGTGCGCCCGTCCATAGCCCGCGAAGACGGGCGTTCTTCAACGCCCTGTTGGCGGGCTACTGCCACCCAGAGCTGCGCGCAGCCCGCCATCACGGCGGTCGCGACCGACGCGAAGCTCGAGAGATCGCCGCGCCGCATCGCGGCCTCGATCAGCCCGGCGACGCACGGCCAGACCAGGTGCACGTGCTCGACCGGGATGTAGACGAGCTCGCACCGCCGGTCCGCATTCCCGTTTACGCGCGTCCATAGCCCGTCGCAGACGGGCGTGAACGCCCTGGTGGTCGCGCTGTGGCCTGGCGCAGAGCTATCCGAGTGCGGCATAGAGGAACGTCCGGTCGGTCTGCGCATTGTTGACGTGAGTCACGACAAACGAGCCGTTACTCACGGTGCCGATGTACATCGTGCCGTTGCCGATCTCGGCCGCCGCATTCGCCGTCTTCGGGAACGCCAGCACCGTGCAGCCTGCACCGCAGTTCGCCGCCATCACCGTCGTCGAGGGGGCGTTTGCCACCAGCGTGAAAGCGCCCACCGCGTTCGACCGGCCCTCGAACAGCTCGCGCACTGCGCGTACGATCTTGTAAGGGTCTTTCTCCGTCGGGATCGGGACGTTGCCGGACATCCACTGTCCCCTCGTTGCGTTCGGTTTCGGCGGACAGGTCCGCCCTACCCCCTTGGCGCGTCGAAGACGTGCCAAGGGGCTGGTGGGGTGATGGCGGGTTATCGCCGCCCTTCCTGTGCGAACTCCGGCTCAATGCCCATTGCGAAAGTCCACGTCGTCGCCGCCGGGATGCGCAATCGCCCCCGCGCCAAGCGCGTCGACACGTTCGCGGGGCAAAGGCCCTTGGCATCCACACCTTGCTCGGCGGTGTAGCTCACCGCTTCTTGCAATGTCTCGCGTGCGCCGATGGCGCCGTAACAGATCGTCGCGTCCGTCACCGGCCGTATTCCCTTCACCCGCATGCGGCGGCCATTCAAGCTCTGCTCGGAGGTATCGAGCGTCGCCTCCAAATTTCCTCCGGTGAAAAAACCGAGCTTGTGAGAGGTGTTGACGGCCGAAAGCTTGGACAGCGCCGCCGTCGACACGTCGTCGAGGGAGAATGTCAGCGCGTCGAGCGAGCCGGAGATCGAATCGAGATTCTCCAGCGTCAGGCCCGGGCGAGCCAGCGAGGCAAGATATTCCCCGTGCATCGCAATGATCGACGCGCGGTTGAGCGCGTAGTCATAACAGAGCACCTTGTCGAACTGTCCGGTCGTCCCCGAGTTCGACTTATAGGCCCAGTAGACCCTCGTCTCGGTTGGATCGGCGGTGCCGATGATCAGATGGATGGCGCCGCTGTCGTAGTCCGCGAAGAACGTGCGATCGAAGCGCTCCTTGCCGATCGCCTCGGGCGCTCCGGTGGAGAGCATGCCCTGGAACCCCTGCGGGCTGAGAAAGAAGATCTTGTCGCCGGCCCGGATCAGGGAGTACGGCGCCATCAGCCCCTTGTCTTCGGTGATGCGCTCGATATTGAAGATGACCGGCGAGCCCGGCACGAAGATCATCCGCCGCATCGCGGTTTCCTGGAAGATAACACCGTATTCGCCGCCCGCCACGCCGCGCACAATGCCGCCGTCCGGCAGGTCCTGGAAGTCGCTCGAGTTGATGCCGGGCGTCCAGGTCGTCACCGCATTGAGGCCCGACCACTGAATGCGATAAGGCGTCGACAAGAGCCCGGAGAGAACGACGAACCGTCCCACGATGGCGATGTAACGTGCCGCCGGCGGCGCGCCGCCCAGCGTCGCGAAGGCAGACGACGACGACAGATCGAACACCTGCGGTACGACGTTGGCCTGCACCGCGATCACGAGATTGCCGAATTGCGCAAATTGCCAATGGTCGGAGGTCGGCAATGCGGTGTAGGAACCGCCGCCGGCGGAAACGTCGAGCCAAGTGAAATCCGTGTTGTTGAGCCGATAGAGCTTGGCGGACGTGCCGGCGAACACCGCCACCGTGCCGTCGGTCTTGCGCGCATAGAAGAAGCCGCGACACGGGGACGCCAGCGCGGAGGTGAACGGCGTGAAATCCTGGAACGGCCCGTACCCATCTGCACGCGGAACCACGTTCTGGATCGTCTGTGCGTTCGCCCCCATGTAGCTCGACTTGTCCGGCTCATAGCTGCCGAACGCGAGGATAGTGGACATTACGGCGTCGCTCCCATCACCCTCACCCTCCCCGCGCCCCGGGTCCTGTTGCTGAGTTTTTCGATCTCGTCGAAGATTTCGTCGCGGCGGCCCTTCCACAGCGGCGCGCGCTCGTCGTTCACGCCGAACATCTCCGCTTCGACCAAGGAGCCGAACAGATATAGGTCGGGATGCGCACTCAAGAGCCAGTTGGTCGAGACACTGTCGGAGAGCGCCGGAACCTTCTGGAAGTAGTCGAATTCGAGCGCCGTATCATTCACCGGACGAACTTTCAGGGTCGAGCCCTCGATCGTGAAGATGCGTGGCACGCCGGACGGCGCCGACGGATATGCCGCCTGCAGATAGGACGGATGCACGTATTCGAGCTCGACCCTCGTTGCCCCCGCCCAGGTTACGCGCCGCCAACTCAGATAGTCCGCGGGAAGCGTTGCCGCGCCCGACGACGGCATGAGACTAGCGAACGCTTCCTGTTCGCGTACGCGCAAGCGCCGGTTAGCGGCCGCTTCGAACAATGCGATGAACTCCGGAGCGCGCGCTGCGAACAGGCTGTGGTCAAGCCAGTTGCCGATGGCGGACTGCAACTCGCTATAGGTGGTGATGGCCATCTCTTGCGATTCCCGTGGTCACTTGTCCGTCCGCAGGTACGCCCAGTCGGGATCGCGCAGCTTGCGCGCCACGAGCTCGTTGAACTCGGCCGAGAAAATGCGCAGCTGCACGTTGCCGGCGGCGTATTCTTCATTGAGCCACTTCACCAGGATCACGTTCGGGATGTTGGCGATGTGGCGCCCCCAGTCGCTGCGCTGCCGCTCCCCGCGCAGCGCCTTGTTGCGCTCGAGGATCGACTCGACGTCCTGCGTGGTGCTGGCAATGATGCGCCGATCGGTGCGGTCGAGCAGAACGTCGGTACGCATCGCGTCACTGCATTTCGGTGACCGACAGGGTGCCCGCGGTGCCGGCCTGCAGGACCGCGATCCTCTGCCCGGGCGTGACCGTGAAATAGTCCACGCTGTCCTTGGGCATGATCGGGTCGTTGGCCGCCGCGGTGGGAGTCCCATCGCCGATGTCGATGTATGCCGGCTGGTCGCCGGTGGCGACGCGGATGCAGTAAGTCTGTGCGCCGAACGGAGCCGACGCCTGCGACGTGCCCGAGAGCGTGAACGTCGTGTTCGTGCCGAGGCGGCCGTAGCTCATTGCGTCCTCCATCACCCGCGGATCGCGGCGTAGAAATGGCCGGGGATCGTGGCGCCCGCGCCCCCCGACGGGGTGAAGGTGATCAGGTCACCCTCGATGACTTCGGCGGCCGCGCTGGGACTGATCTCGCCCGAGCCGATGGCATTGCTGCCGCCGGTGAACGCAAAGCTGCCGATGGATGCGCCGCCGTTGATAGCGATGTTGATCGTGATTGTGCCGGTCGAGGCACCCTCCGAGACGGCGAAGGCGCGTTGGATGCGGCCGCGCTTGGTGGCCACGGTCGAGGCCGCTACCGGCGTGGCGCCAATCGAGGTCGTGCGGGCATAGACCAGCTAGGTCGTGGACGGGCCGATCGATGGGAAGAGGCATTTGTAATCTCCTGAGGTCAGACGGCAACGGGCGACGGAAGCAATCCGTCGCCCGTCGTCGCACAAGGATGTTTACGCCGTGGTGTTGTCGAACACGCCGCCGGACGCCTTCTCATTGCGAGAGACGAGCGAGTATTCCGACAGCATCTGCCGGCGATCGCTGTCGCCCGTCTTCGCCAGCGGGATAGACACCATTTTCCGGCCGTTGAGGAAGGCGACGGCCCACATGTCCATTTGCAGGATCAGCACGTCGCGGGCAGGGTTGCGCAAGAAACGGTTCGGCACGATCGACAGCTTGCCGAAATCCGACTCGTAGGCATCGACCGAGGCGACGATCTTCTTCGACTTGGTATCCTCGGTGGGCGTAGCGCGGCCGGTGAAGGTCGAGAACACCTGCTTGTTGAAGCCGCCCGTCATGATGGTGTCGGGTTTACCGCCCGAATTCCAGATCGATTGCAGCACCGTCTTGAGGTTGGCCTCGGTGAAGGCGCGCTGCGTGCCGTCGGTCCGCGTGCCGGTACCGTCCGCCGCGGCGGGATCGACGCCGCCGGCGCCCTTGGAGGTGTTGGTCTTGATCCAAGACAGGATCGAGGCGGTCTTGCGGGGCGCGGAGTTTTCCGCGCCGGCCGCTTTCGCCTGGTTGGTGCCGACCAGGATCTGCTCCATGTCGCGCTTGAGCTCCAGGCCCTTGAGCATTTCCTGGTACTCGAGCTCGTCGTCGCGGCCGGCCGACTCAACGGCGCGCTGTGTGCCCGACACGCGGGCGACCTTGTCCGAGATCTGGCAGAAATTGCCGAGCCGGACAGTCGGCGTGACGGCGTCGGTGGTGGCGTCGTCGCCTTCGAGCACCGCGTTGTTGGCATCGGCCGGCGCGAGCGCCTGCGTCTGCCATTCGTGATTGACGGCGGTCGCCTTCTCCCGCTCGAAGCCGCTCATCGCGGGCGTGTCGGTCGGGTCGATGCGGTAGATGACGTCGGACAAATCCTCGCGGTTGCCGACGGCTTCGTAGGCGGTAAACGTGTTTACTTCCACAGCCATGGGAGTGCCTTTCTGTTGCGCTAAGACGCGCGCGAACGCGCTTTAGTGTCGGGCAGCGCGGCGGGCGCGGAGCAATGCTGTCGCGTCCTTGAGGCTGCCGGAGGTTTCGAGTCGCTTGGTGAGGTTTTGGATTTGCACGGTTTGCGCAGTCCCGCGGGGCTGCGCGACGCCGGGCCGCTGAACAGGCGGAATGGTGGCGGCGGAAGCCGCCTTGGCCTTGGCCTGCGCATCACGCCACATCGTGGCGTCATGCACGAGCAGCTGGAATCGGTGGTCGCGGAGATGCAGCCCGAGCTTCCCGTTGTACGAGTCGTTGAGCTCCTTCTCCGTGAAACCGATATCCTTGAGCACGGCAAGCGCAGCGTTCTGCACCGTGGCTGCCTTGCTCTTGTCCGCCAAGCTCGGGATCTTCTCCGTGAGAAGGTCGTCCTGACGTTTGGCGAAGTCGGCGAATTTCTGCCGGCTCTCGTTCTCCTGCCGCTGCTGCGCGTCCCGAATCTGCTGAGTGACGGCGGTCACGCGCATGTCTTGCGCTTGCCACCGGCCGAACCGGTACGGATCGTCGGTGGCGAGCCGTTGCAGATCCTCGATCGTGCGAATGTCGGCAAACTCGCCGGCACCTTCCTGCTGCAGCTGCAGGAGCAGCTGAGGCAGCATCGCTTCGTACTGCAGCCTGGTCTGTTCCGCCTGCATGCGCGCGGCCTCGAGGGCCTGCGCCTCTTCAGTGGCCTTCTGCTGACGACGGTTGAAGTCGCCCTCCCGTAACCGCTCGCGTTCGGCAATTCGCTCTTGCGTCGCGCGAGGGAGGCTCGTGAAGAGCTCCTTGTCTTCCTTCGTCCAAGACCTCGGGGGCTCGATGGACGGCAGGTTCGCTGCCGGATCGGCACTCGCGATCTCGCCGGGGGAACCTCCTTCGTCTCGAGCGCTTCGGAGGTCGCCGGCGTCGCCCGCTTGCGCGGTCGATTCCAGTGCAGGATCTGCGGCCGCGGCTGCCGCCGGCGCCGATTGTGCAGGCGGCTGGCGCTGCTGGCCATCCTGCTGCTGTTGCTGATTGCGTTTGTCGCGGTTGTGCCGCCAGCTCGCGAGATCGCGCGCGGCCGAACGGGCATCGATCGACTTGTCGCCGGCGGGTGCCGGCGCGATCGCAATCGGAGTCGACGTGGCTTCGCTACCGGTCGAGCCGGCATCGGTGGTCTGGTCCATGATTGATCCTTGGTTAGCGTTTCGGCTGCGCGGCGCGGGTCAACTCCTGGAGCTGGCGCTGCGCGAGCTTGCCGTCGTTGGCGACCTTCACCAGGTGGCCGCGCACCTTGCCGACGATGTTGACCGCCTGCCACAGCCGCTCGCGGCCGTCGGTGTCGCGCGCCGCCGCGATTTTCCAGGCCTCGATGTAGTCACGCTCGAGCGTCGCGAAGCACTCCTGCAGCAGCTCGCTCGTGAGCAACTCGGCCGCGCGCGCGCCACGCACGATGTCGCGGTTAAGCTTGTCCTCCGCCATCAGGCGACCAGCAGGAGATGCACGATGGCCTCCTCTTCCTCTCGCTCCGCCGTGAGCTGCGCCTGCGCAGCCGCGGCGGCGTCATTCAGCGCGTTAGCGCCCTGCAGCTGCGCGGCCGACCGCTGCGCGCCGATGAACGCGTCCACCGCATCCTCGAAGGCCCGCAACTGCGTGCGCTCGGTGTTGGCTTTGTCCTCGGCCGCCCGCCTCGCGGCGATCGCCGCGCGCTGCTCGGATGCGCGGCGCTGCGCAGCCTCGCGAGCCGCATCCTCGATCCGCCGGCGGGCGAGCTCGGCCGCCTCGCGCGCCCGGTGCTCCTCCTCCTGGAGCTCGCGCCAGCGCCCCCGGGAAAAAGTCCCGCCCGAGATGCCCGAACCGACGCCGCCGAGGTCGATGTCATAGCTTAGGTTGGCGCCCTGGCCGATCAGTGAGAACGCAGTGCCGTTGGCGGCGAGCGTCGAAGCATCGGAAAAGGTCTGCCACGAGATCGTGTAGCTCTGCGCGTCCGCCGTGAACGTGTGCGCAAACCGCGCGTCGACCCCGTTGTTCGCATAAGTGCCCGCGCCGGCGATCGCCTTCGGAGTCAACGCGGCAGCGTCGCCCGCCACCGTGTACGCCCTGGCGGCGGCTGCGAAGTTGAACGAGAACAGCGCCGCTTGGCCGGTCACAGCAAACGTGCCGACGGCGGTCGTCAGCCGACCGACGAACGTCGCCGCTTGACCCGTAAGGGCATAGCTCGCCGCGGCTGCCGGCGACGTCGTCTTGAACGATGCAGCGATGCCGGTGAGCGCGAAGCCGCCCGCCGCGGCCGCGATGCCGGCGGCGTTGTATATGGCGGCGACCTGCGCCTGCGTAAGCGCGACACCTTCCCACACCATGACAGCAGCAATCTTGCTGCCGTTGACGAAGATACCGTTCGCGGCGTTAGCGCGAGCGCCGATCTCCATCGTCTGTGGAGCGTTGCTGGCAGAAGGCGAAGTGTACGTTGAGGTGAAGGTGGTGAATGTCGTGTCTACACCGAGGAAACCTGTACCGGCTGCCTCATCGACGGTCGCCGACACCATGATCCAGGTGCCGAACGAGAGGGTCGCAGCAGTCTCTGTCGTTAGAGCAAAGGCTCCGCCACCATTGCCGATGCGCAGGCGTAAAGTGTTCGTGTTGCTAGCGCCAAACTCGATGCCAACCGTAGTCGAGAGGCCCTGTCCATTCGCAAGGACAGGTTGCGCGTTGGCAGACGAGAGAATATTGATCCATCCAATGATGGTGTACCTAGCACCATCCTTGTGCAGATTGTTCATCCAGGTTTCGTTGGTGGTGTCGTATCGAAAGAAGTCACCACCATCGAACGAAAAGAATTCGTTGACGCTCAGGCCTCCTGCTGAGCCGTTGAATGTTGGATCATCGGTGGTCGCGGTTCCGTTAGCACCACGAAAGAAATCGTAGCCGTTGCCCGAGCGGTCCAACCACGACTGCCCGCTCGTGTAGGAGGCGGCGTCGCCGGCGTCCAGGCACAGCTTCAACCCGCTGGTCAGGCCAAGACTGGTGAGGACAGTGCTGAACGGGATCTTTGCGTCGCGGAAGGCCATAGGGTACGGGCCACTACGTGATCGTCAGCACGCCATTGGCCGCATCGAAATCGACCGTGAAGCTGTTGCCGGCAGTGACGGTCAGTGCAGTGCCATAGTCATACCAGCCGATCAGCTCGTCGTTGGTGGCGGTGTCGTTGTAGAGCACGACATACTGGAACGGGCCGATGCTGCCGGGCGTGGCGGTGAACGTCACGTCGTTGAGCCTGAGCTTGTATGTGCCCGCGGTCTGCAGCGAGTCCACTTGCGTGGCCTGCGTGCCGCCGGTGGTGTAGCCGTTGCCGTTCGCGATCTGCGTGATGTTCGCCAACACCGCGTTGGTCGCGACTGGCGCGGAGTTGCTCAGCACGACCTTGAGCGTGTCCGCACCCAGATTGTGGACCTTCTCGGCGAGCGTCTCTACGAACGACTGAAACTTGTTGAACGTGGCCATCAGTTAACGTGCTCCGTCACCCATGATCCATCCGGCAGCTTGCGCGCCCGTTTGGGCGCCGACATCCGCTGCATGGTTTCCATCAGCGCGGCGACCAGCGGTGCCGTGTTGCCGGCATAAGGGCGTTCACGCCCGTCTTCGCGGGCTATGCCGGGCGCCGGCTGGCCATCGGGCCCGGGAGCGCCCTGCCCCTCGGCACCTTCGCCGGCTATGCTGGCCTTCACCGCATCGGCGATGGTGTTGCGTCGCTGCTCCTCGATCTTGATCTGCGCATCCAGGAGTTTGAGCTGCTTGTCGAGCTCGAAACGTTGCTGCGCCAAGACCATCTCGGCTTCGACCTTCTTCTGCTGCGTCGCGATGTCGGCCTGCGCCTGCGTCGTCTCGATCGCGTTCTTCATCTGCAATTCGATCAACCGCGGATCCGGCCCCGGTTGCGGCGCCGGCTGCGTCTTCGGATCGGTGAAGTACCGATCGACGTTCTTCAGGCCGACCAGCTTGGTGAACTCCTTGGCCGAGTTGTAGAGGTTGTCGTCGGAGACGAGATTGGACTTGCCCGCCGCCAACGCCTCTTTCTGCAGAGCCGATCAGGGATGTCAGATGTGCAAGCTGCTCCGTCTTGCCACCGGCGCCGAGCCCGACGTTGATGGTCATGTCGTTACGGGCCTTCCAGTCTCGCGGATCCACAGTCACCCACTGACTGCGCAGCCGCACGGTCTGCGTCTGCGAGCCGTGTTTGCGAACAACGGCGTGAAGCAATGAAAACAGGTCGCGAATGCCGGTCTCGGCGAAGATGCGCGCGATCAGCTTGACCTTCGCCTGTGCCGCATCGAACATCTGATTGGCGATGGTCGCGACCTGGTTCTGCAGCGCGTTGGGGTCGACGCCCTGCCCTTGCCGGCTCACGCCGGTGCGCCACTCCCGGGTGGCGTCCTGGTATTGCAACAGGGGGAACACATGACCGCCGATATCGGGATGCTGTATGACGCTCAGCCCTCCTGGCATCTTGGTCCGCACGATGCCGCCCGGCCGTGACACCAGGAGATCATCGAGCGTCGTCTCGGTCGCGTGGCTCTCGGCAACCTCGGTGCGGGGGTTGTTGGCGAGATAGGCATTGTCCAGCAGCGCCCGCAACAGCGCAGTCTTGATGCGCTGGATGTCCATGATCAGGTCGGCGATCGAACGGCCGAAGAACCGATGTGTAACGATGACCGGGGTCATCGCCGCGAAGGGAATCGCATCTTCTCGAATGACGTCAGGCTCGCCGTCGCGATCGAGAACCTCTCCGTCGTCGCCTGCGGTGGTGACCCGATACAATGCGGGCTTGTCGTTGCCCTCGTAGTCCATCCGCACATAGTGCTCGGTGACCCGGATCAACCGGCTTGCACTGTTGAGGCCGTCGTCGCCCTGCCTGAGCGTGCTTTCGTCCACGGTGTCGCGCGCCCGCGCCTCGATGGTATCGTTGATCGGGCAGGAGGGCAGCCGTTTCACCTGCTCGCGGTCGTAACCCTGCTCGATCAGCTTGGCTTCCGACTTGAGCACGTCATGGAAACAATAGTCGGCATCGCGAATGCATCGGGCATTGCGGGCGATGCCGAATTCTTCCGGCGGCACGCCCTCCACCCGCGCGCATTCATAGCCGCGTCGCGTTTCAACCGTGACGTCGTGCAAGCCATCATGCTCGGTGTGCTGCGATCACCTCGACTGCGGGATTGGCCACGATCAAGGCGAAGGCATCCGCTGGCTGATCGAGATAGGTTTCGCGTTCGTGCTCCTCCCGCGTCTCCCACCACACCTTCACCACACCCACCTTGGACAGCAGCGCATCCTTGATGAAGGAATAGAGCACGAGGAAGCCTGGATTCTGCTGCATGAAGACATGATTGACATAGTCCGTCTCCTGCTCCGCGCCTTGCACGTCCTCGGGGCCGACTGGCTCGAACCTGACCACCTCGTCGCCGGCGGTAAAAATATCCATCAGCGAGGGCATCAGGCCTTCCACCGTGTCGGAGACGTCGGTCAACACCGCTCTCGAACGTCCATCCGGCGCCGGCATGTCCCGCGACATGTCGCCGAGGTAATAGTCGAGCGCGGCCGCGCGCTCCTCCGACAGCTTCGAGGCCGACATTGCGGACAGGGCATCGGCTTTCTCCGCCGCAAGCAGCGCGCGGAGATCGCCGGACGACATCTTTGGCATTCGTGGTCACCAGAAATCGGAGCGGTTTATTCGACGCATAAGGTCAACGGGAGGACCGCCCCGGCGCGGAGTGGCGCAGCACAGGGCGATCCTCCCGCGCCGATGCCGACCGACGAACCGACCCGTCGGCACCGAAACGGTGATCAATGCGTATTTTTAGATGATGTACCTTCTATAGATGATTCGCGTTACGTTGTCAACTACAATCTACGCCACGCCGGCGCCGGAAAGAGGAACCGTTCCGATTCCTACTGCGGGACAAGAGGCTGATCGGTGCATTCCGCTCGCGGGCCTGTTACAATGACAAGGGGACAGATTCTGCACAGGCACCCGGAGCCGTCGATGACCCGGTCGCAACGACAAACTTACCGCATTGAGTTGAACGAAGGTGAGAGGTAGGCCCTGAAGACGGCGCTGTCGTACTGTAGCAAGGAATGCCGAAAAGCGCTTGCGCAGGGCAAGAATTCGCCAATCTCCGCAACCATCAATGACATCCGGCGTATCCGAAGGAGGCTGTCCGGTGCCACTGTCCGGCCCCCCGCTTGGTATTACGCAACGAAGGAAGCCCTCGAAATCCGGTCGATGCACTTCGCCATTCCAGTCAACTACACCATCACGCTTGGTAAGGATGAGATGTTGGCGCTGGACGAGATGCTCTTGCACTATCAAGCGCATTGCCGAAAGCAGCCCGCGCTGAACGCAGAACCGTCGATGTGGACGCGGCTTGACGCCACGATCGAGGACATTCGACAGAAAAGAAAGGCCCCTCCACCGATGTTCGGATGATCCAGTGGCACCGAAGGCCCCGTATGCCGATGCCACAGCCCCCTAGAAGCCCCGACGGACGGCGTCGAAAAAAGTCCGCCGCTGAATGTCCGGGTCGCGAACGATCTGATTCTTCGGCAGCCTGGATGCAGTCTCAAGGGGATGTTGCGAGTAAAGGCCCGTGTCGATCATTCGCCCAGGCACTTGATCGGCTGTCGAGATTCATCGGGATGACCGCCCCGGCGCGGAGCGCGGCGCAGGGCGATCCTCCCGCGCCGATGCCGGCCGGAGGAACCAACCCCGGTGGCGCCGAAAGCGGCGATCAATGCGTATTTTTAGATGATGCGCTTCCTATACATGATTCGCGTTACTCTGTAAAGAACAAAAATGTGCGACGGCACAATTTGTCCGCTCGAGCGTGCGCCGCGATGCAACCTCCTCCGGACGAGCCCACGTCGATCGTCCCGTCCCGCGGACTCGATATTACAGATCGGAGCCGGTCAATGGGTTGCGCCGATTGATCTCCGGTGGAGCACAACGGGGATAATCGACGCCTCTCCGTAGCCCCCTCCCCGGCGTTGCGCCATCATCTTGATGCACGGACGTACCCTTCCTCGGAAGCGGAGCGGCAAAATGAACCTGTTGTACCAGTCCATCCTCCTCACCAGCCTCGATGCCGGCGAGATGCATACGGTCAACGCCGCGCTGTCGCACTATCAGGCGCATTGCCGAAAGGCGATTTCACAGGGTGCAAAGGTGCCTTTTTGGACACACGACAACGACATCGACAGAATGCACAGGAGGCTCCGCTGCGGCAGGTCGGAAAACACGCAGGGAGTTGACCCAGACGCGGCGGCGAGAATGAATCCGTTGCATCTATCCACCTTTACCGCACTGTTCTACGAAAGCGAGATGCGGACGCTCCATGCGGCGCTCTCGCATTATCAGGCGCTGTGCCGGCACGAGATCGCACCGGGCACGCAGTTCTGGGCGCACGACCTGGACTTCGAGAGCGTGCGCAGCAAGCTCTCTTGTGTTGATGTTCCAAACGATCAACCAGACGACGATTTTTCCTGACGGGCCGGGCACGCTGTCGGGTATGCTCTGACTCGATGGGAAGATGCCGACCACGCCTTGATCGCCCTCTTCCAGGAACTAAAATCGTACCGGCCGCTCCATTGAATCGCGCTACGCGATGAGCCGTTCCTATTCCTCCATCGAAAGTCATCGCACCCAGTGCATCGTCCTGGCAGCTACGGCAGAAGCCTATTTTTCCCACCAGGGCGGGCGTCCAGACTTGCGGCACTCCGTCGCTGAGATCATCAACGGGACCGGCGCGACGACATCGCGCACGGCATTGCGTGGCAAAGCATCAATGTCGACGGCCGGCGGAACTCGGCGTCTTCGCCCATGCGAGGGTAGACGCAGAGCGTTCATGCCACACCGTGTTGCGAGTATTCGATCCGACGGTGAAAGTCGGTCTGTGCGGCCTTGCGATCAAGCGTCATGGCGAGGTAACGGAACGCGTCGGCCGCATGCGAGGACCAATCGTGCACCGGGTGCGGCTTCAAGGCCCGCAGCCTGTCGTCATATTCGGACCGGTAGAGCCTGAGCGCGTCGATTCCGCGCGCGCATCTTTTCTCGTCGAACCAGCATTTCGGGATGAAGACGCGCACTGCATTGATGCCGTCCTCGATCCGATGCAGCACGGCGAGCGTGAGATTTTTCAACCCTAGGCTCTCGAGCACTTCCAACCGGCTCTTGCCCGTTCCCAATTCCTTGGCCTGGGCATCGTGCGGGACGATGTGGCCGGCATAGACATAGGGCCGGCTGTTGATTTCCCGCACGTAGTGCCCGAGGTCGGCGCCGGAGGCTTCGTAATAGTCGATGATGCGGATCTCGCGCCCGACCACCTGCGCGAACCAGATCGCGGTGGCATCGCGGATGCCGAGGTCCCACGCGGTCCACACCAGCGCCGCCGGATCGTAAGGCACCCCCGTGATGCGCTTGTCCTGCTCGGCCTGCGCCATCAGCTTCCCGTAGTAGGAGCCGACGACCGCGGCATCGAACGAGCATTCGAACTCCTGCGCGTATTGCTCCTCGCTCAGATCGCGCCTGGCGAGAGTGAGCTCGCTCTCGGAGATCAGACCGGTATCGCTCGCCTTGAGCATGAGCGAGAACCAGCCCTCCTCCGACTGCGATCGCCGCCACATATCGTAGAACGCATTGCGCCCCTTGGGGGTGCCGATGAAAACGGCCCAGCCCTGCCGATCGGCGAGTGCCGGCCGGATGATCTCCGACCATACGCGGGGGTCCATGTCGGCGTATTCGTCGAGTACCACGCCGTCGAGATATATGCCGCGCAACGCGTCGGGATTGTCGGCGCCGTAGAGCCGGACCTGCCCACCGTTGGGATAGTCAACGCGGAGCTCGCTGTCGTGCACGGTCAACCCGATCTCCCGCCCCGGCGACATGGCGTCGCACAGGTAGTCCCACGCCACTGTTTTCGACTGCTTGAGAAACGGCGACAGGTAAGCGAAGCGCGGCCGAACACTTTTGCTTCGCAATGCTGCGCGTTGCAAATCATGGACGCAGGCGACCGTCTTACCGGCCCGGCGATGCGTGACGATGCAAGCGAAACGTTCGGTCCGGTCGTGGAACGGAATGAACTGCTCTCGCGGCTGATAGTCGATGATGATCGGCTGCGCTTCCATGCGAATGTCTTCACCTGAGTGAAAAGGTCGGCGCTGACCTGCGCAGCCGGTCGGTTTTCGCGACGTTCGACGGCCGTCAAAGCACGCGAAGTTCGTATGCGAACGCGCTGCAAATGCCTATGAGCCTTGGAATAGGGACCGCTAGCCCGGCTCGGACTGAGGTCTTCAGCGGCGGATCACTTCCGTCTTCACGCGAACGGAGGATTGGCTGCCGGGAGAATGCACGTGCATGCACGTGTTCGGACAAACGCCGCGGGCGGCGCCGGCGAGCGATGGGCCCAGAAGGTGAGTTCGTGTCGCCTTTTCCACAATGATCTGATCGAGAACGGCTTGCTTCCCCATCGGCATCGCAGGATCGACATAGCGGTTGAGGCCCGGGACAAAGACGAGAATGCGATCGATCTTGCCGAGCGACGCACTGTCAGCCGAAGCTCGCGACATTGAAACAAATGCAAGCTCGGCGTCGACGCGATTGAGCCGCAGCAGATTGATCAACAGCACCACCGGCACCCTGCAGTCACTATTTTCCATGTCCAGGCGGCCGGCGCCGGAGGCGACGTGCCGCGCGACCGCGGCAAAGGCTGTCAGAAGCTCGTTTACGTCCGACGTGGGTGCGATCCCCAGCGCCTCGGCCTCTTTGCGACAAGCGGCGGAGAAATAGGCCGACTGAGTGAGACGTTCCATGGTGTCCCGGCCAGCTCCCGTCGCGGCTCGCATATCAACGATCGTGACAACACAAAGTGCCGCCGCAGCCGCGCTGAGGACTTTCCAATGCATCATCTTTTCTCCCGCGACAGGTCGCGTCTCTCTCATCGGATTTCGTCCGATCACCGCAATCAAAGTGCGATCGTACCCCTGACTTGCGCTGTTGTCATCAAGGCACCTGCGGGTCGTGCACCTAGCGCAATTGCGGCGGCGAGATCGAAAAGTTGCTCGGCGGGCCCATGGGGCTCGGGTCGAAGAAATTCTTGAACTTCTCAGGATCTGGCAAGAACAAATAGAACGATTTGTCCGGCAATGGCTTTGGTTCGAACATGAGCTTGTTCCAAATAAAGCGATCCAGCATGCTTCCATAGTCTGTGAATTTGAATGGATTGGGATACGTAAAATAGTCCTTCACCGGTGGCGCCTCTCGATTGAGCGACAACATCGAGTTCGCCTCGGATGACAATGCGACAGGAGCATACGAATTAAGGTCGAAATTAGTCCACGGAGAATCCGCGGCGGCACCGAAATCACCGAGAATGCCCCGTCCAACGTAACGAGAGTTATTACCGTCATGCATATTGGAATTCTCCTTGTTGCGCACCGCAAGTGGACGCATCGGTGTGACCGAGTTGAGAAGGTGAACAGTCGTGCGCGCCGCGGAATTAGTTTCCAATCAGTCGCCCATTGTGCCCGAGATTCATCGACATCCCCGTCGATGGGTCGCAACACGATTCTCCCGCCTCGGTACCGGTCGGTCGAGGGAGGAACCGATAATTGCATTGACGCATCGTTCAATGCGCATTTTGGGATGATGCGCTTTCTATATATGATTCGCGTTACGTTGTCGACCGAATTCCATAGCACGGGACTATTACGTGAAACGCCGCGGCGTTCGCAGGCGAACGATGCCCGCCGTCGGAATTTTTCAACCGGCGTCCGCATTGTGACAAATCTGAATCGTTCTGATTCGATCTGAAGGTTCCGCGGTTGTGTGATCCGCTTCACGTCCATGCGATTGAACCAGTGACATGCTCCACCCAGCAAGCGCCGGCTGATTGGCCTCCGCGCTGATGCGCAGACGCACGGACGATGGTCCGTAACCCGGATGGAGAAGATGATGAAGACGATCATTGCTGCCCTGGCCTTGGCCACTCTCATCGCGGCCCCGACCTTCACGCAGCCCGCAATCGCCGCCGACGAAGTGATCGTAGGCGGCAAGTACGTCGGATCGGACCCGGACCCGAACGTTCGGCTCCAGCTGCGCCGCGACGCCGGGAGCGAAGGGTTCTGATCGGGGCTCCACTTGTTGAGCCACGACCTTCGGGGCGGCCGGCTCTCGGGCCGGCCGCTCCCCCGGATGACGAAAGCTCGATCCGACGGCGGGCAAGATCGCGGCAGTCGGCGCGGATCCGTTCATCGGTCCCCGGGCCCTGCTTGCGCTCACGCTGCGCCGACAAGCATTCGAGGTGTCACCATGACGAACAACGCGAAGCGATATGCATTAACATTGGTGCTTTCCGGCACGCTTGTATCCGTCGCGGCCACCTGTCCGTTCGCACAAGCGCGACCAGCCGCGAGCATCGAGGTGTCCCAATACTGCATCCCCCAGGAACCTACCTTCGATGCGCACAGGTTCTATTGTCGGAACGAGCAGACACCGGTCAGCCTTCCCGAACTCGGTGAAACCGCGCTCACATGATGGGGTTGGAGTCCGTAGAGCAGGTCAACGTCCTTTTCGGCGTTGATATTCCCGCACCTGGGCGTCCGGCGCGCACGCCGTCCGACAGCCGGTGACTCCTTAACCGACCGTTAACCAAGCCAAGCGATGAAGGAGGCTCGTCTTAGTACGGCTGCGGGGGCTCATCCCGGCCTCGCGTAAAAACAGCCGTGATTGATGGAGTTGCGCAATGCTGGACGGGAATACCCACGAATCGGACGATCCGGGCGTCGAACTCTCGAGCCCATCGCCTCGCCTCCCCAACGCCGCCGCGCTGCTGGAAGGGCTCGCCGCGCTCGAGGCCGAATTCGAGGCGGTCCTGAGCCGCCATCCGCCGTCGCGCCGGCAGGTTGTGGAAACTCGCGGCGAGTCCTGAAATCTCCGGGCGTTCGCCGTGGCAGGTCGGAACCGGGCTTGGCGCCGGGACGACCGCCAGACTATCCTTCCTCCACAACAAGAAACGGATGGAGGGAGGCTGTGCCGACGCTCTTGTCGAGATCAATCGTCATCGCCACTGCGTGCCTCGCATTCGGCGCCGCCTGGCTTGGCCCAATATCGACCAAGGCACCGGCACAAGACTATCCGACACGAACCATCAAGGTGATCATTCCTCTCGGCGCCGGCGGAGGAGGAGACGTTTTCACGCGGGTGCTGGCCGACGAATTGCAGAAAGCCCTGCGGCAGCCGGTCGTGGTGGAGAACCGGCCCGGCGGCTCGCTCAACATCGGAACAAAGGCCTGCGCGGACGCCGCGCCCGATGGCTACACGATCTGCGTCCTCTCCAGCGAGCCGGTGGTCTACAACCAGTTCCTGTTCAAGAGCCTTCCGTTCGATCCGGAGAAACATCTCGAGCCGATCAGCGGTCTGTTTTTCAATACGTTGGCGCTCGTCGTCAACAGCTCGCTCAAGGTGACGACGATTGCCGAGCTCGTTGCGTTGTCGAAGGCCAAGCCCGGCACGCTCAGCTACGGCACGTTCGCCTTTCCGCTCGCGCACTTCATGGAGAAGCTCAAGAAGGAGACGGGCGCCGACATCGTGCGCGTGCCCTTCAGGGGCGGCGGGGACCTGGTCAACGCGGTGCTCGCCGGCTCGACCCCGGTTGCAATGCTCGCCTTGTCCAACATGGTCCCGCAACTGCAGAGCGGCCACATCACCGGGCTGGTGGTCACCGGCAAAACGCGCTCGCCGCTCTTTCCTGATATTCCGACGCTGGCGGAAGCCCGCAGCGGCGAACACTATCCATCGACCTGGTTCGGCCTGTTCGCGCCCGCCGGCACGCCGAAACCCATCGTGGCAAGGCTGGCAGCCGAGGTGGAACGCATCGTCGAGGTCCGCGACTTCAGGCAACGAATGTTCATCGATCGGGGGGTCGAGCCGGCGGCGATGAAGCTCGACGAGTTCGCGCGCTTCATCCGCGACGAGCGCAAGATCTCCGAACTCATCGTCAGGGAGTCGGGCCTGCAGCCGGAATGAACGGATCAGCAGACCCAGATGCGGTAGCCGCCGTTGTAAATCCAGCACCCCGGCACGGTCATATAGTTGGGATAGGGGCCGGGCGAATAGTAGCTGTAGTGGCTGCCGTAATACCCGACGTAGTAAGGCGTGATGACGTTTCGGGTGATGGCTCCGACAGGATAGCCGGAGTTGCGCCATGCCCGCCGAGCTCCGTCCGCCGTGGCCGGCGCCGAATACGCTGCGACCGTCCCCGCGACGGCCAGAAAGGTCAGAATTTTCCTCATGATGCGACCGGCCATTTTTGAAGCGCTTCCCTGTTGCGAACGCGATGATCATAACACGACGCCATCGCATCCGCCTCCCGGGAGCGCGTCACGCCCGACAAATCTGATCGCATGGTTGCCGAGACCTTCTCAACTTCCGACACCCCACAACTTGCATAGCTCGTCCAGCGCGGCTTTCATCCGCTCGGCTGCGGCCGCGTAGGCCTGTGCGCGGGTGCTCCAACCCAAGCTGTAGCCGACCTGCTCGAGCACGACTTCACGGCACACCGCCCAATCCAGCACGTGAAATCCGATCTTGCCGGCGGATTGGGTCGCCTCCCGGTACCGCTGCCGATGGAAGAGTTGTTGCTCGCTCTTCGCCATCCCCGAGAAAGCGCCGAGATCCTTGGCGAAGATTCGATTGAGGTCGACCGATACCAGCGGATCGGCGAGGCCGGCGTGATACCAGTGATGGCGGTACTTCTGCCCGGCGGAGTACTGCTCCTGCGTGATGACGTTGCGTGCAAAGGCGCGTTCGAGCGGGCTGTCCCGCATCGTGATCTGGCCGGTGTCGCCACGCTCGAAGTCCCTGCCGGCCCGGCGAACGCGCTCCGGTGTGGGCAGCGCGCGATGCTCGACCGGCGGCCGAATCTTCCTGGTTCTTGCCAATTTCGAACTCCGTGCATTGGTTGCCTTTTCAGCCATTCGCCGAGATCGAGCACAGACGAATGGAGCGGGATTCGTGTACGAGCAGTCATGCCATCGACGAGGTTGCGGGATGTTGTCGCCGACGTTTCATCCCCATCTTGCGTCCATCAGCGTTCGGCGGCGACTTCGCCGCGCGTAGCGCCGAGGCCGCGATGCTCCGGCACGGCTCGACGCAACTGCGCGCCCGAGCCGCGTCGCCTCCTCTTTCGGCCGATGGGCACGCGCGCAATGCACCACGCAGTAGGGCTTGCCCGGAAACGCCTCGGCGCCGCAAAAGAAGAAATCGGAGCGACTGGGATCGCCGACCGGCCACCGGCACGCGCGGCCGCTCAACTCCAGCAGCGTGCGGCGCTGCGAGGCGGGAATACCCGCATCGACGAGCGGATTGTCGATGTAGGGTTCGGCGTCCCTCACCCAGGCCGGCAATTCACATTGGTCGTTCAGGACCTCGCGTCGGCCGCTCGGGAGATCGTCGACGCCACGGCGCTCGCGCTTCACCACCAGACGGGCATCAGTGCGCCCGGACCTTCGTACACCGCTGTTGGGTGACGCTTGCATGATGCCGAGGCGATGAATCTTTCCGAGCACCGCACCGCGGCTGATACTGGCGCCCAGTTCCCGCGTAATGCGCTGGGCAGAGACGCCTTGCGACCACAGCGTCCTCACAAGCTCGATGCGCTCGTCGGTCCATGGGGATGTCGCCTGCCGGCCCATGGCCCTGATGATCGGCACCTGCATGTCACCCGACGGCCGAAGCGGCTCGGGGCTGTCATTTTTCGCATTCATGACTACATTACTACATCACGTAGCTATTTAGTCAACCACCAAATGTAGTCGAAACATGCGTAGCGTGGTCATATGGCAACCACACGCGGCGAGCGGCTACGGATCGCTCGCGAGAAATTCTTCAAATCGGCCAGAGTCGCTGCCAAGGCGCTCGGCATGCCGGTCTCGACCTATGGCGCGCACGAGCGCGCCGAGGACCCCGGCGGCCGCGACTACGGCCCGGACGAGGCCAAGCGCTACGGGCGGCGCTTCCGGGTGACGCCGGAATGGCTGTTGACAGGGCGGAAGGTCGGGCCCACGGACGGTACCGATGGGTTCGACACTCCCGAGGAACCCGCCGCCCCGAAGGTGCCGGTCGCCGGCTATGTCGGCGCCGGTGCCGAAGCGCACTTCTACGCGGTAGCGCAGGGCGACCTCGACGAGGTCGAGGCTCCGGAAGGATCGACGAAGCAAACCGTCGCTGTCGAGATCCGCGGCGACAGCCTTGGAACGTTTTTCGACCGCTGGCTCGTTTTCTACGACGACATACGCAGCCCGATAACGCCTGATCTCATCGGCAAGCTCTGCGTGGTCGGCCTCGATGACGGCCGCGTTCTCATCAAGAAATTGCAGCGCAGCCGCGTCCATGGGCTGTTCAACCTCGTTTCGCAGAACGAGCCACCTATCGTCGACGCCACGATCGAATGGGCTGCGAGGGTCAAAAGCATGATGCCGCGATAGGCCGGCACGCGCTCCCAGCGGGTGAGCAGCCGTTCCGCTATCGCTTATGGCAGTCATGGGGCAGATGCCGCCGGCGCGCCGCGGTATCATGAGTTGGCCGGCGACCCGGCCTGACCATCAACAAGCACGCGAACAGGGGCCGCACCATGCCCCCCTTTCCCCGCCTGAAGCCGCAAAGGTATTTTCGCCCCTCTTTGCCGTCGCCAGACCGATTCGCAGCGGCCGGGCGTCAGAACATTTGCGCACAAATGAATTAAATATTACAGCTACGATTTGTAGTTGACGTGCATCGCTACTTTATGTAGTCAATCTCCAGTGAACACTGGAGCCTGCGATGGCCGCGAAGCAAGGCCAAGCACACCGGGCGGACGCTACCGCATCGGCCGACTCGCGGTCATCGGACCGCGCCGCTCGATTCATTGCCCGCCTGGACCGTCACCTACGCAGTCTCGCCGATGACGCCTCGCGTCGCGCCTTCCTCGATCGCCAACTGGAAGGATGGGAGCATCGCTACGCCCGTTTCATCGCCTCGGAGGGCGATTCGGAGCCGGTCGCCGATCGCGCCGATCCCCCGCAGGCCGCCGATTTCCTGCTGACAATCACCGCCCTCGCGGCGCGGCGTGACGCGCTGGGCAGCCTCTCGAACTCAAGGAAATGCACATGCCTGACCACCTCATTGACGAACCATCAATGGCCGCGGAGGGCGTAAGGAAACGTCCTTATGGCAGCGCGATTCTCTCGCTCCTGGTTGCCGCCGACCAGCGCTGCCCTGCGATCATCGGACAAGCCCACCTGCTCTACTATGCCCGCTTCAGCACCACGCCGGAGAACGCCGAGAACACGTTCGCACAATTGAAGCGAGACGCCGACGATCTGTGCAAGGCCATCGCGGAGGTCGATGCCGCGATGAGAGAGGCAAGGCCCGAGAAGACGTGATCGTGCCAAGCGCTGCGCCCGCACGACATGAATCAGAGTAGCGGCTCTGCCTAAACCATCAAATCCTTGTTCTCGAGACCGAACATCACGCCGCCCCAGCTCGAGCCGACATATTCGTATTGATTCGAGATGTGCTGCCGGCCGGCCATGAGGTCCGCCAGGATTCCGCCGAAGGGCAGCTCTTCGGCAAGCCCGGCGGCGCCGGTCGCCTTGAAGATGCGCGCGGCGAGCAGCGTGCAGCGCTCGGTGACCGCCGTCGATTGAAACTTGTACTGCAGGCGCTCGGCGAGCGGCGGCGTCTCGCCGCTCCGCGCGTAACCGTGCAGATTCCGAAAATTGCGATGCAGTATGGTCTTCATCTCGTCGATCGCCGCCGCGGTTTCCGCGCAAAGCAGCTGAACGAAAGGGTTCTCGGATGATCGCCCGCCGGCACGCGTGACTCGCGTCTTGCCATAATCCATGAGCGCATTGAGCATGCCCTGCAGGGCGCCGAGCGCGCTCGTCGAAATGCCGCGCACGAAAATCTGGCCGAACGGCAACCGGTAGAGGCTCGATGTGTTCAGCGCCTGTCCTGCGCCCTTCAGCAGGAAATTGTCGAGCATGCTCTGCGATCGATAGGCCGGCACGATCACATCATCGACGACGATGTCCCAGCTGCCGGTACCCTGCAGGCCCGACACCTGCCACGTATCGACCGCTTCATATTCCGTCCGCGGCAACAGGAAGATGCGCCCTTCGGGCGGTCCGCCCCCATCCGACGTCACCATGGCGCCGAGCAATGCCCAGTCGCAATGATCGCAGCAACTCGCATACTTCCAGCGCCCGCTGAGCCGAAAGCCGCCCGCCGTCGCCACCGCCTTGCCGGCCGGCATGAGCGACGAGCAGATGAGCGTAGAGGTATCGCGGCCCCAGACGTCCTGCGCCGCGCGATCGTCCAGCAACGCCATGAACCAGGGATGTACGCCCGACACGCCGTAGATCCATGCGGTGGACATGTCGCCTTCGGCAAGCGAGAGCTCAATGTCGTAGAAGGTGCCGAGATCCATCTCGTAGCCGCCCCAGCGCTTGGGCTGCAGCACGCGAAAAAAGCCGGCGCGTTGCATGTCGGCGATGGTTTCATCCGGAATTCGCCGCTGACGCCTGCCTTCCAACGAGCGATCGGCGAGCGTCGGAATCATCGCACGCGCGCGGGCAATGATCTCCGCCGGCTCGGGCGCCTCGGATCCGATGTGTCTTACCGCGTCCATGGCAATGTCGCCGGCCCGCCTGTCCAAGCAGAGGCGCTACTCCGCAGCCGCCAACGTCTTGCGGGCATTGCGCTGGAGGCACCTTGTCAACATGTCCGTCGACATGATGTCGCCGAAGGTGAGATAGAACGCGCAGAGCGAGGCATTGTGATCCTCGTCGGTCATCGCGGCATTGCCGTCCGTCACCATCACGGTCTTGAAATTGAGCATCATGGCATCGCGCGCCGTCAATTCGCAGCACACATTGGTCACCGTGCCGGTGATGAGGATGGTATCTATGCCACGGTCGCGCAAGACATCGCCCAGGTTCGACGAACCCTGAATGAAGGCGCTGAAGCGGTCTTTCTCGACGATCAGGTCGTCCGGCCGCACGTCGAGCGTGGCCCAGAGCTCGTGTCCCTTGCTGTCGGCGGTGAGCGCCTCGATACGCTTGGCGCGCAGTTGCGGCGTCACCATCTCGAAGAAGGTCGACCAGCTCCGCACAACGTCATCGGTAAAGGTGGTCTTGATCCAGACCACGGCGCCGCCGGTCGCGCGCACCGCCTCGGCGAGACGGTTGACATTGGGCACGATCTTTTCCGCCATGGGGCAGAGCGCATGCGCCACGCCCGCCAGCATGAAGGCGTTTTGCATGTCGACCACGACCAATGCGGTCTTGGCCGGATCGAGGTCCTCGTAGACGTGCTCCCGGCCGGTGCGCGCGATAACGCGGTCGAGGACCGATTGCGGGATGGACAACGTATGCATCGAAGCCTCCGCTCACAACGTGCTGGACGAGCCTATCATAACAGGAACAGTCGGGAACGACCTCACCGCCTCCCGGCAAAGGCATCCGCGATATAGGCATGCGCGAGCGCATATCCGTGGCGGGTTGCGGGCTCGTCATACACTGCCAGGCCGGGCTTGTTCTCCTGCGGATCCGTGAAGGCGTGAACCACCTCGCCGAACGTGAGCAGGGCCCAGCGCGCGCCGGCGGCCGTCATCTCGGCTTCGAACGCGTCGCGCTCCGCCTTGGGCGCGATCGGGTCGGCGGCGCCGTGCACGGCAAGGACCGCCGCCTTGATGTCACCCTGCTTGGCGGGCTGCGGCGTGCTCAGCGTCCCGTGCATGGACACCACGGCCTGCACGTCGGCTCCCGTGCGCGCAAGATCGAGGACGTTGAGGCCCCCGAAGCAATATCCGATTGCGGCGCGGCGGGTTATGTCGCCGATCGCCCGCCGGTCCGCCTCGCGCGTCAACGTGTCGAGCGCTGCCGCGATACGACGGCGCATGGACGGCACATCCGACATGAAGGGCCGCAAGAACTCCATCGGGTTTTCCGTCCCGACCGGCCCGTTTCCCTCGCCGAACATGTCGGCGACGAAGACGACATAGCCCTCGCCCGCGAGCATCTGACCGGTTTCGATGGCCGGCTTGATGACCCCTCGCCAGTTGGGCGCCATCAGCAACAGCGGCCGCGGTGCTTTGACGCTCTCGTCCCAGACCAGCGCCCCGCGGCAACTGATGCCCGCAACCGAATAGAAAATACTCTCGACCGTCATCGGTCTTCCTCCCCTGTGGCATGCGCGATACCGAGGAACGAGCAGAGCGCTCGAAGCCGGTCCATCGCGGCGATATTTACGCCATGGGATGACGCCGGTACAGAGCCCGGCATTGCACTTTCGCCTGCGAATGCTCCATTTCCGTCACTTCGTCGCACCGGGAGGCCGCAAGAACGCGAAATCACAACCATCATCGGCGCCGAGGATCTCCCGCGCATAGAGCTTCGCATAACCTCGCGCGGGCTCGGCCTGCGCGGACGTCATGGCGGCGGCACGCCTCTTCAATTCCGCCTCCTCGACCAGAAGGTCGATGCGTCTTTCCTTCACCGAAAGGCGGATGCGGTCGCCGTTGCGCACGAGGCCGAGGGGACCACCGGACGCGGAGTCCGGCGTGACATGGAGCACGATGGTGCCGAAGGCGGTGCCACTCATGCGCGCGTCCGAAACGCGGACCATGTCCTTGACACCGCTTTGCGCGAGCTTCCTCGGAATCGGGAGATAGCCGGCCTCGGGCATGCACTCCGGCGCGTGCGGCCCGGCATTCTGCAGCACGAGAATATCGTTCGGCGCGACGTCGAGGGAGGGATCGTCCATGCGCGCGGCGAGGTCGGCGAGCGAGGAGAAGACCACCGCCCTGCCCTCATGCTCGAACAATTTTGCGTCCGCCGCCGAACGCTTGAGGATAGCGCCCTTGGGAGCAAGGTTGCCGAAAAGCGCGACAAGCCCGCCTTGCGGCTCGAAGGGCTGGTCACGCGCGGCAATGATCGATCGGTCGACATAGGCGCCGGCATCGGCGGCAAGGCGCTCGCCAAGCGTCTCCCCGGTCACCGTCATGCAATCAAGATGGAGCAACGGCTCGAGCTCGCGTAGCAGCGTGCCCATGCCGCCGGAGGCAAAGAAATCCTCCATGTAGCCGTTGCCGACCGGCTTGAGATTGACCAGCACCGGCGTCGAATCCGAGAGCTTGTTGATCTGCTCGAGCGAGACCTTCACGCCTGCGCGGCCCGCGACTGCCGTGAGATGGATCACGGCATTGGTCGAGCCGCCGAGCGCCAGCAGAACCCGGAGCGCGTTCTCCACCGACTTCGCGTTGACGATCCGGTCCGGCGTCCGGTCCGCGCCGATGAGCCTCACCGCGGCGGCGCCGGTCGCCTCCGCCGCGCGCAAGCGATCGGCATGCACGGCCGGGATCGCCGCGGTGCCGGGGAGAATGAGCCCGAGCGCCTCGGCGATACAGGCCATGGTGGAGGCCGTGCCCATGACGGCGCAAGTGCCCGCGGTAACCGCGAGCTGGCCTTCGACCTGCGAAATCTCAGCATCGCCGACATCGCCGGCGCGATAACGTCCCCAGAAGCGGCGGCAATCGGTGCAGGCGCCGAGCCGCTCGCCGCGGTGACGCCCGGTCATCATCGGGCCCGCCACCAGCATGACTGCTGGCCGCCCGGCCGACACCGCGCCCATGAGCTGCGCCGGCACGGTCTTGTCGCAGCCGCCCATCAGCACGACCGCGTCCATCGGCTGCGCCCGGATCATCTCCTCGGTATCGATCGACATGAGGTTGCGGTATTTGAGGCTGGTCGGGCTCAGAAACACCTCGCCGAGCGAGATGGTCGGAAAGTCGATCGGCAGCGCGCCGGCCGCGAGCACGCCGCGCTTCACCGCGTCCAGCAGTTCCGGGAAGTGGCGGTGGCAATTGTTGAAGCCGGACGGCGTATAGGCGATCCCCACCACTGGCTTTTGCAGCATGGCGCGCGAATAGCCCATGGACTGGGCGAAGGAGCGGCGCAGGTAGAGCGAGAAATCCCGGTCGCCGTAGTTGGTGAGACCGTGCTCGAGCCCGTGCGTAGATTTCAGTCATCGCCTGATTGCCTCATGGACCATATTGTCCCGACCGTGCTACAATAACGCAAAAATTTCGGTCCCGGGCCAATCCGATAGGGCCGAAGATTGAAGGGGGAAAGTCATGCGCCGCCCGATCAATCTGTTCGCGCTCACCCTGTCAGTTGCGGGCCTTGCAACGTTCGATGCCGCGAACGCACAGACCGCAAAAAAGCTGTTCTTCGAAGGCGACATGGTCCGCAGCAACCAGCCGAACCAGGGTGGCCCTTTCTGCGTACTGGCCAACCAGTTCAAGCGCAAGGAAGCAGTCGCCTGGCGCATCCGAGTGCTCGACCAAACCGGCGCCCAGATGGACGACAAGGGGCTCAAGAGCCTCGTCGTCGAATTGTCCGATGGCCAAAAACTCACGACGAAATTCGGCCCGCATCCCCCGCGTGGCCCGGCGACCGACCATTTCTGGTCCGTGCAATGGATAATCCCAGGGGACTATCCGACGGGGTCGTTGACCTACAAGGTGGTCGCAACCGACATGGAGGGACAGTCACAGTCCTGGGAGCCGTTCAAGAGGGCGCCCACCCAGTTGACCGTGATAGCCGGTGAGCCCACCCCCGCGCCTGCGCCCGCCTCTGCTCCTGCGCCCGCCCCCGCGGCGCCTCCCCGCTGAGCGAAAGACGGCTGGCGTGCGCATCCATACTGGACAGCGGACCATATTGGTGTGTGCGCTGCTCGCGCTGACGGCTTTCTCTCACGCACGAGTCATCGCGGCGCCGTTGGCAGCCGGGCTCGGCCCGGAAGCGCCGTTGGCCGAGCCGTCCGGCGGCTACGTCGGGCGGCTGCGGGTCACGCCGGAGCATGGCCCGGCCGGTACACCGCTGACGATAACGGCAGAGGGGCTGCCCGCCGAGCAGGAATTCGATCTGGTCTGGCGAACGGTGAAAGGAAGCTGGAAGGTCAGCAACGCCGAGTACCATGGCCGCGAATACACGCCGGTCGCCTATCGGATCACCAAGGTCAAGACGGACAATGTCGGTGGCGCAACGGTGACCTTCATCGTCCCGGAGGACTACGGCTTCGGCCACGACATTGTCGTGCAGCAAGGAAGCCGCCTTTTCACCCAGGCCGGGTTCAACCTCGATATGACGGTGAAGATCTCACCCGAGAGCGGCGCTGTGGGCACGCCGATTACAGTCGAGGTCAAGGGCATCGGTTGGCGGCACCTTCAGAACAGCTACACGCTGCTCTACGACAACAGCTTCACCGGCTGGATGTCGACGGTCACCACCGGCGGATCGGCGACCTACACGATACCCGCCACCGGCAAGCCCGGCATTCACGTGCTCGAATTGCTGCACGCCGACTTCACCTTCGCCTATCGCAACATGCAGCAATCACCCGAGCCGGACCGCCCGCGTTTTGCGTTGCAGTTCAGGGTTACGCCCGGTCCGGCAGTGCTGCCGCCGCCCGCGCAGCAGCAGAGGCAGACGGACGTGCGACGCCTTCCCTCGCCGGGCGAATTGGTCGCGTCCCGCCGGTTCACGACTGTCGATCAGCCAGTCGTGGTGACCGGCAGCGACTTCGAGGCCGGCAAGACCTATGAGCTCAATTGGAGCACCGTCACCGGCAATCGCGTCGCTGCCGGAGGTGGCGGATGGGAAGTGTCCTCCAAGGTCGTCGCCGTGAGCACGGCGGACGCAAACGGACGACTGGAATTCCGCTTCAAGACTCCGGACGATCTCGGAGGCGAGCACGGACTCTGGGTCGCAACAAGCGCCGGCAAAAAATCCGGCACGCACTGGATCGCGCCGTCCGCGCTGCCGCTCGATGTCGCCCGTGGTCCCGCAGGCACGACGTTCAAGATCCATCTCAAGGGCGTAGGCTGGACCGAGACCGCTAACATCTACACCGTGAACTACGACAACAGCTACATCGGCTACGCATGTGCGTTCAACAGCCAGGGCGACGTGGAAATCTTTCTCAAGGCAACCGGCGAGCCCGGCTGGCACTTCATCGACCTCTACCCGGCGATCTACAAGGGCAGGGAAACGCGGCCGCAGAATTTCAAGATCCCCCAGCTTACCTATGCGGACGACCATCCCGGCGAGGACTTGCCGCGATTCCGCTTCGCCTTCGAGGTGACCGCGCCCAATCCCATCGGTCAATAGCGATTTCCTATCACGTCGGTAATTGAAGACTGGCCGGCTCGTCCTGCATGGGGCAGCTCACAGCTTGACCCCGGCGTTGCACTCATCCCGACCAAGACCAATCCGCATAGCTCTGGACGTGAAACCGTACCGCGGCCTTCTTCGTATTTATTCTTGATCGAACCTAAAATCTTGAGCCCTGGGCCAAGCATACAATCGCCTCGACAAAGGCCATGGAACGCCTCTAAAACACCTTGGCAGTATTCTAATGAGGGCCCCGGCTGCGGGGGGAAAACCACGACCATGGACTACCAAGCGTATTTCACGAATGCCCTGGCCCGGCTTCGGGACGAGCGGCGCTACCGGGTTTTTGCCGATCTGGAACGGATGGCCGGCCGCTTTCCGCGGGCCATCTGGCACTCCGAGAAGGGGCCGCGGGACGTGATCGTCTGGTGCTCCAACGATTATCTCGGGATGGGTCAACACCCCAAGGTGATCGGAGCCATGGTCGAGACCGCGACCCGTATGGGCACGGGCGCAGGCGGCACCCGCAACATCGCCGGCACCAATCATCCGTTGGTCGAGCTCGAGCGCGAGCTGGCCGACCTTCACGGCAAGGAAGCGGCCCTCGTCTTCACCTCGGGCTACGTGTCGAACGAGACCGGCATCTCGACCATGGTCAAGCTGATGCCGAATTGCCTCATCCTGTCCGACGCCTGGAATCACAATTCCATGATCGAGGGCGTGCGCCAATCGGGCGCGCAGAAGCAGATTTTCCGCCACAACGACATGACGCATCTCGAGGAGTTGCTGGCGGCCGCTGATCCGCAGCGGCCAAAGCTCATCGCGTTCGAGACGCTCTATTCCATGGACGGCGATGTGGCGCCGATCAACCGCATCTGCGATCTCGCCGATCGCTACGGCGCCATGACCTACGCCGATGAGGTGCACGCCGTCGGCATGTACGGTCCGCGCGGCGGCGGCATGGCCGCGCAGCAGGGCGCGATGGGACGCGTCGATGTGCTCGAGGGCACGCTCGCCAAGGCCTTCGGCTGTCTCGGCGGCTACATCGCGGCGAACTCGACGATCTGCGACGCCGTGCGCAGCTATGCACCGGGCTTCATCTTCACCACCGCGCTGCCGCCCGCGATCTGCGCCGCGGCCGCCGCCGCCATCCGGCATCTCAAGACCTCGAGCTTCGAGCGCGAGCGCCATCAGGAGCGGGCCGGACGCGTCAAGGCCGTGCTCAACGCTGCCGGACTGCCCGTCATGCCGAGCGAAACGCACATCGTGCCGGTGTTCGTCGGCGATCCCGAGAAATGCAAGGAGGCGACCGATCTCCTGCTCGCCGAACACGGCATCTATATCCAGCCGATCAACTATCCGACCGTGCCGAAGGGTACCGAGCGGCTGCGCATCACGCCGAGCCCGTACCACGACGACGCGCTGATCGATGCGCTTGCCGAGGCTCTTGTCGATGTCTGGCAGCGGCTCGAGCTGCCGCTCAAGGACCGCGCGCTGGCGGCCGAATAGCCGCACGCAGCTTCAATCATCGAACGTCCCCTGCCCCGGCCGTTTCCAGCCCTCACGCGATTGCACGGGCGGGCGGCGGGCGAGGCGTCGTGCCACCGCGGCCACGGAGAAGCTCACCACCAGAAACCGCGCAAGGTGATGCGCGCCGACATAGACGGGGTCGAGGTGCATCGCCAACGCCAGCACCATCATCGTGTCCTGTGCGCCCGGCGCGAAGGCGACGATCACGTCGGCGACCCGAAACGGCAGCAGCGCAGCCACCAACAGCCCAAATGATGCGGCGACCGCGGCCGCCACGGCAAAGGAACCGAAGGCGGCCCCGAGATAGCCCAGCAACATTCGAGGACCGGTATTCGCGAATCTCGTGCCCGCGACGGCACCGAGCGTGAGCATGGCGGCGCCGCCGGCCCACCAGGGCAGAGAGACACGAATCAAGTCCAGTGCCGTGCAGGAACCCGGACCCGGCCATCGCGCCGAACATCAGGCCGCCGGGAAACCGCACGCGTGACATGACGATCGCGGTGACGGTCGACACCGCCACGAGCACTGCAAGCTCGCCGAGCGATGATCCTGTCGTCTCCCGCAGGGACACGACTGCCTCGACCGTCAACCCGAACAGCGCGAGTCCCGCCGGCAGGCCGAGCACGATCAGCAACACCCGCATCACGTGAACGATCGCGATCCCGCGAACGTCGGCGCCGAACTCCGCCGACAGCGCCAAGACTTGCGCCATCGAGCCCGGGCTTGCGCCGAGCAACGCCGACATCGGATCCCAGCCGTGCACCAGGCGCAGATAGCCGGCGGTAGCAGCCATCATGCAGATGGCGGCCACGACGAGGATCGCGACGCTCAGCGGCCAGGTTGCAACTCCCCTGAGCGTTTCCGGCGTGACCACCGCCCCCAGGAGGATGCCGACCATGATGAAGCACGGACGCGCGAGATTGGCGGGTATCGTCACGGGACGCCCGGCCAGCGCGGCGACGGCAACCGTCAGCATCGAGCCCGAGACCAATCCGCCCGGAAAGCCCATCAGCTGAAAGCCCACGCCGCCCGCCGCCGCTATGAGCAGCGTCTCGGCGGCCCGCATGAGCTCGCGTAGTGGGGGAAGGAACGAGGGCATGGACCGGTCCCGGACGTACGGCTCGCCTTTGCGAGGGGCAAGGGACGTCCCACCGTCCGCGTCTTGTCCGCGATCAATGCCGCGCGCGACGGGCGGCGTCAAATGACCGCCCGGCAGCCCTATGTTCTCCGTCGATAGGCCAATTTTCCCTCGACGGCTCCATGCGATAGACTGAGCGTGCGGGGCTTGTGGCCCCGGGAACCGCGGAAGCACCATGCTGCAAGGCTGGATCGTCATCGCCTTTGCCCTGGGCTATATCGGCCTCTTGTTCGTGATCGCGAGCTATGGCGATCGGACGCGACGGTTCGGCCGCGAGGGCCGTTGGCGACACTTCATCTATCCGCTTTCGCTCGCGATCTACTGCACCTCCTGGACGTTCTTCGGCTCGGTCGGCCTCGCCTCGCGCAACGGCTTCGACTTCCTGACGATCTACGTCGGCCCGATTCTGATGATCGGGCTCTGCTGGCCGCTGATCGTGCGCATCGTGCGGCTCGCCAAGGCGCAGAACATCACGTCGATCGCCGACTTCATCGCGGCCCGCTACGGCAAGGCCCAGACCGTCGCCGCCATGGTGGCGCTGATCGCGATCGTCGGCACGATTCCCTATATCGCACTTCAGCTCAAAGCGGTCTCGTCCTCGCTGACCACGATCCTCGTTCATATCGGGCCCGCCAGCGGCGCGATGCAGCCGGTGCTCGGCGACATCGCCCTCTACGTGGCGGTGGCGATGGCGATCTTCGCCGTGTTGTTCGGCACGCGTCATATCGACGCCACCGAGCACCAGAACGGATTGATGCTGGCGATCGCGACCGAATCCATCGTCAAGCTCGTCGCCTTCGTCGGCGTCGGCGTGTTCGTGACGTTCTGGATGTTCGACGGACCGGCGACGCTGTTTGCCCAGGCGCTGGAGCGGCCGGACACCGCCGCCGTGCTCACGCGCGAGCCCGTGCTCGGCACAGTGCTCGCAATGACGCTGCTGTCGTTGTTCGCCATCGTGCTGCTGCCGCGACAGTTTCACGTCACCGTGGTCGAGAACAACAGCGAAGAGGAGATCAGGCGAGCCTCCTGGCTGTTCCCGCTTTATCTCGTGCTGATCAATCTGTTCGTCGTGCCCATCGCTTTGGCTGGCCTGCTCACGTTCACCCCCGGTCAGGTCGACAGCGACATGTTCGTGCTGGCGCTGCCGCTCGCCGCAAATTCCGATCTGTTCACGATCGCAGCATTCATCGGCGGCCTCTCGGCGGCGACCGCGATGGTGATCGTGGAATCGGTCGCGCTCGCCATCATGGTGTCGAACGACATCCTGATGCCACTCGTGCTGCAACGACGCGAGGCATTGATCACCGGGCGCGACAATGTCGGCGGCTTGCTCCTCACCGTGCGACGGATCGCCATCGGCGTGATCCTGTTTCTGGCCTACGTCTACTATCGCGTGGCCGGCGATGCGCAGCTTGCCTCGATTGGATTGTTGTCCTTTGCGGCGGTCGCACAGCTCGCGCCGGCTTTTTTCGGCGGGCTGATCTGGCGTCGCGGTACCGCGCGCGGAGCCATGGCGGGGATGACGATCGGTATCCTGGCCTGGGCCTACACGCTGTTGCTGCCGAACATGGCGGACGCCGGCATCGTCGCCCAGAGCCTGCTGTCGCAAGGTCCCTGGGGCATCGCCATGCTGCGCCCACAGGCACTCATCGGCCTCGATTTGCCACCGCTCGCGCACGGCGTGGTCTGGAGCCTTTCGCTCAATGTCCTGGCTTATTTGGTTTTCTCGTTCGGGCGCGAGCCGGCCTCGATCGAGCGGGTGCAGGCCGACCTGTTCGTTCCCTCCAACCTTGCACCGATTGCGCCGAGCTTCCGGCTGTGGCGCTCGTCGGTGACGGTCGAGGAATTGTCCACGACGGTCGCCCGCTATCTCGGTGAAGAGCGGACCCGGACCTCGTTCGACAGCTACGCCCTGACGCGCGGCATCAGCATCGATCCGAAGGCGGAGGCGGATTTCCAGCTGCTGCGTTACGCCGAGCACCTGCTCGCCTCGGCGATCGGCGCGGCCTCGTCCCGCCTCGTGCTCTCGCTGCTGCTGCGCAAGCGCACGGTCTCGACCAAGGCGGCGCTCAAGCTCCTCGACGACGCCAACGCGGCCATCCACTACAACCGCGAGATCCTGCAGACCGCGCTCGACCATGTGCGGCAGGGCATTGCCGTGTTCGACAAGGATCTGCACCTCGTCTGCTGGAATCGGCAATTCGGCGAGATTCTCGCACTGCCGCAGCAACTCACCCGGGTCGGCACCGGGCTCGACCACATCCTTCGTTTCCACGCCGAGCACAGCGCCCCTGACACGGACGCCGCCGAGGCGCTCGTGCGCGAACGGCTCGCGCGCTATGTCGCCAGCAGCGAGCCGTTTCTGGAGCGTTTCGCCGAGCGCGACCTGGTCATGGAAGTGCGCGCGAATCCGATGCCGGACGGCGGCATCGTCACCACCTTCACCGACATTACGCCGAGCGTGAAAGCGGCGGACGAACTCGAACGCGCCAACGAATCGCTGGAGCGGCGCGTGCAGGAGCGCACCGAGGAACTGACGCGGCTCAACACCGAGCTCGGCCGCGCCAAGGGCGAAGCCGAGCAGGCCAACATCTCCAAGACCCGGTTCCTCGCCGCGGCAAGCCACGACATTCTGCAGCCGCTCAATGCCGCGCGTCTCTACGTGACCAGCCTGGTCGAACGGCAAGGCGGCGGCAGCGATGCCCAGCTCGTCGGCAATATCGACGCCTCGCTCGATGCGGTCGAAGAGATTTTCGGGGCTCTGCTGGACATCTCCCGGCTCGACACCGGCGCCATGAAGGCGGAAATCGTCGGCTTCCGCATCGACGAGCTTCTGCGCCAGCTCGAGGTCGAGTTTACGCCGCTTGCCCAAGCGAAGGGATTGGAGCTCACCTTCGTGCCATGTGCACTGGCCGTAAAGTCCGACCGGCGCTTGTTGCGCCGGCTTCTGCAGAATCTCGTCTCCAACGCGATCAAATACACGCCCAGCGGCCGCGTCCTCGTGGGCTGCCGGCGTCGCCGTGGACGCCTGCGCATCGAGGTCTACGATACCGGACTCGGCGTCCCCGCCTCGAAGAAACGGGCAATTTTCCAGGAGTTCCACCGCCTCGATCAGGGCGCCAAGGTCGCTCGCGGGCTGGGGCTGGGGCTTTCGATCGTGGAACGCATCGCGCGCGTTCTCGATCACAAGATCGCAGTCACCTCAACTGTCGGCCGTGGATCGCTGTTCTCGGTCGAGGTGCCGCTTTCCGCCGCCATTCCCGTGAGCCAGCACCAGCGCGTGGCGCGCGAGGTCGATCGCGTGCAACTTTCCGGCATTACCGTGCTGTGCATGGACAACGAGCTCTCGATTCTCGACGGCATGGAAACGCTGCTCGGCGGCTGGGGCTGCCGGGTCCTCAAGGCGCCCGACCTCGCGACCGCGATTGCGGTCATTGCAGAATCCAAGGCGTCACTCGACGGCCTGCTCGTCGACTACCATCTCGACGACGGCAACGGCATCCAGGCGATCGCGGAGTTACGGCGGCGCTTCGGCTCCGACCTCACTGCCATCCTGATCACCGCCGACCGCAGCCCCCATGTGCGCGAGGAGGCCCGGGCCAACGGCGTCCAGATACTCAACAAGCCCGTCAAGCCGGCGGCGCTGCGCGCACTGCTGACGCAATGGCGCATGCAACGGGTCGCGGCGGCGGAGTAGCGTTCTTCTAAATCAATGCCCGGCGTTGGCGGTCTGCGGCCACTGGCCGAGCTCGATCTTCGCGGCGGCGATGACCGCTTGCGTGCGGCTCTCCACCCCGAGCTTCTGCAGGATTGCCGAGACGTGCGCCTTGACGGTCGCCTCGGAGACGCTGAGCTCGTAGGCGATCTGCTTGTTGAGCAGGCCCTCCGACAGCATCATCAGCACCCGCACCTGCTGCGGCGTCAACGAGGCAAGCCGCGCCATCAGGTCGGCCGCCTCGGCGTCCGAGCCGGCGCCGAGCTCGATGTCGGGCGGCGTCCAGACTCCCCCTTCGAATACGCGGGCGATCGCCCCACGCATGGCCTCGATGCCGAGCGTCTTGGGGATGAAGCCCGATGCGCCGAAATCCATGCAGCGGCGGATCACGCCGGGATCGTCGTTGGCGGAGACCACGACGACCGGGACGCTTGGATATTGCGCACGCAGGTACATGAGCCCCGAGAACCCGCGCACTCCCGGCATGGTCAGGTCGAGCAGGATGAGATCGATCTCCCCTCCACGCTCGAGGAGTTTCGTCACGTCGTCGAAGGATCCTGCCTCGGCAATCTCGACATCCTCGAACAGGCCCGCGACTGCCTCGCGCAATGCCCCGCGAAACAGTGGGTGATCGTCCGCGATGACCAGGCGTGTCAGTTCGCCCACCCGCTTAGTCTCCCGCTCAATACCGCTCTCGAACCCGAGTGATTGGCAGCATAGCAAGTTCCGGGTGCCGAAAGCAGCAATAAAGCCGCGCGGTTGGCACGGTGCCCTCCCGGGAGCACAGCCCGGGACGCGCCTTAACGCCGGCTGCCGACGAACTGGAGCACGACCTCGCGCCGGTGCGGCCTGGAGCGGTGCTCGCAGACATAGATGCCTTGCCAGGTGCCGAGTGCAAGCGCGCCGTCCATGACCGGCACATGGAGGGAAACACCGGTCAGCATGGTCTTGACGTGGGCCGGCATGTCGTCGGGGCCCTCGACATCATGGACCCAGCCGGCATCGGCGGGCGCGAGGCGATCGAGCGCGGTCGCAAGATCGGTGCGCACGTCCGGATCGGCGTTTTCCTGGATGATCAGCGACGCCGACGTATGCCGCATGAAGGCGAGCAGCGCGCCGTCCTTCGCCTGCGCCTCGGCGACGAACCGGACGACCTCGCGCGTGATCTCGGTGAAGCCGCGGCCGTCGGTATCGACCACGAGCCTGGCTGTCGCAACGATCTCGGGTGCAAGGGAGACGATGGCAGACAGTACAGCGGTCACGTGCCTGCCTCGCCGCAGTAGCCGCACATCAGCTCTTCTTCAGCATGTCCTTTTGGAGCGTCACGATCATCTCGACCAGGCGGCGCCAGACCTTCTCCATGAAATTCATGACCTTGTTGAGCTCGGCATCATCGGGCAATTGCACGCGGGGTTCATCCGGCTTGCCTGCCGGCGGCTCGGGCTTGAGCGTCCCCGGCAGCGGCAGATTGCGCGCGATCAGCTCCTTCTTCAGCGTGACGTTCTCGCCCTGGAGACGGGCAATCTCGGCCTCGAGCGCCGTGCGCTCGTCCGGCACCGCCTGGCAGGCCCAGCCGACTTGGCGCCGGGTGCAGATCGACACCTGGCCGGTGCGCCCGTCGAGCCGCAGATAGCCGTCGTCGGCGCGGTTGAAGGTATAGCGGGTGTCGTCGCCCTCGGCCGGTGCGCCTTGCGCGAAAGCCGCCACGCCGGCGAGCACCAGAGCGGCAGTGATGAACAAAACCATGCGGACCATGAGGTCACTCCTCAACTGCCCGTCCATATGCGCTCGATCTGCGGCGGCGCAATGGCGTCAGGCGGTCGCAAGCGCCTGCGGAATGGGCCGAAAAGGGTGTGCAAGCAAGCCCGTAAAACCTGACATTCTTATATGTTCGCAATGACTTACCGCACGCGCACCAATTCTTGACTCGTATAGACCCAGTCAGTATGGTCCGCGCGGCTTTGGGGCGGCGGAACTGCCGCGATCTGCCTGAACCGTCGCGGGTGTCGAAAGCATGGCCGACGACGCGCGCGAAAAAGGTGATCGCGAACAACTGTCCGCCGACGAGGCTGCGCTCTCGGCGCGGTTCCAGCGTCTCGGCGAACGGCTCGGCCACGTCCATCCCGACCGTCCTTCCGAAAGTAGCCAGGGTCAGCCCCCGGCCGCCGACCCTTCGGCGATCGCTCGTGGTTTTCGGCTCTCGACCGAGCTGGTGGCCGCGGTCTTGGTCGGTGCGGCCATCGGTTGGCTCATCGATCGGGGGCTGGGAATCGCGCCGTGGGGAATGATTGTGTTTCTGCTGCTCGGCTTCGCCGCGGGTGTTCTCAACGTGATGCGAGCGGCAGGGGTGGTTCCGGCCAACACATTGGATCCGCCCGGTTCGAAGCAATGACGAGGACCGCAATCGCCTGACGTGGCGAGCTGCGCGGTAGCGACGAAGGACCTGATCCGGTCATGGATCCCATCCACCAGTTCGAGATCAAGAACTTCTTTCCGATCGCCCGGATCGGCGGCGTCGAGATCGCCTTCACGAACTCGGCGCTGTTCATGGTGATCGCGCTTGCCGTGATCCTGCTGCTGATGCTCGGCGCCACCAGCTCGCGGGCGCTGGTGCCGGGACGGCTGCAGTCCGTCGCCGAAATGTCCTACGAGTTCATTGCGACGACGCTGCGAAGCAGCGCCGGCACGGAAGGCATGAAGTTCTTCCCGCTGGTGTTCTCGCTGTTCATGTTCATTCTGGTGCTGAACGTGATCGGCATCATTCCGTACACCTTCACGGTCACCAGCCACATCATCATCACGGTCTCGCTCGCGCTTCTCGTCTTCGTGACCGTGCTGGTCTACGGCTTCTGGAAGAACGGGCTGCACTTCTTCAAGCTGTTCGTGCCGAGCGGGATTCCGATCTACATCCTGCCCCTGGTGACGTTCATCGAGGTGCTGTCGTTCCTGTCGCGGCCGGTCTCCCACAGCGTGCGACTGTTCGCCAACATGCTGGCCGGCCACATCACGCTCAAGGTGTTCGGCGGCTTCGTCGTCATGCTCGGCAGCCTCGGCTTCCTGGGCTGGCTCGGCGCCATTCTGCCGCTCGGCTTGACGGTCGCGCTGACCGCGCTCGAGCTGCTCGTGGCCTTTCTGCAGGCCTACGTCTTCGCCATTCTCACTTGCATCTATCTCAACGATGCGATTCACCCCGGCCACTAGGCCGGTTCTTCAACACCTCGAAAAGGAGCTTTTCTCATGGATCCGATCGCCGCGAAATACATCGGCGCTGGTATTGCCTGCATCGGCATGGGCGGTGCCGGCGTCGGCGTCGGCACGATCTTCGGCCACTATCTCGCTGCCGCGCTGCGCAATCCGTCCGCGGCGCAAGGCCAGTTCGGCAACCTCATTTTCGGCTTCGCGGTGACCGAGGCGCTCGGCATCTTCTCGCTGCTGATCGCGCTGTTGCTCCTGTTCGCACTGTAACATCTGGCACGGGACCCTGACGCGGACGACCTCGTGTCGCCGCGTAGGGGCGGAGTTGGCGATGGCTCAAAAGAGCGCGCAGCCTATTTCAACGGTCGAGCATATTCCCGCGAGCGAGCATGGCCGCGGGTTTCCGCCCTTCGACCCGACGACCTTTGCTTCGCAGCTGTTCTGGTTCGCGCTGACCTTCATCTTGCTTTATGTGTTGATGTCGCGGGTAGCGCTGCCACGCATCGGGACGATTCTCGAGGATCGCCGCAAGCGGATCGCAAGCGATCTCGCCGACGCGCAACGCTCCAAGGAGGCGTCCGACGCCGCCATCGTGGCCCATGAGAAGGCCCTGGCGGAGGCCCGCGGACGCGCCCAGACGCTTGCCAACGAGACGCGGGAAAAGGCGGCGAAGGCTGCCGAGGCCCGTCGCAAGGACGTAGATGCGAAGCTGCACGCCCGCATCGCGGACGCGGAGAAGTCCATTGCCGCGACACGCTCGGCCGCGATGACGAACGTACGGGGCATCGCCAGCGAGGCCGCGGCGGCCATCGTCGAGCGGCTGACCGGTATCGCGCCGGCGAGCCAAGAGGTCGCCGAAGCCGTCGGCAACGTGCTCAAGCGCTGAGGAAGCCGATGTTCGAAGCCGAATTCTGGGTCGCCGCCGCGTTCGCGATTTTCGTCGCCGTGCTCGGCTATTTCGGGGTGCACAAGATGCTCGTAAAGAGCATCGACGAGCGCCGCGACCGCATCAAGGCGGAGCTGGACGAGGCGCGCCGCCTCAAGGCGGAAGCGGAAGCCCTGCTCGCGACCTATCGGCGCAAGCAGCACGAAGCCGAGCAGGAAGCGCAAGCGATCGTTGCCAGCGCCAAGGCCGAGGCGGAGCGGCTGGCCGCCGAGGCGGAGGTCAAGATCGAAGAATTTATCGCGACGGCGCACCAAGATGGCGGAAGGCAAGATCGCCCAGGCCGAAGCACAGGCGCTTGCCGACGTGCGCTCAGCGGCAGCGGACGCTGCTGTCGCCGCCGCCGAGGCGATCCTTACCCGTACCGTCAAGAGCAAGGTCGCCGACGACCTCATTGCCAAGGGTATCGAGGATCTCAAGAGCAAGCTGAACTAGCACTGGCAGCGTGCCACGGCACGAACGGCTCAACGCGCTCCGGGCTTCTCGGGCGCACAGCCGAGTCGTCCAACAATTCACTTGTCAAACAGCCAACGCTACGCCGCCCGGACACTTTGAATTTCGGGCGCCGGGCGCGCCCTTCCCTTTTTTCCGCTCCCTCGCGGGCGAGGGATATGGAGCGCCGGGAGGCGCCGGGTGCGCAGCGGCGCACCCTGGCGGACCATGACGCGGCCCGCCGCGCCGTTGCGACGGCGCGCACCCCAATGACGTAGGGGTGCGGCGCCTCCCGGCGCTCCATCGCGACACTTGGGGACAGGACCACGTTCTTCCCGCGCCCCCGAGCGTCACTCCCGATTTTCCCTGGCGACCAAGGCAACGGCTCCGAAAGCAAATCAGGCTCATGTGGATACTACGCTCTACTACATAACGTGTCAATATAATAACCACAACACGTCTCCGACACGAGCGCAGTATGCGCAAGCCCGCTGCAATTATCGATCAGGTCGGCGTCCAGCCGAGTTCAGCTGGGAGCTGGTGTCGGCTTCAACTTGGCGGGTTGTGGCGCCACATTTCCAGCAGTCCAGCGTCGTGTGATCGAACCATTGCCGCGGTCTTTGTTGCGGCGTGCCGAATGGCCAGCCGAAGACGCGTCGCGCCAATCGCATCGGTTCCCCGATGGCGGCGACATGTACGTTCTACCCCCAACACCTGCCGTGATATTGCAAAACCGCGAACGGCAGCAACGGGCCCACTTGCGGACATTCCCGCGACCACAATTCTTGAACGCCGGCGGCGCGTCTTAACCGCCCTCAGGGAATCTCCTGGTTACTTTCGATGGTGCGTCATTGCCTACCAGCACGCTCTCCCGACCCGCCTCACGCCGCCACCGGCTCGTCGAGCACCTCGCGCACCTTGGTTGCAAGATCGCGGCGGCCATAGGGCTTGCCCAGGAGATGCGTCACCTGCGCCGCTCCGGCCGCCTCGCCGTTCATGGCGCCATGCGCATATCCCGATGTGTAAAGGACCTTGAGTCCGGGATGGCGCCGGCGCAACTGCTCGGCAAGCTCGCGGCCGTTCATGCCGCCGGGCATGATCATGTCGGTGAACAGGAGATCGGGTGCGCACCCGTGCTCGACCATCTCGATGGCACGCCGGGCATCTTCGGCGGCCACGACGCGATAGCCGAGTGCGGCGAGCTGGGCCGAGGCATAGGCGCGCACCAGGGCGTCGTCCTCGACCAGGAGGATGGTCTCGGTTCCGGTCGCCAGCTTGACCGGCGCGGCTATGGCTGGGACCGCGGCATCCCGCGACCGTGGCAGGTAAAGGCGCACCACGGTACCCACGCCGACCTCGGAATAGATGCGGACGTGGCCTTCCGACTGCTTGATGAAGCCGTACACCATGCTCAAGCCGAGCCCGGTACCCTTGCCGACGTCCTTGGTCGTGAAGAACGGCTCGAAGACCCGCGCCAGTACGTCGGGCGCCATCCCGGAGCCGCTGTCGGCAATTGCGATCATGACATAAGAGCCTGCCGGCACATCGGGGTTGCTGGAGGCGTAGTTCTCGTCGAACTCCGCATTCGCGGTTTCGATGGTCAGCCGCCCACCGTTCGGCATGGCATCGCGAGAATTGACTCCGAGGTTGAGCACCGCGCTCTCCAGCTGACCGCGGTCGATGGTGGCCGGCCACAGGTCGGCACCGCGTGCGAGCTTGATCTCGATGTGCTCGCCGAGCGTCCGTTCCATCAGCGGCACCATGTCGCTCAAGAGCTCGTTGATATCGGTCGGCTGCGGCAACAGTGTCTGCCGTCGGCCGAAGGCGAGAAGGCGGCGGGTGAGATCGGCACCGTGCTCGGCGGCGCGCCGCATCGCCTCCGCGAGCTGGCGCAGGCTGTCGTCCTGGACATGGGTGGCGAGCACATCGGCATTGAGCAGGATCGCGGTCAGCATGTTGTTGAAGTCGTGCGCCACGCCGCCAGTCAGCTGACCGACCGCTTCCATGCGCTGTGCTTGTGAGAGCTGAGCCTCGGAGTGTTTTTGGTCAGTGACGTCGGTGACGATCGTGCCAATCGCCGAGACCGAATTGATCGCATCGAGCAGCGGGAACTTGACGCTGAGCATCGTCCGCCGGCCGGTCGGCGTCTCGACGGTCATCTCACGCTGGAGCGGAGCCTTGGTCGCGATCACCTTGGCGTCCGCCAGTGCGACCTCGTCCGCTCCTTCTTTCGACATGATGTCGCGGGCGGTCTGGCCGACTGCGGGCCTGATGCTGGCGCCGACCCAGGTCTCGGCAACGCGGTTGACGAACGTGTAGTTGCCGGCGAGGTCCTTGACAAAGACGAGAACCGGAGCGTGATCCATGATGGCCTGGAACTGGGCCTGATTGATGCGCAGCGCAGCGTCTGCCTCGTCACGCTGCCGTACGCGCTCGCGCAGACCTGCCTCGGCGGCCGACAGCGCCGCAGTGACGATGCCTATTTCACGGATCGGCGTGTCGATCGGCGCCAGCTTTTCGCCGCGCCCCAGAGCCCCGGCCTGCTTGGCGAGCGCCTCGATAGGAACTCGCAACCTGCGTGAAATGGCGTACGCGCAAAGAAGCGAGAGCAAGAGGAGGCCTATACCTCCGATCACCGCATTGCGGATCGCGGCCCGCGCGGCTGCGTCAACCAAACCCTGTTGAACTGTCGCCGCAACGAACCAGCCGGCCTTAGTCGGCGCCACGACCCGCAATACCGGCGTGCCGTCCAGATCTTTGGCGGGAGAGATCACGACCTCGCCGCGCGCTGTCAGGAGGTCGGGCGAAAGGGTGGTTCCAAAAAAGCGCTCGTGCAGTTCGGATCGTGCGATCACTCTCCCCCGGCGATCGGACAGAGTACTCACCCATCCATGCGGCAGTCTTTCCCCCGGCATCAGCTGGAGCATCCGATCAGGAAAAAAAGACGTGCTCAGGATAAACCGGACCTCGCCTTGCTGAAGGACCGGCACGACTACTTGCAGCCGAAGGTTGCCGGCCACAGCGCCAGTGAACAGGTCTGACACCTGCGGCGACTTGCTCGCGATCGCTCGGAGCACGGTCTCCGGATCGCCGGTCTTCGGCAGCGTAGTGCCATAGGGAACAAGCGTATTGACAATCTGCTGCAGACTTAGGTCAAGCACCACGATGTTGGAGTCGTGGACCGCGGCGGTCGCCTGAGCCTGAAACTCGGCAAGGTCGCGTCGATGCAGCGAGGGCGATGTTGCAAGCGTTGAAAGCTTTACGAACATGCCCTCTATGTCACGGTCGATGTCACTGGCGAGATCGATCGCTGCATGCTGCAGCTGCTGCTCGTAAGACCGCCGTTCGAAGCTGATGAAATTCCACAGCAGATAAGCAGAGAACGCGAAAGCTGGCGCAAGCGTGCTGATGACAAGAAGCCGCAGGTACCAGTCTATCGACAGGTGCCCCTCCAACGGCTGGAAAATGCGACGCCGCCAGCCTGCTCCCGAACCCGCACCATTCTGGCCATGATGAGAGGTCATGCGGTTCGCCGACAGCAAGCAGCGGTGCCTCGTCGATCTCCATTATACCACGTAGGCGGTGGTGTTGCGCTAGGTCGGGTTCCACGCGTATGGCATGACCGCAATGGGTCAGACTCGACAAAACTCAGATCGAGCATAACGAGTTTGCTTATCCCCGACAGCGGCGCTAAAGATGGGGTAATCGGCCGGCAGCTTGTGGATAGCTGAAGATTTTGGGTGCTGCGCTTCAGGCTGATGGTTCAACGAGGTCCGTGGTTACGGCCTCAAGCATCAGAAGGAGAAGCGCAGCATGGACCATTTTGCTGGACTGGACGTTTCGGTCAAGGAGACCAGCGTCTGCATTGTGGATGACACGGGCAAGATCATTCGTGAAGTGAAGGTGGCGAGCGAACCTGAAGCGCTGTTGGTGGTGCTAAAGAACCCCGCCTACCACTTCAAGCGAATTGGATTGGAAGCCGGGCCGCTATCGCAATGGCTGTTCAGTGCTCTGGCCGCAGCAGAGTTGCCGGTGGTCTGTGTTGAAACGCGGCATATGCAGGCGGTTCTTAAGGCGCAGATCAACAAGACGGACCGCAACGATGCGCGCGGCATCGCGCAGATGATGCGGGTAGGGCTTTATCGTCCGGTGCATGTGAAGACGCTACGCAGTCAGAAACTGCGGATGCTGCTGACTCATCGCAAGCTCCTGCAGTCGAAGGCGATCGCAATCGAGAACGATCTGCGCGGTACTTTACGAAACTTCGGCCTCAAAGTTGGAATGGTCGGGAAGGTGAAGTTCGAGGCACGCATCAAAGAGCTTGTCGAGAACCTCCCCGACTTGGCCGGGCTGGTCGAACCGCTGCTCATTGTCCGGCGGGTGCTACGCGAACAGATCATCATCCTGCATCGCCGCTTGCTGGTCATCGTCCGGGATGATGAGGTATGTCGGCGCTTGATGACGACCCCTGGTGTCGGCCCCGTGGTGGCGCTGACCTATCGCGCTACGGTCGACGTGCCCGCTCGCTTCAGAAAATCCAAGGCAGTCGGGGCAGTGTTTGGACTGACGTGCTCCAAGTATCAATCGGGCGAGATCGATCGGAGCGGCAGAATATCGCGCTGCGGAGACGAGATGATGCGGGTCATGCTCTATGAAGCAGCCCAGAGCATGTTGCGTTCGAAGAAATGGTCATGGCTCAAGGCTTGGGCGATGCAGATCGCCAGGCGCCGCGGGATGAAAAAGGCGATCGTGGCGCTCGCGCGCCGGTTGGCCGTGATCATGCACCGCATATGGGTTGACGGCACCGAGTTCAGGTGGACCCGGGAACAGGCCACAGCAGCAGCATGAAAACCGTGCAGGATCAAATGCAATAGGAGGAAACTCGAGCTCCACCCAGCGGTGGAATGATGTCCCTCGCGGGACGATGGATGAGGTGAGATCGTATGTCCGCTTCGACCTACCGTCGGTCCGACGGCAAGGCCGCGCTAAAGATTGTTCCACCTCGTCTTCGAATCCCATGATGGAAGGGCCTTGGCGCCGATTCCGAAGAGAAGCGCGAGCCTGCGAGCGACATCGACACTGTAATGGTGGATAGTCTGAAAGCGCTTGACCCCAAACGGCCGATTAGAGAAGCAGACATTCTAGAACCGTCGGTTAGTGCCGATTGTGTTGCAAAAGTCGTTCTGCAATGGTGATGAAAAATTCTGCGGGCTGCAGGTGCGGCTTTCGTGTACGGATGTGAGGGACCTCATCGCCTCACGTTAAACTCACAGGCGACTTCGGTAACGCGATTGAGGTTATACGAATCGGCGATTGCTTTTCGTTTCGTGTTTTCGCGAAAAATTCGTTGCCCTGCAACTTTCGACTTTTGCAACACAATCTGCCACAAGCGGGCATAGCGACATTTCACCCTGCACGATGTTCGCATTGGCAGCGATGTCGTCTCAGTCGACTATCGACTGCATGACAAGGTTCTTTACCAGCAACCGATTGCGAAGAAAGATTTGGCCTAGCGTGGCAGAATGGAGGGCGAGAAGCCCAGCGACTCCCCAGCCTATTGTCAACATCTAGGCCTAGCACTGCCATCCGCGCTGCTCGCCTGCGCCAACGAGGCGATCGAAATGAGGCGGGGGCCCCTTTTTGGGCACTCGTCGACAGCCCTGACTCCGGCGATGTTCGGTTTGGGGTCATAACTGGCATTGCCAGCAAAGTTCACGCTACGTCAGCTTTACCTCCGAGACCGGAAAGGCTTGCAAGGCAACCCCCTTTCCTTAACTGCCGCTCAAGCATAGGCTGATTCAAAACGCTGCCGATCGGGAGGACACCAGATGACGCGCAGCGCCATTGATCATTGTGTTCTTTGCTTGCCGCATTGCTCGCATGAGCACGGCAAGCAGCCGATGCTCCAACGATACGCAGCAATGGCCCGCAGCTCTTCGCTCAGTCAGCGGGGTTGTCGGCGCTGAAAGCGTAGGTGAACCAATAGGCTTGTAGGGGAGAACGTCATGCCCAGCGCAACGGACGACGACGCGCCACGCGATGTGTCGCGCCGAAACCTCTTCAAACAGGCAGGTCTGGCAGGTGCTGCCGCAGCCTTTTCCGGGACGACAGTCGCGCCGGCTGCTGTCGTGCCCGCTGCCGCCCAGTCGCCTGCGACCGCCACGGCGCCCAGGCGGGAAGCGCTGGAAACACTTACCGCAGCAGAAGCCGACATACTCGAAGCCGTTGTCGCGCGCCTGATCCCGACTGACGAGACCGGACCCGGTGCGGCGGAGGCGCGAGCGGCGCATTACATCGACCGCGCGCTTGTTGGACCCTTGCGTGCATCGCGCGCGGCCTACGCAGCGGGTCTTGCGGCGCTCGACGCCTACTCGCAGACCTCCAAGGGCGCGACCTTCGCGCGCCTCTCGGCGAAGGACCAGGATGCGGTGCTGAGCGATATGGAAAAGAACGTCGCGACTGGATTCAAGCCCAACTCGTCCGCATTCTTCAACCTGGTGCGGACGCATACGATCCAGGGCACGTTCTGCGATCCATACTATGGTGGCAACGCGAATTTCGTCGGCTGGGATCTGATCGGCTATCCCGGCATCCGCTTGGTGGTCACCGCGGACGAGCAACGCATGAACGGGCGGGCAAAAACGATCCGCGGGTCAGCCTACGACGACGCGATGTTTAGGATGAAAGGTGGTAGCCATGGCCATCGACCTTAAGAAGACGGACGTCGTCATCGTCGGTTTGGGAGCAGTTGGCGGCGTGGCTGCCCTTCCGCTCGCGCGGGCCGGGCTCGACGTGATCGGCCTGGAGGCAGGGACGTGGCTCACGCCGCGCGATTTTGCTCCTGACGAGCTCCGCAACAATTTCCGCGGCTGGCCGCAGTCGGCCCAGAAGGCGAACAGCGAAATTCCAACCCATCGGCCGAACTCGTCGGCCCCCTACTCACCCAGGCTGCCCATCCATCCAATGATGAATGCGGTTGGCGGCACCTCGGTTCACTACTGGGCCCAGAGTTGGCGTCTCAATCCATGGGACTTCAAGGTCGTGAGCGAGACGACCCGCCGCTACGGCGCTGGCCGAATTCCGAAGGGCTCGACCGTCGAGGATTGGCCGTTCGGGTTGGAAGAGCTCGAGCCTTATTACGATAAGGTGGAGTATGAGGTCGGCATATCGGGCCAGGCCGGCAACATCAACGGCATGATCGACAAGCGCGGGAACATCTTTGAGGGACCCCGCGCACGCGAATACCCGATGCCGCCGCTCAATGGGACCGAGTTCACCGAACAAATGGGGACGACAGCCCGAAAGCTCGGCTGGCACCCCTTTCCCGGTCCGGCGGCGATCAATTCGCAGTCCTACGACAACAGGCCGGGCTGCCTCTATCACGGCTTCTGCAACCGCGGAGGCTGCCACGTCAATGCCAAGAATTCGACGGCGGTGAGCACAATCCCGAAGGCGATGGAAACCGGGCGGCTGAACGTCGTGACGCAAGCGATCGTCACCAGCGTGGCGGTCAACGATAAGGACGGGCGCGTGAAGGGGGTCGTCTATGTAAAGGGCGGCGAGGAGTACTTTCAGCCGGCCGACGTCGTGCTGCTAGCAGGTTACACCTACGAGAATGTCCGCATCCTATTGCTTTCTAAGTCGAAAGCATTCTCGAACGGGCTGTCGAACAACGGCGGACAGGTCGGCAAACACTATTTCAGCCATCACACCGGCGCGGCACTCACCGCGCTGTTCCCCTTCGATCTCAATACCTGGTACGGCTTGCCGGCGCAGGGCGTCGCCGTTAACAACTGGGCGGACGACAACTTCGACCATTCCGGCCTCGATTTCATCGGCGGCGGGAATCTCTGGGTCTATTCCGACCGGCGTCCGATCGGCGCAGCCAGCATGAGCACCTTCGGCAAGGCGCCCACTTGGGGCTCGGGCTGGAAGTCGTTCATCAAGCAGAACGCCGATCGCTGGAACATCGCCTATCTCCAGAAGACGACCTTGCCGTACGAGGACAATTATCTCGACCTCGACCCGACGGTGAAGGACGGGCTTGGCTTGCCGGTGTGCCGGATCACCGCCGACCACAAAGACAACGAGAAGAAGCTAGGCGCCTTCATCCAGGACAAGATGGCGCAGTGGTTCATGGAGGCAGGCGCGATCGCGGTCGAGAGGGGGCCGAACGGCACGATGGGCCCCTCGACGCACGCTTACGGCGGGACGCGCATGGGCGACAAGCGCGACACCAATGTCGCCAACCGGTGGGGCTTCTCGCACGAGGTGCCAAATCTCGGCTTCCTCGGCGCGTCGGTGATGGGCACGAGCGGGGCGCACAACCCCACGCTCACCGCGCAGGCGCTGGCATGGCGAACCGCCGAGCATCTCACCAAGAACTGGAAGGCGATCGCGCGCGGGTGAGCCCACCTCACCCGAATGCCGGGATGTGCCAATATGGAAGTAGGCACACGAGGTGACCGAGGTCGTGGACACGTTGCAAAGCGGTTTGACAGCCTGACCATGCATGGCCGGGCACCCATCAGGAACAAGCATCGGACTAGGGAGATGAATCCATGCGAGGGAATATCTCTCGGCGCGACTTCGGCAAGCGGCTCGCGGGCGGAGCGGCGCTCCTTGCGCTGCAACCGGCGTGGAATCGCTCGGCCGCAGCGCAGTCGCTGCGCAATGACCTGAAGGATATCAGTGGGGAGCTGTACTTCGACGATGCCGTGTTGCAGGCGGCGTCCGACGACTTCGGGCACGTCGTGCACAAGAGGCCGTCCGGCATGCTCCGACCCGGCTCGGCGCAGGATATCGCCAAGCTGCTGCAGCTCGCGAACCGCCAGGGGCTCAAGGTGGCGATGCGTGGCCAGGGGCATTCATTTTTCGGACAGACTCAGGTCGAGGGCGGCGTGGTTATCGACTCCAGCAGCTTGAATTCCGTCCGCATCGTTCCGTCCGGCGCCGGTGGAACCGCCGAGATCGGTCCGGGCTCGAAGTGGCATCCCGTCCTCATGGCCGCCAACGCCCAGAAACTGACCGTGCCGGTGATCGCCGATACGTTCCTGTCGGTCGGAGGAACGATCAGCACCGGCGGGTTCGGCGTAACCACCTACAATCTTGGTCTTCAGGTTGACCATGTGCAGGAGCTCGAGGTCGTGACCGGCGACGGTCAGATTGTAACCTGCTCCGACGAGCGCAGCAGAGATCTCTTCAACGCGATGCTCGGGGGTTTGGGTCAATGCGGCATCATCACGAAAGTCGTGATGCGGCTGATGGCTGCGCCCACGAATGTGCTGTTCATAAAAATGGACTACGATGACTTTCAGAGCGCGTCCGCAGATCTCGCGCTGCTCGCCAAGGATGGGCGCTTCCATCATCTCGACGGTCGCGGCGCCGGCCGGCCGACCGGTGGCGTCGGCTACTACGTCGAAGGCGGGGCCTTCTATGACGCGCCGAACGCTCCCGACGAGGCAACGCTGACCGCGGGGCTCAAGTTCGCAAAAAAGACCGCCACCGCGATGACCTACGAGCAGTACTTCCGCCGCGAGGAAGTGTGCGCGGCGTGCACGACGCCGCTGCAGAAGCCCTTCGTCTATCTCTGCATTCCTGCGTCGCGATACGTCGAGTACACGTCGGGTATCTTGTCATCGCCGACGGAATCCGCGTTTCTCGTCCCGCGCATGTCGGCGTGGCTCCGGAACGCCATCAAGCGCCCGCTCACCCGCATGCCGGACGAAGAGATCATCTACCGGTTCCAGCTTTCGCGCGTTCTGCCGGCCGGGACCGACACTGCGTCTATGATTTCGCTCAATCGCGCACTTTACGAACGGGCGCGCGACATGGGCGGCTACCGCATGACGTCGAGCGCGGTTGCGATGTCGCAGGACGATTGGAAGCGGCATTACGGCCCTGTCTGGCAGACCGTCCAGGCAGCGAAGACGAAGTTCGACCCGAAGAACGTGCTGACACCGGGCCACGGGATGTTTCCAGGTTAAAGATCGAAAATTACGGTCTCACGGGGACGGACGCCGTTATAAGGCGGCCCGATCCATCATGTTTGTCGGCGACGCGGGCCCGTGGGCGAGGCAGGATTGCCCGGATTCTATGCCTCACCTGGTTTGCATTCTGGGCACCCAAGGGCGCGGCGCGGGACGTGATCGACAAGCTCAATGCCGCGGTCGTCGATGCGTTAGCCGACCGGCAGTGCGTTCGCGGCTCGCGAGCCTTGGCGTGGAGGTCCCGCCGCGCGAGCAGCAGACGCCGGAGGCGCTCGGCACTTTCCACAAGGCAGAGATCGAGAGATGGTGGCCGATCCTCAAGGAGGCGAGCATCAAGGTGGAATAGCCCAGCGAGCCCCGACGGCAGGTTTCATAGTTCACGTACCGCGAATCCAGCCAGCCTGATGACCGCTTCGGGTCATTCTCGACCGATCCGGTTCGCACCGATGACGACCGCAAACCTGTGAAAGCCGAGATGATTCCGCGACCCTGCAGCGGGCGGCGCATGCTCGTCGTCCTTTTTTGCCAGCCTCCGACCGCACCGAGCGAATTCTTGTTCACAGTACGCGCGCCTCGTTTCAGATTGGATTGGCAGCATTGGGCTGGACCCGCACCTGCTCGGCACCCACTCGCTTCGCAGAACCAAGCAATCTCCGAGCTGTACAGTTTCTTGCTTGCCCACACTAAAATCGAAAGTGCGGTCCGATATCTCGGCATCGAAGTCGATGATGCACTGGCCATAGCAGAACAAGTTGACGTCTGAACTACCCGGGCAGAGCGGGCATGCTCTGCCTGATCAATTTCGGCAGCCTCGTGCCGATTGTGTTGCAAAAGTCGAAAGTTGCAGGGCAACGAATTTTTCGCGAAAACACGAAACGAAAAGCAATCGCCGATTCGTATAACCTCAATCGCGTTACCGAAGTCGCCTGTGAGTTTAACGTGAGGCGATGAGGTCCCTCACATCCGTACACGAAAGCCGCACCTGCAGCCCGCAGAATTTTTCATCACCATTGCAGAACGACTTTTGCAACACAATCTGCCAAGACCTGACATCGGGGCTCCACGCTTTTCATGCACAATCATTTGAGGTACCGTCTCCAAACGCTGCGCGTCATGTGCAAGAACAGGTGAAAAACTGGGAGTGCCGTGCCTGGTATTGCAAAGGGAGGAGAGTACGCGATGCTCCGTCGTTCTCGTTGCCTACTCCTTGCCGGCCTGTTTCGATTGGTAGTCCCGCTATTGGTCGCGATCCTGGCTGGTCCCGCCTTGGCTCAGAGCCCGGCCGGAACAGGGGGTCAGCCAAATTTCTTACTGATTCTCAGCGATGATCAGCGTCACGACACGATGGATTACATGCCCCGCACCAAGGCGCGCATCTTCGGTGAAGGGATCAGCTTTCCGAACGCCTATATCACGACGCCGCTGTGCTGTCCGAGTCGCGCCAGTATCCTGACGGGAATGTACGCCCATAAACATGGGGTGCGGCTAAATCCGATTCCGTTGCAGAAGGAAACCTTTGTTCAACGGCTGAAGGAGGCCGGCTACTTCACTGGGCAAGTGGGAAAATATTTGAACTCATGGGATGGCTCGGCGCGGCCGGAGTTCGATATGTGGGCGGCCGGTCCCGGCGGGACCGCTCGCTACTTCAATCCGAGGATGAACATTAATGGCACCTGGAGCGAACAGGAAGGCTATCTCACGCATATCCTGCGTGACTACGCGCTCGAGTTCCTGCGGCGTGCCGCCCAGCAGAGCAAGCCGTTCGTGCTGCTGTTCTCCCCGAATGCGCCGCACTTTGCCTATGCGCCGGGGATCGGGCAGCCCAAGGACCGCTAGACCTTGAATTTTTTCTTCGGCCGCCCGAGCCGGCCCCCGGCCACGAACAGCTCCACACAAACTTGCGCCCGCACCGCCCGCCGAGCTTCAATACGAGCGATCCTGGGAAGCCCCGTTGGCTCGGAACACTCCCGCCTCTCACGCCCGATCTGATCACCCGGGTCGATGATTTTCGGCGCAAGCAACTCCAGACCCTGGAGGCCCTCGACCAGGCAGTCGAGAGCTTGGTCTCCGCATTGGCCGCACAGGATAAGCTCGATGATACTGTCGTGGTCTATCTTGCAGACAACGGACACTTCTGGGGCGAGCATGGCATCGCCTGGGGCAAGAACGCGGTCTATGAGGAGGCGAGTCGCGTGCCGTTCGCCGTGCGCTACCCGCGGCTGGCGTCGCGGCCGCGGGTCGAGACACGATTGGTCGCCAACATCGATATCGCGCCGACCTTCTACGAACTGGCCGGGCTTCCAATCCCGCCGGAGGTGGATGGGCGTTCGCTCGTCCCCCTCCTCCTCGACAGCGCCCGTGCGCAAGTAGCGCCAGGAGCCGGATGGCGTGATGAGCTGTTAATCGAAGGCTGGGTCGGCGAAGCGGCACTGAAATTGGGTTGGGCGCCTTACGCCGCCATTCACACGGGCCGCTACGTCTACGTCGAAACCGAAGGAGATCGTTCAGAGTTGTACGATCTGACAACTGATTCTCATCAACAGCACAATCAAGTGGAAAACCCGACCCACACATCGGTTGTGGCTGACCTCAAGGCGCGCCTAAAACGCCTTCGTCCCGTCCTGGTCGATAAGTAGTATCGCATTTCTGCGCGGGTCGGCGCGCGCGGCTGGCGACGAGACAATGACGCGCTACTGCTGGCGTTGAGCCGGCTTCTTCGCGGCTTTCGCCGGCTTCCGCTCGTTCTTGTCGCCGATCTCGTCAAAACCGACATAGACGACGTAAGCGTCGATCTCCGAGCCCGGCGGCATCGGGAAGGTCAACGCGTCCTCGACATCGACGAATTGCACGTAGCTCTGGTCCGGCGCGATGACCACCGGAAGGCGCTTGAACTTGGTCACGATGGTCCTGGGCTGCGGGCCTTCGCGCACCACCGCATAGCGCAACGGAACATCGACCTGGCCGGGCCCGCCCATCGGTCCGAGGATGACGCGGCCTTGTACGCCGACCTTGATGCTCATCGTGCCGCCTTGCACCGTGCATTCGCGGGCAGTCTGACCGAAGGACAGCTGATAGCGCAGGTCGCCGGCGGTGGCGTCGTTCGCCTTCGAAGCGATGTTCAAGGTCGATGCGCCGGTGCGGATGTCCACGCCCGGGCATTCGATGTCCGGCGCTGACGGCGTCGGCGAGGCCGGCTGGCTGACGCCAGGTGTTGCGCTCGAGAAGAGGCTGGAAAAACGGCTTCCGAACGAGGGCGACGTGTCGGCCCCGATGCCGCCGGACGGCGACGAGCAGCCCGACAGCAAGCCGGCTCCCACGATCAGGACCGCCGCGCGGCGGCGCCCACGCCTTCGCTCGTCGTCTTGCCCCGGACGCATTGAAATCACTCAGCTTTTTCGGACATATGCCCCATTTCCAACGCCTTATATCAGCGAAACCGTGGCGACCCCAAGGCCGGTCAGCGGATTGGTCAAAGGTCGTCCCGCAGGCGAGCAAAGAGCAGGTGGTCCTGCCAGACCCCGTCGATGCAAAGATATTGCCGGGCAAACCCCTCGCGCTTGAAGCCGGTCTTCTCCAGCAGCCGGACCGAGGCGACATTGGCCGGAATGCAGGCGGCCTCGATCCGATGCAGCTTCAGGGTCCCGAATGCGAACGGGATGATGGCATTCACGGCCGCCGTCATGTGTCCGTGGCGCGCATGGGCCGCCCCCATCCAGTAGCCGAGACTGGCCGCCTGGGCGCAGCCACGACGAATGTTGGCGAGCGTGAGGCCGCCGAGAAGCACATCGTCGTGCTTGCGGAAAACGAAGAAGGCATAGGCGAGGTCGCTGCGCTGGTCCTCGGAATAGCGCTTGATGCGACGGCGGAAGGACGAGCGGGTGAGGTCGTCGGCGGGCCAGGTCGGCTCCCACGGTGTGAGGAAATCGCGGCTCGCTTCCCGCAATGCCGCCCATTCCGCACAATCGGACATCTGCGGCGCGCGCAATGCGACGCCGTCGCCCGTGATCGCGGGCATCAGGTCGGACAAGCTGACGGTGCGGAAGAAGGCCATGGATATCGGCACGGACGGCGAACGACCGACGACGGAATGGGAAAATGCGCTTCCGTCGGCTGTCCTCCGTCGTCCGCCTTCGGTCCTCTAGTGTCCCGTTTCCGACGTTCGTACCATATCGCAGCACGCACTTTTACGAACGTCGGAAACAAAGGGACACTAGCAAGTTTATGGTTCTAGTGCGGTTTGGCTCTGACGTTCCGATGAAGAGCGTGCGGCGAGACCGATCGGAACGTCAGAGCCACCGCACTAGTATCACGCCGCCCGGCGTGCAAGACTGTCGGCGATCGTGGCGGCACTTTCAAGTCCGGCGCCGGGGCCGAGCGCGGCAACGGCGGGCCTTCCGCGGGCGATCAGCGCACGGCCGGCGGCGCGGGTGCTCTCGACGGTCACGGCGTCGATTTTTCCGACCAGCTCGTCGAGCGGGATCGGGCGACCCCAATTGAGCATCTGGCGCGCAAGCTGCTCGGCACGTGCGCTGGAGCTCTCGAGCGCCATCAGCAATCCGGCCTTCATCTGCGCCTTCGACCGCGCGACCTCGGCCTCGTTGATGGTCTCGGCCGCGCCATTGATCTCGGCCACCACGACGCGCATGAGCTCGGCAACGTCGGCGGCATCGGTGCCGGCATAGAGGCCGAACATCCCGGTGTCGGAATAGGGTGCGTGGAACGAGTAGATGGCATAGCAAAGCCCGCGCTGCTCACGCACTTCCTGGAACAAGCGCGAGGACATCCCCCCGCCGAGCACGTTGGTGAACACCTGCAGGCTGTAGAGATTCGGATCGCGCTGGGGCAATCCGGGCATGGCGAGCGCGATGTGCGCCTGCTCGAGGTCGCGCGTCTCGATGCGGGAGCCGCCGACGAAGCGCGCGGGCTCCGGCATCGGCGCCTCGGGGCCGGTGAAGCTCGCGAAGCGTCGTTCGACCTCCGCCACCACGGCCTGGTGCTCGACCGCGCCCGCCGCCGCGATCACCATTTCGGGGCCGCGATAGTTGCGCGTGAGATAGGCGGCGAGCCGCGCGCGATCGAACGACCGGACGGTCGTGGGCGTGCCGAGGATCGACCGCCCGATCGGCTGCCCGGCGAAAGCGGTCTCCTGCAGCCGGTCCCAGATCAGGTCGTCCGGCGTGTCCTCGGCCGCGCCGATCTCCTGCACGATCACGTTCTGCTCGCGCTTGAGCTCCTCGGGATCGAACGACGGGTCGGTGAGAATGTCGGACAGCACGTCGAGCGCGAGCGGCACGTCGGCCCGCAGGACGCGCGCGTAGTAGGCGGTGCTCTCGATCGAGGTGGCCGCATTGAGGTCGCCGCCGACCGCCTCGATCTCTTCGGCGATTTGGCGCGCGCTCCGGCGCGACGTTCCCTTGAACGCCATGTGCTCCAGCAGATGCGAGATGCCGTGCTCGTCCGGCCGCTCGTCGCGGCTGCCCGAGCCGACCCACACGCCCAGCGAGGCGGTCTCCAGATGCGGCATCGCGTCGGTCACGATGACAAGGCCGGTGGGAAGACGCGTGACTTCGACGCTCATGCGGCGGCTCCTTCGTGTGCAGCGCGGCTGACGGACAGGATGTGGCGCTCGACCGCCATTTGGTCGGCCGGCAGCGTGGTGACACGCTCCGGCCGTTGATCGAGATCGGCGAGCCATTCGGGCAGCGGCGGCCGCGCGCCGCATGCTGCCTCCACGGCATCGGGGAACTTGGCGGCGTGGGCGGTGCCGAGCACCACCATCGGCACCGACCGGTCGCGGCTCTCTTTCTCGGCGACCGCGATTCCCACGGCAGTGTGGGGATCGATGAAATGTCCGGTCTCCCGCAGCATGGTTCGGATGGTCGCCGCAGTCTCGTCCTCGTCCGCCCGGCCGGCGGAAAAGACGGCACGGATCCCAGAGAGCGCCGGCTCCGACAGTGCAAAGCGGCGCGACTGGGCGAGCGAGGCCATCAACGCACGCACGGCGCCGCTGTCGCGGCCGTACACCTCGAACAGCAGGCGCTCGAAATTCGACGCGACCTGGATATCCATCGAGGGCGAGGACGTCGGCACCACCTCGCGCGGCTCATAGCTGCCGGTGGAGATCGTGCGGGCCAGGATGTCGTTGACGTTGGTGGCAATCACCAGGCGGTCGACCGGCAGGCCCATCGCGCATGCGACATAGCCCGCAAAGATGTCCCCGAAATTACCGGTCGGCACGGTGAAGGCGACCTTGCGATGCGGCGATCCGAGCGCAACCGCGGCGGTGAAATAGTAGACCACCTGCGCGACGATGCGGGCCCAGTTGATGGAATTGACGCCGGAGAGCCGCGCCCGGTCGCGAAAGGCGTGGTGGTTGAACATGCCCTTCACGAGGGCCTGGCAGTCGTCGAACGTGCCTTCGATCGCGAGCGCGTGCACGTTGTCGTCGGCGATCGTGGTCATCATCCGCCGCTGCACGTCGGAAATGCGCCCCTGCGGATAGAGCACCACCAGATCCGCGCGGGTGCGTCCACGGAACGCCTCGACCGCGGCGCCGCCGGTGTCGCCGGACGTCGCAACCACGATGGTCGTGCGCTCCCCCCGCGCCGCCAGCGCGTGGTCCATGAGCCGGCCGAGCAATTGCATCGCGAGGTCCTTGAACGCGAGCGTCGGGCCGTGAAAAAGCTCGAGCACGAAATCGCTCACCCCGAACTGGACCAGAGGCGCGACCGCAGGGTGACGGAAACCGCCATAGGCCTCGCGGGTCATGCGGGCGAGGTCATTCTCCGCAATGGCATCGCCGACAAATGGACGGATCACCTCGACCGCGACTTCCGCATAGGGCCGGCCGGCGAAACGCGCGATCGTGTCCTCGCCGAGCTTTGGCCAGGCCGCGGGCAGGTAGAGGCCGCCGTCGCGCGCAAGCCCCGCGAGCATCGCCTCGACGAAACCAAGGGTCGGGGCCTCGCCCCGGGTGGAGACGTAGCGCACGGGCCTGAGGGCTCCGATTGAGGCTATACCGCCGTCGCGCCGGGCTTCCTTCGCCCGCCGGGCAGACGCATAACCTTTTGAATTCACTAATGTTCCTGGCGGAGTCCTGGCCGCCGGGAGGCGTCGGCCAGAACATAGTGGGAAGGCGGGTCTTTCACAAGGAAGGCTCGGTCATCCCAGGCGGCCGGACCCGGCGACGGGCGGCGAGCCAGAACGCGAACATGACCACCACGACCACGGCGAGGCCATACCAGGTAACGGCATATTGCAGATGCTCGTTACGCAAGCTCACTCTGAGCGCGCCGGCACGGGGGAGCCCGCCAGGCGGCTGCGGTGCCTCCAGCTCCACAAAGAACGGCGCGACCTCGCCCCACCCCTTGGCAGCGGCGATCGCAACCGGGTCCCGCACGAACCACAGATTGCGACCGGGGTCGTCCGCCGGAGAGAACGTCCCCCGCGGCTCTGGCCAGCGCAGCGCGCCGACGAGATCGACCACACCACTGATTTCGCCCGCCGCGCGCGTCGCGGGATTCTGCCGTCCTTCCGGCACGAAGCCGCGATTGACGATGACGAGCCCGCCGGCCGCAAGTCGCGCCGGGGCGAGCACCCAGTAGCCCGGCCCGGATACATCGCTGCGCAAGGCCGAGCTGCCGGCATAAACCAGCGCTTCGGCGCCGGGCACGAACGTCGCCGCGAATTTCACCCGACGGAACTCGTCATCCACCGGATCGAGGCTCGCCCAACGCTCGCGCGGCGCCAGATCGACGGGCGCCGCGGAGAGACGCTGCCCAAGGCTGTCGATCAGCGCCTCTTTCCAGGCCTTGCGTTGGAGCTGCCAAGTACCGAGCCCGACAAAAGTCAGGAATGCGACGAGCGCGAACAGGATCGGGATTGCAAGGCCCGCCCGCAGCGGCGTAGCGCTCACTTCGCGTCGCCGCCGCCGAAGCGGCCCTCTTCGGCCTTGTGGTGATACTGCACAGCGATGAGCAGCCCTTTGGCCGGACGGAGCGGCAGCAACGTCGTGATCAGGATCAGCGGCAGCCACAGCACGGCGTGAACCCAAAATGGCGGCGCATACAGCAGCTCCACCGCCAAGGCCGCGCCGGCAACAACGAAGCCGGAAAAGAAGCTGACGAAAAACGCCGGGCCGTCGGCGGAGTCGACGAATGAGTAGTCGAGATTGCAACACTCGCAGCGCGGCCGCACTGTCAGAAAGCCTTCGAACAGCCGACCCTTGCCGCAACGAGGACAGCGCCCCAGAAGGCCTGCAAGCATCGGTGATAGAGATGTAACGACGTCGTTGGCCATTTATTCGAACCTGTCTGGTCAATTCCCCTGCGAAATAGAGTGCTGCGCCTCAATTCTCAAGGTCTCGGCACGATATGAGATCCTGTGCACACATCATTGCAATGGCACGAGATCTCCCATCATGGTCGGAATGAGCTCCGAAACCGTCGGATGGATGTGCATCGCCCGCTGCATGACCGAGGACGGCGCCTTGGCATACATGATGTCGAGGATGCAGTGAATGACCTCGTCGCCCGCAAGCCCCAGCAGCGACGCGCCGAGGACCCGGCTCGTCTCCTTGTCGACCAGGATCTTCATGAAACCCTTGGTTTCGCCTTTCTCATAGGCGCGGCTCACGTTCTCCATGGCCCTGGTCGCGATCAGAGCGGGCCGTCCGGATTTGCGCACCTCCGCCTCGGTCATGCCGGCGCGCCCGAGCGGAGGATCGGTATAAAGCGCATAGGCAGTGATGCGGTCGGTGACGCGCCGGGCCTCGTTGTCGAGCAGATTCGCCGCGACGATTTCGAAATCGTTCCAGGATGTATGGGTGAAGGCTCCGCGACCGTTGCAATCTCCCAACGCCCATATGCCGGGCACGCTCGTGCGCAACTGATCGTCAACCTGGATGTAGCCGCGTTCGTCGGTGACGACGCCGGCCTTGTCGAGCCCGAGATCGTCTGTGTTCGGGCGCCGGCCGATCGCGAGCAACAGATGCGAGCCGGAGACCTGGGATCTCGAGCCGGACGTCTCGACCGTCACCGCGATGTTGTCACCTTGCTTCTCCACACGGAGAACCTTGCTGCCGACGCGAATGTCGATGCCTTCGTCGCGGAGAAAGTCGGCGATGGCGTGAGAGACATCCTCGTCCTCGCGCGCGACGAGTCGCGGCGCCTGCTCGATGACCGTGACCTCGCTTCCGAACCGGCGATAGACCTGCGCAAATTCGAGGCCGACATAGCTGCCCCCGAGCACGATCAGATGCGGTGGCAGAAAATCCACGTCCATCATGGAGCTGTTCGTGAGGTAAGGAACCTGATCCAACCCCGGAATCGGGGGCACCACTGCGCGTCCGCCGACGTTGATGAAGATCTTGTCGGCCTTGAGCACGTCATTGCCGACCTCGACCTCCTTCGGCCCGACGAAGCGGGCGTGGCCTGCATAGACCGTGCAGCCGTTCAGCGTCCTCAACGACCGTTCGAGGCCGTTACGCGACACGCCCACAACCGCATCCTTGCGCGCCTTCACCGCCTTCATGTCGACGCCGACCGCGCCGCCGATGGTCACGCCATAGTCGGCCGCGCGGCGGGCCACATGTGCCGCGTAGGCGCTCGCGACCAACGTCTTCGTCGGGGTGCATCCGGTATTGACGCACGTGCCGCCGAAAAGCTTGCGCTCGATGATGGCGACCTTCCATCCCGCGGCCACCAGCCGCCGCGCCAATGCCGGCCCGGCCTGGCCGGTGCCGACGATGATTGCATCGTACTCCACCATGACTTGCCTCCAATTCCCGACCATTCGGATAGAAATGCCGACCCGCATATGAGTGCAGCGGGAAGCCATTCACAATGATCGTCACTGGTCGACGATGAAAAAAGGGGGCGGCAATGCCGCCCCCTCGATCAGATTTGCGTGATGAAAGGCGAGCGCCCTCGCCTGTCATCGCCGCCGTCAATGGCCCGCCGCATGCCCCGCGCCGGCGCCCCAGACGTAGATGCAGACGAACAGGAAGATCCAGACCACGTCGACGAAATGCCAGTACCAGGCGGCAAACTCGAAGCCGAGATGCTGCGTGGGCGTGAAGTGGCCGAGATAGGCGCGGATCAGGCACACGATCAGGAAGGTCGTGCCGATGATCACATGCGCGCCGTGAAATCCGGTCGCCATGAAGAACGTGGCGCCATAGATGTTGCCTTGGAACGCGAACGCGGCGTGACTGTATTCGTAGGCCTGCACGCTGGTGAATGCCAATCCGAGCACGATGGTGAGGATCAGTCCCCATTTGAGGCCTTCGCGGTCGTTCTCCAGGAGTGCGTGGTGCGCCCAGGTCACCGTGGTGCCCGACGTGAGCAGGATGAGCGTGTTGAGGAGCGGCAGGTGCCATGGGTCGAAGGTCTCGATGCCCTTCGGGGGCCATACGCCGCCGAACAGCGCTTCGCGCGTGGCCTGCTGCATGTCGGCCGGGAACAGCGCACTGTTGAAAAAGGCCCAGAACCACGCCACGAAGAACATCACCTCGGAGGCGATGAACAGGATCATCCCGTAGCGGTGGGAAATCTGCACAATGCGCGAGTGGTAGCCGTCATACGTCGCCTCACGCGCGACGTCGCGCCACCAGCCGAGCATGGTATAGGCGACGCCGAGCGCACCGGCGCCGAAAACGTATGGCGCGCCCGCGAACATATGATGCATCCAGGCGATGGCGCCGACGGCCATCACGAACGCGGAGACCGAACCAATCGCCGGCCACGGGCTCGGATCGACAAGATGGTAGTCGTGGTGCGGCTTGGCGTGAGCGTCGGCCATCTCGAGTTTCTCCGTCTCTAGCGTGAGGCAGCGGCGACTAGTGGTCCGATTCCGAAGTTCGTCAGCATTTGCAGCGCGCTCAGATACGAACTTCGGAATCTGAGGACCACTAGCAACTCTATGATTCTAGTGCCCCTTTGAACCCGAAGCTCGCGATCGCATTTGCCGCCCGGTGTGCGCGAGCTTCGGGTTCGGGGCACTAGTCGCGCTCGCCCGTTTTCTGGTTTCAACATCGTATCAGCTTCGTCCGGGGACGTTTTTTGCTCCATTTTCCACGCGCGGAGCGTCGCCCTGGCGCGACGGATACATGGTGTAGGACAGCGTGATGGTGTCGAGCCCATTCTGCTCCCAATCCTTCACCAACTCGGGGTCCACGAAGAATACGACCGCCATGTCGCGCTTCTCGCCCGGTTTGAGGCGCTGATCGGTGAAGCAGAAGCAGTTGATCTTGGAAAAGTAGGCGCCCGCCGTCAGCGGCGAGACATTGTACGACGCAATGCCGACGGTCTCGCGCGCCGACTCGTTGACGACCCGATAGTTGACGGTCACGACCTCGCCGATCCGGACCTCGATCGAATTCTGCTCCGGCTCGAAGCGCCAGGGCAGCCCGCCGACGACATTGGCGTCGAAACGCACCTTGACCTTGCGCTCGAGGATGTGAGACGGCGCGACGCTCGCGACCTGTGGCGTGCCGCCGAAACCGGTCGTGCGGCAGAACCAGTTGTAAAGCGGCACGGCCGCATAGGCCGCGCCGAGCATCGCCGCGACGAACACGCCGCATGCGCCCGCGACCATCAGATCGCGGCGCCGTTGCGGAGAGGTTTTCGGAGCGTTCATCGCCTATGGCTTTCGTGCGATCACAGCGGACGATTCAACACGGCCGGCCCCTTCACCAGCGTGACGACGTAGAACAGGATGACGAGCACGCCGAGCGCGAGCGCAATCGCGATCGAGCGCGCGCGCCGGCTGCGCTTCTGCTCTTCGGTGAGGACGATTCGCTCCGGCTTTTCGTCCATATCTCCACCAACATGTCTTCACCAGAGCGCTCTCGCCGCCCAACCGACGAGGCTGCCCAGGCTGCCCTCGACCAACAACACCGCAAAGAGAACAAACAGATAAACGATGGAGAAAGCGAACAGCTGCTGCGCCGCGCGCTCGGCGCGGGCGCCGTCCCGCTCGCCACGCAGCCGCCAGGCGAGCACGACCATCGCGGCGCCGGCCACGACGGCTGTCACGCCATAGATTGCACCGGCATAGCCGAGAAGCCACGGTGCCGCGCCGAGGGGCGCGAGCAGGATGGCGTAGAGCAGGATCTGCCGCCGCGTCTCGTCCGGGCCGGCGACGACCGGCAGCATCGGAATCCGGGCGCGGGCATAGTCGTCGGCACGAAGGAGCGACAGCGCCCAGAAGTGCGGCGGCGTCCAGAAGAAGATGATGAGAAAGAGGAGGCACGGCTCGACGGAGATGCCGCCGGTCGCCGCCGCCCAGCCGATCATGGGCGGAAATGCACCCGCGGCGCCGCCGATGACGATGTTCTGAGGCGTCGAGCGCTTGAGCCACATCGTATAGACGACGACGTAGAAGAAGATGGTGAAGGCGAGCAGCGCGGCGGCGACCCAACTCACCAGCAGGCCGAGCACGCCCACGGAGAAGCCAGCGAGCACCGCGCCGAACGCGAGCGCCTCGCCGGGCGCGACGCGGCCCCGTGGAATGGGGCGGCCCGCAGTGCGCGTCATGACCGCGTCGATGTCGCCGTCGTACCACATGTTGAGCACGCCGGCGGCGCCGGCACCGACCGCGATGCACAGCAGCGCGGTGAAGCCGATCACGGGATGGACGTGTCCCGGCGCGATCATGAGGCCGACGAGCGCGGTGAAAACAACGAGCGACATCACTCGCGGCTTCATCAACGCGAGATAGTCGCCGACGCTCGCAATGCTCGGCTCCAGGCGGACGGAGGCCGCCCTGCTTCCCGCGAGCTCTGCGCCTTCGCTGACGAGTGACATCGATCCTATGCCCAGCTGTTGCACGGCCTGCTCATCGGCGGAGCCCCGCCGACGAGAGCGCCGCCGCGATCATTTGATCAGCGGCAACTCGTTGAACTGATGGAACGGCGGCGGCGACGGCAGTGTCCATTCCAGCGTCGTCGCTCCCGCGCCCCACGGATTGTCCGCCGCCCTCTCCTTGCGCACGAACGCATAGGCCACGCCGAAGAAGAACACCAAGGCGCCGACCCCCGAAAGGTAGGAGCCGAGCGACGAGACGAAGTTCCAGCCGGCGAAGGCATCGGGATAATCGGCGATGCGCCGCGGCATGCCGGCGAGCCCGAGGAAGTGCTGCGGGAAGAAGACGATGTTGACGCCGATGAAGGTGATCCAGAAGTGCAGCTTGCCGATGGTCTCCGAATACATGTAGCCGGTCATCTTCGGGAACCAGTAGTACCAGCCGGCGAAGATGGTGAAGACCGCGCCCAGCGAGAGCACATAGTGGAAGTGTGCCACCACGTAGTAGGTGTCCTGCAGCGAGCGGTCGACGCCGGCATTGGCGAGCACCACGCCGGTCACGCCGCCGACGGTGAACAGGAAGATGAAGCCGATCGCCCACAGCATCGGCGTCTTGAACTCGATCGACCCGCCCCACATGGTCGCGATCCAGGAGAATATCTTCACGCCGGTCGGTACCGCGATCACCATGGTGGCGAGCACGAAATAGGCCTGCGCGGCGGTGGACATGCCGACCGTGTACATGTGATGCGCCCACACCACGAAACCGATGCCGCCGATCGCCACCATGGCATAGGCCATGCCGAGATAGCCGAACACCGGCTTCTTCGAGAAGGTGGCGACGATCTGGCTGATGATGCCGAAGCCAGGCACGATCAGGATGTAGACCTCGGGATGGCCGAAGAACCAGAACAGATGCTGGAACAGGACCGGGTCGCCGCCGCCGTCGGGGGTGAAGAAGGTGGTGCCGAAGTTGCGATCGGTCAGCAGCATCGTGATCGCGCCGGCGAGCACCGGCATCGACAGCAGCAGCAGGAACACGGTCACCAACTGCGACCATACGAACAGCGGCATCTTGTGCATGGTCATGCCGGGCGCGCGCATATTGAAGATCGTGGTGATGAAGTTGATCGCGCCGAGGATCGACGAGGCGCCGGCCAGGTGCAGCGAGAGGATGGCGAAATCGACGGCCGGTCCGGGATGACCGCTGGTCGATAGCGGCGCATAGATCGTCCATCCGGCCCCGACGCCGGGCGCGCCGGGCTCGCCCTCCACGAACAGCGAGATGCACAGCAGCGCGAAAGATGCCGGCAGCAGCCAGAACGAGATGTTGTTCATGCGCGGGAACGCCATGTCCGGCGCCCCGATCATGAGCGGCACCATCCAATTGCCGAAGCCACCGATCATCGCCGGCATGACCATGAAGAAGATCATGATCAGACCGTGCGCGGTGGTGAATACGTTGAACATGTGAGAGTCGTGGAAGAACTGCAGCCCCGGATGCATCAACTCGAGCCGCATGCCGATCGACAGCGTGCCGCCGACCAATCCGCCGACCAGCGCGAACACGAGGTACATCGTGCCGATGTCCTTGTGGTTGGTCGAGTAGACGAACCGCCGCCAGCCGTGCGGATGATCGTGTCCGCCGTGGGCATCGTGTGCGCCGTGAGCTTTCGCCGTGGTAGCCATGACCAAGTCCTTCGAATGTGTCGTTGCCCGCTCGCCGTTATGCGCCGTCGCACTGCATCATCGGGCCGTCGATTGCTCCGCCGTCGCCACATTGGTCGGCGGCGTCATTTCGTCCCGGGCGTATTTCTTTTTCGCCTCCTCGACCCATGCGGCGAAGGCTTGCTCGCTCACCACGCGGACCGCGATCGGCATGTAGGCGTGATCCTTGCCGCACAGTTCCGAGCATTGGCCGTAATAGACGCCTTCCCGCACCGCTTTGAACCAGGTCTCGTTGATGCGCCCAGGAATGGAGTCGATCTTGATGCCGAACGACGGCACCGCGAATGCATGGATGACATCGGAGCCAGTGGTGAGCACGCGCACGGTCTTGTTCACCGGCACCACCATCTCATTGTCGACCGAAAGCAGTCGCGGCTGGCCCTCCTTGCGCTCGCCGTCTTTGAGCATCAGCGAATCGAACTCGAACTTGCCGTGGTCCGGATAGCTGTAGCTCCAGTACCACTGCTTGCCGGTGGCCTTCACCGTGATGTCGACCGGCGGAATATCCCTGAGCTGGAGGAACAAGAGCTTGAACGAGGGCACCGCGATCGACATGAGGATCAAGATCGGAACGACGGTCCACAGGACCTCGATCAGGGTGTTGTGCGTGGTTCGCGACGGGGTCGGGTTCGCGCGCGCATTGAAACGCACGATCACGATGATCAGCAGCGCGAGCACGAACACGGTGATGGCCGTGATCCAATAGAGCAGGTAGTCGTGGAACCAGATGATATAGTCCATCACCGGCGTGGCCGATTGCTGCAGGCCGACTTGCCAGTCCGAGGGCTGCCCCATCCCGGCCGAAGCCATCCCCCCGCCCGCCAGAATGGCGGCCATCGTCATTGCCAAAAGGGTCAACCGTTTGAGCACCAGCATCGTCCGCATTGCTCCTTCGAATGAGGCTCGTAAGGCGCCCGCCGCACCTTAGGCCGGAGCCGCTGCCACCGCCCGCATGGTGAGTGCGGCATTCGCCGAGGGGTGCAGTCTCCTCGGCGGGGCTCCTCGGCACGCGTGCGGCGGAACCTGAGGGGAATCCTGGCTTCTCAAACCATAATTCCAGGCCCGTCGCAATGCACCCCCGCATATCTTCCTTGCGACCAAAGGCCGACGCGTCATCCCTCTGTGGAGGCTGTCTTTTCGACCCTTTCTCGGCCACAAAGGGCTGTTTTACTATTGCTTGACATGGCGGTCCGACCATGGTCCGAGGGACTTGTTGGAGTTGAGTTGGGTGTCGCGGGGCGCAACGGACAATTCGAGGCGCGGGACTATGGGTTCATTTCGCCCGGGAACGCTTTTTGACGCAATGCGGGCGCCGCTGGCGGCCACCGCATTGGCGATCGTTGTCATGGCCGCCACGGCCGAGCACGCCGCCGCGCAGGGGGCCGTCAAATCGGTCCACAGCGACTGGCAGGTCCGCTGCGACACGCCCCCGGGCGCACAGGGCGAGCAGTGCGCGCTGATCCAGAGCGTCACCGCCGAGGATCGCGCCAATGTCGGCCTCACCGTCATCGTGCTGAAAACCGCCGATCAGAAGAGCCGGCTGATGCGGGTGGTCGCGCCGGTCGGCGTGCTGCTCCCCTCCGGCCTCGGTCTCAAGATCGATCAGGCCGACGTCGGCCGCGCCGGCTTCGTCCGCTGCCTGCCCAACGGCTGCGTGGCCGAGGTGGTCATGGATGACAATCTGGTGAAACAGTTGCGCACCGGCCAGACTGCAACCTTTATTATCTTCCAGACCCCCGAGGAGGGCATCGGCTTCCCGATGAGCCTCAAGGGCTTCGGCGAAGGCTACGACAAGCTGCCTTAGGGTCCGTCACAGGCCGGATACTTTCGGCGCTGCCCCCTCGATCCGGCTCACATCAGCTTTCCGGGCGCAGGCAGGTACTTGGACTTGATCCGGTCGAGCGACCAATAGGCCAGCGCCGCCACCGTGTCGGTCGGATTGTAGCCGGCATTCTGCGGAAATGCCGAGGCGCCGAACACGAAGACGTTCGGAACGTCCCAGCTTTGCAGATAGCGGTTGACCGCCGAGTTCCGCGGATCGGTGCCCATGATCGCCCCACCGGTCACATGCGTCGTCTGATACGGCACGATGCTGAACGGCACCGGCGGCCGCGTCACCTCGACATGGGTCGGTTTCATAGCATTGGCGATAGCGCTCGCCTTGCCGATCAGGAATTCGCGCATGCGCACGTCGTTCGAGGAGAAGTCGAAGGTGATGCGCGCGAGCGGCATGCCGTAGACGTCGCGATAGGTCGGGTCGAGATCGATATGGTTCTGCCGCCGGGCCATGCTCGAGCCGTGGCAAATGATGGGGACTGACCGGTCGTACCAATCCTTCATCGCTTTCTTCCACCCTGCCCCCCAGCGGCTGGCGCCTTGCGGCAACGTCGCCTGGGTGATGGGCCGGCCGCCGGTCGTCGTGGCGCAGATATAACCGCCGCTGATGAAGCCGAGCTGGCTGTGGTCGAAATTGTCGCCGTTGAAGTCGTCGATGGTCACGCCCATCGCACCGGCGCCGGCGAACGTATTGAGCCGCTGCTTCTCGAAGAACGGCGTCACGGTGGCCATGGTCTGGTAGGCGAAGTTGCGTCCGACGACGCCCCGCCCAGATGCCGGGTCGTACGGCTTGCCGATCCCCGACACCAGCATCAGCCGCACATTGTGGAACTGGAACGCGCACAGCAGGACGAGATCCGCGGGCTGGACGGTCTCGACGCCGTTCGCGTCCACATAGGTCACGCCGGTCGCGGTCTTGCCGTCCTTCGACATGTTGACGCGCGTGACGTGACATTCACAACGCAGCTCGAAATTCGGGTTGCGCAGCGCGATCGGCAGCACCGTGTTGAGCGGGCTTGATTTCGACCAATTGTAGCAGCCGAACCGCTCGCAGAATCCGCAATAGGTGCACATCCCGAGCTCGACGCCGTCGGGGTTGACGTAGGACTGGCTCAGGTTCGCGGCCGGTTGCGGAAACGGATGATAGCCGAACGATTTAGCCGCTTCGCCGAAGAGCGAGGGCGCATAGCCGGTCTGCAGCGCAGGGGTCGGATATTCGCGCTGGCGCGCTCCCTCGAACGGGTTGCCGCCGGGCTGGATCTGGCCCTTGATGTTGCCGGCCTTGCCCGAGATGCCGCAGACGTATTCGAACTTGTCGTAGCTCGGCTCCAGCTCGTCGTAGGTCACGCCCCAGTCCTGGATCGTGAGATCCCCTTCGATGAACGCTTTGCCGTAGCGTTGCTCGACGTGGCTGCGCAGCTTGAAGTCGGTCGGGAGAAAGCGATAGGTCTGGCCGTTCCAGTGGATGCCGGCACCGCCGAGACCGGTCCCCGGCAGAAACGCTCCGAGACGGCGCATCGGAAGTGCGGTCTCCTTGGGCGCGTTGCGAAACGTCACGGTTTCCTTGGACAGGTCCTGGAACATGTCGCCGCGCACGCTGTAGCGCAGCTCGTCGAGCGCGTTCGGGGCGGTATAGTCGGGAATGGTGTCGCGGAAGCGGCCGCGCTCGAGGCCTACGATCCGCAAGCCCGATTGGGCCAATTCGCGCGCGGCGATGCCCCCGGTCCAACCCATGCCGACGATGACGACGTCGGCGCGAGGCATCTGCCGCGCCATGGTGCAATCTCCCTGTCAGCCGCCGATGGCCATCGGCGGAACGACGTAGGCCTGGCCCTTGAGCGCGAGCGCTTGGGTGAGGACCGGATTGGCGCCGGGGAAGCCGATCATTTTCCACGCGGCCATGTTGCGATTGCCGCCGTAGAGCGGATCGCTGAGATAGCCCTCGATCGCGTTCTCGCGCACCATCTCGAAGAAGACCGCGGACGAGATGCCGTCGAGATCGACCTTGCCGGCCTCGAGCTGGGTCAGCAGATCGTCCTGCTCGGCTGCTGCAAGATCGGAGAAACTCTTGCTCCTGGTGCCGCGGCAAAATCGTTCGAGCGCGAGCAGCCCCTTGCGGTAGAGCATCGCCGGCGGCGTCGCGAGCTGCCATCCCTGGCTGGGCGTGCCGACGCCCCATGGGCCCTGCATGTACCATTCCGCGGCGGCACCGAACCGGCCGGCAAGCTGGCGATCGATGAAAGTGACCACGCCTGCCTCGACGCCGCCGGGACCGGTGGCATCGGCGGGGATGAGGCGATCGACGATGGCCGTGAGCGTTGCCACTTCCGGCGCGGTGAGGAACGCATAGCCTTGCCATCCGCGCGCGCTCGTCTGCGCCTCCGCCAACTGCGGAGAACCGGCGATCAGCGCCGATGCGGCGGCGCTGCCGGCGAGAAAATTGCGGCGTGATACCAGCGGGCGGGCGCGCGATGTCATTTCTGCGCTCCTTGCGGATTTGCGAGCGACTCGAGATAGGTGATGACGTTGCGGCGCTCGCTGCTCGAGCTGATGCCGGAGAACGGCATGGTCGTGCCCGGCGCAAAATTCTGCGGGCTCCGCAGGTAACCATCGAGATTGGTGGCGGTCCAGTTGCCGCCGTGCTTCTTGAGCGCGGCCGAGTAATTGAAGCCCGGCTCGCCGGCGATCTTGCGATCGAGGACGCTGAAGAGGTTGGGACCCACGCGCGTGCCGCCGCCTTGATCGAAGGTGTGGCAGGCCGCGCAAATGCCTTGGACATAGGTCCGGCCCTCGGCCGGATCGCCCGCGGGCGCATGTCCCACGGTGGCGTCAGCAGCCGCCCGCGGTCGCGGCGCAACCGCCGCGACCGACGATGAAGCCGTGGCCTTCGGGCGGGGAAGCGGCGCCACATTGAAATGCTTGGCCAGATCGGCGCGCCATTTGCCGTCCGATACGAGGTCGGAGACGTCGGCCGTGGTGACGCGCGGACCGGAGTGGAGGGTCGCAACATTGGCGCGGATCAACGGCCGATCCCAACGGCCGAAGAATTGTATTGCGCTGAACGGCACCGCGATGAGTTTCTCGCCGAACCCGAGCACTCCGCCGGTCTCTATCAGCACCAGCGTGGCCTGGCGGGTCGTGCTGTCGATCACCAGGGCCTCGATCTTGCCGACATTCTCACCCGGCCGATCCTGCGCCATCACGTCGCTTCCGATGACGGTCGACGTGACCACGTACCAATCGTTCTTCGGAGCCAATTGCTTCCGAGCCAGGTCGGCCTTCTGGGGCTGGTCGGTCCTGCTGGCTTGCCGGCGCGCCGCCCGCGGTGACAACGGCTTGCTCGGCGCGACGGATGGCGCAGTCCCCATTGGCTTCGTGGCGCCGGCCAAGCCATCCGTCGCCAAGGCTTGCGATCCGGCGGCGGAAAGGTGCGGCGGTTGCGGCCGCCGATCGACCCCGGGCACCGGCGTTGACAACGTCACCGGAGCCAAAACGGGCAAGTCGAGGAGCCGGAGTGCTTCCGTCGTTGCCCCGGCACAGCCGCTTTTGTCCCTGGCCTTGGCCCGGGCTTGCGCCGTGGCAACGAGGCCGTTGACCGCGGCGCGGATGTCCGGCGAGGCCGCAGGCGCTGCGAGTTGGATACGCGTCAGGTCCTGGGCACAGCCGGCAGATGCGGCTCCCGCCCCGAGAACAACGGACGCAATGAAGGTGATGGTGGCGGTGAAAATGCGACCGATCATGGGAAGCCCGTCCTGGACCTGGTGACCGAGGGATCACCCGATACCGCGGCAGTCCCTACAAACCGGTGAGTCGTATTCGCAGATTGTTCCCGAACTTCATTACACAGCCGTAAACGCCTGCGATTGCTCGCATCCGTTGGGTGTTCTCGAGACGATCATTCCGCCGTTACACCCCTCGTAACGGGCGCGGCCGCCGACTATCTTGTCTAACGAATGCTCGAAACCAGGATCACGTCATGACCTCACCGACCATGTCGCTGCTCGACCGCGCCGGCCTCGACCGCCAGGATGCCCGCCGCCACCTCGTCCGCGGCCTTGAAGGCGCCGACGACGGCGAGCTGTATCTCGAATACGCCCAGTCCGAGATGCTGGTGTTCGACAATGGCCGGCTCAAGCAGGCGACCTACAACACCGACCAGGGTTTCGGGTTGCGCGCGGTCAAGGACGAGGCGGTGGGCTACGCCCATTCCTCCGACATCTCCGAAGCGGCACTGGCGCGCGCGGCCGACGCGGTGCGCGCGGTCAAGGGCGGCTATTCCGGCCGCTACGCCGAGCCGCCCGGCCGTACCAATGTTCGCCTCTACGGCGATGACAATCCGCTCGGCGCGCCGACCTTCGAGGCCAAGGTGCGGCTGCTGGAGACCATCGACGCGTATACCCGGGCCAAGGACCCGCGCGTCCGGCAGGTTTCGATCTCGTTCGGCGCCACTTGGCAGGTGATCGAAATCCTCCGTGCCGACGGCGAAAGCTATCGCGACGTGCGCCCGCTGGTGCGGGTCAATGTCTCGGTCGTGGTCGGCGACGGCGACCGCCAGGAAGCCGGCAGCCACGGCTATGGCGGGCGCGAGGGCTTTGCGCGTTTCCTCGAGACGCACGCCTGGCAGAGCACGGCCGACGATGCCGTGCGCCAGGCCCTGATCAATCTGGAGGCGGTGCCGGCGCCGGCCGGCGAGATGGACGTGGTGCTCGGCCCCGGCTGGCCCGGCGTCATGCTGCACGAAGCGGTCGGTCACGGCCTCGAAGGTGACTTCAACCGCAAGCAGACCTCGGCCTTCGCCGGCCTGATGGGGCAGCGGGTGGCGTCCAAGGGCGTCACCGTGGTGGACGATGGCACCATCGCGCAGCGGCGCGGCTCGCTCTCGATCGACGACGAAGGCACGCCGACCAATCGCACCGTGCTGATCGAGGACGGCATCCTGGTCGGCTACATGCAGGACCGCCAGAACGCGCGTCTCATGGACATGAAGCCGACCGGCAACGGCCGCCGGCAAAGCTACGCCCACGTGCCGATGCCGCGCATGACCAACACCTACATGCTCGCCGGCGAACGCGATCCCGGCGAGATCATCGCCTCGGTCAAGAATGGCATCTACGCCGTCAGCTTCGGCGGCGGGCAGGTCGATATCACCTCGGGCAAATACGTGTTCCAGGTGACCGAGGCCTACAAGATCGAGGACGGCAAGCGGACCCAGCCGGTCAAGGGCGCCATGCTGATCGGCAACGGTCCGACCGACCTCAACCGCGTGAGCATGATCGGCAACGACCTCGAGCTCGATCCCGGTATCGGCACCTGCGGCAAGAACGGCCAGGGCGTTCCGGTCGGCGTCGGCCAACCCACCCTGCGCATGGAGCGCATCACGGTCGGCGGGACGGGATGACGAGCAACGCCAGGGTCATCAAATCTGGCGACCTAAAAATACGCGATGCCCCGGCCGCAGGCGGCGACCGCGACCCAGATGACGAGCGAAAGCAAACCCGCGATCCGAGCGCGTGCCGGCATCATCGCCCCGGGCGGAAGCTTGTCGACCTCTCGTCTGGCAACGAATTCGTAGAGCGCCACGTTGACGACGCCCGCGCCGATCAACGCGAACTTCAGCTGAAACACGGGATTGAGCGCAACATGGCTCGCCTCGGCCGAGAACAGCACGAAGCCGGTGACCGCCATCCCCGCCAGTGCCGCAATGGCGAAGACACGCGCCCGCGCGAGCAGGCGCCCCGGAGCCGTCGCGGCAAACCCGCCCAGCAAGCGGATGTCCATAACGGCCACGGCGCCTGCGAAGCAGACCAACGCGATGATGTGACCGACATTCGCCGCCGGATAGATCCACAGCGACTGGCGGATCGCCGCGGCGAACCCCGATTCTTCGAGCGCGATGAAGATCGCCGGCGCCTGATGCTCCATCACCGCATCTCGATGGTCTTGCCGTCGACCGTGATCCGCTCGGCGCGCATCTCGTCCTTCTCGGCCGTCGAGGGATAGCCGTAAGCGGAGATATTCTTGCCGACCGCGACGAGGGCCACGAGCGCGCCGCGATTGACCATGCGCGAGGTCGGCGCCAGCGTCACCGTCCAGACTTTGTCACTGCCGCGCACGGTCAGCGTGACGTGCGGGTTCTCGTACTTCGAGGTGAGTATCGGACCCTCGACAGTAACCGGTTTTGCCGCATCGTAGCTGCCCCAGCCGTGATGCGCCAAGGCAGTGCCCGACAGGAGCGCGAGGGCGGCGAGGAATGTGGCTGTTCTCATCATGGGGACCTCCGAGTGCATGGGCTCCAATCCACATAATTCCCGTAGCGCCGTGGTGGTACCAATCCAGCTCCGCAAATGCGGCGACTCGTGATCAACTTTCCGCGTCCCATGCCGGCTCCGGCGGAAAGCTCTATCTCACCACCCCCGAGATGCAGCAGGGCTTCCGCACCGGCCGAGTGATGTGGTTCTTGAGATAGCAGACCGCCGAGGTCCCGACATAGCCGGGCCGCACATAGGTCCAGGCGCGGCAGCCCTCCTCGCCTTCGCAGGCGGATTCGCAGCTCTTGCCGCTGGGGTCGGCCGGAATCTCGAATTGCCGGTAGTCGCCGCCGGTGCGATCGACGCCGAACTCGATCGGCGCGCTCCGCGGCTCGATCACGCCGGTTCCACGCACCCCGGACACGCAGCATGACGATGCGACTCGCGGCATCACCCTCGACTTGAGCCAGCAAACCGCGTTGGCGCTCTCGGTCACGGGATAGGAAAAGCCCCAGGCCCGGCAACGCGGATCTCGCTCGCAGCGGGCGGCACATTGCGCGGGATCGGCGGAGCGCATAGGAAAGCTGGCGTAATCCCCGCCGGGCCGGTCGTAGCCGACTTGAGCCAGGGCAGGTGCGCCGAGGACGGCGAGCGCAGTCAACAAGCCGAAAACCAGCCCGAGACAATCTCGCAACATGCCCGGCCTCTCGTCTCGCGCCGCCCCGCAGTGCGATCCATGTTAGAGAAGGGCGCGGGCGTAGGCGAGTGCCCGATGGGCGGCAGGCGCTCGGTCTCGACAAAGACTCGCACTCCGGCTTCATCGCGGAATCGATCATGGAACACGGCGAATTCGGCTTTCTCACATTCGGGGTCGTGCTGCTGGCTGCGGCGGTCCTGAGCGTTCCCATCGCGCGCCGGCTCGGACTGTCCGCGATCGTCGCGTATCTCGTCGCCGGCATCGTCATCGGGCCGTTTGGCCTTGCGGTGTTCGGCACGCCCGAGAGCATCATTCCGGTCTCCGAGCTGGGCGTGGTGATGCTGCTGTTCCTGATCGGCCTCGAGCTCGAGCTCGGCCGGCTGGTGGCGATGCGACGAGCCATATTCGGCCTCGGTGCCGCCCAATTGGCCGTGACCGGTCTCGCCATCGGCGCGCTCGCTTATGTTGCCGGCCTGGTCGAGTGGCGCGGGGCCGTGATCGCGGGGCTCGCATTGGCCATGTCCGCGACGGCGATCGCGCTGCAGATCCTGGAAGAGCGCGGGCAGCTTCAGCACGACTACGGCCAGCGCGCCTTTGCCATCCTCCTGTTCCAGGACATGGCGGTCGTGCCGCTCCTGGCCGCGCTACCCCTGCTCGCGCAGGGCGAGGCGGGCCCACATGCCAGCCTCCTCGATGGGCTGCGCGCGGTGGCTCTCATCGCCGGCGCGATCGCGCTGATCGTCGTGGCCGGCCGCTACCTGCTCAATCCGTTCTTCCGGCTGCTGGCGCAGACCGGCTCGCGCGAGGTGATGACCGCCGCGGCGCTGCTGGTCGTGCTGGGCGCGGCCCTGCTCATGCAGAAAGCCGGCATGTCGATGGCGCTCGGAGCCTTTCTCGCCGGCGTGCTGCTCGCCGAATCGAACTACCGGCACGAGCTCGAAGCCGACATCGAGCCGTTCCGTGGCCTGCTGCTGGCGCTGTTCTTCATGGGCATCGGCATGAGCATCGACGTGGCCGTCGTGCGTGCCAACATCTGGCTGATCCTGACCGCCGCCGTCATCATCACCGTGCTCAAGGCAGCGATCGTATGGCTCCTGTTTCGCGCGACCTGCACGCACCGCGGCGACGCGCTACGTGCCGGCTCGGTGCTCACCGGCGCCGGCGAGTTCGCCTTCGTGCTCATCCCGCTCGGTGGATCGATCGGCGTGCTCGATGCGCGCCAAGCCAGCATCATCACCGCCATAGCCGCCATGACCATGCTGTTGGGCCCCCTGACCGCAACGCTCACCGACGCGGCACTGCGCTACTTTGCGCGGCCAACCGAGCAAGAGCCCGATGATTTCTCCGAGGTGCGCGGCTCGGTGCTGGTGATCGGTTTCGGTCGCTTCGGCCAGATCGTGTCGCAGTGCCTGCTGGCGGAGGGTATCGACGTCACCGCCATCGACAACGATCCCGACATGATCCAGCAGGCCTCCCGCTTCGGCTTCAAGGTCTATTACGGCGACGGCACACGGCTCGATGTGCTGCGCGCGGCAGGCGCGGTCGAAGCCCGGCTGGTCGCCATCTGCGTCGACAACCGCGAGGCCGCGAGCCGCATCGTCGACCTCGTCCAGGTCAACTTTCCGGGCACGAAGATTTTCGTGCGCGCTTTCGACCGCCGGCATTCGTTGCAGCTCATCTCGAAGAATGTCGATCTCGAGGTGCGCGAGACCTACGAGTCGGCGCTCCTGTTCGGGCGCAAGACACTCGAGGGTCTCGGTCTCGATCCGGAACGCGCCGCTGCAATAGAGGAGTTCGTGCGCCGGCGCGATCTCGATCGTCTCGCCTTGCAGCAGGCCGAGGGCATAAGCGCCGGCCTCGATCTTTTGCGCGCGCAAATGGCGCAGGAGCCGTTGAGCAAGCCCGCGCGCGAGACCAGACCGCTCAATCCGGAGGCGCAGGAGATCGTTCGCCGCCCGCCGGCCGCGGAGTGACGGGCCGGGAAAAACGGCTCGTTCAGTATGCGTATTCCTTGAACACCGGCTCGACGTTGCGCTCCCAGGGGCCGCGAAATTTCTCCAGCAGCTCCTCGGCCGGTGTGATGCCGCGCGCAACATATTCCTGGATCGGACGCAGATAGCGGCTCTCGTCCTGGCCGCTGGAATCGAGGCGCCGACGCCGTGCCAGCCCCTTCTCCGCGAGTGCGAGCGTCGTCTGCGCGAGTTGCAGCACGTCGCCGCCGGCGATCGTCGCCTTGAAGCCGAGCTTCGGAACGTCGTCGCGCAGCGTCTGGCGCTCGCCGGCCGTCCAACCCTTGACCAGATCCCAGGCGGCGTCGAGAGCTTCGTCATCATAGAGAAGCCCGACCCAGTACGCCGGCAGCGCCGGCAACCGTCGCCAGGGGCCGCCGTCCGCCCCGCGCATTTCGAGATAGCGCTTGAGGCGGACCTCCGGAAAAATCGTGGACACGTGGTTCGCCCAGTCGGAAATGGTCGCGCGCTCGCCGGGCAGGGCCGGCAGCCGTCCCTGCATCAAATCGCGGAATGACAAGCCGGCAACGTCGATATAGCGGTCACCGCGCTTGACGAAATACATCGGCACGCCGAGCGCATAATCGACATAGCGCTCGAATCCCATGCCGGGCTCGAATGCCCAGGGCAGCATGCCGGAGCGGTCGGCATCGGTGTCGCGCCAGATTTCCGAGCGGAACGAGAGAAAGCCGTTGGGCTTGCCTTCGGTGAAGGGCGAATTGGCGAACATCGCGGTCGCGACCGGCTGCAGCGCGAGCGAGACGCGCAGCTTCTTCACCATGTCGGCCTCGGAGGAGTAATCGAGGTTCGTCTGCACCGTGCAGGTGCGGTACATCATGTCGAGGCCGAGCTTGCCCACCTTCGGCATGTAAGCCGTCATGATGCGGTAGCGGCCCTTGGGCATCATCGGGATCTCGGCGCGGGTCCAGTTCGGCGTCATGCCCAGCCCGAGAAAGCCGATGCCGAGCGGCCGCGCGACCTCCTTGACCTGCGCCAAGTGCGCCATCAACTCGGAGCAGGTCTGATGCACGGTCTCGACCGGCGCGCCGGAAAGCTCGAATTGGCCGCCCGGCTCGAGCGAGATCGCGCCGCCGCCGGTCACATCGAACAGACCTATGATGTTGCCGTCTTCGACGATCGGCTCCCAGCCGAGCAGGTGCTGCATGCCTTCCAGCAGCGCGCGAATGCCGCGGCGCCCCTCATAGGGGACCGGGTTGTGGCCCACGACCGTGAACACGAACTTCTCGTGCTCGGTGCCGATACGGAACTGCGCCTTCGGCTTGACGCCCGCCTCGAACCACGCGACGAGCTCGTCGCGCGTTTCGATCGGCGTCATGTCGACTTGGTCGCGAGCCATGCGGGGGTTCCGGACGGAAAGGGCCGCGACCATACACGGCGGCTATGAGGGAGGGCAATTGGGTCATGCGCCGCGCACGTGTCCGCGCGGCACCCCAACACCCGGACGCGTAGCAGAGCCCTCGCCGCCCAGCCTTTGGGGCCGAGAAAGGAGCTCGCCGTCGGCCCTCCCCAGCGAACGCCGGTCCCGGTCGTCAGCTAGACCCGGACGAAGTTCTGCGCCTTGACCATCTCGCGCAGGCCGTAGAATTCCTGGTTGACGCTGGTCCAGCTCGGCAGCTTCTTGATGTTGCCGAGCCAGCGCTGGATGTTCGGATAGGGCGTGAAATCGCAGCCGATGAGCTCGCCGAGCGTGACGATGCCGGCTCCGAAATAGTCGGCGATGGTGACCTGATCGCCGCACAGATATTGCTTCGGGCCGATCCAATAGTCGTTGAGCAGCTTGAGCCAATTCTGCGAATTTTTCTGGCCCCATTCGATTGCCCCGGCATGGGCCTCGTCGCTGCGCCGCTTGTGATGGGGAAAGAGCTGCGGATAGGCGAGACCGTAGCCCCAGTCGCGATAGAAGTTGGAGTTGATCCAGTCCATCACCTCGTTGACTTTGGCACGTTGCTTCAAGTCCTTCGGATAGGCCGGCGAGCCGATCTTGTCGGCGAGATACTTCAGGATCGCCGAGCTTTCCGTGAGCTTGAAGTCGCCGTTGACCAGCATCGGCACCAGGCGGTTGGGGTTGAGCGAGGCGTAGGGTTCCTGATGGTGTGCGCCCTTCATCAGGTCGACCACCTCCTCCTCGCAATCGATCTTGTTGTCGGCGAGGAACAGGCGGACCGGCCGCGACGTCATCGATATCGGATGCATGTAGAGCTTCATGGCTGCCTCCCGGAGCAGATGATTGTCGATTGAAAACCTAGCACTAGGCGGCCTGGGTGCCGATTTAAAAGTTGGTCAGCGTCGCATCCTCACGCCGCCGCGCGCCGACCTGCGAAGCGGCCGTAGAAAGTCTCGCCCTTCGCGGCCATGTCGACGAGCAGCTTTGCAGGCGCAAAGCGCTCGCCGAGCGATTTTTCCAGGCGCCGGCACAGATCGACGAATGCTTTCGTTCCCATCATATCGATATAGGAGAGCGTGCCGCCGGTGAACGGCGCAAAGCCGAAGCCGAGGATCGAGCCGACGTCGGCCTCCCGCACGTCGGTGAGCACGCCCTCCTCGACGCAGCGCGCGGTCTCGAGTGCCTGCATGGCGAGCAGGCGCTGCTTGAGCTCCGTTACGTCGATGGCCGACGGATCGAGCTTCTGCGGCTGCAAGTCGGCGAGGCCCGGCCACAGCTTCTTTCGTGCGTTCGGCGGATAGTCGTAGAAGCCTTTGCCGTTCTTGCGTCCGAGGCGGCCGCGCTTCTCGACCATCTCTGCGAGCAGCGCCTTCTGGCGTGGATCGATGGCACCGGCGCCGAGATCGGCTTCGGTCGCGAGCAATATCTTCCACGCGAGATCGACCGCGACTTCATCGTTGAGCGACAGCGGCCCGACCGGCATCCCGGCCATGCGCCCGACATTCTCGATCATCGCCGCCGGCACGCCCTCGGCCAGCATCAGGTGGCCCTCGCGGAGATAGGTACCGACGACGCGCGACGTGTAGAAACCGCGGGAATCGTTGACCACGATCGGCGTCTTGCGGATCGCCCGCACGAAGTCGAGCGCAACTGCGAGCGCATGGTCACCGGTCTGCTTGCTCACGATGATCTCGACCAGCATCATGCGCTCGACCGGCGAGAAGAAGTGAATGCCGACGAAATTGGCCGGCCGTTTCGATATCTCGGCAAGCGACGTGATCGGCAAAGTCGAGGTGTTGGAGCCGAAAATCGTCCCCTCCCCGATGGCGGCTTCCGCCTTGGCGATGGCGTCGGCCTTGACCTTGCGGTCCTCGAACACGGCTTCGACGACAAGGTCGCAATGCTCGAGCGCCCCGTAGTCGGGAGTGGCCGTGATCCGCGCCAGCAGCGCGTCGCGCTCGGCGGCGGTGGCGCGACCCTTGCCGACCTGGTCGGCCATGAGCTTCGCCGAATGGGCCTTACCCCGCTCCGCCGACTCCTGATCGCGGTCGATCAGCACGACATCGAGCCCTGCCAGCGCCGTGACATGGGCGATCCCGGCACCCATGAAGCCCGCACCGATGATGCCGATGGTCTTGAGCTTCGATGCCGGCACGCTTTTGGGCCGGCGCGCCCCCTTGTTGAGCTCCTGCATGGAGACGAACAGGGTGCGAATCATTGCCGCCGCTTCCGGCGAGCGCAGAATCTTTGCAAACCAGCGCGACTCGACGCGCAGCCCCAAGTCCATCGGCAGCTGCAGGCCTTCGTACACGACCTGCATGATGGCGCGCGCGGCGGGATAATTGTCGTAGGTTTCGCGCCGGTAGATCGCGTTGGCGGCCGGAAAGGTCATCATGCCGGCCTTGGAATAGACGGGACCGCCGGGCAACCGAAATCCTTCCACGTCCCACGGCGCCTTGGCCGTACCGCCGGCCTTGATCCAGTCCTTGCCGTGCCGCACGAGATCGGCGGCGGGTACGACCGCATCGATCAGCTTCATGCTCTGGGCCTGCGCAAGGCGAAGCTGATCGCCTTTGAGCAGGAACTGAAGCGCGTCGCCCGGCGGCATCATGCGCGCGACACGTTGCGTGCCGCCGGCGCCGGGGAAAAGGCCGACCTTGATCTCGGGCAGCCCCACGCGCGTCCTCGCGCTCTCGGCCGCGACCCGGTGATGGCAGGCGAGGCAAAGCTCGAATCCGCCGCCCAGCGCGGTGCCGGAAATCGCCGCCACCCACGGCTTCCCGCAGGTCTCGATGCGCCGATAGAGCAGCGACAATTTGCGGCTCTGCTCGAACAGCAACGCGACGGCGGCCTCCTCGCCGCGCGCTTTCGCCGCGTCGGCGAATGCACGGCTGAATGCTTCCAACATGCCGAGGTCGGCGCCGGCACAGAAAGCGTCCTTGCCCGACGTGATGACCGCGCCCTTGATCGCGGCGTCGTTCCCGACCGTCTCGACGATCGCGGAGAGTTCCGCGATCACCTCGAGGTCGATGACGTTCATCGAGCGCCCCGGCGCGTCCCAGGTGACGAGTGCGATGCCGTCGGCATCGGTGTCGAGCTTGAAGTTGGCCATTGCGGCTAAGGCTCCTTTGGGTACGGCTCGCCTGATCTGTGCGAAAAGCGAACGCCGCGCTCGTCCCTGTCCAAGATGAGGTCGACATCGGAATAGTGCGCGCGCTCACTCTGGGAGCGCGTGCCGATCTCGAGATAGAGCGCATCGCGTTGCGAATTGTTGACGAGATGATGGCCGTTGCCGACGCCGGCCTTGAAGCCCGCGGCATCGCCCGGATGCAACACGGTCGCACCGCCGTCCTCGATCAGCGTGATCTCGCCCTCGAGCACGTAGACGAGCTCGTCCTCCTGCTCGTGCCAATGCCGCAGCGACGAAGCCGCGCCGGGCTTCAGCCGCGTGAGGTTGACCCCGAATTGCGTGAGTCCCGCGACGTCGCCGAGCACCGTCTTCTCGCGGCCGTCGGTGATGCTGCGCCAGGGCTCGGGATAGACCCCCTTGGTGCGGACGGTTGCCTTGGCGATGTCGATCTTGGGCATGGTTCAAACCCGTTCGATGATCGTCGCGGTACCCATGCCGGCACCGATGCAGAGCGTCACCAGCGCGGTCGAAAGATCGCGGCGCTCCAGTTCGTCGATGACGGTGCCGAGGAGCATGGCGCCGGTCGCGCCGAGCGGATGCCCCATGGCGATCGCGCCGCCATTGACGTTGAGCTTGGCGCGGTCGAGGTCGAAGGCCTGGCAATAGCGCAGCACCACCGAAGCAAACGCTTCGTTGACCTCGAAGAGGTCGATATCGTCGAGCGACATCTTCGCCTTCGCCAGCACCTTCTCCGTCACGTCGACCGGCCCGGTGAGCATGATCGCGGGCTCCGAGCCGATATTGGCGAACGCCTTGATGCGCACGCGCGGCTTCAACCCCGCTTTCCTGCCCGCCTCCGCGCTGCCGATCAGCACGGCGGCGGCCCCGTCGACGATACCTGACGAATTGCCGGCGTGGTGCACGTGGTTGACCGCCTCGAGCTCCGGATGCGCCTGCACTGCGACCGCGTCGAAGCCGCCCTTCTCGCCCAGTTGCACGAACGAGGGATTGAGCTGCGCCAACGACTGCATGGTGGTGTTGGGCCGCATATGCTCATCCTTGGCCAGGATGGTGAGCCCATTCACGTCCTTCACCGCAATCACCGAGCGGTCGAAGCGACCCTCGCTCCAGGCCGTCGCCGCGCGCTTTTGGCTCTCGACCGCAAAGGCATCGACGTCGTCGCGGGAGAAACCGTACTTGGTGGCGATGAGGTCGGCCGAAATCCCCTGCGGCATGAAATAAGCCGGTAGCGCGATCGCGGGGTCCATCGGCCAGGAACCGCCGGACGCGCCGATGCCGACCCGGCTCATGGATTCGACCCCACCGCCGATGGTCATGTCATGCTGGCCCGACATGACCTCGGCGGCCGCGAAGTTGACCGCGTCGAGGCCAGAGGCGCAGAAGCGATTGATCTGGACGCCGGGCACGCCGTTGCCGTAGCCCGCCGTGAGCGCCGCGATGCGCGCGATGTCGCCGCCAGCCTCCCCGATCGGATCGACGCAACCCAGCACGACGTCATCGACCAGCGCCGGGTCGAGCTTGTTGCGCGCCTTCACCGCCGCGAGCGCGTGCGCCGCCAGATTGAGCGCGGTCACCTCGTGCAGCGAGCCGTCCGCCTTGCCGCGCCCGCGCGGCGTGCGCACGTGATCGTAGATGAACGCGTCGGGCATGGGCTTACCTTCCTCTCGAACTCACAGGCTTCTTGCGATCAGGAGCTTCATGATCTCGTTGGTGCCGGCATAGATGCGCATCACGCGCGCGTCGCGGTACATGCGCGAGATCGGAAACTCCTCCATATAGCCATAGCCGCCGAAGAGCTGCAGGCAACGGTCGATGATCTTGCCCTGCAGGTCGGTGAGCCAATATTTGGCCATGGACGCAGTGACGGTGTCGAGCTCGCCGTTGAGATAGCGCTCGATGCAATGGTCGTGAAACACCCGCGCGATCGTCGCCTCGGACTTGCATTCCGCGAGCACGAATTGCGTGTTCTGGAACTCGATGATCTTCTTGCCGAAGGCTTGGCGCTGCTTGACGTAGTCGATCGTGAGCGCGAGAGCCCGTTCGATCATCGCCTGCGCATGGACCGTGACGATGAGGCGCTCGCGCGGCAGATCGTTCATGAGTTGCGCGAAGCCCTGACCCGCCTCGGTGCCCAAAAGATTCTCCGGCGGCAGCTTCACGTCGTCGAAGAACAGCTCCGACGTATCGGCGGAATCCATCCCGAGCTTCTTGAGCTTGCGGCCGCGACGGAAGCCCGGCGCATTGTCCGTCTCCACCACCATCAGCGATACGCCCTTGGCGCCCAAGCTCGCATCGGTTTTGGCGACCACGATGATCAGGTTGGCATGCTGCCCGTTGGTGATGAATGTCTTCGAGCCGTTGAGCACATAGCCGTTGCCCGACTTCTTTGCGGTGGTGCGCACGCCTTGCAGGTCGGAGCCGGTGCCGGGCTCGCTCATGGCGATGGCACCGACGAGCTCGCCGGTGACGAGCTTCGGCAACCAGCGCCGCTTCTGCTCGTCCGTGCCGTAATGCAGAATATAGGGAGCAACTATGCCGGAATGCAGCGGCGCCCCGAAGGAGTCGAAGCCGGCGAGACTCATCTCCCGGCTGATCACCGCTTCGTGAGCGAAGGTACCGCCGACGCCGCCATAATCTTCCGGGATCGCCGGGCAGAGCAGCCCAGCAGCGCCGGCCTTGTTCCAGACGTCGCGGTCGTACATGCCTGCCTCGTCCCAGGCGTCGAGATGCGGGACGTACTCGGCCGCGACGAAGCGCCGTGCCTGCTCCTCGAGCAGCACGAGATCCTCGGTCATCCATCCCGGGCGGGGAAGATTGAGAACGTCCATGACGAATCCTGTTGATCTTGCAACTTACAGGGCGCAGTCGCGGAATACGAGAGCAGGCAGGCGTTGACAAGCCGGCACCACTTTTTCACAACCGCCCTGCCGAGGAGAAGGGATTGTTTCTCATGAATTTCATGAGCTCACGACCGGACGTTGTCCGGTCGAGCAGCCAGCGTTGGCTGCTGTCTTATTGGGACCGGCTGCGTGGCGCCAACGCACTCCCGAGGTGGGAGGGCTTCGAGGCCGAGGAGCTCGCGGCCATGGCGGAAAGCCTGTCGATCCAGGACGTGATCGGAGACGATGGCAAGGCCCGCTTGATGATCCGTTTTCACGGCAAGCGAATTGCGGAGGCCTATGGATCGTTGTGTCAGGGTCGGTTTCTCGACGAGATCCTGCCGCCGCTGTACCGCGACGCCGCGCTTTCCACCTACCACCGGGTGCTGACGACGAAATTGCCGGTCTACACGATTGCCGATACGAGCGACCGGGATGGCCGCATCGTCCACTATGAACGATTGCTGCTTCCGTTCAGCCACGATGGCGTTGCGATCGACCGGATACTGGCTTCGCTCGAAACCGTCAGCCCGGAGGGCGATTTCGACAATCGCGACCTCTTGAAGTCCCAGCAGAAGGCACCGGCCTTCGCGCTCTGCACGACGATTCGACCTTGACCGATACTGCTGCATGGACGGCGCGAAGCTTGGCGACCGTCCGGCGCGTGTCGCCCGGATTGCTGCTGTCGGGATTGGTCGCAATCGGCGCAGTGACCGCCGCGCCGCTCGTCGCAGGTCTCGCACCGATCCCCGCCATGGTGATCGCGCTCCTGATCGGCATCGCGCTCAATCCGCTGGCGCGAAGGCCCCTGTTCCAGCCCGGCATCGTGTTCTGCCTGAAGACTCTCTTGCGTTGGGCGGTCGCACTGCTCGGACTGCGTATTGCGCTCGGCGAGATCGCGGCGCTCGGACTGAGCACCGCGGTCCTGGTGATCGTCTCGATGGCCATGACGCTCGCCGCTGGCTTCCTGCTGGCGCGCGCCCTCGCATTGGAGCGAGGCTACGGCGCGCTGGCGGGCGCCGGCACTGCCGTGTGCGGCGCCTCCGCCACGCTCGCAACGTCGATCGTTCTGCCCGACTACAAGGGAAAGGAGACCGACGTCGCTTTCGTCGTGGTCGCGGTCAACGCACTGTCGACCGTCGCGATGGTGCTTTATCCGCTGATCTGCGTCTGGCTCGGATTCGACCCGCAGACCACGGGCGTGATGCTGGGCGCGACCATCCACGACGTCGCGCAGGTCGTGGGCGCCGGATACGCGGTGTCGGAGCCGACGGGCAACACAGCCGTCATCGTCAAGCTGTTCCGCGTTTTTCTCATGTTGCCGCTTGTCCTCGTCGTCGGTTGGTTTTTCGCGCGGCGGACGGTCGCGACCGCCGCCGCCAGGATTCCGATTCCGGTCTTCGCGCTCGTCTTCGTCGGCCTGTGCGTGCTCAACAGCATCGCCGCCGGCTTTCCCTCAATTACCCCCACATTCGCGCGGATCAAGGCGCCGCTGATCGAGGCATCGACCTGGGGTCTCTTGATCGCCATCTCCGCGCTCGGCCTCGGCACGTCGCTGACCGCCATCGCCGCGCTCGGCTGGCGCCACGTCGCGACGGTCATCGGGACCACGCTCGTGATCCTGGTGGTCGTGACCGCCGGCCTGATGATCCTGCGCTGAAAAACCAGAACGCCTCCGCCGGCAGTGCCATCGTGCTCGCCGCACCCGACTGATGCGGGCGCCCCCCTTGGGCAAGGTCACGCTGCTGGTTGGCCACCGCCTTACATCAGGAATCCAGGCCAAGTCTCCGCCAAACCGGGCTGCAGCCGGGATGTGGTGAAACGGTCACACCTGGAACCCATCGCCATAATCGTTTGAGCGACATCGGAGGTATTAACGGTCTGTTTACCCCGAACGGCAAAAACTGCGAGCTGTGGGCCCAGAGCCGCGCAGCCGTCCACCGGCTGTTAACGGGCACTGGGGTGCTCACAGCTGTAGTCCGGCACCTGCGTCTCCCTGTCCAACATCCCGGATGCGGGCATGAAATCTGACGTTCCGTGGCAAATAGAAGGAGTCAGGCGACAGGCGCGCGAGACCGCGCGCGAGGCCGCGCGCCGTTCCGGCATATCGGTGGGAGAATGGCTCGACAACGCCATCCTCGATTCGGCGTTGCACGACGGCGTGCAGCCGAGACAGCTCGCCCAACCGCAAGACGACCCATACGATCGCTATGGTCGGACACCCGACGACGACCGCGCGCCGCCGCTCGGATACGTGGATCATCCCTACTCGGCCGCCCATGAGGCGGCGCGTTGGCGTCCGGAGCCCCATGTCGGCCTCGACTACCAAGCGCGCCCCGAGAGCCGCTACTTGCCGGCCGAATACGAGGAGCATCGGCGTTCCGACCCCTTCGCTCGCCCCGACCGTCAGGCTCGCACCGAGGACCGCAGGCAGCCCGGCGACGGCGATGCCCGTCAACGCGCGGCCGATCTGGCGGAGCGCCTCTCCCTGGCACCGATCGAAGACTATCGTCCGGCGGTGGATCAGGGCTTCGCCGAGCTCAACGATCGTCTCGACAAACTGACCAGGCAGCTTGGCCAGCTCGCGGAAGCGAACGCCGCGAGCACGCAGCAGGCGAGCCCCGAGCCTCGCGACGAGGAAGCGCCGCACCAGCTCGTCGAAGTGATTTCCAGGCTGGACCAGAGGCTCGATGAATTGATCGCCGAGGCGCGCTCCGCCAAGACCGAGATGGAGCAGCGCGTGAACGCGGTGGATCGCGCGGTCGCCGATCTCAACCGTGAAAAGCCCGCCGTGGCCCTCGTCGCCGAGGCGCCCACCCCGCTCGACCAGGCGCTGATCGAGATCGCCGACCGCCAGCGCGCGCTCGACGGCTACGCGCCCGGCACATCGCCCGGCACGTCGGCCCACGCGGCGACGCAGCCTGAATCGCTGCCGCGCCCCCGCACACAGGAACTGGCCGGCCTCGAGCAGCAACTGCGCCAGATCAACACCCAGATCGAGACGCTGCGGCAACCCTGCAGCCTCGACAAGGTGGTCGACACGCTGCGTGACGATCTCGCCGAGATCGGCGTGATGCTCCAGGACGCCATGCCGCGCAAGGCGGTCGAGGCGCTCGAAGGCGAAGTGCGCAGCCTTGCCGGCCGCCTGGATCTGATCGGCGGCAATGCCCAAGATCCGGCTTCCTTCAAGCAGCTCGAGGGCGCGATCGTCGCACTGCGCGGCATCGTCTCCCATGTGGCCTCGAACGACGCGCTCGCGAAGCTGTCCGAGGAGGTGCGCGCCATCGGCGACAAGGTCGAGCAGGTCGCCAATCCCGCAAGTGGCGGCGTCCTCTCCGCGCTCGAAGGCCGCATCTCAATGCTCGCCGATGCGCTCGAAGCGCGGAATCGGAACGGCCAGGACGTGCCCCACCAGCTCGAAAACGTGGTCGCGGGATTGGTCGACAAGATCGAACGCCTGCAGCTCACGCGCGGCGACCAGGCAGCGGTCGGTCATCTCGAGGACCGGATTGCCAAACTGGTCGAGAAGCTCGACGCATCCGATGCCCGGCTCAATCACCTCGACGCGATCGAGCGCGGCCTGGCGGACTTGCTCGTCCATCTCGAGCACCAGCGCGCGCCGGGCCTCGCGCATGCTGGCACCGCGCCGCCGGAAGTCGATGTGCTCTCGCGCGAAGTCGCCGATCTCAAGCAGACGAAAAAGACCACCCAGGATTCGCTCGAGGTCGTCCACGGCACGCTGGGGCATGTGGTCGAACGGCTGGCCATGATCGAGACCGACATGCGCGCCAAGCCGGCGGCCGACGATCGGTTGCCCAAGCCGGCTTCACCTGCGCCGACCGCGATGGCCCTCGACGAGGCCGCGGCAGCGCCTGCCTTGCCGGCCGAGGCCCAGCAATCGCCCAAGTCCACGGCGCCGGAGCGCCGCCCGATCGATCCGAACCTGCCGCCGGATCATCCGCTGGAACCTGGTTCCGGCGTGACTCGCGGTCGCGGTCCCGGTTCGGCGGCGGATCGCATCGCAGCTTCCGAAGCGGCACTCGGCGGAGCCAGGCCGCCGGTCGTTCCGGATCCCGCCGGCGGCAAGGCCAATTTCATCGCTGCGGCGCGCCGCGCGGCGCAGGCCGCGGGCCGCGAAGCGCCGGCGAAGACCGAGGCATCGGCCACGTCCGACGCCGCCTCGACCGGCGGCAAGCTCACGAGCCGCGTCGGCATGTTGCGTGGATTGCTCGGAGGAGCGGCAGCCGTCCTGCTCGTGCTCGGCTCGCTGCAGATCGCGAGGACCTTCCTCGCCTCGTCCAATGTGGCCGAGGTGAACGAGTCGAGCGTGCCGAGCCAGGCCGCCGCCACGCCTACGCCCGCCGCTCCGTCCGCCACCGGCTCGGCCGAGCCCGAACCCCTGGTCGCACCGGCACCACCACCGCCGGCGGCCGGCCGCCAGTCGGCGCTCTTCCCCGCCACCGACGGCACGACGATCACGACGCCCGCACCCGGCATCCTCGTTCCGTCCGATATTGCGCCCACCGGCACCGTGGCGCCGACCGGCCCGGACCATCGCTGCCGCGCAGACTCCTCCGGCACCTGCACCGGCAGCGCCTGCGGCCGCAACGGAAAAGCTCCCGGCGGCGTTCAGCAGCGCCTTGCGCGCCGCGGCCGACCAAAGGCGACCCCGCGGCCCAATACGAGGTCGCGCTGCGCTATGCCGAAGGCCGCGGCGTGCCGCAGAACCTGACCGACGCCGCGGAATGGTTCGAGCGCGCCGCCAAGCAGGGCCTCGCGCCGGCGCAGTTCCGCCTCGGCGGCCTCTACGAGAAGGGCCTCGGCGTGAAGAAGAACCTCGAGACCGCACGCCGCTTCTATGTCGCCGCCGGCGAAGCCGGCAACGCCAAGGCGCTGCACAATCTGGCCGTGCTCCATGCCGAAGGCATCGACGGCAAGCCGGACTACCAGACCGCCGCCAGATGGTTCCGCAAGGCCGCCGACTACGGCGTCGCCGACAGCCAGTACAACCTCGCCATCCTCTATGCGCGCGGCATCGGCGTGGAGCAGAATCTGGCCGAGGCCTACAGATGGTTCGCGCTCGCCGCGCGCGACGGCGACGCCGACGCTGCCAAGAAGCGCGACGACATCGGCGGCCGCCTCGACCAGCAGTCGCTGAAGGCCGCCACCCAGGCGGTGCAAGGCTGGACGCCCGAGCCGCAGCCGGACGCCGCGGTGCAGGTCAAGACGCCGGCCGGCGGCTGGGACAGCGCCGGAGCCGCGACACCCGGCGCCGCGTCCACGCCCGCCAAGCGCAAGCCGCCCGTGGCCGCCGGGCCCAAGCTCGATCTCACGACCCCGCGACAATAGCCGCCCGACGCTATTAATCCTGCACAACAAAAAACTGCAGGAAGGCGTGGCGCGCGCGGCGAACATCGGTAGAATGCGCTCACCTGCCCGCTTGAGTCCCGAGCCAAATTCCGCGGGGCGTCGCGCCGGCGACGTCTTCTCGCCGCGATTGAGCGTAAGTCCGCGATTTCGACAAACGGCCGTTTGCGGGGATCGCGCCTGCGAATTCGGTCGAGACTCATGCAACTTTCGCAGCGTCGGCGCGTCCGGCGTTGCGAGCATCCGAGCCTCGAACCGAGGACCGCGCGCTTGCAGATCTATCTTCCGATCGCCGACCTGCCGGTCAACGTCTTCGTCATCTTGGCCATGGGGCTCGCGGTCGGATTCATCTCCGGCATGTTCGGCATCGGCGGCGGCTTCCTGATGACGCCGCTGCTGATCTTCCTCGGCATCTCGCCGGCGGTCGCGGTGGCGAGCGTCACCGGCCACATCGCCGCCTCCTCGATGTCCGGCGCGATCAGCTACTGGCGGCGGCGGGCGATCGATCTTGCGCTCGCCTTCATGTTGCTGGCCGGCGGCATCATCGGCACCGCCTCCGGCGTCTGGCTGTTCACCTTGCTGCGCGCAATCGGCCAGCTCGACATCACCATCGGCCTCTCCTACGTGCTGCTGCTCGGCATCGTCGGCGCGCTGATGGTGGGCGAGAGCGTGCGCGCGATCCTGCGCGCGCGGCAGGGCAAGCCGGTCGAGCTGCGCCGGCCCGGCAGCCACACCTGGATTCACGGCCTGCCGTTCAAGCTGCGCTTCAAGCGCTCGCGCATCTACGTCTCCGCGATCCCGGTCTGGGCGATCGGATTCATCATCGGCTTCGTCGGCGCGGTCATGGGCATCGGCGGCGGCTTTCTGCTGGTGCCGATGCTGATCTACGTCCTGCGGGTGCCGACGGCGACCGTGATCGGCACTTCGATGGTGCTCACGCTCGTGACCATGGCCTCGGCGACCGTGATGCACGCCGCCACCAACCACCTCGTCGATGCGCTGCTGGCGCTCATCCTGATGGTCGGCGGCGTCATCGGCGCGCAGTTCGGCGCGCGCGCCGGGCAGAAGATGCGCGGCGAGCGGCTGCGCCTGCTGCTCGGCCTGCTGGTGCTGGCGGTCGGCATCCGCTTCGCGCTCGACCTCGTGCTGCCGCCGGAGACCTCTATTCCATCCGGCCCGTGGATCCCGGAACATGATGCCGCGCGCTTCACTCACGCTCCTCGCCGCGCTCGGCGCCACTCGCCGCGTCGAGCGTTCCCGCCGCGGGCGAGCGGCTCGTCGCCTCGCTGTCCAATCACCGCGTGATGGTGACCTCGAACTTCACCGGCGAAGAGCTCGTGCTGTTCGGCGGGATCGAGCAGGACGCGGCGTCGCGGCCGCGGCGCGGCGGCTACGACATCGTCGTCACCGTCACCGGACCGCGCCAGACCGCGGTGACATTCCGCAAGGCGCGGGTGCTCGGCATCTGGGTCAATGCCAATTCGCGCGTGTTCGAGAACGCGCCCGCCTATCTCGCCGTGCTCTCGAACCGGCCGCTCGATGCCATCACCAATGCCGAAACGCTGCGCCGCCTGCAGCTCGGCCTCGACAACGTTCCCTTGCCGCAGCGCGCCAGCGTCAACATCGCCGACGCGGCGGCCGACGATCCGTTCCGCGTCGCCTTCATCAAGCTCAAGAGCGAGCATGGGCTCTACCGCGAAGCCTCGAACGGCGTCACCTTCCTCACGCCGGCGCTGTACCGCGCCTCGATCCCGCTGCCGGCCGAGGTGCCGGTCGGCACCTACGAGGTCGACGTGCGGCTGTTCGCCGACGGCGCCCAGATCGCCCGCGCGCCGTCGCCGTTCGAGGTCTACAAGTCCGGTTTCGAGCAGATCGTCACCAATGCCGCGCGCGACCACGGCCTGCTCTACGGCCTCGCCACCGCCATGATGGCCATCGCCACCGGCTGGTTCGCCTCGGTGGTGTTCCGGCGGGACTAGAACCGCAGTCGAAGTTCGTACTTTGCGAGCGCACTTTCGAAGCAATCCAGCAAACTCGGCCCGAACCCGAAGTTCGCGATCGCTCGCGCAATGACGGCCGGGATCGATGCACTCAGTCCGCCAGGCAGCGCGACGCAGCGAAGGCATAGAGCCGCCCTCGCCCAGCATGTGCGCGGTGAAAGCGAGCGTGCCGAAGACGTCGGCGAAGGCGCGGTCGCGCACGTTGAGGCCGCCGGCATAGGCGCCGAAGGCCGGCATCACCAGCCGCGCGCCGTCGCTCGCGAAGCAGCGCCGGCTCACGGTGCGCCCGCGCCCGCTCACGCGCGCGACCGGATGCAGATGCCCGGCAATCTCGCCCGGCGGCGCCGGTCGGCTCGTGGCGGAAGATCAGCGCGCCGATGGCGAGCATGCCGGCGAAGCTGCCGCCGATGCCGTCGGCCGGATCGGGATCGTGATTGCCGGCGATCCAGATCCAGTCGCGCCCGCGCTGGAGCGCGGCGAGCGACGCGCGGTCGCTCGCCGCGATGCGCGCGGGACCGTCGCCGTCGTGAAAGCTGTCGCCGAGCGCGATCACCATGCGCGGCGCGTAGCGCGCGACGAGGCGCGCAAGCCGCGCCAGCGTCGCCGCGGTGTCGTAGGGCGGCAGCAGCACGCCGCGCGCGGCGAAGCTCGAGCCTTTCTCCAGATGCAGGTCGGCGACGAGCAGCAGCCCTTCCTCGGGCCAATAGAGCGCGCCCGTCGCAATCGGCGACGAGCGCGACGCCCGCGATCGCGATCTCCGATGTCGGCACAGGAGCCGCGGACTTCGGCATCGCACCGCTCACTGCATCGCCTCCTTCACCAGCTCCGCCTCGGCTTCCGCCAGCACATCCTCGGACGCCTCGCCGTAGACCTGCTCGCGGCCGATTTCCAGCATCACCGGCACCGCCAGCGGCGAGACATGGTCGAGCGCCTTATGGACGATTCGGCCCTTGATGCGCGAGAGCATTTCGCCGAGCCGCCGGATGTCGAGCAGGCCGGTCGCGGCGTCGGCGCGCGCCGCGCGCAGCAGGATATGGTCGCCCTGGTGCTTGCGCAGCACGTCGTAGACCAGATCGGTCGAGATCGTGACCTCGCGGCGCGACTTCTCCTTGCCGGGGAAACGGCGCTCGATCAGGCCGGCGATGATCGCGCAGGTGCGGAAGGTGCGCTTCATCAGCGCCGATTCCGCGAGCCAGGCTTCGAGATCGTCGCCCAGCATGTCCTCGTCGAACAGGGCCGCGAGCGACAACTCGCCGCGCTCGATGCTCAGCGCGACGTCGCCGAGCCCCCAGACCGCCAGCGCATATTCGTTGGCGACGAAGCCGAGCGGACGCAGCCGCGCGCGCTCGAGCCGGCGCGTGAGCAGCATGCCGAGCGTCTGGTGCGCGAGCCTGCCCTCGAACGGATAGCAGACGAGATAGTACTTGTCGGCGCGCGGGAAGGTCTCGACCAGCAATTGCCGCGGCCGCGGCAGCAGCGAGCGCCATTCCTGGATTTCCAGCCATTCGCGCACCTGATCCGGCAGCGGCCGCCACTCGTCGCGATCGGAAACGATCTTGCGCACGCGATCGGCGAGATAGGTCGAGAGCGGAAATTTGCCGCCCTCATAGGACGGCACCTTGGGATCTTCCGAGGTCGCGCGCGAGACATAGACCTCGTCCTCGACGATCGCCTCGTAGCGCAGGATCTCGCCGGCGAAGACGAAGGTGTCGCCCGGCACCAGCATCTCGATGAAATATTCCTCGACCTCGCCGAGCAGCCGTCCGCCGCGCGGGATCATCTTCGAGGCGCGCGAGCGCACCAGCCGCACCTTGAGCATGTCGGCCTCGACGATGGTGCCGACGTTCATGCGGTAGCGCTGCGCGATCATCGGATGGCTCACGCGCCAGCGGCCGTCCTTGCCCTGCCTGATCTTGGCGAAGCGCTCGTAGGCTTTCAGCGCATAGCCGCCGGTCGCGACGAAATCGAGCACGGCGTCGAAGTCGGCGCGCGCGAGCGCCGGCATAGGGCGCGGCGCTCTTCACCTCGGCGATAGAGCTCGTCGGCGAGGAACGGCTCGCCGCAGGCCGAGCCGAGCACGTGCTGCGCCAGCACGTCGAGCGCGCCGGTGCGCGCCGCCGGCGTGTCCTGCGCATTCTCGGCGATGGCGCCGAGCGCGGCGGTGCATTCGAGCACCTCGAAGCGGTTCGCCGGGATCAGCACGCCCTTCGACGGCTCGTCCATGCGGTGATTGGCGCGGCCGATGCGTTGCAGCAGACGCGAGGCGCCCTTGGGCGCGCCGACATTGATGACGAGATCGACGTCGCCCCAGTCGACGCCGAGATCGAGCGAGGAGGTGCACACCACCGCGCGCAGGCGGCCGTCCGCCATCGCCGCCTCGACCTTGCGGCGCTGCGCCACGTCGAGCGAGCCGTGATGCAGCGCGATCGCGAGCCCGTCGTCGTTGATGCGCCACAGCTCCTGGAAGATGCTCTCGGCCTGGCTGCGGGTGTTGACGAAGACGAGCGTGGTCTTGTGGCGCTTGATGAGCTCGTAGATTTCGCCGAGCGCATGACGGGCGGAATGGCCGGCCCAGGGCAGGCGCTCGGCGGTGTCGAGCATGGTGACGTGCGGCGGCGCGCCGCCGTCGGCGACGACGAGATCGGCGAACGCGGCGCCGTCCGGCGGGTTGCGGCACCAGAAAGCGGCGCAGATCGTCGGGCTCGGCCACCGTCGCCGACAGGCCGACGCTGGCGAGATCGGGCGCCAGCGCGAACAGCCGCGCGAGGCCGAGCGACAAGCAGATCGCCGCGCTTCGACGTCACCAGCGCGTGCAGCTCGTCGAGCACGACGCGCTTGAGCGAGCCGAAGAGATAGGGCGCGTCGGGTGACGCCAGGATCGAGCGCGAGCTGCTCCGGCGTCGTGAGCAGGATGTGCGGCGGATCGCGGCGCTGGCGCTGGCGCTTCGAGGCCGGCGTGTCGCCGGTGCGGGTCTCGATGCGGATCGGCAGCTCCATCTCGGCCACCGGCCGCTCCAGGTTGCGCGCGATGTCGACCGCGAGCGCCTTCAGCGGCGAGATGTAGAGCGTATGCAGCCCGCCCTCGCGGCGGATGTCGCGGCCGGTCGAGACGAGCCGGCGGGTAGGCTTGGCTTCGGCGGGGGTGCTCAACTCCACCAAGGTCGGCAGGAACCCCGCCAGCGTCTTGCCCGCTCCGGTCGGCGCGATCAGCAGGACCGAGCGGCCGGCACGCGCCTTCGCCAGCAGTTCGAGCTGGTGCGCGCGCGGCTCCCAGCCGCGGCCCGCGAACCAGCGCGGAACGGCTCGGGCAGAAGCGACGCGTCGTCGGGCGCCGTCCGGACATTCATGACGACCTCGACATTGCGCCGATTACACCATATCTCAGGCCAATGCGCCCCGAAGATATCCTCGTGCCGACGCCCGCCGGCGTGTGCTGCAAGCTCGGCGGCTTCCACATCGATCCGACGCGGCCGGTCGACAAGGCCGTGATCACCCACGGCCATTCCGACCACGCGCGCGCCGGCCATGGCGCGGTGCTCGCCACGCAGGAGACGCTCGACCTGATGCGGCTGCGCTACGGCGAAAATTTCGCCGGTTCCACGCAGGCGATCCGCTACGGCGAAAGCGTCGACCTCGGCGGCGCCAGCGGTGACGTTTCATCCCGCCGGTCATGTGCTCGGCTCGGCGCAGATCGCGGTCGAGGCCAACGGCCTGCGCATCGTCGCCTCGGGCGACTACAAGGACGTCGCCGATCCGACCTGCGCGCCGTTCGAGCTGGTGCCGCTGCGACGTGTTCATCACCGAGGCGACGTTCGGGCTGCCGGTGTTTCGCCACGGCGATCCCGACGCCGAGATCGGCAAGCTCCTGCGTTCGGTGGCGCTGTTTCCCGAGCGCGCGCATCTCGTCGGCGCCTATTCGCTCGGCAAGGCGCAGCGCGTGATCGCGCTCATCCGCAAGGCCGGCTACGACAAGCCGATCTATCTGCATGGCGCGATGGAGAAGATCACGCGCTACTACCAGAGCCGCGGCATCGATCTCGGCGCGATCGAGCTGGTGCGCGGCGCGAAGAAGGCCGAGCTTGCCGGCACCATCACGCTTTGCCCGCCCTCGACCTTGAAGGAGGTGTGGTCGCGCCGCTTCCCCGATCCGGTGACCTGCTTTCGCCTCGGGCTGGATGCGCGTGCGCGCCCGCGCGCGCCAGCATCTGCGTCGAATTGCCGCTGGTGATCTCCGACCACGCCGACTGGGACGGCCTCACCGCGACCATCGCGGCGACCGGCGCGTCCGAGATCTGGGTCACGCATGGGCAGGAGGACGCGCTCGTGCACTGGAGCGTGACGCATGGGCTGCAGGCGCGGCCGCTCGACATCGTCGGCTACGGCGACGAGGACGAGACCGATGGTGCAAGCGACAAGCGAGGCGCCATGAATCGCTTCGCCGAATTGCTCGACCGCCTCGCCTACGAGCCCAGCCGCAACAACAAGCTGCGGCTGATGACGGACTATTTCCGCAGCGACCCCCGATCCCGAACGCGGCTGGGCATTGGCGGCGCTCACCGGCGCGCTCACGTTCCAGCACGCCAAGCCGGGCGTGATCCGCGCGCTGATCGCCGAGCGCGCCGATCCGGTGCTGTTCGAGCTGTCCTACGACTATGTCGGCGACCTGTCCGAGACCGTCGCGCTGATGTGGCCGGCACGCGACCCGCATCCGACGAAGCAGCGACGAGTTGACCCTGTCGACCGTGATCACCGCCCTCTCCTCCCTCGGCAAGTCCGAGCTGCCGGCGCAACTCGCGCGCTGGCTCGACCGGCTCGACGAGACCGGCCGCTGGGCGCTGCTCAAGCTCGTCACCGGCGCGCTTGCGCATCGGCGTCTCCGCACGACTCGCCAAGACCGCCGCCGCCGCGCTCGGCGACAACGACCCGCAGGAGATCGAGCTGATCTGGCCGGGCCTGCAGCCGCCCTATGTCGAATTGTTCGCCTGGCTCGAAGGCCGTGCCGACAAGCCGGCAAGCCGCGATCCCGCGCCCTTCCGTCCTGCGATGCTCGCGCACGCGATCGAGGATGGCGATCTCGCTGCGCTCGACGCCGAAAGACTTCCTTGCGGAATGGAAATGGGACGGCATCCGCGTCCAGGCCGTCGCGGGCACCAGCGAGGACGGCAGCGGCCCGTTGCGCGGCTCTATTCGCGCACCGGCGAGGATATTTCGGGCAGCTTCCCCGACCTGATCGGATGCCCTGCGGCTGCCCGGCGCGATCGACGGCGAGCTCCTGATCGTGCGCGACGGCCGCGTGCAGAGCTTCAACGTGCTGCAGCAGCGGCTCAACCGCAAAACCGTCAACGCCAAGCTGCTGACGGAATTTCCCGCGCATCTGCGCGCCTACGATCTTCTGGTCGAAGGCGAGGAAGACCTGCGCGAGCGTCCGTTCGCGGAGCGGCGCGCGCGGCTGGAAGCAATTCATCGCGCGGCTCGACGAGCCGCGCATCGATCTCTCGCCGCTGGTGCCGTTCACGACCTGGGACGAGCTCGCCGCCGCGCGCAAAGATCCGGCGGCGGCCGGCGCGGGCGCCGATGCCGAGGCGGTCGAAGGCATCATGCTCAAGCGCCGCGACGCGCCCTATGTGCCCGGCCGCCCAAAGGGCCCGTGGTGGAAATGGAAGCGCGATCCCTTCATCGTCGACGCCGTGCTGATGTATGCCCAGCGCGGCAGCGGCAAGCGCTCGTCGTATTATTCCGATTACACCTTCGGCGTCTGGACCAAGGGCGAGGACGGCGACATGCTGGTGCCGGTCGGCAAGGCCTATTTCGGCTTCACCGACGAGGAGCTCCTCCAGATCGACCGCTTCGTCCGCCGCCACACGGTCGAGCGCTTCGGCCCGGTGCGCGAGGTCGTGCACGAGGCCGACCAGGGGCTCGTGCTCGAAGTCGCCTTCGAGGGCCTGCAACGCTCGACCCGGCACAAATCAGGGCTCGCCATGCGCTTTCCCCGCATCAACCGATTGCGCTGGGACAAGCCGCCCGGCGAAGCCGACCGCCTGGACACGCTCGAGCGCATGCTGGAGAAGATCGAGACCGGACGCGCTCCCGTACCGATCGCGAATCGCGCAACGTGATAAGGATGATCCCATGAGCCTGCCCACGGAGAGGCCGATGGCCACCAACAACAACTACGTCGCCCGCTTCTTCGGCGGGCCGCCGCTGTCGGTGATCTTCCGGCTCGTCCTGCTGTCGATCCTGATCGGCGTGATCCTGGAAGTGCTCGGGCTCGATCCCTGGAACATCATCGACAGCCTGCGAGACGCTGGTGGTGCGCATCTGGGACATGGGCTTCGATGCGGTGCGCTGGCTCTGGCGCTATCTCCTGCTCGGCGCCGCCGTGGTCGTGCCGATCTGGCTGATCGTGCGGCTCATGCGCACGTCCAGAGGACGGTGACTGCCGCAGGCGGCTGCGCCATCCACGCCTCGCACAACGACGTGGATCCGGCACAGGCGGCATGACGAACGAGAGCGTGTCCAGCGTGATCACGTGCCAGCCGTCACCAACGCCCGCGTCTTCGCCATCGCCGGGCCGGCGATGCTCGCCAACCTGACGACGCCGCTGCTCGGCATCGTCGGCACCGCGGCGATCGGACGGCTCGGCGTCGCGTCCCTCCTTGGCGGCGTCGCCATGGCGGCGCTGGTATTCGATTCCCTCTACTGGCTGTTCGCCTTCCTGCGCATGGGGACCGTGGCGCTCACCGCGCAGGCCCTGGGCGCCGGCGACATGACCGAGCAGCGCGCCGTGCTCGCGCGCGCCCTTTTCCTCGCCGCTTTCATCGGCCTGTTGCTCATTGCGCTACAGGTGCCGCTCGCGGCGGCAATTTTCCGCCTGCTGGGCGGCAGCGACGCGGTCCGCGCCGCGGCCGAGACCTACTTCTTCGTGCGCATCTGGTCGGCGCCCTGCGCCCTCGCCAATTTCGCCGTGCTCGGCTGGCTGGTCGGCATCGCGCGGGCGGGAACGGCGCTGGCGCTGCAGGTCGCGATCAACGTCCTCAACATCGTGCTGACCGTGCTGCTCGTCCTCGTGCTCGACTACGGCGTCGCCGGCGCCGCCTTCGCCTCGGTGCTGGCGGAGATGGCCGGCCTGGCGCTCGGCCTCGGCATTGCCTGGGCCCTCGCCGGTGGGGCCATCGAGGCGGCGATCGTGCTCCGCCGCGACCAGCTCGTGCGCATGCTGGCGATCAACCGCGACATCATGATCCGCACCGCCGCGCTGATCGCGGCCTTCACCTTCTTCACAGCGCAGGGCGCGCGCGCCGGCGACGTCGCGCTCGCGGCCAACGCGGTGCTGCACAATTTCATCCTGATCGGCAGCTTCTTCCTCGATGGCCTGGCGACCGCCGCCGAGCAGATCTGCGGCCGCGCCGTCGGCGCGCGCGACCGCGCGGGTTTCGTCCAGGCGACGCGGCGCGTGCTGATCTGGGGCTTCCTGTTCGGCGCGGCGGCGACGGTTCTCTTCCTCATTGCCGGCGCGGCGCTGATCGACGTCATCACCACGAGCGCGGAGGTGCGCCAGGCGGCGCGGCAGTTCATGCTGTTCGCCGCGCTGGCGCCGGTCATGGGCGTCGCCGCCTATACCTTCGACGGCATCTATATCGGCGCCACCTGGGCGCGCGACATGCGCAACCTGATGCTCGTTGCGCTCGCGCTCTATCTCGCGACCTGGTGGGCGCTCCAGGGCCAAGGCAACACCGGCTTGTGGATCGCGCTGCTGGTATTTCTCGCCGTGCGCGGAGCGTTGCAGGCCGCGAGGTATCCGAGGCTCGCGGCGACGACGTTTCCATGAGCGTGGCCGCACGTTCGCCGGCGGCACCACAGCGCAGCTCGCCCATTCCCGTTTCACGATTTCAAACAGCCGAGCGCGTTCCCGCGGCGCGATTGCGCCCGGGTGGCGAAATAGATCCCACCTTGAGGGGTGGGCGCATCAACGCGCCGGATGCGGAGAGCGCCGTAAAGGAATGGATCGAGAAATTCAATATCACCAACGAAGAGCATCAGCAGCGACTGGTGGCGCGGCGGGTGAAATGACCGATATCAACAGCGGCAAGGCTTGGTCCGAGATGGATATCCGCGATCTGCAAAACGCCATTCGGCGCGGCGAGACCGTGGAAGAAATCACCGAACTTGGGGGCCAGCGGCCGTCATGAGCGAACGCATACTCCGTTACGGAGCGGGCGTTCCTGGCGGGATGATGGGGGGCAACCCGGGCCCGCCGCTCCGCCGGAAATCTCGCGCACCGGAAGCACATCCACGTTATGCAACGCGGACCTGCTCCGCTCATGACTGGCAGACTGGCGCTTCGGACTAGTTACGCCGCTCGTCTTGCCGCTGCTGACGCCCTTCTTGCCGGTCGTCTTGCCGCTGCTGACGCTCTTCTTGTCGGTCGTCGCGCCGCTGCTGACGCCCTTCTTGCCGGTCGTCGCGCCGCTCCTGCCCTGGAGACTGGCCTTGAGTTTGGGGGGTTTGAGTTTGGGGGGTTTGAGTCTGGGCTTCGGCATTCGAGGCCGTCAGTACCATAGGGGCCGCAAGTCCCAACCCCGCTGTCAAGCCGATTAGAGAAAAGGCCTGCCGACGCGAAATCCTGAATACATCACTCATGTTCGGCCTCCTTGTAGTACCGCTTTGTGCAGCGGTAGGAGTTGAGCCCTCGACAAAATCATTCTCATGTCTGCGCTTGTGATCCACATTGATAATAATCAACAACATGAAAAGAAACGGCGCAGATTGGTCTGCGCGCCGGGTCACGCGCGCGGCGCTTCGGCGGGAGGTAGCAAGCCGAAGCGAATCAGATCAGTGCGTCGCGCTCGCCGCCCGCGAGATTGCTAGAAGTCCGCTTTTGAGGGGATTGTGTTGCAAAAGTCTTTTTGCACTAGTGATCAAAAATTCTCCGGGCTGTAGGCGCGACGTTCGTGTAAAGATGTGGGGGCCTCATCGCCTGACGATAAACTCACGGGCGACCCCGGTAACGTGATTGAGACTATACGAATCGGCGGTCGTCGGTCGGATCGTCGGGGTCCCATAGCGCGTCAAGACGCGCGTGAACGCGCTTCCGCCTCCCGAGTAAGCGTAGTCGGCACACGACCCTGGATGTCCGCGATGATTGCGTCGATCCTCAGCCGCTCGCCTCCTCAGCATCACGGCGATTTCCTGGACCGCTGCCAAATCCAGAGTACGGTGAGCACGAGCAGCGATCCAACGACCGCGGAGACGATATCGCGCAACGAGATCGCATATTTGTCGAGTCCGGGCAGCAGCCCGAGCAGGCGGAAGATGAACCCGCCGATGAGCGCGCCGACAAGGCCGACCCCCAGATTTCGCAGGAGCCCGAAACCTTTGCGGTCCCAGGTGATGATCAGGCCGGCGAGGCTTCCTCCCAGCAGGCCCACAACGATCCAAACCACGAATTGATCGAGCGACGGCATCGTAACCTCCCACGTTCGAGGCGTCCCTTCGTTTACAGCTCGCGTACAGGCTTCCGGCCCTGCAGGCCTATCGACGCGGGCGATTGTCGCACCGGCGGTTGTCGCAAGCCATAGGGTCTCACCCGATAGCCACGCGCGCATGTCAATCGCCCTGCGATCGGGCAGTCGCGGCGAGAACGCCCGACGTGACGAGCCCGACAAGTCCCGGCTTGAGAAGAATCACCACGACCCGCACAAGCTTTAAATTCATCTCGGTGCGAACAAATCAATTCCGACGTCGGCCCAATGATCGAGCAGATCCGAGAGCGGGTGTATCTGATACTCGTCCGGAGTAATCGGAACGACATTGAGAATCTTTACCGACCCACCGTCGAGCTCGATCGTGTCCCATCCCAACTCCACGAATTTCGGGTGAAAAAGGACGGCCGTTGCGCTTCCGAAAAGCGGGATCGGACCGGGGTCACGTACCTTGTGCCACCAGTCGAAGAAAGTCGCATTCAGAAATGGGTGGATCGCGAGGTTCGCCAAGAACATCGAGATCTCGTCAACGCTCGCGGAATTGGCGCGACACCGGATCGAAAAATGCAGCTCAGCCCGATGAGCGGCACCGGGCATCGGCGACGCCGCCATGCCAATCGTCGCGAAAGTCGTGACGTCGATCTCGGCGGACGCCTCCCAGACGAAGACATCGATGCGGGCGGGCCGCCCTTCCGGGGCACCATGATCCTCGTAGACGATGGAGCGATCCGGTTCCCCGAAACGCTCGATATGCTCCCGATAGACCTGTTTGACGATCGGCGAAGCGCCCATGTCTTGCCCCCTAAGGATGGAAGTTCAGTGGCGGCGGCCGACGGGCGCGTCGATGCCGGCCACGACCCTCGCGGCGCATCCGTAGACCACGCTACGGCTGTGGCCCCGAAAGGCGAACGTCACGCTCGGCGCGAAATACGTTGCTGTAGAGGCCGGCAATCCACCGGCGCCCGCTCGAGGTGACATTGAGGTAACGGATAGCGGCTTGGATGTGCGGAGAGATACGGTCCCAATACAATTGCGGATATTTATCGACGATGTCCGACGGCGATTCATAGCCGAGCTGCCTGTTCAAACCGATCTCCTCGAACTCGTAGTAGAGGGCATTGGCTTTTCTCAAATAGTTGGGATCGCCAAGCTGCCCGATAAGATCCGCGGCTCGCAGGAGCGACCCTTCCTCGTCAACCTCCTCATCGTCGGCGGGCGACGCGTATGGGAATCGCGTGTATCCGATCGCACGCGCGATCCGTTCAGCATCGAGCTCATCGATTGTGGCAGCGCGCTCCAGCACGAACAGCTTCGACCGCTCGACGTGATATGGCCCGAGCGCGGCGTCGGAGGACCCGCGCGGCAATGAAACCTTGCGGCCGGTCCCATCGATAACATAGCCATCCTCGTCGTCTCCTTTGACGATGCCACGGACATACCCGATATCATGGGTCAGGCAGGCGACGATGAAGTTCGAATAGTCGGCCGGCGTCGAATGCATCATCAGCGCACGACCCTTGAAGATGTCGTGGCCGGCCAGGGTGACGAGCATCGTATGCTCGACGTTGTGATAGAGGGCGTCGCTATTCCCGATGCATTCAAGCGCCAGCCGGGCGGCGTACGGGATCAGCTCAGCCAAGCGCGCATGGGAGGTCCCGAACCGATCCTTCATATCGGAGGCAAGGAACGAGCCCAGAGCATCTGCCGCTAACTCAGGCAGCGTGATCATGCGGCGCGACCTGAATGCTTGTTGCCGCTCAATAATCATGGATGACTGGTCGCAGGTCAACTCTGGACCAGGCCCCGGCAAATAGCGCGTCTGCGCACAATTCTTCATTAAGCCTTCACCAAAACCTGTCCCGCGATAGTCACCGGGCAAATTCAGAGGAGTTGACGCGACACCTATGCTGTTCGGGCATGCCGCCAACCTCCGACTACGCCGGCCACTCCTCCGCCGTCATGGCGGCGGCGTCGGCGCCGACGAGCGCGTCGATGCCCGCAAGCCCATCGCGGCGCAGCGCATCGGAGAGGTCGGACTTGATGGCGGCGACGAGCCGCAGCCCGTGGAACACCAGCGCGCTGTAGAGCTGGATCAGGCACGCCCCTGCCCTGATCTTGGCCAGCGCGGTCTCGCCGGAATCGATGCCGCCGACGCCGATGAGCGGGAACGCACCCTCGACCCGCACATAGGTCTCCGCCAGGATGCGGGTTGAAAGCGGGAACAGCGGACGCCCGGAGAGGCCGCCCGCCTCCTTCGCCGTCGCCTGGTCGCGCAGGGCCGGCGGGCGCGCGAGCGTGGTATTGCCGATGATCATGCCGTCGACCCGGTGCTTGCGCGCGCCGCCCACGAGATCGTCGAGCTCGGCGAGGGTGAGGTCGGGCGCGATCTTGATCAGCACCGGCGTCGTGCCGGCTTCCTTGCTCATGCGCGCGCGCGCGTCCATCACCCGCGCCAGGAGATCGTCGAAGATCTTCGCCTGCTGCAGCTCGCGCAGGCCCGGCGTATTCGGCGAGGAGATGTTGACGGAGAAGTAGCTCACGACCGGCGCGAAGGTCTCGATCAGGCGGACATAGTCGGCGATGCGGTCCACGCTCTCCCGGTTGGCGCCGACATTGACGCCGACGATCCCGCCCGCATTGGCGCGTGCGGCGAGGCGGCGCAGCACGGCGTCGGCGCCCTCGCTGTTGAAGCCGAGCCGGTTGATCACACCGTGGTCGCGCGGCAGCCGGAACACGCGCGGGCGCGGATTGCCGGCCTGCGGCTGCGGGGTCACGGTGCCGACCTCGACGAAGCCGAAACCGAGCGCGAGCAGCGCATCGGGCACCTCGGCGTGCTTGTCGAAACCCGCGGCCATGCCGATTGGGTTGGGAAAGTTGAGCCCGAAAGCGCGCACGGCGAGTCGAGGGTCGTCCGCCGTGAGCTTGACGAACGGCGGGATCTTCAGGGCGCGGATGGCGAGCCGGTGCGCGTCCTCCGCGTCGAGCATGCGCAGCAATGGGCGCGTCAGCGCTTCGAGCAGCCCGATCACGGCAGCAGCTCCGGAAAGACATGCCGCCGGTCGGCGCCGAGCGGCAGCGGCTTCGTCCACAGCACCGCGCCGAGCGGCAAGGTGCCGTAGAGATGCGGAAACAGGTCACCGCCGCGCGAAACCTCCCACTTCAACGCGCCGGCGAGCGCGTCGGCGGAGACGGCGACCAGCAACAATCCGCCGGCGCCATCGAAATGCCTGGCCGCGGTCTCGCGAACCTGCGCGGCCGTGGAGAAGTGAATAAAGCCGTCGCGTGCATCGACGGGCGCGCCACGAAACACGCCTGCCCGCTCCGCCTCGCGCCAGAGTACCTCCTCGCAGATCTTGTAGACGATCGTCGGCAACGGCGCCCCGGATTTGGCCACTGGCTGGTTGTCCCTGATCGCACGCAGATTCTCAAGCGGACTGGTATGCGCCACACGCATAGGAATAGAGGCATACGCCGCAAGCAAGGTTCCTTGCACCGTTTTGATTTCGCAATCGTGAAGAGAGGAAAGAAGTCCACAGATTGCTTTTTAGGTAGATGCTCGTATAGATTGTTAGAACGAACAGGGGCAAAAAATCCCAGGGACAGACAAAATTCCCTCGCAAACATTTGGTCTGGCCACGTCATGCTGACTCACGCCCAGATCTGGACCGCACTCGATCGCCTCGCCGCGCATGCCGGGCTCTCGCCGTCCGGCCTGGCGAAAAAGTCCGGCCTCGACCCGACCACGTTCAACAAGTCGAAACGGATCACCAACGACGGCCATGCGCGCTGGCCCTCGACCGAGTCGGTGGCGAAGGCGCTGACGGCGACCGAAACCAGCATCGACACGTTCGTGCAGCTGATCGAGGCCACCGGCCACTCCGCGGTCAAGAAGACCATACCGCTGCTCGGCTTGGCGCAAGCCGGCAAGAACGGCTACTTCGACGCGTCGGGCTTTCCGACCGGCCAGGGCTGGGACGAGATCAGGTTCCCCGCCGTCAGCGACGAGCACGCCTACGCGCTGGAAGTTTCCGGCGATGCGCTGGCGCCGGCCTATCGCGACGGCGCCTTCATCATCCTGTCCCCCGCCGCCTCGATCCGCCGCGGCGACCGCGTGGCGGTCAAGACCATCGACGACGAGCTCGTGGTGAAGGAGCTCAAACGACGCACGGCCAAGACCATCGAGCTGCGCTCGATCGATCCGACGCAGGGTGAATCCATCTTGGCGCTGCGCGACGTGCTGTGGATCGCACGGATCGTCTGGGCCAGCCAGTAGTCGGCAATCAGCAGTCGGATCAGAATCGCGTCGCGAATCGCGGACGATTCTGGTTACTGACTACCGACCACCGATTCCTGGAGGGAGGGAGCACCAATGGATCGTCGCCGTGCGTTGAAATTGTTCGCCAGCCTCGCGCTCTGTCCACTGTGCGCGCCGCGCGGCTTCGCCGCCCCCGCGAATTGGAGCTATGAAGGCGCCGGCGGCCCTGCCAAGTGGGGCGAGCTCGATACCGCCAACCGCGCCTGCTCGGTCGGCACCCAGCAATCGCCGATCAATATCGGCGACAACACCATCAAGGCGCAGCTCGCCCCCTTGAAAATGACCTGGGCCAAGACCGCCGACACCATCGTCAACAACGGCCATACCATCCAGCTCAACATGGGCGACAACAGCATCCTGTCGGTCGGTGGCGGCGGAAACTACCGGATGGTGCAATTCCACTTCCACCGCCCGAGCGAGCACACCATCAACGGTTCGCCGCTGCCGATGGAGGTGCATTTCGTCCACAGCAATTCCGCCGGCGCGCTCGCCGTCGTCGGCGTGCTGATGACGACCGGCAAGCCGAACAAGGCGTTCAACACCATGGTCCTGACCATGCCGAACCGCGCCGGCCCTCCGGTGAAGGCCGATCCGAAGATCGATCCGAACGCCTTCCTGCCGGCGAAGCGCAGCTACTACCGCTATTCCGGCTCGCTCACCACGCCGCCGTGCGCCGAGACGGTGGACTGGCTGCTGCTCACCGACCCGATCCAGGTCGCGGAGGCCGACATCGCGAGCTTCGCCCGGCTCTATCCGATGAACGCGCGCCCCGTGCAGCAGCTCGACCGGCGCTTCGTGCTGCGCTCGCCGTAGGGTGGGCCATCAGGGCGTTTTACGCCCGTCTTCGACGGGCTATGGGCGCCGGGCACAATTCAATTCCGACAAACGGTCGAACGTAGCGCCGTGCCCACGCGTATTGCGAGAAGCGCGTGGGCACGGCGCGCATACGAAAGATCGATACCGAAGCACGGTCACGGCATTGCGCGCCTTTGCCCACCCTACGCGAGCGCCGCGAAATATCATTTCACCCCTGCCAGAACAGCCAGCCGGCGCGGACGAGATAGACCGTGCTGATGGCGAGGATGATCCACCGCGTCCACTGCCGGAAGCCGTGATCGGTCATGCGCTCGATCACGATGGGCGCGAGCGACGTGCCGGCGATCGCGAGCAGGATCGCCGGTCCCGTCGCCCAGACCGGCAGGTCGCCGAGGCCGGAGAGCGAGCCGAAATAGACCGCGCGCACGACGTGGCTGAAGGTCTGCGCGACCGCCTTGGTGGCATTGGTGGTCTTGCGGTCGAGCATGCTCTTCTGGAAGAAGATGTCGAGCGCGAGCCCGCCGACGCCTGACAGGATCTGAACGACCGTGGTCACCATGCCGGTGAAGAACGGCACGCCGCGCCACTCGATGTTCGGACGCATGGACGCCGGCAAAGCCTCCACCGCGAACGGCATCAGGCCGAGCAGGAGGTAGACCGTCGCCTTGTCCGGCACGATGGCGATCGTCCACATGACCGCGAAGGAAAGCGCGGCACCGACGACGTACCAGCCGAAGATCGGCCACAACACGTATTGCCGCCACTGCACGACGCGCAAGACGTTGACGAAGAACTGGATGATCGAGAACAGGATCATCCCGGTGGCGACGTCGAAATAGAACAGCAGCACGCCGAGCAGAATCATCCCGCCGGCCATGCCGAACACGCCGGAGATGAACGACGAGCAGACGATGGTGACGCCGATGATGGCGAGGGCGGAGGGGGTCATTTCGTGCTGAGGTTACGACGACGGCGCAATGATCCCCGCTCGCCCTGCCCGGCGCAAGCCGCCTATGCCGATCGCGCCAGCGCGCCGTCGATCATGTCGACCGTGTTCTTGAGCCCGTAGACCGCCACGAACGAGCCGAAGCGCGGCCCCTTCTCCTGGCCGAGCAGCACCTGGTAGAGCATGTTGAACCAGTCGAGCGCGACGCCGGGCTTGCCGTCCTTGGTCTTGACCTTGCCGGTCTTGTCGAGGAACGGCTCGCGCCGGCCGATCTCGTAGACCACGTCCTGGATTTGCTCGGCCGTCGCGTCCGCGGGAAGCTGCGAGAGCGCGTCGCGCAGGTCCTGCAGCGCCGCGCGCTCGACCGCGCCCGGCTCGCGGAACTTCTTCTCCGGCAGCACGAAGTCGTGGAAATAATGGATCGCGTAGCCGACCAGCGCATCGAGCTTGGGATGCGTACGCGGCGTCACGCCGGGCCGGTAGCGGCCGATGAAGCCCCATAGCGTCTCGGCATTCTCGGCGTTCGAGGACGACACCAGCGTGAGCAGCATCGCGAACGAGATCGGCATATCGGCCTTCGGGCGGCTCGCCCGAATGAATGTGCCAGACCGGGTTGGAAAGCCGCTGCTTGGGGTCCTGCCGCGCGTAGCCGTCGAGGAACTGCTGGTATTCGTCGACGTGACGCGGAATCACGTCGAAGTAGAGACGCTTCGCCGCCTTCGGCTCACGATACATGAAGAAGGACAGCGACTCCGGCGAGGCATAGCGCAGCCATTCGTCGATGGTGAGCCCGTTGCCCTTGGACTTGGAAATCTTCTGGCCCTTCTCGTCGAGGAAGAGCTCGTAGTTGAATCCTTCCGGCGGCGTGCCGCCGAGCGCGCGGCAGATCTCGCCGGAGAGCTTCACCGAATCGATCAGGTCCTTGCCCGCCATCTCGTAGTCGACGCCGAGCGCGAACCAGCGCATCGCCCAGTCGGGCTTCCATTGCAGCTTGGTGCGCCCGCCGGTGACCAGCGTCGTCACCTGCTCCTTGGTGTCGGGATCCTCGTAGGTGATCGTGCCCGGCCTTGGCGTCGTGCGCCAGGATCGGCACCTGCAGCACGATGCCGCTGCGCGGCGAGATCGGCAGGAACGGCGAATAGGTCTGCGCGCGCTCCTCGCGCAACGACGGCAGCATGATCTCCATGACCGCGTCGAAGCGCTCCAGCACTTTCATGAGCGCGGCGTCGAAGCGGCCCGACGTGTAGCAATCGGTCGAGGACAGGAACTCGTATTGGAAGCCGAACCGGTCGAGGAAGGCGCGCAGCCGCGCATTGTTGGCGGCGCCGAAGGATGGATATTCGTTGGAGAACGGGTCCGGCACCCGCGACAGCGGCTTGCCGAGATGGCTCGTCATCATGTCGCGGTTCGGGACGTTGTCCGGTACCTTGCGCAGCCCGTCCATGTCGTCGGAGAAGGCGATCAGCCGGGTCTTGACCTTGTCGTCGGTGAGCACGCGAAAGGCGTGGCGCACCATGGTGGTGCGCGCGACCTCGCCGAAGGTGCCGATATGCGGCAGGCCGGAGGGGCCGTAGCCGGTCTCGAAGATCACCTCGTCCTTGGGACGGCGCTTGAGCCGCGCCACGATCTTGCGCGCCTCCTCGAACGGCCAGGCATTCGAATTCTCCGCAAGCTCGCGCAATGCTGGCGCTGGGGCGTCGGCCGTCGACATCGGTTGTCCTCCGGCCCGGACACTAAAAACCGCATCCCCCGGCGTCAATCAAAACGCCGTCAAAATCAGGTCAAAACGGGCTGACCGGGAAATAGCGCAGCCACAGGTCCGTGAAACGGCCCTGCTCCCACACCCGGAACAACGCCCAGTTCAGCGCCATCCTGATGGTGTCGTTGCCCCGCCGGACCGCGATGCCGATGCCCTCGCCGAAAAAGCGGCTGTCGATGTAGGGACCGCCGCGAAACGTACAGCAATTTTCGGAATCGGTGCCGTTGAGCCAGAAGGCCAGCGAGATCGCGTCGCCGAACATCAGATCGACGTCGCCGCGCCGGAGCGCCAGCCGCGCCACGTCGGCGTTGGGATAGGGCCGAACCTCGACCTCGGTAAACAACGCCTTGAGATAGGCCTCGTGCGCGGTGCCGCCGACGACCGCGACCTTGCGTGCCTTCGAGCCGCTCGGGCAGCGGATCCTCGATCGGGGAATCGCGCCTGGCCACGAAGCGCGCCGGCGTGCGGTAATAGGAATCGGTGAAATCGACCTTGGCGCGCATCTCGGGCGTCGCCGCGATCGAGGCAATCGCCGCGTCGCCCTGGTTGGCGTTGAGCGCGGGAACCAGCGTCTCGAAGCGGCGCATCTGGATGGTGCAGGCGACCTTGAGCTCGTCGCACAGCATGCGCGCGAGATCGACGTTGAAGCCCTGCGGATTGTTGTCCGCGCCCGGCGAAATTGAACGGCGGATAGTCGGTCTCGGTGAGGAACCGGATCACATTGATGCGGGACAGATCGGGCTTTTCCGGCCGACGCCGCGGGTCCCAGAAGCCCGGCACCCGCACGCCGGGATCGCCGCCCGCCAACTGCGCCGGTGCCGGCCCGGAGCCGAGCAACGGCGCCAGCAGAGCCAGGCAGATCAGGGCGATAAGCCGCCGGATCGGTGCCGAGGGGGTGGGCTGGGTGTGTAGGGACACCGAAATCTCTAAGATTTGCTTGGCTTCCAAGGGTCCGCGAGTACCAGCTTATAGACGATCCGGTTGCGGCATATCAGTGGCATGCGCGTGCCGCGAGCTCCGTCTGCCCGAAGGGAGCAAAGGCCGCCTCGACCTTTGCCATAGCCGATGTTTCGCAGGGGCATTGTAGCGCCAAGTAATGGCGGCGAGGGTCGGCTAGCCTCCCTTCGAGGACCTTTCCGGGAGTGGCAACTTGCCGCGTGCGTCTGCTAATATATGTTCCATGACAGCGAACACAAAAAGACTGCTCGAGCGCGTGGAATCATTGTCGCCGGCGGAGCAGGAGGAGCTTGCGGAATATGTCCGCGAGATCGAAGCGCGTCGCACCGGGGTATATCACGCGACGCGAGAAGAGCTTGAAGCAATCGATGAGGCGCTGGAGCAGATCAGGCGCGGGGAAATCGCGAGTAAAGACGAGGTTGAAGCGGCGTTCGCAAAATTCCGCCCGTGACGAAAGTCGAATTCGCACCGCGTGCGGCGGCCGATCTTGCTACAATTGGTGCGGAGAGCCGGCGGGTTTTCGGAGAAGCGGTCGCGGCCTCTCTTGAGGCGTACATCCGAGCGACAGTCGCCCGAATAGCAGACATGCCCGAAAGCGCGCAGGCGGTAGTTAACCGGCCTGGAGTACGTGTCATTCCTCTTATTCGATATCCATTCAAGCTCTTTTACACGGTTGCCGGCGACACAGTTGAGATACTGCATATTCGACATGCATCAAGGAGACCTTGGGGAGGTGAATGAGTCTCTGACAGCTCCTCGACAACGGACACGTTCTGACAACGGCGCGCGCCGTCACGGCCTTTTCTGCACCCAGAACTGATACATGCCCGTAAACGTGTCGGGATGCTCGCGCTCGAACACATCCCAGGACGCGAGATCGGCCATGGCCGTGTCGGCCGGGAACCGCGCCCGGTATCGCTGCGGCGTGGCCGGATCGAGATCGAAGCCGATGAAGGCAAGGCCGTTGTCCGCGAGGAAGCCGGCGATCTGCGGGATCGTCAAGCGGTGCTCCTGCACATGGAACAGCAGATCGCGGCATCCGCTGGTGCTGAAGAAATCGGCCGATTCGACGATCTTCGCGAACCGCCGTGCCGGCGTCGATCGAGCAACTCTTGCCGGCACCGCCGGATGTCCTCGGCGGTCGCCCCATAGCCGCGCTCGGCAATGAACGCGCGCGCCGCGACGATTTCCGCGCGCGCGAGCTCGCTGTAGAGGCCGATCGTCATGAAACCGCCGGGCCGCAGCAGCGACAGCAGCGCGCGCCAGCCGGCGAACGGCTCGGCGAGATGGTGCAGCACGCCCGACGATTCGATCACGTCGAACGTGCGGCCAAGCGCACCGAGCTTGAGGATGTCGGCCTGGCCATAGGCGATGTTGCCGCGTCCGAGCTCGCGCGTCTTGCGCTCGGCATAGGCGAGGCTGGTCCGGCTCAAATCCACCGCCAGCACGTTCGCGCCGGCAAACCGCTGCGCGGTCTCGATCGCATGCTGGCCGGTGCCGCAGCCGGCGATCAGCAGGTCGATCTCCGCTTTGCCGAGACTGCGGAACACGGCCGCGGGCAATTTGCGGCGCAGATACTGCTCGAACGGCAGCGGCAGGCCCGGCGGTTCCGACTTCGCCCAGCGCGGATAGGGATTTTCCTCGTATTGCTGCTGGACCTGGCGCGACACCTCGTTCTCGATCTCGGTCAATGCCGGGATCGCGGCGCGCAATTGCCGCTCCTGCATCGGCTCGCTCACCTGCTGGACGACGACGGCCGTCATCGCCTCGGACCAGGTGCGCGCGGCAAGCTGCTCCGCGCCCGGGAGCAAGTGGAGCGGAAAATAGCTCGCGACCACGGCCAGGCGCAGCTCGGGGATCGCCGCGTTCGATGCCAGCGCCGCGATCACGGTTTCCCGCAGCTGTTGCGCCTTGCCGAACTCTTCGTCGGTGTGGGCGAAGACCTGCTCGTTGAGGAAACACTGCCGCGCCAGCGCGCAGCAGAAATCCAGCATGCCGTCGTCCGGGCGGTCTTGAGCTCCCGACACGATCTCCAATGCCGCGAACCGCAGCGCGGTCAGCAGCCGTTCCAGTTCGTGATCGCTGACACCGCCGGCCTCCATCACGCAGCGCAACAGGCGGTTGCCGGAAATCGGTGCGATTCCCGCCGGGTCCAGCAGCTCATCCGCCGGCAGGCGCCGCGGCCATGCCTGCGAGACGCGCGCCATGCACGCCTTGAGCGCGACATCCTGCTTGACGAGACGCGCGGCGACCGGTGCCACATCGTTGGTGCGACCCCACGGCTCCGACAAGGCGCGCACCATCAGAGCGCGAAAATCCTCGACGTCGGGCGGCACCGCGAGACGTTGCACGCACTGCACGAACAGCGACTTGGTCGCCGCAGTCTCGGTGATCGCGAGCGCCCGCCGCAGCACGCCCAGCGCGCTGTCCACCTGCCCCGTGGACCAGAATGCGCGGGCGAGATTATTGTAGGCGTCGATGAAATCCGGCTTGCGGGTGAGCGCGGATTCATAGCAGCGAATGGCTGTCTCCACATCGCCCTGCGCCGCCAGCACGATGCCGAGATTGTTCTGCGCCTCGACCATATCCGGCTTGAGGGCGAGCGCGCGATGAAAGCACTGCGCCGCCTCCTCCAGCCGGCCTTGCGCCAAACGCACATTGCCGAGATTGGCATGGGCATCGGCGAAATTGGCGTTGATGCCGAGCGCCTGTTCGAGTTGGGCCGCCGCCGCATCGAGCTTGCCCTGCGCCAGCAGCGTGGTGCCGACATTGACGCGGGCCTGGGCCAGGGCAGGATCGAGCTCGACCGCGCGCTGAAAATGCAGCAAGGCGTCGTCCAGCTGGCCCTGCGTCACCAGCGCATTGGCGAGGTTGTTGTGCGCCCAGACCAGATCGGGCTTGAGCGCAAGCGCGCGATGGAAGTGGCTCACCGCGTCGTCCAGCCGGCGCAGCTCCACCAAAGTATTGGCGAGATTGTAGTGGGCCTCGGCGCTCGGCGCGAGCGCGACCACGCGTTCATAGGATGCGGCGGCATCGCCGTGCCGTCCGAGCTGATTGAGCACGTTGCCCAGGTTGGTGTGCGCGTCGGTGTAGTCGGGCTTTAGCCGGGTGGCGTGCTGATAGTGGCGGGCAGCCTCGTCCATCCGGCCCAGCGCCTGCAAGGCGAACGCCATGTTGTAGTGGCAGTCCGGAATGCCGCCGTCGACGGCGAGCGCGCGGCCGATCGGGTCGATCGCCGCCTGCGGCTGGCGGCGCTGCAAGGCGATGATGCCGAGATGATGCAGGCTGGCGAAATGCCCGGCGTCGGTCGCGAGCACCTGCCGGTAGAGATTCTCGGCCTCGGCCAACTGGCCGGCCTGGTGATGGCGCACGGCGAGCGCGAACAGCCCGGTGGCGTCGGGACCTTGCAATCCGGATGGCATGCGGCCGGCGCGCCGGTCTTTTCGACTCATGGGAGTGGATTCATTGGGACGGCCGTCCCGATCAGAGATGGCGGCGCAGATCGGTGGCCGCGGCCTCGCTCGTCCGCTTGAGGCTGAAGGGCGCGACGAAGCGACCCTCCTTGTCCATCAGGTAGACGATGGCGGTGTGGTCCATGGTGTAGCCGCCCTTGTCGAGGGGAACCTTCTTGAAATAGACCCGGTACGCCTTGGCGACGGCGGCGATCGCGGCGGCATCGCCGGTGAGGCCCGACAGATGCTTGTCGAAGCTCGACAGATAGTCCTTCATCACGGCGGGCGTGTCGCGCTCGGGATCGACGGTGATGAACAGCGCGCGCGTGCGGTCGGCGTCGGGCCCGAGCGCGCGCATGATCTCCGACACTTCGAACAGCGCCGTGGGGCAGACGTCGGGGCAATGGGTGAAACCGAAGAACACCAGGAACGGACGACCCTTGAGATCCTGGTCGGTCATCACCTGCCCGTTCTGGTCGGTGAGCTTGAACGGCCCGCCGATGGCGGCGATCTGCTGCGCCACCGGCGCCGACACGCGCCCGGTCACGATGAGAATGACGCCGAAGCAGAGCACGAGCCCGGCGAGAAACGCCGCCGCCATCAGAGCCATGCGGGAGCCGCGCGCGGTCATTTCAATTTCTCCGAATTACGCCGCGACCGATCACAAGCAGGCGGCGAGCCCGGCGGCGATCATCTCGTAGAATACCGCCGTGCCGTAATGGGCCCAGAGCGCCACCGTACCGGCGAGCAGAACCCCGACCACCGCCGCAATCAGCAGGAGCGGACGCGTCATTTGGGGTGTCGGCGCGGAAACCGTGTCCGGCATCGATGTTCCTCTCGGCTACCAAATATGCCCGATCGGACCGGCCGACAATAGGGCCGGGAAAGCCTCACCAGGGCCGGAAAAGCCTCATCGCGCGTGTTCCGTCGATCAACGGTCGCGGGGGCAAGCGCGACAGTCATCGCTTCTCGGCGGAGGCTCCGGGCGGCAAGAAGGTGATCGGCACGTGCACGGCCACGCGCTCGCCTGCAAGTGCCGACGGCGGCAGCGGGAAGGGCTGCGACCGCTTTACCACCGCGAGCGCCTCTTCGTCGAGCTCGGGCATGCCCGTTCCGCGTACCACGCGACTATCGGTTAGGCGCCCTTGCCGATCGACACTGAAGGTGACCTGGACCGTGCCCACGTGACCGCGGCGATCCGCCCCCGTCGGGAAGCGGAGGTTCTTCTTGAGCAGCGCGAAGATCTTGTTTCTGCCAGGTCACGATCGCCTTCGTATCGTCGGGATTGAGCTGGTTCTGCGTCGGCGCGGCCGGGGTCTCGGCGATTTCCTCGGCAATCACATGCGGCGCGGAGGCCACCGACGCTACGCTCGGTGATTGCCGCATCGCCACCTCCTGCTTCACTTCCTGCGGCGGCGGAGGTTCGATCGCCACTTCGGGATTGAGTGCCGGCGCTACCTCTGGCGGCGGCTCCTCGACCGGCTTCGTTTGGACCTTCTCCTCGACCTTGTGCTCGAACTTGGCCTCGACCACCTGGTGCTCGACCTTCTCCCGCTCCTCGAGGGTCTCGACCGGCTTGTTGGGCGAGGCTTCGGACGCATCCTGCGGCGGCCCAGGCGGCATCTCGGCCTCGGGCGTGCTCGCCGCACGCGGCACTGGCGCCAATTCGACCACGATGGCCGCGGAAGGTCCCGCCGACTCGTCGTCCTCGCGCCAAGTCACCATCGCCGCGGCGATGCCGCCATGCGCGAGCACGACGACCGCGGCGCAGATCGCCCAGCGGCGCAGGTCGGCGAGGTCTTCGGGCGCCAATGCGATCATTGCTCCGGCACCTTCTCGAGCCCGACCAGCGCGATCTTCAGGTATCCCGCCAGGCGCAAGGTGTTCATGACCTCCATCAGCTCGCCGTAAGGCACTGCCTTGTCGGCGCGCAGGAAGATCAGCGTCTCCTTGTCGCCCTTGGCGGCCGCGTCGAGCGTGCCGCGCAGGGCATTGCGGCCGACCTGATTGTTGCCGACCGCGACGGTGAGGTCGGACTTGACGGTCAGATAGATCGGCTTGTCGGGTCGCGGCCGCGGCTCGGCGGTCGATGCCGGCAGATTGACCTGGATGTCCACCGTGGCGAGCGGCGCCGCCACCATGAAGATGATGAGCAGCACCAGCATGACGTCGATGAACGGGGTGACGTTGATCTCGTGGACCTCGGTCAGCGAGTCCTCGCCGTGATCAAGGCGTACGCTCATGACTCCACCCCTGCACTTACTCGTCGTGCACTTACTCGGCGGCCGACAGCGGCCTGCGCGCGGATGTGGGGACGGCAGCGGGGCGATCGAGATCGCGGCTGACCAGCCGCAAAACCTCTGCAGCGGCGTCCCCCAGTTGCGCGCGATAGCCGGCAATCGAGCGCGAGAACACGTTATAGATGACCACGGCCGGAATGGCGGCGGCAAGCCCCAAAGCGGTCGCCAGCAGCGCCTCGGCGATGCCCGGCGCGACCACCGCGAGATTGGTGGTCTGCGACTTCGAGATGCCGATGAAGCTGTTCATGATGCCCCAGACGGTACCGAACAGGCCGACGAAGGGCGCCGTCGCACCGATGGTTGCGAGCACGCCGGTGCCGCGCAGGATGCGCCGCCCATAGGCCGCCTCGAGGCGCTCGAGGCGCGACGCGATCCGCTCCTTGATGCCTTCCGGCTCCATGGAGCCGTCGGACAGCTTGAGCTCCGTCACGGCCGCGTCGAGGAACCTGACGACCTCGCCCCTGGCGCCGGTCAGGCGCTCCACGCCCTCCGCCGTCGAGCGCGCGTCCGCGAGCTTGCGCGATGCCGCGCGCACGCGCCGCTTGGCGAACATGATCTCCACGGTCTTGGCGAGCCACACCGTCCAGGTCACGAGCGAGGCAACGGCGAGCCCGATCAGCACCGCCTTCACCACCGGATCGGCGTTGATGTACATGCCCCACGGGCTGAGATCGCGCGGCAGCAGCATGTTGCCGATGACCGGCGGGCTGGCGGCGGCGTCCGCGGCCGGGCTTGCGGATGGAGTTACGGTTTCTTGCGCGAGCGCGGACAAGGATATGGCCGTCAACGCGATCGATGCGACCCCGTGCGCCACCGCCAGACGTACGCCACGCAACGCGCGCACATGAAACTCCCGACGTCCCATCTAGACTGGCCTCATCCTACAGAACACCCGCAGCCGGCACACTCTCCAGCTTGATGTTATAATGTAACAAAATCAAGGCTCCTCGCCTGCAGTTCGTCCGGCCTGGTGGCGCGAATTTCCTTCGTCACCAGGCCGGCAGCGCAAATTTGTTGGCGTCCGGATGAGTATGGCCTCGACTATGCTCGCTCGATACATGCATTTCTTCGGATCAGCAAGATAATCTCAGCGTAGCGAGCGCTTTGGAATTGTTACAAAGAGAATGTACTTCGTCTTCACCTGATGCTGATTGGCGTTGCTTGTTCACCATTGCTGAATTTCACGCGGCGCGTCGCAAGCAATACGGACATGCGCAGCATTACAGCCCGCTCTTCTTATCGGCGCGCTTTTGCACCCGCACGCGCAATCCGCCCTGCGGCTGAAGGGTGATGCATTGGCGCAGCCGGACGGGCTGGTCGTCGGCTCGCTCGAAGCGCAGATGCTGCGCCAGCCTCGCCAGCAGGACAACGGCCTCCTGCATCGCAAAGCCCATGCCGATGCAGATGCGCGGCCCCGCCCCGAAGGGCAGATAGGCAAAGCGGGGAATGCCCTCGCGCCGTCCGGGCAGAAACCGTTCCGGCTGAAACAGATCCGGATCGCTCCAGAGCCGCGTGTGGCGATGAACGACCCACGGCGCGATCAGGATGGTCGTTCCGGCCGGAAAACGCCGGCCGCAAATCGTGTCCGCAGCCAAGGCCATACGGCCGATGAGCGGCGCGGGCGGATAGAGGCGCATGGCCTCCTCGATCGTCGCCCGCGTCCAGATCAGTTGATCGAGCGCCTCACTGGTGATCGGCCCGGCCTTCGGACAGGCGTCCACCTCGGCCTCTATGCTCGCGCGGATCTCGGGCGCCTCGGACAGGAGGAAAATCGACCATGTCAGGGCAAGGGCGACGGTGTCGGACCCCGCGCCAATCAGGGTCGACACATTGTCCTCGATTGCGCGAGCGCCGAGCATCCGACCGGTGTCGGCGTCACGGGCCAGGATCATGGCGGAGACAATATCTCCAGACTCTGCCGAAGGCCCCGCCGATATCCTTGCGGCTGCCACGATGCGCCGCGCCCTTTTGCGGACCGCACGGATCGCCTGCCATCCGGTGATCCGGCGGAGTCGGGGAAACCAGGCGGGCAGATCGAGGAGATCGCCGAGCCCGACGGCCCCGCTCGCGTCGGCAAAGCGACGCACGCTCGCGGCGATACTCGATTCGGACTCACCAAGCCCGTCGGCAAAGAGAGTCCGCGACAGCGCATCCACGGCCGCCGCCGCCATTTCGCGGTCGAGCTCGATGTCCTCGCCGCCGGACGCTGCGAGGCGTTCCACCAGTTTATCGGCGGCTGCCATCATGCCCGGCAGACATGCGCCCAGCGCCCGGCGCGAGAAGAACGGCGCAAACGTTTTTCTGAGCAGCCGCCAATCTGCGCCCTCGGACGAAAACAGGCTGCGTCCGGTCGTTCGCAATAAGATGCGCTGCTGCAGGCTGTCGCGGACATAGTTGGAGGAATTGTCGACCAGGATCCACTTGATCGCCTCGGGATCGCTGACGACCAGCCGCGTGCCGAGCGGCGTGCGCGAAACCACCAGGGGCTCCTCGAAATGCTCGCGGCTCCAGATCTGGAGCGGATTGAACAAGACAGCCCAGAGAAGCCTGTGCAGCGGGATCGGACCGGGCACATAGCTGGGCGCGGGGGGCCGCATTGTCCGGCCGCCAAGTCCCGTTGTGTCTGTCACCATCCGACCGAACCCGCGCCAGCGCAGCAACGCTCATTCAAACTTCAGCCCCGGGAGCACGCGCTCGGCTACTCGGGTGACGTCGTCCCAAAACGGCTCCCACTGGGTTCCTGATTCTGCATGAACGCCATTTTCGGCGTACGAACCTGCGTTTCCATCATCAATTCTCTTATGCCCGGGCGGCTCGATTAATGCCCTGCGCGCCAAATCTGGCGCGGAGCATCAAGTAATTGGCACGTGACAGCAAGACGTAGGCACTGCTGTCGCTTACATCACCTCGCGTCGAGACACATGGCCCGTGCGACGGCGCAACCGTAGCGTCAAGTTCGGCTCCGCCGCCCAATGCAACAGACCTCGCCGAACTCCGGCGCGTCAGGAGATTCATATATGTGCAGAGAGACCAAAGGTGATCGTGCCGAACTGCGAATTGTTCGCGGCCACGCACACCTTTGCCACGCCCCCGCAGACCGTAACGGTGCGAAAACCGTCTCGCTCGCGCGATTTGGCAACTATGAGGTGCGGCTTGTCGAGCTCGTGCGAACCCGCCCTGGCGATGCCACGCCGATTTGGCTGGAGCTCTACAGTCACGAAACGCAATTGGGGATCGACAGCTGCTGCCGCTACGATCTCGATGAGGTCGTGCATGCCGCCGAGGAGCTTATTTCAAGCGCAAGGGAGCTGGACGAGGAATCGCGGGGAATGAATTTCGAGGGGTAGTGCTGAGCGCTGTGTGCAGGCGAACGGTCCCGCAACGGGATCGTCGGGGGTGGGTGCGGCGTAGAACAATATTCCGGTGCGACCGTGTTGACCCACATGCTTGCGTCTACTGCGACAACACCAGTTGGCACCGGCACGCAACTTTTTGGCACGCAATAACAAGACCCCGGCGGATGATTCGCTGAACAAGACGGGCCGTTTCATTTGACGTGCCTGCTCAACGCTAGTGCTGCGAGACCGATCGGAACGTCAGAGCCACCGCACTAGTCGCAGATCCGAGGTGAGCTATGATCACAACCGCGCTGGGGGTGTCCCTCGGAATCGGCCTGGGATGCGTGCTCTGCTTGGCCATCTTCGCTTGGCTGGAGATAGCCGCCAGTCGGAAACAAGAAAGACTGCTCGAGATCCAACTGGGCTGGCGACAACCAAACGCTGATCGCACCAAGAAAAGCCGAGCCCGCCCGCAAGCCCGCGAACACTCGGTGCCTGAACGCGAAGCCGGGCCCCCAAAGTCCGACTGAGCTGGTTCCACGGTTGCCCGCAGGACCGACTGGAGCGATGATCAAGACCTACAAACGCTACTCCGCAGCCCGCAAGGCGGCCAACGGTACGGCCGATCGTCAAAATCGGCAGCATCAAAGCAATTTACTGCGTGATCGACGACGCGGAGGAAGACACCAAGCTCATCGAGGTGGCCCTCGTCAGCGGCAAGGGCATGGTCACCGGCCACGTCACGCTCGAACACCTCGACCGGCTTGGCAACGCAAACCACGCGCAGCCCGGTGGATCGATCCCCTACACCGCGTTCCCGCCGGTCGGCGGCAGCATCAAGCGAGCTGAACGCGATCCTGCGTCACCGGGACCCGAAGTGGGCCTTCCAGCGCGTGCTGACGCAGGCCGAACGCGATCTCATGGACCGCTTGCTCGCGCGCGACAAGCACCCGCTGGCGAAGGTGGGCACTCAGGAACAGCGGTTCGTGGCGCTGCACGCCACGCGACATCAGTTCGCGGAGAGCTGATCAATGATCCGCCACGCCGCCGCAGGCTGATAAACGCTGACCATGTGCAAACATTGGAGCCCCGACGACGACGGCACGCGACTGATCGCCTACACGGTCTGCGCGACCCACCTGCATTCCTGGAAGCACCTCGTCGTCCTGGCGCGCGACAAGGAGCACGCCCGCGATCTTTTCACCACCTACCTCGCCTCACCCGAGCAGAAGGCGGAGGAGGATGAAGAGTGCGGGGACCCTCGCCGCCGCGACGAGTACCGCTTCCGCTTCCACGTGGGTCTCATTTCAGATTGCTGCGCGGACCTCCAGCTCTGGGACGGCACGCCGTCCACCGAAGTGCAAGTGTTCGACCATGGATGTCACGGCTGAACGAGACTTCCGATGCACTGTCACGTTCACCTGATCCCGCGCTGCCGACCGTCAATGAGGCGCCCTATTGCGAAGGCCGGGCGCCCGTGAAGGATCGAAGTCGATGGAAAGTTTACTCAACAAAATCAGACGGCATGCACGGTCCAGCAAAACAGAAGGCGCAATAAGGAGGGCGCAATAAGGAGGACTGTCATGAAGCGTCTTACATTCCTGAGCTTCATCCTTGCTGTCCTGGTTACGCCAGTTCAAGCTCAAACCCAGCAACCTGCAGCCCCTCTCGGCTTTAATGGTCACGTTTTTGACCCACCGGTGCAACAGTACGAGACTCCCCGAACGGTCAGAGTGAGACCTTCGACATCTCAAGCCTATCGAGCGTATGCGGCTCCTCCCCCACTTGGGTATGATGGTCCCTACTGGGATTCACGGGCGCAGCGTTACCGGTAAAAGCCCGCGCGACCACGCGGCGGGACTACCAGACATCCGGACCGGCTCCGCAGCACCTTCACGCTCGCATGCATCGCCGCCGCTCTGCCATCGCTGGCTTCTCGGCTGTTTGCCGCCGTCAGAACTTGCATGGCACTCGGTGAGCTTGCTGCCGTCATGGAAGCGGCGGGGGCGGCGCTGGCGGCTCCCGTGCGTCCTCCTGCGGGAGGCCCCGGGTTGACCGGAGCCTCCCACGATGTGCGGCAGTGCGGTGCATTGCACCTACATTAACAGGAAGTCGCTGGTCTCCAGCTTCGGGACGTCCGCGTTGATCGTGACGACAGCGTCGTGCAAGACCAGTGTGCCGTTGGAGAACTCGCACTGATAAAGCGTATGCGTTGACGTGTCGAAGAAGTACCCGTCACTGGCATCGAGCGAGTTGGCATGCAGACCGTTCTGGTCGATATATCCCCACGCCAGCTGGCCATCGGTGCCGAAATTCGGTGGCGTGTGGCCGCCGAGATCGATCTTATCGACGCCTTGCTGGAAGTCCGTGATGGTGGCGGAGCCGTACCCCGGCGAGAGCACGAAGGTATCCGCGGCGACGATGCCACTGCTGTCGCCGGTCAGGATGTCGTGTCCGTCTCCGGCCCACAGCTGGTCCTGGCCGGCACCGCCCATGATGGTGTCGTTGCCGTTACCTCCGTAGAGGATATTGTTGCCGGCATTGCCGATGAGGAAGTCGCTGAAGTTCGAGCCGTTCACATTCTCGATGCCGAAGAACGTGTCGCCTTGGGCCTCGCCGCCGGAGCCTACGCCGGTGACCAGATTGACGGTGACGCCTGCCGTCGAGAAACCGTAGAAGATCCAGTCGTTGCCGTTGCCGCCGTCCAGCTTGTCGGCCCCCAGGCCGCCATACAGCGAGTCGTCACCTTCGCCGCCGATCAGCCGGTCATTGCCGGCGCGGCCATCGAGCCAATCATCGCCGCCAAGTCCAACCAGGTCATTGCTTCCGGCGTTGCCCGTGAGCGAATCGCCGTAGGCCGTGCCGACGATGTTCTCGATGCCGTAGTAGGTATCGCCTTCGGCGTCGCCGTAGTACCCCAGATTGTCGGTTAGATCGACGTAGATGCGAGTCGTCGAATCCTGGTAGTAGGCCCCATCTACGCCCTCGCTGCCGTCCAGGAAGTCGGCGCCGGCACCGCCGCGGAGCACGTCGTGGCCCTCGCCGCCGATGAGCTGGTCATTGCCGGCGCCGCCAGCCAGCACGTCGTTGCCGGCGGCCCCGTAGAGGTAGTTGTTGGCGGCGTTGCCGGCGAGCGTATCGGCGAAGGCCGAGCCATCGACATGCTCGATCCCGACGAAGGTGTCGCCGGCCGCCTCGCCGCCGGTGCCTACGCCAGTGTTCAGGTTGAGCGTGACGCCTGCGGATGCAGCCAAGTAGCTGACCGTATCCTCGCCGATGCCACCGTCGAGCTTGTCGGCTCCGACGCCGCCATCGAGGATGTCATTGCCGTCGCCGGCGAACAGCATGTCGTTGCCGGCGCGGCCGTAGATCGTGTCGTTGCCGTTTTCGCCGCGGAGCTGATTGTTGCCGGCATCACCCGCGAGCATGTCATGAAAATTCGAGCCGATGACATGCTCGATGCTTACGTATGTGTCGCCTTGGGCATCGCCGCTGAAGCCAGTGCCGAGGGCTAGATCGACCACGACGCCCCATGACGAGAGCGACCCGATGTAGGTGACCGTGTCCTCGCCGGCGCCGCCGTCCAACACGTCGGCGCCTTCGCCGCCGTCGAGCACGTCGTCACCTTCGCCGCCATAGAGTTGGTCGACGCCCGTCATGCCGCGCAGGGAGTCCTGACCGCCGCCGCCGAAGAGCAGGTCGTTGCCGTCATATCCACGCAGATTGTTGTTGGCGGAATTGCCGATGATGAGGTCGTCGAAATTCGAGCCGAGAACATGCTCGATGCCGACGTAGGTGTCGCCTTGGGCCTCGCCGTTGCTGCCCACGCCGGCGGCCAGATTGACGAAGACGCCCGCCGATGAAGCCTTGTAGCGGATGGTGTCCTCGCCGGCACCGCCGTCCAACATGTCGGCACCGGTGCCGCCGTTGAGCAAGTCGTCTCCTGCGCCGCCAAAGAGTTGATCATCGCCCGCGTCGGCATAGATGGCGTCTATGCCGCCGAGGCCGTGAATGATATCCGCTCCGGCGGTGCCCTCGAGATAGTCGTCGCCATTGGTGCCGACTATGGTCAAGCCGGCGGACGGAGGTGGAGGCGGAAGCGGCGGCTCCGGCGGGTCCTGCGGTTCGGGCAGGTCATCGGTGGGTCGTCGTCGCATGGTGTTGTTGTCCTGTTATTCGAAAGGCCTGTGTGGCCGCTGAGTCGTTTTGCGATGTGCGCTAGATGGCAGGGCATCGCCGCCACGGCGTCCATCGATCGGTTGACGAGGGCTGCGGTCACGAGAGAGTGATCGGACCGAGAGTTGATCGCAGAGCCTTGCGGCGCCGACCAAGAATCGCCGACGCCGACAACGATCAGCACTTCCGAGACTTAAAGCGCTTTGCGTCGGAACGGAATCCTGTCGCCCGAATGCCCCCGATCGGACGGCACCGCCGTCCTTCGATCGGTTGACCGTCGCCGGCAATCCCGCTCTATGATGATTTGCGGAACGTGCTGGCCCGTATCCCCAAGCGCTCAACCACGCTCTTGACGAACCAGCGCCGCCGACCGTGGAAGCCAAACGGTTTCGGAACCACTTTCAATCGCGCCAAGATCGGCGCCGACATGAATGACCGCGATCTTCATTTCCATGACCTGAGAGGGACAGCCGCAACCAAATTCTACATCGCCGGCCTATCAACCCGCGTCATTGCCGAAATCCTTGCATGGAGCGAGGAGCAAGTTGAACGGATCATCCGACGCTAAGTCGGTCGAGCGGCCGCTACGAAAGCGGCCATCCGGCAACTCAATGAGGCCGGAAGAGAACGCAATTTGCAAAACCGGCCGCAAAACCGAGCACTGAAAATCAGCTAAGCATTGGAGCGGGCGAAGGGAATCGAACCCTCGTATGCAGCTTGGGAAGCTGCCGTTCTACCATTGAACTACGCCCGCGCGCTCCGCATGCGACCCGGAGACACCGCCAAGATAACGTGAATGCGCGGCGGTGAAAAGGCGGACGTCCGCGCGCCCCCACAGCTCGGGGCGCGCTCCGGGCAACACGTTTCCGGGACATGCGGACATCGAACCCGTTCATCTGCGTGGAAGCTGGTGTCCGGTCAGGGCTGCCCACAAATGTGGCGAGACAGTCATCACGGCATGCATGCGTGATGCTGCATCCATTATGCGATGTTCGACTGGGTGGTTCGGCTCACCGCAACGCCGTCACGCGCTAGCGTAATCGCGCGTTGACGGATCGTCACTGTGCGCCAATCTTGTACCGGCGGATGATGCTGCCGAAATAGTCGTTGTCCTCGCGCAGATCCCGGTCGAGCGCCGAGGACGCCCGGTAGCGCGGCGAGACGCCGACCTTCGCGAGCCGGTCTAGAAACGCGCTGTCGTTGAAGATCTCAGCGAGGTGGCGGTTGAGCGTCGCAACCGCCTCGGGGGACATGCCGGCCGGCCCGAGCAGCGCTTGCCATCCCGACGTGCGGACGTTGGGATAGCCGAGCTCAACCAGCGTCGGCAGATCGGGCAAGGTCGGCAGCCGGCGGTCGCTGACCGCAGCGAGGCCGCGCAGCGCGCCCTGCTCTACATAAGGAATGACCACGGTGTCGATCAGGAAGTCGATATCGCCGCGCAGCAAAGCCTGCACCGCCGGCGTCGAGCCGCGAAACGGAACGTGCACCGCCTCGAAGCCGGCTTCGCGCTGAAAAATCTCGGTCATGACGTGCAAGGTCGAGCCGATGCCGGCGGAACCGAAATTGAGCTTGCCGCGATTGCGGCGGGCGTGCTCGACGAACTCGGGCAGCGTCTTGGCCGGCACGGCCGGGCTCACCGCCAGCACGCGCAATGACTCGCTCAGATTGGCGATCGCGGTGAAGTCCTTCACCCCGTCGTAGTTGACCTTGGTCACGTGCGGAAGAATAGCGAAAATGGCATTGCCGCCGAGCAGGATTGTGTGGCCGTCGGCCGGCGCGCGCGCGACGGTGGCGGCGGCGATGGCGCCGGATGCCCCGCTCTGGTTCTCGACCACGACCGACACGCCGAGCCGGGCCGACAGTGCGTCGGCGACGATACGCCCCACCAGATCGCCGGTCCCGCCCGCGGGATAGGCGACCACCAGCCGGATCGTCCGCTCGGGATAGGCCGCGGCCGCCGGTGGCGCGAAGCAAAGCGTCGCCAGCATGGCCAGTACCAGCGCCGACCCCCACCCATAGCCGATGCTTTGCATCGGCGTTCTTGGCGCTAGGAACGGCGGCCGAAGGCCGCCTATGCCTCCCCCTTTCAGGGGGAGGGAGCACACCGAGTTTGTGGTCCGCACTCTCACCAAATTTCTCCTCAGTTGCGCCAGAGCCGGGCGCTTGCAAGTCGCGCGCCCTCGACCATCGCCGCGAGCTTCGCCCAGGCGACGTCCGGATGCACCTCGTCGCCCGCCCCCGAGGTGGCGAAGCCGCAGTCGTTCGACGCGATGACGCGCTCGCGCCCGACGACCTCGGCGAAGCGGACGATGCGCTGGGCGACCAATTCGGGGTGCTCGACCAGCGCGATGCAATGGGAGACGACGCCGGGCAGCAGCACCTTGTCGTCGGGCAGCTCGACCTCCTGCCAGACCTGCCATTCGTGCTCGTGGCGCGGATTGGATGCCTCGAAGCTCAGGCCACACGCGTTGATCCTGAGCATCAGGTCGACGTAGTGCCTGAGCTCGAGATCGTGGACGCGCGGCGCCACGTTCGTGCTGTAGCAGGTGTGGAAGCGTACCCGGTCCGGCGGGATGCCGCGCAGCGCGTGATTGATCACCTCCACCTGCCCCGCGATGAATTTGCGGCAGTCCTCGACGCTGATCGCGGGATTGCGGTCGTAGTGGGTGGCGAGCCGCGGATCGTCGATCTGCACCAGGAAACCGGCGTCGACGATGGCCCGGTACTCCTCGTTCATGGCGTCGGCGAGCGCGACGGCATAGTCCTCGTCGGTCTTGTAGTATCGGTTCTCGTAGTAGAGGGCGATGTTGTTGGGCGAGAGCGCGGTGATGAACCCCTCCTCCGCCGGCAGCCCGTTCAAGGCGCGCTTGAGATTGTCGATATCGGCCTCGACCTCGCGCTGGCCGACGTAAGTGACGGGGCCGGTACACGCGACCGTGCTTCTGCGCTTGGGAACGGCGAGCCGCGACGGCCGCGCCGCGCACATCGCCCGCTGCTCCTCGTAGGCGGCCGCGAACGCCAGCGAGTCGCGCGTCGCCCCGGTGAAGCCGAACGGCCGGTCGCTCGGGAAAATCCACCCAGCCGATCGCGGGTATAGGCCGCGAAGCTCGACTTGCTGTGCTCGCCGTCGTCGATGACATCGATGCCGAGCTCGGCCTGCCGGCGCACGATGTCGGTGACCGACGCCGCGACGCGTTGCGTCAATTCTTGCGCGTCGTGATCCTCGCCGGTGTCCTTGGCCTGGAGCTGCGCCAGCAAATCGGCCGATCGCGGCAGACTACCGACGTGGCTCGTGAGAATCCGACTGGTACTGACTTTCATGATGATGTCCGATCCGCCCTGCCCTACGACATCGCAAACGCGGACGTCATGCAAGCGCCGGAGCCGATCGCGTCCAGACGGTGGGGCGGCCGCCCAATATCACAGCTCCGGCGCGGCCGGCCGTATCCGTCCCAGCACCAACACGCAGGCGGCGGCAGCGAGGATCAGCACGAAGCCGAGCACGTCCGCCGCCGTCGGCCGCTCGCCGAGCAACAGCATCGAGCTGCCGACGCCGACGACGGGCGTGGCGAGCGACCCGAGCGAGGCCGTAGCCGTCGGCAGTCGCTCGATGATGGCGAACCACAGAAAGTAGGCCAAGCCTACGCCGATAAAGCCGGTAAAGAGCAAGGCCAGCACGCCCTGCCACGACACCGATGCGGGCAGCGACTCCCCTGAAACAGCAGCAGCGAGGCGCCCATGACGACGGCGCCGATGGCGATCTGCCAGGCCGTGATGGCGAGGAGGTCGCCCGGGATCTTCGCCCATTTCATATAGACAGTACCCGCGGCCCAGCAGAGCGCGCAGCCCAGCGCGAGCAGCAGACCTCCGGCGGCATGCGCCTCCACCGCCGGATAGACCAGCGCGGTGAGCCCGCCCACGCACAACAGGAGACCGATGCCCGCGCGCATGTTCAATCGCTCGCCGAGGACCAGCCAGGCCAGCAGGCTTGCCCAGACCGGCATGGAATAGTTGACAATGACCACGCGGGAGGTGGCGGCGACGAGCTGGGCAAAGGAGACGAACAGCCCGAAAGCGATGACGTTGATCGCGACTGGCGGCGACGACATGCAGCCGTGCGCGGCCGCGCGGGATGGAAGGGTCGCGGCCCTGCAGCTTGATCAAGGCAAGAACAGAGACGTCGCACCGATCGACAGCGCCAAAAACCGCAGCCACCAGACGCCGACGTCATCAAGCGCGATCTTCATGGCCGGCCAGCTCAGCCCCCAGGCGAAGGCCAGGAGCACGAGCATGAGCTTGGCTCTGGTGGTTTCGTCGAAACCGGGCGGCGAGGCCACGAAACACCTTCATGGGATGGCGGGGGAAATAGCGGACGGCTCCCTTGCATAAAGGCACGCGCGGGAGAAGCAAGGCGGAGCGTCGGCCTCTGCCATGCCGGCACATGGCTTGCGGGCAAGGCCGGCATGACGCAGACGTAGTAATGCGCGTCGATATGTGTTGGCAGGGGAACGGGCGATGAGCGGTGACGGCAGCAAGCGAGACGAAAATACTCAAAGCAATTGGGCGGTGCACTTCCCGGGCAATCTGCGCTGGAGCAACGCCATGCAGATCGTCAAGGGCATGGCGCCCTACGGCGCCATTGCCATGGACGAGGTCGACCGTATCGGCCGCCGCCTCCAGGCGCGCGCGGGCGAAGCCGATCCCGACCGCGCCTGGCGCGAGGAATGGTCGCGCGATGGCCGATCGCATCGCCGGCGTCGCCGACACCGCGGCGGCGGAAGGACGCGAGATCACCGCCGGCAACCACTACATGCGCGCGGGCAACTACTACTACAGCGCGGAGCGCTTCATCCCGCCGGGCGAGGAGAAGCTCGCGATGTATCGCAAGGCCTTGCGCTGCTACCAGGCGGCGATGGCGCGCCTGCATCCGGAGATCGAGCGCGTCGAGGTGCCCTACGAGGGCGCGAGCCTGCCGGCCTGGTTCGTGAAAGGCCGCGGCTCCGGCCGCGCGGCCGACCGTGGTGCTGTTCGACGGCATGGACAACGCCAAGGAGATGAGCGTGATCTTCGCCGGCCTCGATTTCGCCAAGCGCGGGATCAACACGCTCGCCATCGACGGGCCCGGCCAATCCGAGACGCTGCGGCTGCGCAACATCGTCAGCCGCCACGACTACGAGGTGCCCGGCACCGCCGCCTACGACTACGTCGCAGCGCGCCCCGAGGTCGATCCCAAGCGCGTCGCGGTCATGGGCTACAGCTTCGGCGGCTACCAGGCGCCGCGCGTGGCCGCCTTCGAGAAGCGCTACGCGGCGGCGGTCGCGTTCGGCGCCATGCATTGGAGCATCTACGACTGGGTGGCCGGCAACAAGGCGGCGCTCGCTGTCGATCCGCGCACCAGTTCGACGTCGATCTTCCAGTTCCGCTGGGTGGTGGGCGCGCCCGACAACGAGACCGCGCTGGAATGGGCGAAGAAGTTCACGCTCGAAGGCGTCGCGCAGCAGATCGATTGCGCGTTCCTGGTGCTGCACGGCGAGAACGACCGGATCGTCCCGCTCGAGGCGGCCAAGACCCTCTATGAGAGGGTCGGCTCCAAACGCAAGCACATCAAGATTTTCACCGCCGAGGAAGGCGGCGCCGAGCACTGCCAGGTCGATCACCGCCAATTGGGCGTGGATTACATCGGCGACTGGCTGCTGGCCAATATGTGACGGCCTGCAGCGGCTTGATGCCGCGAGCGACTCACTCTAACCGCCTTCATCCTGAGGAGCGCGGTTGCATTGATCGTTCAATCGGCGTGAAACTCTCGTGCGCGCGTCTCGAAGGATGGGGCGGCCGCCCGATGTCGGGTTTACCCGACATCGGCATGCTAGGTGCGCAAATCGGCTATAGCCGATTTGCGATGCGGTGCCGGCCGCATGCTTCGAGACGCATCGCAGCGGACCTCTGCTTGGAGCGCTGTCGGTACGTGGTCTTGCTGCGATGCTCCTCAGCATGAGGCCGATTGAGAGCGCGAGCTAGGCAAGAGCAAGGGCGGCGAGAGTGCGTCAATCTCTGCAGCCAAACCCGGTCGACGCCACGCCCGGCGCATGGTCCAATAGGCCAAACAACGATCATGCCAGGGAGGGCATCATGCTCAGTCTCGTTCGGTGGTGCTCGATCGCGCTCGCCATGCTGAGCGCGCCAGCGCTCGCCCAGGCACCCTCGTCGTATCCCGACCGGCCGATCCGGCTGGTGGTGGCGTTCCCGCCGGGCGGCGCGACCGACACGCTCGCCCGCCAGATCACGCAGGTACTGGGCGAGGCGCTCGGCCAATCCGTCGTGATCGAGAACAAGCCGGGCGCGGGCGGTTCCATTGCCTGGAACTCATGTCGCAGCCGCAGAGCCGGACGGCTATACCCTCCTGATGGCGGAGAACGCGGTCGGGATCAGCCAGGCGCTCTACAAGAAGACCCAGTCGAACTTCGATCCGGTCACTCAATACGACGCCATCGCCACGGTCGCGACCTCGCCGCTGGTGCTGGCGGTCGCCAACAACGTGAAGGCCAACACCGTGCAGGAGCTCATCGCGTATTCGCGCACGGTGCCGGATAAGATGAACTATGCCTCGGCCGGCATCGGCAGCGTCGCGCACTTGACGTTCGAGGTCATCAAGGCGGGCGCGGGCATGCAAGCGGTCCACGTCGCCTACAAGGGCGGCGGCCCCGCCATGAACGACCTGATCGCCGGCCACGTCTCCATCAACATGGCCGCGATCCAGGTCGCGAAGGGCCTGGTCGAGACCGGCAAGATCAAGGGACTTGCGGTCACCAGCGCCGCGCGCTCGCCCGTGCTCCCGAACGTACCGACCTTGAAGGAGGCCGGCGTCAAGACCGCTGATGTGGATTTGCGCTTCTGGTTCGGCATTTTCGGGCCCAAGGGGATTCCGGACGCCGTCAAGGCCAAGCTCGACAAGGCGGTGTCGACCACGCTCGCCAATGCTCAGGTGCGCGATCGTCTCGCCAAGCTCGACATCGAGCCGGCCTATGCGCCAGGCGGCGCACTCAAGACCAAGCTCGAAAACGAGATCGCGAACTGGACCAAGTTCATCGACGAGCACGGCATCAAGCCGGAATGACACCGGTCGGAACGATCAAACCGCGAGTGCGGTGGCTGACGTTACGCCCTCTCCCCTTGCGGGAGAGGGCAGCTCCGTGCTGCAAGGTGCACGTGGCGGTGAGGGGTTGCTTCACGAAAGCGCTTCTTGTGAAGCAAGCCCCTCACCCATCAGAATTTGCAGAACCACCTTTGAGCCCTCTCCCGCAAGGGGAGAGGGCATTGGCCGCAAGAATCCGACGCGTTGCACGCGATCTCGTTCGAGCGTGCGCGATCGCGTGCGCCGTGCTGCTCGCGACGAGCCTCTGTCAGGCATATGCGCAGGCGCCGTCGTCCTATCCCGACCGGCCGATCCGTCTCGTCGTCGCATTCGTGGCGGGAGGCGCGACCGACACGCTGGCGCGCCAGATCTCGAACGACCTGAAGGAAGCGCTCGGGCAGGCCGTGGTGGTGGAGAACCGGCCGGGCGCGAACGGCTATCTCGCCTGGACCCACGTCGCGAGCGCGGAGCCCGACGGCTACACGCTGCTGCTCGCGGAGAATGCGCTCGGCATCAGCCAGGCGCTGCACAAGAAGGCGACCTCGAGTTTCGATCCGCTGACGCAGTACGACGCCATCGCGGCGGTCGCGACCTCGCCGTCCGCCATCGTGCTCGCCAACAACGTGCCAGCCAACACCGTGGCGGAGCTGGTCGCGCATTCCCGCACCGTGCCGCAGAAGATGAACTTCGCCTCCGCCGGCGTCGGCAGCGTCTCGCACCTGACCTTCGAGGTGTTCAAGGACGGGGTCGGCATCGAGGCCGTCCACATTCCCTACAAGGGCGGCGGCCAGTCGATCGGCGACGTGATCGCGGGACACGTGCCGATGGCGTCAACGTCGGTGCAGGTGGCAAAGAGCCTGGTCGAGGGCGGAAAGATCAAGGCGCTGGCCGTAACCAGCCCCGCGCGCTCCCCAGCGCTCCCCAACGTGCCGAGTCTCAAGGAGGCCGGCGTGAAGACCGCGGACGTGGAGCTGCGGTTCTGGTACGGGATTTTCGGCCCCAAGGGCATGCCGGACGCCGTCAAGGCCAAGCTGGAGCAGGCGGTGTCGACCGTCACCTCGGACGCACGCGTCCGCGAGCGCCTGGCCAAGCTCGACATCAGTCCGGACTTCGCGCCCTCCGCCCCACTGCGGGCCAAGCTCGAGACTGAAATCAAGAACTGGACGAAATTCATCGACGCCAAGGGCATCAAGCCGGAATGAGGTCAACGGGCACGGTGGCTGACATTGCGCCCTCTCCCCTTGCGGGAGAGGGCGGTTCGGTGATGCAACGCGCGCCGTTGGGTGAGGGGTTGCTTCACAAAAACGCTTCTCATGAAGCACCCCCCTCACCCCTCAGAATTTGCAGAACGACCATTGAGCCCTCTCCCGCGAGGGGAGAGGGCACTAGCCGCAAGAGGCGGGCGTGAGCTTGAGACTGGATTTCATCGTCAACGGGCGATCCGTTCATGTCGACACCGATGGAACGAAACCGCTGCTATCGGTGCTGCGCGACGAGCTCGCGCTGCGCGGCAGCCGGTTCGGCTGCGGCACCGAGCAGTGCGGCGCCTGCATGGTGCTGATCGACGGCGAGCCGTCGCATGCCTGCACCCGCGCGGTCGAAAGCGTCGCCGGCCGCGCCGTCACGACCGTCGAGGGGCTTTGGGCGGACGGCGCGCTCGATCCGCTGCGGCGGGCGTTCCTCGACGAGCAGGCCGGCCAGTGCGGCTACTGCCTCTCCGGCATCTTGATATCGGCGGCCGCGTTGCTCGGGCGCAATCCGCGGCCGAGCCGGGCCGAGATCGCGGCCGCGCTCGACCCCCATCTCTGCCGCTGCGGCGCGCATAACCGCATCGTGCGGGCGGTCGCGCGCGCCGGCGAGCTGATCGGGACGCCGGCATGATCGCGAACACGCTGCCGCAGAGCCTGATCGACAATCCGCTGCTGTCGCAATGGATCGGCTTCGAGGAGCCGGGCCGCGTCCGCGTCGGCACCGGCAAGGTGGAGATCGGCCAGGGCATCCTGACCGCGCTCACCCAGATCGCCGCCGAGGAGCTCGACGTGGCGCCGGAGCAACTCCACCTCGTGTCCGGGCAAACCGACGTCAGCCCGGCTGAAGGCTTCACCTCGGGCAGCTATTCGGTTGCCGTGGGCGGCGCCTCGATCCGCCTCGTCTGCGCCGAGGTGCGGTCGCTGTTCCTCGACCGCATCGCCGACACGCTGAACTGCCCGGTCGGCGAGCTCTCGATCGCGGACGGAAAGTTCCTGCGCAACGGCAAGGACACCGGCCGCGACTATTGGTCGATCGCGGGCGAGGTCGTGCTCGATCGCCGGGCGAGCGGCACGGCGCCGGTGAAGCTGCCATCGAGCTACCGCATCGTCGGGCGCAACCTGCCGCGCCTCGACCTGCCGGCCAAGCTCGCGGGCGAGGCGTTCATTCACGACATCGCGCCCGCGGACGTCGTGCACGCGCGCGTGCTGCGGCAGCCATGGCGCGCCGCCCGTCTCGTTGCGCTAGACGAAGCCGCCGTGCGCCGGGCAGCGAAGGCGCCGATCGAAATATTCCGCGAGGGCGACTTCGTCGCCTTCACCGCGGCGAGCGAGATCGTTGTCATGCGCGCCGCCGAGGCAGCCCGCGCGCTGGCGCGCTGGGACGGCGGCGACCCCGCGCCCGCCGGCATCGGCGAGGCGGACTGGCTCAAGGCGCAACCTTCGCGCGATCGGACGGTCGAGAACGGCCTTCCCGGTCGCGCCGAAGGAAACCGCCGGCTGCAGGCGCTCTACACGCGTCCATTTCTCACCTACGCTTCGATCGGCCCCTCCTGCGCGCTGGCGGAGTTTCGGGACGGCGCGCTCAAGGTGTGGTCGCACTGCCAGGGCCCGGCGGTGCTGCGCGACTGGATCGCCAAGGCGCTCGGACTGGAACGGTCAAAGGTCACGGTGCTCCACCGCCAAGCGGCCGGCGCCTACGGGCACAACACCGCCGACGATGCCGCGTTCGACGCAGCCTTCATCGCAACGAAGATGCCGGGGCGCACCATACGCGTACAGTGGTCGCGGGAGGACGAGTTCACTTCGGCGCCGATCAGCACGGCCATGGCGATCGAGCTCTCGGCCGTGCTCGGCGAAGACAATCGCCCGGCCGACTGGACCATCGAGATCTGGAGCCCGCCGCACGCCCAGCGTCCCGGCATGAACGGCAACTCGAACCTCGCCGGCGCCGAGGCGCTGCCGCACGCGCCGCCGCGCAACGAGCTCAATGACGTCCCGGACGAGCGCGGCGGCGGCGCGACCCGCAACGGCTACGCCATCTACGAGCTGCCGCGCCACCGGCTGATCCACCACCTGCTGCCGCGCGTGCCGCTGCGGACCTCTTCGCTGCGCGGGCTCGGGGCCTGGGCCAACGTGTTCGCGATCGAGTCCTTCATGGACGAATTGGCCGAGCTCGCCGGCGAGGACCCCGTGACCTACCGGCTGTCGCTGCTATCCGATCCGCGCGCGCGGCGCGTGGTCGAGACCGCGGCCGAGATGAGCGGCTGGTTCGAGAAGCGCGAGCTCGGCGAAGGCCGGGCGCGCGGATTCGGCTTTGCGCGCTACAAGAACATCGCCTCGTTCGCGGCCGTGGTGGCGGAGGTCACGGTCGACGAGGAGGTCCGCCTCGAGCGGATCTGGTGCTCCGCCGATGCCGGCCTGGTCATCACGCCGGACGGCGCAAAGAACCAGCTCGAAGGCGGGATCATCATGGGCGCGAGCTTCGTCCTGAAGGAGCGCGTGCGCTTCGAGGGCGGAAAGGTCGCCACCGGCACCTGGGAGGACTACCCCATTCTCCGTTTCTCGGAGATCCCGGAAATCGACATCCGGCTGGTCCACGCGCCGAACGAGCCGACGCTCGGCCTCGGTGAAGCCTCGGTCGGGCCGACCGGGGCGGCGATCGGCAACGCGGTGGCGCGGGCGCTCGGCACCCGCATCCGGGACTTGCCGCTGACACGAGAACGCATCATGGCTACGCTATTGTCGGAATAGACAGGCAAGGGAGGTAGGGATGGCGTCTCGCATCACAAGGTCGGCCCTGGTCGCAGGCGTGCTGCTGCTCGCATCGCTCGCGCAGCCGGCACCGGCGCAGGAGCCGGGCAAGCCGATCCGCATCATCGTGGGGCTGGCGGCCGGCGGCGCGACCGACGTCATGGCACGTCTGGTGGCGCAGAAGATGAGCGAGAACCTGCGCACCAGCGTGTTCGTGGAGAACAAGGCCGGCGGCAACTTCATTCCGGCGCTGCGCGAGCTCACGGGCTCGCCCCCCGACGGCCACACGCTGTTCTTCATTTCGACGAGCACGCTGATCACGCAGCCGCTGCATCCGGACTATCCGTTCGATCTCACCAAGCTGACGCCCGTCACCCAGGTGGCCACCGGCCCGCTGATCCTGGTCGTGCAAGAACGGTCTCGGCATCAAGACGCTGCCGGCACTGATCGACCACGCCAAGGCCAACCCCGGCAAGCTCAGCTTCGGCGCCGGCGGCGGGACCGGCAGCTCGCTCTATTTCGCAACCGAGCTGCTCAAGTCCAAGACCGGCATCAAGATCACCATCGTCAACTACCGCGGCGCCGGACCCGCGCTCAACGATCTCCTCGGCGGACACATCGACGGCATGTTCGATGCGATGCCGGTCATGGTGGTGCAGGCCAAGGAGGGCAAAGTGACGCCGCTCGCGGTCACCAGCGCCAAGCGCTCGCCCGCCCTGCCCGACGTGCCGACGATCATGGAGTCGGGCGTGCCCGACTACGAGATGTCCGGCTGGTTCGGAATTCTCGCGCCTGCCGGCACGCCGCCTGCGGTCGCCCAGAAGCTGCGCGACGAGGTGGCGAAGGCGGTAGCGGCGCCGGATGTCGCCGCGATGCTCGCCTCGCAAGGGATGGCGCCGCTGGCGACCGAGCCCGGCGATTGGGCGAAGTATCTGAAGTCCGAATTGGACGTCTATACCAAGATCACAAAGGACGCGAACATCAAGCCGGAATAGGTTGTAGGTGGGCAAGATCGCCTGATGTCATGTTCCCGCGTGGGCACGGCGCTTGCGCGATTTTGCCCACGCGTAACGGCCGTGCCATGCGCCTTTGCCCACCCTACGGATGACGAGGTAACGACATGATGCGAATCGTCGCGGCCTGCCTGGCCGGATTGGTCACGGCGCTCGCCGCGAGCTCGGCCTCCGCACAAGCGGTGTTTCCGAGCCGGACGGTGAAATTCATCGTCCCCTTCCCGGCCGGCGGCATCAACGACATCCTTGCCCGCATCATCGGCGAACGGCTTCAGGTCAAATGGGGCCAGACGATCGTGATCGAGAACAAGACCGGCGCGGGCGGCAATATCGGCGCCGATCTCGCCTTCCAGTCCGACGGCGACGGCTACGCGCTGCTGCTCAGCCCGCCCGGCCCGCTGGCCATCAACCAGGCGCTCTACAAGCAGCTTCCCTACAAGCCGCAGGAGTTCGTTCCGATCACGCTGGTCGGCTCGGTGCCGAACGTCGCCATCGTGCGCAAGGAGCTGCCGGTCAATTCGCTCAAGGAGCTGATCGACTACGTCAAGGCCAGTCCAGGCAAGGTGACCTTCGGCAGCCAGGGGAACGGCGCCACGCCCCATCTCACCGGCATGATGTTCCAGAGCATGACCGGCACCCAGATGGTGCACGTGCCCTACCGTGGCGAGACGCTCGTGCTGCAGGACATGATCGGCGGGCATGTCGACGTGTTCTTCGGCAACGTGGCGGCGGCGCGGCAGCAGTTTCGCGACGGCAAGGTGAAGGTGGTCGCGGTCCTCGACACCAAGCGCGCGCCCACGCTGGCCGAGATCCCCACCACCGCCGAGGCCGGCCTGCCTGGGCTCGTGTCCACGGGCTGGTTCGCGCTGGCGGCGCCGCCGAAGACGTCGCCGGCCCTGGCGTCCGAGATCGGGAAGGCGGTGGTCGAGGTCATCAACATGCCCGACGTGCAGGCGAGGTTCCGCGCCGCCAGCGTCGAGCCGACGCCGAGCACGCCGGCCGAGATGGCCGCCTTCATCAAGGAAGAATCCCAGCGTTGGGGCGACGTCATCAAAAAGAACAGCATCGTCGTCGATTGATCGTGCCAACCGTCGTCCAGAGGGGAGATCGTGATGGCGTGGCTCCGCAACATCGTCGAACATCCGCGCACCGAGCGCGTGATCATGACGCTCATCATCATCAACGCCGTTATCCTGGGTCTCGAGACCAGCAAGAGCGCGATGGCGTCATTTGGCCGGCTGCTCGAAATCCTCGACCACGTCATCCTCGCGGTGTTCGTCATCGAGATCGCCGCGCGCATCGTGGTTCATCGCTGGGCGTTCTTCCGCGACCCCTGGAGCGTGTTCGATTTCCTCGTCATCGGCATTGCGCTGGTGCCGACGACGGAGACCTTCAGCGTGCTGCGCGCGTTGCGCGTCCTGCGCGTGCTGCGGCTCATCACCGTGGTGCCGACGCTGCGGCGGGTGGTCGCCGGCCTGCTCGCGGCATTGCCGGGCATGGGCTCGATCGTCCTGCTGATCGGCCTCATCTACTACGTGTTCGCCGTCATGGCGACCAAGCTGTTCGGCGCCGACAATCCCAACCTGTTCGGCACGCTCGGCGACGCGCTCTGGACCCTGTTCACGGTGATGACGCTCGAAGGGTGGACCAACGACGTCGCCAAGCCCGTCATGGAGAACCATCCCCATGCCTGGTGGTTTTTCGTCACCTTCATCATCGTCACCACCTTCATGGTGCTCAATCTGTTCATCGGCGTCGTGGTCAACGCCATGCAGGAGGAAGCCGTGAAAGCGGAGGCCTCCGAGCGCGAGGCCGAGCGCGAGATGATCCAGGAGGAGGCAGCGCCGATCCTCGCGGAGGTCAAGGGCCTGCGGTCGGAAGTGGCGGAGTTGCGCGCCGAGCTCGCTCGGCAGGCGAAGGCGAGCGGCTGATCCCAGGCCGATGTCGTTTACGTGCTTTGACTTTTCGCAATGCCGGCTGATGCATTTCGCAAATATCGTAAAATATGGCGCTATCACGTTGACGCGGATGTGACCGAACCTCGTGCATCCGGGGCAGTTGCCGCTTCGTAGCTGCAGGATCGTCACACGAAGGAGCGCATCATGACCTTTACCACCACCACCCTCGCCGCCCTGTCGATTGCGGCGATCGCCGCAGTTGCGACCAGCATCGAACCCGCCGCGGTCGGCACATCGACCGATGTCGCCGTGGCCCCTGCAAAGTCCGAGCACATCATAGTGGCCGGACGCCGCGGCAAGTGCACCGAAGACCTCGGCTATGGCCGCACCAGCAGCTGGGGCTGCGGCTAGCGCATTCCAAGACCCTCCAGAGCATGTCCCGATTCCGGAGGAACGGGAGCGGAACGGGACATGCTCACTCCCGACACGCGACGCCTGACACGTAACTGTCATGTGCGGTAAGTACCGTATTGGCGCCCAGAAAAAGATCGATCGCGAATTAAATCGCGGCACGGGGGTGCCATGAGATTGATCGCGCTGGCCGCCAGCTTGACCGGCGCCGTCGTGTTTGCGGCGCTGCTTCCATTCAGCCACCTGTTCATCCCGTCGTTTGTGCTCATCCCCTTGCTTGCGCTGTGCGCAGCATTGAGCGCAATCGGTATCTGGGACCTCTTGCAAACGCGCCACAGCATCCGGCGCAATTACCCGATCCTGGCCCACATCCGTTTCATGCTGGAGAAGGTCAGGCCGGAAATCCGCCAGTATTTTCTCGAGAGCGACACCGACGGCACGCCTTTCAATCGATCGAAGCGAGCCGTGGCCTACCAGCGTGCGAAGGGGGCACTCGACAAGCGGCCATTCGGCACGCAGCAGGATATCTACGGCGACAATTTCGAATGGATCAATCATTCCATCTTTCCGCATCCCTCAGAGAGCCACGACTTTCGCGTCACGGTCGGCGGGACCGAGTGCCGCAAGCCCTACGCCCTGTCGCTGTTCAACGTCTCCGCCATGAGCTTCGGCGCGCTCAGCGCGAACGCCATTCGCGCCCTCAACCATGGGGCCAAGCTCGGCGGGTTCGCGCATGACACCGGCGAAGGCGGGATCAGTCGCTATCATCGCGAATTCGGCGGCGACCTGATCTGGGAGATCGGCAGCGGCTATTTCGGCTGCCGCAACGACGACGGCTCATTCAGCGCCGAGCGGTTTGCCGTCCAGGCGCAAGAGCCACAGGTGAAGATGATCGAGATCAAGCTGTCGCAGGGCGCCAAGCCCGGCCACGGCGGCGTATTGCCCGGCGCCAAGGTAACGGCGGAGATCGCGGACGCGCGCGGGGTTCCGATCGGCATCGACTGCATCTCGCCGGCGCGCCATTCGGCATTCAAGACCCCGGTCGAGATGATGCACTTCATCGCGCGATTGCGCGAGCTGTCCGGCGGCAAGCCGGTCGGCTTCAAGCTCTGCATCGGTCATCCCTGGGAGTTCATGGCGATCTGCAAGGCCATGCTGGAGACGGGGATCCGGCCGGACTTCATCGTGATCGACGGCTCGGAGGGCGGCACCGGCGCTGCCCCGCTCGAATTCGTCGATCACGTCGGCACGCCGTTGCGCGAAGGCCTGGTGCTGGCGCACAACTGCCTGGTGGGCGCAGGGCTGCGGCAATCCATCCGCCTCGGGGCCAGCGGGCGGGTGGTGACCGGCTTCGATATCGCGCGCCTGCTGGCGCTCGGCGCCGATTGGTGCAATGCGGCGCGCGGCTTCATGTTCGCATTGGGCTGCATCCAGGCACAGGCCTGTCATACCGACCGTTGCCCGACCGGCGTCTCGACGCAGAATCCATGGCGGCAGCGGGCCCTCGTGGTCGACGACAAGACCGCGCGTGTCCACCAATTCCACCGCAGCACGCTCGCCGCGCTGGGCGAGCTGGTGGGCGCGGCCGGGCTGGCTCACCCGAACCAGTTGCGGCCGACGCACATCCTCAAACGAATTTCGCCGAGTGAGGTGAAAAGCTTCGCCGAGGTCTACACCTTCCTGGGACACCGCGAGCTGCTGTCCGGCACCTCGCAGGCACATTATGCGCAGCAGTGGGCGTTGGCGGACGCGCGCGGCTTTGCCCCGCTGCCGCACGTGCAGTCCGCGGCATGAATTGATTGCCGACTAGAAAATCGCGGGAACGTACATTTCCTCAGGGATGGGGCCGCGATGATATTCCGGATTGCGGACGCGTGGCGGCAGGACGACCGGCTCATGCGGCACGACGCCATAAGGAACCTGGCTCAACAGGTGGGAGATGCAATTCAATCGAGCCTTCTTCTTGTCGACGGCTTCGACGATCCACCAGCGCGCCTCCGGGATATGCGTCCGCTCCAACATGGCCTCTTTGGCTTTGGTGTATTGCTCCCAGCGGCTCCGGGACTCGACGTCCATCGGGCTGAGCTTCCATTGCTTGAGCGGGTCATGAATGCGCATCATGAAGCGGAGCTGCTGCTCGTCGTCCGTGATCGAGAACCAGTATTTCAACAGAATGATCCCCGAGCGCACCAGCATCCGTTCGAACTCGGGCACCGAGCGGAAGAATTCCTCGCATTGGTCGTCCGTGCAGAAGCCCATCACCCGCTCGACGCCGGCGCGATTGTACCAGCTGCGGTCGAACAGGACGATTTCCCCGCCCGCCGGGAGGTGCGCCACGTAGCGCTGGAAATACCACTGCGTACGCTCGCGCTCGTTCGGAGCCGGCAGCGCCGCGACCCGGACAATCCGTGGGTTGAGACGCTGAGTGATGCGCTTGATGACTCCGCCCTTTCCGGCCGAGTCGCGCCCCTCGAAGATCACGACGACCTTCATCTTGTTGTGCAGGACCCAATCCTGCAGCTTCACCAGCTCCCCCTGCAGGCGAAAGAGCTCCTTGAAGTAGATCCGCCGATCGAGCGTGTCGGGTTGCGGCTGTTCGGATATCTCGGTCAGGAGCTTGGCCAGCCGATCGTCATCGATCTCCAGCTCGAGCTCCTCGTCGAAACTGTCGAGCATCTCGCCCTTGATGCGGTGGTGGGGCGCATTGGCGTCATTGATCATGGGGGCACTCGTTTGAGATGAAGCACGACCGCATACGTTCGCCGAAATTGATTACGGCGGTGTGACGCCGGCGGGGCATCAGGTCCGGAAATGCTTCGAGAGCTTGAGCCCCTGCGCCTGGTAGTTCGAGCCGATGCGCTCGCCGTAGAGGGATTTCGGCCGCTCCAGCATCTTCTCGTAGACGAGGCGGCCGACGATCTGTCCGTGCTCGAGGATGAAGGGCACCTCGCGCGAGCGCACCTCCAGCACCGCGCGGGCGCCGCGCCCGCCGGCGCCCGCATAACCGAAGCCCGGATCGAAGAAGCCGGCATAGTGCACGCGGAACTCGCCGACCAGCGGGTCGAACGGCACCATCTCGGCGGCATAGTCGGGCGGCACCTGCACCGCCTCCTTCGACGCCAGGATGTAGAACTCGTCGGGATCGAGAATGAGGCTTTCGTCGCGGCGCGCCTTCATCGGCTCCCAGAATTCGGCGACGTCGTAGCCGCCGCGGCGCTCGACGTCGATCAGGCCGGTATGGCGCTTGGCGCGATAGCCGATCAGGCCATCGGGCCCGAGTCCGGAGAGATCGACGCTCACCGCGATGCCTTCGCTCACGTCGGCGTCCTCGTCGTCGACCAGCCGCTCGCGCGCGTGCAGCGTGCGCAGCGCGTCGGCGTCGAGCAGCGCATTGCCGTGACGAAAGCGGATCTGCGACAGCCGCGAGCCCTCGCGCACCAGCACCGGAAACGTGCGCGGGCTGATCTCGGCGTAGAGCGGGCCGTGGTAGCCCGCCCTGATGCGGTCGAAGCCGCGGGTCTCGTCGGCAATGACGCGCGTGAAGACGTCGAGCCGGCCGGTCGAACTCTTCGGATTGGCAGCGGCCGCGATGTCGTCCGGCAATGCGAGGCTCTCGAACAGCGGCACGATGTAGACGCAGCTGGTTTCGAGCACGGCGCCGTCGCCGAGCGCGATCTCGTGCAGCTTCAAGTCGTCGATACGCTCGGCGACCGTCGCCTGCGGACCCGGCAGGAAGCTCGCGCGCACGCGAAAGGCCACTTCCCCCAGCCGCAGATCGAGGCTCGCAGGCTGGATCTGGTCGGGCACGAAATCATAGGCTGGCAGGATCGCGCCGTCCTGCGCCAGGGCCTCGATCATGCTGGTCCGGCAGGATGCCTTTTTGGTCGATTGCAAGCGCCAGCGGCAAGGCGAAATTCCCCGATGCGACGGCCCCGATCGTTAACCCAGGACTGCCTTGACGGGAAGGCGTAGGCCGCGCTAGACCTTCTTTATCCCGTGGTCATTTGAGCCGGCCGGCTTGCAGCCACGTAAAACAACTTGCTAAAAGGCCGGGGACGCGTAGGACCCCCGGCGGAAGCTTTTCCGGCCGGGTTTTTTGTTGGGCAAAGGAGGCCCTGATGTCCACGTCCGCGAAGCGAAACTACCGCCCCGAGACCCAACTCGTGCATGCCGGCATCCTGCGCTCGCAGTTCGGCGAGACGTCGGAGTCGTTGTTCCTCACCCAGGGCTACGTCTACGACAGCTCTCTGAGCGCGGAGCGACGCTTCAAGAACGAGGAGCCGGGCTACCAGTATTCCCGCTTCGCCAATCCCACCGTGCACATGTTCGAGCAGCGCATGTGCGCGCTCGAAGGGGCGGCGGCCGCGCGCGCGACCGCGACCGGGATGGCCGCCGTCACCACCGCGCTGATGGGCCAGGTGCGGGCGGGCGACCATATCGTCGCCTCCAAGGCGCTGTTCGGCTCCTGCCTCTACGTCGTCGAGGAGCACCTCCCCCGCTACGGCGTCACCTCGACCCTGGTCGACGGCCGGGACCTCGAGGCCTGGCGCAAGGCGGTGCAGCCCAACACCAAGACCTTCTTTCTCGAGAGCCCGACCAATCCGGCGCTGGAGGTGCTCGACATCGAGGCGATCGCCGACATCGCCCACGCCGCGGGCGCGACGCTGGTGGTCGACAACGTGTTCTCGACGCCGCTGTTCCAGAAGCCGCTCGAGCTCGGGGCCGACTGCGTCGTCTATTCCGCCACCAAGCACATCGACGGCCAGGGCCGCTGTCTCGGCGGCGTCATCCTCGCGTCGGAAAAATTCATCCAGGACAATATCCACAACCTGATCCGGCAGACCGGCCCGTCGCTCTCGCCGTTCAATGCCTGGGTGCTGCTCAAGGGACTGGAGACGCTCGCGGTGCGGGTGCGCCGGCAGACCGACACCGCCGCGACCGTCGCGGTCGCGCTCGCCGAGCATCCGAAGATCTCACGCCTGATCTATCCGGGCCGGCCCGATCATCCGCAGGCCGACGTGGTGCGCCGGCAGATGCATGGCGGCTCGACGCTCGTCGCCTTCGAGATCGAGGGCGGCAAGGAAGCGGCGTTCCGCTTCCAGGACGCGCTCGCGCTGGTGCGCATCAGCAACAATCTCGGCGACGCCAAGAGCCTGATCACCCATCCCGCGACCACGACGCATCAGCGCCTCACGCCGGCAGCGCGCGCGGAGCTCGGCATCAGCGACGGGCTGGTGCGGCTCTCGTGCGGCCTGGAGCACCCCGACGATATCGTCGAGGATTTGATGGGGGCGTTGAAGGCGGTCGTGACGCTATTCGCGGCTACCGCACCTGCGGGCCGATGGCAGTCGCGGTCGGGCGGGTGGCGGCCTCGGCGATCGCGATGCCGAGAGCCTTGGCGAGACAGGCGTAGCTCCAGTCGTTCATGTGCAGCCCGTCGGCCGATACGAACGTCTCGAACGGCAGACGCTCGGTCTCGCGCCAGTGGCGCATCAGCGCGAAACGGTGGAAGAGGCACACGTGCTCCGCCTTGGCGGCGGTGGCGATCAACGACACCATGCCCTCGGCGTTGGGCTTGGCGATGACCCGCGGCGCGTATTGCGGATCGATCAGCACGACGTCGGCGCCGGTCGCCTTCAGGCGCGCCAGCCCTTCGTGCAGGAGCGAGGCATGCGGCAGCACCGCTTGGTCGCGCAGCACCGAGTTGGTGCCCACCTGCCACAGCACCAGGTCCGGCTTCTCGGCGATCACCGCCTTGTCCAGGCGCGCGAGCATGTCGGACGCTTCGTCGCCGTTCACGCCGCGGTTGAGCACCGTGATCTCGTGCCCCGGGAAATGGCGCGCAAGCTCCTCGGTCAGCCGGCTCGGATAGGAGGCGGCGGACGTGCTCGCGCCCGCGCCGTAGGTCGATGACGAGCCGAGCGCGACGATCTTGATCGGCTTGTGGGCGGCGACGAGCCGGGCCGTGCGGGTCAGCGGAAGATCGAAGCGGACCTGGTCGACCGCCACCGTGCAGGCGGCGGCGCGCGTCGCGGCGGGCGTCGCGATCGCGCCGGGCACCTGCGCATGTGCGTTCAAAGGTGCGAGTGACGGGGCCAGTGCGAGGAAGCCTGCCGTCGCAGCGGCCGGCAGCACGGCCGCGCAATGTGAAACGAGAAGGCGATGCATGGTGGCTGTTTTTCGTCCCTGTCGGAAAGTGATTATCGTTTCTTAGTTACGCCCTCTTACTGACCTGGCTTCAGCTCGACCGACTTCAAATGCGCGGCATCGATGATCATGGATGCGATGCCGCGGCCGATGCAGTCGTGGACGCGCTGCGCGAGCACGTTGTCCTTGCCCGCGGCGTAGAGATCGAAGGCGCCGGTGTCCGACCAATGTCGCATGATGGCTAGCCGATCGACCAGCGGTATCTCGTGGTGCTGGGCGACCACGCGCATGATGTCGGCATAAGGACCGAGCGGGATCATGATGTCGGTCCGGGGACTGTATTGCATGTTCATCAAGATGACGTCTGCCCCGCCGTTGTGCAGCGCCTCCACTCCGCCGTCGAGCGCGGCCCTGAAATCGTCGGGCTCGATCCTGCGGATGGCATCAAATGTTCCGGACTGCCATACCACCAAATCGGGTTTCTCGTCGACCAGCAATTTCTCCATTCCCCTGGCCATATCCTCGGCGGACATCCGGCTTCGGACCAAGGTCACCACCTTGACGGCGACTGAGGGCAGCTTTTGCTTGAGTGCCGCTTCGAGTCGCGCCGGATAGGCCGAACGCGGTCCGTCCGGGCCGGCCAGAATCGAGGAGCCGGTCCCGACCACCGCGATGGTCAGCCGCTTGTCCTTGGTGACGGCCGCCTGGACGCGCTTCAGCTCGCTGGCGCCGAACAACAAATAACCAGGAATCTCACACGCTTGCCGCTCTGCAGCAAACGTGGACGATCCGGCCAGGAACAGCATGGCCGAAGCCAACAGGCGCAAAAACGTTGGGCGCAAGCATGCCCTGATCGGCGTTTTCATGCCTCGCCTCCCGCGAGGTCGGCGTCCGGTGCTTTCCGCGGACGCGATCCGGGACTACGTCCTTCTACCCGTTTGTACCACGTTAACAGGAGGGCCGCGGCAATCATAATGAGGATGCCTAACGCACTGACTAGAAGTTGCATCCAGAGGGCGGCCGACACCTCCACCATGGCGAAATGGGCGGCAAAGGACAGAAAGATGCCGAGGCAGAAGATTTCCAGCGAATGCTGTCCGCAGACGATTGGCGGCCATGCCCACCACGACTTGAGCAGCGGCCAGTCGCGCGGCACGAACCATATCGTCACCACCGTCAGCGCGAGGAAATGCGCGAAGCGCAGCACGTCGAGATTGACCTTGTCGATCGGGTAGATCCCCTCCTCCAGCCAATGCGGCACGTATTGGCTCATGCCGGGCAGATACCAGGTCAGCGAGATGACGAAGGAGAATACGAGGTACGCAGCCGCGATCGCGAGCGTCACCCTCGATTGCAGGACCCCCGATAACCGCTGGGCTCCCCCCAGCGCGCACCAGGCGCCGAACACGAACAACAATTGCCAGGCGAAGGGATTGAAATACCATTGGCCACTGGGATAGCTCGGCATATTCCAATTGAATTTCCAGGTGAGCACGTAGAGCACCACCGAGGCGCCGAGCGCGAGCGTGGCACGAAATTGCAGCAGCCACAGGATCGGCGGAAACAGCAGCAGCAGGATGATGTAGAGCGGCAGCACGTCCATGTTGGACGGTTTGAACTTGAGCAGCAGCGCCTGAATGATCGTCACGTCGGGCTGCTTGAGAAAGTCGAGGATGTTCATCTCCTCGGCATAAAGCGGGTTCTCGAAGCTGGTGGCGACGTAGGAGATCTCGGCAAGGTAGATGGCGAACAGGAAGACGTGGGCGACGTAGATCTGCCAGGCGCGCTTGAGGATGTGGGCGCCCGCCACCACGAAGCCGCGTTCGCGCATTTCCTTGCCGTAGACGAAGGCGGCGGTGTAGCCGGAGACGAAGACGAAGATTTCGGTGGCGTCGCTGAAGCCGTAATTGCGGATGGTGCCCCACGCGACCAGGTTCGACGGGATATGGTCGAGGAAGATCAGCCACAGGGCGATCCCGCGGAACAAATCGAGCCGCAGGTCACGCTGGGTGGTGACCACGGGGAGCGCTGGTGCGGGCGATCTTTCGGACGACAAGGACGAGCCTAGCTCCAAATTGCCTCTCCTCAACCTGGGAAACACGTCAGAGCGCCGATTGCAAGCCAAGGAATTGGGCCTATTCACTCCACCGGAACTTACGCTACAAAGCGCCCGCAAATGGGGCCGAAGGCTTTACCATGGATGCGCCTGCGACCGCATATCGAGCCGTGACTCGCCAGATCGAGGTCAAGGTGACCCCGCGCTTCCTGCCCGATCGCTCGTCGCCGGAGAACGGTTATTTCTTCTGGGCCTATACCATCACGCTCACCAATTTCGGGGGCGAGACCGTCCAGCTCAAGACCCGCCATTGGCGCATTACCGACGCGCAGGGCCGCCTGCAGGAGGTGCGCGGCGCCGGCGTGGTCGGGGAGGAGCCGGTCCTCAAGCCGGGCGAGAATTTCGAGTATACCAGCGGCGTACCGCTGCCGACGCCGTCCGGTTTCATGACGGGAACCTACGGCATGGTGACCGCGACGGGCGAGGAGTTCGACATCGACATTCCCGCCTTCTCGCTCGACACCCCGCAGCGCGAGCGGACGATCAACTAAGCGAGATGTAGGTTGGGTTAGCGCGGCCCCCGCGGTGGAAGCGAGCCTTCGATGTCGATCCGCGCGTAACCCAACGTGGCCGGACATGTTGGGTTACGCGCGGATCAATACTTGACCCATATCTCAACAGCGGGGCCGCGCTAACCCAACCTACGGCGTCGGCCCGTTCACGTCCGCGGGCTCGAATACGTGCGTGGAGTTGCAGAACTCGCAGGTGACCGTGATCTTCCCGTTCTCGACCATGTGGTCGCGGTCGTCCTGCGGAAAGCTGCGCAGCATGCTCTCCACTTTTTCGCGCGAGCACGAGCATTGGGCGTGCAAGCCCTTGGCGCGGAACACGCGCACGCCGCGCTCGTGGAACAGCCGGTAGAGCAGTTGCTCGGCCGATATGTCGGGATCGAGCAATTCGACGTCCTCGACGGTCGCCACCAGGGAGCGGCCCTCGACCCAGGCGTCGTCCTCGGCCGGCAGCTCGAGCTCGACCCCTTCCGGCACGTCGCCGGGATCGAGGTCGCGTTGGCGCGCCCGTTCCGGCGATTGCGGGAGGAACTGCAACAGGAGACCACCGGCCCGCCAGTGGTGGCGGGCGCCGTTGGCACCCGCCCGCAGCTCCTCGGCCACGGCCAGGCGTATGCAGGTCGGAATCTGCTCCGAGCGCAGGAAGTATTCGTGCGCGGCGTGCTCGAGGTCCTTGCCCTCGAGCGCGACGATGCCCTGATAACGGGCAGTGTCCGGCCCCTGGTCGATGGTCATGGCGAGGTGCCCGTGGCCGAGCAGCGCGCCGGGATCGGCCGCGCCTGCCGCGACGGCGGCCGCAACGCGCGCGGCGTCGAAGCGGGCGCAGGCGCGCACCTTACCGGGCGTGGTGTAGTCGATGACCAGCATGCGCACCGGACCGTCGCTCTGGGTCTGCAGGATGAACCGGCCTTCGAATTTCAGCGTCGAGCCGAGCAGCACCGTGAGCACGATCGCTTCGCCCAGGAGCTTGGCGACCGGTGCGGGATAATTGTGACGGGACAAAATGGTGTCGATCGCCGGCCCGAAACGCACGACCCGCCCGCGCAGGTCGAGCGTTTCGACCTGAAAGGGCAGGATGGTGTCGTCCGCCGAGGTCTCCGCGGGAGCGCGCGATGGGATGTCGAGGTGGGAATGGGGCATAATGAAAAAATATAGGGTCAGTCGGGAGGATTTGGACCCCCTCCCCTTCGGATTTCAGGAAGAAAAAGGCGGGCGTGCATGACGACGACACCGGACATCGCCAAGCGGGTCTACGATCACACCTGGAAGCTCGATCCCATCATCCGCAGCCTGCTCGACACCGATTTCTACAAGCTGCTGATGCTCCAGATGATCTGGCGGCTGCACCGGGAGGTCCGGGTGACGTTTTCGGTCGTCAATCGGACCCGCAGCGTACGCATCGCCGACGAGATCGACGAGAAGGCGCTGCGCGAGCAGCTCGATCACGCGCGCACGCTGCGCTTCGCAAAGAAGGAAATGATCTGGCTCGCAGGCAACAGCTTCTATGGGCGGGCGCAGATCTTTGCACCCGATTTCCTGGAATGGCTGCAGGACTTCCAGCTGCCGGACTACGAGCTGCGGAAAGAGGACGGCCAATACGAGTTGCATTTTCAAGGCCCCTGGACCCACACGACGATGTGGGAAATTCCGGCGCTGGCCATCATCAGCGAGCTGCGTGCCCGCGCGGCGTTGCGGGGCCTCGGGCGCTTCACGCTCGACGTGCTCTATGCGCGGGCCAAGGCGAAGCTCTGGCGCAAGGTGGAACGCCTCTCGCAGCTGCCGGAGCTCAAGCTTTCGGACTTCGGCACGCGGCGCCGGCACGGCTTCCTCTGGCAGCGGTGGTGCGTGGAGGCGCTGAAGGAGGGCTTGGGGCAGGCTCTGGTGGGCACCAGCAACGTCCTGCTTGCGATGGAGAACGATCTCGAAGCCATCGGCACCAATGGACACGAGCTTCCCATGGTGCTGGGCGCGCTCGCCGGCAGCGACGCGGAGTTGAAGCAGGCGCCCTATCGTGTCCTGGAGGACTGGCAGCGGCACTACAGCGGCAACCTTCTCATCGTCCTGCCGGATGCGTTCGGCACGGCGGCGTTCCTGCGCGACGCGCCGGACTGGGTCGCCGACTGGAGCGGCTTCCGGCCCGATTCCGCGCCGCCGATCGAAGCGGGGGAGATGATCATGGCCTGGTGGCGGGCGAAGGGCCGCGATCCCGCGAACAAGCTCCTGGTTTTCTCGGACGCCCTCGACGTCAACACGATCGAGGCCGCCTACCGGCATTTTTCCGGCCGGGTGCGGATGAGCTTCGGCTGGGGAACGAACCTGACCAACGATTTCGAGGGCTGCGCACCCAAGCGCAATGACGCGCTCAAGGCGATCTCCCTGGTCTGCAAGGTGACGGAGGCCAATGGCCGACCGGCCGTGAAGCTCTCCGACAATCCCAACAAGGTGATCGGATCGCCGCGCGAGATCGAGCGCTATCTGCGGGTCTTCGGCGCCGAGGGCCGCCTCGAGCAACCAGTTTTGATCTGAAACGTTGATGTCGGGATAGAGCGCGCGGGATTGGACAGATCAATGACGGACGAAGACCTGAAGCACCTCAGCGACGCCGTTCGGGCGCTCGAGCATCCGGGCTTGGCGGCGCGCCTCGGCAGCATGGCCGGCAAGCCGATCGACCTGCTGCGGCAGGCGCTGCCCGCGGGCGCGGCGCAGGCGATCGCGGCGGCCACCACCAAGGGACTCAACGCGGCATTGGCGGTAGCGCTCCGCAGCATCAGGAGCCAACCCCGCGCTGGGTCGCGCCTGCTCCATAAGGTCATGGCGACGGCCTCGGGCGCGGTCGGCGGCAGCGTCGGCCTCGTGGCCCTTCCCGTCGAGCTTCCGATCTCCACCATCATCATGTTGCGATCGATCGCGGAGATCGCGCGCAGCGAGGGCGAGGACCTCGCGGATCCGGAAACGGCGCTGGCTTGCATCGAGGTTTTCGCCCTGGGCGGACGGGCCGGCAGCGACGATGCCGCGGACAGCGGCTATTTCGCCGTCCGCGGCGTGCTCGCAAAATCGGTGTCGGAGGCGGCGCGCTTCATCGCGGAACGAGGCATCGTCTCCGAAGGCGCGCCCCTGCTCGCCGCCTTCATCGCGCAGGTCGCGTCCCGCTTCGGCGTGGTGGTGACCCAGAAATTCGCGGCGCAAATTCTGCCGGTGGTCGGAGCGCTCGGCGGAGCGGCGGTGAACTATGCGTTCATCGATCATTTCCAGGCGGTGGCGCGCGCACACTTCACGGTTCGCCGGCTCGAGCGGACCTACGGCAAGGACGCCGTTCGCGTCGCGTATGAGAGGCTCCGCGAGGAGATAAATCCCAAGCCGGCTGCCGCCTAGTCCACCAGCTCGAGCTCTTCAGAGATGCCTGTCGGACTAGGTCTTCGTCCAGGTCTCAGTGCCTTTGGCACCACGATCCGTGCGGCGCAAGGACTTGCCGGAGAGCGAACCATTCGGATTGATGTTCATCATCAAGATCACGGGTCGGCCTCTGGTCAAACTGGCCACAGCCAGAATGTTGCCGATGACTTGGCCGACGCCGACATTCTTGCCGTCGTCCCATGCCAACTCGAGGGCGCCGGACGGGGCCAAGGCGATATCGAGCATGCCGGCGCCGACGTAGGGCTCGCCGCCGGCGTCGGTGCCGGTGACCACATAGGAGCCGATGAGGCCGAGCTTGAACTCCTCAAATGGCAGGTTCGTCGTGCCATTTTTGCGTATTGTTCCGAAAACGGATGAGTCTTCGACCGCTCCGGTGGCTATCGCGAACGTCGTCGATATAGCCCATCCACCTACAGCCCCCGCTGTCAGCAGAGCCGCAACGACGACAGCAACATTTCTGCGCTGCCCGGCCAGAGCAGCTGATGAGCGTTTTCATGCTGAAAATCCTCTGTAACAATATCATTTGTAAGATTGTACATCAGCGGGGAGGCCGAACGGCCAGCGCTTGTGCATCGGAGGTGTCACTACTCATGTCGCGCGGGTGTGAAGCAGCTCACCGACCGGCAAATATTTGCATCGGCCCTTTGGCCGATTTCAACACGGGTGAACAAGCTATGCCGCGATGGCAGGCGGATCCTTCACTTCGCAAAGGATGGATTGCAACAGAACGGGGAGCATGACGGCTTCGAAGGTCGCAAATGCGTGTATTCGAGCGAAACACGCTCTAAGTCCGCTTAAGCGTCCTCCTGGTCCTCTGGCCACATTCGTCGCAGACGTATGAAACGTCGACGAGGGCAGGGGAAAAGACGATCGGCGTTGCCTGGACAAACCTCATCTCCGACTTGCAGATGGGACAGTCAGGTGCAGCCAAGACAAAGTTCGGGCGCACCTCTGCAGGAGACGGCAAATGATTCTGCATGGAAATGATCCTTCCCGACGTACATTTAAGGCAGCTGTCGCCCTATCACGGCCGGTCGTTCACAGGACGAAAGCCCCGCTAGGCTGAAGACCGGCGGGACCGACCTAGCGTCATCGTGTTACTTGCCGGCGAATGTCGCGGCTCGCCTGAATACGATCTGGATTTGGCCGCCAGCGGTCAACGGAACAGAATTGCTGTATTTCAGGTCGTTAGCCGTGATGAAGGTGATGATCCGTTTCTGATCGATCCCGACCTGATTTGGGAACGAGCTGACTTCGGCATGAAGGATGATGGTCCTGTCCGCTTCATTGACCGAGTAATTGCCGTGGTAGGCGATCGATCCCTCCATCACGGCCTTGTTTTCCTCCTCCGTCGTCTTCATCGGGTCGTTCGCCGCGAATTTCGGAAGGTCGGAACGCGCGAACTGAATAAAGAACCGACCGTTCGCGTCAAAGACGTGAACGCCCTTCGGATTGGAGCCAAGCCGATGGAATTTGCTGCCGTCCCTGTTCATCTGCTCCCATGAAACAATCGTCCAGACTCCGACGAGCTGCTCTTTGAGCGACTTTTGCTGGGCCAGCGCGTTGCCCGGCAGCAAGGCAAGTCCCAGCGTTGTGATCACGGAAAAGGTGAATATGTTGCGATGATTTATTGTGGCCTCCGATCTGGCTAATCGAAAGATTTGCGGCACGCGCGAGGGCACGCGCCGTCGACACCCGCGGAAGCGAATGTTGGCGCAACTTCAAAGTGTCATTATGCCTGCCGACGGCATCAGTGCTGCCAATTGGGAGGAACGGAGACCTCGGTACGTCCCCGTTTTAGGGCAGCTCTCGGGCAAGCCATGCTTGTCCGTTTCTAATCACATGGGGTGTCGGACGCAAAGAACAATGGCAAATTGCGAATAAACGCTGAGCGTTTCTTGTCGTCGTGGCAACCGGTCGAGATGTCCGGGGATCAAAGGATTGCAATCATCGGACGCTATCCATGCTATGATTTTCTGACGATCACGAACCCATTGGACAGCGTTCTCCGGAAACAGGAGCCGAGGTTCCTCTGGAGAACGGCGAACTGAGAATGACTGCTGTGGCGGAATATAGAATTACTGTGGCACGCATCGAGACGGCAGCGCGAAGCGAGCTGGAGGAGCACGTGTGTGTCACGTTTCAGGTTGAACGGGCGCCGCTCAGCTTTCAGGTTCCGGTCCTGCTGAGCGCCCATGAGTTCGATGACACCGAAATGATCCTGGTCGCACGAAATGCCCTGCATCGGACGTTCATTGAACTCGCTGCCATGAGCGTCGATTGGGAGCTGACACCCGCGGAGCTGCAACGTCTTTCGAACTTGAACTTGCGTCCAGCGAAACCCGCCGAGCGCAAGAGTAGCATCGGAATTACACGCCAGCGGGCGGCACCGACATCCTGATTGGTGGGCCGGCCCGTACGAGCCCAACCCACGTCGATTGTGCATCGCACAAATTTCGCTGACGCAGATCGAATACTGTTTGGACCGGGACTCGAAGCACGGTCAGACGGCGCTGAACGTCACTTTTGCTGAACGCGACGGCAAGTGTCCGATTGACGAGGCGAAAATTTGATCGGTGACGCTCGCGTTCGCTAAGTTTCAGGTTCGTTCTTACAGGATGCTGTTGTCTTGGCTCGCTTGACGATTTGCATCACGTGATCACGATGGGATTGCCCGGGCCAAAAGACCTCGTCCGGCATGGCTGCCGCCAAGGTAGGGCACCATTGAAGCTCGCCCTTCGCTTTCCATTCGGTGCCTCGCAAATCGACGCATCCGGTTGGTGAGTCGAATCGCCATTGATCGGACGTTGTTTCGTACGCGACAACCGAGCATTTTGGACAAGCGACAGGCGCCATCAACAAATGCCTTCTCGTGTCGGCCGGACCTCCTGTCCTTCCTCAGACCAGCCTAGTTCGAATTCTGCTGGTCATCCTTATGATCGTGCAGGAAGCGCGCTATCTGCCCTTTCAGCGGGGTGGTCTCCTGCAGATCGCCGAGGGTGCTGGCGCAATCGAAGAGTTCCCGTTGCAGCTTCGTAGGAATAGTATTCCAACGCATGAGCACAGCCGCGCCCAGGCACCTCAAGATCTTCTCTTCTTCGTCAACGAGGTCGGTACGGTCGTCGCCGATCTTTCTCCGTCGAATCGTCTGGTCGATATGGATCGCCATCCACTCTTCGTTTTCGGCCAGTGTCGTGTAGGTCTGCGCCAGATCGCGGAATTCACTCATTTCGCTGGGCGAACGCGGAATATCGGTGAGGAATCCCGTGAACTCGGCTGCTTTCGCTCGGTATTGCTGCGCAGTGAACATTTGACACGGCCTTTCTGTGGCAGGCGGGAGCACACTCGGTGTCCTGCCTGCCTGCCCGGTGGGATTCGGCTGTTGGTCAACGACAAACTCACATGGGGGCGCTCGGGCCAATTAGCGAGATCAGGAGTTGAAATATATCCCGCCTGAGCCGGCAGTCGCACCGGTCGGCCGAGGTAGCCACCGGCGGCGCGCACACCGGAATGGCTTCCGGCGCTCCGCGGCCATATCTAAGGGCCTCTACACAACGCAGGGGTCAGCACCTGAGAGTGATCTTAGCGATCCATTTCGATGAACACGTCACAATCAATATCACCTAACGCCTGCATGATCCTGCTCTTCGCTTGGTTGCACTTTTTTTGATCGAAGTCCGGAGCCGTTTTGTGCGTTTCAATCGACATGCCGATCATGAGCCTTTCGGTTATTTTGGCCTGTCCGTGCAAAGTGGACAGAACGGAAATTCGGGTCACCAACTTTTCCTCCATCAGCGATGCGAGACGCGCTTCCGCTCTGCTCTGCAATCCCTGTATTTCGGTGTTTTGCATCATTGTGTAACACGAAACGATAGATCTGAAGATCGACGATGAGATCCATATGGGGCGACGCAGCCAAATAGCGAGCTGCGGTGGTGACAGTATATGCGCCGAGGGTCTCAATGAGCTGAGCAATTTTGCTCAGACGTCGCCCGGTCCGCGCGCCTAGTCTGCTCAACGATAGCCGTCATACTCGCGCCCGGTAGGGATGCGCCGACACCGGATGCGGCGACCGTGAGCTGATCAGAAAGTGGTCAATTTTGCACAGATTCTGTTCGCAAACGAGCGCATGCTCGAGTTCGATCGAGGCGCCAGCTCAAAGCGGCCGGGCCTTCAATTCACCTATTTGACCGGAACCCATCCGGGTGTCCGTTGCTCTCGCTCCGAAACATGTCGAGCGAAAGGAACCTCTCATGCAACTACCTTCAATCCTACAAGGCGAGTCGCTCACGCGCCTCGTGCAGGGTGCACTTGTCGGCATTGTCGCAACAATGGTCATCGGCTTCACTTGGGGAGGATGGACCTTGGGAAGCACTGCGAAGGAAAACGCGGCGAAAAGCACGGCCACCGCCCTCGTGGCAGTTCTGGCCCCGATATGCGCCGACAAATTCCGGCAGGCCGCCAATGCTTCGGTACACTTGGCTGAGCTGAAAAAGGCAAACTCCTGGGCGCAAGACACCTTCATCGAGAAGGGCGGTTGGGCGACGTTCCCTGGAATGGCCGCGCCCGACCGCAGTGTCGCTCAAGCCTGCGCCAACCTGCTCACGGCTTTGTAATAGCCGTCGATGTGGACGGAGTTGGCAGAGCGCTCCTTGGTAACGACCAGGGGGCGTCTCGTTTGTTTCGTCGATCGGCCATGACGACAGAGAGGTCACCTTGAACAACGCAATAGTACCTCCCGTGATCCCGGCTGCGTCCGACGCCCGCGGCTGGGCTCAGATCCTCGCCCGCTATCGCGCGCCGAGCCCTGCCCGCAGCATCGTCGAGCTCATCATCACGGCCGGGCCACTGATTCTGCTCTGGTCTCTGATGTGGGTAGCGATCGATCTCGACTACTGGTTCTGCCTGCTGCTCGCGGTGCCGGCCGCCGGCTTTCTCGTGCGGCTCTTCATGATCCAGCACGATTGCGGCCATGGAGCCTTCTTCCATCGCCGTTCCACCAACGACTGGGTCGGACGCGTGATCGGGGTGTTGACGCTCACGCCGTACGATTTCTGGCGACGCAAACACGCCATTCACCACGCGACATCAGGCAACCTCGAGCGTCGCGGGATCGGCGACGTCGATACGCTGACTGTGGATGAGTACCTGGCGCGGTCGCGATGGGGGCGAATGCGTTACCGCCTCTACCGGCACCCCTTCGTCATGTTCGGCGTAGGCCCGGCCTATTTGTTCATCCTGGAGCACCGGCTTCCGGTCGACCTGATGCGGAGCGGCTGGCAACCCTGGTTCAGCACCATGGCGACCAATGTCGCCATCGCGGCGCTTGCCGCCACGATCATATGGTTCGTCGGCATCGGTTCATTCCTGCTCGTACATCTACCGGTCATGGTGCTCGCGGCCTCGGCCGGTGTCTGGCTGTTCTACGTCCAGCACCAATTCGAGAATACCGTATGGGCTCACGACCGAGCTTGGAACCTGCAAGAGGTGGCGCTTCACGGCAGCTCTCACTATGCCCTCCCGGGCATCTTGCGCTGGTTCACCGCTAACATCGGCGTTCACCACGTCCATCATTTGTGCAGCCGCATTCCCTACTACCGACTGCCACTCGTGCTGCGCGACTATCCGAGGCTCGACGGCATGGGCCGGCTTACTCTGCTTCAGAGCATCAAGTGTGTACGACTGGTGCTGTGGGACGAAGGCCGGCAGCGCCTCATCTCTTTCCGCGAGATGCGCACGAATTGCGCTCGGCTTGAAGCCAATTCAAAGCAACGCTCCAGTGTGTAACGCGCGGCTGCTTTGCTCGGACCTCGAGACGGGCGCAGCGAACAGAGGCCTGCCTCCCCTATTCGGTGCGACGCCCCTTTCCTGATCGGGCTTCCTTCACCGATCAGGCTCGCTCCGAGCAATCTCGCGTGAAAGGAAATCACGTGGCTGGCGAAGAAATGCCACCCGAAGAAACCTCGTCGACATGCCCCAAGTGCGGAACAGAAATGGTCATTATCCGCATTACGCCAATTCTGTTCGGAGGGGCATTCGAGCACCTCTCGCTCGCGTGCAAGACGTGCGGTCTTACGAAAAAACTCAGGGTCGAGCGGCATTAGAAACCCGGTCGACGGCCGAGTCTTATTGTTGGAGAAGTTTTCCATTATTGATTCTGCCCTCGTAAATTCGATGCGCCAGTCCCATATGTTCTATGTTGCATCACTACCAAGAGGATTTTAGGAGGCGGCCGTGACCAAAAACCTTGTTCTTGCTGATGTCGTCACGAAGACAGTTTACTTTTCTCTGACGCTGGCGACGTTTGTCTTTGTTTCGATGCTCTTGTTCACTGGCCCTCATCCCTGAGAAGCTTGCGATCGCGCTGCTTAGAGCCATGGCCTACGAGAAGGATAATTCGTTCAGCGAGGACAATATCGCCTGGCGCAAGACTTGTGAGTTTAGTTGGACCAGCCGCTTTAGTGCGCTGTTGGTCTAGACTAGTGGAGACAGGGGCCGTGACCGACACCACGTATGTGCAGCAACTTCGAACTACGATCACTGGCGAATTTTATTTCGGCGCCATGTGCCGTGAAACTAGGCGGCGGATTTCGATCTCGACTGATACGAGTGGAGGGAAGCAGAGATACTCGCAATCGGGCGAGACGATAGTGTCATGTCATCACTGCCAACGAACTCACCGATTCGACAATCGCGATATATTCTCTTTTCAGCAAGTCGGTTATGCCGAACGATAGATGGTTCGGGAATTGCTATGCGCTCACCTTCCTCGGCTCCGATGCAGTGATCGGCGCAGACCTCCGACGTTGGCGTGGGGCTGGGGCGTGTGCAAGCGATTTGCGATTTTTCGTTCATCGCCACATCGTTTTTGGATGCGAATACGATGACGGGAGATGAGAAAATGGCCGACAAGCACCCAAAAGGCACCCACAACCCAAGCGAAAGGTCCACCCAACGGTGGGACAACGAAGGCGGCGCCATCAAGGGCGTGCACGCCAAAGGCCCCCGCATCCCCAGCCAGCAATCGCGCAAAAAGATGAGGTCGAAACGTTAACGGGTTAAAGCGGGTTAAAGAATGTGTCGAATCGGCTGGATGTGCATCGAGTTGACTACCAAGGCTCATGGAATTGGTGGTCTAGTGGCATGGAGCGGCACGGACGGCCCTTTCTCGTCTCCCCATCTCGTCTCGGATCCTCGATATGGCCGACTCGATGGCCTGGAGCTGCTCCTCGAGTTCCGCTCGATCTCTCAATGGTCAGCCACTCGCCGGCGCCGACATTGGCCTCCTGAATCCGCTCCAGGTGATGATATAACGACAGTTCATCATATTCTCCTGCGGGTGCCTCTGTTGGTGATGGGAAGAGTGTGCGCCTGACGTTCTCGGTCTTGTGTGACGCGGATTACACAGCTTCCCGCGAGGATGGTTTCCAGGGTGGGGCTGTGCGGCGACGCATAATGGCGTCCCCACGACTCTAGGCGGCTTCGTGCTATCCGGGAACAAACTCACCGTATCTCGTTGATCCTGCGATGGGCAGAACCGGTGTATCCGGCAGTTCATCTGGACAGGCCGTCGGCTTTGATCCCGGCGGCCTTTCGCATATCCAGACCGATCGGCGTGCGACCTGAAATCGGTTTTTGGGCGGACCTGGGAGCCCGGTGGCGGCAACGTCGCCGGGCTTTGCGTTTGAAGATTCCTAGTGCCCCTTTTGAACCCGAAGTTCGCACACATCGTGCTGCGAGAGCGGTTGCGAACTTCGGGTTCAAAAGGGTCGCATGGGAGTGTGCTGCAAATGCGTGCGAGCTTCGGAATCGGGACACTAGTGCAGAATCATCAAACAACGAGGGCGGCGCGAGCCGCCCTCGTTGCTCGGTGGGAAGCGGGAAGATGTCCGATTCCGACTTAGGCAGGGATCACTGCTACGATTCTCGACGTGCGGGGATCCACGACAAGAATCTGATCGCCGACCAGGATATATTCATAGTCGCGATATTGCGGGGCATACTCCATGATCGAAACAGGAAATCTATAACGATGAACTGTTCTCGGAACAGCCTCACCGACCGTGATCGAGAACTGCACGTTGGTCAGGCGCTCGGTCTTTTCACCCCGCAGCGTCTGCCGGATTTTGACATGCTGTTCGGTCGACAGCGCGGCGGGCGCGGCGGCCTTGGTCTCCGCTCCTGCCGCGCCCGGAGCAGCGCCCTGGGCCGGCGACTGCGAAGGTTGCGCAGCGCCTCCCTGTCCCGTGGTCTGGGCCGGCTGCGCCTTGTCGGGCGCCTGCGCGCTCGGGGCCGGCTTCACCTTGTCGGGCGCCTGCGCGCTCGGGGCCGGCTTCGCCTTGTCGGGCGCCTGCGCGCTCGGGGCCGGCTTCGCCTTGTCGGGCGCCTGCGCGCTCGGGGCCGGCTTCGCCTTGTCGGGCGCCTGCGCGCTCGGGGCCGGCTGCGCCTTGTCGGGCGCCTGCGCGCTCGGGGCCGGCTTCGCCTTGTCGGGCGCCTGCGCGCTCGGGGCCGGCTGCGCCTTGTCGGGCGCCTGCGCAGGTGCGGCCGGCGCTTCGCGACGGTCGTTCACGCCTTGCCCGGATGCCAAACCTGCTCCCGCCACCAGCGCGGCGACGGCAGCGGTGATCAGCAAAGTATTCCTTCTGGTATTTTTCACAATAATCTCCAATAATTCTGATGGGATGGTCTATAACAACAATATTGTTCGTCCTATGTTCCACATCAAATAGAAGATTTGTAGAATTAAATGGAAGGTTACTTGTATAAAATTGACCACCGGTCACGGCTCGCGAGCCGCGTCCAACCAGCAGTGACGGTCACAAGACGTACTTCGAGGCTTCGATCAGGCGCCTTTGGGAAACGAGCGGTATCGTCAACGTGCTGGAAGCTTTGGAAGCCGGGACCCACGTGGCTTTCGCAAATGAAGGGCCACGTCGATTCTTTCGCCGTGACCGCAGGCACATTCGTAGGTCCATGTTTCCCTCCCACGTTGGGCTGGTGCCGCCGTCGTGATTCTCATTTTCTGCGAGCACTCCGCACAAAATAGCGTCCAAGCGTCAGCAGGGACGACCTGCTCCGGCAAACGATGCTGCATAGACATGATGATTTCCCTCCTCCCCAAAAGGCGCCCAAACTCGTTCGGCGCTACGAGCGATCGGCTATCAACGTCTCCGCCACCCCCAACTCCCGCGCCATCCGCCGCCGCCACGAACGAGCCCGATGATCAACAAAAGGATCAGCGCGCCGATGGTTGCGTTGATGATCGCCGCAATAATGCCGGAGCCGAGACGGATGCCGAGTTGAGGAAGCAGCCAACTACCGATGAAGGCGCCTATGACTCCAATGATGATATCGCCGACGATCCCGAACCCGGTGCCTTGCACGATTTGACCGGCCAGCCATCCGGCAATCAGGCCGACCAACAAGATGATCAGAAGACTTTCACCGGACATGTGCATCTTCGTATCCTCCAAATTCGTCAGACAGCTGAACAAATCCCCACCGCGCTCAGGGAACGAACGCAAATTCAAGGAGGCCTGACGCAAGTGAACATTCGCGTGTCAGGGGGAGGAGACGACCCCTCCTGCGCCAGTGACGCTACGCCGAGGCCGAGGTGAATTCTGTTCACAATTGCTCACATCAAGAAGATTGCCGATTTTCCATGAGCAATGTTGAACAGATCGTCGCTAAGTCGTCCGCTCGCTACGTGAGCTTCGAGACCAATTTAGAGCCGACTTGCACCATAGCCCGCTTCTCGTTCGGGGGCTTTGCGGGGTCTTGGATGGAACCTCATGCCTGGTGGCGAGACTGTTCAATTCTGCTCAGACACCACGCGCGACCCTGTCTAGTCTGCACGAGCCTGGGCGTCTTCATGACGAGCACCTCGCATGCGGCAGGTGGCTTAATGTGAGCAATTTCGCTCGCGGAAATGGAGCGAACATTGACCTATCATTCGAGCGATCGCGGTCGAGCCGAAGCCGCATTCAAGAAGGTGCAGAAGGCTCAGGAAGGCGGGAAGGCCAGGACGGAGCAAGAGGCCGAGGCTCAATCTGTCCGCGAAAAGACCTCGCGGTTGAGAGCGCTTCGATTGGCCAAAGAGGCGGCCAATTTGGAGCCCGCGGTCAAGAAGAAGCCGATCACTCCGAGTGAAGAGCCTCCACCACCTGATCAAGGTCACAGCCCCCGCCGATCGCGCTGACCAAGCCGCCGGTCTTGCCCGCGATGTTGCCGAATCTGTGGTCCCGGAAAACGCGGTTATTCGAGTACCTCCCGCTCGCGTGCAAGACGTGCGGTGTTTCGAAAAAAACTCAGGCTCGAGCGGTACTAGAATTCCGGCTCAACGGCCGAGTTTTAAAGTTGGGGAAGTGTTCCATATTGCACAGACTCGATCGGTCAACGCCTCCACGCTGGAGCACGATCGAGACGCCATCATAAGACGTCCGAGCCGCACTTGTACTTTCCAAGGAGCGCAGAGCCCTCCAAGGCGAAAGGACACAACGTGCACGCCCCTCGATCGGCCCCCATGGGCGTAGTGGCACTATGCCCCGCATGCGGCGGGGAGACTTCGATCAGACTGATCGAACCTATGAACGTACAGGGCATGGAACGCCGCACGTTCGAATGCAAGCAATGCCACGCGCGACAGGCATTCATCGTCGCTCGTGTGAACGAAATTGCTCATGTGGTGCGACATTAGCTGGGCGGCCCCGACGCGCGCCCCAATCTGACCGCCCAGCGGAGAACCCCGGCTTTCACCTGGCCGGGGTTCTTTCTTTGCGACCGGACAGGACCCTCGATGTCGCCGAGAGTGAAACAGGCACGGCGCATCCCACGTCCTCGCTGAAAGCGTCCAAATAAGAAAGTGCAAGCCGTGTAATGTTGTTAGGGGATGATGATCTCGACCCTATAAGCGACGCGGTCTCTGCCGGCGGGGTGATACCCGACATGCACCGTTGCGCCGATTCTTAGATCGGACCACGCGCCCTTCCTCAGGCCAACCCAGAAAACAGTCCTCTCTGTAACCTTGTACCTCATGTTTATAGTACCCCAGTGAAGGGTGAAGGTTTGGGTCGCGCCATCGACTGAGACAATGATCCCGCCTTGCTCCAACGCGTTTGCGTCCACTACGAATACCGACCAGAAGGCGGCCACGGCCAGCGCGTTGCGCATCGCCATCTCTCCTGAACCAGGAGCTCCGTCGCGGGAGTAGTGGCCCCAGGGGGCCCTCTGGGGATCTGGGGCCGGCGGTCTCTCGATAGCCGTGGTTTGGGTTACCCGACCCCGAAGCCGCCGATGTCATAATGCCTGAAGCCCCCAAGCGGGTCCACATTCAAGCACGGCCCACTAATCGGGTCTCGCCGCGTTCCTTGGCCTCGTAGCACGACCTCGTCGTCGATGCTTCTGGCCAGACGATTTACCCTCAATCCCGTCCTCGTCATCATCTCGCGGTTCTGGATGTGGGGTAATTCCGGGCGCGATCCTCTCCGTGCCATGCTGGCGATCACCAAGATCATCTGCGACCGCGTTCGGCCGCTGGCCGCATTCGGCCACTTTCTCGAGGGTGAGGCCCGGTGCGGCCTCCGCGGCAACGTGCTGCTCGAGCAGCTGCCTAGAACCAGCGTCTGCGGCCGTACCAGCCGCCGCCGACGATAAGCAGCACGATGACTATGATCAGAAGTGTCGTGGTATCCATGCAGCCTCCTGGACCACCCCTGATGAGCGGTCGCTTGGCAATGCCGCCCTTTGACGGGCAGCCGTCAATGCATCAACCAGACTATCATTCGGAGAAACAACGATCTGTTCAAGATTGCTCACATTGCAGAAATTGTCCGGTTGAACGCGGGGGCGCGCCGTTTTCATCCGCTGCTGGTTCAAGAACGGCGGACGGCGCGACGAGACGCAGTGATCAATCTTATGAAGTAGTGATCAATCTTATACAGACTCGCCCTCAGAATTGAGTCCTAGTCCATGACGATTCGCTGCGTTGCTAGACGTGGCGAGCCACTACACACAATTCAACTTGGGCCTGAGCAATGACAATGCCTGCGTATAAATGCGACTACTGCCGAAGCGCCGTTGGACTTGTCGCTCATCGTTACTGGCTGATGCGGTTCTGCTCCGAGGCGCACGTGAAGGCGTATCAAGGTCGTCTCGCCGAGGAGACCCGTACCAAGATTCGGCGGCTCGCCTACCTGCCCCACGGCGCAAGTGAATGATCTCGAAGAGTCTGACGCCACTGAGCAATTGGCGCGGGCTGATCCGTTGGCTCGTCCACTGAAAGTGTCAGGGATCCATGTCATCAGGTCCAGCAGGGTCTTCAACAAACGTTCTTGTCGTGGAAGACGAGATGGTATTGCGCATGCGGGCCGTTGACATTGTCGAGGATGCCGGCTTCACGGCTGTTCAAGCCGTCAACGCCGACGAAGCGCTTTCCATTCTCGAGTCGCGCTCCGACATCTCGCTGCTGTTTTCCGACATCCAGATGCCCGGCAGCATGGACGGATTGAAGCTCGCCCACGCCGTGCACAACCGCTGGCCTTCCATCAAGATCATTCTGGTGTCCGGCCAGACCAAATTGGCCGATACGGACAAGCCAGCGGACAGCCGCTTCTTCGGCAAGCCGCTGGAGGTGAAGCAGATGATCGCCGAACTGCAGGATATGGTGGGTACCGGCGCGCTGAAGATCGTTCCAGAGGAAGTTATACCGCTCGCGGCTGAGGCGCTCACCAGAACGAAGCCGACTGGCACATCTCGCTCCGCCGCGCAGGAGGTCCTGACGGCCGAAAATGACAGCCTTCGGCTATTGCTGGAACAGGCCGGCATCGACGCCAAGGCACTGATCGAGCAGGCAGGTATCGACGCCAAGGAGCGTGCAGCCGCTGACAAGCTGCAAAAGCTCATTCTCGAAGAATTACATCATCGCATCAAGAATACGCTCGCGACCGTGAGCGCCATTGCGTCCCAGAGCCTGCGAACGATGACCAGCATCGAGCACGGGCAGCAGGCCATCGAAGGCCGCTTGGTCGCGCTTGGGCGTGCGCACGATCTGCTGATGCAAGTCAGCTGGGCCAATGCCAGTCTTCTGGACACCATTCGGGGCGCGGTCGAGCCGTATGACAGCCGGGGCGCGGGACGATTTTCGATCGATGGCCCCGATATCGGGATCACCTCCGGCCCCGTGATCGCGCTGGCGATGACGTTCAACGAACTATGCACGAACGCGACGAAATTCGGCGCGTTGTCGTTGCCCGCCGGCCGCATCGAAATCGCGTGGACGATCGACCAAGAAACTCGGCGGCTGCGACTAACATGGACCGAAAGAGACGGGCCGGCGGTCGGGGCGCCAACCCGGCGAAGCTTCGGCACCCGCATGATCGGGTCGCTTGGGCAGCAGTTGCATGGCCTGGTTGACCTCGCCTATCAGCCAACCGGGTTCGTTTACATGCTGGATGTGCCGCTCACATCGCTGATGATGAAGGCGTGACGTGTTGATTGCCAGACCGCACGCTGGCGCATCGCGCTGCTTTTGCGGGGCAGACGGCAATCTTTTCATGGGTAAGGAACTCTTTCCTGATCAATCAATTAACCATGCAGGACGTGATTTAGGGGAATCAAATGACATTCGCCTTTGCCCAGACGACGGTCGCCGCTTTTCAGCCTGCGCCGTCAGCGGAATCATCAACTGACGAGAGGCTTATCGAGCGGATTGCCCGCCGTGATCACCTGGCCATGCGGACCCTGTTTGCGCGGCATCGACTTCGCGTCTACCGATTCGCCTTGCGTATGGTGAGAGACGAGACCTTGGCAGAAGATGTGTTGAGCGACGTGTTTCTGGACGTTTGGCGTCAAGCTGGCAAGTTCGAGGCGCGCGCGGCGGTTTCGACCTGGCTTCTCGCGATCACTCGGTTCAAGGCTCTTTCCGCGACGCGACGAAGGCTTGATGTTGAATTGGATGACGAGATGGCTGCCGCCATCCCCGACCCGGCGGACGATCCCGAGTTCGCTTTGCAACATTCGAATGACGCAAAAATGCTTCGTCGGTGCCTGATCAAGTTGTCACCGGCGCACGCCGAGATCATCGACCTCGTTTACTACCACGACAAATCTGTCAAGGAGGTTGCAGAGATCGTCGGCATCTCCGACGCCACAGTGAAGACGCGCATGTTCTATGCGCGCAAGAGGCTGGTGCAACTCATGGAAGATGCGGCACCGACGACCATCCATTAGGACGGCGTACTGCTGCGGCCTGCTAAAAATCGAACTACCAAAGAATCGTAAGGGCTAAGAAAACATCGGGCACCGATTGCCCGAACGATCCGATTTATGACGCCCTAATGCGGCAGCTCTTGTGCAAATAGTGCCGGCTGCTCAATCGCAGCGAAATGACCGCCGCAATGGAGTTCGTTCCAATAAATGAGGTTGGGATAGAAGCGAGGGGGTGAAACCCGGCCCCATTCGGGAAGCCCGGGTTCACCAGTCGCCGCCCAGTGAGTCGGCTATTTTTGCGCCTGACTGCCTTTGCGTTTTTGGTCGCCGCGATCACCCTCACCTTTCTTGACAACCGTGGTCGCCTTTGTGCGTCGGTCGGCCGCCAAGGAGCGGCTGACATCGTCGCTCGCCTTGAATTGCCCGCCCTTGCCTCGACGGACGTACCGTTTGTCGCCTTTGTTCGGCTCGATCAGTTCGCGTGGCATCATACTCTCCTCTGGAAAAAACTCCGGCTGTGAAGCCGATGGTACCGGGGTCCTCGGGGGGATGGGACATTGAAGACGCCCAGGGTTGCAAGGTAGCCACGGCTCCGCGTGCCGTCTGTGCAGAATTGAGCAAAGAAAGCAGTCGAGCGATGTTTCTTTTCGCGCGGCTCATCTTGCCTATTGCGGTGCAACATGCACGTCGCCAACTACGACCATCAGCAACATCGCGGACCTCAGGTTCCGCTTTCAGGAGATTAAGTGTCATGACCGAAAACACTGCCGGCGCCAAAGCCAAGGCGGCAAAGCCCTTCAGTAGCGAGGGTTCATCCAACTTCGACCGGCCGATGACGGAAGGAACCGAAGCGGTCCGAGAGTTCACGCAACAGGGCGCCGCCTACACCAAGGACATGCTTGAAAAGACCAAGGCAGCGGCTGAAGAAGCCAACAAGGTCCTCGAGCGGACCTATGCGACGGCCGCCAAGGGTGTGGCGGACTTCAATCTGCAATGGATCGAGATGGCGCGTGCCAACACCAACTCCGCCTTCGACTTTACCCGCCAGCTGGTTGGTGTGAAGTCGCCGTCCGAGTTCCTCGAATTGTCGTCCGCGCAAGCGCGCAAGCAGTTTGAAGCCTTCACCGAACAGGCCCGGCACCTCACGGTCCTGGCGCAAAAAGTGACGACCGACACGGTTCAACCCCTGCAGGCCGGCGTAACGAGCGCATTCAGCAAAGCGGCTTGATCGCTGTTCGCCGTCGCTGACGTTGGAATTGTCGCCTCCCCTCGGTTGGGGGAGGATTTTCTTGACCGGAAAGCGCTCTTACGGCGCGATCGCGGCCTTGCGGCTCGCCATCGCGCGCTATTTGCCGACGTTGAGGGTGACCTGCGTCAGTGGTCTCCAAGGACATCGTCCCCAAGGGCATATGTGTCAGGCAAGTGCGCGAGCGTGGCGCGAATTTCGTCGCTCAAAGCCGACCAAGGCTGTGGAATAATATCGGCGATCTTCCAATTTTGTGCCAGACCCTTGGTGTGCAGTCGTCGGATCATGACGCATTCAATTTGGCTGCCGCCAGAAATCTGTCGAGCCAGCTTCAGGCATTCGGCCTCGAGCCAAGCCCTGGTCCTGATCGACATCGGTTTCGACCCATACCTTGGTGTCATCGCTTCCGGCTCGTGGTCTGAATAGTTTCCAGGGGAATGCTGCCCACGGAACGCTCGCCCGCGGTGATGTCCATCATCCAGCCGGCGAACCTCTGGTCTCCGAGCATTAAATCTCGGATCACCTGCTGACCAAAGGCGAGCGCCTCGTCGTCGCCGGTCAGCCCCATAGAACCGAGGCCCTCAACCCGGCGACCGCCATCGTTACGCAATACAAAGCGGTAGGTCAGCATGGTGGCTGAGGGCCCCAGCGGTCGGAATGCATACGCGTACTTACGTCATGAGGTTGAGACTAATTGCTCGCTGCGTCTGTATCGAATTGCTCACTTGAGATTAGGATTTCTGCGGAACCAGATTAGGACATGGGTGCTGCCGAAATGACGACGCCGCAGAACAAGATTGAAATCTACGGCCCGAAATCGGATGGCAGCTATTGGCTCGAGTTACGGCAGTCGGATGGACAGTCGCTAGTGGTCTCAGTACCGGCGAGCGAAGCGGCGGTGCTGAAAGATTTTCAGCGATTGATGCCCTACGGACTAGCGGTATCCAATGACCCATCCCTCTGAACCACTCAGCGCTCTTAGAGCTCACGACACAACCGATCGGTGGCGTCATGCAGGGCGCTATCGACAAAGGTCTCGCTCGCCAACATTTCATGCACCTCGCCTCAAAGCGAGCAATGAATCTTGAGCGTTTACGACCACGACGCGCGAAGGCTTTCGACATCCGTCTCGATGGCCACAGATTTGCCGCTCGCCTTTCATTTGAGCGGCCCGAGATTGCTTGCGGCGTTACTCCCAACAACGGCATTCGACTAGAACGGGATAACGAAAATCTGTTCGCCCATTTCATTTGTTACGATCAAGCTTAGGCCTGGCTCGTCGTATTTGCCGCCCTCTTTCAGTTTGCGAACGCTTCGAAGCGCAAACTCGAGCGCGGCCGCATTGGTCGGCAGGGAAGTGCCGCCAGGATCGTGCCGCGTCGTGTTCCCCCACCGGATTGAAAAGTAATAGCGCGGCAAATTCGGGTCTCCAGTGTTCCTCCTTTCGGTGCCTAATACCAACTTGCATAAAAAGCTGTTGTTCCGGCGCGCCCTATCGTGCTTGGGATCTCAATTCCTCGTCATGCCTTGGCGATCCGCCACTCGCGCGATGCGCGCATGAACGCGCCGGTCATTGCGCCCTTGCAATTCGCCTATGTCGGTCACCCGACCAGCCGTGTGCACCTTGCGAATGCGGCCTTTGAGCTATACTCGACCGGGGTTGTTTGGGGGCGCCATGATAACCTGCATTACGTACTGGACGCCGATCATTCGTGAGGCGGGGCACCGCGTTCGTCGGCCCGATATCGCGCCGGCAGGATACACGCAAATTTGCAAAGTACCGTTTCCGTCACACCGCTGGCGATGCCCGTGAAAAGGACCTTGCGTGCCGTGCCGAAACGGCCCACGTGTGTATAGGGGGACACGGAGCAAAGTCGTATGACCAAGAACCAGAATAACCGTATCGGCGAGCTTGAGACCGAGCTGAAGCAGCGCGACGCACGCATCATGGAACTGACGGAGGAACGCGACAAAGAGCAGAAGCTGAACGAGAAGTCGCGCGAGGGTTTAGATCGGTGGCATGCCGCCTTCGACGCTTGGAAGAAACGCATTTGTCGATGAGCGCCGCAACTGGAGTTGGATCACAGCGCTAAGGGCGTGTGGCAGCCGCGGCATAAGCGCAACTATTGTTTGCACATAGTTAGCTCGGCACAAAAATTTTGTTTTCGTAGTGTGTGAGCTACGTCACACAGGGAACCAGCTTGCGAGCGCCAACACCCGGAATGCAAGCACCGGCCTATCGGCCTTCTCTGCTGATGCATTAGGAGAAATCATATGAAGACCCTCATCACTGCGGTGGCTCTCGCCATTACCTTCATTGCTGTCCCAGTTATCACCCAATCGGCCCTTGCCGAGTCACCCAACGACGTGATCGTCGGTGGCAAGAACATCGGGCAGGACCCAGACTCGAATGTTCGGCTCCAACTGCGCCGCGACCACGGAAGTGAAGGTAACTGATCGCTACGTGCTGCCTGGAAAACTTCTTTCCCTGGCTTGATAAGGACGGAGGAAAGAAATGACAAAACTCCTACCAGTTACCCTGGCGGCCGCCGCGATCTTCATTTTTGCTTCGGCCGTGATAGCGCAAGATGCCAGAGTTCGAGGCGACCGCTTGGAGAGCGAAATCGCGAATGGCGTTGAGCCAAACGGCTCATACGCGGCGCAGCCCAGGGTTATCTGGCGTAGCCCAGTAATGATGCCGCGGACGTGGGAGGAGCAGCGCGTGTTTGATCGCTCCTCGCAGGGCTTCTGGCTGTTCCCGTCAACGGACAATGAATAAAACACTGGCCGGCCGTAAAGGTCGGCCGCTTTTCCATCTCCAGAGGGGTTTAGGTCCTGCACCGTGGTCCGTCGGCCGGACGCTTCGAGCGGCCGACGTGCAGGTCGAATGCGATGACGGCCGCCGCAGTCTTTTGCCTGGGATCTCATCGGCGGCACTCACCGACTTCGCAATCGGAATCGCATGGCGCAGCGCGAAATCAGAGCAGACCGTCCACCTCGGTAGAGGGGCGCACTCGATCCCCGTGAAGACGCTGTCCGTTCAGCCTCTTTTCCAATACCGGTGTAGCAGCGGCAGGGTCGTCTCGCGGTCCGACAGGGACGGCCGTTCGAGCAACGAACGGTAGACCGCAATATAATCCTCGGCCATGCGCGCGGACGAAAATCGTTGTTCGAACCGTCGCCGAACGGCGCGGCGATCGAGCGCAAGCACCTGCGGGAGGATCCTCACCGCCTCATCCACCGTATCAACGATCGCGCCCGTGACACCCTGGTCGACGATCTCCGAAACGGAACCATGGCGGAATGCAAGGACAGGCGTGCCGCAGGCCATCGCCTCGATCATCACCAGGCCGAACGGCTCCGGCCAGTCGATCGGGAACAGGAGCGCCTGCGCCTCGCCCAGGAATTCGGCCTTGCTGCGCTCGTTGATCTCGCCGATGAATTCGACCCCCGGATCGTTCAGCAGCGGTGCGATCTTTTCGCGGAAATAGGCTTCATCCAACTTCGACCGGCCGATGACGGAAGGAACCGAAGCGGTGCGAGAGTTCGCGCAACAGGGCGCCGCCTACACCAAGGACATGCTTGAAAAGACCAGGCAGCGGCTGAAGAAGCCAACAAGGTCCTCGAGCGGACCTATGCGACGGCCGCCAAGGGCGTGGCGGACTTCAATCTGCAATGGATCGAGATGGCGCGCGCCAACACCAACTCCGCCTTCGACTTTACCCGCCAGCTGGTTGGTGTGAAGTCGCCGTCCGAGTTCCTCGAATTGTCGTCCGCGCAAGCGCGCAAGCAGTTTGAAGCCTTCACCGAACAGGCCCGGCACCTCACGGTCCTGGCGCAAAAAGTGACGACCGACACGGTCCAACCCCTGCAGGCCGGCGTAACGAGCGCATTCAGCAAAGCGGCTTGATCGCTGTTCGCCGTCACTGACGTCGTGATTGTCGCCTCCCCTCGGTTGGGGGAGGATTTTTCTTGACCGGAAAGCGCTCTTACGGCCCGATCGCGGCCTTGCGGCCCGCCATCGCGCGCTATTTGCCGACGTTGAGGGTGACCTGCGTCAGTCCCGAGAACCCGAGAGCGCGCGCCGCCGCCGGCGTGACATCTATGACCCGACCCCGCACGAAGGGACCACGATCGTTGATGGTCACGACCACCGAACGTCCGTTGTTGTTGTTCGTCACGCGCACTTTGGTGCCGAACGACAGCGACCGATGGGCGGCGGTCAGGGCTCCGGGGTTCAATCGTTGACCGCTCGCGGTCCCGGCCCCGCTTCCGGTGGAGTAGACCGATGCAACTCCGGACTGATCCGCGGCGGATGCGCGTGCAAGTAGGAGCGGAGAAAATTGTGGGGCTAAAATTGCGACAGTGATTAGCACGAATTTGCTGTTCTTATTCTTCACCACGGTGTCCTTTTCGTTGCGGCGCGATGCCGTTTGGCCGGCCGCTTCAAGCGACCGACGTGCAGGTCGAATGCAGCGACAAGTGAGCAGCGATGCTGTCCTAGTCCCCGGCATCCTTGTAACGACAAGGGATAGCCGCCACTTTGGTTCCGTGCTGCACGAGCTATTCGAGCGAACGATCGAAATGCCATGTGAGCAATTTTGAACAGACTCGGAGAGGTTCACGGGCTCATATTCAAACGTCGGACGCTTCCTGTCCCCCCCGACCCCCGGCGCCCGATGAATGACCTCGGCCGTCTCCCCCCGACGGCCGAGGTCTGCTTTCAAGCAGGCCGCGGGAGGGAAGTCGGCACGAGGCGTCCACGCGCGGGAGAGCAAACCAGCTCGCAAGGCATGCACGCCTGCGAAGTGAGAGGCGCCGTCAGTTCGTTCGTAAAGTAACAACGGAACTCTTCGGGGCGTCCAACATTGTCGTTCCGTCCCACACAAGAGTGACGACCAATTCCGGAGTATGGCAATGAACATCTTCTACATCATCGGCGTCGTAGTCGTGATAATTATAGTCGCGGGCTTTTTGGGGTTGCGGGTTTAATTGATATTCTCCGAATGATGCCACTCGACCTTGAAGCTACGGGCAGGCGCCGTGTCATGACAGCGTCAATGTCGCCGTCGAGCAGATGTTGTACCAGAAACTGGTCTCTGCAATAGCCGTGATGAAGGCCGCGAGGTCTTTGGCCTGGGCTGTCAGCGGCGGCGCTCACTGGCTTCGCAGATCATCGCAGGTACGGCGGCGAAATCAGAGTAGACCCAACTGTTTCGGCAGCGTGGCGCGCTCGATCGCCGTGAAGACCCCGTCCGTTCAACTTGTTTTCCAATACAGGTCGTGGCAGCGGCACGGTCGTCTCGCGGTCCGATATGGACGACTGCTCGAGTAGCGATCGGTAGACCGCAACATAATCTTGGGCCATGCGCGCGGACGAAAATCGTTGTTCGAACCGTCGCCGAACGGCGCGGCGATCGAGCGCAAGCACCTGCGGGAGGATCCTCACCGCCTCATCCACCGTATCAACGATCGCGCCCGTGACGCCCTGGTTGACGATTTCCGAAACGGAACCATGGCGGAATGCAAGGACAGGTGTGCCGCACGCCATCGCCTCGATCATCACCAGGCCGAACGGCTCCGGCCAGTCGATCGGGAACAAGAGCGCCTGCGCCTCGCCCAGGAATTTGGCCTTGCTGCGCTCATTGATCTCGCCGATGAACTCGACCCCCGGGTCGCTCAGCAGCGGTACGATCTTTTCGCGGAAATAGGCTTCATCGACCTTGTCGACCTTGGCGGCGATCTTCAGGGGAATGCCGAGCGTCCGCGCTATCCGGATGGCGCGGTCGGGCCGCTTTTCGGGCGAGATTCGGCCGAGAAACGCGACATAGCCGCCGCGCGGATTGTAAATGGGCGTGTGCAGGTTCGCGGGAATGCCGTGTTGCACGGTCGCGACGAAGTTGGCGTTGACAATCGGCCGCCGCTGGGCGCTGGAGATCGACACCAGCGGCATTTCGCTGAAGCCCAGATAGAGCGGCTTGAGATCGGGACCGTCTTGCCGGCCGTGAAGGGTCGTCACCGTCCGATCGGCCATCCGGCGAAACAGCGGGAAATGAAACTGGTCGATATGGAAATGTAAGATGTCAAATTCTTTCGCGAGCACGCGTACCCTGTCGAGCATCAGCATGTAATAGGGGATCGGGTCGCGGACATTGGAGTCGAGGCGCAATGCCATGGACGCGCAACCCACGAGCTCGGCGGCGGTGATGGAGTCCGCACTCGCGAACAAGGTCACCTCGTGACCCAGTCGGACCAGTTCATCCGCGAGATAGGAAACAATTCGCTCGGTCCCGCCATAAAGCCGCGGCGGCACGCTCTCCATGAGCGGCGCGATCTGCGCAATTTTCATCATTATTTCACTCCAGCGGGACCGGCCATGGCAACGTAGGCGCGAGGGCCCAGCGGTGTCTGTATAATAGTGATCACTAATTTTCGTCGCGAAGCCGTTGTGACTGTCTTGGTCCGGCTGCGTTCAAAATATTGGGGCCGCTATGGTGGACAAAGATCAGGGAGCCTGTCACGGGCCCCTATCGGCGGTGCAGAACTTATTCCGCATCAGCTGCCTCATCATCCCTTGTCTTAATCTCGGGCTTGTCGTGCAAAACCACGTTCAACAAGGAATTGTGGACCTCGATTTTTCCGTTGTATTCGATGAAGCCCAATTTGCGAAATTTGTTCATGAAAAAGCTCACGCGTGATCGGGTTGTGCCGATCATCTCCGCCAGCGTTTCCTGACTGAACTTTCCCAGGATCGGCTCGGGCCTGCCTTCCTTGCCGAAATTTGCAAGAAGAAGGAGAAGCCGAGCGAGGCGCTTTTCGCTCGAATTGAACAATTGATCGATCAAGTCCTCTTCAATTCGACTGCTCCGAGTCAACAGGTACGACATGAACAGTTCAGAAAATTCCGGCTCATTGTGAATTGTCGCGATCATGGTCGCCTTCTCGACGCGAGTAATCACGCACTCATCGACGGCTCTCGTTGTTGCGATGCGCAGCGGATGGCCATTCAGACATGCTTCGCCAAAAAACTGACCGGGCCCCAAGATTGCGATCACCGCTTCCTTGCCTTGCTCGGAAACGACAGTGAGCTTGACCTTGCCTAGCTGGATGTAAAAGACCGCGTCTGCAACCTCTCCTTGTGAGAAGACAGTTTGATCCTTCCGGTATTTGGATATCGTTTTTCCCTCGCCCGCCTTGGCGAGAAATGTCTTGGGTTCAAACGCGGCCTTACGTCTCCTCTTCACAACGGTTCCCCTTCCTCCGTTGACGACAACTCCCTTCTCCCGGACGAAGACAGTGTGACGTCAAGTAATTATAGCAAGTTCCGGCGACGAAATGAAGAACGGGTAGTGTCTCTTCGTCTGAATATTTGGGATTCACCCGTCGTTACCGCCCGGCATCACCGGCCCGACCCGAAATCGATATCAAAAGGAACGACCACCAGCCGAGGCCCCGTCAGAACGAGGGCTGTCTCGCAAAACAAGAAGCCCCGGCGGGAGCCCGGGGACAGGGGCTGGGCTGGGGCTTCCATCTCCGGGATGACACTGCTCACGCTACACTCATCCCGGTGACTGCCGATGCAACGTGCGTGAGAAGCGAAGGTTGCCTCACGTGCCTGGATTTGAATTTCGCAGTGGCCGGCTCCAACGCCTAAATTTTCGTCGCGCCTCCGGGTGTGCAATTTTGGACAGACTCGCCGCCGTCAACGGGCTTAGGCTCGCCCAGCCTACGGAGAGCAGCAAACACAAGACGGCCCCGTAGCCAGGAGGGTGTCATGTCAGAAGCCGATCAGTTCCGGCACTACGCCCAAGAGTCCCTGCTTTGGGCTTGCCAAGCCAAAACCGAAAAAGAGAAACGGGCCCTGCTCGAGCTTGCGCGCACGTGGTCGCAAGCGGCGCTCGAGATCGGGAGCACTGTGGTGGTCAGCAACAGTCCGCCAGAGCACAGGGCCCCGTAAGGCCGCCTCAAAAAAAGCCCCCCGCAAGGGGGGGCCGAGTCATGGGACTGGTGGGGCTCAGTAGCGCCCGCGCCCGTCAGTTTGAATGTGAATGCTTGGCCCATCGGATTGATGGCCCCGGCGGTCGCGATCGACGCGGCCATTGCGACCGTCTCCGACGCGACCATCTCCGACGCGAGGACCATGCCAGCCGAAACCTTGTCGGCGGTGAGAGCCGCACTGGTAGAGGCCTGGACCATTCCAGCCATCTGCGTAAAAGCAAACCGCGACGTTCTCGATCGGAGCAAGCGCACCGACCGGCAGATTGATGCCCATCGATGCGCTCAATGGAGACGCCTCGACACGGCTCGACACGAGCGAGCCTGTCGCAAGGACGGTCGCCGCCGCAGTAAGAGTCAAAAGAAGACGATGCATAATATTGATCCTCCTTGGATCACGAACCCTCCGAGTCGGATAAGTCGTAGATCAACGCGGTGCGCGCCCAAGTTGTTCCATGCGCGAATTGGAACAGGTCAATGAAGCGGATCAATAAGTGAGCAATTTTGCTCAGACACCGCTAAGTCGGTGCGCCTAAGCTATCCAACACCAGCGGGCTATCCAGCAGCCGGCGTCGCCCGCTCCAGGTGCATTCAGCACCCGCATTCTGCTCGCGCTTATTCTAATTGGCAGGAGGCTAAACAGCTCCACAACATGCAAACACCCTATCCCGCTTTTCATGCAGAATACTGGGTCTATATAATCGCTGCTTTCGTGATCATCGTCGTGGGCACTCTTCTGTACACAATGGATGGGCCGATCAAATTTTCCAGCTGGTTCTGCAGATCATCTACACTCGCATCAACGTCCGATGATGCGAGGACCGGCCTCTGTTCGCCCGTCAGACGCACCGTCCCGCCAATCAGTCCCGGCAGTGGACAAGAGGGGATTTTAGCGTCGATCGGCCCGGCTGAAGGGACAGATCGCGCGCTTCTTGCATAATCGCAAGATCGACGGATTTGGACGAAAGGCTATGCCGCGTCAGGATGCGACATGACGCCGAAAGCGCCGCTGTGCGCGCGGATCAAGGGCAACGACGTTTCCGCCGAAAGGACATCACGTGGTGACAAAAGAGCGGCTGGCGGCTATGGCGGCCTCGCTTTGCGCCGTGTGCTCGGGGATGATGGAAGTCAAGCTCGTGGTGCCAGAGCCACGCGATCGCGCGTTGGAGCTTCGCACCTACGTGTGCGCCGAGTGCGGCCATAGTCGAACGTACAGCGTAGACGGCGGTGAGATCTGATGGCGATCTTATCGACCGCCATGCCTATGCCTTCCTTTTCACAGGGGTGAGTTGTCGCACGGTGCCGATCCGAGACCGTTCCCGTTCACGCTCGTAGATGTAGTCCCGAGTCAAGGGCACACGGTCCAACCGGCGCGCGAGCTGCGCTTGAAAAACCGTCAGACCGCCGTAGCGGAACGCCAATTCGCTCGAGGCGAGGTAGAATTCCCACATGCGGCAAAACCGCTGATCGTGTATCCGGCCTTCCTGCTGGTGGCTCGCCAGAAAACGCTCTCGCCAGTGACGCAGCGTTTCAGCATAATGCAGGTGCAGGACCTCAAAATCGGTGAGAACCAGGCCCGCACGCTCGATGACCGGCGCGACCTCCGAGAGAGCGGGAATGTGCCCTCCCGGGAAAATGTACTTTCGTGTCCATGCACTCGTGATGGCGGGGCCATTGCTGCGGCCTATCGAATGGATGAGCGCGATGCCGTCGGCGCTCAGTAGTTCGCGGATCTTCCGGAAGAATCTTGCATAGTTTGGGACGCCGACATGCTCGAACATGCCGACTGAGACGATCCGATCGAACCGGCCCTCGATCTCACGATAATCTTGCAGAGCGAAGCGTACGCGCTCCTCCAGCCGCGCCTGCTTGGCACGTTGCCGCGCGACGGTCAGTTGCTCGCGCGAGAGCGTCACGCCAACGACCTCGACCCGCTCCATCTCGGCCAAGGAAAGCGCGAGGCCGCCCCACCCACAGCCAATGTCGAGCACCCGCAGGCCCGGCTCCAGCAAAAGCTTGGCTGCGATGTGCTGCTTCTTGGCCTCTTGCGCCTGTTCCAGGGAAAAGCCCGGGTCGGCGAAATAGGCGCAGGAATACTGCAGGTCGGTGTCGAGAAACTGCCGATAGTGCTCAAGGGAGAGGTCGTAATGGTGCGCGACGTGGCGCCTGGCCGCGCGGCGAGAATTGCCTTGCTTGATCCACCTCAGAACCGTCTGCAAAGGCCCAATGGCAGGGTTCCCCGGCACGCGCCCTTGCTCCAGCTGGTTGCGCCCCAGGAGCTCGAGCAGATCCCAGAGCGTACCGCGCTCGAGGACCAAAGCGCCGTCCATATAGAGTTCGCCGAGGTAGAGGTCCGGATGCAGCGCGAGCTTCAACGAGGTGAGCGCACCCTTGAGGCGTACGACCACATCCGGACGAGGCTCTGCGGCTGTCACCTCGCCGAATTGCAGCTCGGTCCCGTGAGGTCGAATGACCGTCAGTCAACCGTGCTTGATCAGTTGCCTGAGGGTCGTCTGTAGCATGATCGCGCTGCCTTGCGGCAAGGGCACCATTGTACCCGATCGGCATCAGCCAGCCCGTAACGTGCTCGTTACCTCGCTGGACACATGGCAACGAGGCTTCAACCGGCGAACGCCTACCCGGCTGTCACGCGGCTCGGGTCTTCGCCAAAAACGTGGCGCGAGTGACCGACACGCTCGTGCCTTTCGATCCGGCCAAAGTTTCCACCTGGGCACCGAGCTGTTGCGCGAGCGCCTTGACGATGCTCGTGCCGAGCCCGGTTTTTTCTTGAGCAAAGACGCCGTCCGGCCTGCCAATCCCATTGTCTGTGACCGAAAGCTTCCAATTCGTCCCCGCCGCATCGTACCGGACGGCTATCCGACCGTCGCTCGTGTCGTCGGGGAACGCATGTTTCAGGGCATTCACCACCAGTTCCGTGACGATCAAGCCGAGGCATTCCGCCTGACGGGAAGTCGCACTTCCTCCGTCGCCGCACACCTTCAGCGAGATGGGCCGACTGTCGCCGATCATCGAGCTTGCGAGGGTCTCACACAGCTTCGAGAGATAAGGTGCTATTTCGACCGGCCCGCTGGCCCCCGATGCATGGAGGTGCTCCTGCACGGCCGCCATCGACATGACCCGCGAATGGGCGTCGCGCAGATGAAGGCGCGTCTCTTCCGATTGCACCGCCCGCGCTTTCATCAGAATTATGCTGGCAATGATTTGCAGGCTGTTGGCGATGCGATGCTGCATTTCCTGGAGCAGCACGTCCTTCTGCCGTAGCAGTTCCTCCTTTTCGCGCTCCGAGGCGCGCTGCCCGGTGACGTCCTCGATGCCGAGCAGAATGGTCGTATCGGCGCCGCCCTCGTAGAACACCTGTCGTGCGTTCAAGCACATCGTGCGGAGTCCGATGCCGGGGAACTCATGCTCGACCTCATAGTCCTCCATCACGCCACGCTCGGGTATGATTTTTTCCAAGAGCAGCCGAAGCTTTGGAATGTCCCATTGGCCATCGCCCAGCTCGTAAAGACGCCTGCCTTGCGTGTCCTCGGGGACTGACCTTGAAGACCGAATAAAAAGAGCGGCTCGCGGCTATTACGCGCAGGTCTTTGTCGAACACCAGAAGCGGCTCGCGGACGGTGTCGACAATGGCTTGGGCGAGCGCACGCGCATCGCCAATCTCGGTGAATTGTTTTCTGAAGCCGTTTTGTTCCATAGGACCCTCCACGCGCCGACGGCACCGTCATCCGACATCGATCGGTCCATCTGCAGGGGTGCTCGCGCCGCCCAATGCATCCGGAATCCCGGACACAGGATTTGTGGGGTGAAATCCGAGGAGCGCCCGACCAAGACTAGGACTCATGCCGGAGTGGAGTCTGTATAATATTGACCACTTTCCGCTCCCATACATGTCGCGGCACGAGCGCGCCTTCTTCACATCCGTGCATGAATACTCGGAATGTCATGGGCACTGTCTTGTTTCTCGCGGTTTCATGCATAGTTCATGATCAATGTCGCGCGCTCGTCCCCTGACTCGCGTAGGCATGGATGAAGCCCCGGTAGGAATCGTCGCCGGGGCTTCCATCGTCTCCAGACGCGAACCGACGGCCGCGTCAATTTTCTTATCCGTTACGCCTCAGCCCAACTGCACGAGCGGTCGCGTTTCTTCGCAGCCGTTCGCGCCCAACGTAAAGAGCAATGGCGGGCCGAAAAATTACGTCGGGTAGGGTATCGTCGCCAGGCTGGGCTCTCTGCCAACCGCCTACAGCGCGTTCAGGCACCAGGCCAGGATGCCCTTCTGGGCGTGCAGGCGGTTCTCGGCCTCGTCGAACACCACCGACTGCGGGCCGTCGATCACCTCGTCGGTGACCTCCTCGCCGCGGTGGGCGGGCAGGCAATGCATGAATATCGCGTCCGGCTTCGCCCGCGCCATCAGCCGGGCATTGACCTGGTAGCGCTTGAGCAGGTTGTGGCGGCGCTGGCCGTCCTTGTCGCCCATCGACACCCAGGTGTCGGTGACGACGCAGTCGGCGCCCTTGACCGCCTCCTCCGGGTCGCTGCCGAGCTTGATCGCGGCGCCCGAGCTTTTGACCCAATCGGTGAGGTACTTCTTCGGGGCCAGCTCCGGCGGAGTCGCCACCCGCAGGCGGAAATCGAAGCGCTCGGCGGCGTGCACCCAGGAGGCGAGCACGTTGTTGGAATCGCCGGTCCAGGCCACCGTCTTGCCGCGGATCGGCCCGCGATGCTCCTCGTAAGGTCATGACGTCGGCCATGACCTGGCAGGGATGCGAGCGCCGGGTGAGGCCGTTGATGACGGGCACAGTCGCGTATCGGGCGAGCTCGGTCAGCACCTCGTGGTCGAGCGTGCGGATCATGATGACGTCGACATAGCGCGAGAGCACCCGGGCGGTGTCGGCGATGGTCTCGCCGCGGCCGAGCTGCATCTCCTGGCCGGTGAGCATGATGGCCTCGCCGCCGAGCTGGCGCATGGCGACGTCGAAGGAGACGCGGGTGCGGGTCGAGGGCTTGTCGAAGATCATGGCGAGCGTCCGGCCGTCGAGCGGCTTCTCGCCGCGCGCGCGGCGCCCTTTCATGGCGCGGCTCGCCTCGATCATCCCGCGCAGCTCCTTCACGGGGATTTCGAACAGGTCGAGGAAGTGGCGGACGCCGGTCTCGCTCATCCGGCCGCCTCCTGCTTCTGCTGCCTCGCCGGCGCCGCGGCGATCCGGGCACAGGCGCGCTCGATGCGGCGGACCCCCTCCGCCACTTCATCCTCGCTCACGATCAGCGGCGGCAAGAGCCGCACCACGTTGTCGCCCGCCGCGACCGTGATCATCTTCTCCGCCCGCAGCTCGTCGACGAGCTCGCCGCTCGGCACCACGGCGCGCAGGCCGACCAGGAGCCCCTCGCCGCGCACCTCGGCGATGACGGTGGGATAGTGGTCTTTGATCTCGGCCAGCTTCTGCTTGAACACGAGCGAGACGCGGCGCACGCGCTCGAGGAAGCCGTCGGCGAGCATCACGTCGAGCACCGCATTGCCGGCTGCCATGGCGAGCGGATTGCCGCCGAAGGTCGAGCCGTGCGTGCCGGCGGTCATGCCCTTGGCGGCCTCGGCGGTGGCGAGGCAGGCGCCCAGCGGGAAGCCGCCGCCCAGCGCCTTGGCGAGCGCCATGATGTCGGGGCTGACGCCGCTGCGCTGATAGGCGAACAGCTCGCCGGTGCGCCCGACGCCGGTCTGCACCTCGTCGAACACCAGGAGGAGCCCGTTGTCGTCGCACAGCTTGCGCAGCGCGCGCAGGAACTCGGGGGGCACCACGCGCACGCCGCCTTCGCCCATGATCGGCTCGATCAGGATCGCGGCGGTCTCGGGGCCGATGGCGCGCTTGGTCGCCTCGAGGTCGCCGAACGGCATCTGGTCGAAGCCCTCGACCACCGGGCCGAAGCCGTCCAGGTACTTCTTCTGGCCGCCGGCCGCCAGCGTCGCCAGCGTGCGTCCGTGGAAGGCGCCCTCGAAGGTGATGATGCGGTAGCGCTCCGGCTTGCCGCTCGCCGACTGGTACTTGCGCGCCATCTTGATCGCGCACTCCATCGCCTCGGCGCCGGAATTGCCGAAGAACACCATGTCGGCGAAGCTCGCCGCACACAGGCGATCGGCGAGCCGCTCGGCCTCCGGGATGCGATAGAGATTGGAAACGTGCCAGAGCTTGCCGGCCTGCTCCCTGATCGCCTCGACAAGATGTGGATGGGCGTGGCCGAGCGCGTTCACGGCCACCCCGGACGTGAAGTCGAGGTACCGGTCGCCATTGGTGGCCACCAGCCACACGCCCTCGCCGCGCTCGAATGCGAGATCGACGCGCGCGTAGGTCGGCAGTAAATGCGACGTCGGAACCGCGCTCATGTGCTCAGCCCCAATATGCTCCGCCAGAAAAGAAATGTGCCGCCTCTCCGGGCGGCACGGTTCGGTATTCTATTGGAGGGCGTCGCGGTGTCAACATGATCCCGGACGCGATCCGGGGCGGCCCGGCAGCGGTCCAAAGCCCGATGCAGTCCACATCCGTGCAGATAGGTGTGGACGCTTTGCTCAAACACGGTCGGAACATGTGGACGCGGAGACATCGAACTCTTGCGCCTGAACTCCCGCCATATTGTAGCTTTTCGATCAACGACTACGACATTTCGTGCGGCGGACAAGGTCTAGCGTAAATCGGTAGCGGTTAGTAGGCGTCGGGCCAACCGGTCGTTGCCCAGACCCATAGTCGGATTCTGTCCGGACCTCTCCGCCGTGGCGACTGCCGAGGAACTTGGGGCATGACCTGGACTGATGAACGCGTCGAGACGCTGAAGAAGCTTTGGACTGACGGGTTGTCGGCGAGTCAAATTGCCGCAGAGCTTGGCGGCATCACCCGCAATGCGGTGATCGGCAAGGTGCACCGGCTCGGGCTCTCGGGCCGCGCCAAGTCGCCATCCTCGGCGGCGCCGCGCCCGCGCAAAGCGCGCCCTCATTCGCACATGATGCGGGTCTCGCGCCCGTCGATGCGCGGCAACACCGCGCTCGCGCACGCCTACGAGCTCGAGGTCGAGCCGGAACCGGAGCTGCTCGACAACGTCATCCCCATCGGCCAGCGCCGCACCCTGCTCGAGCTGACCGAGGAGACCTGCCGCTGGCCGATCGGCGATCCCGGCCACGCCGACTTCTTCTTCTGCGGGGGGCAGAGCATCACCAGCCTGCCCTACTGCGCTTACCACTCGCGCGTCGCCTACCAGCCGCCCAACATGCGTCGCGATCGGCGGCCGTTCCGGGGTTGAGCAAGCCTCAAGCCGACGTAGGGTGGGCAAAATCGCCTGCCGTGACGGTTCTGCATGCGAACGCTCGCGCGCGATTTTGCCCACGCGTCGGCCCTGCGCCAACTACGAGTGCGTGGGCAAACGCGCGAAACATTGTGCCAAGAACCAAAGGCAGGTCAGGCGCGTTTGCCCACCCTACGGGCTAAACCAGCGAAACTATTGGCTACGCCGTCTTGCCGAAGCGGTCGTCGAGCGCGTAGCCGGCGCCGCGCACGGTGCGGATCGGATCGGTTTCGTGGCCGCGGTTGAGCGCCTTGCGCAGGCGGCCGACGTGGACGTCCACCGTGCGCTCGTCGATGTAGATCTCGCTCCCCCACACGCCGTCGAGCAGCTGCTCGCGTGAGAATACGCGTCCGGGCCGCTCCATCAGGAACTCGAGCAGGCGATATTCGGTCGGGCCGAGATCGATCGCCCGGCCGCCGCGCGACACCCGCTTCTTCTCGCGGTCGACCTCGAGATCGCCGAAGGACAGCACATCGGCGAGCCGCTCCGGCAGCGCGCGGCGCAGCAGCGCCCGCACGCGCGCGCTGAGCTCCGGAACCGAGAACGGTTTGACGATGTAGTCGTCGGCGCCGGTCGCCAGCCCGCGCACGCGCTCGCTTTCCTCGCCGCGCGCGGTCAGCATGATGATCGGCAGCTGCTTGGTCTCGGGACGTGCCCGCAGCCGGCGGCACAGCTCGATGCCTGACAGACCCGGCAACATCCAGTCCAGAATGACGAGGTCGGGGGTTCGCTCCTTCAGCAGCAAATCCGCCTCGTCGCCTCGCGGGACCGTCTCGACGCCATAACCTTCCGCTTCGAGGTTGTAGCGCAGCAGCAGCGTCAGCGCTTCCTCGTCTTCCACGATCAGGATATTGGCCTTCATCCGCTCAGCATCCCTTCATCATTTCCTGGAGCGCGTTTCTGACTCAAGCCACCGAATCGCGCTCCAGCTCCTTACATGTTCGCATTTTCCGCGGAAAATCGGCCTCCACTTTCCGGAAAATGCTCTAGGTCAGCGTGGCGAAGGTGGTGGTGTCGCCCTTCGGCCGCTGATCGGTGATCGCATGGCCTTCGATCATGTAGTAGACCGTTTCGGCGATATTGGTCGCATGATCGCCCATGCGCTCGATGTTCTTGGCGCAGAACATGAGGTGGATGCAGAATGTGATATTGCGAGGATCTTCCATCATGTAGGTCAGCAGCTCGCGGAACAGCGAGGTGCACATGGCGTCGATCTCCTCGTCGCCATTCCAGACCGCCATCGCCTTCTTGAGGTCGTGGGCGGCATAGGCGTCGAGCACTTCCTTGAGCTGCGCGAGAACGAGCGCACCCATATGCTGGACGCCGCGGATCAGCTTGGTCGGATGGAACTCGCCATCGAGCGCCATCACGCGCTTGGCGATGTTCTTGGCGAGATCGCCGATCCGCTCGAGGTCGTTGGAGACGCGCAGCGCGCCCACGATCTCGCGCAGATCTATCGCCATCGGCTGGCGGCGGGCGATCGTCAGCACGGCCCTGTCCTCGATCTCGTGCTGAAGCGCATCGATGCTGGGGTCCGCGGCCGCGATCTGCTGCGCGCTGTAGGAGTCGCGCTTTGCCAGGGCATCCACCGAACTCCGCGATCTGCTTCTCGGCGAGCCCGCCCATCTCCGCAACCATGCGGGTGAGCTCCTGCAGATCGATGTCGAAGGCCTTGGCGGTATGTTCGGTCACTACCATTTGCTTCGTCCTGGCTGGCGAACCAAGCCCCGGCGATCTAGCCGAAGCGGCCCGTGATGTAATCCTGCGTGCGCTTGTCCTTCGGCGTCGTGAACATCTTGCTGGTGGTGTCGACCTCGACCAGCACTCCGAGATGGAAGAAGGCGGTCTTCTGCGACACGCGCGCGGCCTGCTGCATGGAATGGGTCACGATGATGATCGTGAAGTTCTCGCGCAGCTCGTCCATCAGCTCCTCGATCTTCGCCGTCGCAATCGGATCGAGCGCGGAACAGGGCTCGTCCATGAGGATCACCTCGGGACCGACCGCGATGGCGCGAGCGATGCACAATCGTTGCTGCTGGCCGCCGGACAATCCTGTTCCGGTATCGTTGAGCCGGTCCTTGACCTCCTCGAAGAGGCTCGCCCGCTTCAGGCTCGTCACGACGACCTCGTCGAGATCGGCTTTCGATTTTGCCAGGCCGTGGATGCGCGGGCCATATGCCACGTTCTCGTAGATCGATTTCGGAAACGGGTTCGGCTTCTGGAACACCATGCCGACGCGGGCGCGCAGCTGAACGACGTCGAGCTGCGAGTCGTAGATGTCCTGCCCATCGATATCGATCCGACCGGTCATGCGCGCAATCGGTATGGTGTCGTTCATCCGGTTGATGCAGCGCAGGAACGTCGACTTGCCGCACCCCGACGGGCCGATCAGCGCGGTCACCGACCGCTCCGGGACATCGAGATCGACATCGAACAATGCGCGCTTCTCGCCGTAGTAGACGTTGACGCCGCGCGCCACGACTTTCGGTGCACCTTCGACCACGGGCGCATTCACCGCGGCAGCTGCCGTCTCGAGTTGAACCATGGTATTCATAGAAACAGTCTCCCTGAGACGCTTACCACCGGCGCTCGAACATTCTGCGCAGATAAATTGCGGTGCCGTTCATGACGAAGAGAAACACGAGCAGGACCATGATCGCGGCAGCGGTCTTGGCCTGGAATGCGATCTCGGGCAGGTCGGACCACAGATAGATCTGAACCGGCAGGACGGTTGCCGCATCGGTAATGCCCGTGGGAACCTCGACGATGAAGGCGACCATGCCGATCATGAGGAGCGGCGCCGTCTCACCGAGCGCGTGCGCCATGCCGATGATGGTACCGGTCATGATGCCGGGCATCGCCAGCGGCAGGACGTGGTGGAAAATCGCCTGCTGGTGCGAGGCGCCGACGCCGAGCGCGGCTTCCTTGATCGACGGCGGCACCGCCTTGAGCGCCGCCCGCGAGGCGATGATGATGGTCGGCAGCACGAGCAGCGCCAGCACCAGGCCGCCGACGAGCGGAGCGGATCGGGGAAGCGCGAAGAAATTGAGAAACACCGCCAGTCCGAGCAGCCCGAAAACGATCGAGGGAACGGCGGCCAGATTGTTGATGTTCACCTCGATCACCTCGGTGAGCCGGTTCTTCGGCGCGAACTCCTCTAGGTAGATCGCGGCCGCTACTCCGATCGGAAGGCACAGCACCAACGTCACGAGCAATGTCAGGGCGGAGCCGATCAGGGCCCCCCGAATCCCGGCAAGCTCCGGTTCGCGGCTGTCGCCGGACGTAAAGAACGCCCAGTTGAAACCGTTCTCGACGACCTTCTTTTCCTTCAGGCGCTCGAGCCACGCGACCTCGCGGTCGCTCACGCGGCGGTTCGATGCCGCCGTAGCGTAGGTTACGATTTGCCAGCTTCCGGGACCCGCATCCGCGGTCGATGTCAGCGGGAGCAGAACGGTGCCGGTCACCTTCGCGTTGCCGAGCTGCGTGATCTTCACGAGGCCGCCATTGACGGCAACGAGCAGGCTCGGGACCTTGTCATCCAGGGGCTCATCGATCGCGGCGCCGTCGAACCGCGCCTGCAGCGCGGCGGCCTGGTCATCGAGCTCCTTCATCTTTTGCGACAGGATCTCGATCTCGCCGGTCAGCGTTGCGATTTCGCTTTGGAGGGACGTTGACGCCGGCGCGAGCGCGAGTCCGCGTTCGAGCTCTGCCTTGCGCGCCTCGATCCGGCGGATGACCTGGCGCAGACCGTCCGCGTCCTTGCGCAGGTTGCGCGCCTGCACCGACAAGGCCTGCTTCACGGTCGTCACATCGGAGGCGAAGTCGTTCGACGAACTCAACAAGACGGTCTCGTCTGCCGCGCCGCTCAATGACAGGATTCCCCGGCCAGGACGGCGCTCGATCCGCGTGCCGATGCCCTTGTAGTAGAGGTCGGCGTCATCCGAAATCAGCACCGGCACCTTGATCGTTTGCCCCACGAGAGACGGGTCGGCAACGACACGTTCGCGAAGCGCGTCGGAGCCGCCGGACGACAGGATGCCGTCGAGCAAGCGGCGACCGGCCCGGTCGCTGACCTCCGGGAATTGCGCCCGCAGTGTGTTGCGCACCAGGGCCTGGAAATCGCCGGCGCGGATAGTGGCCGGATCGCGCGTCCCCTGCGGGTCGATCTCGGCCCGGTCGACCATGACGTCGAGCAGGAGCTTGTGCTGCCAGAACGCCGGCAGCCCCCGCGCGACGATGTCCGCCAGCACGATCACGAGGAAGATCGCGGTCAGGCCGATCGCGGCGAGCCCGTAGAACCTGAAGCGCGCCTCCGCCCGATAACGCGCGCGAACACGCGCTTTCGCCGCATCGGAAACGAGGTCGAGCGTGCGTACGGATGGAAGGGCCAGGTCAGTCATATTGCTCTCGATATCTCTTGACGATCTGCAGCGCGATGACGTTGAGCGTCAAAGTGAAGAAGAACAGCACGAAGCCGAGGGCAAAGGCCGACAGGGTCTTGGCGCTGTCGAACTCCTGATCGCCAACCAGGATGGTCTTGATCTGGACCGTAAAGGTCGTCACCGCCTCGAATGGATTGAACGTGAGATTTCCCGCAAGACCAGCCGCCATCACCACGATCATGGTCTCGCCGACGGCGCGGCTGATGGCCAGCATGAAGGCGGAGACGATGCCCGCGAATGCCGCCGGCAGCACGACTTTCTTGATGGTCTCGGACTTGGTGGCGCCCATGCCGTAGGAGCCGTCGCGCAGCGACTGCGGCACCGCATTGATGACGTCGTCCGATAGCGACGACACGAACGGAATGATCATCATACCCATCACCACGCCGGCGGCGAGCGCACTCTCGGAGGCGACATCGAGGCCCAGCGCCTGCCCGGTCTCGCGGATCCAGGGCGCCAGGCTCAAGGCGGCGAAGAAGCCGAGCACGACTGTCGGAATGCCGGCGAGGATTTCCAGGATCGGCTTGGCAACGCTGCGGAAGCGCGGGCTCGCATATTCGGCCATGTAGATCGCCGCGAACAGACCGATCGGCCCGGCGATCAGGATCGCGATCGTGGTGATGAGCAGCGTGCCGGTGACCAGCGGCACGATCCCGAATGCCCCGGATGAGCCGCCCTGATCTGCCCGCATGGCGGTCTGCGGCGACCACTGCAAGCCGAACAGGAAGTCGATGGGCGAGACCTTTTGGAAGAACAGCAGCGTCTCGAACAGCACCGAGCAGACGATGCCAACGGTCGTCAAGACCGCCACACACGCCGCTGCGAACAGCACGCCCTTGACCACGCGCTCGACCTGGTTGCGGGCGCGGAACTTCGCCGACAAGGCGCGCAGGCCAAAGGCAAGGCCGAGCAGGCCGAAGACGAGACCGCCGCCGAGGATCAGGTTCCTGGCCAACGATCGGATCGACACGTACGTTTCGGCGGCGCGGCGTAGCGCGGGGCTCGGGTCGCCGGAAAAATTGCCGGAGGCGACGGCCTCGATGTCGCGCAGGGCGGCGCCGCGGCGCAGCGGGTCGTTAACAGCGGAGGGATCGAAAGCAGTGAGCGCCTGCGTCTCCACGATCCGATCGGCCACCGGAACCGCGACGATGAACAGCAGGAGAACCGGGACCAGAACACTGATGACGACGAAAGCGCCATGATAGGTCGGGCGCGAGTGCAGAACGTCGGTCCGCCCCGCGGCCGCCGCACGCGAGCGGCCGAACAGGTAGCCGACGACGATCAGGAGTGCGAGGCCGGTGAAATAGACGAGGCCCATCGCGCGCCTCCCCCCTCAAATCGCGTCAAGAGATTGCTGCATCAGTAGAGGCGACCGCGTTGCCGCGGCCGCCTGTTCTTTCGTGTGCCGGCCCGCTTACGAGCTCGGGACCTGCATCGGGTTCATGCCCGTCACGTCCTTGCGAACGGCGTCGAGCTGAGCCTTCGGCAATGTGACGAGGCCCTTCTTGGACAGATATCCGTCCTCGCCGAGCGCCTTGTTGGAGACGTACTCGGCGGCGAACTTGTCGACACCGGGAACCATGCCGACGTGCTGCTTCTTGATGTAGACGTACAGCGGGCGCGAGCCCTTGTACTTGCCGCCGGCGATGTTCTCGTAGGTGGGCTCGGTGCCGTCAAAGGTGACGCCGCGCAATTTCGCGCTGTTCTCCTCGAGGAACGAGTAACCGAAGATGCCGAAGGCGTTCTTGTTGGCTTCGAGCTTTTGCACGATCACGTTGTCGTTCTCGCCCGCCTCGACATAGGCGCCGTCTTCACGCAGCGACTTCCACGCCTTCTCGAACGCCTTCGCGTCCGACTTCTTGAGGGCGACGAGAGCCGGAACCTGCTCGGCACCCTTCTCCATGAACAGCTCATGGAGCGAATCGCGCGTGCCGGACGTGGGCGGAGGCCCGAGCACCTCGATCTTGGTGTTCGGCAGCGACTTGTCGATGTCCGACCAGGTCTTGTTGGGGTTGGCGACGAGCTTGCCGTCCGCGGCGGGGACTTCCTTGGCGATCGCCAGGAACAATTGGCCCAGAGTCAGCTTGAGCGGCGCGCCCTGCTTCGACTGCGCCATGGTCAGGCCGTCGAATCCGATCTTGATCTCGACGATGTCCTTGACGCCGTTCTTCTGGCAATCTTCGAACTCGGCCTTCTTCATGGCGCGCGAGGCGTTGGTCGCATCGGGATGGCCTTCGCCGATCCCGGCGCAGAACAGCTTCATGCCGCCGCCAGTGCCGGTCGAACTCGACGACGGGCGTCTTCATGCCGGAGGTCTTGCCGAACTGCTCGGCGACGGTGGTGGTGAAGGGATAGACGGTCGACGACCCGACGATGCGGATCTGGTCGCGGGCTTCGGCATGGCCGGCGAGCAAAACGCCGGCCGTCGCGAGTGCACACGCACCGGCGATGGTCGCAATCTTCATGGCTCTCTCCTGTTGTAGTCGGGGGCCGAAATAGCGAGCCGACGCAGGCCTCGACCCGCGAGCGTCTCGTGACGGCTCTTGTCCGGTTGACTCGGTCGTACGCGGTATCGACATACCCCGGATATCCATCTGGACCACGTTGGTGATGGCCCGTTCCGAGGTCGCCCGCATCCCTACGCGCCGCATGTCATGCTTCTATGATCGTTTCATGACAGTTGGATGACAGCCTAAGCTATTGCAGCTCCTTGCGGATTTCTTTCAACTACGGCCAGAGGTAAGTGGGCGATGAAGGTCGCCCCCCGTCCCGGCACGCTCTCGATCGTCAGCCGCCCGCCATGGCGGTTGAGGATGTGCTTGACCAGAGCGAGGCCGAGCCCAGTACCGCCCTGGGCGCGGCTCTCCGCGACATCGACGCGATAGAAGCGCTCGGTCAGGCGCGGCAGGTGCTCGGGGGCGATGCCGGGACCGTGATCGCGCACCGCGGCCCGCGCTTCTTGCTTGCCATCAGCCCCTTCTCCGATCGACAGCGCAATGTCGACCCGCTTGCCCGACGCGGCATATTTCAAAGCATTTTCCACGAGGTTCTCGAACACCCGGATCAACTCGTCGCGGTCGCCTAACACGAGCGTCGGGCCGGCGGGCGCGGCCAGCTTGATCTCAACGCCGCGATCGCGGGCCAGCGTCTGCAGCGTGTCCGCCACCTGGCGCAGGATGGCGACGAGATCGACCTGCTTGTCCGGCCGCAGATGGGCATTGAGCTCGATGCGTGAAAGCGACAGAAGATCGTCGATCAGGCGCGCCATGCGGTTTGCCTGCACCTGCATGATCCCGAGAAAGCGCTCGCGCGCCGCCGTGTCCTCGCGCGCCGGGCCCCTCAACGTGTCGATGAAGCCCGAGAGCGACGCCAGCGGCGTGCGCAGCTCATGGCTTGCATTGGCGACGAAATCGGCGCGCATCTCCTCGACCCGGCGCAACGGCGTGAGATCGTGGAACTCGAGCAGCATGAGCCCCGGCTCGGGGGCGGTCCCGGCCGACAAGATCGGCGTGACGACGGCTTCGAACCAACGGTCGAGCGGCACCCGCTGGAAAAACTCCACGCGCTGTGTCGTGCCGCTCGTGCGCGCGCGGCGGATCGCATCCAGCACTTCAGGCACGCGCAGCCCGAGCGAGACCGGCTCGCCGCGACGCAGCGCCGGCGCGACCGCGCTCGCCTGTGCGTTGAGCGCAACGACATCGCCCCGATGGTCGAGCGCAACGACGGGATCCGGTAGGCCGGTGAGCACCGCCTCGACCAGCGGATCGCCGACGCGCGGCGTGGCCGGCGCGGCGCTGTGCAGCGCAGGCGACATCGTCTCGGCGCCCACGGTCGCGACCAGTGCCGCGGCCGCGATCAGCACGAAGCCCGCCAATGCCGGCAGCGCCGCGAGCGCCCCGGCGATCCACAGACCCGCGAACACGATCGCTGTTGCCCCCAGCAGCAGGCGCACGCGCCTGAGCCGGTCGAGCCATCGGCCGGTCCGGATACCGTCGCTATCGTGAGTCGCTGTCATGTATCGCGCCTTCATACGGCGTCGCGCCGGCAGCGACAATCGTCACGATATATCGCCGGTGCCGCGCTCATGGTTTCGTCTCACGTCTCACGATGTCAAACAACGAATCTCGACAGCCAATCTCGTTCCCGCGGCGCGATTGCGCCCGGGTGTTGAATTGAATCCCCACCTTGAGGGGTGGGCGGAGCGCCGACAGGCGCCCGGGTGCAGCGGCACCCGGTTGGCCCGCACATGACGCGGCGGGCCGGGCGCTTGCGAAGCGCCCTGCGTCCCATGACGCGGGACGCGCGCCTCTCGGCGCTCCACCGTGGCGATTTGTGGCCGGGGGCCGCGCTTCCGTCTGCGGAATTATCCTCCGCAATCCGTGCAGCGAGCTCCTCGCAGCCAGGTCGTAGTGCCTGGCGGGCGGTGCCCCGGGCCTCCCGGGGCTGCGGTTACGAGCCGCATCGCGGGACGCCACATCTCGCTCCGCCTATGGACCGTCTCCGGAAGACGCCCCTCGATGAGCGAGACAGGCGAATCTTATGATAGTCTCGTTATGTAGTCAATATAAATTCTTTTCGTAGGCGGCGATTTTGGTCAACAGCCGCCCGTGGCACAATCTTTTGCACAGGCATGCGAGGCTGTAACCGAACTGTCACATGACTGTCGGATGCGGCCGTTAGGCCTGGAATGCCGAACGCCAACCGAAGGGCTCGCATGCTTGAACTGGAGCGCGTGACGCGTCATTTCGGCGCCACGGTCGCCGTCTCGGACGTGTCGATCGAAATCCGGCCGGGAAGCTTCGTCGGCGTCATCGGCCGCTCGGGCGCCGGAAAGTCGACCCTGCTGCGGATGATCAACCGGCTGGTCGATCCGTCCGAGGGACGTATCGCGTTCGACGGCGTCGATGTTACGGCCTTGCGCGGCCGGCCGTTGCGGGAATGGCGCGCACGCGCGGCCATGATCTTCCAGCAATTCAACCTGGTACCGCGGCTCGATGTCCTCACCAACGTGCTGCTCGGCCGGCTCAGCCGGCACGGCACAGTACCGTCGCTGTTCAATTGCTTCACTGCTGCCGAGCGGGCGATGGCGGTTGAATCGCTGGAGCGGCTCGATCTGATCGCGCATGCGTTCCAGCGCGCCGGTACCTTGTCGGGCGGCCAGCAGCAGCGCGTGGCGATCGCGCGGGCACTGATGCAGGAGCCCTCGATGCTGCTTGCCGACGAGCCGATCGCCTCGCTCGATCCGCGCAATGCCGCCCGCGTGATGGACTCGCTCAAAGCCATCAATCGCGAGGAAGGCCTCACCATCCTGTGCAATCTGCACACGCTCGACGCCGCCCGGCAGTACTGCGAGCGCATCGTTGGGATGGCGAAGGGACGCGTGGTGTTCGACGGCGCGCCCACGGAGCTCACGCCCGCCGTGCTGCGCGAAATCTATCAGGTCGAAGGTCACGAGGCCGATCTCCCCGAGGAGATCACGGCGACCACCGGATGGCTCGCTCCGCAATCGGGGGTCGCCGCCGTGCCGGCGTAAACCCACGTCGCGTATCGACATCACCAGAGAGGCAAAAATGCTGGCTCGCATCAGATCACTTTGTGGCTCCGCGACCATTGCGATCCTGTCCGTGACGATCGTCGCCACCGCCGCATCCGCGGACTGGCGGGAGAAATACAAGGTCATCAAGGTCGGCTCGGTGACGGTCGAGAACCAGGCCGCTACCGTGACCCGTTACAAGCCGTTCGCCGACTACATGGAGAAGAAGCTCGGCGTGAAGGTCGAGGTGTTCACAGCGTCCGACTATGCCGGCATCGTCCAGGCGCTGTCGGCGGGCCAGATTCATCTCGGGCGGATGGGCGGTGCTGCGTATGCCGCCGGCTACATCGACAGCAAGGGCGGCATCGAACCGCTGGTCATGAACGTCGAGCCGAACGGCGGCAAGGGCTATCACTCCGTCCTCATCGTGCGCTCCGACAGCCCCTACAAGTCGATCGACGACCTCAAGGGCAAGAGCTTGGCCTGGGCGGACCCGAACTCGACCTCGGGATATCTGGTCCCCAACGCAGCGCTGCGCGACGCTGGCATCGATCCGCAGAAGCACTTTGCCCGGACCCTGTTTTCGGGCGGGCACGAGCAGAGCGTCATCGGCGTGCTCAAGGGCAATTTCGACAGCGCCTTCACCTGGACGTCGCCCGGCCACCAGGCCGGCCAGTTCCGGATCATGATGGATCGCGGCCTGCTCAAGCTCGATGACGTCCGCATCGTCTGGGAATCTCCGCTGATCGCCAACCCGCTGTGGGCGGTGTCGAAGGGCATTCCCGCGGACATGCGAAAGGACCTGCTGGACCTGTTCCTGAACCTCGCCAAGGACGACATGGCCATGGCGGAAGCCGCGGCACAGGGCAAGACCAGCGGGTTCGAGGCGGTCGGGCACGACACCTACAAGACGTTCGTGACCATCGCCGAAGGCCAGCGCACAGCCCGGCGCCAGTGACCGCCCGTTGGCGCGCGCCATCGAGATCGAGCAGGCGCGCGCGATGCGGCCGATCACTCCGGACCATGCCTCGCTGAATCATGCCTTGACCGGCGAGACCACCACGCTCGCCGCATTCGAGCGTCGCTTTGCCGAGTTGCGTCGCACCCGCCGGCTGACGACCGCGCTCGGCTTGTCCCTGTTCCTCGTTGTGTTCGTCGCGTCGGCGGTGATCGGCAATTTCAGCCCGGCGGCGCTCATCGAGGGAGCCCCGAAGCTCGGCGAGTACGTGCAGCGCACCTTGCCGACGCTGCGCTGGACGAGCCTCGGAGCGGACCTCGCCTACTGGTTCTACGGACTGCGCAAATGGCTCGAGCTTCTACTCGAGACCGTGCTGATGGCTTATCTGGCGACGCTGCTCGGTTCGGTGGGCGCTCTGTTGCTGTGCTTCTACGGCTCGAGCAATCTCTCGCCCAACGCATGGAGCTACCAGCTCGCGCGACGGATCGCCGAGTTCTTCCGCACGGTGCCCGATCTCGTCTTCGCGCTGATCTTCGTATTCGCGTTCGGGCTCGGACCGCTGCCTGGAATTCTGGCGATTGCGCTGCATTCGCTCGGCGCCAACGGCAAGCTGTTTGCCGAGGCCAACGAGAACATCGACATGGGGCCGGTCGAAGGGTTGCGCGCCGCGGGCGGCAACTGGGTCCAGACCATTCGGTTCGCGGTGATCCCGCAGGTGCTGCCCAACTATGCCTCGTACGTGCTGTGGCGGTTCGAGATCAACGTCCGCACCGCCGCGGTCATGGGTTTCGTAGGCGCCGGCGGCATCGGCATGGAGCTGATCACGGCGGTGCGCTCGCTATACTACGAGGACATCAGCGCCATTCTCATCCTCATCGTGATCACGGTGAGCCTCATCGACATCGGCTGCGAGAAACTTCGCCACGCCTGGATCGGCCGGGAGGCGCTGGAATGACCGCGCCAGCGCTCATGGATGCCGCGCGCATCGCGTCGATACGCCAGCGGGTGCCGCGCGCCTTTGCGCGGCCGCTCGGCGAGCGGCTGTGGATCTGGAGCTGCTGGCTCGGCCTTGCGCTGCTCACCGTCTATTGCCTCTGGCGGTTCGAATTCTCGCCGCAGAGATTGTGGACGGGGATGCACGAGCTCGGGATCATCGTCGTGCAGCTGTTTCCGCCGTCGCCGGGCGACGAGCCGCGCGAAATCTTCTGGGCGCTGCTCGAAACCGTGGCAATGGCGTTCCTCGGCACGCTTCTGGCCGCGTTCATTTCCATACCGCTCGCCTTCCTGGCGGCGAAGAACACATTCCCGTTCCGCCTCCCGCGCTTCGGCGTCCGCCGGCTCATGGATTGCCTGCGCGGCGTCGACCAGCTGATCTGGGCACTGATCTTCGTTCGCGCGGTCGGGCTCGGCCCGCTCGCCGGGATCATGGCGATCTTCATCTCGGACACGGGAACCCTGTCGAAGCTGTTCTCGGAGTTGATCGAGAACGTCGAGAGGAAGCCGTCGGAGGGTGTGCGGGCGGCCGGCGCCGACGGCATTCAGACCCTGCGCTTCGGCGTCCTGCCGCAGGTCATGCCGATGTTTCTGTCGAGCACACTCTATATTTTCGAATCGAATGTGCGCTCCGCCACCATCCTCGGCATCGTCGGCGCCGGCGGCATCGGGTTTCAGCTGTCGGACCGCATTCGCGCGCACAATTGGGAAGAGGCCTGCTTCATCTTGATCCTGATCCTGGTCACGGTGGCCGGCATCGATTGGGTGTCGAAGCACGTGCGGATGTGGCTGATCGGCCGGCATTCGAGGCAATGCGGAGATCTGTCCGATCCACAACGCCGCCGGGGAAAAGCTTGTCAAACGCAAGCTTCAGTGCTCCCGCGCCCTCGACCAGCCCTCCGCAGAAATGGCCGTGGAGCTTGATGAGGTCGCCGAGCGTGATCCTCTTGGTCTTATCGGCATATCGGCCGTACTTGTTGACGGTGTCGCGTACTTCAAAGGACGGCGAGTATGGGCTCTTGGTGAGCCATTCCGGCGACCACCACTCCGGATCAGCAGCGCGGACGCCGGACGAGGCCAGAGACGAAATGGAGAGAAGAAGGAGCGCGGCGAGTACCTGCACCTTCGTGGCGGAATTTCTCGCTTCGCAAACCATACGCCGACCCTCACGCAACGCGTTCCAGCGCGAGCGCAATTCCCTGCCCACCGCCGATGCACAGCGTGACGATTCCCTTGTTGATTCCGTCGCGCTGCATCGAATGCAACAGCCGCGTCGTGAGCACCGCGCCAGTCGCGCCGATCGGGTGACCGTGCGCGATGGCGCCGCCTTCGACGTTGACGACACCGGCGTCCAAGCCGAGGTCTTTCGTGACCGCAATTGCGATCGCTGCGAAGGCCTCGTTGATCTCGATCCGCTGGATATCCGCGGTTTTCCAGCCGGCGCGCTCGAGCGCCTGCTTCACCGCCGGCACCGGGCCCAATCCGAACATACCCGGCTCGACAGCGCCGACACCGTAGGCGACGAGGCGCGCCATCGGCGCGAGGCCCTTCTTGTCGGCCCAGGCGCGGTCGGCGACGATCATCGCTGCGGCGCCGGTATTGAGCCCGGGCGCGTTGCCCGCGGTGATGGTGCCGTCCTTGCGGAACGCGGGCTTGAGCTTGGAGAGACTCTCCAGCGTGGTATCCGGCCGGTTGTGCTCGTCCTTGTCGAACCTGACCGGGCCCTTGCGCGAGGCAATCTCGACCGCGGTGACTTCCGCCGCGAACTTGCCGGCGGACTGGGCAGCGGCAAACCGTTTCTGCGAGCGCTCCGCCCAGCGGTCCTGCTCTTCGCGGGTGATCTGGTGCGAGCGCGAGAGGTCTTCGGTGTGCCATCCGGAATGCTGACCGGAGAAGGCGTCGTTGAGGCCGTCCATCAGCATCGCATCGAAGATTTGTCCGTCGCCCATGCGGTAGCCCCAGCGCCCGGAGCTCATGAGATAGGGCGCGCGGTCCATGTTCTCCATGCCGCCGGCAATTGCGCTGTCGATGAACCCGAGCATCACCTCCTGCGCCGCACTCGCAATCGCCTGCGCGCCCGACCCGCAGACGCGATTCACCGTCATCGCAGGAGCATCGACCGGCACTCCGCCGTTGATGGCCGCCTGCCGGGCCGGGTTCATCTTGTTGCCGGCCTGGACCACGTTGCCCATGACGACCGTGTCGATTTCGCCGGGCGGCAGTTTCGCGCGATCGAGCGTGGCGCGGACGACTGCAGCGCCGAGGTCAACTGCCGGCATATCCTTGAGCGTGCCGCCATAAGTGCCGATGGCCGTGCGCACCGGCGAACAGATCACGACTTCTCTATTGGCCATGGTCCATATCCTCTTCATCGGCGTATCGACGATAGGTTATAACGTCGCAACTCACGTCGGTGTCGAGCGTGCTCGGCGTTCTTGCAGCGAGCCAGCCATGGGCATCTGTCCGCTTCGCCGCGACATCATATTCGAGCATCTCGTGACCCTTTGTTGGATTCGCCTTGTCGATTTGCGAGCAGGGAACCCACATCAACTCTTGGATTTCAATTGCAAATCGCGGGCGGCACCGCGTTGAGGTGGATCAAACCGCGAGCGATGATCGTCTCGCCGCGCGCACTCATTCGCGCGCAGGTTGCGGCGCTGCCGATGGAATCGAAGTGGATATTCGTTATGCCGTCTCGGCTGGCCTCGGCGCGATAGTCGGCACCGCTCTTGGAATCAGGTGGCGCACGCCGATGATCCTCAAGGCCCTCGGGGCGGTGCTTGTCATCGCCGAACTCAAGCTAATCGGGGTTTATGGCCTTTATCCGCAGTCGGCGGGATTGCCGATCGGAACAAGATCGACGCAACAAATCCACCGATCGCGGCTCCGATCAGTTGCGCCACGACAAAAGCCGGGACGTGGTTGATCGCAATTCCCGCAAATGTGGTTGTGAAGCCTCGCGCAAGCGTCACCGCGGGATTGGCAAAGGACGTGGACGCGGTGAACCAGTATGCCGCCGTGATGGTCAGGCCCACAAGCCACGGGATCGCCTGGGGCGCGTACCGGATGCCGCCGAGGATTGCCAAGACAAGGGTGAACGTGGCGACGGCCTCCGCGAACCATTGTGACGGCCCACTTCGCGTGGTGGTGCCGATCATCAGCGGCGCAAGATCGAACATCAAATGCGCAATCACCGTGCCGCAGATACCGCCGACACATTGAACGACGATGTAGGGGGTGACGTCGCTCCATGGGAACTCGCCGCGGCCGGCAAAAACCAGACTGACCGCAGGATTGAAATGAGCACCGGAGACCGGACCGAGAATGGTGATGAGCACGACGAGGATCGCGCCGGTCGGGATCGTGTTGCCGAGCAGCGCGATGGCCTGGTTCCCGCCGGCAAGGCGCTCGGCCATGATGCCGGAGCCGACGACCGTAGCGACGAGAATGGCGGTGCCGAGGCCCTCCGCCAGCAGACGTTGGGGGAGAGGAAACGATGCCTTGCTCATTCGGTGGCGGTCGCCGGCGTCGCGCCCGCGTCCTCCGTCTGGCCGCTGCGACCCGAACGCTTTTTGTCGGGGGCGGCTGGCATGGCTATTTCCTGCGTTGATTCCTTTTCGCCGCTGGCGGGCAACACCCGCTCGCGGGCGATGCGTCGGGAAGATTGCAAAGTTCAGGATGCCCATCGCAGCAATCGGTGATGAGGAAGGCAATCAGCGAACGCATGCCTTCGATATCGGCGCGGTAAAGAATGGATCGGCCGTCCCGCGTGCCGCGGATCAGACCAGAGCGGGCCAGGATGCTGAGATGAGTTGACAGCGTGTTGTGTGCGCAGCCGATGGCATCCGCGATTGCGCCGGCCGCAAGGCCGGTCGGCTCGCGCCGCATCAGTAGACGGAAAATCTCAAGCCGGGTCGGCTGACCGAGCGCTGCGAGAGCCGAGAGCGCATGGGGGGAGGATATTTTGTCGCCGCGCGGCGCCGGACCGATATGACCGACCACCGCCAAAGAGCTTTTTCGCATCAATCCCACCTCATAACGTCTTCATCGCAAACGGTGTTTTAATCGGCCGGCATGAGGCCGGCCAGATCGAGACTGCCAATAGCAGATATTTCGAGATGTCTCGACATTCTCCCGGATGACAACCTGGAAAAGTTCTAGTATCGTTTATTTCGAGATATCCCGACATATGGAGGTGATGCAGCCCGTGACAGCTCGCGGCAGGACCGCACAGCCGCCGCGAACACCGCGACCTTGTAAGCCAACACGCCGGATCGCCTGGAGAGGCGCGACGGCAGAACAGGGAGGAGTCCCTATGACAAGCTGTTCTAAGCTGGTTGACGCCGGCCGCCGAAAGTTTCTGAGCGGAGCCGGTCTTGCCGCAGCAGGGGCGGCCGCAGCCGCGGTTGTCCCCTCCCCGGCCGACGCCGCCCCGGCGCCGGCGCGCGTGGAATATCCCTCGAACAAGCTCGCCAATGTTCGCGACCTCAAGCCCAACGAGCCGCTGAATGTCGCCTATCCGGATCGGGATGCTCCGGGGGTACTGCTGAAACTCGGCAAGCGCGTCCCGAGCGGGGCCGGCGCGGATGGCGATATCGTCGGCTTCTCGACGATCTGCCCGCATAAGGGCATTCCGCTCAGCTACAGCAAATCCGATCACACCCTGAATTGTCCCGGTCACTACTCGCGCTTCGACTGCGACGCGGGCGGCCAGCAGATCTGGGGCCAGGCCACGCAGAACCTCCCGCAGTACATGCTCCGCATCGATGCCAACGGCGACATCTACGCCGAAGGCGTCGACGAGCTCTTGTACGGCCGGCTGTCCAACGTGCTTTGAGGGAGGACATCATGGCTTACAAACGTCAGACCGACCGCCTCCCGATCGTCCCGAAGGACGCGAAGGAGTTCAACGTCACCTGCCACTACTGCATCGTCGGCTGCGGCTACAAAGCCTATACCTGGGCGGCCAACAAGCAGGGCGGCACGGCACCAGGCCAGAACAAGTTCGGCGTCGATCTCGCCAAGCAGCAGCCGGCCGACACGGGCGCCTGGTATTCCCCGTCGATGTACAACATCGTCCGGCAGAACGGCGAAGACGTCCACATCGTCATCAAGCCGGACAAGGACTGCGTGGTGAACTCAGGGCTGGGGTCCGTGCGCGGTGCGCGCATGGCCGAGATGAGCTATTCACGCGCTCGCAACACGCAGCTGCAGCGCCTCACCGACCCGATGGTGTGGCGCTACGGCCAGATGCAGCCCACGAGCTGGGATGACGCGCTCGATCTCGTCGCGCGCGTGACGGTCGCGGTCATCAATGACATGGGCGAGGACGGGCTGCTTGTTTCGGCCTTCGACCACGGCGGGGCCGGCGGCGGCTACGAAAACACCTGGGGTACCGGCAAGCTCTATTTCGGCGCCATGAAGGTGAAGAACATCCGGATTCACAACCGGCCGGCCTACAATTCCGAGGTCCACGCCACCCGCGACATGGGCGTCGGCGAATTGAACAACTGTTACGAGGATGCGGAGCTCGCCGACACCATCGTGGCGGTCGGCACCAACGCGCTCGAAACCCAGACCAACTATTTCCTGAATCACTGGGTGCCGAACCTGCGCGGCACGTCGGCGGACAAGAAACGTACGGAGTTTGGAAACGAACCAACTCCTCCCGCGCGTATCGTCATCGTCGATCCCCGTCGCACCGTCACCGTCAATGCCTGCGAAGCCGAAGCCGGCAAGGACCGCGTGATGCATCTCGCCATCAACTCGGGCACCGACCTCGCTCTGTTCAACGCCTGGCTCACCTACATCAACGAGAAGGGCTGGACGGACAAGGCGTTCATCGCGGCTTCGACCAAGGACCTCGACAAGGCCCTGGCGGCCAACAAGACGAGCCTGGAGGAAGCGGCGCAGATCACGGGCCTGACTGTCGATCAGATAAGGCAATCGGCCGAATGGATCGCGCAGCCCAAACAGGGCGGCGCCCGGCGGCGGACGATGTTCGCCTATGAGAAAGGCCTCATCTGGGGCAACGACAACTATCGCACCAATGGCGCGCTGGTGAACGTCGCACTTGCGACCGGCAATGTCGGCCGTCCCGGCGGCGGCTGCGTGCGCATGGGCGGCCACCAGGAAGGCTATTCACGGCCGTCCGACGCCCATGTCGGGCGGCCCGCTGCGTACGTCGACAAGCTGCTGATCGAAGGCAAGGGCGGCGTGCATCACATCTGGGGCTGCGACCATTACAAGACCACGCTCAATGCGCTGAAGTTCAAGCAGGCCTACAAGAAGCGCACCGACCTCGTGAAGGACGCCATGTCGCTGGTACCCGCCGGCGATCGCCCCGCGATGGTGAATGCCATCGTGGATGCGATCAAGAAAGGCGGGCTGTTCGCGGTCGACGTCGATATCGTGCCGACCAAGATCGGGGAGGCCTGCCACGTCTGGCTGCCGGCGGCGACGTCAGGCGAAGCAAACCTGACGTCGATGAACGGCGAACGGCGAATGCGGCTCACCGAGCGCTACATGGACCCGCCGGGCCAGGCCATGGCCGACTGTCTCATCGCGGCGCGCATCGCCAATCACATGGAGCGCGTGTTCCGCGAGCAGGGCAAGACGCAGGTCGCCGACCAGTTCAAGGGCTTCGACTGGAAGACCGAAGAAGACGCCTTCATGGATGGCTACAACAAGCACGAGAAGGGCGGCGAGTTCGTGACCTACGCGCGCCTGCGTGCCATGGGCACGAACGGCTTCCAAGAGCCGGCGGTCGACTTCAAGGACGGCAAGATCATCGGCACCAAGCGCCTGTTTGCCGACGGCAAGTTCGGCAGCAAGGACGGCAAGGCCACCTTCATGGAGACCAAATGGCGCGGTCTGCAGGCCGAAGGGAAGGAAGCCGAAAAGAACAAGTGGCCATTCCTGATCAACAACGGCCGCACCAACATCGTCTGGCAGAATGCCTACCTCGATCAGGACAACGAGTTCGTGATGGATCGCTTCCCCTACCCCTTCATCCAGATGAACCCGCAGGACATGGCTGAGCTGAAGGTCAAGGAGGGCGATCTCGTCGAGGTCTACAACGACAACGGCTCGACCCAGGCCGTGGCCTATCCGACACCGACGGCCAAGCGCAAGCAGACGTTCATGCTGTTCGCCTATCCGAGCGGCGTGCAGGGCAACGTGGTCTCGGCCGGCGTCAACGAGTTCGTCATCCCGAACTACAAGCAGACCTGGGGTGGAATTCGCAAGATCGCTGATGCGCCGGAAGCCGTGCGGCATATGACATTCAAGTCGGAGGAATACTCCGTCTAGCAAAGCGAGCTAACAACGTAATTTATTTCTGGGGGTGACTTTCACCCCCAGAACGAGCCTAGCGGTCATGGGTTCAGGCCAATTGCCACTTCATCGACAACAATGGAAACTTGGCAGCGTTTAGCGGGTCAGGTTGATTGAGCTTGCACGGGCGGACACGGGATTGATCCGTAGGAGCAAAACACGCAGCAATCTCCGGGCAACGGCTTGAGGTTTTCACCGCAGGCCCTGCAGACATAGAAGAACCGGCAGGCATCCGTAGGCATTCTCTCGCTCGCCTCATGACCGCACTTGGGGCAGGTAATGGTCAATTCCACGATCAAGCCTGAAACCTCTTCCGCCATCGCCACGCTGCTACGCCAGCCCATATAGCTTCGACGACCCCAAACGGCCACGCTCTTTGCAGGAAGCCGTAGATCGAAGCGAGAACGCAAGCCCCTGCGAATGCCAGAATGAACCACGGGCTGCGATCCTCCAGCGCATAGAAGATCAGCATCGCCGTGACAGCGAGCAAGCCGAAGAGAGTGAGGTGATCCATCTTAAGCGCGCTCGGCTGGCGGAACTGACCCACTACCAGTTCCGGCCCGTCACGGCTCAGGCCGGTTGCTGCTTGACCGACAACGATTGGGGCGATGCCGGAAGCAGGAACGTGATGAACCAGCAAATGGCCAGCATGACGGCGGAGCCGATCAGGCAGGCTGCGATTCCACCGAGCTGGTAGAGCAAGCCGGACAGAAGGATTCCCATGAGCCGGCCGGTCGCATTGGCCGCGTAATAAAATCCGACGTCCTCGGCCGCCTTCTCGGACCCGGCGTAGGCAAGGATCAAATAGGAATGAAGCGAAGAGTTGATCGCAAACGGAACCCCGAACAGCAAGAGCCCGCCGACGACAATGAGGTCGGGTCGCCAAGCGCCCGAAAACTGCATGGCAAGAGCCAGCGCCACCGGAACCGCCATGAGCAGGCCGGCCCAGAGCCGTGCGGCCGGCACCTCACGGCTCAAGCCGTCGGCGCTCCGCGTCACCAGCGACGGCGCCACCGCCTGGATGCCGCCATAGGCAATCGTCCATATCGCCAGAAATCCGCCGACCTCCAGGAAGCGCCAGCCGCTGGCGTAGAGGAACACGGGCAGGCCCACGACGAACCAGACGTCGCGCGCCCCGAACATGAAGATGCGGGCCGCGGCCAGGAGATTGACGCCGCGCGACTTCCCGAATAGCTCCCGCACGCTCTTTGACGACTTGGCCTTTCCGAGCTGGCCGGAAGCAGGAACAGGCCGGCGACGAGGATGACGCCCAGCAGGGCGGCCATGAGCCAAAGCGCGTGCTGGAAGCCCACCAGATCGAGCAGCAATCCGCCGATAAAGAAGCCGATGCCTTTCATCGCGTTCTTCGATCCGGTGAACCACGCCACCCAGCGGAACAGCTGTCCGCTTCCTTCGGCAGAGGTGGCCTTGATCGCCGATTTGGACGCTGTCTTGGTGACATCCTTGGCGATGCCCGCAATGCCTTGCGCGATGACCACCCAGACGACGGAAGCGGCCGCGCTCCAGCCCGGGCTCAACGTCGACAGCATGATCAGGCCGGCAATCTGCAGCGATTGCCCGACGGCAAGCATCCGCGGGATGCCGAAACGGGAGGCGAGCCAGCCCACCCCCGAGATTGGCGGCGATGCCGGCCGCCTCGTACAGCAAGAACAGGAACGCAAGCGTGAAAGGCGTGTAGCCCAAGCGGAAGAAATGCAGCAGCACCAGCATGCGCAAGGCGCCGTCCACCAGGGTAAAGCCCCAGTACGAGGCTGTGACGACGGCATAGCTTCGAACCATCGACATCAGACACCTGCCTGAAGGACGATATTGGCCAAGTCTACCATGCGGCATGCATAGCCGACCTCATTGTCGTACCAGGAATAGACCTTGAGCAATGTGCCGTCGGTGACCATCGTGCTGGGCGCGTCGACGATCGAGCTTCTGGAGTCGTTGTTGTAGTCCACCGATACCAACGGCCTGTGCTCGAGCCCGAGAATACCGGCCAGCGGCCCCGCCGCGGCCGCGGCGAACAAAGCATTGACCTCATCGGCGGTCGTGGACTGCTGCAATTCGAACACGCAGTCGGTCAGGCTCGCGTTCAATACCGGGACGCGAACCGCGTGACCGTTAAGCTTGCCCTTGAGCTCGGGATAGATGAGCGCGATGGCCGTCGCGCTGCCGGTCGTCGTCGGCTGCATCGAGAGCATGGCCGAGCGGGCGCGCCGAAGGTCCTTGTGCGGCGCATCGACCACGACGTTGGTGTTGGTCGGGTCGTGGATGGTCGTGATCTGGCCGTGGCGGATGCCGAGCGCCTCGTGCACCACCTTCACAACGGGCGCGAGGCAGTTCGTCGTGCAGGATGCAGCGGTCAGCAGCTTGTGGCGCTGCGGATCGTAGAGATCGTCGTTCACCCCCACGACAATGTTCAATGCGGCCGGGTCCTTGATCGGCGCCGCCACGATGACGCGCCGCGCGCCGCGGTCGAAGTAGGCTTGGAGTTGATCGGGCTTCAGGAACTTGCCGGTGCATTCGAGCACCACGTCACAACCCAGATCGCCCCAAGGGACATCACCGGGATTGGCCGCCGCGCTGAAGCCGATGCGTCGTCCGCCGATTGCGATGGCAGCCTCACCGTCCACATCGAAGGAACCGTGCCAGCGGCCGTGGATGCTGTCGAATTCAAGCAGATGCGCGGTCGCCGCCGCGCCGCCCTTGAGCTCGTTCAGATGGAGGACATCCAACCGATTGGAGGACCGCGGGTCGTCATCCTGGCGCCGCACCCCGCCGAACGCCGCACGGAGAACAAGTCGCCCGATGCGACCCATCCCGTTTATTCCGATCCCCATGAACTTTGGCTCCGTCAGGTAATCCGCACGGTGTCGCCGATCTCGTCCAACCTCGCCTTGACCGCCATCTTGTCGAGCGACGCGAAGGGCAAGCTGGTGAAAACCTCTATTCGCCGGCGAATCATGCCGTACAATTCGTTCAATAGCGCCGTGCGTTCAGACGGCGAGCCCGTGAATTTCGCGGGGTCGGGAAGCGGCCATGCGGCGGTGATGAATTTCTCTCCGAGATCAGGACAAAACTGCCCCTGGAGCGTGTCGCAAAGCGCGACGACGAAATCCATGCGCGGGGCGTCGAGCCCCGTGAACTCGTTCCAGGACTTGCAGCGCAACCTCGTGACATCGTGGCCGAGCACCTTCAACCTTTGCATCACCTCCGGCATAGGTTCGATTGCAGGATCCGAGCCGGCCGAATAGGCGCGAAATCAATTCTTTCCGATCTTGTCCAGCAGAGCCTCGGCCATGATCGATCGGGCCGAGTTATGAGTGCAGAGGAACAGAACGTTGAATGCGGCGGTCATGGCGTTCTCCTCGATCTCCTCGGTTTCTTCGGGAAGCAGGCGGGCGAGGTCGCCGCAAAGATCAGGCCGACCGTTGCAGCAATCGCGCGTCAGGAACCTGAGCAGCCCCCGGAACGCCCGCACGTCGGCGCGATAGTTCATCACCCGACCCTGGCGCTCGACGGCGATGAGACCCGCGCGGCTCAGGATGCTCAGGTGCGTCGACATGGTGTTGTGCGGCACCGCGCAAAGCCTGGCGATTTCGCCCGCGGGCAAGCTTTCGGGGTGCGCCGCAAGGAGCTGCCGAAATGCGGAAAGGCGCGTCGGCTGTGCCAACGAGCCGAGGCCATCAATTGCCTGGTCCTGGTCTAACGCCGTGGACATGCATGGATTTTTAGACCTTCCGAATAGATATGTCCATATGTCTCGACATATTTTTCAATTTCGGTAACGCGAATTTCCGTGGGTGGTCCGTGCGCTACTATCGGGGAGCCGACAAGCATCAAAGAGGTCCCATGCTCTTTCGTTCCTACAAACCCGGCGCGCCCCTTTGTGAGTTCGTTGAAGACTTCTGGCTGTATCAAGACTACGCGGGCGAGCACGCGCGGGAGCGAATTCTGCCGAGTGGCACAGTCGAGATGGTGTTCAATCTCAACGAAGATGAGCTCCGCATCTACGGCCCGCACCAACATGATGAGTGTCAACGGTACAGCGGAGCAGTCATTTCGGGCCCCTATGCCGGGTCGTTCACGAGTGACTCCACGGAAGAGACATCGATCATGGGGGTTCATTTCCGGCCGGGGGGCGCCGCTCCGGTCCTGGGTATCCCGGCGCGAGAACTCACCGATACGCATTTGGACCTGACGGCCATTTGGGGCCAGGCCGCTGCCGAGTTCAGGGAGCAGTTGAGTGGATTATCCCAACCGACGGAGCGGTTTCGGCTTTTGGAACGGAATATTCTTGAACGTCTTTGCGATCTCCCCATCCGCCACAGCGCTGTCCGCCAGGCAGTGGATATGCTGATAAGAACCCATGGACAGGCCAAGAACTCGTGACATCGCGAAAGCAGTGGACTTGAGCCAAGGACGCTTGATCAAGGTGTTTACCGGCGAGGTCGGACTGAGACCGAAGCTCTTTGGTCGTGTGCAGCGGTTTCAACACGCAATCGCGTTGGCGCGGAACGCCACCATCGTTGATTGGGCGCAGATCGCCGCTGATTGCGGATATTTCGACCAGTCCCATCTCATTCGTGATTTCGTCGAGTTCGCCGGCGTCAGCCCGGCCGATTACCGGCAGAGACAGACAAGGCTTGATCGCGCGGCCGTCCATGTGAAGCGCCATCACCTACCGTTCGCCGAATGAGTTCAATTTTTTCCAATACTCCATCACCCGATACTGTCGAGTATGCCGTCCACGAGAAGCTGAGGCGCGCCACGGGAGCAGAGGCACCTTTGCGATCTTAGGACAAGGAGGCAAAACATGCCGATCACAACGGTCAATGTCCGCTACATGGTCGACGATGTCGAGGCTGCCCTTGCGTGGTACACAAAGCACCTCGGCTTCACGCTTCTGTCGAGCGCGGCGCCCGCGTTCGCAGATGTAGCTCTTGGATCGCTACGGCTGCTGCTGAGCGGGCCGACGAGCTCGGCGGGGCGTCCCATGCCCGATGGCGAACGGCCGCGACCCGGCGGCTGGAATCGCATTCATCTCATCGTGGAAGATCTTCCGGCCGAGGTCGCGCGGTTGCGATCCGGTGGCGTGCAGTTCCGCAACGATATCGTCGCCGGACCTGGCGGATCACAAATCCTGCTCGAGGACCCTTCGGGAAACCTGGTTGAACTCTTTCAGCCGGCCCACCGCTGACAACGAGTATGCAGCCTAAAGTTTGCTCCTGTTCGGATGCCGGCTCATGACGAGGCAACGGCCGCCGCTTCAGGTTGATCCTTCTCCCCGATCGCCGGCCAGCGCGCGCGGCCGCATGATCAGGAACACCGCGAGCGCCACTAACATCAATGCGGCTATCATGGCGAACGCGGCGGCCCAGGCCATGGCCGACATTCCCCCTTGCAGGTCGAGCACCCAACCGACCGCGAGCGGCCCCACGAACCCGCCGATGTAGCCGAGCATGGAATGCACGGCGAGAGTCGCGCCACGACGCGATGGTTCGGCTGTGCCCGCTGTCCCTGCCGTGAGCGAGGATGAATCGAGCCAGACGATCACCCCGTAGATCAGCATCAGGCCCACGGCGATCGGGTACGACCGGGTCCCGATGAATCCAAGCAAGCCCGCGCAAACCGCCGACCCGATCAACGCGAGGGATATCAGCCGGCGGCGGCCCACCAGGATCGCCGCCTCGTTGCCGAGCACGCTCGCCAGCGTTCCCAGGAGACCAAGGAGCGTCAGCGTCGCCGTCGGCGACAACATCGCGCCGGACGTAGCCGTCGCCGATGCCACGAACGCCAGAAACGCGACGCCCCAGCCGCGCAAAGCATTCATCTCCAGCGTGTGAATGCAATAGGCGATCGCATATGCCATGGCCGATCGATTGCGGAATACGGGCCGAAAATCGAACAGCGCATGATCCGGCTTGGGAGGCGGTAGCGGATGCGAGCGAGCAGGCACGGCCAACGCAACGAGAAGCCACGCGAGCGCGGCGCTCACGCCTCCGGCCAGGAAGGCCGCCCGCCAACCCGCAAATTCGGCGACAATGTCGGCGCAGGCGAAGGACAGCGCCCCCGAGATGCCGATGCTGGCGGCGTGTCCCGCGGCCGCGCGCGACACCAGCTTGCCGTCGACCTTGTCGGCCAGGAGCTTGAGCCCCGTCATGTAAGTGCCGGCCCAGCCGATGCCGGTGAGAGCGCGCGTTACGAGCGCCGACCAGAAACCGTCGGCGAAGAACCCAAAGAGCAAGTGTCCCATGACCGTCATGGCAACGCCGGCAAGATATACCCGCTTGGCATCGACACGGTCGGTCAGCGTGACGAGGATCGGTACCGCGAGGATATAGGCTGCATAGAAGATCGCAGTGATCCATCCGGCTTCGCTGTTCGTCAGCGACCAGCGGGCGATCATGCCCGGCAGCAGCGCAGGCCAAAAGAACGCGCCGATCTGGACAAGGGCCTGGGCCGTGCAGACGAGCACGATCAAGTGTGTCGCCGACAAACGGCTGCTACGATCCCCGTCCATTTTCCACCGGCCGGTCAGCCTTCATATTTCCATCGTCATATTTCTATCATTCTAGAAATATGGTTGACAAGCGCAAGCCGGCATGAGAGATTTCACGGCATGAAAATCGATGATGCAGCCGCTCGCCTGGAAGCGCTCGGCAATCCGACGCGTCTTCAAGATCTATCGCGCCCTGGTGCGGGCCGGCGAAGCCGGAATGCCGGTCGGCAAGCTGCAATCCAAGCTCGACGTCGCCGCATCCACGCTGTCGCACCATCTGAAAACGCTGCTCGCGGTCGGTCTCATCACGCAGGAGCGGCAGTCAACGACGCTCATCTGCCGAACGAACTACGATGTGATGCACACCCTGGTCGAGTTCCTGGTGGCGGAGTGCTGCTCCGATACTGCCTGTCAGCCGGCGTCGCAAACCAAAGGCAAGGCCGCGTGATCGATTTGCCCCGTTATTCTATAATTCTAGAAGGATGGATGAAATGAACGGCGATCAGCAGAAGACCATCGCCATCATCGGGGCCGGCCCCGTCGGGCTTGCCGCAGCCGCGTACGCTTTGGAGCGCGGCTTGACGCCGACGGTGCTCGAGGCCGGCGCCGAGGCCGGTCACGCCGTGCGGCAGTGGGGCCACGTGCGGATGTTCTCGCCATGGGAGTACAACATCGATCGCGCGGCCGAGCGGCTCTTGGCAGCAGCCGGCTGGAACTCACCCGATCCGCGCCAGTATCCGACCGGCGCCGAATTGGCGGAGCGCTATCTCGATCCGCTGGCAACGCGGACCGTCCTCAAGGACCACATCCAGACGTCGAGCCGCGTGACCGCGATCAGTCGCATCGGCTTCGACAAGGTCAAGACCAGGGGGCGCGCGCAGGCTCCGTTCGAAGTCCGCTACCGGAACGGCGCAGGACTGAAGGCGCTACGCGCCGACGCGGTCATCGACGCCTCCGGAACATGGTCGTCGCCGAATGGCGCAGGCGCGAACGGCCTCGCGGCGATCGGCGAACCGGAAGCGCATGACCATATCGCCTACGGGATGCCCGACGTGTGGGGCCGTGACCGCGCGCGATATGCCGGCAAAACGGTCGCGGTGCTGGGCAGCGGCCATTCGGCGATCGGCACGCTGATCGAACTCGTACGCCTGAAGGACGAAGCGCCCGGCACCCAGGTGATCTGGCTCCTGCGTGGCGACAGGCCCGAGAAGGCCTTCGGCGGCGGCGCCAACGACAAGCTCGCGGCACGCGGCGAGCTCGGCGCGGCCTTCGCGCGACTGGTGGGGGAAGGCCGCGTGCAGGTCGAACCGGCGTTTCGGGTGTCGCACCTCGATGTTCAGAATGGACGCCTTCGCGTCGGCGCCGGCTCAGCCTGCTGCGGCCGGGACGCCACCGTGGACGAATTGATCGTCGCGACCGGTCTCCGGCCGGACCTGTCGTTTCTGCGTGAGCTTCGCATCGCGCTCGATCCGGCGCTGGAATGTCCGCCGGCACTGGCTCCGCTCATCGATCCCAACGAGCACAGCTGCGGCACCGTCAGGCCCCATGGTGCGCGGGAGCTGGCGCAGCCCGAGCCCGGTTTCTATCTCGCGGGGATGAAGGCCTATGGCCGGGCGCCGACCTTCCTGATGCTCACGGGCTACGAGCAGGTGCGCTCGATCGTCGCCGAGATTACCGGCGATCATGAGGGCGCGCGCCGCGTGCAACTCGTCCTTCCCGAGACGGGCGTGTGCAACGGGGCGCCGGTAACTGACGTGGCAGTCACGGCTGGCTGTTGCGGCGGTCCAGCCCCGGCAGACGTCGATGCATGCTGCGTGCAAGACGCGGATGCGAAGGCCGCCGGTGCGGCCGGCTGCGGCTGCGGACCGACGACGTCGGAGCTGGCGACCGCCTCGTCGTGATGCAGGAACATCGCGCAACGAGAGCGCCGCCATTTTCAGCCGACGCGGCGGTTCTTGAACCTTGGATGCAACGCAGGCGTCGCGGTCAGCCGCTCTGGGGCTGCGAAGCAGGCTGTTCCGCGACCGAGGCCACCGCGACATCGGGCGCCGTTCGCGATCTTGCCAGATAGAGCAACGCGTCCTCGACGAGCCGATCCTGGTTCCGTTCGCCGCGCCGGCCCAGCTCGATCACGCGCTTGGCGAGACACTCACGGATCGAAGCCGCCTGCGCCTCGTCGGCAACGACGCCGGACGACTTGACCACTTCCCAGGCGGCCTCGAACGCCGCGCTCAGGAGGCGCGTGGCGTCCGTGTCGAAGGCGGCATCGGCAAAGACTGAACTCGCAGGAACCGAAACCATCGACATAGGCAACATCCTTTGTTGAAAGGCCGAACCTCAAGGCCGGAGCGGCACGATCTTGGTCTGCATGGCTTCGCACCGCGCGCAGACGTATGTGAGCAATTCGGTGCGGTCGATGGTTGGGTGGGCTTCGATGCCGAACAGGCGCGTCTCGGCGCCGCACCGATCGCAGTCGGGGCAGCCAAGTATTTCCCGCCTTTTCATCTGGGTGACTCCCATATTCCGAGGATAGCCCTCTGGGAAACACTGTCAATGAATACTTTGGGTGAATTGCATATTACCTAACTTACTCAATATACACTTGTCTGTACTCGTCTCACACAGCTGTATCGACTGTCTTGCGGCTCACGACGGCTACTGCTAATTCACATTAATTAGCGTTCAATACGCCATTGACTAACACGGCTGTAAGACCTAATTTGTCTAAGGCATTTGGATGGAGGAGCATCACGATGTCGGAGCGATCGCGAGAAGAACGCCTTCAAATCATGCTGTCTCCCGATGAGCTGACCGCACTCGACGATTTCCGTTTCAAAAAGCGTATGCCCAGCCGGGCGGCGGCGGTGCGTGAACTGCTCAAGCGCGGACTCGCGGCGGAGGGGTTTACGACGGCGTCCTTCGGCAGCAAATCAACCGATTTCGGCGTTACCGTCGGCAAAGTGTCGCCTGGACGTCGCTGATCGGCGCTCGGACGGCGCAGCGCTCACTTGGGCGAGCGCATTCGCGTTGCGCGCCGCTTGCTAATGAAATCCGGCCGAGTCCGCCTGCCCGGCTGCAGCCCCGGCGACGCCAACAGTATCGGCCATGACCGCGCCGCGGGCGCCGAGCGGCTTTGCGCGGCCGATGGTCGAATCCCGCGCGGTCTGATGCTCGATCTCCGCGTTGAGCTCCGCGCCCACCAGGACCACGATGGTCGAGAGCCACATCCACATCATCAGGCCGATGACAGCGCCGAGCGCGCCGTAGGTCGCGTTGTAGTTGGCGAAATTGCCGAGGTACCAGGAAAACAGCGCTGATGCCGCGAGCCAGACCAGCGCCGCGGCCACGCTGCCGACGCTGAGCCAGCGCCATCTCGCCAGCCGCCGGCTCGGCCCATAGCGGTAGAGCACCGCCAGCCCGAGAATGACCAGCACGAACATGAGCGGCCAGCGCAGATAGCCGACCACGGGATGATCGGCGCTGGTGATGCCGAACGCGGCCAGCAGCAAGGGAAAGACGACGACGAGCGCGACGGCCAACCCGGCTCCGGCAAGTGCGCATACCGTGAACGAGAGCGACACCAGGTTGAGCCGGATGAGCCCGCGCTTCTCCTCTTCGTCATAGATGATGTTGAGCGCGTCGAAGATCGCCTTCATGCCGGCATTGGCGCTCCACAGCGCGATGCCGAGTCCCAGAAGAAAACCGAAGGTGAGCCTGCCATCGCTCTTGGCCGCGATGCGCGCGATCTCCACACCCAGGATATCGAGGGCGCCGGCGGGCACGATGTTCGCCGCGATCGAAAGATGCTTGCCGATAGTGGCGGCGTCGGCGAACAGCGCGTAGACCGAAACGCCCGCGGCGATCGCCGGAAACAGGGCGACCAGCGAATAGAAGACCACGCTGGCCGCCAGCGCCAGGAGCCGATCGTTCTGAATCTCGTAATAGCAGCGAACAAAGATATCCTTCCAGCCGCGCCAGGGGATCTGCATCGGCCCGCGTGCCCGCCGGCCGCGGCCGGGCTCGGCCGCGCGCAGATGCTGCACGGTCAGCGGCTCCTGCGCCGGCGTGGGGCGCGGCGGGACATGTGCGGGCTTGCGCCGGCCCGATCCGCGCTCGAGGGCATAGATCACCCCGGCCGTGACCAATACCGACGCGGCGAACCAGGACACGAGATCGTGGAAGCGCGGATTGGCGGAATGGGACGGCATCGGTGCTGGCCGGGATTGTGTACCCGCAGGGATCGATCACCAACGACTTGCCACCGCTCGTTGTTCCGCACTGCGATGGCGGCCACGGATGGCCGCTGACAGAACCACATCGCCGCGACGATGCTGCTCCCTCCCCCCTCGCGATGGAACCTAATTATCGAATGAGAGTTTCTCCTACATCGCACAACAGGAGAGTAAAAATGGGCCGCGGTTTATTGCTTTGGCTGATTGGCATTCCGATTCCCATCATCCTTCTCATCTGGCTCTTCGGCGGGCTGAGCTAGGCCGCGCGCCCTTCAATCGGCCGACGGCGCGTCCCGCTTGCGCTTGACGGTCAGCTTGTGCACGGTCGCGCTTTGTCCGGCGCTTTGACGCAACGCGGATTTCAGGTCGGTCGGCCGATTGTGCTTTTTGAGCAGGTCGCGAAACGCCTCGTCCGCGAGCTCCTGGAAATCCATCATCCGATCGCGAGCCAGCAGATCGAGGGCCTGCCATGTGGCGTCGTCGAATTGCACGCGCTTGCCGGGCATCAGCGCCTCCGATGCTTGTCTTGAACAACGGTGTTCGCGGCCTCGGGTTCCGCCGCCCGGTTCATACCGATGACTTTGCCTGCCGATGATTTGGCGCCGCGCGCCGATCAGCCGCCACCGGCCTTCCGGTCACGCACTTCCGTCGAAGCTTCCACCCTGGTCGCCGCTTCCACCTCGGTCGGCGCCAGCGAAGGAAGATGCGGAATGCGCGGTGGGGGCGCCCCCCGTGCCGCCAGGAGGAGCTCGCGGCCGCCGAGTATCAAGACCGAGAGCGCGAACGGAACGATGTAGTAGAGCAGCCGGAACAGAAGCAGGCCGGCCAGCAGCTCTTCCTTGTCGAACTGCCACAGCGCGACCAGCATGGCCGCATCGAACACCCCGATGCCGCCCGGCGCGTGGCTGGCAAATCCGAGCAAGGTGGCGGCGACGAAGATCACCGCCAGCGTGACGAAGCCGATATTCGGCTCCTGCGGCATCAGCATGTACATCGCGAGCGCGCAGAAGGCGAGATCGACGATGCCGATGCCGATCTGCAGCAGCGTCAGCGGACCGCCCGGCAAGGTGACGCTCCAGCCTTCCCGGCCGACGACGCGCGGGCGGCGCCACACCCAGACGACGTAGAGCGCCAGCACCAGCAGGATCAGCAATGCGCCGCCGCGATTGATCCATGCCGGCAATTGATCGATCGCGCTCGCGGCGAGCGGAACATATGCGATGCCGAGGCCGAGCACGGTCGCATTGCCGAGCCAGAACGTCAGCCCGGCCACGAAACAGATTTTCGCGACGTCGATGGCATTGAGGCCCCAGGCCGAATAGACGCGGTAGCGCACCGCGCCGCCGGTGAACACGCTCGCACCCACATTGTGCCCGACCGAATAGCTGGTGAAGCCGGCGAGCGCCGCCACCCAATAGGGCACATCCGGACGCCCGATCGTGCGCAGCGCGAACAGGTCGTAGAACGTGAGCGTGAAATAGCCGCCGGCGACGCACACGGCCGCGAAGGCGATATTGCGCCAATCGGTCGTCACCAGGGCTTCGATGACTTCGGCGCCGTTGATCGTGCGCAGGATGCGATAGAGCACCACCGCTGCGATCGTGATGATGGTGATGCTGAGCGCGACGCCGATCCGATTCCAGCCGATTTTTTCATCGCAAAACACCGCGCCTCGATGCAGCGCATCGAGCACGCGCCGTTCACGATCCCCTTGCTTGGGCTCCATCGGTCGATCCGTCACGCGTTCCCGGGGCTGCCGGTTTCCATCCACATATCGTCGTTGCAACGCCTAATTTCCAATCCTCGTTGCAACGGATAGGCGTTCCGTGCCGATGGCGGAGAACGATTAGCAAACCTCGCGCAGGGGCGCGAGAGCTCGCCCTGCGACAGGTCCGCCCGGTCCAGCCCTTCGAGCCGATCTGCGAGCCGCCTCCATCATCGTTGGCGATCGTTTGCGATCTGCTAAGATCACGGGCCGGTTTGCCGGTTATCTACTGGCTCAAAAAAAGGCCGAGCGTTCCCGGGGCCCGTCAAATAGGCACCGCGCCGAGGCCGAATGAAGGAGGACACCCATGACCCAAAGCTCGCCGCCACCCGACCATGCGTTTGCGCGCCGCACCATCCTCCAGGGAGCGAGCCTCGGGGTCGGGGCGGGCCTCGTCTCCGGCCTCCCCTCAACCGCACAGGCGCAGACGACCGGAGCCGGGGTGCCGCAAGCGAGCGACGCCCCGGTCTGGAGCGCCGAATATTGGGCCAAGAAGGGCGACGTCAGGCTCAATCTCTGGCGCAAACGCGTCGGCGCGCCCAAGCCGGGCGAGCAGCCGCTGCCGGTGCTGTTCCTGGTGCACGGCTCCTCGAACTCCACGCGCTCCTCGTACGACCTCACCGTGCCGGGCAAGGGCGAGTATTCGTTCATGAACGTGTTTGCCCGCTACGGCTACGACGTCTGGACCATGGATCACGACGGCTACGGCCGCTCCGGAAGCTCCGGCAACAATTCCGACATCGCCAGCGGCGTCGAGGATCTCAAGGCCGCGATCCCCGTCATGATGCAGGAGACCGGACAGAGCAAGATGCATATGTACGGCACCTCGTCAGGCGCCATCCGTGCGGGCGCCTATGCGCAGGCGCAGCCGGAACGGGTGGACCGGCTGGTCCTGGTCGCCTTCACCTACAAAGGCACCGGCGCGCCGGAGATCGGCCGACGGGCCGCGCGGGTGGATGAGCTGCGCGCCAACACTCGCCGCAGGCGCGACGCCGCCATGATCCGTTCGATCTTCACCCGTGACGGCCACGCCTCGAGCTACGATCCGGCCGTGCCCGAGGCGATCATCGCCGAGGAGATGAAGTTCGGCGACCAGATCCCGACCGGAACCTATCTCGACATGGCCGCCAACCTGCCGAAGGTCGATCCGACGAAGGTGCTCTCACCCGTGCTGATGATCCGGGGCATCCACGACGGAAATTCAACCAATGAGGATTTGATCGATTTCTACCGGCAACTGCCGAACGGCGATCGCCAGTTCGTCATCCTGCCGCACACGGCCCACAGCCCCGGGTACAGCAACAACCGGCACCTGCTCTGGTACGCGGTGCGAAACTTCCTCGCCGCGCCGGCGCCGGTCGCCGCCTGAGGCGCAATCGCGCATAGCGTTTTTGAGAACGCGTCAACCTAACAGTCAAGAGCGTGTTTCCAGTTCCGAAGGAACGCAAGCACGCTCTTGTGCTCAAGCCGGCTGCGCGAAGAACTCGCGCAGCTCGCGGTAGGTCTCCTCCGGCGCTTCTTCCGAGAGATAGTGCCCGCAGGGAAGCGCCTTGCCGCCCCTGATGTCGGCGGCATAGCGGGGCCAGATCTCCATGGACTTGTGATTGCGGCCGACGCCACCCGTGGCGCCCCAGAGCAGCAAGAGGGGACAAGCAATCTTGCGCCCGGCCGCGAAGTCCGCGGCATCCATGTCGAGATCGACGCCGTGGGTCGCCCGATAGTCCTCGCACATGGCATGGATTGTCGCGGGATTGCGGAAATGGCGCTTGTATTCGGCGATCGCCGCGGGATCGAAGAAGCTCAGGCCCTGCTTGGTCTTGGAGAGCTTCTTCTCGATGAAATAGTCGGGGTCCGCGCCCATCAACCGTTCGGGAAAGTCATACGGCTGGATCATGAAGAACCAGTGCCAGGAGAAGGTGCCCCACTGGCGGGTCACGTTGTTGAGCAGGTGGTGCTGCGGAATGATGTCGAGGATGGCGGCGCGCGCGACCTTGTCCGGATGATCGAGGCACATGCGGTGGAGCACGCGGGCACCGCGGTCGTGGCCGGCGGCGTAGAACCGGTCGAAGCCGAGCGCCGCCATCACCTCGACCTGGTCCTGCGCCATCGCCCGGAACGAATAGCCGCTGTGATCGTCGCCGCCCGGCGGCTTTTCCGAATCGCCGTAACCGCGCAGATCGGTCGCGACCACGGTGAATTCCTCCGCCAGCCGCGGCGCGACCTTGTGCCAGGACACGTGCGAGAACGGATTGCCGTGCATGAGCAGCACCGGCGGCCCCTTGCCGCCGTGCACGGTGACGATGCGCGCGCCGGAGGTCTTTATCTCGGCGCGGGTAAAGCCTTCGAACATGCGTCGGATACCCCGCTCACTTCACCGCGATGCCGGCGGCCTTGGCGAGCGTCACGGCGATCGCCGTTTCCTTCGCGATCCGCGCGTCGAACGCTTCGGGGGTCATGATCATCGACTCGACTCCGAGCTTGGCCAGCTTCTCTTTCACGCCCGGATCCTCGAGCCCTTTCACCGTCTCCTGGTGAATCCTGGCGACGAGATCGCGTGGGGTCTTCTTGGGCACGGTCATGCCGATCCAGAAATCGAAATCGGTATCGGGAAAGCCCGCCTCCACGGTGGTCGGCACGTCCGGCAGGGCGGACGCGCGCTTGGAGCTGCTCACCGCCAGCGCCAGGAGCTTGCCGTCCCTGATGAACGGCATCGCCGGCGTGATCGGGGAGAAGTACACATCCACGCGCCCGGTGATGATTTCCGTCAGCGCATCCGGCGCGCCTCTGAACGGAACGAGCTGCCCCTCGAAACCGGAGGTCAGGCGAAAACGCTCCATGGTCAGGTGCGGCGGCGTTCCGATCCCGGCGGCGGCGTAGTTGATCGATCCGGCTTTCGCCTTCGCCAGGGCGACGAATTCCTTCAGCGTCTTGATGTTCTTGTCCGGCGAGATCACCAGCACCAGCGGCACGTTGCCGAGCGGCGTGATGCCGGCGAAATCCTGTACCGGGTCGTAGGGCATGCTCTGGATCGCCGGCGCGGTGACCAGCGCGTTCGAATGCACCAGGAGCGTATGGCCGTCAGGCTCGGCTTTGGCGACGGCGCTGACGCCCATGGCCCCGCCGCCGCCCGGGCGATTTTCGACGATGAATGGCTGGCCGACCTTCCCCGAGACGTGCTCGAAGATTGTCCGCGGCAGCAAGTCGGTGGCGCTTCCGGGAGCGAACGGTACGACGATCTGGACCCGCTTGGTCGGCCAGGTTTGCGCGGGCGTTTGCGCCGCGAGCGGCGCGGCGGCGACGAGGAGAGCTCCCGCCATCGCAACGACCGGCAAAATAGTTGAAAAGTGCGCGGGGCGCGCGTTCCACCACGTATGCATGCAATATTCCTCCCTCGCGCGCTGACCAGCCCGCTTCGAGCTCGCAAGCCTAGCGTGGGTTATTCGCTTTTGGAATAAGCCGGTTCAGCGGGTGAGGACGATGAACTCCGTGTAGCGGCCGGTTTCGCGGCCGAGACCATCGTCAGCGATGACGAGCGACGACCCCGGAATCAGGAGTTCGCTGATACGGTCGATCGCTTCCGTCGGAATCTCGATGCGATCGAGCGCTTGCGCCGCGTTTGACGGCGGCTTGAGGGAGACCGTCGGGCGGGGCGGCGGCTCCTTGCTCCCCTTCCTCCGGCTGCTCCTTTGCTCCGCCGGCACTGACAGATCGTTTGGGACCGTGAACAGGTTCCATCGCATGCCCTCGCCGTTGTTGGTCACCGCCATGGCGGTGAACACGTGGACGCCGAGCGGCTGATCCGGCTCCGCGATAACGACCGGCATGTCGAACAAGGGGATCATGCCCTGCCGGACGAAAATCTTCTTTTCCTTGCGGCTGACGAATACCGCGACCTGGCCCTTGTGCTTGGGCGGCTGGTCCGCTTTGAGCCGAGGCGCCGTTGGCTTCATCGGATCAATGATCGCCGGTGCAGGCTTCACGACGTCGTTGCCCGGCGCGGCATCGGCCGGAGCGGCCTGAGCTGCGGGCGCGGCGTCCATGGATTTCGTGGGCGCGATCGGCTGCGCCGGCTCGACCGACTTGCGCAGGTCATTCGGCAAAAGGGGCTGCGGCGCATCGGCGGGGCGCGACGGCTCGAGCGCGCCGGTTGCCTTCATGTCATCGGTCGTCGTGCTTTCGCCGGGCCGGGTCGTCTCGGCCGCCTTGACGTCCTCGGCCGGTTTCACCGTATCCACCGCTTTGGCATCGTCGATCGGCTTTGCCGTCTCTGCCGCCTGCGCGGCGCTCTCTGGAGCCTTGCTCTGCTCATTGGGAGCAGACTTGACTTCCGGCAGTCGCGGCGACGATTCCGCCGGATCCGCCGCCGTGTCCGACGTCGTTGCCTGCGCCAACCGGATCGGCCGCTCCGACCCCAACCCGTTGGTCTCCACTTTCATGGCGACCTTGGGCTCGGGCGGCTTGAGCTTCGGCGTGAACAGCTTCGGATGCGAGAACTCGACCGGCTCGAGCTCATTGCGCGCAACGATCACGCGCACGCCAAGCTTGGTGATCGGCCAAAGCTTCTGGGCAAAATCGTGCGACATACGGATGCAGCCATGCGAGGCCGGATGGCCCGGCAGGACGCCTTCGTGCAGTGCAATGCCCGACCACGTAATGCGCTGCATGAACGGCATCGGCGCGCCGCTGTAGATGTTGGAGCGGTGGTGCCGGTCCTTCTCGATGACGCTGAAGACGCCCAGCGGAGTCGGATGGCCGGGAACGCCCGTCGAAACCGGCCCCTGCGCGACCCGGACGCCGTTGCTGAAGAGCGTCACCTTCTGGGTGCCGATGGAAACGACGAGCTGCAGCGGGCCCTTGGGCATGTCGCCAAAACCCGGGTCCTTTTTCGGCTCGGCCCTTTCCTTTTTTGCAGACGCAGGAGCCGCCGGCTTGGCACGACGGATGGGCACATCGACCGGATAGGAATACCAACCGCGACCGTAATATCCCCGCTGGGCGTCCGCAGTGCTCACCGAGCCGGCAAGCAAGGCGAAAGCGGCGCCAGCGACCAGCACAGCGCGCAGCATTCCAAGACCTTTAGGACCGGATACGAGCGGGGCCGTCCCCATGAGGTTCGCCAAGACACTCTCCCGACTGGTTGCAGGATTTTCGACGGCAGGCAGCTCTGAAGTCGATGATTCTCTATACGGAACAACGGTTATATAGAATAAGCGTTGCAGGCCCGTAAAATGGATCAACTTGTCGCTAGCCGGAATGCGCGGGTGCCGGCGCCGGCCCAGTTTGCGCCGGCGACTTTTCGATTGCCCCGCAGTCATCTATTTGATATTGCAAGACAAATAAGATGGAAGGAGGATACCTCCCGGTCGAGCGCCGAGCGCAGCGGAGATATCGTCAATAGCTCTTCGATGTCGATTTTTCGCGGGATGAGGCTTTGTTGCAACGCGTAGTCGGAGCTGGCACGCCGTGATTCCAAAGGCGCCCGCGGTAGATTTCCTTGACCACTCGAGGGCCGGCTTGTCGGTCACTCCCACCATGTGGTTGATCGGCGCGACCTGTGCTTCGCTATTGCAGCCCGCCCCGCGCCGAGGCCGTACCCCCATGACCCTGATCCTGTCCAACGACGACGTCGAGAAGCTGCTGACGATGCGCGAATGCATCGAGGTCATGCAAGAAGCCTATGTGGAGCTGGCCGAAGGACGCGGCGTCTCCCGCACGCGTTCCGACTGTTTCACACCGACCGTGCGCACCGACGCGCTCTACAGCCTCAAATCCATGGACGGCGTGGCGCCCAAGCTCGGGGTCGGCGCAGTGCGCATCAATTCCGACATCATCACCTGGCCCAAGCGCGGCAACAACATGCGCCGGGAAAAGGTGCCGGCCGCGCCGAACAACCGCTATGTCGGACTGGTATTGCTGTTCTCGGTGGAGAACGGCGAGCCGCTGGCGATCCTGCCCGACGGCGTCATGCAGCGCATGCGCGTCGGCGCCGCCAACGGGATCGGCATCAAATACCTCGCCCGCGCCGATGCGAAGACCGTCGGCATCCTCGGCTCCGGCTGGCAGGCAGGGGCGCAACTCATGGCGGCGTGTGCGGTCCGAGGCATCGAGACGATCCGCTGCTTCAGCCCGAATGCGCAGAACCGCGAAACTTTCGCCGCGTCGATGCGCGCACTGCTCGGCGTAGACGTGCATGCCGTCGGCCAGCCGGAGGACGCGATCAAGGGCGCCGACATCGTGATGTGCGCGACGAACTCCATCGATCACATTTTCTTCGAGCGGTGGATCGAGCCCGGCATGCATGTGAGCTCGATCAAGCGACCGGAGATCGAGGTGAAGGCGATCAAGCGCGCCGACCGGGTCGTCATTCATTGGAATGACCCGAAGCCGATCCACGTCGTGGCCGAGGGTGTCGTCATCGAGGAGAAGGTGGCGGGCCGCGGCTGGCAGCTCGCCGAGGAGGTCGACTTCGAGAAGCTTCCGACCTTGCCCGAGCTCGTCGTCGGCCGCATCGCAGGCCGCGGGTCGAAGGAGGACGTCACCTGCTTCATCAACAATATCGGGCTGGGCTACCAGTTCGCGGCGGCGGGCTCGGTCGTCTATCGCAAGGCAAAGGCGAGCGGCCTCGGCCACGAAGTGCCGACCGATTGGTTCACCGAGGACGTGCATCCCTAGCGCAGGAAGGCCACGGTGGGTCATCAGTTCGCGTACCTGAGCTGCGCCCGGCGCTGATTGAGGTGATGGAGCGCCTCATCGGCGCGCTGCCGATAGTCTTCGTGCAGCTTCTCGAGCTCTTTCTCGGACAGGTCTTCGACCGTCGCCAGCCGGTTTTCGGCCCCTTTCATCGCGATGATCAGCTCGGCAAGCTTGAGCTGCACCGCGAGCGTGTCGCGATTCTGGGTGTGCTGGATGAGGAAGACCATCAGGAAGGTCACGATCGTCGTCGAACGTGTTGATCACGAGCTGCCACGTGTCACTGAAACCGAACAACGGACCGGTGACGGCCCAGGCAATCACCAAAGCGGAAGCCGTCAGGAATGCAATCGGCTGACCGGCATGGCGCGAGGCTCCAAACGCCAAATCCGAAAACATTCCGTGCAGGCCCTTTCCGGGTTGCGAGGCGTCTCGCTGGATTTTCGAGACTAGCGAGTGCCTCGTCTCCTTGGCCCCATTGCGCCCCTCCGCGGCCGGCGCCGTCGCGTTCGGCGCAGCTGATGCTCGCGATCGCTTGCTGGGCATGGTCGAATCCTTACCGAGTTGGACGGAGGTCGGTCATGCCGACAATGCCCCAACAGCCGCCCTGTTCCCGATGCGGAACCGGGCCGGAACGTTTGCACCGCCTCGACGTTGAACAGGCGGCGGCGAACGAGCCGTCTTGCACCGTGAGGATTATTGCCATGCTCGGATGGGCTCTGACATTTCTGATCGTCGCCTTGATTGCCGCCGTGTTGGGATTTGGCGGCATCGCAGGATTCGCGGTCGAGATCGCAAAGATCATCTTCTTCGTCGCGATCATCCTGTTCGTGATCTCCGCCATCTTCGGATTGGTTCGCGGCCGGTCTCCAACCGTTCCGTAAGCTCCCCGCGTTGGCGGCGCAGTTCAGGCGCACAAAAGAATTTCGCCCGGCCTATGGCCGGGCGGAATTCTTTTTGCCTTGAAATCGAATATGGGTGTACGGCGGACGCTCAGCTTCGGCCGCCCGCCGAAAGAATTGCGCGCGTGGTGTGGTCCGGGCCGAAGTCGTCCGTGCCGTCGATGGCGAGGAGATCCGAGAGCCGCGTACGCGCGCGGTTGACCCGGCTCTTGATCGTGCCCACGGCGCAATCGCAGATCGCGGCCGCCTCTTCGTACGAGAAGCCCGACGCGCCGACGAGAATGAGCGCCTCGCGCTGGTCCGGCGGCAGCTTCGCGAGCGCGACACGGAATTCCTCGAACTCCACCCGGCTATGCTGCTCCGGATGGGACTTCAAGCTTTCGGCATAACTGCCGTCGGTGTCCTCCACCTCGCGACGGCGCTTGCGATACTCGGAGCGGAACAGGTTGCGGAGAATCGTGAAGAGCCAAGCCGACATGTTCGTTCCCGGCTGGAACGAGTCGATATTGGCCATGGCGCGCAGCAAGGTTTCCTGCACGAGATCGTCGGCGCGATCCACGTTGCCGCAAAGCGAAATGGCGAAGGCCCGCAAGCTCGGAACGGCTGCAAGCATCGCGTCGCGTACGGACGGTCGCATCGTCATCAGCTCGATCCCTTGTTGGGATTGTCGCGCCCCCTCGCCTCCACCAGGCGATCGGGCTCCGGATTATGTCCGCCCGAAGCCTGCTTGGCCTCGGCACCTCTGGTGTCGTCGAGCTCGGTCAACAGGTCCTTGAACCGGTCTGGGACCCCTTGCCGCACCACGTCGTCGTAGGCCCGCTGCAGGATATCCCCAAGCCTGCGCTGGTCTTCGCGACTGAGGCGTCCTCCTACTTTTCGTACTGGGGCGTCCGTATGCATTGTCGCCTCTGGCCTATGCGGCTTGTGAGCCTGGGACTCCTGAGCCTTGGATTCCTGAGCCTTGGACTCCGGCCGACCCGGCCTCTGGCCGGCCGAAATCGGCCTTAACGGTTTCTCTGCGTTCATGTTTTTGGTTCCCGCGGCCCGCTCCTCCAGACACTTCGGGCTCCTCCATGCTCATCACAGCATAACGTGGTGCAAAACCGTTCGTTCCGGCCCCGTGGAACTTTTTTCCCGCAGAGCCGTTCCCGCCCGGTAGCCTCATAGGAATGAACGGGAGGGTTCCGTGCCCAATTCCACCACGGTAGCGCAATACCTGCCTTACTTGCGTCGTTATGCCAGAGCCCTGACCGGAAGCCAGGCTGCGGGAGACGCGTATGTCGTCGCCACCTTGGAAGCTCTGATCGAGGATCCGGCCTCGATCGAGGATTCGAGGGGTCCGCGCGTCGCCCTCTATCGCCTGTTCACGAAGATCTGGGGGTCGATATCCATCAACGGCGCCACCAGCCCACGCGAAAACGCGCTGCCCGGAGAGCAGAAGCTCGCCAACATCACGCCCCTACCTCGTCAGTCATTCTTGCTGGTCGCGCTCGAAGGCTTTTCCGAGCCAGACGCGGCGCGCATCCTCGATATCGATGTGGCGACGCTGCGCTCGCAGGTCGAGGAGTCCGGCCGCGAACTCGCCGCCGAGATCGCCACCGAGGTGCTGATCATCGAGGACGACACGTTCATCGCGATGGAGCTCGAAACCCTGGTCGAAGGCCTCGGTCACCGCGTGCTCGGCGTCGCCCGCACCCACGCGGAGGCCCTCGCGCTCAGCCGGAAGCGACAGCCCGGTCTGATCCTCGCCGACATTCAGCTCGCCGATGGCAGCTCCGGGCTCGAGGCCGTCAACGAGCTGCTGGCATCTTTCGAGGCACCGGTGATCTTCATCACCGCCTACCCCGAGCGCTTCCTCACCGGCGAACGGCCGGAGCCTGCCTTCTTGATCGCCAAACCGTTCCAGCCGGCGACGGTGTCGGCGGTTGCAAGCCAGGCCCTGTTCTTCGATCGCACCGCCCGGCGACGCGAGCGACGCGTCACCGCGTAAATCGAAGTCGCGTCTGACCGACGCGTGTTGGTCAAACGTAAGGGGCGGCCCCCGATAAGGGAGCCGCCCCTTCGTTTAAGCACATAGGCGTTCCGTCAGACCGCGATGACGGCGATGATCCGGTGGTTAGTGTCGACGATGATGATCTCGTCGCCGACCACGAAGTACATGTGGCCCCGCCATTGCGGATAGATCTCGATGAGCGGCGCCGGAACCGCAACGACACGCACCGTCCGCGGCACGGAAGTGCCGACGCTGATCGAGAAGTTGACGTTCGTGACCCGCGGCGCGTTGCCGCCGACCAGCACCGTCTCGCGGATCTTGGTGCGCTGCTCGGTGGTCAACGTCGGGCTGCCGCCCGATCGGCCCTGGGCGGCCTGGCCGGGCTGACCTTGGCCTGGCTGACCCTTCTCACCCTGCTGACGCTGCGGGGACTGACCCTGCGCAGGCTCTCGCTGGTCGCGCTGAGTCTGCGTCGGGGCCTGGCCCGGCTGCTGTCCCTGCCCAGTGGTCTGATCTTTCTGGCCGCGTTGGTTCTGCGCTTTGCCCTTGTCTTTTTGTCCGTCTTGGCTCTGCGCTTTCTGATCATCTTGAGCCCGCGGCGCTTGCCCGGTGGTCTGATCCTTCTGGCCGCGCATCTCCTTCTGGCCCTGCTTATCCTGGCTCTGCTTGTCTTGCGCACGCGGAGCCTGGTTGCTTTGCGGCGATTGTCGTTCTTGGCCAGCCGCGCCGGCCGGCGCGCCCGGATTTTGTGCGGCACCGCCGGATGGGCTGCCGCCCGGCAGGTTCTGGGCTGACGCCAACGCGACGCTCGCCAGCAACGCAGCCGTAGTGACTAAAAGTTTGCTCCTCATTGGAACGGTCCTCGTTGTGTTATTCCCCGCGCATGTCCGCGGACGACAAACGATAAAGTGATCCTATAGTTCCCACGGCGGGCGCCGATGAGCGCTTCCGCCGCGGGACTTGTCGAAATCAATTCACGGTCTTGAGCCAGACGTCGATCTCACGCTCAGCCTCGTCCTTCGCAACGCCGTAACGTTGCTGAAGCCGGCCGACGAGCTCGTTCTGCTTGCCTTCGATCACGTCGAGGTCGTCGTCGGTCAGCTTGCCCCACTTCTGCTGAAGCTTGCCCTTGAACTCCTTCCAATTGCCTTCCACACGATCCCAATTCATCGTTGCGCTCCTCTGTTGTCTGGAATGTTGGAGATGGTTGGACAACCCGGCGAGCGAAAAAACGTTCCGACCCGCACAACGTTCCGACCCGCACGAAGAGAAGAATGTTCCGACCCGCACAATGCTCCTCGCCGCGACCGCGTGCGGCGCGCCGTCCCGATCTCCCAAAATGACAGGGGCGTAGCCGACGCATCGTCGGCTACGCCCGAGTTAACCGGCCGAGCACGGGGAGGGGGAAATGGGCGGCCGGCCGCCATGGCAATGCGCGCGGGCGCGGATGGTTCCTGAGAACTACCGGGAACATGGTTCCTGAGAACTACCGGGAACAATGTCATCGAGACTTCATTGCCTGGGGAAGCCATCCCGTGGTCCTGGGATCGCGCCCGAAAGACCTTCCCGCCGAGCGCCGTCAGGCTTCTTTGCGGCGCGTGCCGGCGCGACTTGCGTGAAAAACTCTTTATAATTCAACAATTTACCAGTGTGGAGGGAACTGCCTCCGCGGTCGCCCCGTTAAAATCGCACCAGCGCGGATGAACCTAACAAAGGGTTAACGCGACTAATGAGTACAGGGATCGTGGGAGCAACCCATGCGGCGCAATTCTGGATATCTCGTCGGCTGCTTCGGCGTGGCGTTCGCCGTTGCCTCTTTCGTCATCGGTCTTGAAGTTTCGGCCACCACCGCCGCGCCTTCGGTCGAGGGGGCCGCGCCGGTGATCAACCGCACGCACAAGGGCGATCGGCTGCCGCTCATTCCCGCCAAGAGCCGCAATGCGGTCAACGGCCCACTCGAGAAGGCCCCGGCACCGAAGCCCCGGCTGCTCGACGGATGCGAGGCCGTGGTCAGCGCGATCGGACAGTCGCCGCTGGCGCAAATTCCTGGCCGCTGCGTGTCCTGAAGACGGGCGCTGGAAGCAGGCGGCTGGCCGCTACCCGCCAAGCCTGCAGCCCCCTGACTGCAGCCCGTTGTCACTTTGCCCAGGCGCTTACCATCCCGGCTGGACCTTGGCCCGCCGGGCGGGAACCTTTTGAAGTCGCTAGCACTTGTAGATATTGATGCCCATCGCCAATCCCGCCTGAACTATTCCATTGCGAGATCGAATGGAAACATCGCTCCGTGGATGTGAATGTGCCTGACCCGCTAAAGCAAAGTGATAGGGCGGACCGTGACGCGCCCGAGCAGCAGGATGTGGCTTCCTCCCCCGATCTCGAAGCGTTTCGCTCGGCGCTCGACGCCGGCCCGGTCGGCATTTGGTCGTGGGATCTTCGCGCCAGTCGCTTGATGTGGTCGACCAGGCTCGAAGACTTCGGCGGCCTTGCCGAGGACAGCGTGGACGGCGCGCTCTCTCTCACCACGCATGAGCTTCCGTCGCAGGATGGCGGAGGCGTGCTGGCGGCGATCCACCAGGCCTTGCACACCCGTGCGCCGTGTCGTCTGGAGTACCGCCTGCCGCCGCGATCCGGACGCGAGGAGCGCTGGTTCGAAGCGCTGGTCACCGTCGTCGTCCAGGACGGCGCGGCCGTACAAATGCTCGGCCTGTGCCGGGACGTGACCGAACGGTTGCGGATCAACCGCGAGGTCGGCGTCCGCGCCCGCCAGCAGGAGGCGCTGGCGCGGCTCGGCGAGCGGGCACTGACCGAAACCGACTTGCAGCTGTTCTTCAACGAGGCGATCGCGACCGTCGGCGAGATGCTCGACGACGAACTCGCGCTGATCCTCGAGCTGCTTCCGGGCGACGCCGAGCTGCAAGTCAGGGCCGGCGTCGGCTGGCAGCCGGGGCTGGTCGGCACCGCCAATGTTTCGACCGGTCGCGATTCGCTCGCCGGCTACACGCTGGCCGCCGGGCGTCCTGTGATCGTGGAGGATCTCGCGTCGGAGACGCGATTCTCGGGTCCCCAATTGCTGCACGACCACGGCGTCGTGAGCGCGATCACCACGCCGATCGCGGGCCGCGACGGCCGTGCCTACGGCGTGCTCGGCGTCCTTACCTGCAAGCACCGCAAGTTCCACGACTACGATGTCTCATTTCTCGCGGCGGTCGCCAACGTCGTGGCGGGAGCCATCCAGCGCCGGCAACTGGATCAGCGACACGAATTGATGATCCGCGAGCTGCGCCACCGCTCCGGCAACCTATTCTCGCAACTGCTCGCCTTGTTCTCGCAGACCGCCAAGAACTCGCGCAGCGTCGCCGACCTGGTGTCCAAGTATGAGGCCCGCGTGCTGGCTCTGGCCAATGCGCATCGGCTCATCACCGAGGGCGGCTGGAAGTCCACCTCGCTCGGCGAGCTGCTCAACACGCTGCTGGCTCCGTTCCTCGATCGCATTTCGTTCAATGGCCCCAACGTCTTCCTCGAGCCCGATCCGACCTTCGGCCTGAGCATGGCGGTGCACGAGCTCGCGACCAATGCCAGCAAGCACGGCAGCCTCTCCGAGCCGGCCGGCCACGTCGACCTCACTTGGTCGGTCACGCGCACGCAGCAGGGTCTCACCCTGGTGCTCGACTGGACGGAGAGTCAGGGCCCAGCGCCCAAGCGGACGATCCGCCCGGGATTCGGCACGCGACTGATCAACATGGTGATCGAACGCCAGCTCAACGGCCAGGTGCAGCAAACCTTCGCCGCGACCGGATTGACCGCGCGGCTCACCGTTCCCCTGACCCACGAGCGGTGGCCGGGCAACTCGCGATCGACGGCGGTCGATCTGCCGTAGTCCTATTTCTTCTTCGCGTCCTGATACGGGTAGATGATATTGCCGGTCTTGTACTCCGCCGGCCAGATGATCACCTGGTGCTTGGTCTCGCGGAACTGCGCGAGATCGTTGCCGGCGACGCCCTGGAATTGGGTGAAGAACTGCCGCGACTTCGTCCACTCGCCATCCTTGCCGTAGGAGATCTCGCCCAGCACGGTCGAGAACTTGTTGGCGTGGATGTAGTCGGCGAGCTTGGCATGATCGAGGCTCTTGGTGGCCTCGACCGCCTGCGCCAGCACCTCGCCGGCCGCGTAGGCGAAGGGCGTGAAGCCGTAGCCCAACGGATCGATGCCGAGCGCCGGCGCCTTGGCCTGATACTTGTCGAGCATCGGCCGCAAGCCCGGGAAATTGAGCGTCGGCGCCGGGATGAAGCTTTCCATGATCACCAGGCCGTTCGTGAGCGGCCCGAGCTGCATCTTGATCGGCGTGGCGAGCAGCCCGATCATGGCGCCGCCGAACATCTTCGCGTTCAAGCCGATCTCGTTGGCGGCGCGCACGATGCCGACGGTGTCGGGCGGATAAGAGCAGGCGAAGACCAGGTCCGCATTGGTCGCCTGGACCGCGCGCATGACCGGCACCATGTCGGCGGTGCCCGGCGGATAGCTCTTGTCGTAGATGATCTCGAAGCCGCCCTTCTTGGCGTTCTCGCGCGCGCCGTCGCAGGCGGTCTTGCCGAACTCGGCGTCGGCGGCGACGATCGCGACGGTCTTGGGTTTCGGCGATTGCGCCGCCGCCACCTCGAACCAGCCGCGGGAGAACGCCAGCGTCCCCTCGTCGCCGCCCGGCACCATCGAGAAGTATCTCGGATAGTTGAACTGGCGATTGACGTTGATGCCGAGCATGCTGATCGTCATCTTGCCCGCCTGCATGATGATCGGCATCGCCGGCGCGATCATGTTCGTGGCGTACGGACCGAGCAGCAGATCGACCTTGTCGACGCTGAGCAGCTTGGTGTAGATGCCCGGCACGTTGTTGGGATTGCTCTGGTCGTCGTAATAGATGAGCTCGACCGGGCGCCCCATGATCCCGCCCTTGGCGTTGACGTCGTCGCGCCAGATTTCCAGCGCCAGCAGGTTCTGCTTGCCATTGGGCGCGACCGCGCCGGTCAACGCCATGCTGAAGCCGACCTTGATCGGGTCGGCCGCATGCGCCGGGGCGATTGCTGCCCACAGCGCGACGGCGAAGATCGCGAGCGAGGCGCGCGCAGCAGCGCGTCGTGTCATGGCGAGCATCGGCAGTCTCCTCCCTTTGTTCTGTTCAAGCCAACGCCGGTTCCCGGCTGGCTTGCGCGGCGCCGCCCCCGACCGGATCGCGCAGGCCGAGAATGCGGCGGGCGTTGTCGTAGAAGATCTTCTGCTGGTCTTCTTTCGATAGTCCAACTTCATCAAGCAATTTGAGCGCGGTCGCCGGGTCCCAACAGGGATAGTCGGTGCCGTACATGACGTGGTCTATGCCGTAATAGTCGATCGCGAATTTCATGCCGGCGGCGTGCGGCGAGACCGTATCGGTGTACATGCGCTTGAGATAGACGCTCGCGGGCCGCGGCAGCTTCGCCGTCCCGGAATTCTTGTCCATGCGGCCGGACTGATAGGGCAGCGCGCCGCCGGTATGCGACATGACGATCTTGAGCTTGGGATGCCGCTCCATCACGCCCGAGAGGACGAGCCGCATCGCCGCGACGCTGACCTCGATGACGCGGCCGAGGCTCAGGTGCAGCGCGCCGCCGTAGCCGTCGAGCATGTCCACGAACAACGCGTCGGTCGGGTGCAGGAACACCGGCAGTCCGAGCTCCTCGACGCGGGCATAGAACGGCTCGAGGCGCTCGGCGTCGATGCGCGGATCGCTGCCGATGCTGCCCGGCAGGTTCACGCCCATCAGGCCGAGACGATTCACGGCGTCGTCCAGCACCTCGATGGCGATCCGGGTGTCGACCAGCGGCACCGCCGCGCTCGCCCACAGGCGGCCGGGATATTTGCGCTGCGCGCCCGCCATCTCCTCGTTCCACTGGGTCGCGACGTCGCGGCCCTCCTCACCGGGCAAGTCGGAGAAGAACACCGACAGCGGCCCGATCGAGCACACCACGTCGACCCGATGGCCGAGCCCGTCCATGTGCTCGAGCTGCTTGTCGAGGTGGTACCACTCGGTCCAGCTGTTGAGGACGTAATCGCCGCCGTCCTGGCGCAGATAGGTGTGGCCGCCGCGGTTATTGATCGCGGCGCGCGGATAGCTCTTGCGCTTGCACAGTGTGTCGGAGACCGATCGCGGCCACCAGTGGAAGTGGGAATCGATGATGTGCATGGCGAACGCTCCCGCTGGCGACCCGATATAATTGTAGGGAGCGACCGGCGCCGCGTAAAGGCGCCGAAGTCCGCTTACGCGGCCGCAACCGACCTCCCCGGCGCAACCTCGCCGCGTGATCGCTCGTCGCTGAAACGGAAGAAGCTGACACGTTCGTCCATGGCCCTGGCCTGGTCATCGAGAGTCTTGGCGGTCGCGGCGTTCTCCTCCACCATCGCCGAGTTCCGGTGGGTCACCTGGTCCATCTGGGCGAGCGCCTCGTTGACCTGCTCGAGCCCGGTGGCTTGCTCGGCGCTGGCCACGGCGATGTCAGACACGATGTCGGCCACCGCCTTGATCGCGGCGACGATGTCGAAGAGCGCGGTGCCCGCCGTATTGACCAAGCCGACGCCATCCTGGACCTGGTCGGCGCTGTGGGCGATGAGTTGTTTGATGTCCTTGGCCGCCTGTGCCGACCGCTGGGCGAGGCTGCGCACCTCCGACGCCACGACCGCGAAGCCCCGCCCCGCTTCACCCGCGCGGGCGGCCTCGACCGCGGCATTGAGCGCGAGCAGATTGGTCTGCCGCGCGATCTCGTCGATCACGCCGATGATGTCGGAAATCTTGGTCGAGGACTCCTTGATCCGGCCCATCGCTTCGACCGCCTTGGCCACCACCTGGCCGTTGCGGTCGGCAATCTCGCGTGCGCTGACGGCGGACGCGCTGGCCTGTTGCGCGCTGGTCGCGTTCCTCTTCACGACCACCGACACTCTCTCCAGCGACGACGATGTCCGTTGGAGAGAAGCCGCCTGCTCCTCGGCGCGCTGCGAGAGGTCCGCCGTGCTGGCGGAAATCTCGGTCGAAGCACTGGAGACTTCGCGCGTCGATTCCGAGAGCATTTGGAGCGTTTCGCGCAGTCGCATGATCGAAAGGTTGAATTCTTCCTTGATCTCCTGATAGGCGCGCGGAAAGTCGTCGGTCAGGCGGAACGTGAGGTCGCCGCTGGACAGCTTGTCGAGGCCCACTTTGAGCGCCTTGACCACTTGGGTCTGCTCCTCGGCGCTCCTGCGCTGCTCGTCCATGCTCCTGCGTTGCTCCTCGGCGGCACGATCGGTCTCCTGCCGGGCTTTCTCGGCGGCGCGCTCGGTCTCCTCGCGCGCGGTCTCGGCCAGCGCCGCGGCTGTTTCGGACTTTACGAGCGCCTGTTGAAGCTGAAGCACGATCCAGATGAGCACGGCCGACTGCGTCACCACGATGACGGCATGGAGGACGACGCGCAGCAAATCGCTGCCACCGGGGAAAACGGCCGCCGGCAGGACAAAATTGAGCAGCAGGTGATGGACGGCGGTGACTCCCGCAAAGGCCACGATGGCGCGCCAGTCGCACCAGCCCGCGCAGACCGCGAGCATGGCGAAAAAGTACATATGGATGTCGATCTGGTAGCGATGGCCGCTGAAGGCGTAGACCATCAGGGCAACCAGGGCCGCCAGTGCCATCGACGTCACGATTCGCGTCAGCGGGCCGGTCCGGTCGCCCAGCCAGGTCACGGTCGCGGCGAGCGCGACCAGGACCGCGCTGCCCGTGGCGGCGATGACGGAGACATGCCCAACCGAATACGACGCAAGTGCGATCAGGAGCACATTGACCCAGAGCAGGCCGATGATGCCTTGGCCGAAGGCGGAGCGGAGCTTTTGCAGGCTGTTCATTGAATTTCCCCCGGCGTCGGGCCGGCATCGCAGCCGATCGCATATCTTGGATCGGCGACCAGAATCGCACCGGCCTGGTAGAGGCGGCGGACGAAGTCGTCGTCGGCCGAGATGGCCACGATGATCCGCGGCGACCGGCCGGCTGCAACCAATTGCCCGCCGGCCCGCGCGACGATCTCGGCTGCGTCGGCCGACCATGGCGCGGCGAACACTGCGACCGTGCCTGAGCCGGAAGGGACCGCGACGGAAATAAAGAGTGCGGCTACGATGGCAACTGCATTGAGCAGAAGCTTGCAAACCGCACTGCCGGAAAACGACGAACACTTGGTCATCTTCCGACTTATGATATTTAACGTGTAAAAATTGGTAAATTTGAAGCAGTGCGCGCGTGGCCGATAGCGCGGACAACCTACGATAGGCGAGCCGGCTTCCGAACATGTGCAGAAGCCTGCCCCACCGGTCACAATTCCCCGGCTACTTGTGCATCTCGTCCGTCGGCATGATGCCCCAGAGGTTCGAGGCCGACGGATCCTTCGCCCAGACCTTCGGCTTCTGCGGATTGTCGCGGTGCCACGGCCGCGGCTCGAAATAGCCGAGTTCCTCGTTCATGCGGTCGAGCTCGGCGAAGGTCTCGGTGATCAGGCCGGCGGGGCTGCGATGATAGGCGAAAAGGTTGTGGCCGATGCCGTGCCGGCCCGGGCCCCACAGCAGCTTGTAGCCGTTGAGGCTGAGATAGTCGCAGGCGGTCTGCAGGTGGCTCCAGTCGCGCAGCTCGAACGCGGTGTGGAAATGCCGGTTCGACCCGGTTTCCATCAGGTTGATGGTGTGGTGATCGGGACCGCAGCGCAGGAACGAGAAGAAGTCCGCCATCCAGTCGGACTCGCGGAAGCCGAGCACGTCGCAATAGAACTTGGTCACGAGCTTGACGTCGGTGACGTGGAAGGCGACATGGCCGAGCTTGTACGGCACGATGCCCTTGCTCGGGAAACGCTGGCCGGCAAAGGCGTCGCGCTTGAACACCTCCATCGCCGTGCCCTTCGGATCCTCGAAGATGAGCAGGTCGGAGATCGAGGGCTCGGGATCCTTCTGGCGCCGGGTCTTGACCCCGTGGCTTTGCACCTGCTTCTCGAACGCATCGAGATCGTCGTCCGGGCCGATCTGAAAGGCGACGCGCGCGCATTGCGCCTGCGCGCCCTTGCGCACCACGATGGAGTGATGATCGACGGTCGAGGCGAGATAGACCGCGTCCTTGTCCTTGCCGGTGACGGTGAGGCCGAGGATGTCGGTGTAGTACTCGACCTGCTGGTCGACGTCGGGCACCTCGTAGGTGGCGTGGGCGATTTTCTTGACGCGTATCATGCGAACCTCCGTGACTGCTTGTTCCGTTGAACTTATTTTTTCGGGCGCGGCAGCGCGCCGATGACATCGACCATTGCGGCGCCGTCCTTCTCGCCGAAACCCATCTCCATGAATTTCGCATAGAGCTCGGTCGCGCGGTCGAGCAGCGGCGTCGCGACGCCGACGCTGTCGGCGAACTCGCCGATCATCTCGAAGTAGTGCTGCAGGCCCGGCACCGTGCCTTGCGCCGGAAGAAAGCGCCGCTGCGCCATCCAGGGCGCACGGATGCCGAACTGGGTCGAGCCGCCGCTGCCGGTGGCGATCGCCTTGATCATGAGATCGACGTCGACCCCGGCCTTGAGCCCGAGCGCCATCGCCTCGGCCGTGGCCGCGATGTTGATGGCGACCAGCAGGTTGTTGACCAGCTTCACGCGGCTCGCAGCACCGAACGCTCCGAAATAGAGGCACGAGTCCGCAAAGCCTCCCACCACGCGCTCGGCCTTGGCGCAGGCCTCCTTGTCGCCGGCGAGATAGATCACGGCCTTGCGCGCCGCCACCATGCCAGGCGTTCCGCTCACCTCGCCGTCGAGGAAGACCGCGCCCTTCGCCGCCAAGGTCGCGACGTGGCGCTGCTTGTCCGGAACCGGATGCGAGCCGAGCTCGACGATGATCTGTCCGGGACGCGCGGATTTGGCGAGGCCGTTCGGCCCCTGCACGACCTCCTCCAGCGCCTGCGACGACGGCAGGCACGAGAACACGATGTCGGTCTGCTCGCCGATGTCGGCGGGAGACCGCGCGGGAACGCCGCCGATCTTCTCGAACTCGGCGAGCGAGCCGCGGCGATAGCCCAGTACGCGGTAGCCGCTCTTGATCAGGTTTTCGGAGATCGGCATTCCGATTTTGCCGATGCCGACGAAGCCGACCGTTTCCATGCCCTATCCTTATGCTCTTGTCTTTATCCGTATCCTTTACCCGCCCGACGTTCTGACATCCAGCCTACGTCAGCTCGAAGGACTGGTCGGAGAAATTCACCTTGATCCCGAGCGAGCCTTCCATGACCGTCCATTCCCGCAGCTCGAAGTTGCGCAGCCCGGCGACGACGAACGGATCGGCCTCCGCGATCTTGCGGGCATCCCCGGCGCTCGCGGCGCGCAGGATGGTGAGCCCGTCGCCGCGAGTCTTGCCGTCGGGCTGCGCCAGCGGGCCGGACGCGAACAGCACGCCCTTCTTCTCCAGGCCGATCATGTATTCAAGGTGCTTCGGGAGGTGCTCGGCGATCTTCTCGGGCGCAGCGCCGCCCTTGGACAGCACGACGTAGAGCTTCTTGCGCAGCATGTTCTTGGTCAGCTCGCGGATGCGTTCTTCCGTCATGGCGATTTTCCCCATTCGCGGCGGGACAATGACGAGATGAGTGGTTGCAATCAAGGAGCCCCCTCACGCCGGCAGCCTCATCCGCGCGTTCCAGTCGTCCTTGAGCTTGTCGCGCAGCACCTTGCCGCGGTCGTTCTTCGGCAGCTCCGCGACGATGAACACCTGCTTGGGCACCTTCGGCGCCGGCAGCTGCGCGCGGCAATGCTCCGCCACCGCGGCTTCGGTCAGGCTCGAACCCGGCCGCGGCACCACGTAGCAGACGACTTCCTCGCCGTAGATCTTGTCCGGCACGCCGACCGCGGCGGCGTCGGCGACCGCGGGATGCTTGAGCAGCACCGCATCGATCTCGAGCGGTGCGATGTTGACGCCGCCGCGGATGATGAGATCCTTGGTGCGGCCGGTGACGCGGACGAAACCGTCGTCGTCCATGACCGCGAGATCGCCGGACTTGATGCGCTTGCCGCGGATCAGGTCGATGGTGCCGTCGTCGGTCAGATAACCGACGCCGCAATGCGGGCCGCCCACCGTCACCTCGCCCTCGACATTGCGCGGGCAAGGCCTGCCCTCGCCGTCGACGATCTCGAACTCCTGATGCAGCGCCGGCACGCCGACCGTACCCATCCGGCTCTGGTAATGCCGGTTGCAGCAGATCCAGCCGGCCTCCGACATGCCGTACATCTGCAGCAGCTTGACCCCGTACATCTCCTCGAACCGCAGCCATTGCTCGCGCGTGAGCGGAGCGGTGCTGCAATTCATCAGCCGCAAGGTAGGCACGTCCGCGGCGGTGTAGCCGAGCGGCTTGTTCAGCAACATGTTGACGACCGTGGGAATGCCCACGGCGAAGGTGATGCCGTGTGTCCGGATCCAATCGAAGAAATGGCTGTGCGAGAAGCGCCTCGAGATGTGCAGCGTCAGGCCCATCTCGAGGAACGGCATCAGGCTCATGACCTGCGCCGAGTTCCAGCCGAAGGATCGGTATTCCAGCGTGCGGTCGTCCGCGTTCAAACCGAGGGCTTCCAATGAGGACAGCCCGTTGAGCCAGTAGGCGCAATGGTCGTAGACCACGAGCTTCGGCCGGCTGGTCGTGCCCGACGTGCAGAAGATCGCGGCGATGTCGGCGGCCTCGTTGCGCTCCGGGAAGCTCTCCGGTGCGACGCCGCGCGGCATCGTCCGGAAGAAATCACCGTCCGGGTAGCGGCCGAAGCGGATGAACGGGCGTCCCGCGAGCAGCGCGTCGCCGTCGAGCTCCTTGTGCACCAGCGCCAGCATCGGGTCGACCACGACAGCGAGCTCGGCGATCAGCTTCTCGTTGAGCTCGATGTTGAGCGGAGCGACGACCGCGCCGAGCCGCCAGCACGCGAGCCAGATCAGGAGCTTTTCGAGCGTCTCGTCGGACAGCAGCAGCACGCGGCTGCCCTTGCCGATCCCCCTCCCCTTGAGCGCCGCCGCGATGTCGGTGACCGCGGCTTCGAGGCCGCCGAAGCTGATCGACGTCGCCTGATCGAGGTCGACGATCGCGAGCTTGCCCGGATCTCGCCGGCGATACTGCGCCAGCAGATCAGCGATCGGCTGGTACGGGATTTTCGGCCGATGTTGTCCGAACACATCCGCCATGACGTCTCCTCCGCATTTTTGTTCTTCTTCTCCTTGCATCTTATCCGGTCTTGGTCTCCTTCGCCGCTTCGAGGACGGCCGAAACGATCCCGGCATAGCCGGTACAGCGGCACAGGTGTCCGCTCAGCACGTCCACCACCTCGGCCTCGCTCGGGTCGGGGTTGCGCGCGAGGAAATCGGTGAACGACATCAAAATGCCCGGTGTGCAGAACCCGCATTGCAGCGCGTGATTGTTCTGGAACGCGCGCTGCAGCGCGTTGAGCTTGCCGTTGCCGTCGGCGAGCAATTCCACCGTCGTCACCGCCCTGCCCTCGGCCTGCACAGCGAGCGTGAGGCAAGAGCGCACCGCCGACCCGTCGATCAGCACGGTGCAGCAGCCGCAGACACCATGCTCGCAGCCTACATGCGTGCCGGTCGCGCCCAGCACGTGGCGGAGAAAATCGCTCAGCAGCATGCGCGGCTCGGCCTCGCCCGACAGCTTGCGGCCGTTGAGCGTCAGGCGAAGTCTCGCGCGCTCGCTTCTGCTCACGCGGCGCATCGGATCGCCTCCTCCAGGACAACCGGACCGATCCGGCGCAGGAGATCGCGCCGCATGCGTGCGGAGGCATGGATGTCCTCGTAGCCCTCGAGCTCCCAGGCGAGCCGCTCGATCGCATCCGCGATGCCGGACGCGTCGATGCGGCGCACCGCCGGGCGATCCGCCATGCCGGCGACGCCTATGCGAATGTCGTTCTTACCCGCGGCCAGCGCGGCGACGCCGACGATGGCGAAATCCCCATGACGTCGGGCCACTTCGCGAAACGCGACGCCGCCCTTCACGATCGGAAAGCGGACGGCGGCGATGAGCTCGTCGCCGGCGCGCGCCGTCGCCAGCATGCCCTGCTGGAATTCGCGAGCCGCGAGAACGCGCGTCCCCTTGCGCGAGCGCAGCACGACCTCACCTTCGAGCACCGCGAGCGACAGCGGAATCTCCGAGGTCGGATCGGCATGGGCGACGGAGCCGCAGACCGTTCCCTTGTTGCGGGTCTGGAAGTGGCCGACGAAGGGCAAGGCAGCGGCCAAGAGCGGGAGCTTCTGCGCCAGCGCGGGCCAGGCCAGCAGCCGGTTCTGCGTGACGGCGGCGCCGACCTCGATCTTGCCGTCTACCTCGCGGATCACGTCGAGCTCAGGGATGCGCGTGATATCGACCAGCACCGCCGGCTCCACCACGCGCAGGTTGAGCATGGCCAACAAGGTTTGACCGCCGGCCAGAACGCGGGCGTCGTCGCTATGCTCGGCCAGGATCGCGAGCGCCTCGTCGACCGTATCGGGCCGCGTATAGTCGAACGGACGTGGTTTCATTGGCCGCCTCCGGCGGCGGGATGTTTCATCGAACGAGGTCCTTCGGACGGGCCGCTTCCGGACCGGCCATCATGGCGTGGATTCGCCGCGGCGTCGCTGGCAGCACGACGTCCTTCACGTTCAAAGCGTCCGCGATGGCGTTGGCGATGCAGGCCGGCACGCTCATGCAATTGCCTTCGGCGGCGCCCTTGGCGCCGAGGGGTGTGAACGGCGACGGCGTTTCCTGGTGCAGCATTTCCACCGCCGGAATCTCGGCCACGGTCGGGACCAGATAGTCCGCGAATGTGCCGGTGAGGAACTGGCCGCCGTCGTCGTAGACGAATTCCTCGTAGAGCGCGGACGCGATGCCCTGCACGAAGGCACCGCGCATCTGTCCCTCCAAGATCATCGGATTGAGGATGCGGCCGGCGTCGTGCATCGAGACGTAGCGGTCGACCCGCACCTGAAATGTCAGCGGATCGATCTCGATCCCGCACATGTCGAACACGAACCCGTAGGTGAGCGACGTGTTGATGCGGTCGTCGCTCGATGGCGGCTCGAGCTCGGGCGGCGACCAGACCGCGGTCTCGCGCAGCGCCGGCGCCATGCCTTCCGGCAGCATCACCGGCGACCAGTGCGACGTGCCCGCGACGCGCCCGAACGGCATGGCGTTGTCGGGATTGCCGCGGCTCCTGATCTTGCCGCCGACAAGCTCGATGTCCTCCGGCAAGACATTGAGTTGCTTGGCCGCGATGCCCCTGAGCTTGTCGGCCATGCGCTGCGCCGCCAGGTGCGCCGCGACCGCGGTGCCCGGCGTGAAGCGGCAGGAATAGGTGCCGGCGGCGATCGACCATTGGTCCTTCGCCGTATCCATCTCCAGCACGACGTTGATGTCGTCGGGCGAAAGCCCGAGCCGGTCCGCGACGATCTGCGACAGCACGGTCTGGTGGCCTTGCCCCTGCACCGTCACGTCGGCCGTCACCGACACCGCGCCGAGCGGATCGACGTTGACCGTCACCATCGACACCGCGCCGTTCTTGGGGCCGGCCTTGTCGCGCGCCTCCGGCGTGAGCAGCGTCGAGAGATATCCCATGTTCGACATGCCGGGCTCGACCACGACCGCGAACCCGATGCCGTAGTGCCGGCCGGCGGCGCGCGCGGCGGCGCGCCGGCGCATGAGGTCGGTGAGGCGCCCCTCGCCGGTCGCGGTCTCGACCGCGCGCAGGTAGTCGCCGGAATCGTAGAGCGAGCCGGCGGCCGCCTTGTACGGAAACTTCTCCTTGGGAACGAGATTGCGCTTGATCACGTCGAGATGATCGAGCCCGAGCTCGATCGCGATGCGCTGCACGAGACGTTCAAGTGCAAGGTAGAGCTGCGGCCCCCCGAAGCCTCGGATCAGGCTTGCCGGCATCTTGTTGGTGAGCACGACGCGGTTCACCACGTCGACGTTGGCGATGTCGTAGGCGCCGGTGACCGCGCCGTGCATGCGGTAGAGCGGGCCGGGCATCGGTGCGCGCAGGAACGCGCCGTAGTCTTCGAGCTGATCGAGGCGCAAGGCGAGAATGCGGCCGTCCGCGGCGACAGCGGCTTCGATCTCGGTGATACGGTTGGGGCCGGAGCTGGCGGCGACGAGATGCTCGAGCCGGTCCTCCACCCATTTTACCGGCCGGCCGGTAACGCGGGCGGCAATCGCCGTGAGCACGATATAGGGAAAGACCGAGAGCTTGATGCCGAAGCTGCCGCCGGAGTCGGGCGGAATGCGCAGACGCAGCTTCGGGCCGGCGACGCGCAGCGCGCGCGCCATCACGGGATGCGTGCTGAACGGGCCCTGGAAGTTCGCGAGCACGTCGTAGCTCTCGTCCGCCGGCCGGTATTCCGCGACGACGACGTAGCATTCCATCGGCGTGAACGAGTTGCGGGGGTATTCGCAAGTGAGCGCGACGCGGGCATGGGCCTGCTCGAATGCGTTCTTGGTGTCGCCGTAGGAGAAACGCCGGACCGAAATCTCGTTGGACTTCGCTTCGGCGTGCAGGAGCGGCGCGGATTTTTTCCGCGCGGCCCGAGGATCGATCACGGCTTCCAGCGTCTCGTAGTCGATGCGTACGAGGTCGGCGGCATCCTCGGCAAGATAGCGGCTCTCGGCCACGACCAGCGCGACCGGCTCGCCGACATAGCGCACGCGCTCGACCGCCAGCGACCACTGATTCACCGGCGCCTTGAGCGCGATCAGGAACGGGTCGGAGAGCTTGCGCACGTCCTCGCCGGTGATCACCGCCCAGACGCCGTCCTGCGCCAGCGCCTCGGTCGCGTCGATGCCGGCAATCGTCGCGTGCGCGTGCGGCGAGCGGATGACGTGAGCGTGCAGCGTTCCCGTCGGCACCGGCAGGTCGTCGGCATAGCGTCCGCGCCCGGACAGCAGCGCCGGGTCTTCCTTGCGCAGGATGGGGGCGCCGAGAGATTGGGACAACACTCACCTCCCTCCGCATTCCTCTTCGCGGGCTTTGCGGGCCACCACCTTATAAGTCAACATGCGCGCGGGCAAACCACGACCTATGCGCGTCGCGTTGGCGGGCAGTGCCAAAGTGCGGAGATCAAGAGAATGAGTTTCGTCGTTCCGGCGCCAAAAGAGAGTTTCGACGTCGACTTGGAGGATGGCGCCAAAATCCGCGTGCGGCGTCACGGCAATCCCGACGGCGTGCGGCTGACCGTCATGCACGGCAACGGATTTGCATCGGACGCGTATCTGCCGTTCTGGCAACTGCTGACGCCGAACTACGACGTGCTGGTGTTCGATTTCCGTAACCACGGCCAAAATATTCCGGCCGAGCCGGCGAACCATAATTATGCGCAGCTCGCGCGCGATCTCGAACGCGTCCGCCAGGCGATCGATGCGCGGCTCGGCAAGAAGACAACCGCCGGTATCTTCCACTCCATGTCGGGCCGCGCCGCCATGAAACACGCGATCGAAATCGGCTGGCGCTGGGACGCGCTCGTGCTGTTCGATCCGCCCAACGTGCCGCCGCACGACCATCCACGCTATGCCGCGATGGAGGTGTTCGAGAACAAGCTCACGGAATGGGCGCTGGGGCGCCGGCGCCGCTTCGCCTCCATCGATGAGCTGGCGAACGAATACAAGCAATCGCGTGCGACCGAACGCTGGGTCGAGGGCGCGCACGCGCTGATGGCGCGCTCGGTGCTGCGCGCAAGCCCGGACGGCGACGGCTACGTGCTCACCTGCGCGCCGGAGAACGAAGCCGCGATCTATGCCGAGGCGCTGACGTTGAATCTGTGGCCGCGCGCCGCCGAGTTCGGCGGGCCGGTCAAGCTGATCGGCGCCGATCCCGGCATGAAGGGCGCGCCCGCGACCGCGCAGACCAACTACGCGCTCGGCACGGAGAACGGCTACGACTACACGTTCGTCCCCGGCACCGGCCATCTGCTGCAGATCGAGAAGCCGGCGGAATGCGCGCGCTTGGTGGAGGAATTTCTGGCGAAGTGCGGGATTCGTTAGCGGCCGTCGGACTGGCCGCGCACTCGGTGCGCCCCCTCTCCCCGCTTGCGGGGAGAGGGTTGGGGTGAGGGGGACTCTCGATGCGCTCAGCTCGTGGAGAGCCCCCCTCACCCGGCTCGCCGCAAGGGCGGCTCGCCGACCTCTCCCCGCAAGCGGGGAGAGGTGGAACTCGCGGCTTCCATGCGGGCTACGACTTCGCATCTCGTCGGTCGCGCCATTCGAATATAACCTTGCGCGTGTCGGCGTGATCGCCGCGGGCATCCGGCCGTTGTGACACGGGCCGGTGGGCGCGCCAGGCATCGCAGGCGGCCGCGTCGCCGCGGCACGCGTGAGCGCGCTTGCAACCGATGCGCGGGCACAGGCGCCACAGCCGCAGCCGGCCGGCGAGCGCGTCGAGGATCGCCGCCAGCGCGGGGTCATCCGCCGCACGCGCATGGAGCGCGTCGGCCGGATCGATCGCTTGTTTCCTTGCCTTGCCCATCGCCCATGACACCTTTCTTGCGGCACCTTTCGAACAGCAGCTCTCGTTCCCGCGGCGCGTTTTGCGCGCGGGGTGTAAACCTTCGTTGTCTCGGACCCCATTCCGAGGGGTGGGCGGAGCGCCGACAGGCGCAAATCTTGTCGCGCTTGGGAGGCGCGACGCGCCCCTTTTTGCTCAAAGGGACGCTCGCCTCTCGGCGCTCCACCGTGGCGGTTTTCGGCTCCCGGTTCCGCGCTTCCGACTGCGGCATTGCCTCCGCAGAACGTGCAGCGAAGCTCCTCGCGGCACGGGTCGTAGTGCCCGGCGGGCGGAGTCCGTGCCTCCCGGGACCGCGGTTACGAGCCGCGGCCGCGGGACGCCACACCTTGCTCCGCCAACGGCACGTCTCCGGAGACGCCCCTCGATGAGCAAGGATGGCGAATCTTTATCACGACCTCGATTTGTAGTCAATATGACTTCTTCTTGTGTTCGGGCGAGTCGCTGCGTGTTGGTGGGTTGCAAAGGTGCGATCGCACCTTGAGTGAATGAGCAGAGGGAAGCGAGGGAGCAACTCGAGTCATCGAAGCGTGCGCCCGTCCGTGCGCGAGCAGGAACTTTTTCTTTCGCTATCCGTTTTGTCAAAGCTTCCAGCCGTAGCACGGCGCGCTGGATTCAGCATGGAGGCGACTTATGAATGGCCTGATCTATCTCATCGGTTTGGTTGTCGTAGTCATGGTTGTCCTTTCGCTGCTCGGATTGCGCTGAGCGCGGTCCAGAGACGATGACGACAAGGACAAGCCAAAGGACACGCCTATGACCCCGACCGAATTGCGCGCGCCGCTCGCCGATGCAACCACACTCAATTTGCAATGGGGACCCATCGTGGCCGGTGCGGTTGCGGCGGCGGCGCTCGCGTTGATCCTTCACAGCTTCGCCATCGCGATCGGGCTCGCCGTAAGCTCCACGGCTCCCACGTGGCGGGATTCGTCCATGGCCCTCGTGCTTCTCTCCGGGCTTTACCTGCTGCTGGCGGCGATCGCATCCTACGGCGTCGGCGGCTATATCGCTGCGCGCATGCGTGTTCCCGTTGCTGCCCGCCCGGCCGAGGAAGTCGAATTCCAGGACGGCATGCACGGACTGCTGGCCTGGGCTCTCGCTACCCTTCTCACCGGCGTGATTGCGTTTGCCACGTGGCAGTCCCTGCCGCGTCTGGCCGCGCCCTCCGGCGCGGCGGCCGGCACGTCCGCTTCGGTGGCCGGGGAAAATATCATCGCCTATGATCTCGACCGCCTGTTTCGGAGCGAGCGACGAGGCCAAGGCGACCTGAACTACGCGCGCGCCGAGGCGGGACGTATCCTGCTGACCGCCTCCAGCCACCGAGGGATGCAACCGGACGATCGCGCCTACCTCATCCGGCTCACCGCTGCGCAGACCGGACTTGCTGCCGCGGATGCCGAACGGCGGGTAGACGAGGTGATCGCGCGCGTGAAGGACAATATCGCCCGGGCGCGGCGGAGCGGCGTGATCCTGGCATTCATGGCAGGAGCCGCCGCACTGGTCGGGGCCGCTGCGGCTTGGTTCGCCGCCTGGTCGGGCGGCGAGCATCGCGACGGACGTTTGGCGCCGCACATATTGTGGGACTGGGGACGGCGCGTTCGGCGCAGTTGATCTCCTCGCGCAGCATTGAAGTTCGGATTTTGAGGTGGTTCACCGCGGGCAGGTCCGCTCAAATCCGGCGCATTCGGATAGCGGAAGCCCCTTTCCGGCGGATGGACGCCGGGAACGGTCAAGAGGACTAGCCTCCATGGCTGCGCATCCGAAAGCAGGCCGGTCCACAGGTGGTCCTGGGCCATCAAGAACCGAGGCAGCCGAGCCTACCGACGTTCGCAAGGCCTTGCCGCTGGATGCGGGGGCGAGGCGGGCGGGACGAGCCGCGCTCGCAATCGCGCTCCTTGCGCTGGCGCTTTGGACGGCTGCTGATTTCCTTCCCGCACTGATCTGGGCCACGATTTTGGCAATCACGGCCTGGCCGCTATATGTGCGATTTGCCTCGTTGCTGTCAGGCGACAAATCGCGGCTCTCGGCGGCCGCCTTTACACTGCTGGTCGGGCTCGTCCTATTTCTGCCGGTAGCACTCGCCACCTATCAGATCGCTCAACAAAGCGACGTGCTGTTTCGGTGGATCGCGCAGTCGCGCGAGAACGGGATCGAGGTGCCCGAGTGGATCGCGCGCCTGCCGGTCGCGGCAGATGCAATCCAGCAGTGGTGGCGTGAGAATCTCACCGATCCAAAGATGGCAGCCGGATGGTTTCAAAACTTCAATGCCGAAAGGGCCGTGGAGACAGCAAGAACGTTCGGCGGCCAGCTTCTGCATCGCGCGTTCATGTTTTTTGTTTCCCTGATCGCGTTGTTCGTGCTCTTGCGAAACGGGTCCTGGATCGCAGATCGCGTGCTGGATACGGCGGATCGCATCTTTGGCGATCCGGGTGAGCGCCTCGCCGGCAAAATGGCGGTGGCGGTACGCGGCACGGTCAACGGCACGATCGTCGTGGCTGTCGTAGAAGGGCTGTTGATCGGGATCGCGTACGTCGTCGTGGGAGTGCCGAATTCGATCATGTTCACAATTCTTACGATCGCGTTCGCAATGTTGCCTTTCGGCGCGTGGGCGGCATTCACGGTCGCGGCCGCGGCCCTTCTCGTCAGCGGTGGCAGCGTCTGGGCGGCGTTCGCGGTCTTTGGATGGGGCGCGGCGGTCATGCTCGTCGGCGATCATTTCGTGTGGCCGACGCTTGTCGGTGGCGCCGCCAGACTGCCGTTTCTGTTTGCGCTGGTAGGAATTTTTGGCGGCCTTGCGACCTTCGGTCTATTCGGCTTGTTCCTCGGTCCGGTCATAATGGCTGCGCTGCTGACCGTGTGGCGGGAATGGGTCATAGCTCCGGAACGAGGCGCCGAAAGCGCGCCATAGCTGGGAATCGTAGCCATAGCTGCAGGCGAGGATGTCCGCCGGGGCTTCGTTGCCTAAGCGGCCTTGCGAGAACCGCGCGCCCTTCCCCGCTTTGGCTTTCGTTGCGCGGACCGACCCTTCCGAGCACCCAGGCTTTGACGCAAGGCATCCATCAGGCTGACGACGTTATCGGCCTTTTCAGGCTCTGTGGGCGCCTCGATGGTGTGGCCCTTCGCTTTACGGCGAATCATCTTCTTCAACGCATTCTCGTATTCGTCCTTGAATTTGCGCGGATCGAAATTCATTTCCTTGGTCTCGAGAATATGGGCGGCAAGTGTCACCATGTCCTTGCTGACGCGCGGTGACGGAACATCGGAAAAATAGTCATTCTCATTCCGGACTTCGTAGTCGTATCGCAACGTCGTCCCTAAAATGCCCTTGCCGAGGGGCTCGAGTGCGACCATGTGCTCGCGATGCGCGATGACGATCTTGGCCAGCGCCACACGATCCTTGTCTTTCATCGCATCGCGGATCACGGCAAAAGCCTCTGCTCCGGCCTTGCCGGCCGGGGTAATGTAGTAGGGCTTGTCGAGGTAGCGCTTGTCGATGTCTGCCTTGGGGACGAACCCTTCTATATCGACCGTGTGCGTGCTTTCGATCTCTACGGCTTTGAGCTCGCCTTCATCGATGGGCACGTAACGCCCTTTGCCGAGCTCGTAGCCGCGCCCCTTGTGCTCCGTATCGACGACCCGGCCGGTTTCTTCATCGATCATCTGCTGCCGAAGGCGGTTGCCTGTCTTGACGTTGATCTGGTGGAAATGCGTTTTCTCGGCCTGCGAGGTGGCGGGAAAGAGCTCGATCGGGCACGTCACCAGGGAGAGACGGAGATAGCCCTTCCAGTATGCGCGGGGCATGAAGCAGGCTCCAGGAATGTGAGAGGCCCCACCAGGCCGGTTCCAGTGTAAAACCTTCGATTTCACTAAGGTTCCACGGCCTGGAACATTTTAGAAGGCGGGGCTGTTCGACAACAAATTCGAAGGGCACAATATGCTCGAAGGAAAGAAGGACATTTTGAAAATCAAAGCCAGATTCAAGATTGAATTCGAAGTCGAAGATGGAGCGGCCAATCCCGGGCACACTCTGAAGCGAGCCCTCTCACGCGCCGAACGGGGATTGAAAGAATGCATCGAAGAGGGGAAGCCCGGCCGATCGGCATCGACGGGCATAAAGCGAAATTCGACGACGATCGAGGTGAGAAGTAAATTTGTTGACTGACAAATTTGCCTACGCGATGGCCGCGACGTGCTTTCGTTGCGATTGCCGGATTCGGTGGATCGCATCTTTGGCAATCCGGCAGCGCGCCTCGCCGGCAAAGTGGTGAAGGCGATACGTGGACCGTCAACGGCACGGTCGTCGTGCTGTGTCGAAGGACGCTTCCGGTTCCTTCCACACGATTCCAATCCATTTGCGTCCTGTCTCCAGCGAATCGTGTCGGAAACTTCGGCTCGCAGTAGATGTTCCGGCGATGGAACCTTTTGCCGCGTCACAGGTTCTTGCTGGGCGCCACGGTCGCATGGGACGGCGCGACTGAAGCCAAAACTTCATTGCCCAAACAAGAGGAGCCTCCATGTCTCTTGGAACCATTCTGATTATTGTCTTGATCATCCTACTCCTCGGTGGTTTTAGCGGGATCGGTGGTGGCCGATTCTATGGGACCGGTTACTACGGCGGTGGCGGGCTCGGCTTGGTGATCGTTATCCTTTTGATCCTGGTTTTGCTCGGCAAGCTTTGAACACAGCGACTTTGATCGCCCCTCAGCAGGAGGAGAAACCATCATGGGCAAAGGCATCTTGCTCTGGCTGATAGGAATTCCAATTCCAATCATCCTCTTGCTTTGGCTGTTCGGATATCTGCATTGAGCCAACATCGCGAATTCTGCGGCCAAGAACACGCCCCGCTCAAAGATCACATTGACGGCCAGGTTGGCCAACAAGACAGCAGCGCGGCAATGCTCCAGAACCAAGCCGTGCGCCGCTCCGGCCGGTAGCTGTCAGGGCTTCGTCAGTCGCTGCAAAGCGCCATCGCACAAGCGCGCGGGGTCAGTCTCGCCCTGCTCTGCCAGTTCGATGATGTGCCTGGCCAAGGAACGCGCGGCCGGATCGTCGCGGCCGATCGATCCCAGCTTTTGCAATGCGTCCTCGAACGCGGCCGTCAGCTTCGCAACTGCCTCAGGACCGAATGCGTGGTTGTGTTTCAACAACTCTCGGATAGGCATCGCCGCCCCGGCCTGTCGCCCGCCGTCCCGCACGCTGCCATCGCGGCGTAGCCGCGCTGGCTGCCCAGGAACACTCTCGGCAACGGCGCGTTCACCTCATGGGTAAACAACCAGAGAGGAGCCGAGAGATGACGATGAATGATCCAAATGACGACCTGGCCCGGAGAGACATGAACGCGCCTCCGCGGATTGACGAAAGGCCGCGGATGGAGGAGAGGCCAGGTTGGGTCGTCCCCGCCATCGTCGGCGCTCTGCTCCTTACAGGATTTCTCGTATTTGCGATGAGCGGCGACCGAACACGCACGGCCACGACCCCGACGCCCGAAACCACGGGCCGCAGCGAGCGCGCTCCCGTTCCTCCGTCTTTGCCGCCTGCCAACCCGAACGCGACAACGCCGCAGGCGGCACCGGAAGCCCCGCGGGCCCAATAAAACAAAGCTTCGGACCTAGCGCTTAAAGCCCCGCTTCGGCGGGGCTTTTCTTGCCATTATGACGAGAGCTTGAACGGAATCCGAAGCGGGCGCCTGCAGCAGCAGGGGGTCTCCTAGTTTGATTCTGGAGGACGGTCCGTTTCAGATGACGCCAAGCCGCGCCTCAGTAGTTCACGAACCGCGGCCGCCCGGCTCGGCATTCGGGCCTGATATCGAAACTCGTCGATTGCAGCGACTTCATCGGTAGGCAGGATGACTTGCAGGCGCTCGGATCGTTCGTGTTCGGCCAATGTCTTCGGCCGCTTTTCGTCCTTGCTGCTCATCGGGTTGGCTCCCAATAAAGCCCTCCTCGCCTGTCTAAAACGATAGAATTCTCGCTTGTCTAAAACGATAGAAAAATTTTTCCGAATTGGCAAGGTACCGATCGCGCGAAACAGACCTAGTGTCTACGGCGTTTGTCTTTTCTTTTGGATCCCTTGCCTTTCACCCTTCTATGAGAACGTTCTTTGATGCCAACGGGCTTCCTGATAACCCCTATTGTTTTCCGGACGGCCACTGCTTTCCGACGCCCAGTTGCCATGGACCCCGCAGATTTCGCTCGCGCGCCGGAGGCCGCGACACTCGGGTCGATCAGACCGGGTGCAGGGGCTTTTCCCCCGTCGGATATGACTTCTTGCCGTTGTCGGTCTTGGTCGGACGCCAAGCCAAGAAAACGGAACGCCATGGCGCGTTGCGCTTCCAAAGAAAGGCGTGCTGCTTCCCAGGGGGAGATGAACCATAAAAACATTGTGATCCTTCCAACCGACGGAAATCAAACCCGACGGCTATTGCGCCCTCTGGAGGAGAAGCGGCCCGGCTGGATATGGTTCCCACTCAAGGCATGACCAAACTCAGAGGTGGACTGGCGACGGTCGTCGCCAGTCCACCTCGTGCCTTCAAGTCGGACAACCTCATTACTCCACGGGCGCCGCCATCTTCGCCGCCGACATCAGCGGCTGGGCCACCTGATTGAGAAGCTGATCGGCGTTCTCCTCTTCGGCGAGCGACTTGCTCAAATGCTGCACGATGGCCGAATGGTGCAGCTGCTGCGCCAGGTTCCGCGCGGTGGTGTAGCTGGACATCTCGTAATGCTCGACCCGTTGCCCCGCCGCAATGAGCGCGAGATCGGCGGCGGCATCGTCCTTTTTCTTGCCTTCCGCGATGACCTCCTCGCCTTCCTCGACGAGCCCCATCATCCCCTTGCACGGCTTTGCGCGGGCGGCCGTGCCAAGAATATCGAAGCATTCGTTCAGGCGTTCGACCTGTGCTTCAGTTTCTTCCAGATGGATTTCGAACAGGCGCCGGAGTTGCGCGGAGCGGGCGGCCTTCGCCATTTTCGGCAAGGCTTTGACCAGTTGCTTTTCCGCATGCAGGATGTCGCGAAGCTGGTCGACCAGGAGTTCCTGAATCGATTCTGTCTCTACCAGGTCGGAGCTTTCCGCATGGATCGGGGGACTCTCGGGCAGCTCGTCCCGGATCTCCTGGAACGCCGGGGCCTCGACGAACTCCCACGCCCCGCCCTCGTTCCAGGGTCCGCGGGCGTCGATTTCCCCATGATCGCCCTGCCCGGTCGAGTCGTTGAAGAACTGGTCGACCAGGCCGGCGGTGGGCGCGATGCGGCCGATGGCGAAGGGCGGTTTGCCCAGGCTCTCGAGCGCGGCCGCGAATGCCTTCATGTGCGTGATCTCGCGTGTCATCAGGAATTGCAGCGCATCCTTGGTTCCAGCGTCATTGCAGAAGTTGATCAGCCGTTCGTACACGATCTTGGCGCGGGCTTCGGCCGCAATGTTGCTGCGGAGATCGACGTCGAGCTCGCCGGTGATCTTGAGGTAGTCCGCCGTCCAAGGGTTTCCCATCGAGTTGAACAGGTTTACGCCCCCGCCGCCGGCGATGGCGATCAGCGGATCGGCCTCCGCTTCCTCGCGCACGAACTTCATCGGTTTGAGATGCATGCGGGCAAGACAGCCCACGATTTCCAGATGGCTCAGTTCCTCGGTCCCGATGTCCATGAGGAGGTCTTTCCTCTCCGGATCCTCGCAATTGAGCCCCTGAATGGAATACTGCATCGCAGCAGCGAGCTCGCCGTTCGCGCCGCCGAATTGCTCAAGCAGCATGTTGCCGAAGCGCGGATCCGGCTCGTCGACGCGGACCGTGTACATGAGTTTCTTGACGTGATGATACATTGGGGTTCCTCGGATGTATGTGCTGGGGCGCGCGAATGATTGGCTGACTTCGCCCGCTTCACAGGAGCAATCGGCTGCGCCGGTGAATGTTCCGGATCACTCAGGGTGCGCCCGCGTTTTTTTTCGAAGCGCGCCACGAAGTGCGGATTCGGCGCAGGCCAACAGCTACGTCGCTACTCAACGTTTTGCGCTTCGGAACATTTGATCGGCGTGAAGGTTTGGCTCGTAAAGGAGAAACAAAATGAATAACGAACATTCCCCGCGCCCAAGCAGCTCGACATCAGGCTCGGCCAGCTATTCAGCAGGTCCGAGCGGCGGATCGCGAAGGACCGGGTTCAGGAGTGGTCAGGTGAGGCTGGTGACGCGGCGCGTGACACCGTGACACAGATCACGGAGACGGCCACCTCAGCGGCAGCCCGAGTGTCCGAAGCAGCGCGCGAAACTGCGACGCAAATAAAAGATGGCGCTGCCTCTGCAGCGGATGGCCTAGCCCATACGGCACGGGAAGCGGTACCAGCATGTCTGACAGCGCGGCGTCCGTGGCCAACAAAGCCTCCAGCCTGCTGCACGACGCCGTCCCCGACCAGGAGACCCGCGACCAATATTTGTTTGGTGTAGCCGCTCTCGCGGTCGCGGCCGCCGTGGGGATCGCGATTCAGCGGAGAGTTCAGCACGATCAATAGAGCCTCAGGAAGTTCGCAGCGGCGGAAACAGGACGGCTCAGAAGCCGCAAATCCGGCGGCCGTGACCGCTCGGTTGCACGCCGACGCAACACATGGACCGTCAGCTACCGAGACGTCAGTGACAGTATGGGCCGGTCGGGACCCCAAGCTCGTCGTATATGAACGTGTCGTGCCAGCAGGTCCGAGCCCGACCAGTGTTGCGGCCGTCGAGCGAAATCGTGCCGCCGCGGTATGGCTTTTCGACCCGGTATTGCTTTTCCTTCTTGGCGCGCGCATCGGCGGGCAGCACGGAGAACGCACTCACCAGGGTGGCCGCCGTGAGGAGGGCAACGAGACTTTTGCCGAGCATGCTTTGCTGCGTCCTTTTCTGAACACCCCTCGCCCGTGACATAGGTGTCGTTCCTCCCGCCGCAAGCCGCAGCAGCTCCGGAATGTTCGCAACATATTTTTCGTCAACTTGTGCAGCGCAGCAACCATTCTGCTTCTCGGCAGTTGGAACTGAATTCAAATGGTCATGGGGTGGTTCGATGCTCGACATGCGAAAGACACTCGGAGACTTCGTCTCGCAGCGACTAAAGTGGGAAAAACTGATGCAGGCCGCTGCTCGCATGAGATCAGCGGAATCCCCTACCGATCTTTCCTCGACATACCTGCGGGAAGTCCAAAATTTCGGATCCAATCCCGGCGCGCTACGAATGCTGACTTACCTGCCCCCGCAGGCATCGGCACACTCTCCGCTTGTTGTCGTCCTCCATGGATGCACGCAGACCGCGGCAAGCTACGATCGCGGCGCGGGATGGTCGACGCTGGCGAAGCGATATGGCTTCGCTCTTCTCCTGCCCGAACAGCAGCGCTCCAACAATCCGAACGGCTGCTTCAACTGGTTTCAAACCGGTGACATCGAACGGGGACACGGCGAGGCGCTGTCGATCCGGCAAATGGTCGCAAAGATGGTGGCCGACCACGGCATCGATCCCGATCGTGTGTTCGTCACGGGGCTGTCAGCGGGGGGCGCGATGGCCTCGGTCATGCTCGCGACCTATCCGGAAGTCTTCGCCGGCGGCGCGATCATTGCCGGTCTGCCCTACGGCGCGGCAACCAACGTCCAACAAGCCTTCGAAAGCATGTTTCAGTGTCCCGCGCGTTCCGCCCGTGCCTGGGGCGATCTCGTGCGCGGCGCCTCCTCCCATCGCGGCCCTTGGCCCCGCGTGTCCGTCTGGCACGGCGGCGCCGATACGACGGTGATCCCGTCGAACGCGCGCGAGATCGTCAAGCAATGGACCGACGTGCACGGTCTTCCGACCACCGCGACACTCGAGGACACCGTGGATGGTTATCCGCGCCAGGCGTGGCGCGACGCGACGGGCGAGGACCTGATCGAGTCGTATACGATCCCGGCCATGGCGCACGGGACGCCGCTCGCGGTCGGAGACGCCAACGATCAGTGCGGCGCAGCCGGAGCGTTTCTCCTCGACGTCGGCATCTCCTCGTCTTATCACATCGCGAAATTCTGGGGTCTCGCCGGCCGCGCGCAGGCCGCGCTGGTGCGGACGCGCAAACCTGATCCCGCATCCACCTCGCGTCCGGTCGCCGCTCCGGTCACCTCAATGGCAACAGGAGCGAAAGAAAAGCCGGAGCTTGTCCACCCGTCGCCGGCCGCCGTTTCTCCCCACGATATCGGTGCCATCATCACCAACGCCCTGAAAGCGGCCGGGCTGATGAAGGCTACTTGACGGCTCTGCCCGACGTCACTCCCGTTCGTCGGCTACCGTACATTCTCTGGGGGCTCTTTTCAGTGGCCGCACCACCCGCGCGTTCGAGCGCGCGGAACTAGAACCAGTAGTGGGCATTGTCGTCACGGCTTCGGAAATTCCCTTCACCCTTCTCCAACCGCGAACAGGACACGCCATGGCAAAAGCCCCAAAGACGCTCGACGACCTTTTTCACGATACGCTGAAGGACATCTACTACGCAGAGAAGAAAATTCTGACCGCCCTCCCCAAGATGGCCAAGGCGGCACACTCGGGAGACCTCCGCGCCGCCTTTCAGAAGCATCAGCGGGAGACCGAGGGGCAGGTCCAGCGCCTGGAGAAAGTCTTCCAACTGATCGAGGAGCCCGCAAAGGGCAAGAAGTGCGCCGCCATCGAAGGCATCATCGAGGAAGGCCAGGAGATCATGGAGGAGTACAAGAGCTCCCCTGCCCTCGACGCCGGCCTTTTGGCCGCGGCACAAGCGGTCGAGCATTACGAGATTTCACGCTACGGCACGCTCAAGGCCTGGGCGGAGAAGCTTGGACTGCAACAAGCCGTGAAGCTGCTCGACCAGACCCTGACGGAAGAGAAGAACACCGACGAAGCGCTCACGGAACTGGCTGAAGCAGCCGTCAACCAGGAAGCCGAAGCGGCGTAGGAACTAACTGTCTCGCCGCTACTTACCCCTTGGGGGGTAACAACAGGAAGAAATGGTAGAAAATGAACAACCCCAATCAAGGCGGACAAAACCAAGGCGGTCAGGGAGGCCAGCAGAATCAGCAGCCGGGCCAGGGCGGCGGTCAGCAAGGTGGCGGCGGGCAGCAGAAGCCCGGACAGCAGGAGCAGCAACCCGGCAAGGGCGGCCAGCAGCAGCCCGGACAGGGCGGCCAGCAGAAGCCCGGGCAGCAGCAGGGCGAGAACCGCTAGATTGCGATCCAACTGAAACTTGGTTGCGATCTCTCGATCGATCGCGAACTCAACCCCCGGCAGGTTTGCCGGGGGTTTTTCTTTTGGCGCCACCCTTTTCGAGAGCGGGCTGCTCTTTTCAGGGGCGGGCTGCTCTTGGACGCGCCATGAGCAGCCCGTGGCGGCAGCTATTGTGGCGGCAGCAATTCAATGGCGCCGACCCATGCGACCGATCAACCAGCCAGCACACAGCGCGACGAAAGCCGCGGTGTAGGGGCGTGTCTCGATCGTTTCGCGAATGTAGTCCTGGGCATCGAGGGCGCCTTGGCGGACCGTTTCCGCGGCGTCCGACGCGGTGTCCTTGGCCTGCCCATAGAGATCCTGGGCCGCGCCCGCCGCCTGGTTCAAGGCGCCTTCGACCTGGCTCTTGGTGTCACCGGTGGCGCGGCCGAAACCTTCCTGCACCTTGCCGCCGAGATTTCTTGCAGTGCCCATGACGCGATCTTCATTCATCGTAACCTCCTTGTGCGAAGCGTCCCCGAAGTAACGCAGGCGAGACGAGCTTGGCGCGCGCCACGATTGATCGAGCATCCACGATTGCGTGGCGCCGCGATCGTCGCGTTAGTTTCTTGAGGGAACTCAGTGGAAGAACCTGTGACGAAAGAAAAGGTTCCGCGGCAAGGGCGGCAAGGAACGTTTAGCCGAACGTGACGTTGCCCCCACACGCGATGTCGTTTCCAGCAACGCTACTCACGGAGGTACAAATCGATGGATTGGAATCGTGTGGAAGGAAACTGGAAGCAGGTCAAAGGAAAGGTGAAGGAGAAGTGGGGTCAACTCACCGACGACGACCTTGACGTCATCAGTGGCCAGCGGGATCAGCTCGAAGGCAAGATTCAGGAGCGCTACGGCTTGGCCAAGGATCAAGTCCGCAAGGACGTTAACGATTGGTACACGGCGCAACGCTGGTGACCAAGGCTTTCTTCCGGCCGAGCGAGCAGACCCCGGTGCAAGCCGGGGTCTTTCTATTTGCGTCTCCAGTGAGCCGGTCAACCGGCCGCCGGCTCGATCGAGGCATTTCGTGCCGTGCCGAGAGGTGATGCCATGACGGGCGTCGCGGTCGCCGTCGTGACGGCGATCCTGATCGGAGCGCTCTACCTCGGTCGCGAGGTGTTCATTCCCATTGCGCTGGCGATCCTTCTCAGCTTCGTGCTCGCGCCGCTGGTTGGATTGCTGCAGCGCGTGCGCATTCCGCGCGCGTTGTCCGTCATCAGTGTCGTTCTCTTCGCGTTTACAAGCATCTTCGCGCTCGGTGGCGTGATTGCGACCCAGGTCGCGGAGCTCGCCGGCGATTTGCCTCGTTACCAATTCACCATGCGTGAAAAGATCAAATCGCTTCGCGGCACCGCGGCCCCGAGCGCGACGCTCGAGCGCGCGGCCGACGTTCTTCAGGATCTCGGCAAGGAGCTCAACAAACCGACGGAGCCCACATCAAGTCCGACCACTCCCCTGCGGACTCCCGCGCCGGGGCAGGAGGCCAAGCCTATCCCGGTCGAGGTCCGTCAGCCTCCTCCCACGGCACTCGAAAACATTGCGGCGCTGATTTCGCCCCTGCTCCGGCCGCTGACCACCACGGGCATCACCGCAATATTCGTCATCTTCATTCTCTTGCAGCGGGAGGATCTGCGAAACCGTTTCCTCAAACTTGCGGGTTCGCATGACCTGCAAAAAACGACCGCTGCGCTCGATGACGCGGCGACACGTCTGAGCCGGCTTTTTCTTATTCAGCTCGCTTTGAATATCGCCTTCGGGGTGGTGATCGGCGTGGGATTGTGGGTCATCGGGATCCCCAGTCCGGTGCTTTGGGGCATCCTGGCGGCGGTTCTCCGTTTCGTACCGTATATCGGCGCCGTCATCTCGGCAGTGTTTCCGCTGGCGCTCGCGGCAGCGGTGGATCCCGGCTGGTGGATGCTGGTGTGGACGGCGGCTCTCTTCCTGGTGGTCGAGCCGCTGGTGGGCCACGTGCTGGAACCGCTGCTGTACGGGCACAGCACTGGCTTGTCGCCGGTCGCGGTGGTCGCCTCCGCAACGTTCTGGACAGCGCTCTGGGGCCCGGTCGGCCTCGTTCTCGCGACGCCGTTGACGGTATGCCTGGTGGTGCTCGGCCGGCATGTCGAGCGTCTCGCCTTCCTCGACGTCATGCTTGGGCGATCGACCGCCGCTTTCGCCATCGGAGCTGTTCTATCAGCGGATGCTGGCGGAGGATCCCGCCGAGGCGGTCAACAAGGCCGAGGAGTTCCTCAAGGAGCGGCCGCTGTCAACCTACTACGACGAGGTCGCGCTGCCGGGCCTGAAGCTCGCCCAGAAGGACATCGTGCGAGGAACGCTCGATCGCGCCCAAAGCGACGAGATCAAAGCGGCCGTTGTGGAGCTGGTCGACGATCTGGCCGATCACGACGATCGAAAGCCGGTGAAGGAAACGACACACGACGCCGAGGCGGCGGCGGCGGTTGAAACAACAGACGACGCGAATCCCGATCTCCCGGTTCTCGCGAAGGAGGACCTCTCACCCGAGTGGCAGGCCGGTTCGCCGGTGCTCTGCGTCGCAGGCCGCGGTCCTCTCGACGAGGCTGCCGCCCTCATGCTCGCACAGCTGCTCGAAAAGCACGGGCTTGGCGCGCGGGTCGAGGGCGCGGACGCAGTCGCCACCAACAACATTTCCCGTCTCGACACGACAGGCATCGTCATGGCGTGCGTGTCCTACCTCGACGCCAGCAGCCCCGCCCATATGCGCTACACCATTCGCCGCATGCGCCGCAAACTGCCCAAGGCCCAAATCCTGCTTGGATGCTGGATGGCGGACGTGGAGGCGGAAACGCTTCGCGACACGGCAAAGGCCGATGCCGTCGCGACCAGCCTCCGGGACGCGGTCAAGCTGTGCCTCGAGGCAGCCGGGGATGCGAGAAGTTCATCGCGCGCGGCCGACCCGCCAGCTGCCGATGCGAATGCCGCATGAGCGGGGTGGGCCGCCGGTGCGGGCGCCGACCCGGCAGGGCTTCGGCTCGCAGTTGATCGAACGCAGCCTCTCGGCCGAGAACGGCGGGAGAGCCAGCATCGACTACGCCAGCGAGGGGGTCATCTGCCAGATGGAAACGCCGCTCCGGCGCCAAGCCGCGCCGGTCGAGACGGCGCCGGCGGATTAGCCGACTAGTCCGGGAGCCGAACGAGCAAAAAGTTCCAATCCGAACGCACGAGCAACCTTTCGCACGCGACATGAGTAATTCCCCCCACGACGCCACAAAGTTGCTAGTGCTGGCGGTCCTATAGCGGAGAGCAGCTGGTGAGATATCCAAGATACGCCACGACTGTGATCGGCGCGCATAGCGTGCCGGATTGGTACGAGGCGCTGGACCGGCTCCTTGCGGTTGGACAGCTATCCATGGCGTCCATCACCGACGCTCAATACCGCGCGACGCAAGGGGCGATTCTCGACCAGGAACTGGCTGGGATCGATATCGTGACGGGAGGCGAGATGCACCGGCGGACGCACAACCGCCACTCACCGCCCAACGCCATGCTGAACTACTTCTGGCAAAAAATTCCCGCATTCCAGGGCAGCACCCGCCCGAAGCCCATTACCCCCCACGATCCAAATGTCTTCCATCCCGCCGCCACCTGCCGAGGGCGGATAAACGACAACGTCGACCTCGGCCTCGCCGACGAATTCAGGATGGTGTCGGCAATCACACGCCGGCCCGTGAAGATCACGATGACCGGCCCTCACATGCTGGCGAAAGTCGCCTACGACGAGCACTACAACGATCTGCCGAAGATGATGGCGGACCTCGGCAAGCTGCTCCGCAACAATTTCGCAAAGCTGGTCGAAGCGGGATGCGAGAACATCCAGATCGATGAGCCGCTGTTTACGATGTCGGACGACGGGGAAGTTCAGTCGGCAGTCGATGCGATCAACCTTGCGATCGACGGGCTGCCCCAAAACGTTCATGTCTCGGTTCACATCTGCCAGGGCAATTACGCAGTCGGCAAGGAATACGACGCACAAATCGGACACAGATATTTCGATGCCGGCCGATACAAGGCGGATCTGGTCTGCCGGATTGAATGCTCGTCCTACCTGATCGAGCACGACATGACGCACCATTACGAAGGATTGCTCGGAAACAGGCAGCTTGGGGTCGGAGCCGTCAACGTTCAAGACCCCAAGATCGAGAGCGGAGAAACGGTCGCCGCACGCATCCGCAAATATGGCTGGCTCGCGCCCGAGCAGACGATCGTCACGAGCTCGTGCGGGTTCAACCATCTGCCGCGCCATACTGCCTTCGGCAAGCTTAACGCGATGACCGAAGCCAAGCGATTACTCGGCGGCTGAGAGCCTTGGCCACCGACATCCGGAACGCTTCGGGAAAGTCCGTGAAGCCGCGGGCAAGAAAGCGCGCGCCGCGCAACAAGCGTCCCGCCGCGCGGGCCGCGCCGGGTATTCAGGAAAGCGAGGAGCTGCTGGGTCTCGCGCAGGTGGCCGGCCGGGTCGGCGTTTTCGAATGGCAAGTCCAGACCGGCAAGCTCCGGCTTTCACCGCAATTCATGTCGCTTTACGGTTTGACGCAATTCGATGGGCGGTATGAAAGCTGGCTCAAGTGCATCTTCCGGGAAGATGTGCCCCGTATCGTCGATCTCCTGGACAACGCATTCGCTTCCCAGGAGCGCGAGCTGCAGGCGGAATTCCGCATCGTCAACACCGGCGACAACTCCCTCAAGTGGATGGAGGCCCGCAGCATCATCTTCTACGACGCGGATGGGCGCGCGCTTCGCGTCGTCGGCGTCAACGTTGACGTCACCGAACGCAAACGCGCCATTGCCCAATTGAGGGCGTTCACGGATGACTTGGAAGAGGCCGTCAAGGCACGCACCCGCGAGCTCGAAGTCGAGAACGAAGCCCGCATCAAGGCCGAGGAGTCGCTGCGTCAATCTCAGAAGATGGAGGCCGTCGGGCAACTCACGGGCGGCGTCGCACATGACTTCAACAATCTTCTCACCATCGTCATAGGCGGTCTCGATATGATCGGCCGCCAGCTCCCCGCGCTCGGGCAGTTGCCCGCCGCCGATCGGATCGCGAGAGCCAGGGACATGGCATTACAGGGTGTGCGGCGCGCCGTCACGCTGACCAATCGACTGCTCGCGTTTTCACGACAGCAACCGCTCGCTCCCAAGACCATCGATGCCAACCGTCTGGTCAGCACCACTTGCGAATTCCTCAGACGAACCCTGGGTGAAGCGGTGGCGCTGGAAACCGTCCTGGCAGGCGGCCTGTGGTGGGTGCACGCAGATCCCAACCAGCTGGAAAACGCGCTTCTGAATCTCACGCTGAATGCACGGGACGCCATGCCGGCCGGCGGAAAGGTGACGATCGAAACCGCAAACTGCTATCTCGACGAAGCTTATGTCTCTGCCATCCCCGAACCTGTCGACGTGGGGCAATACGTTCTCATCGCCGTTACGGATACCGGCGCCGGAATGGACAAGTCAACATTGGAGCGGGTCTTCGAACCGTTCTTTACGACCAAGGAGGTCGGCAAGGGAACCGGGCTGGGTCTCAGCCAGGTTTACGGATTCGTGCGCCAGTCCGCCGGGCACGTGAAAGTCTACAGCGAGCCCGGCGAGGGTACGACCGTGAAAATCTATCTGCCCCGATATATCGGGACCGAAGACCAGCCGGAGGACACACATCCGTCGCACGCGTCCACCCACGCGATCGGAACCGAGACCATTCTTGTCGTCGAGGACGACGACACTTTGCGCGCTTATACGGTCGAGATGCTCGGTGAGCTGGGCTATCGAGTCCTGATGGCTTCCAGCGGCGCCGCCGCCCTCGAAATTCTCGACAGGTCCGATGATATCGATCTGCTGTTCACCGATGTCATCATACCGGGCGGGCTCAACGGCCGCCAACTTGCCGATGAGGCGGTGCGCCGCCGGCCTCGGCTCCAGGTGCTGTTCACGACCGGCTATTCTCGCAATGCCATCGTTCATCACGGCCGGCTGGACCCGGGCGTGCAGATGATTCCCAAGCCGTTCAGCCTCGACGACCTGGGCGCAAGAGTTCGCGCGCTTCTTGACGGCAGGCCGGAATAGCGGCCGCCGCCGCAACACCGGATTTTCGTGGATTGTGTACGGTAGACGACCGACGGGGCCTCTCGCCAATGTTAAGCTTATAAACATCGTCGGCAGCGGTTCTGTGCCGGGCGCCGGTGACTGAGAGTTCGGTAGCGCTCCCGCCCGCGGCAGAGGGAGCGGCCAATGCCAATAAGGCATCTTCTCAATGGTTCGGCGTTCTCGCCCGACGACATCACCATCCTCAGGGCGGCTTTCGAGGATGCGCTGCGCACGCTTCGGCTGGCGGACCGTGCCGACCCGGCCACGGAGATAATCGCCAAGAAGATCATCGAGCTCGCGCAGCAGGGAGAGCGTGACCCCGTTCGATTGCGGGACGGTGCCCTGAAATCTCTTGGAGGCTAGGCTCCCCTCCGAATCCCATTGGCACCAGACGCAGCTCATCCGCTTGCACGGAGCTGCGTCACCCCTTCCGCGCGGTAATTCGCCTAGCGCGGTCCGGCAAGCTGCTTGGCCTCGCCAACAGCTTGCATGCATTCGGCCTCCTTACCCTGCTGATCGAGCGATCGCGCCAGCTCCAGCTTGCGGCTCGCTTCCAACGTGTTGCCGGGCCCGGCCGCCGCGCCGGTCGTTCCCTGTTGCGTGGTGGTCGGCTGCCCCGCGGTTTGACGGCGCACGTCCTCGGGCGATGTTGCCTTGCCTTGCGTCTCCTGGCCCATGATGGCACCCGGGGGATGCTGCGGCTGGTCGGCCGGGCGTGGCGTCGATTGTACCGCGCCGCCTGCGCCGGAGGTCGGACCGGAACCTGCGTCCTTGGCGGCGACGGTCTTGGTGAGATTATCGATTTCCATCGTGCACGGACCGGCGGTCGCGGAACCTACGCCTAGAGCAAATAGCGCTGCGCTCGCCAGGACGAATGTCTTGGTCTTCATCGGCGTTCTCCCTTTTCAGAATCGACAGGGGAACCAAGCGGTTTCTCCGTTCGGTCCCTCTGTCGTCTTCAACTCTGGCGACGGGCTTGGCGTTCCGTCAGCGAGCAAGCGCAGCATGCGGTTGGCAGTGCACTCCTGTCGGTGACAATGCTACTCACGTCGCACGACGTTGCGAAGTTCCGAGCACTGTCACCGTAACGCGATGGAGGCCGCATTGGCACCGATCCACGCTCCCTTCCGTCGCGCCGAGCAGGCGGACGCAGGCATTCTTGCCGAGCTCGTCAACTACGCCGGCGAAGGCCTGCCGCACTATCTTTGGGGCGAGCTGACACAAACAGGCGAGACGGCGTGGGATGTCGGCCGCCGCCGTGCCGCCCGCGAGGACGGCAGCTTCTCCTACCGCAACGCGGTTCTGATCGAGCATCAGGGGGAATGTGCCGGCTGCCTGATCGGCTACGAGATCCCGGATGCGCCGGAGCCGATCGCCGCCGACATGCCGGCGATGTTTAAACCTCTACAGGAGCTCGAGAACCTCGCGCCAGCGACCTGGTATGTGAACGTCCTTGCCGTGCGGCCGCAGTTTCGCGGCAAGGGCCTCGGCACGAAGCTTCTGCAATTGGCGGACGAGACCGGCCGCGCGCTCCGCAAGCGCGGTATGAGCGTCATCGTATCCGACGGCAACACGGGTGCGCGCCGCCTCTACGAGCGATGCGGCTATGGCGCTGTCGCGACGCGGGCCATGGTCAAGGACGACTGGGTCAACGACGGAAACAACTGGGTGCTGCTGACCAAACAGCTTTAGAACGGCATGACGATCTTCGAATCGTCATGCCGTTCCAGCTTATTGCCTGAGTCGGATCGCTAATAGGATCTGTCCAGAAGTCTTATCGTATCTTCAGTCGTCGACTCGTTCTTTCCACCTGCGAGGAAAATGACCTGCCGCGCGTCAGTATGGCACCAAATCACGCCGACGGTGTCCCCGTGATAGCCCAGCGAGAAGAAGCGATCAGATCGTATGCCCGTAAATCGGCTTGCGCGATGGCGTCGCGGGATTTTGAAGCAATAAATCAGAAGCCGGTGATGGCACCAAATCACGCCGACGGTGTCCCCGTGATAGCCCAGCGAGAAGAAGCGATCAGATCGTATCCCCGTAAATCTGGCTTGCGCGAGGGCGTCGCGGGACTTTGCGAGGCAATCGTTCAAGGACAGCTCGGTTGCGCGTGCACTGAAGGCCATTTGGGGTGCGTCCAGCACGGACGGCGCGGACGGCACGGACGGGCCGGTTGCTGAAATCGTGGCCGTGCCATCCTTGCGCCCGAAGAGAGTGCCTGTCGCGATAAGAGTGGTCACAATCGTGCCGACGCAGGTGATCAGAGCAACCACGATCGCCTGCAAAGCCGTGATACGGGCAGTTGTTACTGCGGTGCCATCTGTCGTCATCTCATGCCTCACTGCGGCTCGATTTTGGCGAGGCGGACATAGTCGCCCCATTTGGCGAGGTCGCGCGCCAGCATCTCCCGCAGCAGGCCGGGCGAGCCCGGCAGCGGGTCGTTGGCGATCCTGAACAGAAAGTCCTTGGTCTCCTGCAGGGCGAGAACTTTCTCGACCGCTGCGTGCAGCTTGTCGACGATCGGCGCCGGCGTGCCGGCCGGCACGAACACGCCCCACCACGCCTCGACCGCGAAGTTCGGGAAACCCGCCTCGATCATGGTCGGCACATCCGGCAGCGCACGGCTGCGCTTGCCGCCGGTGACCGCCAGCGCCCGCACGCGGCCTTCCGCGACCTGCCCGACCGCCCAGCTGGCATCGGTGGCGGTGAAATCGATGTCGCCGTTCTGCAGCGCCTTGAGCGTGTCCACAGGGGTGCGGAACGCGACCCGCTCGGCCTGCGCCCCGACCGCGCGCAGATACAGTTCGGCCGAGACGATGCCGGTATTGGCGCCGGTGCCGTAGATGCCGCCGGCCTTCTTCGCTTTGAGGGCACTGGTCAGATCGGCCATCGAATGGATCGGCTTCTTGGCGTCGACCACTATCGCGAAGGACAACGTCGATATCGGCGCCACCGGGGTGAAGTCCTTGACCGGGTCGAAGCTGAGCTTCTTGAAGATGTGCGGCGCCATCGCCAGCGTCGAGGAGCCCGGCGTGATGGCGATGGTGTAGCCGTCGGGCTTCGCCTTCGCGACCGTCTCGGTCGCGATGTTGCCCTGGGCGCCGACCTTGTTCTCGACCACGACCGGCTTGCCGAGCTGGTCCGAGAGCTTGGCGGCGAAGAAGCGCACCAGGATGTCGGCACCGGTGCCGGGCCCGAACGGGCAGATGGTGTAGATGGCTTTGGTTGGGTAGTCCTGCGCTGAAGCGGCGGTTGTGATGATCGCCAGGCAGGCGGCGAGCAGCCAGTGATGAAGGCGCTTCATGATGTCCTCCCTTGGTGTCCGGCCCTCTTGCGCGGGGCTTGGGATGTAGAACGGCGCAACGCACTCGGTCTGCTCCCTCTCCCCGCTTTAGCGGGGAGAGGGTTGGGGTGAGGGGCTTCCATCCGCGAGCGCACAGCGTGTGGAGAGCCCCCCTCACCCGCCCGCCTTCGCTACGCTCGGCGGCCGACCTCTCAGCCGAAGTCGGATATATCCGACTTCGGCCAGTATTGAAGTGCCGAACTCGGGTAAACCCGAGTTCGGGTGCAAGCGGGGAGAGGTTGGAGCGCGCGGCGGCATCATCATTCCGCTGCAGCGACACGCTCCTCCGCCGCGGCCGGAACTTCTTTCGGTTCATGGGCTTGCAGGCGCGGCAGCACCTTCTCCGCGAACAACTTGATCTGATTCATGAACATGTCGTGCGGCAAGGCGCCGGTGTTCATGCGCAGGTGCACGACGCCCGCGCCCGTGCGCTTCACCACCTCGAGCAGGCGCTCGGCGACCTCGTCCGCGGTGCCCCAGGGCATCGTCTCGGCCCGCTTCTCGACATCCGCCATCGTCAGATTGCGGAAATTCTCCCGCAGCCGCGCGGCTTCGTGCAGGTTCTCCGGCCGCACGTAGTCGAGCGAGGCATCGCTGACGTAACCGGTCTGGCGTTGCAGCGCGGTCTCGGTGACGTTGCCGTGGCTGAACAGGCAGCGGTTGAAATAGAGATAGTAAGGCCCCGCCTCCCGCACCGCCTGCGCCTTGCTGTCGGCAATATAGGCGAACTGGGCGATGCTCAGATGCCCCGGGGTGATGCGATGGCCGCTGCGCGCGAGGCATTTGGCGTAATAGCGGATGATGTCGGCCTGGAGCCCGCGCGCGCCGCTCTCGCCCGGCGTGATCGGAATGTTGTGCCGGGCGGCGAACTCGATCGACTCCTTGCTGGTCGTGATCGGGGTCCAGATCGGCGGGTGCGGCTGCTGCACCGGACGCGGCCACAGCGCGATATCCTTGTAGCTGTGGAATTTGCCCTCGAAGGAGAACACGTCCTCGGTCCAGGCGCGGGTGATGATCTCGAAGGCCTCCTCGAAGCGGGCGCGCGACTGCGCCATCGGAATGGAATGCACCGCGTATTCGCGCGGGATGCCGCGCGCGACGCCCGCGATGAGGCGGCCGTTCGACAGGCAGTCGATCATGGCCAGCTCCTCGGCCAGCCGCAGCGGCTGATGCAGCGGCAGCAGGTTGCCGTAGATGAGCAGCTTGAGCTTCTTGGTGCGCTGGGACGCCGCGGCGGCCATCAGGTTGGGCGAGTTCATCAGCCCGTAGGGCGAGGTGTGGTGCTCGTTGAAGCCGACGCCGTCGTAGCCGAACCGGTCCATGAGCTCCCAGGCTTCGAGATGCTCGGCGTAGGTGCGCACCGCAACATCCGGCTTGAAATAGGATTTGCCCAGCGGATAGGGCAGCGCCGAACCGTTCACGAGGTCGTCGAGCGGCTCGGCGTAGGGCAACAGGTCGAAGACGAAGACTTTCACGGGGGTTGTTTCCCTCTCGCTTGTGGCTACGGCGGCAGGATCACGCCGGTCTGAGCGGCGATGCGGCCATAGTGCTCGATCCGCCGGTGGCGCGCAAAGTCGAACACCGTGGCCTTGCCGAACGCGGTCGCATCGAGATCGCAGTCGGCGACGACGAGCTCGTCATCCTCGGTCTGCGCCTGCGCGACGATCTCGCCATCGGGACTGACGATGCAGGTGCCGCCGATCAGTGCGTGGCCGTCCTCGACCCCGCACTTGGCGCTCGCCACCACCCAGGTCGAATTCTGGTAGGCGCCGGCTTGCAGCGAGAGCCGGTGCTGGAACAGGCGCTGCTCCGGGCCTTCGCTCGCCTTCTGCGCGTTGACCGCCGGCGTGTTGTAACCGAGCATGATCAGCTCCACGCCCTGCAACCCCATCACGCGGTAGGTCTCCGGCCAGCGGCGGTCATTGCAGATGCACATCCCGAGAAAGCCGCCCAGCGTGCGCCAGACCGGGAAGCCGAGGTCGCCCGGCTCGAAGTAGCGCTTCTCCAGATGCTGGAAGGCGTACGTCGGCTCGTAGTCGGCGTGGCCGGGCAGATGCACCTTGCGATACTTGGCGACGATCCCGCCGTCGCGCTCCACGATGATCGAGGTGTTGAACCGATGCTGGTCAGGCGTGAGCTCGGCATAGCCGAACGACATCCCGATCTTGTACTCCGCCGCCTTCTCGAACAGGGGGCGCGTCGCCGGGCTCGGCATCTCGCGCTCGAACCAGGCGTCGATCTCCGCCTGGTCAGTCATGTGCCAGCGCGGGAAGAACGTCGTGAGCGCGAGCTCGGTGTAGACGACCAAGTCGCAGCGCTGCGCCTTGGCCTGCTCGAGCAGATCGAGCATCCGCCTGACCACCACCTGCCGGCTGTCGGCCTTCTGGATCGGGCCGCTCTGGGCGGCCGCCACGCGCAAGATGCGGGTCAAGGATTTCCTCCAGCGGGCAATCGACGATGCCGCCGCGAACAGGCTCGCGGCGGCCTCTCTTCATCCGTCCAGGCACCGCAGTGCTGCGGCGCCTGTCCGGCCCAGCCTAGCAAAATCGGGCCGCGATCGTCCTCACGTCAGGACTTTTCCGCCATCGCCTTGAGGTCGGCCAGGCCCTTGTCGAACTCGCCGCCGATCATGCGGTCCATGTTGACGAACACGCAGATCACCTTGCTGATGTAATTGTACTCCCCGCTCATCGCCCAGCTCACATTGGTGGTCACATTGGTTCCTTGCGACTGCGGTTGCAGCGCGAATACGATCGCGTTGTGGCCCTCCATCGGCTTGATCATGTCGAGGCGCATGTTGAGCCGCGACGGCGGCGCGGAATCCGTGATCTCCAGCCGCCCCTCCCCCGCCTTGTCGCTGGTCCAGGCATGAGCGGCGCCCTTGCCGCTGGCCGGTCCGCTGTAGGTGATCTTCATGCTGGGATCCTGCTTCGCGAACGGATTCCATTCGTTCATGGTCTTGAGCTCGTTGATCAGCGGGAAAATCTTTTCCGGCGGCGCCTGGATGCTGATCGAGCGCTCGACGCGGAATGTGTTGGGAAGGGTAGCCGCGTAGGCGAGAACGCCGACGACGGCGACGGCAATGACCCCTGCGATGATACCGATGATCTTGAGCATGTTGTTTCCTTTTGATTTAGCGGAACTGCACCGGAAGCGGATACCGATTTTCGGCCCGCCTATGCCAAGGACGTATGACGAGCCCTCGACCCGACACGCCTTATTCGATTATTTGACTCCGTTCGAGATTCGGATTGGCCGGCGGCGGGAGATCGGCAATGACAATGAGAGAGCCCCAACTGGGCACGGGCACCGGAACCGAAGCAAGGCCGCGGCCCCTCTCGGGCATAGGCACCGGTACCGGCATCGAAGCAAAGACGCGGAGGGAAGTAATGGACAACAAATATTTGGTTTTAGCCGCAGCTTGCATCGGTGCTGTTGCTGCGATCGCCGGCGGTCTCGCCGTCGGCATGTATCAACTCTCCGCGGAGAAGGAGAGAGCGAGACTCGAGATGATTCGAATGGCGGCAGGGAGCCCAGGGACTGCGGCGCAGGCGGTCCGGAATTTGCAGTTCTGGAATCGCATAGGACTGATATCCCTCCCCGTCTCGTCGAAGGACTTCGCACAGGCCGCGTGCGACTGCTTGAACGAGTGTCCGGCCCCGCTGAAGCGGGCTGCATGCGACGTCAAGCCGGCGAACTAGCACGCGCGCGCTGTCACTCCGTTGGAGACTGCCATGAAGAAACGACGGAACATTTCCGCAGCAGCCATCATCGGACTGTTCGTTGCATTCGCTCAGGTCGCGGCCGCCAATGCCGCCGAGGTCAGGGTCTTTACGGCGAGAGCGATCGCGACGGTGCTGGAGAAGGTCGGCCCGGAGTTCGAGCGCACGACCGGCCACAAGCTCGACGTGGTTTCCGGTTTCGGTCCGGCCTTCGTGCGACAGATCAATGCCGGCGATCCGTTCGATGTTTTCGTCAGCATACCCGCCACCATCGACGCCGTGTTCAAGGACGGCAAGCTCCTGGCCGACTCCCGCACCAATCTCGTCCGGTCCGGCACCGGCGTGACGGTGCGCGCGGGCGCGCCCAAGCCCGACATCAGCTCGGTGGAGGCGTTCAAGCAGGCGTTGCTCAACGCAAAAACGGTCGGCTATCTCCCGACCGCGGGCGTGCCGCAACTGGTCGAGCGGCTGGGAATTGCCGACGCCATCAAGCCGAAAGCCACGGTACCGGCTACCGATATCGTTTCCGAGCTTGTGTCCAAGGGCGAGCTCGAGCTCGGGGTGGTGGTGATGACGCAGATTTTCACTACCCCCGGCGTCGAGCTGGTCGGGCCGCTTCCGCCGGAGATTCAGTTTTACGTCGTGTTCGTCGGAGGCATCAGCACCAATTCGAAGGCGCCGGACGCAGCACGGGCGCTGCTCAAGTTTCTCACGGGACCGGCGGCAGCTCCGGTTATCAAATCGCAGGGGATGGAACCGGGCTGAGGCTCCGCGTCAACAAGGAGGCTTGGGAGGAAACAGTTCGCCGAGAATGCCCTTGCGCTTGGTGCTGAGGTCGTCCCGACCGCTGCCATGCCTGCCGAATATGCCGTACTTCTCCCTCGCCTCCCCTATCCTCCGCCATATCTGTTCGGAGGTGAGCGGCATTTCGAGATCAGTCACGCCCAACGCGCCGAGCGCATCCAACGCCGCACTCACCAGCGCCGCGGGCGTGCCGATCGAGCCCGCCTCGCCGCAGCCTTTGGCGCCGAGCGGATTGTGGGTGCAGGGCTGGCTCTCGTCGCATTCCGTCACGAAGTCCGGCAGGTCGTCGGCCCGCGCGATCGCATAGTCCATGAACGAGCCGGCGAGGAGCTGGCCGCCGTCGTCGTAGGCGCAATGCTCGAGCAGCGCCTGGCCGAGGCCCTGGGCGAGGCCGCCGTGGATCTGGCCCTCGACGATCAACGGATTGATGACGGTGCCGACGTCGTCGACCGCCCAGAGACCGACGAGATCGATCCTGCCGGTGTCCGGATCGATCTCGAGCTCGCAGACGTGGGCGCCGTTGCTGAAGGCGAAATTCGGCGGATCGTAGACGGCGGTGTCCTGCAGGCCCGGCTCCATCTCGGGCGGCAGGTTGTGGGCGGTGTAGGCGGCCTGCGCCACATCTGCAAATGTGATGCGCCGGTCAGTGCCGGCGACCGTGAACATGCCGTCGGCGAAATCGATATCGCCCGCCGACGCTTCGAGCAGGTGCGCGGCGATCAGCCTGCCCTTGGCGACGATCTTCTCGGCGGCGCGGTCGAGCGCCGAGCCGCCGATCGCGATCGAGCGCGAGCCGAAGGTGCCGGTGCCCTGCGGCACCTCGCCGGTGTCGCCCTCGACGATGTCGATGCTCGCGACGTCGACCCCGAGCCGCGACGCGATGATCTGCGCAAAGGTGGTGGCGTGGCCCTGGCCGTGATTGTGGGTGCCGAGCGCGGCTCGTATTGCGCCATCCGGTCCCACGCGGAGCGATGCCGCCTCGTAGAAGCCGACGCGCGCGCCGAGCATGCCGGCGAAGCGCGACGGCGCGACGCCGGAGGATTCGACATAGCAGGCCATGCCGATGCCGCGCAGCTTGCCGCGGCGGGCGGCCTCCTTGCGGCGCTTTTCGAAATGCGCGTAGTCGGCAAGCTCCAGCACGCGCGCGAAAATCTTCGGGAAATCGCCGCAATCGTAGGTCGGACCGATCGGCGTCTTGTACGGCATGGCGGCCGGCGGGATGAAATTGCGCCGCCTGATCTCGGCGCGATCGAGACCGAGCTTGCGCGCTGCTTCGTCGGCGAGGCGCTCCAGCACGTAGCAGGCTTCCGGTCGTCCGGCTCCTCGATAAGCATCGGTCTGGGTGGTGTTGGTGAACACGCCGGTCACCTCCACGAAGATCGCGGGCGTGCGATAGCCGCCGGCGAACAACGCGGTGTAGATCGCGCTCGGAATGTTGGCGCCGAAGGTCGAGAGGTAGGCGCCGAGCGCCGCCGACGGTCTCGACCTTGAGCGCGAGGAAGCGGCCGTCGGCGTCGAGCGCGAGCTCGGCATGGGTGAAGTGATCGCGCGCCTGGTTGTCGGCCAGGAAGCTTTCCGCCCGCGTCGCCACCCAGCGCACCGGGCGGGAAAGCCGCCGCGCCGCCCAGACCACGAGCGATTCCTCGGGATAGAGCTTGCCCTTGTAGCCGAAGCCGCCACCGACGTCGGGCGAGATCACCCGCAGCGCGCTCTCGGGCATGCCGAGCTGCTCGGTCACTTGCTTGCGGATGTGGTGCGGCGCCTGCGTCGCGCTCGTGAGCGTGAGCCGGCCGGTGGCGGGCTCGATGGTGGCGAACACGGCGCGCGGCTCGAGCGCCGCGCCGACGAGGCGGTTGTTGACGAGATCGACCGCGACCTTGTGCGGCGCCGCCGCGAGCGCGGCGCGCACCGCCGCCTCGTCGCCGCGCGCCCAGCGGAAGCAGACGTTGCCGGGCGCGGCCTCGTGCAGCCGCGGCGCGCCCGCTGCCTGCGCCGCGCGCACGTCGGTGACGGCGGGGAGCGCCTCGTAGTCGATGGCGACACGCTCGGCGGCGTCGGTCGCCGCCTCGCGGGTCTCGCCGATCACCGCGACCACGGGCTCGCCCACATGGCGCACCGTGCCGCGCGCCAGCGCATAGCGCGGCGGCTGCGCCATCTCGCTGCCGTCGCGCGAGCGGATGACCCAGAGCGGCCGCATCGGCAGGACGCCGTCGGCCGCCATGTCCGCGCCCGTGAAGACGGCCGCGACGCCGGGCGACGCGACGGCCGCGGCCGTGTCGATCGTGCGGATGCGGGCGTGCGCGTGCGGCGAGCGCACCAGCACGCAGTGGAGCGCGCCGGGCAGTTCGATGTCGGCGACGAAGCGCCCGCGGCCGAGGAGGAAGCGGCGGTCCTCGACGCGCCGCAGCGGCGCGCCGATGCCTTGGTAGTTGGGGCGGGTTGGCGGAGATGAACTCATGCCCGTCGCATCCGAGGTCGCGCGGCTCACGCCCTCTCCCCTTGCGGGTCCTTGCGGGAGAGGGCTCAATGGCGGTGCACCAATTTCTGATGGGTGAGGGGTGGCACTGACCGAAGGCACCCCTCACCCATCAGAGTCCGTATCAACACCGAGCTGCCCTCTCCCGCAAGGGGAGCGGTCGCCAAGGCACATTCGGACGATTATATAGCGATTTCAAATAATTGACGGACGATCGGCTGGCTAAAGTTTAGCGAAGGCTGCACATCGGTCGCAAGATCGGTTTGGTGTTGGGGACGACGGGAGCGCGGTGGCCGGCGCCGCGGTCGCAGGCGACCATTGCCTCCTGGCGAGCGGCGAGGCGGACCTTGTCTGCCACATGGCCCAGATGCCCAAGGACCTGTTCGCATGACCGCGCATTGGTGGCAGACGGCGGTGATCTACCAGATCTACCTACGCTCCTTTCAGGACACGAACGGCGACGGCATAGGTGACCTCAAGGGGATTGAGCGGCGGCTCGACTATTTGACCGGCCTCGGCGTCGATGCGATTTGGATCTCGCCCATCTATCCCTCGCCGATGGCCGATTTCGGCTATGACATCGCCGATTATTGCAGCGTCAATTCGCGCTTTGGCGCGCTCGCCGATTTCGATGATCTGCTTGGGCAAGCCCATGCGCGCGGGCTCAAGGTCCTGCTCGACATTGTCCCCAACCACACGTCCGAGCGGCATCCCTGGTTCGTCGAGAGCCGCTCCTCGCGCGACAACCCGAAACGAGACTGGTACATCTGGCGCGATCCCGCCCCCGATGGCGGGCCGCCGAACAACTGGATCAGCGATTTCGGCGGCTCGGCCTGGGAGTGGGACGAGGCCACCGGCCAATATTACTACCACGCCTTCCTGAAGGAGCAGACGGACCTCAACTGGCGTAATCCGGCCGTGCAAGCGGCGATGTACGACGTGATGCGCTTCTGGTTCGACCGCGGCGTGGACGGCTTCCGCATTGACGTGCTGTGGCACATGGTCAAGGCGGCAGACTTTCCGGACAATCCGCCCAACCCCGCCTATCAGCCAGCGATGGGCGATATGCACCGCGTGCTCCAGCTTCACTCAACCGACCAGCCCGAGGTGCACGGGATCGCCGCCGACATGCGCGCCATCGCCGATAGTTATGGCGCCAAGGGACGGGGCGAACGCGTGCTGATCGGGGAGATCTACCTGCCGGTCGATCGGCTCCTGCGCTATTACGGCCGTGAACGCGCAGGAGTGCACCTGCCCTTCAACTTCCAACTCATCGATGCGCCGTGGGAGGCGCGCTTCCTTGCAACGCTGATCGCCGACTATGAGGCGGGGCTTCCGCCGGGCGGTTGGCCGAATTGGGTGCTCGGCAACCATGACCGGCCGCGCGTCGCCGCCAAGCGTGGGCAGGCCCAGGCGCGCGTCGCGGCAATGCTGCTGCTGACGCTCCGCGGCACGCCCACCCTCTACTACGGCGACGAGCTCGGCTTGAGCGACGTCGCGATCCCGCCTGCCCAGGTTCAGGACCCGCGCGAGCTGCGCGAGCCCGGGCTCGCCTTGGGCCGCGACCCGGTCCGCACGCCGATGCCGTGGGACGGAAGCGAGAATGCCGGCTTCACCATGGCTAGGCCGTGGCTGCCGCTCAATGCCGACTGGCCGACGCGCAACGTCGCGCAGATGGCGGAGAGGCCTCATTCAATCCTGACGCTCTATCGTCGATTGCTGGCGGCCAGGCGCGCGCATCCGGCGCTGTCGATCGGCGACTTCGCGCTGTTAGGCGTGGATGGCGACATGCTCGCTTATGAGCGCCGGCACGGCGGGGAGCGACTGATCGTGGCGCTTAATCTCGGGGGACGGGCGCATCGCCTGGATTTGCCGGACTGGGCGAGCGATTGCCGGCCGCTCTTGTCCACTGTCAACGATGCCGTGCTGGTCAGAGACGGTGCCCTGCTGCTACGGGAGGACGAGGGCGTGATCCTTACGGCCGGTTAACGAGAAACAGCAAGGAAGGACAAACGCTTGCGTATCGCCATGCTGGCGCCGATCTCCTGGCGCACCCCGCCACGCCATTATGGTCCATGGGAGCTGGTGACGAGTCTGCTGACCGAGGCGCTGGTGGCGCGCGGCGTCAACGTCACCCTATTTGCCACGAAGGACAGCCGCACGGCGGGCAAGCTGGCCGGCGTCTGCCCGGCGGCCTATTCCGAAGACCCCGCCATCGACGCCAAGGTGTGGGAGATGCTCCACGTCGCTCATGTCTTCGAGCGCGCGGGCGAGTTCGACCTCATTCACAACCAGACCGATTTCGTGCCGCTCGCCTTCTCGCGGCTGGTGGAGACGCCAGTGGTGACGACAATCCACGGCTTCTCCTCGGAACGCATCCTGCCCGCCTTCAAGGCGTACGACGATCGTGTCCATTATGTCGCGATCAGCGCCGCCGATCGCCACTCGGACCTGCACTATGCGGCGACGATCCACCACGGTATCCGGCTGGAGGACTTTCCGTTCGACCCACACGGAAGCGACGACCTGCTCTTCTTCGGCCGCATCCACCCGGACAAGGGTGCTGCCGAGGCGATCGCGGCAGCTCGTCGAGCGGGTCGGCGGCTTGTCATCGCCGGCATCGTCCAGGATCAGAACTATTATAACGAGCAAGTCGCGCCCGTGCTCGACGACCATTCCGTGGTCTATCGCGGCGTGGTGGGCGGGGCGGCCCGCACGAAAGCCCTGGGTTCCGCGCGCGCGCTGCTCCACCTCATCAACTTCGACGAGCCGTTCGGACTATCGATAGTGGAGGCGCTCGCCTGCGGCACGCCGGTCATCGCCTCCAACCGCGGATCGATGCCCGAGCTGATCGACCATGGCGTGACCGGCTTCCTGGTCGACAGCGTCGATGAAGCCGTGGATGCGATCGGCCGTATCGGCGAAATCGATCGCGCCGCCTGCCGGGCGGCTGTGTCCGCGCGCTTCACGGTAGACCGCATGGCCGATCGATATCTGGACTTGTACCGATCGCTCCTTGGCTGAGTGTCGTCGATGATGCGGGCGAGGTCGCGCGGCCTCCCCCTTTATTTGAAACTTAGCGGCGTCGACGAAGGTAGTCATCGACGGCCTCCGAAATAAGATCGCTAATCCGCCAGTTTAAATCGCCACAAATCTTTTTGATGAGAGCAAGCTTGTCGGGCGGGAGATAGACCGTCGCGCTCACCAAGCTCATGCGGGCAACCTTCGGCCTCTGTTTGGTTGCGGACCGAGGAGTCTCGGCGACACCTTGTTTTTCAAAGGTCGGGTTCGGGACCGGTGTTTTTTCTGTTCGGCCCGGGTGAGCCGCGACCGGTAACTTATCCATCATAACGTAGCTCCCCACACCGGAAGAGTTGAGCATAAGCTTAGATCAAGCGCGTCCGAGGATCGGCGCGACACGCAGGCGTGGTCATCCGCCCCGCCCCCGAGATCAGAAACGAGGGGCGCGTGCGGACTTCGGTCGTCGCTGCTTTTCTGGGCAGTCTCGGGCAAGCCGACGCTCGCCGTATCCGATTACATGGGGTGCCGGGCGTACAGCGCAACGGGCGATCGAAAAAGTATGAGCATCCGTCTCACGCAATTCGGCGGGTTTTGTCCGAAACGGGATGAACGAAGCATTTGTGCTCGCTATTTGGCTCCGTCGCGCCCATATGACTCCCATCCTCGATCTTCAGATCATCTACCCCTCGGGGCTGCCGGAGCATCCGCCGGCAACTCGAATTAGGGTGGCTTGCCCGACCCCGGATGTCCGTTCCTGGCACATGACATCGCTCGCCGCAGTGCACCAATTCGGCGGCCCCAATAGAGTGTCACCAGGAGAGCTGCGTGGCGAGCGACAACATGGCGAGCAAAGACATGGCGGCGACGACAGAGAAAGAAAAGGAAGAGGCGCCGGAAAAGGAGGCCGCCGATACTTCCGATACGTCGTTGCCGCTGCTCGACCTCTCCGATGCGGCCGTCAAGAAGCTCATCCGCAGCGCCAAGAAGCGCGGCTACGTCACCCATGACCAGATCAACTCGGTTTTGCCCTCGGAGGAGGTCAAATCCGAGCAGATCGAGGACGTTCTCGCCATGTTCAGCGAGATGGGGGTGAACGTTGTCGAGACCGAGGAGGCGACCGAGGAGGGCGAGGAGCAGCGCGAGGAGGCCGAGGAAGAGCCCGAATCCGAAGGCGGCGACCTGGTCGAGGTGCAGCAGAAGGTCCCGGCCAAGTCCGAGACCAAGGCGCCGATCGAGCGTACCGACGACCCCGTGCGCATGTACCTGCGGGAGATGGGCTCGGTGGAGCTGCTCTCCCGCGAAGGCGAGGTCGCGATCGCCAAGCGCATCGAGGCCGGCCGCGAAGCCATGATCGCCGGGCTGTGCGAGAGCCCGCTCACCTTCCAGGCCATCATCATCTGGCGGGACGAGCTCAACGAGGGCAAGGCCCTCCTGCGCGACATCATCGACCTCGAGGCCACCTATGCCGGGCCCGACGCCAAGGCCATGCCGGGGCCGGTGATCGGCGCCGACGGCCAGCCGGTCGTACCGGCGCCGGGAGCGCCGCAGCTCATGCAGACGCCGACGCAAGATCGCGGCGGTGGGCGCGCCAGCGGCCAAGAAGGAGACCGAGGCGACCGAGGCGGGCGTGGCGAAGGCGGCGAGACGCCCCCCGGCGATGACGATTTCGACGACGACGATATGGAGAACTCGCTCTCGCTCGCCGCCATCGAGGCCGAGCTCAAGCCCAAGGTGCTGGAGACTTTCGACACCGTCGCCGACGCCTACAAACGGCTGCGCCGCCTGCAGGACCAGGACATCCAGAACAAGCTGCGCAACAACTCGCTCTCGCCCGCGCAGGAGCGCCGCTACAAGAAGCTCAAGGACGACATCATCGTCGAGGTGAAGTCGCTGCGGCTCAACCAGGCGCGCATCGATTCACTGGTCGAGCAGCTCTACGACATCAACAAGCGCCTCGTCGGCTACGAGGGCCGCCTGATGCGGCTCGCCGAGAGCCACGGCGTCGCGCGCGAGGATTTCCTCAAGAACTACCAGGGTTCCGAGCTCGATCCGCACTGGCTCAACCGGGTGTCGAAGCTCTCCGCCAAGGGCTGGAAGGGCCTCGTCGCCAAGGACAAGGACAAGGTCAAGCACCACCGCCACGAGATCCAGGTGCTCGCCGGCGAGACCGGGCTCGAGATCGGCGAGTTCCGCAAGATCGTGCACATGGTGCAGAAAGGCGAGCGCGAGGCCCACCAGGCGAAGAAGGAGATGGTGGAGGCGAACCTGCGCCTCGTGATCTCGATCGCCAAGAAGTACACCAACCGCGGCCTGCAGTTCCTGGATCTGATCCAGGAAGGCAACATCGGCCTCTTGAAGGCGGTCAACAAGTTCGAGTACCGCCGCGGCTACAAGTTCTCCACGTACGCCACCTGGTGGATCCGGCAGGCGGTCACCCGCGGCATTTCGGATCAGGCAAGAACCATCCGCATCCCCGTGCATATGATCGATAACCTCAGCAAGATCATGCGCACGTCGCGCCAGCTGCTCAACGAGATCGGCCGTGAGCCGACGCCCGAGGAACTCGCCGAGAAGCTCGGCATGCCGCTCGAGAGGGTGCGCAGGGTTTTGAAGGTAGTGAAGGAGCCTCTGTCGCTGGAAAGTCCGGTCGGCGACGAGGAGGATGCGCACCTCGGGGATTTCATCGAGGACAAGGACGCGATGCTGCCGATCGACGCGGCCATTCAGTCCAATTTGCGTGAGACCACCACGCGCGTCCTGGCGTCACTGACGGCACGCGAGGAGCGTATTCTTCGCATGCGGTTCGGCATCGGCATGAACAAGGATCACACGCTGGAGGAGGTCGGCCAGCAGTTCTCGGTGACGCGCGAGCGCATCCGGCAGATCGAGGCCAAGGCGCTGCGCAAGCTCAAGCACCCGAGCCGATCGAGGATCCTCAGAACCTTCCTCGATAATTGATGAGATAAGCGTCGTGTGGCAATCATTTACCGGCCGTGGTGACTTTGAATTCAATCTGACCCGCCGAGTTCGGGGCCGTTTCGATATCTTTACTATGCACAGTGTCCACCATTTCGCTCGACACCGTCTCGGTAAAGGCGCAGCCTGAACACAATCGAGACGCCGAACGCAAAGCGTTCCGGCTTTCAATCAGGAGGATCGCCATGTCGAAGGCTCAAAAAGGCAACAAGGAAAGTAAGAAACCGAAGGCGGACAAGAACCAGCCTAAGGCCAATGTGTCGGCCTATAAGGCGGCGCAGGGCCAGGGCAAGCCGGTCGGCAGCCCGTTCGCGAAAAAGACCTGATGCTAGATTCCTTTAGTGTCGCATTTTCTGCGGAAAACCGGTGTCCACTTTTCCGGAAAATGCTCTGAGGCGCCCTCGAGCGCGGACTGTATCGTGAGTGTATCGTGACTGATCAACATTGGAGGCTGGAGTGGCTACAGGTAACGTGAAGTGGTTCAATCCGACAAAGGGCTATGGGTTCATCCAGCCTGCGAGCGGCGGTGGCAAGGATGTGTTCGTCCACATATCCGCCGTTGAGCAGGCGGGTCTGAGCACGCTGAATGAGGGACAATCGGTCGAGTATGAGATCGAGAGCAATCGCGGGAAGGAGTCTGCGGTAAAACTCAAGGTCAAATGACCGTTCACTAGTGGTCCAATTCCGAAGTTCGTAAGCACTTGCAGCACATTCAGATACGAACTTCGGAATCTAAGGACCACTAGCAACTTTATGATTCTAGTGCGGCTTTTGAATTTGAAGTTCCTAAACGGACTCGCCGCAAACTGATAGGAACTTCAAATTCGCCGCACTAGTCCAGCAGTCCGAAGCAGACGCTTGCCGCCGACTGAAAGTGTAAGGACGAAGAACGAAGAAATGGCCCCCGACGCCGATGAATTCAAAGAAGAGCTGCAGCGCCTTGCTCGCGTTACAAAGAGTCGAAATGACGAGCGTGTACATGCGAGTGAACAGGCTCTACGACTTTTTGGCCCGATAAGAGAATTCCTGTTGAGGTTCAACGAAGCGTTGGGGGACTTTGGCAAGATCGAGGTGGCCGGCCCCTATCCCGTCGGCAAATATCAACATGCAACGGCGACCATCACAGCCCCCGGCGGCCGAGCGGTGAGCTGGGAGTTTGTGCTTTCGGAGGGCGGCGTCAGCTATCAGCGCACCCCGTACGAGTTGAGCGAATATAGCCGACTTGAATCGCAACTGAAAAGCGATGTCGTCGCGTTCCTCGAAAAAGTCTGAGCGCCTGCAGGGGCCCCGCGCCAATAGAAATCGTGCCCATGCCCTGTTGAACTTCTTGTCGTACCCACCGCCCTACGACGCGCTCGCGCCAGCGTGAGCGGCGTAGATGTAGAGCGGCCGTGCGGTGCCCTCCACAACCTCCCTGGAGATCGCCACTTCCTCGACGCCGTCGAGGCCCGGCAGGTCGAACATGGTGTCGAGCAGGATGCCCTCCATGATCGAGCGCAGCCCCCGCGCGCCGGTCTTGCGGTCGATCGCCTTGCGGGCGATGGCGCCGAGCGCTTCCTCCGCCAGCGTGAGTTCGACGCCGTCCATCTGGAACAGCCGCTGATACTGCTTGACCAGCGCGTTCTTCGGCTCGCTGAGGATGCGCTTGAGGGCCGGTTCGTCGAGATCCTCGAGGGTGGCCAGCACGGGCAGCCGTCCGACGAATTCGGGGATGAGGCCGTACTTCAGCAAATCCTCCGGCGCGACCTCGCGGAAGATTTCGCCGGTGCCGCGGTCTTCCGGCGCGATGACCTGGGCGCCGAAGCCGATCGAGCTCGACCGGCCGCGCGCCGAGATGATCTTCTCGAGCCCGGTGAAGGCACCGCCGCATACGAACAGAATATTGGTGGTGTCGACCTGCACGAATTCCTGCTGCGGATGCTTGCGGCCTCCCTGCGGCGGCACCGACGCGATGGTGCCTTCCATGATCTTCAGCAGCGCCTGCTGCACGCCCTCGCCCGACACGTCGCGGGTGATCGACGGATTGTCGGACTTGCGGCTGATCTTGTCGACCTCGTCGATATAGACGATCCCGCGCTGGGCGCTCTCGACATTGTTGTCGGCGGACTGCAGCAGCTTGAGGATGATGCCCTCGACATCCTCGCCGACATAGCCGGCTTCCGTCAGCGTGGTCGCATCAGCCACGGTGAACGGTACGTCCAAAATGCGCGCGAGCGTCTGCGCGAGCAGCGTCTTGCCGGATCCGGTCGGGCCGATCAGCAGGATGTTGGATTTCGCGAGCTCGACGTCGCTTTGCTTGGTCTGATTCTTGAGCCGCTTGTAGTGATTGTGAACGGCGACCGAGAGCACCTTCTTGGCATGGTCCTGGCCGATCACATAGTCGTCGAGGACCTTGCAGATTTCCTTCGGCGCCGGGATGCCGTCGCCCGATTTTACCAGCGAGGACTTGTTCTCCTCGCCGATGATGTCCATGCACAGCTCGATGCATTCGTCGCAGATGAACACGGTCGGGCCGGAAATGAGCTTGCGCACCTCGTGCTGGCTCTTGCCGCAGAACGTGCAATGGAGCGTGTTCTTGGTGTCGCTGCCGCCGGCCTTGTTCATCTCGGTACCCCGACTAGATGCAAGTCGTCGCAGTCGTTACTCTGCAGGTCACACCACGGACATGTCGCTGCCGTGAGGCTTCTCGGCAGCGTGGCGCGCGCTAGACTGAAGGCTTCTGCCGAAGCTCGGCGTTTAGTCCGGCAGCAAGACCAGCTTCGGTGAGTTCGTAGGTGTAGCGATCGCGCGATTTGATTTTGATCCAACGATTTTCAACGGCCTTGTTCAACCCCCGTTGAAAATCGGCATCTCTCACATCGATGAAATTGTTGCGTCGAAGTACACCGCTCGCACCGACTCTGTACTTCATGAAAATGCCGAGGATTTGGTGTCCTACTTCTTCATCTGAAGCCATGTCATATGTCCACCGCAGGTGTCGAACCGAGCATCACACAAGTTGAATCCCACCGCAAGCTGCGCCATTGGACCGCAGACTTTTTCGACAGCATCGACTCATCGCGGACGTCAGCAGTGTCCGGAGCGTTCGAGCGCCGTGATTTCGGCAAGCGTCGGCAAGCCCGCCTCATTGCCGAGATGCTGGACTTTGTGGGTTGATGCCGCCCGCGCGAAGCGGAAATGTTCCTCCCAGCTCTTCGCCGGATTGGCGAGGTAGGAATAGATATAGGCGCCGTGGAAGACGTCTCCAGCTCCACTGGTATCGAGTACGCGATCGGACGGTACGGCAAGAGCGGGAAGCGCGCGCACGGCGCCCGTCTCATCGTACCAGGCCAGTCCTCGCTCTCCGAGCGTCACCCCGCCCAGCCGACAGCCTCGACTCTTGAGGTAATCGAGCATCGCTGCCGGTTCATGCCCCATCTGCTGGCACAGGCGCTCGGCCACGATCGCCACGTCGATGAAGCGGAGGAGGTCGTGAGTATTCGACCGCAGTCCTCCACCGTCGAGCGAGGTGAGAATCCCTGCATCTCGGCACAGCTTGGCGTAGTGAATCGCGGCATCCGGCTGGTGCCCGTCGATATGAAGCGCGCGGCAACCCGAGAGGTGCAGAATCGGGAACGGGTGAAGATACTCGTCGTCACGGCAGCGTACGATCGATCGCTTGCCGTTGTTCGGCATGATGAACGACAACGACGACGTTCTGACCTTCCTGGCGTGAATCGAGATCCGATACCTGGCCGCCATGTCCAGGAACATGCGACCGAGCCAGTCATCGGCGACGGTCGCGAGCAAGTCCGGCAGAATTCCCAGTTTCGCACAGCAGAAGGCTGCTGTGACCGCGTTGCCACCGAAAGAGACGGCGTAGGCCGACGCCACATGCTTCTCGTCGCCCGTTGGCATCCGGTCGGTAAGGAAAGTGACATCGATATAAGTTTGCCCAATGAAGAGTGCCTGCATGGCTATTGTTCCTGGCGCTATGATCGATTGCCTCAACCATCACGTACGATCACCGGCGATCAGCTCGCAACGGCCTGCATCAACGCCGCAATCTTTATCGTCGCGAAATTGGAGAAGGTGTCGGATATCCGCATAAGGCAAGATGATCTGGTCGCTGTGACGCATTGCGCCGCAGGTATAGACGACATTGGGCACGTAGCCTTCGCGTTCGGTGGGCTCGGGACGAACCAGAGGTTCGCGCGAGCGCGCGAGAACCTTCGAGGGGTCCTTCTTGTCCAGGAGAACCGCCCCGATCGAATATTTCCTGACCGGACCAACTCCGTGTGTCAGCAGCAGCCAGCAGTCGTCCAGCTCGACCGGTGAGCCACAATTGCCGATCTGAACGAATTCCCAAGGATACTCGGGCTGAAGGATGGAATGACCGCCGTCCCATGTGTAAAGGTCGTCGGAATAGATCAAATAGAGGTTCTCGTTGTCCTGCCGACCGATCATCGCATAGCGGCCATCGATTTTTCGCGGGAACAGAGCCATGCCCTTGTTGCGCGCCGCCGATCCGCCGAGCGGAGTCATCCGGAATGATTGGAAATCCGTCGTTTCGAGCAACTCAGAGCGGATCGCCCTGCCGCTATAGGCCGTGTAGGTTGCGTAGAATGTTTTTTGTCCATCGTCGTTGAATTCGACGAACCGGGCGTCCTCGATGCCGTTTGCTTGCGCGTCGGTGATCGGAAAGATGACCCGTTCGCTCAGTTCTTCGTCCGGCCGGAAGATCACTTCGACGTCGTCGCCATTGGACCCGGTCGTCCGGCTATCGGACTTTCGGAACCGACGCGAGACGCGCGGTCGGATCGACGGCTACGCTGCCGTCCGCGGCGATGGTGCCGGACCGGAACGTCAGCGATGAAATATGCCCTTCGCCGACGGCGCGAAGACTCAAGATGAATCGACAGCCATTTTCCGGCGCGCCAGTCTGGTCGGGGTGCCGGACGATGCTCGGATTGAACAAGGCCGATGCCTCGAACGAGTACTCGTTGAGAAAATATGCACCGATCAGGCGGCGTTGCGTCTTATTCAATTCGGCATGTGGCTCCAACGCCTCTTCCATCTCGGCGGCGCGCGTCTCGAAGATATCGAGCAGATTCCTGTGACGACCTTCGAAATTTTCGAGCACGTCCGTCAGTTGTTGCGCGGCAGCTTCGGCATCGAGCCGAAGAACCCTGTCGACGATATGATTGGCCCGGATCTTATCGGTTGGGTTGAGGTCTCGGGGCTCAGTCGCCGGTTTGAAGGGCCTGACGACGACCCTGGCCGGATCCGGCCGCAGATATAAGGTCTGGCGATTCAAGAATCGGGATTGGGACAAAGAGGCTCCCTGGGGTTGCTCGAGGTGCGAATCGTGCTGATCGCGCTGGGTACTAATTTGGACACAGGTCTTGTTCGGTCAGTCGCAACAGCGCGCTTGAACTGGCGAATCTCCACAAGACCGAGAAGATACGATAGCACTGATTCTGCACCCTTGTTCTCATTGGATCGATCCGGATGGAGCCCATCCGAGCAGCTGCCCGTGTCGGGATCGATCAGTGCTGTCTGCAGGTCGTTTTCGCCCAGAAACCAACCGAACGCACGCATTGCCCCTGCCGGCCACTCCGCGCCGTCCTCCGCCCGCCACGCAGCAAGGCACGCAGAAATCGTTGCTGATGCCTCGACTGGCTGCTGATCGAACGCTTCGGGTTTCTGACGGAGCCTGCCGAAGCTCTTGGTCCCAACGGGTCTGAAATATCCCGATGACGTGGTCTGAAGCGACATGAGCCAACGAAGCGATCGGAGGCCGACCTCGACATACGGTCGGCGTCTGGGTCGTCAGGCCCGTTTGGATCAGCGCCTGGGGAAGGCGCGCATTGTCGTATGCGAGCAGGTCTTCAAACCAGATCCAGTCTTTGGTTTCCGTCGCGGAAATCAGGGACATCAGTCTGTCGGCCAATAGTCTGCGCAGGCGGTTGGCGAGGACGTCTCCACCGACCAGCGTGCAATAGACGTCCAACCCCAGGAGCGAGAAGGCCCAGGCCCTTGGAGACGAGAATTCCTCGACGGCGGGAAGCGCGGTCTTGAAGAGCGCCGCGGCCCATCTGCGGCGAGATGGATCGGCGTCGTTGCGTGCGCATTCGGCCAATGCCCAAAGCGTCCTGCCATGACTATCTTCCGAGCCCCGACTCTTCCAGCCACCGGCGGTCATAGCTCATGAAATTTCGAAATCGACGGGTGTCTGGATTCCAGGCGTGCTGAATGAACGCCGCAAAGCGCGACGTGATTGTTTCGGACAATTGGGCTTCGCCGGAGTTCGAAAGTGCGCATGCGAACAGCAGGGCGCGCGCGTTGTCGTCGACACAGTAGCCATGGGAGCGATCCGGCACTGAATGGACGGCGTGTTGGAGCATGCCCGTACTGTCGCAGAGCGAGAGGAAATGCTCGATCCGCATCTCCGGTATGATGTGCCCCTTGCTCCCAGAGACGATCGCATCGGTCGGAAGCGATATTCCAGGCCTGCTACTTTCGCGCGCAGTCGTCGAAGACCGCAAGATAGCGCTTGGCTGTTTGCACCCAAGTCATCGATCGGCTCGCCGCGTAAGCGCGCTTGCGCATGGCGTGACGGCGGACGTCGTTCGTCAGCAGGCCGGCGATCTCTGCGCTCAAGGCCTTGGCATCGCCAAAAGGAACGAGAATGCCACGCCCGTCACTCAGCAGTTCCTTGGCGTGCCAGTAGGGCGTCGATACGACGGCCTTTCCCAATCCGAAGCTGTAGGCGAGCGTGCCCGACGTCATCTGAGCTTCGTTGAGATAGGGCGTCACATAGACGTCGCACATCGAAATGAAGTTCAGCAGCGTGGCCTGATCGACGAACTGGTTGAAGAAGACGACATGATCCTCGATGCCGAGCTCCTGCACCCGCGCAGTCAAGCCATCGCGATAAGCCTCGCCCTGATCTCGCACGAGGTTCGGATGGGTTGCGCCGAGAATGACATAGACGGCGCTTGGACATGATTTGATGATGCTCGGCATGGCGTCGAGCATGATCTCTATGCCTTTGTTCGGCGACAGGAGACCGAACGTCAGAATAATCGTCTTTCCCCCGAAACCGAATTTCGCCTTGGCATGATGCGTCTCGAGAAACGGAAAGTCCGGTATTCCGTGCGGGATGACCTCTATCTTGTGAGCCGGCACGTCATGAACGGAACGTAGCAATTCGCGGGCCTTTCTCCGACATGACGACGATCTTCGCCGAAGTATCGATGATCCGGCGCATCACGTCGCGCTGGGCGGGCGTCGGTTCGGCGAGCACCGTGTGAAGTGTCGTGACAACCGGCATTTCGAGGCGCGACAGGAGCTCGATGATATTGCCGCCGGCCTCACCACCGAAAATCCCGTATTCGTGTTGGAGGGAGACGACGTCGAAACCTCGCATTGTTCAAAAGTTCGGCACGCCTGGGCGTAGTCGTCGATCATCTCCTCGCGGACCTGAAAGCGTACCGCCGGCGGATAGTCATAGGTGCAACCGGGGTCCGTCATGGCGACGACGCAAGTCTCGAGATCCTGGTGAGCTGTCGAGACCGCGCGATGAAGATCATGGGTAAAGGTAGCAATTCCGCAGCGACGCGGAAGATGATTGCCGATGAACGCCACACGCTGAAGTGCTCTCATTTAGTTGTTTCCAGACGTCCGATCGTTGGGATCGTCTTTGCTCGAGTGAGTGAAGTTGGCACCTGCACCTCCTGTGGCCGTCCCGCATCCGTCGCGTCCGACTGCTCGAGGCGCTGCAGCAGGTGCGGAACCTGGCCGCCGCCCGTGTACGCTACGAGGCCCACCATGCCGATCGTGCCGGCGTGGATGTTGACGCGGTCCGACTGCGCGAAAACGGCGTCACCTACGGCAACGTCGAACGATCCGGCGCGGGCGTCGCCGCTGAGAACGAGAAGCCAGGTCTCGCGGTCCGCTTCCAGCCACCAAGCGGAGTTTGGCGGCAGATCGATCTTTTCGAACACGAAATGGAGACTGGAGACGAGAAGCGTCCGTTCGTCGGTGAGGCGGTTCGGTTGCACCTGGAAATCGGCCGGTCCGGCGTTCGCCACCGCCATTGCGCTTTCGATATGAAGTTCACGCTGCCGACCGTGATCGAACAAGCGAAACGTCGCATCGCTGCGCTGCTGGATTTCCGCAATGACGAGCCCCGCGCCAATCGCGTGTATCGTCCCGGCGGGCACGAAGATGACGTCGTCTGGTGACACGGCCCGCCACGCGACAAGATCCGCGATCGAGCCATCGTCGACTGGCCTCACGCAATTGCTGCGGAGTCAGACGCTGTTTCAGGCCGAGGGCGACCTTGGCTTCAGGAGCAGCACTCAGGATGTACCAGGCTTCGGATTTTGCCGTTCGGCAGTCCCATCGAATGCGCAAACGCATCGTCCGGATGAACCTGGATGGAAAGTGGCTGGCTCGTGAACAGCAACTTGAGCAATAGCGAAGGATCTGTGGCTGCTCTATCGGGTCGCTCGTACCAGATTTCGCCGATCGAGCCACCGTCGTGGCGTGCGTTACTCCAAGGACGTAGATCTGCAACACCCCAAGGTTTTGGTAAGACATGCGCGCGCGCATGTTCAATCGCCATAGCCCTTACCTCATATTCGACTGAGACAACGTCTTTGGGACGAGCGCAGCAGCTAGAGCGCGTTCCGATCAGGTTGAATCGGTAACGTGCTCTAGATTCCTGTATTCGTTCGCTGAACCATCCGCGCTCGACTGCGCGAACTGGTCGGACGCGGATAGGCGCTAGGCTAGCAGTCGCGAGAATGGCGATAAGCAGTTGAAGAAATAGGCGTAACAATCATCAGTGGGGGACGGAAGTGCCGTCCCCGTCGACTCTCAATTGCAGCATATCGCCACTCATGTGGGGTGAATGGCGTCGATTTCAAGTTCCCGGCTCTCTTGGACCAGGCCAATTCTCTCGATTTCTTCGTGCGGCGGCGAGGTGCGCGCGTCTTCGCGCGCCATCGCAAGTCGGCTACAGCCGACTTGCGATGGCTCGCCCCATAGCGCGTCAAGACGCGCGTGAACGCGCTTTTGAGGGGCTCGCACCTCAGGGTGACGGCGAGAGATTGTGCACTCTTGCTACGCGCTACTCCATCTCCTCGCGTACCAGGTCGAGGGCTTCGAACGCGGACTTGTCCGTAACCAAGAAGAGGTCGGCGTCGCCGCCCGGCTTCGTGGCGGGCCCAGGTCCAGTGCGGGATGGTGAAGACGTCGTGCTGCGACCATTCGAAGGTTTGCTCGCCGATGGTCGAGCGCCCCTCCCCGGCGACCACGAGGCAGATGACATTATATGTGGCGCGCCTCGACCGGGTCGGCGCCCCTTTGCCGAGCCGCGCGGCGTAGCAATCGAGCGTGGGCATGACCGCGCCGCCGGTCGCGGGATTGACGTAGCGCAGGACACGCATGCCGTCGGCGGCTTTGGGCGTCACCGCCAAGAGCCGGCGAGTCGCCTCGCCGGGGTAGCGGTACTTCGGCGAATTCACCTTGCTCGCCGCCGCGCCCTCGGCGCGCAGGCCGGACTCGGCCCATAGACCCTCCTCGCCGGCATCAACCTGCCAGAACTCGTTGTTGCGCGGATCGCCCGGCTCGAAGAAATGCGCATCGACCGCGCGGATCAGCGGCATGTTGGCGGCGTCGAACCAGATGATGCGATGGTCGCTCTCGTTGATGTGCCCGTGCCAGCACATCGGCGGCGTGAGGACGAGGTCGCCGTCTTTCATTTCACAGCGCCGGCCATTGACGATGGTGGCGGCGCCGTCGGCACGCGTCGCAAAACGGATCGCCGCGCCGGTGTGGCGGTGCGGGCGCGCGCGATCGCCGGGCTCGAGCACGGTGAAGGCGGCGAGCAGCGTGCTGGTCGTGGTGGTTTCCGCGCCGAACGCGGGATGCGCCATGATCAGCGCGCGGCGCTCGATGTCGTTGATCGCGACCTCGCCGACCGAGCGGTGCAGGAACGGCTCGATGTCGCGCCAGCGCCAGAGGAACGGCGCGTCCTTGGGAGCGGGCTTGACCGGCGTGATGCGCTGGTAGCGGTCCCACAGCGGATGCAGGTTCTTGGCTTCGAGCTCGGCGACGAAGGGGTTGGCCTGGCCTGCAACCGGCGCGGATTCAGCCATCATTCGTCTCCTCTGGCGCCCCGTCCGTGGCGGGTGCTCGGGTGTGGCGCAAACACCACACTACCCGCGCAATCACGGTTGATCCACAGCCGACGGACACCGGTATCCGCGCGAGCGGTGTAAGATCGGTTGCGAGGTCCAGTCCGGGGGAAGTTGCATGCGTCGCACAGCCATTGCTCTCACAACAAGCGCAGTCGTGTTAAGCGCAGTCTTGGCGGCCGGCATCGGCCAAGCGGCATTCGCCGCCGACCTGGCGCGACCCGCGCCCGCCCCCTACGCGGCACCGGTCGTAGTCCCGATCTACAACTGGACCGGCTGCTATCTCGGCGCCAACGTCGGCGGCCAGTATGGCTCGGACAAGATCACGACGACGACGAGCCCCAACAATTTTGCCGCCGGCGGCGCGGCCTTTCTCGACGGCTTCACGCCGACCACCATCCACCCGCAGGGCGTCATCGGCGGCGTGCAGGGCGGTTGCAATGCGCAGTTCTCGAGCTTCGTGATCGGCTTCGAGGCCGACGCCTCCTGGCTCTACGGCACGCAGTCGCGCACCATCACGGTTCCTGCCGGCACTCCGGTCGCGGCCGGCGATTTCATGACCAACGAGGTCAACGCCACGTTCCTGGCGACCGCCCGCGCGCGCGCTGGCGTGGCCCTCGATCGCGTCCTCCTGTTCGTGACCGGCGGCGCGGCCTTTGGCACCGTCAAGACCACCGACACGCTCGGCACGTTCGCCGGAGTGCTCGTATCCACGACCAGCACCACGGCGAACCGGACCGGCTGGACGGTGGGCGCCGGCCTGGAATACGCGATAACGCAGAACTGGCTGTTCAAGGCCGAGTATCTCTACGTCGATCTCGGCTCGTTCGATGCGCCGATCGCGTGCGTGCTGGCCTGCATCGACGTCAACGACACCACCGTTCACCACAAATACACCGACCACGTCGCCCGCATCGGCATCAACTACAAGTTCGGCGGCCCGGTCTACGCCAAGTACTGAGGACGTTGCCGCGGCGGCAAGCACCGCGCAACGACGAGCACGACGCCGATCAGAATCGCGATCCAGCCCGCGCCGAACAGCGCAAGCGCCGGCGCCGGATTTCCGAGCACCGCCAGATTGCCCAGAATCTCGCGCGGCACCGCCGCACACGCCGCGACGGCGGCGAGGCCCACATGCGGGTCGCCGGGCGGCTGGTCGAGGCATCCCGCGAAATGGAAGACGTGCAGCGCGGTCGCGAACGGCAGGAACAGCACGGGATAGATGACGAGCGCGCCGACGAGCAGACGCGCGCGACGCCACGTGGCCGCCTCGGCCAGCCCGCGCCCGACCATCGGCGCCAGCAGCGGAGCGAAACTGTGAAGGTACCACGCGCCGCCGGAGTGCACGGCAAACAAGGCGATGAACTTGAGGACCTGCCACAGCACCGCAAGGATGAAGAGCGCGAGCGTCAGCGCGGCAATCGCGTCGAGGTCGGATATCCGCTTCGTGCGCGCGACGCGCGCGATCCACCCCGCCGCAATAACGACAACCAGAATGGCCAGCGGGAGCTCGGTGAGGCGCGGCGGCAGCATCGCCGACCACGAGCCCACCCACAGGAATGTCATGGCGGTCGCGCCGGGTCCGCGCAGCGCCATCGGCCACGAAAACTTCTCGCTCAGGCCCTTGAGCAGGCCGCCCTGCTGCTCGAGCAGCGCGAATTCGGCGAAGCCCAGAAGGTTGCCGCTGTCGAGCAGGTTTTTCACGTACCACCAGCCGCCGACCGCGACGGCCACGAGCCCGAACACGAGCACGCGGATAACCGACGCCCGCAGCGCGCCGGCATCGCCGCGCACGCGCCAAGCCCGCCAGGTCAGGAACAGCCCGAGCGCGGCGATGAACGGCAACACCGTCGCCTTGGTGAGCAGGCCCAATCCGCATATCGCGCCGAGCAGAACGAAATGGGTGACGTGCCCGCGCGGGCCGAGCGCCCTGCCCGTCACCACCCACGCGACGGCAAGCAGCAGCAGGACCAGGCTGTCGTTGCCGACCCGCGCCATTTCGGGAAACCACATCGGGAACAACGCCGGCCAGAGCGCCGGCGCCAGCACGAGCAGCGGGGCAACGGGCGACGCCGCGCTCGTCGTCGATTGGCGTAGTTCCTTTTCGGAATACCGGTTGTCGGTTTTCCGGGACATGCGCTGTGCGATCGCGACCGTCGCAATGACCAGGCCGCCCCAGGCGAGCAGATACGACACCGCTCTGAGCAGAAACAGCTGCGAATAGATGCTCCAGCCCTTGGACACCGACCAGACCGGCGCCAGCAGGGCGTAGTAGAGCGGCGGGTGCTGGCCCTCCCAATTGCCGCTGTTGCCGGCGCGCCATGGCCGCGCGGGATCGCGGCCGCCGTGGATCGCTGCGGCGCCGGCGCGGATCGTGTCGGGGGATGCAGCGAAAAAAGCCGGATAGGTCCAGCGCGTGCCGAGCGCGCGCGGGCCCGGCGCCACCTCCAGATAGGCATCCACCTCGGCAGGAACGGGATCGTACAGCCGCGGCCATGTACCGGTCTGGGCGATCTGCTGCATGTAGCCGTAGTGTGCGTTCTCGTCGAAGCCCTCGAACGGCGGCAACAACGCACAAAAGCCGAGCCCCGTCAGCAGCGAGCCCGCAAGCAAGATCACGGCTGCGAACGGCGGCCACCGCATGGGCTGTCTCGGCCCGACTCCCATCAGGCTACGCTCCGGTCATGGCTCATGCAACGCGGCGAACGGACAGGTGCCCGCTTCTTACGTCTTCGGCAGCTTGGCGTCGATGTTGCCGTTATCGATGATGATGTGCTTGATGAACACGCGCGGGTCAACTTTGTGCGCCATGATCAGCGCGCGGCGGCTGCAAGGCCGTTGAGAGCCGGAAACAAGATAATGTGATTGTCACGTGCTCGCGGCAGCGGCCGACGTGACCTCGTCGGTGATCACCTTGAAGCTTGCGAGCGTACAGGGGCCGAACGACGTCACAATCGCGACGTCGGTGGCATCGCGCCCGCGAGCCATCAAGATGCGGCCGACGCGCGGCTTGTTGTGGCGGGCATCGAACGTGTACCAGCGGCCGCCGAGATAGGCTTCGAACCAGGCGCTGAAGTCCATTGGCGCCTCGTCGCGCGGCACGCCGATGTCGCCGAGATAGCCGGTGCAGTAACGTGCCGGGACGTTCATGCAGCGGCACAGCGTGATCGCGAGGTGCGCGAAGTCCCGGCACACGCCGCGCTTTTCCGTATAGGCATCGAACGCGGTCTTGGTCGGGCTCGCGTGCTGATAGCCGAACGCAATGCGACCGTGGACGTAGTCGCAAATCGCCTTCACCAGCGGCCAACCCTTGGGAACCTGCGCGAAAAGCGACCAGGCCGTATTCGACAGGCGATCGGTCTCGCAGTAGCGGCTGCCGAGCAGATAGATCAGCACCTCCACCGGCAGATTTCCCAGAGCGTGCTGCTCCGCCTGCGGGGCGATCGCGTCCGGCTCGCCCTCGTCTTGCACCAGGAAGTCCGTTGACACAGTCAGCCGGCCGGCGGGCGCGTTGATCACGTGGCAGAAATTGCCGAAACCGTCGTGATAGGTGTTCGCGGGAATGGGTGGATCGAACCGCATGCGATCCCAGGTCAGGAGATCGGGAACGCGTGACGGATGGACGCTCAGCGTCAGAATCATGGGCGTCGGCTGCGGGCAGTCATAGGAAATCTCGTAGCCGGCACGAATCTTCATTGAAATCTCTTCGGCCAACGCCAGAGCGGGATGACTTTTCTTCGAATCGTCATCCCGCTCTATCTTTTTGTTTGAGCATGTCCTTTTCGCAAAACCGGTTCCCACTTTTGCGGGACATGCTCTCGCGGAGCCCTGCCGTCAAGAACCGGACGGGGAAAAAGTTCCGTTTTTCCTGCAAGATTTACGCCGGGCGTCAAGTCGTGAGAGGTCGGAACGTCAGGGGCGGGATTGCTTTCAAAATGGGCAAAGCGCACGCTCCGTCGGCCTATCTTGAGGCATCACAATGAGCGGGGGCGCCCCATGTCAGCTGAAGGCATTCTGGTAATTCTGTTGGTCGGCCTTATCGCGGGATGGCTGGCCGGCCAAATTGTGCGAGGTACCGGCTACGGCCTCGTTGCGGACATCTGCCTCGGGATCGTCGGCGCTCTCATCGGCAGCTGGTTGTTTCCGCAATTGGGAATCCACATCGGCAGCGGAATCATCGCGGCCATTATCTCCGCCACTCTCGGAGCCATATTGCTTCTCGTCGTTCTCCGGCTCGTCAACCGCAGAGGGCGCTGGTAGCGCCCATCCCGCCACGCGATGAACCCAAGGGCGTGAACGACGAGCACGCCCTTGGACGAACGTTGGCGCGGCCGTTACGTCTTCGGCAGCTTGGCGTCGATATTGCCGCCGTCGATGATGATGTGCTTGATGAACACGCGCGGCTCGACCTTGTCGCCCTTGAGGAAGCCGGCGAGCACGTCGACGCCGAGACGGCCCCATTCCACCGGGTTGAGTTCGACCGTCATCGCCAGATTGTCCTCCTTCACCGCGCGCAGCGCCGGCGGCACGCCGTTCATGCCGGTCACCAGCGTCTTGCCCTTGCGGCTGGCGGCGTTGACGGCCTGCATGGCGCCGAGCGCCACGTCGTCGTTGGCGGTGTAGATCGCGGCGAGATCCGGATGCGCCACCAGCGCGTCCTCGGCCTGCTTGACGCCGCGCTCGCGGGTGAGCGGGCCGTCGTGCTTCACCACGATCTGGATGCCGGGATGTTTCGCCATCACCTCGGCATAGCCGTCGCCGAGGTTGCGGAAGGTCGGCGCGCCGGAGGGGCCCATCAGCAGGGCGACCTTGCCCTTGCCGTTGAGCTTCTTCGCGGTCCACTCCGCGATGTCGCGGCCGATCTGCTTCTCGTCCATGGCGACGTGGATGGTCTGGTTGGGCGAGGCCGAGCCGCGCGCCACCGACACGATCGGCACCTTCGCCGCGGCAGCCGCATCATAGGCGGCGTTCACGCCGACGGCGTCGATCGGCGAAATGAGCACGCCCTTGACGCCGCGCGCGACCAGATCCTGCACGCCGTTGATCTGCTTGAGCTTGTCCTCGTTGGCGGAGACGGTGGCCACGTCCCAGCCGAGCTCCTGCGCGCGGGCGCGGATGCCGCGCAGCATGGCGATGTAGAAGGGGTTGTCGTCCTGCGCGAGCGAGACGCCGATGGTGGTCTTCTGCTGCGCGGTCGCGGATGGCAGCGATGCGAGCGACACCGGCAGCAAGAGCGCCGCGGCGAGCGCGGTCATACGAAGCCTGAACATGGCACACTCCTTTTCTGTAGGTTGGGTCGAGCAGCGTAAGGGCGTTTACGCCCGTCTTCGCGGGCTATGCGAGACCCAACACTTCGGATCGCGCTCGGAACGTTGGGTCTCGCCAAGGGGCTCGACCCAACCTACTAGTTCCTCGTTGATCGTAGCCTTTCGGCGGCGGCGGCCGCAATGATGACGGCGCCCACGGCCACGCGCTGCCAGTAGGAATCGACATTGAGCAGGTTGAGCGCGTTGCCGAGCACGATCATGATGAAGACCCCGATCACGCTCTTATAAAGCGTGCCTTCGCCGCCCTGCAGCGCCGCCCCGCCCAGCACCACCGCGGCAATGGCCGTCAATTCGTAGAATTCGCCGGCGGTCGGCTGGCCCGACTGCAACCGCGCGGCGAGCATCACGCCGGCGACGCCGGCGAGCGCGCCGCACCAGACATAGGTGGATGCGACGACACGGCGCACCGGGACGCCGGAGAGATAAGCCGCCTCGCGCCCGCCGCCGGTGGCGTAGACGCGCCGGCCGTAGGGGGTCGCATGCATCACGAACGACAGCACCGCGAGCAGGATCGCCGGCACCCAGACGAGATAATGGATGCCGAGGAAGCGGTCGGAGCCGAAGGCGACGAACTCGCGGGGCAACCCGGTCTCGCCCTCGACCGGCGCGCCGCCGGTGATGAGAAAGACGACGCCGCGCACCAGCACCATGGTGCCGAGCGTGGTGATGAAGGGATTGACGTTGAGGAACGCGATGATCAGCCCGTTGGCGAGCCCGACCGCCGCGCCGGCGAGGATCCCCGCGACGACACCGGCAGCGATCCCGGCCTCCAGCATCACCATGGCGGCGACGCAGCCCGCGAGCGCCACGGTCGAGCCGACGGAAAGATCGAAGCCGCCCCCGACAACGACGAAGGTCATGCCCATGGCGATGACCGCCATGATCGAGGACTGCACCAGGATGTTGGTGAGGTTGAGCGGCGAGAGGAAGCGGTCGGTCATGACCGCGGTCGCCGCGCACAGCACGATCAGCGTGATCAGCGGCATCTGGCCGGCGAGGTTGAATCTCTGTGTCATGGGACGCTCGCGCGCGCTGTCGCCGCTTGTGCCCTCGCCCCGCTTGCGGGGAGAGGGCAGTTCGGTGTCGCAACGACGAGGATTGGGTGAGGGGCGCTTGCGCGTTCCGTGCTCGTGCGCCCCTCACCCCACCCCTCTCGCGCCGAAGTCGGATATATCCGACTTCGGCCACTCCTTAAGTGACCGAACTCGGGTAAACCCGAGTTCGGGCGCAAGAGCGGGGAGAGGGAGCAGACCGAGTTCGCGGCATCGGCTGCGTGTCTCATCATCACCCGCCGATCGCCGCGCGCAGTTTCGGTTCGTCGAGACCTTGGGCGCGATCGAGCGTCGCCGCCACGCGGCCTTGCCGCACGGCGAGCACGGAGTCGCACAGGCGCGCGAGCTCGCCGAGATCGCTCGAATGAATCAGCGCGCCGCCGCCGCGGGCGACGAAATCGCGGATGAGCGCATGGATCTGCGCCTTGGCCGCGACGTCGATGCCTTGCGTCGGCTCGTCGAGCAGGAGCACGGCGATGCGCCGCGCCAGCCATTTCGCCAGGATCACCTTCTGCTGATTGCCGCCGGAGAGCGAGCTCACCCGTAGCTGCGGGCGGCGCGGACGGATATCGACGAGCTCCATCAACTCGGCGACGACGCGGTCGCCGGCGGGGCGGTCGATGATCCCCATACGGGAAAGCGCGGCGAGATTGGGCAGCAGGATGTTGTCGCGCACGGATTGATTCATCACCAGGCCGAGGGCGCGCTCCGGCGGCACCATGCCGATCCCGGCGGCAATGGCGGCGGCGGGTGTAGCGAACAGGCGGCGGAGCATGGCGCCGGCGCCGCTCCCGAGCAGGCCCGCGAGGCCGATCACCTCGCCCGCACGCAAGCGGATCGTCGAGGCTCGATCGGGCTTCACTTCGAGCAGCACCTTGCCGGGCGCGACCGGCGCGGCGACGACCTCCTCGGCTGCGCGGCCCGTCATCGCGCCCACGAGATCGGGCACGGCGAAGGCGCCGCGGGTGCTCACCGCCGCCACGCGCCCGTCGCGCAGCACGGTGCAGCGGTCGGCAATCGCGACCACCTCGTCGAGGCGATGAGAGATGTAGATGATGGCGGTGCCCTGCCCCTGCATGCGCGCGAGCACGGTGAACAGCCGCTCGATCTCGTGCTTCTCAAGCGCCGCGGTCGGCTCATCCAGGACGAAGATGCGGCAGCGCCGGCGCAGCGCCTTGGCGATGGCGACGAGCTGGCGCTCGGCGAAACCTAGCGATGCGACCGGCCGGTCCGGGTCGGGATCGAAATCGAGCTCGGCGAGCACGGTGCGCGCATCCCTGCGCATCTGCGCGCGGTCGACGATCGCGAGCACGCCGATCTTCCGCACCGGCAGGTCGCCGAGCGCGATGTTCTCGGCGATCGACAGCGCCGGCACCAGCCGCAGCTCCTGCGGGATGGTGACGATCCCGGCGGCAATGGCGTCGCGCGGGCTCGCAAAGTGCCGCTCCTGTCCGTCCACGCGAATGACGCCGTCGTCGGGACGGTGCACACCGCCGAGGATGCGGATCAGCGTGGACTTGCCGGCGCCGTTCTCGCCCACGATGGCGTGGATCTCGCCGAAGGCGACGTCGAACGAGACGCCGTCGAGCGCGAGCGTCGCGCCGAACTGTTTGCTGACGCGCTCTGCGCTCGCCGCCGGATGGGTCATGCGGCAAAGGCTCTCATGCGCACACCGAAATCTCAAGACCGCAGGCTTGAGAACGCACTCTGTTGGATTTGATGCACGACACCGAAGCAATCTCGGTGCGCTCCCCTCCCCACGGAACCCGGGCTTGCCCGGGTTCCGCATCATAGTGCGCAAGTCGGGCAAGCCCGACTTGCGGTGGGGAGGGGTTGGGGGTGGGGGTGATGCAGCTGCGTGCCGATGTCGCCACCGCGACAAATTCTCGGGACCCCCACCCCTAGCCCCTCCCCACAAGGGGGAGGCGAACAGACCGAATTCGCGGCTTGCACGGGCGTCCGCCTGTACCAATCCCGCCCTACTCCGCCGCTTCCTTCCAGGTGTCGCGGTGGCCCTTGGGCTTGGCCTTGAGCTTGAGCTCCTTGAGCTCCTCGCGGTCGCGGACGCTGTTGCGGAAAATCTGGTCCTTGCCGGCGAGATATTGCGGCGGGCAATGGATCGCGGGCGCGTCGTACCAGGCCGCCGCCTTCATGGTGAAATACGGATCGACCAGGTGCGGGCGCGCGAGCGCGACCAGATCGGCGCGGCCAGCGGCGATGATGGTGTTGACCTGATCGGCCGTGGTGATGGCGCCGACGCACATGGTGGCGAGCCCGGCCTCGTTCCTGATCTGGTCGGAGAACGGGGTCTGGAACATGCGGCCGAACACCGGCTCGGCGTCGGCGGTGGTCTGGCCGGTCGACACGTCGATGAGATCGCAGTCGGCCTCGGCGAACAGGCGCGCGACCTCGACCGCGTCGTCGCCGGTGAGCCCGCCGTCCTGCCAGTCGGTGGCGGAGATGCGCACCGACATCGGCTTCTCGTCCGGCCAGGCCGCGCGCATGGCGCGGAACACTTCGAGCGGAAAGCGCATGCGGTTCTCGAGCGAGCCGCCGTACTCGTCCTTGCGGGCATTGGTGAGCGGCGAGATGAAGCTCGCGATGAGATAGCCATGGGCGGCGTGCAGCTCCACCATGTCGAAGCCGGCGCGCGCGGCACGCTTCACGGCGGCGACGTAGTCGGCGACGACCTGATCTATGTCGGCGCGGGACATTTCCCGTGGAACTGCACTATGCGGGAAGTACGGCAGCGGCGATGCCGAAATGATGGGCCAGGCGCCCTGCTCCAGCGGCTCGTCGATCCCCTCCCACATCAGCCGGGTCGCGCCCTTGCGGCCGGCGTGGCCGAGCTGCAGGCAGAACTTCGTCTTGGATTGCGCGTGAACGAAATCGACGATGCGTTTCCACGCCGCTTCGTGGGCGTCGTTGTACATGCCGGCGCAGCCGAGCGAGATGCGGGCATCCTTCGATACGTCGGTCATCTCGGTGAACATCAGTCCCGCGCCGCCGATCGCGCGCGAGCCGTAGTGCACGAGATGCCAGTCGGAGGGCATGCCGTCCTGCGCGGAGTATTGGCACATCGGCGAGACCACGACGCGGTTCTCGAGCGTCATGTTGCGCAGGCGGAACGGCTGGAACATGGGTGCGAGCGGCTTGTTCGTATCCGCCTCGAACCCCAGTGCACGCGTGTCGCGGGCGACCACCTGATCGGCCTGCGCGACGAATTCCGGCGCGCGCAGCGCGAGGTTGTCGTAGGTGATCGCCTTGGAGCGGGTCATCAGGCCGAAGGCGAAGCGGGTCGGATCCATGTTCCAGAAACGGTTGACGTGCTCGAACCAGACCAGCGAGACGTCGCCGGAATGCTGCGTCTTCTCGACCTCCTCGCGCCGGCTCTTCTCGAAATGGGCGAGCGCCGCCTTCACGTCGCGCCCGCCGGTGGCGCGGAATGCCTCGAACAGCGCGATGCCGTCCTCCATCGCGAGCTTGGTGCCGGAGCCGATGGAGAAATGCGCGGTCGCCTTGGCGTCGCCGAGCAGCACCATGTTGTCGGCGACCCAGCGCTCGCAGCGAATGGTGGGGAAGTTGCGCCAGACCGAGCGATTGATGATGAGCTTGTGGCCTTGCAGCTCCTCGGCGAACACGCCCTCGACGAAACGCGCCGACGCGGCCTCGTCGAGCTTGTCGAGGCCGGCGCGCGCGGAAGGTCTCGGGATCGGTCTCGGTGATCCAGGTCGAGCGCCGCGGCTCGTACTGGTAGCAATGCGCGATGAAGATGCCGTGCTCGGTCTCGCGGAAGAAGAAGGTGAAGGCGTCGAACGGCCGGGTCGAGCCCGTCCAGGAGAAGAAGTTCGGCCGCAGGTCCACGCTCGGCTTGAACCGATCGGCAAGCGCGTCGCGCATGCGCGAATTGATGCCGTCCGCCACCACCACCAGGTCGGCCTGGCGGATCTTCGGATCGTCGGGCGAGACTTCCGACTGGTACTTGATCTCGACGCCGAGCGAGCGGGCACGGCGGCCCAGAATCTTCAACAGGTCCGTGCGCGAGCAGCCGCAGAAGCCGTTGCCGCCGACGCGGTGCGTGGTGCCGCGGAAGCGGATCTCGATGTCGTCCCAATAGGCGAAGTGGCCGATGATGGCGCGGTAGCTCTCGCGGTCGTAGGCCTCGAAGGTGTCGAGCGTCTGGTCGGAGAACACGACGCCGAAGCCGAAGGTGTCGTCCGGCCGGTTGCGCTCGAACACCGTGATGCGCCGCTGCGGCCACGCCTTCTTCATCAGGATCGCGAAATAGAGGCCGGCCGGGCCCCCGCCGATCACGTGAACCTTCATGCGCGCCTCCAACAGGACCGCGTCGCGTCGTCCTCCGCATTACTTTAAGCTTAAAGTATCGGGAGGACAAGCTTGAAGCCTTAACATTTTAAGCTTAAAGTATATTCACCGGCCCCCGATTCCCGGCCGATCGGAGCCATCCATGGCGCTCGCGAACACGACGCTCGAAGGCCAGCACGCTTTCGTGACCGGCGGCGGACGCGGCATCGGCCGCGCGGTCGCCGCCGCACTCGCGCAAGCCGGCGCCATCGTGACCGTGATCGGCCGCACCGAAGCGCCGCTGCGTGAGGCGGTCGACGCCGGCGACGCCGCCGGCTGCGCCATCGCCGACGTCACCGACGTGGTCGAGGTCAAGCGCGAGGTGAGCGCCGCCGAAGCCGCCCGCGGTCCCATCGCCATCCTGGTGAACAATGCCGGCTCGGTCGAGAGCGGCGCCTTCGCCAAGACCGACCCCGCGGTGTTCCGCACCATGTGGAACGTCCATCTGATGGGCGCCGTCTATGCGAGCCAGGCGGTGCTGCCGGGCATGATCGCGCGCGGCGTCGGCCGCATCGTCAACGTCGCATCGACCGCCGGGCTCAAAGGTTATCCCTACGTGTCGGCCTATTGCGCGGCGAAGCACGCGCTGGTCGGCCTCACACGCGCGCTCGCCGCCGAGACCGCCACGCGCGGCGTCACCGTCAACGCGGTGTGCCCCGGCTATACCGATACCGAGCTCGTGCGCGACAGCATCGACCGCATCGCCGACAAGACCGGCCGCCCGCACTCGGAGGTGCTCGACGAATATACCAAGGACGCGCCGATCGGCCGTCTGATCCGACCGGAGGAAGTCGCCGCCGCGGTGCTCTATCTCTGCTCGCCGTCGGCTGCCGCGGTCACCGGCACGACGCTCCCAGTCGCGGGAGGCGAGTTGTGATGGACGACCGCACCGTCCCGCTCGACGCCGAGACCAAGGTCGCGGAGCGCCCGCACGACCACAAGGACGAATTGCGGCTGTGGCTGCGCCTTTTCACCTGCAAGGAGGTGATCGAGAGCGAGGTGCGCCGGCGGCTGCGCGACAATTTCGACGTCACGCTGCCGCGCTTCGACCTGATGGCGCAGCTCGAGCGCGCGCCCAAGGGCATGACGCTGGGCGAGCTCTCGCAACGCATGATGGTGTCGAACGGCAATGTCACGGGATTGGTAGACCGACTCGTGGAGCAGGGCCTGATCAATCGCCGGCCGTCGCCGAAGGACCGCCGCGCCCAGATCGTGAGCCTCACCGCCGAGGGGCGAAAGTTCTTCCGCGCCATGGCGCGCGAGAACGGCGACTGGGTCGGCGAGATATTCGCCGGGCTTTCGAGCGACGACATCGAGACGCTGATGCGCCTGCTCGCCAAGACCAAATCCTCGGCACGACGAGCTATCGGCAACGGGAACGCAAAATGAGCGCCGCCAATCCCGTCACCCTGCCGCTCGCGGGCTATAAGGCCCGACACGTTCGCTTCGAGGTCAGCCGGCAAGGTGGCGACTCTCACGCTCGACCGGCCGGACAAGAAGAACCCGCTCACCTTCGAGAGCTACGCCGAGATCGTCGATCTCTTCCGCGCGGCGGCGAAGGACAAGAGCATCAAGGCCTTCGTCGTGACCGGCGCCGGCGGCAACTTCTGCTCCGGCGGCGACGTGTTCGAGATCATCGAGCCGCTCACCAAGATGGCGGCCGCGGAGCTGCTCGATTTCACCCGCATGACCGGCGAGGTGGTCAAGGCGATGCGCGCGTGTCCGCAGCCGATCATCGCGGCGATCGACGGCGTGTGCGCGGGCGCCGGCGCGATCATCGCCATGGCGTCGGATATCCGCATCGGCACGCCCAACGCAAAGGTGGCGTTCCTGTTCAACCGCGTCGGGCTCGCCGGCTGCGACATGGGCGCCTGCGCCATCCTGCCGCGCATCATCGGCCAGGGCCGCGCCGCGGAGCTGCTCTATACCGGCCGCGTGCTCGGCGGCGAGGAAGCCGAGCGCTCCGGCTTCTTCAACCATCTTGCCGCGCCAGAAGCGGTACTGGCGCAGGCGCACAAGTTGGCAACGGAACTTGCCGCCGGTCCCACTTTCGCCAATGCCATGACCAAGCGCATGCTGGAGATGGAATGGGCGATGTCGGTCGAGACCGCGATCGAGGCGGAAGCGGTCGCGCAGGCGCTCTGCATGGAGACGGAGGATTTCGCGCGCGCGTTCCGCGCCTTCGCCGCCAAGCAGAAGCCGGTGTTCGAGGGAAACTGAGATGAGCCTCGACGAGACGCTGAGCTGGCCCTTCTTCGACGACGGCCACCGCCGCTTCGCCGAGGCGCTCGCGCGCTGGGCGGACGCCACCCTGCCCGCCCTGCCCCACGACGACGTCGACGCCGCCTGCCGCGCGCGCGTGAAGGCGCTGGGCGAGGCCGGCTTCCTCAAGGCGGTCGTGGCGGCCGAGCACGGCGGGCTGCATCCCAAGCTCGACGTGCGCACGCTCTGCCTGGCGCGCGAAATCCTGGCGTTCCGCGACGGGCTGGCGGATTTCTCGTTCGCCATGCAGGGGCTCGGCACCGGGTCGATCTCGCTCTACGGCTCGGCCGAGCTCAAGGCGCGCTATCTGCCGCCGGTGCGCGACGGAAAAGAGATCGCGGCCTTCGCGCTGTCCGAGCCGGAGGCGGGCTCCGACGTCGCGGCGATGGCGACGACGGCGAAGCCCGACGGCAATTCGCACGTGCGCATCGACGGCAGCAAGACCTGGATCTCGAACGGCGGCATCGCCGACCACTACGTGGTGTTCGCGCGCATCGGCGAAGGCCCCGGTGCCAAGGGGCTCTCGGCCTTCGTGGTCGATGCCGCCACCGCGGGTCTTACCGTGGCCGAACGGATCGAGGTGATCGCGCCGCATCCGCTCGCGACGTTGCGCTTCGACGGCGTGCGCGTGCCGGTCACGAACCGGCTGGGCAAGCCGGGCGACGGCTTCAAGGTGGCGATGGCGACGCTCGACGTGTTCCGCTCGACCGTCGGCGCCGCCGCGCTCGGCTTCGCCCGCCGCGCCTTGCATGAGACCGTCGAGCGCGCCGCGACGCGCAAACTGTTCGGCGCGCCGCTCGGCGAGCTGCAGATGACGCAGGCGACCATCGCCGACAGCGCGAGCGACGTCGATGCCTCGGCGCTGCTGGTCTATCGCGCCGCCTGGACCAAGGACCAGGGCGCCGCGCGCGTCACCCGCGAGGCGGCGATGGCCAAGATGGTCGCGACCGAAGCGGCGCAGCGCGTGATCGACCGCGCGGTGCAGCTCTTCGGCGGCCTCGGCGTCACCAAGGGCGTCAAGGTCGAGGAGCTTTACCGCGAGATCCGCGCGCTGCGGATCTACGAGGGCGCGACCGAGGTGCAGAAGATCGTGATCGCTCGCGAGCTGTTGAAGAACCGGCCCGGGAAATCGGCGCTCGCGGCGGAGTAGCGTAGCGTTTTCCGGCGAAGTGGACTTCCGGTTCGCCGCAGAAAACGCGTCAGACGTAATGAGTTCTACGGGAGAGAAAGTGCGGGGAGAGTTCGCGTCGTAGTCATGATGGACGAGGAGCGACAGCCATGACCCCGTCGGCACATCGTCGACACCTTCGCGCGCGACAACCTGCCCCCGCGCGCGCAATGGCCGGACTTCCTGTTCGGCCTGCCGGAGCTGCAACTATCCCGATCGCATGAATTGCGTGACGGAGCTGCTCGACCGCTGGATCGCGTCCGGCGACGGCGAGCGGCCGTGCCTGATCTCGCCCACGGAATCCCTCACCTATGCGCAGCTGGCGGAGCGCGTGAACCGCATCGCCAACGTGCTCACGCGCGAGCTCGGACTTGTGCCGGGCAACCGCGTGCTGCTGCGCGGCCCCAACAGTCCGATGATGGTGGCGGCCTATCTCGCCGTCATCAAGGCCGGCGGCGTCGTGGTCGCGACCATGCCGCTCCTGCGCGCCAAGGAGATCGCCTACCCGCTCGCCAAGGCGAAGATCGCATCTCGCGCTCTGCGATGTCAGGCTCGCCGACGAGATGGAAAAGGCGCGTGCGCTGGCTCCCGAGCTCGAGCGCATCGTCTATTGGGGCAACGGCGCGCCCGACGGGCTCGAGGCGCTGATGGCGCGGCCCGGCTACGAGACTTTCGACGCCTGCGACACCGCCAGTGACGACGTCTGCCTGATCGGCTTCACCTCGGGCACGACCGGCGAGCCCAAGGGCACCATGCACTTCCACCGCGACATGCTCGCGACCTGCGACAGCTATGGCCGCCACGTGCTGCGCGCCGAGCCGTCCGACCGCTTCATCGGCTCGCCGCCGCTCGCCTTCACCTTCGGGCTCGGCGGGCTGGTGCTGTTCCCGCTGCGCATCGGCGCCTCGACCGATGCTCCTGGAAAAGGCCGGGCCCGACGATCTGCTCGCCGCCATCGGCCAAGCATCGCGCCACCATCTGCTTCACCGCGCCGACCGCCTATCGCGCGATGCTGGGCAAGCTCGCCGAGCACGACATCTCCTCGCTGCGCAAATGCGTGTCCGCCGGCGAGGCGCTGCCGAAGGCGACGTTCGACGCCTGGCACGCCGCGACCGGCATCAAGATCCTCGACGGCATCGGCGCGACCGAGATGCTGCACATCTTCATCGGCTCGCCCGAGGACGAAATCCGCGCGGGCGCGACCGGCAAGCCGGTGCCGGGCTACGAGGCACGCGTGGTCGACGACGCCGGCAACGAGGTGCCGCCCAACACCATCGGGCGTCTCGCCGTGCGCGGGCCGACCGGATGCCGCTATCTCGCCGACAAGCGCCAGCACCAATACGTGCGCGACGGCTGGAACATCACCGGCGACACCTACCTGATGGATGCGGACGGCTACTTCTGGTACCAGGCGCGCTCCGACGACATGATCGTGTCGGCCGGCTACAACATCGCCGGCCCCGAGGTCGAGTCCGCGCTGCTCGCGCATCCGGCGGTGGCCGAATGCGGCGTGGTGGGCGCGCCCGACGAGGAGCGCGGCCAGATCGTCAAGGCCTATGTGGTGCTGCGGCCCGACATGCAGCGGCGACGCGGCGATGACCAAGACCCTGCAGGACTACGTCAAGGCGACGATCGCGCCCTACAAATATCCGCGCGCGATCGAATACGTCACCGCGCTGCCGCGCACCCAGACCGGCAAGCTGCAACGCTTCGAGCTGCGCCGCATCGCGAGCGAGGCGACCTCGCACAAGCTGGCGTCATAGATCTCATAAGGAGAACAAGAGTGGCTGAAAGCTCGATCAGAAAATTACGCGATGACGGCTCGCCCAACACGTGCTGCAGCCGCCCGGCTGGCCGCGGCCGAAGGGCTTCGCCAACGGTATGCTCGCGCGCGGCGAGATGGTGTTCGTCGGCGGCATGATCGGCCAGGACAGCGATGGCCGCTTCGCCGAAGGCTTCGTCGCGCAGATGAAGCTCGCGCTCGAGAACATCGCCGCGGTGCTGGCGGAGGCCGGCGCCACGCCGCAGCACATCGTGCGGCTCACCTGGTACGTCCGCGACATCGACGAGTATCTCGCCGACCTCGACGCGCTCGGCGCCGCCTATCGCGAGGTGATGGGACGGCATTTTCCGGCCATGGCCGTGGTCGAGGTCACGCGATTGGTCGAGCCGCTGGCGCGCCTCGAGATCGAGGCGACGGCGGTGCTGCGGGTGTGCGGGCTCCCGCTGCGTTACCCGCACTCTGCTAAATTCAGAGCAGTAAATCTGACACGACACGGAAGCGCGGATCAACGCGGAGCAGCTCTGCTCATTGGGCCGAAGCAAGCGTGTCCGCGGCGCGACCGAAACGACGCTGTCACCCGGAGCATTCATTGAGTGAAATGATAAGCCAACCCAAACATGGCCACCAGACGACTGAAGGCTGCCCAGCAGCCGAATCATCGGCTAGTTGGCGCGTCCAGCATTGCGGCGAGCCACGAGGCGAGCACGCATACCAACAGGATCGAAGCGAGTCTCAATCTCCTGTCTCAACGCCTGCGCTTCATGCCGGCGTCGGGACAGATATGCGTCGATGTCGGCCGTGTAATTGAGATAGTGCGAGATGATCAGGTAGACATCCGCCAGCGCCACCGTCGGAAACTGCTGCGCGATTTCCTCGGCTGTGGCTCCGGAGCGAAACGCCGTAACGATGCTGTCCAGCGTCACACGCGTGCCGCGCAGACGGATGGCACCGTGAGCGTCGGTAAACAGGGGGACAACGGCAGTGGTCGGAAACGCGGACATGCTAGTAGGGTAGTATAAGTCGCGTTAGCCGATCAACAAATCCCGCATCACGCTCTACGCCCGCCGGGATGGGGCCCTTCCTCCAACAGCTCGACGCCGATATTGCCGAGCATCCGTAGCGTCGCGCGCTTGAGCCATTCAGCTTCCGCCTTGTCGAAGCCAACGACCGCGCTGCGATACTCCGCGACCGCGAGCGGCAGCATCTTGCGATAGGCCGCCTCGCCGCGCGCCGTGATGCGCTGCTTCGACGAAGCGGGAATCGCCCGTGCGTCGCCTTGCGGCGGAGCAGCCCCCGGCGCGCCAGGCTCGCCACCAGCCGGCTCACGGTCGGCTGCGGGATCACGGTGGCCTCGGCGAGCTGCGACAGGGTGATGCCGTCATGCGCCGCGAGCACGGCGAGGATGCGCCAATCCTGGAACGAGTAGCCGTCGCGGCGCAGCCGCTCACCCAGGTTCTGGTTGAGCCGGCTGACGACCCGGTTCATCAGGTAGGGCAGCAGATCGTCGAGGCGGGGCGAGCGGGACATCAGCGGCTCAGCACGGCAGGAAGCCAGGTGGCGATCGCGGGGAAGAAGAAGATCATGACAAGGATCACGACGCTCATCGCGACATAGGGCAACGACGCCATGTAGACCTGATGCATGGTGATCGAGGGCGGCGCCACCCCTTTCATGGTGAACAGCAGCAGGCCGAACGGCGGCGTGAGCAGCCCGAGCTGCATGCAGATGAGAAACAGCACGCCGAACCAGACCGGATCGAGGTCGTAGCGCTGCACCAGCGGCATGAAGAACGGCAGGGTGATCAGCATCATGCTGACCTGATCGACGAAGCAGCCGAGGAACAGCAGGATCAACAGCATCGCGATCACGACAGCGTCGGCCGAAAGGCCGAGCCCCGTCACCAGGCCGACCAGGCCGTTGACCACGCCGGAGAAGCTCAGCACCTGCGCGAAGGTGGTGGCGCCGATGATGATGAACAAAATGGTGCCCGACACCGCCACCGTTCCGATCAGCGCCTTCATCAGGTTGGCGATGGTGAGCGCGCGATAGAGCGCGGCGGCGACGATGGTGCCGGCGGCCCCGATGGCGGCGGCTTCCGTCGGGGTCGCGAAGCCGCCGGTCATGGCGCCGATCACGAGGCCGAAGATAAGGACCGAGCGGAACGACGTGAGTGAAGAACGGCAGCCAGCGCGCGGCGCCCTGCGGCCCCTCCTCCACCTCCTCGTCCGGCGCCAGCGCCGGCGTGATGGTGGCGCGGGTGATGATGTAGCCGACATAGAGCGCGCTCAGGATCAGCCCCGGCACGATGCCGCCGATGAGCAGCCCGGCGATCGAGATGCCGGCGAGGCTGCCGAGCAGCACGGTCAGCGCCGACGGCGGGATCAGCATGTCGACGCCGCCGATGCCCATGATCGGGCCCATCGCCATGCGCGGCTCGTAGCCGCGCGCCAGCATGGTCGGCAGCATCAGGCTGCCGAGCAGCGCCGTGGTGGCGATGGTCGAGCCCGAGATCGCGGAAAATACGGTGCCGGCGACGATGGCGATGACGGAGAGCCGGCCCGGCACCCGCCGGATCAGCAACGCGAAGGCGTCGATGGCCTTGAGCGCCACGCCGGTGTGGAACAGCACCTCGCCCATCAGCACGAAGAACGGGATCGGTGTGAGCGAAAAGCTGGTGATCGATTGCACCGCGTTGCGCGCGAGCTGCGCGAGGCCGGGCTCGCCGCCGAGGAAGAAGATCGCGCCGACGACGTTGAGCACGAGGAACGCAAACGCCACCGGCAGGCCGAGCCCCATGACCGCGACCAGGCCGCCGAACAGCAGAATGCTCCCCTCGATCCAGCCCATTCAGCTCACCGACGTGGCCTCGATGCGGCGCGCCCGCTCGCCCTTGAGCAGGCGGTCGAAGCGGAAGACGAATTCGACGGCGAGCAGCGCGAACGCGACCGGCAGCGGCGCCAGCAGCCACCATTCCGGAAAGACCAGGTTCTTGATCGTGATCGCGCCGAGACGCCAGGAATCGTAGGTCATGGCGAAGCCGTAGCGGACGAGCACGACGCTGACCGCGAAGCCGAGCAGGTCGCCGACCGCCTCCATCAGCCAGGCCACGCGCGCGGGCACGAGGGTCAGAACAATGTCGAGCCGCACGTGCTGGCCGCGCCGCAGCAGCCACGGCGCGGTGAGCAGCGTCATGAGATAGAGCGAGTATTCCGAGACTTCGTTGGCCCAGGAAATGCCACCGCCGCGCACGGTGTTGCGCAGCACGATGTCGGCGGTGACGGTGATGACCATGGCCAGCAGGATCAGCGCCGCTGTCACGGCGAGCGCGTCGAACAGCTTGCCGAAGAAGAGAGAGAGGCGGGTCATGTGATCTTCCGTCCGGCCAGCCTGCGCAGCCTCTCGCCGTCACCCTGAGGTGCGAGCCGTCTCGCGAGCGCACTCGCAAGTCGGCGGCTGCCGACTTGCGCACGTGCTCGCGATCTCGGGTAGCCCCGAGATCGCGTCGGCGACGCACCGCAGCCGGGCTCGTGCATCCTCGAGGCCCGCGTAGCGCTGCGATGCTCCTCAGGATGAGGGCCGAGAGAGAGTTCGGTGCAGGGCCGTGCGTCTAATTCCCCGCGAGTTGCCGCAGCTTCGGTCCGCTTTCCGGCGCGCGCTTGATCACGGACTGCCACGCCACGTCGTAGGCCTTGTCGAGGAACGCCTTCGACGCCGCGGGACCGAAGTCGAGCGCCTGGATGCCGGCGGCCGCCTGCCGGTCGCGCTCGGCCTTGATCACCGCCACCTTCTCGGCGTCGAGCCCTTCGAGCCAGAGCGCCGCGTCGCTCAGCACCTTGCGCTGCGCGTCGTTGAGTCCTTTCCAGGCATCGCTGTTCACGAGCACGTTGACCTCGACGCTGTAGAACGCGGGCTCCATGCGGAACTTGGTCACCTTCTCCCAGCCGAGATCGAAGATGCCGGTCACCGGCCAGCCGTAGCCGTCGACCACGCCGCGCTCGAGCGCGGTGTAGACCTCGCCCGGCGGGGTGGTGATCGGCGTGCCGCCGAGCGCCTCGACCACGTCCTTGTAGACCGGCGTGACGCGGATCTTCAGGCCGGAGAAGTCGATCTTGTCGATCTTCTTGTTGAGATAGATGTGGAACGGGACATTGTGGAACTGCCGCGCCAGATATTGCGAATTGAGCTTCTGGTTGTGCAGTTGGTTGATGTACTCCCAGGTACCGTTCTTGCGCTGCTCGCTCATCGGCTTGCCGTTGAGCTTGAAGCCGTCGGCCTCGGGCATCAGGTTGGTGTAGAATGCGCCCGTCACGTTGGCGATATCGACCACGCGCGTGCGCACGGCATTGCCGACCTCGAACGGCGGCACCGCCCGCGGGCCGCCGATATAGTTGATCTTGATCACGCCCTTGCCGTCGGCGTTCACCTTCTCCACGAAACGCTCGAAATTCTTCGAGAATTCAGTGCCTTCGGCAAAGGACGAGACGGCGCGCAGGGTGACTTCCTGGGCCGAGGCGACGCCTGCCGCGAGCACGACGGCCAAGCCGGCGATGAATGTGCGACGCATCATTTTCCGCTCCGTGGTGATAAAGAAGGACTGTCGGAGATATATTCTTTTGAATATAATTGCCCTGGCGCAGATTGAAGTCAATCTCGCCACGCTGCTGCAAAAGGACGCTAAGGACCCCGATGGCGGAACGGTCGTTCAAGGAAGAGGTCAAGAAGCTCCGGCTCGGCGCCGGCGAGGAATTCCGCGGCGAAGGCATCCTCGCCGTGACCAAGGCGCTGCTGCAGTCCGGCGTGTCGTATGTGTCGGGCTACCAGGGCGCGCCGATCTCGCACCTTGTTGACGTATTGGCTGACGCCAATGAGATGCTGCAGGAGCTCGGCATCCGCTTCGAAGCGAGCGCCAACGAGGCCACCGCCGCCGCCACCCTCGCCGCCTCGGTCAACTATCCTCTGCGCGGCGCCGCGACCTTCAAGTCCACCGTCGGCACCAATGTCGCCTCCGACGCGCTCGCCAACCTCGCGTCGAGCGGCGTCACCGGCGGCGCGCTCGTCATCGTCGGCGAGGACTACGGCGAGGGCTCCTCGATCATGCAGGAGCGCAGCCACGCCTTCGCGATGAAGTCGCAGATGTGGCTGCTCGATCCGCGTCCCAACCTGCCCTCGATCGTCGCGGCCGTGCAGAACGGCTTCGAGCTGTCGGAGGCGTCGAACACCCCCGTCATGCTGGAGCTGCGGATCCGCGCCTGCCACGTCTACGGCAGCTTCACGGCCAGCGACAATGCGCGGCCGTCGTTCACGCTCAAGGATGCGCTCGAGCATCCCGTGCGCGACACCAACCGCGTCGTGCTGCCGCCCGCGAGCTACCTGCACGAAAAGGAGAAGATCGAGAAGCGCTGGCCGGCCGCCGTGCGCTTCGTCCAGGAGCACAAGCTCAACGAGTTCTTCGACGGCGATGCGCAGGACATCGGCATCGTCATGCAGGGCGGCATGTACAATACCGCGCTGCGCGCGCTCGAAGTGCTGGGCCTCGCCGACGTGTTCGGCGAGAGCCGCATCCCGCTCTACGTGCTCAACGTCACCTATCCGCTGATCGATGCCGAGTTCGTGCGCTTCTGCGCGGGCAAGCGGGCGATCCTGTTGGTCGAGGAAGGCCAGCCGGAATTCATCGAGCAGGCCGTCAACACGATCCTGCGGCGCGCCGACGTCCAGACCCGGATCGAGGGCAAGAGCATGCTGCCGATGGCGGGCGAGTATACCGGCGGCGTGATGAAGGAGGGCTTGCGCAAATTCGTCGCGGCCTATCGGCCCGACCTGCTCGATGATGGCCCCTCGCCGCTCGCATCTCCATCCGCGCGTCTGGCCAAGGCAAAACAGACGGTCGCCGGCAAGGTGCACGGCCGCCCGCCGTCGTTCTGCACGGGATGCCCGGAGCGGCCGATCTTCGCGGCGATGAAGCTCGTCGAGCGCGAGCTCGGCCCCCATCACGTGAGCTGCGACATCGGCTGCCACCTGTTCTCGGTCCTGCCGCCGTTCGACATCGGCAATTCCACGATGGGCTATGGCCTGGGCGGCGCCGGCGCCGCCGCGCTCAATGCCGCCGCGGGCAAGCGGGCAATCGCCCTCGTCGGCGACGGCGGGTTCTGGCACAACGGGCTCGTGTCGAGCGTCGGCAACGCCGTCTTCAACAAGAGCGACAACGTCATGATCGTGGTCGACAACGGCTATTCGGCCGCGACCGGCGGACAGGACGTGCTCTCCTCCGCCGCCGACAACGCCATGCGCGCGACCAAGAACCCGATCGAGAAGGCGGTGCGCGGCGTCGGCGTCGATTGGGTGCGCACGCTCACGCGCACCTACGACGTCGCAAAGATGCGCGACACCCTGAAGGAGGCGCTGACGACAGCGGTCAAAGGACCGAAGATCATCATCGCGCAGTCCGAATGCATGCTGAACAAGCAGCGGCGCGAGCGGCCGCTGATGCGCAAGCGCATGGAGGGCGGCGCGCGGACGGTGCGCGAGCGCTTCGGCGTCGATCCCGACACCTGCACCGGCGATCATTCCTGCATCAGGCTTTCCGGCTGCCCTTCCCTCACGCTCGCGCCCAATCCCGATCCGCTGCGGCGCGAGCCCGTGACCAAGGTGATCAACTCCTGCGTCGGCTGCGGCCTGTGCGGCGAGGTCGCGCACGCGGCGGTTCTCTGCCCGTCGTTCTACCGCGCCTCGATCATCGCCAACCCGACGCGCTGGGACCGGCTGAAGGAGAAGGTGCGCGGCGCGGTGATCGGGTGGCTGCAACGGCGCATCGACCAGCGCCTCGAGCTTCTTGCGTTTGACGCGTTTTCTACGGCGAACCGGAAAACCACTTCGCCGGAAAACGCTATGCGTGCATGATGGACGCCCAAGTCACCAAGGTACGGCCAATCACGATCGCCATTGTTGCGCTCGGCGGCGAGGGCGGCGGCGTGCTCGCGGACTGGATCGTCGATCTCGCCCAGCACGGCGGCTATCTCGCGCAAGCCACCTCGGTGCCGGGCGTCGCGCAGCGTACCGGCGCGACCGTCTATTACGTCGAGCTGTTTCCCAAGGCCGCCGCGCAGGCCGCCGGCCGCGAGCCGGTGCTCGCCTTGATGCCGGTGCCGGGCGACGTTCGACGTCGTGCTCGCCTCCGAGCTGATGGAGGGGGCGCGCGCGGTCGAGCGCGGCTTCGTCACGCCGGACCGCACCCTGCTCGTCGCCTCCACCCACCGCGTCTTCGCCATGACCGAGAAGATCGCGCTCGCCGACGGCCGCGCCGACGCCCCCGCGCTGCTCGCGGCGTGCCGCGATGCCGCCAAAGAGCTCGTGGCATTCGACATGGAGGCGCTGGCGGACGCGACCGGCAGCGCGTTGAGCGCGGTGCTCTTCGGCGCGCTCGCGGGCTCGGGTGCCCTCCCCTTCCCGCGCCCGGCATTCGAGGCGGCGATCCGCCGTGGCGGGGTCGGCGTCAAGTCGAGCCTTGCGGCGTTCGGCGCTGCTTTCGAGGCGGCGCAGGCCGGCGAAGTCCCGGCCGCGGCGGCGGTCGACGCCGGCAAGGACAAGTATAATGTGTCGCCCGCCCTGCGCACCTTGCTGGACGAGGCCGGATATACGGGCGAAGCAAGGACCGTCGTCGGCGCGGCGATCGAACGCCTCAACGACTATCAGGACGCCGACTACGCCCGCGACTTCCTGGCACGGCTGACGCGATTCCGGGACATCGAGCGCGAACGCGGCGACGGCTCCGCCCGGCTGCTCACCGAAACCGCGCGGCAGCTCGCGCTGGCCATGGCGTACGAGGACACGATCCGTGTCGCCGATCTGAAAATTCGCGCGAGCCGCTTCGCACGCGTGCGTGACGAGGCGCAGGTCCGGGACGGCCAGATCCTCGAGATCGCCGAATTCTTTCATCCCCGCGTGCAGGAAATCGCCGACACGCTGCCGGCCGGTCTCGGGCGCTGGCTCATGCGTACGTCCTGGGCTCGCAACCTGCTCGAGCGGTTCACGCGCAAAGGCCGGATCGTCAAGACCACGTCGCTGCGCGGATTCCTGCTGCTCTATACGTTGGCGAAGCTCAGGCCACTGCGCCGCCGCTCGCTGCGCTTCGCGCAGGAGCACGCGGCGCTCGCTGCCTGGCTCGACCTGGTGGCGGCGACGGCGCGGTTCGACTACGCGCTGGCACTGCAAGTCGCGCGCATGCGCAGCCTGGTGAAGGGCTATGGCGACACGCACGAACGCGGGCGGATGAAGTTCGACAAGCTCGTTGCCTTGCTGCCTGCGTTGCGCGGGCGAAATGACGCCAGCACGCTGCTCGAAGGCCTGATCAAGGCCGCGCTCGCCGACGAAGGGGGGCAGGCATTGGACAAGGCCATTGCCACCCTTATGCCCGCGCCGGGCACCAGTTCAACGGCGGGCGCAGAACGGGGGGCTGCATAGCCCTGGCGCTTTCCGCTGCGATGAGCGAAATTAATCGCAACCGGTGCCTTCTCGGAGGAAAGCCATGCCCTACGACCTCGATCAATTCACGTCGGATTGTCGGACCATCCTGGCGCGCGATCCCGGGCCCAATGGCCGGGAAGAGGTGCGCCTGAAGCTCGAGCAGTTGCTGTCGAACAAGGACTTCATCGAGACGTACTGCGGCGACGGCGTACCGCGCGGCCTGAAGCTGCTGTACGAAGACCCGAAGCTCGGCTTCCAGATTCTCGCCCATATCAACGACAAGGCCCGGGTCTCGCCGCCGCACGACCACGGCGCGTCCTGGGCGATCTACGGCCAGGCCACCCATTACACCGACATGATCGAGTGGGAGCGCGAGGACGACGGCACGAGCTCCGACAAGGCCAAGCTCAAGCCCGTGAAGAAGTATCGCCTCACGCCCGGGCACGCCGGCATCTACCAGGACGGCAAGATCCATTCGATCGACTACCCCGACTATGCGCGCTTCATCCGCGTGACCGGCACCAATCTCGACAACATCCAGCGCGTGCGCTTCGACCTTGACTCCGGCAAGGTGCACCAGATGACGCCGCAGCAGGCGACGTAGCAAGGTCGTCATGGCCGTGCTTGTCACGGCCATCCACGTCTTTCTTCCTTGCAGCGCCAAAGGCGTGGATGGCCGGAACAAGTCCGGCCATGACGTCGCGGGGAGATCATGGAATTCGGACCTCACACCGCAGCCGCTGAACGCCCGCGCCCTCAAGGCGATGCTGAGCGACGGCGAGGAGCTCGCGCTCGTCGATCTGCGCGAGGAGCTGATCTTCTCGCAGAATCATCTGCTGTTCGCGCGCTCGGTTCCGTTGAGCCGGCTGGAGCTGAAGTTCGCCAGCCTGGTGCCACGCCGAAGCACCCGCATCGTGCTGTGCGACGATGGCGAGGGCTTGGTCGAGCGCGCGGCCGAAGTTCTCGGCCGGTCCGGCTACACCAACCTCTTCGTTCTGGAAGGCGGCATTGCGGCCTGGGCCGCCACGGGCTTCGAGCTGTTCTCGGGCGTAAACGTCCCTAGCAAGGCGTTCGGCGAATTCGTCGAGCATGAAAGCGGCACGCCGAGCATCTCGGCCGATGAGCTCGACCGGCTGATCCGGGCCGGCACCGACATGGTGGTGCTCGACAGCCGCCCGTTCGACGAATACCAGCGCGTCTCGATCCCGACCGCGGTCAACGTCCCTGGCGCGGAGCTGGTGCTGCGCGTCCGCGACCTCGCGCCTTCGCCCGACACACTCGTCGTGGTCAATTGCGCCGGACGCACGCGCAGCATCATCGGCGCGCAATCGCTGATCAATGCCGGCGTGCCCAACAAGGTGGTGGCGCTGCGCAACGGCACAATGGGCTGGAATCTCGCCGGACTCGCTTGCGAGCACGGCAAGACGAAGCGGGCACCCAACGCCTCGGGCAGCGGCCTGGCCTGGGCGAAGTCCGCCGCCGAAGCCGTTGCCAAGCGGTTCGGCGTCACGCGCATCGATCGCGCCACGCTGGAACGCTGGCGCGCAGAGAGCAACGAACGCACTCTTTATCTCTTCGACGTGCGCGATCCGCGCGAGTATGAAGCCGGACATGTGCCGGGCGCCCTCTCCGCCCCCGGCGGGCAGCTGGTGCAGGCGACCGACCAATATGCCGGAACGCTCGGCGCACGCATTGTCCTGGTCGACGACGCCGAGGTGCGCGCGGTCATGACCGCGTCCTGGCTGCGCCAGATGGGGTGGAACGACGTCTTCGTGCTGGCAGAGACCGGCAGCGAGACCGGCCGGCCGGCGACGCCGGTGCTCGGATCGACGCCGCCGCCGGAGCTGCGCATCGACTGCGCCGGGCTTGCGGGGCTTGTCGCGCGCAACGAAGCGACCGTCGTCGATCTCTCGCTCAGCCGCGATTACCTCGCGGCGCATATTCCCGGGTCGTATTTCGCGATCAGGTCGCGGCTTGCGCAGGCGCTCGCCAGAATTCCGCTGCGCGGGACCCTCGTGCTGACGTCGGAGGACGGCGTGCTCGCCGGCCTTGCGGCGAACGAGGCGCGCGCACTCGTCGATCGTCCCCTCCGCTATCTCGACGGCGGTAACGCCGTGTGGCGAGCGGCCGGTCATTCGTTGACGGCGGACGACGCCAAGCTAGCGGACGAGGCTGTGGACGCCTGGCTCAAGCCCTACGAGCGGCCGAACGACACGACCAAGGCGATGAGCGAATATCTCTCGTGGGAAGTCGACCTGCTCGCGCGTATCGAGCGCGACGGCACGACCAATTTCATGCAATCGTCATGATCGCCAGCTAACGGCGCCGGTCTGAGCGGGAGACTGAGGCAAGGCCATCCACCGCATAGCTTCGACCCGCGGCGCGCTGTTGATCGGCGCGCTGTTGTTTTGATCGGCCGATCCCGCTGTCGCGCAATTGCCCGCCGCTCACCGCGGCCTTTCGGATCCGGCGGTCGCGCAGTCGCCTGCCGCGCGAAGGGGGCTGAGAATTGTACGCATGTATTGCGCGCAATGTCACGCCATCGATCAGCGCTTCGTCGCTCGGCAGGAGCAACCTTTGAGCCCGGCGCTCAAAATACGAACGCGGCCGCGAGAAGGAAATAGATCAGTAACGACAATACGTCCTGAACGACGGTGCCCACCGGCCCGGAACCCATGGCGGGATCGTAGCCGAACCGCGCAAACAACCAAGGCAGCAGGAAACCGATCGTCGTTGCAACGCTACTGGCGACAACAAGCGCGATCGCGACGGTCATGGCCAGCGCTGCGTTACCGAACGCGAACCACACCAGCGGGAAGGCCAGCATCCCGAGTGTCGAACCGATCAGGATGCCCGTCCCGAATTCGCCTGCGAGCAGGGGCGCCAGATCGGCACCCGTCAAGGACAGGCCACGCACCGCGACTGCTTCCGATTGCGTGCCGACCGCGTCGGCAAGATAGACGATCGCCGGAATGAAGAACGCCACCGCGATATGGGCCGCGAGTGCAGACTCGAATTGGACCATCATCGCGGTCGCAAGCGCGCTGCCCGCCATCCCCACGAGCAGCCAGGGCAGACGGTAGAGCGCGCGCCGGTGAGGCGGCGCCATCAATGCCGCCTGCGCTGCCTCCGACCTGACGAGAATGCCGGCCATGTGATGCAAGTCTTCCATATGCTCATCGCGCAGAATCGACATCAGCGCGGCCGCCGGCACGGCGCCGAGGAAACGTCCATTGTGGTCGCATACGGCAAGCGCCGAGACCCCGGCACGGATTGCGAGGCTCGCGGCGTCTTCGCGGTCGGTATCGGGCATGACGACATGGCGGTTGACGGCCTTCATCAGCGCCGACACCGGCGTCGATGCGGCAGCTCCGAGAATGTCTCCAATCTGCGCGACGCCGGCAAGCCGACCGTCATCGGCGACCACGTAGACGTGCGATGCGTCGTCATAGCTTTGGCCTGCCAACAGTTCGCGCACGACTGCGGCGCTCTGGTCCGATCGGGCCGTGGGAACCGCGGCGACGAGGTAGCGCGCGACACTCTCGGGATGCGCGGCGGTCGCGGACCCAGGTGCAGCAGCCGCTATGTCAGCGCTGGAGGACATACACGCCAAGCGGCGGACACAGCGCCACAAGTCCTTGCAATGGTGCCCCCGCCGGCGGCGGCTCGAACCGCTCCGGCGCGCTGCGGGCCGCGAGCCACGACACCCATGCCGGCCACCACGAACCGTCGGAACGACCGGCGCGGGTCAGCCAGGTATCGGCGTCGACGTAGCGGTCGCCGAGCCGACGGATCGCGACATGATAGTGCCGCCCGCGATGGCCGGGCTCGGACACGATGCCGGCATTGTATCCGCCGTTGGTGAGCACGAAGGTGAGCTCATTGTCGGTAAAGAGGTGAATCTTGTACACCGAACGCCAGGGAGCAATGTGATCGGCTTCGGCGCCGACCACGAACATTGGGATGCAAACGTCCTTGAGCGCGAGGACTTGATCCGCGTTCCAGGCCGTAAGATGGTATCGGCATCGCGCTCGCCAAACAGATATTCGCGCATCATCTTCAACCAGACAAGCTCATTGGACCGGAAGAATTTGAAGGACCCGCCATCTGCCGGGTGTCGAGCACGCCCTGATCCCACATCATGTCCGCGAGGAAAGCGACCTGGCTTTCATCGACGAACAACATCAGCTCGCTTACGGACCGCGACAACGGCCACGTTGTGTGACGTTCCGATGGCAACTGCGAAAGCCGGGGCTGAAATATTTGATGTCAATGCCCAACTTCAAAGGCGTCGGCCGCAACGACTCTCTCTGAATTGAGGGCGACCCCGACCATCCGGCCTCCCGCTCGATGAGGCATCCTCCGGCCGGCATGCCCTCGGTTGAATTGGATTGCGGCTGTCGGTTCTCACAAGCTCGCCCTTGCTACGCCGCGTTGGGCCACATCCCAACGCCCCTTGCCGCCCTCGCCCTCCGCGGCGCTCGCACCCTCGCCGGAAGCGCTTTCGGGCGATAGGATCGGTTAGAAGTTCCGCACGGGCGAGCGGACACAGGGGTGGTGGAGGAGACTGAATGTTGAGGGTGAAAAGCCCCCAGGATCTCGGGGCGGGGCTGGTGTTCCTGGCGATCGGCATCGCCGGACTTTATTTCGGCAGGGAGCTCGCCTTCGGCACCTCGGCGCGCATGGGTCCGGGCTACTTCCCGGTCATGCTCAGCGGGCTGATCATCGCGGTCGGGCTGGTGGTCGGCTTCAAGGGCCTAACGATCGAGGGACCACCGGTCGAGCGGGTTCAGCTTCGCCCCATCTCATTCATCGTCGCCGCCATCCTCATCTTCGGGTTCCTGATCGAATCCATCGGGCTCGCGCTCACCGCCATCCTGCTGACGATCTTCGCCGCCTATGCCCGGCCCGAGGTGAACCTCCGCGAAACCATCCTGCTCGGCGTGGCGCTCGCGGCGTTCACGGTCGTCGTGTTCGTCTACGTGCTCGGGCAGGCCCTGCCCGCCTGGTGGGGCCGCTAGGATGGAATTCGACCTGTTTCAGAACTTGGCGACCGGCTTCGGCGCGGCGGTGTCGTGGAAGAATCTCGGCTTCGCCCTGACCGGCTGTCTCCTGGGCACGCTGATCGGCGTGCTGCCCGGCATCGGCCCGATCCCCACCATCGCCATGCTGCTGCCGATCACCTTCGGTCTCGAGCCGCTGTCGTCGCTCATCATGCTGGCCGGCATCTATTACGGCGCGCAATATGGCGGCTCGACCACGTCGATCCTGGTGAACATTCCCGGCGAGGCCGGCTCGATCGTCACCTGCCTCGACGGACACGAGATGGCCAAGCGTGGCCGCGCCGGCGCCGCGCTCGGCGTGGCGGCGCTCGGTTCCTTTTTCGCCGGCTGCATCGGCACGATCTTCATCGCGGCATTCGGCCCGCCGCTTGCGGCCGTCGCCCAGGAGTTCAACTCTCCCGACTATTTCTCGCTGATGGTGCTCGGGCTCGTCACGGCCGTGATCCTCGCGCACGGCTCCGTGATCAAGGCGACCGGCATGGTGCTCGTCGGCCTGCTGTTCGGCCTGGTCGGCACCGACGTCAACAGCGGCCTCACGCGCTATACGTTCGGCGTCTCGGAGCTGTGGGACGGTATCGACTTTCTCCCGCTGGTGATCGGGATGTTCGGCATCGTCGAGATCATCCGCAATCTGGAGCAGAAGACGCTGCCGCGGCCGCAATTCAGCGCGAAGATGAAAGATCTTTGGCCGAGCATGCAGGACTTCCGCGATTCCTGGCGGGCGGTGCTGCGCGGCACCTTCCTGGGTTCGCTGCTCGGCATCCTGCCCGGCGGTGGCGCCGTGCTCGCCGCCTTCGCCAGCTATACGCTGGAGAAGAAGGTCGCCAAGGACCCGAGCCGGTTCGGCAAGGGCGCCATCGAGGGCGTGGCCGGACCGGAATCCGCCAACAACGCGGCCGCGCAGACCTCGTTCATTCCGCTGCTGACGCTGGGCCTGCCCTCCAACGCCATCATGGCGCTGATGATGGGCGCGATGATCATCCAGGGTATTCAGCCGGGCTCGGCCGTGATGACCAAGCGGCCCGACCTGTTCTGGGGCATGGTCGCCAGCATGTGGATCGGCAATCTGATGCTGCTGGTGATCAACCTGCCGCTGATCGGAATCTGGGTTCGCCTGCTCTCGGTCCCCTATCGCCTGCTCTATCCGGCGATCCTGTTGTTCTGCGTCATCGGCATCTACAGCACGAACTCGAACATCGCCCAGCTTGTGCTGTGCGCCGTCTTCACCGTGTTCGGATATATCCTCTTGCGGTTCGGCTGCGAGCCTGCCCCGCTGGTGCTGGGCTTCATTCTCGGACCGCTGATGGAGGAGAACCTCAGGCGCTCGCTGGTGATCTCGCGCGGCGACCCGATGGTGTTCTTCGAGCGGCCGATCTCGGCCATCCTACTCGCGATCACCGCGGCGATCATCGCGTTGATCGTGCTGCCGCAGTTCCGCAAGACCCGCGCGGAGGCGTTCCAGGAATAAAACCGATCGCCGAATGTTCTCGAAAAAAAGCCGGCGATCGCAAATCGACAAGGAGGAAGCATATGAGCCTGAAATCGACATCACGCCTGTTCGCGCTGAGCCTTGCGGCGACGCTCGCCGCGGCTGTGGGCGCAATGCCGGAGAGCGCTCTCGCCCAGGCTTTTCCGAGCCAGGACATCCGGCTCATCTGCGCCTTTCCGCCCGGAAGCGGCGCCGACGTGCTGGTGCGCTACTTCGGCGAGAAGCTGCGTCCGATCAGCGGCCGCACCGTGATCGTGGAGAACAAGTCGGGCGCCGGCGGCAATATCGCGACGGAATACGTCGCGCGCGCGAAGCCCGACGGCTACACCATCTACGTTCATGCCGCTACGGCGGTGGCCGCCAATCAGCATCTCTTCAAGAAGCCGCCGGTCGAGGCCGCCAAGGCGATCCAGATCGCGGCGTCGATCAACCGCCAGCCCTTCATGCTGGTCGTCGATGCCAAGAGCCCCTACAAGAGCGTCGCCGAGCTCACCGCCGCGATGAAGCAGAAGGGCGACAAGGCCACCTACGCGACCGCGGCGCCGACCGGCACGATCATGGGCGAGATCTACAAGGACGCGACCGGAATCAAGGCCATCGAGGTGAACTACAAGACCGCGCCGGACTCGATCAATGAAATGCTCAGCGGCAAGGTCGACTACGGCATGCACGATCCGGTGTTCTCGCTGGCGCAACAGCGCGAAGGCCGATTGCGCATCCTGGCCGTAAGCACGGGCAAGCGGCTCGACGCCAACCCGGAAGCGCCGACGATGGCGGAATCCGGCGTTCCCATGGACTTGACGGGCTGGTGGGCCGCCATGGTGCCGGCCGGCACGCCCAAGCCGGTCGTCGACAAGGTCAACCAGTGGTTCGGCGAGATCGTGAAGACGGAAGAGACGAAGAAGTTCCTGAACAGCTTCGGCGGCGACCCCTTCATCAATACGCCGGAAACCGCGCACGAGCTGTTCCTCAAGTCGATCAACGACTGGGGCAACTACGTGCGCATTGCGAAGATCACGCCGCAATAGAGGAGCGAATAGCGAGTAGTGAGTAGCGAATAGATGAGCGTTGCTATCGCCACTCACTGCTGTATTCGCTATTCGCTATTCGCTAACTTGCTTGGAGGAAATCCGATGATGCATCTTCTTCAACTGCCCCTGCGCAATATCGCGTCGGCAATCGCTTTCGCGGCCATGGCCCTGGTGCCGGCAGCGGCGCAGGCGCAGGACTATCCGAGCCAGGACATCCGCTTCATCTGCGGCTTCCCGGCCGGCAGCGGCGCCGACGTGCTGGTGCGATATTTCGGCGAGAAGGTGCGGCAGGTCGCCAACCGGACCATCATCGTCGAGAACAAGGTGGGCGCGGCCGGCAACATCGCGGCGGTGTATACCGCGCGCTCGAAGCCCGACGGCCATACCATCTACGTCCACGCCGCCAGCGCCATCGCCGCCAACATGCACCTGTTCAAGACGCCGCCGATCGACGCGGGGAAGGACCTGCAGATCGCGGCCGGCATCAACAAGCAGCCGTTCATGGTGGTGGTTGCCGCCAACAGTCCATACCAGACGCTGGCGGAGCTGACCGAAGCCATGAAGAAGAAAGGCGACAAGGCGAGCTACGCCCAGTCCAACACCAGCGGCAAGGTGATGGGCGAGCTGTACAGGCGCGCGACCGGCATCCAAGCCGTCGAGGTGCCCTACCGGACCGCCAATGACGCCTTGAATGACTTTGCCAGCGGCACGATCGACTACGGAACGGTGGATCCGGTGTTCGCGTTGAGCCAGGCACGGGCGGGACGGCTGCGGATGCTCGCGGTCAGCACATCGCATCGTATGCAGGCGGTGCCGGAGCTGCCGACCATGACCGAAGCAGGCGTTCCCGGCGTGGAGCTGCTCACCTGGTTCGCCGTCATGGTGCCGTCCGCGACGCCACGGCCGATCGTCGACAAGATCAACAAGTGGTTCAACGAGGTGCTCGCCACCGAGGAGACCAAGAAATTCCTCAACAGCTTCGGCGGCGACCCGTTCATCACCACGCCCGACGAGGGCCAGGCGCTGTTCCGGCAAGGAATCAAGGACTGGGAAGGCTTCGTGAAGCTGGCCAAGATCGAGCCGCAGTGAATGAAGTGATGCTGTAGGGTGGGCAAAGGCGCGCATGCCGTGGCGTCGCTGCGCGGAAACATCGTTCGTGGCGCGCCGTGCCCACGCGTCTGGATCTGCCCTCGTCACTCCCTTCCACGCGTGGGCACGGCGCGCAAGTGCGCGCCTTTGCCCACCCTACGGCGGAGCAACATCAAGGGTGGAGCATGACACACAACGCGACATTGCGTTCGGCGGCGGGGCTGCTGGCGGCCTCGGCACTCGCGCTCACGCCGGTCGAGGCCCGCGCTCAGGACTATCCCAACCAGGATTTGCGCTTCCTCTGCGCCTTTCCCGCCGGGAGCGGCGCTGACGTGATCGTGCGCTACTTCGCCGACAAGATGCGCCCGCTCGTCAGGCGCACCATCATCGTGGACAACAAGCCCGGCGCCGGCGGCAACATTGCCGCCGAGGCCATGGTGCGGTCGAAGCCCGACGGCCACACGATCTTCATCCACGCCGGCAACACCGTCGCGGGCAACATGCACCTCATCAAGAAGCCGCCGTTCGATGCGGCCAAGGCCATTCAAGTGGCGGCCACCATCAACAGGCAGGCGTTCATGCTGGCGGTCGACGCCAAGCGGCCGTGGAAAACCGTGCCGGAGCTGACGGCCTACCTGAAGGACAAGGGCGACAAGGCGACCTACGCGGTGTCGGCCAATTCCGGCATCGTCATGGGTGCAATCTACAAGGAGAAGGCGGGCCTCGAGGCGGTGCAGGTCCATTACAGGATGGCCGCGGACGCGCTCAACGACATGACGAGCGGCAAAGTGGACTACGCGCTGCAGGACCCGGTGTTTGCACTGAGCCAGCATCGCGAAGGCAGGCTGCGCGTGCTCGCGGTCGCTTCGGCGGAGCGGCTGAAGTCGAACCCGGAGCTGCCGACCATGACCGAAGCCGGCGTGGCCATGGACCTCGTCGGCTGGTTCGCGGCCATGGTGCCGAGCGCGACACCGAAGCCGATCGTCGATCAGCTGAACAAATGGTTCAGCACGGTCGTGGCAGCCGAGGAGACGCAGACGTTCCTGAAGAATTATGGCGGCGATCCCTGGATTGCCACGCCGGAGGAAGCCCAGGCTCGGTTGGTGCGGGACATCGCGGCCTGGGGAGACTACATCCGCATCGCCAAGCTCGAGCCGCAGTAGGCGAAATCTATCGTCCCCGCTGCTCCGGCTTCACGGCGCGCGCGATCACGTCGATCTCGTCAGTCAAGATGCCCCCCGAATAGCCGGCCGGAAGGCGCGCGAGGTCTTGTGCGGTGTCGATGCCGCTCGACCAGCCGCCATGATAGTCCCCCTGCACGAAGACGCGGCTGCCCGCGCCCTCCATGCGATCGAGAAAACGATTGGGCCAGCCCCACAGCCACGGCGCCACGTTGATCGGCACCAGCACAAGCGCGTTGCCGCAGGCCGAGGGCACATGACCGCTCCAGCCGTAGCCGATATAGCTCAAGAGGCAGCGCTTGATCGACTCGCGCGACAGGGTGCGAAGCTCGGGTAGCCGATCGTGCAGCGCGGCGATCGGCTCGTCGCCGCCATAGGCCATCAGGCGGCTGCGCTGCGCGGGCGGTAGCTTGGCCAGGCGCACGGCCAGCAGAACGCCCTCGCGCGGATCGTTGCTCTTCACGTTGATCAGGAATTCCCGGTCGGGAAACGTGCTCAGCACTTCGTCGAGCGACGGCATGAGGCCCCTGCCCTTGCCGCGGAACGGAAAAGTCCGCCCGCCGTCGGCGGTGTAGCCGTAGCCGATGTCGAGCGTTCGCAACTCGGCCATCGCGTGCTGGCGGGTGACGCCCTTGCCGTCGGTCCGGCAGTCGAGCGTCCAATCATGGAACACCGCAAACTGGCCGTCGGTGGTCGGATGCACGTCGAGCTCGACGACACCGGCGCCGGCCTCGAACGCGGCGCGCATCGACGCAATCGTGTTCTCCAGGAATTCATGCTTCGGCGCGAGCATGCGCGCGGCCGTGCAGGTATCCCCGCGCAGATCCGTCGTATCGAAACGCTGCGCAATCCCGCGATGCGCGAGCAACACCGGCTGGCCCGGCGCCCGAGTGGCGAACAGGTTGGTGTTGTTGACGAAGACGAAGGCGGTCCACACCGCCAGCACGATCAGTGCTGAACGAAATATGCGACGCACTATGGCTCCCTCCATCAAGGCGATTACCGCGGGCTTTTTCGTGTGCGGACAATCCTGTAGATTTCAAGGCCCATGGAAGCCCCGATGTCGCCGCACCTTCGTTCCGCGATCGTCATGACGGCCCTGCTCGTTCCGCTTTGCGGATCGCCGGCGCCACCGGCCGCGGCATGCGCGTTCGACAGCGGCGCGGCCGGCCTGTTCGACGGCAATTTCGTGGCGGTGCATCCGCAGGCGAGCGTGGTCTATTTCGCGATCGTCGATGCCGTGGAGCAGGGTGTGCTCGACCGGGCGGCGTTCCAGCCGATTGCGCCGGGATCTTCCGGCTACTGGCGGGCGGTCGGACGCATGAACAGTCTCCATCGTCTTCTGTCGGCGGCATCCGCCAAGCAGCCGACGGCACCGATCTCATTGCTGTTCATCGAGTCAAATCTGTGGGCGAGGTTCGAGCCCGGGCCTCGCGGTATCGACATCGCCGTGCACACGCCCGGCGCCCGTGACGGCGACGTGGTCATCTTCACCAGCGAGGCCGGCCTTGCCGCCGTGCTGGATGGACGCCTGCCGGTGAAGGCGGCGCTCGATCGTGGCTTGATTGCCGTCGACGGCCCGAATTCCGGTGATAGGACGAAAGACCTGATACTGGCAGCTCTCGACGCGCCCGAATCTTCCGCCGCCGGTACGCTCAGTGGTCAAGGTGCTCCGGCGCGATTCTTCGGCCCACCGAGGTAGCAGCGTGCCATAAGCGCGTTCTCGCGCGTCCATAGCCCGTTGAAGACATAAGGGCGGAGACGGCATCAGCCCGCGAAGACGGGCGTCTCCGCCCTTATGTCTTCGCGGGCTGATGCTGTAACGCCCTTAAGGACGCGCCATGGAGCGTCCCCGCGCTCCACGCATGTGCTCAGTGGCGTTCTCCCCACATACCGCTGCGCGACGAATCTGGGCGACGCGCACGGGGCTTTCCCATATCAAGTCTGTTCAGCAGATGACCAGCTACGAATGCAAGGATGACGATCAACAGCACCGTCTCGATGCTCATGCAACGCCCCCGTATGTTGCTTGTTGGCGACAGCAAAACAGAAAACTCGTGCGGCAATGTGGCCGGTTCAAATTTTTTTTCAGAACGTTGCAAAAATCTCACAGATGACGGTGCGCGCGTAGTGAAAGTCGCGTTCGCAATCGATCGTCGCGCGCGCTAAGAGTCAAAATCAGCGGACCAGTCGGTACTTTCGAGGAGGCTCACATGCCATCCGGCGTTTTCGACTCGACCCTGCTCAAGCACATGTGGGGCACCGACGAACTGCGCGCGATCTTCAACGACGAGAGTCGTGTGCAGAAATGGTATGACTACGAGGCGGCGCTTGCATTGTCGCAAGCCGAGCTCGGTATCATTCCACAGGCCGCGGCGGACGAGATCGCCGGCAAGGCCAAGGTCGGCCTGGTCGATCTCGAAGCTGTCGCCGCGGAGATCCGCCGCACCAAGCACCCGCTGGTACCGGCGCTGCGCGCCTTGCAGGCGATCTGCGCCGGCGATCACGGCGAATACCTGCATTTCGGCCCCACCACGCAGGACGTGCTCGACACCGGCGTCATGCTGCAGATCAAGGAGGCGCACGCGGTGTTCGTGCGCGACCTGCAAGCCATCGGTCGCGAGCTCTACGGGCTCGCCGAGACGTACAAGGACACGCCGATGGCGGGCCGCACCCACGCGGTGCAGGCGCTGCCGATCACCTTCGGCCACAAATGCGCGATCTGGCTCGCCGAGACCGGACGCAACCATCAGCGCCTGACGCAGCTGGAAGAGCGCGTGTTCGTCGGCAGCCTGGTCGGCGCGGTCGGCACGCAGGCCTCGTTCGGCGATCAGGCCTTCGAGCTCGACCGGCGCGTGATGACGAGGCTCGGGCTCGGCGTCGCCGACATCTCCTGGCAGCCGGCGCGCGACCGCCTGGTGGAATACGTCGGCGTGCTCGGGCTCGTCGGCGGCAGCCTCGCCAAGATCGCGAACGAGATCGTCACGCTCGCGCATACCGAGCTCGGCGAGCTCGGCGAGCCGTTCAACGAGGGCAAGGTCGGCTCCTCGACCATGCCGCACAAGCGCAACCCGTCGACCTGCGAAGGCATCGTCGCGGTCGGCCGGACGCTGCGCTACACCGTCGCCCTGATGCACGAGGCGCTGATACAGGAGCACGAGCGCGACGCCTCGGCGTGGCGGTTCGAATGGAAGGCACTGCCGGAGGCGTGCCTGATGACCGGCGCGATCCTGGCGCAGATGAAGGACGTGCTGGCGGGCCTCGAGGTGGATGCCGGCAGGATGCGCCGCAATCTCGACGCGCTTGGCGGCTTCCTGCTGTCGGAACGGGTGATGTTCGCGCTCGCCGACAAGCTCGGCAAGCAGACCGCGCACGAGGTGGTCTACGACGCCTCGATGCGAGGCTTCGCGCAGGGCATCACCTTCGAGCAGGCGCTGATGGGCAATGCGCGGGTCAAGCAGGCGCTCGGCACCGAGGAGCTGACAGCGCTGCTCGATCCCACCACCTATGTCGGTCTCGCCCCGGCGATCGTCGAGCGCACGCTGGCGGCGACGCGCGCCTCGGGTTGGATCAAGCCGATGGCATGACTATATGGGGCGCGATAAGGTGTGCGAGCCCGATTGAGGATAGTGCCATGCAGGCAATTTGGCGCGGCCAGGTGATCGCGGAAAGCGACCAGAACTCTCGAAGTCGGCGGCTATCGATACTTTCCACGCGAAGCGGTCCGCATGGACCTGCTGCAGGTGACGCCGAAGACGGCGAAGGATCTGGAGTGCCCGCACGGGGTCCAGTTCTACGACGTCTCGGGTGATACCGCGCGCAGCGCACGTGCAGCCTGGTCCTACGAGGCGCCGCGCCCCGCGATGAAGCAGGTGGATCACTGGATCGGCTTCTGGGAAGACGTCGAGATCCGTTGATCGTGGCATACCGAACCTGCCGGCGAAGGGCTCGAGGCCAACCTTGATGTACGATTTGTCTGTGTTGTGCGACAATCAACATCGGAGAAAATTGTGGTGCCTTCAGCAGGACATACTGTACGGACACAGGACTTGCCGGAGTTGAGTCCCGGCCGGACTTCCGTTCTCGAAGCAGCGAAAGGCGCCGGACTACTCGAAGGCAAGTACTGCCGCATTGCGGGGCGGATTCACCAACGGTTGATCAATGCTGCCAAGGCACGATCCGCCATCAAGTCGGACACCGAGTTGCTCGAATACGCACTCGCCCGCGTCGCTTTGGAGGACGACTTCGCGCAGAACCTGTTTGCAAGAGCGGGACGCGTGTCGCGGGACCTCGAGCTCGACTTTTGACTTTGAAGCCTGACCCATGACGATGCTTCAACCGACGCAACGCTTCGACGCCGTGATCGCGGACATCGACGCCGCCAACGCCACCGATCCGCGGACGGTCGCCGCGGGCGGCGTCTCGCGTCCGTTCGAGCTGGTCTATGCCGAGCGGATGAGCGAGCGGCTGCTGCAAATCTATCCGGAGGCCTCGGAGCTGCTACGCATCGCCGCGCGCGCCCAGCACATCCGCCGCTGGGACATCCCGCGCGGGTCTTTTCCTGAGGGGCGCCACGGCTACAACGACTGGCGCAAGACCTGCCGCGAGCATCACGCCGAGCTCGTGCGCGCGATCATGTCGCGGCACGGCTATGGCGAGGACGAGATCGGCCGGGTGGCGATGCTGATCCGCAAGGAGCAGCTCAAGAAGGACAAGGAATCCCAGGCGCTCGAGAACGTGGTCGCCGTAGTTTTTCTCGAGCATTATTTCGAGGACTTCGATTCCAAGCACAGCGACTACGACGAGGCGAAGGTCGTCGACATCATCGCCAAGACGTTGCGCAAGATGTCGCCACGCGGACACGCGGCGGCATTGGCGCTGCCGCTGCCGGAACGGACGCGCAAGCTGGTCGAAGCCGCGGTCGAGCGCGAGGCCGAGACGCTCGCCGCGCTTGCCAAAGTCGCCGTCGATTGAGTTTGGCTGCCTACGTTGCAGTGCAACATCAGGGGGCAAGCTGCTCAATTTGTGGTCACGCGCGGAAATTTGGCCGGGCCTGACCCGACTCGTCGCGTCTGGAAAACGTCAGCTTTTTCAATGGTTAAGCCGCCCATTCGTAGCACGGCGGGCATGGCATGCCGATTGCTTAGCTCATGCCGGCCCAACGCAGGGTGCCGGCTGCCCGGACGCTCCATCACCTCGATCCGCCAGCGGATGAGTTGACGGACGTTTTGGGTGTCGATCGTCAACGATGACGACGCGTAACGGGGGCGTCCCACCCGCTTGATGCCGCCGGCGATCAGCCTCAGCAACCGAAACCTTTTGGCAAAGGAGCGGGGTGCTCTACCCGCGTGACGCATGCGTCAAAAACTGGTCGTCGTCGGCAACGGTATGGCGCCCGGCCGGGCGCTCGACCGGCTGTTCGAGGAGGCACCCGACGCCTACGACGTGACGATCTTCAACGCCGAGCCGCGGGTCAACTACGACCGCATCATGCTGTCGCCCGTGCTGTCGGGCGAGAAGTCGTTCGAGCAGATCATCATCCACGGCGACCGCTGGTACGTCGAGCACGGCGTCACGCTCTACAAAGGCTGCAAGGTCACCAAGATCGACCGCGTCGCCCGCACGGTGACGGCCGCCGGCGACATCGTGGAACCCTACGACAAGCTCATCATCGCGACCGGGTCGCTGCCCATCATAATCCCCGTGCCCGGCAGCAATCTCGCCGGCGTCATCACTTATCGCGACCTCGACGACGTCGAGGCGATGCTGCTCGCGGCCAAGTCGCGCGGCAACGCCGTCGTGATCGGCGGCGGGTTGCTCGGGCTCGAGGCGGCGGCCGGGCTCAAGGAACGGGGCATGGACGTCACCGTCGTGCACCTGATGCCGACGCTGATGGAGCGCCAGCTCGATCCGGCGGCGGGCCATCTGCTGCAGAAGGCGGTCGAGGCGCGCGGCATCCGCGTCATCACGAAGGCGAACACCAAGGCCATCCTCGGCAACAAGAAGGTCGAGGCGGTGCTGCTCGACGACGGCACCACAATCCCGGCCGAGCTCGTCATCATGGCGGTCGGCATCCGCGCCAATGGCGGCCTCGCCAAGGACGCCGGGCTGACCGTCAACCGCGGCATCGTGGTCGACGAAGGGATGCGCACCAGCGACCCCGACATCTTCGCGCTCGGCGAGTGCGCCGAGGCCCACGGCCAGTGCTACGGACTCGTGGCACCGCTCTACGAGATGGCGAACGTGGTGGCGGCGCAGCTCGCGGGCGCTGCGGACGCGCGCTTCACGCCGAGCGTCACGGCCACCAAGCTCAAGGTCACCGGCATCAAGCTCTTCTCCGCCGGCGATTTCGCGGAAGCAAAAGACCGCGAGGAGATCGTGCTGCGCGACGCCTCGCGCGGCCTCTACCGGCGGGTCGTGCTGAAGGACAACCGCCTCATCGGCGTCGTCATGTACGGTGACACCGGCGACGGCGCGTGGTTCCTCGATCTCCTCAAGCGTGGCACTGACGTCGCCGAGATGCGCGAGACGCTGATCTTCGGCCAGAGCTACCAGGGCGGCATTCCGCTCGACCCCTCGGCGGCCATCGCCGCCCTGCCCGACGACGCCGAGATCTGCGGCTGCAACGGCGTGTGCAAGGGCAAGATCACCGGCGCGATCGCGGGGCTCGGCCTCAAGTCGCTCGACGACGTGCGCTCGCACACCAAGGCGTCGGCCTCCTGCGGCTCCTGCACCGGGCTGGTCGAGCAGTTGCTCAAGGCGCAGCTCGGCGACGCCTACAATCCGGCCGCGGTGCAGCCGATGTGCCCGTGCACCGACCTCGGCCACGACGATGTGCGCCGGTTGATCGTCGCCAAGGAGATCAAGTCGATCCCGGAGCTGATGCAGTCGCTCGAGTGGAAGACGTCATGCGGCTGCGCCAAGTGCCGGCCCGCGCTGAACTACTACCTGCTTGCGAGCTGGCCCGGCGAATATCGCGACGACAGCCAGTCGCGCTTCATCAACGAGCGCGCCCACGCCAACATCCAGAAGGACGGCACCTATTCGGTGGTGCCGCGCATGTTCGGCGGCCTCACCACCGCCAAGGAGCTGCGCGCGATCGCCGACGTGGTGGAGAAATTCGCCATCCCGACGGTGAAGGTGACCGGCGGCCAGCGCATCGACATGCTCGGCGTGAGGAAGGAGGACCTTCCCGCGGTCTGGGCCGACCTCACCGCCGCCGGCATGGTCTCGGGACACGCCTATGCCAAGGGCCTGCGCACCGTGAAGACCTGCGTCGGCTCCGAGTGGTGCCGGTTCGGCACGCAGGATTCGACCGGGCTGGGCGTCAAGATCGAGAAGTTCATGTGGGGGTCGTGGACGCCGGCCAAGGTCAAGATGGCGGTCTCGGGATGCCCGCGCAATTGCGCCGAGGCGACCTGCAAGGACGTCGGCGTGATCTGCGTCGAGTCGGGCTACGACATCCATTTCGCCGGTGCCGCCGGCCTCGACATCAAGGGCACCGAGGTGCTCGGCCATGTCGAGACCGAGGAGGAGACGGTCGAGACCATCGCCGCCCTGGTGCAGCTCTATCGCGAGCAGGGCCGCTATCTCGAGCGCATCTACAAATGGGCGAAGCGCGTCGGCATCGAGACCATCCGCCAGCAGATCATGGCCGACGGCGAACGGCGCCGCGCGCTGCGCGACCGCTTCGTCTATTCGCAACAATTCGCGCAGATCGATCCCTGGGCCGAGCGCGCCCACGGCAGGGACGCCCGCGAGTTCGCACCGCTGACCGACTTCACACGCGCGGAGGCCGCCGAATGACCCGCGGCAATTGGCTGAAGGTCGGGTCGATCGACGATATCCCGGTGCGTGGCGCGCGCGTGGTGAAGTCGCCGTTCGGCTGCGTGGCGGTGTTCCGCACCGCGACGGACGAGGTGTTCGCGATCGACGACAAGTGCCCGCACAAGGGCGGACCGCTCAGCCAGGGCATCGTGCACGGACAGTCCGTGACCTGCCCGCTGCACAACTGGGTGATCAGCCTCGCGACCGGAGAGGCGCAAGGCGCCGATCACGGACAGGTCAGGACCATCCCGGTCGAGCTGGTCGACGGAGCCGTCATGCTCCGTCTCGATGCGATGGCGGAGGCTTGATTCTTCAGCGGCCGCACGCGAACCGCACACCGACCGCGCCCCCTAACTCGTGCGTGCAGACCATGGACCGCACCAGCGGTTTGAAGGGCCTGGCATTCGCGGCACCGGTATCTCCGTGCTCGCCGGCAGCATGTCGCTTTCAGCGACCGTAGAGCGTGGCGCAGATCTGCTTTCGAAGCAGCGTGACGGTCAGAGATCTCCGCCCTTCGCGTTTCGTTCCGCTTGACCGTTCGTCGTTACCTGCTCGCGCCGAACAATCACACTGCGGCCCGCTGCCGGTCATCAGAATGGACAATTTGGCAAACAGCTTATGCAAGCGTTGGCGGGTTGCGGGGGCGCTCTTCGTTGCAATCGCCTTGAAGGTGTTGACGTAGGCAGGCACACGAATCGACGCCGCCGTCCGACCGAGGCTGCGCGACCATGCGCATGCATGACAGATCGGGTTCGTATGAGCATCGGCGACACGACGACGACAAGGGGACGCGATCGGCCGATGCGCGGCTTCGAATTTGCTCCATCTCGCCTGCAGGCTGGAGGAGACCTCAAACCGCGTGCTCGTTCCGCCCGCGAGCGGGACGGCGCTGCTCTCAGTCATCTTTCTCTATATGCGCGGGTTCGCACACGCATTGTGGCGGATCGGAGCGCGGAGCTTTCGTCATGCGTGAGGAAATGTCGTGTCGTTTGACCATTTCATGAATACGGGATCCGAGGAGGAGCCGTTCTCGGCTCCCAAGCTTGCGGTACGCGCCATCGCGCTCGCCGCCGTCACGCTGATAGCGTTCATCGGCGTGACAATGTGGTGGCCGCAAAGCCCGTCGCCCGCAGCCCCCGCGCGCGGGCCCACGGCCCCGCCGTGGGACGCTGCGTTGGTGGACCCCTCCCCTGCGACGGCAGGCCGGTCTACCGACGGCGCCAGCATGTCCCGCGAGCGGCAACCCGCCGAGCCTGCCGCGGCACCGGAGTCCCTTTCGGTTCGACGAGCAGACGACTTGCCGGACCGTGGTCTGAACGCCGCACCGGTCTGGGGTCCGAGCGCCGCGCTGGTCCGGGGGCCGAGCAACGCGCGGACGCCTCCGGCACCGGAGTCCCCGGCCGAGAAGACACCGGCGCCCGTGACGGCGATGCAACCGGTGGCGCCACGCAGCGCGACGGCGCTGAGCGGCAGGCTCCTCGAGATACTTCGCACCGAAGATCCGGAGGACGCGCCGCCGCAGCGGCCGGCACAGGAACCCCCGCGGCCGTCCGGCGCGGAGCGAAATCCGCTCAACCAGTCCGATGCGACCTCGATCCAACGCAGGTTGCACGAGCTCGGATACTACTTCGGTGACGAAAAGGGCGTCTGGGGCGTTGCCTCCCGCAGGGCGCTGCGCGACTACAAGCGCATGAACGGACTGCAAGACGACGACAAGTGGGATCGGGAGACCAAAGAGCGGCTGCTCTCCGGACCGGGCGTTCACGCCTACCGCACCTTCGTCGGACGCTGGGCGCTCGATGCGGATGAGTGCCAGCAGCGCGATGAGGGCGCTCAACTCGTCATTAGCTCGCGCAGCGCAGAAACCGCCAGCGGAAAATGCGACTTTCGCTCGTTCAAGCAGGAGACCGAGAACAGCTGGCGCATTCGTGCGGTCTGCTCCGCGTCGGGACGGTCGTGGAGCGCCGATATCGGCTTGCGATTGGCCGGGCCACAGCTGCACTGGTCGAGCGAGAAGGGCGTCGAGACTTATGTGCGATGCCTGAAAACCAATGTCTGCCACCCAGGCAAGCCTTGTCTTGTGGCAGGCAGTATGATTTCTACGGAGCGCGCGCTCGATGAGGGACGCGGCTCATGGGCTCGGCTTGGCGAAGACATCCGATTGCTGTTCTCGGGGCAATCCTCGGACTGACGGCGCTCTGGCTCGGCGACGCACCGGAGGCGGCGGCGCAGGCGCCGCCAACCGCTTCGCTCACCGGCCAGCTTCTGGTCGCCTCCCCCACGATGGGTGACCCGCGCTTCGCCCGCACCGTCATATTGATGGTCCGGCACGACAAGCACGGCGCGCTCGGCATCGTCGTCAATCGGCCGGTCGGGGAGCGTCCGCTCGCGGCACTGCTCGAGATGCTGGGCGAGAAGGACACAGCCGCCACCGGCCAAGTCACGAGCCAAGTCCGCATCTTCGCCGGCGGCCCGGTGCAACCCGACATCGGCTTCGTCGTTCACAGCACCGACTATCAGCGGTCGACCACCGTCGACGTCAACGCCCGCGTGGCCATGACCTCGAGCCGGGAAATATTGCGCGACATCGGCACCGACAAAGGTCCGCAGAAGAGCCTGATCGCGTTCGGCTATGCGGGCTGGGCCCCGGGCCAGCTCGAGGGCGAGCTCGCCCGGCGCGACTGGGTCGTCGCGCCGGGGGAATCGAAGCTGATCTTCGACGAGGATCGCGACAAGGTCTGGGACGCGGCCTACGCGCAACGCACGCTGGATCTTTAGATCTTGCGACTGTCGTAGGCCCAGTGCAGCAGCGCTTGCCGCTGGCGCTTGCGGGACAACAGATCGCCGGGCTCGCAATGACGCTGGATCTGCCGAATGTGCCGGCGCATCGCCTTCCAGCGCCCGATCTGCCGCCGATCCTCGCCGTCGAGCCGGCGGCCCATGTAGTAGCGGCAATACCATTGAAACCAGCCGCGCGGATCGTCGGGATGAATCCATCCCTTCCGCCGCCATTCCGACAGCGGCTGGCTGGCGTTGACGCCGAAGAAGTTCAGCGCGCAATCGCGGCATCCGTCGGCAAGCTTGGCGCCGGCGAACCAGCTCGCGGGAAATTCCTTCCTCGTATCGGTCAAATACTTGCCGCAGAAGACGCCGAGCCGCAGCATCTGTTTCGGCGTAAGCTCCGGCCGGAACTCGGGATCGAAATTTCTGCCGACCGGCGCGGTCAGCTCGTAGCGGTAGCCCTTCTGCATCCTGTCGTTCACCTTGACGGTCCGTCTGGCCATGTCCAGGCTCCGCTGACGTCGAAAGGCATCACATGAAAAAGACTTATCACGGCAGTTGCCATTGCGGTCGCGTCCGCTTCGAGGCCGATATCGATCTCGACGCCGGGACTGGGCGGTGCAATTGCTCGATCTGCGGCAAGCGGCGCTATTGGGGTGCCCTCATCAAGCCCGAGGATTTTCGGCTGCTCGCCGGCGAAGCCGACCTGGCCGACTATCAATTCGGTTCCATGCAGGGGCATCACCGGTTCTGCAAGACCTGCGGCGTTGCCAGCTTCGGCCATGGCTACATCGAGGAAATCGGCGGGGCCTATTACTCCGTCAGCCTCGCGACACTCGACGACGCCGATCCCAAGGAGCTCGTGGAGGCGCCCGTGCGCTACATGGACGGCCGCAACGACAATTGGTGGGGGGCGCCGGCCGAAACGCGGCACCTCTGAAGGGCGTCAGTTCCTGCCCGCGCCCGCCGCCTCTTGCTCGTGCCGAGTGCTGGCCTGCCCGACCGGTTCATGCGGTTGGGCCAGACGGTGCCAAGCCTGGGCCAAGGCGGTCAGAAGTGCCTTCCGCTCGGGCGACCTGCAGACCGTCGCCGTCACGAGGCAATCCTCCGCACGCTTCCGGTATATGTCCTGTCTGGTCATAGCCCACTCCCCTTGCAACGGTCGGGAAACGGACGAACGAGCTTTTGGTTCCCGCGGCGCACCATGCCTGGCATGGAACCGCGACCGGCGAACCCTGCCGACGGAACCGTGGGCGAGATGGTCCCGGTAATCTGTTGCAGCACGCACGCGCAGCTCCAGATCACCGGGTTATCCGCTCACCGGGCATCGCGCATCAGGCCGCGCTCTTATAGGCTCGCTCGAGACCGGCGATGTCGAGCTTGACCATCCCCAACATCGCCTGCATCACCCGCTGAGCCTTGGCCGGGTCGGGATCGCCGATCAGCTTAGCCAGCACGGTGGGCACGATCTGCCAAGAGACGCCGTAGCGGTCCTTGAGCCAACCGCACTGGTCGACCTTGCCGCCGTCCGACATCGCATCCCACAGCCGGTCAACCTCCGCCTGATCGGCACAGTCGATCTTGAGCGAAATGGCATGGGTGTATTCGAAGCGCCGGCCGCCGTTGAGCGCCATGAAGGTCTGGCCGCCGAGCGTGAACTCGACCACCAGCACGGTGCCGGCCTTTCCGGCGGGGCTGTCCATGACGTTCTTCTGCACGCGGTCGATCCGCGAATTGGGCAGCAGCGAGACATAGAACTTCGCGGCTTCCTCGGCCTCGCCGTCGAACCACAGGCACGGTGATATCTTCGACATTGGTGAATCCTTTTTCGTAGTGGGTTGTAAGGACGGTCCAGCGCGACAGGGATCAGGCCGCCCCGGCCTCGGACTGCGCCGCGGTCGCGGCCGCGACGTCCATCCACATCACTTCCCAGATGTGGCCGTCCGGATCCTCGAAGCTGCGGCCGTACATGAAGCCGTAGTCCTGCTTCAGGCAGGGATCGACGATCCCGCCCGCGGCCTTGGCCTTGCCCACCATCTCGTCCACGCCTTCACGGTTGTCGGCGGAGAGGCAGATCAGCACCTCAGTGGTCGTCTTCGCATCGGCGATCTTCTTGGGCGTAAACTGGCGGAACTTCTCGTGAGTCAGCAGCATCGCGTAGATGGTTTCGGAAAAGACCATGCACGACGCCGTCCCGTCGCAGAATTGCTCGTTCTTCTTGGCGCCCACGGCCTCATAGAAGGCGGTGGCACGCGCCAGGTCGCTGACGGGCAGATTCACGAAGATCATCTTGGACATGGGGAAGGCTCCTTTTCGATTGGCTCTACCAGTAGGACGATCGGGACGACCGCGGCCCGACAGCCGACCTGAAAATTTTTGCAGCCGATGGGAGGGATCACGCGGGCCCGAAATCCACCCTTCCATACCGCCTGAGGGCGCTTCGGTTCCAACAATCTACGCTCGCCGAAGGCACGGGATCAAAGGTGCAACGTTCCCGGCGTCTTCGGAATTGGAACGACCAGCGCGTACCCGTCAATCCGCGGCGATCTCACGCCGCACGACCGGCACGACGTCCGTCGCAAGCAGCTCGATGACTTTGGCGACATTGGCGAAAGGCAGGCCGCCGATGTCGATCTGGGCCAGGAAGCGCTGGTGCCCGAACAGCTCGTATTCGTAGAGAATCTTGTCCACGATCTGCTGCGGGCTCCCCACGAACAGCGGGCCGTCGCGGCTCGCCAACTGCTCATAGGCGCTGCGGGAAATCTCCCGCACACGATATTGGTCGGGCGTGTGATTGCGGAAATAGCCGGCGTAGTGCGGAAAGAAGGTGTCCATCGCGTCCTGCGAGCTCTTCTGGACGTGCAGGTGGCTGGCGACAGCGACCTTGAGGTCGCCCGCGCGATGTCCCGCCTCGCTTCCGGTGCGCCGGTAGAGATCGACCAGCGGGGCCAGTTGCGCCGGCGGCAGCCCGATATTCGCAAGCGCCAGCGGCAATCCGAGCGTGCCCGCCCTGACCACGCTGCTCGCAGTCCCGCCGGTTCCGACCCAAATCGGCAATCGACGCTGCACCGGCCGCGGCGGGATCGGCGCATCGTGCAGCGCCGGACGGAAGCGACCCTGCCAGGTGACCCGCTCGGCGGCATTGAGCTGCAAGAGGAGGTCGAGCTTTTCCGCAAACAGCTCATCCTGATCCGCCAGGTCGTGGCCGAACAAGGGAAACGACTCCGTGAACACGCCGCGACCGGCAATCACCTCGGCGCGCCCGCCCGAGAGCAGGTCGACCGTGGCGAAATCCTCGAACACCCTTACTGGGTCGGCGGTGCTCAGGATCGTCACCGCGCTGGCCAGTCGAACCTTCGCCGTCACTTGCGCGATCGCGGCCAGCACGACCGGCGTCGCGGCGATCGCGAAATCGAGCCGGTGATGCTCGCCGACGGCGAACACATCGAAGCCGGCCTGGTCGGCGAGCGTGGCTGCGGCCAGGATGTCCCGCAGGCGTTGCTCGGCGCTGATGGAGACCCCATCAGCCCAATGCGGCGTCCGTTCTCCGAAGGTGTAGAGTCCAAACTCCATCGCGCGGCAACTGCTCGGCGCTATTGCATCATCTCGTCCGGCGGCATCGGGCCCCACAGGTTCGCGGCGTCCGGAGTTTTCGGCCAGGTCTTCGGACGTTGCGGATAGTCGCGATGCCAAGGTTTCGGGTCGAAGTAGCCGAGCGCTTCGTCCTTCATCTGGTCGAGCTCGGCGAACAGCTCCGTGATCAGCCCGTTCGGGCTGCGATGGTAAGTGAAGAGATTGTGGCCGATGCCGTGCCGTCCGGGGCCCCAGAGAATCTTGTAGCCGTTCCTGCTCAGGAGATCGCAGGCGCTCTGCATGTGCGCCCAGTCGCGCAACTCGAACGCCGTGTGAAAGTGCTTGTTCGAGCCGGTCTCGACCAGGTTGATCGTGTGATGGTCCACGCCGCACCGCAGGAACGAGAAGTAGTCGCCCATCCAGTCGGACACCCGGAAGCCCAGGACGTCGCAGTAGAAGCGGGTGACGGCCTTGACGTCGGTCACGTGGAAGGCGACGTGCCCCAGCTTGTGCGGAACGATGCCGGCGCTGCGGAACCCCTGGCTCTGCGGCTCCGGCCGCTTGAACACCTCCATGACGGTGCCCTTCGGATCCTCGAATGTGACCATGTCGGAGATCGTGGGTTCGGCATCCTTCTTGCGCGAGGTTCGCAGCCCATGCGCGGCGGTCTGCTTCTCGAACGCGCCGAGATCGTCGTCCGGCCCGAGCTGGAATCCGATTTGCGTGCACTTGGGATGTGAGCCCGGTCGCAGAATCACGGAATGATGCTCGCTCGTGTTGGCGAGATAGATCGCGTCGCGCTCCTTCGCGATCAGCGTGAGCCCGAGGATATTCGTATAATAGTCGGCCTGCTTTTCGAGATCGGGCGTCTCGTAGGTCGCGTGCGATATCTTCCTCACTCCGATCATGTCGATTGCTCCCTTTGGTTTCGATTTCTTGGTTTCGAAGAATGCGCTATTTCGACTGCCGGGGTTCGGCCGGCGCCGCGCAGCCCCGCAGGAAGACCTTGACCGCGATCCGCACGGTCTCGTCGATCTTGTCGCGTCTGGCGGCGCGGGGCATCCCGGTCAGCCAGCCCAGCTGGTGCTCGCCGATCAGCATGTCGAGAAACAGGACGGCCAGCCGATACGGATCCTCCTCGACGAGGCGTCCGTCTTTTTGCTGCTTCGCGATCCATGTCGCCACGATGCCATAGGCGGACACCGGGCCGGTCTCGAAGAAAAGCCGTCCGATCTCGGGGAATGTCCGGCCGATCGACACCATGAGCCGGTGAAATTCGAGAATCGGCGGCGACAGCACCATCGCGAGGAACGAGTGGCCGATCTCGGTCAGCTGCGCTTCCAGGCTGCCGGACGCATCGACATGAATCGCCACGACGACGTCCGAGCATTTCTGCCGGACCACCGCCTCGAACAGGCCCTCCTTGCCGCCGAACCAGGCATAGATCGTGGCCTTCGAGCCGCCGACCACGCCGATGATCTCGTCGATCGAGACGTTGTCGTATCCCTTCTTCAGGAACAGCGGCGCTGCCAGGCGGACGATGCGTTCGCGACGCTGCTCGGCGGTCTCGACCCGGCTCGGCCCACGCGCGCCAGCGCGCGCCCGTTTCCGCGCCGACGGCTTAGCGTCTTCAATCGACATCAGATTTCCTGCCCGGGGCAAAGTCGCAAAATTTTTCGATTGCATCCTAGCAGCGTCCTACTGTAACGTACAGTACACTGTAACGTACCGTACGGTACACTTTCAAAAACGACAGTGTCAAGAAATACGGCCGACGATCACGAGCCGCCAAGGGAGAAAACGTGGGAGATAACGCATGCAAGCCGACCTTCCCCCGCCCGACCAGCTCGCCGCACAGACGAAACTTGCCTTGCGCCGGCTCGCGAGCGCCGTCGCCGTCGTGACCTGCCGCGACGGACAGATGCGCCACGCCATGACCGCGACGGCCGTCAACGCCCTGAGCATGCAGCCGCCCTCGATGATCGTCTGCGTGAACCGCTCGACCGCGTTCCATGCGGCCATCAGCGCTGCCGGCAACTTTGCGATCAACATCCTCAACCGCAACCAGGAACAGATTTCCATGGGATGCGGTGGCAAGATCCGCGGCGAGGATCGCTTCGGCCTCGGCGGATGGAGCGACGAGAACGGCGTGCCGGTGCTTCCGGATGCGCAGGCCCGCATCGTCTGCGCCAAGGAAGTGCGGTTCGACTACGGCTCGCACACGATTTTTCTCGGCCGCGTGACCTCGGTCGGCATTCATGGAGCGGTCGACCCGCTGATCTATGTCGACGGCCACTACACCGGCCTGCCAGCCGACGAGTTTTCCGCGCCGCCGGCCCAGGCGCAGATGGAGACGCTCCGCCAATCGACAATGGGCTAGCGCATGTCCCAATCGGGATGCGCTCTACGTAGCGACACGCCACCCCTTCAAGAGGCCGGCACAATCCAACAGGAGGCAGCATGATCTACGTATCCAAGGAGATTGCAGTGAACGAGCGGGGCCAGCCGAAGCTCAGCCGGAGCGACGTCTGGAAGGGCCTGGTGATGAAGGCGGACAACGCATTGCCCTTCGTTCCCGGCATGGCGAAGTGCGATGTCATCGAGCGCACCGCCAAGGGGCTGGTCCGGGACATCGTTTTCCGCGGCGAGGACGCCCGCGAGAAGATCACCTTCTACCCCGAGGAAAAGGTCGTGTTCCTGCGGCTCTCGGGCAACGCCGACGGCTTCATCGTCAACGAGGTGCTCGGCGGCGACGACGACCTGCGTTTGCGCTTCAGCTTCGCGCTGCAGCTGGTGGATGCACCGTCCGACAGCGCCAAGGAGCGTGAATTCCGCGAGGTGATGGAGCGAGACTACCTCAAGGCGGTCGATGCCACGCTCGGCGCCATCCGCAAGATGGCGAGCAATCCGCAGCCCGCAACGTAGGAGCGCGCGCCATGAAACACTGGTTCTCCGACTTGTATGCGAGCGTCGATGCGATGCGCCTGGACGAGTTCGTCGCGGGCTTGGCGCCGGACGTCGAAGTCGTGGTCGGCAACAACCCCGCCATGAAGGGCCGGCAGGCGGCCAAGGAAGGCATCGGCTACTTCTTCTCGACGATTGAAGGGCTCAAGCACCGCTTTGTGAACGTCGTGGAGGATCAGGGCCTCACGTTCCTCGAGGCGAAGGTCGATTACCGCAGGAAGGACGGCCGGGAGGTTACCGTTCCCGTGGTGACCGTGCTGGAACGCAAGGGCGAGCTCGTCAGCTCGCTGCGCATCTATTTCGACGTTGCACCTGTCTACGCGAGCTGACGCACCGGAGTGCAAAACCCATAACGACCGTTACGGTTATCAGGGAGGATAAACGTCATGCAGATGGAAGCCATACGCTCCGCCGCCAACGACAAAGCAGCGACGCGGCCGGAATTTGCCACGATCCTTGGCCGCCTACGCGGGCTGCGTTCGCAGATCGAGTCGCGGGCCCTCGCCACCGAAAAAGCCAAGCGTGTCCCCGCGGAAACGATGGAAGCGCTACGCGACGCGGGCGTCTTCCGCGCAATGCAGCCCAAGCGCTTTGGCGGTTACGAGTATGGCCCCGCGGAGCTCGCACAGATCGGCTTCGAGCTCGGTCGCGCCTGCGGAAGCACGGGCTGGTGTGGGACACTGGCGGTTTGTTTCGGCTGGATGACGGCCTTCTATCCGCTCGAGGCCCAGCAGGAGGTTTGGGACAACCCGGACAACCTCCTCGCCGTCTCCTACACGCCGGCGCCAAAGGTCGAGGAGGTCGACGGCGGATACAGGATCTCCGGTAGCTGGCCTTATGCCAGCGGCGTCGACAGCGCCACCTGGCTCATACTCGCCGCACTGCTTCCCGGCAAAGGAACGCCACCGACGCTGGCCTGGTGCCTGGTCCCGGTCAGCGACGTGGTGGTCGATCATGACAGCTGGAACGTGAGCGGGCTCGAGGGGACCGGATCGAAGACTGTCGCGATTTCCGACCCGGTCTTCGTTCCGAAGCACCGTGTGCTGCCGATCGGCGCCATCTTTTCCGGCAAGGTGCCGGGACTCGACGTGCCGGGGAATCATCAGGCTCGCCTGGGCTATCCGACCTTTGGGCCGACCGCTCTCGTGTCGCCGATCGTCGGGATGGCGCAGGGCGCGCTCGACGCCTTCACCGAGACCGCCAGCAACGCCAAACGAATTGCCCGACCCGGGGTGTTCGAGAAAGTCGCGGAGTCCCCGCTGATCCAGAGCCTGATCGGCCAAGCTGCGGCACGCATCGATGCTGCGCAAACCCTCATGGTAACCAGTCTACGCGAGGGACAGGACCTCGTGCGCTCAGGCGGCACGCTCGACATCGAACAGCGCGTGCGCATCCGCCGCAATCACGGTTTTGCCGCGCGGACCTCGGCCGAGGTTGTCAACGATATCTTCTTCAAAGTCGGCGCAGCATCTATCGATGAGACGAATCGTGTGCAGCGTTTCTGGCGCGACGCCAACGCCGCGGCGCTGCACTCCAGCATCGACTGGGATACCCTGTCGGCCCTCTACGGGACGCAGCAACTCGGACTACAACCCCAGGGCATATTCTGAGTCGTCCGCCATGCGCGAGCCTAGAGTTTTCCCCCGGGCCTAGGTACGTTTGCATCGTGGACTGACAGAGACGCTTGGAGTGCTGGATGGTCGTTCTCGAGCAGCTGCGCTACGTGCGTCTCGTGGCCGATGACCTCGGCCCCGCCGCGGACTTCGCGCAGCGCACGCTCGGACTCGAGCCAATCGACCGGACGGAGGACTTGGCGACCTTCCGCTCGGATTTTCGCGATTACACACTTGCATTCGCGACGGGGGAGCACGCCGTGCAGTCCGTCGGTCTGGAGGTGCGTTACTCCACTGATCTCGACGCGGCGGTGGAGGGCTTGCGCCGGCTTGGACTCTCCGCCAGCCGCGGGACGGCAGCGGACTGCGCTCTGCGCAAGGTCAAGGACATGGTCTGGTTCGCGGATTTCAGCGGCAACCGGATCGAGCTGGTGGTGCGCCCGCTGAACTCGGGCTGGCGCTACTTTCCCAGCCGGGATGCGGGAATTACCGGCCTGGCCGACGTGATCGTGCGCTCGATCGACATCGAGAAGGACTTGTCGATCTGGTCCGGCGTGCTCGGCGCTCAGGTCAGCGACTGGGCCGGCGACGCGGCCTATCTGCGTTTGGACGACGCCCATCATAGGATCACCTTGTTCCCGGCCAGGCGACCCGGCATCCTCGCCGTCGAATACGCAGTCGAGGACGTCAATCTGCTGATGCGGAACCAGTACGTGCTGCGGGACTTGCAGGTCGCCGTGCTGCATGGGCCGGGACGCCGTCCCGCATCCGAGCAACTGTTTCTCACGTTCGCCGGGCCGACCGACGTTCTGTTCAGCTTCGTGGCAGAAGGTACCGTCGCGGGAGCGGACAGGCCCCGGCCGCGGCAGTTTCCGCCGGGTCCCGCGGGGCTTTGCAGCTGGGGAAGCGAGTGCAAGGTCGGCGAGTTCAGCGACGATTGGGAGAAGAGGTCCGCGACATGATCAAGCTGCAAGACGTCTCCTACGTCCGTCTCGGCACCGCCGATCTCGATGGCGCTGTGAGCTTCGCTACCGATTACCTGGGCCTCGAGATCGCGCACCGCTCGAAGGATGCGGTGTATCTCAAATCCGATCAGCGCGAGCACACACTCTGCTACTTCGCCGGCTCTCCCGCCGATCAGACCGCCGCGTTCGAAGTCGCGGAGCGCGCGGATCTGGAGACCGCCGCGTCGGAGTTGGATCGGCTCGGCCATCACGTCCGCCTGGGATCGACGGCGGAGGCCGAAGCACGCGGTGTGCGCAGCTTCATCGCGTTCAGCGATCCGACCGGCAACAACATCGAGCTGGTGTGGCGGCCGGCCTGGAGCAGCCGTCGCTATCACGGCGAACGGGACGCCGGGATCACCGGATTCAGCCACATCGGGCTCTGCACGACAGACGCCGCCCGCGACGAGGCGTTCTGGACCAAGGTGTGCAACGCCCGCGTCAGTGACCGGATCGGCGACGCGGCACTGCTGCGGATCGACGAGGTCCATCACACGATCGCGCTGTTCCCGACGAACCGCGCGGGCATCCAGCACATCAACCACCAGGTCGCCACCGGCGACGACGTGATGCGCTCGTTCAATTTTCTGTCCGAGCGTCAGGTGCCCATGGTGTTCGGCCCGGGACGGCACCCGACATCCTCGGCGCGCTTCCTCTATTTCGAGGGTCCGGATGGAATGGTCTTCGAATATTCCTCGGGCGTGCGCGAGATCGCCGACGAGCTGCTTTATCGTGAACGTCAGCTTCCGTTCGAGCCGAAGGGATTCTGCGAATGGGGCGCGAAGCCACAGATCAAGGAATTTCGCAATTGAGCGATTGAGCCATTGAGCCATTGAGCTAGGCGGCGAGCCGCCGCACGGCGCCCCAGTCGATCAATTCCGCCACCGATGCGCAGTCCGGAAGATCGACGCCGCCATCGACGATCTTCGGCGTCATGGTGGTGATCTGCTCGGTCATGGCGAGGAACCAGGTGACCTCGGCGGGCAGGACCGGCCGCCGCACCGCGGCCGCGAATTGCAGCGCAGCGAGCGTGCCGAGCGCGCTCTCACCCATGAGGCCCACGACGGGCGCGCATCCCGATCCGAGCGCGAGCTTTTCCATGGCGCGGGCGTTCGAGAGCCCGAACCGTCCGGGCTTGATGCTGAGCGCCCTCGCCTCCTGCTCGACGAACAAGGCGGCATCGCGCAGCGTGGCGCAGCCGAAGTCCACGAGCAGCGGCACCGGGCTCTGCTGCGCAAGCGTTCGAAACCGCGCGTCCGGAGCGAGCGCGCAGGGATCCTCGACCATCACAGCGCCGGCATCGGCCATCGCGCGGGTATAGTCGAGCGCCTCCTGCGCGGGGTAGGCGCCGTTGGCATCGACATAGAGGCGCACCGCTTCGCCCACGGCCGCGCGGATCTCGCGCATGCCGGCGAGATCGATGTCGAGCCCCTGCCCGCCCTTGACCTTGAGCGTCCGAAAGCCGTGACGCGCGACCATCGCGGCCGCCTCGGCGGCCATGGCCGGCGGCGCCTGCCGCGTGAGCGCCCACGAGAGCTCGACCCGGCCGGTTCCGCCCCAGAGGCGCCACAACGCGCGGCCGACGCTCGCGGCATGAAGGTCCCAGCAGGCGTTGTCGATCAGGGTCTTTGCCGCCTGGTTCTCCGGGATCCGCTCCAGCGCCGCGCGCACCTTGGCCGGCTCATCGAGATCCATGTTCGCGATCAGGGGCAGGAAAACCTCCTCGATCGCGGCGACGAGGCTGCGCGCCGTGACGCCACACCAAGTCGGCTTCACGGTGATCTCGGCCACGCCGACGGCGCCGGTGTCGCTCTGCAGGCGCAGCAGCACGAACGGCGCCGCCTCTTCGACGATGTCGCTCCATCGTACCGGCCGCTCGTAGCGCAACCGGTAGGAATGCAGCGAATACTCGGCGAGGCGCATTTAGCGCTTTTCTCTTTATTCGGCCGTCACGCCAGCCTCGCGGATCAATTGTCCCCACTTGGGCGACTCGACGGCGACAAAGCTCGAGAGCTGTTCAGGATTCATGTAGCTCGGCTCCGCTCCGAGCTGGATCATCTTGTCGCGGATATCCGGCAGGGTGACAATTTTCTCAATGTCCGCGCTGAGCCTCGCAACGATGGGCTTGGGCGTCTCCCGCGGCGCGAACAAGGCGAACCAGGCCAAGGCTTCGAAGCCGGGAAAGCCGAGCTCGGCAACCGTGGGAACATTGGGCACGAGCGCGCTGCGCGCCGCGCTGGTGATGGCAAGCGCGCGAAGCTTGCCGCTCTCGACCTGCGGCAGCACGGAAGGCACCGTGAAGAAGATGAAACTCACGTCGCCGGACAGCACTCCGGTGACGGCTTCCGGGCCGCTCTTGTACGGAACATGGAGCATGTTGATCCGCGCTGCGCTCTTCAAGAGCTCGGCGGCGAGATGTCCGGACGTTCCGTTCCCGGCCGACGAATAGGTCAGTTGACCCGGCTTCTCGCGCGCCAGCCGAATCAGATCGTCGAGCGACCGCACCGGGAGCGACGAGTTCACCACCAGCAGGTTCGGCGCGGCGGCCACCATGGCGACGGGAGGCACGTCGCGCATCGGATCATAGCTCAGCTGCTTGAACAGATGCGGACCCACGGAATGAGTCGGGCTGCCGCTCATCAACAGCGTGTAGCCATCGGGCTCGGCGCGCGCGACCGATCGCGCGCCCAGATTCCCACCTCCACCCGGCCGGTTCTCGACGATGACGGGCTGCCCGAGCAACGGCGACAGCCGTTCGCCGATCATGCGGGCGAGAATATCGGCGGTTCCTCCGGCTCCAAACGAAACAATGATGTGCACGGGCTTGGCCGGCCAGCTCTGCGCGCCCGCCGAGGTTGGCAACAGCAACATCAGACCTGCCAGCAGGACATTCATGACTTTCATGGGCGCGTCTCCCCTTCTCGCGCCTGGAACGGCGCGCGCAATGCCTTCTTGTCGACCTTGCCGTTGAACGAGCGCGGCAGCGCCGCGACGAACTCGACCGTTCGCGGTTTCTTGTAGCTTGCGATCAGCGACCGGCAGTGGCCGATCAGGTCTTCGGCCGATGCGCGCACACTCGGGTGCACCACCACGAACGCCTTGACCAATTCGCCCCATTCGGCATCCGGCACGCCGATCACCGCGGCTTCGGCAACGGCCGGGTGCGAGCGAAGCGCCTCCTCGACCTCCCACGAATAGATATTCTCGCCGCCGGAAATGATCATGTCCTTCTTGCGGTCGACGACGAAGATGAAATTGTCCGCGTCGAGGTAGCCGAGGTCTCCGGTGTGCATCCAGCCGTCGCGCAGCGTGGACACGGTCGCGGTGGTGTTGTTCCAGTAACCGTTCATCATGCCGGGACCGCGGACCAGGATTTCCCCGATCTCGCCGGTTGCGGCATCGCCGCCGTCCATCCGCAGGATCCTGATGCTGCATCCGAGAAACGCCTGGCCGGCCGACGCGAGCCGTTTTACGTCTGCGTCGGATCCATCGAGGCAATGCTGGGCCGGCGTCAGCAGCGACGCCACGATGCACTCCGTCATTCCGTAGACCTGCGTGAGGATCGGGCCGAACGCGGCGATCGCCCGGCGCAACGTCGGCACCGGCATCGGCGCGGACGCATAGTGGATCGAGCGCAGTTGAGATTTGTCAGTTGACGCGAGGTCCGCGCTGTCCAGCAATCGCTGCACCATGATCGGCGCGAGGTGCGCACCGGTCACCCTTTCGGCTTCGATCGAACGCAGGATCGCCGTGGCGTCGAATGCGCCGTGCAGGACGATGGTCGCGCCCACGATCGTGTAGGAGAGCTGCTCGATGCGGCCACCGATGTGAAACAGCGGCATGACGATCAGCATCACGTCGGCGCTGCACGCACCGCCTTCGTGGGAAATGCATCGCGCCGACTCGACGATCGCGGCATGGCTCAGCATCACGCCCTTCGGCCGGCCGGTGGTGCCGCTGGTATAGATGAGATAGGCGACGTCCTTGTCGTCGATCGCAACAGCGGGCGCCGCGTCGGAACATCCGTCCGACGCCGTTTCGTAGGCCTCGGCGCCGTGATGGATTCCTCCGATGCACAACGATACGCGTGGCGATGCCACCGCGCGCAGCAGCTCTCCGGCGAGGTCCTTGAACTGCTCGTGGAAAATGACGGCGGCGGGCTCGCAGTCACGGCAGATGTCGATCAGCTCCCTGGCCGACAGGCGATAGTTCAGGTTCACGACGACGAGATTGGCGCTTTCGCAGGCGGCGAATATCTCGAGATATTCGAGGCAATTGGGCGCGAGGATCGCGACGCGATCCTGCCGCGCGAGCCCGCGCGCGAGCAGCGCATTGGCCAGGCGGAAGGCGCGCGCGGCGAATTCCGCATGGGTGCAGCGGCGGTCCTCGAACACGACCGCCGGGCGGCTCGGATAGTGGCGCGCGTTCCGCAAGGTGATATCGCGGAGATTCACTGTTTCGGTCTCCGGCGGTCCATGCGCCCAATCCTCGCTCGGTCGGCGCCGCGGATCACCCCGGGTGGCTCTCCAGGCCCGGCCGATACTTGCCGCGCAGGAAGTCGCCGATGCCCTCCTTGCGCCATGCATCGTTCTGACGCTGGACCAATTCCAGCTCTTTCGCCATCGAATAGTTCATGGCGGCCTCCCAGCTCATTTCCAGCGAGAAGCGATAGCCGTCCTTGGTCGCCCGCAGCGCGTGCGCATCCTTGCCCGCGATCTTGCGGGCGATCTTCATGGTCTCGTCCACCAGCGTGGCTTTCGGGAACGCCTTGTTGATGAAGCCGATGCGAGCGGCCTCGACGCCGTCGAAGGCATCTCCGGTCATCCCGTAGTAGAGCGCATCGCGCGGCCGCAGCAGGTTGGCGAGCGACTTCGAGACCGAGCCGCCGGGAAACAGCTTGAAGTTGATCTCGGAGAGACCGAACGTGGCGTCCTCGGCGGCAAAGGCGAGATCGCAACCCTCGACGATGGAGAACGCGCCGCCGAAGCAGAAGCCGTTGACCATCGCGATGATCGGCTTGGGATAGTAGCGCAGCGTGCGGCCGCGCCATTCCACCGCTATCCTCCACACCGCCTCGTATTCCGCCGGCTTGTCCTTGAGCGCGACGAAGAACTCCTTGAGGTCCATGCCGGCACAGAAGACGTCGCCGGCGCCGGTGATGACCAGCACGCCCGCGTCCGGGTCGTCGCGCAGCGCCGCCAGCGCCGCCGTCATCTCCCGATGCAGTTGCGGGCTCATGGCGTTGCGCTTGGCCGGGCGGTTCAACGTGATGACGGCAACGCCGTCCTTCTTGTTGAACAAGCAGCGTTTCATAAGACAACGGTCATCTCCTGGGGCGGTGGCATGGGGCGCACCATGATCCACGGCGAAAATATCTGTCAAATTTCTAGTACGGATGCTAATTATTCGTTCCATGAATATCAGGCGCGCCGACCTCAACCTGCTCGCGGTGTTCGAGGTCCTGATGCAGGAACGGAACGTCACGCGCGCGGCGCAGCGGCTCGGGCTGTCGCAGCCGGCCGTCAGCTCGGCGCTGGGACGCTTGCGTCAGGAGCTGGGGGATGCGCTCCTGGTGCGCAGCGGCCACGGCATGCGACCCACGCCGCGCGCCGAGCAGCTCGTCGGATCGATCTCGCAGGCCCTCGACTCGATCCAGGGCGCCCTTGCGCTCGGGTCGAGCTTCGTGCCGGCGCACGCCAGCCGTTCGTTCACGCTGATGCTCTCCGATATCGGGGAGATCATCTATCTGCCGCGCCTCATCCAGCGCGTGCAGGAGGAGGCTCCGGGCATCAGGCTTTCGGTGCGGCGCCTTGCGCGTCCGCGCCTTGCGGATGAGCTTGGCGTGGGCAGCGTCGACCTGGCGCTGGGCTGGGTCAACCATCCGACCGATGCCCTTTGTCAGCATCGTCTGTTCGACGAGACCTTCGTCTGCATCCTGCGGCCGAAGCACCCGCGAATCGGTAAGAAGCTCAGCCTCGCACAGTTCGCATCGGAGTGGCATCTGGTGGTCGGACGCTACCAGCATGGATCGGAGAGTTTCTTCCGCTCGCTCGACGGCAACCTGGAGCGGGAGTTGGCGCACAAGGGCGTCGATCGAAAGGTCGCGATGCGCGTCCCGCACTTCCTGGCGGTTCCGAACATCATCTCCAGCACCGATCTCCTGTGCGTCGTTCCGCGCCAGCTCGCGGAGGTCTACGCGGCCTATGGCCAGGTGCGGCTCGTCCCGCTTCCGGTGAAGAGCGAGAGCTTTCGGGTCTCGCAATTCTGGCACAAGCGCTTCGATCTCGATCAGGGCAACCGCTGGCTTCGAGGCTTGATAAGGGAACTTTTCGAAGCGTCATAGCCGCGACGCCCTTCGCGCCGCGCTGCCATGCGCCTCGCGCAATGCCGACGCTTGTTGACCTCCAATCGACCCGCCAATATCTGCCGGCAAACAGCCTTGGAGGACACCATGACGCAACGACTCAACCCGTACACCGTCGCTCCTGATGGCATCGCCGCCCTGTTGGGGGTCGAAAAATATATCCACGGCTCGGGGCTCGATCCCAGGCTCCTCGCGCTGGTCAGGACGCGGGTGTCGCAGATCAACGGCTGCGCCTATTGCCTGCACATGCATACCGAAGAAGCGCGCAAGGCCGGAGAGTCGGACATGCGCCTGCATCTGCTCGACGCCTGGCAGGAGTCGCACCTTTACTCCGACCGCGAACGCGCCGCGCTGGCATGGGCCGAGTCGCTCACGAACATTTCGGTGACACGCGCACCCGACGAGGACTACGAGCAGGCGCGCAAACAATTCTCCGAGAAGGAGCTGGCGAATCTTTCGATCGCCATCGCCATGATCAATGCCTGGAACCGGCTCGCGACCGGCTCGAGGTTCGCGCATCCCGCCGACCGCGCCAAAGCTGCTTGAGCAACGACGCCGGGCCCTTATGGCTTCATTGACCGGCGATCATGGCTCGTAGGCGCGCCATCTTTGCCGGATCGCCATAGATGCGAATGAGGCCGACTTGCTCTGCGCGTTCGGGCGTCAGGCGATGGTCGGCAATTTCCCGAAACACCGCCTCGGTGGCGATCACGACCAAGTCGCCCGCCGCCGGCCCGGCGACGTGAACCGAGGTGGAGACATCTCCGTCATGCACGGAGAAACGCGTCCATAGCATCGGCTCGAGCAGCACCAGCGAGAAGGCCAGGTCGTCACCGGAGTCGACGCCGAGTGTGCCGCCGAATTGTTGCAGCATTTGCGCGGTCTTGCGGAGTTGCGAACCGAACGGATCGTTCGTTGCCGGAGCTAGCGATGGTGGAGCGATGACTCCCTCCATACGTGCTTGGGTCAGCGCGCCGACGACATGCAGTGCGTTGGGGTAAGCGTAATTGAGCACACCCCGTTGCACCGCCGCCGAGCTCGGGTCCTCATAGCCGCAGCTCAAGGCTACGGGCGCACACGCCACGGATGCGGTCAGCGCAGCCGCGCCGATCGCGCGGCGGCAGCATAACGCGAGCGTGGTGCGGTCTCGGCTCATGCCCAGAACCCCATGGTGCGCTCGATGAGCCAATACGCAGCCAATGCGCCGATGACGTAGGCGGCCGCCACGTCGAAGCGCGCCGGCGTCCAATCCGCGGCCCACGAGCCTGAGACGGGCCATGACGACCGGCAGCCACCATGCAACGGCCATGACCAGCGCAACGAAGGCGAGCTGCCCAATCTCGACGCCGAGATTGAAAAACAGGAGCGCGAGCGGAATCGCGTGCTGCGGCAGGCCGACCTCACTCAGCGCGCCCGCAAAGCCGAAGCCGTGCAGTAACCCGAACGCGAAGGCCACGACCCATGGCCAGCGTGCCGTCAGGCTCGGCCGGCCGCGGCGCGCATTCACGATCTCGAGGGCGACGAGCACGATCGACAGGGCAATCGTCGCCTCGACCGGCCGAGCCGGCACGTGGACGAAGCCGAGCGTGGCGGCGGCGAGCGTGATGCTGTGCGCGATGGTGAACGCCGTCACGGTGAGGACGACACGGCGCCATTCCCGCACCAGAATGATCAATGCAAGAACGAACAGCAGGTGATCGACGCCGAACAGGATGTGCTCGATCCCGAGCAGCAGATAGGTGATGGCGACTTCGCCCGTGCCCGCCCCTGCCTTGACCACAAAAGACGTCCGGGTCGGCGTGAGCCGATCGGTGTGCGTTGTCCCCGTGAGGTCCTGCACGCGAACCAGCACGTCCGTGAAGGTCGCCGACAATCCCTCGATGGCGATTGCGTGCCCCGCCAGGCCGCCATCACGCCGGATCGTGCGCCGCTCGACATAGGCGCCACCGGTGAACAGGGCGCGCGGCGCGGCGACGTCTTGCGTGCCCTCCGGCAGGCTGACGTAGAGCGCGAGCCGGAATTCGTCGCCGCGCGCGGGCAGCTTGAACAGGAGGTCGTAGCTGTCGGGCGCGATCTGCCGCAGCTCCAGATAGCCCGGCCTCACCTCGTGCGCCTGCGCGGCCGATGCGAGCAGCGAAACCGCCAGGGAGAGAAGCGCCAGGAGGCTCTTCATTGAGCAGCTCCGGATTGCTCCGTGCGCGCCGCGGGCTCGCCCGGCGGCGCTTCCACCACGATCTCGTAGCGCTCGCGCAGGGTGCGATAGAGCGTCGCCTCGGCTTCGAGCCGGCGCGCATTCATCCACTCCCGCCGCACGGCCGGACGGACGGCATCGAGCGGCAACGGGCCTCCCTGGGTGCGCTCGCTGACGCGGACGAAGTGCAGCCCGTAACTTGATGCAACGGGTCCTTGCCAGCGGCCTTGCTCCGCATTGAAGAGCTGCTCGGCGAAGCGCTCGCCGAACGTGCGGGCAACATCGCTGCGAGGCATCGCGCGAAATTCCTCCCCGAGGAGGAAGTGGTCGCCCAGCGCCGCAACGTCCGTTTCCCCGTTTTCGCTGGCAAGCTTGGCGGCAATGGACTCGCCGTCGCGTTCCAAAGCGTCGCGGCGCGCGGCACTGAGGTAGACGTGGCTGAAGGTCAGGCGGTCCTCGCTCCTGAACCGCTCGGCGTTCGTGGTCAGATACGCCGCGAGCTCGACGTCGTTCGGCTCCGCCACCCCCATGTCCTCGGCGACGAACTCCATCTTCTGCCGCAGGCGGCGGCGGATGACGATGTCGTCGCGATCGAGGCCGAGCGCCTTGCCCTCGCGATAGAACACCTCGTCGCGGATATGGTCGTCGATGAGGCCGCGCAGCTCCTCCGCGCTCGGCGGGCGTTGCCAGGTGCGGGCAAAGCCATTGGCCAGGTTCTCGATCCGCGCCGCCGAGACGACGATCGTCGCGGGCTGCTCCGCGTCCTTCTTGCCGACCAGGCTGAAGAGGCCGAACAGCGCCGCCCCGAGGACGAGGAAGTGCAGCAGCGGCTCCTTCAGCAGGCGCTTCACGGCGTGTACCAGATCGGCGACGTATAGGCGCGCTCCTGGCGTCACCATCGGCACCTCGGGCGGCATCTTGACGTTGAAGCGCTTCGCTTCGTAGGCGGTCCAGCGCGGCGTCGGGATCTCGAGCACGCGCACGTAGTAGCACGGCGCGCAGAGCGGGATTGAACTCGGGATCCCGCCACACCGTGATCAGCTCCGGCGCCCCGATCGTGTTGGTCCAGGTCGCCTCGGCGACGTCGACCGTGTTGCCGACCGGCGGCAGCTTGCCGTCGGCGCCGGGCTTGCGATCGCCCGACCACGACCACGTCGAAAATCTTCTCCTGCCGCTGGCCGGCGGCGTCGATCCAGCCCTTGACGATCTGGATGCGGTCGAGATTGGCGCCGATCGGATCCTTCAGCGCCGCGACGAGGAACGTCGGCACCTTGCCGGCCGGCGCGGCACGGAGATCGCCGCCCATCGGCACGCCTTTGCCGTAGCCGATGACCGCCGGGTTGCGTGTCTGCGCGTCCTTCGCCGTCGAAATCCCAGCCGCCGAAGAAGCGCACGATCATGCGCGGGCCGGTGGTGGCGTAGGTTTCCTTGCGCAGCATGGCGTCGAAGATCGCCTCGCGCGTGTTCTCCGCGGCCCAGACGCCGGCATAGCCCGACGACAGCCATGCGACCAGCTTTCCAGCTTTCGATCGCCGAGCTGCGCCATCGGGTGCTTGTAGCGATCGGGGCTGGGCTCGGCACCGGAGTGCTTGCCGAAGAAATTGTCCTCCTCGGCGGTGGCGAGGCCGGTGTGGGTGTCGGTCGAGCCGATCATGCCGAACTTGTAGGGGTTCGTTCCGAGCTTTGCCTCCAGCTGCAGGCCCGTCTGCAGCGCGGTGCGCGCATATTCGTACTGCAGCATCTCGCGTTGTCTTGGGCACGCTGAGATCGAGATTGCCCTGGTCCCAGATTTCGTAAGTTGGCGAACTCGTCGGTGGGCGAGAGGAACGGATGCGCCTCGCCGTCGCCCTTGATCTGCGTCACCTCGTAGAGCGGCTCCCACTTCGCGCGCGTCTCGGCATATTCGCGGTCGAGCGGCCTGCCGGTGAACGATTCCACCTCCGGGAACATGATGCCGTTGCTCAGGTTGCCGTTGTGCGCGATGGCGAGCACGCTGGCCGCCGGTCTTCTGCTCGTAGCTCTGCAGCCACTTCCACAGGTCGCGCGGGTTGTCGCTGCCGAGCGGCTTGAGCGTGGTGTAGGGCTCCATCTGCAGCGCCTTGTCGGCGCCGTCGCGGTAGATCACCACACGATGCAGATTGTTGCCGCCGGTATTCGAGGTCCACTCGTAGCCGATGAACGCGGTGAAGCGGCCAGGGTCGTTGTACTTCTCCGCCGCCTTGACGGTCGTTTCCCACGCCGAGCGATAGGCCGGCGTGCCCGGCAGCGAGGCCAGCGCCGGCGGGAATGTGTCCTGCGAGAATGCCGAGATGACCTCGACCGCGACCTTCACGCCCTCCTGACCGCCCGCCTTGATCATGTCGTACCAGCGCCTGCCGGTCGGGTCCGCCAGGAAGCTCGGATCGCCGGCAAACAGTCGCGGAAAGAAGCCCATGTTGTCCGAATGATCCGCGACCACCAGGAAGTCGAGCGGCCGCGAGAGCTTCACGCGCTGGCCGGTCGACGACGTCAGCTCCTCGCCGCGCGCAAACCGGTAGGCATCTTCCGGCGTCGAGACGCGCACCGAACGAACCGGCGTCCATCGAGTAGGCGGTATGAACGTGCGTGTCGCCGCAGAACACCCGGGTCGGAAAATTGCGCCCGGCATAAGGCGAGTAGTGCTGTTGGGCCGGGAACGCGCTTCTCAATCCCTCGGGGGACGGCATCGGCTCTTGCGCCAAGGCCAGTGCCGGCAAGACAAGCGTAGAGACGCGACAGCGCCAGACCGATCGCCTGCAAACGCCGCGAGTTCTCTTTACGTGCTGCTTCATCTGCGAATCCCCCTTGCTGACCGTTACGGCGTGTACCAGATCGGCGACGTGAACGCGCGCTCCTGCGTCACCATCGGGACGTTGGGCGCCATTCGCACATTGAAGCGCTTGGCGTCATAGGCGGTCCAGCGCGGCGTCGGGATCTCCAGCACGCGCGCGTAGTAGAAGGCGCGCAGCGTCGGATCGAATTCCGGGTCGCGCCATACCGTGATCAATTCGGGATCGCCGATCGTGTTGGTCCACGTGGCGTTCGCCACGTCGACGGTGTTGCCGACCGGCGGCAGCTTGCCGTCCGCGCCGGGCTTGCGCTTGTCGGCGTTGCCCCAGACCACGTCGAAGATCTTCTCTTGCGTCTGCCCGCTGCGGTCGACCCAGCCCTTGATGATCTGGATGCGATCGAGGTTGCCGCCGATCGGGTCGCGCAGCGCGGCGACCAGGAAGGCCGGCGCCTTGCCCGGCGGCGCTCCGCGCAGGTCGCCACCCATCGGCACGCCCTTGGCGTAGCCGATCTCCGCGGGGCTGCGCGTGTGCGCGTCCTTCGCATCGAAGTCGAAGCCGCCGAAGAAGCGGACGATGATGCGTGAGCCGCTGGTCGAGTAGGTCTCCTTGCGCTTCATCGCGTCCCAGAGGGCTTCGCGCGTGTTATCCGTCGCCCACACGCCGGTGAAGCCGGCGGCGGTCACTTCCCAGCCCTTGATCACGCGATCGCCGAACTTCATCGCGTTCTCGTTCCATCGCTCGGGCGAGGGTTCGCAGCTGACGAACTTGCAGAAGTAGTTGTCCTCTTCCATCGCGGCCAAGCCGGTATGGGCGTCGCTGCCGGAGACCATGCCGTATTTGAACGGGTTGGCGCCGAGCTGGTGCTCGAGCTTGAGCCCGTTCTTGAGTGCCTCGCGCAGATATTCGTGCTGGATCATGCCCGGCTGCTTGGGCACGAGATTGAGGTTGCCCCGGTCCCAAAGCTCGTAGTTGGAGAACTCGTCGGTCGGCGACAGCGAGGGATGCGATTCGCTCTGTCCCTTGGTCTGGATCACCTCCATCAGCGGCTCCCAGCGTGCGCGCGCCTCCGCCCATTGCCTGGTGAGCGGTTGGCCGGTGAAGGTCTTGAGCTCGAACATGCGTCCGTTCGAGAGATTGCCGTTGTGCGGGATCGCGAGCAGCGAGCCCCCGGTCTTCTGCTCGTAGGTTTCCATCCACTTCCAGAGGTCTTCGGGATTCTCGCTCTGGAAGGTGGTGTACGGGATCATCTGGTCGGCTTTGTCCTTGCCGTCGCGGTAGATGACGTTGCGATGCAGATTGTCGCCGCCGCCCGCATTCGACGTCCACTCGTAGGCAATGAACGCTGTGAACCGACCGGGTTCGTTGTACTTCTCCATGATCACGTTGTTCTTGAGCCAGACGGACTTCGCGAACTTCGGGTCCATGACGCCGGGTGGCAGTCGCTTGTTGGATTGGGCGTTGATCAGCTCCATCGTCGCTGTGGCGGCTTGCTCCGGTCCCGCCTGCATCAAGTCGTGCCAGCGCTTGAGCGTCTTGTCGGCCATCAGCTCCGGATTGCCTGCCTTGATCTCGGCGATAACGCCCGCGCCGTCGGAGTGATCGGTGACGGCGATCCAGTCGAGCGGCCGCGAGAGCTTCACCGGTTGGCCCGTGTTGGACGTGACCTGCTCGCCGCGCGCGAAGCGCACGGCATCCTCCGGCGTCAGCGTCGCGCCGGACATGCCGGCGTCGGCGGACCAGCCGGTGTGAACGTGTTGGTCGCCCAAGAACACGCGCGTCGGATAGTTGCGTCCGGCATAGGGCGAATAGCCGGGCTTCTTGTAGAACTTGGCGATGTCGGCAGGATCGAGCTGCCCGGCGTCCATGATCGCGGGCTGCGCGTACGCGGAGCACACGACAGCAATGACGGCGATGCTGGTGAGGAGAGCGCCGAAAAACCTCTTCATGCCAGTCTCCTCTGGAGATCGGGCGAGTACCAGAGCCACGGGATGAAGAGTAGAGTATGCCCACACGCAATCGGGCATCAGGGAATACCCTGAAATTGCGTCAGCAAATACCCTAAAACTGCTTGCGGCTCATTCCAGCGCACGTTCCGGCGCTGTCACGGTCAGGCGACTGTCAGTGCATCGATCTCCGATGGGCTTGCGCCGCTCTGCGTCTATTGGCCGCCGAGATAGGTGGCGATGAGCTTCGGATCGTGCATGAGATCGGAAGCCGCGCCGGAATGGACGATCTCGCCGGTCTCGAGCACATAGCCGAAATCGGCGGTCTGGAGCGCGGCGCGCGCGTTCTGCTCCACCAGCAGGATGGACACGCCGATCTCTCGCAGCGACGCGATGATCCGGAAGATATCGCGTACGATCAGCGGGGCCAGCCCGAGGCTCGGCTCGTCGAGCATCAGCAGCCGCGGCTTCGCCATCAGTGCGCGGCCGAGGGCGAGCATCTGCCGCTCGCCGCCCGACAGCGTATGCGTGACCTGCGTGCGCCGTTCCCGCAACCGCGGAAAGCGGTCGTAGACCTGGTCGAGGCTCCCGCGCAATGCAGCGCGATCGCGCCGCCCCACATAGCCGCCGAGCACGAGATTGTCCTCGACCGTCAGGTCGCCGAAGAGCTCGCGCGATTCCGGAACCAGGCAGAACCCGCGTTCGACCCGCGCCTCGACGTCGAGGCGCCGCAAATCCATGCCGTCGAAGAGCATCTCGCCGCGCGAGGGCAGAAGCCCCATCGCCGCGCCGAGCAGCGTGGTCTTGCCGGCGCCGTTGGGGCCGATGACCGTGACGATCTGCCCGCTGTCGATGGACAGCGACACGCCGCGGACCGCCTCCACCTTGCCGTAGGCCACGCTCAGGCCCTTGATCGCCAGGAGCGCCACTACACTGCTCCCCCGAGATAGGCTTCCTGCACACGCGCATCGCGGCGGATGTCGGCCGGCAGCCCCTCGCAAAGCTTGGAGCCGAAGTTCATCACGACGATCCGATCGACCAGGCCCATGACGAATTCCATGTCGTGCTCGACCAGCAGGATGGTCAAATGCTCGGATCGCAGCGATCGCAGCAGCTCTGCCAGCGCAAGCTTCTCCTGTCGCCGCAATCCCGCCGCCGGCTCATCGAGCAGAAGCAGCACCGGATCGGCGGCCAACGCCCGCGCGATCTCGAGCAGGCGCTGGTTGCCGAGCGGCAGATTGCCGGCAAGCTCGAACGGCCGGTCGCCGAGCCCGACTCGTTCGAGCTGGTGCATCGCCTCGTGCCGCGCCTGGGCTTCCTCGCTCTTGTCGAGCCGCAGCGCCCCGGACAGGAAGCCCGCCTTCGTCCGCGGATGCGCGCCGAGGAGGACGTTGTCCAGGAGCGTCATGCGCGGGCGAATCTTCACGTGCTGGAAGGTTCGGGCGATGCCGGCGCGCGCGATCCGGCGCTGCGGCGCTCCCGTGATCTCCTTGCCCTGAAAAAAGATCCGACCCTGATCAAGATGCAGCGCTCCCGTGAGCAGATTGAACATCGTGGTCTTGCCGGCGCCATTGGGGCCGATCAGCCCGAGTATCTCGCCGGCCGGCAGCTCGAAGCCCACATCGTTCACGGCGATCAGGCCGCCGAAGCGCCGCCATGCGCCTTCGACGCGCAGCAGCGGCGTTCCGGGCGCCGGTTTCGAGCGGCGATCGAGCGGCGGCGCTTCGGGGGGCGGACTCTCTTTCACCTGCGGCAGCCATTGCGCGACGAACGGGGCGATCCCGCTGCGCGCGTGCTGCAGGAAAATGATGAACAGCACGGAAAACACGACGATCTCGAGCTGGCCCGAGGCGCCCTTGGCGATGAGCGGCAGGTAGTCCTGGATGCTGTTCTTCAGAAACGTGAAGATGCCGGCACCGACAACGGCCCCGAGGAGCTCGGCCGCCCCGCCGATCATGGCCATCATCAGGTAATCGATGCCGACATGGACTTCGAACGGAGCCGGCGCCACGAAGCGGCTGAGATGCGCGTACAGCCAGCCGGAGAGCGCCGCGAACAGCGCTGAAATCGTGAACGTGATCAGCCTGGTGCGGAACGCGTCGATGCCGAGGCTCTCAACGAACCCATTGCCTCCGCGCAACGCGCGTATCGCGCGGCCTTCCCGCGATTGCAGCAGATTGCGCGACAGCAGCAAGGCCGCGATCAGGACCGCCCAGATCAAGTAGAAGATCTGCCAGCTGCGGCTCAGCGATACCGGCCCGATCGAGATCGGCGGAATGCTCGAGATGCCGGTGAAGTGTCCGAGGCCGTCGATATTGCCGAACAGGAAATAGATCGACAGCCCCCAGGCAACCGTGCTGAGCGCGAGAAAATGTCCGCCGAGCCGCAGCGTGACGGCGCCGATCGCGGCGGCGGCGGCGCAGGTCAGCACCAACGCCAAGACCAGCCCCAGCCACGGCGAATGGCCCTGCAGCGCCGTGAGCCAGGCGGTCGAGTAGGCCGCGATCCCGACGAAGGCCGCCTGCCCGAACGACACCATGCCGCCGATGCCGGTCAGCAGCACGAGCCCGAGCGCGGCCAGCGCATAGACGCCGATATAGTTCAGCAGCGTGATGCTGAACGGGTTCACGTAGAGCGGAGCAGCGGCGAGCAGGACGACGAGCGCGGCTTCGATGATGCGAACGTGGAGCGAGCTCATTCCTCGACTCCCTCTTCGGTTTCGCCGATCGCCAGGGAGCGCCACAGCAATACCGGAATGAGCACCGAAAAGACGATGACCTCCTTGAAGGCGCTGCTCCAAAACGAGGCGAAGCTTTCGAGCAGGCCCACCAGCACCGCGCCCAGCGCCGTGATGGGATAGCTCACCATGGCGCCGATGATCGTCGCGACGAAGGCCTTGAGGCCGATGAGGAAGCCCGAATCGTAGAAGATCGTGGTCACCGGCGAGATCAGGACGCCTGACACGCCGGCCATCAAGGACGCCAGCAGATAGGCGATCGTACCGGCCTTCGCGGGCCTGATCCCGACCAGCCGCGCGCCCGTGCGGTTCACCGCGGTGGCGCGCAGCGCCTTGCCGACGATCGTGTACTCGAAGAAGAGATAAAGCAGTCCGCTGAAGACGACAGCGGCCCCACAGATAAGCAAGGTCTGGACCGAGACCAGGATGCCGCCCAACTCGATGCTGCCGTCGCTGAACGGCTGGGTCCGCACGCCCTCCGGCCCGAAGAAGAGCAAGCCGAGGCCGACCAGCGCGAAATGCAACGCGACCGCGACGATGAGCAGCAGCAGCACCGTGGCGTCCGCGATCGGCCGAAAGACCACGCGATCGAGCAGCGGCGCAATCGGCAGGATCAAAAGCAGCGCAAGGACGACCCGCGCCAGCATGGGCAGTTGCAGCCCCGCCGTAAACCAGACGATGACGACGGGCACGAGCGGCAAGACGAGAAAAAACAGGAACGCACGCGGGATGGCGCGCGCGTTCCGCTCGCGCAGCAGCGATGTGGTCTCCATGACAGTCGCCAGCACCGCCAGGACGGCAACCAGCCCGACGGTGCCCGGAGTTTGCCGCGTTTCGAGCGACGCCAGCGTGAGCGCCGTAAAGGCGGCGATGTCGCCGAACGGGACGAAGATGACGCGCGTGACCGCAAAGATGAGGACGAAGCCGATGGCGATCAGGGCGTAGATCGCACCGCTCGCGATGCCATCGATCGCGAGAATAGCTGCGATCTCACCGTCCATGTCGCAACCCACCGCCCTTCCCCGCGCGCCGGCGCGGGAAAGCCGATTTTACGGCTCGTATTTCCACGTCCCGTTGTCGAGCCGCACCAGCACCAGGCCGCGCTCGTCCACGCCGTAGCTTTCGCCGGGCTTGAAATTGTAGATGGCGTGCGTGCCGTTGAGGTCCTTGGTCGAGAACAACGCGTCCCTGAGCGCGGTGCGGAACTCGGGCGTACCGGGCTGCGCCGTTGCCATCGCGCGCTTGGCCGCGTCGAGGAGGATGAGCCAGGCGTCGAAGCTGTAGGCGGAGAAGCCGTCGGTCGTGGGGACACCGGCCGCCTTGAGATGCGCGGCGCGGAACGCGAGCGAGATCTTCTTGCTGAAATGCGCATCGGGCAGCTGCTCCGCCACGATCACAGGGCCGGCCGAAACGAGGATGCCCTCCGCCGCCTTGCCACCGACGCGGATGAAGTCGGGGTTGAGCAGCGCGGGCGTGCCGTAGAGCTTGCCCTTGAAACCGCGCTCCGCGAGCGACAAGAGCGGCAGCGCGCCCTGGGTGGCGGAGCCACCGATCAAGACGGCGTCGGGCTTGGCGGCGACGATCTTGAGGATCTGTCCGGTGACGGAGGTATCCGTGCGAGAGTAGCGCTCGTTGGTCAACACCTTGATCCCGCCCGCGGCCTCGGCATTCTTGGCGCCGGAATAGACCAGGTCGCCCCACGCATCGGAAAATCCGATATAGCCGACATTCTTGACCCCATCGCGCGTCATCCTGTCGGCGACGACCTTGACCATCAGCGAGGGCGGCTGCGGAACGGCGATGCCCCAACGGTCGCCGGTCGCCGTCGGCGGCACGGTGATCGGCGAGATCGCGATCATCGGCACCTTGAGCTCGTTGGCCACGGCGACCATCGCGATGGTCGACGGCGCCGTCGCGGTGCCGATCAGCACATCGACCTTCTCCTCTTCGACGAGCTTACGCGCGTTGCGCGTCGCGGCGGAGGGGTCCGCCCCGTCGTCGAGCTGGATGAGCTTGATCTTCTTGCCGTCCACGGTGCTCGCGTATTCGTAGGCGGCGGCGATGCCGCGGCCGTAGGGAATGCCGATCGACGCACCCGGCCCGCTCAGCGATGTGACGAAGCCGACCGTGAGATCGGCGGCCTGGGCTCCGGTTGCGGCGATGACGGATGCGGCCACAAGCGCCGTCGTTCGAATGATCGAGTTCACTGGCTTCTCCTCGTGTAAAGGCGATCCATCGACATCAGGACCGCGCGCGAAATACGCCGGGCATCAGCTTGCCTGCGGCAGCGGAGCGCGGTTAATTGCCGCGCATGCAAAACAGTATCGCCCACATCGAGCGACGGTTCGTCCAGACCCGATCCGGCAAGCTGCACATCGCGGTGTGCGGCGACGGCTTTCCCGTCCTGCTGCTGCACCAGACGCCACGCTCGTGGGACGAGTACCGCGACGTCCTGCCGCGGCTCGGAGAGAACTATCGCGCCATCGCCATGGACACGGTCGGCTTCGGCAATTCCCAGCCGTTGCCGCCCGGCAGCGACTCCATCGAAGCCTGGGCCGGCGCGGCGCACGACCTGCTCGACGCCCTCGAGCTCCCGCAAGTTGCCGTGGTCGGCCATCACACCGGCGCCGCCATCGCGATCGAGATGGCGGCGAGCCGGCCGCAGCGGATCAAAGCGCTGGTGCTCTCGGCGTCGCCCTACGTGGACGCCGCCAAGCGCGCGAGCGCCGCCGGCAAGAAGATGATCGACCACGTCGATCGTCACATCGACGGGAGGCACCTGCTCGAGCTTTGGACGATGCGCCAGCCGTTCTATCCCGAAGACATCCACCTGCTGGAGCGCTTCATCATCGACGCCCTGAAGGCAGGCGACCGGGCCGCCGCCGGCCACCATGTCGTGCATCGCTACGTGATGGAGCCGCGATTGCCCCTCGTGCGCTGTCCGACCCTGGTGATCGCGCCCACCGCCGACCCGCACGCCTATCCGCACGCCCGCAAAGTCGCCGACGCGATCCGCGACAGCCGCCTGGTCGAGATCGAGAACGGCATGGTCCCGCTTCCGGACCAGATGCCCGAGCGATTTGCACAGATCGTTGACCGGTTTCTGGCGGACGCACTGGCCGACGCGCGCTGACGAGCGGCGCATGGCGGGAAAATTCAGATGATCGCTTGAACGCTCGAAGCAGCGCGCAGTCCGGGCGGCATCGACGAAGCTCGGCCAAAGGATACGCATGCAAGCCCGTCTGCGTGGAGCAATGCGACCCGGCATCCGCGTTGACGTGCCCGGCAACGGGCGGCGCCGATCGCAAAATTATTTTAAGTATATAATATTTTCTTCGGGAGTCAACGACGACGGGGCTTTCTCTCCACGCCATTGACGGAAAAAAGGTTTAAGCTTAAAATAATTTCCGAAACTGCCGGGATGACGAGGCAGGCAAAGCGCCATCGTTCCGGGGCGATGGCTTCGCGCGAATTGCGGGTTGCAACCACAGCACGCGGCATGACAGCACCCGAGCATTTCGATCTGGTCGTGACGGCAACGTCGGCGGAAACCGCCCAGATCCGCGCCATCCGCCTGGCGCGACCCCACGGCGAGCCGCTCCCGAGCTGGGAGGCAGGTGCACATGTGAAGGTGCGCCTGCCTGACGGCGACGAGCGCCACTATTCGCTTGTCAACGATTCCACCGATCCCGCCGCGACGACACGCCCGCACGCCTACCTGCTCGGGGTCCGGCTCGAGGAGGCGAGCCGTGGCGGATCGCGGTTCATGCATTCGCTGCAGGCCGGCGACACGATCCGGGTCTCGGCGCCGTCGAACAATTTTCCGCTCGAGCCTTCGACCAGGCCCATCGTGCTGGTCGCGGGCGGGATCGGCGTCACGCCGCTCATCTCCATGGCGGCGCGGTTGACCGCGAACGGCAATCGCTTTCGCATGATCTATGCCGGCCGTACCAAGGGCCACCTCGCCTTCGTCAAGGAGGTGGAAGCACTGGCGGCGGGGCAGCTCACGCTGCACGCCGACGACTGTTCCGGGCTGCTCGATGTGAACGGCTTGATGGAGTCGCTGCGGGACGATGAGCCGCTCTATCTTTGCGGGCCCTTGCCGATGATCGATGCGGCCGTTGCCGCGGCAAAGCGGCTGGGCTGGCCCAAAGGCCGCCTGCATTTCGAAATATTCGCCGCTTCGGCGCCTGCGCCCGGTGACCAGCCGTTCGAGGTCGTGCTCAAGAACAGCGGAAAGAGCTATAATGTCCCGGGCGACAAGACCATTCTCGATGTGCTCATCGAGGCCGGCGAAGATCCGCTGCACGACTGCAAGCGCGGCGAGTGCGGCATCTGCCAGGTGGGCGTGATCGAGGGTATCCCCGACCATCGCGACTACATCCTGTCCGATGCCGAGAAAGCGAGCGGAAAGATGATGCAGATCTGCATCTCGCGGTCGAAGACCCCGCGTCTCGTGCTCGATCTCTGATCCGCAAGAAGAAGGAGGCCCCGATGGCCAAGTACCGTGGAAACCTCGAAGCGATCAAAGGGCTGATCCGCGAGACCGAGGTCCATCGCGACGTCTACATCGACGAGGAAGTGTTCCAGCTCGAAATGGAGCACGTCTTTGCCAACACCTGGGTCTATGTCGGCCATGACAGCCAGGTGGCGAACCCCGGCGACTATTTCGGCACCACCATCGGCACGCAGCCGATCCTGATGGTGCGCCACACCGACAACACGGTAAAGGTTCTCCACAATCGTTGCCCGCACAAAGGTACGCGGATCACCACCGAGACCTGTGGCAATGCCGGCAAGTTCTTCCGCTGTCCGTATCACGCCTGGAGCTTCCGCACCGACGGGTCGCTGCTCGCCATCCCGCTGCGCAAAGGCTACGAGAACACCGGCCTGGAACAGAGCCATGCCGGCAAGGGCATGACTCCGGTGAAGCACGTGCACAACTATCGCGGCTTCGTGTTCGCCAAGCTAAACGACGTCGGTCCGGGCTTCGAGGAATTCTTCGGCGAGAGCCTGTCGAGCTTCGACAACATGGTTGACCGCTCACCGGCCGGAAAGCTCGAAGTCGCCGGCGGCGTGCTGCGCTACATGCACAATTGCAATTGGAAAATGTTGGTCGAGAACCAGACCGACACCTGCCACCCGATGGTCGCGCATGAATCCTCGGCCGGCACCGCGATCGAAGTGTGGAAGAATGCTCCCCCCGGCACGAAGAAGCCGATGGCAGTGGAGATCTACGCGCCGTTCATGGCGCCCTACGAATTTTTCGAGAACATGGGCATCCGCGTCTGGCCGAACGGCCACGGCCATACCGGCGTGCATCATTCGATCCATTCCGATTATTCCGCGATCCCCGGCTATTTCGAAAAGATGGTGTCGGCCTATGGCGAGGAGCGCGCCAAGGCGATCCTCAACGAGAGCCGCCACAACACCTGCTATTTCCCCAACCTGATGATCAAGGGACCGATCCAGCTCATCCGCCTGTTCAAGCCGATCGCCGCCAACAAGACGCTGGTCGAGTCCTGGACCTTCCGCCTCGTCGATGCGCCCGACATGCTGCTGGAGCGCACCTTGATGTACAACCGGCTGATCAACGCGCCCACCTCGGTCGTCGGTCACGACGATGTCGAAATGTACGAGCGCGCGCAGGACGGCCTACACGTCGACGCCAATCAATGGGTCAACGTGCAACGCCTCTACGATCCCTCGGAACTTCCCGACGCCACCGCCGTCACCAACGGCACGACCGAATGGCAGATGCGCAACCAGTTCCGCGCCTGGTCGAAATTCATGACGATGGCGATGTGACGGGCGAGATCATGAATGCACCGACCGACCAGCAGCTGATCGACTTCGTCATCCGCGAGACCCGGTTGATCGATCAGCACCGCTTCGAGGAATGGCTCGACCTGTTCGCCGAGGACGGCTTCTACTGGATGCCGCTCGAATGGGGCCAGACCGATCCGCGCCTCACCACGTCGCTGATGTACGAAGACAAGATGCTGCTGAAGATCCGCATCGAGCGGCTCAAGGGCAACCGGACGTTTTCGCAAAAGCCGAAGAGCCGCTGCCACCACGTCATCCAGACGCCGCAGGTCGAGAAGCGCGACGAGCAGGCCAACGAATACGTCACCTGGACGCCGATGCACTATGTCGAGACCCGTCTCGACCAGCAGGACCTTTATGCCGCGTGGGCGACCCACACGCTCGCCATGGTCGATGGCGCGATCAAGATCAAGCTGAAGCGGGTCAACATCGTCAATTGCGACGCCGCCTTCGGCAACATCCAACTTTTCATGTGAGACCACGGAATGCCCGGCTCGTCCGAGCGCAAATCCTACGACGGCGTCGTCGCCTGCGCGCCGGTCACGATTCCCTATCGGCGCTATTCCACGAACGGCGCCCATTGGTGGATCGGCCAGGCGCTGCACGCGCTCACGAAACGCGCGGGGCTGGAACGCAAGGATATCGACGGCTTTTCGCTGGCGAGCTTCACGGCCGGGCCAGATACCGCCATCGGTCTGACCCAGCATTTCGGGCTCTCGCCACGCTGGCTCGATCACGTCCCGCTCGGCGGCGCCAGCGGGGTCGTGGCATTGCGGAGAGCCGCGCGCGCCGTTCAATCCGGAGATGCGGATTTCGTCGCCTGCGTCGGCGCCGACACCAACCAGGTCGATTCGTTTCGCCGGATGCTGTCGACGTTCTCCCGCTTCGCACAGGACGCGGTCTATCCCTATGGGTCGGGCGGACCGAACGCCTCCTTCGCGCTGATCACCAAGAACTACATGAACAAGTACGGCGCCAGGCGCGAGGATTTCGGCAAGATATGCGTCGCCCAGCGCGACAACGCCAACACCTTCCCCTACGCGCTGATGAAGAAGAAGCTCACCCTCGACGACTACATGTCGGCACGCGCCATCTCCGACCCGATCCACCTGTTCGACTGCGTGATGCCGTGCGCGGGCGCGGAGGCATTTTTCGTCTGTCGCGAGGCGAGCGCGAAATCGCTCGGGCTGCCCGCCGTGCGGCTGCTCTCGACCATCGAGCGGCACAATGCTTTCCCGGAAGATCCGATCCAGATCCGCGGCGGCTGGGCCGCCGACGTCGAGGATCTCTGGGCCATGGCCGGTGTCGGCCCAGCCGATGTCAACTTCGTCGAGACCTACGACGACTATCCCGTGATCTCGATGTTGCAGTTCGAGGACCTCGGGTTCTGCAAGAAGGGCGAGGGTCCGGATTTCGTGCGCTCGCACACGCTCACCAATGACGGCACATTTCCGCACAACACCTCGGGCGGCCAGCTGTCCGTCGGTCAGGCCGGTGCAGCGGGCGGCCACCTCGGCCTGGTGGAGGCGATGCGGCAGCTCACCGGCACCGCGCTCGGCAGCCAGGTGCGCGACGCCGAGGTCGGACTCGTTTCCGGCTTCGGCATGATCAACTACGACCGCGGTCTCGCCTCCGGCGCGGCCGTGCTGGCGAGGGCCGCATGACCGAGCCGCTCAAGCGCCCCAAGCGCAAGAACCCGCTGAAGAAGACGCGCCTGCCGCTCTCCCCGCAGGGCATCCGCAGCCGCACCGCGCACGGCCTCACCGCCGCGGCCGCGGAAGGCCGCTTTGCGCTGCAGGTCTGTGCAGATTGCAGCACCGTTCTCTATCCGCCGCGCGACGCCTGCCCGTCGTGCCTGTCGCCCCGCCTCCCCTACCGGGACATCGACCCCAGCGGCACGCTGGTGGTCGAGACCACCGTTCGCATCTCCACCGATCCCTATTTCCGCGAACGCACGCCCTGGCGGGTCGGCACCGTGAAGCTCGACGCGGGGCCGATGCTGGTCGCACATCTCCATGGCGACGCGGTCGAAGGCAATCGCGTCCGCGTCGAGCTCAAGCTCGACCGCAGCGGCGCGCCGGTCGTGATCGCGCTGCCCGAGAAGGACACTCCGAACATGGCCGACGACCCGCAGCTTCGGGAGCTCACCTGCGATCCGAAGTTCCGCCGCGTGCTGATCACCAACGGCCGCACCGCCGTCGGCCAGGCCATGGCCAAGGCGTTCTCGGAGGCGGGCGCGACCATCGTCTTCGTCGGCATCGCCGATCCGTGGAAGCCGTTTCCGGGCATGGACGCGCTGCGCGGCATCGAGCGCGTCGAGATCGTGCCGCTCGATCTCACCGATACCGAATCGGTGACCGAGCAGGCCGAGCAGAACGGCGGGCGCGTCGACATCGTCGTCAACACCGCCGAGCACGTGCGCTCCGGCGGCATCGTCGAGCGCCACGGCCTCACCATCGCGCGCGAGGAGATGGATATCCGCTATCTCGGCCTGATGCGGCTCGCCCAGGCGTTCGGCCCGGCGATGCGGGCGCGCGGGGCGGACGGGGTCAATTCCGCCACAGCCTTCGTCAATCTGCTCTCCGTGCATGCGCTGGCGAATTGGCCGACGTATGGCGCTCATTCCGCGACCGAAGCCGCCTGCCTGTCCGCCGCGCAATGCCTGCGCGCGGAGCTGCGGCCGGGCGGCGTCAAGGTGCTGAACGTATTCTTCGGCCCGCTGGAGACGGAATGGTTCCAGACCGTGCCGCCGCCCAAGGTCGCGCCCTCGCAGCTGGCGAAGGCCGTGGTCGACGCGCTCAAGAAAGGCATCGAGGACGTTTTCGTCGGCGACGTCGCCGAGGACATCAGGGCGCGGCTCGCGGTAAACCCGAAAGCGCTCGAGCGCGAGCTCGGCAGCTAGTTAGCGCATGTTCCGGCGAAGTGGGAACCGGTTCGCCGAGAAGAACATGCGCCACTCCAGAAAGACACCAGAACATGTCCGCTCCCGACCTTCTCGCCTTCGCGCAAGCCGTCTCGGCCGGCTCGATCCGCGTCATCGATCTGACCCAGACGCTCACGCAGGATTTCCCGACCATCGTCATGCCGCCGGAATTCGGGCAGTGCGCGCCGTTCCGCATGGAAGAAGTGTCGCGTTACGACGAGCGCGGGCCGGCCTGGTATTGGAACAACCTGACCGTCGGCGAGCACACCGGCACGCATTTCGATGCGCCCATTCACTGGATCTCCGGCAAGGACCTGCCGAACAATGCCGTGGACACCATCGATCCGCGCAAATTCATCGCCCCCGCCGTGGTGCTCGACTGCTCGAAGGAAGCGGCCGCCGACGCCGATTTCGCGCTGACCGTTCCCTTCGTCGAAGCGTGGGAGGCCAAGCATGGCAAGATCGACGCCGGAAGCTGGATATTGCTGCGCACCGACTGGTCGAAGAAGCCTTACGCCGACTATGTCGGCATGCGCGAGGACGGCGCCCATACGCCGGGCCCGACGCCCGACGTCGTGAAGTGGCTGGTCGAGGAGCGCGACGCGCTCGGTTTCGGCACCGAGACGATCGGCACCGACACCGGCCAGGCGCAGCATTTCAATCCCCCCTATCCCGCGCACTTCTATATGCACGGCAAGGGCCGCTACGGTCTGCAGTGCCTGACCAATCTCGACCTGCTGCCGCCCAAGGGCGCCGTCATCATCGCGGCGCCGCTCAAGATCAAGCAGGGCTCGGGCAGCCCGCTGCGCGTCCTGGCGCTGGTGCCGTGAGATGAGCGAGCCGAACATTGCCATCGTCACAGGAGGCGCAACAGGCATCGGCGCGGCGATCTGCCGGCAGATGCTGGACGCGGGCTACGAGGTCATCTCGCTCTCGCGGCGCAAGATGGACTGGCGGCACGATCGCCTGACCGCGTTGGAGGTCGATCTCCTCGACAGCAAGGCGACCGCCGAAGCCGCGGCCGACGTCGCGTCCCGCTTCGCGGTGACACATGTCGTGCACAATGCCGGCGCCATCCGCCCGGCGCTGCTGCCGGACGTCAAAGAAGAGGATTTGCAGGCGCTGACGCAGCTTCACCTGGGCGCGGCGCTGGCCCTCGTTCAAGCCGCCTTGCCGCGCATGAAAACAGCGGGCTTCGGCCGCATCGTCCTCTTGTCGTCGCGCGGCGCGCTCGGCTTGCAGACGCGCTCCGCCTATTCCGCCACCAAGGCCGGCATGATCGGCATGGGACGGACCTGGGCGCTGGAGCTCGCGCCCGACGGCATCACGGTCAACATCGTCGCGCCCGGACCGATCCGGGCGACCGAGATGTTTCACGGCGTCATTCCGGCCGGCAGCGAACGCGAAGCAGCGCTCGCGCAGGCGATCCCGGTGCGCCGGCTCGGCACGCCCGAGGACGTGGCCCATGCCGTCATGTTCTTCGCCGCGCGCGAGTCCGGCTTCGTGACCGGTCAGGTCCTCTATGTCTGCGGCGGCGCGAGCGTCGGCACGATCGTGATAGAGTTGCCGGCGGTCTGTGTTGAAACGCGGCATATGCAGGCGGTTCTGAAGGCGCAGATCAACAAGACGGACCGCAACGATGCGCGCGGCATCGCGCAGATGATGCGGGTAGGGCTTTATCGTCCAGTGCATGTGAAGACGCTACGCAGTCAGAAACTGCGGATGCTGCTGACTTATCGCAAGTTGCTGCAGTCGAAGGCGATCGCAATCGAGAACGATCTGCGCGGTACTTTACGCAACTTCGGCCTCAAAGTTGGAATGGTCGGGAAGGTGAAGTTCGAGGCACGCATCAAAGAGCTTGTCGAGAACCTCCCCGACTTGGCCGAGCTGGTCGAACCGCTGCTCATTGTCCGGCGGGTGCTACGCGAACAGATCATCATCCTGCATCGCCGCTTGCTGGTCATCGTCCGGGATGATGAGGTATGTCGGCGCTTGATGACGACCCCTGGTGTCGGCCCCGTGGTGGCGCTGACCTATCGCGCACGGTTAACGTGCCCGCTCGCTTCAGAAAATCCAAGGCAGTCGGTGCAGTGTTTGGACTGACGTGCTCCAAGTATCAATCGGGCGAGATCGATCGGAGCGGCAGAATATCGCGCTGCGGAGATGAGATGATGCGGGTCATGCTCTACGAAGCAGCCCAGAGCATGTTGCGTTCGAAGAAATGGTCATGGCTCAAGGCTTGGGCGATGCAGATCGCCAGGCGCCGCGGGATGAAAAAGGCGATCGTGGCTCTCGCGCGCCGGTTGGCCGTGATCATGCACCGCATATGGGTTGACGGCACCGAATTCAGGTGGACCCGGGAACAGGCCACAGCAGCAGCATGAAAGCCGTGCAGGATCAAATGCAATAGGAGGAAACTCGAGCTCCACCCAGCGGTGGAATGATGTCCCTCGCGGGACGATGGATGAGGTGAGATCGTATGTCCGCTTCGACCTACCGTCGGTCCGACGGCAAGGCCGCGCTAAAGATTGTTCCACCTCGTCTTCGAATCCCATGATGGAAGGGTGGCGCGACATTCTCGCGCTCGTAGTCGCACATTCGCTCGACTTCCGCCTCGGCCAGCGGCGCATGCTGCGGGATCGGGTCGCGCAGGTGCTGCCCGAATGGGGGGCCACGGTGCCCAGCTACGCGAGCTCCTTGCGATGTACGCGTTCGGCCTTGAGGAGAACGGCCAGTATCGTCGCGCAGAAAAGATGGCGCGTCGTGCGCTCGCTCTCGACCCCCGGCATCCGGGCGCCATTCACGTCGTCGCGCATGTGATGGAGATGCAGGGGCGCGCCAGTGAAGGTCTCGCATTCCTTGCCGCGACCGAATTGGCATGGGTCGAAGGCACCGGATTTTCCGTCCATCTAGCATGGCATCGCGCGTTGTTCCATCTCGACGCGAACAATCCGGAGTTGCGCTCGCGACCTACGATTTGCAGATCGCGAATGCACAGACTTTGGACATGTCTGCGCTCGCCGATGCTTCGGCGTTGCTGTGGCGGCTCCAACTCCGAAACATCTAGCGCAGCAACTGTAGGGTGGGCAAAGGCGCGGAACAAGAACTCAGCCTTCGCCGCACGAATAGTGCAGCGCCGTGCCCACGCGTCCTCGGGTTCTGCTCGCGTCATCCGCCGACGCGTGGGCACGGCGCTACGATCGAACGTTTTTTGAGGTCAGCATTGTGCCTAGCGCCTTTGCCCACCCTACGCGCTGCAGCCGGCGCTACGGACGTTTCAACTTGTAACCGGACTTCTCGCGGTCCCAGGTCTTCGGCGTCACGCCGCGTTCGCGAAGCTTGAATTTCTGCACCTTGCCGTTCTCGGTGGCCGGCAGCTCGTCGACGAACTCGACGTAACGCGGCACCGCGAAATAGGCGAGCTGCGGCTCGCAGTGGCGCACCAGATCGAGCTCGCTGAGCTTGCTCCCCGCGCGCAGCACGACCGCGGCCATCACCTCGTCCTCGCCGAGCTCCGAGCGGATCGGGAAACACGGCTGCGGTGGCCACGTCCGGATGGCTGAGCAGCACCTGCTCGACCTCGAACGAGGAGATGTTCTCGCCGCGGCGGCGGATGGCGTCCTTGAGCCGATCGACGAATTTGAACGTGCCGTCGGCCTCGCGCACCACACGATCGCCGGAATGAAACCAGAGATTCCGCCAGGCTTCGACGGTCTTCTCCGGCATCTTGAAATAGCCGGTGGCGAAGGCGAACGGAGCGCTCGCGCGCAGCACCAGCTCTCCCGCCTCGCCGTCCGGCACGTCGTTGTCGTCGTCGTCGACGACGCGCGCCTCGAAGCCCTCGAAGATCGGCCCCATGGTCCCGGGCGCTTGCCGATCGGCCGATGTGCCGATGACGAAGTTCGTCTCCGTCGAGCCGTAGCCGTCCAGCAAGCGCGATACCGGTGCGCTTGACGAATTCGATGTTCGCTTGCGTCGGCACCCCGGGCGCCAGCGCGATCCGCACCCGGTGCTGGCGTTCTTCCGGCGACGGCGGGCGCGACAGCAGGATCGGAACCATGGCGCCCAGCAGGTAGCCGACCGTCGCGCGGTGCTTGACGAGCATGGGAAAATAGCCGGACGCGGAGAAGCGCGGCTCGTAGACGATGGTCGCGCCGGAGAGCAGCGCCTGCAACAGCGCGCCGAGCGCATTGACGTGAAACAGCGGCAGGGTCGTGCACAGAACGTCGGTTTCCGAAATTTCGAGCAGGGCCACCGAATTGATGCCCCACCAGTAGAATTGCGCGTGCGGACAGCAAACGCCTTTCGAGACGCCCGGTCGTTCCCGACGTGTAGAGGATCGCCAGCGTGTCGCCCGGCCTCACCGGCGCGGCCGGAACAGGCTCGCCCCCGGTCGGCATCGGCGCGGCAATGCGAAGGCCTTGCGGCGCGCTGCCGCCGATCACCCAGATCGTGTCGACGGGGAGCGAGCCCAGGTCCACCATGTCGAGCGCGGACAGGAATTCGGCCTGCACGGCCAAGCAGCCGCGCACCGGAATTTTCCAGGAAGTGGCGAAGCTGCGCGCCGCGCGACGCCGTATTGATGGGAACGATCACCGCCCCGAGCCAGCCGCAGCCGAAAAAAAGCTCGACCAGCTCCTTTCGGTTGGAGCAGATGACGGCAACCCGATCGCCGGGGCGGACGCCCGCTTGCGCCAAACGCCCGGCAGCCCTTGCCGCGACGTCGGGCGCATCGCCAAAGCTCAGGGCGAAGTCGTCGATGCCGACCAGCACCTTGCCGCCGAATTTTTCGGCCTGCCGCCGCAGCATCTCGGGCACGGTGCGCTCGGCAGGAGGGATCGAGACCAGGGACGCGACCGTTTTCATATCGTGATCCCCTTCACAACACCGGCTCGCGCGCCAAGCCGAATCCGCGCAGCAGCGACGCAAAGGCCGCCAGCCGCGCTTCGCGGTAGGCGTCCATGTCGACCCCCTCGTAGTTCAGAAAACCCCGGCGGGTTTTCATGCCGATGTGACCTTCGCGCATGTTTCGCTCGATGATGTCGGGCGCGGCATAGCGCGGATGATCGAGCGCTTCGGTGAGATATCGGCTCGCGTAGTAGAGGATATCGCCGCCGCCCCAGTCGATGAACTCCAGAATGCCGAGCACCGCGAAGCGGAAGCCGAAACCGAACTTGATCGCCTTGTCGATCTCTTCTGCCGTCGCGACGCCCTCCTCGACCAGGCGGGCCGCCTCGTTCATGGCCAGCGCCTGAATGCGAGGCACGATATAGCCGGGCCGGGCGCTGCAGACGACCGGTACCTTGCCGATGGCTTCGAGCATGGCCTTCAGGCGCGCGACCACGTCGGGCTGGGTGCGAACGCCGGGCGAGAGCTCGACCAGCGGAACCAGAAAGGCCGGATTCAGCCAATGGGCATTCAGAAAGCGCTCGGGACGTTCGACGCTATCCGACATCTCGTCCACCAGGATCGTCGACGTGGTCGACGCGATGATGGCCTGCGGGTCGGCCAGACGAGAGGCTTGCGCCAGCGCCGCGCGCTTGACGTCGAGCACTTCGGGCACGCCCTCGAAGATGACTCCGGCCTGCGCCAGGGCCGCGTCGGCGTCGCCCTTCGGCGCGACGGTGACCCGCGCAGCGATGGTCGGGATGTCCTTGGCCTGCAACAGGCCGATGCGGCCCAGGACCTCGAGCGTTCCGCGGATTTCGGCATGCGCTTCCGTGGCAAGTCGCGCGGACGCATCGGCGTCGCGCTGCTTGAAGTCCACGATTGCGACGTCATGGCCGGCGAAGGCGAACACCACGGCGATGCCGCGCCCCATCCGGCCGGCGCCCAGGCAGGCGATCGGCGGCCGCATCAGAAACCCTCCTGGAGAAATTGCGTAAACCCCGCGCGGTCGAGGTGACCGAGGCCGAGCGTTGCGAGCGTTCGTCCCGTCCGCATGAAATCCTCGCCGCAGACGGCCGAGCCGATGGCGAGAAAAGCCAGCACGAGCGGCGTCGGAACGTCCGCCAGCTTCCCGACGGACGCCAGGAACGACAAGCCCATGCGCGTGTCCTCGAGCATGTAGCGATGCTCCGTGAGCACCAGGGTCTCCCGCCAATCGCCGGAGTCCGTGAGCTTCTCGTGCGACCCGCGGCCGTACATCCATTCGTCGCCGGCCTTGGCATAGTGATCCGCGAGCGGAAAATGCGGCGCGCGATAGCCGAGCGCCTCGCGGATCGCGATGCGTTCGGCGTCGAGCGCATCGGTGACGCGTCGGATCGCGGCTTGCGTGCCCTCCTTGTGAATGTCCCAGCGCTCGAAGTGCTCGATCGGCCCCGCGTTCATGGTGATCAGCGGCGGATGGATGATCGGACCGGCATTCATGAGCGCGCCGGACAGCGCATCGCCGCAGGGCTCGATGACGCCCGGAAAGGCTTTGCCGATGACGTCGAGCGCGTGTTGCGCCCGGCGCAACGGAAACACGCCGGTCGGCAAGCGCTTGCCGCGCCCGGAAATACGCACCTCGAACGGACCTTGCTTGCGCGCGAGCCAGGGCAAGGTCCCGGTCTCGGCGAACGCCGCGCTGGCCTTGTTGCCGATGTCGTGCGCCGCGCGCGCGAAGATGACCGATCCGAACGTTCCCGGCGGCAGAAAGACGACCTGGTCGTCGCGCAGATGCGGCGCGACGGTCTTCGCGATGTCCGACTGTGCGAAGGCCGGCGCCGGGCACAGAACCAATTCCGCGCCCGCCATCGCCGCGGCGATGTCGGTCGTGACCGACGCTATCGGGGCATCTCGCTTACCTTGGAAATCCGTGACGCCGATGGTGCCGCCTTGCGCCCGGTGAGCGTCGACCGCCCGCGCATCACGGCGCCACAGCCTGATCTCGTGGCCGCCGAGTGCGAGGTCGCCGGCAGCGGCAAACGATCCATTGCCGCCTCCGAGGACAGCTATTTTCATGCGTGGTCTCCCGGGCCCAAAGCGAGCCATGCAAAGTTTGAGATGGCACTTGAATTATTTCAAGTGTAAAATATTCTGGCTGGCAACGGCGACATTCAACTTGGTGACGGCTGCGCGTTGCCGGGGGGAGACTATCGCATGGACGAGAGCGCTCTTCCGCTCGATGCAGAGACCAAGGCGATCGAACGGCCGAGCGACCACAAGAACGAGCTCCGCCTGTGGCTGCGGCTGTTCAGCTGCAAGGTGCTGATCGAAGGCGAGATCCGCCGCCGGCTGCGCGACAACTTCGACATGACGCTGCCGCGCTTCGACCTGATGGCGCAACTCGACAAGGCTCCGACCGGCATGAAGCTCGGGGAGCTGTCGCAGCGGCTGATGGTATCGAACGGCAACACGACCGGCCTCGTCGAACGGCTGGTGGAGCAGGGCCTGATCGACCGTCAGGTCGCGCCGAATGATGGCCGTGCCCAATTGGTGAAGCTCACGGCCGAAGGGCGGCGCGCGTTCCGCAACATGGCGGCTTCGCACGAGACCTGGGTCGCGGAGCTGTTCGGCGACCTCACGCGCAACGAGATCGAAACTCTGATGCGGCTCATCGCCAAGGCCAAAGCCTCGGCGCGAAAGGCGTCCGCGCGCACGCGCTAGGCCGGAGCGCCAGCAAGCACCGGCGCGATGAGGCGCGCCCAAGCGAACAACTGAAGAAGTATCGCCGCTGTGAGCTTCGCCGCATTCTTGCCGGAGCTATTGCTAATACAACCAATAGGATATATTATATTATTTTATGAACCATTACGGGAAGAGGTGAGCCATGAAGCCGACAGTCGGGGGCATCCACGTCCGGGAAGATGTCTGGGGCTTGCCTGAATGGGATCCGACGCTTCTTTGGTATGCCCGTGGGGTGGCAGGCATGCAGGCGAAACCGATCACGGATCCCACGAGCTGGCGCTATCAGGCGGCCATCCATGACTACATTCGCGCCGCTGATCCGTTAGCGGTGAATGGCGAGGCCCTGCCGAGCACCGCCGATCAAAACAAGTTCTGGAGGCAATGCCAGCACGGCAGTTGGTTCTTTCTGCCGTGGCATCGCGGCTACCTTGGCCATTTCGAGCAAACGGTGCGGGCCGAAATCGTGCGGCAAGGCGGCCCGTCCGACTGGGCCCTCCCCTACTGGAACTACAGTGACGATGAAGAGCCAAAGGCACGGCTCGTCCGCAAGGAGTTCCGTGACAGGACGCTGCCCGACGGACAGCCCAATGCGCTGGCGCGCGTCGAGCGCGGCGAAGATCCGGCCGAAGCCACGCATGGGGCGGCGACCGGCGATTTCGGCATCGACGAGAACGACATCGCGCTCGATTGTCTCACGCAACCTCTGTTCCAGGCGGGCGGCGGCGCGCTGGGTTTCGGCGGCCCGGCCACGGGATTTCATCACAGCGGCGGTCCGATCGGCGCGCTCGAATTGACCCCGCACGGCGCCGTACATGTTCAGGTCGGCGGATGGCTGGGACAGTTCCACACCGCGGGGCTCGACCCGCTATTTTGGCTGCATCACGCCAATATCGACCGGCTCTGGGAAGTCTGGCTCAAGCGCAGCACGGCATTCGTCAACCCTTCGTCGGCCGCCTGGCTGACGGCAGTGGTCTTCCCGATCCACAACGCGACGGGTGCAGCAACCACTTTTACCTCGAAGGATGTCTTGGATACCCGCGCGCCCTTACTAGCTTATGAGTACGAGGACACGTCCGACCCGCTGGCAACGGCCGGGTTGGCAGCAACTGGAGGAGAACCTCCGATGCCTGGGGAAGAGCCACCCGCAACCGTTCTCGCCGGAGCCTCCGCAGGTCCGGTCGCCCTCTCCTCCGAGGTCACGACTGCACGCATTCCCGTCGATCCTGCCGTCCGCACGACGGAAGGGGCGGCCCTCGCCGACGCGGGACCGGGCGCGGGGCGCGTCTACCTCAACGTCGAGAACATCGTCGGGACCGACAACGCCGCCAGCTATCAGGTCTATATCAACACTCCCGAGGGTCAGGCGCCTTCGAAAGAGAATTATGCCGGGTTGCTTCCGATGTTCGGCGTCGCAGAAGCGTCCCGGGGAGACGATCGGCATGGCGGCAGCGGGCTGACCCAGGTGCTCGACATCACCGATCTCGTCAACCGTATGAAGAGTGCAAACACGTGGCGCCCGGACGATCTGAAAGTGACCTTCGTTCCCAAACGCAAGGAGAGAACAGGTTCCGGCCTGAAGGTCGGACGCATCAGCCTCTACTACAGTTAGGCAGATGCTGCCGGCGCTCAATCGCTGCGCTGTCGGCATGCGCTTCATGTTCGACCGCATGGAAGGCCCGGAACGGATCCTTCTTTCGCTGAGCCTCGTGGCTTGGTTCGCTTTGGCGCTCGTCGTCGCGCGGAACGAGATTCCACTGCTGTGTCTTTCGTCGCCGGATCTCGTTGCGCGCCTCGGCGCCGGAGTGGACGCGCTTGCCCGGCCCGACGTCATCCTGACCGAGACCTTCGGCTGGCTGGCGATGATCGCCGCCATGATGTTTCCGCTTCTGCTGCATCCGGTGCGACATGTGGCGCTGCGCAGCTTTCGCGACCGGCGCAGCCGCGCGGTCGCGGGCTTCTTGATCGGCTATGCGGCGCCCTGGCTCACAGCAGGCCTCGCAACATCGGTCGTCATGCTGGCGGCAAAGAACGCCGGCATGCTCGCGATCGAGGTCGCCGGGCCGACGGCTTTCGCCGCCGCGGCGCTCTGGCAGTTTTCCGCGACCCGGCGCCGCGCGCTGCGCCGTTGTCATCGCACCGCGCCGCTGGCGCCACGGGGATTGCAGGCGGATCTCGCCTGCCTGCGTTTCGGCGCGTCGCACGGTTTCAACTGCCTCGTCGTCTGCGGCCCCGCCATGCTGGCCGTGCTGATGCTGTCGCACAGCATCCTGCTGTGCGCGATCCTGACGGCATTTCTGTTCCTGGAACGAGGCCGTCTGGAGTTCGAGCGCCGCGCCCCTCGCCGGCGTGCTCGCGGCGATCGCAGCCGGATGGCCTCTGGTCACGCTGCTTGGCAGGCTCGCTTGAACGAAAACGCGCGGCTATTTTCGCACAATATTCAACGAAGCGGAGTCGACCTGATCTTCATCGAGAATCTTGCTGACGAGCGTTGCGTCGGCATCGATCGAGAACGATTGCAGGTTGCGGAACACCACGAGATCGTTGGGCTCGGCATTGGTCTGCTTGGCGGCTTCCTCCACCAAGGTCCTGACGGATTTCTCGGTTTCGGCCGGATCGAGCGGCTTCGAGGGGTCCTTGGACTTGAGCGTCACGACGGCCTGGACCCGCCTGGCCGGGTGGCCGGGCTTGCCTCCCTCGGCCTCGCTGATCGCTTGCGCCAGCTTCGGATCGATCTCGGCCATGGCATCATCCTAGTGCCGCCAAGGCATCAACGCCGTTGGGCACGCCTTTGTTGCCCCTCAATGTGCTTATTCCGGGTGGACGTTTGCAAGAGGCGATGATCGCTTTTTCGAGATCCGCGATCGGCATGTCCGGGCGGTGCTGGAGCAGCAACGCCGCCAGTCCGGTGATATGCGGGGTCGCCATCGAGGTCCCGGACAGCGAGCGCAATTGCCCGCCGGGAATGCAGGACCAGACGCCCGCGCCCGGCCCGATGATGACCGGCACATTGCGCTTGGGCTCCTCGGGCATTTGCTGGCTCGACGAGCTGATCCAGATCTGGTCCATCTCGTCCATGGCACCGACGGAGAGCGCTTCGGGGAGATTGCCGGGAGTTCGGCTGGTCGACGGGCCTTCATTGCCGATGGCGATGATCGGCAGGATGTTGCGCTGCCGCAGCAATTGCAGAATGGTCGAGAACTGCGGCTCGAATTGACGCAGGCCGAGCGACACACTCACCAGCCGCACGCCCTGCCCCACGCACCAGTCGAGCCCCGCTACCACTCGGGCCGTCGTGTCGCCGCCCTCGATGACGGTGGCCACGGCAAGCTTGGCATCGGGGGCGCAGCCGAAGGTCGATCCGTTGAACGGCTTGCCGACGAGTATGCCCGCGGTATGCGTACCGTGATGGTGCGTGTCCGTTGCCTGCGCGTTCGTCACCTGCCGTCCTGTGTCGTCGAACAGCGCGAAGCTGTCGACCGCATTGGCCAGGGACGGATGGCTCGAATCGGCCCCGGTATCCATGTGGCCGATGAGGATTCCGTTCCCCGTCAGGCCCTTCGCCCATAACTCCGGAATCTTCAGACGGGTGAGCGCCCAGGATTCCCCCACCGGCGGTCCGGCGAGCGCGCTGTCCTCGACAGGCCGGATCAGGCTCAGGTCGGGCGGGCTGAAAACCGCGCTGACGTCCTTCTTGTTTTTTTCGAGCGTCGTGAGGCCGGCACGATCCACCGTGCCGAGCATGATCCCGAGATTGGGGAAATACTGCACGGCGCTCGGCGCGCCGATCGACTTTGTCCTCTCGTCAACTGCATATGCGACTGGTTCGGCGTCGTCTTGGACCAAGGCCGCCAGTTCGCGCGCGAGCACCGAGAAGCGTGAGTTACGAAACGTTCGGAAGCATTTGCGCAGCTCGTGTGCGGCCTCCTGTTGCAATGAAATCGTTTCATCAAGCGCAAGCGCCATCCGTCCGTCCTGCTTCTTCTTCTTGCTTGGTTTGAGGACGACCAGCACGCGCGCGTGGCCCATCGCCTGCAGCTGTTCCGCCGGAGTCATGGCTTATATCCTCTAAATGTCCATAGGCCATTTTATCCCGCACTGGTTGCAATTGCTATATGCCCATGACGCGTCCGGACGATAAATTCCGAGCCGTTTCAGTCCGGGGAGGCCTCCAATTGCGCGTCTGAAGATTGCCGAGCTCCGGCCTAACTCGCAGAGGGTCGGTTCATCCCATCCGTGCAACGCGATCTTGCACGTTGATATGCCGGTCGCGCGCGCAATCTGTCTCGGTACGCCACAAGCCCTTCCGGAAGCTGGCCTTCGAGAGCGCCCTGCCAGATCCCAAGCCCGCAGCTCACCGAAATATCGGCAAGTGTCAGGTCATCTCCGACAAGGTATGACCTGCCGTGAATGAGCGTTTCTGCGTACTCGATAGCCCGCTTGACTCGCTGTTCGAGGCCAACGACCGACCAATTGCGCTTGTCGGCTTCACCAGCCATGAAATGGGCGGCAAGAAGCGGATTGAGGTTCATTCCGACCTCGGTCTCACCGAACAATGTGAGCTGCAGGCACCGGGCCATCAGCGCAGCATTGCCCGTTGGTAGCAGTGATGTCGGGCCATACTGCTGAGCGATATAGAGCATGATGGCGACGGATTCATTGAGTGCGACGCCACCGGAATCTTCCAGAAAAGGAACGGTGCCCAACGGATTCAGCGCACGATAGTCCGTCGCAACCGGGAACGAATGATTTTGCACGGCGTAAGGAAGCCCCATCTCCTCACAGAGCCACATCACGCGTTGGCCGCGCGCGCCGCCGGCAAAATTGTGAATCTTCATCATGGGTCGCAAATGAATTCGACAGCTGAGCTGGCTTAGTGCAGCCGGCCAGCTTATTGCGGCGACAGTGCATTCAATTTCGGCCATCGGATCGTCAGCCGATTGAGCGCACTGTCACCGAATTTTTCAATTTGAGCTAGCGTCGCTGGCCTATGCTGCCGCGCGAGCCACCTCCTCCGCCGGCGCGATCACCATCCAGCTGACGCCGAAGCGGTCGACCAGCATGCCGAACCGCCGTGCGAAGAACGTCTTGCCGAGCGGCATCGTTACCTTGCCGCCATCGGACAGCGCGGCGAACTTGGCGTCGGCCTCGGCCTCGTTCGCGACCGTCAGCGACAGCGAGATGCCCTTGAAGTCCGTTCCTTCGCTGGCGCAGCCGTCCGAGCCCATCACCAGCGTGTCGCCGATCTTGAGGCAGGCGTGCATGACCTTGTCGCCCCAATTGTCGGGGACCATGCCGGGCGGAGGCGGCTCGGGACTCTCCTTGAAGCGCATCAGCATTTGCACCTCCGCGCCGAGCGCATCGCGATAGAAGTCGACCGCTTCCTGGCAGCGGCCGCCGAACATCAGATAAGGCTGGACCAGCATCCGTCTCTCCTTTCCCCAGCGTGACCTCCCGGCGCGTGACTACGGCCGGCTCCGGTGCCATTATTGTGTACACCGTCCACAAACCATGGCATATAAAATGGACGCTGTCCACATTGATTCGCAATGACAGACCAAGACACAAAGCCGGCGACTCGCAGCACGTATCGGCACGGCGATCTGCGGCGGGCCTTGCTCGAGGCCGCCATCGCGCTGGCGCAGGCCGGCGGGCCCGACGCGATCGTGCTGCGCGAGGCCACGCGGCGGGCCGGAGTCGTCCCGAATGCCGCCTACCGCCATTTCGCGAATCGATTGGAGCTGTTGCAAGCGGTGCGCATCGCGGCGCTGTCGCGCCTCGCGCTCTCGATGGAGGCGGAGCTCGATGCCGTGAGCCCGGCACTCGCATCGGCCGAGCTGGCGCGGGCGAGTCTCCACGCCATCGGCATCGGCTACTTGCGTTTCGCACTCACCGAGACCGGACTGTTCCGTACCATCTTCGCGGTGCCCTATGACTGGCCGGCCCCACCCGATCCGGCCAAGGCCGGCAACTCGGGCCTCAATCCTTTCCAGCTCCTGGGCGTGGCACTCGACCGCATGGTGGAGGCCGGCGTGCTGCCGACGGAACGCCGGCCCGCAGCGGAGTTTCTCGCCTGGTCGGCCGTGCACGGCTTCGCCATGCTGGTGATCGAAGGGCCGTTGCACGGCCTCTCACGCGCGCAGACCGATGCGCTTGGTCAGCGGGTGGTGGACATGGTCGAGAAAGGGCTTTAGCGCGCGATGAGCAAAGTCGGTACCGGTTTTGCTGATCGCGCGCTCGCGTCGCGATCGCCCGCGACAGCGCCTTCCGGCGGCTACAGATTGTTCTGCAGGTACTCGAACACGAAGTCAACGTCGTTGCTCGAGCTGTAGTTGATTTTGTAGTCGATGGCGCCGTCCTTGAGCGCGATCGACCGTTGCGGACCGAACCCGCAGGTCACGCTCTTGATCTTCTGCTTGACGGCGTCCTTGCCGGCGGGGGACATCTCGCAAACGCGCCGCATCCCGTCGAGCGTCGCCTCGCAGTAGCCGGACGCGCTGTAGGTGCGGCGGTCTTCGGGAGTCGGCGGCGTCAACCAATCGAATTTCACCGTGACTTTGGTCTCGCACTTCTCGTTGGTGTACGTGGCTTTCTCGGCAAGGGACTTCTCCTGGCTCGCGAAGTACTCCTTGTCCTTCAACGACTGAGCATTGGCGACCGTCGAGCAGATCATGATTGCGATTGCGGACGCACCGATACGGACTTTCATACATGGACTCCCCTGTGAACGTGTTGATAGACGGACGCATGCGACGAATTTCGCGAACAACGCGAAGCGAATAACGAATGATGAATACACATTGCAGTCGCCGTCGTGCATCCAGCCGCCGCCGTCGTCGGTCCCAAAATCTCCGTATTCGTTTTTCAGGACTCTCGCGAGCGAGACCATATCGTCTCGAAGAGACCGACGAGTGGCGCCACTCGGCACGCATGCGTGTCCACACCTTCCCGTCCACACCTTCCCGTCCACACCGGGGTAACGACATGACGTTCCCAATTCCCGGATATCCCTGCGCGCCGATCGCGCGAGCGGCTCTCGCTCTGGTCGCTGCCACCTTGCTTTCCGTCGGCAACGCCGTCGCCGCGGAGGCCGGCCCGCCATTGCGCATCGGTCACTATAGCAGCCCCAACGGTTTGATCGGCTTCGTGCTCGATCGTCTCGGGACGCCGATCAAGGTGCGCTTCGACGGCTCCGACGAGATACTGGCGCTGACCCCCGAGCCGGCGCCCTACAACTCGACGACCTTCAAACGCGACGACGGCAGCCATGTCCTGCGGATCTACCCGAACGGCCGGGTGCTGGTGTTCGACGACAAGTTGAAAGGCGGCTCTGCCCAGGCTCACCGGGACCAGGATGCCCAGCCGCTGACCGTGAAAGGCGCGACCAAGACGCAGGCGCAAGCCGCCGCCGTCGCGCTCGGTCAGAAGCTCAAGCAGACCGGCGGCGTGACCCTCGCAATCGCGCTGGAGGCACCCAAGCTCAGCGACAAGTCCGACGGTTGGGCGGCCATGGCAGACGCCGTCTCGGTTGCCGGAGCGACGCTGGGCGAGATGCTGGCCTCGACGATCGCGCGTGAGACCATCGCAGAGAAGCTGCGGCGCATCGTCATCCGCGACGCCGGCCGCGTCGACATCAAGCTGGAGGACCGGACGCTTGTCGTCGAGATCGCAGCCGACCAGCCGATCGTCGGTCGTCCGTCCTCGGCACGGCTCAAGTCCGTGATCGGAGATCTGCTGTAGGCAGTGCGGTCCTGCGCCCGCGCCGCGTAATAAAGGCGGCATTCCGTCCGTCTGACTCCCCGTCGCGCCGCCAGTCGGCGGTGCGCAACTACCAAAATCAGGGAGTGTCAGCATGATGGGTCTTGTCACCGGGGCGGTTCTCATTGCTCTGGGCGTCCTCGCGGCGGCCTCGAGCATCGTCGCCAAGCGCCCCGACGCGCAGGTTTATATCGACAAGCTCGTCCCCTATCAGGGATGGCTCGGATTCATTGCCTGCCTGTGGGGCGTCTGGATCATCATCAGCGCGATCCTCAACCTGAATTGGTTCAGCTATGTGCCGATCTGGTGGCTGACCTACGCCGCTACCGGAGCGCTGATCGCGGCGCTCGGCCTGCTCCTCGGCTATGCACTGCTGACGAAATTCGTGCTCAGCCACAGCGCGGAAGCCGTGCGACGCGGCGAGCAGCTGAGGCTCGGCATCGTCCCCTACCAGGTCGTGCTCGGCTATGTCGCGATCGTGCTCGGGATCTGGACAATTCTTGCGGTGTTCCTCTATCGCATCGCATAAACTGGTTGCGGCAGCGTCGCGATCGATCGATATCGTTTGCGACGCTTGATCGAAGGGGACCGACGTCAATGTCAAGAACCGCCGTGCGCCTGGCGATCCTCGCGCTGAGCCTCGTGATCGGCGCTGTCGTGCCGGCGCAGGCTCAGAAGCGGGTCGCGCTCCTGGTCGGCAACAATTCATATGAAAGCATTCCAAAGCTGCAGACCGCCGTGAACGACGCGCGCGCGGTCGGCGCCAGCCTGCGCGAGATCGGCTTTTCGGTCACCGTGGCCGAAAACCGGTCGCGTCGCGCCATGAGCGAAGCGCTGCTCGCCTTCGACAAGGCGATCGAGCCCGGCGACGTCGCGCTCTTCTTCTTCGCGGGGCACGGCTTCGAGATCCGCGGCCAGAACTACCTGCTGCCGACCGACGTTCCGAATGTCGGCGAAGGGCAGGAAGAGCTGATGCGCGATGCTTCGTTCCTGGTGGAACGAGTGGTCGAACGATTGCTGGCGCGCGGCGCGCGCACGGTGGTCCTCGTGCTCGATGCGTGCCGCAACAATCCGTTCGAGCGGCAGGGCGGACGCGGGCTCAAGGGGAGTTCTGGATTGGCCGCGATGACTCCGGCCGAGGGCGTGTTCATCGTCTATGCCGCCGGCGCGAAGCAAACCGCGCTCGATCAGCTCACCGTCGGCGAAAAGGCCAGGAACTCCGTGTTCACCCGGCATTTCGTGAAGCAGTTGGCGGATCCCGGGCTGACGCTAGTCCAGATCGCCAAGCGGCTGCAGTCGGACGTCAAGCAGATGGCCGCAAGCGTCGGCCACGAGCAGAACTCCTGCCTATTACGACCAGGTGGTCGGCGACGTCGTGCTGAATCAAACCGGACGCGCGCAACCGGTCGCGCAGCCACTCGACCGGCCTCGCCCGCAACCGCAACTCGAAAAGTCCCGCCCGCAATCCGCCGCCCTGCCGCCCGCGGCCGGTCAGCAACTGGTTCGGCCGGACGCGGGAGCGGCGGCTCCTCCGTCCGATTCGATATTTGCGGAGCTCGATGCACTGGCCGCGGCGCAGAGCTGGCGCGAGCTCGGGACGCATTTGACCGCCGTGCAGCCGACGTTGCGCGATGCCCGCTGGGCCTCGCTGGCCGAGCAAGCCGCGATCGGCGAGCTCACACCGCTCATCACCTCTTCTGATCATTTCGACATCCGCCTGGCCGCGGTCGAGCACTATCTCACGACCTTTCCCGCCTTGCGCGGCAGCACGAAATTCCTCGCCTTGCGGGCGTCGATTGGGCTCGGTGCGTTCGGCGACTGCTTCGACCGGGCGCACGCGCAGGCCCGCATCGTCGATTGCCGCCGCGGCCTCGAGAGCTTCGTGCGCGGCGCCCCGGCTCGCCCTGAACCGGGCTCGACGGCGCGCGCCGATCTGGCGCGCGACGCCGCGCGCCTGATCGGCCGCAAGCTCAACCGCGCGGCCGCGGCTCCGTTCTTCGCCATCGCCCTCGAAGCAGCCGCCGGCGACGCGACGCCGATCTGCGCAGACGCCGACCTCACGGTGGCCGTCCTCGCCGCCCTCGGCACGCCCCCCGACTGGGCGGAAGCCAAGGCGGCGGTGTCGCTCGCGGGCACGTGCTGGGAGACGATCAATGGCGCGGTCGTGGCGCAGGTCGCGCGCGAGGCGGGAAGCGGCAGCTACTATCTCCAGAACTCCTGCCCGACGCTCCTGCAGCGCAACGCGCTGACGGGCCTGCGCGCCGCCCGCTGCCAGGAGGTGACTGCGCGGTAAGCCGCGAGCGAGGCAGCCGATCGGCGACGAGCAGTAGCATCTCATCGCCGAGCCCGCTCACCCAAATTCCCGGCCGTGTCCGTCTCTCGAATACGTGCAGCGCTGAAGCACGGCTTCGGAGACCGCATCCATGCAGATCAACGCACGACACGCAATTCTGGCGGCGATACTCGTCTTTCTCGCGCTGTTCGCATTCCGGATCGGATTCGCACCGCGCTCGCCCGGACACGACCCCGGCGGCGGCCAGGGGCAACCCGTCGAAGTCGCCCGGAAAAACTACGCCACGACCCAGCTTTCCGCCGGCCCGCACGCCGGTGACAGCCAGAAATACGAGAAGGTTGCGACACTGACCAAGCTGACCGACGATTACGAGGCCGACCGCAAGCGCATCGATAGCTTGGTCACGGCACACGCGGGAATCGTGCAGATCGAGAGCGCAACGGGGCTCGTGGGACAGCGCATGCGCTTTCTCGGGATCGGCGTGCCTCCCGACCGGTTCGACGCTTTCATCGCGGCGGTCACAGCCGTCGGAAAGAGCGCGCGGGTCGAGATCGTCAAGATCGACAGGACCAACGAATATCTGCAATTGCGGGCGAAGCGCGCGACGCTCGAGAAGGCGGTCGCGGGCATCGAGGCGATCAAGGCCACGACGGGCGGCTCGGTCAACGAACGCCTCAACGCTCAGAACAAGCAGACCGAGATCGAGCAACGGCTTCAGGAGCTCGCCGTCTCGATGGGCGAATTCGACGCCCAGAACGAGCTGTGCACCGTCAAGCTGACGCTCAGGGAAATGCGCGCCACCACGCCCGCCGCCTGGAGCGGGCGCATCGCCGATGCGCTGGTATGGACGTCGATTCGCTACGCCCTACTGGGCGCGGGATTCCTGTGTCTCGTCATCGGGGCCTGGCTCGCCGTCCCGTTGGTGAAGGCCTTGCAGCGTCTCGCGGCCACGCCGGCCGCGTGAAGCGTGCGAGCGCGGCGACCTCCCGTCAATTGAAATGAGTACGCGTGGCGCAAGACAATCTCGCGTCATGCAATATGCATTGTGTATTTTCGAGCACTCGCGACAATTCGGCGTTCATTCGAAAATCGACACCGATGGAGTGGCGCCGCGCCGCGCTGGCGAGCGAAGCGAGCGGCCAGCGCGGCCACTTTATAGGTGCGCGCGCCGGATACTCGCCTCGAACCGGGCTCGTCGGCGCGCGCCGCGCTGGCGAGCGAAGCGAGCGGCCAGCGCGGCCACTTTATAGGTGCGCGCGCCGAATACTCGCCTCGAACCGGGCTCGTCGGCGCGCGCCGCGCCACCCCATCGGCCGCCGGGGAAACCGGAATCGGTCAGAAGGTGCAGCCGTATGCCTGGAGCGCGGTCTTCATCGCATCCATGGACTGCTTGCAGCTCGCCTCCATGGTCGATTTCGCCGCCGGATTCTTGGACATGTTAACCCACGACTTGCGCATCTGGTCCAGCTGCGCCTTGTAGGTTGCCCGCTGAGCAGCTGGAAGCTTGGAGGTGACGCAGGTATCGTATTTGGCCAGAAAGTCGTCGCAGGTGGCGATGCCCGTCAACTGGGCATTCGCGGTCAACGTGGCGATCGCCAGCAGGGCGGCGCCCATGACGCAGGCGAGCGGCAGCGCGCGGCGCTCGTGCGAAACTACAACGGCCTCCGAGGTCGCATGACGCATTATCTCTACTCCTATGACAGCGGTGAGGGATTGGATGACAACATTGAAGCAGACGGACAAATTCGCTTTTTTGGTCCGCTCTGTTCGGAAATGCGAAGGATCAGCGCGCGCGACGGGCCGGAATCGAAACGCCCGCGTCTCGTCCTACGGACGCTCGAGCTTGCGATCGCCCTCGATCGCCGGCTTCGGGCGACAAGGATCATCATCCGATGCCGACGGATCGGCCGGACGATCCGATGTCCCGGCGGCGCGGTCCACCGCTCGCTCGTTCGAACCGTCGCACGATGGGGGATTCTGCTCCTTGGCTTTGCCGGCGGGCGATGGCACGATTCCGCGTTCGGTCGGACCGCCTTTGACGTCCCGCAGGCTTGACGCCTCGTTCCGCTCCTGGACCATCGACACGACGGCCGGCGTCAGCGCCGCTATCAGCAGAACCGCAGCGATGCCCGACCAAGCCGCCGGGCGGCGCCACCAGATCGCGACCGGCGCGTGACGCACCGCCGTCGTCCGCGGGCCGATCGGCTGCGCCGGGGCGAGGATGCCGGCGGCGCGCGCCACCAGCCCCGCCGGCGCCGGCGCCGGTTCCGACTTCGCCTCGATACCGTCGAGCAGAAGGAGCGCGGACGCCAAGTCCGACCGGGCCACCGGATCGTCGGCGAGCATTGCCGCGATAGCCTCCCGCTCCGTCCGCGACATGGAGCCATCGAGATACGCTGCGATACGGGCGCGGTCGATCGTGCCGGCTTCGCCCCCGCCGCGCAGGCGCTCGCCTTGCGCCAACGCCTCCGAAATGCTCCGGGCCAGCCGCGCGCGAAGCAGATCACGCGCCTCGCCCCGGTCCAAGCAACCTTCCTCCTCGGCGAGCAGAGATGCCAGCTCGTGGCTGAGGCGTTCCGTCATCGGCAGAATCCAACACCCCTGTTCAGACGGACATATTGGAATTTTTTTCCAGCTGCACCGCCATTTCTTTCAGCCACCGCTGGGTCCGCTGCTTCAGACGATATACCTCCTCTACCGGATATCCCATTAGCTTTGCGATGTCCCGCGCCGGCAGCGGCTCGTTCGCCGCAAACACGATCTGCAGGTACAACCGCTCATCCGTCGGAAGATCGGCCGCGGCCGCCTTGACGGCGGCCACGACCGCCGCGCGGCTGCGCTCCTCTTCCGCCAACAGCATGCAATCCTCCGGCGTCGGCGCGGTGTCCGCCAGCGACAACCCCCCGCCATCCTCGACCAGCACCTCGAGTGAGACGGAGTCAGCCGATTGCGGAGGCGCGCGTTCCAGCCGCGCAATGCCCGCCACGCGCGCCAGCAACTCCGTCACCTCGGCGGTGTCCGGGTCCCGCTCCAGGCGGCCGCGCAGCGCCGCAACCAGCCGCTCGGCGTCCCGGGGGCAGCCGTCCCACACGATTGCCGCGTAGAGCGCCTGATCGAGCGGCGTGGACCGCGCGACCGCAGCCGGCAGCCGCCGCCGCGGCGCGTCGCGCCGAATGAGATCGATCAGGATGCGATCGACGACCGTCAGAATATAGCCCGTGAAGCTGCCGCGCCCTCCATAGGCGCGGATGCGATGGAAATCGTTCTCGACCAGCTTGAGACAGATTTCCTGATAGGCGTCTTCGCGCGCGGCATTTCCGATATTGCGCGGCAACTGCCGCGCCACCCGGCTGCGAATGTCGTTCTCGAAAAAACGCACGAACCTGCTCCAGGCTTCGTGCGGCGTTTCGCTGAAGCGCCTGGCCAGCCGATCGCCAAGAACGTCACGAGCGATCAATGAAAGATATGTTGACAGGCGAGCCCGTCCGTCGAAGCCCCTCAGCCGGGCGTAGCCGTCGGCTTGGAGCGAGGCGATGACATGAAGGAACGCCGCCTCCCCTTCGGCGCCGCCGCCTTCCAACTTCGCGACGATGAACCAAAGCGTTGCCGATGTGTGCTCGAGGAAGCGCGTCACCGCCACGGTTTCGCCGGACAGCACCGCGTTGACGAGCGATCGCTCGGATTGGCGGCTCGAAGAAGCCGTCGATTGCATCTCGGGCGAGGCGGTGCTCTGGGCGGGGGGCTTGTGGTTGGCATCGAGGGCGACCGGCGCGGCCCCCTTGTGCACCGACCGAATGCGCGACCACATGACTCCCGCCCCGACACCCAGTCGAAACACTCCGAAAGATACGTTTGAGCAATTTGAGCAGATGCGCGGCCTAGTTCGCGGCGACAACTGTTACGCCAATCTGGCGACATTATGAACCGCATTCGCACAATGAATTATGATCGGCGAATTTACCGACACGCTACCCATCTCGTTACCGGAGCCTTGGCTTTTCGGACGTACGCGATGCTCGATCGCAAGATCGAATGAGCTGTTAGAAAACATCAATGAACCGATAGCAAACCGCGCTGCGGCGCACGCCCGACCGGCCGACGGCCGATCAAAAGCCTGCGCCTGTCCGTTTCATGATGGAGATGCCGGTATAATGCCTTATTCGTGATGATGCCGCGGTCATGGCCATGAACTCCACTTTTGCTCGCAAGGCGCTGCACGACGAGCTGCTTCCGTTGCTGCGCGACATGATCATCGAAGGCGAGCTTGAACCGGGAAGCCGTATCCGTGAGCAGGCGCTGTGCGCTCGCTTCGGCGTTTCGCGAACGCCGCTTCGCGAGGCACTCAAGATGCTGTCGGTGAAGGGGCTGGTGCGTCTTCTACCGAACAAAGGCGCCAGCGTCGTGCATATTACCCAACGGGAAGCCGAAGAGCTCATCCCGTTGCTCGGCACCATCGAGGCACATGCCAGCGAACTGGCCTGTGCCAGGATCAACGAGGCGGGATTGTGTCGCATCGCCGAGATGCACGGGCAATTGCTGGAGCGCCACCGCAGCGGAGACGAACCCGGCTATCTCAGGATCAACCGCGCCATCCATGCCGCGATCGTCGCCGCCGCCGGCAGCCGCACGCTGAGCCAGGTGCATCACCTGGTTGACATGCAGCTGTGCCTGCTGCCGGTCCCGCGCAAGTTGACGCCGCAGTGGGATGAAGCGGTCGGCGATCACGAGGACATCCTGAAAGCTCTGCGGGCGCGGGATGGCGCGCGGTTGAGCACGATCATGCGTAACCATGTGCGACACAAGGCGATCGTCATCGGCAGGGCCTTCGAGGCTCGCAAAGCGCTCGGCGTGGTGGCGAGACGCGCCCTCCAGTGACGAGCGCGGCGGCCGCGCGTCACAGGCTGTTCTGCAGATATTCGAGCACGGCGCCGCGGTCGCCTGACGACTCGAAATCGCTCTTGAACAAGAGCACGCCGCCCTCCAGCGAGATCGATCGTTCCAGCGCATAGCTGCATACGATGCGCTTGATGTGCTTTGCGACGGCTGCCTTCCCCGCGCCATCGACACAGACGCGAGCGATGGCATCGAGCGCGTGCCCGCAATAGTTGGCGGGAAACCGCATTTTGATCGCCGACGCCGGGATGCTGGCCCAATCGAACGTCGCCGCGATCGACGTCCCGCACTGCCGATTGGTCTGCGCGACCTCGTCCGCCAACTCCGCCTCCTCACGCGGCCTGAACACCCGCACGAACAGGGGTTGCCCGTTGACCTCGAGATGGTCCAGCAGATAGTCGTGGACCATGCGGCTATCGTTGGGAAAGGAGAGGCCCGGGTCGATCCGGTAGTCGAGCGCGGCGCGATCGAGCGAGACCGCGGGGCGTTCGCTGCTCGCGCTGCAGCCGACGCGTTTGATCCGCGCGCTGACCGCCGCGCGCCCTGCCGGCGTCGCGCAGACCATGCGGATTCCCTCGAATGCCTGCCGGCAGCCGCGCGCGGCGTTTTCCCGCTGCGTCGGCTCGATCGCCCGGCCGCTGTCGGCGAGCTTGGCGACGATGGCCGACCCGCAAGCCGCGTTGGTGGCCGCAATCACCGCCGGGAGCAGGCGTTCGTTCGCGCTCTGCCCGCCCTTGGCCGGGCGTGCATCAGCCGCGTGGACGACGGCGAGGACCATCGCTGCGACCGACGCGACCGCCCCTATCGACTTCACGGCGATGCCCTCCGAAATCAGTGTCACGTGGTGCGCTGCGGTCGGCTGCGACGGGCGGCCCTTCCGCTGGCTTCGTCCGCGTTGCACGGGGGGCACTCGGCGGCCGCCCAACTGCTGGATGCCCGTCGACGTACTCCTCGATTACCGTGATGACGGAATGCCTGTGATCTGCGACCAGCTCCCATCGGTCGCCGGGCAAGATACCGTCTGCGAACTGCGCCGAAGACTGGGACGGACACGCCAATGGTTTTGAGCACGCGCGACCGACCTGCTCGATCGCGGTCGCGCTCCGCCGATGTTCCAGCGTGTTGCTAGGGCGCGATTTATTGCCGGCTGCGCTTCAGTCAGCCGGCGGCTCGCTGTGCGGCAGATGGGCCAACAGCAGATAGGCCAAGACTTGCCGTCGCAGGTCAACGCTGACGGGTCAACCTTGCACACACAGATCGAGGAGAAGGCCCAGTCTCGCTGTAGCAATAATCCAGGGTATTCTGATCGATCAGGCTGAAGATATAAGTTCCTTCGTCATCCGATCCGATCATCAACTTCGCGCCGGGCGTGAAAGCGCCCCACAGAGGCTCCTCCTCGTCGCCGGTTGAATTGGCACGCTTGAGGCGCCCCACAAAGGTATTTCCCTGCTGCTCGGATATGACCAGCGTCGCAAGACCACCGCGCCGTCCTTCAACCTTGGCAATCCGGTCCCTCTGGCCGGTCCACGTGCCGACAAGGGACACTGAATCTTGACCGAGAACCGGCGTTGAAACGAGGAGTGCGAAGATCGCTGAATACAAAAGAGCCTTCATGTCGAGCTCCATGAATTGATCGTCGAGAATCGCACATCAGATGTAAGCAGACGTTACCATGCGGCGCCATTTTGTTATGAAGTGGTGGAAAAGTGGCGCGCCCGAAGAGATTCGAACTCCTGACCCCCAGATTCGTAGTCTGGTGCTCTATCCAGCTGAGCTACGGGCGCTTGGTTCGCGCAAATCGCGCGGAGACGTTCTACGGTCGGCCACGGCCGCCGCGGAACGCGGGCATACCTATAGCCTTCGCAAGGGTAAGGCAAGGTGCGGTCCGGCGTCGAAAATGGCCCCTCGCCCGCTGTTAACCCGGGCCGTCAGGCCCTCACCCGCTCGCCGCGCCGCAAATTGAGCTCCACTGCACGGTCCGGGATGGTGAGCCGGAAGGTCGCGCCGATGGTGCCCTCGACCAGACGGATCTCGCCGCCATGAGCGCGCACCAGCTCGGCCACGATGGCGAGGCCCAGGCCGACGCTGCCGGTGCGGGTCGAGCCCTGGAAGGCCTCGAACAGATGCGCGCGGGCGCGCTCGGAAAGTCCCGGCCCGGTGTCGGATACCTCGATCACCACCACGGCGCCCTCGCGCCGGCCGGTGACACGGACCTGATCGCGGCCGGGGTCCCTGCTCTCGCGGCCTTCGAGCGCCTGCAGCGCATTGCGCGCGAGATTGAGCAGGATGCGGAACAGCTGGTCCGGATCGGCATCGACCGTCAGCCCGCGCTCGACCGCGCCGATCCAGCGCACGGGCGTGCCGGGATCGAGCCCGAGCGTCTCGCGGACATCGTCGACCAACGGCTCGAGCGCAAGCTGGCGGCGGTCGGGCGGCGGCTCCTGCACGCGGCCGTAGGACAAGGTCGACTGGCAGAAGGCGATGGCGCGCTCGAGCGAGCGCATGAGCTTGGGCGCGAAACGCTGCACGTGCGGGTCGGAGATCTTCGCCAGCCGTTCGGAGAACAGCTGCGCCGAGGACAACAGGTTGCGCAGATCGTGGTTGATCTTCGACACCGCGAGCCCGAGCGCGGCGAGATGGTTCTTCTGCTGCAGCAGCGTGGCGAGGTCGAGCTGCATCGAGGCGAGCTCGCGCTCGGCGGTGCCGATCTCGTCGGTGCGGTCGGATGCCGCGATGATGCGCGCGGGATTCTCCGGCTCGTCGCGGAACGCCACCATGTTGGCGGTCATCCGCCGCATCGGCCGCACCAGCAGCAAGTGCAGCGCGAGATAGACCAGCGTGGCGGTGATGGCGGAGATGATCAGCGACAGGATCAGAATGCGGACGGAGAAATCCAGCATCGCCTTGCGCAGCGGCGCCTCGTCGAGCACGATCTCGACGAACTCGCCGCCCATGGGCGCCGGGCCCACCACCCGCATGACGTCGACGTCGGCGCAGATCATCGTGTCGAAGGCGTCGATGATGGCGCGGTACCAGGACATGTCGCGCATATCGATGTCGTGATTGATCGCGGGCGGCATGTCGGAGACCACCAGCAGGCGGCGCTGCTGGTCCATCTTCAGCGCCACCGCGCGGGCGCCGATACTGTCGAGGATCTGGCGCGCGACCGGCTCCGGAACCATGCCCTCCGGGGCGGCTTCGAACACCAGCGCGGCGGTATAGGCGGCCGACAGCCGGTCGTTCAGCCAGTTCAGCCGGAAATTCGCGATCGACGGGACATAGATCAGCACTTCCGCGATCATCACGAACATTAGCGTGAGAACGAGGAGCTTGCCCGACAGTCCGAGCCGCGGGCGCGCGCGGCCTGATCCTTCCGCCGAAGCGGGTCGATCGGTCATTCCGTCTGATCCATGCGCCCCGGCATAGTTGTCGAGCGGAAGTCCACCCCGGATCCCGACCCGAAAACGCTTCAACCGAAGCGGCGCAACAAGCCGATGATGCGCCGCACCCAAGTGTTCGTCAAACCAGGGCGTGAAATATGTAATCGCAGCCCGTTTTCCAATCTCTGCCAGGGTCGGATACGGTACTATAATACCAGCAAAAGCGCGAATATTGAGGCGCTCACTGATCGCCAGGGTCCACGCGGTAATGAGCTCGCCGGCGGCCGCCCCCACGATGGTTGCGCCGAGTATCCTGCCCTTGGCGTCGGTCACCACCTTGATATGCCCGTGCGTCTCGCGCTCGGCCTGCGCGCGATCGTTCTCGTGATAGGGCCAGCGCAGGACCCGGATCCGGAGGCGGCGCTCGCTCGCCTCGGCCTCGGTCAGGCCGACATGGGCCAGCTCGGGTTCCGTGAAGGTTACGCGCGGGATGATGTCCTCGTTCACTTCCACGCGCTGGCGGAACAGCGCGTTCCGGATGACGAGGCCGGCGTGGTAGTTGGCGAGATGGGTGAATTGTCCCCAGCCCGCGACGTCGCCGATGGCATAGACGCGCCTGTTGTCGGTCTTGAGCCGTTTGTCGACCGAGATGCCGTGGCCGTCGTGCTTGATGCCCGCTTTCTCCAGGTCGAGACCGTCGGCGTTCGCGCGCCGGCCGGTCGCGACCAGGAGATGGCTCCCCTCGATCGTCTCTTCGGCGTCGTTGTCGCGCACGATCACCCTGACCTTCGCATCGCCGCCCTCGACGCGCACGACCGTGACGCCGCTGCGCACCTGCACGCCTTCCTGCGCGAGTGCGTCGAGCACGACGCCGGCGCATTCGGCGTCCTCGTGCGCGAGCGGCTGCGCCGCTTCCAGTACCGTCACCGCGCTGCCGAGCCGGCGAAACGCCTGCGCCAGCTCCAGCCCGACGGGACCCGCGCCGATGACGACGAGGTGCTCCGGCCGGGCGGTGAGATCGAACACCGTCTCGTTGGTGAGATGTGGCGTTTCCTCGAGACCCGGAATCGGCGGCAGCGTCGGCGAGGAGCCGGTCGCGATGACGAAGCGCCGCGCCCGGATCTCGGTGCCCTCGCCCACCAGCACGGTCTTCTTGTTCTTGAAGCGCGCGGCGCCTTCGATCACCCGGACGCCGAGCCCGGTGAACCGCTCCTTGGAATCGTTCGGCGCGATCGCGGCGATGACGTCATGCACGTGCTTGTGGACGCCGCCGAAGTCGACGTCGGGCGCGCGCCCCGCGATGCCGAAGACGCCCGCACTGGCGATGGCACGGGCACGCTTGCCGGCCGCGATCAGCGACTTCGAGGGAACGCAGCCGGTATTGAGGCAGTCGCCGCCGAGCTTGCCCTTCTCGATCAGCACGACCGACACGCCGAAGGCCGCCGCCGCCGCAGCGACCGAAAGGCCGCCGGAGCCCGCGCCGATGACGCAGATGTCGGTCTTCAAGCGTTCGGCCATGGGCTTCGGTATCAATGGGATTGGGTATCAGATGTCGGTCGCCAGTATTCAGTATTTCGCGCCTGGAGCAATCCTCACTGACTACCGATCACCGGTCCTCCGATTCCTGTTCCGCATCCGCCTCACCACGACCGGAATGAGCGCAACGACGCCGAGCGCCGCGAGCGCGGCGAGGAGCTCGGGCGTGATCGCGGCATTCATATGGAACGCGAGCCGGCAATCGGCGCGCCCGGCGGCGAGGCAGGACCGATAGGCGGCCTGCTGCGCGGCGATCACGCTGTCGAGGCCGGCGCCGACGAAGGCGAAGGCGAAGGTCGCCGGGACGATGCCGAGCGCGGTCGCCGCCGCGAAGGTCGCCAGGCGGACGCCGGACAGCGCCGACACCAGATTGACCAGCCAGAACGGAAAGATCGGCACCAGCCGCAGGAACAGCAGGTAGCTGAAGGCATCGGCGCGAAAATTCTGCGCCAGCTTCTCCGCCAACGGCCCGGCCCGGCGCACGAGATGCTCGCCGATCGCACTCCTGGCGATCAGAAAGATGCCGATGGCGCCGACCGTCGCCCCCACCAGCGCCGCCACCCCGCCGAGGACGGCGCCGAACAGGATGCCGCCGATCACCGTGAAATAGAACCCGACCGGCACCGACAGCGCGACCACGAGCGATATAGAGCGCGACATAGGCCGCCACCGCCGATGCCTCGTGCAGCGCGATGAAGTCCCGCAGCGCCTCGTGGTGGCGCGCCAGCGTCTCGAACGAGAGCTGCCGGTGCCAGCCCATGGCGACCACGACGCCCGACGACGACCACGACCAGGACCAGCGGACAGGCGCGCCGCAGCGAGAATTTCGGGCTGTCCGCGCCCTCGCGTCGGGGGCGCCGGATTGTTGATCGGGGGCCATGATGGAGCGATCCTAGCCGAGCGCGAGCCGCAAAAGGCACGTTTCACCGTCATTTGAGCCCGGCCAGCGGTCGAGTTAACGGATGCGTGCCCATCCGGCCACACCGCCTCGGCACCTCGCATTGACGAGCAAGGGCGGCCTCCCCTATAAGCGCCGAGATTTCGGACGCGGCGACCCTCGGCGAGCCGGGGGGTGGGGAAGACCCTTCCCGCCGCGCGAGCGAGCCAATCGCCCGTATACAGCAACCAGCGGAATATAGCGGCCAGCGGAGAACAACCCGTGAAGCGGACCTATCAACCGAGCAAGCTCGTGCGCAAGCGCCGTCACGGTTTTCGCGCCCGCATGGCGACCAAGGGCGGCCGCAAGGTCATCGCCAAGCGCCGGGCGCAGGGGCGCAAGCGGCTCAGTGCCTGACGCCGACCGCGGCGCTGCCGGGCGGCGTCCCCATGGAACGGCTGAGGCAACGTGCTGATTTTCTGGCCGCCGCGACCGGCGTCAAGGTGCCGACCGCGGCGTTCGTGTTGCAGGCGCGCAAGCGCGACGACGGCGGTCCGGTGCGCGTCGGCTTCACCGTGTCGAAGAAGGTCGGCACCGCCGTCGAGCGCAATCGGGTGCGGCGCCGCCTCAAGGAAATCGTGAGGCTATCGGCCGCAACTGGTCTTGCCTGCGGCCATGACTATGTGCTGGTCGGGCGGCGGGCCGCGTTGCGGGCGTCATTCGAACAATTAACCGAAGATTTCACGCGCGCGCTGCGGCGGCTGCGAGTTCCCAGATGAACGATCAAAAGAATACCCTCCTCGCCATCGTGCTCTCGGCGCTGGTCCTGATCGGATGGCAGTTCTACTTCGGCCTTCCGCAGATGGAGAAGCAGAAGCAGGCCCAGCAGCAACAACAGCAAACGCAGCAGCAGCCGGGCGCGCCGCCCGTCCCCGGCGCGCCGTCGCAGCAAGCGCCGGGCACGGCGCCGCCCGCCCCCGGGCAACCGGGCGCCCCGGCGCAGACCATGACCAGAGAGGGCGCGCTCGCGGCTGTCGCCGCGCGTGCGCATCGAGACGCCGAGCGTCTCCGGCTCGATCGCGCTCAAGGGCGCGCGCATCGACGATCTGTCGCTCATCAAATACCGCGAGACGGTCGACCCGAAGTCGCCGGCGGTCGTGCTGCTGGCGCCGTCGGGCAGCCCGCACCCGTTCTACGCCGAATTCGGCTGGTCCGCCGCCCAGCGGCGCTCAAGTGAAGCTGCCCAATTCCGACACCGTGTGGCAGCAGCAGGGCTCCGGCACGCTCGCCGTCGGCAAGCCGCTGACGCTCGTTCACGACAACGGCGAAGGGCTCGAATTCCGCCGCACCATCGCGATCGACGACAAGTACATGTTCACCGTCAAGGACGAGGTGGCCAACAAGGGCGCGGCGCCCGTCACGCTCTATCCCTACGCGCTGATCTCGCGCCACGGAATTCCACAGACGCTCGGCTACTACATCCTGCACGAGGGCCTGATCGGCGTGTTCGGCGACAAGGGCCTGCAGGAGGAAACCTACGCCGACGTCGAGAAGAAGAAGACCATCTCGTTCTCCGCCGCCAATTCCTGGCTCGGCTTCACCGACAAATATTGGGCGGCCACCCTCGTCCCCGACACCAAGACTCCACATCGACGCGAAGTTCCTGCTGGATCAGATCGGCACGACCAAGATCTATCCAGAGCAACTATCTCGGCCCCGCAGTGACCATCGCGCCGGGCGCGACCGGCACCGCGGACGGGCGCCTGTTCGCCGGCGCCAAGGAAGTCAGCATCATCGACGGCTACAACGATACGCTCGGACTCAACAAGTTCGATCGGCTGATCGACTGGGGCTATTTCTACTTCATCACCAAGCCGCTGTTCCTGGCGATGGACTGGATCTACCAGAAGGTCGGCAATTTCGGCCTCGCCATCCTGATCATCACGGTCATCATCAAGATCTTCTTCTTCCCGCTCGCCAACAAATCCTACGCCTCGATGGCGAAGATGAAGGCGGTGCAGCCGGAGATGATGGCGATCCGCGAGCGCTACGCTGACGACAAGATGAAGCAGCAACAGGCGATGATGGAGCTCTACAAGAAGGAGAAGATCAATCCGATCGCCGGCTGCCTGCCGATCCTCATCCAGATCCCGGTCTTCTTCGCGCTCTACAAGGTGCTGTTCGTCACCATCGAGATGCGCCACGCGCCGTTCTTCGGCTGGATCAAGGACCTCTCGGCGCCCGACCCGACCACGATCTTCAACCTGTTCGGGCTCATCCCCTGGAACCCGGAGACCGTGCCGCTCATCGGCCCGTTCCTCATGCTCGGCGTGTGGCCGATCATCATGGGCATCACGATGTGGTTCCAGATGAAGCTCAATCCGCCGCCGCCCGATCCGACGCAGAAGATGATCTTCGACTGGATGCCGCTCATCTTCACCTTCATGCTGGCGAGCTTCTCGGCCGGGCTGGTGATCTACTGGGCCTGGAACAACACGCTCTCGGTCGCCCAGCAGAGCTTCATCATGCATAGGCACGGCGCGAAGATCGAGCTGTGGGATAATCTCAAGAGCGCCTGGGAAGGCCTGAAGAACTTCCTGAAGAACCTGTTTTCCAAAAAAAAAAGTGACACAGGCGTAAGCGGCTCGTCGCCATGAGCGGCGGGGCGCTGGTCTCCGCCGCCTCCTTCACCCGCGCGGAATTCGAAACCGGCCGCAAGCTGTTCGCGGGCGACTGGCAGTTCGCATGGGCGGCGGGGTCGGCCGCGGCGCTGCCGCCGATGCGCGGCATCGAGATCGCTTTTGCCGGCCGATCCAACGTCGGCAAGTCGAGCCTGATCAATGCGCTGACGGGGCGCCGCGCGCTCGCGCGCACCTCGAACACGCCCGGCCGCACACAGGAGCTGATCTTCTTCACCGGGCCCTCGCAGCTCACGCTCGTCGACATGCCGGGCTACGGCTACGCGGCCGCCTCGAAGACCAAGGTCAAGGCCTGGACCGCGCTGATCCACGCCTTCCTGCAGGGACGCGCCAATCTCGCCCGCGTCTACCTCCTGATCGACGCCCGTCACGGTCTCAAGCCGGTCGACGACGACGTGCTCGAGACCTTGGACAAGGCTGCCGTCAACTACCAGATCGTGCTGACCAAGGCCGACGAGGTGAAGGCGGCCGACCTCGCCGCCGTGGTCGAGCGCACCAATGTGGCGCTCGCCAGGCATCCCGCGGCCTATCCCGAGGTGCTCACGACCTCGGCGCGCACCGACGACGGCATCCCGGAGTTGCGGTCCGCCATCGCGCGCCTGATCAAGGAGCGCGGAGCATGAGCGCCGAGCTCGAGCACAAAGTCCGGGAACCCGAGGGCCTCGACGGCGTGGTGGCGGCCAAGACCGTGCTGAGCCATTCCGACGGCGAGCGCGGGATCGTCTGGGTGCGCGGCCACGCCATCGACGAGCTGGTCGCACAGCACGGCTACGAAGGAACGATCGCGCTGCTGTGGGAGGGTTTCGCCGGTGAAGGCCTGACACGCGCCGGGATGGCCGCGGAGCTCGGCGCGGGCCGCGCGCTCGCCTTCTCCCGGCTCGGTGACTGGCTGCCGGCCGCGGCCAGACGGGCGCCGATCGAGGGCATGCGCATGGCGCTTGCCGCGTTGCCCGACGACAGCACGCCGGCGGCGATCGCGGCCGCGCTGCCGGTCGCGGTGGCGGCGCTCGTGCGTGGGCGCGCCGGCAAGCCGCCGGTGGCGCCCGATCCGTCGCTTTCCACCGCGGCCGACCTCCTGCGCATGGTCGACAGGCGCGCCGGTCGAGGCGCGGTTCGCGACCGCGCTCGACACCTATCTGACGACCGTCATCGACAACGGGCTCGGCGTATCGACCTTCGCGGCACGCGTCGTCATCTCGACCGGCGCCTCGCTCGCATCCGCCGTGACGGGAGCATATTGCGCCTTCACCGGACCGCGGCACGGCGGCGCCCCGAGCCTCGCCCTCGACATGCTGGACGAGATCGCGGCAAGCGGCGACACCGACCAATGGCTCGACCGCACGCTCGCCGCCGGCGGCCGGCTGATGGGCTTCGGCCACCGGGTGTTTCGCATCCGCGATCCGCGCGCCGACCTGCTGCGCGCGGCCCTGCAGCGGCTCGATCCCGCCAGCAAGCGCCTGATGTTCGCGAAGGACGTGGAACGGCGCGCCGTGGCGGCGCTGCAGCGTCGCAAGCCGGGCCGCCGCCTCGAGGCCAATATCGAGATGGACGCGGCGCTCCTGCTCGACGCCATCGGCCTGCCGCGCGAGGCTTTCACGCCGGTCTTCGCCGTCGCCCGCGCGGCAGCCTGGATCGCGCATGCGCTGGAGCAGCAACGTACCGGCCGCATGGTCCGTCCGGCGTCCAGTTATGTCGGCCCCTCTCCCGAGGACTGAACCCGATACCCTCTTCCGCCGGGACCGGCAGGCCGCTAAAAGGCGCAGCGGAATTGCTCGCGCCGGAAAGCCCGCTCGATGACCATCTCGCCTCATGATATCGCCCGCGTCCTTTCGGAAGCGCTTCCCCACATGCAGCGCTACGACGAGGAGATCGTCGTGGTGAAATACGGCGGCCATGCCATGGGCGAGGACGAGATGGCGAAGAGCTTCGCCCGCGACATCGTCTTGATGGAGCAGACCGCCATCAATCCGGTGGTCGTGCACGGCGGCGGGCCGCAGATCGGCGAGATGCTCAAGCGGCTCGGCATCAAGTCGGAATTCGCCGGCGGCCTGCGCATCACCGACGAGGCCACGATCGAGATCGTCGAGATGGTGCTCGCGGGCTCGATCAACAAGCAGATCGTCGGCTTCATCAACGGGGCCGGCGGCAAGGCGGTCGGCCTCTGCGGCAAGGACGGCAACATGGTCGTCGCGCGCAAAGCGACCCGCAGCATGGTCGACCCCGATTCCAACATCGAGAAGATCATCGACCTCGGCTTCGTCGGCGAGCCCGAGAAGGTCGACACCATGGTGCTCGAGCAAATCCTCGGCCGCGACCTCATCCCGGTGCTGGCGCCGCTGGCGACGTCGAAGGACGGCGTCACCTACAACGTCAATGCCGACACCTTTGCCGGCGCCATCGCGGGCGCGCTGAAGGCCAAGCGGCTGCTCCTGCTCACCGACGTGCCGGGCGTGCTCGACAAGTCCAAGAACCTGATCAAGCAGCTCTCCGCCGACGACGCACGTGCCCTGATCGCCGACGGCACGATCTCGGGCGGCATGATCCCCAAGGTCGAGACCTGCATCTACGCGCTCGAAGCCGGCGTCGAAGGCGTGGTCATCCTCGACGGCAAGGTGCCGCACGCGGTGCTGCTCGAGCTCCTCACCGACCATGGCGCCGGCACGCTGATGATGCGGTAGTCTCGCCGGAATTCGGAAAGGTTCCAGCGCGCGAACATGAATGAATAGTCATCGCGCTCGTCCGCAATGCACGCTCTTGCACGGCAATTTCTTTCAGGGCTTGAACGGCCCAACAAACGCGCCAATTTGAGTATTGACTCGTGTGGGCGACATGAGAGTTCCGTGATCGGGAGTTGGTGACATGTTGCCATCTAGCGTTCGAATCGCAGCATTACTGGTCCTCGCGAGCGCCGTCACGGCAGCCGCGGTCGAGATCGCGTCGGCCCGGCCAGGCGGTGGAGGGGGTGGCGGCGGAATGCGCGCCTCGTTCGGGGGTGGTGGCGGCGGCGTGCGCGCCTTCGGAGGTGGCGGCGGGATGCGCATCGGCGGCGGCGCCCCGATGGGGCGAAGCTTTTGGCCGCGGATGCCGCGCCGCGTGATGTCCGCACCACGCGTCATGTCTGCACCGCGCATGATGGCCACGCCACGCACGATGTCGGCACCGCGCATCGCGTCGACGCCGCGCATCGGCGGCCAAGGTCTCAACCGGCCACAGGGTCTTGCGCGCCAGATCGGCGGTGGCAGTCCTTCATCGCTTGCGGCGGCAAAGGGCGGGCCGACGACGCGCGCCTTGGCCGGCGGCGGGCCGACGCAGCAACTCGGCGGCCGCACGCTGAACCCGCAAGGCGGACCGGGCCAGCGGTTCCAGCTGGCCAGCGCGAACCAGGGCGGTCGCGTGCTGCGCAATCAGTTCCTCGCCAACCGCCTGGGCGGCCCCACCGGCATCGCGGGCCGGAACTTTGCGCGCGCGACGTTTGCCGGCAGCTTCGCTAACAACTGGAAACACCACCATTTCCACCACCGTCACTTCCGGCCGGTGTTCGTCATCGGTTGGGTTGGCCCGCTGTTCTGGCCCTACGCCTATTCCGACTTCATCGACTACACCTTCTACCCCTATGCCTATGACACGTTCTGGCCCTATGCCTACGACGACGTCTATGCCGGCATGTTCGGCCCGTACGCGTATGGCTATGGCGGCGGCGGGTCGTACCGCGTGGCCGGACGGCCGCAAGGTTCCGGAGGCGCGCGGTCCAGCGGTGAGCGTTCCGGCAGCGGAGGTCCCGTTGCCGCCGACCTCTGCAGTGGACAGACCGCGGGGCTCACGGATTGGCCAATCGACCGGATCGCGCAAACCGTCGAGCCGAACGACACTCAGCGCGCCGCCCTCGACCAGCTCAAGACCGCCACGGCCACGGCGCTCGACATCCTCAAGGCATCGTGCCCGACCGATCTGCCGAGCACGCCGACCGGGCGGCTCGCCGCCATGCACAAGCGCCTCGACGCCATGTCGCAAGCCGTGCGCACCGTGCGGCCCCCGCTCGAGGTGTTCTATCATTCCCTCAACGATGAGCAGAAGGCGCGGTTCAATGCGATCGGTGGCGAAGAGAACCAGCAACAGGCCCGGCGCGACCTGACCCAGATGTGCAGCGAGCGTGCCGCCGGCATCGGCAGCCTGCCTACCGAACGCATCGAACGCGCGGTGCGCCCCACCGAGGCTCAGCGCGCCACCCTCAAGGAGCTCCAGGACGCCATGGCCCAGGCAGGTAACGTACTAAAATCGGATTGCCCGACCTACCGGCCATTGACGCCGATCGGCCGCCTGGAAGCGATGGAGCAACGGCTCAATGCGATGCTGCGGGCGGTCACGACGGTGCAGCCCGCGCTCGAGTTGTTCTACGGCAACCTGAGCGACGAGCAGAAGGAACGCTTCAACCGGCTCGGCCCCGCCCAGAGCTGACGAAGCGGCACCGTGATGGAAAAAGGGCGGCCTGCGGGGCCGCCCTTTTTTGTGTGAGCTCAGACCGGAAATCTATTCCGCCGCCATGCGCACCTCCGGCGCGGCCGAGCGCACGTCGGCGTCGACGTGCTGCTCGAACTTTACGAAGTTCTCCTGGACACGCGCACGGTCTCGTCGAACGCTTCATCGGATAGAGGATGGACGAGTTGCCAATCAGGATGACCTTCTTGGTGAAGTCGATGGCGATGATGGTGTCGGTGCGCGTGCCGTACGGCGTCACCTTCAACGTCAAGCGGCACGCTGATGACGTCGTAGCTGCTCCGCTGGAGCGGTACTGGTCTGCGCTCCCGCCGACATACCTACCGCGGATACCTCTGCGGCCGGCTTTGCCCCGATCAAGCAGCTACATCGCGATCGTTCAGTCGCACGGTTGTGAACAAATAGCACCTGATTCCCGCCATCGTCTTACAGCGGCGAAACAAACGCCACACTTTCACTGTTGACTGTTGACCGTTGACTGGTGAGGGCGAGGCGGGAGTTGGTGTCATGTTGCAGTCGAGCATTCGCATCGCAGTTTTGGTCGTGCTCTCGGGCGGGATTGCGATGACCACGGCTGACGCTCAGTTCAGGGGACGAGGCGGAGGCGGTGGAGCGCCGCGCATGGCGGCGCCGCGCATGGCTGCGCCAATGGCCGCACCACGCATGGCGCCGCAGATTTCGGCGGCGCGAGTGGCCGCGCCGCGCATGGCTCCGCAACTGCCGCAGCAGCTTGCTCGTCCGTCGGGCGGCCCGACGGTTGCAAATGTCCGTGATCCGTCCCCGCGGACGTTCCAACTGGCCGGCGTGAACCAGCCAAATTCCGATCGCATGCTGCGCAATCCGGCGCTTGCCGACAGGTTCGGCAACAGGCCCGGCGGTACCTTGGAAGGCCCCGCGCTGGCGCGAGCGACATTCCAAGGCGGCTGGTGGAAACACCACCATCACCATCATCACAATCATCATCATCATCGCTACTTCAAGTCGGTGTTCGTCATCGGCTTTGTCGGCCCGCTGTTCTGGCCCTACGCCTATTACGATTTCGTCGACTACACCTTCTATCCCTACGCCTATGACACCTTCTGGCCCTCCGCCTACGACGACGTCTATGTCGGTATCTACGGCCCCTATGCGCTGGACGATGACTATGACGGCGGCCCCTATCCGGGGGCTCGACGGCCGCAAGGTTCCGGGGTATCCGCGGGCGGAAGCGGTGGGCGTGCCGCCGGTGGCCCCGCAGCCCCCGACATCTGCGCCGGTAAGACCGCCGGCTTGACCGACTGGCCGATCGAACGCATCTCGAAGACGGTCGAGCCAATCGGCGCGCAGCGTGCCGCCCTCGACGAGTTCAAGACCGCCACGGCCACCGCGCTCAGGATCCTCAAGGCGGCCTGCCCGACCGATCTGCCGAGCACCCCGACGCGGCGGCTCGAGGCCATGCACAAGCGGCTCGACGCCATGTCGAAGGCCGTGCGCACTGTGCGGCCCGCGCTTCAAAAGTTCTACATCTCCCTGAGTGACGAGCAGAGGGCGCGCTTCAATGCGTTCGGTCCCGACAAGAACCAGCAGCAGGCCCGAGGCGACCTGTCGCAATTGTGCGGCCAGCGCGCAGCCGGTATCGGCAACCTGCCGACCGAACGGATCGAAACTGCGGTACGGCCCACCGATGTCCAACGCGTCACGCTCAAGGAGCTGCAGGACGCCATGGCCGCCGCGGGCAAAGTGCTGACATTGGATTGCCCGACCCAGCGGCCGTTGACTCCAGTCGGTCGCCTGGAAGCGATGGAGCAGCGGCTCAAGGCGATGTTGCGGGCGGTGACGACCGTGCAGCCCGCCCTTGAGCGGTTCTACGCAGGCCTGAACGACGAGCAGAAGGACCGCTTCAACCGGCTCGGACCCGCCGAGAGCTGATCAAAACACCGACACGACGGAAAAGGGCGGGGCTAGTGTCCCGTTTCCGACGTTCGCATCACTTGCAGCACGCACTCTTGCGAACGCGCGCCGACGAGCCCGGTTCAGGGCGCGTGTCCGGCGCGCGCACTTTAAAGGAGTGGCCGCGCTGGCCGCTCGCTTCGCTCGCCAGCGCGGCGCGGAAACAAAGGGACACTAGCCACTCTATGATTCTAGTGTGGCTTTGCATTTGACGTTCCTATGAAGGACTTGCGGCAAATACTGATAGGAACGTCAAATGCGCCACACTAGCGGGCCGCCCTTTTGCATTGTGAGCTCAGACCGGAAATCTACTCCGCCGCGATGCGCACCTCCGGCGCGGCGGAGCGCACGTCGGCGTCGACGTGCTTCTCGAACTTGACGAAGTTCTCCTGGAACATGCGCACGAGCTTGCGCGCGGTCTCGTCGAACGCGGCTCTTGTCCTTCCAGGTCTTCATCGGATAGAGCAGGTGCGGCTCGATGCCCGGCACCGAGGTCGGCACCGAGAAGCCGAAATAGGGATCGGTGCGGAAGCTCGCGTTCTTGAGCGAGCCGTCGAGCGCGCCGGTGACGCAGCGCGCGCGTCACCTTGATCGGCATGCGCCGGCCGACGCCGTAGATGCCGCCGGTCCAGCCGGAGTTGACCAGCCAGCAATCGACCTTGTGCTTGGCGATTAGTTCGCGCAGCAGGTTGCCGTAGTCCGTCCGGCGGCCGCGGCAGGAACGGCGCGCCGAAGCAGGTGGAGAATTCGGGCTCGACGCCGACCAGGCCCTTCTCGGTGCCGGCGACCTTGGCGGTGTAGCCGGAGAGGAAGTGATACATCGCCTGCGCCGGCGTGAGCTTGGCGATCGGCGGCATCACGCCGAAGGCGTCGGCGGTGAGAAAGATGATGTTCTTGGGATGCCGGCGCGGCCGGTGCGCGAGGCGCGCGGCATGAAATCGAGCGGATAGGCCGAGCGGGTGTTCTCGGTCTTGGAATCGTCGTCGATAGTTCGGGATCCGCGTCTGCGGATCGAACACCACGTTCTCCAGCACCGCGCCGAAGCGGTTGGTCGCGGCGTAGATCTCGGGCTCGGCCTCGCGCCGAGAGCTTGATGCACTTGGCGTAGCAGCCGCCCTCGAAATTGAACACGCCGTCCGGGCCCCAGCCGTGCTCGTCGTCGCCGATCAGCGTGCGGTTCGGGTCGGCCGAGAGCGTGGTCTTGCCGGTGCCGGAGAGGCCGAAGAACAGCGCGACGTCGCCGTCCTTGCCGACATTGGCCGAGCAGTGCATCGGCATCACGCCCTGCGCCGGCAGGTAGAAGTTGAGCGTGGTGAACACCGACTTCTTCATCTCGCCGGCATAGGACGAGTTGCCGATCAGGATGATCTTCTTGGTGAAGTCGATGGCGATGATGGTGTCGGTGCGCACGCCGTGGCGCTTCGGATCGGCCTTGAAGGTCGGCAGATCGACGATGGTGAGCTCGGGGACGAAGCTCGGCGAGCTCGGAGCTCTCGGGACGGATCAGCAATTGAGCGGATGAACAGCGAGTGCCAGGCAAGCTCGGTGAAGACGCGCGTCTTGATCCGGTATTTCGGATCGGCGCCGCCATAGAGGTCCTGCGCGAACAGCTGCTTGCCGCGCGCATGCTCGATGAAATCGTCGAGCAGCAGCTCGAAGTTCGCCTGGGTGAGCTTGCGGTTGTCGTCCCACCAGACCGTGTTCTCGGTCAGCGCATCGACGACCGTGAACTTGTCCTTGGCGACGCGGCCGGTGTGGACGCCGGTCTCGCGCACAGATCGCGCCGCCTTCGACGATGGTGGCCTCGCCGGCCGCGATGGCGTGCTCGTAGAGCGCGGGCGCGGCGAGATTCCAATGGACCGCGGCCAGATCCTTGAAGCCGAATTTGTCGGCGCCATAGGCGCTGTTCCGCAAACCCGTTTCCTGCACGAAAGACCTCCACAACGCATCCGGCTGCCGCCGGAACTCCCTGCCGCCGGTGACCGCCCTGACGCAGTTGGACACCGGCTCGGCAGCCGCGATCATAGCGCTCCGCCCCGAGGCCCGCGACCTATAGTGGGGATCGCCTGCCCTGCCAAGGCGGTATGCACCGTACAGTTTATGCCGACTCAGCGCGCACCGACCGTCGTCAAATCGTGCCGCCAATCGCGTTCTCCTGTGAGTAGCGATGAGCAATGCGACAACGGCGCGCATGGTTCCATGCTGCGCCGCAGCAGGATCAATCGATTATTCCGCCAGTCCCTTGCCGACCAGCCATTTCTGGATGAGGTCGGCGACCTGGTCGCTGTTCTTGTCCATCATGACCATGTGGGAGTTGCCCTTGATGCCGATGTCCGGCAGGTCGACGATGTCGACGCTGCCGCCCGCCGCCTTGAGCACGCCGGCGTAGTCGACGCCGCCCTGGCGGATCTTCGACCAGCGCGGATGGTCCTTGGCGTTGTCGCCGTACATCGACCAGGATCGGCGTGCTCTTGATCGACGCGACCTTGTTGCGGTCGCCGCCGACCGTCGGCTCGACCGCGACCAGCGCCTTGACCTTGTCGGGCCGCGCCTCCAGCGACCTGGAAGCCGAACGTGCCGGACTGGCTGTGCACCATGCACGACGCACGGGCAGACCTTGTCGACCAGCTCGATATAGGCGGCGACGATCTGCTCGTCGGTCGTGACCCAGCGCGGCACGCCCTGCTTCATGAACTGCTCGTAGGCCTCGATCGGAAACTGCATGCCCGGATAGGTCGTGCGCTTGGCCTTGTCGTCGTTCCAGGAGCCGGCCGGCCCGACGCGGAAGCGCTCCCACGGATCGCCGAGCGGCAGGAACACCGGCTCGCCCTTGAACTTGTCGGTCCAGCCGGAGCGGCCGCGCTCCATCGCGTCGGAGATGTAGGTGTCCCAGCCCTTGCGGATGAAATAGTTGAGCCAGCCTTCGCCGCCGTCGGGCTTGGTCTCGTAGGTCACGCCGGTGAGCCCGCCGCCGTGCCACATCAGCAGCGGCAGCTTGCCCTTGCGGTTCTGCGGCAGGAAGTACTGCACGTACATCTGCTCGACCTGATAGGCGCCGTTCGGATCGATCTTCGCCGGCACGCCGCCGGGCGTGAACACGACCTCCTTGATCGGCTGACCGTTGATCTCGATCAGCCGGCCGCCGACGTGGAACGAGCCCATGTCGCGCAGCGGGATCGGCTCCTTGGTCTGCGCCAGCGCCGAACCCGCGGCGAGGCAGAATGCCAGAGCGAAACCCAATCGGCGCATGGCGCCCTCCCTGTTTGTTGATCGTCTTCCTGTAGGTTGGGTCGAGTTCTTCACGAGACCCAACAACCACGAGTTCAAAGCTGTTGGGTCTCGCAAAGCGCTCGACCCAACCTACACTTGCTGCACTTGCGGCCGGATCAATCCACCAAGCCCTTCCCGACGAGCCATTTCTGGATCACGTCGGCGATCTCGGCGTTGTTCTTGTCCTGCATCAGCATGTGCGAATTGCCCTTGATGCCGATGTCGGGCAGGTTGATCACGTCGACGGTGCCGCCGCCGGCGCGCATCGCGGCGCCATATTCGAGGTCGATCTTCTTGTAGGTCGCCCAGCGCGGATGCTGGTCGACGTAGTCGCCGAACAGCATCAGGGTCGGCGTGCTCTTCAGCGCCGCCGCCTTGCCGACGTCGCCGGCGCTCGCCGACTCGACCGCGACGATCGCCTTCACCTTGTCCGGCCGCTGCTCCGCGACCTGGAAGCCGAACGCGCCGCCCTGGCTGTGCAGCAGCAGCACGCAGGGGCACACCTTGTCGACCAGCGCGACGTAGGCGGCGACGATCGCCTTGTCGGTGGAGAGCCAGCGCGGCACCGACTGCTTCATGTAGTTGTCGTAGGCCTCGACCGGGAACTGGTTGCCCGGCAGCAGCTTGCGCTTGGCCGGATCGGCGTTCCAGGAGCCTGCGCCGTCGCCGATGCGGAAGCGCTCATAGGGATCGGCGTAGTTGAGGAAGATCGGCTCGGACGGCCACACGTCCGGGCTCGCGAAGCCGGCGCGGCCGCGCTCGACCGCGTCGGAGACGTAGACGTCCCAGCCCTTGCGGACGAAGAGGTTGAGCCAGCCTTCGCGGCCGTCCGGCGTGGTCTCGTAGGTGACGCCGGTCAGCCCGCCGCCATGCCACATCAACAGCGGCAGCTTGCCCTTGCGGTTCTTCGGCAGGAAGTACTGCACGTACATCTGCTCGACCATGAACTGGCCGTTCGGATCGAGCTTCGACGGCGGACCGCCGGGCATGCGCACGATCTCGCGCACCGGCTTGCCGCTGACCTCGGCGATCCGCCCGCCGACATGGAACGAGCCCATGCCGCGCAGCACGATGTCCTCCTCGGCCGCGAGTGCCGGCACCGTGGCAAGGACGAAAACCATTCCGATCAGGGCGTGACGCATTCGTTTCCTCCGACGACGCGTATGTGCGGTCGCGTCTTGTGGAGGGATTGTGACTCATCCGCGCGGCGCCTGCCAGCGCAACGAGCGCGACGGATGATGCAGATGTAGTGGGCCATCGCCCGCGTTGTCGCCCACGACCAACGGACCTGAGTTACGTTCGCGGGACGAGCCAGCCGCGATAGCGGACAATCAATCCGGTGTGGGGATGGCTGATCTCGACATGGAAATGGAATCGCCCCTCCTCCGCGAACTCGTACGCATCGCCGCGTGGCGCCAGCGCGAGCGGCAGCGGAATTCCGAAAACGCTCCAGCGCCTGACCACGAGTCGCATACGGCCGTCTTCGCACAGCAGCGCCATGCCGATCTTGATCGGCCCGAACCGTTCGCACAGCAACCGATCGAAGCGGCCATGCCCCTGCTCCTGGTCGCTCGCGAACGCACAATCGCCGAATGTACGACGCCAGCGCTCGCCCCCGTGCGCGGCCTTGAACGACACCGTGACTGGAATGTCCTTGCCGGCGCGGGGAAAACCGACCACGAGCGCCACCAGCCGCGCGAGCCAGCTCTCTCCACGTTCGACCTCGGCAACGCCGACGGCGGTCAGATCAGAGTCGACATCGTGCATGGCTTGCAGCGGAGCCGGCAGCAAATTCCATGCGTCGCCGAGGAGCCGCCGATAGAGCGGCCCATGATCATGCGCCGGCGGGGACTGCCAGCGGCCCGTGCTGATCCGGCGGCGCGCGAACAGCGGCTCGTAGTCCGCGAGCTCGAGATCGGTCGCCGCCGCGCGCGCCCCGGCCGCGGGCGGACGGCCGGCGAGGCAATGGCGGATGATCGCCTCGGCCGCCATCGATGGGATGAGCGGCCCGTCCTCGCCTTCGGCCAGCAGATGCCAGGAGCGTTCGACGCGTTCGCCGTCCCTGCCCTCGCCTTCCACCGCCACGAACATGCCGCCGCGGTGCTCGCCCCAGCTCAGCACGTTGATGGTGCGATACATCAGGCCGGCGAACGGCGAGAGCGACGGCAGCAGCTTCATGCGCACCAGCCAAGCGAGCGCGCTCAGCGCACGGTGCAAGATGTCCGGCACCGGCCCGGCGCCCATCCAGACCGAGCGCAGGCCCGGCCACAGCCGCGGCAGCACCTGCAGGTCCGGCACGTCCACGAGGGAAAATCGGATGGGATGGAGCGGCAGCCGACCCGGCGGCGCGATGGTGTAGCGGCGGCTGTCGATCAGGGCATAGGCGGTGGTCTTGCGGCCGTCGCGCATCAACGAGACGGGTTTGCCGCCGTAGCTCGCAATCGCACGGATCACGTTGGCGCCCACATTGGCATAGGGCGACGGCGCAATCCCGCCGGTCACGGCGTCGATGCGCGCCATGTCTTCGCTGCGCCAGCATTCTGACGACGGCCGCGGTCAAGACCGGAAAGCTGCTCACGCCCGCGAGAACGAAAATCCCGCGCGAGCGCGCCTGCGCATCGAATTGCGCTATGCCTTCGACGAAATCGGCCCCGTCGGCGAGGTCGAGATAATGGACGCCAAGTGCGAGCCCCGCCCGCACCACGCGATAGGGATCGGCGCCGTAGGACTGGAATGGCCCGGTCGCGTCGACGACGATGTCGGGCGCGAGTCTCGCGCAACTGCCGCTCGACGTCGCCGTCGCGATCGAACGTCGCGGGCTGGACCGTTGCCGCGGACCGAAGGCTTGCGCAAAACGCCTGTGCTTTCGCGAGCGAACGGCCGGCGATGACCAGCGTGAGCCGCTCTTCATCGGCCAGAAGCTGCGCCAACCGTCCACCGAAGGTCCCGTAGCCTCCGAGGATCAGGACCTTGAGTGCCGTCATTCCAGAAATCGATCTTCATCGCCTGCGTCGCTGATCGGTCACGCCGCGCGCGCCTGCTCCACCATCTGCTTGAGCACCTGCCGCAACACGCCCGGCGCACGCACGCGCTGCGGGAACGGCAGCCGCAGCGCCGTGCGGCCCGTGCTGCAGCTCGAGCCCCTCGGGGTCGCAGCCGACGCAGCGCCATTCGCCGTCGGGCGCGCCGAGCAGCTTGGTGGCGTAGAGCCGCACGGCGTCGGCGTGGTCGCCGTTCATGTGCGCGAGGATGTCGGGCTCGGCCGCGACGAGCTCGGCGGCGTCGCCGGTCTCGGTCAGGATGTCCTGCGGCTCGAGGTCGACGATGCGGCCGAAGCCGGCGACCAGATGCGCCGCCTTCAGTGCCACCCGGTAGAAGGCGAAGTCGGCGAAGCCCGCGAACATCTCCGCCTCCGGCTGGCGGTCGAGATAGCGCCGGCGCACGTCGGCATCGTCGGTCGCGGCGGCTGACCCCATCAGCATGACGCGCGCGCCCTCGAGCGGATCGCCTGCCTTGCGCTCGTCGATCATGAGGGAGACGCGCGGGTCGGCAAGGATGTTCTTGGTGTGCACCGCCAGACGCGAGATCAGCAGCAGCGGCGCGCCGTCGGCCGCGGTCGCGACGTTCACCAGCGAGCAATAGGGATCGCCCGAACCCGGCATCAGCGTCGCCAGCGCGCCCGAGCGGCCCTCGCGCAGGAGCTTCTTGGCGGCAACGGCTGGGGTTGAAGTCGGCTGTCGGTTTCATTGGCACCTCCGCTGAATGATGCTTATGTAGCAAACCGGTTCGGTCGCGCGAACCGGTTTGGGCTTCCATCAACCAAGCCGAAATTTGCGCCCAAACTTGCTCTTGGCGCTGAAGGCCGATGGGAGCTATGGTTAAAAACCCCTTGACGAATCATGCGTTTGTCAGGGATTTGCCACATTTCGGCCTTGCTTTACGGGCTTCAAAGCCCCTGGGGGCGCGCACTCCAAGGGGCGGGCTAGGGACAGGGGCTTCATGCCGACCATCGCTCTCGTCGACGACGACCGCAACATCCTGACCTCGGTCTCGATCGCACTCGAGGCCGAAGGCTATCGGATCATGACCTACACCGACGGCGCCTCGGCGCTCGACGGCTTCAAGACGTCGCCGCCCGATCTCGCCATTCTCGACATCAAGATGCCGCGCATGGACGGCATGGAGACTTTGCGGCGGCTGCGCCAGAAGTCCGACATGCCGGTGATCTTCCTCACCTCCAAGGACGAGGAGATCGACGAATTGTTCGGCCTCAAGATGGGCGCCGACGACTTCATCCGCAAACCGTTCTCGCAGCGGCTCCTGGTCGAGCGCGTGAAGGCGGTCCTGCGCCGCGTCGGCGCCGAAGGACGGCACCGCGCCGAAGGAGACCGACACCGCCAAGGTGCTCGAGCGCGGCCTGCTGCGCATGGACCCGGAACGCCACACCTGCACCTGGAAGAACGAGCCGGTGACGCTCACCGTCACCGAGTTCCTGATCCTGCAGGCGCTCGCGAGCCGGCCCGGCGTGGTCAAGAGCCGCAACGCGCTGATGGATGCCGCCTACGACGATCAGGTCTACGTCGACGACCGCACCATCGACAGCCACATCAAGCGCCTGCGCAAGAAGTTCAAGGGGACCGACGACGACTTCGACATGATCGAAACGCTCTATGGCGTCGGCTATCGGTTCAAGGAGATGTGACGGTATCAGGAGTCAGTAATCAGAGGTCAGCTTCGCCAGTGAGACATTGCCGGTTGCTCTGATCACTGATTGCCGATTTCTGACTACTGATCAGGCTCAACCGTGCTCAATCGAACGCCGGAAAGCTTCAAGACCGACGTCGAGCCCGAACGGGCCGACGAAAGTCCGTTGCCGATCGAGAAAGGCAGGCGACGCCGGCTTGCCGCGCTGCTTGCGCCACAGCTGGCACCTGTTCGTCCGCGTCAGCTTTTCGAGCCTCACCCGGCGCATCATCTTCCTCAACGTCACCGGCCTGCTCGCGCTGGTCATCGGCATTCTCTACCTCTCGCAATTCCGCGCCGGCCTGATCGACGCGCGCGTGCAGAGCCTGCTGGTGCAGGGCGAGATCATCGCCGGCGCCATCGCCGCTTCCGCGACGGTGGAGACCGACACCATCACCATCGATCCCGAGCGCCTGCTCGAGCTGCAGGCCGGCGAGAGCTACGGCCCCTCGGACGAGGCGCTGTCGGGGCTCGAATTTCCCGATCAATCCGGAGCGGGTCGCGCCGGTGCTGCGTCGCCTGGTGTCGCCGACCAATACCCGCGCGCGCATCTACGACCGCGACGGCGTGCTCATCCTCGACAGCCGCAATCTCTACGACGTGCTGCGCTTCGACCTGCCGCCGCCGGCGCAGAAGCCCGGCGTCCTCGAGCGCTTCTATGTCACCATCCGCACCTGGTTCAGCCGCGGCACGCTGCCGCTCTATCGCGAGCTCGGGCCGCAGAACGGCAAGGGCTACGAGGAGGTCGGCAACGCGCTGCAGGGCTTCAAGTCGAGCATGGTGCGCATCAACGAGCGCGGCGAGGTGATCGTCTCGGTGGCGGTGCCGGTCCAGCGCTTCCGCGCCGTGCGCGGCGCGCTCATGCTCTCGACGCAAGGCGCCGACATCGACAACATGGTGGGTGCCGAGCGGCTCGCCATCTTCAAGGTGTTCCTGATCGCCTCCGGCGTCATGGTGGTGCTGTCGTTCCTGCTCGCCGGCACCATCGCCGGCCCGGTGCGCCGCCTGGCCGAGAGCGCGCAGCTGGTGCGCCGGCGCATCCGCTCGCGCGTCGAGATCCCCGACCTCAGCCACCGCCGCGACGAGATCGGGCACCTCTCCGGCTCTCTTCGCGACATGACCGACGCGCTCTACAGCCGCATCGAGGCGATCGAGAGCTTCGCCGCCGACGTGGCGCACGAGCTCAAGAATCCGCTCACCTCGCTGCGCTCGGCGGTCGAGACGCTGCCGCTCGCCAAGAGCGACGAAAGCCGCGGCCGCCTGCTGTCGGTCATCCAGCACGACGTGAAGCGGCTCGACCGGCTGATCTCCGATATTTCCGACGCCAGCCGTCTCGATGCCGAGATGCAGCGGCACGAGGCGCAGCCGGTCGATCTGGTGCAGCTTCTCACCACGGTCGTCGGCGTGGCCAACGAGCGCCACGACGACGGCGTGACCGTGGACCTGAAGTTCGAGGGCGGCCGTCCCGTCGCCTTCATGGTGCTCGGCCACGATTCCCGGCTCGGGCAGGTGATCGACAACCTGATCGACAATGCCCGCTCGTTCTCGCCGTCCGGCGGCACCGTGCGCGTCGTCTGCCGGCGCCTGCGGAGCGAGATCGAGATCGTGGTCGACGACGACGGGCCGGGCGTGCCGGCGGAGGCGGTCGAGAAGATTTTCGAGCGCTTCTATACCCACCGGCCGGACCAGGACTTCGGCCAGAACTCCGGGCTCGGCCTCTCCATCTCCAAGCACATCATCGAGGCCCATGACGGCCGCATCTGGGTGGAGAACCGCTACGCCCATTCCACCGCGCCCGACGAGACGCCGGTGGTCCTCGGCGCGCGCTTCATCGTGCGGCTGCCGGCGATGCGATGACCGCCGAAACTCCGAGCGTGCACGCGTCGGCCGTGCTGGCCGGCGCCCGCGCCGTGCTGATCCGGGGCGCGTCGGGAACCGGCAAGTCGCGGCTGGCGCTCGCCCTTCTCCAGGCGGCGCAGGCAGGATCGCTCCCGTTCGCCCGCCTCGTCGGCGACGATCGCGTCCATCTTGAAGCGCGCCATGAACGCTTGCTGGTCCGGCCGGCGGCGGCGCTGGCCGGACTGATCGAGGTGCGCGGGCTCGGCATCCGCCAACTGGATCATGAGCCGGTTGCCATGGTCGGCCTGGTGGTCGATCTTGCAGCCGACGACGCCGAGCGGCTGCCGGCGGCACAGGACACCATCATCGCCGGGGTCGCCCTGCCGCGACTTGCGGTCGCGGCCGGCTCCGACCCCCTCCCCGGCGTGCTAGCCATCCTTACGGGCCATACGGGCGCGCGGGAACGTGAGATTAAACCTCGGACATGATCCTTGCGGTCAGCTCCTCCGGCGCACACGTCCGGAGGTACAAAAGTAACCATGAGGCCATAGACTTCCCGACTCGGAGCAAGAGCCCTTGGGCACCCCATCGGTGCCTGTTTACTGCGATGCAGCATCACCCCGAAATCGCCGGAAAAGCCCTTGCGCAAGGGCTTCGGATGGTCATTATGGGCCCCCTTTCGTGCGGTGCAAACGGGACGCGCCCGCGGGGAGTTCCATGATCGGCCTCGTTCTCGTTACCCACGGGCGGCTTGCCGTCGAGTTCCGCTCGGCCCTCGAGCACGTGGTGGGCCCCCAGCAGCAGATCGAGGCGGTAACGATCGGCCCCGACGACGACGTCGAGCAGCGCCGCAAGGACATCATCGAGGCCGTCAAGCGCGTGGACAGCGGCGAAGGGGTGGCCATCCTCACCGACATGTTCGGGGGCACCCCGTCCAATCTCGCCATTTCGGTGATGGGACGCCCGAAGGTCGAGGTACTCGCCGGCATCAATCTTCCGATGCTGGTGAAGCTCGCCAAGGTGCGGGACGAATGCCCCTTGACCGAGGCGGTAGCCGCCGCCCAGGATTCCGGCCGCAAATACATCACCATCGCCAGCCGCGTTCTCAACGGCAAATGAGCGAGCCCGCAATCGTGAACGACACCGCATCCGGCACGGATCGGTCGGACGGGGCGCCCGTCGTCCGCGTGCTCGAAATCTGCAACAAGAAGGGCCTGCATGCGCGCGCGTCGGCAAAGTTCGTGCAGACGGTGGAAAAGTTCGACGCCGACGTGAAGGTGAAGCGCGGCCACGAGACCGTCGGCGGCACCTCGATCATGGGCCTGATGATGCTGGCGGCCGGGCCGGGCACCACGATCACCGTCGAAGCGACGGGAAAGCAGGCGGCCGAAGCGGTCGAGGCGCTGGCGGCGCTCGTGAGCGGGCGCTTCACCGAAGAGGAATAGCGCGCCTCAGGACGAGCTCGACCGCAACGCGTGATCGGAGATGGTGTTGCGGCAGAAGATGGCTCGCAGCGTCGCGATGATCGGGCGCAGTCGCTCGGTATCGAGATCCTCGCGCACGACGATGCCCGCCGTGGTGGAGCCGATCTCCGGCAGAATGCCGCTGTCCTCGATCACCAGCGACGGCGGCACGTGCGAACGGGGCATCGCCATGCATCCCACCGCCGCGCCGACCGCGGCGACCCGCGACGATCCGTCGAAGGCGGAGAACACGATCTCATAGGGCCGTTTCGCCCGGTCGAGCGCCTCGGTCGACCGGCGGTCGGGAACCAGCCAGTTCGGCGAGCTGATGAGCGGAACCACGCCGCCGGGCTCGAGCGCGAGATCGGGCGCGCGCACCCAGACCAGATCCTCCGTCCAGGACGTCACCGCATCCTTCATCTCGGCTTCATCGGCGAACAAGAATGCGAGATCGAGATAGCCGCTGCGAACGCTTTCCAGGAGCCCGATGGAATGGTCGCAACAAATCCGCACGCGCGAGCGGCCGGTCTCGTGGCGAAAGGCGCCGATGATCTTGCGCAATCCCTCGGCCGAGATATTGGGAATTCCCAGCCGGATGCCCTGCAGGCGGTTTTGCGTGCCGCAGGAGACGACCAGCTCGTCGTTGATCGCCAGCAGCCGGCGCGCGGATTTCATCGCTTGCTCGCCGCGCGCGGTCAGATTGATGCCGGACGCTTTCTTCTCGATGAGATCGCCGCCGAGCATCACCTCGAGCTTGCGCATATGCGCGCTGACCGCGGGCTGCGTCAGATCGAACAGCTGCGCCGCCTTGGTGAAGCTGCCGAGCTCGAAAACCGCGACGAATGTCCGCAGCAACTCGGTCGGGATATTGACCTCGCACTGCCAGAAATTGGGTTTGCTGGGTTTTTCGGCATCGAAGACGACGTAGGGGCGCCGCGAACGCATCTTGTGGGCCATGGAGCGTCAATTCCCCCCGAAACTTATCATCCGACATCGACGATGGTTGATATCATCGTTTCAAGCATAATGGTCACGCCCCATAATCAATTTCTGCTGAGTCATAAGCGCGAATAAGGGTTGCTTATCCGGCAGAACGAACTCTTATGTCCGGATCGAGCAGCAACGCTTTCGTGCAAAGAACGCAAAGAAATTCGTGCAAAAAAGCCGACAGACCGAGCCCGCTCGCAAGGACATAAAGAAATCTTTATATCTTCATTGCAGGCTGCACGCGGCCCTGCTATAGCCACCGCCGACCGGCGTGCCGCCCTGGCACGTCCCAAATTTCAGCCTCTCAAGGATCGTCATGAACGCCGCCAAGACCGCGACCGCTGCCAAGCCCGCCGCCGATTATGTCGTCAAGGACATCGGCCTCGCCGAATGGGGCCGCAAGGAGCTCGCCATCGCCGAGACCGAGATGCCGGGCTTGATGGCGACGCGCGAGGAATACGGCCCCAAGCAGCCGCTGCGCGGCGCGCGCATCTGCGGCTCGCTGCACATGACCATCCAGACCGCGGTGCTGATCGAGACGCTCAAGGCGCTCGGCGCCGACGTGCGCTGGGCCTCGTGCAACATCTATTCGACCCAGGACCACGCCGCGGCGGCGGTTGCCGCCGGCGGCACGCCGGTCTTCGCCGTCAAGGGCGAGACGCTGAAGGAGTACTGGGACTATCAGCATCGCATCTTCGACTGGAGCGACGGCGGCACACCGAACATGATCCTCGACGACGGCGGCGACGCTACGCTGCTGATTCACCTCGGCCTCCGGGTCGAGCAAGGCGAGACCGGGCTGATCAGCAAGCCGACCAATGAGGAAGAGGAAGTCCTGTTCGCGTCGATCAAGCAGCAGCTCAAGGACAAGCCCGGCTGGTACAAGAAGAACGCCGAAACCATCCGCGGCGTGACCGAGGAGACCACGACCGGCGTGCACCGGCTCTACGAAATGCAGAAGAAGGGCACGCTGCTGTGGCCGGCGATCAACGTCAACGACAGCGTGACCAAATCGAAGTTCGACAATCTCTACGGCTGCCGCGAATCGCTGGTCGACGGCATCCGCCGCGGCACCGACGTGATGATGGCGGGCAAGGTCGCCATGGTCGCGGGCTTCGGCGACGTCGGCAAGGGCTCGGCCGCCTCGCTGCGGCAGGCCGGCTGCCGCGTGCTGGTCTCCGAGATCGATCCGATCTGCGCGCTGCAGGCGGCGATGGAAGGCTACGAGGTCACCACCATGGAGGACGCGGCGCCGCGCGCCGACATCTTCGTGACCGCGACCGGCAACCTCGACGTCATCACCATCGACCACATGCGCAAGATGAAGGACCGCGCGATCGTCGCCAATATCGGCCACTTCGACAGCGAGATTCAGGTGGCGGCGCTGCGGAACCTGAAGTGGCACAACGTCAAGCCGCAGGTCGACGAGATCGAGTTCCCGGACAGCAAGCGCATCATCCTGTTGTCGGAAGGGCGCCTGGTGAACCTCGGCAATGCCATGGGCCATCCGAGCTTCGTGATGTCGGCTTCCTTCGCCAATCAGACGCTGGCGCAGATCGAGCTGTGGACCAATCCGAAGAAGTACGAGAAGAAGGTCTACACGCTGCCCAAGCATCTCGACGAGAAGGTCGCGCGGCTCCATCTCGCCAAGATCGGCGTCAAGCTGACGAAATTGTCGGACAAGCAGGCGACGTATATCAACATCCCCGCCGACGGGCCGTACAAGCCGGACACCTACCGGTACTGAGCGGCACACTTACTGGGTGATAGGCCTGACGAATATCGGGGACAGATCGTCCGCGCCCTTTCCCGTGATTTGAGTCCGGCGGCGTACATGCGCTAGCTTCCGCGCGCTAGAGCGCATCCGGGTCGGTTCGAATTCGGGATGCGCTCTAGCATCGTTGATTTGCGCATGTCCTTGTCGGAAAACCGGTTCCCACTTTTCCGGGACATGCGCTGAAGCAGCGCAGCGGGGGCTGGCCGTGCGACGCCGGATCGTTCTCGACGTCTTCCTCGCCGCCATGCTTCTGGCGGTCTTCATCGTCATGCTGCGCTTCGTCGCACTGGCGGCCGAGTTCGACACGGCCGTCACCGCCGCGCGCTTCGATGCTGCGCGCCGCGACCACGCGACGCTGCGGGCCTTCCTCCGGCGCATGCCGAAGGGCGGCGATCTCCACACTCATCTCTCCGGCGCCGTCTACGCGGAACGCTTCGTGGCCTGGGCGGCGGACGAGGAGCTGTGCGTCGACCCCGCGAACGTCCTGCTGGCGAAGACGCTCTGCAATCAGCCGGGAGCGGTGCCGGTTTCCGACGCGATGCGCGATCAGGCCCTCTACGATCGCCTGGTGAATGCGTTCTCGATGCGGGCGTTTCTGCCGACGCCGCCGGTGCCGACCGGTCACGACCAGTTCTTCGCGACCTTCGACAAGTTCAACGCAGTCACCGCCCCGCATTTCGCCGACATGGTGGCCGACCAGCTGCGGCAATATGATCGCGAAAACGTGCAATATGTCGAGTTCATGGTGTCGTTCACCTGCCCGGACGAGCGGGAGCAATTCAGGGCAGCGGTCCGTGGCAAGCCGGATGACGCCGGCAAGCTGGCGGCGCTCGAGGCGAACGGTCTCGCCGACTGCGTGGCGGCGAGGCGCAGCGTCCTCGAGGACAATATCGCGAAGATCAGAACCGCGCTGGCATGCGATGCGCAAAATGCGCAAGCCGGCTGCAAGGTCACGTTCCGTTTCATCGCGCAGATCCTGCGCGACACGCCCCTCGACGACGTGTTCATCACCACGGCCATCGCGGCGGCCCTGATCCGCGCTGAACCGCTCGTGGTCGCGCTCAACTACGTCCAGCCCGAGGACTATCTGGTCGCCCGCCGGGACTATACCCGCCACATGCAGATCATCCGCTTCCTGGCCGCCGGCGTGCCGGTCGCGTTGCACGCGGGCGAGCTCTGGCTCGGCCTCGTCCCTCCCGAAGACCTCACGTTTCACATCCGCCAGGCCGTCGAGATCGCCGGCGCCCGCCGCATCGGCCACGGCGTCGCGCTCGCCTTCGAGCGCGACATGCAAGGCCTGCTCGCCGAGATGCGCAAGCGGCCGGTCGCGGTCGAGATCAACCTCACCAGCAACGACGTGATCCTCGGCGTGCGCGGCAAGGACCATCCGCTGCCGGCCTATCTCGCGGCCGGCGTGCCGGTCGTCATCTCCACCGACGATGCCGGCGTCTCCCGCACCGACATGACCAACGAATATTTCCGGGCCGCGCGCGACTACGGCCTCGACTATCGGACGCTGAAGGCGATCGCCCGCAACGCGCTGCTCCACTCCTTCCTCGGTGCAGAAAAAATGCGCGAGGAATTGCAGCGCTTCGAGCGCGCCTGCGCCGATTTCGAGCGGTCCGTGACGGCCCGGCAATCGCTGCTGCAAAATCTCGCCGCGCTCATCAAGGCTGCGGCCACTTCACGTTGAAGTGGGCCGCGGCATAGGGCTCGATCGGCTGCCGCAACGGGGGCAGCTTTTCGATTTGCCATGGCGGAATCGTAAAGAGCAGATAGCGGGCAGGCTTGCCTTCGACGCCCAGGTAACGCCGCGCGACCTCGATCTCCATCTCCTTGCCGCGGATGGAACACCAGACGTACGAGATGGCGTTGGTGTAGCACCAGTCCGCGCCGGTGGCGGTGCGGGCGCGCACCGGGCAGAGCAACACGATGCCGTCGCGGTCGACGCGCTCGCGCTCCGCCTGGGTCGCAAGTCCATCGAGCAGGTGCACAGCCCGCGGACGGTTGCGCATGTAGAACGAAACGCCGTCGGTCAATTCGTCATAGCCGGCGAAGTTTTTCAGCGGCCGATCGCTGGTCTCGCGCCACAACCGTTCGATGGCGTCCCCAACCACCGAGGAATGGGCGACACCGGTGGATTTGGCCGTACGATGGACGGCAAACGCGATCGCCGGCGCAACCGCCGCCAAGACGACCGGGAACACGACGGCGAGCGCGAGGACGCGCATGGCGTCGCGGCGGCTGATCGCGACGAGCGGCGAAGACAGCAACATGACGGGCAACAGCGCGAACGCCGACATCGACCAGACCGACCCCACGTGAAGCCCCATCGCGGGTGCGATCAGCGCCGGCGAAAGCAGTCCGGCCCAGAATGCAATCGCTGCGAGCCGTCGCTCGGGCGCCTGCGGCCATACCATATCCTTCACCACGGTCCGGTTCGGCCGCGCGACAATGGCGAAGATCACGAGCGCAGGGGCGACATAGGCGACGCTGCCGCCGAGATAGCCCAGCGCCGCGCGCAGCGTGGACATGAACGACGGCGCGGCGTGCGTGGCGGCGGCATAGGAGACCACCACGAAATCATTCGTGATCAGCCAGGCCGCATGCGGAGCGAGCGCGGCCGCGCCGACAGCGATCGTCACCCATGGCGCGCCCGACCGGAAATAGGCCGCGCGCCTGTGGTCGGCGAGGGCGGCGACGGCGAGGCCGATGAGCAGGAAGATCGACCAGTATTTGGTATTCATCGCCAACGCGGCGAACAGGCCCGCCAGCGCCGCGTCGAGCAGGTGCCGCGTCTCGAACGAGCGCAGAAACCACAGCGTGGTCGCGGCCCACAGCGGGATGAGCAAGGTGTTGACGTTGAACTTCAGCGCATGGAAGTTGAAGAACGGCACCAAGGTGAGCAAGGCCAGGCCCACGACCCGCTTTTCGGCACCGAGAAAACGCGCGGAGAGCCGCCAGATAATCCACAGCGCGAGCCCGGCATTGGCCATGGCCAGCAGGTAGAAGGCCCAGTCGGCCGTGGGGAAGACCTCGAACCAGGCCCGCACGATCCACATGTCCAGCGGCGGATGCTTGGGGTAGCCCCACGCCAATTCGCGCGAGAGTACATATTGCTCGGAGAGGTCGACGTGGATGTCCTGGCTACCTTTGGCGAGGACGGCATAGAGGGTCCAGACCGCTACGTAGCCCAGGAGTGCCAGCGCCACCGCGCGCTCCCGGTGCGCCGAATCAGTGAGCGCATCGAGCAGGCGCTCGATCAGGGCGAGACCGCGGCGGCCGGCGTTCGTCATGGCCGACATAGAAGATGACCCCTAATACCCCTTCCCTGCCCCATTTTGGCGGGCGACGGTATGGCGTGACGTCCCCGGGAGGTCCATATCAGGTAAGACAGGCCCGCTGCCATTGCTTTGCCGCATCGGTGGGCGAAGGTAACGCGTTGCCCGGAGCTGCCTAGGAAAAACTCAGATGTGCCGCTGGATTGCCTATCGCGGCGAAACCATCCCGCTGGAGCAATACGTGACCGCCCCCGCCCACTCCCTGGTGGTGCAGAGCCAGCGGGCGCTGGAATCGACCGCTTCGACCAATGGGGACGGCTTCGGCATGGGCTGGTACGGCGAGCACGCCGAACCCGGCCTTTATCGCGAGGTGCGGCCAGCCTGGTCCGACGAGAACCTGCGCTACCTCTGCCGCCATATCCGCTCGCACCTCTATTTCGCCCATGTGCGGGCCTCGACCGGCACGCCGATCACCCGCCCGAACTGCCACCCCTTCGCCTGCGGCCGCTGGCTGTTCATGCACAACGGCATGATCGGGAACTGGGGCCGCCTGCGCCGGAAGGTCGAATCGCTGATTCCCGACGAGGTCTACGGCTCGCGTATCGGCACCACCGATTCGGAGGCGGTGTTTCTCGCCATCCTGGGTGCTGGCGGCGACAAGGACCCGGTCGGGGCGACCGCGCGCGTGCTGGCCGCGCTCACCGACATGGTCAGCACCGAGGACTACAAGGAACCGCTGCGCTTCACGTCGGCGCTGTCGAACGGCCGCGACCTCTACGCCTTCCGCTACGCCGCCAACGACAACGCCAATACGCTCTATTACCAGGAGTCCGGCGGCAACGTGGTGGTGGTCTCCGAGCCGCTCGACGGCGAGCGCGCGCACTGGAAGCCGGTGCCGCCCGGGCACGCGATCGTGGCGAAAGCCGGCAAGCCGGTCAGTCTGGAGCCGCTGCTCGCCCCGCAGCGGGTGGCGGCCGAGTAGCGAGTGTCCCGGTTACGACGCTTGCCGGCCGGACACGGCGTTGCTATCTCCCCGCCATGAATGCGGCCATCGACAATATCCGCAATTTCTCGATCATCGCCCATATCGACCACGGCAAATCGACGCTTGCCGACCGGCTGATCCAGGCGACCGGGGGCCTGGCCGACCGCGAGATGGTCGAGCAGGTGCTCGATTCCATGGATATCGAGCGCGAGCGCGGCATCACCATCAAGGCGCAGACCGTACGGCTCAACTACCGCGCGCGCGACGGCAAGGACTATGTGCTCAACCTGATCGACACCCCCGGCCACGTCGATTTCGCCTATGAGGTCAACCGCAGCCTCGCCGCCTGCGAAGGCTCGCTGCTGGTGGTCGACGCCTCCCAGGGCGTGGAGGCGCAGACGCTCGCCAACGTCTACCAGGCGCTCGACAACAACCACGAGGTCGTGCCGGTCCTCAACAAGGTGGACCTGCCGGCGGCCGAGCCGGAGCAGGTGCGCAAGCAGATCGAGGAGGTGATCGGGCTCGATGCCTCGGACGCCATCCTGATCTCGGCCAAGACCGGACAGAACGTGGCGGAGGTGCTGGAGGCGATCGTCACGCGGCTGCCGCCGCCCAGGGGCGACCGCGCGGCAACGCTCAAGGCGCTGCTGGTCGACAGCTGGTACGACGCCTATCTCGGCGTCGTGGTGCTGGTGCGCATCGTCGACGGCACCCTGAAGAAGGGCCAGCGCATCCGCATGATGGGCACCAACGCGTCGTACGAGGTGGACCGCGTCGGCGTGTTCACCCCGAAGCTGACGCCGGCCGAGGAGCTCGGGCCCGGAGAGATCGGCTTTCTCACGGCCTCGATCAAGGAGGTGGCCGACACCCGCGTCGGCGACACCATCACCGACGATCGCAAGCCGGTGACCGCCCCCCTCCCCGGCTTCCGTCCCGCCATCCCCGTCGTGTTCTGCGGCTTGTTCCCCGTGGACGCCGCGCAGTTCGAGGATCTGCGCGCGGCCATGGGGAAGCTGCGCCTCAATGACGCCAGCTTCACCTACGAGATGGAGACTTCCGCCGCGCTCGGCTTCGGCTTCCGCTGCGGGTTCCTGGGGCTGCTCCACCTCGAGATCATCCAGGAGCGGCTGCATCGCGAGTTCAACCTCGACCTGATCGCGACCGCGCCGTCGGTGATCTACAAGATCAAGCTGCGGACCGGGCAGGAGATCGAGATCCACAATCCGGTCGACATGCCCGACGTGATGAAGATCGAGGAGACTCGCCGAGCCCTGGATCCGACGCCACCGTGATGACGCCGGACGAGTATCTCGGCTCCGTGCTCAAGCTCTGCCAGGACCGCCGCGGCGTGCAGATCGAGCTCACCTACGTGGGCAGCCGCGCCATGGTGAAGTACGATCTTCCGCTCAATGAAGTCGTATTCGACTTTTACGATCGCTTGAAATCGGTGTCGAAGGGCTACGCCTCGTTCGACTATCACCTCACCGACTTCAAGCCGGCCGACCTCGTGAAGATGCAGATCCTGGTCAACGCCGACCCGGTCGATGCGCTCGCCATGCTGGTGCACAAGACCCGCGCCGAGCAGCGCGGCCGTGCGATGGTGGAGAAGCTCAAGGAGCTCATTCCTCCGCACATGTTCCAGGTGCCGATCCAGGCCGCGATCGGCGGCAAGATCATCGCGCGCGAGACCGTGCGCGCCTTCCGCAAGGACGTCACCGCCAAGTGCTACGGCGGCGACGTGACCCGCAAGCGCAAGCTCCTTGAGAAGCAGAAGGAAGGCAAGAAGCGCATGCGCCAGTTCGGGAAGGTGGAGATCCCGCAGGAGGCGTTCATCGCGGCGCTGAAGGTGGACGTGTGACGCTGCGCGTCAGACTATGGCCGCGCTGAAGGTGGGCGTGTGAGCTCCTGATCGGGCAGCGCGACGAAGATCAGCACGGCGATGATGGTCATAAGAAGCGGAACGCGCTCGGCACGCCGTTCCATTGCTGCGACTGCCACATGCCGAACCATTCGCCGCCGATCGACATGAAGCCGACCTGCCAGAGCAGGAAGCCGAGCGTCAGCCCGACGACGGCATAGGTCTTCGACCGATTGAACACGGCGGCGTCGGCGCGCAGCGCACGCACGAGCATGACCGCGCCGATCCAGCACAGCACGGCGGTCGCGATCTCGGCCGCGATGATGACGGCATAGGCCGCGTGATGGAACGCCGGGACTGGTGATCGCCCGGTACTTGATGGTGGAGAACTCGAAAATCGTATCCATCGACAGTACGTGCTGCACGAACGCGAAATTGGTGCCGTAGTCGGTCAGATTGCCGAAGGCGACGAGGCTCGCGAACAAAGCGACGGCCGCGACCAGCGCAGCCTTCGCCGCTCGGATGACGATCATGGGGTTCTCCCAGCGCGAAGCAGCGCGCCCTATTTCGTAAACAGCGCCATCGCCTCGTCCGCCAGCACGCCGCCGGTGATCGAGATCGGGGCGAACTGCGCCTTGGCCGCGACTTCTGCGCTCGAGATCATGATCTGATCGATCTTGGTGGCGAGCTGCGTCACCGACGCGGCGAACACCAGCCGGCCGAGGTGGCACCAGATAATGGCGCCCATGCACATCGCGCACGGTTCGCCCGAGGTGTAGAGCGTGCTGCCTCTGAGCGCGGCGGGGCCATGCTCGGCGAGGCACTTGCGGATCGCGTCCATCTCGCCATGGTCGGTCGGGTCGCGGTTCGTCCGCCCGAGATTGCGCCCGCGCGCGATCACGGCGCCATCGCGTACGATCACCGCACCGAACGGGAAATCGGCCTGCCGCGCCTCCTCGATCGCCATGCGCATGAACCTGATGTCGTCGGCGGACGCAGCACCGCCCGCCTGCGCATGCGCGGCCGCGGGAAACGCTGCCGTGCAGATGAACCCGGCGACGAACGATCGCCGGCTTGGACGGACGTGGTGGGAATCGGCGTCGCATCGGCAGCTCATGGTCCAACCTCCTATTCGACGGCGCGGTCCGGCTCGAACCGCATCGTCTCGTCGATCGCGGGCACGGCGACACTCGGCAACCTGGGACGCCAGACCTTGACGATTCCGAAGCATTCCGGGCTCGCCGCATATTGGCGCGCGATCGCCTGCAGGGTGCGATAGCGCGTCCTGTGCTCCTCGAAATCGACGCGCGGGCAGTCCTTCGGCAGGCTGCGCAGCGTCTCCTCCCGCATCACCATCGCGCGCAGATGGCGGGCACGCCGGTTGTGCAGCTTCTCGAAGGTCAGCGCGATCACGAAGCGATGCTCCTCCATCGTCCGTCCGAGGGCGACATCGATGGCGTTGTCGTTGTTGCATTTCTCGCTGACCAGGCTGATCAGCGGGCCGTAGATGGCCTTGTAGTCATCCTCCCGCATCAACCGGACGCGTTGCGCCTTGCCGTTTTCGAACACAGTGGAGCTCACGACCATGTCGTGCACGCGTTCCCGCCAGCGCTGGCGCATTTTTCCCAGCAGTGATTTCGGCGCTCGCGGATGCTGCGGGAACAGCACGAACGGGTTGTCCAATGTCGTTCGCCTGGCGGCGCGCCGGATCATCTGCACGCGATAGGCATTCGGCCAGACGTACCAGATCCTGCGGTCCGCCACCAAGGTGTCGAACTTCAAGTGGTTGTCCACGATCATGTTGAGCGTGACATTGATCGTGTTGCGATCGTCGCCGCGCAGATAGTCGAACCAGCCCTGCATGTAGCGGCCGGCAAGCGTGAGGCCCATGCTGCCGGCCCCGCCCAGCGACCTGATGAGCGCGCCGGTGAGGACCGCGCCGAGATAGACCGCGAGCACGCCGAGACCGAACAGCAGCCCGTCCAGAATCTGGTCGCTGTTGTCGGGAAGAAAACCCAGCATTCGAACCCCTCCGCGACCGGGCGCCGCCTCCGCCGACCAAGCGGCCCCACGGCTCCAACCATACGACTCGATCGAGATTCCTTGGAGACCATCGTTTTCTTGCAATTAATTCGCAATAGCAATAATATCGGCCGGTATTCAGGAAGGGATAAATCCAATGCGTTCTTCTCGAGTCATGCGTTCGTTGCGAGTCATATCAAGGCTGGCGGCCGCGGCCGTGGTCACCGCCGCTACGTTCGGCGCGGCCAATTCGGCGGGCGACCTGTCGCGGCAGGAGCCGATCGTGGTCACGGTCGAGCTCGGCAAGCCCGGGCAGCACGCCTTCACGCCCGACAAGCTGCGCTTCGAGACCGGCAAGCTCTACAAGCTGGTCTTGAGCAATCCGAGCAGCGAGGCGCACTACTTCACCTCGCACGCCTTCACCCAGCTCATTTACACGCGCAAGGTCCAGGTGGTGCAGAACCGCGACGGCAAGATGACGACGCTCGCCGAATTCAAGGGTGCGATCCGCGAGGTCGAGGTCTATCCCGGACAAATCGCGGAATGGTGGTTCGTGCCTGTCGCGGCCGGCCGCGTCACCGACCTGCGTTGCGGGATCGTCGGCAAGGACGGCAAGAGCCACGCCGACCACGGCATGGTGGGCGAAATCGTCATCGAGTGAGTGGCGCGGTCTTCGATCGCGTCTGCGCTCGTCATCACGAAAAGAGCCCCCAGCACATGCCGGGGGCTCTCAGTGGCCTCCAAGCTTTTTCTTCCAAGTCGACCCTGCGTCACGAGCCCCAATACGGGGCGACGCCGTAGTAGTCGTAGACCTTCTGGCCGCGCGTGCGGTCGCCCCAATCCCAGCTTTCGTGCTTGGAATATTTCGGCGCGCCCTTGAGCTGCTCCTCGCCGACGTTGACCTCGTAGCCTTCGAGGCTCGGATTGTAGGTGAGCAGCGACCAGGGCAGCGGATAGTAGTCCTCGCCGATGCCCATGAAGCCGCCGAAGCTCATGACGGCATAGGCGACCTTGCCGCTGAGCTTGTCGATCATGACCCGCTCGATCTGGCCGACGCGGTCACCATTCGAGCGATAGACCGCCGTTCCTTCCACCTTGTCGCTGCCGATCAGGCTCGCGGTCTCGCGCTGATCGAGCGTTTTTCCTTGGGTCGTGACAGCCATTGGCGCTTCTCCCGGTTTGAACAGTTGCTGGCAGAGCAACGGTCACGAACCGGCTTGGTTCCGGGGAACTGGAACTGCGAGCGCGCATTAGTCACGAGGTGATGCAATCGTTCAGGAGACATGCAATGCCTCGCGGTGACAAGTCGAGCTACACCGGCAAGCAGAAGCGCCAAGCCGAGCATATCGAGGAAGGCTACGAGAAGCGCGGCGTCCCCCGCAAAGAAGCGGAGCGGCGGGCCTGGGCAACGGTCAACAAGGAAACCGGCGGCGGCAAGAAGAGCGGCTCCGGCCGCGGCAAGCGGGTCAGCCACGCGTCCTCGCGCAAGGGCGGACGCCTGGGCGGCCGCGCCGCGGCCAGCCGGCCGGCGGCGGCGCGTTCGCGCTCGGCCAAGAAGGCGGCGGCCACGCGCAAGCGGCGCGCCTCACGCTGACGCGGCGGACAAGACCTACTGGATCGAGATCCGAGTGTTGCCGAAGCCTTCCTTTTGCACCAGCGCAAACAGGATGGCGGCATTGGAAGGATGCAGCCGGATGCAGCCCTTGGAGGCGCGGCTGCCGAGCCGCGAGACATGAGTGGTGCCGTGGATGGCGAAATTGCCGTCGTAGAAGATCGAATACGGCATCGGCGCGTTGTTGTAGATGGTCGAACGGTGGTAGCGCGCCAACGATTGCGGGCGGAAGGTGCCGCTCGGCGTGCCGTAGACGCCGGTGGAGACCGCCCAGGTATAGCGCTGCTCCCCGTCCACGATCACGGACATCCGCTGGCTCGACTTGTCGACTTTCACCACAATGTCGGCGCTAGCGCTGCCCGACGCAGCAAGCATCGAAATGGCGGCCAAAAGCCCTACCGCAAGACGACCCATCGCACACTCCCGCACTACCAGTGTGGCGGATTTGACGTTCCTAGCAGCGTTGCTGCGAGTCCGTCTTAGGAACGTCAAATCCAAAGCCACACTGGAATCATTGTGTTGCTAGTGTCCGTTTGGTTCCGACGTTCGTAAAAGTGCGTGCTGCAAATTGATACGAACGTCGGAACCGGGACACTAGCCCTGCAACTACGATCGGCATCCAACGATAGATGCATTACCACCACCGAGCTAATGTCGCGTTGTCGCGCATCCGCTGAAATGCCGGAAATTATTTACGAAGTGGCAGCCACGCCGCACCCCATGAACGACAGTCGGAATGAACGAGCAGCGAAATGACGCCGCCTGAAGCCTGCGACTTCCTGACAATCGGCCATTCGAACCTGCCGGCCGATCGCTTCGTTGCGCTGCTGCGAAACGCCGGTGTGGACGTCGTCGCGGATGTCCGCTCGGTGCCGTTCTCGCGCCGCTTCCCCTGGTTCTCCGGCAAGGCGCTGGCGAAGCGGCTGATGCGCGAGAGCATTGGCTATATCCCGCTCGGCGACGGGCTCGGCGGCCGTCCGCGCGATTCGAAGCTCTATCGCGACGGCGTCGCCGACTACGACGCAATGGCCGCGACCCCGGGGTTTCGCGCCGACCTCGACCGCGTGATCGACGACATGCGGCAACGGCGCCTGTGCCTGATGTGCGCGGAGCGCGAGCCGCTCGACTGCCACCGCTGCCTGCTCGTGAGCCGCGCGCTCGTGGGACGCGGCGTGGTGCCCGGTCATATCCTCGCCGACGGCACGATCGAGCCGCATGCGGTGACGGAAGCTCGCCTGCTCAAGCTCGCGGGCGGCGGCGAGGCCGACCTGTTTCGCGCTCCGGCCGACCTCCTCGCCGATGCCTATCGGCGGCGCGCGCGGGCGGTTGCCGCGCGTGCCAAGGCATGAGCGGCGCGGTTCCCTGCGATAACCCCAAGCGGGTTCCGCTTGACGAGACCCATCTCGCGGGTTTACCCGGCAGGGCATCGAATTGAGCGGGGGGCGGCCGGACTGCCAATTGGAAGCCGCTGAGATGATGACGACGATGAAATCGCCGTATGTCGTGGTTTTGCTTCTGGCAGCGGCATGTGCCGCGGTGGGCCCGGCGTCCGCGCAGGACAAGGGCAGCGTCAATCCGCAGCCCCTGCCGCCGCTCGCCAAGCCTGACGATCCCGCGACGCCGGCCAAGGAATTGTTCGGCCGCCGGACGACGCCGGCGAGGCTCGATTCGCGCACCATCGGCTTCTACGCCAAGGGCTGCCTCGCGGGCGGCATGGCGCTGCCGATCAACGGCCAGACTTGGCAGGTGATGCGGCTGTCGCGCAACCGCAACTGGGGCCATCCGATGCTGGTGGAATTCCTGGAGAAGCTGGCCGCACAGGCGCCCACGACCGGCTGGCGCGGGCTTCTGGTCGGCGACATGTCGCAGCCGCGCGGCGGCCCGATGCGCACCGGCCACGCCAGCCACCAGATCGGTCTCGACGCCGATATCTGGCTCACGCCCATGCCCGACCGCGAGCTCACGCGCCTGGAGCGGGAGGAAATGTCGGCGACCATGGTCGTCCGCGAGGATCGCCGCGACGTGGACCCAAACGTGTGGACGCCGGCGCATTTGAAAGTGATCAGGGCGGCAGCGAAGGAGCCGCAGGTCAACCGCATCTTCGTGAACGCCGCGATCAAGAAGGCGCTGTGCCGCGAAGCCGGCAGCGACCGCGGATGGCTCGGCAAGGTGCAGCCGTGGTGGGGGCACGACTACCACTTCCATGTCCGGCTCCACTGCCCTGCGGGCGAGCACGAATGCACACCGCAGCCGCCTCGCCCCGTGGACGACGGTTGCGGCAAGGAGCTCGATCATTGGTTCACCGAGGCGATTCTGCACCCCAAGCCGTCGCCGCCGTCGCCGCCGCGGCCCGGCCCTAGGATGGCCGATCTGCCCGCGGCCTGCCGGCAGGTGCTGCTGGCGCCGTAGCCCGGATGAAGCGTTAGCGAAATCCGGGGTTCGTGCCGCGCGTTGAAATCGCCCCGCATTGCGCTACGCTCCATGCGGGCTACGGTGCTACAATGTGCCGATGACCGGAAACGACAACGCGCATCCAACCGCCGGCGAGCTCGACATCCTGCACGAGCTCGAGCGCAAGGTGCTCTGGCTCGCGAGCTGGACCATTCACCACGCCAACCAGGTGCGCGACAGCGTCGACGGCCTGAAGGTCGGCGGCCACCAGGCTTCGTCGGCCTCGCTCGCCACCATCATGACCGCGCTCTACTTCCGCGCGCTGCGCCCGCAGGATCGCGTGGCGGTGAAGCCGCATGCGAGCCCGATCTATCACGCCATCCAATATCTGCTCGGCCGCCAGAGCCGCAAGAAGCTCGAGGACTTTCGTGGCTACAAGGGCGCGCAGAGCTATCCTTCGCGCACCAAGGACGCCGACGACGTCGATTTTTCCACCGGCTCGGTCGGCCTGGGCGTCGCGCAGACGCTGTTCTCGTCACTGGTGCAGGACTATGTCCGCGCCCACGGCTGGGGCTTGAACGCACCCGAAGGGCGCATGATCGCATTGGTCGGCGACGCTGAGCTCGACGAAGGCAACATCTTCGAGTCGATCCTGGAAGGCTGGAAGCAGGACGTCCGCAATTGCTGGTGGATCATCGATTACAACCGCCAGAGTCTCGACGCCGTCATCCGCGAGGGGCTGTGGGCGCGCTACGAGCGGCTGTTCGCGGCCTTCGGCTGGGACGTCGTGATCCTCAAATACGGCTCGCTGCTCAATGAAGCGTTTCGCGAGCCCGGCGGCGAGCGCCTGCGGCAATGGATCGACAGCTGTCCCAACCAGCTCTATTCCGCGCTGGTGTTCCAGGGCGGCGCCGCCTGGCGCAAGCGCCTCAACGACGAGATCGGCGACCAAGGCCCGGTCACGCGGCTGATCGAGGCGCGCACGGACGACGAGCTTCATCGCCTGATGACCAACCTCGCCGGCCACGACCTGCCCGCGCTCATCGAGGCCTTCGGCAAGGTCGATCATGACCGGCCGATCTGTTTCATCTGCTACACCATCAAGGGCTTCGGCCTGCCGTTCGCCGGCCACAAGGACAATCATGCCGGCCTGATGACGCCGGCGCAGATGGAAAGCTTCCGCGCCGCGATGAACATCCGGAGCGGGCACGAATGGGACAAGTTCGAAGGGCTCGGCATCGCGCCGGCGGAGCTGCAGCAATTCCTCGACCGCGTGCCGTTCGCTTCCGGCCAGCGTCGGCACCAGGCCGCGCGCATCGCGACGCCGGCGGCATTGCCGCTGTCGATCCAGCCGGTGACATCGACACAAGCCGGCTTCGGCGCGCTGCTCAACGAGCTCGGGCGCGAGAAAACGCGAGCTCGCCGACCGTATCGTCACGACCTCGCCCGACGTCACGGTCTCGACCAATCTCGGCGCCTGGGTCAATCGCCGCGGGCTGTTCGCGCGCGCGAAGATGGCCGACACCTTCAAGAGCGAGCGCATTCCGTCCACGTTCAATTGGGACTTCTCGCCCAAAGGCCAGCATATCGAGCTCGGCATCGCCGAGATGAACCTGTTCATCCTGCTCTCCGCGCTCGGGCTTTCGCACGCCATCAACGGCGAGCGGCTGATCCCGATCGGCACGCTCTACGATCCCTTCATCCAGCGCGGGCTCGATGCCTTGAACTATGCCTGCTACCAGGAGGCACGCTTCATTCTGGTGGCGACGCCGTCCGGCATCACGCTGGCGGGCGAAGGCGGCGCGCACCAGTCGATCGCGACCCCGCTCATCGGCATGGCGCAGGACGGTCTCGCGGCTTTCGAGCCGGCGTTCGTCGACGAGCTCGCGGTGATGCTCGCCTTTGCCTTCGACTACATTCAACGGCACGCCGAGGACGAGCCGTCCGAGCGCAACTGGCTGCGCGACGAGACCGGCGGCTCGGTCTATCTGCGGCTCTCGACGCGCCCGATCGAGCAGATCAAGCGCACGATGACGGCGGAGCTCTCGCAGGCGATCGTCGACGGCGCCTATTGGCTGCGCAAACCCGGACCGAACTGCCAGGTCGTGGTCGCCTATGCCGGCGCGGTCGCGCCCGAGGCGATCCAGGCGGTCGGGCTGATGGCGGAGGACCGCCGCGACGTCGGGCTGCTCGCCGTCACCTCCGCCGACCGGCTCAACGCCGGCTGGACCGCTGCGCAGCGTGCGCGCGAGCGCGGCCTCGTCCACGCCCGCTCGCACATCGAGAAGCTCCTGGCCGACGTTCCCGCCCACTGCGGGATCGTCACCGTGCTCGACGGCCATCCCGCGACGCTCGCCTGGCTCGGCGCCGTGCATGGCCACCGGGTGCGATCGCTCGGCGTGGAGCATTTCGGGCAGACCGGCTCGATCCCGGATCTCTACCGGCACTACGGCATCGACGCCAACGCGATCGTCGCCGCAGCCGCCACGCTGACGCCGGGCCGGCCGATGCGGTATCTCAAGGCGCTGCCGTAACGCGAGCGTCGTAGGATGGGTGGAGCGCGCGCTTTTGCGCGCGCGATACCCATCATCTCTCCACGAGCACAGCCGTCGCGATGGGTATCGCGCGCAAGTGCGCGCTCCACCCATCCTACACGATCGCCAGCACGATGGCAGGAATGAGCGCGCAGACCGTGACCAAAACCGCGTAGCTCAGGGCTCTATAGGTAGGCACTCCCATCATCGGCAGTCCGACCCACAGCAGGTACAGTCCGTAGAGACCCAGCATCAACAGGAAGTTCAGTCCCGGAACGAGCAGGAAGATGCCGGCGAGCCAGAGCGGCGTGTGGGAATAGACCGACAGCTTGACGGCGTTGCCGAAATTCTTCCTGCCGCCGAATCTCGGCGCGAGCAGGTCGATCACGCCGGCGATGACGTACACCATCGCCAGGGTCACGCCATAGGCGATGATCGCGCGCAGGAGGCTCGGAACGATCGGCTTGTAGCCGCCAATCAGCGATTGGCCGATGAAATTGGCAATCTCGGGGATGGCGGCGAGCACGGCGACATAGGTCAACAGCTCGGTCGGCCTGCTCGGCTCCCGCTCGATCACCCGCCATTCGGTCCGCGGCGACAGCATGATCGCCTTGGCCCGCTCGAAAAGCTTCATCAGGTTCTCTCCTAGCCGCGCCTGTCCTGACGGATCATCGCCGCGCCTTTCTCCGCGATCATCATGGTCGGCGCGTTGGTGTTGCCCGACGTGATCGTCGGCATGACCGAGGCGTCGACGACGCGCAGCCGCTCGAGCCCGATGAGACGCAGCCGCTCGTCGACCACGGCCAGCGGATCGCTGGCGCGGCCCATCTTGGCGGTGCCGACGGGATGGAAGATCGTGGTGCCGATGTCGCCCGCGGCTTTGCCCAGCGCCACGTCGTCGTCGCCGACCGAGGGACCGGGAAGATATTCGACCGGCTTGTATTTGGCGAGCGCCGGCTGCGCGGCGATCCGGCGCGCGACCCGGATCGAGTCCACGGCGACGCGTCGATCCGCGTCGGTCGACAGATAGTTCGGTTTGATGACGGGCTTGTCGGCGGGATCGGCAGAGCGCAAGCGCACGAAGCCGCGGCTCGTCGGCTGCAAGTTGCACACGCTCGCGGTGAAGGCCGGAAATTCGTGCAGGGGGTCGCCGAACTTGTCGAGCGACAGCGGCTGCACGTGGAATTGGATATTGGCGCGCTCGCGCGCGGGGTCCGAACGGGTGAACAATCCGAGCTGCGAGGGCGCCATGGTGAGCGGGCCGCGCCGAAACAGCGCGTAGTCGAGCCCCATGCGCGCGCGGCCGAGCAGCGAGCGATAGGTCTCGTTGAGCGTCTTGGCGCCCGAAACCTTGTAGATGAGCCGGAGTTGCAGGTGGTCCTGCAGGTTCTCGCCGACGCCCGCTCTGTCGAGCACGACCGGTATGCCGAAGTTCTGCAGCTCGGCGCCGGCGCCGACGCCGGAGAGCTTGAGGAGCTGGATCGAGCCGATCGAGCCGGCGGCCAGGATCACCTCGCCGCGGCAGCGCGCGGACTTGGCCTCACCGTTCTGCCGCCAACGCACGCCCGCGGCACGCTTGCCCTCGAACACGATGCCTTCCACCAGGCATCCGGTTTCGAGCCGCAGGTTCGGCCGCTTGAGCACCGGCTTGAGGAAGCCGCGTGCCGCCGACCAGCGCCGCCCGCGCTTCTGGTTGACGTGGAACGCACACGAGCCCTCGTTGTCGCCGGCGTTGAAGTCGGGGATCGGCGCGATGCCGGCCTGCTGCGCGGCCGCACAGAAGTCGTCCAGGATGGCCCAATGCACGCGCGGCGCCTCGATGCGAAGTTCGCCGCCGATCGCGTGCGCGTCGCCGGCCCCGAGGAAATGGTCCTCGTGCTTGCGAAAGTACGGCAGCACGTCGTCCCAGCTCCAGCCGGCGAGCCCGAGCTGGCGCCAATGATCGTAGTCGGCGGCCTGGCCGCGCATGTAGATCATGGCATTGATCGCGGAGGAGCCGCCGATCGCCTTGCCGCGTGGATAGTTGAGGCTGCGGCCGTTGAGCCCCTCCTCCGGCTCGGTCTTGAACATCCAGTCCGAGCGTGGATTGCCGATGGCGAAGAGGTAGCCGACCGGGATGTGGAACCAGATCCAGTTGTCGTTGCCGCCGGCCTCCAGGAGCAGCACGCGCACGGCGGGATCGGCCGAAAGCCGGTTCGCCAGCACGCAGCCGGCCGAGCCCGCGCCGACAACGACGTAGTCGTATTCGCCTTCGATCGGCGCCGCGCCGGACATTGGTTTTCCACCCCCTCGCAAGAGCAAAGCGCTCTACGTAGTTGCTCAGTGATACGACTTTATCCGAAAAGTCGATGGTTGGGCGCACCGGAATGCGGCATTCGCGCCAATTGTGCACCCGAGGGCGATCGTTCACATTCCCCTGCATGGGCATTTCGAGCTGACGGTGGGAGAAAGAGCATGGTTACAAAATGCACGCTGTTTGCCTTGTTCTGCCTCGGTATCCTGGCTGCGAGCAGTAGCGTCTCGGCCGCGCCAGGTTATTCCGACTCGGACACGGCTTGCATCGAGACCTGCCGTAAAGAAGCCCAGTGCTTTGGCGGCCCCGGTGCGCATGACGGCAGCCCCCGTTGCAGAAGATGCGTTGCCAAGTGCACAAGCGCTCAGAAGAAACAGAAATGACCACGGAATGACGCTTGCAATCTTGCAATGAAGGCCGTCACGCAGGCCCCATGGCCCGGTGTGGCGGATTGACGTTGGTGCCGCACCCCTCCGGCGCTCATGACCTTTGAAAAATCGGCCCCCACGAACTAGCATCGAGCGGCTGTGGATCATGCAGCCAGACACGCCGGCGCCAGGAATGGCCATCCGCGAGGGCTCGATATGCTCAATGTTGGCACCGCACTCCGCGTAGGAAGCTTCATATCGCTCGGCTTCCTGGCGTGGGCGGAATCGAGCATCGCCAACGCCCAGACGGCGACCTTCGTCGCTCCGCCGCGCAACATTTCCGATATCACCGCCATTCTCGATCAGCAGAAGCCCGACCCGTCGCGGGCCGCCAGGAACAAGGCCACCGCCGACGCCGCGCCGCCGACGAGCGGACCGCTCGGCCAATTCCACTATCAGCGTGCACAGGCGCGCGCCGCGCTCGGCCGTACGGAAGAAGCAATCGCGGACGTCAAGCAGGCGATCGCGCTCGGCGCCGATTCCCCGGCCGAGGTCAACCGCTACATGCAGTTCCTGGCGCAACAGTATCGCGTCACCGGCAACCTCAAGGGCGCGATCGAAACCGAGCAGGCGATAGCGAAGAAGATCGAGGGAGAGCAGCGTGGCAAGGGGATGCTCTTCGGCGTCAACCTGCGCATCATCGGGTCCTACCTGACGCTCGGCGACGTAAAGCAGGCGGAAGTCTATCTCGCCAAGAACCAGGCGCTGCTCAACGAATCGAAGTCGTGGCAGAACGTCGACCTGTTCCGCTCCTCATGGGAATCCAATGTGGAGTACGGCCGGGCGCGCGTGCTGCAGACGCGCGGAAACTACCGCGACGCCGAGCTTGCATTTCGCAAGGCGCAAACGCTGCAGCGCGACGCCATCGCCAAATCGCCGAAATGGCCGAACCGGCCGGCGGCCGATACGATGGAAGCGTCCGTCGATTTCATGCTGAACTACGAGGGCCAGACCAAAGCGAAGCAGGGCCGGCTCAACGAGGCCGAGGCGGATATCCGCCGCGCACTGCTCAGCCGGCTCAAGGCGGTGGGAAAATATCATCCCGACACGGCGCAGATCACGAATTCGCTGGCTGGTCTCCTGTCCGAGCAAGCCCGTTTTGCGGAAGCCGAGCAGCTCGCGCGCACATCGGTCGAGATCTACCAGGCGCTCGGCGCTTCGGAAGAGTCCACGATCCACGCCTTCGCGCTCAACCAGCTTGCGGCGACGCTCTATTCGCAACGCAAGTACGATGATGCGGCCGCGATCTACGACCGGCTCGACGCCGCTACCCGGAATTGGGAACCGAGCCGGGCGGCGCGTCTGCGGCTGGGATTTTCGCGCATCTACACCAGCTATGTCGCGAAGAAGACCGAGCAGGGCATCGAGCTCGCCCGCCAGCTCGTCGATCGGGAGACCAAGCGCCTCGGCGACAAGCACTATGACACCGCGATGGCGAACGCCATCCTGGGCGCCGGACTGACCTTTGCCAGGCGCGACGTCGACGCGTTCGCGACCTACCGCAAGGCACTGCCGATCCTGCTCGCCGCCTCGCGCGATGACGCGGACGACTCGACCGTATCGGCGGCCGCCGACAATCGCATGCAGGTCGTCATCGAGACCTATCTGATCCTGCTGTCCCGCAATCGGGGAAGCGTCGCCGATGTCGGCTCGGAGAGCTTCCAGCTCGGCGAGATGATCCGCGGCCGCTCCGTCGAGAAGGCGCTGTCGGCGTCGAGCGCGCGCGCGGTCGCGCGCGACCCGGCGCTCGCGGAGCTGGTGCGCAAGGAACAAGATTTGGAGAAACAGATCGTCGCCGAGCTCGGCACCTTGAACAACATGCTGGCGGCGGCGCCCGAGGAGCGCAGCGAGAAGGACGTCACCGACCTGCGCACGGCGATCGAGAAGCTGCGTACGCAACGCATCACGGCGCGCCGCGACATCGCGCGCCGATTCCCCGGCTATGCCGACCTGGTCACGCCCAAGCCGGCCGGGGTCGAGGACATCCGCGCGACCTTGCGGCCGGACGAGGCGTTCGTCTCGTTTCATCTCGGCCGCAATGGGAGCTTCGTGTGGGCGGTGCCCAAGCAAGGGCCGGTCGCATTCGCCTACGTGGCGGCGAACGCAGCAGACATCAATAAGCGGGTGCAGCGGCTGCGCGAAGCGCTCGAGCCGCAGGCCGACACCATCGCCGACATCCCGCGCTACGATCTCGCGCTCGCCCACGAGCTCTACGCCTTGCTGCTGCGGCCGGTCGAGGCCGCCTGGAAGCCTGCGAAACAGTTGATCGTGGTGACCAACGGGGCGCTCGGCCTGTTGCCGCTGAGCCTGTTGCCGACCGCGCCGGCCGAGCTCAAGACCGATGCGGCGGCGCCGATATTCGCGGGCTATCGCGACGTGCCGTGGCTCGCCCGCACTCATGCGGTGACGATGGTGCCTTCGGCCGCGGCGCTGCGCACGCTGCGCGGCCTGCCGCGCGGATCGGACAAGCGCGAGCCGCTGATCGGCTTCGGCGACCCGGTCTTCAGCCCGCAGCAGGCCGCGGACGCGAAGAACCCGGAGACGGGCCCACAGGCCGCCATACAGCTGGCCGAGGCGACGACGCGCGGGCTGCCGCTGGCGCGCCGGGCCTCGCCGCAGACCCGCAACGTGGAGAATGCCGAGCTGGCGACTGCTGCCCCGCCTGCCCGACACCGCCGCCGAGCTAACCTCGATCGCGCTGGCGCTCGAGGCCGATCCGTCGAAGGTGCTCAGCCTCGGCATGGCGGCCAATGAAGAGATGGTGAAGAAGGCCAATCTCTCGAAGTTCCGCATCATCGTGTTCGCCACCCACGGCCTGGTGCCGGGCGATCTCGAAGGGCTGACGCAGCCGGCGCTGGCACTGTCGGCGCCGAGCGTGTCGGGGACGCCGGGCGACGGCTTGCTCACCATGGAGGAGATCCTGGCGCTCAAGCTCGACGCCGACTGGGTCGTGCTCTCCGCCTGCAATACCGGAGCGGCGGCGGGCGCCGGCGCGGAGGCCGCGTCCGGACTCGGGCGCGCGTTCTTCTATGCCGGCACGCGGGCGATCCTCGTCACCAACTGGTCGGTGCATTCCGCGTCAGCGCGCGAGCTGGTCACGGATCTGTTCCGCCGGCAATCCGCCGACCGAAAGATTACGCGTGGAGAGGCAATGCGCCAGGCGATGCTCGCGCTGCTCGACGGGCCGGGCTTTGTCGATGCGCAGGGCAAGACCGCCTTCAGCTATGCCCATCCGCTGTTCTGGGCGCCCTACTCCATCATCGGCGACGGCGGCGGAGCGCGGGAGTAGAGAGATGGATCGACGTTTGCGTGCATATCGAGGAGGTGGATCGATGACGAGAGCGGCCTTTGCAATTGCGGCCCTCGTGGCGCTCGGCATGGCCGGCCCGGGGGCGGCACAGCCCGTGGTCCTCATCACCGAGCCGGAGGCGAATTTGCCGGCGCTGCCGACGGAAAGCCTGACGACGCGGGCGGGCGTGACCCGCGGGCCGAAGGTCGTCCTGCTGTCGCCATCGGGCGCCGCCGACGTCAAGTCGCCGCTGCATCTGCGGCTCAAGTTCGAGACCTTCGGCGGAGCGAAGGTCGATCTCTCGTCGGTCAGGGTCACCTATCTGAAGAACCCGACCGTGGACCTGACCAAGCGCCTCACGGCGTCGACGCAGCCCGACGGCATCGACCTGGCGGCGGCGGAGATACCCCCGGGCGTCCACCACATTCGCGTCAACGTGAAGGATAGCGAGGGCCGCGCCGGCGCGGCGAGCTTTGCGTTGAAAGTCGCGAAGTAGTCGGCGCCGGGCATCGGAAGGGGGCGGCATGGAGTGCCCGTTCTGCGCGGAGGAGGTCAAGGACGCGGCGCTCGTCTGCAAGCATTGCAGCCGCGACCTCAAGATTCCCAAGCCGCTGATCGAGGAAAACCAGCACCTGATCGCGACCATCGGGGAGCTGCGGCTCGAGCTCGACCGCCTGAAGGCGCAGGTGACGCAGCGCAAATCACCGGCGAAGTTCTGGGCGAAGCACCTCGCGGTCTACATCCTGCCGCCGATCGTGCTGCTGCTCGTCGCGCATGTCCTGCTGATCGTCGTGCTCGACGTCAAGCCGCTGATCATGCGCATCGTCTCGATGCTCATCCCGCTGCCGTTCGGCTTTGCCCTTGCGTGGCTCGCGCATCTCGGCTGGCGAACGGCCGCGGGCATCGGCGTCTTGATCGGCGTGGTCGCGGTCGCCGGCATGACCGCCATCATCGGCTACGTCGACAACATCCCGATCCTGCCGGAGAACCTGCGGGAGTGGCGCGAGACCGCGGAATATGCGGTGAGCATCGCGCTCGCGTTCCTCACCGGGAATATCCTGGCGACGATCGCGAGAAACATCCTGCCCAAGCATGTCACCGCCCCCAAGCAGCCGAGCGCGGTGGCGATGCGCCTCGCGACCGTGATCGGCCCATATGTCGGCAAGCAGGCGGTGCGCCGGCGCGCCGAGAAGATCGACGGGCTGGTCAAGACCGTAGGCCCGCTCGGCGCCGCCGTCGGTTCCGCCGCCGGCACGATCTATACCGGCGTGCGCGCGCTGATCGGCGCGTGAACTACCCGCTCACGTCCAACCGCGCTCATCGCGGCGGAGGCGGCACCGCGGACGAATGATGGTCCACGATCTTCCACTCATCGCCGTCCTTCACATAGGTGAAGCTGTAGCGGGCGGGGATCGATTTGGTCTCACCGTCCTTGATATAGGAGAAAGTATAGTAGCCGGTGTTGACCGCAGTGTTTCCGTAAACGCGGATCAACTGATCTCCGAACTTGACGGTAGCCTTGGGCAGCGCCTGGAAGGCGCCGACGAAGTAGGCCTTCACCGCGGTAGCATCCGACCGCACTGTCGGCGACAGCGTGCCCCATAGGACTCCGTCCTTGGCATAGAATGCCGTCATGGTCTCGGGATTGTTGTCGGCAAAGACCTTGCCCCACTTCTCCCCTGCTGCCGCGACGTCCTCTTGCGGGCCGGCCGCGACGTTTTTCACCGAAAGGCCTGCGCTCACCACCAGCACGAGGCCACTGATCCAAAGTGATTGCATCAAGTCCTCCCTAGTCTTTGGTCGCTGAAGATTCAGGCGACGCGAAGCCTACCAGTTCGGCTGCTCTTGTCCTATTTCCGATTGCCGAAGCATGATGAAGGGCAGGCAGGCCGCTGCCCAGCTTTCGGGTGGGCTGCTGCCCTGGAAGCCGTGTATGCCAGGGAGGAGAGCGGCGCAGCCTGCCCGCCCGGATTTCAAAGGAGCACGATCATGCTGTCGTTGCCCGTGCGAGTGCTCGCGATGACGGTCGCGCTACAGGCAGCCCCGGTCTTGACCAGCGTAACGCCGTGCAAAGCCCAGGAAGCAAAGCAATTCCCGGCAGAGCCCACCCGCACCGGCAAAGAGCGGCTCGGCGGCAAGGCGAGCGACGAGCAGCGCGTGGACAATTGCAAGGTGCCGCAGGAGCTGCGCGGTCCGAAGCCGCGTGCGGACGACTGCCCCGACGCGGCGACCGCAGCTCCGGCGCGCTGAACGAAGCCGACGCGTTATGGCCGCTTGGTCATCTCCGTGCAGGACGCGACGCGCGCGGCGCGCGACTGCAGCATGTAGCAGAGCTCCATCCGGTTCGGCGCCAGCATCGTCCCGATCGTGTAGCCGTCGTCGTCCACCATGTAGATCGCGCCGGAACGCGACATGACTGCGATGATCTTGTCGGTGCCCCGCTGCGACGAAAACGTGCCCGAGAACCTGCGACCGTCCTGCTTGTCGATGGTCATCGTGAACGCAATGTTCGACAGCCGCGGCTCGGGCGCTTGCGTCGAGCGATGATGCGGATTGCCGCGGCCGAGGACGATCGATTCGCTTTCGCCGGTCCAGGTGCCGCGCAGGTCGGGGATCGCAGGCTCAGCCGTTGCGGGCACGGTAGCAAACACGGCGAGCAGAGCGATGCAGGCAAGCTTGGACATGATTGGAACCCTTTCGGTGACGGGCGGCGTCCGAATCGCCGCCCTGAGGGGCAATGATGCAATATCGCGCGGCGCCGTGGGGGAGACAACATCGCGACCCCCGGTCTCGTTGCCGCTATTGCTCGGATTTTCCATAAATGCCGCGACGCGATGCAAGAATTGTGGGGACAGGATCGCGCGTTTCCTGTGGTTTTCGCCGGCTGCTTCCCCGTCCGATGTGAATTAGTTCACATTCACGGACTGAAATCGCAGCTACACCTAACCATGCGGCATGACGAGGTGACAGGAGGCCGCCATGCTCAATGGGGCAACCGTAGCAGCTCTTGCGATATCGGCGGCGGGCATGGCTCTTGTCTTTCCGGCGCCCGCTCTCACACACAGTGAGTGGCCGGATGGGCCGGACAAGGAATGGTTTCAAAACCTCCAGCGGCCGGACAACGACGCTTATCCCTCCCGAAAGCTCGACCCCAAATCGCTCTTCTGCTGCGGGGCGGCCGACGTCGTGAAAACGAAGTTCAAGGTCGAAAACGCCGGTGGGAAATATCCCGAAGATACCTGGTACGCGTGGCTGGATAATTCGTGGACCAAAATTCCCCCGGAAAAGATCATCAAGGATCACGCACCGAACGGGGAGCCATACCTTTTCGTGCTGGCCGGAACCATCCAATGCTTCGTGCGCCCCAAGGGCGGACATTAATGGCGCGCGCCTGAAGGCGGGCAGCCTATGGCCGCGGTCCTCGTTGCTCGGACCGCCGTGGGTTGAGTTCCATCGCTGGCCCAACCCGGCAAAACGCATGAACCTTTTTCAGAGCCGTCGCGACCAACACCCGAAGCCGCCGCCAACCGATCTGGCGCACGGCAATGGGTGGGGATCTACGATGTCTCTCTATAAAATCGCCGTCGGTCTGGTCGCCGTCATGGTTGGAGCCGCCGCCGTGACCGCGCTTGCCGGCACCAGCCCCGACGCGAAGACGGGGTTGGCCGCCCCGGCCGCCCCCGCCACTCAGATGAACGTGGCGCCCCCAGTGTCCGCCTGTCCCGACGCTCCCTGGCCGTATGGATGCCAGTGGCACGAGCCCGTGCGCCGTGTTCAGCGCAGCACGCGGTCTTTCTAAATCAGATCTCGCCCGCGCAACGTAGCGTCCATAGGCCACGCCTATAATTTAACACGTTTTTTACGGCGATTTGTGGTGAGGCGAGTCGCGGATATTTCTATGGTTCGAACGGCGGCCCTGGATTCGAACCCCTCCGGTGAGAACTCAGGCCGCCAGGCCCCGGTGACTCAACCTCCCCGGGGCCTTCTTTATGCGCAAAGCTCGCCTTCGCGGAGGTAGCGGGCCAGCATATTCCACAGCTTGGCATATATGGCACGATGGGCCTCCGCTTTCGCGGGGACGGCGGAAGGGCATGCGGAGTTCAGAAATGTTCCCGCCCGAACGCATCGTCTGCCTCACCGAAGAGACCGTGGAGACGCTCTATCTCCTCGGCGAGGAACGCCGCATCGTCGGCGTGTCGGGCTATGCGGTGCGGCCGGCGCGGGTGCGCAAGGAGAAGCCGCGGGTCTCGTCGTTCATCTCGGCCGACTTCGAGAAGATCCTCGCGCTCGAGCCCGACCTTGTGCTCACCTTTTCCGACTTGCAGGCGGATATCGTCGCCGAGCTGATCCGCCGCAACGTCGCGGTGCATGCCTTCAATCATCGCGACGTGGCCGGCATCTTCGACATGATCCGCACGCTCGGCGCGCTCACCGGCGTGACGCTGAAGGCCGACGCACTGGCGGAATCGTTGGAACGACGGCTGGAGCAGGTACGCAACCGAACCGCGCTGCTCGACCGCCGGCCGCGCGTCTATTTCGAGGAATGGGACGAGCCGATGATCTCCGGCATCCGCTGGGTGGCGGAGTTGATCGAGATCGCCGGCGGCATCGACGTGTTTCCCATGCTGTCCAGGCGCAAGAACGCCAAGGACCGCATCGTGTCGGCGGAGCAGGTGATCGCCGCCGCGCCCGACATCATCGTCGGCTCCTGGTGCGGCAAGAAATTCGTCCCGGCCAAGGTCGCGGCGCGGCCGGGCTTCGCGGAGGTTCCGGCGGTGCGCGGCGGCTTCCTGCGCGAGATCAAGTCGCCGCTGATCCTGCAGGCCGGGCCGGCCGCGCTCACCGACGGGCTCGATGCGCTCGCCGGCATGATCGCGGAGTGGGCGCAGGCGCGCTTGGCCTGACGTCACAAGCGTCGATCAGAACAGGAAATCGTCCGCCCCTAGCGAGCCCGGCAGCACGCCCAGAACGGTGATGTCTCCGTGTAACGCCGCGACGCTTACGATCGCGTTCCCGCCGCAATAGCTGATCGACAGATCGGCCATGGAGAGGCCCATGCCCTGGAACGAAATGTAGTCATGGGCAAGAAACCAGGGGCCATCCTGCCAATCCACGATCGTATCGTGGCCGATGCCGCCCGTGAACAAGAACGTGTCGTTGCCAGCGCCGCCGCGAAGTGAATCGTTGCCTCCTCCGCCATCGAGGATATCGGCTCCTCCCAAGCCGGAAAGCGCGTCATTGCCCCTGCCGCCGCGCAGGGTATTCGCACTGCCGTTGCCGAACAGGCTATCGTTGTGCACCGATCCGATCAGACCTTCGATGCTGATGTACATATCGTGGAACGCCTCGCCGGTGTTGAGCGCGGGAGACATCAGCGAGGCGTAGACGCCAGCCGCCGCATGCTCGTAGGAGGCAAAATCGAGGCCCGCGCCTCCACTGAGCTCGTCGCCGCCGACGCCGCCTTCGAGCACGTCGTTCCCGACCCCGCCGGAGAGGATGTCGGCACCACCTCCGCCCACCAGTCGATCGTTGCCCTCCAATCCGATCAACCAGTCGGCGCCGCCGTTGCCGGTGAGGACGTTGTTCGCGCTGTTGCCGCGGATCGTATCGTCGCCGCTGCCGCCGATGGCATTCTCGATGAGCGAGCGCGTGTCGCCTTCGAACTGCAGCGCATTGAACACGTTGCCGCGCGCGTAGATGTCGTTCGCAATGCTCAGATGGGCGAGCTGATCGCTGTGGAAATTAGACCAGCCGCCGGGAGCGAGATCGATCTCGAGATCCGTCGTGTAGTTGGACAGATTGTAGGTGTCGATGCCGTTGCCGTCCCAGATGGTGCGGAAGATATGATTGTCCTCCGGCGTCCCCTGCCCGACGCCGTTGACGAACATCTCGCCGGTGGTCGTGCTGAAGGTATAGACCGTATTGCCGCTGTTGTGATTGAAGTTGGCGCCGTACATGTACTGGATGGCAGCGATATCGTACATCATCAGCGATTGCGGGAAGCTGCCGTTCGGCGTGTCGCCGGCCACCGGCACATCCGGCGCTCCGACGTAGTGACGATAGGTCATCACCGAGAACTCGAAGGAGTTCACGTCGTCGGGAAGCAGGTCCATGGTGGGACCGGGCCGGTCGTTGGCGTGCCCATGCTTGAGCCCGACCGTGTGACCTAGCTCGTGCAGGACAACGTAGTAGGCGCTGTCGCCGACCTGGACATTGTTGAAGCGCGGCTGATCGACATTGAACCAGGCGTCGCCACCGCGCTGGACAATGCCGGGATAGTAGCCAATGCCGCCGGGAGGCGCTCCCAGCTCGGCATCGGCGAACAGGCTCGCCATCGCGAAGCTCGAGTCTGCTGCCGCCCCGGGAGCCATCTTGGTGTAGACGAGCGGCGCGACCGCCATCAGCTCGGATGCAATCGCCTTGTCGATGGCGGTTTCGAGCGACGCCGTCGCGGCCGCGAAGGTGGCGAAGTCGAACGTTGGAGGAACTCGGCACCGACCCCGCAGTGAAATATGTCGCGGAGTAGTAAGCCGCGGTGTCGGGGAAATTGTAGGTCAGGTTCAGACCGTTCCACCTGAAAAGACCGAGCAGGGCATCGGTGGTCTCAACGCCGGATGCAACGTTTGCGATTCCGCCAGCCATCGTCGGTCCTCCTGTTTCCTCCTCGAATGTCAGCCACTTGCCAGTGACCAAAATCGAGGAACTCCCGCATCGTCGGGCGGGACGGTAAGATTTTGCTTCCGTCTCGGAGCCTAAGGCGAAGCCGGCTTTGCAGCTTGAAGGGGGTTTGGAGTATTGCTGCAGGACTCCTGGATTTCGTCGATAATCGCCGGGAGAAACGGCCCAAATAGCTTCAAGCTATGCGAGCACTCGCAGTGTGCCTCCACTTGGCGGACCAATGCCCTATCGGATCGGCGCATATCTGATCGACCCCAAGGCGTACGAGATTCGCGAGGACGGCCATCCCGTGCCCGTCGAGCCTCAGGTCTTCGATCTCCTGATCATGCTGATCGAGAATCGGGAGCGCGCCGTCAGCAAGGACGAGATCATCGAGCAGATCTGGAAAGGACGGATCATCTCGGATGCGACGCTGAGCAGCCGGATCAAGTCCGCACGCCAGGCGCTGGGCGACGACGGATCGGCACAGAAGCTCATCCGCACGATCCACGGACGCGGCTTCCGCTTCGTCGGGGACGTGGAGCAGGTCGAACTCGCCGGTAGCGGCTGAAACGAATGGAGATGCCGCATCGCCCGTTGTCGGCAGCGTTGCGGTGAAGCCGAGCGGTACGCGCAAGTGGGCGCTGGTGGCGGCAGCGTTGCTCGCTCTTGTGGGCGCGGGCGTTTTGGCCGACAGGCTGCTGATCCGCCCGGCGGGAACGTCCGGCGACGGCATGCTCGAATCCAACGCAATGACCGGCGCCGGGTCAGGCGCACAAGAGGCGGCCGCGACCTTCAAGGATTGCGATGTCTGCCCGGAGATGATCGCGTTGCCGGCCGGTTCCTTCATGATGGGCTCGCCCGACGACGAGCGCGGTCGTGAGCGGGTCGAAGGATCACCGCGCCGTATCGTCATCGCCCGGCGTTTTGCGCTCGGACGGCTCGAGGTTACGGTCGAGCAGTTCGCCGCGTTCGTGGCCGAAACCGGAACGAACGTCGCGAGCGCGTGTCACAAGTTCGACGCCAAAATCGCGCGCTTTGCCCAGGCCGAGGGATCGTTTCGCCAGCCGGGCTTCGACGTCACGGAATCGCATCCGGTCGTTTGCGTCAGCTGGCATGAAGCACAGGCCTATGCGGCGTGGCTCGGACGCCGCACGGGCAAAGCCTATCGGCTGCCTTCGGAGGCGGAATGGGAATATGCGGCGCGCGCCGGCACGACAACGAGTTACAACTTCGGCGAGGACGAGGGCCGGCTCTGCGAGCACGCGCGGTTTGCCGATCTCGGCTCACAATTCCCATGGCGCGGTGCATGTCGCAGCGAACAGACCGGCCATGGACCTGTGCACGTCGGTGCGTTCAAACCCAACGCCTGGGGATTTTTCGACATGCATGGCAATGCCTGGGAATGGGCAGCGGATTGCTGGACGTCCGACCCGAGCGAGATTCCATCCGACGCATCCGCCTTTACGCGCGAGGGCGCCTGCGAGACCGGCGTCGTTCGCGGCGGCGGTTGGGCCGCCGCATACCGAAGGGTGCGCTCGGCGCAACGCTTGCCGGTCGTCGCGACGTCACGCTACCACCACATGGGCTTGCGCGTCGCGCTGACGCTCGGTTCGCCGTAGCAGCATCACTTCTCGGCGGCGAGCTTCGCCAACTGATCCGCGAGGTGGTCGAGCCCGGCGACCAGCCCGGGGCCGCCGCACATCGTGTAGCGGACGGGCAAAATGATCCGCCGATTCGGGGGATAAAGGTCCTTCACCGCCGGATGGGTCAGGTAGACCGAGCCCTGGTCGTACGGCAGCTCGATCACATTGTGCGTGACCAGGAGATCGGGCCGCATCATCACCAGGCTTTCGAGCGGCACGAAACCGCCGATGCCGGCGGGCGCGCCGGGCGGCGGCTTGAGGCCGGCCTCGGCGATCAGGCCGGCCGCCAGGCTGGTCGGACCCTCCGTGTAGCCGCTGTGGCCGACCAGCAGCGCGGTCGACGCACGCGGACGCGGCACGGACGCGAGTTCGCGCCTGCGCCGCGTCGAGGCGCGACAACAGTTGCTCGCCGCGCTCGGGATGTCCGAGCAGCGCGGCGACTTCGCGGATTTGTGCGCGCGCCGCGGCGATCGTGCTCACGAAATCGACGCCGACGACACGAAAACCGAGTGCGCCGAGCAGCCGTTGCGTCACCGAGCGGTCGCGCGGCCCGACAAGCACCAGATCGGGGTCGAGCGGGACCACCGATTCGGCATGCCACTGGATGCGGCGATAGGCCCGCGCCTCCGCCGCCACGGCCGAGAGCGTCGGATCGGTGGCATAGGGCGAGAGCCCGGCGACCTGGGCCGGGTCGGCGAGCGCCACCACCAGCTGATCGGCGCAGACGTTGAACGATACGACGCGGCGGGGCGGATCGGCCTTGGCCGGAGCGCCCGCGGCCGCCAAGGCGCACGCCAGCACAAGGACGAAGCGGAGCGGTCTCGCGCGGGTCATCCCGGAATCATCACGTAATCCCGTTCCACCGCAAGCCGGAAATCTGTAGGAAGGGCGCCCGGAGGGTCGGTGCGATGGACATGGCGCGGCGAAGCGGTTGGCGGCTCGAGGCCGCCCTGGCGGCGCTCATCGTCGTGCTGGCGATCCTCTCGCTGATGGTCGGGCCCGCGGGCCTCTCGGCCAAGGCGGCGCTCGCCGGCCTGTTCGACGGCGAGGGGCCGGCGGGGATCATCGTGCGCGATATCCGCCTGCCGCGCACCGTGCTCGCGCTCCTGATCGGCGCCACGCTCGGCCTCGCCGGCGCCGCGCTGCAGGGGCTGTTGCGCAATCCGCTGGCCGAGCCTGCGCTGTTCGGCGCGCCGCAGGCCGCGGCGGCGGCGGCTTCGTTCACCATCGCCTTCTCGTTCGCGGGCGCGACCTCGCTCATGGTGCCGTTCGCGGGCATAGCCGGCGCACTGGTCTCGATCGGCGGGCTGGTCGCGATCGCCGGACGGCGCGCGAGCCTCACCGTGACGCTGCTTGCCGGCCTGGCATTCGCGAGCTTCGCCGGCGCCATGACCGCGCTCATCCTCAATCTCGCACCCAATCCCTATGCGGCGCTCGAGATCGCCTTCTGGCTGCTCGGCTCGCTCGAGGACCGCAGCACCGACCACCTCCTCATCGCCGCGCCGTTCTGCATCGCGAGCTGGGTGTTGCTCGCGATGAATGCCCGCGCCTTCCGCGCGCTCACGCTCGGCGAGGACGCCGCCGCGTCGCTCGGCGTCGACCTCGCCCGGGTGCGGATGACGGTCGTGGTCGGCGTGGCGATCGGCGTCGGCGCCGCGGTCGCCGTCGCGGGCTCGATCGGCTTCGTCGGACTGGTTGCTCCGCACCTCGTGCGGCGTGCCGTCGGCTCCGATCCGGCCCGCGTGCTCTTGCCCGGCGCGCTCGCGGGCGCGGCGCTGCTCACCGCCGCCGACATCGCGGTACGCATGCTGCCGGCGGCGGACGAGCTGCGCGTCGGCGTCGTGACTTCGCTGATCGGCGTGCCGTTCTTTCTGGCGATGATCTTTTCCGAGCGGCGCCTGCTCGATGGGGCCGCGTCGTGAGCGCCGCGCCGATCATGCGCGCGGCCGGCCTGTCGGTGCGGCTCGCCGGCAACCTCATCATCGACGGCGCCACGCTCGAGCTGCGACCCGGCGAATTGACGCTGCTCATCGGCCCGAACGGCGCCGGCAAGACGACGCTGATGCGGGCGCTGGCCGGCCTCATCCCCGCCGAAGGCAGCATCGAGCTGCAAGGCCGTCCACTCGCTTCGTTCTCGACCCGCGACCGCGCGCGCCACATCGCCTATCTGCCGCAGGGCCACGTCTTCCACTGGCCGATGAGCGTCGCGGCGGTCGTGGCGCTCGGCCGCCACCCCCATGCCGACGGCTTCGCGCCGCTCGCCGATGCGGATCGCGCGGCGGTCGGGCGCGCCGTCGCCGCGACCGCAATCGAGCCGTGGGCGGCGCGCGCGGTCACCACGCTCTCGGGCGGCGAGCGCGCGCGGGTCGCGCTGGCGCGGGCGCTCGCGACACAGGCGCCGATCCTGCTCGCCGACGAGCCCACGATGTCGCTCGATCCGCGCCATCAGCTCGTCGTGATGGAGCTGCTCGCCCGCGCCGCCCACGACGGCGGCGCGGTGCTCGGGATCGTGCACGATCTCATGCTCGCGGCGCGCTTCGCCGACCGCGTGGTGATGATGGAGCGCGGCCGCCTGGTGGCCGAAGGCGGGCCGCGCGACGTGCTGACACCGGAACGCATCGCCGACGTGTTCGCGGTCGAAGCCACGATCACCGACAGCGCGGTCGGTCCGATCCCGATCTTGCGAAGGCCTATTTGATCAACCGAGCCGCGCCCACAGATCGCGCGCAGCCTTCTTAAGCTTGGCGGTGAACGTCGCCGGCTCTTCGTCGTCTTCCGGCAGCCGCAGGCCGACGCTGGTGACACGACCGTCGGCCACACGATGCGCCAGCAGCGCAATGGGCCCGAGTGGCACGATGTCGCCCTGCCTCACCCGCCGTTTGACCTCCTCAGCAATATGGTCGGCGAGCGATATCCCGGCGGAGTCCGGCGCGATCGAGAGGCCGTAAATGTCCGCCAACTCGCCGAGCGTCACCTCGCCCGACACGAAGAAGTCGCCGAGCAGGCGCGGGTCGGGCACCGTCGGCGGCGGCATGTCGACGAAGAAACGGTCGAGAGCCTGCGCTTTTTCCGGCGGCGCCAGCAGATAGACGTAGTCGCCCTGCCGCACCGGATGCGCCTCGGGCGGGCTGAGAATCTTCTGCTCGCGCACCACCAGCGTCGGCCGCGCCCAGGACGGCAGCAGGCCGCGCTTGAGGTACGGACTGTTCGCCGGCACGGGGTATCCCACAATCTCCTGCTCGAGCTGTCCCGGCAGGTCGAGCTCGACGCGTCGCGGCATGTGATCGTGACGCGGCAACGCAATGTGTAGCCGCCGCGCCGCCCAGGCGACGGTCCAACCCTGGATCAAGAGCGAGGTCAGCACGACCACGAAGGCGATGTCGAAATATAAGTAGGCCTTCGGCAATCCGACCAGCAGCGGGATCGACGCGAGAAAAATGCCGACCGCGCCGCGCAGGCCGACCCAGGAAATGAAGCCCTTTTCCCGCCAGCTGAAGCGGAACGGCGCGAGGCACACGAGCACGGCCACAGGGCGCGCGATGAACATCAGCGTGGCAGCGACGGCGAGCGCCGCCCCGAGGTTTTCGAGCAGGCGCTGCGGCCAGACCAGCAGGCCGAGCAGCACGAACATCACGATCTGCGCCAGCCACGTCACCGCATCGAGGAACACGATGACGGTGTTGTGGGCGCGCGTCGGGCGGTTGCCGACCACGAGGCCGGCGAGATAGACCGCGAGAAAGCCCGAGGCATGCACGGACGCGGCGAGACCAAAGATCACGAGCGCGCTCGTGGCCACGAACGGCGCGTGCAGGCCTTGCGCCAGCCCCGACCGGTTGAGCACGATCACGATGAGGCGTCCGCCGAGAATGCCGATGATGGTGCCGAGCACCGCCTGCTCCGCGAGCACCGCTAATACGTACCCCCAGGAGCGATCGCCGACCAAAAGAAACTCGACCAGCAGGATGGTGAGCAAGACGGCAAACGGGTCGTTGCTGCCGGACTCGACCTCGAGGGTGGCGGCGACGCGTGGCCGCAGGCGCAACCCGCGGGCATGGATCAGGAAGAACACCGCCGCGGCGTCGGTCGAGGCCACGACCGCGCCGACCAGCAGCGCCTCGGTCCAGCTCATGCCGAGCAGATATTTGGCGACCGGCGCGGTCACGGCCGCCGTGACCAGGACGCCCGCGGTCGCCAGCATGACTGACGGCGCCAGAACGCTGCGGAATGTCGCAAACCGCGTGCGCAAGCCGCCATCGAACAGGATCAGCGCGAGCGCGATCGACCCGACCATGTAGGCCGTGCCCACGTCGTCGAACTTGATGCCGCCTGGGCCCGCCTCTCCGGCGAGCATGCCGAGGACCAGGAACACCAGCAGCAAGGGGGCCCCGAAGCGCATGGCGACGAGGCTCGACATGATGCCGGCCAGCACCAGGAGCGCTCCGAGCAGAATTCCGATGCTGACGGCGTCGAGCGAGGCCAATTTGCGAATCCTTGGGCGATTTGGAACGGCTGTTCCGTGATAACGGATGCGACCATTGGCGGGCAAGTCAGCCATGCGCTGCCGCGTGATGGTAGCATCGGCGCCGAACGCGTATGGGGTGGCCGCCGACACCGATCCGCGGGAGGGAAATCCGTGCGAGCGCCGAGCCCGCCCGCCCCTGGGCCTGGAATGGGGCCCCAGATCGGGCAGCGCGCCGTCGTCGGGGTGCTGTGCGGCGCCGGCGCGGCGCTATTTTGGGCAGCGGGCTTCGTCGCGGCCCGGCATGGCATCGCCGCCGGCTTTTCACCCGCGGACATCGCGTTTCATCGCTTCGTCTGGGCCGGCCTCGCGTGCCTGCCGCTCGTCGTCCGCGACGGCCTTGGAGACCTCGGCGGCGTCGGCTGGCCTAAGGGGATCGGGCTGACGCTCACCGGCGGGCTGCCGCTCGCGCTGTTCAGCTATGCCGGCTTTCTCTTCGTGCCGCTCGCCCATGGCGGCGTGATCCAGCCCTCCTGCGCCGCGCTCGGCGGGCTTCTGCTCGCGACCGTGGTGCTGAAGGAAAAGCTCCCGGCCGCGCGCGCGGTCGGGGCCGCGGTCATCGTGATCGGCCTCGCCGTGATCGGCGCCGAAGCGCTCGCCACCATCGGCACCACAAGGGCTGATCGGGGATTTGTCATTCGTCACCGCCGGATTGCTGTTCGCGACCTTCGGAACGCTGCTGCGGAGCTGGCACATCGCGCCGACGCGGGCGGTCGTGGTTACCAGCGTGGTGTCGCTCGTCTGGCTCCCCATCCAATGGCTCGCCTTCGGCTTCGAGCGCATGATCGGATTTGGGCTGGTCGAGAATCTCCTGCAGGCCGTGATGCAGGGCGTCTTCGCCGGCGCGGCCGCGACCTATCTCTTCACCCGCTCGGTCGTGCTGCTCGGCGCCGGCCGCGCCGCGGTATTTCCGTCGCTGGTGCCGGGCTTCACGCTGCTGATCGGCTTCCTCGCCCTGGGCGAGGTGCCGAGCGTGGCGCAGCTCGCTGGCCTGGCAATCGTGATGCTCGGTTTCTGGCTGACGCAGCGGGCATGACTATTCCGGCCCGGCGTATTTGCCGGCGGTGTCGGGGAACATCGACTTCACGATCTTCATCTTCGAGATATCGACCGTGGCGTCCATGTGCAGGAAGATCGCGGCATCGCGGAATATCTTCTCCACCCCGAAGTCGAGCATGACGCCGTTGCCGCCGTGCAGCTCCAGGCAGTGCTGCGCCACCTTCAAAATTTCCTCGGAGGCGAACAGCTTGACCATGTTGCAGAGCGTGTCGGCGTCGGGGGCGTTGTCGTCTACCGCCTGCGCGGCACGCTCGAGGAGCGCGCGCACCGCCTCGATGCGGGTCGCCATGTCGGCGATGCGCAGCGCCACCGCCTGATGCTTGATGAGAATGCGCCCGCCCTGCACGTAGTTCTGTACGTATTCGGCAGCGGCCTCGAAGGCGTGCACGCCGACCCCGAGATTCTTCGACGCCTGGATGATCTTGCCCGGACGGAAATAGACGCCGGCCTTGCCCAAGGCGTCGTTCTCGACCAGCAGATGATCGTCGGGCACGAACATGTCCTCGAACACGAGTTCGCCGTTGTTCATGAACCGGCAGCCCATGGTCTCGTTGCAGCGCGCGACCGTGAGGCCGGGAGTCTCGCGCGGCACCAGGAACGACGACGTGCCCTGCAGCAGGCCGACCTTGGGATTGGTGTTGGCGTAGACGACGTAGAGGCCGGCGTCGTAGCCGTTCGAGATGAACTGCTTGCGGCCGTTGATCACCCAGCCGCCGTCCTTCCTCACCGCGCGCGTTTGCATCGCGGCTTCCGGCACGTTGTAGGGCAGCCAGCGGTCGGAGGCGCCGCGCGGCTCGGTGAGGCAATGCGCCAGCAGGAACTGCGGGTCCTCCGTCAGCCGCTTGAACCATTTCTCCTGCAGGTGCCGCGGCGCGAGATTGCGCAGCAGGACGGAGACCTTCCAGTTCTGCACCAGCTTGTCGGACAGCCCGGAGTCCCCGCGCGCGATCTCCTCGGAGATGAGCGCGAAGGTGCGCACCTCGCTCCCGGGATCGAGCTCGACGCCGCCGAATTCCTCCGGCACGCCGAGCGTGCGGATGCCGATCTCGTCGGCGCCTCGCAAAATTTCCGGAGGCAGGCGCGCATCGGGATTCATGTCCCATTCGCGCTGCCAGTTCGAGCGGATGAACGGCGCGACCACGTCGTCGACGAACGCGCGGCACGATTGCCGCATCAGGCGCTGCTCTTCAGAGAGGCCGCGGGTCGCTGTGATGTCGAGCATGATTGGCTCTCCTTTAGTCCGTAGGTTGGGTCGAGTTCTTCACGAGACCCAACATCGGGCACCGCGTTATGTCGGATCTTCGAATCCGAAGTGTTGGGTCTCGAGAACACCTCGGTCTTGGAGCGCTCCCCACGCTCGACAACGAAGCCTTCCCGAGCCGACCGGGCAGTCGGGCAATCTTGTGCGCTCGCTGACCGTGACCCCAAGCCGGCGGCTGCGAGCACGATTGCAACGCTCGACGCCAAGAGGGGACATGCTACGCCGCTTTGCTTGACGTCAGGAACTCGCCCATGCGGTCGAGCGCCTTGAGGATGTTCTCGGTCGAGTTGGCGTAGCAGAGCCGCACATAACCCTCGCCCAGAATTCCGAAATCGGGACCACCGATGATGGCGACGCCGGCGTCGTCGAGCAGCGAGGACGCGAGCGCCTTCGCCTTCCAGCCCGTGCCCTTGACGTTGGGAAATGCATAGAACGCGCCCTTGGGCGTGGCGCAGCTCACGCCCGGCAGGCGGTTCAGGCCCTCGACCACGACTTTGCGGCGCTTGTCGAACTCGGCAACCATCTTGTGCACTTCGTCCTGCGGCCCCTTCAGCGCAGCCAGGCCGGCGAATTGCGCCGAGGCGTTGACGCAGGAATGCAGGTTCACCGCGAGCTTGCGCGCATAGTCGTAGAGCTTGCCGGGCCAGATCGCGTAGCCGAGCCGCCAGCCGGTCATGGCGTAGGTCTTCGACCAGCCGTTGAGCAGGATCAATCGATCACGGATCGACGGATAGCCGAGCAGACACACATGGGTCTCGCCGTCATAGACCATGTGGTCGTAGATCTCGTCCGACATGACCGCCACGTCGGGAAATTTCTCGAGCCCGGCGATGAGCTTGTCGACCTCGCGTTTCGGCGTGACGCCGCCGGTCGGATTGGCCGGCGAATTCACGATCAAGAGCCGCGTTTGCGGCGTGATCAGCGCCAATGTCTCCTCGGCGGAGAAGGCGAAACCGTTCTCCTCGCGGATCGGCACCGGAACCGGCCGCGCGCCGGTATATTCGATCATGGAGCGGTAGATAGGAAAGCCCGGGTCGGGATACAGGATATCGACACCGGGCTCGCCGAACATCAGGATCGACATGAACATGGTCGGCTTGCCGCCCGGCATGATCATGACCTCGTCGGGCGACACGCTCACCTGGAAACGCTTGTGCAGGTCCGCGGCCACCGCCTCGCGCAGCGGCGTGATGCCGACTGCCGGCGTATAGCCGTGGTGACCGTCGCGCAACGCCTTCACCGCCGCCTCCACGATGAACTCGGGGGTGCGGAAGTCGGGCTGGCCGATGCCGAGATTGATGATGTCGCGGCCCTGCGCCATGAGCTGCGTCGCCCGCGCGAGCACGGCGAAAGCGTTCTCTTCGCCGATGCGGTCGAAGGCGCGGACGGTCTTCAGCATAGGTTCACCTCTTTCCTCACGCCCGCTTCACCATCGCAGGCACCAGCGCCTTGACGTTGGGCGCACCCATCTGCTGCATCATCGCGCGGGTCTCGATGCGCAGGAGCTCGAGCGCGCGCTCGACACCGGGCTGGCCGAAGGCGCCGAGACCCCAGATATAAGGCCGGCCGACGCAGACCGCGGTCGCGCCCATGCAGAGCGCCTTGACGATATCGGAGCCGCGACGGAAGCCGAAGTCGACCAGGATCGGCATGCGGCCCTTCACTGCCTCGACGATTTCCGGCAGCGCGTCAATGGTCGAGCGCCCGGAATCCTCGCTGCGCGCACCGTGGTTGGAGACGATGATGCCGTCCACCCCGGCGTCGGCGGCCATCACCGCGTCCTCCCAGGCGAGGATGCCCTTGAGCACGATCTTCATCTTGGTGATGTCGCGCAGCCGCTTGAGGTAGTCCCAGTTCATCGCCGACGATTGGGTGTGGTTGAGCCCGGAAATGTCCACCCCTTGATACATCGCCCTGGTCTTGAGGTTCGCTTGCAGGCTCGAGCGGTCGTGGCAACCGTTGCAGTCACGGGTGTCCGAGGGCCGCAGGCGGAACAGCGTCTCCTGATTGCGGCCGCCGCTGCGGTCGACGGTCACCGCGACCACCGGGCAGCCGGCCTTCTCCGCGCGGGTCACGAACGCCTTGGCCACCTCCCATTTGTTGGTGGCGTAGAGCTGATACCAGATCGGCGCGCCACGCGCGGCGGTGACCTCTTCGGGGCCGGTGCTGGTGGCGGTCGATAGAATCTGCAGGTGGTTGCCGGGTTTGGCGCCGCGCGCGGTCGCGAGCTCGCCCTCGTCGTGGAAGGATCGCTGGCCGCCGACCGGTGCGACCACGATCGGCGTGTCGTACTTCACGCCGAGGATGTCGACGCTCATGTCGACCTTGCTGACGTCAACCAGCCGGCGCGGGCGCAACACGAATTTCAGGAAGTCCTCGCGGTTGCGGCGCAGCGTCACCTCGTCGTCGATGCCGGACGCCATGTAGCCGAAATGCGCCGGCGGAACGTTCGCGCGCATCACCGGCTCGAAATCGAAGACGTTGATCGCGTCCTTGGGCGACTTGATGAGGTCTTCGGTCTTGAGCGGCGCCCACATGATCGGGTCCGGAAGCTTGGCTCCGGCCTTGGGTCCCTCGCCGGCGAAGGCTTCGAGCCCCCCGGCGGCGAGCAGCGGACTGCCGGCTAAAAATTGCAGGAACTTGCGACGGCTGGCGGCTTGATCGGCGAATGACGACATGACGAGCCCTCCCTACAGAGCTAATGGGCCGGGCGCCCCAGCTCTTTCGGCTGGCGCGAGCGCGGCACCCGGTCCATCCTACACCGCCGAAGTGCGGAGACAATCGGGTTGACATTCCCGCCGCCGACAACAGAAAGAGCACGCCGCCATGCCCAGCCTCGCCGAAAAACGCGCGACCTTCCGCAAGCTGCACGAGAGCGGATGCTTCGTGATCCCCAATCCGTGGGACATCGGCACCGCGCGCTACCTGCAACATCTCGGCTTCAAGGCGCTGGCGAGCACGAGCGCGGGCTTCGCCTTCGCGCAGGGCCGGCCGGACTACGCCGTCCCGCGTGACATGATGCTCGCACATCTTCGCGAGCTGGTGGACGTCACCGACCTGCCGGTGAACGCCGATTTCGAGAATGGCTACGCGCACGAGCCCGACGGCGTCGCCGAGAGCGTGCGGCTGTGCGTCAACACCGGCGTCGCCGGGCTGTCGATCGAAGATTCGACCGGCGACAAAGATAAGCCGCTCTACGATCTCGACCTCGCGGTTGCGCGCATCAAGGCGGCGCGCGCGGCGATCGACAAGGCCGGCGGCGACGTGCTGCTGGTCGGCCGCGCCGAATGCTTTCTGGTCGGCCGTCCGGATCTCGACGAGACCAACCGCCGGCTCAAGGCCTATTCGGCCGCCGGCGCCGACTGCCTCTATGCGCCCGGCATCCGCACGCGCGAGCAGATCGCCGCGGTCGTCGAGGCCGTCGCGCCGAAGCCCGTCAACGTCCTGATCGGCGCGCCCGGACACACCGTGGCCGACCTTGCCGCGCTCGGGGTGCGCCGCATCAGCGTCGGCGGCTCGCTCGCGCGCGCGGCCTGGGGCGGTTTCCTGCGCGCGGCGAAGCAGCTCGCGAGCGAAGGCCGCTTCGACGCCTTCGCCGACGCCGCCTCCCATCCCGAAACCAACGCTTTCTTTCGTGACGACCTGAAGAAGCGCTCGCCATGACCATCGCGTCGGAACCTCATCCATCGACCGGCCAGCCGGTCGGCCTGCAGGTCGATCAAACACCGGCACAGCCACCAGGACCGGTCACGCTCGAAGGGCGCCATGGGCGCGTCGAGAAGCTTGCGCAACGTCACGAGGCCGACTTGTGGAAGACGGTGCAAGGTCACGACCAGACCTGGACCTATATGTCGTCCTACGGCCCGTTTTCCGACGCCGCGAATTTCTCGGGTTGGCTCGCCGGCAGGCTGAAGCTCGATGACCCCTATTCCTACGCCGTCGTGGACCGATCAGGGCAGGCGGTCGGTATCGCCACGCTGATGGAAATTCGTCCGGCGATGCGCGTGATCGAGGTCGGCCACATCGTCTATTCGCCCACGGTGCAGCGCACGCCGCTCGGGACCGAGGCGCAGTACCTGCTGGCGCGCTACGTCTTCGAGACGCTCGGTTATCGTCGCTATGAATGGAAATGCAACGCGCTCAACGCGCCGTCGCGGCGGGCGGCGCTGCGATATGGTTTCGTCTTCGAGGGAATCCTGCGCCAGCAGCTGATCGCAAAGGGCCGCAACCGCGACACCGCCTACTTCTCGATGCTCGACAGCGAATGGCCGGCGCGCAAGGCCGCTTTCGAGCGCTGGCTCGCACCGGGGAATTTCGACGCGGCGGGCAAGCAGAAGGTGAGCCTGGGCGAATTGAACGGCATAGCGTAGCAAGGGACAGACGACATGCACGTGCTCATCACCGGCGCGGCCGGCATGATCGGCCGCAAGCTCACGGAGCGGATCGCCAACGACGGCGGCCTCAACGGCGAACCGATCGACAAGCTCACGCTGCTCGATGTCGTTGCGCCGGCAAAGCCGACGGGTTTCGGCGGCAAGGTCGAGACCGTGGCGGCTGATCTGGCGGCGCCCGGCGAAGCCACGAAGGCGATCGCCGGCCGTCCCGATGTCGTCTTCCATCTCGCCGGCGTGGTCTCGGGCGAGGCCGAGCTCGACTTCGACAAAGGCTACCACGTCAATCTCGACGGCACCCGCGCCTTGCTCGAAGCGATCCGCGCGACCGGCGACGGCTACCGGCCGCGGATCGTCTACACCTCTTCCATTGCGGTGTTCGGCGCGCCCTTCCCGGCGTCGATTCCCGACGACTTTCATCTCACGCCGCTCACCTCCTATGGCACGCAGAAGGCGATCGGCGAAGCTCTGCTCGCCGACTATATCAGGCGCGGCATCTGCGACGGTGTCGGCATCAGGCTCCCCACCATCGTGGTGCGGCCGGGCAAGCCGAACAAGGCGGCGTCGGGCTTCTTCTCGGGCATCATCCGCGAGCCCCTCTCCGGCGTCGAAGCCGTGCTGCCGGTGTCGGAGGCCGTGGTGCACACCCATGCGAGCCCGCGTTCCGCGATCGGATTTCTCGTACACGCCGCGGGCCTCGCCCCCGGTGCGCTCGGGCCACGCATCAATCTCTCGATGCCCGGTGTCTGCTGCACGGTCGCCGAGCAGATCGCGGCGCTGCGCCGCATCGCCGGCGAGCGCGTCGCCGCGCGTATCCGCCACGAGCACGACCCCTTGGTGGCGCGTATCGTCGAGGGCTGGCCGCAACGCATCGAGGCGCGGCGCTCGCGCGAGCTCGGCTTCAAGGTCGAGAGCTCGTTCGACGAGATCGTGCGCATCCACATCGACGAGGACAGGGGCGGCAGCTTCGTTGCCTGACTACTTCACGCCGCCCATGATGTCGCGCACCGCGGCGATGATGTCGGGCGGATACGCGAATGCCTTGGCATAGGCGCTCGTCATGTCCTCGCCGCGCGTCGGATCGATGCTGAGGCTGCGCTTCTCGATCTCGGCGCGGAACGCCGGATCAGCCATGGTGGCGGCGAGCGCATCGCGCAGCTCCTTGACGCGCTCCGCAGCCACGCCGGGCGGCGCCACCACCGGACGGTCGAGATTCTGCGCCACCATCGCCAATTCCAGCTGCTGGCGGGTCGGTTCGTCCTTCACGAACTCCATGACAGCGGGCGTGTCGGGCAGATCAGCGCGGCGCTTCTCCGCGATGATGATCGGCACGAGAATCTTGTGCTCGGTGAACCAGGCCGGCCGCAGCGCCTTGAACGACGAGAGATGCGTCCCGCAACGGCCGTCGAGCTCGCCGCGTTCCATCGCCAGGTTGATGTCGCTGCCGGCCTTGTAGCCGCCGATCACCTTGATCTTGGTCCCGAACAGCTTGTTGAGGACGGCGGGATAGAGCTCCATCTCCGAGCCGGCACCGATGCTTCCGACGGTGTGCTCCTTGGCCAGCATGTCGACCCAAGTCTTCACCGATGACGTGTGCCAGAGGGTACACACGCCCTCGGCTCGGTCGAGGGCGCCGAGCCAGTTGAATTTCGACGTCTCGAAGCGCGCGCCCTTGCTGCCCCAGAGCGGCGCCAGCGGCACGGTCGAGTTGATGATGCCGATCGTGGTGCCGTCCTGTGGCGCCTGTGTATAGAGGTAGTTCGCGGCCAGGAGCCCGCCCGCGCCCGGCATGCTCTGCATAATGGCGTGCGGGCGCCCGGCGATGTGCTTGCCGATGTGGTCCGAGAGCAGCCGCGCGTATTCGGCGAAGCCGCCCGCAACTCCGGTGCTGATCACGATGCGGAGCGTCTTGCCCTTGTAGAACTCCTCTTGACCATGACAGGCAATGCTCTGCGCGACGAGCAGCAGCACCGCGAGGATCCAGCGCATTGTTGCAGTCATCCGTGGAATTCGATGACGTCGAGCCCGCACGCCTTGTCGGTGAAGTAGATGAGCCCGCGGTCGTCCATGGCGACGTCGTTGGTGAGCGGCGCCGTCTGCCCGTTGCCGGGCTTGGGGACGATGTAGCCCTTCTCCTTGGGGTTCGCGGGATCGTTGATGTCGATGATCCGCAGCCCCGCCGCGAACCAGGTCACGTAGAGCAGGCCGTCCTCGTCCACCTGCTCGCGCAGTTGATGCGCGCCGAAGCGGAACTTGCTGCCGTGATACGGCGAGGCATCGTCCGGCACCTCGTAGGTATGGAGCAGCTTCGGCGCGGCCGGGTCGGTGACGTCCCAGGTGCGCAGCGCCGCATGCGGCTTGCCGGTGTCCGCTCCGCGGTGCGGGCGCTCCTCTTCCGTCAACACCGCGATGCGCTTGTTCGCGATCGGATGCGGCACCTTGAGGAAGGTATGGGTCGGCTCCGGACGCGGCGGATCGTTCTGGGTGTGGCTCAGGGTGCGCGGACGGCCGATATCGGAGACGTCGACGATGGCGACGCCCGACGCCCAGCAGCCCGCATACATCTCGTTGCCGCTGCGCATGGCGTGATGCAGGCGGTGCTCGGCCGCCTTCGGATGAGCCGCCTCCCCGCCGGCGACGTTCTGCCCCTGCATCCACCAGCGCGAGACCTCGACCGGCCATGACGGGTTGCTGATGTCGTAGATGACGAGGATATTTCCGACGAAGCCTTCCATCTCGGTCGAGATGTAGGCGTAGCGCTCGTCAACGTCGAAGCGATGCACGCCCTTGCCGTGGGTCTTCACGAAGGTGATGAGCTTGGGATTCGTGCGGTCGCTGACGTCATAGACGCGGAAGCCCGCATCGACGAATTCGTTGCGGCGGCCGGAGCCGGGCTGGTGCTCGGAGTTCGTGAACATGAGATCGCCGACCACGCGGGCCTTGTGCGTATGCGTCAATTCATTCGGCACCATCAGCCGGCTGACGATCTTCGGCTTGCGCGGGTCGGAGATGTCGAGAATCGTCGTGCCCTCCGGCCCGTTCTGGTGGCCGACATAGGCGTAGTTGCCCTGAATGGCGATTTGACCCCCGCCCGGCAATTCCATGCGGGAGAGATGGCGGATGTTCGAGGACGCATGCACGGAGGTGCCGGCATTGCCGGCATGAAGGACGTTGGCCAAGGTTTCTCTCCCTCAAAAATCGCGGCCGTTTCTAGCGACGGCCGTTGTGCAATTGCGAAAAAGTATCTCGTTCGGCCGGCCTCATCAACAATTGCGCGGTTGCACGGCCGATCCCGCGGTATGCACAATTGCGCCGGAGGTGAATGGACAGCGCATGGATTTCGGCCGACAATCGCCGTCGAGGCCCGGAGCAATCCCGCCGTCGACCCTCGTGCAACTCGCCGAAGGCCCAGAGCGGGAAACCAAGGAGAGGAGCGACATGAGAACCAGAAGCAGGTTATGTTTAGGCGTGGCCGCGATCGCCGTGGCTGTCGTATTGGGCGCGCCGGCGGAGCTCGCCGCGCAGCAAAGCCCGCCCGCAGCGGTCGCCATCGACAATGACGACATCGGAGGGGTAGTCACGGGAGCAACAGGTCCGGAGGCGGGCGTCTGGGTGATCGCGGAAACCACCGACCTGCCGACGCGCTATGCCAAGATGGTCGTCACCGACGACCAGGGCCGCTACGTCGTGCCCGACCTGCCGAAGGCCAAATACAAGGTGTGGGTGCGCGGCTATGGCCTCGTCAATTCGCCCAAGGTCAACGGCGAGCCCGGCAAGCAGCTGAACCTGCGCGCGGTGCCGGCGCCGAACGAGGCGGCGGCGGCACAGTATTATCCGGCGATCTACTGGTATTCGATGATGAAGATCCCGGACGCCAGCCAGTTCGGCACCAAGACCGGCGAAATTCCGGAGAAGGTCAAGCAGAGCGACTGGCTCAACCTGATGAAGAACAACGGCTGCGTCGGCTGCCACCAGATGGGCCAGCTGTCGACCCGCACGTTCCCCAAAGGATTGGGTGAATTCGCCAGCCACGAGGAAGCATGGATCAAGCGCACCCAGGCCGGGCAGTCGGGCGTGCTCATGATCAAAATCCTGAGCGAGCAGCTCGCCGGTGCGCCGATCAAGTACTTTTCGGATTGGACGCAGCGCGTCGAGAAGGGCGAGCTGCCCAAGCACAAACCGACACGGCCGCAAGGCGTCGAGCGCAACGTCGTGGTCACGACCTGGGACTGGGGCGACCCGAAGAAATATCTGCACGACCTGATCGCGTCGGACCGGCGCTATCCGACCGTCAACGCCTACGGCCCGGTGTTCGGCCAGCCCGAATACTCGACCGACGTCATCCCCATCCTCGATCCCAAGACGCACAAGGTGACCGAATTCAAGGCGCCGGTGCGCGACGCGGATACGCCGGAAGGTCTTGGACCCGGCCACGCGGCGATGGACAAGCCGCTCGGACCTTCGCCCTATTGGGGCAACGAGAAGCTCTACGACACCAAGGTCAACAACCACAACGCCATGTTCGACAGGAAGGGCCGGATGTGGCTGGCGGCGGCGGTGCGCGGCCCGAAGAACCCGGATTTCTGCCAGAAAGGGTCCGACCATCCCTCGGCCAAGCTGTTCCCGCTGGCGCAGACCCATCGGGCGCTGTCGATCCTCGACCCGAAGACGATGAAGTACACCTTCGTCGACACCTGCTTCCAGACCCATCACCTGCAATTCGCCTACGACGCCAATGAGACGCTGTGGACCTCGAGCGGCGGCGGCGGCGGCGTGGTCGGCTGGGTCAACACCAAGATGTTCGACGAGACCGGCGACGCCGCGAAGTCGCAGGGCTGGACGGCGCTGATCCTCGACACCAACGGCAACGGCAAGCGCGACGAGTATGTCGAGCCCAACCAGCCGGTCGACCCGACCAAGGACAAGCGCATCGCCCAGGTGTTCTACGCCGTGATGCCGAATCCGGTCGACGGCTCGGTCTGGGGAACGCTGCGCGCGAGCCCCGGCTCGGTCGTGCGGCTCGATCCCGGCTCCAATCCGCCGGAGACGGCGCTTGCGGAAATCTACAATGTGCCGATGCCGGGCTTCGGCGTTCGCGGCGGCGACATCGACAGCAAGGGCGTGCTCTGGGTCTCGCTCGCGAGCGGCCACATCGGCGCGTTCGACCGCAACAAGTGCAAGGGCCCGCTCAACGGACCGAAGGCGACCGGCGATCACTGCCCCGAGGGCTGGTCGTTCTACCAGTATCCGGGACCGGGCTTCGACGGCCTTGGCGAGAACAGCGCCGAGTTCGAGCTACTACAGCTGGGTCAACCAGCACGACACGTTCGGCCTCGGCAAGGACGTGCCGATGTCAACGGCCAACCTGATGGACGGCCTGGTCGCGCTCAAGGACGGCAAGATGATCTCGCTGCGCGTCCCCTACCCGCTCGGCTTCTACGCCAAGGGTTTCGACGGCCGCATCGACGACCCGAACGCCGGCTGGAAGGGCCGCGGCTTGTGGACCTCGAGCGGCGACCGCACGCCCTGGCTGATCGAAGGCGGCAAGGGCATGAAGCCCCTGGCCGTGCAGTTCCAGCTGCGCCCGGATCCGCTCGCGAAGTAAGCGGGCCGCCAGGCTGACGAGTTCAAAGGGGCGGCGCCCGCGCCGCCCCTTCTTCAATAGCGGAGAGAGAAAGTTGGACCTCAACCTCACGGGTCGAACGGCCCTGATCACCGGCGCATCGAAGGGCATCGGGCTCGCTATCGCGAAATCGCTGGCGGCGGAAGGATGCCACGTGCACCTCGTCGCGCGCACCGCGTCGGAGCTCGACAAGGCGGCGGACGACATCCGCAAGCAGCACAAGGTAACGGTCGCCACCCATCCTGCCGACCTCACCGACAGCGCGCAGATCAAGAAGCTCGCGGCGGCCTGTCGGGACATCGACATTCTCGTCAACAGCGCCGGCGGCATCCCGCGTGGCACGCTCATCGAGATCGACGAGGAGCGATGGCGGCGCAGCTGGGACCTCAAGGTCTTCGGCTGCATCAATCTCACGCGCGAAATCTACGCCCCGATGTGCGAGCGCGGCAAAGGCGTGATCATCAACATCGTCGGCATCTCCGGCGACCGGCCGGACGCCTATTACATCGCCGGCAGCGCGGCGAATGCGGCGCTGATCATGTTCTCGCGCTCGCTCGGCGGCGACAGCATCCGCCACGGCGTGCGGGTGGTGGCGGTCAATCCCGGTCCGGTCGAGACCGAGAAGCACATCCGCGACACCGAGCGGCTGGCGCAGGAAAGGTTCGGCGACAAGTCGCGCTGGCGCGACGTGATGGCGGGCCTGCCGATGAAGCGCGCGGCGCTGCCCGAGGAGGTGTCGAGCATGGTCGCGTTCCTCGCCTCCGACCACGCCCAGTACATCAGCGGCAGCGCGGTCACGATCGACGGCGGGCTGCTGTCGGATTCCGCGATCGGCGTGCGGCGCGGCTGACCGACGATACGACGCGATGCGCTTCCCTGCCCCGCTCATTCCGGCGACGCTGGTCAAGCGCTACAAGCGCTTCCTCGCCGACGTGGTGCTGCCCTCGGGCGAGACCATGACGGTGCATTGCGCCAATCCGGGCGCGATGATCGGGCTCAACGTCCCGGGCGCGCGGGTGTGGCTCTCGAAGTCGGCCAATCCCAACCGCAAGCTCGCCCATAGCTGGGAGCTGATCGAGGTCGATTTCGGCACCGGCGCGGAGTTCGTCGGCATCAACACATCGCATCCCAACGCGCTCGCCGCCGAGGCGATCGCGGCCGGCGCTATCGCCGAGCTCGCAGGCTATGCCTCGGTGCGCCGAGAGGTGAAGTACGGCAAGAGCTCGCGGGTCGATTTCCTGCTGGAAGCGCCGGCGCGGCCGCCCTGCTACGTCGAGATCAAGAACGTCCACCTGATGCGCGAGACGGGACTGGCGGAATTTCCCGATGCCGTGACCAAGCGCGGGGCGAAGCACCTGGTCGAGCTCGCCGACATGGTGGCAGCCGGGCACCGCGCGGTCATGCTGTTCCTGATCCAGATCGGCTCGGCCCGGCGCTTCAAGCTCGCCCGCGACATCGATCCGGCCTATGGCCGGGCGTTCGATGCCGCCCGGATGGCAGGGGTCGAGGCCATTGCCTATCGCTGCGGCATCACGCCGGAGGGCATCGAGGTGGTGGAGCCGGTCGCGATCGTGGAATGAGTAGCGAGGGAGTGAATGGCCGCTAGTCGCTCGCATTCGCGGCCCGCGGAGAGAGAGCGCTTGCTTCCGGCGCATCCTTGCTTACATTGCGGTGCAGCAGCGGCATCGGACAGGCCGCAAGGAGGCGGCGCGGCCGCGATGCCTTGATGAGTTACGTCGACGCGGCACTCGCGCCGCAACGCAAGACCGGGCAGATCAAGCTCCACGGCCCCGCCGCCTTCGAAGGCATGCGGAGGGCCGGCCGGCTGGTGGCGGAATGCCTCGACATGCTCGCCGACGAGATCCACCCGGGCATCCCGACCGAGAAGATCGACAAGCTGGTGTTCGACTTCGCCATGGACCACAGGGCGACGCCGGCAACGCTGATGTATCGCGGCTATCGCAAGTCCACCTGCACCTCGGTCAACCACGTGGTCTGCCACGGCATTCCCGGCGAGAAGCCGCTCAAGGAGGGCGACATCGTCAATGTCAACGTCACGCTCATCCTCGACGGCTGGCACGGCAACTCCAGCCGGATGTTCGGCGTGGGCCCGATCCCGCGCCGCGCCGAGCGGCTGATCGAGGTCACCTACGAAGCGATGATGCGCGGCATCGCCGTGATCCGGCCGGGCGCCACCACCGGCGACATCGGCGCCGCCATCCAGGCCTATGTCGAGGCCCAGCACATGAGCGTGGTGCGCGACTTCTGCGGCCACGGCCTCGGCCGCCTGTTCCACGACGAGCCCAACATCGTGCATGTCGGCCGCTCCGGCGAAGGCATCGTGCTGCGCCCCGGCATGTTCTTCACCGTCGAGCCGATGATCAATCTCGGCCGCCCGCACGTGAAGGTGCTGTCCGACGGCTGGACCGCGGTCACGCGCGACCGCTCGCTGTCCGCGCAATTCGAGCACACCGTCGCGGTGACCGACGCCGGCGTCGAGATCTTCACGCTGTCGCCCGCCGGCATCGACCGGCCAAGGTTGTCGGCGGGGCCGCGCTGATCCCTTTGCAAACCGCGATATTACCGGCATCCTGAGCACGCCCGGCAATTTGGCCGGGCCGATGCAGTTGCGTTGCGATGTCTGCCAAAGAAGAAAAGTCCGGCGAAACCCCGCATTACCACGGCCATCGCCAGCGATTGCGCGAGCGGTTTCTCGAGGCCGGCAGCGACGCGCTCAGCGACTACGAGATGCTCGAGCTCATTTTATTCCGCGCCATCCCCCAGCGCGACGTGAAGCCGCTGGCAAAGGAGCTGCTGAAGACTTTCGGCTCCTTCGGCGAGGCGATCTCGGCACCCGTCGAGCGGCTCAAGAAGATCAAAGGCCTGGGGGACGCCGCCGTCACCGAGCTCAAGCTGGTGCAGGCGGCGGCCAATCGCCTGCTGCGGGGCGAGGTCAAACGGCGGCCGGTGCTGTCATCGTGGGCGAACGTGCTCGACTATTACCGCGCCGCCATGGCGTTCGAGGACAAGGAGCAATTCCGCATCCTGTTCCTCGACAAGCGCAACCAGCTCATCGCCGACGAGGTGCAGCAGACCGGCACCGTGGACCACACGCCGGTCTATCCGCGCGAGGTGGTCAAGCGCGCGCTCGAACTCTCCGCCACCGCCGTCATTCTCCTGCACAACCATCCCTCCGGCGACCCGACGCCGTCGCGCGCCGACATCCAGATGACGCAGGCGATCATCGAGGTGGCGAAGCCGCTCGGCATCGCCGTGCACGACCACATCATCGTCGGCAAGGACGGGCATGCGAGCCTGAAGGGGCTGAAGCTGATTTGATTCGCTTCGCTTGCCGCCGGCTGCATTCACATCTCACGATTTCAAACAGCCCAATCCGTTCCCGCGGCGCGATTGCGCCCGGGTGATGAAATTGTTTCCCACCTTTGAGGGGTGGGCGGAGCGCCGACAGGCGCCCGGGTGCAGCGGCACCCGGTTGGCCCGCACATGACGCGGCGGGCCGGGCGCTTGCGAGGCGCCCTGCGTCCAATAACGTAGGACGCGCGCCTTTCGGCGCTCCACCGTGGCGATTTGTGGCCGGGGGCCGCGCTTCCGTCTGCGGCATTATCCTCCGCAACCCGTGCAGCGAGCTCCTCGCAGCCAGGTCGTAGTGCCTGGCGGGCGGTGCCCATAGCGCGTCAAGACGCGCGTGAACGCGCTTCCGACCTCCCGGGGCTGCGGTTACGAGCCGCATCGCGGGACGCCACACCTTGCTCCGCCTATGGACCGTCTCCGGAAGACGCCCCTCGATGAGCAAGACTGCGCGATTCATATATCGACTTCATATCGTAGTCAATATATTTCTTCCATTTGTAGCGGGATCTGCGCCACCCTGGTCTCGATCAAAAACATCTCTAGGTTGTTTTTATTAGTTATACACTATATGCTTGCATTATTCGATGGTTCGGATACTTTTTCATATCGCTGAATGGATACTGTGGGATCGTCGCAATGCCAACAAACCGCAAGACCCCGATCGAAGCGGACGCGGCAGAGAGAGCGGCGACCACGATCAAGAACGCCCGCACGGAACTCTACGCGGCGAGGCAATTCTTGGAGCGCGACACGCAGGCCAAACTGGACCTTCGCATCCCCTTTGACGTCTACTTCCAGGATCCCTACGTCGCCGCATCCAACAAGGCCTATGACTTCGACGAGAAGTTCACCGTGCCGTGGGAACCCGGCATCAGTGACGGCCCGACCAGCGCCCGCTTTGCCGTTGTGGACTATGATGCCGGAACCGAGGTTCTGAACGCGCCGGCTCGCTGGGACGCGGACCTCGGCAAGTTCCTGGACGCCAACGGAAAGGTCCTCGATCGGACGAATCTCGACTCGCCACAGTTCCACCAGATGAATGTCTGGGCGACGCTGCAGAACGCACTCGACTTCTTCGAAAATGGGTTCGGCCTTGGCCGCCGGATCGCTTGGGGCTTCGAAGGCAACCGCCTCATCGTCGTTCCGAATGCCGGCTATGGCCGGAACGCCTTCTACGACCGGGCCAGCAAGTCACTGCAATTCTACTATTTCGACAGCGACAAGGACGGCAGCCGCAAGCGCATCCATACCTGTCTTTCTGCCGACATCATCAATCACGAGTTCGGCCATGCCGTGCTCGACGGCATTCGCCCACATTACCGCGAATCCGTCTTTGCCGAGACGGCGGCCTTCCACGAGTTCCTCGGCGACCTCTCCGCGATCCTGATCGCCTTCCGCAACAACGCTTTCCGCGCGCAAGTCGCCGAGGCTACCCGCGGCGACCTCGACGGCGACACTCCGCTCGCCAGCCTTGCCGAGGAGTTCGGCAACAATATCGGCGACCAGCCTTACCTGCGCAGCGCGCTGATCGATTTGAAGTATGAGGCTGTGAAGAACGACCAGCGGCAGCATTACATGTCCCAGGTGCTGACTGCCGCGATGTTCGACATCATCCGTTGGCTGATGGCTCATTACATGACGAAGCGAGGGGAGAAGGCGAAGGACGCGCTGTGGTCCACGATCCGCCGCATGCAGTGCATGGCCGTCCAGCCGCTCGACTTGCTGCCGCCCGCCGACGTGATGTTCGAGGACTACGCACGGGCCGTGCTGCGCGCCGAGCAGATCGCCAATCCGACTGACCCGGAGGGCTATCGCAATATGATGATCGACGTCTTCGTCGGCCGCGGCATCCTAAGCGCGGAACAGGCAGCCGAACTGAGCAAGCCCGTCACGGTCTTCGATCGTCTCAACCTCGCCGTCTTTCACGATCCGCAGGGCATCGTGGCATCCCGAGCAAACGCCTACCGGTTCCTCGACGACAACCGCCGGGAGCTCTTTATCCCTTACGCGGCCGATGTCGTCGTCACCGACCTGTTCGACGGCGTACAAGCTGACGGTCGCGGCCCGCCGGCTGCCTCGGCAAGTGCTCCTCCAGTACATCTGGCGTGAGGATGTGTTGCTCGAGGGTGCGCGGTTCGGCCGCTTCGAGGGTGAGATGACCAGCATGCTGTGTGGCGGAACCCTGGCGCTCGATGTTGACGGCAACGTGCTCGCATGGGCGCGCAAACCCGGAACCCTGCCGCTCATCGGGGGGCCTCGCAAACGCCGCGCAGAGGAAGCGGAGATCGAAGCCGGCAAGGTGCGGCGCGCAGCCTTCCTCGATGCGCTGGCCGCGCGCATCGCGGCCGGGCGGATCGGGGACAGCATCGCGGGAGGCGCGGCGGGCCTCCTGGAGAAGTCGATTGCGCCGATGATGAGCTCGCGCACGGTCGACGGGACCGTCCACTTCGGGCTCTCCCCCCACATCGGCATCAGCAGCGACGAACACGAGGAGATGGGAGAACGGCCGTGGCAGATCAGCTCCTGATCCGTGCCTACAATGTCGGCGTCGGCGACTGCATCTACGTTCGCATCCCGAAGGCTCGCAAGAAGGGCAATAAGGTCGACGACTTCCACATGCTGATCGACTGCGGAAAGAAGGGCAGCCCCGACCCGCTGAAGGTTGCGATCGATCACCTGAAGGGTGAGCTGCCCGGCGAGGGCGGCAAGAAGCGCCTCGACCTCCTGCTGGTCAGCCATGAGCACGAGGATCACATCAAGGGCATGGACCCAGCCTGGTTCGACGACGTCAAGATCGAGAACCTCTGGATGAGCGTTGCCATGAACCGCGATCATCCGCAGGCGCAGTTTGCGCACCAGCTCCACGACATGGCCGCGACCGCGATGCGCAACATCGCTGCGCGAGGCTTGGCGCTCAGCCCCGAAATCGAGGACATCGTCGGCCGATACGGCATCGGCAATGATGGCGCGGTGGACGCGTTGCGCAAGGTGCTGCCCGAAAAAAACGGCATCGAACCGCTCTACGTCCACGCCGATCTCAAGCCCGCGGACCTCAGACCGGATACTCTCACCGGCGCCACCTTCAAGGTGATCGGCCCGGAATTCGATATCGATACCTTCTACCTCGGCGATGCCGGCGCCGAGATCTTGCATGGTTTTGCCGCCACTAGCGGCGTTCTCGCAGCAGCGCCGAGGGCGCCCGCGGACGGTCCCCTACCGACCAACATCAGCCGATCCGACTTCCGGCGCCTCCAATCGCGCATGATGTCGAGCGCCTTCGCCTTCGCCGAAGAAGAAGGCGAGATCGTCAACAACACGAGCGTAATGCTGCTCATAGAGTGGCGCGGCCGTCGGTTACTGTTCGTCGGCGACGCCGAATGGAACAGGGCTTACCGAGACAAAAAGAAGAATTTCGCCTGGAATACCGCGTGGAAGCTGCGCAAGAACGAGCTGAACAAGCCCGTCGATTTTCTCAAGATTGGTCACCACGGGAGCATAAATTCAACGCCTTGGAACGATAAGGAAGATGGTGCCATTACCGAGCCCAGCACGATCCTCGACGCAATATTGCCGTTGCCCGCCGGCAATGCCAAACCAACGGCCAAGGCGGTGGTCTCGACCGAACGCACGACTTACAAGGTCATCCCTCGCGCCACACTCCTTCTCGAAATCGCCAAGCGCGTCAGCAATACCAAAATCTATGCGAACGAACTTGACGCCGACCAGATCGCTGATCTTCCCAACTACCGGCTTTACGAAAAAAATTGGTTGGACCGGCACCAACCTCTTCGCACTGATCTTGAAGCTCGCCTCGACGGCAAGGGCTTCGTGGACATCACGATTGAACCCGCCGAAGACTAGGTTCTCGTGCTCAAGCGCTGGACCGTCGTGATCAAGCGGCCGGCATCAGCGAACCAGTGAACTGAAGCTTTCTAAGGATCCCAGCGCAGACGGCGCGGTGCGGTGAGTTCGGCTGGTCCGGATGCCCATCAGGGCGGCCCGCTCTTGTCGGGGTCGGTGCGCTGGATCTCCTCGCCGACCGCCTCGATCGAGGCCCCGGCCTCGATCCGGCGGCGGATGTCCTTGAGGCGCATGAGCTGCTGGACGATCTGCGGCATCAAGTCGAGCTTTTCCATCAGTCGCCAGACATAGACGAAGATCGCAAAGATGGTGCCGACGTCGGCGTTCGGCATATATGTGACGCGCAGCAGCACCAGCAGGAACACCAGGATCGATAGTCCCTCGATCGCAGTCCAGTTGAAGGCATCGGCGTCGGAGAGCTTGACGCGCCAGGCGCGCACCTCGGCAAAATGGCGGGCGACGGCTTCCTCCTGCGCCGCCTCGATCACCTGGACCTCGTGCTCGAGCTGGTTGTTGAGCCCCTCGTTGAGCATCAGGGAGCGCCGCATGTACTTGCGGTTGATGATGGCGACCGGGATGAACAACAGCGCGGCGACCGCGCCGATCACGAGGTCGTAGTAGAACAGGATGGCGGCGGAGCCGACGATGCTCACCAGCGTGTTGAGGACGACCGGCATGTCCTTCTCGAAAAACGTCACGAACTCGCGCGACATGGCCGAGCGCGCCGCCACCTTCGTCGGCTCGATCCCGGACTGGCGCTGGCGCAGCACCGTATCGGTCACGATGGTGTTGTAGACCTCGGTGTAGAGGCGCGTGTCGTACATCTGCCGGCCGCAGCCGATCGCGGTGTGCAGCACCCACGCGATCATGACAGGCGCGATCATCCGATAATCCTGCGCCAGCAAACCGTTGATCGCGAGCCCCGTGGCCCACGGATAGGACAGTTCCAGCAGGTCCTCGATGACGGTGAGCGCATAGGTGAACGCGATGCGCCAGCGGAACGGCCGTATCGTCTCGGTTACGGACCTCGCTCGGGGGCCGTCAGGCATCGGGGAAACCGGTTCTCGGAATAGCCGATCGCAGGGATCCAAATTTTAGGGCACGGTCCGTTTGAATGGAAGCGCGGGGCGAGTTGGCTCAGCCCACATAGGATGATCAGAGGGACTTCGCCGGGATATAGAGCGGCATCGAGTCCTCCCAGCGACTGTCCGTGAGCATGCGTTTGCCGGTGCCATCGGCGTTCATGATGAAAATCTGGCCGTACTGCTGGAAGGTGTTGTCGTAGAGCGCCGCCTCGTCGCGGAAGCCGTAAATGCCGCTGTTCCACATGATCCTGCCGTCTGCGGTCCAGACCGCGTGACCGTCGGTCGCTCGGTTGGTGGTGAGCCGCAGAAGGTCCGAGCCGTCCGGCCGGATCGTGTAGACGTCGAAGTTGACCGTATCCACGCGACGCGTGAACAGGATTCGGCTGCCGTCGGGAGACCAGCCGGGCAGGTTGTCGTATCCGGTGGTGAGGACACGCGTCGTGCGATCGTCGAGGTTGAGGATGCGCAGGCCGAGATCGTCCTCGCCCCAAGCGCGGTAAACGATCTGCTTGCCGTCCGCCGAATAGCTCGGGAAGCCCGAATGCACCGTGCCGTCCGTGAGGGCTTCCACGCCGCTGCCGTCCCGGCGCACGCGCATGATCCGTGCCTTGCCGGTGCGACGCTCCTGGAACCACTCGCCGAGGCCGAACGCGATCCACTGACCGTCGGGCGACCAGCTCGGAGCGAAAGCCCCGGCCATCCCGCGCGCAACTTTCGCCGGGTCCAGTCCGGCGCTGGCGGCTTCGAAGATCCGCTGTCGGTTGGACCCGTCCGGGTCCATGATCGCGACGGACGAGTTCTGGGCCTTCTCGGTGATGACCAGCTTGCCGTCCCGCGACAATGCGGGGAACACGTCCGTGTGGCGGTATTCCCGGTCCGGATCCCAGCTGTAGAGCAGCTGGCTCTGCGGCCGCGGCTTGAAGTCCACCTTTTCGTAGATCACCGTCTTGCCGTCCGGTGACCAGGTCGGCGAGCGAAGCGCGGCACGGAAGCCGGGCCGGCCCGACGTATAATAAAGTCCTTCGTCCGGACCGCCCTTGCGGTGATAGGCGATGTCCCGCGCGCTCAGGAACTGGGGGAACACCTTGAGCCCCGGACCCGAGGTGTGCTCGACCCGCTCGCCCGTTGCCACGTCGACCGAGGCAATCTGCGACACGACCTTGCCGACCAGATTCGGCCGGCGTGCGCCCCAGGTTTCCTCTGTGGTCATTTCGTAGAAAACAACGCGTTTGCCGTCGGGCGACCATTTGGGTGAGCCGAGGCAGTAGCCTGGTTTGGAAGCGATGCGCCGGAAACCCTGGCCGTCGGCGCGGATGACATAAATGCTGAGCTCTTGCGTGTGCTCCCAACCCTGGCCGTCATCATGACCGCGCCAGTCGGTGTTACGGTCGGAAGAAAAGGCGAGCCACTGGTTGTCCGGCGACCAGGAGGGCCGGAAGAAACAGTTGGGGCCGCTGGGATCGCCCTGCACGTCCTCTGCGCCGGTCAGGTTGCGCATCTGGCCGCGCTCCAGGTCGAGGACCCAGATATTCGCGCGGTAGCCATTTCGGGTCAACACGAAGGCGACACGCGCGCCGTCCGGCGAGAGCACGGCCGCATCGTCGACCGCGGGGCCAGTGATCACGGGCTCGATGCCGGTGCCGTCCAAGCGTGCGCGGAAGACGTCCGACTGGCCCGCTCCATTGCGCTCCGACGTGAACAGCACACTCTCTCCGTCCGGGGAGAAGCGGGCGTTGTACTCGAAGATGGAGCTCTGCAGGAATTTTCGCTCGCCGGTCCCGTCGGCATTGGCGATGTACAGCTCCGCTGACGATGGCCCGATCCGGTTCATCAGCATGACGCCCTTTTTCCCGGCACCGGTTACCGAGCCGGGAGCGAGCGTTTTGCGCCAAGCGCGTGACTTACCTGATGAGCGCGTCAGGGCTGTTGCAGCAAAACGCCTTCAGCAAATGTTCGACGAGTGATCATCGCACTCCCGCCCTTATCTGACTGCGACGAGCTGTCACCGTTACCAGTCGGTAGCGCTCTTTCGCCGCAGGAGCACGTTACAAATCAGTAAGGGGTCACGCCGCCGCCTAGGCCGTCTCTGAAATTCCGCGGCTCAGCGCAGCGCCGATGACGCCGGCAAGCGCAATCATCGCCAGCACGGCGACGAATCCGCCGAGCGCGAACGCGGTGGCGCCACCGGCAACGCCGACGCTGCCGCCGAGAAAGGTGCAGGCGTTGACGATGCCCGACCCCTGTCCAGCATGCTCGCGCGAAAGCGCCGACAGCGCCAGCCGCGGTGCCAAGGCGTAAGGCACGGCCAGACCGGTGCCCATCACGAGAAACCCTATCGCGAGAAGGACCATCCCGCCGCCGACAGCCGCCGCGCCCACGATGGCACTGGCGATCGCGATCAGCGCCATGCCGCCCGTCATCGCGTTGCGCAACCCGACCCGCGCCGCCACGGCGGAAGCCGACAGGGCGAGCGCAAGCAGTGCCACGCTCAGCGGCAGCAGGGAGGCGCCAGCCTCAAGCGCCGTGAGGCCGAGCCCTTCCCGGCTCTGCGCATAGAGGTTGAAGTAGAGCAGCAGGCTCATGATGCTGAACATCGACAGCGAGCCGATGACCACGCCCATGACGAACCCGCGCCGCGCGAAGAAGCTCAGGTTGACCAGCGGCGCCTCGGCGCGCGACTCCACGGTCAGCAGCAGGACGAACGCGATCGCCGCCAGCACGAACGGGCCGACAACGGAGAGCGGTGCCGCCCGCGCATGCGGCATTGCATGGAGAGCGAAGACCAGCGACACCATCAGCGTGGCCAGCAAGACAAAGCCGATCCAGTCCGCGCGCCGGCTTTGCTTATCGTGAGCACGCGCGGTCACCGCGCCCGCGGCGGCCAGACCCGCAATGGCGGCCAGCATGAGCAGGACGTTGAGCCAGAAGATCACGCGCCAGCCCGTGACGTGAGTGAGCGCGCCGCCGACCAGCGGCCCGATGCTGAAGCCGAGCATCAGGAACCCGGTCCACGCGCCGATCGCCGCTGCCCTGCGCTCCGGCGGTGCGCTGATGTCGACCGCGGCCAGAGTGCTGGGCACCGCGAACGCTGCCGCGAGGCCCTGCAAGGCGCGTCCGGCGAGCAGCGCGGTTTGCGTGTCGGCGGTGGCAATGATGCAGGACGCGACGCCGAACAGCGCCAACCCGACCATCGATGCCAGCCGCGCGCCGAACCGATCCGCCGCCTGGCCACCGAGCACGATGAAGGCCGCGGAGACGACCAGATAGGCATTGACCGCCCACTCCACGCCGGCGGAGCTGAGGGAAAGCTCGGTCCGCATGTCCGGCAAGGCGGCCATGATCGCCGTGCTGTTGGCGCCGACCGCGAGCATCGCCAGACACGACGACCAAAGAACCGGCGTGAACCCTGTTTGCGGCTTCAACGAACTACCTGCGACGTAATGGCGTCACGCCAGATTTCGGGATGTCTCGCGCTATCTGCATCACCGTCCGGCATGCGAGTGTCAAGCTTCCATGACGCGACATGGCGAGGGCGAGACTTACGCTCAGTGCCGATCTGTTCAAGGTGATTGCGCTGCGCGTGATCATGACGTCTCCTGGCGCTTGGCGTCTGATCCAGTATTTAGAGCGTGGCTCGGTTGCGACTAGCCGCTATAATCCGCACGGACTTATGAGCAGGCGCCATGAATGCGGCGCGGGGCGTTCGCGCGAGCGAATGCCTATGTTGAAAGGGATCGGGGGGCGCGTGCGGGAGATGTGCTCATGGACGCGCCGAACAAGGAATTCGCGCTCGCCGGGAGCCTCGAGGAGCTGAAGGCGAAGCGGCGGCTCGTCGTACACGGCAGCCATCGTCCGATCCTCGTCATCTACGACCGCGGGCGCGTCTTCGCCCTCGACAACCGTTGCCCGCACATGGGCTTCCCACTCGAGCGCGGCAGCATCGAGGACGGCATCCTGACCTGTCATTGGCACCACGCCCGCTTCGATCTCGAAAGCGGCTGCACCTTCGACCTCTGGGCGGACGACGTGCCGACGTGCCCGGTGGAGGTGCGCAATGGCGACGTATGGGTGAAGACGACTTTCGGTCATTCTGATCCGGCCGCGCACTGGCATCGGCGGCTTGCGGACGGCCTCGCACACGACCTCGGCCTCGTCATCGCCAAGGCCGTGCATGGCGAGCTCGCGGCCGGCGTGCCGATGGCCGACATCGTGCGGCAGGTGGCGCTGTTCGGGGCGCAGAACCGCGACGGCTGGGGCGTGGGTCTCACGATCCTCACGGCGCTCGCCAATCTCCTGCCCGTGCTGCCGGAGGAGGAACCTACCTCGCCCTGTTCCACGGCGCGCGCCGCGTGGCGGCGGACTGCGACGGCGAGGCGCCGCGGCGGGAACGTGCGCCGCTCGCAAGCCGGCCGGATCCGGCCGCGCTCAAGCGCTGGCTGCGGCGATGGACAAACGTGCGCCATCGCGAGGCGGCCGAGCGCACGCTGCTCACGGCCATCGCGGCCGGTGTCTCGCCGGCCGTGCTCGCCGATGCCCTGCTCGCGGCCGAGACCGAGCGGGCGTTCGCCGACAGCGGACATTCGCTCGACTTCATCAACAAGGCGTTCGAGTGCCTCGACCTGATCGGCTGGGAGCACGCGGCGGCTCTGCTGCCGACTGTCGTCGGCCAGATGGTGGCCGCCCGTGGCGCCGAGGAATCGACCGCCTGGCGCCAGCCCATCGATCTTGTTGCGCTGTGCGAGGAAGCGCCGGCCGAACTGCCGGAACTGTTCGCTGCCGGTCGCGGCGTGCAATCCTGGTCGGACCACGCGGCGCTCGCCCGCGAGCTGCTCGGCGACGATCCGGTCGGGATCGTGGACGCGCTCAAGGCGGCGATCCGCGCCGGCGCCGCTCCTGCGGATCTTGGCCGATCGCTCGCTTACGCGGCGGCGCTCCGGGTGGCGCGCTTCGGCAATGCCAACGAGCACTCCGACTGGGAGACGGCGCACCACGTCTTCACCTACGCCAACGCAGTCCACCAGATGCTCGAGCGGATCGGGACCGCCGACACCGAGGGGCACGTCACGGCGTGCGCGGCGTTCTGCACGGAGCGATGGCGCTCTACCTTGCCCGCTATCTCAATGTGCCGCCGGCCCGCATCCCGGGCGAGGACGGCGACGCGCTCGACGACCTGCCCGCCGATGCCGACCTGATCCGCGCCGCCTTGCTCGACGCCTTCGACCGGCAGCGACAGGTCGATCTCGCGGCAAGGCTGGTGGCACGGCATCTCACGCTCGGCCATTCACCGCAGGCGCTGATCGCCACGCTCGCGCGTGCGATGCTGCGCGAGGATGCAGGCTTCCACGCCTATCAGATGCTGGAGGCGGGAGTCCGGCAGTTTACAGCGTGGGGCGACACCGACAGCGGCCGGCACATCCTCATCGCGGTTGCCCGCTATCTTGCGGCCCATTCACCGACCGAACGCGCTGCGCTGCAGACAGCCGACATCGCCCGGCGCTTGATGCGCGGCGGCGAGCTGCATCAGGAGGCTGGAGCGTCGTGATGAACGCGCGCCAAGGCGTGTGTTGGAGCACGACAATGGGCGACGAGCT
>CAWFLQ010000011.1:0-363487 GCA_963816745.1 uncultured Alphaproteobacteria bacterium
GGCGCACTCGAGCACTCTTTCATACTCACGCTCAATCCGGGCTTCCGCTACGCCGTCAATTTCCGCGATGACTCCCAGTTCGTCATGGGCTTTTCGGTTCCGGTCGACCTTACCAAGGGCAGTGCGCCGGACTATGGCTTACTCTTCTACCTGTCGTATGAGCATGATTTCTTGCCGAAGAAGCCGAACAGGAAGAAATAGTGCGGACAAACGCATTCATTTCTGTCGCGAGCATTCGGCGCCAAGCCCCTGCTTCAGCCTTTCCAGATTCCTCATCCAATATGCAACATCCCTATCGAAAGCCGGGTGTGCCTTCTCATTGGGTATCTTGTTGTAGCCGGTGCTGCTCCCAGCGTCGTTCCTCCCGAACTTCGGTGTTTGTGCGTGCCCCAGCGCTCTCACGCCGAGGCAGATTGCGACTGTAAGCGCCGCCCTTCCAAGCATTGCGGCACGACCCTGGGAGCCGCATTCGAAGTCTTAGGTCGTCGCCGGGCTACCATCGGTCCTACGGCTTGAACCGAACCTGCCCGGACTTGCCTGCTGCCGTCTTCAGCGTGACGGTAATGGCGGCGCCGGCGGCCGGTTTCTTTGCATCTGCCTTCAGGGCGCTTTCGCCGGTGAGTGCCAGCGTGACCGTCTCGCGCTCGGACCCGCGGACCACGAGCGCAGCCTCCGAGTAGCCCTTCGTGGCGAGCGGCCTGTTGCTCTCGCGAAATTCCACGGCGGAGATGAGATCGTCGATCTTGCGGTTGAGATGACATCCGCCCCCAATGCGCTTTTAGCAAGGGGTCAGCCAATCCTGCCAGCGCGCAATCGACCGATCGAGAGCCAGCCCATGTTCGACGAACAGCAGGTGATCTTCCGGATGCAGAACAGCAGCGCCAGCACAAGTCGTGGCAATCCTATCAGGCTTTTCTCGCAAGCAGCGAAACGCTCTTGACGCCGAACTTCTTGCTCGCGCCCTTGGCGTTGTCCGAGATGAATTGGTATTGCGGATTATCTTGCACCTTGATCAGCCGCAGTCCCGCCGCCTCAATCATCTGCCGATAATTGTCCTGCTGCGCGGCGCCGCCGATACAGGCGGCCCATAACGTGGAATTGCAGACGATAGTTTCCGGCAGCTGCACTTCCGTAACAATATCGGATAGCGCCAATCGTCCGCCGGGCTTCAACAGGCGGGCTGCTTCGCGGAACACCTTTGTCTTGTCCGTGGCTAGGTTGATCACGCCGTTGCTTATGACGGCATCGGCGGTGCTGTCGGGTAGCGGCACCTCTTCGATGTAGCCTTTCAGATACTTCACAGTCATGAAGCCGTCGCGAACGCGCAGCCGTTCGGCCTTCGCGCGCTGCTCGTCGGTCATGTCGATGCCGAAGACCTTTCCGCGCGCACCCACCTTCAACGTGGCGATGAAACTGTCCATTCCCGACCCACTGCCGAGATCGACCACAGTCTCGCCCTCCTTGAGATCGGCGAGGTGAAAGTAGTAGCCCACGCCGGCAAACGAATCGATCGCCTCGGCAGGAATGCGGTCGAGGTCTGCCGGCGCGTAGCCGAGACGTTCGGCCATCGCGCGGCCCATCTCGAAGTGGAACTCTCCATGCGGGCTCTCGGCGACACTGCGGTACATCGCCTTTACCTTGGATTCGAGTTCCATCGGATCGAACGTGGTGATCGTGGTCATAGTCGGGATCTCCTTGTGAAGCTGGCTGGTTCACCGCATCGGGCGACTGCCGACCATGGCGACGGGCGTGAAGCGGGATTCGAATGTCAAAATTTGCTGATGGCGGACCGTGGACGCTGCCGCCTGAGCACTGAGCTGCGACCGAGCACTTCGGCTAGTCGCCGAAGCTGCCCTCGCGCTCTCCCGCGTTATTGCGTCTTCTTCCGGGGATCGTCATTAGGATTGACGTAAGTGAGCGTCCACGGCCCGGTGCTGTTGAGCTGGATGACCGTATCCTCATCAGCGAAGGCAAAGTGGGCCATGCCCGGGTGAAGCGCAAAGAAACTGCCTGCGCCCAGTGGCTGGGCCTTGCTTCGCTCGGCGGTCTCTCCCATGCCCAGCCGGAACGTTCCGGAAATGACGGTGACGATTTCCGGTTTTGGGTGCGTATGCGGAGCGAGCGCGTAGCCCTTCGGGAGCCTGAGCCGAAGCGCAAACATACCGTCCTTACTCGGATCTCCGTACAGAACGGCCGCCTGCGCTCCCGGAGGTATCGAGGGCGGAGCGGGTGACCACTTGATCTCGTTCGCGGCAACGATCCTGTGCCCATCACCGGCCTGGGCCAGAGCCTCGGGCGTTGAAGCGGCAGCCGCGACGGCGAGCCCGATTGCGGTGATGCTCACGGCGACTCTGAAGGTCGCCTTCAGTTTGAAGACGTCCCGTATCGCCGCGCGGCGGAGCGCGACCGCCTGCGTGCGGCAAGCGTCGATATCAATGGCGCGGTTCTTGAGGCGGCGGATTTCAGGGGCGTGCGACATGGTTTCCTCCGTTTGGTGCCGGTCACGCAATCGCTATGAGCGCAGGATACCGAAGCATGGTACGGAAAACTTGGAGAGACGCTTGATTTGCGCTTGAGATGTGCTTGATATTGCACGAGAACGACTTGCGTTCCTTGAGGAACCCTGCGTGCAGCTTGCTTTTGGCGACTATGTCCTTGACGGCGGACGGCGAGAGCTCAGGCGAGGCTCCGAGCAGATCGCGCTTGAACCGCAGGTCTTCGATGTGCTGCTCCACCTGGTGCAGAACAGGGACCGGGTGGTGACCAAGGACGACCTGATCGCGGCGGTATGGGATGGGCGGATTGTCTCGGATTCAACCCTGACCAGCCGCATCAACGCGGCCCGGAAGGCCGTGGGCGACAGCGGCGAGCAGCAGCGCTTTATCCGCACCTTTGCGCGCAAAGGCTTCCGTTTTGTTGGTGAGGTGCAGGAAGCGACAGGTTTTCTTGAACCTGGGCGCCGTCCGCCGAGCGCCCTTTCGCCGCCGCCCGAGACACGCGGCAAGCCGTGCATCGCAGTTCTTCCCTTCGTCAATCTCAGCGACGACCCGGGACAGGAATATTTTTCGGATGGCATCACCGAAGACATCATCACGGCGCTCTCCAAGCACCGCTCGCTCCTCATAATCGCCCGTAACGCGACATTTGCTTTCAAGGGGCACGACGGCGACGTGCACCGGATCGGGCCTGATCTCGGTGCAAACTACATTGTCCAGGGCAGTGTCCGCCGGATCGGGCAACGTGTCCGCGTTACGGTACAACTCGTGGAGACAGCAGGCGGACAACACATTTGGGCGGAACGGTACGACCGTGAGCTTCAGGAAATATTCGAGGTGCAGGACGAGATCACGGCCACCATTGCTGCCCGGCTGGAGCCCGAGGTCGGGAACGCGGAACGAACTCGCGTGGATCGGAAGCCTCCGCAGACATTCGACGCATGGGACTTCTTTCGCCTTGGCACCAAGCACTTCTACAAATCGACAGCGGATGATAACCGCGAAGCGCAACGGCTGTTCCGTCGCGCTATCGACCTCGATCCTGCCTTGGCCGAGGCGTATGGATTTCTCTCGTATTCGATCGTTCTTAGTATGATCTATTTCGATGCTGAGCCCGACGATGCGTTGCTCAACGACGCGATTGCAATCGCAAAGAAGGGGGCAGAACTCGATGACCGCGACGCATTGATTCGCTTCATGTACGGACGGGCCCTGCTCGCGCACAAATCTTACAGCGAGGCACTCGACGAACTGGAGATAGCCGCCAAGCTAAATCCGAACCTCGCCGTAGTTTATTGCGGCCTTGGTGACTCACTGGCCTACGAAGGCCGCATCAGCGAAGCCATTCCTTATTTCCAACGGGCGATCGACCTCAGTCCTCACGATCCGCTGCGCTGGGCATTCTATTCATACAGAGCGCTCGCACATTTGTTTGCGCGAGAGTTTGAGTTGGCGGAAGATTGGGCACGCCAGGCTACTCATGTTCCAAATTGCCATTACTGGGGCTTTTCACACCGGGTCGCTGCATTGGGGCATTTGCAACGCTCGGATGAGTTGGAGGTGGCCCTCACCGAGCTTCGGAAGATCAATCCAGGCTTCACCTGCAAACTTGCCCAACGGCGCCTTTTCTATGTGAAGAATCCAAGCCAGATCGCTCTCTACATTGAGGGTCTTCGCCAAGCGGGTGTACCTGAAGGCTAGCTAGGGCGCCGCCGATGCGCCGCAGCGTGCGGGGTCAGGGATGATGCCGCAGCGATGAGGAATGAAGTGTCGGCAAAAAAATGGCTGTTCGGGTCCTCAAGGGCGGCCTTCAATACACGACGCATCACCCCGCAGCGAGAAAGGGACAACCATCAGTGTCTGTGCTGCATATCTGCGTATGCGGGTGCGAATGCGCAATGGCGTCGTGCGAATGTTCATGGGTATGGGGGTTCGCCCGAGCGGACGTCATCGTCGTGAGCATATCGCCGTCCGGCTCCAGGACGGGAATATTGCCGCTCATGAATGGAGTCGCCTCGGTTGTCAGCGTGCCAACCGTAGCGCGTCCGCAACGTATGAACTTCGCCAACAACGCCTGCTTGCGTTGCAGTCGAGATAGCTGCGCCGCATGGTCAGAACACCAGAACCTTGTCCGCCTCTGCCGTAGCTGCCGCCAACTCGTCCATCGTGCTGCGGCGCGCTCCCGCCATGAGGGCAGCGTCGTCAAGACCACGCGCATCCATACAGGTGCCGCACAAGAGCAGCTTGCCGTTGCCGGCCAGCACGCGTTTGAGCATTCGCTCGACGTTGTAGTAGCCGTCCGGCGTCTTCTGGCCTGCCTTGGCGCCAACTACCGCGTCCGCCATGAGAAAGACAGTAACCTCCGTTTGCGGCTCTTTCTTCAGCAGTGCGTGAGCAAGTCTCAGCGCATTGTAGACCCGTTCCGTGCCGTAAGGCGGATCGTTGACGATGAACAGCGCCTTCATGATCGGCGTCCTTTATGCGGTTGCGTCGACGGTGCGGCCTTCCACCGGCAGGCTGGTCTCGTTCCACTGCTCCATCCCGCGGCGCAGGACACTGACCTGCGTAAAGCCGGCTGCACGCAAGGCCCGTGCGGCGGTTGCCGAGCGCTTGTCGGTCCGGCAGACGAGCACGACGGGCGCTTGTTCGAGTCCCGCCAGTTCGGCGATCCGCTGCTCGAGGTCGGCAACAGGAATGTTGCGCGCGGTCGCGATGTGGCCGAGCGGCCCCATGAATTCGTCAGGTCGCCGGACGTTGACCACGGTCACGGCTTCGCCGTCGTCGAGCCGGCGCTTGAGCTCGTTTGCCTCGATCCATGCGGGCGACCCGCGCATGCGCCCGACGAGCCGCGGCAGCAAGGCAATCGCCGCGAGCAGAGCAAGCGCAAGCAGCCCGTAGCGCACCACGTCCGCCTCGCCGGTCAGGGCCCCCCGTCCAACGTACCCGAGCCAAGTGTAGGCCGCCGTTCCTGGCGCCATGCACACGAAAGAGGCGATGACGTAGTGATGGAGCGGGATGCGCGTGAGCCCCAGCACATAGTTCGAGAGGTTGAAAGGAAACAGCGGCACCAGGCGCACGAAGGCGACGAAACGCCAGCCTTCCGCGTCAACACCATCGACCAGTCGCTGGAGGCGCCCGCCCGCCTTGCGCGCGACCCAGTCTCCCGCGATGTAGCGCGCGACCAGGAACGCAAGAGTCGCACCGAGTGTGGCGCCCGTGAGGTTCCAGAGGCTGCCCCAGAACGGCCCGAACAAGGCCCCGCCCGCCAGGCCGAAGATCGCGCCAGGGACGAAGGCCACGGTGGCGACAGCGTAGATCGTCACGTAGCCGATCGGCGCCCACATGCCGAGCGAGCCGAGCCAGGTATCGAGCGCCGTCAGATTGATCTGCTCGCGGTGAACGGCGGCCCACGCCGCTGCTGCGGCGAGCAACAGCGCGAGCGCAAGGCGGGGCCAGGCACGGCGCATGCTCATTGCTCCTGCTCCCGCCGTCCGAGCGGATAGCGGCCGGCCTCGCCGCGAAACGGCTGGAGCAGCATTCGATCGAACCTGAGCTCGCGCGGGTCGCGGAACTGCTCGATGCCGATCGTCATGGCGTCATGCCCGGCCGCGGGCTGGGCGCGGTAGGTGCCGAACATGCGGTCCCACCAAGGCAGGTTGAAACCGAAATTGCTGTTGGTCTCGCGCGACAGGATCGAGTGATGGACGCGATGCATGTCCGGCGTGACGACGATCCAGCGCAGCGACGCGATCGAGGCCCGCGCGGGATGCGGACGTTGCCATGATTGAACATGGAGGTCGCGTTCAGCAACACCTCGAAGATCAGGACAGCCAGCGCCGGCGCCCCGAGCGCGACGACGACGGTGAACTTGATGAGCATCGACAGCAAGATCTCGATCGGGTGGAAACGCAGCCCGGTGCGTCACGTCGAATTCGAGGTCGGCGTGATGCATGCGGTGCAGCCGCCACAGCGCCGGCACGGCATGGAAAAGGACATGCTGGAGATAGATCGCGAGGTCGAGGACGACGACCGAGGTCACGACGGCGATCCAAGCCGGAACCGCTATCGTATTGAACAGTCCCCATCCTTGCGCCTCGGCAACGAAGGCGAGCCCGACGGCGGTGGTCGGAAATACGAGGCGAACAACGAGCGTGTTCGACCACCACCAGTCCGAGGTTGTTGGGCCAGCGCACGCCGCGTCCGATCGCGTGCTTCCGTCGCGGCCCGATGAATTCCCAGATCGCCATGACGACGAACACGCCGCCGAAAGCGCCCAGCCGAATGTAGGGTTCATACGCGAACAGGTCGCGCATGGCCTTGAAGCCGCCTTGGCACTTGACCAAACGATTGAAATACATAATATTCAATCGTTCTATTGAATGATATAAGATTGTTCATACGACCATGTCAAGCAGCAGTCCAAAACTCGCGCTGTTCACCCAGTTCGCGGCGGTCGCGAAAACGCTGGGGCACGCCCATCGACTCGAGCTGTTGGAGCAACTCGCTCAGGGCGAGCGCAGCGTCGAAATCCTGGCGCAGCGGACCGGCTTGTCGATCGGCCAACGCCTCGCAGCATCTGCAGCAGATGCGGCGCGTTGGCATGGTGGCGAACAGGCGCGACGGCAAATTCGTCTATTACCGCCTCGCCGACGACGCCGTTCTCGATTTGCTGGCGGCGCTGCGCCGGATTGCCGAGCGGAATGTGGCCGAGGTCGAGCGCACGGTCCGCAGCTATTTCAATGAGCGCGATAGCCTGGAGCCGGTCTCTCGCGAAGAGCTTTTGAAACGGTCGCGTGCGGGCACGGTGACGGTCCTCGATGTCCGGCCCGCGGACGAATTTGCGTTGGGCCATTTACCTGGCGCAGTGAACATCCCATTGCGCGAGCTCGAAGCGCGGCTCGCCGAGCTCGATCCCAGGCACGAGATCGTCGCCTACTGCCGCGGCCCGTACTGCGTCCTTTCCTACGAGGCGGTCGCTGCGCTTCGCGCGCGGGGCTTCACGATCCACCGACTGGAAGATGGCCTTCCGGAGTGGCGAGCCGCTGGGCTGCCGGTCGTGACCGGTCCCCTCCCCGGTTGATCGGCGGGAGCGGTTGACTGTTGCTCCATTTCGTCTCGCTCTTGTCTTTGGTGCTGATCGAGACGCTTCTCATCGACCCTTATGGCTTGAATCTCACCTGCCCGGACTTGCCTGCTGCCGTCTTCAGCGTGACGGTAATGGCGGCGCCGGCGGCCGGTTTCTTTGCGTCTCCCTTCAGGGCGCTTTCGCCGGAGGGCGCCAGCGTGACCGTCTCGCGCTCGGACCCGCGGACCACGAGCGCCGCCCCCGAATAGCCCTTGGTGGCGAGCGGCTTGTTGCTCTCATCGAACACGTTGATGGTGATCGTATTGCCCGCGGTCACCAGCTCCGCGTGCACGCCCGCAACGTCCTCCATCGGCCCGCCGTTCGGACCTTTTTGCGCGCCGTGCGCGTGTTGCGCAACGGCCTGCCCGGCGAATGCGAGGCTGGCGATGAAAGCAAGCACAAACTTCATGGACGATCTCCTTGCGGTGAGGGTTGCGGCAGTTTCGGTCGGCACGACGTCGCTGGTGTCGCGACGGAACAGCACGTAGAGCGCCGGCAGCACGAACAGCGTCAGCACGGCGGAGGAAATGATCCCGCCGATCACGACGGTCGCCAGCGGACGCTGGACCTCCGCGCCGGGACCGGTGGCGATCGCCATCGGGACGAAGCCGAGCGGCGCGACCAGCGACGTCATCAGCACCGCGCGCAGACGCATCAGCGAGCCCTCGCGCACGGCCTCGATCACGGGGCGGCCTTGCTCGCGCAAGCCCTGGATGGCGGCGATGATGATGAGCCCGTTGAGCACGGCCACGCCGGACAGCGTGATGAAGCCCACCCCTGCGCTGATCGAGAGCGGAATGTCGCGCAGCAGCAGCGCCGCGATGCCTCCGGTCAGCGCGAGCGGCACGCCGCTGAACACCAGCATGGAATCGACGCGCCGAGCCGAGGCTCATGAACAACAGCAGGAAGATCAGCAGCAGCGCGATCGGCACCACGATCGCGAGCCGCTGCGCAGCGGATGCCAATTGCTCGAACTGGCCGCCCCACCCGATCCAGTAGCCCGCCGGCAGCTTGACCTGCGCGGCAATCTTCTGCTGCGCCTCCGCCACGAACGAGCCGAGGTCGCGCCCGCGCACGTTCGCGCTCACCACGATGCGCCGCTTGCCGTTCTCCCGGCTGATCTGGTTGGGGCCCGGCGCGATGTCGATCTGTGCCACCGCCGAGAGCGGCACGTAGCGCACCTGCGCCAGCGGCGAATTGGCCCACATCGCGCGCACGGTCGAGGCCTGTGCTTGCGCCTGGGTATCGGGCACCGGTATCGGCAGCGTCTTGATGGCCTCGATGTCGATCCGCAGATGCTCGGGCAGGCGGACAACGATATCGAAGCGCCGGTCGCCCTCGAACACATGACCGGCATCCTTTCCGCCGACCGCAATTTCGACGATCTCCTGAACGTCCGCCACGGTGACGCCGTAGCGCGCGAGCGCCGAGCGGTTGAGCTTCACCGTCAGCATCGGCAGCCCGGTGACCTGCTCGGTCTTGACGTCGGCGGCGCCCGGTATCGTCTGCAGGACCGTCTGCACCTGGCCCGCGACCGCGAGCAGCGTGTCGAGATCGTCGCCGAAGATCTTGACTGCCGACGTCGCTGCGCACGCCGGAGATCAGCTCGTTGAAACGCATCTGGATCGGCTGGGTGAATTCGTAGGCATTGCCGGGAATCTCCTCGACGCGCCGCTCGATTGCCGCAGCCAGATCGGCCTTGGATCGCCTGGGATCCGGCCATTCGGCGCGCGGCTTCAGCATGATGAAGTTGTCCGCGACGTTCGGCGGCATCGGATCGGTGGCAACCTCGGCGGTCCCGATCTTGGCAAAGACCTCCTTTACTTCCGGAAACTCCTTGATGGCCTTTTCGAGCGCGCCTTGCATGTCCACGGCTTGGCTCAGGCTCGTGCCGGGAATGCGCATGGCATGCATGGCGATATCGCCCTCGTCGAGGCTCGGGATGAATTCCGTGCCCATGCGCGATGCAACGATCGCCGTGACGACGACGAGCGCCACGGCAGCGGTAACGGCCAGGCCGCGGGCGCGAATGGAGATGTCGAGGAGCGGGATGTAGGCACGACGCGCCAGCCGCATGAGCAGATTCTCGTGCTCGGAGACGCGGCCCGTCACCAGGATCGCAATGGCCGCCGGCAGGAAGGTGATCGACAGCAGCGCCGCCGACGCGAGCACCATCAGCACCGTGATCGCCATCGGCGTGAACATCTTTCCCTCCACGCCGGTCAGCGTGAGGATCGGCAGATAGACGACCGCGATGATCAGCATGCCGAACAGAGCCGGGCGGACGACCTCGCGCGCGCCTGCGAGAATGGCCTCGAACCGTTCAGGCTGTGTCAGCAGGCGACCGCGACGGTGCTGCTCCAAGGCCAGCAAGGCCAGGCAGTTCTCGACGATGATCACGGCGCCGTCGATGATGATGCCGAAGTCGATGGCGCCGAGGCTCATCAGGTTGGCGCTGACCTTGTACTCGACCATGCCGGTCATGGTGAGCAGCATCGACAGGGGAATGATGCAGGCGGTGGCGACGGCGGCGCGAATGTTGCCGAGGAACAGGAACAGGATCACGATGACCAGCAGCGCGCCTTCGAGCAGGTTCTTCTGCACGGTCGCGATCGTCGCTTCGACGAGAAATGTGCGATCATAGACGGTCCGCGCCACGACCCCGTCCGGTAGCGAGCGCGCGATATCCTGAAGCCTTGCTGCGACGCGTTGCGCCACCGTGCGGCTGTTCTCGCCGATCAGCAGCATGGCGGTGCCGACCACGGTCTCCTGGCCGTCGAGCGTCGCCGCGCCGGTGCGAAGCTCCTGGCCCTCGCGCACCTCCGCCACGTCGCGGACCCGCACGGGTACGCCGCCGCGCGAGCCGATCACGATGTCCAGGATCTCTTCGGTATTCGCCACCTGTCCGGGCGTGCGGACCAGGTACTGCTCGCCGTTTCGTTCGATATATCCCGCGCCGACATTGGCATTGTTCGCGGCAAGCGCCGTCATCACGTCGCGGAAAGACAGCTTGTGCGCCATCAAGCGGGTCGGATTCGGCAGCACGTGAAACTGCTTCTCGTAGCCGCCGATCGAGTTCACCTCCACCACGCCGGGAACCGTGCGCAGCTGCGGCTTGACGATCCAGTCCTGGATCGTCCGGAAATCGGTGGAGGTATATGGCTCGCCCTTGGCATTGCGCGCGCCGGGCTTGGCCTCGACCGTGAACATGTAGATTTCACCGAGACCGGTCGAGATCGGCCCCATTGCGGTCTTGATGCCCGTGGGCAGTTGATCCTTGACCTCCTGGATGCGCTCGTTCACGAGCTGGCGCGCGAAATAGATGTCGGTCCCGTCCTTGAAGACGACCGTCACCTGGCTGAGCCCATAACGCGACAGCGACCGCGTATAGTCGAGATGCGGCAGCCCGCCCATCGCGGTCTCGATGGGAAAGGTGATGCGCTGCTCGACCTCCAGCGGCGAATAGCCCGCCGCCGTGGAATTGATCTGCACCTGCACGTTGGTGATGTCGGGAACCGCGTCGATCGGCAGCCGCGTGAAGTTCCAGGCGCCCAGGCCCGCGAACGCGAGCACGGCGATCATGACCAGCCAGCGCTGGCGAATCGAGAAGGCGAGGATGCCGTCGATCATGGGGACACGCCGTCAGTGATCATGGGCAGCCGTCCCCTTGGCGAGCTCCGCCTTGACGACGAAGCTGTTCTTGGCGGCGTAGACGTCGCCTTCGAGCAAGCCGAACAGTGATCTCGACATGCTCGGCATCGCGCTCGCCGACCTCCACGTCGCGCGCCTCGAACTTCTCGCCGCTGCGCACGAATACCACCGTTCGATTCTCGTAGCGTCTGAAGCGCACTCGATTTTGACGGCGATGCTGACGGGCTTTTCCGCCAGCAGCAGCCGGCCGGTGACGAACAATCCCGGGCGCAGCCGCAGGTTCTCGTTGCCGACGACCGCGCGCGCGAGGCCGCTCTGGGTATCGCTGTTGCCCACCGGCGAGATGTAGGAGATCTTGGCCTCGATCGCGGGCCCGCCGTCCTCCGCGTCGATCTTCACGATGTTGCCGACCTTCACGCGGTTCAAGTCGCGTCGATAGACCGAGAAGTCGACCCAGACGCTCGACAGGTCGGCGATGGTGAAGGCGGGCTTCTGCTCCCCCACGTGCTCGCCCAGCGCGATCTGCCGGTCGATGACGGTGCCGGCGAGCGGCGCCTGCAGCTCGTACACGGTGAGGCTTTGATTGCTTTCGATCTTCGCCAGCAGGTCGCCCTTCTCGACCTGGTCGCCGACCCGCTTGAGGATTTCTCTCGCGACGCCGGGGAAGCGCGGCGTCACCTGGACGAGGGTCTCCTGGTTGGGCTGCAGGATGCCGTTGAGGAACAGGCTGTCGTGCACCACGCCGGGTCCGGCCTTTTCCAGTTCGATGCCCGCCGCGGCCACTTTCGCGTCGCTCAGCTCGACGGTCCCCTCGGCCGCATGGTGATGGTTTTTGCCATGGCCGTGCGGGTCGCCGGACGGAGCCTTTCCTCCGGACGGCGCTTGCAGATAGAGCGCAGCGCCCGCGACCAGGACGATGGCCAAGATGAAGAGAGCGGCATTCCGAACAAAGCGCATCATCTGCCTCTCTCGCGCGCGAGGCCGAGCCGCGTGCCGGTCAGGCCCTCGATCGTCGCAACGGACGTATGGAAAAGCGCCAAGGCCTCGAGCTCGCGCAGATGGGCTTGCGTGGCCGCGCTTTGCACGTCGAGCACTTCGAGCAGGGTGAACCGTCCCTGGCTGTATCCGCTCTCGATCCCCGCCACTGCCCTCTGCGCGTTCGGCAGGGCGGAAGCGCGCAGCATCTCGATCTCGCGCGATGCTCCCGTGAGCGTGTCGTAGGCCTTGGCCAGCGTGAGAACGAGCGCGGCCCTGCTCGCGGCCCGTTCGGCTTCGACCTTCGCTCTGTCTTCGAGCGCCGCGGTGATGTTGCCGAGATTCTGATCCCATACGGGGATCGGAATGGAGGCTTGCAGCTTCACCGCATTGTCGCGCTTTGCGGCCTCGTCGGTCGTCTCCCGGATGTGCTTCCATCCCAGCTCGACCCTGAGGTCCGGAATCGGCTTGAGCCGCGCAGACAGAAGCTCCGCGTCCTTTTGCGCGCGGATCGCCGTCCATCGGATCAGTTGCGGATTGCCGTCGATCCCGCGCAACACGGTCTGGAACGCTGCCGGCCGGCCGACCTGAGCGAGGTCGCCCACCACATGCGCGAAATCCACGACGCTGGCGCCCATGAGTATAGCGAGCTCGCGCCGGGCGATCGCGAGCGCTGTACGCGCGCGTTCGCGCTCGGCGCGCACGAGATCGGCTGCGAGGTGGGCGCGCGCGATTTCCGCCGGCGATGAGGCGCCGGCATCGACGCGCCGCTGCAGCAGCGGCGTCAGCTTATCGAGCGAGACGATCTGTGCGTCGAAAATCTGCGCCTTGCGCTGTCCGGCAAGCACCTCGAAGAAGGCCACGGCCGTGTCGGACAGAATCTCGAGCCGAACGGCCTCCCGCTGCCAACGCGCGCTCTCGACCTCGGCCGAGCCCGCGGCGATGCGCGCATCGCGCTTGCCGCCGAGCTCGAACAATTGACTGATCGCAAGGGTCGTTTCGGCGGAACGCAGCCCGCGGAAGTCGCCGGTCCCGAAAGCATCGTCGAGCTCGAAGGATATTTCGGGATTTGGGATCGCGCCGGCCTGTATTCGCTTGCCGGCCGCGATGCCGATGTCCCGGGTGGCGACGGCAAGCTTCGGATTCGCCGCGACGGCACGCTGCAATGCCCGGGTCAGCGTGAGTGCGCGCGTCGATTCCGCCGACGACTCGACCGGAACGGCCAAAACGATTGCGAACGCAAACGCCCACGGCACCACATACGGACACGACATGCCAACGACCTGAACAAGAGGCAGTCGGAAGCGCCGAGGCGGAGCCCAGGCGCCACGAATAACCGGTTCAGATCAGAAATTTCGGAGGGGGCGAATCCGTAGCGGGAGGATGCGGCCGGAAGGCCGCCGGCGCGGGAGCTTCATGCGCCGGCTGAATGCGCGGCGGCGAGAGTTGTTCGCCGGTGACGGCAGCCGCTACCATCGTACAGCCATGGCAATGCTCGCCGCCGAGCGCCGCGTGCTTGGTGGAATCGGGAGCATCATCGGAGGGCGCCGCGACAGATTGCCAAGTCGTCTCGGTGGAACCGAGCAGACCTTCGTGCTGAGCCAAGTGAACGAACCCGACCGCCAGAAATGCCACGGCCGAAACAACCGCGATCGCCCGGCGAAGCGCCGTTCGGAAAAGATCGCGCGGAACCGGCTCTCTTGCGGCTTTGGCCATCCCGGTAGATGACGGAACGGTGGCCCCCCTGTCAATATTGCGGACTTCAATACCGCGGTGGCGCTGGGGAAAAATGACGACCATATGAAGGTGCCGAGATCGGGCGCCGCGAGTTCGGAGCACCTCCCGTTCTCGCTGATTGTACCAATTTCACTACACCCGCCGGAAATCGGCCATCCGTTCCTCCGACATGTCCGTGGTTCCCGTTGCTAGTGCGCGGGCGGCGGGGCATCCTTAATGCTTGGAATGCCTTGCGTTTTGGGAGCCATGGCGTTTGGGGAATGTCGGTCGAAAGTTGTGAGGGTGGGCGCGTCCAGGCCAGTCGCTCCCGGTCACACCGCGGACCGCATCAGCGACACAATGAGCATTGCAGTCAGAACAATCCTTTCGGCAGCTCTGTTCATCGCGGGCTTGGCCACGCCTGATCATCGCCGCCGATTTCCCGCGCAAGGCTCCGGTCAGGCCAACTGGCGCTGGCGACCGTTGCACCAACGTCCAACCGCCGAAGGGCATTCGTCATCAACGAATACGACTTCAACATCGACATTCGAACCATGGCAACACCCCGTCGATCCTCGGCAGATGTCGGCGATCAAACGCAGGCCGAGCCTCCTCGATGGAAACTTCCGTGTAATCGAGACCTCTCGCGCGATAAAATGCTGATTTGAGCTCGCCGGCTCGGGACAGGACGAAGAAATTTCCAACGAGTGTCCCGAGATGAAAAATAACGATTGCCGATTCTCTGTCGGGACTTGGTAGCTGAACGTTAATTCCATGGTTGTCTATTGTACCGGGAGGGCTCGCGCTTACCGAGATCTGTTTGAATCTGCAATCTGTCTCGCCGCCAATCCGCATGGCAGGGCACATGCGGCCTAAGTTTGCGACCCACCCATGCTGCGCCACCATTGCCGTGAGCTCAACGACGAGCGGTGCAGGATCGAGCTCATTCTGATTGGGCGTTTGCGCTTTGGAACTCGCGCTCGAACAGAGGAGCAAGCCGAGGACAAGCAGAGAGATTGGCCGACTTGCGGCCCTCGCAAGACGCTGATGTTTGTCGTTCAGATGGAGCGCCTGTGACCTCGAGAACACTGCGATGGACATGGTCCGGCCCTGCCCTCAGTCATGGTGCGTAGCCGATCGCCCGTGATACAAGGGCGACATTACCACAATGAGATCGATGCCGTCGTTCGGTTCGGTCACGTACGGGGCCGTGCTCATGATCACCTCGCGAGGAACCGCTCCCTTCGTCATGAGCGCGTTCATGCTGCTCAGCACGCCCTCGGCATTTCCGCATGCCCTTGTCGTGCGGTCGAGCCCCTCGGCGAATGTCACCGTTTCAAGTGCACCACGCGAAGTGGCGATTTTCTTCAGTGAACGGATACAGGCCGCAGGAGGCACGATCCTCGTCGAAGATGAGAACGGCCTGCGCGTCGATGAGAACGACAGTCGCCTCGACGCCAACGGCCGCGTCGTTCGTGTCACGCTCAAGCCTCTATCCCCCGGGACGTACAATGTGAAATGGGGGGTGCAGTCAATCGATAAACATCACTCGGAAGGCAGTTTCATTTTTCGCGTGCAGAAATAGCGTCCGAGGAAGGTCAGCAAGCCGAGCCCAGCCGTGTCCCCTCCTCCGCTGGCGCTGCAGGTCGAAAGTATCGGCTACAATACGTATATATTTGTTGACTACGAACTGACATCGGAGATAAGGATTCGCTTGGCCTTGCTCATCGAGGGGCGTCTTCCGGAGACGGTCCATAGGCGGAGCGAGGTGTGGCGTCCTGCGGCTGCGGCTCGTAACCGCAGGCTCGGGAGGTCACGGGACACCGCCCGGCGGGCATTATGACCCGACCGCGAGGAGCGTCGCTGCACGAGCTGCGGAGGAAATGCCGCAGACGGAAGCGCGGAACCGGAGCCGAAAACCGCCACGGTGGAGCGCCGAGAGGCGCGCGTTCCCTCCGCGACATAAGCGCGTTCACGCGCGTCTTACGTCGCGCCATGGGCGCAGGGCGTTCGCAAGCGCCCGGGCGTGCAGCGTTATTGCATGCCCAACCGGGTGCCGCTGCACCCGGGCGCCTGTCGGCGCTCCGCCCACCCCTCGTGGTGCGGGATTCAATTTCAAGACCCGGGCGCAATCGCGCCGCGGGAACGAGATGGGCTGTTTGACAAGTGAAGACGCGAATGTCGCAACGGGGCGTGTCGCCGCGCGCCGCGCTGTTGCGGAACGCGCGGGCGACGAGGTGCGCGTACTCTCCAAGGCAGCTAGGCCGGGGGAACGTTACCCATCGCGGGCCGCTCGTCATAAGTGAGCGGCCCGCCCTTTGCCCTGGAGTTCCTCACTTCCTGAGCCGAAACGTCAAACCCGTTTCTACATCGACCGCGCGTCCCGCAACTTCGTAGGGCCGCAATTTCCACTGGCGCAACGCGCCTTCGATGCTTTTCCGCTGCTCTGCGGTCGCGCGGATTACGTGGACGTGCTTGACGCTGCCGTCCGTGCCGATGATGACCCGCACCGGGATTGGCGTGGCGAGCGAGCCGGGGATCACGGGCTCGACCTTCGACAACAGGTTTTCCGCGACCACATAGTCCTTCATGCAGCGCGGAGCCGGCGCGGGAGTCCCCTTGCCGCCGGCGAAGGACAGACGATCGAGGCTCCGCGTCATGCCTTCCAGCACCTCGGGATGGCGGGCGGTCAGATTGAAGCTCACCAGGTGACAGCGGATCTCCGCCACGAACATGGCCCGATAGAGTCCCACGCCGCTGAAATCGACCCGATGCACGGTGCGGTCCGCGATCCTCACCTCCAGTGGTTCGCGGTCGATCGTCATGCCCTCGACTTGGGAGATGGCATGGCGGAAATCGTTGGCGGCCGACGCGGCGTCGCTGGCCGGCTTTGCGGCGAAGAACATGTCTTGTGCAACAATGAGAATCGTTCCGATGAGCTCGCTCTTCGGGATGAACGAGCTGAGCACGTAATAGCCCGAATGAGAGGGATCAGGACCGACCTCCCCTTCGGTCCACCCTTGCGGCAAGGGAAAGGACAGATCGAAATATCTGCTCGTGTAGGCTCCGTTCGTGACCTTGCCGTCCTCAGGATTTGCCATGTGTGACGTTACGGCGCCGAACGGTAAGACCGCGGCGCCGTAACGCCAAGCCAGCCATCCCACGAGACAGGTAACCGCGAGACCGGCCAACACGCCCAGATGCAACAGCCGTCGCATGGCGACGAGGTACGCTCAGAGTGAACGCAGGAAGTTCACCAGCGACTGCTTGTCGTCCGTCGAAAGCAGATTGTAGTTCTGGATCACCTCGTTGGCTTCCGATCCGCGGCTCGCGTGCTGCTGGATCGCCTCGACGAGGTCGTTGGTGCGGCCGTCGTGCAGGAAGAAGATGCGCTGACCGACGCCCCACAATGGAGCCGTACGGAACTCGCGGCCATTGGCGAGCCCCTGCGCAACCCGGTCGGCAAGACCATCGCCCATGTCGTGCAGGGCGAAGTCGCTGAAGGGTTGGAACGTGACATTGCTCTGACCCGTAATGGATGACCGACCCGTGGTCAGGCTGACGGTATGGCAGGCCGCACAGCCGACATTGCTGAAGACCTGCCGTCCTCGCGCGACGGTGGCGGTCGATGACGTCGAAGCCGTGGATGTCGCCGAGCCGGTGGTTGAACCGGCAGCGGACGGCAAGACGCTTGGTACATTCGCGGCTGCCGACGCGACGGTGGTCGTTGACGACGGGGCCTGCGCGACGGCTGTCGACGACGCCGGGATTGCGGGCCCTATCAGGCGCATGAATGCCGCGAACATGATGATGTCGGACTGGAAGTTCGCGGATGGGCTGCCGGTGTCCGGGTCGGCCGCGGTCAGAGGCGTGGGACTGTCCGGATCGGGAGCGAAATCACAGTTCGGGTCGAGCTCGAGCTCCTGCGGGAACAGTTCGCTGGTGATTCCCTGCTCGACGTTGTAGGCCTCGCCGGAAAACAGCAGCAGCGACTTGTTCTGGGCCTTCCAGCCGAACCGGGTGGTCGTGCCGTCGTTGGGATTGCGATTGAGACGTCCGGAGATGCCCAGCGCCCTCTTCTGGTTTGCATTGGCCGCCAGATTGGCTTCGAGGCTGGCGTCCGTGACCCCTTCCACAAGTCCGAGACCGAAGACCGGCGTGGGTATGCGGAAGATCACGTTGTTGCGGGCAACCTCAGCGGCGAAGTCCGGCTGCCGGATGTTGCAACCCGCCGCATCCGCATGCCCGGTGATGACGAACAGCTGATGCACCGCGCCATCCGGCGACCCATCCCGGTTGCGGACAAAGCGCGCCTCGCGAATCGGACCGTTCGTCGTGATGAACGACGGCACGACGTTTCGCTTCCCTTCCGACGTCGCGAACGCCACCTGCGGGTTGATTGCCGGGCTCGTCCCGCCAACCACAGGGTGGATGTGGCAACTGGCGCATCCGTCGAGATTGAGCCGTGGGCCGAGGCCATCGGGAATCCCTTCGACCTCCGCAAAGAACTCTCTCGAGGCTTCGAAAAATGCCCGCTCGTCCGGGCTGAGACCAGGAAGCGGGCCGCCGGCTCCGGGATCGCCGCCGCGCACGCCCGGATCGACCGGGCCGCGACGGTTGGTGGAGTTGGTTCCTGCTGTTGCCGTATTCGAATTCGTGGCGGCTGCAGTCTGCGCCAAGGCGAATTGTGGAAAGGAAGCGGACCCCAGCAACACCGTCGCGAGGCTCGCAAGCGAACACGCATACGCGACTCTGATCTTGGCCATGTGAAATCCCCCCGTGTGAATTTAGTCCAATTAAAGAGAACAAAATTTTTCCGACAATTATGGGACCGCAACTGTTCAAAACGTTGAAGTCATCGTGACGTTCTGCGGAGAATTGAACTTTTCAACGCAATACGTAACGGGGAATACGTTACCTCGAACTATTTAGACATGGCCGCGGCTAAGCTATTACCTTTCACATAGCTATGTCTGGATGTTTACGGTCGTCTCGACAAGAAAATATTTTCGAAAAATCATCATTAACAAATTTTTTTTGATCGACTATCTCCGACGGTGCCGATCCGCTACCCCAGTAATGCGCTCGCAAAGAATACTAGCCAAAGCGCCGGACACAGGAATGCGCCGAAGGGGAGCTTCGTCGCACGCTCGATCGATTGGCCGCGCAAATGCGCCACCACGACGGCGACAAGCGCCGCGCTCGCCGCAAGACCAAAACACAATGGCATTGCGTCGAGCGGCAACCACGCCCCGACTGCCGCTCCCAACTTGACGTCTCCGAAGCCCAGACCTTCTCGGCGCCGCACCCGTGCGTAGGACCGACGCAAAAGCTCCAACACGGCGCCCGCACCAAACGCGCGCGCAAGGGCGCCGAAGACCGCAAGCCAGGGATCGGCCGCAGCAAGCAGCGGCGCTGCGACGATACCGATGCCGGCGGCACCCCAAGTGACAGCGTCCGGCAGCAGATAGGTTCTTGCATCCACGTCTGCGCCGGCAATCATCAACACCCCGAGCGCGGTCGACGCGATCGCGATCGGCCACGGCAAGAACACGCCCGACACGAGAGCAACAACAGCGCTCCCGGCGGTGAGAACCGCAAGGTTCGGGCGCAGATCCTCCTTTGCTTCGATCGCCTCGGCGACTTCGCTCTCGATCATTTACGCGGTAGCGCGGGCCGGGCCGGAGCAGGCTCCACTTCGGTACCGTTCACCACCGAGCGTACACTGCGCATCATCTGCAGCTTCTCACGGAACTCCGCGGTCACGGCGCCGGCATCCAGGCTGTTACGGATCAGCTGCGTCTTGATGAAGATGATGATCTCCGAGCGCTGCCTGGTGGCGGTCGTACCTCCACCGAACAAGGCCCCGAGCGGGCCGGCGTCGCGAATACCGGGTATTCCGGAGCGCGAATTCTGCTCGCGCTCGCTGATGAGCCCCGCGAGCAGCACGGTCTGACCGCTCGTGACCGCGACCGTCGAGTGGACGCGCCGCTGCGAGATCGTCGGCGTCAGCGTCTGCTGATCCGGATTGACCACGTTCGAGATTTCCTGATCCACCTCGAGCTGGATCGTGCCGTTGGCGTTGACATGCGGCAGAACCTTCAGGATGACGCCGGTATTGCGCATCTCGATGGTATTGACGACCGGCGTGCCTGCATTGGAGAGCACCGTGGCGGTGCTGGTCGTGATCGGAATTTCGTCGCCGACCTGGAGTAGAGCGGGCTGATTGTCCAGTGCCACGACCGACGGCGAGGACAGCACCTTGACCTCGGTGATCGTGGCGAGAGCATTGAGGATGACGCGCGGGAGTGCTTCCGATCCCAGCAGCACGTTGAGGCCCGGCGTCGTGCGCTGCAGCAGCGCCGACTGGGCCGCCGTTTGAGCGGCGCCGAGCAGCCCGATGGAGCCTTTGTTCTTTCCCAGCCCGACGTCCTTGCTGGTGAGGAAGTATTGAATGCCGTACTGCAGATCGTCGGTCAGCGTGACCTCCGCGACCGTCGCCTCGATCGACACCTGCAGGCGCGGCCGGTCGATGTCGCGCAGCGCCCGCTCGACGACGCGGTAGTCCTCCTGATTGGAATAGACCACGATCGAATTGTTGGCGGAATCGGCGGTAATCCGCACGTTCTGGAACGCACCGCGCGGCGCGCCGCCGTCGGCCACGGCCGGCGTGGCGGCAGGACTGTCGTCCTCGCCCTTGCGATCCGAAAACGATTCGAACGCAGCCGCGACCGGGTTGCTGGCGCGGCTGGCAGAGGCGGTTTGCGTGCCGCCAGCGGATCGCGTGCCCGCGCTGGTACCGCGATCGAGGGAGTCGAGCCGAGACTTGGCGCTCTCCGCCCCCGGTGCAATCTGGTTGGCCGGCTGGTCGCCGGTCGCGCCGGAACGCTGTCCGCCGAAAATGTCATTCAGAATGCGGGCAACTCGCATGGCGTTGCCGTGCTTCAATCGATAGGTCCGCAGCGTGGTGCCGGTGGTATCGGACCGATCGAGGCGCTGCACCCATTGCGTCGCCTCCGCCAGCATTTTCGAATTCTTGGTAACGACCATCACCGCGTTCATGCGCGAGATCGGTTGGAATCGAAGCACCCCCTGCCCCGCGCCGCCGTCGCCGGTCTCGAAAATCCGCTCGAGCTCCCCGATCATCGTCTCCGGCGATGTAGACTTGAGCGGGTAGACCCCGACCGACTGATTGCGCAGCCATTCCACGTCGAAGGTCGCGATCACATCGAGCGCGGCCTGACGCTCGGAGGTCGTTCCCTGGATCAGCAGCAGGTTTCGCGATGGAATGACGCGGATTGCGCCTGGCCGCGACAGAAATCCCTCCGCCGTCTTGGCCACCGTCGACGCCGAGGTGTAACGCAACGGCACGAGCGAAACGCCGTATCCCTGTTCGCCGGCCCCCCTTTGAATCGCTGCATTGCCTCCGCTTTCCGGCATGGGAACGATCTTGACGAGGCTACCCTCGCGTACGATCGCGGCGTTCGACATCCGCAGGACGCTTTCGAATGCAGGCAACACATCCTTGCGCGGGATCGGGCCGACCGACGCGAGCGTCACATTGCCCTGGACGCGCGGGTCGATGACGAAATTGAGCTTGAGCACGTCCCCGAGCAGCGTCTTGGCGACCGTCTGTACATCGGCACCGTCAAAGTTGATCTCGACGCCCTCGCCCCTGACCGAGGCGGACTGCGCCGCGATACGAGTTTCGGGATCCTGGCCGCGTTGTGGTTCCGGCTCCGTCGCGGAACCTGGAAAGATGAGGGGCTGGGACGGCTCGCTCGTCGTGCCCGACGAACCGTCAATCGCGGTCGGAAAACGCGGACTGATGTCGACATTGCGCACATGGTCAACCGCGTTGGTCGATCCACCGGCCGCCTCCAATTGCAAGTTCGATATTCCGCCCACTCCAACGCAACCGGGCAATGTGCAGAGCAGCGCGGCCATCACGGCCGCCTGCGTGCCGCTCGATATCCTCCGCCCGCCAATGCGTTGCACCCCAATGCTCCCCGCCCGTCGTACCTGCATCCACACACCATCATCGAACGCGGTGGTGCGAGTGCGATGGCTACATCATCGCAAGCATTCCCCTTGTGCGCGCGCGCGTCGTTCACCTCGTCTGCTCATTTGAATGATTGAGGTTTGCGCTTGACGATGGAGTTTGTACGGCGAGCACGAGAACCTTTGCGGCGAACCAGAGACCATTTTGCAACTTTGCAATAACAATTTTTTCTTTCGTCGGAAGTCATCGGAAAAACTTTGCGACAGCACGAATAGGAGAAAAGTTTTTCTTATGAATGTAGCGACCTATTCACGAGGCTTTCGGCGTTTCCTCGGAGTGGATTGCTGCGAATCAGCTGGTCGTGGTTCCATTTGTTGTGCGTGATCTTGTTGCGGTGCATTTTGCGACTTGCCTGTCGCGGCCTCCCGCTCGCCAGGTGATTGATTACCGTGCTCGTCACTGAACAACGTGAATGTCGCCAAGCGATCGCCGAGCGACAGCACCAGGCTACGCCCCTCGATCTGACTGACCTTCCATCCGCCGATGTCGTCACCGATCTGAACGCGCTCTGATTTTTTCCCCATTCCCGAGCGAACGATGGCACGCGCGCCTTCGCCATCCAGCACGATACCGACGACCGTAACGTTCGGCGGCGGTGGCGGCGGCACCACCTCAGGCACGCGAGCGACCGGCGGCGGTGGCGGCGGCACCGGACGACGGCTGGGTGAAAACAAGGGGCGATCACGGGTCGCCGTCAGACGATCGAGGGATTGCGCTTGCAAGGGGTTGGCGAGAGTTCCGCCGGGGCGGTCTTCGGACTGTGCATGGGCGTTGGCGACGAAGACTTGAGCGCCGAGGAGCGATGCCGACGAGAGCACCAGAACAACAATGCAGGACCAAAGATACCTCATGGCGTTCCCCTCCGCCAAAAAGCACGCAGGCTGAACGTGGTGCGCAGGAGCGGATCCTCGGACGGCCGGCCCGCCGCGGCGCCCGCCGGCTGTATTGTCAGCGCCTCGACAACGACATAAGGCGTCCCGCTTTCGAGCTGGTAGAGCATCGCTTGCAGCGCCTGCAAGCCCACGTCCACGGTAGCCTGAAGCCTGATGGTGTCGGGCGGGTCTTCGCGCTTCGCCGCATCGAGACCGGACGAGACGAGACCGGCCTGCTGGGCGTCGGCCACCTGCACCAGATAGGCTTGCAACTGCGCGCCGGCGAGGCCTTGCGTCGGCGCGTCCAGGAATGCGGCAGGCGGCGCAGCGACCGGCGCCGACCCTGCCATCTTCGTTCGCGATTTCGCCTCGAGACGCGAGAGCGCCTCGCGGCGCTCGGCGAGCTCGTGTGCGGCGTCGGACCGTGCACGAAACGAAAGTTCCACGGCGAAGACGCACACCATGAGCAGCAGCGCGAGCACCGCGACGGAAATCAACTGCTCCCGGTCGAGCTTCACGGCCTCATTCCTCCGCGATCCTGATGCGCGGCTCAACCCGCGCTTCGATGTGGAATCTGAAGCGCTTGCCATCGGGTCCTCGCGTCGTGGGTGCGAAGAAGCGCACATTGCTCAGGTGCCCGGATTGCTCGAGCGGCGCAAGCAATGCAGGGGCATCGTCGGCCAGACCAGTGATGCGCAACGTCATGGCGTCCAGGCGAATCTCGGAGAGGTAGGCGGTATCGGGAAGAGCGCGCGAGAGCGCTTCGATCACGATCACGCTGGACGCCGAAGTTTCCTTCGCAACCCACGCCCGTTCCGTCGGGGGAAGCGAAGCCGCCGACGCCGGCGTCCGGCCGGCCTGAACCTGCCGCTGCAGTGCTTTGGACCGTGCCGCCAAGACCTCGTTCTCGTCGCGAATGGATGATGCCGATACCAGAGCCCAAAGGGTCAGGACCACAGCCGTGCCGATCGCGACGGCAATGCCGATGCCGATCCGCCGGCGCATGCCCTCAAGGCTATCGCGTGAGGCATCGGCGAGCCGCGACCATATCGCGACCAGGCTCGGCGCGTTGTCGCCCACTTGCGCATCCGCCTCGCGCGCCACGATCCGATCGACCCGCAGACCGATTGTGGCGAACTCGTTGACCGCGCTGTCGATGACGGCGCGCGAGGTTATCAAGACACGCACGTCGAGGATCGTGGCATCCTCTGCGCTGACCTCGGCGTCGAACCCGTAGACGGCCTGTTCCGGGGGCCAAGGAGACAGGCGCTCGAGCTGGTTGCGGACAATTCCGGCAAGAAATTCCCGCGCCTGGGCGGGAACATTGGTTCGACGGGTCACGATCCTGTCGGCGGGAAGCTCGAGGACCACGAATCCGTCGCGGGCGGCGCGCGCTACATCGCCCGGAATCGCCGTCCCGGTCGAGAGGACGAAACCACGCGGTTCCTCTTGCGATGCGGCATCGCGAATTATCGTGTCCCGGCCCGGCTCTCCCGGCCGGATCACGCGTTGCCCCAGCTCATCACGGATAATCAGCGAGCGCCGTTCGCGCCGGCGCGCGCGCCAAGCCAGCAGCAACCCGGCGAGAACCTCGATCCAACGCCTTATGATCGCAACGAACTGCATCGGTTCGCCATCTCTTTATTCTTCGGGTTGACCGCCACCTACATCAGCTTGGGAGGCCGCACCGGCGTAAAGACCAGAACGCGATAAGGCTCGCTGTCCTGAGCAAGAACCACGATCACGGCTCGTGCGGCGGCAACGTGGCCGTCCTCGAGCCTGGCCGTCAGCTCGACCGCCGCAACACGCTGCGGCCCGGCGGCGAGATATTGCTGCGCCGGCCCCAGCATTCGCGCCAGTCGATCGGCATCACCGGGAAAGCTGCGGCGCGTCGCCAGGAAGGCTTCGAGCCTTGCCGCGTCGACCCCGGGCAAGGCCGCGATCACGCCACGCGGCGCGGTCAGTGGATTGACGGATTCGCTGCCATATACGGTCGTGAGCGGCATGATCGCCGCCAGCCATTCCGGCCGCATTCCCGGAATCTGGCCGAGCTGCCGAACGTCGGTAAAGACTTGTTCCGCGCCGGGTCTTGCCCCGCTGTTGGCCGGCTTGCCCGCACCACGAAACTCCACGACACGCCTGGCGATGCCGTCAGCCGCGGCCGGGGGCGCACCGACCGACCGCAGCAATGCGGCGATGACCTCGAGCGGAGCCTTGCCGATGTCGATGCGGCCGCCCTCGTCGTCGAGATGCGCGCGTACCGCGCCGGTCGAGAGCGCGACCGTGATCTCGACCTCCCTGAGCGGCGTACCGCCCAACGTCTCGATCATGTTCGCGGATGCCTCGAGGCCGGCGGTCAGAAGCGCGTCGGCCTGCACGCGACTGCGATCCACGGCCATCACGCTGGTGAAGCCACGGAAGGTGACCGACGCCGCCATCGCGAGCGCCGACAGCAGCGCGATCGACCACAGCACGGTCACCAATACCACTCCCCGGCGCGGATCCCTCTTCATCGCACCGTCCTTCCGGAATCGGCCAAGCACGACGCCTCCGCATTGGGACGCCCGCAGCCCGCGGGTGCGTTCGCTCGGATGACGAAATCGGCTTCGCCGAGCAGATCGTTGCCGGTCGCGCGATCACGCAAGATCAATCGCACGAAGCGCGGCGGCGTCGATTCTCCGATCCAACTTGAATACCAGGCAAGCCCGCGCTCCGGCGTCACGCGACCGAATACGAACGTGATGTCGAGCTTGCCCTCGATCAGAATGACCGGATCCTGCGGCGCAACGTCCTCGAAGCGCGTGCGCGGTCCGGGCCAGGCGGCGCGGCGACGCACCAGACGCATCACGCTGCCGTCCTGCTCGACGGTCAACTCGACGACTTCGTCCCCCAGGGGGGCCGAAGCGACGCCCGCGGCGCCGACAAAAACGACTCTCGCCGGCTTGTCGCCGCCCATCTGCTCGCCCCTGAAGGCGACCGCGCTGCCGCCGTCCGTCCTGCGGGACACGAAACGCGCCGAACCGAAATCGGCCGCCAGCCGCTCGACCGCCAGCATGAGCCGCTCCGCCTCGTTCACGCCGCGGGTTCCACGGTCGAAGTGCAGCGCGACATCGCGAATGAGCGCGGCGGTCGCAATGATAATCACGGACCCGATCGCGAACGCCGCCAGAACCTCGATCAACGTGAAGCCGTCGCGTGCCGTCTCTTGCCGCATCTGCGTCACTCCGGCTTTCCGAGCCGCACCGTCTCCGCGGTGATGACCTGCCGCGGCCCCCAGGCCACGCTCGCGACTACGCGGAATGCCGACCATCTCGGTCGCTCGCCGGACCCGGCTGCTGCGATGACCATGGGCTCGGTGGCAATGCGCCATCGCAATCCGCCCGTCTCTCCTTCACGCGCGACGTTCGCCAAGCTCGCGCGGTCGAAAGGGGCATCCAGCAACGTGCGCAGCAGAACCTGCGCAGCCACCCGGCCCTCGGCGTCGACCATGATGCGGCGCGCCTGGAACAGATAAGGGCCCAGCGCCGCCGCAAAGGCGAGCAACAGCGCCAAGGCCACGAGCGCCTCGATCAGCGTGAAGCCCGCTCGCCGCTCACCGCCGTCAGCGCGGCTCGATCGCGACGCCGCCGGTGTACCAATTGACCCGGATCTCATATTCGGCCTTTTCACGCGAAAGCTTGAGCACGGCTCCGGAAGATGCTCCGTCCGGATGGAAGCGGACGACAGCGAAGCGGTCCGACCGCAACTGGTTGACGCCGAGCACGTCGACGGTCACATCGCGGGGTATCGCAACGACATCGCCGCCGTCGCCGACCAAGATGCGACGCTCGCCGTCGAGCGAAACGTGGCGGTCGCGCCCCGTCAGCATCGCGCCGAGCCGCTCGCGACGGAGCAGCGCGGCGGTTTCGAGCGTCACGGCTTTGAGCCGAGCGCGCCCGGTGCCCGGCATCAACGTGACCGTAAGCGAAGCAACCAACGCAATGATGAGCATGACAGCCACGCTCTCGATGAGCGTGAAGCCGGCCCTGCGCTCATTGCTCCACGTTCGAGATGTCGGCCGCGGTGCCCGAGCCACCCTCGCGGCCATCTGAGCCGAACGACAGGATCTCATAAGGAGGAATCCGCTCTACGTGGGATCGATACTGGTAGGGGTGACCCCATGGGTCCGCCGGCACGCGCCCCCCTTTGAGATAGGGACCGTTCCAGATGGGGACGTTGGACGGGCGCTGCGTGAGCGCATCGAGGCCCTCCGAACCGGTGGGGTAACGCCCGGTGTCGAGGTAGAACAGATCGAGCGCCGAGCCGAAGCTTTCGATCTGCAACCGCGTCGTCTTCACGCGCGATTCGCCGAGATAGCTCAGCACGCGTGGCCCGACCAGACCGAGCAGCAGGCTGATGATCGTCAAGACCACCAGGATCTCGATCAGCGTGTAGCCGGCGCTCGCCGCGGAGCAGAGGCGGCGAGCACAGGCAGGCGGGAACGGATGGAGGATGCTGGTCATAGCGCGAGCTCCGTGATGCTCAGAAGCGCGCTCATGATCGAGATGATCAGAGCGCCGATGACGATGCTGACGACGATGATCGTCGCCGGCCCGACCGCGCTCATCAGGCGGTCGAGGCCGATGCCGAGCTTGTGCTCGTAGAATTGGGCGGCGTGGCGCGCGATCGAGGCGAGATCGCCAGTCTCGTCGCCGACCCTCAGCATGCGGACCGCCAGCGGCGGAAGGAGATCGGTGTCCGCCAAGGCTTCGCCGAACCGGCGACCGTTGCGCACCTGCTCGTATACGCGCTCGACCGTGGCCACATAACGCGGTTCGGTGACGACGTCGCGCAGGATCTTCAGCGCGGCCGGCAGCGCCACGCCGTTTTCGATCAGCAGTCCGAGCGTGCCGACGACGCGCGCGGTCCGCCGATCGCGCATCGCTCCGGAGATTCCGGGTATCGACGCGAACGCGGCAACCAGCCTCGCCCGCCATTCCGCTCTGCGCACGACGAGCCAAATCCCTGGGATCAAGGCCAGGCATAGCCCCGACAGCAGATCGAGATTTGCACGCAGCCAGGCCGACGCCGCGAGAACAAAGGCAGCGCCGGCATTGAGGCGCCCGCCGAGGTCCTTGAACACGGGTTCGAACTGCGGCACCACGTAAATCAAGAAGAACAGCAGAACGACTACCGCGGACACCGATGAGAAAGAGCGGATATCGGATCGCGGAATTTATCCGATCGGACAAAAGCTCCCGGCGCGTCCGGTCCTCGACGATCGCACGCAGCACCGGTTCGAGCTTGCCGGAGGCCTCGCCGGCGCGAACCATGGCGACGTAAGCCGGCTCGATGATCGCGGGAAGGCGCTCCAGCGCCTCGGCGAAGCTGTCGCCCGCGGAGATCGACGTCCGTATGGCGCCGGCAAACCATGCCAGCGCCTTGCTGGTGTCGTCGCCGAGCGTCTGCAGCGCGGCCTCCAGCGTCAGCCCGGCGCCGATGAGAAGCGCCAGCTGGCGCAAGAAGATCGTGACATCACGCGTGCGTGGAGCTCGCTTGCCGATGCCGCCGTTGCGCGCGAGAACGCCCGATGTGACGATCTCAGCATCGATCGGCAAGTGCCCCAGATACTCGATACGCCGGACCACTTCGTCGCGCGACGGCGCCTCGACCTCACCGATGACGATCTCGCCCGCGTGCGTGACGGCGCGATAGCGGAAATTCGGCATCTGACCCGCCTATAAGCTTGCGGTTACGCGGAAGACCTCATCGATCGTCGTGATCCCCGCCCGGCATTTCGCCACACCGTCGTCAGTCATGGTGGTCATGCCTTCGGCCAGCGCGACCTTCTCGAGCTCGGTCGCGTCGGTCTTCGGGCCGATGGCCCGGCGCACGCGCGGCGTGACCTCGATGACCTCGAACACGCCGAGCCGCCCGTGAAATCCGGTAGTGCTGCACCATTCACAGCCCTTGGGATCGTAGACGGTCTCGCCGGGCTCGAAACCCAAGGCCGCGTAGCGTTGCTCCTGCGCGAAATCGGGCGCGGTGAGGCGACGCGGCTGTTTGCAGTGCTCGCAGAGCACGCGCACCAGCCGCTGACCCACGATGGCCCGAACGCTCGAAGCGAGAAGAAAGCTTTCGACGTCCAGATCGATCATGCGCGGCATAGCCCCCGCGGCGGTATTGGTATGGAGCGTGGTGAGAACAAGATGCCCCGTCAGCGCCGCGTGAACGCCGATACGCGCCGTTTCCCCGTCGCGCATTTCGCCGACCATGATCACATCCGGATCCTGTCGCAGGAAAGAGCGCAGCGCCGTGGCGAAAGTCAGGCCTATCGCAGGGTGAACCTGTGTCTGATTGATGCCGGCAATGTGGTACTCGACCGGATCCTCGATGGTCAGGATCTTGCGAGTCGGCTCGTTGATCATCGCGAGCGATGCGGCCAGCGTCGTGGTCTTTCCGGAACCGGTCGGTCCGGTAACGATGATCATTCCGAACGGCGCTTGCAGCGCTGTCCGCAGGATCCCTTCGTCACGCGCGGAAAGTCCAACCTGATCGAGCGCGACCAGGCCAGACCCTTTGCGCAGCAACCGGATCACCGCGCTCTCGCCATGCATCGTCGGCATGGTGGCGACGCGCAAGTCGATCTCCGCCCCGCCGACGACGATGCGCGCTCGCCCGTCCTGCGGCAGGCGCCGTTCCGTAATGTTCAATCCGGCCATGATCTTCAGGCGCGACAGGATGCCTTTCGCCATGCTCATGGGCGGCGGCGACAGCGCTTTCAGTAGACCGTCGATGCGAATGCGCACCTGTAGCGCACCGCCGAAGGGCTCGATGTGCAGGTCGGTGGCGCGCTGCTCGACCGCCAGCCGGAGCAGGTCATCCAACGCCCGGACCACCGGCGCGCCGCGCGCGAGGTCGCGCAGATCGTCGAGGTCGTCCTCAGCCGCCGTCGGTTCGGCCGGCGCGACCGCGTTCGGCCGTGCGGCTTCGAGCGTGGTGGCCAATGCCGCATCGATATCGTCAGCAGTGGCCACCGCAACCGCCACCGCGCGATGCAGCGCGATCTCCGCCGCGCGCACGGTTTCGTCGTCGACCGGACGCGCGATTGCAAGCGTCAATATTCCGGACCGGTCTTCGTACGGAAAAAACCGCTCCTCCCTGAGAAAGCGCGGCGACAACTGCTCGCCCGCAAAGCGGCCGCCCACCAGCTCACCGCGCTCCACGCGATTGCAACGGTAGAAGTCGGCGAGTTCGTCGGCGAAGGCCGCCTGCGACAGCTTGGTCATCCCGACCCAATCAAGGTCGCCGAATACCTCGCGGCGGCGTACCGTCGCCAAGCCGTCGAGGCCTTGCGGATCGCGCAGCACGCCCTTGCGGGCAAGATGGTTGATGAATTCGCTTTGCTGCATGCGTGCGCACCCCGCTCGCCCCGCTTGCGCGATTTTCACGCCATGCTACGTGTTCTTCGTGGCAACAAAGCGGACCAGACGCGGGCGCAGATTACCTCTCCGCGCATCCCAAGCCCTCAAAGCATCCGGTTGAGTATGATCGCCAGCGTCGATTCCTCATTTCAGTCAGCGATCGATACGCTGTCCCTGCCCGGCATCATGATCGGCCATCGCTTGATCTCGCCCGGGGACGAGCGCGCTCTGATGCCCGAAGAAGCGCCCGCGTTCGCCGCAAGCGTCGTCGAGGTGCGCCGCGCGAGCGGCGCCGCTCGCATCGTCGCGCGCGAACTCTTGGCGCGGCTCGGGCATCCCGACTGCGCGGTGCCGAAATCCCCTTCGGGGGCGCCGACCTGGCCCGCGGGCGTCGTCGGCTCACTGGCGCACGATTACCGCGTCGCCGTCGCCGCCATCGGCAATAGCCGCGACGTGTCCGCGCTTGGAATAGACGTCGAGCCGGCGGAAGCCTTGCCAGCCGACCTCTTGGACCTAGTCGCGACGCCGCAAGAGCTGCTGAAGATCGGTGAGGACCCTTTTCAGGGACGACTGCTCTTCGTTGCCAAGGAAGCCGTGTACAAGGCGGTCTATCCGCTCGACCAGACCTTTCTCGATCACCACGATGTCGAAGTCGATCTCTCCGGGCGCAAAGCCACGGTGCGCAATGGCCGGATCGTCGAATTACGATTTTCGATTTCCTCCCACCTGGTCGCGCTGGCATTTCTCGACGCGCCGCGCTGAGCGCGTCGATACGGCGCGCCAGAGGCGTGGAACGCCGCCTGCGGCCGTGCTATGTCATCGACGGGCGACGCCGGAGAAACCGGTGCCGCGAACCGGGAAGCAAGAGGGAGAAATGAGCATGTCGCGGGTTCATCTCGCAGGTATGGCGGCCGCGTTGATCGCGGCGGGGTTATCGACAACGGCGCTGGCGCAACAAGCAGCGCGTCCGCAAATCGAGACCACGAAGGTTGACGGCACGGACAACGTCTACATCTTCCGCAACGGCAATCACCAGTCGATGTTCATCGTCACCAAGGACGGCGTCATCGCGACCGATCCGGTCGGCTACGGCCGGCCGACTGCCGGGCAGGACTACATCGCCGAGATCAAGAAGGTGACGGACAAGCCGATCAAGTACCTGATCTACAGCCATCACCATTTCGACCACATCGCCGGCGGCAAGCCGTTCAAGGATGCGGGCGCCACCATCGTCGCGCACCAGCGCGCCAAGGAGCGTCTCGCACAGCTCAAGGACCCGCATACCCCCCTGCCCGACCAGGTGGTCGGCAACAACGGCCGGACGATCAATCTCGGCGGCACCAAGCTCGAGCTGAAATACTACGGTCTCAACCACTCCGACTCGACGCTGGCGATGTTCCTGCCGAAGGAGAAGCTCATCTTCATCGTCGACACCATCCCGGTTGGCGCATTCCCCGGCCGCGGCTTCATCGACATCTACCCGCTGGAAACCGAGGACTTCATCAAGAAGGTGCTGGCGCTGAACTGGGACCGGATGATCCCCGGTCATCCCGGCCCCGGCGGCCGGCTCGGCACCAAGGACGACGCCAAGAATATCCTCGCTCTGATGCAGGAAGCCTCGGCCGAGATGAAGAAGCTCGGGCAAGACGGCAAATGCTGGGATCAGGCGGAGAAGGACTTCAAGCTTCCGAAATATGAGAGCTGGCCGAACTATGCCAACGGTCTGCCCTTCGTCGCGCGGCGCTACTGCGGACTGTGGGGCCGCGGCACCTGAGCCGCCGTCGCGATACTTGCAGTATCGCGCCAACCAACAATCAAGAGCGCCGCGCATCGAATGATGCGCGGCGCTCGTTTTATCGCTGCTGTACCGGGGCCGGCTGCCGCGACGGAGCTTCCGTCTTCTGCTTCGCCGCCGGTTCCGTCTTCGGCTCGCCCGGGCGTATGAGCCGGGACAGGAAGGCGTCGATATCGGACAGGGTCGAGGGCAACGAGGCTCGCGGCTCTTGCGGGGCCGCGGCCGACGGTTTCTCTGGTGCCTTCTCCGGCGGCCTCTCCGCCGGTTTCGTCAGGCCGGCGGCCGGCGTCTGCTCCAAGGGCATCGCCGGACTAGGCGCTGTCGTCCTTTCCTTGGGCGCCGCGCTGCCGTCGTTGGGCGCCGCCCCGCCGCCCGAGCTCGGCTGCGGCGGGCCGTCCACATTGCCGAGGATGATCGGCAGGCCGTCCTTGCCGCCGCCGATGACCACGACCTTCGAGTTCGTCGATTGCGACAGCTGGAGCGTCGCCTCGATTCCACGCCACCGCAGATAGGAATCCGATATCCCTTGGCTGACGATCTGCTGGAATTCGCGGATGCCTTCGGCCTCGATCTTCTTGCGCTCCGACTTCTCTCTTTTCGCGCTCGACGCGAAACTTGTACTCCTCGGAGATGTAGTACTGCTCGGTCTTGCGATTGATGGCGGTGACCACGAGGGCCGGCAGCTCGATGCCATACAAGAGCGTGTCATAGAGGATGATCGTATCGCGCATCGCGACGTTGTACGGAGTACTTCGCCTTCGCGCTCCATCATCTTGCTGCCCAGCCGCTCCACCGTCGCGTTCGCGGATCTTGTCCTGGATTTCCTGGCGCTGCGGTCGAGTAGACCTGCTCGGCGGTGAATTGCGCGATGACCTCGCGCATCTGGCTGGCGATCTCCGGGCCCAGCAGTTTTGAGTAGTTCGGTCCGATCACCTGGTGCAGCGTGGGGATCGCAGTCGCGCTTCAATCGGAACCGGATGTTGATCGTCGCGGTCAGGCTCACGCCGTCGCTGGAGATGGCGTTGTAGGTCTCGGTAAGCGACTGAACACGCAGATCGTAGAGGAACAGCTCGTTCCAGGGCCAGATGAAGTGCAGGCCCTCGTCCTTCAAGTCGCGCGGGTCGAGCACCGTGCCGCCGCCGAAACGTTTCCACAGCACGCCGACTTCGCCGCTCGGGACCGTCACCACGCGTGTAAGGGTAGAGCACGACGCCTACGAGCGTCAGCGACCATCAGGTAGATTACCAAGCTCGGCAGAATGCCGATCGAGAAAGCGCCGCCATCTGCGATCGCTTCCTGGCCGGGGGCGGCGCGTCGTCTACGGACCAGAGATACGCCTTCATCAGCCACTCTCCACCGAATGCTGCTCGACGAAACGACCTTCATCCATCCGCAACCTGCGGGCGGGCAGATGCAGCTCGTCGAGATAGCGGTCGTCGTGCGTTATCACCACCACCGTCTTTCCGGCCTCGCTTCAACGCCGGCAGCAGATCGTCGTAGAACTTGCGCCGAAAATCCGGATCCTGATCGGCGGTCCATTCGTCCAGCAGCAGGATCGGACGCTTCTCCAGCAGGCTCACGAGCAGCGCGATGCGCTTGCGCTGGCCGCCCGAGAGGTCGAGGGTGCCGAACTCGCCGTCGGTCAGGCGCGTCTTGTCGCGCAGCCGGAACTCCGTCAGCAGCCGATCGACCTCTGCGGGGTCCGGATCGGCTATGCCATAGAGCCGCTGAAACAGATGATAGTCAACGAAAATCGCGGCAATCAGCTCGCGGTAGGCATCGCGATTGCTGTCGTTGACGTGCACCCCGTCGAGCAGTAATCTCGCCCGAATCCGGCTTGTACAGCCCGGCGAGCACCTTCAGGAAGCGTCGATTTGCCCGAGCCGTTGCCGCCGGTAATGAAGACGAGATCGCCGGACCGCAAGGTGAAATCGACCGGCCCCACCTGGAACACGGCCTCGGACGATTTGTCGAATGTAGCGGAACATGACATTGCGCATCTCGATCCGGTCGAAGCTCTTGCGCTGCTCGCGGCCGTCGTACTCGACCGTCGCGGCAATCGCCCGCAACCTCGCCTCCAGCCGCTCGATATTGTCTGACGCGGCGTTCGCCGCCTGCAGGACCGGCATCGTTTGCACGATACCCATGCAGACCCCGACGATGAACATCAGGGCGGTCGTGACCTGCAGGATCGAGCCCCCCTTGCTGGCGCTGAAGGTCGGGACCACGAACACCATCGTGGCGAGCAGCAGGTACATCGAGCTCTGCGAGAAGACCAGTTGCTTGTAGGATTTCGCTCTGGGTGCGGATCTTGATGTTGGCTGCCGTCCTCGACACCTCGACGACGTCGTCGAACAGATTGTCGCTGCGCGAGCGGTTGAGCCTCACCTCCTTGAACCCGTCGAGAAGGTCGATCAGACGATCGAACAGCCGATTGTCCCATTTGGCCGCCTCGCGCGTCCGCGCGGCGACCTCACGACTCTTGAAATGGAATATCGCGCCCGCCGCGCCGACGATGACGACGCTCAGCGCAAAGGCCAGAAGCGACAAATAGGCGATGTAGATGGCGACGAAGAAGACGAGCACCACGCCCTGCCCGGCAAAGGCCAGCATGTTGGCCGCTTGCGTAAGGGTCGTGGTCTCCTTCGTGATGGCGGCGACGATCTCTGCGCGGCCGATCTCGTCGAGCGGAAGCAGCTCCGAGCGCCGCACCTGGTCCATCAGCCGTATCCGCAGTCTGTGGATGATGGCTTCGATCTCGACGGTGGCGGCGATCAGGATGTAGTGCTGGGTCTTGATGAAGAGCAGCAGCGCGGAGACGAACAGCGCGGCCGACAGACGCTGATCTCGCCGTTGCCGGCGGCCTGAGCGCCGGCATTGATCGCGGCCAGGATTGCGGCGTTGCTGATACCCCCGAGGCCCGACATGACGACGAGCCGGTTGCAGCGAGCCCTGCATTTCGCGGCGAACGAGCTGGAAGAATGACATTAGCGCGGCTGTGGTCCGTTTACGTCTCGGCAGGGCACCGCCCCCATCGAACGCGAGGAATGGCCGCTTCGACCGCGACTGCCTCAGTTGCTCTGCGGGCGATCCCCTTCATCGCGGCGCGACGGCGCCGTCAATATCAGCACGAGCAGCACCACCACGGGGGTGACGACAAGCGAGAACAAAAATGTGCCGAAAAAGCCCATGCGGCGGTGGCTGCCACAGAGGCCGGCGAGAACGCAAAATAAGAGGTACAGGACAATGGCGATCGTCTGGCCCATTACGCCATATCTCCCTGTCCGTAGCCGTCTCCCTGTCCGTACTCGCTCAGGCTCGGCCGGATCGCCGCCGGAAACATCGGCAAGGGATGGAGGGCTGTCCCGGTCACGTGCCCGGGCCTATGGGCCCTTGCTCGGGCTGCTGCTCGGGCTGCTGCTCGGGCCGCGCGTCGCGGTGCTGCCTTGAGCGGTGGGCGCCGAGCCGGCGGATCGGGCGTTCCACTTCTCCTTCTGGGCCTTGATGAACTCGCGATAGTCCGGAGGATTGAAATCGAGCAGCGTTCCGCCGGAAGCGAAGTGTTGGATGAAAACCTTGCCGATGACCCAAGTGGCACCGGCGGAGAACACTGGCATCGTGAGCGAGGAGATTACCGTCCCAACCCCTGGAATTGCCTTGAGCGCACTCGCGATTCCCATCCGGTGGTCGTCGCGGTGCTGGCCGGGAGCACCGACCCCGCCAAGCTGGCGATGATCGACTTGCCCCGGTTTTCGGAGAAAGGAACCCCGTAGATCTCGGACAGGCGACGCAACATCTGGATCTGGACCCCGCCGACGGCCGCGATATCGACCAGCGGCACCGGGATCAGGCCGGCGGCTCCCGACCACAACGAAAAGCGGTCGACCAGTTTCGATGCAGCCTCATCGCGACTTTCATCCGTCATCTCCGCGCCGATGGGCGCCCCGGCCGGGTCCTTTTTTTCGGGCGCCCCAGACCCAGTCGTTTCCTGTGCCATATGTGGATCCTTTCTCGTCACCCGCTCGCTGTCAGCGCGCGCCTGCCCCGCAATCGATCAAGTTTAATCAACCAAATTTGATCAATGCGCGCAATTTCGGAGGTCGGCAGCGCACGCACACGCCCTCCATCGGACCCTAACACACGCACCCGGCCCGTGCTAGGTTTTTGTCCTGAATTCCGGTACTTGTCCGCACTCCACTCTACTTGACAACGCCACCTACCGCCGTAACGATTTGCGCGAATGCTGCTGTCCACAAGCCTGAGCATTCCCGCCGCATCCGGATCGACCGTATCTATGCGGACAACGATGGATCCGCTGCCAGCCGCAAAAAAGCGGTAGCATGCCTGCGAACCAGATCGATCGACGGCGATCGACCCCGAGAGGCGGCGTCAAAGGAGGACGACGTGACCAACCCATTTGAAGACGAAAACGGCGTCTACCATGTCCTTGTCAACGACGAAGGGCAGCATTCGCTTTGGCCGAGCTTCATCGCGGTCCCGCAGGGCTGGACCATCGTCCACAAGTCGGACAGCCGCACGGCCTGCCTCGAGTTCATCAACAAGCATTGGACCGACATGCGGCCGAACAGCCTGATCGAAAGCATGCGGGGGCTGGCCGCGAGCGAGCAACGAAGCGGCAATCCGCCTCAGAGCACGATCGACCCGAAGAGCGGCACGCCGAGTTGGGACGCCGAGATCAAGCATTAGCACAGAGCCCGACGGGTGGCGCTGGCGAGCGCGCATTCATGACGGATGGTGCAGATCGATGAACGCATGAGGCTCGCCGCGATCTCGATCGATTGCGCAAGTGTTGACCGGCATCGCTTGAAGCTTGAACCGAGAGGTCCAGGCGACGATCACGCCCGGTGCCTCGAGCCCTAGCTGTCGGAGGCTGTGGCGATTGCGCCGATGCCCCCGTCCCCACCCCGATTCAAGACTATCGGAGGTCCCCGTGACCGGCTTCATGTCCACGCTATCCACGATCGCGCGGCTTGCCATCCCATATTTCCGGTCCGAGGACCGCTGGCCGGGCCGCATTCTCCTCGCCTCCGTCGTCGCGTGCCAGTTGAGCCTGGTCGGTATCGCGGTCCTGCTCAACGCTTGGTACAACAAGTTCTACACCGCGCTGGGAGAGCGAAACTGGGATGCCTTCATGGAGCAGCTCTTGTATTTCTGCCTGCTCGCAGGGGCTGCCGTCGTTCTCGAGGTCTATCAGCTCTATTTGAACCAATGGCTGCAGATCCGCTGGCGGCGCTGGATGACCAAGCGCTACCTCGCGCGTTGGCTGGAAGGAGCCACGCACTATCGCATGCAGCTGTTCGGCGACGCCGCCGACAATCCCGACCAGCGTATCGCCGATGACGTCAGGCTGTTCATCGAACGTACGCTGTCCATCGGGGTCGGCCTGCTCGGCGCGCTCGTCACGCTTGCCTCCTTCATCGTGATCCTGTGGATGCTTTCGGCCGCCGCCCCCGCTCAGATTTTCGGCATCTCGATTACGATCCCCGGCTACCTGGTATGGGCGGCGCTCATTTACGCGATCCTGGGCACGGCGCTCACGCACCTGATCGGGTCGCCGCTGGTCCGGCTCAACTTCAACCAGCAGCGCTATGAAGCGGATTTCCGTTTCAATCTGGTGCGGGTGCGCGAAAACTCGGAGCAGATCGCCTTGCTCGCGGGAGAACAGGCCGAAACCGAAAGTCTGCTCACGCGCTTCGGCAGGGTCGTTGCCAATTGGCATCTCATCATGTTGCGGCAGAAGCGGCTCACGTTCTTCACCACGACCTATACCCGGTTCGCGCTCGTGTTTCCCTTCATCGTCGCCAGCCCGGCCTATTTCACGGGCGCCATGCCGCTCGGTGGACTGTTGCAGACCGCGGGCGCGTTCAACAGCGTGGAGACCGCGCTGTCGTTCTTCATCAACGTCTACCGCGACCTCGCCGAATGGCGTGCGGTCATCGCCCGGCTCGACGGATTCGACCGTTCGATCGACGTCGCACGCGCGGCTGCCGCCGCTTCCGCCGCGCAAGCCGATACCATTCGCCCCACGACGAAGACCGGCCTCACGATCGAAGGCATGTCGGTCCAGTTGCCGACCGGCGCTCCGCTCGTGACCACCGAGGATCTCTTCATCAAGGCCGGCGAACACGCCCTGATTACGGGTCCGTCCGGCTGCGGAAAATCGACCTTTTTCCGCGCGGTCGCCGGGCTCTGGCCGTTCGGCAAGGGCACGGTTGTGGTGCCGCGCGGGACCAAGCTGATGATGCTGCCGCAGCGGCCATATTTCCCGGTTGCCAGCCTCGAAGATGCGATGAGCTATCCTTCGCCGCGCGGCGCATTCCCGCCTGAGGTCATTGGCGAGGTCATGGCGGCCGCAGGCCTGCCCGCCTTTTCTCAACGGCTTGCGGAGGAGGCACACTGGAACCGCATCCTCTCGCTCGGCGAGCAGCAGCGCCTCGCCGTCGCCCGGGCGATCCTGCAGGCGCCGGACTATCTGTTTCTCGACGAGGCCACGGCCTCACTGGACGAGCCGGCGGAAGCCAAGCTGTACAAATTGCTGCACGAGCGGCTGCCGCACGCGACCATCGTGTCGATAGGGCACCGCTCTACGCTCTTTGCGTTCCACGACCGGCACCTGGCGCTTCATCCCGAAGGCGACTCCCACCGCATCCGCGACGCGGTGCTGGGACGGGTAACCGGGTGATCGGGCACGGATCTGCGGATTCTCAATTCAAGTTTCGTTTCGACCCGATAGGATTAATTTCCTTAACCGTCGATCGACTCGAACAAACATTCACAGGAAAGAAGCCTCCGACCGCAGGGCTTCGTTACCCCCTTCCAGCCTTGTGATATCCATGCAAACAGGATGACCTCCGCGGAACGGCGGAGGGCTCGTACTTCAGGGAGATCTGCGATGCTCAAGGCCTTGCTGGTGGCCGTCCTCTCGGCGGCATTCATCATGACGGCACAGGCGAAGAACGCCAAGCAAACCGGGACCATCATCAAGGTCGATGATGCGGCCAAGACGTTCATATGTCAGTGGGGCAACAAGGATATTGTCTACAAGACCACCGATAAGACGGTGGTCCGGGCCGGCGGCAAGGACGGCAACCTGTCCGACCTGAAGGAAGGTGTGCGGGTGACCATCCTCTATCGTACCGTCGATAAGGACCGGATCGCCGACAGGGTTACCGTCGAAAAGCGTTGACGACGTTCCTCATCTGCTTTCGGCGGCGGAGATATCGCTCAGCGTCGCGCCGCTCTCGAAGTGCTCGATGAAAATGCGGCCGATCCCGCGGGTGCAAGCAATCGCAGTTGCTGACGACACCGCCAGGCCGATGAGGTTGCTGCCGGGCACGATAAATACCAGCGTTGACGCAGTAACTGCTGCGAGCCCAGTAGGCATGGCGCCCCCCATGAGCCCGATTACGATGGCGCGCGCGCGATCGCGCTGGAACGGCACGCCGTAGAGATCGCTCAGCACCTTCACCATGCGCACGATGACGGCCGTGACGCTGGCAACGTTCGCAATCGGCACCGGGATGACTCCGCCGATCGCGGCATAGGTGGCGTGCCGATCGACAATCCGGCGGGCGAGCGACCGTCGGCGAGCGGCGTCGGGGTTGGTGACCGTCGGCGCGAGAGCACCCGCGGGCGTTTGTGAAGGGACCTCGGTCGCCGGCTCCGCCGCGACGATGTCGGGGGCGCGCGCAGCCACCCGCACGGCCGCCTCGCGCCTCTCGTCGGTCGTCTGCCTGATTGCCTTGGGAAGCTTTTTCTTGTTCACGCTCACGCTGCTGCCCGTTTGATGCCGAGGATGTCGTCAACCTCGGCGGCGATGGCCGCAATGTCGCGCGCGGCGGGCCCCGCGCTGTCGATAAGGCTCGGCGTCGCGCCCCAGAGCGCAGATTCCGCGTAGACGACGCGGTTGGTCATCTCGCTCTCGAGCAGCGGAAAACCGGCTTCGGCGAGCTCGGCGCGGATATGCTTGGATATGACGGAATTGCGCGTGGTCTGGGTGAGCACGCAGCGGAAGATCGGCCGCCACCCGCTGACCCCATTGATGAGAAGGTTGAGCGTATCCAGCATGCGATCGACGTCGAAGGGGGAGGGCTTGACCGGGACCAGGAGAAAGTCGGTCGCGGCCAGGCAAGCCATCGTCGCCTCCGAGCGAAATCCCGGGGTGTCGATGATGACCGGCCCGCCCCCGGCGGCAACGCGGCGCGCCGTTTGCCATGCCTGTTCGGTCGCATCCTCGACCACGGGCACGCCGCCGAGCGCCCGATCGCGCGCCGCCAGCCGGGCGATCGAGCGTTGCGGATCGGCGTCTATGATCGTTGGGCGGCGGCCCTGGAGATGCCAGTGGACCGCAAGGCAGCTCGCGACCGTGCTCTTGCCGCTGCCGCCTTTCATGGTTGCGACCGTGATGATCGAGCTCATCACATCCGTCTCCTGCCGAGCGACGAATCCATGCGAATCGATGTTATCTTTTTCTTGGATGACTGCCTACCGGCCCGGCTTCGGTCCCGGGGGCCGCCGGCAGGGTCTCGGGCGCCACCGGCTGCCGATTTCCCCGCCCTCTGCCGGCAGCGCACGGACTCATCCACATCGCGATCGTGCGACGTTCGCGGCGGCGTTCGCGCTTGACGAGTTGATTGTGCATCCGCGATAAACCCTTCTGGATCAATATCATCGTAAGCGTGGGACGCTTCCGCGAATGGCCCTTACCAACCGGTATTCGGGGTCGCCCGCCTTGAGCCGAGGACAGCAGCAAGGCGGAGCCGGCGCGGAGAATGATCCGCTTCCGCTGTCCGATGCCCAGCTCGGAATGTGGTTCGCCCAGGCCATCGATCCGTCGAGCCCGGCGTTCAATCTTGCCGAGTATCTGGAGATCGGCGGGCCGATCGACGCGACGTTGCTCGAGACCGCGTTGCGGCAAGTCGTGAACGAGACCGAGGCGCTGCGTGTCCGTTTCGTGGACACCGCCGACGGTCCGCGGCAGATCATTTGCCCTCCGCCCGAATGGTCGATGTCGTTCGTCGATGTCAGCGGTGCGCCCGATCCGCGGGCGACGGCCGAACTGTGGATGAGGGCGGATCTGGCAAGGCCGAGCGACCTGACGACCGGCCCGCTCTTCGAATATGCGCTGCTGAAGGCGGCGCCCGACCGCTTCTTCTGGTATTCGCGGCACCATCACATCGTGATGGACGGCTTCGGCTTCGCGCTCATCGCGCAACGCGTGGCAGATGTCTACACCGCGCTGGCGGCCGGGCTGACGACCGAGGCCGCCACCTTCGGCCCGCTCGCTCTCCTGCTCGAGGACGACGCGAGCTATCGCGCTTCAAAGCGGCTGGAGCAGGATCGCCAATTCTGGACGGAAGACCTCGCCGACCTGCCGGAACCGGCGAGCCTGAGCGATGGACCGCGGCTGAAGTCCCCCGGCTTCATCCGTCATACCGGCGCACTGCCGTTTTCGACCACCGAGCATCTGCGCGCGATCGCGCGCGACACCGGGGTGAGCCTGGCACAACTCGTCACCGTAATGTCGGCGGTCTTCGTGCACCGAATGACCGGCACGCAGGACGTCGTTCTCGAGGTTCCGCTGACCGCGCGCATGACGCCGGATACGCGACGCACTCCGGGCATGGTGTCGAACGTGCTGCCCGTGCGATTGGCGGTGCGCCCGGACATGACTGTCTCCGAGCTGATCGGCGAAGCCGCGCGACGGATGCGCCGGGTGATCCGCCATCAACGTTACAATATCGCCAATCTGCGCCGCGATCTCGGACGCGGTGGCGACTGGAGAGCGTTCGGCCCGACCGTCAATGTCATGCCGTTCGATTATGACTTGCGCTTCGACGGCCATCCCGCCACCGCCCACAATCTCACGAACGGGCCGGTCGAGGACATGTCCATCGTCCTCTATGACCGCGCGGACAGCCGGGAGCTTCGCCTCGATTTCAACGGCAACCCGGCGCTCTACAGCCGCGACCGGCTCGCCGGCCTGCAGCAGCGGCTCATGCGACTTTTGACCGCCGATCCCGCCCAGCCGATCGGCACGCTCGAGATTCTCAGCTCCGACGAGCGCCGCACCATCCTGCATCAGTGGAACGACACTGCGCGCGCGATCCCGGCCGCCACCTTGCCCGAGTTGTTCGCGGCCCAGGTGGCGAAGACTCCTGATGCCATCGCGGTCGTGCTCGAGGGCAAACACCTCACCTACAGCGAGCTCGATGCCCGCTCGAGCCAGCTGGCGCATCATCTGCGCGCACTCGGTGTCGGTCCCGAGGTGGTGGTGGGGCTGTGCGTGGAGCGCTCGCTGGAGATGCTCATCGCGCTCCTCGGCATCCTCAAGGCCGGGGGCGCCTATCTGCCGCTCGGCCCGGACTATCCGTCCGAGCGCCTCGCCTTCATGCTGGAGGATGCCGGCGCGCCGCTGCTGCTGACCCGCTCGGCGCTGCTCGACCGATTCCCGCAATGTCGCGCGCGCATCGTGCGCCTCGATGCCGACTGGCCGACGATCGCGGCGCAGCCCACCACCGCTCCTGCCCTCGCGCTCGATGTGCAAAACGCGGTCTATGTCACCTACACATCGGGATCGACGGGACGGCCGAAGGGCGTCGTGGTCGCTCACCGCAATGTGGTGAGGCTCGTCAGGAGCACGAATTACGTCGAGCTGACGCCTGATGACGTTTTTCTGCAGTTCGCGCCGCTGTCGTTCGATGCCTCCACGTTCGAAATCTGGGGCGCGCTGCTCAATGGCGCCAGGCTGGTCATCTATCCCGACGGACCTTTCGAGCTTCCCATCCTCAAGCGCCTCATAGCGGAGAATGGCATCAGCGTGCTGTGGCTGACGGCTGCGCTGTTCCACCAGGTGGTCGACGAGGACGTTGCGGCCATAGCGTGCGTGAAGAAGCTGTTGGCGGGCGGCGATGTGCTGTCGCCTTCACACGTGCGCCAAGTCACGAAAGCGCAGAACGGCGGCCAGCTCATCAACGGCTATGGCCCAACCGAGGCGACGACATTCAGCGTCTGCTTCGCTGCGACTGGTCCGACCCACTTCCATGATTCCGTGCCGATCGGCCGACCGATATCGAATTCGCAGGCTTACGTCCTGGACGCGGGCTTGCAGCCCGTGCCGGCCGGGGTTGCGGGCGAGCTCTACGTCGCGGGTGCGGGACTGGCGCGCGGCTATCTCGGGCGCGCCGGGCTGACGGCGGAGCGGTTCGTGGCGGATCCGTTCGGGCCGGCGGGCAGCCGCATGTACCGCACCGGGGATCTGGTGCGCTGGCGGGCGGACGGGGTGCTCGACTTCGTCGGGCGCGCGGACACGCAGGTTAAGCTGCGCGGCTTCCGCATCGAGCCGGGCGAGATCGAGGCGGCGTTGATGCGGCATGGGAGCGTGGCGCAGGCGGCTGTCATCGCGCGCGAGGACGTGCCCGGCAACAAGCGGCTGGTGGCCTATGTGGTGCCGGCTGCGGGTGCGAGGGCCGAGGTTAAGGCGTTGCGTGCGCACGTCGCCGCGAGCCTGCCGGACTACATGGTGCCGTCGGCGTTCGTGGCGCTGGACAAGCTGCCGCTCACGCGCAACGGCAAGCTCGACCGCAGGGCACTGCCGGCTCCCGATTTCGCGGCCCAGGCGCGGCGCCTGCCGCACACGCCGCGGGAGGACTTGCTGTGCGCACTGTTCGCCGAAGTGCTGGGGGTGGAGCAGGTCGGCATCGAGGACAATTTCTTCGCGCTGGGTGGTCATTCGCTGCTGGCGACGCGGCTGGTCAGCCGCATCCGGTCCACGCTCGATGTCGAGCTTGCGATCCGTAGCCTGTTCGAGGCGCCGACCGTGGAGGCTCTGGCTCGGCTTCTCGGCGACGAAGTCATGGCGGCACGTCCGGCCTTGCGTCCTGCCATGCGTCCGGCCGAGATCCCGCTCTCCTTCGCGCAGCGCCGGCTGTGGTTCCTCAACCAGTTGGAGGATCAGAGCGCGACCTACACCATCCCGCTGGCGGTGCGGCTCACCGGCGTGCTCGATCGCTGATGCGTTGGAGACTGCGCTCGGCGACGTCGTGGCGCGACACGAGAGCTTGCGCACGATCTTCCCCGACACGCTCGGGGTCGCCCGCCAGTTGATCCTGGAAACATCCGCGGCGCGACCCCGGCTGGCGGTGAGCGAGGTCAGCGCGGCCGCCCTCCCCCAAGCTCTCGCCAGCGCCGCGCAACACGGCTTCGACCTCGCACGGGAGCCGCCTCTGCGTGCTCATCTGTTCGTACTGGGCGAAAACGAACACGTGTTGCTGCTGCTGCTGCACCACATCGCGGGCGATGGCTGGTCGCTGGCGCCACTGGCGCGCGATCTCGGCCACGCCTATGCGGCACGCCGCGCCGGCGAGGCGCCTGCGCTGGTCGCCCTGCCGGTGCAGTATGCCGACTATACGCTGTGGCAGCACGAGGTGCTGGGGTCGGAAGAAGACAAAGAGAGCGCGATTGCGCGCCAGCTGGCGTTCTGGACCGAGACGCTCAAGGACCTTCCCGATCAGATCGAGCTGCCGAGCGATCGGCCCAGACCAGCGGTGAACAACCATCGCGGCGGAAGCGTGCCATTCACGCTGCCGGCGGAATTGCACGACAGTCTCGTGTCGCTGGCACGCACGAGCGGTGCGAGCCTGTTCATGGTGCTGCAGGCAGCGCTGGCGACCCTGCTGACGCGGCTGGGCAGCGGTCACGACATCCCGATCGGCAGCCCGATTGCTGGGCGCACCGACAGTGCGCTCGACGATCTCGTCGGGTTCTTCGTCAACACGCTGGTGCTGCGCACGGACACGTCGGGCAACCCGAGTTTCCGGGAGCTGGTCGCGCGGGTACGCACGGGCAATCTTGCGGCCTACGGCCACCAGGAGCTGCCGTTCGAGCGCCTGGTCGAGGTGATCAACCCGGCGCGCTCGCTGGCCCGGCACCCGCTGTTCCAGGTGATGCTGGCATTGCAGACCAGTGCCCAGGCCGGCTTCGAGCTCGAGGGATTGACGACGGCATTCGAACCCGTGGCCACCGCCAGCGCCAAGTTCGACCTGTCCTTGAGCCTTGTCGAGCAGCGCGCCGCGGACGGCGCCCCGGCGGGGATATCGGGCAATCTCGAATACGCCACCGACCTGTTCGACCGCACGACGGCGGAGGCGCTGGTGGCGCGGCTGGTGCGGGTGCTGACCGCTGCGGTTACGAACGCCGAGCAGCCGATCGGCGCGCTCGACATTCTCAGCGCCGACGAGCGGCGTACCATCTTGCGCGACTGGAACGACACGGCGCGCGCGGTGCCGTCCGCAACCCTGCCGGAGCTATTCGCCGCGCAAGCGACGAAGACCCCCGCTGCGACTGCTGTGGTGTTCGGGGACCAGAGCCTCACCTATGGCGAGCTCGATGCGCGCTCGAGCCAGCTGGCGCACCACTTGCGCGCCCTCGGCGTCGGGCCCGAGGTGGTGGTGGGGCTGTGCGTCGAGCGCTCGCCGGAGATGCTGGTCGCCCTGCTCGGCGTCCTCAAGGCCGGCGGCGCCTACCTGCCGCTCGACCCGGACTACCCGCCCAAGCGCCTCGGCTACATGCTCGAAGATGCGCAGGCGCCATTGCTGCTGACCCAGTCCGCGCTTATCGACCGGTTGCCCACGCATGACGCCCGCGTCGTGCGCCTCGACGCCGATTGGCCGGCCATCGCGGCGCAGCCCGCCATATCTCCGGCTGGCGGCCTCAAGCCGCAAAACACCGCCTACGTCATCTATACATCAGGCTCGACAGGCTCCCCGAAAGGAGTTGCAGTTACCCATCAGAACGTCGTGCGGCTGTTCGGTGCGACCGATCGCTTGTTCCGATTCGGCGCAGACGACGTCTGGACCTTGTTCCATTCCTTCGCCTTCGACTTCTCGGTCTGGGAGATTTGGGGGGCACTCTTGAAGGGTGGCCGCCTGGTGGTGGTTCCCCATTCGATCAGCCGTTCACCGCCGGAGTTCCTGAGCCTCGTTGCGCGTGAAGGCGTGACCGTCCTCAATCAGACTCCGTCCGCGTTCTATCACTTCATGCAAGCGGATCTGGAGAATCCCGGGCTCGGGCGAGCCCTCGCGTTGCGCCATGTGATCTTTGGCGGCGAAGCGCTGGAACTCGGCAGGCTCGACCAGTGGTATCGGCGCCACGCCGACGGCACCCCTCTCCTTACCAATATGTACGGCATCACCGAAACGACGGTGCATGTCACCCACATCGCGCTCGACCAGCCCATGGTCGCGGCGAACCCCGGCAGCCTCATTGGCTGCGGCATTTCCGACCTTCGGGTCTACGTGTTGGACGACGGCCTGCAGCCGGTGCCCGCCGGCGTTGTAGGCGAGCTTTACGTCGCGGGAGCGGGGCTGGCGCGCGGCTATCTCGGGCGTGCGGGGCTGACGGCGGAGCGTTTTGTCGCCGACCCGTTCGGGCCGGCCGGCAAGCGCATGTACCGCACCGGCGACTTGGCGCGCTGGCGTGCGGACGGGGTGCTCGACTTCCTCGGGCGGGCGGACGCACAGGTGAAGGTGCGCGGCTTCCGCATCGAGCCGGGCGAGATCGAGGCAGCGCTGGCGCGCCATGCGGATGTGGCGCAGGCGGCGGTGATCGTGCGCGAGGACGTGCCCGGCAACAAGCGGCTGGTCGCCTATGTGGTGGGACGCGCCGATCCCGCTACGCTACGCGGGCACCTCGCTGCAAGCCTGCCGGACTACATGGTGCCGTCGGCGTTCGTGGCTCTCGACAAGCTTCCGCTCACGCCCAACGGCAAGCTCGACCGCAGGGCGCTGCCGGCGCCGGACCTCGCCCCTGCCAACGTGCAGCGCCTGCCGCGCACGCCGCAGGAGGAGTTGCTGTGCACTCTGTTCGCCGAGGTGCTGGGACTCGAGCGCGTCGGCATCGACGGCAACTTCTTCGAGCTTGGCGGCCACTCCCTGCTGGCCACGCGGCTGATCAGTCGCATCCGCGCCACGCTCGATGTCGAGCTCGCCATCCGCAGCCTGTTCGAGGCGCCGACCGTCGAAGCGCTGGCCAAGCGCCTCGGCGACGAGGTCATGGCGGCGCGCCCGGCCTTGCGGCCTGTGGTGCGCCCGTCGGAGATCCCGCTCTCGTTTGCGCAGCGCCGGCTGTGGTTCCTGAACCAGCTGGAAGGCCCCAGTGCGACCTACACCATCCCGCTGGCGGTGCGACTCGCCGGCGCGCTCGACCGAGACGCGCTCAAGGCGGCGCTCGGGGATGTCGTGGAGCGGCACGAGAGCCTGCGCACGATCTTCCCCGACACGCTCGGAGTTCCGCGCCAGCTGATCCTGGACGCACCCGCCGCACGGCCGCCACTGCTGGTGACGGGGGCCAGCGCGGCGGCGCTGCCCGCAGCCTTGGCGGCGGCAGCGCGACAGGGCTTCGATCTCGCACGCGAGCCGCCGCTGCGCGCGCACCTGTTTGCGCTGAGCGAAAACGAGCATGTGCTGCTGCTGTTGTTACATCACATTGCCGGCGACGGCTGGTCGCTGGCGCCGCTGGCGCGCGATCTCGGCCACGCCTACGCGGCACGCCGCACCGGCCAGATGCCCGATCTCGCCGCCCCGACGGTGCAATATGCCGACTACACGCTCTGGCAGCACGACGCGCTGGGTTCGGAGGATGACAATGAGAGCGCGATTGCGCGCCAGCTTTCGTTCTGGCGCGAAGCTCTCAAGGACCTCCCGGATCAGATCGAGTTGCCGAGCGACCGGCCGCGCCCGGCGGTGGCGAGCCATCGCGGGGGGAACGCGCCGTTCGCGGTGCCCGCCGATCTGCACGGCGGCCTCGTGTCGCTGGCGCGGGCGAGCGGGGCGAGCCTGTTCATGGTGCTGCAGGCCGCCCTTGCCGCGCTACTCACCCGGCTGGGGGCCGGCAACGATATTCCTATCGGCAGCCCGATCGCCGGGCGCACCGACAGCGCGCTCGATGATCTCGTCGGGTTCTTCGTCAATACGCTGGTGCTGCGCACCGATACGTCAGGCAATCCGAGCTTCCGCGAGCTGATCGCGCGGGTGCGCAGTGCCAACCTTGCCGCCTACGGCCACCAGGACTTGCCGTTCGAGCGGCTGGTCGAGGTGATCAACCCGGCGCGCTCGCTGGCGCGGCATCCGTTGTTCCAGGTGATGCTGGTATTGCAGAACAATGCCGAGGTCGGCCTCAAGCTGGCGGGACTGACGACGGAATTGAGTGCGGTAGCCACCGCCAGCGCCAAGTTCGACCTGTCCTTCAGCCTTGCCGAGCAGCGTGGCGCGGACGGCGCGCCGGCAGGGATATCGGGCAATCTCGAATACGCTGCGGATCTGTTCGATCACGCCACGGCCGAAGCGCTGGCCGCACGGCTCGTCCGACTGCTGGAGGCTGCGGTTGCAGACGCGGAGCAGCCGATCGGCGCGCTCGACATTCTCGGGCCTGACGAGCGCCGTACCATCCTGCACGACTGGAACGATACCGCGCGCGCGGTTCCGTCCGCCACGCTGCCGGAGCTGTTCGCGAGGCAGGTGGCCAAGACCCCCAATGCGACCGCTGTGGTGTTCGAGGACACGCGCCACACCTATGGCGAGCTCGATGCGCGTGCCAATCAGTTGGCGCATCACCTGCGTGCACTCGGCGTCGGCCCCGAGGCGGTGGTGGGAGTTTGCGTCGAGCGCTCGCTGGAGATGGTCATCGGCCTCCTCGGCATCCTCAAGGCCGGCGGCGCCTATCTGCCGCTCGATCCGGACTACCCGCCTGAGCGCCTCGGCTTCATGCTCGCGGATGCGCATGCGCCGTTGCTGCTGACCCAGTCCGCGCTCGTCAACCGATTGCCCGCGCATAACGCTCGCGTCGTGTGCCTCGATGCCGACTGGTCCGCAATTGCGGCACAACCCACCGCCGCACCTGTCAACGCGCTCCAACCGCAACACCCCGCCTACGTCATCTACACCTCGGGATCCACCGGAACGCCAAAGGGCGTCGTGGTTTCACACGGCGGGCTCGCCAATCACATGTCGTGGATGATGGTCGACTATCCCGTCGGCCAGGACGATATCGTCCTCTGTCGGACGGCCATCAGCTTCGATGCGGCAGGCTGGGAGATCTGGCTGCCGCTGCTGTCCGGCGCCGCAGTCTGTGTCACGCCTGCCAATCTGGCGCACGATCCGAGCCGCTTCGGCGATTTCTTCGAGCGGCAGGGCATCACGGTCGCCCAATTCGTTCCGACGCTGCTGGCGGCGACGCCCATGGTCCGAACGCCGGACCCGAAGGGCGGCCTCAGACGCATCTTCTCGGGTGGAGAGCCGCTTGCCGCGGGTTTGGCGCGCGACGTGATCTCGGCGCGGAAAATGCCCTTGGTCAATCTGTACGGGCCGACCGAGACGACCATTCAAGTCACGTCGTGGTCGGCGCGCGACACCGATCTGGATGAGGGGACCGTTCCGATCGGCCGTCCGATCTGGAACACGCAGGTTTACGTGCTCGACGCGAGCTTGCAGCCCGTGCCGCCCGGGGTGGCGGGCGAGCTCTACATCGCGGGCGCCGGATTGGCGCGCGGCTATCTCGGCCGCGCCGGACTGACGGCGGAGCGCTTCGTGGCCGATCCGTTCGGGCCGGCGGGCAGCCGGATGTATCGCACCGGGGATCTCGCGCGCTGGCGCGCCGACGGAGTGCTCGACTTCCTCGGGCGCGCGGATACGCAGGTGAAGCTGCGCGGCTTCCGCATCGAGCCGGGCGAGATCGAGGCGGTGCTGGCGCGACATGGTGATGTAGCCCAAGCGGCCGTCATCGCGCGCGAGGACGTGCCCGGCAACAAGCGGCTGGTGGCTTATGTCGTGGGAAGCGCCGATCCGGCCACGCTGCGCTCGCATCTGGCCGCGCACCTGCCGGACTACATGGTGCCATCGGCGTTCGTGACATTGGACAAGCTTCCGCTCACGCCCAACGGCAAGCTCGACCGCAACGCGCTGCCGGCCCCCGATCTCACTCCCGTCCTGGTACGGCGCGGTCCACGCACCCCGCGGGAGGAGCTGCTGTGTGCGCTGTTTGCCGAGGTGCTCAAGCTCGATCGCGTCGGCGTCGACGACAACTTCTTCGCGCTGGGCGGCGACAGCATCATGTCGATCCAGCTGGTGAGCCGGGCGCGCAAAGCCGGGCTCACGATCACGCCCCGCGCGGTGTTCCAGCATCAGACCGTCGAAGCGCTGGCTGGCGTTGCCGACCTGACGACGGAGCCGGCCGACACCGCGCCCGACCTTGCCACGGGTGGGTTGCCGGCGATGCCGATCATGCGCCGGCTCGCCGAGCTTGGCGGACCGATCGAGCGCTCCCATCAGGCGATGCTGCTGCAAGTACCGGCGGGCCTGCGGGAAGAGCACCTGATCGCCGCGCTGCAGGCGGTGCTCGATCATCACGACGCGTTGCGGCTGCGCCATATCCCGTCATCGCAGAGCGCTGACCTCGCTCTCGAGATCGCCCCCTCCGGCACGACCGATGCGAAGGCCTGCACCCGCCGCGTCGACATTCGCGGGCTCGATGACGCGGAGCTGCGCGCCTGCATCGGCGAAGCGGCGCAAGCTGCCGAGATGAGGCTTGCGCCAGATGCCGGCGTGCTGGTGCAAGCCGTGTGGTTCGATGCCGGTGCAGAGCAGCCTGGCCGGCTGCTGCTGACCATCCACCATCTCGCCGTGGACGGGGTGTCGTGGCGCATCCTCGTTCCGGATCTGGCGGCGGCCTGGGAGGCGATCGCGAATGGGCGGGAGCCGGCGTTGCCGGCGCGGAGCACCTCGTTCCGGCGTTGGGCGCAACGGCTGGCGGACGAGGCACAGAACCCGGAACGCGTGGGCGAGTTGCCGCTCTGGACCGGAATGCTGCGGGCGCCTTCGCTCCCGCTCTTCGACGGCACGCTCGATCCCAAGCGCGACGTCAGCGGCACCGCCGGGCATCTCACTCTCACGCTGTCCGCCGCGCTCACAGGCGCATTGCTGACACGCGTCCCGGCGGCCTTCCATGGCGGCATCAACGATGTGTTGCTGACCGGATTGGCGGTGGCGCTCGCGGATTGGTGCCGGATGCGCGGCCGGGGCGCGGGCCAAAGTTCGAATCACGCCGTGCTGGTCGATCTCGAGGGCCACGGCCGCGAGGACATCTTCGCCGACGCCGACCTCTCGCGAACCGTAGGCTGGTTCACCAGCCTGTTCCCGCTGCGGCTCGATCCGGGCTCGCTCGATCTCGACGAGGCCATGGCCGGCGGGCCTGCGCTCGGGCGTGCACTCAAGCTCATCAAGGAGCAGTTGCGGGCATTGCCCGACAACGGGCTCGGCTATGGCCTGCTGCGTTATCTCAACCCGGAGACCGTCTCGCGCCTCGCCGGCCTTGCAGTGCCGCAGCTCGGCTTCAACTATCTCGGACGCTTCGCAAGTGCGGCGGCGGACTGGGTCGCGGTGCCGGAGGGAGCGCCGCTCAGCGGCAGCGATCTGCCGCTGGCGCACGCGCTCGAGGTCAATGCGCTTACGCTCGATGAAGCCGAAGGACCACAGCTCACGGCCACGTGGACGTGGGCCCCCGCGCTGGTGAGTGAAGACGCGGTTCGCTATCTGGCCCATGGCTGGTTCCGGGCGCTGGAGGCGCTGGTGCGTCATGCGTCGGCGCCGGGCGCCGGCGGGCGCAGCCCGTCCGATCTGCCGTTGCTTGCGCTCTCCCAGGTCGAGATCGAGCAGCTGGAGAGCCAGTATCCGCAGATCGAGGACGTCCTGCCGCTCGCGCCGTTGCAGGAAGGACTGCTGTTCCATGCGCTCTATGACGCGCAGGCGCCCGACGTTTACACCGTGCAGCTCGACCTGGGCCTGGACGGGCCGCTCGACGGCACGGCGCTGCAAGCGGCTGCGCAAGCTCTCATTCATAGACATGCCAATCTGCGCGCAAGCTTCCGCCAGGAGAACCTGAGCCGGCCGGTCCAGATCATCGTGCCGGACGTGACTGTGCCCTGGCGCAGCATCGATCTGTCACTGCTGGATGACACGAGACGTGCGGAACGTCTGGCCGGCATCCTGGCGCAGGATCGCGCCGAGCGTTTCGATCTCGGCGCTGCGCCGCTGCTGCGCTTTACGCTGATCCGGCTTGCTGCCGACCAGCATCGGCTGGTGCTCACCAACCATCACATCTTGATGGACGGCTGGTCGATGCCCGTGCTGGTGCAGGAGTTGCTCACACTCTATGCGCAGCGGCTCGAAACGTTGCCGCGGCCGACGCCCTATCGCAACTATCTCGCCTGGATCGCGGCTCAGGATCGCGACGCCGCTCTCGCGGCATGGCGGGCGGCGTTGGCGGGATTGGAAGGGCCGACACGGCTGGCCCCCCATGATCCGGGACGGCAGCCGGCTGCGCCCGAGCAACTTACATTGGCGCTCAGCGAGACGCTGACCGCGGCGCTGACCCAACAGGCCCGGCAGCAGGGCCTGACACTCAACAGCTTGATCCAAGCGGCGTGGGCGATCCTGCTGGGGCGTCTGACCGGACGCGACGACGTGGTGTTCGGGGTGACGGTGGCGGGACGGCCGCCGGAAATCGCCGGCATCGAGCGGATGGTGGGGCTGTTCATCAACACGCTGCCGCTGCGCATCAAGCTGCCGCCGAGCCAATCGCTCCTCGACCTCTTCAGACAAGTGCAGGAGAGTCAGTCGACCCTGATGGCGCAGCAGCATCTCGGGCTTGCCGAGATCCAGAGCCTGGCCGGGTTGGGCGACCTGTTCGACACCCTGTTCGTATTCGAAAGCTATCCGGTCGACCGTGACGCGCTCGCGGCGGATGTCGGGGGACTGCGGCTCAGCGATGTCAGCGGACACGACGCCACGCATTATCCTTTGAGCCTCGCCGCCGCGCCGGGCGAACGGCTGCAACTGCGGCTCAACTATCGCCCCGACCTGTTCGAGCGCGCCACGGTGGAGGCGGTGGCGGGGCGGCTCGTCCGGCTGCTGGAGGCAGCGGTTGCGGACGCGGAGCAGCCGATCGGCACGCTCGACATTCTCGTCGCCGACGAGCGGCGCAGCATCCTGCACGATTGGAACGACACCGCGCGCGTCGTTGCCTCGATCACCTTGCCGGAGCTGTTCGCGGCGCAGGCCGAGAAGACGCCGGCTGCGACCGCCGTCGTGTTCGAGGATCAGAGCCTCACTTATGCCGAGCTCGACGCGCGCTCGAGCCAGCTGGCGCATCACCTGCGCGCACTCGGGGTCGGACCCGAGGTGGTGGTGGGACTGTACGTCGAGCGCTCGCTGGAGATGCTGGTCGCCCTCCTCGGCATCCTCAAAGCCGGCGGCGCCTATCTGCCGCTCGATCCGGACTATCCGCCCGAGCGGCTCGGCTTCATGCTCGCGGATGCGCAGGCACCGCTGGTGCTCACCCGCTCCGCGCTCGTCGATCGATTGCCCGCGCATGACGCCCTCGTTCTGCACCTCGACGCCGACTGGCCCGACATCGCGGCGCAGCCCACCACGTCACCAGCCACCGGCCTTGCGCCGCTCAACACCGCCTACGTCATCTACACCTCGGGCTCGACGGGCACGCCGAAGGGCGTCAGCGTCACCCATGGCGGCATCCCCAATCTTGGAGCAGTCCAGGTCGATCGTTTCGCCATCACGTCTGCCTCACGGGTTCTGCAGTTCGCATCGCAGAGCTTCGATGCCGCGCTTTGGGAGATGGTGTCGGCTCTCGCGGCTGGTGCCGCGCTTGTCCTGATCGCGCCGGGCCAGCGCAGCGGTGATGCGCTCGCACGGCTGATCCGCGAGCAAAAAGTCACGCATGCGACCTTGCCGCCGGTGCTGCTGGGCGATCTGCCGGAGGATCTGCCGCTTGCGACATTGGTCGTCGCCGGCGAGGCCTGCTCTGCGGACGAGGTGGCACGCTGGTCGCCCGGCCGGCAGATGATCAACGCCTATGGTCCGACCGAGACCACGGTCTGCGCCACCATGAGCGATGCGTTGTCCGGTGCGGCCGTTCCCCCGATCGGTCGCCCGATCTGGAACACGCGGGTCTACGTACTGGACGCCGGCTTGCAGCCGGTGCCGGCCGGCGTTGCCGGCGAGGTCTACATTGCCGGCGCGGGATTGGCGCGCGGCTATCTCGGACGCGCGGGGCTGACGGCGGAGCGGTTCGTCGCCGATCCGTTCGGACCGGCGGGCAGCCGCATGTACCGCACCGGAGACTTGGCGCGCTGGCGCGCCGACGGCGTCCTCGACTTCCTCGGGCGTGCCGACACGCAGGTGAAGGTGCGAGGCTTCCGCATCGAGCCGGGCGAGATCGAGGCGGCGCTGGTGCGGCACGACGATGTCGCGCAGGCGGCCGTCATCGCGCGTGAGGATGTGCCCGGCAACAAGCGGCTCGTTGCCTATGTCGTGGGAGGCGCCGATCCCGCTACGCTGCGCGCGCATCTCTCCGCCAGCCTGCCGGACTACATGGTGCCGTCGGCATTCGTGGTGCTGGACAAGCTGCCGCTCACGCCCAACGGCAAGCTCGACCACAAGGCGCTGCCGGTACCCGACCTCACGCCTGCCAACACGCGGCGCCTGCCACGCACGCCGCAGGAGGAGCTGCTGTGCGCGCTGTTCGCCGAGGTGCTCAGCCTCGAACGCGTCGGCATCGACGACAACTTCTTCGAATTGGGCGGCCATTCGCTGCTGGCGACGCGGCTGATCAGCCGCATCCGTGCCACGCTCGATATCGAGCTCGCGATCCGCAGCCTGTTCGAGGCGCCGACAGTCGAGGCGCTGGCGCGGCGCCTGGACGATGCGCAATCCGCACGGCCGGCGTTGCGTCCTGCCGTGCGGCCGGCGGAGATCCCGCTGTCGTTTGCGCAGCGCCGGCTTTGGTTCCTCAACCGGCTGGAGGGTTCGAGCGCGACCTACACCATCCCGTTAGCGGTGCGGCTCTCCGGCGCGCTCGACCGTGATGCGCTGGAGGTTGCGCTCGGGGATGTCGTGGCGCGGCACGAGAGCTTGCGCACGATCTTCCCCGAGGAGCTTGGAGTACCGCACCAACTGATCCTGGAGGCATCGGCGGCGCGGCCGCAGCTGAAGGTGAGCGAGGTCAGTGAGGCGGTGCTGCCGCAAGCTCTCTCGGAGGCCGCGCAACACGGCTTCGACCTCGCCAACGAACCGCCGTTGCGCGTTCATTTGTTCGCGCTCGGCGCCGAAGAGCATGTGTTGCTGCTGCTGCTGCATCACATTGCCGGCGACGGCTGGTCGCTGGCGCCGCTGGCACGCGACCTCGGCCGCGCCTATGCGACACGCCGCGCCGGCCGCTCGCCGGAGCTTGCCGCCCTCCAGGTGCAGTATGCCGACTACACCCTGTGGCAGCACGACGTTCTGGGAGCAGAGGAGGATAAAGAGAGCGCGATTGCGCGTCAGCTGGCGTTCTGGACGGACACGCTCAAAGACATTCCCGACCAGATCGAGCTGCCGAGCGACCGAGTGCGGCCCGCGGTCGTGAGCCATCGCGGCGCCAGCGTGCCGTTCGTGCTTGCTCCGGAATTGCACGGCGATCTCGTGTCGCTGGCGCGGGCGAGCGGCGCGAGCCTGTTCATGGTGCTGCAGGCAGGGCTGGCGGCGCTGCTCACCCGGCTGGGCAGCGGCCACGATATTCCCATCGGCAGCCCGATCGCGGGCCGCACCGACGCCGCCCTCGACGATCTCGTCGGTTTCTTCGTCAACACGCTGGTGCTGCGCACGGACACGTCGGGCAATCCGAGCTTCCGCGAGCTGCTGGCGCGGGTGCGCACGAGCAATCTGGCAGCTTACAGCCACCAGGACCTGCCGTTCGAGCGGCTGGTCGAGGTGATCAACCCGGCACGCTCGCTGGCACGGCATCCGCTGTTCCAGGTGATGCTGGTGCTGCAGAACAATGCCGAGATCGGCCTCGATCTGGCGGGGCTGACGACGGCGTTCGAGCCGGTAGCTACTGCCAGCGCCAAGTTCGACTTGTCCGTCAGCCTTGCCGAGCAACGCGCCGCGGACGGCGCGCCCGCGGGGATATCCGGCAGCCTGGAATACGCCACCGACCTGTTCGAGCGCGCGAGCGTGGAGGCGATCGCCGACCGTCTGATCCGGCTGCTGGGGGCCGCGGCTGCGGACGCGGATCAGCCGATCGGCATGCTCGACATTCTCGGTGCCGAGGAGCGGCGCACCATCCTGCACGACTGGAACGACACCGCGCGCGCGGTGCCATGGGCCACGCTGCCGGAGCTGTTCGCGTCGCAAGTCGAGAGGACCCCCGACGCGACCGCCGCAGTGTTCGCGGACCAGAGTCTCAGCTACAGCGAGCTCGATGCACGCGCCAATCAGCTGGCGCATCACCTGCGCGCGTTCGGCGTCGGACCCGAGGTGGTGGTGGGGCTGTGCGTGGAGCGCTCGCCGGAGATGCTCGTCGGCCTGCTCGGCATTCTCAAGGCCGGCGGCGCCTACCTGCCGCTCGACCCCGACTACCCGCCCGAGCGGCTCGGCTTCATGCTCGACGACTCGCACGCACCGCTGCTGCTGATCCAGTCTGCATTCATCGACCGATTGCCCGCGCATGGCGCCCGCGTCATTCGGCTTGATGCCGACTGGCCCGCGATCGCGGCCCGGCCCATCACCGCACCGGCGTTCGCCCTCGACCCGCGGCTCCCCGGCTACGTCATCTATACATCAGGGTCCACCGGCACGCCGAAGGGCGTTCTGGTCGATCACGCCTCGATCCTCAACTACATAGCGTGGGGAATTCCGACCTGCGGGTTGAACGTCGGCATTGGAGCGCCAATTCTCAACGCGTTGGCATTCGATGCGACCGTGACCGCGCTGTTCCTGCCCTTGTTCTGCGGCAAGCTCGTCATGCTCCCGCGCGAGCACGACCAGTTCGAAACGCTGGCAAACAACTACGGGACCTCCGGCGATTTCAGCCTCCTCAAGCTGACGCCGTCCCACCTCGACGTTCTGAATCACACAGGACCCATCGAGCGCCTGTCAGGATTGACCCACTGCATCGTGGTCGGCGGCGAAAGCGTGACCGGCGCGCATCTGGCGCCGTGGCGCCGGCATATCCCGCAAACCAAGATCATCATTCACTACGGTCCGACCGAAACGACGTGCGGCAGCACGACCTATGACCTTCAGCCCAGCGATCCCGATCATGGAACGATGCCGATCGGCCGGCCGATCTGGAATACGCAGGTCTATGTTCTGGACGGATGCCTGCAGCCGGTACCGGCCGGCGTTACGGGCGAGCTCTACATCGCGGGCGCAGGATTGGCGCGCGGCTATCTCGGGCGTGCCGGGCTGACGGCGGAGCGGTTCGTGGCGGACCCGTTCGGACGGGCCGGCAGCCGGATGTACCGCACCGGCGACCTGGTGCGCTGGCGTGCTGACGGAGTTCTCAATTTCCTCGGGCGCGCGGATGCGCAGCTGAAGGTTCGCGGCTTCCGCATCGAGCCGGGCGAGATCGAGGCCGCGCTGATGCGGCATGCGGCGGTGGCCAAGGCCGCCGTCGTCGCGCGCGAGGACCAGCCGGGCAATCGCCGCCTGGTGGCCTATGTGGTGGCCAGCGCCGATCAGAGTGCCGATGCCGCCGTGCTGCGGGCGCATCTCTCCGCGAGCCTGCCGGACTACATGGTGCCGTCGGCATTCGTGGCTCTGGACAAGCTGCCGCTCACGCCCAACGGTAAGCTCGACCGGAACGCCCTGCCCGCGCCCGATGTCATCCCCGTCCAGGTGCGACGCCTGCCACGCACGCCGCAGGAGGAGCTGCTGTGCGCGCTGTTCGCCGAGGTGCTGGGGCTGGCGCAGGTCGGCATCGACGACAATTTCTTCGAGCTGGGCGGCCATTCGTTGCTGGCGACGCGGCTGATCAGCCGCATCCGCTCCACGCTGGATGTCGAGCTCGCCATCCGCAGCTTGTTCGAGGCCCCGACCGTGGAAGGGCTGGTCAAGCGTCTCGACTCGGACACCGAGTTGGCCCGACCGGCGGTGCGTCCTGTGGTCCGTCCGGCGCAGGTCCCGCTGTCGTTTGCGCAACGGCGACTGTGGTTCCTGAGCCAGTTGGAGGGCCCAAGCGCGATCTACACCATCCCGCTGGCGGTGCGGCTCACCGGCGTGCTCGACCGCGGCGCGCTGGAGGCGGCGCTCGGGGATGTCGTGGCGCGGCACGAGAGCTTGCGCACGATCTTCCCAGATACGCTGGGAGTGCCGCGCCAACTGATCCTGGAAGCATCGGCGGCGCAACCGCGGCTGGCGGTGAGCGAGGTCAGCGAGGCCACCCTGCCGCAAGCACTCGCGGACGCGTCGCAGCGTGGCTTTGACCTTGCCAACGAGCCGTCGCTGCGCGTCCATCTGTTCGCGCTGGGTGAGCGCGAGCATGTGCTGCTGCTGCTGTTGCATCACATCGCCGGCGACGGCTGGTCGCTGGCGCCGTTGGCGCGCGATCTCGGCCATGCCTATGCGGCGCGCCGCGACGGTCGAATGCCCGATCTTGCCACCCTGCCGGTGCAATATGCCGATTACACGCTGTGGCAACACGACGTGCTGGGCTCGGAGGACGATAAAGAGAGCGCGATTGCGCGCCAGCTCGCGTTCTGGACCGAGACGCTCAAAGACCTCCCCGACCAGATCGAGCTGCCGAGCGACCGTCCGCGGCCGGCGGTGGCGAGCCATCGCGGCGGCCGCGTTCCGTTCACGCTTGCTCCGGAGTTGCACGGCGGTCTGGTGTCGCTGGCGAGGTCGAGCGGAGCCAGCCTGTTCATGGTGCTGCAGGCCGCCCTTGCGGCGCTGCTGACGCGGCTGGGGGCCGGCAACGATATTCCTATCGGCAGCCCGATCGCCGGGCGCACCGACAGCGCGCTCGACGATCTCGTCGGGTTCTTCGTCAACACGCTGGTGCTGCGCACCGACACGTCGGGCAATCCGAGCTTCCGCGAGTTGCTGGCGCGGGTACGCGGTACCAACCTTGCCGCCTACGGCCACCAGGACCTGCCGTTCGAGCGGCTGGTCGAGGTGATCAACCCGGCGCGCTCGCTGGCACGGCATCCGCTGTTCCAGGTGATGCTGGTGCTGCAGAACAACGCCGCGGCCGGCCTCGAGCTCGCGGGGCTGACGGCGGCGATCGAGCCGGTGGCCAACGCCAGCGCGAAGTTCGACCTGTCGGTGAGCCTTGCCGAACAGCGTGCCGCGGACGGCGCACCCTCGGGGATATCGGGCAGCCTGGAATACGCCGCCGATCTTTTCGATCAGGGAACGGTGGAAGCCCTGGCCGCACGGCTCGTCCGGCTGCTGGAGGCTGCGGTTGCGGATGCGGAGCAGCCGATCGGCACGCTCGACATTCTTGGGGCCGACGAGCGGCAAGCCATCCTGCACGATTGGAACGCCGCCGCGCGCGCGATCCCGTCCGCCACGCTGCCGGAGCTGTTCGCCAAGCAGGTGGCAAAAAGCCCCGATGCGACCGCTGCCGTGTTCGAGGATCAGAGCATCACCTACGGCGAGCTCGACGCGCGCTCGAGCCAGCTGGCGCATTACTTGCGCGCACTCGGGGTCGGGCCCGAGGTGGTGGTGGGACTTTGCGTGGAGCGCTCGCTGGAGATGCTCATCGCGCTCCTTGCCATCCTCAAGGCCGGCGGCGCCTACCTCCCGCTCGATCCGGACTACCCGCGCGAGCGGCTCGGCTTCATGCTTGCGGATGCCGGCGCGCCGTTACTGCTGACGCACTCCGCGCTCATCGACAGGCTGCCCCATCGCGCCCGCGTCGTGTGCCTCGACGCCGACCGGAACGCCATCGCGGCGCAGCCCACGACATCGCCGCCCGGCAATCTCGTCGCGCAGAACACCGCCTACGTCATCTACACCTCGGGCTCGACAGGCACGCCGAAGGGCGTCAGCGTCACCCATGGTGGCATCCCCAATCTCGGAGCAGTCCAGGTCGATCGTTTCGCCATCACGTCTGCATCACGGGTTCTTCAGTTCGCATCGCAGAGCTTCGACGCCGCGCTGTGGGAGATGGTGTCGGCCCTCACGGCCGGTGCCGCATTGGTCCTGATTGCGCCGGGCCAGCGCAGCGGTGATGCGCTCGCACGGCTGATCCGCGAGCAGGACGTCACCCATGCGACCTTGCCGCCGGTGCTGCTGAAGGATCTGCCAGCGGACCTGCCGCTCGGCACATTGATCGTCGCCGGCGAGGCCTGCTCTGCTGAAGAGGTAGCGAGCTGGTCGCCCGGCCGGCGGATGATCAACGCCTATGGCCCGACCGAGACCACGGTCTGCGCCACCATGAGCGATGCGTTGTCCGGTGCGGCCATTCCCCCGATCGGCCGCCCGATCTGGAACACGCGGGTCTACGTACTGGACGCGGGCTTGCAGCCGGTACCGGCTGGCGTCTCCGGCGAGCTCTACATCGCGGGCGCGGGGCTGGCGCGCGGCTATCTCGGACGCGCGGGGCTGACGGCGGAGCGGTTCGTCGCTGATCCGTTCGGACCGGCCGGCAGCCGCATGTATCGCACCGGAGACCTGGCGCGCTGGCGCGCGGACGGCGTGCTCGACTTCCTCGGGCGTGCCGACACGCAGGTAAAGGTGCGTGGTTTCCGCATCGAGCCGGGCGAGATCGAGGCGGCACTGGTGCGGCACGGGCGCGTGGCGCAGGCGGCGGTGATCGCGCGCGAAGACGTCCCCGGCGAAAAGCGGTTGGTCGCCTACGTAGTCCCTGTTGAAGGTCGGGCTGTCGATGTTGCGGCACTGCGCGCGCATCTTGCTGCGCGCCTGCCGGACTACATGGTGCCGTCGGCGTTCGTGGCGCTGGACAAGGTCCCGGTCACGCCCAACGGCAAACTCGATCGCAAGGCGCTGCCGGCACCCGACCTCACGCCTGCCAACACGCGGCGCCTGCCACGCACACCGCAGGAGGAGTTGCTGTGCGCGGTGTTCGCCGAGGTGCTGGGTTTGCAGCAGGTCGGCATCGACGACAACTTCTTCGAATTGGGCGGCCATTCACTGATGGCGACGCGGCTGGTCAGCCGTGTCCGGTCCACGCTCGATGTCGAGCTCGCGATCCGCAGCCTGTTCGAGGCACCGACCGTGGAGGCGCTGGCCAAGCGCCTCGGTGATGCGCAATCAGCGCGGCCGGCCCTGCGTCCTGTTGCACGGCCGGCCGAGGTCCCGCTCTCCTTTGGCCAACGCCGGCTCTGGTTCCTGAACCGGCTGGAGGGCTCGAGCGCGACCTACACGATCCCTCTGGCGGTACGGCTCACCGGTACGCTCGACCACGAAGCGCTGGAGGCGGCGCTCGGCGATGTGGTGGAGCGGCACGAGAACCTGCGCACGATCTTCCCCGAAACGCTCGGCGTTCCCCGCCAGCTGATCCTGGAGGCATCGGCGGCACGGCCGCACCTGACGGTGATCGACGTGAGCGCGGCCGCCCTCCCCCTGGCTTTGACGACAGCGGCGCAGCAAGGTTTCGATCTCGCCAACGAGCTCCCGTTGCGCGCCTATCTGTTTGCGCTGGGCGAAAGCGAGCACGTGCTGCTGGTGCTGCTGCATCATATTGCCGGCGACGGCTGGTCGCTGGCGCCGCTGGCGCGCGACCTCGGCCGCGCCTATGCGGCACGCCGCGCCGGCCATGCGCCCGAGCTGGCGGCCCTGCCGGTGCAATATGCCGATTACACCCTGTGGCAGCTTGAAGTACTGGGTGCGGAGGAGGATAAAGAGAGCGCGACTGCGCGCCAGCTGGCGTTCTGGACCGACACTCTCAAAGATCTTCCCGGCCAGATCGAATTGCCGAGCGACCGTCCGCGCCCGGCGGTGGCGAGCCATCGCGGAGACACCGTGCCGTTCACGCTGCCGGCCGAGTTGCACGGCAGCTTGGTGTCGCTGGCGCATGCGAGCGGTGCTAGCTTGTTCATGGTATTGCAAGCCGCCCTCGCGGCGCTTCTCACGCGGCTTGGCGCAGGCAACGATATCGCGATCGGCAGCCCGATCGCGGGGCGCACCGACGGCGCGCTCGACGATCTCGTCGGGTTCTTCGTCAACACGCTGGTGTTGCGCACGGACACGTCGGGCAATCCGAGCTTCCAGGAGCTGATTGCGCGGGTACGCGGCAGCAATCTTGCGGCCTACGGCCACCAAGAGCTTCCCTTCGAGCGTCTGGTCGAGGTGATCAATCCGGCGCGTTCGCTGGCGCGGCATCCGCTGTTCCAGGTGGTGCTGGCATTGCAGAACAACGCCCCTGTCGGCCTCGAGCTTGCGGGGCTGACGACGGCGTTCGAGCCGGTCGCTACGGCCAGCGCCAAGTTCGACCTGTCGGTCAGCCTTGTGGAGCGGCGCGGATCGGATGGCGCGCCCGCCGGGATATCGGGCAGCCTGGAATACGCTACCGACCTGTTCGATCGCAGCACGGTGGAAGTGCTCTCCGCGCGGCTGGTGCGGTTGCTGGAATCAGCGATTGCGGACGCGGAGCAGCCGATCGGCATGCTCGACGTTCTCAGTGCCGACGAGCGGCGCGCCATCCTCTTCGACTGGAACCAAACCTCGCGCACGGTGCCGTCCGCCACCCTGCCGGAGCTGTTTGCGGCGCAGGCCGCGAAAACTCCCGATGCGACCGCCGTCGTGCTCGAGGACGCGAGCCTCACCTACGGCGAGCTCGATGCACGTGCCAATCAGCTGGCGCATCACCTGCGCGCGCTGGGCGTCGGGCCCGAGGTGGTGGTTGGGCTCTGTGTGGAGCGCTCGCTGGAGATGCTCATCGCATTGCTCGGCATTCTCAAAGCCGGCGGCGCCTATCTGCCGCTCGACCCCGACTACCCGCCCGAGCGGCTCGGCTTCATGCTCGAAGATGCGCAAGCACCGCTGCTGCTCGCCCAGTCCGCGCTCATCGACCGGTTGCCCGCGCATGGCGCGCGCATCGTGCGCCTCGACGCCGACTGGCACGCCATCGCCGCGCGGCCGACGACCGTGCCGGTGATCGCGCTCGACCCGCAGAACACCGCCTATGTCATCTACACTTCGGGCTCCACCGGAACTCCGAAGGGTGTCGCCGTCGCGCATCACGGCATTCTCAATCTTGCGGCAGCCCAGATCGAGCGCTTCGCCATCGCATCCGATGCCAGGGTCCTTCAGTTCGCATCGCCCAGCTTCGATGCGGCGATCTCCGAGATTGCGACGGTTTTGACGTCCGGCGCAACGCTCGTCCTGCCGGCAGCAGAGCGCAGCGGCGATGCACTTGCGCGGCTTATCCGCGAGCAGGACGTCACGCATGCGACTTTGCCGCCGGTGCTGCTGTCCGATCTGTCCTCGGACCTCCCGCTCGAGACATTGGTCGTGGCCGGCGACGCTTGTTCGGCCGACATGGCAGCGCGCTGGTCGCCGGGCCGCCGGATGATCAACGCTTATGGTCCGACCGAGACCACGGTCTGCGCGACCATGAGCGATGCGTTGTCCGGGGCGGCGGTTCCCCCGATCGGCCGCCCAATCTGGAACACGCAGGTCTACGTGCTGGACGCCGGGTTGCAACCGGTGCCTGCCGGGGTCACGGGCGAGCTCTACATCGCGGGCGCCGGACTGGCGCGCGGCTACGTCGGGCGTGCCGGGCTGACGGCGGAACGGTTCGTAGCCGACCCGTTCGGTCCGGCCGGCAACCGAATGTACCGCACCGGCGACCTCGCGCGCTGGCGGGGCGACGGAGTGCTCGACTTCCTCGGACGGGCGGACACGCAGCTGAAGCTGCGCGGCTTCCGCATCGAGCCGGGCGAGATCGAGGCAGCGCTGGCGCGGCATGCGGATGTGGCGCAGGCCGCCGTCGTCGCGCGCGAGGATCAACCGGGCGATCGGCGCCTGGTGGCTTACGTGGTGGCGAGCGCCGATCGCGTTCCCGATGCGGCGGCGCTACGCGCACATCTCGCTGCGAGCCTGCCGGACTATATGGTGCCGGTGGCGTTCGTGGCGCTGAACGAGCTGCCGCTCACCCCCAACGGCAAGCTCGATCGCAAGGCTCTTCCGGCACCCGACCTCACGCCCGCCCAGGTGCGGCGTCTGCCGCGCACGCCGCAGGAGGAGTTGCTGTGCGCGCTGTTCGCCGAGGTGCTGGGTGTGCAGCAGGTCGGCATCGACGACAACTTCTTCGAGTTGGGCGGCCACTCGCTGTTGGCGACACGGCTGGTCAGCCGCATCCGCTCGACGCTCGATGTCGAGCTTGCGATCCGCAGCCTGTTCGAAGCACCGACCGTGGAGGCGTTGGTCAAGCGTCTCGACCATGCGCAATCAGCGCGGCCGGCATTGCGCCCTGTCGTGCGGTCGGCGGAGATCCCGCTGTCGTTTGGGCAACGCCGGCTGTGGTTCCTGAACCAGCTGGAGGATTCGAGCGCGACCTACACCATCCCGCTGGCGGTGCGGCTCACCGGCGCGCTCGACCGTGATGCGCTGGACGCGGCGCTTGGGGATATCGTGGCGCGGCACGAAAGCCTGCGCACGATCTTCCCCGACACGCTCGGGGTTCCCCGGCAGTTGATCTTGGAAGCTTCCGCCGCGTGGCCGCCGCTTACAGTGACAGCGATCAGCGCGGCGGCACTGCCCGAAACTTTGACAGCGGCAGCGCAGCAGGGCTTCGATCTCGCCAACGAGCCGCCGCTGCGCGCTCATCTGTTCGTGCTGGGCGAAAACGAGCACGTGTTGCTGCTGTTGCTCCATCACATCGCCGGCGATGGCTGGTCGCTGACGCCGTTGGCGCGCGACCTCGGCCGCGCCTATGCGGCACGCTGCAACGGCCATGTGCCCGACTTGGCGGCCCTGCCGGTGCAATACGCCGACTATACGCTATGGCAGCATGAGGTTCTGGGGTCGGAGGATGACGGCGAGAGCGCGATTGCGCGCCAGCTGGCGTTCTGGACCGAGACGCTCAAGGACCTCCCCGATCAGATCGAGCTGCCGGGCGACCGTCCCCGGCCGGCGGTGGCGAGCAATCGCGGCGCCAGCGTTCCCTTCACGCTTGCTCCGGAGCTGCATGGGAGCTTGGTGTCGCTGGCACGCACGAGCGGCGCGAGCCTGTTCATGGTGTTGCAGGCCGCCCTTGCGGCGCTGCTGACGCGGCTGGGCAGCGGCCACGATATCGCGATCGGAAGTCCGATCGCTGGGCGCACGGACAGTGCGCTCGACGATCTCGTCGGATTCTTCGTCAACACGCTGGTGCTGCGCACGGACACGTCGGGCAATCCGAGCTTTCGCGAGTTGCTGGCGCGTGTACGCGGTACCAACCTTGCCGCCTACGGCCACCAGGACCTGCCGTTCGAGCGGCTGGTCGAGGTGATCAACCCGGCACGCTCGCTGGCACGGCATCCGTTGTTCCAGGTGATGCTCGTGCTGCAGAACAACGCCGCGGCCGACCTCGAGCTTGCCGGGCTGACGACGGCGTTCGAGCCGGTGGCCAACGCCAACGCGAAGTTCGACCTGTCCGTGAGCCTTGCCGAGCGGCGCCAATCGGATGGAACAACCGCGGGGATATCGGGTAATTTCGAGTACGCCACCGACCTGTTCGATCGCACCACAGCGGAAGCGCTGGCGGAACGATTCGTCCGGCTTCTGGCCGCGGCGGCTGCGGACGCGGACCAGCCGATCGGCGCGCTCGACATTCTCAGCGCCGACGAGCGGCGCACCATCTTGCACGACTGGAACGACACCGCGCGCGCGGTGCCGTCAGCTACCCTGCCGGAGCTGTTTGCGGCGCAAGTGGCGAGGACGCCCGACGCGACCGCTGTCGTGTTCGAGGACGTGAACCTCACCTACACGGAGCTCGATGCAAGCGCCAATCAGCTGGCGCATCACCTGCGTGCACTCGGGGTCGGGCCCGAGGTCGTGGTGGGGCTGTGCGCGGAGCGCTCGCTGGAGATGCTCATCGGCCTGCTCGGAATCCTCAAGGCCGGAGGCGCCTATCTGCCGCTCGATCCGGCCTACCCGCCCGAGCGGCTCGGCTTCATGCTCGGGGATGCGCAGGCGCCGCTGTTGCTCACCCACTCCGCGGCGGCCGGCCGGTTGCCCGCGCACCGAGCACACGTCGTACGCCTCGACGCCGATTGGATCGACTTCGCCGCGCGGCCCACGACGGCGCCGGCAATCGCGCTCGATCCGCACAACACCGCCTACGTCATCTACACCTCGGGTTCCACGGGAACCCCGAAGGGGGTCAGCGTCACGCATCAGAGCGTCTGCAACCTGTCGTACGCGCAACTGGCGGATTTTCCGATGCAGCCCAGTGATCGCGTGCTCGGCGCTGCATCGATCGGCTTCGATGCCTCGGTCGAGCAAAAACTCCTGCCGCTGCTGCAAGGCGCCTGCGTCGTGCTGATAGCCGACGTCGAGATGCAGGGACCAGCGACGTTCTGGGATTTCATATCCAGGCATGCAGTGAACTATCTCGATACGACGCCGTCGCTGCTGGCGGCGATGGTCGAAGCCGCTCCCCCCGCTGTCGCGCTTCATCGCACCGTCGTCGGCGGAGAGGAAGCGCTGCCGTCCCTTCATCATCGGTTGCGCGAGCGACTTGGCAACGTCCCGATCATCAACACCTATGGCCCGACCGAATGCTGCATTGATGCCACCGCCTTTGTCCTCGGCGAGAATCCCGACGACACGCGCATCCCGATCGGTCGTCCTCTGGCCAACTATCGCGCCTATGTCCTGGACGCAGGCCTGCAGCCCTTGCCGGCCGGGGTCACGGGCGAGCTCTACATCGCGGGCGCGGGACTGGCGCGCGGCTACCTCGGGCGGCCGGGCCTGACGGCGGAGCGGTTCGTGGCCGACCCTTTCGGGCCGACTGGCTGCCGCATGTACCGCACCGGCGATCTCGCGCGCTGGCGTGCCGACGGGGTGCTCGACTTCCTCGGGCGCGCAGACACCCAGGTGAAGCTGCGTGGATTCCGCATCGAGCCCGGCGAGATCGAGGCGACGCTGGTACGGCACGAGAGCGTTGCACAGGCGGCGGTGATCGTGCGCGAGGATCAACCCGGCAACAGGCGGCTCGTGGCCTATGTGGTGGCGGCCCGCGGCGCGGATGTCGACGTTGCGGCGTTGCGCGCGCATCTGGGTGCGAGCCTGCCGGACCACATGGTGCCATCGGCGTTCGTGGCGCTGGACCAGCTTCCGCTCACGCCCAACGGCAAGCTCGACCGCAGGGCACTGCCGGCCCCCGACCTCACCCATGCCCAGGCATGGCGGCTGCCGCGCACGCCGCGGGAGGAACTGCTGTGCGGGTTGTTCGCCGAGGTGCTGGGGCTCGAGCACGTCGGCATCGACGACAACTTCTTCGCGCTCGGCGGCGACAGCATCATGTCGATCCAGCTGGTGAGCCGGGCGCGCAACGCAGGACTGCTGATCACGCCGCGGGCGGTGTTCCAGCATCAGACGGTCGCGGCGCTGGCCGAGGTTGCAGGCGTTGTGCAAAAGACCGCGGCCGCTCAGCCCGACCCCGGCACCGGGGCGTTGCCCGCGACGCCGATCATGCGCTGGCTTGCCGAGCACGGCGGACCGATCGAGCGCTTCAACCAGGCAATGCTGCTGCGGGTGCCGGCTGGGCTGCAAGCGGCGCACCTGATTGCGGCGCTGCAGAGCGTGCTCGACCATCATGACGCGTTGCGGCTGCGCCTGCGCGGAGCAGCCCGGAGCAAGGAGTGGAGCCTGGAGGTGGCGCCGCCCGGCGCGGTGGCGGCGGGCGACTGCCTGCGCCGGATCGACGTTGTCGGGCTCAACGCTGCGGAGTTGCGCGCCTGCATCGGCGCGGCAGCACAGGAAGCCGAGCTGACGCTTGCGCCGGCGGCCGGAAGGCTGGTGCAAGCCGAGTGGTTCGATGCCGGCGCGGAGCAATCCGGCCGGCTGCTGCTGACCATCCATCATCTTGCGGTGGACGGTGTGTCGTGGCGCATTCTGGTGCCGGACCTTGCAGCGGCCTGGGAGGCGATTGCGAACGGGCGGCAGCCGGCATTGCCGGCGCGGAGCACTTCGTTCCAGCGCTGGGCGCAACGGCTTGCGGTCGAGGCGCTGGATGCGAGGCGCGTGCGCGAGCTTTCGTTCTGGCACAGAATGCTGCGCGAGCCTTCGCCTTCGCTCTTTTACGGCGCGCTCGACTCCGCGCGCGATGTCATCGGCACGGCCGGCCATCTCACGCTCACGCTGCCTGCTGCGCTCACGGGCGCATTGCTGACGCGCGTGCCGGCGGCCTTCCATGGCGGCATCAACGACGTGCTGCTGACCGGCCTGGCGGTCGCGGTCGCGGACTGGTGCCGGGCCCGCGGCCGGGGTACGGGCCGCGCGGTGCTGCTCGACCTCGAGGGTCACGGCCGCGAGGACATCTTCGCCGATGCCGACCTCTCGCGCACGGTAGGCTGGTTCACCAGCCTGTTCCCGCTGCGGCTCGATGCCGGCACGTTCGATCTCGACGAGGCCATGGCGGGCGGACCTGCGCTCGGGCGCGTGATGAAAACCATCAAGGAGCAGTTGCGGGCGCTGCCCGACAACGGGCTCGGCTATGGCCTGCTGCGCTATTTGAACCCGCAGACGGCGGCAGACCTTGCGGGCTTTACAGCACCACAGCTCGGCTTCAACTATCTCGGGCGCTTTGCGGCGTCGGCGGCGGCGGACTGGGGCGTGGCGGGCGAGGCGGCGCGGCCGGGCGGGGGCGATCCGGCGATGCCGCTGGCCCACGCGCTCGAGGTCAACGCACACACGCTCGACGATGCCGAGGGCGCCAGGCTGACGGCGACCTGGACGTGGGCGCCCGCACTCGTGAGCGCGGATGCGGTGCGCGATCTGGCCGAGCGCTGGTTCCGGGCACTGGAAGCGCTGGTGCGCCATGCGTCGGTGCCCGGCGCCGGCGGGCGCAGCCCGTCCGATCTGCCGTTGGTTGCGCTCTCGCAGGACGAGATCGAGCAGATCGAGAGCCAGTATCCGCAGATCGAAGACGTGCTGCCGCTCTCGCCGTTGCAAGAGGGGTTGCTGTTCCATGCGCTCTACGACACGCAGGCGCCGGACATCTATACGGTGCAGCAGGACCTGGGGCTGGAGGGGCCACTCGACAGCTCGGCGCTGCAAGCGGCGGCGCGCGCTCTCGTTGCGCGCCATGCCAGCTTGCGGGCAAGCTTCCGCCACGAGAACTTGAGCCGTCCGGTGCAGATCATCGTGCCAGGAGTGACGGTGCCCTGGCGGCGCGTCGATCTGTCCTTCTTGGACGAAACGGGACGTGCGGAACGGCTGGCCCATATTCTGGCCGAGGAGCGGGCCGAGCGGTTCGATCTCGGCGCTGCGCCGCTGCTGCGTTTTACGCTGATCCGGCTTGCAGCCGACAAGCATCGGCTGGTGCTCACCAACCATCACATCTTGATGGACGGCTGGTCGATGCCCGTGCTCGTGCAGGAGTTGCTCACGCTCTATGCGCAACAGCTGCACGCCAGGCCTCTGGACGATGCCTTGCCGCGGGTGACCCCCTACCGCGACTATCTGGCGTGGGTCGCGGCGCAGGATCGCGATGCGGCGATCGCGGCTTGGCGGGAGGCTTTGGCAGGGCTCGATCAGCCCACCCGTGTGGTCCTGCACGATGCCGGTCGCGTGCCGGTCGTGCCCGAGCAGGTCACGCTGACCCTGAATGCTTCGCTGACTCGTGCGCTGAGCATCGAGGCGCGCCGGCAGGGCGTGACGCTCAATACCTTGATCCAGGCGGCGTGGGCGATCCTGCTGGGGCGCCTGACCGGACGCGACGACGTCGTGTTCGGCGTGACGGTGGCGGGGCGGCCGCCGGAGATCGCCGGCATCGAGCGCATGGTGGGACTGTTCATCAACACCCTGCCGCTGCGCGTCAAGCTGCCGCCGGGCAAGGCGTTCCGCGACTTGCTGGCGCAGGTGCAGGAGAGCCAGTCGAGCCTGATGGCGCACCAGCATCTCGGGCTTGCCGAGGTGCAGCGGCTCGCAGGCCTGGACGATCTGTTCGACACGCTGGTGGTGTTCGAAAGCTACCCGGTCGACCGCGACGGCCTTGCGGCGGATGCCGGCGGCTTGCGGCTCACCGATGTCGGCGGGCGCGATGCCACACATTATCCCTTGAGCCTCGCCGTCACGCCGGGCGAGCGGCTGCAGCTGCAACTCAGCTATCCGCCCGACCTGTTCGAGCAGGCGAGCGTGGAAGGGACCGGCGTGCGACTGCTTCGGCTGCTGGAAGCGGCGGTCGCCGACGCGGAGCAGCCGATCGGCACGTTCGACATTCTCACCGCCGAGGAGCGCCAAATCATTCTGAGGGAGTGGAATGACACCGCGCGCGTGATCCCGCCGGCCACCTTGCCGGAGCTGTTCGCGGCGCAGGTCAAGAAAACCCCGAATGCCGTCGCCGTGGCATTCGGAGATCAAAGCCTCACCTATGGCGAGCTCGACGCGCATTCGAGCCAGCTGGCGCATCACCTGCACGATCTCGGAGTCGGACCCGAGGTGGTGGTGGGGCTGTGCGTCGAGCGCTCCTTGGAAATGCTGATCGGTCTCGTCGGAATCCTCAAGGCCGGCGGCGCCTATCTGCCGCTCGACCCGAGCTATCCACCCGAGCGGCTCGGCTTCATGCTGGGGGACGCCCGCGTGCCGGTGCTGGTCGCGCGCTCTGCGCTGCTTGCACGCCTGCCTGAACACGACGCAAGGATCGTATGCCTCGATGCCGATTGGGCCACCATCGCCAGGCAGCCCGCAACCGCCCCGGCGAGCGGCCTCCGGCCGCAAAACAGCGCCTATGTCATCTACACCTCGGGCTCGACCGGCGTGCCGAAGGGCACGGTCGTCGATCATGCAAGTCTTTCGAACAAGGTCATCACGCTTGGAAAGGACTTCGGGGCGGGGCCCGGCTTCCGTATCGCCCTCTTGAGCTCGTCGGCATTCGACCCTTCGATCGAGCAAGCCACGCTGCCGTTGGTCCATGGCGCATCGATCATCGTCGTCAGCGATGCGGCCCGGGAATCGCCCGACGAATTCTGGGACCTGATCGGCCGCAAGAAAGTTCATCTTCTGAACTGCACGCCGTCACTACTGGAAAGTGTCGTTCGAAGCGCTCCGGACAATGCCTCGTTGCACCATCTGGTCCTGGGCGGCGAACCCTTCTCGATGGACCTGCAGCGGCTGATTCCGCACCATCTCGACGTGGCGCGCATCACCAATCTGTACGGCCCGACGGAAACCACGATCGACGCAATCGGCTTTTCAGTCGTCGACGAGGAACCGGGCCTGTACATGCCGATCGGCCGCCCGCTGAGCAACTATCGCGCTTACGTTCTGGACGCGGGCCTGCAGCCGGTGCCGGCCGATGTCGCGGGCGAGCTCTATGTCGCGGGTGCGGGACTGGCGCGCGGTTATTTCGGACGCGCGGCGCTGACGGCGGAGCGGTTCGTGGCCGATCCGTTCGGACCGGCCGGCAGCCGCATGTACCGCACCGGCGATCTCGCGCGCTGGCGCGTCGACGGCGTGCTCGACTTCCTCGGGCGCGCGGACGCACAGGTGAAGCTGCGCGGTATCCGCATCGAGCCCGGCGAGATCGAGGCGGCGCTGATGCGGCACGAGGATGTGGCGCAGGCGGCTGTCATCGCGCGTGAGGACGTGCCCGGCAACAAACGGCTCGTGGCCTATGTGGTGACGAGCGCCGATCCTGCTCCCGATGCCGACACGCTGCGCGCGCATCTTGCCGCGAGCCTGCCGGACTACATGGTGCCGGCGGCGTTCGTGGCTATCGACCGGCTTCCGCTCACGCCCAACGGCAAGCTCGACCGCAAAGCACTGCCGGCGCCCGAGCTCGCCCCTGCCCAGATGCGGCACCTGCCGCGCACGCCGCGAGAGGAGGTGCTGTGCACGCTGTTCGCCGAGGCGTTGGAGCTGGCGCACGTCGGCATCGACGACAACTTCTTCGAGCTGGGTGGCCATTCACTGCTGGCGACACGGTTGGTCGGCCGCGTCCGCGCCACGCTCGGGCTCGATGTGGCCATCCGCAGCCTGTACGAAGCGCCAACCGTCAGGAGCCTCACCGACCATTTAAACGGCCATCGCCCTTCCCGCTCGTCGCTCGAGGTCTTGCTGCCGCTCAGATCTTCGGGAGCTCTGCAGCCGCTGTTCTGCATTCATCCGGGCGGCGGGCTCGGTTGGTCCTATTCCGGGCTCATGCGACACTTGCCGTCCGATCGTCCGATCTATGGTCTGCAGGCACGCGGCATCCTGCAGCCTCACATGGCTCCCCAGACGCTCGACGATATGGCCGCCGACTATCTGGCGTCCATCCGCCAGATCCAGCCGACCGGACCCTACAATCTGCTCGGCTGGTCCTTCGGCGGATTGGTTGCCCAAGCCATCGCCACCCGTCTCCAGGACCAAGGCGAAAGCGTTGCCTTGCTCGCCGTTCTAGACAGCTACCCGATCAGCGGGAACGGCGGGCCGCAGAGCTGGAACGTTGACGACGGCAAGCTGCTCGCGGATCAGCTCAAGGCGCTAGGCTACTATCGCGGAGACGAGCCGTTGCAGGCGTCGAGCGCGCTGGACATCCTGCGCAAGGCGGGAGACCTGCTCTCCAATCTCGAGGAGCATCAGGTCACGGCAGTGCTTCAAGTCATGAGACACAACACTCGTCTTGCATATGACTTCCGTCCGCATCGTTTCGACGGCGACATGCTGTTGTTCGCCGCCACGCAGGATGATGGTCCAGCACCGGCGGACCGCTGGACGCCGTACGTCAGCGGAAAAATCGCAGTCCACGAGGTCAACTGCGAGCACGTGCAGATGATGCAACCCGTTCCGCTCGCGACAATCGGCCGTGTGCTCGCACACGAGCTAGACAGGCGATCGCCGCCTTCAGGGCAGAGCCGGACGTTCAATCAGGCCAACGACGATCGCCGCTCCAAGAGCGAGAGCTAACTACTCCGGCTACTCCGCCTCCTCTGGCTTCGCATCTCGCGCCTTTGCGGCAGAGAGCCACAGCTCGCGGATGCCCAGCACCAAGACTGCAAGAAACAGCGGAAGAATGAAATACAGGACCCTGAAGATCAGCAGCGACGCCAGCAGCTCCTCCTTCTCGAATTGCGGGAGGCCGATGAGCATGGCGGCGTCGAACACGCCGAGGCTGCCCGGCGCGTGGCTGAGGAAACCCAGCAACGTCGCCATGACGAACGTCACGAGCAACTCGACGAATTCGATGGCGGGCTGCGCTGGCAGCAAAGTGTACACGGCCAGCGCCGCTGAGCCGAGATCGAGGATACCGATACCGATCTGAACCAGCGTGAGCCGCGCATTCGGCAGCACAATCTGCCAATCGTCGCGGCCGATCACGCGCGGCCGCGGCAGCAACCAGATCAGATATCCGACGATGACCGCCAGTCCGGCCAATGCGATGACCCGATTGATCCACGGGGGCAATTGATCGACGGCGCTCGCGATCTCGGGTGCATAGGCTATGCCGATCCCGAGCAGAAACGCGTTTCCAAGCCAGAACGTGAGACCGGTGACGAACGCGATCTTGGCCACCTCGACAATGGTCAGGCCCCAAGCCGAATAGATCCGGAATCTGACCACGCCGCCGGTAAAGACCGTCGCGCCGATGTTGTGGCCGATCGTGTAGCTCGTGAAGCTCGCAAGCGCGGCGATCCGATACGGCACCTCTTTTCGGCCGATCGTGCGCAGCGAAAAGAAGTCGTAGAAGGTCAGCGTGACATAGCCGACAGCAACGAAGCCGCCGGCGATGAGGATCGTCTGGATCGACGTCGCCTGGATCGCGACGAGCACCTTCTCCACATCGATGTCGCGGAGCAAGCGGTACAACGTGACGGACGACATCACGATGATCAGGAGACTGATGGCGAGACCGATCCGGTTCCAGCCGATTCTCGCTTTGAGCGCCCGCGTGATGACACTCGTCGTCGCGTTCAGCATTCGCCTCCGATGACCGCTCTGCACCCAGAGTAAAGATTCGCGGCCGCAAGCTCTCATCTCCTTGCAACACAATTGTTACAAAGCGCAGCGGCGCCTGGACGCACGAAACCGACAGGCCGAGGCCCTAACGAACCTGCCGCCTCCCCTGACGCACAGCGGCGTCACATGATTGAGATATGCGGCCGCTATCGTAGCTTGCATGCGATTCGACGACACGACGGATGACGCTCCGCAGCCCTGCACGACCGAGGCGCGTGTGGCCTGATGCGGGTGCTCATCGCCACCGATGCTTGGCATCCCCAGGTCAACGGCGTGGTGCGCACGTTGACGTCCCTCGCCCGCAGCCTGCGCGGCCTGGGCGTCACGGTTGATTTCCTGTCCCCGGAGGGATTTCCCTCCCTGCCCGTGCCCACCTACCCCGGCTTGCGCCTGGCCCTGCCGAGCAGCAGTGAAATTGCACGGCGCATCGCGCAGGCGGAACCGGATGCCATTCATATCGCGACCGAGGGCCCCATCGGCCTCAAGGTGCGCGCCTTCTGCCGCAAGCGCGGCCTGCCGTTCACGACCAGCTATACGACCCGGTTTCCCGAATACATCTCGGCGCGCATCGCGATCCCGGAGGCCTGGACCTACGCCGCGTTGCGCCGCTTCCACTCCGCCGCCACCGTCACGATGGTATCGACCGACTCGCTGATGGCCGAGCTCACCCAGCGCGGTTTCAAGAACCTCGGCATGTGGACCCGCGGGGTCGACACGGACGTGTTCAGGCCGGAGCATGCGATCGACCTGGATCTGCCGCGCCCGATTTTCGTCAGCGTTGGGCGAATTGCGGTGGAGAAGAATCTCGAAGCATTCCTCTCGCTCGATCTGCCCGGGTCCAAGGTCGTGATCGGGCAAGGGCCGCAGGAAGCGGAGCTACGACGCCGCTTTCCCGAGGCGAAGTTCCTCGGCCTGCTGGAGGACAAGACCTTAGCCGCTCACTTGGGGGCCGCGGACGCCTTCGTGTTTCCGAGCAAGACCGACACGTTCGGCGTCGTGCAGCTCGAAGCGCTCGCTTGCGGCGTCCCGATCGCGGCCTATCCGGTCACCGGTCCGCGGGACGTGGTGGCAGACCACCCGATCGGCGTGCTCCACGACGATCTCCACGCGGCCTGCATGGGCTCGCTTCGCATATCACGGGAGGCTTGTCGTGCCTTCGCGCTGACCCGCTCGTGGGAGAAAAGCGCACGGCAGTTCGTCGGGCACCTCAACCGAGTGGTGATCGGCCAATCAAGCAAGCCGCGCGCTGCTTAGAGCCGGTAGGCGCGATGAACGGCGAACTCGACAAAGATACGATCGCGAAGGCCTATGCCCGCTGGGCCCCGGTCTATGACCTCGTATTCGGGGCGGTATTCGAGCGCGGCCGGCGCGCCGCGATCACCGCTGCCGAGCGCATCGGCGGCCGCATCCTCGAGGTCGGGGTCGGCACCGGCATATCGCTGCCCGACTATGCGAGGACAAACCGCCTCGTCGGCGTGGACCTGTCCGAGCCGATGCTGCGCAAGGCGCAGGAGCGGGTCGCCGAGCTGGGCCTGAGCAATGTCGAGGGGCTCGCGGTCATGGACGCCGAGCGGCTCGCATTCCCGAACGACTCGTTCGATGTCGTCGTGGCGCAATATGTGATTACCACCGTGCCGGACCCGGAGGCGACGCTCGACGAATTCGCGCGCGTGCTCAAGCCGGGCGGCGAAATCGTGCTGGTCAGCCGAGTTGGGGCAGAGGCCGGCCTGCGCCGTACCTTCGAGCACTGGTTCGCCCCGATGGCGCGCCCGCTCGGCTGGCGGACGGAATTCCCCTGGGCGAGATTCGAGCATTGGGCCGAGCGGACGCGCGACGTAAGCCTGATCGAGCGCCGCCCAATGCCTCCCCTCGGCCACTTCTCGCTCATCCGCTTCGCCAAATCCACGGCGGGTGCGGAGCGCGCGAATCGATTCGAGGCACGCGCCGGCGGCTGAACATCCCTGTCGCTCTGCCTTCGCACGCCCCAAAAGCAGCTCGTGAGCGAAGTTTTCCAAGGGGCTGTCACACCCGGCGGGACGGATTTCGTGTAACTGTCACATCTCTTGTCTAAAAAACGTAACAGAAAGGGGCGGGAATCAATGGATGGATTTCTTCAGGCGCTCAAAACCCAACGGTGGGACGATCATCGCTACTACCACCACAGCCGAATCAATCAGGCCCTGCACTTGGTCAGCGCCCTGAGCTTCCTCACCGCCTACGCGCTGATGTTCACCGACCCGGTCGCGGCGGCGCTGCTGGGGTGGCTGGTGGCGATGACCAGCCGGCAGATTGGCCACTTCTTCTTCGAGCCGAAAAACTACGACGAGGTCAATCAGGCCACGCACGAGTACAAGGAAGAGATCAAGGTCGGCTATAATCTGCAGCGCAAGGTCGTCCTGATGACGATCTGGGCGCTGTCGCCGATCCCCCTCTATTTCGACCCTACCCTGTTCGGCATCTTCGAGCCGCACGCCACGACCGGCGAGTTCGTGCGCCATGTCGCGCTGATCTGGCTCGTCATCGGGCTCGGCGGCCTCGTGTTCCGCGTCGTGCAGCTGTTCTTCATCCAGGACGTCCAGACCGGGCTGGTTTGGGCGACCAAGATCCTCACCGACCCGTTCCACGACCTCATGCTCTATTGGAAGTCGCCGCTCTACCTGCTGCGCGGCGAGTTGTACGACACCAATTACCTGGCGCACCACGATCCCCTCGACTCCGAGGAGCCGGCCGAGAGCGCTTCCGCAGGCGGGACTAGGTAAGGTTCGGCCGATCGCGACCGGGTGAGAATCGGTGCGCGATGATTTCCCGCAGGATGCGACGCTTGATCGATTTGTTGGTCGTCGCGGCGTCGCACCACCACCAGCCGTCCTGCTGCATTGCAGTAGCGGCTGCCACGAAGCGGTCCGCGACCGCGTCGAAATCGGCCTCTGTGTAGTTCAAGCTGAAGATCAAGCGCCCGGTTCCGATCCAGCTGAGCGCCAGACCTTCCGCGCGCAGATAGTATTGCAGCATCCAATTGTAGCGCGACGGCTGCGTGTAGCAGACCGTCCAGATCGAGGAGATGTTCGCGACCTGCACCGGCAGCTGCGCATCCCGCAGACGCCGATTGAGCTTTTCCGCCCGCCGGTTCCAGGTTTCATCCAGGCCGCGGTAGAGCTCGCGCGCCTGCGGCGCCTCGAGATGGCGCAGGAACTCGTGCATGGCCGCCATCACATAGGGATGGGAGTTGAAGGTGCCGCGCGCAAAGCAGATGTCCACCGGACGGTCGTCGCGGAAGCGTTTCATCACGTCACTTGCGCCCGCAGACCACGCCGATCGGAAAACCACCGCCGAGCGTCTTGCCGTAGGTGACCATGTCGGCCCCAACGCCGAAGTATTCCTGCGCCCCACCCATGGCGAGGCGGAAGCCGACGAAAACCTCATCGAAGATCAGGACGATATTTCGCTCGGTACAGACGGCCCGCAGGTGCTTGAGCCAATCGGCGTAGGCCTCGCGATCGAACCGCGCGCTGCGGTCGCTGTCGACCAGGCTCGAGTCGGCCGGCGCATTTGCGTTCGGATGCAGCGCCTGCAGCGGATTGACGAGCACGCAGGCGATGTCGCGCCGCTTGCGCAACACGCGCAACGCATCGTCGTCCATGTCTTTCAAGGTGTAGGTTTCGTGCGCCGGGACGGGATTGCCCACGCCCGGCTGCACGTCGCCCCACCAGCCATGATAGGCGCCGCAGAATCGCACCAGGTGAGATCGGCGCGTGTGGTAGCGCGCGAGCCGCACAGCCTGCATGACGGCCTCGGTTCCCGACATGTGAAACGACACCTCGTCGAGCCCGGAGATCTCCTTGAGCCGCTTCACGTTGTAGGCAATCACCGGATGATAGGCACCGAGCACGGGGCCGAGCTCACGCACGCGATGCTGGCCGCCCTCCATGCAGTCCTTGTAGAAATCGTAGCCGAAGACGTTGACGCCGTAGGAACCCGTGAGATCGTAGAAGCGATTGCCGTCGAGATCGGTCACGGTCACGCCGGAGGACGATTGCACGAAGGCACCGGCCTTGAGGTGGCGGCGGACGAAATCGCTGTACTGGAATGGCACGCGATAGGCGTCGGTGAATTGCAGGTCGGAAATGCTGTCTTCGACCTCCGCCGTGTGCCGGGCCGTCTCGGCGAAGCGTGTCCGGTAGAGCTCCGACAGCCGCGCGAAGGCCGCGCGCCGGCGAGCGACGATGTCGGCGGGGGCATCGTCGGAGCAGAAGAATCGTGCCTCGTCGTATTCGTAGAACGGCACCAGGGATGCGATCCGGCGGGCGAGCCGGGAATGCCCGGCCAAGGACCGGTGCTTCGCACGCGAGAGCTCCAGCCGCGTCTTCAACTTGACGAACGACGTCGCCAAGGCGGCGGCGCCCACCGCGTACAATGCGAGCGTCGTATTGTCGATTTCCATCGATTCGCGGTTTACCTAAACGAGTTGACCGTTACATGACGATCCGGTCGCAGATCCTGAAAATACTCCTGCAGGAGGACCTCAATTTCCTGCTGACCAATCGCATCCCCCGGCGCCTGGCGACCCGGTTCATGGGCTGGTTCAGCCGAATCGAGCAGCCCCTTGTCCGCGATCTGTCGATCGGCATCTTCCGTTTCTTCTCGGGCCTCGATCTGAGCGAGGCGAAAAAGACGGAGTTTCAAAGCCTGCGCGACTGCTTTGTCCGTGAGCTCAAGGATGGCGCCCGGCCGGTCGATCGTGATCCCACGATCCTCGTCAGCCCCTGTGACGCCATCATCGGCGCCTGCGGCACGATCGCCGATACCGCCCTATTCCAGGTCAAGGGCTTTCCCTACACGCTGCGGGACCTGCTCGGCGATCCGGACCTGGTGAACGCCCACCGCAACGGCCGCTACGTCACCTTGCGATTGACCGCGAGCATGTACCACCGCTTCCACGCCCCGCACGACTGCCGGGTCGCGCAGGTCACCTACGTTTCCGGCGACACCTGGAACGTCAACCCGATCGCGCTCAAACGCATCGAGAAGCTGTTCTGCAAGAACGAGCGCGCGCTGCTCCGAACAAGACTGACGGCGACCGGCCACACCGTCACGCTGGTGCCGGTGGCGGCGATCCTGGTCGCCGGCATCCGGCTGCACTTCCTCGATATGGTGCTCGATCTCGAGCATCAGGGGCCGAACGTCTTTCCTTGCGATGCCCCCTTCCGCAAGGGCGAGGAAATGGGCTGGTTTCAACACGGCTCGACCATCATCGTCTTTGCGCCCGACGGTTTCAGGCTGTGCGAGAACGTGCAGGAGGGCTCGGTCATTCGCATGGGGCAGCCGCTAATGCGTCTGCCTTGAGTGCCAAGAATATTATGTCCTTTCAAATGCTTATATCATTATCTTCATGCGCCATATCGGCAGCGCATGAACCTAAGTTAGCCCCAATCGCACACATGTGTGCTTGGAAGCCCTTCGAAAAAAACTTCGCACTCACCCAAGGATTCCTGTCGGACGTGCGTCTCATGGATAAAGGCGGCGATTCCGCCGCGCGGGAGCAAGTTTCGATGGCGACCAAAACCACCCGGCTTCATCGATAGGATCATCCCTTGAAGGGACCAGATAGTTCATCGATCGAACTCGGGGCGAGCCCAGGCGCCGCGGAGCTGCTCGGTTTGCCGGCAGGCGAACCAGTTGACCCCGATCGTGACCTCGTCGACCGCGCCGCGGGCGGCGATCGGCATGCATTCGAAGCGCTGCTGCGGCAGCACTACGATCGCATTCACCGGGTTGCCTGGCGCTTGACCGGATCAGGCTCCCATGCGGAGGACATCGCCCAGGATGTTTGCTGCACGCTCGTGGAAAAGATCGGCAGCTTCAAGGGCGAGAGCAAATTCACCACCTGGCTCACCGGCATCGTGGTGAATGCCTGTCGCGATCACCGCCGGCGCGGCCTGACATTGCTGCGCCTGCGGGAGCGCCTGTCGGTTCTGGCCGGCTTGGCGCCGCGACCGGATGGCCGCGACGCCTATCGGCGGAGCTGGCTGGCGAGCGAGCTCGCGCGGCTCGATCCACTGCTGCGCGACACGGTTGTTCTCGTTGTCGGGGAGGACCTGACCCATGCTGAAGCGGCTCGTGCCCTTGGGGTGGCCGAGTTCGACCGTCTCCTGGCGGATGCATGAGGCGAGGCGGCAATTGACCCCACGGATGGACGTTCCCGATGGCCTCTGAGCACGACATTCTCTCCCGGCTGCCCGAGGCGCCGGCGCCTGCGCCGGACGCCCGCGAGGCTGCGATCGCAAACGCGCTGGAGCGGTTCGAGAAAAAAAATCTCTCGCGCGCCCAAGGAAACGAGCACGACCTGCGTCTCACGCAGCAGACGGCCTCTTCCAACTCGCCGTCGCGCAGGAGCTCCGTCATGCCGCGTGCACGCCAACTCATCGCTGCCAGCCTCGTCGCCCTGATGGCTGGATCGGCCACCTGGTTTTATGTCAACGAAACATCGGTCGTGTCGCCTCCCGACCACACAAGAAACGGCGGGGCCCATAACCGACAAGGCCGAGCCGGCCCGGCGAGTGTCAGCCCGCCGATCGTCCAAGATCAATTGGCGCAATCTCATGAGCGGCAGCCGACATCGCCTCCGCCAAGTCTCGGTCTTGTTCTCCCCTCGACCTCTAACGATCTTCGTGCGCCGCCGCCAGGAAACCGGCCGGAGGCCGACATCGGCAAGTTGAAATCGGAAAGCCGGCCCGCCCCCACCCAAGCTCCGGCGCGCGTCGACTCGCCGCGGGGGCGGATGGCGGAGCAAGCTGCCACCGCGCCCATGGTACGCGTCGCGCCGATGCCTGAGCAGCCCGGCACGCCGGCCGAGCCGATCGGACGCGACAAGTTTCCAAGCGCAACGGAGAACGCGTTCAAGATCGTGCGCGAAGCACCGGTCTCGACCTTCTCCATCGACGTGGACACGGCGTCGTATTCGTTCATGCGCGCCTCGCTCAATCGCAGCGTCCTGCCGCAGCCGGCGGCGGTGCGTACCGAGGAGCTGATCAACTATTTCCCCTACGCCTATCCGGCGCCCGCGTCGGCGAGCGAGCCGTTCCGAACCACGGTCGCGGTGTTTCCGAGCCCCTGGTCCGAGGGCCGCAAGATCGTCCAGATCGGGATCAAGGGCTACGCGGTGCAGCCGACCACTCGTCCGCGCGCCAATCTCGTGTTCCTGATCGACACGTCGGGCTCCATGAACGCACCGAACCGGCTGCCGCTGGTCAAACAGTCGCTCGAGATGCTGGTCGGTCAGCTCGAAGCGAAGGATCGCGTGGCGATCGTCACCTATGCCGGGCGTGCCGGCACCGCGCTCGAGCCGACGGCGGCTTCCGAGAAGGCGAAGATCCTCGGCGTGATCGAGCGCCTCGACGCTCGACGGCAGCACTGCCGGCGCCGAAGGCATTCGGCAGGCCTATAAGCTCGCCGAGCAGAACTTCGACCCGGACGGCGTCAACCGGGTGATCCTGGCGACCGACGGCGACTTCAACGTCGGCATCACCAACAGGGACGAGCTCAAAGGCTTCATCGAGCGCCAGCGCGGGAAGGGAATCTTCCTGTCCATCCTCGGCTTCGGCATGGGCAACTACAACGACGCCCTGATGCAGGCGCTCGCCCAGAACGGCAACGGCGCCGCCGCCTATATCGACACGATCAACGAGGCTCGCAAAGTGCTGGTCGATGAGGCGACGTCGACGCTCATCCCGATCGCCAAGGACGTGAAGATCCAGGTCGAGTTCAATCCCGCCACCGTCGCGGAATATCGGCTCATCGGCTACGAGACGCGCCTGCTCAACCGTGACGACTTCAACAACGACAAGGTCGACGCCGGCGATGTCGGCTCCGGCCAGACCGTGACGGCGCTCTATGAGATCGTCCCCGTGGGCGGACCGCGCGTCGTCGGCGACCTGCGCTATGGCCAGCCGTCGGGCGCGGCCGGGACTCCCCCGCCGGCGGCCGCAGGCGAATATGCGTTCGTGAAAATCCGCTACAAGCTGCCGAAGTCCGACGTCAGCACGCTCATCAGCACGCCCGTCGATCGCGCGTCGGAGCATGCCCGCTTCGAGGAAGCCCCGACCGACGCGCGCTTCGCGACGAGCGTCGCCGCCTTCGGCGAGATCCTGCGCGGCGGCCGCCACACCGGCAGCTTCGCCTACGACGACGTCCTGCGCGTCGCATCGGCCGCGCGCGGCGACGATCCGTTCGGCTACCGGACCGAATTCCTTCAGCTGGTTCGCTCGGCCAAGACGGCAAGCGCCATGCGTGCTCTGCGGCCGTGACGCACGTCGCCGGTGCTTTCGGCTGACCTACCTCTCCCCCCGGCGCCCCCGCCGGAGCCGCACGGTTCGAACTCGAGACCCTCTCGAGTTGGCCGTGCGGCAACCGCATAGAACACCGGCGTGAGGAACGGTCCAGTTGCCGGTCGAGCCGTGATACATCAACCCCTTGTCTTCAGTGAGGGGATACGCATGCCGCAGCCATCAACCATGACCCGCCGTTTCGCACTGACCGGTCTGGCGGCCGCATTCTTAGCTCCCGTGCGACGGTCAGCGGCGCAGTCCGGCCTGCCGGCGGATTTCCCGCAGCGCCCGATGACCCTGATCGTGCCGCTCAGCCCCGGCGGCCCGCTCGACACCCTCGGTCGCCTGCTGGCGCAAGAGTATCAGTCGCGGTCCGGACAGCCGGCCGCGGTCGAGAACCGCACCGGCGGCGCCGGCAATATCGGCATCGACGCGGTTCGCCGCGCCACGCCCGACGGCACGACCTTGCTGGTGATCCCAGCCGGGAACCTGACCATCAATCCGACGCTGATGCGCAACCTGCCCTTCGACGTGGAGCGCGATTTCGCGCCGATCACGATGCTGGCGACGGCGCCGAACCTGCTGGTCGCGTCGCCGAAACTCGGGATCAAGACCATCCCCGAGCTGCTCGAAAAGGCAAAGCAGGGAAAGATCTCGTATGGCTCGCCCGGCATCGGCAGTCAGCTCCACCTGGCCGTGGAACTGTTCAAGCAGAAGACCGGCGCCGAGATCGTCCATGTCCCCTATCGCGGAACTGGACCGGCACTGAACGACGTGCTGGGCGGGCACCTCGAGCTGATGGTCAGCAACCTGCCGGCCGTGCTCTCGGCCATCCGCGCCGGCACCGTCGTTCCGTTGGCCATGACGACGGCCGAGCGCAGCCCGGTTCTCCCTGACGTTCCGACCCTCATCGAAGCGGGCGTGCCGGATATCGACGTGACGTCCTGGTACGGCTTGCTCGCCCCGCGCGCCACGCCGAAGCCGGTGCTCGACGCGATCCTGACGGTGACGACCGATATCCTCAAGTCGGAGGCTCTGCAGGAGAAGCTCGGCGGACAAGGCCTCAATGTCAGGATCGAGCCGTCCGATGCCTTCGCCGCCCGCATCCGCCGGGAAACCGCAATCTGGGCCGAGCTCATCAGGCAACGCAACATTTCGGCCAACTAGCCGCGTGGCGCGGGCGGCCGCGCAGCGGCGAAAGCCTCGAAATGCCTATGTCGGTCGCGTCACCGGTTGATCAGGTATTTCACGAATACAGCGATTCCGATCGTGAGAATGATCCCGATCACGACGATGATTGCGATCTTGAGCTCCACGCCCAACATAGGCGCGCTTATGCGCACCGCTGCAAATCACTTCTGCGGTACTCGTCGTCGCGGATGGATCAGCGACGCCGACACATTCGCGAGGGCCGACCGAAGATCAGGCAGATTCTCCTATCCTGCCGCCGGTCATTACCGCACGCCCGAGAAATCGCGCGGGACCTTGCAGCTCGCGATGCGGATGTTGCGCGTGGTCGCCGGAGTATTGCGGCTGCGGCCGACGAACCGTGGTTCACCGCCCGTGATGACGGCGCCGACCGCCGCGATGTCGCCGTTCCTGATCGCCGACAGCGCATCGTCCTGGGTCCCGCCGTCCGGCGCGTCGAGCAGTACGATATCCGCCGCCTTGCCGGCGGCGAGATATCCTGAACTCGAGGCCGTAGACGCGCGCGTTGCTGCCGGTCGCCGCGGCGATGCACAACTCCGGTGCGATCCCGCCGAGGCTCGCGAGATGCGACATGGTGTAGAGCATGCCGAGCGGCATGATGCCGCTTCCGGTCGGCGTGTCGGTGGCGATGATGAGGCGCTCGAAGGCGTTGTGACGCTGAGCCAGCGCCGCGCACAGCAGCGCTGGTCCGCAGGTTGCCGGCCGTGCAGACCTGCAACGCCATGTCGCCTTCGACGATGATCCGCTCGAAATCCTTGTCGGGCATGGCGGTCGGCCCGCCGTTCACGTGGAACGACACGTGCGGCTTCATCGCGAGCAGGTGATCTCCGGTGATCGCGCCCGAGCCCGGGATCGACGAGCCTCCGGTATGGCAGGTGGTGATCATGCCGTGCGCGCGAGCGGCTGCGACGAGCGGGGCATATTCGAAGGCAGTCTTGAAAGCGCCGAAGCCCGCCTTCGCCAGCCATACGCCCTTCTTCGCGATCTCGCCGAGATCGTTGCCGGAGAGCGTCGGCTCGAGGATGACCGAGCCGGCGTAGACTTTCATGCCGCCGGGACGGTAGTGCTCGAAGCACTTGTGCGCCGCGACCGCGAGCGCCTTCACCCCCTCGGCGTCGCGCGGCCGGCCGGGAACATGGACCTCCGACGCGCTGATCGCGGTGGTCACGCCGCCGTGCACGTAGCTTTCGAGATAACCGACCGTCTGCTGCCGCGGCGTGAAGTCGCCGAACGTAATGTGCACGTGGGAATCGATCAGCCCCGGAATGGCAGTCGTGCGGTCCGCGTCGATCACGACGTCGCAGCTTTCGACGTCTCTCGCGGCCGCCGTACCGATCGCGACGATGCAGTCGCCATCGGCGATAATCGTATCACCCTTGATAAAGGGTTCGTTGAGATCGCCGGAGACGATCGTGCCGATGTTGACGATGGCGACGCGCATTCCTCGCTCCACCTGGAGAGCCCCGCAGCTTAGCAAATTACTACGTCGAGCCGGTCTTCAATCGCCGGCCCGCACCGCGGGCTTCTCGCCAACAGCCCCCGCCAGCACACCCGCAGGGATCGACGCCATTAAGCGGCTGCTGCGCGGCTGAAGCCAGTCCGACCTGCTGACAATTTGTTTAGGCCTGCATGATAAGTCAGGAGGGGGCCCGCCGGCCGACCGCCGAGGGGTCGGGTGCGACATCGGCGGAGGGACGGCCATGGCCCAACGGGTCGCGGATCAACTGGTGCAGACGCTCGTGGCCGCGGGCGTCGAGCGCATCTGGGGCATCGTCGGAGATTCGCTCAACGGCTTCACCGAAGCTCTCCGCACCACCAGCATCCGCTGGATGCACGTGCGCCACGAGGAGGTCGCGGCCTTCGCCGCCGGTGCCGACGCCGACATGACCGGCAAGCTCGCGGTCTGCGCAGGCAGCTGCGGGCCGGGCAACCTTCACCTCATCAACGGCCTGTTCGACTGTCATCGCAACCGCGTTCCGGTGCTCGCGATCGCCGCCCAGATTCCGAGCCCCGAGATCGGCAGCAACTATTTCCAGGAGACCCATCCCTCGATCCTGTTCCGCGAGTGCAGCCACTACTGCGAGCTGATCTCGCAGCCGGCACAGATGCCGCGCGTGCTGGAGATCGCGATGCGCACGGCCATCGACAAGCGCGGCGTCGCGGTCATCGTCCTGCCCGGCGACGTCGGCCTGCGCGCCGCCGAGCACGAGCACGCGCCCCACTGGGCCGAGGTGCATGCGCCGGTCGTGCTGCCGCCGGCGAGCGAGATCGGCAAGCTCGCGAAATTGCTCAACGGCGTCGACCGGGTCACGCTGCTCTGCGGCGCCGGCTGCGCCAATGCGCGCGACCAGGTGCTCAAGCTCGCCGCCGCGCTCAAGGCGCCGATCGTCCATACGCTGCGCGGCAAGGAATATATCGAGCACGACAATCCGTACGATGTCGGCATGACCGGCCTGATCGGGTTCTCGTCCGGCTACCATGCGATGCTCGATTGCGACATGCTGCTGATGCTGGGCACCGATTTCCCGTATCGGCAGTTCTATCCCACCAGGGCCAAGGTCGCGCAGATCGATATCCGCGGCGAGAATCTCGGCCGCCGCGCGCGGCTCGATCTCGGCCTCGTCGGCGACGTCGGCGGCACCGTGGCGGCGCTGCTGCCGAAGCTCACCAAGAAGACCGACGGCGCTTTCCTGAGCAAGGCGCAGGCGCATTACCGCAATGCCCGCAAAGCCCTCGACGAGCTTGCCGTCGGCAAGCGCGGTCGCGCGCCGATCCATCCGCAATATCTCGCCAAGATCATCGACGAGGTCGCCGCCGAGGACGCCGTGTTCACCTGCGACGTCGGCGAGACCACGGTCTGGGCGGCGCGCTATCTGCACCTCAACGGCCGCCGCCGTCTCATGGGCTCGATGCTGCACGGCTCGATGGCGAATGCGCTGCCGCAGGCGCTCGGCGCCCAGGCGGCGTTCCCCAACCGCCAGGTCGTCTCCATGTCCGGCGACGGCGGCTTCACCATGCTGATGGGCGACCTGCTGTCGCTGCGCCAGATCGGCCTGCCGGTGAAAATCGTCATATTCAACAACGGCGTGCTCGGCTTCGTTGACATGGAGATGAAGGCCGCGGGCTTCCTCAATGTCGGCACCGATCTCGACAATCCCGATTTCTCCAAGGTCGCGCAGGCCGCTGGCATTACGGGCTACCGGGTCGAGGACCCCGCGGACATCAAGCCCGCGCTGCAGAAGGCGTTCGCGCACAAGGGGCCGGCGCTGGTGGACGTGGTCACGGCCAAGATGGAGCTCGTGATGCCGCCGAAGATCGAGGCCGAGCACGCGCTCGGCTTCAGCCTCTATGCCGCCAAGGCGATCCTCAACGGCCGCGGCACCGACCTGGTCGAGCTCGCGCGCACCAGCCTGTTCCGGTGACCTTCGTCGAGCGCCGTCAGGCGGCGACGCGCTGTTGCCCGCCGTTGTCGCCGTACGCCTCTTCGCGGTAGAGGCCGAGCGCCCACATGACCGGCAGGTCGTTGAACGTGAACAGGCAGGCGTCGTCGCGGTCGGACGCGTTGCCGTGCTCGTGCCACGCCCAGGACGGCACGCAGAAGATGTCGCGCTCCTCCCAGTCGAAGCGCTTGCCGCCGATGATCGAGTAGCCTTTGCCCTTCGCCACCTGATAGACGAAGCTGCCGGTGTGGCGGTGCGCCTTGGTGCGCTCGCCCGCACGCAGCATCTGCATGCCGGCGCCGATCGTCTGCATGACCGGCCCGCCGGTGACAGGATTGACGTAGTTCATGATCACGCCGTCGAACGGCGTGCCGTCGGTCGCGCCGGCGTATTTCCGCAGCGCCTCGTAGGTCGGTTCCCACTCGTATTTGAACAGCGGCGAGTAGCCCTTCGACCATTCGCCGGTGGCCGGCCGCAGGCCGGGATTGCCCCAGGCGTTGCGCATGTCGTCGACGGGGTGCCCGACCTCCTGCTGGAGCTTGGGATGGACGGCGTAGAAATTGGCCTCGAGCGCGTTGACCAGCGGGATGTCGAGACCGTCCTGCCAGATGCAGGGACTCCCGGTCGCTTCGACGCCGTGCTCGTGCCACGTCCCGTTCGGCGTCAGCACGAAATCATTGGCGCCGAGCGTCATCTTGTGGCCGTCGACGATGGTGTAGGCGCCCTCGCCTTCCATGATGAAGCGCAGCGCCGACGCCGAGTGCGCGTGCGCCGAGGCGACCTCGCCGGGATGCATGACCTGCAGGCCGGAATAGAGCCAGCCCACCGCCGCCGCGACGTCGCGCCGGCCCGGGTTGTTGAGATAGATGACCCGGCGCCCCGCCTTCTCCGGCGTCACCAGGTCCACCGAGCGCAGCACGTGGTCACGCAGGTCCTTGTACCGCCACAGCACCGGAACCGATTCCGATTTCGGCTCCCAAGGCTCGATCTTGTTGGCGACGGTCCACAACGCGGCGGTGTCGAGCCGCTCGAGGTCGTCGTAGTAGGCGACGAGCTCCGGCGTATCCTCGACATTGGCCCTTCCAGCGACATCCTCGCGATAGCTCTGGCGCGCGACGGTCATGGCGAAGGCTCCGCTCGATATGAACCCTTAACATAAGGGGTCCTCGCGAAGGGTCAATGTCACGACTTCGATTGACGCCTGCCGCGCGCCTCGGTACCGGTCACGGCACAGAGGCACAATGCAAGATATCAAGCAAAAGGTCGCGCTCACCTCGATTGCCGCGTCGGCCGGCCTGACGGTGACGAAGGCTGTGGTCGGCGTCGCGACCGGCTCGCTGGCGATTCTGTCCGAAGCCGCACATTCGCTGGTCGATCTCGCGGCGACCGTAATGACCTATTTCGCGGTGCGCGTGTCCGGCAAGCCCGCCGACGAGGAGCACCACTACGGCCACGGCAAGGTCGAGAGCGTGACCGCGCTCGCCGAGACGGGGCTGCTGTTTCTGCTCTCGGGCGTCGTGGTCTGGGAGGCGCTGCAGCGTCTCATCGGTGGCCATGGTCACGCCGTCGAGGCCACGTTCTGGGCCTTCGCGGTGATCGTCGGGTCGATCATCGTGGACTTCTTTCGTGCGCGCGTCCTCTATCGGGTCGCCTCCGAAACATCGAGCGAGGCGCTGGAGGCGGATGCGCTGCATTTCGGCTCCGACATGTGGTCGTCGATCGCGGTCCTCATCGGCCTCGTCGCAGTCGCATTCGGCTATACCTGGGCCAACTCCGCCGCGGCGATCGTGGTCGCGGTCTTCATCTGCATCGCCGGCTGGCGCCTCGGCCGGCGCACCATCGACACGCTCACCGATACCGCGCCGGCGGGCGCGGCCGACCGGATCACCACGATCGTCGCGCGCATCCCGGGCGTGGTCGGCGTCGAACGCGTGCGCGTGCGGCCGGCCGGCGATGTGCTGTTCGTCGATCTCGTCGTGGCGGTGAGCCGAACGCTACCGCTCGATCGCGTCGCGGTGCTGAAGGAGCGGATCGAAGGCGCTGTACGCAACGAGTTTGCGAAGGCGGAAGTAACCGTCAACACCGAGCCGCGCGCGCTCGACGACGAGAGCGTGCTCGAGCGCGTGATGGTGATCGCGCGCAACCGCGCGCTCGCGACCCATCACGTCACGGTGCATGCGATCGAAGGCCGGCTCGCGGTCTCGCTCGACCTCGAGGTCGACGGGAGGCTGTCGCTGAGCGCGGCGCACGACATCGCCAGTGCGCTCGAAGACGCCATCCGCGAGGAGCTCGGACCAGCGGTCGAGGTCGAGACGCACATCGAGCCCCTGCAGCCGCACGATGAGCCCGGCCGCGAGGCGCCGCCCCGGCGCATCGCCGACGTGCGCGAGGCGCTGACCGAGATCGCTGCCAAAGTCGACTTCGTCGGCGAGATCCATGACGTGCGCGTGCGCGAGGCCGACGGCGGAGAGATCGTCAATTTCCACTGCCTGGTCGATCCCGCGCTCGCGGTGGCCGACGTGCACGAGAAGGTCGACGAGGTCGAGCGCGCGCTGCGGCTGCGATTTCCGTCGATCAAGCGCGTCATCGGGCACGCGGAGCCGGCGCCGACGTCACCATAGCCACGCTCACGGCAGCAGCACCGCCGCACCCTCGAGCCGCCCTGCGCGAAGATCGGCGAGCGCCTCGTTCGCCTGTTCGAGCGGGTAGCGCGTGACCTGCGTCTTCACGCCCGCCTGTGGCACGGCGCCTAAGAACTCGTGCGCGTCGGCACGCGTGAGGTTGGCGACCGAGACGATGTGGCGCTCCTCCCAGAGCAAACGATAGGGAAAGCGCGGAATATCGGACATGTGAATGCCGCCGCAGACGACGCGCCCGCCCTTCTTCACCGCCGCGAGCGCCGCCGGCACGAGCGCCCCGACCGGCGCGAAGATGATCGCAGCGTCGAGCGCCTCGGGCGGCATCGCGCTGGAGCCGCCGGCCCAGACCGCGCCGAGCGATCTGGCAAATTCCTGCGCCGCGGTGTCGCCGTCGCGGGTGAAGGCGTAGACGCGGCGGCCCTGCCACGCCGCCACCTGCGCCAGAATGTGGGCGGCGGCGCCGAAGCCGTAGAGGCCGAGCGTGCGCCCTTCGCCCGCCATCCGATAGCTGCGCCACCCGATCAGGCCGGCGCAGAGCAGCGGCGCAATCTCGGCGTCGTCGCCGCGCTCCGGCAGGGGGAAGCAGTAACGCGCATCCGCGACGGCGTGCGTGGCATAGCCGCCGTCGCGGGTATAGCCGGTGAACAGCGGCCGATCGCACAGATTCTCGCGGCCGTCGCTGCAATAGGGGCAGACGCCGCACGTATAGCCGAGCCAGGGCACGCCGATGCGCTCGCCGATCGCGAAGCCCGCAACGTCCGCGCCCAACGCCGCCACGCGCCCGACGATCTCGTGGCCCGGGACGATCGGCAGCTTGGGATCGGGCAGCTCGCCGTCGACCACATGCAGGTCGGTGCGGCAGACGCCGCAGGCCGCGATCTCCACCAGGACGTCGCCGGAGCCAGGCGCCGGCGTCGGCCGTTCCCGCATCACGAGCGGGGTGCCTGGTTTCTCCAAAACCATGGCGCGCATGTCGAAACCTCCGCCGCCACACGAAAGCGGCGTGCGGCGGCGCGGTCAAGACCGATCAGCAGCAAGTGGTCAGACGCGTTTGTTCGGCACGTTCGCGTTCTTGTAATTGCGCTCCTGCGCCTCGTTGCTCAGCCGGGTGATCCGGTCCCAATCGACGCCGACCAGCTGCCCGTTGCGCTTCATCACCTTGCCCGCGATCAGCACGGTGTCCACGTTCTGCGGCCCCATGCTGGTCACGACCGCGCCGACTGCGTTGTTCATCGGCATGACGTTGAGCCGGTCGGTGCGCAACAGGATGATGTCGGCCTCCTTGCCCGGCGTGAGCGTGCCGATCTTGCGCTCGAGGCCGTTGGCGCGGGCGCCTTCGACGGTGGCGAATTCGAGGACCTCCCGCACGGTCAGGAACTTCGGCGGATTCTTGTCGCCGGCGAGCCTGCGCGCCCAGACCTCGTTCTTCTGCAGCGAGAAGACCGTGCGCATCTGCGTGAAGAAATCGTTCGGCACCGAGGTTTCGACATCGACGCTGAGCGAGGGGCGGATGCCGATATCGAGCGCTTTCTGGGTCGGCGGATTGCCGTGCCCCATCAGCATCTCGACATAGCCGGCGATCGAGATGGTCCCGCCGGTGTCGCGGATCAGCTTCCATTCCGTATCGTTCAGCGTGCAGCAGTGGATGTAGGTGGTGTCGGACTTGAGCGCCTGCGCGGCGTTGAGCTTCTCCAACAAGCCGTTGCGACCGAACTCGCCCACGCCGACGTGGATGCTGATGCGCGCTCCCACGTCGCGGGCGGCCTTGAACGATTCCAGTATCAGCTCGGGCGCGCCGGACGGGGCCGCCATGTAGAGCGTCATGAGCTGGTCGTCGCTGGAGAAGTACTGCTTGCGCAGCCGCGCGATGTCGCCCGGGAACTTGTGCCCTTTCATCTCCCAGAACCGGCCGTTCTCGTTCTGCGGATTGCCGTAGGCGAACACCGCGCGCACGCCGGAGTCGGCCAATCCTTTGATCACCGCGTCCGAGTGCTCCGGCGTGTTGTGGATGTGCGACCAGTCGAGGACGCAGGTCACGCCGCTGTCGATGGCGCCGAGCGCGCTGATGAGATCGGCGGCATAGACATCGTCCGGCGTCATCTTGGCGCCGAACGTCCGCTGCACCACGTTGCGATAGTCCTCCAGCGAACCGTCCGGCAGCACGTTGCGCAGGTAGCCCTGCCACATGTGCCGGTGGGTATCGACGAAGCCGGGCATCACGATCGACTTCGAGGCGTCGATCACCTCCGCGTTGGGCGCGGCGATGTTCGCGCGCACCGCGGAGATCTTGCCGCCTTCGACCAGCACGTCGGCCTGCTCGAAGTCGCCGACCGCGCGATCGAGGCTGAGCACGCAGCCGCCCTTGATCAGGATCGGACGGCCGGGCGCCGGCGCCGCCGGCTGCTGGGCTTGGGCGGTACCGCTGACCGCGCCGACGACGGTGGAGGCGGCGACGGCGGTGGCCGCCGTGGTGCAGAGGAATTGCCGGCGCGACAGCGCGGGCGATGGATTGCATGCGCTGCAAAAGCAGGATGTCATGAAGTCCTCCCGGGTATCTGTTGTTATGCGCCGATGCTACCCCTGTTCAGAGGTCGCATCTAGCGCAACAACATCAGGAGGCGATGCGAGCGTGGGTCGCTGCCCACTACCTACTGCGGCTTGATGCCAGCGTCCTTGAGGATCTTGCCGTAGCGCTCGGTGTCGGACTTGTTGATGGCGTCGAGCTCGGCCGGCGTCGATGGCGTCGGGATCGAGCCTTGATTGAGCAGTTTCTCGCTGACGTCGGGAAGCTTCAGGACCTTGGCGATGTCCGCGCTGACCTTGTCGAGGATCGGCTTGGGCGTGCCGGCGGGCGCGAGAATCGCCGAACCACGAATCGTACTTGTAGTCGGGCAGACCGGATTCCGCGACGGTCGGCACATCCGGCAGCTGCGGCACGCGCTTCGCCGAGTTGATGGCAACGGCCTTCACCTTGTTGGTGGCACCGAGGTCCTTGGCCGACGGGATCGGAGCAAAGTACAACTGCGCATCGTTACGGAGGACGGCCGTTACGGCGTCCGGAGCGCCCTTGTAGGGAATGTGAACGATGTCGATCTTGGCATTCTGCTTGAAGATCTCGGCGGACAGATACGAGGTGCTGGCAACGCCGGCCGAGGAGAAATTGAGCTGGCCCGGCTTCTGCTTCGCGAGCGCGATGAAGTCCTGGATGGACTTGCCGGCGAAGTCGGGCGGAACGATCGCGACCAGCGGCACCGACGCAAGCAGGCGTGACGCCGGCGAAGTCCTTCACCGGATCGAACAGGATGGTGCTGTTGATGGCGCCGGCGATGGTGTGCCCGTTGGACGTCAGCATGAGCGTGTAGCCGTCGGGCGTCGCTTTGGCGACGCCGTCGTTCCAGGCAGGCCGGGTCTATTCTCGACGATGACCTGCTGCTTCCATGTGTCGGATAGCTTGTCGGCGAGGATGCGCGCGAGCCCGTCACTGATGCTGCCGGCGGCGAACGGAACCACGATGCGGACCGTCTGGGCGGGGTAGGTCTGCGCCGAGGCACCGAGAACCGAGGCGACCAGTACCGCCGAGGCAAGCGAGATCGCGCGAAGCGTCGTCATCACAATCCTCCCAAAATAGCCGACGCAACCATACAATGGGTTGCGGGCTCCGGTTGAAGCTTCTTCGGAAGGGATTAAAGCAGGAAGTGAATTCGGGGTATATAAGGAAAAACGTCGCGGGCGGCGCCGGCCGCAATCGCAAAAATACCTATGAAATAAGGGTTTCTTGCGTGTCGGGCCGGTCCGCGACATGGCGCTCGCCTTTGTGAATCTTTTGCATTATTTTGTGTTGGTTTTCAACGGTTCGGATTTGTTGGCGGTGACTGGACGCGACAAGGGCGCGACATGGCGCTCGACCAACGTCCTCGGTTGGTCGAAGCCTCGCCTGCTGCACGAGCTCCAGAACGGGCGGCAGTACCGGACTTTCCCGCCCGGCATCTCGATCGACTGGGAGCGACCCCTATATGCGGGACCACCTCGACGTACAGACCAGCCAGCTCACGAAAGTCGTGCTGGGACCGCGAGTGCCGCCCATTCTCGCATCCCGCCAGGTGACCATCGGAATTCGAAGTGTGGGACGGCGAGGTGCAATCACTGCCGCCGCCACCGGCGAACGCACCAGCGGCCTCGCCAGTGCCCTCGGCACGACAAGGGAAACGACCCACCAGCGAGGACCTGCAGGATTGCGTACTGGCGATCAAGAAGGACTGGCAAGGGCGATCCGCCTGGCAGAGACAAGCTTCATGAGGAGGTGAAAAACCGCCTCAACTGGCCGGTAGGGCGCGACCACGTGGATAGGATTTGGAAGAAAGTTGCACCCCAATGGGTGAACCCGAGGGGTCGTAAGCGCAAATCTGCGAAATAGAAAATCGCTGAAAAAATCGCCGACGCAATTCGCGGTCTTTTTTGGAGCCGCGAATTTGCGAATAATGCAGAAACCCATCAAAGCATTTTAGGACCGTCGCGAACAGCCACGGAGCTTTCGCGATGGACAACCAACCAACACGATGACGGAGACGATCGCCTCGCCGGCGACCTGCTGGTCGGCGCGGGCGCGATCCGCGCCTTCTTGGTGCATCTCGGTATGCCCGAGAGCGTCGATCCCTACTACTTGAAGAGGTCCGGCGCCGGTTGGCCGATCGGTAAAACTGGCGACACCGGGCAAATAATCGCCAGCAAGCGCCGAATTATCCGCCACATCGAACGGCTCACGCGCGGCAACACCGCCGCCTAGGGACAGCCCATCGCGGTCGCGATGATCGGCGGGCGCCCGCGGCGATGACTATCACCCATCCGCTGACGTGACTGCGGCCGGGCACCAGAACCCCGTGAAGGAAAGGTGCACCGGCCGCGAAACCGAAGGAACGTTCGATGAATTGTCTTACAACATTCGATTGCGCGTCGGCAACCACGATCCGCCGGGTCTCGGGTCAGTACCTCGCGAAAAACCGCCTCGGTGCCCGCGAGCGGGCCCGCCTGGCGGCCGACATCATCGGCGGCCGTGCCGAGGTTGCCGACCTCACGGTGGCGCAGACCATCGCGCTCTGTCGTTCGAACAGGGTCTATGTCGCGGAAGCGCGCGACCCTGGCCGCTCCGATCGCCTGCGGCAGCGCCGTTTGGAGCGGGCCTGGGAGGCCGTCGATCCCGACTGCCGCGCCGAGTTTTGCCGCGTCATCGGAGTTGAGCAGGTCTGGAAAGTGCTGGCCGCGGCGATCGGATAACCGTGCCCCACGGCGTCGCTCGCGAGGGCGGCGCCTTTTTTTCAAATCAGGAGTAACGAAGATGGACACCAGGAAATTCGGCTCGGTCTTCATCAAGCCCGACGACGTGCGCGACGGTCCGCGACAGGAGCGTATCGTCAACGTCTTCGAAAGCGAAAAGTACCGCGGTCTCGTTCTCGATCTCGATGCCGGTGACCAATTCTCGCTCAACAACACGAATACCCGCATCCTGAACAAGGCCTACGGCTGTGAATCCGATAACTGGATCGGCCAAATCATCGAGCTTGCGCTCGGCACTTATAAGGACTGGCGCAGCGATCCGCCGGAGGAAAAAGAAACGGTTATTGTGAAACCGATCTCCGCGCCGCAACCGTCTGCGGAGAACGGCGGCATCAAAACGACGGCGGCAGCACCGCGGCTGGTGCGGCCCTTCGATGATGAAATTCCCTTCTAAGGCCAACGGCGTCGCTCGCTCCCTGCGGGCGGCGCCTTTCTTCCTTTGAGCTCGACCTGGGTGTGCCATGACCGCGTCGATCGTTCGATTCCCGCAACGTCGGAGCTCCGGCATCTGGGTGCTGCAAGATGAGGGCGCATGGCTCGTTTTGGCCGGCTCGAGCTCGAGCGGATGGCTGCACGGCGACGCCGCGGCGGCGTTTGCGGATGCGGCGTGGCTTTCGCAAAACTTCGGATTGCCGATTTCAGAGGATCACACAGTGACCGCCGAGGAGTTGCTCAAAGCGCATAATATCCATCTGCCTGACACATCGCCCGGCCGACAGTACGCGACTTGCCCGCAATGCTCGGCGACGCGCGGCAAGAAGAACGACAAGTGTCTTGGCGTCACCATCGACGCCGAGGGCGTGTGCTGGGGCTGCAATCATTGCGGATGGAGCGGGCCGCCGAAGGGCAGCGGCGGCAAGCATGAGCTTCAAGCCTACGTCTATCGGGACGCCGACGGCGTGGCGCTGTTCCGCAAGGTCCGCAATCTGCCGGGACGCGAGCCGCGCTTCTGGCTTGAGCGCGCGGACGGACGCGGTGGCTGGCTCAAGGGCACGAAGGGCGTCGATACCAGGATCATCTATCGGCTCGACGAGGTGAAGAAGGCGATCACCGAGGGCCGCATCATCGCGTGCGCCGAGGGCGAGAAGGACGCGGACAACTTGTGGGCCACCGGCATCGCGGCCACCTGCAACGCACACGGCGCGAGCGAGCCAGCCAAACGAGCGAAGTGGACGCCGGCGCACAGCGAGCAACTCGTCAACGCCGATCTCGTCGTGTTCAACGACAATGACGCCGCTGGCTATGAGCACGCCGACGCGATGAGGGTTTTGATTGTCAGAAGACTGAAGTTTAGCGCGACAAGCATTGATAATCAGAACTGCGCTACGCGCTGCGCGCGCGTGATGCGCAATTCTGGTGCAGCGCTGCGTGACATTTTTCGCTGGCGATGACGGATTGCGTTTGTAGGCTTGGCTGGCGCTTTGGCTTCGAATCGACACGACGCGCGGTGCGTGTTACATATTGTCACGCCAAAATTGCAGAACATTGGCGTGCTCGGCTACGAGCACATGCAGGAGGGTTTGAACGCGGTGATTACGGGAAATATTGGCGCATGGAGATGTTGTCAGTGACGCGCTGGCTGCAAACACGTGGATGGTATGATGAGCGCTTCATGCTGTGGCGAGTGAGCTGAATTTGATCAGGGTCGGTAGTTGAACGCGCAAAATGGATAGGCGTTGGGAAATAGTTTTCGCATTCGCGCGAGAACTGTGGTGAGAGCGTGGATTGTTGATGAGGCATGAGCGTTCTGCGGGCTTTCGCAGCAGAGCTTTCAGCTTGGGAAGAACTGCTGATCGGTTGAGATCGGCTGTAGGGAGCAATAGCGCAGTTGGCGCGGGCTTGATCGCTGCTTGATGCGCGATTGTGGCTGGTGGATTTATCACGAGATGTCGCGAGCGGAGCGTTGGAAAGACATTGCTACATAGGCGCGGAAGCTCGCGCATCGATAGGGGTGAACACACATGGCGCGGTGACTGTTGACGCAGGGGCAAGAACGTAGTCGTTTTCCAATGCTCGATGGCACGCTCGTGAGAGGCGCTGGCGCGGCAGCGGATAACGACGTGCATGTTGGTCGCGCGCCGTTTGTGATGAAGAAAGCGTTCAGGGGTAACTGCCTGGATGGCACGCATTCTTCGCGGTCTGCGGGACATGGTGATCTGCTCGGCAGCTCTTTGCGACTTTTTTTGAGCGGCAGCTGAGAAACTGCAGTTATTACATAGACATATGCTGATTGATGACGTTCGGTCAGAAGCAAGCTGCAGTTCGGTAGGTGATGTCGGCTCGGGCAATGCGTGCGCGAAGCGCGTATCGTGGGCGGGAGCTTCGGTTTGGGGCGCACGGAGGGCGCGCAGTGATCTCGCGCTCGTCGCGCGGATCAGGGTTGTAAATGTAAGACACGCTGACGAAAGAAGGCGCAGGCATAGGCAGTGGCATAACGCGCAATCACACGCGTAACAAGTCTGAGAATAGGGCTTGCCATGAAGATGTGAATTTAATGAAGGTTGAATTACAAATTTGTCAGGAGAATTTGCGATTGCAATTACGCCAGGAACGCTCGCTCTGCGGCCGCAAGCTCGCTGCCATCGTCGCCGCGCGGGAACAGGTGGCCATAGGTGTCCGCCGTCATCTGAATGGAGGCGTGGCCGAGCCGTGCCTGCACCATCTTGAGCGGCAGCTTCGAGTCCGCCGTCGACGCGCCGGTTGATGCACCACGACGCATAGAAATGCCGCAGCGTGTGCAGGCCCTTGTACTTCGCCTTGCCGCTCATTGGTGACCACGCCGGCCGCGAGCTGCGCCGGATTGAATCCCTGATCGACGATGACAAACCGGGTTTGTACGCATCCGCGAGGGCCGGGGAACACTAGATCAAGCTCGCCTTTCGGGCAGACGAGCTTCCACTCGCGCAATGCATGGACGACCATCGGCGGCAGCGGCACCGTGCGCTCGCCGGCCTCCGACTTGGGAGGCCCGATCTTGTTGAGCGCATCGGCGCGCTGGCGCACTTGCAGCTCGCCACGCTTGAGGTCGACGTCGGACCAGCGCAGGCCGCGCAACTCGCATGAGCGCAGGCCGGTAAAGATCAGCGTTAGCAGGAGCGGCCGCCAGCGATGTGCGTCGTTGAGCGTGGCGACGCCAGCGATGATGGCGCGCATCTCGTCGGGCGCGGGGATGTCGATGCCGATCTTGAGCTTGCCCTTGCGGCGTCTCTCGATGCGCGAATCCCGGCCGCGTCGCCGCAGCCTTCGGGAGCGCAGGGAGCGCACGACGTTCTGCGCCACGAGTCCGCGCTCTTGCGCGTCATCGATGATGGCGCCGAGCGCGCCGAGGATCGCACGTACCAAGGTCGGTGAATGCTGGGCGCGCAGGCGGTCTTCGAACGCGCGCGCCGCCGGCACGGTCAATTGCGAAAGCCTCGCCGTGCCGATCGCCGGCGTGATGTGGCGATCGAGGTAGACGCGGTAATTCATCAAGGTGGTGCGCTCCAAGCCGGCGGCGCCGCGATCGCGCATCCACAGCTCGCCGGCGGCGGCAACGGTGATGCTCTCGCGGTCGGGGGTGTGGATGCCGGCGGAGACATCGACCGCGACCTTGCTGTGGAACGCGTCGGCGTTGCGCCGGCGGGCAAAGGTCTTGATGTGGCGGCGGCCGCGCTGGTCGCAGTAATCCACGACCCACGCCGTCTTGGTCTCGCCCTTGGACTGCCAGCTCCGCTTGCGCACCGACATTGCAACGTCCCGAACTATTCGCAACTATGGCGAACGCATCACCAATGCAGATCATGCAACATGGACGTGACATGTAGCAGAAAATCTAACAAAATCAAGGCGCTAACATCATTCAGGGTATATGAGTAAAAACGTCCCGATCCAGAGCCCTGGCAACGCCCGCGGCATGTCCTCTCGGCTCCCCCAGAAATGGAATCGAGCATGCGCACCGAAGAGGCCCGTCCCGTCCGTCTCGAGGATTACCGTCCGCCCGACTGGCTGGTCGAAACCGTGGAACTCGACGTCTCGCTCGACCCCGCCGCCACGCGGGTGCGCGCGACCCTCATGCTGCGCGCCCAATGGCAGCTGGAACGGCGCCGGCGCCCCTCGTGCTCGACGGCGACGACCTGACGCTGGCGTCCCTGAAGCTCGACGGCGCGGCGCTTCCGCCCGAGCAATACGTGGCGACGCCGGACCGGCTCACCATCGCGCAGCCGCCGCAGCGGCCGTTCCGGCTCGAGATCGAGACCGTGGTCGATCCCTCCGCCAACACCCAGCTTTCCGGCCTCTACCGCTCGGGCGCGATCTACTGCACCCAATGCGAGGCCGAGGGCTTTCGCCGCATCACCTATTTCCCCGACCGTCCCGACGTGATGGCGGTCTACACCACCCGCATCGAGGCCGCCAAGGCCGACGCGCCGGTGCTGCTCGCCAACGGCAACCTCACCGCCTCCGGCGACGTGCCGGGCACCGACCGTCATTTCGCGGTCTGGCACGACCCGTTTCCGAAGCCGTCGTACCTGTTCGCGCTGGTCGGCGGGAAGCTCGGCTGCGTCGAAGACAGCTTCACCACCATGTCCGGCCGCAAGGTGGCGCTGAAAATCTATGTCGAGCCCGGCAAGGAGGCCCGCTGCGCCTACGCCATGGATTCGCTCAAGCGCGCCATGCGCTGGGATGAAACCGCGTTCGGCCGCGAATACGACCTCGATATTTTCATGATCGTGGCGGTCTCCGATTTCAACATGGGCGCGATGGAGAACAAGGGGCTCAACCTCTTCAACGACAAATACGTCCTCGCCTCGCCGGAGACCGCGACCGACGGCGATTTCGAGCGGATCGAGGCGATCATCGCGCACGAATACTTTCACAACTGGACCGGCAACCGCATTACCTGCCGCGACTGGTTCCAGCTTTGCCTCAAGGAAGGATTGACGGTCTTCCGCGACCAGGAATTTTCCGCCGACGAGCGCTCGCGCGCGGTCGAGCGCATCGGCGACGTACGGGGCCTGCGCTCGCACCAGTTCGTCGAGGATGCCGGTCCCCTCGCCCATCCGGTGCGGCCGAAGCTCTATCACGAGATCAACAACTTCTATACGGCGACGGTCTACGAGAAGGGCGCCGAGGTCGTGCGCATGATCAAGTCGCTGATCGGCGCCGAGAATTTCCGCAAGGGCATGGACCTCTATTTCACCCGCCACGACGGCGACGCCGCGACCATCGAGCAGTTCGTGCAATGCTTCGCCGATGTGTCGGGCAAGGACCTCGCGCAATTCATGCTCTGGTACAGCCAGGCCGGCACGCCCGAGGTCGTCGCCACCGGCAGCCACGATGCGCGCACGAAAACATATCGCCTCGACGTCGCGCAGACCGTGCCGGCGACGCCCGGCCAGCCGAGCAAGGACCCGATGGTGATTCCGCTCGCGATCGGTCTCGTCGGCCGCGACGGCCGTGACCTGCCGCTCGCGCTCGCCGACGGGCGCGGAATCGAGCACGGCGTCCTCACCCTGACCAAGCCCGCCGAAAGCTTCGTGTTCGGCGGCATCGACGAGCCGCCCGTGCCCTCGCTCAATCGCGGGTTTTCGGCGCCGATCAAGCTCATCGCCAACGTCGCCGCCGACGATCTGCGGTTTCTCGCCGCACGCGACTCCGATGCGTTCAATCGCTGGCAGGCGCTGCAGACGCTGGCGACCCGTCTCCTGGTCGACAACACCGCCGCCGTGCGCGCGGAGAAGCCCGTGCGCCAGGACGGCGGCTTGATCGACGCGCTCGGCGCGGTGCTGGCCGACGGCACGCTCGAGCCGGCCTTCGTCGCGCTCATGCTGTCGCTCCCGGGAGAGGCCGATATCGCGCGCGAGATCGGCCGCGACGTCGATCCCGACGCGATCTTCGCCGCGCGCTCGGCATTGCGGGGAACGCTCGGGGAGCAGCTCGCCGCGCCGCTGTTCGATCACTACCGCCGGCTTTCCGAAAGCGGGCCCTACCGCCCCGACGCGGCGAGCGCCGGCCGGCGCGCATTGCGCAACACCTGCCTCGATCTCCTGGTGGCGACGCGGCGGACGGATGCGATCGCGCTCGCCGCGCGCCAGTACCAGGATGCCGACAACATGACCGACCGCATGGCGGCGCTCACGGCGCTGTCGCTCGCCGACGTGCCCGAACGCGCGGCCGCGCTCGACGATTTCTACGCCCGCCACGCCGGCGATCCGCTCATCGTCGACAAGTGGTTCTCGCTCCAGGCCGCCATACCCGAGCCGGCGACGCTCGATCGCGTCAAGGCGCTGACCGCGCATCCCGCCTTCTCGTTCGCGAACCCCAATCGCGTGCGCGCCCTGATCAGCGCCTTCGCGATGGCGAACCAGAAGGAGTTCAACCGCGCCGACGGCGCCGGTTTCGACTTCGTCGCGGACACGGTGCTTGCGCTCGATCCCAAGAATCCCCAGCTCGCGGCGCGGCTGCTTTCCGCGCTCAAGAGCTGGCGCGTGCTCGAACCGCAGCGCCGCGCGCGCGCCGAGGCGGCCTTGCAGCGCGTGGCGGCCGCGCCGTCGCCCTCGGCCGATGTCGCGGACATCGTCAAACGCGCGCTGGCCGCGAATTGACGCAGCCGTAGGGCGGGTTAGGCGCCTTTTTGCGCCGTAACCCGCCGCCTCGATACGTGTCGGCGGATTACGCTACGCTAATCCGCCCTACGCTTTCTTCACTTGTCAAACAGCACATCTCGTTCCCGCGGCGCGAATGCGCCCGGGTCGTGAAATAGATTCCCACCTTTGAGGGGTGGGCGGAGCGCCGACAGGCGCCCGGGTGCAGCGGCACCCGGTTGGGCATGCAATGACGCTGCACGCCCGGGCGCTTGCGAGGCGCCCTGCGTCCAATAACGTAGGACGCGCGCCTTTCGGCGCTCCACCGTGGCGATTTGTGGCCGGGGGCCGCGCTTCCGTCTGCGGAATTGTCCTCCGCAACCCGTGCAGCGAGCTCCTCGCAGCCAGGTCGTAGTGCCTGGCGGGCGGTGCCCCGGACCTCCCGGGACTGCGGTTACGAGCCGCGGCCGCAGGACGCCACACCTCGCTCCGCTTTCAGGATCGTCTCTAGAAAACGCCCCTCGATGAGCGAGACAAAGCGAATCCTATATCGACTTCATCCCGTAGTCAATATATATCTGCTAATCGTAGCGATTCTCGACAGGCCAGCATCACCGTCATCAACGGCAGGTCGTGGTGCGGGACGGCGAGATCGTCACCATGGACATGGGGCCCGTCGTGGAGACGCACAATCGATGCGCGTTCCAACTGGCGAACGAAGCATGACGATGTGCAGCGCATGGATATCCGTCACATGGTGGCGCTCAAGCCTCCATCTACGATGATCTGTTGTGCAGTCATGTAGGACGCAGCGTCAGACGCAAGGAAGACGGCCGCCCCCGCGAGCTCGTGCGGTTTTCCCCATCTACGAAGCGGTACTCTGCTGTTTATGCGTGCGACAAATGCCTCATCCTTCAAGAGCGGCGCCGTGAGATCGGTCTCGAACCAACCGGGCGCGATGGCATTGCATGTGATTCCATGCTCGCCAAGCTCGGCAGCAAGAGAGCGGGCGAGGCCAGCGAGGCCGCTCTTCGAGGCCGCGTAGGCATGAACCGTGCTTCTTCCCAGAATTCCTACGAGGGATGAGATGAAGATAATTCGCCCGTACCTTTGGCTACGCATCGGCGCTGCCGCCTGTTGAGCAAGAAAAAAACAAGCCTTTAGGTTGGTGGCAAGGACGTCATCCCAGGCTTCCGACGTCCAATCGGCAAGTGGTGCGCGATGAGTAATTCCGGCGTTGGCGATCAAGACGTCCAGACGACGATGATCGGCAACAATGGATTGTATCGCGGCAGCCGCGGCGCGGCGGTCGGTCACGTCGAACGCGGAGGTTTCGGCCTTGAGGCCGCGATCACGTATTCTGCCGGCGGCGACCTTCAGCGTGCTTGCGTCGCGGCCATTGAGAATTACGGTCGCGCCCGCCTCTGCCAGTGCCTCCGCCATGGAGAGACCGAGGCCGCGCGATGCGCCGGTGACGAGCGCCACTCGTTTGCTGAGATCGAAATAGCCGGGCATGTGTGCACCGTTGAAGGAGAGGAATGGCTCAACAGAGCCATTCTTGAATACGTCGCACAAGCGTTATTTCGCACTTGCGCGACCTCGACACCTTCCATCAAGAGGTGCTTGTCGCCCGATGCCGGCAGCCTCCGCCAACCCGCACTCGCCAAGGATCGACGCGAATTTGTTCCCACCGGTACCTGATTCCAGGTAAGACCTCCGTCGAATTCATGGCCGCACGTCCCGCTCGGCATCCCGACGCGCCCGGGCGATGATCGCGAGTCTTGCCGCGCGACACTGAAAGACCTTGTCGCTCAAACATAAGCGCGCCGCGTCACAATTCTTAAAAATTCCTTAACGAGCCTCTCGACAAATCGCCATCTTTCGATTCCAATCAAAGTGATTCGGAGAGATGCGGCACATCCTTCCGATGAAGGTTGTTTGGGGAATCCGATGGGAGGCGACGCATGGCGCGCGCCGAGGTCGCGAGCGCGTCTGTAAATTCCAATTCGATCAAGGGGCTGGCTCAGTCCATCGCGAAGCCTGCTTATCGGCGGCTGCTCACCGCCGAGCCGGCATTGCGACGTGCTGTCCCCGCGTTGATCATCGCGTTTCTCCTCACGATCTGCGTCGGCGCGATCGTGCAGGTGGTGGATCATCGTCGCCAGGCGATCGGCGAGCTCATGAAGCAGATCGAAGGCAGCGCCGATTTCCTCGCCGATCGGCTCGACCGGATCGAGCAATCCAGGGCCGACAAGCCCGGCTCGGACCGGCGGCTACAGACAGAGCTCGAGCGCATGATCCCGTCGTGGGCTCGCGCGGCCGGCCGCCAGGTGCTGGTCGCCAACGGCGACGGCGTGGTCGTCGCAGGCGTCCGCCACGAGGTCGTCGCCAATGCCGACGGCACGACGATTGCGACGGCGCCGCTCGAGGCCGGGTTCGTCGGGCGTCGCCTGATCGACATCCTCGGCCCCACCCAGCCGCTGACCACGTTCGGGGCGGCCGCCGGCGTTCTGGAGATCCCGCTCTCGGACGGCAGCCTGGCCTACGGGACGGTGCGCAGCCTCTTTGCCACCAACGGCGAGCTTGCGATCCTGCACGGCCGCGCCGAGGCGCTGACGCCCTGGGTGTCCGACACCACGCTGACCATCACTCTCTCCGCCACCACCGGCTTCGTCGTGCTGATCCTCGGCTTCGCCTTCCACTGGCAGGCGACGCGCGCGCGCGAAGCCGACGTCATCTACGAAACGGTGCGCTCGCGCATCGACACCGCGCTCAATCGCGGCCGCTGCGGATTGTGGGATTGGGACCTCGCGCGCGGCCGCGTGTTCTGGTCGCATTCCATGTTCGCGATCCTGGGGCTCAAGCCGCGCGACGCGCTGATGAGCTTCGGCGAGCTCAATGCCCTCGTCCACCCCGAGGATATCGATCTCTACGAGCTCGCCGCCCAGCTCGCCGACGCCAAGGCCACACTCGTCGACCATGCTTTCCGCATGCGGCACGCGAACGGCAACTGGGTGTGGCTGCGCGCGCGCTGCGAGCTCGTGCAGCAGTCCGGCGAAGGCGGCCCGCACCTGATCGGCATCGCGGTCGACATCACCGAGCAGAAGACCCTGGTCGAGCGCACGGTCGAGGCAGACCTGCGCCTGCGCGACGCCATCGAGACCATCCCCGAAGCCTTCGTGGTGTGGGACGCGCAGAACCGACTCGTGCTCTGCAACTCGAACTTCCAGGAGCTGCACAACCTGCCGGACGAAGCGATCGCGGCCGGCAGCCTCCTACGAGTCCGTGGTCGAGGCCGGCCGCAAGCCGGTCGTGCGCTCCAAGGTCACCAGCGAGGGCCAGTCACCGGGCGCGCGCACCTTCGAGGCGCAGCTCGACGACGGCCGCTGGCTGCACATCAGCGAGCGCCGCACCAAGGACGGCGGCTACGTCTCGGTCGGCACCGACATCACCAACATCAAGCTGCACGAAGAAAAGCTGATGGAAAGCGAGAAGCGCCTGATGGCGACCGTCGCCGACCTGCGCAACTCGCAGCAGAAGCTCGAGCGGCAGGCCGAGGAGGTCGCCGATCTCGCCGAGAAATATGCCGAGGAGAAGACCCGTGCCGAAGAGGCGAACCAGGCCAAGTCGAAATTCCTCGCCAATATGAGCCACGAGCTGCGCACGCCGCTCAACGCCATCATCGGCTTCTCCGAGATCATGGAATCCGGCGATGTTCGGCCCGCTGGGCACGGACAAGTACCGCGAATACTGCTCGCGACATCCACCAAAGCGGCCAGTATCTGCTCGACGTCATCAACGACATCCTCGACATGTCGAAGATCGAGGCCGGGCGCATCCGGCTCGATCCCGAGCGGCTCGAGCTCGAGCCCTTCCTCAACGACGCCATGCGCGTGGTGTCGGGGCGCGCCGACGACAAGCAGCTCACCCTCACCGCCCGCATCGGCACCGGCATCCGCCTGAGCGCCGATCCCCGCCTGCTCAAGCAGATCATGCTCAACCTCCTGTCGAACGCCGTGAAGTTCACGCCGGAGGGCGGCCGCATCACCATCCGCGCGCGCGCGGCCCGCGGCTGCGTCAGCATCGCCATCGCCGACACCGGCATCGGCATTCCGGAGGATGCGCTCACGCGGCTCGGCCGGCCGTTCGAGCAGGTCGAGAGCCAGCTCACCAAGAGCCACCAGGGCTCGGGGCTGGGGCTCGCGATCGCGAAGTCGCTCGTCGAGCTGCACCGCGGCTCGATGCGCATCCGCTCGACGCCGGGACGCGGCACCATGGTGCTGTTGCGGCTGCCGATCGACGGGCGGGCGGCGCAGCGGGATTTCGCCGAGGCGGCGGCATAGGCGCGCCGACCCGGTACCCTGCATCATTCCGCGGGTATGGCGAGCACCGGGCACGGCGCATGCCGGATCACGCGCTCGGTCGTGCTGCCGCGCAGCGCATCGAGGATGCCGTCGTGTCCGGCCGTCGCCATGCCGATGAGATCGGCCTCGAATTCGATTGCGGCGTCAACGATCGATTGCACCACATTGCCGTCCCGAAGGATGACCTGCGGCATGGCGGGTGATCTCGACGGCTCGACCTGCACGGGCGGCGCCGAGCGTCCGACATGAATCAAGTCGACGTCGATGTCGGCGCCGGCGAGAAGCCTGCCGATGTGCTGGACGGCCGCAATCGCCCGGCCCGGCGCCGGCGAGAAATCGACCGGCACCAGCGCGCGCCGCAGCCTGATGTCGCCGTTGACCTGGCTGACGAAACCTCGCGTCCCCGGCGCAACGAACAGCGTCGGGACGACCGAGCGGCGGGACACGGTTTCCGATACGGACCCCTTCAGCAAATGCGCCAGGCCATCGCCGCCGTGGGTCGCCAACACGATCAGGTCGCAGGCATGGTCGCGCAGGAAACCGAGGATGCCCGCCACCGGCTCCTGCCATTTGATGGAGCTGTTGTGCACCTCGATGCCGAGCTTGTCCGCGATCGTCCACGGCGGGTCTTCAGCGTCCGACAGGCCCCACTGCGCCAGCAGGCGGCGCGCACGGGGGAACGCCAGTCCTCCGCCGGTGTCTTGCTGCGAGACGTGCAGGAGATGCAACGTGCTCCGCGTCGCGAGCGCGATGCGCAATGCATGTGCGAAAGCCATGCCGCTCAGGTCCGAGAAGTCGGTCGGATGCACGATGGAGCGAATATCCATGTCACTGCACGCCGATATTGCCGTCGCGGATGACCTTGCCCCACTTGGCGATCTCGACCTTGATCCACTCCGTGAAATGCCCGGGCGTGCTGGCGACGGGATCGAAGCCGAGCGCGAGCAGGCGCTCCCTGAATTCGGGCGGCGCGATGATCTTCGCGACGGTGCCGTGGAGGAGATCGACGATCTCCCGCGGCGTTCCCGCCGGTGCAAGCAGGCCGGTCACGATATCGGCTTCGAGCTCGGTCCCGGTCGCCTCGCCCATGGTCGGCACGTCCGGCAACAGCGAGGAGCGCTTCGCGCTCATCATCGCGAGCGCCCGTACATTGCCGGCCTTGGCGTAGGGCAAGCCGGTCGGCAGCGCGGACATGATCGCGGGCGTATGGCCTCCGAGCGTGGAGGTCATGGCGGGGCTGCCGCCGGTGAACGGGACGTGCACGATGTCGAGACCGAACGCGAGCTTGAACATCTCACCGGCGAGATGCGCAGGCGTACCGCGACCGGCCGATCCGTAGCTCAACGTGCCCGGGCTCGCCTTCGCGAGCGCGATGAACTCCTGGACCGTGCGCGCGGGAACCGATGGATGCACCGCGAGCACATGCGGCGACGAGCACATCAGGCTCACCGCCAGGAAGTCCTTGTAAGGATCGTACGGGATCTTGGCGTAGAGGCTCGGGTTGATGACGAAGTTGCCACCGGCCGCGAGCAGGGTGTAGCCGTCCGCCGGCGCGCGCGCGGCGGTGGCGGTGCCGAGATTGCCGCCGGCACCGGGCACGTTCTCCACGTAGAACTGCTGGCCGAGACTTCTCCGCAAGCTTCTGCGCGAACAACCGCGCGGTGGTGTCGTTGGCGCCGCCGGCCGCGACCGGCACGATCAGCCGCACCGGTCGTGCGGGATAGACCTGCGCCCAGCCGAAGCGCGCGACGCACGGCATCGCGAGGGCCGTGCCTGTCAACGCCACGACGTGGCGACGGGTCGTCTTCATGACCGCTCCTGCCGTCTTGAGGCTACACCACGCCCGCAGAGGTGACGAGATCCGGCATGGCGGCCCTGCGCGGCCGCCCTTGCAAAAGCACGGATCGAACTGCGGCAGGGCGCGCGCGTGACAAGCAGTCTTGCGTAGAGCGGCGGCCCCCGCCGGACCGGCGCGTAAAGCCGCCGGCTGTTGCTCCGCTGCTACAGAATATGGCGGGTGGCCTTGGCATAGTGTGCCGGCGTGCGGGCCTTGGGGGCACCGCACGCCGGCTGCCGTAACCCAAGCCGGCTACGCATACTGCCAGCTACGCGAAACACGACTGTCAGTACAAGTCCGGCGAGGGCACGGACCTCGAGGCAAGGAGCCCGTGTATTGCACGGGCATCCTTGCCTTGGCGCCTATCGAACGCAAGAACGCGAGATAGACATCGAACGCAAGATCGCGATTCACCTTACCGGTAAAGGTTGACGGGCGATCAGGGTGGCGTCGGGTTGGAGGGCCGCGCTACTGCGCCGGGAATCAGCTCACCAGCGGGCGCGGAGATATTCCTCCACGCATTGCGGCGAGGCCTTGGCATAGGTGCCGCGGCGGCTGACCACCGCTCCGGTGAGGCGGTGCAGCGCCAGCGCCATCTCCGCGGCCTTGGCCACCACAGCGATGCCGTTGAGCACCAGCGCGCCGTCGATGACGAACGGGCACTCGCGCGCGAACAGCAGCATCGGCAGCCCGCCGGCCGGGATGATGACCTCGGCGCCCGCGGCGACCAACGGGCGCACCTGCTCGACGAAATCGGCGCGGACCTTCGCGTAGCTCGCCTCGTCGGTGAAGGCGCGCATGAATGCGGGCAAGTCCATTTGAATCGCCCGCACGCCCCCCACGCGCTGCTCGAGGCCATGCGCCCTCACCTGCCGCTCGTGCCAATCGATGAAGCAGGGGTCGATCGTCACCAGCCCGAGGCGGCGCCCCATGCTCAGCGCCGCGAGTATCGTCGCCTCGCCCAGCCCAATCACCGGGATGTCGACCGCGCCGCGGATTTCCAGCAGGCCCGGCTCCTGGAAATGGCCGATGACGAAAGCATCGTAGCCCGCGCGCTCGGCCTCGAGCGCATTGCGGATGGTCTGCGCGGCGCAGCGGAATTCGGTCAGCGGGTGAAAGAGATGGTCGGGCGGATCGAGACCTTGAACCTCGAACTTGATGCCGGGACTGGCCGACGCGTCCAACTGGCGTTGCAGCCGCTCGATGTAGGGCGCCTGCTCGACCGGGTGAACGAAGCTCTGATACCACAGGCGGGCGGGACGAGACGGCTCAGCCATTTTCTGCCTCCGGAGTGTTGGCTCAAGGCGATGCGCCGAGGATGCGCGTGAAGCTCGCGCGCACCTTGACTTGGGTCTCGGCGACGTAAGCATCGAGCGTGGCGAAGTCGGGCACATCGGCGGCGCGCGCCAGGAGCCCGATCAGGCCCGGCGCCGCCGCCTTGGGATCGAACGGCCCGGGCAGGCACAAGCGCAGCACCTGCGTGAGATCGTGATAGAGCCGCACCGCGGCTCGCAGCACCTCCGCGTCCTCGACCTCGATCACACCGAGCCGCCACGCCTTGTCGAGCACGCGCGCGGTCGAGGTATCGAGAATCTCGGGCATGCGCGCCGCGTGCACGAGCTGGAGGTACTGCGCGATGAACTCGATATCGATCAGCCCGCCCGCGACGTATTTCAGGTTCCAACGTTCGCTGTCGCCCTTCTCGGTCGCGATCGCCTTGCGCATCTCGACGACGTCGCCGGCGACCATCTCGGCGTCACGCACGCGGCACAGCACGGCGCGAATGACGCCCTCGACGCGGGCGGCGAATTGCGGCGACGCCGAGACGACGCGCGCGCGGGTGAGCGCCATGTGCTCCCAGGTCCACGCCTCGCTCTCCTGATAGCTCGCGAAGCCGTCGAGCTGGGTCGCCAGCGGGCCCGAGCGGCCCGACGGCCGCAACCGCATGTCGACCTGGTAGAGCAGCCCGTAGTTGGTCTGCGCGGTCAGCGCGCTGATCAGGCGCTGGGTCAGCCGCGAGAAATATTGCGCACCGTACAGCGGACGTTCGCCGTCCGACTCCGGATGCTCGGAATCGAAGTCGTAGACGACGATGAGGTCGAGATCCGAGCTCGCCGTCATCTCCCGCCCGCCGAGCTTTCCGAGCGCCAGGATCGCCGTTTCCTGACCGCGGATGCGGCCATGCTGATCCGCGAACTTGATCTCGATCGCATGGTGCACGGAACGGATGAGCACGTCCGCCAGCCGGGCGAAGGCCTCGCCGGCCTGCTCCGCCGATACCGTCCCCGACAGGATACGCGTGCCGATCAGGAACATCTGCTCCTGCGCGAAGATGCGGTTGCGGTCGAGAAAATCCTCGTAGGATTCCGATTGCTCCAGTGAGCGCATGAGCCCCGCCGCGAGCTCGGCTTCCTCGGGCAGCGCGCCGAAGAAGCTCGGATCGACCACCGCATCCATGACCTCGGGAACCTGCGCGAGGCCGTCGGCGAGGCGCGGCGCGGTGCCGATAACGAGCGCGATGAGCGCGATGAGATCGGGATTCTGCCGCAGCAGCGACAGCAGCCGGCCGCCACCGTGAAGCGCGGCGAGGAACCGGTCGAAGGCCATGACGGCGCCGTCGGGATTGGCCGAGCGGGCAAAATGCTCGAACAGGACCGGCACGATTTCCGCCAATTGATGGCGCGCGAACGCCGCCCGCAGCGAACCGTGCACGCCGGCGCTCCAGCGCCGCACCAGGCTGGACATTTCGAGCGGCTGGCGAAAACCCATCTGGGTGAGCTGGTCGAGGGTTTCGCGGTCGTCGGCGTCGGGCGGAAACTTCAGCGCGCGGCGGCCGGCCGCGAGCGCGGGCGCATTCTCGAACAACGTCGCGTAGTGGTACTGCACGTTGTGCAGATGGACGAGCATGGCTTCCGCGAACGCGTCGCGGTCACGAAAGCCGGCAAAACGCGCGAACCGCTCGATCCCGTCGCGATCGGCCGGCAAAGTGTGGGTCTGCTCGTCCGCCACCATCTGCAGGCGGTTCTCGATGATGCGCAGGAAGCGATAGGCGGCGCCGAGCTCGTCGCGCGCCTCCGCATCGATCCAGCCGCCTTGCGCAAGTATGTCGAGCGTCCGCAGCGTCTCCTTGACGCGCAGCTCCGGATGCCGCCCGCCGGCAATCAGCTGCTGCGTCTGGACAAAGAATTCGATCTCGCGGATGCCGCCGCGGCCGAGCTTGATGTTGTGCCCCTCGACCGCGATCTCGTCGTGGCCGCGATAGGCGTGCATCTGCCGCTTCATCGCGTGGACGTCGGCGACCGCCGCAAAATCCAGGTACTTGCGCCAGATGAAGGGCGAAAGCTCCGCGAGCAGCGACTCGCCGGCCGCGATGTCGCCGGCGCAGGCCCGCGCCTTGATCATGGCGGCGCGCTCCCAGTTCTGGCCGCGGCTCTCGTAGTAGTCGAGCGCGGCGGCGGTCGAGATCGCGATCTGGGTCGAGGCGGGATCGGGGCGTAAACGCAGGTCGGTGCGAAACACGTAGCCGTCGGGCGTGCGCTCCTGCAGCAGCTTCACCAGTCCGCGCGTGAGCCGCACGTAGAACGGTGCCGGCTCGGTGTCCGGCGCCACCGCCTCGGCGTCGTAGAAGACGATGAGATCGATGTCGCTCGAATAGTTGAGCTCGCCCGCCCCCATCTTGCCCATGGCGAGCAGGATATAGCCGGAGCCATGCGACGGCTGTTCTGGCCCGGCGAGTGTGAGCTTGCCGCGGCTCCCCGCCTCGCGCCAGCGAGGTAGTCGACCGCGGCGCCGACGGCCGCGTCCGCGAGCCGGGTCTGCGCTTCGACCACGCGCATGACCGGCCAGACGCCGCCGATATCGACGAGCGCGATCAACAGCGCCGCCTCCGATTTCATGACGACGCAAGAGCCGCATCACCTCGGCCTCGTCGCGCGTGGCGGCGATCGCGCTGCGGGCTTCCTCGAGAATGTCGCCGAAACGGCGCTCCGGCCCGGCCTCGAGCAGCGCGACGAGCCGCTCCGGCGATCGCCGCGCCAGATCCCACAGATAGGGCGAGCCGTCCGCCAAGCCCGTTATCAGGGCGGCGAGCGTCGAATTGTCCGCAAAAAGGCGGCGCAGCGCCTTGCCCGCGGACGTGTCCGCAATCTCGGCGAGCCAGTCCTCGACGCGCGCACGCGCCGCGTCGTCGGCTTGAAGCTGCGGCGCGGCCGCGATGCGCTGCGCGAGCGTGCCGTCGCCGGTATCGGGAGCGAGCCCTTCCATGGCGATGGCATAGCGCCTCGCGGCCGATCCGTCACGCTGCGAGTAGCAGCGCATGCCGAGCAGCCGCAGGTCGGCAAGCGCGTGCGCTCGGTCGCGCGAGCTGGCACGGCGCTGACGGCGATCGCGCTACGACCGGTGCCGGCCCGCGCGCGGCAGCGAGATCACGGTCCTCAGGCCGGGGTTGTTGTCCTCGAGCTTGAGCTCGCCGCCGTGCAGGCGCGCGACCGCCGCGGCGAGGCTCAGCCCCAGCCCGGAGCCCGGCTGCGAGCGGCTCTGCTCGAGCCGCACGAAGCGCTCGACCGCGCGGCCGCGATCGGCCTCGGGAATGCCGCGGCCCCCGTCGGCGACGGTGAGCAGGATCCGGTCGCCCTCCCCCTCCGCCTTGACCACGATCTCGGGCGACGCCCCGTTCACGGCACCGCCGTTGGGCGCGCCGTATTTGATGGCGTTGTCGACCAGATTGGCGAGCGCCTGGCTGACGAGCTCGCGGTTGCCGTGAACAGGGGCGGCCACCGGCGCCTCGACCTCGAGCTCGATGCCCTTGTCGTCGGCGAGCGGCTCGTAGAGCTCGCCCACGCCGCGCGCGATCTCGGCCGCGTCGAACTCGGTCATGCCGTCGCGCGCCTGGCCCGACTCCGCGCGCGCGATCATCAGCAGCGCGTTGAAGGTGCGGATCAGCGCCTCCGATTCCTCGATCGTGGTCTCGAGCGCGGCGCGGTACTGGGATTCGTCCTCGGCGAGGCGCAGGGCCTCCTCGCAGCGGTTGCGCAGCCGGGTCAGCGGCGTCTTGAGATCGTGCGCGATGTTGTCGGAGACCTCCTTGAGACCGTGCATCAGCGCCTCGATGCGCTCGAGCATGGCGTTGAGGTTCTCGGCGAGGCGATCGAGCTCATCGCCGGTCCCGGCGATCGGCAGCCGCCCGGTCAGGTCGCCGTCCATGATCTTGCGCGTCGTGTCGGTCATCGCATCGACACGCTTGAGCACGCGGCGCGTCACGAACAATCCGCCGGCGATGCCGAGCACGATGACGATCGCCAGCGACCAGCGCCCGGCGGCGAGCACGATGTCGTACAGCCGCTCGCGCTCCTCGAGGTCGCGCCCGACCAGCAGGCGGAAGCCGGCCGGCAGCTGGAACACCCGCACCAGGGCGCGATGCTCGCTGCCGTCGGGATCTTCGAGCCGGCGATAGACGGTTTCCGTCCAGCCGGACGTCTCGAGAATGCCGGTGGCGAGCGAGCCGACGTTGCCGGCGAGCGCCTCGCCCGCGCGCGTGGTCACGAGATAAAGGCTCGAGCCCGGCCGGCGCGACCGCGCATCGACCACGAAGACGAGACGCCGGATGCCGCCCTGGCGATATTGCTCGGCCAGCCCGGTGATCTCGGCGTCGACGGTCTGGGTGATCTGCTCGGTGATCAGCCGGCGGGTGTTCCAGGCGAAATAGCCGAGCAGGAACGCGGCGAACAGCGCGAAAACGGTCAGATAGACGAGCGTCAGCTTGAACGCCGTCGTGCGCAGAAGCTTGCCGAGCGCCGTCATCCGTCACCCATGGACGTCATCCTGCCCACGGGAGGGAGGACAGCATCATTTGCTGTCGCGGATCACGTAGCCCGCGCCGCGCACCGTATGCAGCAATGGCTGGGCGAAACCCTTGTCAATCTTCGAGCGCAACCGCGAGATATGCACGTCGATGACGTTGGTCTGCGGGTCGAAGTGATAGTCCCACACGTTCTCCAGCAGCATGGTGCGGGTCACCACCTGGCCGGCATGCTTCATGAGATATTCGAGCAGGCGGAATTCGCGCGGCTGCAGCACGATCTCCTCGCCGCCGCGCGTCACCTGATGCGACAGCCGGTCGAGCTCGAGATCGCCGACGCGATAGACGGTTTCCTCGCGGCCGCCGCGCCGGCGCGCCAGCACCTCGGTGCGCGCGAGCAGCTCCGAGAACGAATAGGGCTTGGGCAGATAATCGTCGCCGCCGGCGCGCAGGCCCTTGACCCGGTCATCGACCTGGCCGAGCGCCGACAGAATGAGCGCCGGGGTCTCGATGCCCTTGCCGCGCAAGCGTCCCGATCACCGCCAGGCCGTCGAGCTTGGGCAGCATGCGGTCGACGATCAGCACGTCGTATTGGCCGTCGAGCGCGTGGGCGAGCCCCTCCTCGCCGTCGGCCGCGAGGTCGGCGACGTGCCCGACCTCGCGGAAGGCCTTGGCGAGATAGTCGGCGGCGTCGCGGTCGTCTTCGATGATCAGGAGACGCATGGCGAACCGGCCGTCTCTGGGAAAGGCGATCTCCCTCGGAGAGGGATTCTGCTGGGCTGAACTGATCATAGCGACGCTATCTTAAAGTGTCTTAACGCGACAGCGCACCAGCAACGAAGATGCGAGGGGCGGCGGGTTTGACCCGCCGCCCCTCGACCAACTCCGCTCCGGCGGGGGCGACGGATGCCGGGACGAAGTCAGAGGAAGTGGGGACGGGCGACGCGCCCGTCCCCTGGTTCGAACCGCCGGCGGGGGCGACGGATGCCGGCGGTGCGCCCCATTTGGCTCGCTCAGGCTTTGCCGAGCCGCAGGGCGACGAACTTGGTCGCCTCGCCCGACTTCACTCGCATGAGAACCGTGCTCTTGCCGTCCTTCTGCACCTCGCCGAGGACGTTGCGCACGTCAGTCGGGCTTGCCGACCTTCTTGCCGGCGACCTCGAGGATGACGTCGCCGGTCTTGAGGCCCTGCTCGGAGGCGATGCCGTTGGGATCGACCTCGGTGACGACCACGCCTTCCGAGCCGCTGCCGGCGACCTGGCCGGCGGGCGCCAGCGTGAGGCCGAGCCGCGGTACGTCGGTGCCGGACGGGCTGGAGGAGTCCGGCAGCGCCGCGCGGGCTTCACGCTCCTTCGGCAGCTCGCCGAGGGAGAAGGAGATGGTCTTCTCCTCGCCCTTGCGCCACACGGTCAGCTTGACCGAGGCACCGGGCGCCATGGCGCCGATCTGCCTGGCGAGGTCCTTGGCATCCTTGACCGGGGTGCCATTGACCGCGGTGATCACGTCGCCGGCGAGGATGCCGGCCTTGGCGGCCGGGCCGTTCGCCTGCGGCTCGGCGACCAGCGCGCCTTCGCTCGCCTTCAGGCCGATGCTGTCGGCGATCTCGGCGGTGACCGGCTGGATCTGCACGCCGATCCAGCCGCGGCGTGACCTTGCCGCTTGTCCTTGAGCTGGGCGACGACCGTCTTCACCGTCGTCGGCCGGGATGGCGAAGGCGATGCCGACCGAGCCGCCGGACGGCGAGAAGATCGCCGTGTTGACGCCGATCACGTTGCCGTCGACGTCGAAGGTCGGGCCGCCGGAATTGCCTTTGTTGACCGGGGCATCGATCTGGATGAAGTCGTCATAGGGACCGGCGCCGATGTCGCGGCCGCGCGCCGAGACGATGCCGGCCGTGACGGTGCCGCCGAGGCCGAACGGATTGCCGACCGCGAGCACCCAGTCGCCGATGCGCGGGGCCTTGTCGCCGAGCTTGACGAAGGGGAAGTCGCTGCGGCCCTCGACCTTGATCAGCGCGAGGTCGGTGCGCGGATCGGTGCCGATCACCTTGGCGGTGTAGGTCTTGCCGTCGTCGGCGGTGACCTCGACGGTGTCGGCCTTGTCGACCACGTGATTGTTGGTCACGGCATAGCCGTCGGCGGTGATGAAGAAGCCCGAGCCCTGGCCGGTGACGAAGCGGTTGCGCGGACCGCGCGGATCGGCAGGGTTGCTGCGGGCCCGCGGTTCGTCGGGCGTGCCGTCGGGCATGCCGAAGCGCCGGAAGAAGCGCTCCATCTGCGAGTTCGGCGGGAACGGCGACTCGCCCTCGAAGTTCATCATCTTGGCGCCGGCATTGACCTTGACGCGGACCGAGATGACCGCCGGCTTCACCTTCTCGACGATGTCGGCAAATCCCACCGGACGCTGCACGCCCTGGGCATAGGCGATATTGGTCAGGGTGGCGCCGGTACCCTTCGGAAACAGTCCCGCGCCGCCGAGCAGCACGGTCACCCCCAAGCCGGCGACGCCGGCCATCAGAACAAGTCGACGCGCGGAAAGGACGCGCGATTTCGGAGCCGGAACGCTCGCAGTCATAAGTGTCACTCCATCTTTTTGCGGCTGGGAGCCGGAGAGGCACCCCCGTCTGAGATGCCAAGATGGGGACCGCTTCATTACCGGGCGCTGTCTTGGAAATTAAAGTTTGGTAAGGTCGGAACGCCGCCCGAAACGCTATGAGTTTCAAATGTTTGGCAGATTTTGCGACGAGACTACTGGTCGCCGCTGCGAAGAATCTCGGAGAGCCGCGCTGCTTCCGCCGCCGTGAGCTTGGGCGGCTCGTTGGCCGTGGCGGCCGACTCGCGGCCGCGGCGGCGCGCAACCACGAACAGGGCGAACGCGCCGATGAGCAGGATGACCGCCGGTCCGAGCCACAGCAGCGCCGTGTGCGGAGAAAACCGCGGCTTGAGCAGCACGAACTCGCCGTAGCGCGACGACCAGGAAGTCGATCACCTGGTGGTCGCTGTCGCCCGCCTGCAGACGCTCGCGCACCAGCACCCGCAGGTCGCGCGCGAGCGGCGCATCCGAATCGTCGATCGACTGGTTCTGGCAGACCATGCAGCGCAGCTCCTTGGAGAGCGCACGGGCGCGCGTCTCGAGCGCGGCGTCGGGCAGTATCTCGTCGGGCTGTACCGCCAAGGCGCCGGGCGATGCCGCCAACGTAACCGCCACGACGAGAAGCGCGAGCCATCGCATCGCAGCCTACTCCGCCGGCGCGGGCACGGGCTTAGCCGTGCCTTGGCTTGCCTTGGCCGGCTTCGGCGCGCCCACGCGCAAACGGCGATCCGAGAGCGACAGCGCACCGCCGATCACCATGACAGCGGCGCCGAGCCAGATGAGCATCACCAGCGGCTTGTAGTAGAGCCGCACCGCGATCGATCCGTCGGGATTGACATCGCCGAGGGAGAGGTAGAGCTGCGCGAAGCCCCGCGTCAGCAGCGCGCTCTCGGTGGTGCCGGTGTTCGCGCGAGGGAAAGATGCGCTTCGCGGGCTCCATCACGCCGATGACCTCGCCCAGCCGCCGCACGGTGAACTGGGCGGCGAGCTCGCGGTAGTTCGGCCCCTGGCGGTTGGCCATGCCGTCGAAGTGGAGCTCGTAGCGGCGGATCGTGATGGTCTGGCCGGGCTTGAGCTCCGCGATCCGCTCGATGCCCCACTGCGTCTCGCCGATGATGCCGAGCAGCGTGACCCCGAGCCCGAAATGCGCGAGCGCGCCGCCCCAGGCCGAGCGCGGCAAGCCCCAAGCGCGGGCGAATGCGGTCGAGAACGGCACCTTGAGCAGGCCGGTGCGCTCCACGATCTCGGTCACGGCACCGGCCATGACGAACAATGCGAGGCCAACGGCGAACGGCACCAGGATCGGCCCGCCGCCGCCTTCCATGGCGAAGATCACGGCGACGGCGATGGCGGCGATGGCGGCGGCGCCGATCAGGCGTTGCGCGACGCCGAGCAGGTCGCCGCGCTTCCAGGCCAGCAACGGGCCGAACGGCACCGCAATGAGCAGCGGGATGAACAGCGGACCGAAGGTCATGTTGAAGAACGGCGCGCCGACGGAGATCTTGTCGCCGGTGAGCGCCTCGAGCGCGAGCGGATAGAGCGTGCCGACGAACACGGTGGCGCAGGCGCTCACCAGGAACAGATTGTTGAGCACGAGCGCGCCTTCGCGCGAGACCGGCGCAAACAGCCCGCCCTGCTTGAGCAGCGGCGCGCGCAACGCGAACAGCGCCAGGCCGCCGCCGATGAACAGCACCAGGATCACCAGGATGAAAACGCCGCGGCGTCGGATCGGTGGCGAAGGTGTGCACCGAGGTGAGCACGCCCGAGCGCACGAGGAAGGTGCCGATCAGCGAGAGCGAGAAGGCGAGGATGGCGAGCAGGATGGTCCAGATCTTGAGCGCATTGCGCTTCTCCATCACCAGCGCGGAGTGCAGCAGCGCGGTGGCGGCGAGCCACGGCATGAACGAGGCATTCTCCACCGGGTCCCAGAACCACCAGCCGCCCCAGCCGAGCGTGTAATAGGCCCAGTACGAGCCCATCGCGATGCCGAGCGTGAGGAACATCCAGGCCAGCAGCGTCCACGGCCGCACCCAGCGCGCCCAGGCGGCGTCGATGCGCCCGTCGATCAGCGCGGCGATGGCGAAGGAGAACGAGATCGAGAGCCCGACATAGCCGAGATAGAGCAGCGGCGGATGAATGGCGAGGCCGGGGTCCTGCAGGATCGGGTTGAGGTCGCGGCCCTCGAGCGGCGCATCGGCGATGCGCAGGAACGGATTCGAGGTGACCAGAATGAAGAGAATGAACGCGACCGCGATCCAGGACTGCACGCGCAAGCACGTTGGCCTTGAGCCGGGCCGGCAGATTGCTGCCGAACAACGCGACCAGCGCGCCGAACAGGCTGAGGATGAGCACCCACAGCAGCATCGAGCCTTCGTGGTTGCCCCACACGCCGGTGATCTTGTAGATGAGCGGCTTCGCCGAATGGGAATTCTCGAACACGTTGACGACGGAGAAGTCCGACCGCACGTAGCAGATCGTCAGCGCGGCGAACGCAATCGCGACGAAGCAGAACTGCGCGACCGCGGTCGGGCCGGCGACCGCCATCAGCGCCGGATCGTTCTTGCGCGCGCCGACGAGCGGCACGCTGGCCTGGACGAGCGCCAGTCCGAGCGCGAGCACGAGGGCATAATGGCCGAGCTCGGCGATCATCGTCATCACTTGCCCTGCGCCGCGCCGACCTTCTTTTCGGAGTCGTCCTTCCAGTGGCCCTGCTTCTTCAAGGCGTCGGCGACCTCCTTCGGCATGTAGGTCTCGTCGTGCTTGGCGAGCACGCTGTCGGCGCGGAACGTGCCCGCAGCGTCGAGCGCGCCCTCGGCGACCACGCCCTGCCCTTCGCGGAAGAGATCGGGCAGCAGGCCCTGATAGGCGACCACCAGGGTGCTCTTGCCGTCGGTGACGTCGAAGCGCACCGCGAGGCTTTCGCCGCGCTGCACGCTGCCTTCCTTCACCAGGCCGCCGATACGGATGCGCGTTCCCGGCTTGATCTGCTTCTCGACCACGTCGGTCGGCGAATTGAAGAAGACGATGGAATCCTTGAGCGCGACCAGCACGAGCGCCACCGCGAGCGCCAGCACGCCGAGCGCGGCACCGATCAACGAGAGGCGTCGTTGCTTGCGGGTCATCATACCGTTCCGGTGCCTCTTTGCAGTTGACGCGTTTTCTAGCGCGCTTTCAGGCTAAGTGGATACCGGTTAGCCGCCCGGAAAGCGCGCCACTCTAAGTGGGAGCGCGTTCGGACGCAAAACCGGTATCCACTTTTGCTGAACGCGCTCATGAACCGGAAGTCCACTTCGGCGGAAAACGCTACCTAACCTTCGAGCTTCAGCTCCTTGACCAACTCGTCGAGCCGCCGCAGCTTGGCCGCATCGCCGGCGAGCGCGCGTCGCGCATCGGCGACCGCGGCCCGCGCCTTGTCGGGCTCGCCGAGAACCATATAGGAGCGGACGAGCCGCATCCATCCCTCGATGTCGGAGCCGTCGCTTTGTAGCCGCTCGGCAAGCCGCGCGACCATTCCGCGGATCATGGTACTGCGCTGATCCGGGCTCAAATCCGACGACGCCGCGACCTGCTCCTCGGTCGGACCGCTCGGCGCGGCCGCGCCACCGACGCGGGCGAGCGCGCGTTGAATGAAATCGCGCCATGGCGCATCGGGCGGTGCGGACGCGATCAGCGCACGCCAGATCTCGGCGGCCTGCGCGCGGTTGCCGTCCTGCTCGGCGGCGAGCCCCAGGAAGTAGCGTGCCTGCACGTCGCTGCCGTCGAGCGCGACCGCCTTTTCGAACGCGGACTTCGCCTCGGCGGTGACGACGCCGTTGGCGGCGAGCACCAGCGCCTCGCCGAGCGCGGCGACGCGCTCGGCGGAGTCGCCGTTGAGGCGAAGCGCGTTGCGGCGCGCCTTCACCGCGTCCTCGAAACGCCCGAGCCGCGCATAGATCGGCGCGATCACCTCCCAGCCGCGACCGTCATTCGGATTTTGCTCGAGATGCTCCTCCACCCGCGCAATGAGACCGTCGACGGACTGCGTGTTGCGGGCGGCGGCGAGACGCGGCGCGAGCGGCTGATCCGGCAGCAACGGCGAGCCGACCGCGAGATAGAACCATGCGGCGCCGACCGGCAGCACGACGAGCGCCACGATCGCGACTGCCCGCCGCCGCCAGGTTGCCGCGACGGTCGGTGCGCCGCTCTGCGCCTGCGCATCCACGGCGGCGATGAGCCGGCGCGACACCTCGACCTGCGCGCCCGCCGCTTCGTTGTCCTCGATCAGCCCGGCGGCACGGTCGCGCTCGATCTCGTCGAGCTGATCGCGATAGACCGCGACGTCGCTTCCCGACTGCCGCTGGGTCGTGCGGCGCGCAAGCGGCCACAGCACGGCGAAAATGGCCGTGGCCGTCATCAATGCCAATGCGAACCACAACGTCATCTGATCGGACTCATCTCGTGTCCCGATTCCGAAGCTCGTACGATCTCGCAGCACCCTCCGATGCGAACCTCGGAATCGAAGGACACTATGGCCGGAGCATGATCTTTTCCGAAACCGGCATCCACTTTCAAACTAGCCAGAATTCGACATTCCGGTGGCGATGCCGGCGAAAAACTATGGAACAAGTTCGTTGATCGGAGGCCGCCCGCGGCCGTTACATCACGACGACCGCTCCCCCGCAACCGCGAATGACCATCCCGGCCGCGACATGGGGAAGCGGAGATTCTCAACTTTGCCGTTACTACGGCCTTTTCACGTAGCAAGGCACCGCGCGCGCATGCAAACGAGCATACGCGATCTGCGCAAGATCCTGTGCGTGCTTGCCAGCGCCGTAACTCGGGATCAGCTCACCGCGGTCCAGGTGCCGTCCGCATTGCGACAAGCGCTGCCGCGCGCGACCTGCGGCCTGCCGTCGATATAGATGGTGTGGGTGTATTGCCGGCATTGCAGCCCGTTCGATTGATAGGCGGGGCCCGGCACCACGTTGCCATAGCGGCCGGAGTCCGGATTCCGCCACGGTACCGCGGAACCGGAACGTCCGCTTTCGAGCGCCTGCATCTGCGCCGCATAGGCGCGTTGCTTGTCCTCGTCGTCCATCCCGGCACCGATGCGATTGCCGATCAGGCCGCCGATCGCCGCGCCCGCGAGGCCCGCAGCGACGCGCTCGCCGGTTCCACCGCCGAACTGCGATCCGATCAGGCCGCCGGCGACCGCGCCGACGAGCGTGCCGGTGTTCTCCTTCGGTCCGGTTCCGGTCTCGGGATTGCCGGCGCACGCCACCATCGACATCGCGACGAGCGCAGCGGCACTCAGGCGAACGATAGACATGATCAAGCCCCCCGTCACACTTGCTGGCCAGCGATTTGAACGGGCCGGCGATCTCCGTCGGCCCTCCCCAATCGGTCATGGGCCGGTACCGGCGCCCTAGCTAAGGGCGCCAAATTGGGGCAAAACTCTGTTCTTGCTGGGATAATCGGGCTTTTATGCCCCTGGGGAATGCGGCTTTCGCCGTCCTGCTAGGCGCCCGGCAGCACCAGCTCCGCGCGCAGGCCGCCGATCGGCGCGGTGCCGAGCGTGAGCCCGCCGCCATAGAGGCTCGCGAGCTCGAGCACGATCGACAGCCCGAGCCCGGAGCCCGGCTTGGTCTCGTCGAGGCGGCGGCCGCGGCGGGCGACCTGCTCGCGCTGCTGCGGCGACAAGCCCGGGCCCGTCGTCGTCGACCAGGATGCGCACCACGCGGCGGTCGTCGGCCGGGATCGGGCTTCTCCGAGAACACCTCGACCGCCACGCGCGACTGCGCCCACTTGCAGGCATTGTCGACGAGGTTGCCGACCATCTCCTCGAGGTCCTGCTGCTCGCCGCGGAAGCGGGCGCCTTCGGCCGCGTCGATGTCGATGGCGACGCCGCGATGGTGATGGATTTTCTCCATCGTGCGCGCGAGCGCCGTCACCACCGGACGCACGTCGGTGACGGTGCCGATCACCGCGACGCGGGCGGCGAGCCGCGCGCGCTCGAGATGGCGAGTGACCTGATCGCGCATGATCTCGGTCTGCTCGCGCACCTTCGAGGCGAACGGATCGCCGCCGTGCGGCGGTCGGCCTCGTTCATCATCACCGAGAGCGGGGTCTTGAGCGCATGCGCGAGATTGCCGACATGGGTGCGCGCGCGCGTGACGATCTCGCGGTTGGCGTCGATGAGCGCGTTGGTCTCGCGCGCGAGCGGCGCGATCTCGACCGGGAAGGCGCCTTCGAGCCGCTCGGCCGCGCCCGAGCGGATGGCGGCGAGCCCCTCGGAGATGCGCTTGAGCGGCGCCAGGCCGAAGCGCACCTGGAAGGTCGTCGTGAGCAGCAGCACGATCGCCAGCACGCCGAAGGTGATGACGAGCGCGCCGTCGAAGCTGCGGGTCTCCTCGTCGATCTCGGCGGCATCGCCCGCGACCGCGACGAGATAGCGGCCCTCCTCGCCGAGATCGATGGTGCGCTCGACGATGCGCAGCTGCTGGCCCTCGGGGCCTTCGGCGTAGCCCTGGCGCGCGCCGCCGGGCATCGACGAGGTGCCGAGGTCGGCGAGATGCGGCAGCGTTCCGTCCCACAACGAGCGCGACGAGCGCACGTCGGGCGTCGGCGCGTCGAGCCGCGTCACCTGCCAGTACCAGCCGGAGAGCGGCAGATCGAACAGCGGCTCGCCGATGGACTGGGGAAACTTGCCGGCGTTCTCCTCCGGCGTCGCGACGTCGGCGACGAGGGTGCGCAGATAGACGCCGAGCCGGCGGTCGAAGGCGCGCTCCACCGCCGCGCGATAGATCGAGGACAGCACGATGCCGGTGACGACGAGAATCACCACGGTCCAGGTCGTCGCCGAGAAGAAGAGCCGGAGCGCGAGCGAGTTAAGACGCATTGCCCGGCGGCGTGAGCAGATAGCCGAGCCCGCGCACGGTCTGGATGACGTCGACGCCGAGCTTCTTGCGGATGCGGCCGACGAACACCTCGATCGTGTTGGAGTCGCGGTCGAAGTCCTGGTCGTAGAGATGCTCGACCAGCTCGCTGCGCGAGACCACGCGGCCGGTATGGTGCATGAGATAGGAGAGCAGGCGATATTCGTGGTGGTGAGCTTGACCGGATTGCCGTCGACGCTGACGCGGCCGGTGCGGGTGTCGAGCCGCACCGAGCCGCAATTGAGCTCGCTCTTGGCGTGGCCGGCGGAGCGGCGCAGCAGCGCGCGGATGCGCGCCAGCACCTCCTCGAGATGGAAGGGCTTGGCGACGTAGTCGTCGGCGCCGGCGTCGAAGCCCTGCACCTTGTCGCTCCAGCGGTCGCGCGCGGTGAGGATGAGCACCGGCATGGCGCGGCCGGCACGCCGCCACGCTTCCAGCACCGAGATGCCGTCCATCTTGGGCAGCCCGATGTCGAGGATGACGGCGTCGTAGGGCTCGCTCTCGCCGAGATAGTGGCCCTCCTCGCCGTCGAAGGCGCGATCGACCACGTAGCCCGCATCGGTCGAGCGCGGTCGCGAGCTGCCGGTTGAGATCGGGATCGTCCTCGATGACGAGGAGACGCAAGGGCAGTCCTCCCACAGCTCCATAAACCGGAGCCCGCCGACCAGGGTTCCATCGTGGAATCGAGACGGCGGGCTTCACTCTGCCATTACATAAGAGCCGGGGGAAGGTCGAGGAAGGGGCGGCGCTGCGCCGGAAACACTATGCGAGCGTATCGAGGTCGCGTCGCGCGACGAGCCCGATGAAGCCTTGTTCAGCAATCTCGCGCCGCACGGAGCGCGCCTGCTCGTCGGTGCGCGGATATTCCACCACGAAGACAGGCTTGCCGTCGGCGGCGAAGCGTTTGAGCACCTCGAGGCTGTCGCGGATGCTATCGTCCTCGTTGCGCTCGCCGTCCTCGTCCTCTCCGTAGAACAGGTCCTCGCGCGCGAAAGCATCGATCGCGTTGCGAAATTTGGCGTTGGAGATGAGCTCCTGGCCGTTTTGCGACACGACGAGCGAGCCCGTGCGTTGCGCCTTCACCCGCGCGGCGATGCTCGCCACGAAATCGACCATGGCTTCCTTGTGGCCCATATCCTCGAATGCATCGACCTTGTCGAGGTAGACGCCGTCGAAGCCCGCGGCGACGATACGGTCGGCATAGTCGAAGATGATCTGTTGCCAGCTCGGGTCCCAGAATTTCACCGCGTAGTTCTCGTCCCAGTCGGGATTCTCCTTGCCCAGCCAGGACGGCCGCCGCCGGCGCCAACTCTTGTCCCAATAGAAGCGATAGCTCTCGGCCTCGCCGATGCTCATATAGGCGAGCACCAGCCGGCAGGCCCCGTCCGGCCGCTGTCGCATCGCCGCCACCTCCGCCGGCGAGAAGGGCCGGTCGTCGTTGCAGTGGTCGATGACCACGAGGTCCTGGCCACAACCTGCGATCTTGCCCGGCTTGATGTTCTGGAGTTGATAGCCCCAGCTCTTGACCGCATCGATCATCGTCAAAAGCCCCGTTGAACTAAAGGATCGCCCGGGCAATTGCTTTTTTGTCTGGCCCCCTCCCCGGACGTGCTAACAATATAGCCGAACCAGCGTCGTACGTTTGACGCGTTTTATGCGGCGAACCGGAAGCCCACTTCTCCGGAAAACGCTATGATGGGACCCGTTGCGTCGTGAGTGACGATTTCATCCTCGAGACCGAGAACCTCACCAAGGAGTTCGCCGGCTTCGTCGCGGTGAGCGGGGTGAACCTGCGGGTTCGGCGCGGCACCATCCATGCGCTGATCGGACCGAACGGCGCGGGCAAGACGACCTGCTTCAACCTGCTTGACGAAGTTCATGAGCCCCACCAGGGGCCGGATCGTCTACAAAGGCCGCGACATCACGTCGCTGGCGCCGGCCGACGTGGCGCGGCTCGGGATGGGGCGCTCGTTCCAGATTTCCGCGGTCTTCCCGCATCTCACGGTGCTCGAGAACGTGCGCGTGGCGCTGCAACGCAAGCGCGGAGCGTCATTCGACTTCTGGAGGTCCAAGCGCGTCCTCGACGTCTTCAATGAGCGTGCGATGGCGCTCATCGCCGACGTCGGCTTGACATCTTTCGCCCATTCGACGGCGGTCGAGATTGCCCTACGGGCGCAAACGCGCGCTCGAGATCGCGACTACCTTGGCGCTCGACCCGGAAATGCTGCTGCTCGACGAGCCGATGGCGGGGATGGGGCACGAGGACATCGATCGCGTCAGCGCGCTCATCAAGTCGGTCGCCGCCGACCGCACGGTGCTGATGGTCGAGCACAATCTCAGCGTGGTCGCCAATCTCTCCCACCGCATCACGGTGCTCACGCGCGGCCGGGTGCTGGCCGAAGGCGACTACGAAACGGTCTCGGCCAACCCCGAGGTGCGCGAGGCCTATCTCGGGGCCGGCCATGCTTAGATCCGGGCAAGTCGCCGTTGCTGGCGGTCGAGGAGCTGCAAGCCTGGTACGGCGAATCCCACGTGCTGCACGGCGCCACGTTCGAGGTTTTCGCCGGCGAGGTCGTGACCCTGCTCGGCCGCAACGGCGCCGGCAAGACCACGACCTTGAAGTCGATCATGGGCATCGTCGGCCAGCGCACCGGCTCGGTGCGCTACGAGGGCAAGGAAGCGATCGGCCTGACCAGCGACCGGATCGCCCGGCTCGGCATCGCGCTGTGTCCCGAGGAGCGCGGCATTTTCTCGAGCCTCAGCGTGGAGGAGAACCTGCTGCTGCCGCCCAAGGTGCGCGCCCGGCGGGCTCGAGCTCGAACGCATCTTCGAGCTCTTTCCCAATCTCAAGGAGCGGCTGTCGAGCCAAGGCACGAAGCTCTCGCGGCGGCGAGCAGCAGATGCTCGCCATCGGCCGCATCCTGCGCACCGGCGCCCGGCTGCTCCTGCTCGACGAGCCGACCGAGGGGCTCGCCCCCGTCATCATTCAGCAGATCGGCAAGACCATCGGCATGCTCAAGCAGCAGGGCTTCACCATCCTCCTGGTCGAGCAGAATTTTCGCTTCGCTTCGACGGTTGCGGACCGCTATTACGTGATGGAACATGGCCGCATCATCGACCGCTTCGCCAATGCCGAGCTCGAGGCCAACCTCGAGAAGCTGCATGACTATCTAGGTGTCTAGGACCTGACTGCATAGCGTTTTCCGACGAAGTGGCCTTCCGGTTCGCCGCAGAAAACGCGTGAACTCACGACGTGTGCCGGGGGATACTGAAAGCCAAAACGAAAAACGGAAATCATCACGAGGAGAAAACTACATGAAACGACTGATCAGTCTCACGGCGCTCGCGGTCGCACTCGGGTGCGGCTCCGCTCAGGCGCAATACACCGACGGCACCATCAAGATCGGTGTCATGAACGACATGTCGGGCACCTACAAGGACCTGAGCGGCCAGGGCTCGGTCGTTGCGGCAAGATGGCGGTCGAGGATTTCGGCGCGGCCGCCAAGGGCATGAAGGTCGAGATCGTCGGCGCCGACCACCAGAACAAGCCCGACGTCGGTTCGACCATCGTGCGCACCTGGCTCGACACCGACAAGGTCGACGTCATCGTCGACGTGCCGACCTCCTCGGTCGCGCTCGCGGTGAACGAGATCGTGCGCGACAAGAACAAGGTCTTCCTCGTCTCGGGCGCCGCGGCCTCCGATCTGACCGGGCCCAAATGCACGCCCAACACCATCCATTGGACCTACGACACCTGGGCGCTCGCCAACGGCACCGGCCAGGCGATCGTGAAGACCGGCGGCGACACCTGGTTCTTCCTGACGGCCAACTACGCCTTCGGCCTCGCGCTCGAGCGCGATACGGCGGCGGTCGTCACCAAGAACGGCGGCAAGGTGCTGGGCCAGATCCGGCATCCGTTCCCGGCCACGGACTTCTCGTCGTTCCTGCTGCAGGCGCAGTCTTCGAAGGCCAAGATCATCGGGCTCGCCAATGCCGGCGCCGACACCGTCAACTCGATCAAGCAGGCGGCGGAGTTCGGCATCGTCAAGGGCGGCCAGAGCCTTGCCGGGCTGCTCGTGTTCCTCACCGACGTCAAGTCGCTCGGCCTGCCGATCGCCCAGGGCTTGATCTTCACCGAGGCCTGGTACTGGGACATGAACGACGCCAACCGCGAATTCGCCAAGAAGTTCGCCGCGCAGAATGGCGGCGTATATCCGAGCATGGTTCATGCCGGCGTCTATTCGGCGGTGACGCACTATCTCAAGGCGGTCGAGGCGCTCAAGAGCGACGCCGACGGCAAGGCGGTGGTCGCCAAGATGAAGGAGATGCCGACCGACGATCCGCTGCTCGGCAAGGGCACGGTGCGCGCCGACGGCCGCAAGATCCATCCGATGTACCTCTTCGAGGTGAAGAAGCCGGCCGACTCGAAGGGGCCTTGGGATCTGTACAATCTGCGCGCCACGATCCCCGCGAACGAAGCCTTCCGGCCGATGGCCGAGGGCGGCTGCCCGCTGGTGAAGAGCTGATCGCCAGAGCGTGCCCCGGACGCAGCGCGCGCTGCGTCCGGGACGCTACGAGTAGCGCTCGGAGTAGTCCTCATGTTCGAGATTTTCGGCATCAGCTCGCAGGCGCTGTTCGGGCAGTTGCTGATCGGGCTCATCAACGGCTCGTTCTATGCGCTGCTCAGCCTCGGGCTTGCCGTCATCTTCGGCATGCTCAACATCATCAACTTCACCCATGGCGCCCAGTACATGCTGGGCGCCTTCACCGCGTTCTTCCTGCTGCAATATGTCGGCCTCGGCTATTGGTGGGCGATCATCATCGCGCCCCTCGTCGTCGGCGTGACCGGTGTCGTCATCGAGCGGCTGTTTCTGCAATGGCTCTATAAGCTCGACCATCTGTACGGGTTGCTGCTGACCTTCGGTCTCGCGTTGATCATCGAAGGAACCTTCCGCAATTTCTTCGGCTCCTCGGGCCTGCCCTACGCCGTGCCGCCGGAGCTGCAAGGCGGCCAGAACCTGGGCTTCATGTTCCTGCCGAACTACCGCGCCTGGGTCGTGGTGTTCTCGCTCGTGGTCTGCCTGTCCACCTGGTTCGTGATCGAGCGCACCAAGCTCGGCGCCTATCTGCGTGCCGCCACCGAGAACCCGACGCTGGTGCGCGCCTTCGGCATCAACGTGCCGCGCATGATCACACTCACCTACGGCTTCGGTGTCGCGCTTGCGGCGCTCGCCGGCGTGATGGCGGCGCCGATCTACAACGTGAGCCCGCAGATGGGCTCGAACCTGATCATCGTGGTGTTCGCGGTGGTGGTGATCGGCGGCATGGGCTCGATCATGGGCGCGATCGTGACCGGGTTCGGGCTGGGCATCATCGAGGGGCTCACCAAGGTGTTCTTTCCGGAAGCCTCCAACACGGTGATCTTCATCGTCATGGCGATCGTGCTGTTGATCCGGCCGGCCGGCCTGTTCGGAAGGGGCGCATAAGATGCAGCGCGTCGCCGACATCAAGACGGGCGACGCGGCGCGCTCGCGCAGCGAGGCGATCGCGTTCATCCTGATGACCTTGGCCCTCATCATCGCGCCGGTGTTCGCCTATCCCGTGTTCCTGATGAAGGCGCTGTGCTTTGCGCTGTTCGCCTGCGCGTTCAACCTGCTGATCGGCTATGTCGGGCTGCTATCGTTCGGCCACGCGCTGTTCTTCGGCTGGGCGAGCTATGTCAGCGCCCACGCGGCCAAGGTCTGGGGCTTCCCGCCGGAGCTGGCGATCCTGGCGGGAACCGCGGCCGCCGCCGGCTTCGGCACGGTCGTCGGCGCGCTCGCGATCCGCCGGCAGGGCATCTATTTCGCGATGATCACGCTCGCGCTCGCGCAGATGATGTACTTCTTCGCGGTGCAGGCGCCGTTCACCGGCGGCGAGGACGGCATCCAGGCGGTGCCGCGCGGCCGGCTGTTCGGCTTCATCGACCTCGCCAACCCGACCAACATGTACATCACCGTGCTGGTCATCTTTCTCGGCTGCTTCCTGCTGATCTATCGCATCATCAATTCGCCGTTCGGCGAGGTGCTCAAGGCCATCCGCGAGAACGAGACGCGCGCGATCTCGCTCGGCTACAAGACCGAGCGCTACAAGCTCGTCGCTTTCGTGCTGTCGGCGACCTTCGCCGGCGTCGCCGGCGCGACCAAGGCGCTGGTCTTCCAGCTCGCCTCCCTGACCGACGTCGACTGGCCGATGTCGGGCGAAGTCATCCTGATGACGCTCGTCGGCGGGCTCGGCACCCTGTTCGGGCCGGTCGTCGGCGCATTCTTCATCATCACGCTGGAGAACTACCTGACCACGATCGGCCAATGGGTCTTCGTCGTGCAGGGCGTGATTTTCGTGGTCTGCGTGCTGCTGTTCCGCCGCGGCATCATCGGCGAGCTTGCCCACCTCTTGCGCATCAAGCTCTGATGTTGTCCGGCTTCGCAGGCGTCACGCCGCCAGAGCAGGACGGGCGAAAGACCTAGTCCTTCAGCTCGATCACGTCGGCAACTCTGTTGTCCTTCGCGTTGAACGATCAAAATCCGGTCGGCGGTGTACACGAACCTGTGCGTCTTGATCTGCGGAACCTTCCGACCGAGCTCGTCGGGCATCGGCCGAAGCGTGGTGTCCTGGGGAACCGCATCCCCGACCGCGGCGCGCGCCGCCGTCGCGGGCGGATCCAGCTTCATGTCCTTGATGAACTCCTTGATGACATGCTCTTGCTCCAACGTAAGCTTCAAGCGCGACGTCGCGAGCTCCCCTTGCGTGAGGAGCTGCGCATGCGCTGGGGCGCCCGTGAGCGACATGGTCAGCGCAATCAGTCCCGTCAGAAACGTCTTCATTGCATGTCGTCCTTGCACGATCGCAACGTGGATCGGTCGGTTTTCTGGGGCGGCAATAAGGTAAACGCGCCGTGCACGTCGAAAGTTCCAGGCTCGCGCTACGGCGAAAACCGGAGCAAATGGACGCAGCCAAGGTCGGAGGAAGGAGGAAGCGCCTTTTCGGCTAGTCGCCGGGGTACTCGAACGTGACGCCGAGCTTGGTGTCGGTTCGCCACTGCACGCGGCATTTGCGGCGCGTCCGGCCGTTGTCGAACGTGAGCTCGAACGCCTCGGAAAGCTTGTAGGTGCTGCTGACCGACAGGCGGGCTCCGCTCCGGCTCAAGTCCAACAGGGTGCACTGCACGACAGCGTCACGCTCATTCAAGATGATCGCGGCGTTCCTGTGGACGCGGGTGCGTCGTGAGATTCGGCGCTCTTGAGCGGCACTCATTGGAACCTCGATGCCCGGAAGGAGGAGCCTGCCATAGGACTCTCAATAGCGGCGAGACGTTGCGGATCGGCCAACGCCACCGCTCCTAGAGGGTTAATTTTTAGGAACCATCTCATGATGTTAAAAGCGTTCAGTGTCCGCGTGCAACGCCTCGATTTCGCACAGGAAATCTCTACGGAAACCTCGAAGGCCGATCCTGCACCCTCTCCCGCCTCGCGCGGTGCGCAGCCGTAGCGATGCTTGACCATGCGGCTGAAGGTTGCCTGATTGAGGAAGCCGCTGCGGACCGCGATCTCCGAGAATGGCAGGCCGAGATGGCCGGACGTCAGCATGCGCCAGGCATGATCGAGCAGCGCCAATATCGAACGCGTGTGCCTGCTCCCTTGCGGCCTGGAGCGAGATCGCTTCGTGTTGATTGCAATTTCGCCCTAAGCAATTTGTTCGGTCGCATGATCTCGACAAAGTCTGCCGCGTCGCACTCTGTCGCACGCGCGGCTGATGCAATGGATCGGGCATCATCCGTTGGGTTTGATCATTCCCGTCAAGCGACCGGCAACCACCCACGCCAAGTCCTGCCAGCGAAAGTCTGCTCGTGACCGCGAATCGGATATAAGCCGCTCGCGTTGCTCCAGGGTTCCGTAATGCGTTCGCGAGCAGATCTGCCGACGCTCCTGAGAGGCAAACCATGCAAATCGATTCACGCCTGAAACGCTGCGCCTACGCTATTCTGTCGTCCATTGTGGTGGCGGGGGCAGCCACGCCTGCAGCGTCGCAAGACTTGCCGTCCTACATGGCGCCGATCACCGGCCGCAACGCCGTCACCGCGGCCGAGACGGCGACCAACAACGTGCTGGCGCTCAACACCGGCATGTTCGAGCTCTATGGCGACGCCGCCAAGATCTTCAAGCGAAACATTCTCAGCAAGAATCCCGTCATCCTCGGCCTGTTCTCGGGGGCGGGCGGCAGGTTCATTCTCTATCGGCCGGGCCAGGCACCGCTCGAGGCGCCTTCGGTGCCCATCGCCTATCAATTGCTGAAGTCCATCGGCCACAGCACCATGGCGCTGACCCAGGTGGTGGCGGGCCCGTATCTGGATAATCCCGCCGGTCAGTCCTGGCGCAACGCGATGCAGACCTATCGCAACAAGATGAAGGCCGCGCTCGACGGCCTCGACGCGACGGCGATGCCGCAGGAGTGGCGCGACAACAATCGCACCATTCTGCAAAACAACATCACGTTCATGGACGAATGCCTGGCGAAGGGTGCGATTCCGTTTGCCGCCTTGGAGGCGTTCACCAAGAAGCAGGGCCCCTATCTCAAGAAAGACATCGCATGGGCGGCGCAGACCCAGGTCGCCCACTGGATGTCGGTGATCGGCGACTGGAAGAAGATGCTCGGCGCCGATTGGGACAAGACCTATGCGGCCAGCAACACTATCTATGTCGCGCGCCAGAACAACGTGTTGTTCAGCGTGCTGGCGCAGTTCTTCGGACCCGAAGCCATCAACGACCGGCTGATCCTGATCGAGACCGTCTCGTTCACCACGACGCCGGAGGACATGCTGGAGTCGCTGACCCGCATCATCGGCGACCGCTCGGTCGGCTCGATGTTCTTCGGCAACTATCACCTGATGGACTACGAATTGATGGGCGGCGATGCGCGCGCCGCGATCATTGCCGAAAGCGCCAAGCGCGGAGTGAAACCGTTCCTGCCCCCGGCGGTGCCGTTCGGCTCGAAGCAGTGGCCGACGCTGGTCACGCCCGGGCCGGGCCCCACCTCGCTCGCCGAGCTGCCGTGAGAGCCGCCGACGGGGGACGTCGGGCGGCCTAACGACCTATCCTCCCGTTCAATCGGCTTGCCGAGGTGTGCCGCATGAATCTCAACACCATCACGGAAGTGCAGCACCCGGCATCGATGGACCAGATCACGCAATGGCGTGACGGCTATGCCTGGCTCGGCGGTGGCACCTGGCTGTTCTCGGAGCCGCAGGTCGCGACCGACACGCTCATCGACCTCGACGCGCTGCGCTGGCCCGCCCTCGAGCACTCCCCCGCCGGGCTCGACATCGCGGCGACCTGCCGCATCGCCGAGCTCTACCGGTTCGCCGCCCCGGCCGAGTGGCGCGCGGCGCCGCTCATCCGCGACTGCTGCAACGCATTCCTGGCATCGTTCAAGATCTGGAATGCGGCCACCATCGGCGGCAACATCTGCATGTCGCTGCCGGCCGGCCCGATGATCTCGCTCACGGTCGCGCTCGATGCCGTCTACACCTTGTGGCCGCGCAACGCGCCGCCGCGCGAGGTCCGCGCCGTGGACTTCGTCAAGGGCAACCACGTCAACGTCCTCCAGCGGGGAGAATTGCTCCGCAGCATCCACGTGCCGGCCTCGGCGCTGACCAAGCGGTTCGCGTTCCGCCACGCGTCCCTCACCCACCACGGCCGGTCCGCGGCGCTGCTGATCGGCACACAGAATGCGGCTTCCGACGATCTCCTGATCACGATCACCGCGGCGACGCCGCGGCCGATCCAGTTCCGCTTCAAGCACCCGCCGTCCGCGATGGATCTGCGCCGGGTGATCGACGAGCGCATCCCGCCCGACGCGTATTTCGACGACGTCCACGGCTCGGCCGCCTACAAGCGTCACCTCACGAGCTATTTCGCCGAGCAGATTCGCGCCGAGCTGGCACAAGGCGGAGCCCGCGCATGATCAAGCACACTGTCGTGGCGCGGGCCCATCCAGCCGGGGCGAGTGCCGGCGGCCTGAACTACCGCGTCAACGGCAAGCTGTTCTCGGCCGAGCCGGCGCCCGGTCAGTGCCTGCGCACGTTCCTGCGCGATCGCGGCGTCTTCGGCGTCAAGAAGGGCTGCGACGCCGGCGATTGCGGCGCCTGCACCGTCTGGCTCGACGGGATGCCGGTGCACTCCTGCCTGATGCCGGCGTTCCGGGCGGCGGGGCGCGAGATCACGACGATAGAAGGGCTCGCGCGGGACGGCGCGCTGCATCCAGTGCAGCAGGCCTTCCTCGACGCCCAGGCGTTCCAATGCGGCTTCTGCGCGGCCGGTATGATCATGACGGCGGCCACGTTCGACGAGAAGCAAAAGGCGGATTTGCCCCATGCCCTCAAGGGCAACCTGTGCCGCTGCACGGGCTATCGCTCGATCCGCGACGCGCTCGCGGGCGTCACCGCCGTCGAGGACGACGTCGCCGGCCGCACCTGCGGCGCGAGCCTGCCGAACCCGTTCGGCGAGGGCATCGTCACCGGCCGGGCGCGCTACACGATGGACGTGGCGGTAGACGGCCTGTTGCATCTGAAGGTGCTGCGCTCGCCGCATGCCCACGCGCGCATCGTCGCCATTGGACGCGACAAGGCGCTCGCCGTGCCGGGCGTGGTCGAGGTCTTCACCTGGGAGGATGTGCCGCGCCGGCTCTACAGCACAGCAACCCATGAGGACCATCTGGTCGATCCCGACGACACCTATGTGCTCGACAACGTCGCGCGGTTCGTCGGCCAGCGCATCGCCGCGGTCGTGGCCGAGACCGAGGCCGCCGCCGAGGCCGGCTGTCGGCTCCTCGACGTCACCTATGAGCTGTTGCCGGCGGTGTTCGATCCGGTCGCGGCGATGGCATCGGACGCGCCGATCCTGCACGACAAAGGCGGCGCCGAGAAAGGCAACGTCTTTGTCGACATTCGGGGTGAGGTCGGCAGCGTGGCAGACGGCTTCAAGGCCGCCGACGCCGTGCACGAGATGACCTATTCGACCTCGCGGGTTCAGCACGTGCATCTTGAAACGCATGGCTCGATTGCCTGGCGCAGTGACGACGGCCGGATTCACGTTCGCACCAGCTCGCAGGCGCCCTTCATCGCGCAGCAGAAGCTCTGCCACATCTTCGGCCTGCGTCCGCGCGACCTGCATGTGTTCACCGAGCGCGTCGGCGGCGGATTCGGCGGCAAACAGGAGATGCTCTCCGAGGACCTCTGCGTGCTGGCACTGCTCAAGACCGGCCGCCCGGTGAAGTGGGAGTTCACCCGCGAGGAGCAGTTCATCGGCGCCTCCACGCGCCACCAGATGACGACGCGGGTGAAACTCGGCGCCAAGCGCGACGGCACACTGACCGCGATCGACATCCAGGTGATCTCCAATACCGGCGCTTACGGCAATCACGCCAGCGAGACGCTGGCCGCGGCGCTCGGCAACCCTATGACGGTCTATCGCTGTGCCAACAAGAAGGCGGTCGGCTACGCCGTCTACACCAACATGGTGCCGGGCGGCGGCTTCCGCGGCTACGGCTCCTCGCAGTCGACCTTCGCGATCGAGTCCGCGATGGATGAGCTGGCACGGCTGCTGAAGATGAGCCCGTTCGAGATCCGCCGCAAAAACATGATCCGGCCCGGCGACTGGATGGAGTCGGTGTGGAAGGATCCGTCGGACGTCAGCTTCGGCAGCTACGGGCTCGATCAGTGCGTCGACCTGGTCGAGAAGGCATTGGCCGCCGGTGGCGGCACCCCCAAGCCCGACGGAGAGGAATGGGCGGAAGGCACCGGCATTGCGCTGGCGATGCTGGATTGCGGCCCGCCGACCGAGCACCGCGCCGGCGGGCAGATGGCGCTGCTTCCCGACGGCACCTTTCACCTCGCGGTCGGCTCCACCGAGATGGGCAACGGCTCCGTGAACTCGCACCGGCAGATCGCCGCCTCTGTTCTCGGCGCGCGGGCGGACAGCGTCGCCATCATCAACGCCGACACCGATCTGACCCCCTACGACACCGGCACGTTCGCCAGCACCGGCACCGTCGTCGCCGGCCAGGCGGTCAATCTCGCGGCCAATGCGCTACGCGACAATATCATCGAGTTTGCCAGCCGCCACACCGGCACCGATCCCGCCGCCTGCCGTCTCGACGATGGTGTGGTGATCTGCGGCGACAGGCAGATCCCACTGGCCGACCTGCACGCCGCCGGCACCAAGGCCGGCCACCGCTTCGAGTCCAAGCGCAAGGCCTATCTCTCGCCGCGCACGGTCGCGTTCAACGCCCATGGCGTGCGCCTTGCGGTCCATCGCGTCACCGCCGAAATCCGCATCCTGCACAGCGTGCACGGCGCCGACATCGGCCGCCTGATCAACCCGATGCAGTGCCGCGGCCAGATCGACGGCGCCGTCGGCATGGGGTTCGGTTGGGCGCTCACCGAGAAAATGGTCTACGACGACGGCACCATGGTGAACCCGTCGCTGCGCAACTACCGCATCCCTGCCTTCGCCGACGTGCCGCCGACCGAGGTGTTCTTCGCCGACACCTACGACACGATCGGCCCGCTCGGCGCGAAGTCGCAGGGTGAATGCGCGATCAATCCGGTCGCGCCTGCCATCGCAAATGCGCTCGCGAACGCGACCGGCGTGCGCTTCCCGCACCTGCCGTTCACGCCGGATCGCATCTTCATGAAGCTCAACGGACAGCCATGAGCGGAACGGATCGCGCAGCGGCGCAGGAGTTCGTCCACGACGGACGGCACCGTCACGATCGTCACGCAGACGCGCGTGCGGCCGCAGAGCGCCGATGCCTTCGCCCGCTGGCAGGAGGAAACGAGCGGCATCGTCTCCGCATTTCCGGGCTTCATCAAGCAGACCGTGATGCCGCCGAGCCCGCCGGCGCAGGTCGATTGGGTGATCCTGCAACGCTTCGCCAGCACCGAGACCGCGGTCGCCTGGCTCAACTCGTCACAACGACTTCGACGGATATCGGACGCGGCGGCCGATGCTGGTCGGCAGCGACGACGTCCACATCGTCAACGACGGCGGCGCCGGCGTGTTGCCCTCGCCGGTTTCGGCGGTCATCTCGACGCGCATCAAGCCCGGCCAGGAGGCCGCCTATCGCGCCTGGGAGCAGCGCATCGCCGCCGCCCAGTCGAAGGCCAAGGGCTTTCAAGGCTATCGCTTCGAGCCGCCGGTGCCCGGCGTGCAGGAGGACTGGCTCGCCATCCTGCGCTTCGACACCGAAGCCAATCTGCAGGCCTGGCTCAACTCGCCGGAGCGCAGCAAGCTCCTGGAGGACGCGCAGCCCTTCACCGAGGAATTCCACGCCCGCATCGCCCGCACCGGCTTCGACCAATGGTTTCCGTTGCCCGCCGGTGATGCCCCTCCCCGGCGATCTGGAAGCAGAACATGCTGGTTCTGCTGGTGCTCTATCCAGTCGTGTTTCTGTTCGGATACTTCGTGCAGACCCCGTATCTCAGCGGCCGCGCGGCGCTCCCCTTCGCAATCGCCCTGTTCATCGGCAATGTCGTGAGCGTCCTCATCCTGAATTATCTGGTGCCGTGGACGAGCAACCGCTTCGCCTGGTGGTTGCAGCCGCGGGGGGCGAATCCGGGGCGGATCGCGGTTGCCGGGGCGTCTCTGGTGGTGGCCCTGTACGGCCTGATGTTGCTGGTCTTCTGGCGCCTATTTTAGCCCCGTCCCACACCCAATTATTGCGATTTGTTAACCGGCCGTTAACCACGGATCGCGCCAAATGGGGTTAACCCGCCGGTAAGAATCGAAAATTCTCGAGGTCCCGTGGTGACAAGCGCGATTGCCGTTCGACCGCAACCCTCGATGCGCTTTCGAGGCCGTTCATTCATGGCGTTCGTGCTCGCCCCGGCAGCGCCGCTCGCCGCCTGGCTGGCTGAGCTGGACAAGTGGAGCCGGAATTCGCCGGATTTCTTCGTCGGCCGGCCCATCATCCTCGACCTTGCAGGCATTCCGCTCGATCAGGCCGCGATCGCCGAGCTGATCGCGACCTTGGGCGAGCGCGGCATCCGGATCATGGGCATCGAGGGCGCGGAGGTGGACCAGCTCGGTCCGTCGCTGCCTCCGGTGCTCAAGGGGGGGCGGGCAACGGCCGGCGGCGAGACCGCCGTGCCGGCGTCCGCCGACACAGCCGGATCGTCCCGCCGCCAGGAGCCCACCACGCTCCTGGTCGAGACACCGATCCGCTCGGGCCAATCCGTCATATTCCCCTACGGCGATATCACGGTGCTCGGCGCGGTCTCTTCCGGAGCCGAGGTCGTCGCCGGCGGCTCGATCCACGTCTACGGCGCGTTGCGCGGGCGGGCGATGGCGGGGTCGATGGGCAATGCCCGCGCACGGATTTTCTGCAGCAGGAACGAAGCCGAGCTGATCTCGATCGACGGCTACTACCGGACCGCAGAGGAAATGGATGCAAACCTTCGCAACCGGCCGACCCAGTGCTGGCTCGAAGACCGCATCCTGTCGATAGCAGCCTTGGATTGAAGGGTGGGAGATAGCGCACATGGCCAAGGTCCTCGTGGTCACCTCCGGCAAGGGCGGCGTCGGCAAGACGACCTCCACGGCTGCGCTCGGCGCCGCACTGGCGCAAACCGGGCAGCAGGTGGCGGTGGTCGATTTCGACGTCGGCCTGCGCAACCTCGACCTCGTGATGGGCGCCGAGCGCCGCGTGGTCTTCGATCTCATCAACGTCGTCCAGGGCGTCGCCAAGCTGTCGCAAGCCCTGATCCGCGACAAGCGGCTCGAGACACTGTGGCTGCTGCCGGCCTCGCAGACCCGCGACAAGGACGCCTTGACCGAGCAAGGCGTGGGCAGCGTCATCAAGGAAATGCGCGCGAAGTTCGACTGGGTGATCTGCGACAGCCCGGCCGGCATCGAGCGCGGCGCGACGCTCGCCATGCGGTATGCCGACGAAGCCGTGATCGTGACCAATCCGGAAGTCTCGTCGGTGCGCGATTCCGACCGCATCATCGGGCTGCTCGACTCCAAGACCGAGCGGGCCGAGCGCGGCCAGCGGATCGAGAAGCACATCCTGATCACCCGCTACGACGCCCAGCGCGCGGCGCGCGGCGAGATGCTCAACATCGACGACGTCCTCGACATCCTCTCCACCCCGCTGCTGGGGATCATTCCGGAGAGCGAGGAGGTGTTGCGCGCCTCCAATATCGGCTCACCGGTCACCCTGAGCAACGCGGCGAGCGCGCCGGCGCGCGCCTATGCCGACGCCGCCCGCAGGCTGCGGGGCGACGACATTCCGATGATCATCCCCAGCGAGCGCAAACGCTTCTTCGAGAAGCTGTTCGGACGGAGGGCGGCATGAACGTCCTCAACTTTTTCCGGCGGCGGGGCTCAGCCCCGGTCGCGCGGGAGCGGCTCCAGATTCTCCTGTCCCATGAACGGGCGGCGCGCGGCCAGCGCGACCTGCTCGCCCTCCTGCGGGAGGAGATCCTGGCCGCGATCGCCAAGCACGTCACGGTGGAGAGCGAGAACGTCCACGTACGGATGGATCGCGGCGATACGGTCTCGACGCTCGAGATCGATGTCGAGATTCCGCACTCTGCGGGATTGCTGCTCGCAGCAGGCTCATAGGCGAGACGCGCGCACGTTTAGATGGCCGCGCCGCCGCTTGCTTCGCTCACTGTTTGGAAAATTGGGAAACAATTCTCAGCGGACAATTGCGGCGAAATATTAAATCCGGCGCCGCCCTGACTCGATCCGTTCAGAATGCGTTCTCCGCCCGTTCCAAGTGACGCCGCCGCGCCACAGGCAGGGCTTCTTCGTCAACCGCGCCAGAAATTTTCACAGCCCTCGTCGGAGAGTATGCTACAGTCGTTTCCTGACTTCCGGACATCAGCATCATTTGGGGACAGGTAACGGGGTGGGCGGCTATGAGTAGTTATGTTCCCGACAAGGCAGGCACGATCGTTCCGTTTGCACCGACGCCGAAACCGCAGGCAGACATGAACGTCGTAGCGGACGATTCCGGCCGCACCATCGTCGCTTTGCTGCAGAAGGCCGCGGACATGGCGAAGGAAGACTGCGCGCGCGCCATGGATCTCGCGCACAAGCTTTCGTTCCAGCTGCGGGCCGCCGAGGAAAGGCTGCGGGAAGCCGAGGCCGACGCCGCGCATTTTCGCGACCGCGCCGCCCGCGCCGAGCAATGGCTGCTGCGGATCCACAACGAGGTCGAGCAGACGTTCTTCCAGAAGAAGGAGCGGGACGCCCGCAATAAATGAGGTCTTGACCTCCGCCCCTAGTGCGGTGGCTCTGACGTTCCGATCAGTCTCGCGGCACGGTCTTCATCGGAACGTCAGAGCCAAAAACCGCACTAGAACCATAAACTTGCTAGTGTCCCTTTGCTTCCAACGTTCGCACCCGAGCGTGCTGCAATGTGATGCGAACGTTGGAAGCGGGACACTAGCCCCCGCAATCCATGCTCAATTCGCCATAGCGTGGCGCTATACTGGGCCTTGGTCCTGACCCAACGGAAGCGTGCCAGCCCTGCGGTCCCTTGCAACCAGTGCCCCCATGCGCAGCCGTAAGGCGCCGTTCCGCGCCCTCGCTGCGCTCGCCTGCCTCGCGATCGGCGCGGCGCCCGCCGCCGCCATGGTCGGCGGCGCGCCGCTGGCGGAGACCGCGGTCGCGCGGCACGTGGTGCTGATCATCGGCGGGAGCAACCTGTGCACGGGCGTCGCGATCGCGCCCGATCTCGTGCTCACGGCCGCGCATTGCGTGCTCACCAACGGCAAATATCGGCTGGTGGCGTTCGAGGGTCGCCGCTCTATCGTGAAGGACGTCGCGAGCGTCGTTTTCCACCCGCAGTTCTCGCCGCGAGCGGACACCCCGGATCTGGCGCTCGTCAAGCTTGGCCCGCAGACGAAGGCGAATCTCGTGCCCGCCGCATTCAGCGAGCGGCGCGCCCCCCCTTCGGTGGGCGATCGCTTCATCGTTGCCGGCTTCGGCGTCGCGGTGCAAGGCGATCGCAGGAGCGCCGGCAAACTGCGCGCGGCGACCTTGGTCGCGACCGACCGGCCGAGCTCGCAGTTGCTCAGCCTGGTCAACCCGCAAAAGCTCGGCGAGAGCGCGGGGCTCGGCGTCTGCAGCGGCGATTCCGGAGGCCCGGTGCTCGACGAGCACGACCGCGCCCTGGTCGGCATCATCAGTTGGTCCGGGCGCACCGACGGCGAGCCGGTCTGCGGCTTCGTCAGCGGCGTGATCCCGATCTCGCGCTATCGCTACTGGATCCTCGAAACGGCGGCGAAGCTGGGTTCGCCGCTGGAGCCATGATCCGCGTCGCGGTGGCCCTGGTTTTTTTCAACCTGTCATGTGTCCCCGCATGGGCGATCGCCGGCGATGCGGCGCCGGCGGATGCGGTGACCGCACGCAACGTGGTAATGATCTCGAGCTCACGAGGGACGTGCACCGGCGCCCCGCTCGGGCAAGACCTGGTGCTCACGGCCGCACACTGCGTGATCAACGCCTCCAATCTCAAAATTCTTGGACACGACGCAAGCTTGCCATCCACGCCGTCCGATGTGGCGCAGATCGCACGACACCCGAAGTTCAAGCTCGACGTGCCGGCTGCACAGCAGCCCGCCGCGCCGGATCTAGCGCTGCTCAGGCTTTCCAAGCATCTGCCCACACGCTTTGCCCCAGCGCCTCTCACCTTGCGGCCCGTTGCCGTCGGCGACCGCGTCATCGTCGTCGGCTATGGAGTGGCCGCGCACGGCGACAGCAAAACCGCCGGCACCGCTCGAATGGCAATGCTCATCGTTGTCGGCCAATCCGGCAACCGGTTTTCACTGAGGGACCAAACCTCCTATGGCGAAGACGGCGGGCTTGCTGCTTGCAGCGGCGATTCCGGCGCGCCGGCATTCGCCATACGCGGCGGTGTTCCCGCCCTCTTCGGGCTCGTCAGCGGAGGTTCGGCCGGGTGTGGCGGCGTCACGATCGTGACCCCGCTCGGGCCGCACCACGACTGGCTCGTGGAGACGGCGCGAAAACTGGGCTCGCCGATCGGTCCGTAACGCGCGAATGACGTTGACAAAGCGCCCGCGGCGAGGCTCATCGCGCGCCATGCTCCGCGTCCTCTTCCCCCTCGCCTGCCTCGCGCTTCCGATTGCCTCCGCCGCCGCCATGGTCGGCGGGGCGCCCCCGGCGAACGACGGCGCCGCGCGCGCGGTGGTCATGCTCACGGGCTCGCACGGCACCTTCTGCTCGGGCGTCGCGCTCGCGCGCGATCTGGTGCTCACCGCCGCACATTGCGTGCCGGCGGCCGCCACTTACAAGCTGATCGATCTGGATGACGCGCTGGCGAGCGAAGCGAGCGGCCAGCGCGGCGACCCTATAGTGCGCGCGCCGGACACTCGCCCTGAACCGGGCTCGTCGGCGCGCGTGGCGCGGCAACCCGTTCTCAAGGACATCGCAAGCATCGCGCGGCATCCCGGATTCGACGCGAATGCGGCGCTGCGCCACCGCGTCACCGCCGATGTCGCGCTCCTCAAGCTCGCCGCGCCGATCAAGAACGTGCCCGCGATTCTCGCGCCGCCCGGCAATCCCGTCGCCGCCGGCGACCGTTTCGTGGTCGCGGGCTATGGCCTCACCGTGCGCGGCGACGGCAAGACCGGCGGCACCGTGCGCGCGGCGACGCTCGTCGCCACCGGCCAGCCGGGCACGCTGCAAATCAGGCTTGCCGATCCCGCGACCAAGGGCGAGCGCGCGGGGCTCGGCGCCTGCACCGGCGATTCCGGCGCGCCGGCGTTCCGCGACATCGGCGGCACGCTGGCGGTGATCGGCGTGGTGAGCTGGTCAACCGGCCCGGCGGCCACGGACGGTTGCGGCGGCCTCACGGGCGTGACGCCGCTCACGCGCTACCACGGCTGGCTCCTGGAGCAGGCCGGCAAGATGGGAAGCCCGCTGCGGTAACCGCGGCGTAGAGCTCATACCAAGCGTGGCTTGCAAGCGGGATGTGTGTGTCGCGGCGCTCCGGGTCGATGCGCTATTTCAACAACGGCCGAATGACATCCGCCATGCGGTCGGGTGGCGTGCCGGGCGGAAAAAAACCGAGATATTGCCCAGCCCGGTCCATCAGATAAATATAACCTGAATGGTCAATCGTATAGCGTTTCGTTATGGTCAATCGTATAGTCGTTCTCGTTCGTTGGGACCTTGGCATAATAAACCTTGTAGGCGCGAGCAACCTGCTGGATCGAGCTTGCGTCGCCGGTCAATCCGATTAGCCGCGGATGAAAGAACGGCACATAGTTGGCCAGGTGTTGTGGCGTGTCTCGATCCGGATCGAGCGTGACGAAAACCGGCTGAACCCCTTCTCCGGAAGTCCCGAGCTGGTCGATCGCCAAGCCGATCGACTGCAGGTCGGTGGGACACACGTCCGGGCAAAAGGTAAAGCCGAAATAGAGGAGCAGCAGCTTGCCGCGGAAGTCCGTGTCGGTCCTAGGCGTGGCGGTGTGATCGACGAGTGCGAACGGCCCGCCGACCGGCTCGCAATTCCACATCAGCACGTCCATGAGGTCCGCAGCGGAGCGCTCCGGCTCCTGCTGTGCCCGCAGCGATGTCGCCGACAGGCACAGCAACAATGCGCCAAGAATGGCGAGCACACTCCGCGATCGCACGTTCATGCGCCGAAGTTGATGCGGCTGCCGATGGTCGCCAGCACGAGCTTGTCGGGCATCTGTTCGCGCACCGCCTGGGCGAAATTGTTTCCGCTGCAGTGCATGGGAATGACCGCGTCGGGTTCAGCTTCTTGATCTCGGCAGATATTAAAATCGGGTTCCAGCTTCTTGATCTCGGTCACGACCTGATTGAGATAGTCAGATGGCGCCGGCCCCAGATGGAAACCGCCCATGATGGCATGAACTTTCTGTACGCCCGAGACTTCCTGTGCCTGCCGCACCGAGTTGACGATGCCGACGTGGCCGCACGAGCTGATCACGATCAGGCCACGATCCTTCAGATTGAAACAAGTCGCGTGTTCATGCACATGCTCGTCCGGCATGATCTTGCCTTGCAGCTCCGCCGCGGTGAAATGGCTCATGTCGCAGCCGAGGCCGTTCTTCACCCCGAATTCGACCAAAGTGTTCGGCAGCACTTTTTCGATGCCGTTGCGTTTGATCTGTCCAGTTGTGAAGGCTTGGTTGTCGATGACCGTCGGCGTCGGGGCAAGAACCAGCTTGACACGATGCGCGGCAATTTCGCGGCGATCGAGGACGCCACGATCGGTGAAGGGACCCGGCATGGTCCCGGCATGTCGATGACAGAAATTGTCCTCTCCGCCGCAATACAATGTGAGATCGGCCGGCAACAGGTCGCGTTTCTTTTCCAAGAAGCCAATGAGGCCGCCCCAGTGATCATTATGCCCGTGGCTAAGGATAAGAGTGTGATCTGCGGATCCACTCCCATCAGCTCCATATTGGTGATCAGCGCTCTGGCGTGTGGCCGAAGTCAAGCAGGAGGGTCCGGACGTCGGCGCCACGCTGAGTGTCGAGCCACAGCGAGGATCTTGCGAGGATCCACTCCCATCAGCTCCATATTGGTGATCAGCGCTTCTGGCGTGTGGCCGAAGTCAAGCAGGAGGGTCCGGACGTCGGCGCCACGCTGAGTGTCGAGCCACAGCGAGAGGCCCCATTGGGCGTGGAATGGCCGCCTGAAATCGGAGGACCGCCCGACGTCCACCGTCACGCCCTTGACCGTTTGTGGGCGAGAAAAGAGGTCGAACGCCCCGTCCACAAGAACGCGCACGGTGAGCTTGTCCACGACCGGAACATCGATCGACGCTGCGTTTGCGATTTCCAGGCACGAAAAGCCGCCGCCCGCCGCGGCACCAGCGAGAGCTGCCGAAGCTTTCAAGAAATCCCGTCGCCCTAAGCTGCCAGCCATGTGAGCCTCCCATTGCGGAACAGCCCCCCATCGCGGAACATGAGCCGCTGCAGTGGCGGCATTGTCCGTGGCAGCTCAAGTTTACACCCTTCGGCGAGGCTTAAATAGCGCTTAGTTCCGCTACATCGGCCCTTCTCGGACCTGGCAAGATGTTTGCTCCAGGGCGCTATCGGGGCACCAGCCGTGACATCAATTCGTCCGGACCGAGGCCGCGATGGCGCGCAGATCGGCAGCCACCGAGGGATACTTCGCCGCCAACTCGTCGAGCTTGCCGATCTCGACGTCGGCCGGCACCACCCCCGGCCACTCCGTGCTCGCACCGAGAAACCATCGCCGCTGCCCGATCAGGCGCGCGGTGTGGAACGTATTGCCGGGGATCAGGAGCTGCACGCGCTGGCCGCTGCGCAGGTCCGGCCCGACGACGACACGTTCGGTGCTGCCGTTGCCGTGCAACATGAAGACCTCGAGCGGATCGCCGAGATAGTAGTGATAGAGCTGGTCGTTGCGGATGCGATGGAGCCGCACCGGCGCGGTCGGGGTCACCATGAAGTAGAGCGCGGAGCCCATCGGCCGCCCGTCGGCGAACGGCGCCGGCAGACCTCCCGGCGCGATCTGCTGCTTGCTCAAATAGGTGATCCGCACGAAGCCGCAGGTGGCATTCGGTTCGAGCTGCAGCAGGGCACGGATCTCGTCGGCGGTCAGGTCAGCGGCCATTCGCGGATCCTTCGGTTGTGCGGTGGTTTGCGCATTGGCAGCGACCGCCGGCGTCAGCGCCGCAGCGCCTGCGGCTGTCGCTATCTTGAGGAACCTGCGGCGAGCCAGCGAATGGTCACGTTTCGACATGGTGGCTCCTGCCGACGCGTCCAAAACCCGCGGGATCGAGTGGAATTCGCTCGGTGGATTCTCGCCCCGCAGACGACGGCCGTCAAGCCGACGGCTGCTTCGCAGCCTCGCCTATAAATGCAATGATGTCATCGGCGCCAAGCTAAGAGCAGCGCCCGAAAAAAATATCGAGGGAGGCATTGCATGCGCAAGACCAGGCGTTTGGAACGGATCTTTGCAATCGGCTTTGCAGCGATAGCAATTTTGGCACCGACCAAGGGCGGGGCTCAGGACTATCCGACACGCCCGATCACGATGATCGTACCCTATGCCGCGGCCGGCCTATTCGACGTGCTGGCACGCATTCTGGCCGAGCACATGCGCAAGACGCTCGGGCAGTCGGTCGTGATCGAAAACATCGGCGGCGCCAGCGGCAGCATCGCCGCCGGGCGGGTCGCGCGCGCGCAGCCGGACGGCTACACGATCGGCATCGGCTCCGGCGATCAGTTCGTCGTCAATGCCGCGATCTACCCGCTCCAATACGACGTGGTGAAGGATTTCGAGCCGGTCGCGCTGCTGATGAACGGCCCACTTCTCATTGCGGGCAGGAACGCGGTTCCGGCGAACAATCTGAAGGAGCTGGTCGCATGGCTGAAGGCCAATCACGCCACGGTCGCGTTCGGTCACAATGGCTCCGGTGGCGTGCTGCACCTGTGTGGCCTCGCGTTGCAACGCGTCGCCGGCGCGAGTTGGCCGTTCATACCCTATCGCGGCGCCGCCCCGGCGTTGCAGGACATGATCGGCGGACGGCTCGATGTGATGTGCCCGTCACCGGCCAGCTCACTGGCCATGGTGCGCGACGGCCTGCTGCGGGGATACGCCGTCACCGGCAGCACGCGCCTGGCCTCCGCCCCGAACGTCGCGACGGTGGACGAGGCGGGACTTGCGGAGTTGCAGATTTCCGTCTGGGGCGGGATGTTCGCGCCGAAGGGGACGCCCAAGACCGTGATCGACAAGCTGAACGCCGCCCTGGTGGAGGCGCTGGCCGACCCCGCCGTGCGGCAGAGATTCGCGGACCTCGGGCAAGAGATTTTCCCGCGCGCGCGACAGACGCCGGACGCGCTCGCAGCGCTGCAAAAAGCTGAAATCGAGAAGTGGTGGCCGATCATAAAAGCCGCGAACGTCAAGGCGGATTGACTCGCATGCCGCAAGGCGGCTTGCCGCGGGGGTGCGCCCGCGGCAAGCTGAAAGCTCGGACGCTCACACCCCACCACCGAGAGGAAGAACCGCATGGGCCAGCTCGTCGACGGCAAGTGGATGACCGGCGAGGTCCTGCGCCAGCACGACGAGAAGGGTGTCTACTTCAAGCGCCCCGCGGTCTTCCGGCACCGCGTCACCGCGGACGGCGCCTCCGGCTTTCCGGCCGAGCCCGGCCGCTACCATCTCTATTGCGCGGTCGCCTGCCCGTGGGCGCACCGCGCGGTGCTGTTTCGCGTGCTCAAGCAGCTCACGCCGCACATTACTCTTTGGAACACCTTCCAGGAGGTGGACGGCGAAGGCTGGTCGTTCGGCCCGGAAGGACACAACGTGCCGGGAACCGACCGGCGGGTGCGCCGGCTGCACGAGCTCTACACCATCGCCGACCCCGCCTGCACGACGCGGGTCACCGTTCCCACCTTGTGGGACGCACAGACGCGCCAGGTGGTCAACAACGAGTTCCTCAGAGATCATCCGCATGTTCAACTCCGAGTTCGCGGCCATCGGCGGGCCGACGCCGGACTACTATCCCGAGCACCTGCGCGACGTGATCGAGGAGACCAACGCCTTCGTGCTGCGGGGCGTCAACAACGCCGTCAACGGCTGCGGCTATTCGATCAGCCAGGAGGCCTACGACGAGCAGGTCGCGCTGCTGTTCGCGACCCTCGACGCCCTGGAGGAACGGCTCGCTCGCCAACGCTATCTGTGCGGCGACGTGCAGACCGAGGCCGATTGGCGGCTGTTTCCGAGCCTGGTGCGCTTCGACGCCGTCTACTACGTCGCCTACAAGTGCAATCTGCGGCGGCTCGAGGACTATCCCAATCTGTCGAATTACCTGCGCGAGCTCTACCAGACGCCCGGCATCGCCGCGGCCTGCGACATCGCCGGCATGAAACGCGGCGTCTACAGCAAGGCCGGCCCGGTCGGCGCCAACGGCATCGTGCCGGTCGGTCCGACCGTCAACCACCGCCGACCGCACGATCGCCAGCGCTTCGCGAGCCATGAGCGCGTCTATGCGCGTCTTTAGTACCCAATCACCTACGTTTCGCTCGAATCAACGCGAGGACTAGCCAATGAACCGCACCATCCGCCTGCAAAGCGACAGCAACGCCCACGACCGCCCCTGGCGGGTCGCGGTCGAGCAAGGTTTCTTTGCCGACGAAGGCCTCGATGTCGTCTACCACGAGGACAATCCCAAGGGCACCGACGGGCGCGTCAAGGATTTCGCCCACCGCTGGAAGGAGTCGCAGCTGCAAGAAGGCGCGCTCGAGGTCTATCCGGTGTGCGAATGGGGCGCGATCGAGCGCGTGCAGCAACTCGGCAAGGGCAAGATCATCGGGCTCGACACCACCGTGCGCACCGGCGCCATCATGGTGAGGAAGGAATCACCCGTGCAGGCGCTGGCCGACCTGCGCAACGTGGCGATCGCCGTCACCTGGCACGCCGGCACGTTCTATGCCGCGATCGAGGCCATGGAAGCGGCCGGCGTTCCCTTCGGCGAGATCAAGCTCGAGCACGCGACCGACCGGCTGGATGCCCTGCTCAGCGGACGCAACGAGGCCGCGGCCCTGATGGAGCCGCTGGTGAGCCGCGCCGCCGAAGCCGGCTGCCGCAAGATCGCCGACCTGCGCTGGCGCGGCGGCATCGTCGCCGGCGAGGACGTGGACGAGGAGACGGCGGGGAAACTTCGGCGCGCGCTCAACCGCGCGATCGAATGGCTCGCCGAGAACGAGGAGCGCTCGCGCGCGGAGCTGCTGCGCGACCTGAAGCCCGAGCTGCGCAAGGACGGCCTCCTCCCCGAGCTGACCGGCGTGCAGAGCTATCAGTCGGCCGAGTTCAAGGAGAAGGTCGATTGGATGGTGACGCGCGGCTTCCTCGCGGAAGCGCCGGCCTACGAGGACATCGTGCGGAGCAAGTAGCGGTTCATTCCGCCGGCGCGGGCGGCGCCTCCGGAGCGAGCGGCGGCGCCTTGACCGCCGGTCCGCGCAGCGGACGCTCCTCCATCCACAGCACCGCGATGAGCGCCACGATCAGGAAGACCACCGCCGCCACGAACACGAGGCGGAATACCGCAGCCATGTCAACGCCGTTGGCGCCGGCGGTTGCGACCAGAAGCTCCACGCCGGTGCCACGCTCCGGCGTCGCGCCCAGACCGGTGAGCAGGATCGCGCCCATGATCGCGACCGCGAGCGTGCTCGCGAGCGCGCGGAAGAAATTCATCGCGCCGGTGGCGGTGCCGACCTGGTGCGCCGGCACGGCGTTCTGGATCGAGACGGTCGCCACCGGGTAGACGGTTCCGACGCCGAAGCCGACGAGCGTGAGGACGACCACCACGCCCCACAGCGGCATGGCGGGCCAGATCGCGAGCGCGGTGACGCTCGCGATTGCGATGATCGCACCACCGATCGCCGATACCTTGTAGCGGCGCAGATACATCATCGAACGGCCGGACAGCATCGATCCCGGCGTCGTCATCACCACGATCGGGATGAGCGCGAGGCCGGCCCCGGTCGCCGAGAGCTTATGCACGACCTGGAAGTAGAGCGGCATATAGACGGTGAGCCCGAGCACGGCGCCCATCGTCCAGGAGGTTGCGGCGGTGCCGGCGCGCATGACCGGATTTTGCAACACGGTGAGCGGCAGGAAAGGCTCGGGCGCTCGCTTGAGCCACCACGTAAAGACGACGCCCAGCATCAGCGAGCCCGCGACCAGCGTCAGGATCGTCGGCGACAGCCAGGGAATGCGAACGCCCCCCGACGTGAGCGCGATCAGGAACAGCGTCGCGGCCGCGATCATCAGCGCGGCGCCGACGATGTCGAGCTGGTGCGGCCGCTCGTGGCGCGGCAGGCGCTTCATGGCGTGGTAGGTCAGCAGCGCGGCAACGACCCCGAACGGCACGTTGAGCCAGAAGATCACCGACCAATGCAGGTGGTCGGCGATGATGCCGCCGAGCGCGGGGCCGGCAACCCCGGCCACGATCCAGGAGGTGCCCATATAGGCCTGATAACGGCCGCGCTCGCGCGGCGTGATCATGTCGGCGATGGTGGTCTGCGTGAGCGGCACGATGCCGCCGCCGCCAATCCCCTGCAATGTGCGACCGGCGATGAGCGTTGCCATGTCGGGCGCGACCGCACACAGCAGCGAGCCCGCGATGAACAGGCCGATCGCCGCGAGCATCATGACGCGTCGGCCATGGATGTCGGAGAGCTTGCCGTAGAGCGGCGACACCACGGTCGAGGACAGCAGATAGGCGATGATGACCCAGGACAGGTTCTCGAAGTCGCCGAAGTCGCGGCCGATGGTCGGGAGCGCCGTGGCGACGATAGTCTGATTGAGGGCGGACAGGAACATGCCCAGCATCAGGCCGTAGAAGATATTGCGCACATCCGCCTTGCTCAGCGGCGCATGCGATGCCGGGTCGGTAAACTCGGGCTCGGTGAACTCGGGTTCGGTAGACTTGGAGCGTTTGCTGGGCTTGCGGCTCGAATATTTCATTCGCTGTCAAATTGAGTCAGTGGACCAATCCTATCGGTGCAGACGTTCGGTCTATTGTCCCCCGCTTTACGCTGCGTTTACGTCTTCTCCCCCAGCCGCTTCGATCGATATCGCGCGGCCGGCGCCGGGCGCAATGGGCCCGCGCACAGGGCAGCTATGAGCGCGCGCGAAACCTGTTCAACCGGAGTTGTGCGAGGCCCCCCGCAGGGGGCGCTCCTCGTGTGCAAGAATGCAAGCGAACGCGACGGCGACGCACAGGATGCTGGCGGCGAAGACCCACCGGAAAGACTGCGCGGCATCCGTGCCCGTCAGCACCGCGGCGGCCGACATGCCGCGGATCGCGGGCGCGCCCGCGAGCACGATGGCGCCGAAGCCGGCGACGATGAAGGTCGAGCCGAGCGCGCGGAAGAAGTTCATCGTGCCGGTGGCGACACCGAGCTGATGCGGCGCGACCGCGTTCTGCACCACCACGACCGTGAACGGGAATGTCGGTCCCAATCCGAGCCCCACGAGCGCGATCAAGCCGAGCGCTACGGCGGGCGAAAATCCCGCCGGCGCGAGCGCAAGCGGGACGAGCGCCGCCATCGAGAGCACGAGGCCGCAGAGCGGCACCCGTTTGTAGTGGACGAAGTGCACGAGCAGGCGGCCGCCGACGATCGAGCTCAGCGTGGCGGCGCCTTGCAGCGCGATGATCGAGGCGGCCGAACTCGCTCACGGAAAGGCCGAGCGCAAGCTGGGCATAGAGCGGCAGGAAGATGGTCAGCGCAATCATGGCGCCGACCGCGAAGAAGGCGACGAGCGTGCCGACGCACACGGCGCCGTCGCGCAGCACGGCGAGCGGGATGAACGGCTCCGCCGCCGTCATCACGCGCCAGGCGAACAGGATCCACAGCGCCGCGGAGGCGGCGCAGAGCCCGAGAATCTGCGGCGACGCCCAGCCGTAGCGCCGCCCTCCCCAGCTGAGCGCGAGCATCAGCGCGATGGCGGCGCCGACCATCAGAACGGCACCCAGCACGTCGAGCTCGTGCGGATGGTCGTGGCGCGGCAGGCGCCGCAGCACGTTGTGGGTGAAGAGAAAAGCCAGCGCGCAGAGCGGCAGGTTGACCCAGAAGATCCACGACCAGTGCAGGTGCTCGGCGACGAAGCCGCCCATGAGCGGACCGCCCACCATCGATATGATGAAGGTCGAGGACGTGTAGGACTGGTAGCGCGGACGATCGCGCGGCGAGGCGACGTCGCCGATGATGGTCTGCACCAGCGGCATCAGGCCGCCGCCGCCGAGCCCCTGCAAGGCGCGGCCCAGGATCAGCATCGGCATGGTCGGGGCCAGCGCGCAGGCGAGCGAGCCTGCGGCATAGATGCCGATGGCGATCAGCATCATCGTGCGCCGGCCGTGGATGTCGGAGAGCTTGCCGTAAAGCGGCGTCGCCGCCGTGCCGCAGAGCAGGTTGGCGGTGACGACCCAGGACATGTTGTCGACGTCGCCGAGGCTGGCGGCGATGGTCGGCAGCGCGGTCGCGACCATCACTTGATCGAGCGCCGCGAGCAGCATGGTCACCAGCACGCCCACGACGATGCGCCGCGCCGCGGCATGGTCGAGGTAGGCAGGCTGGGGGGTCAGCGGTGCAGGATCGCGCATCTCTCGGCCTCGCGCCGGCCCGGGCGGCGGAGGCGCAAGGCATCTACGCGGGGAAGAACCGCGAGTACAAGGTGGCGGGGTGAGGACGGGCTATGCGTAGAGGCGTGCCGCGCGGGGGACCTGCTGCTAACGCTTCCGCTTGCGCGCCGCTTTCGGCATCCGTACCGGCCAGCTGACGATACGGTCCTCGAGGTCCTCGTCCTTGACGTCGTCCTCGACCGCCCCGACCCGCCCCCGCACCGAGATGCCGGCCTGGTGCACGGTGTCTGGATCGCCCGAGACCAGCGGGTGCCACCAGTAGAGGTCGCCGCCATCGGCCAGCAGGCGATAGGCGCAGGTCGGCGGCAGCCAGACAATTCGATTGATATTCCTGGGGGTTAGCCGGACACAATCTTTCACTTTCGCGGTCCGGTTGGAATAGTCACTGCAGCGGCAGGTGTCGCCGTCGAGCAGGCGGCAGCCGACGTCGGTGAAATATGTAATGGAACTGTCGTCGGCGTCCTCGAGCTTGACCAGGCAGCAGCGCCCGCAGCCGTCGCAGAGACTCTCCCATTCGGAATCCGTCATCTCCGCCAATGATTTACGATGCCAGAAAGGAACGGGGTCAGCGGCCATGGGAGACCTCTAGGCGCACACCAGACAATCGGCCGCAGACGGCCGAATCCCGCATCCAGCCACATCTTACCGACGTATTTCTATTCATCTTGTGGCGACCTCGCCATAGTTTGGAACCGCTGGATCGGCTAATACATCCATAACGGTTGGGCGATTCCGCCCTGCCGCCGCTATGACTCGCACCTGAGGCAAAGTCCAAGCAAACATCGGCCCCGAGGGCACATTGCGCGACCTTTTCCACGATGACACGAACGGCGACGGCTGGAAGGCGCGGATACGCCGGTTCCTGCTCGACCTCGATTCGCGCATCGACTTCGGGATGTACCAGGCCAAGACCTGGGGGCGCGAGCTTTACGAGCGCTACACCGTGTTCATGGACCGGTTCCATGTCGCGGGCTGGCGGCGCTGGTACTTCGTGGAGCCGTTCTCGGAGGGGCTGACGCTCGGCACCGGCGGCCTGGTGATGATGCTGGCGCTCGCGATCCCGGCCTTCCGCGAAACCTCGGACGACGACTGGCTGAAGAAATCCGAGCTCGCGGTCACCTTTCTCGACCGCTACGGCAACGAGGTCGGCTCGCGCGGCATCCGCCACAACGACGCGATCCCGCTCGACGAGTTCCCCGACCATCTGATCAAGGCGACGCTCGCCACCGAGGACCGGCGCTTCTACGAGCATTTCGGCATCGACATCCCGGGCCTGTTCCGCGCGATGCTCACCAATGCGCGCGCCGGCGGCGTGGTGCAGGGCGGCTCCTCCATCACCCAGCAATTGGCCAAGAACCTGTTCCTTTCGAACGAGCGCACCATCGAGCGCAAGGTCAAGGAAGCGTTCCTGGCGATGTGGCTCGAGGTGCGGCTGCCGAAGAACGAGATCCTCAAGCTCTATCTCGACCGCGCCTATCTCGGCGGCGGCACCTTCGGCGTCGATGCGGCGGCGCAGTACTATTTCAACAAGTCCGCGCGCGACGTGAACCTCTCGGAAGCGGCGATGCTCGCCGGCCTGTTCAAGGCGCCGTCGAGATTTGCGCCGCACATCAACCTGCCGGCCGCGCGCGCCCGTGCCAACGTCGTCCTCGACAACCTGATCGAGGCCGGGTTCATGACCGAGGGCCAGGTGTTCGGCGCCCGTCGCAATCCCGCCATCGCGGTCGATCGACGCGACGAGCGCTCGCCCAACTACTATCTCGACTGGGCCTTCGACGAGATGAAGAAGCTGGTCGACACCTTGCCCAAGTCGGTGCACGAGCGCGTCTTCGTGGTGCGGCTCGCGCTCGACGTCGATCTGCAGAAGAACGCCGAGAAGGCTGTCGAAGGCTCGCTGCGGCAATACGGCCGCGAATACAAGGCCAAGCAGGGCGCCGCCGTGTTGATGGACATCGACGGCGCGGTGCGCGCGATGGTCGGCGGGCGCGACTACGGCGAGAGCCAGTTCAACCGCGCGACCGACGCGCTTGCGCCAGCCGGGCTCCTCGTTCAAGCCGTATGTCTATGCCACCGCGCTGATGAACGGCTTCAAGCCGACTTCGATCGTCGTCGACTCGCCGGTCTGCATCGGCAACTGGTGCCCGAAGAACTACGGCGGCGGCTTTTCCGGCTCGATGACGCTCACGCAGGCACTGGTACGCTCGATCAACGTCATCCCGGTGAAGCTGTCGATCGCGCTCGGCAACGGCAATCCGAAGGTCGGCCGCACGAAGATCAAGGACACAGCGCGCAAGGCGGGCCTGCGCACGCCCCTGCCCGACACGCCGTCGATGCCGATCGGCGCCGACGAGGTGACCGTGCTCGATCACACCGCCGGCTACACGATGTTCCCCAATCTTGGGAAGGCGCACGCCGCGCATGCCGTGCTCGAGGTGCGCAGCGGCATCGGCGAGCTGGTCTGGCGCTGGGACCGCGACGGCAAGAAGCCGGTACAGGTGATCCCGCCGCAGGTCGCGATGGACATGAACCTGATCATGAGCAAGGTGGTCGAGGAAGGCACGGCCAGGCGCGCCCAGCTCGAGGGCGGGATCAAGGCCGCGGGCAAGACCGGCACCACCAACGCCCACCGCGACGCCTGGTTCGTCGGCTACACCGGCAACATGATTTGCGGCATCTGGTTCGGCAACGACGACTACACCACCATGCACCAGATGACCGGCGGCTCGCTGCCGGCCATGACCTGGAAAGAGATCATGGCCTATGCGCACCAAGGGATCGAGCTCAAGCCGATCCCTGGCCTCAGCCCGGACACCAAGCCCACGACGGGACGCGCCCCGGTGGCCGAAAGCCGGAAGGAAAGCACGCCGGAGGTTGCGGCGGGCCGTCCGTCGGTGCTGACCAAGCGCGGCGCCGACGCCCTGGTCCGCGTCGAGCGGCTGATGGACGACGCCACCCGTGCGCTGGCGACCCGCGCCGATCCGAGCAAGGCTACGGATGCTCAGGGCGTCGCGCCGCTGCGTCCGGGCAGTGTCGCATCCGCGTCCGACCAACAGCCGACTGGCCAGACCCGCGGCAATTGAAGTAAGCCGGTGTGCTACACTCGGCGCTGTAGCGGCTAACGTTATCGCATTGGACCCAACGTGCGGTTGCTCCTCGGAACAATATTTGCGCTCGCCATCGCGGCGGTGATCGGCCTCGGCGCGACCTGGATCGCGTTGACGCGGGGCACCGCCTATGGCGGCGTCACCATCGGCGCCTGGACCGCATGGCCGAAGAACGGCACGCCGGGGATCGACCCCTATGCGCGCGCCATGGTCGCGCGTACCGGCGAGCTGCCGGTCGGCTCGGGCGACGGGGTCGCGTTCTATGCGCGCACCGACGATGCCGGTCAGCCCCTCGACGGCCGCTGCGACGTGCTGCTCAGCGGAATTACGCCGCAGGCCCGATTCTGGACCGTCACCTTGTATGATCCCGAGGGCCGGCTGGTGGCCAATTCGGTGCAACGGCAAGGGTTCACGAGCCAGGAAATCATTCGCAGAGCGGATGGAAGCTTCGATATCACGGTCGGACCGCGCGCGCGGCCGGGCAACTGGCTCCCGACCGGCGGCGTGGAGAAATATCTCCTGGTTCTGCGGCTCTACGACACTCCGATCGGGGTGGCGACGCGCACGGGACGCGACGCACCGATGCCCACGATCGCCAAGAGGGCGTGCCTGTGATCCGGCTGTCGCTATGGCTCCTCGGCGCGATGCTGCTCGGCGGCATCGTCCATCTCGCGACGGTGCTGATGCTGCCGCGCATGGCGACGCAGGATGCCTATGCCCGGGTCTCGGCGATCGCGCCGGTCAACTCCGTCATCGCGGTTCCACCCCCGACGCCGGAGAAGGCGGTCATGCCGTTCATGGACCCGGCCTTCGCGGTGTCCGTATGCCGCTACGACCTGTCGCGGGCACCGTTGAAGTTTTCCGTGCCGATCAGCCAAGCCTACACGTCGGTGTCGTTCTATACCCGCTCCGACGTCGCCTACTACGCCATCAACGATCGCGCCGCCGGTCGCCGGGTGATCGAGCTCGATCTCATGACGGCGGCGCAGCGCGCGGAGCTGCCGGAGGACCAGGACATCACCGCGGCGGACCGGCTGATCGTGACGTCGCCGACCACCACCGGCTTGATCGTGATCAGGGCGCTCGTGCCGGAATCCGGCTGGAGCCCGGCGGCGCGCAATGCGCTCGCAGCGGCGCAGTGCCGCCCACAGTAAGAGCTCACGTGCGCGAGCTACTTCGAAACGATGACGCGCGGTGGCGGAACGGGCACCGCGACCGCGACGCCGAAATCGGGCGGGATCACCAGCACGCTCGCCGCGATCCGCGACTGCAGGAGCGCAAGCGAACGCTCCGTCGCGACCGCAGCCGGCGTCGGCACCGCGATGGTCAGCCGCTCGAGAGCGAAGCGATAGGACGCCGCGCGGTCCGCGAGGGATCTCTGCACCCAGGCGATGGTCAGGTAGTTTTCGCCGATGCGCGCCTTGGCGTTGGCGACCTCCGGGCCGCTGAGGACCGGAATAATCCCGAGGCTCTTCTCGCGCTTGCTGTCCATGTCGAGCACGCGCCGCGCCACCGCGACGAACGGCTCGATGCGCACGACGTCGTTGCGGATGTCGTCGTTCAGGCGGAAATAGCGCGTGCTTTCGGAGCGGACATAGGAGGCCATCATCTGCGCCGCATAGGCGGTGGGATCGCAGTGGTACCATTCCGGCTTGAAGTAGTGCGTCATGCCCCATTCGCCGAGCACGCTGTACCAGCGTTGGCGATCGTAGGGCGGCTCGATCAGCTGATAGGCCAGATCGCGCAGGAGGATCTCGTCCTCGGTCAAGTAGAACTGCGAGATCGGCGCGCCGGCGCCGCGGGCCGCGTCGCGTCCAACCCAGGCATGGATTCCGTCGGTCCAGATCGAGGCACGCACGCGGCCGAAATCGGCGTTCGCGCAGCCGATATAGATCAGAGCGCAAAGCGCTGCGTCGCCATAGAGGCGTCCGCCCAGGCGGCGGAACAGAGTCGGTCTTTTTCTATTCGACTCGACCAAGACAATACACCACAGACGCTGGCGGGTTCAGTGGCGGCTGGCGCGACGGCGGCGTCGGCGGCGTGGGCTGCTGCTCGCCTCCGGCTCGAAGCCTCCCGTCGGCTCCTCGACATAGCGCTCGATCCGGATAACCGGAAGAATGATGACAGTCGCCGACTCGGATCTGCCCGCGATCGACCTCGACCCCCGCGCAGTACGCTCCACTGCCGGAAAACTGATGACGGTACCCATATCGCTTTTCCCCCGCCCCTGACGGCCGGACGCCACTACTTGGCTCCTTCCTCGATTTGAAACATGCAAGGTTAACGCTCCGCTAACGAGGGAGCCTTAGGTTATTTCAAATTGGAAGTGTTGCATCAAAGGCGCAGTGACCATGATGAAGCTGCCGGCGGCGTTTGCTGGTTTCGAGGATTTCTGCGATCTCGGACACGGCGACGGGGTCGACATGCGTCCGACCTTGTTGCGGGTGTTAACCGATCTTTACCTGCAGCGGCCGACGCACACTCCCGAGGACGAACGCTACTACACCGAGCTGGCGCTGCGGCTCATCGAAGCGACCGACGTGCCGGAGCGGGCGTCGCTCGCCGCGCGGCTGGCGCCGTTCCCGTCCGCGCCGCGCGCGGTGGTCGAGCGGCTGGCGCGCGACACGATCGACGTCGCGCGTCCGATCCTCGAGCGCTCCCCTTGCCTCACAGCCGCCGATCTCGCGGCCATCGCCGAGGACCGCGGCGGGGCCCACGCGGAGATCATCGCGCTGCGGCCCCCGGCTGCGGCGCCCGCCGCGGACCCCGCCGAAGCGGCCCGGGCCGAGGCTTGCGAGCTGTCGGAACTCTTCTACACGGCGGATGCCGCCGAGCGCCGATTGATCCTGGTCAATCTCGACTATGCATCGCTCACGCCGTCGCGACCGCCGGCGAATATCGAGCGCGCGGATATCTGGCGCCTGGAATCGGCGGCGCTCCAGCACAATATCGAGACCGTCCTGCGCGAGCTCGAGCGCATGCTCGGCGTCTCACGGGCGCAGGCACGCAGGATCGTCAACGACGAGCTCGGTGAGCCGATCGTGGTTGCGGCCAAGGCGATCAATCTCGCGGCCGACGTATTGCAGCGCATGCTGCTGTTCATGAATCCCAAGGTCGGGCAATCTGTCAATCGCGTCTATGAGCTCGCCGAGCTCTACAGCGAGATCAGCGTGGACGCGGCGCGCCGGATGGTCGCGATCTGGCGCGACGCCGATGAGGCAGAGAGCCGACCGACGCAGCACGAGACGATCGCCTGGCGAACGGTGGCGGAAAATGCCCGACGGGCATTGTCGGAGGTCTCGCGCCGTCCCGAGCTGCAGCACGACGTGCTGTTGCGACACCGCAGCGGCTGAGCGGCTTCGCCGGAGAGCGCTACACTGCTCATGCCACGACCTGATCGAGGAAATGGCGGCCGGCGCGATCCTCGACCTCGACGATCCAGGCGTCCGGGTCGAAGCGCAGCTCGCGCACGAGGCGCTCCTCGATCTTGGCTTCCGGCGCCGGCTGCTCGGCAAGGCACCGACTGAACAGCCGGTCGGACGGACGCGCGTCGTCGAAGACGCTCTGCGGCGCCGGGCCGAAGAGCTCGGCGGTGCCGTCGAGCCGGTTGAGCTTGACGAAAATCGCACCGGCTTCCTCGGCGCCGCGCCGCCGCACCGCGGCGAAGGCTCCCTCGGTGTGGCAGCGGCGGACATAGGCCGCGACCCAGATTGCGGATTTCAGTCGCATGGTTCGACCAACATCATAGGCAAGATATGCCGCGATCCGGTCGAGAGCGCAAACTCACTCCAGCGGGCGGCCGGTCATGGCCGCGAGCTCGCGTACGACGCGGTCCGAGGCCTGGCCCGTGATCGGCAGCTTGCGCTCGCGCTCGAATTTCTCGATCGCGGCCTGCGTCTCGGCGTCGATGATCCCGCTCGGCTTGATCTGGCCGTAGCCGTATTCGGCGAGCGCGCGCTGCAGCGCGATCACGCGTCTCGACGGCGCCGGCCGATCGGCCGCGACGTCGTTGCGAACCGGCAGCGGCGGACGCGGCACGGACGTCGTCCCGGTCGTCGTCGCCTTCACCAGCCGCGCGGGCGCGCGCAGCACCGCCTGCAACAGCGCCTCGTTCGGCTCCGTGCTGGGCTTGAGCCCGGCGGCCTGCTCGAAGTCGCGGATCGCGCCGTCGGTCCTGGGGCCGTAGAGGCCGTCGACCGAGCCTTCGTAATACCCGCGGCGCGCCAACTCACGCTGAATGTCGTTGATGATCTCTCCGGGCGTGCGCGGCCCGGGCGTCGCCGCCTTGGCCGCCGTCGGGGGCGCCGCGGTGGGCTGCGGGCGCACCGCAGCCGCCGAGGGGCTTTCGGCCGCCGGCTTCACCGGCGCGAGCGCACTCTTGAACATCGGCGCGGGATGCGAGCCCTTCTGCATGAACAGCACGTTGGTGAGGATCGCGATCGTAGCAAAAGCGACGACCAGGAAGCCCACGGCATCGCGCGGGCTCCACCCCAGCCACTGGAACAGACGCGGGTTGCGCTCGGCCTGGACCGCCGCACTTTTTCCTCGTCCTGCGCCCCCGGTTCGACTACGCACTTTTCCTCGCTTGGTTGTTGGCCGGTTGGTCGGCAGCGCGCGGCACCAGCCGCTCGACCGCGATGCGCTCGTCGCGCTGGACGCTCGTACAGTCGATCGGCAGGTGGAACGTAACGTGCGTGCCTTCGCCGAGCCGGCTCACGATGTCGATCTCGCCGCCGTGCAGGCTCAAGCAGCCCCTTGACGATCGACAGGCCGAGACCGGTGCCGTCGTGACGGCGGTCATAGCTCGAGCGCGCCTGGAAGAACGGATCGCCGACGCGCAGCAGATCCTCGGCGCCGATGCCGACGCCGTTGTCCGCGACCGTGACCGTGAGCGAATCGCCCTGCACCTTGGCGCTCACCACGATCTCGCCGCCGGAATTGGTGAACTTGATCGCATTGGAAACGAGGTTGAGCATGATCTGGCTCAGCGCGCGCTTATCGGCGACGACTTGCGGCAGATTTTCCCGCAATCCGTACGACCAGCTCGATTCCGGTCTCGCGCGCCTTGAGCGCCAGCATGTCGCACGCATCCCTGATGACGTGCTCGGGGGCGAACGCCTCGGGCGCGATCTCGAAATTGCCGGTCTCGATCTTCGACATGTCCAGGATACCGTTCACCACGGCGAGCAGGTGGTGGCCGGAGTCGTTGATGAGATGGGCATATTCATGGCGGCGCTCGGGGCCGATCATCAGCGACCCCTCCTTCATCAGCATTTCCGAGAATCCGATGATCGCATTGAGCGGCGTGCGCAACTCGTGGCTCATGGTAGCGAGGAATCGGCTCTTGGCGACGTTCGCGCGCTCGGCTTCAGCATGCGCATCCTCGAGCGCCTGCAGCTGGCTCTTTCGTTCGGTAGCGTCGTGCATGACGGCGACGACCTCGCGGTCGCTTTCGCCCGCGGCCTGATCGAGCGGCCGGCAGCGCATCTCGATCCAGATGAACTGTCCCGGCGCCGCCACTGCGGGATCGTCCGCATCGCGGCGGGCTCTGAACTCGACCGACCGGCTTTCGCCATGCGTCGCGGCATCGGCGAGCGCGGTGAGATAGGCTGGACGGTCGGCGACGTGGACGCGGTCGAACAAGCCGTGGCCGAGCAGGTCCTTCGCCTTGGCGCCGAACAGCGGCTCGGCCGCCGGCGATACGAACAGGACCGTGCCGTTGCGCCCATGGCGGGTGATGACGTCGGTCACGTTGCGGGCGAGCAGGCGATAGCGATCCTCCTCGGCGAACAGCAGCCAGAAGCTGGTGCGCACCAGCGATTCCGCGCCGAGCGCGAGGCCGGTGGCGTAGAGCGCCGCCGAGACGATGCCGAACGCAGCCAGCGCGGACGGATCGCGCCCTCCCTGGCCGGTCGGCAGGAGGTCGAATGCGCCCATGAGCAGCAGCAGGCCGGCCGCGCCGAGCGCGAAGGTCGAAGCCACCGCGACGATCCGGCGTGACGCCGACAACGCCGCCTCGAGCGGCACGACCACCAGCCAGATCGCGGCGAACGAGGCGATGCCGCCGGTCCCGATCGCGACCGCGGTGACGAGCCCGGTGAGGGCGAGCGACGAGAGCAAATGGGCGCTCTCGTATCGTCCGGTGCGCGAGAGAAAGTAGGCGACGAGAATGGGTGCGACCAGCCAGGCGAAGACCAGAACTTCGAGCACACCCGGCACACCGCGCACGGCCAGGTAGACCGGGAAGGCGGCGAGCGCGACCAGGCTGCCGAGGAGGCGCGGGGCGATGAAGGCGCGATGGCGCGAGCGCGCCAGCGCGTCCTGCCGCGCCGACGGATGCACCAGCGAATCGACATAATCCCGGATCGGAGCGAGCAGACTCACGTTCCCGCGCACGCCCGCAGATTTGGGACGCGCTCCCCTTCATTTTGGCCGCGGGATCGTGTCAGAGGGCGCTTAAGCGAACACTAAGGTGACAGCCGCAGGGCGCGGGCGGGCTCGTTTACACTTCATTTGGGGCCGTCCGGGCCGAGGCATTCGTGCGGAATGGTGAACGGTCGGTTGCCGGATCGCGTCCGTACGCTCGTACCAGCCGGGCGCCCTGCGGTCGCGGACGCTCGCGTTTTGCCCGTGTCCGATGCACTTTCGCCATTTACCTCGAATTTGAAGCAAATCCTATTCATTCGAATTTTCTGAAATACTGCCGCTCATTCGCATCGAATATGGGCAAAAACCGCCGGAATCGGCCAACCGGCATTTCAAGCCTTGCTGCTAGTTTGGGCTCAATGCGGCGAGTAACAGCCGCGGGGACCAGGGGAAGGGTCATGCTGCGATTCCTCGTGCGAACGACGTTCTGGCTCGTCGTCATTCTGGCTTTGCTGCCGAGTGGCGGATCGGAGCCCACGCCGAAGGTCAATGTGAGCGCCATCGAGGCGATGTCGGCGGCGAAGGCCACCGTCACCGACATGCGGGGATTCTGCGAACGGCAGCCCGATGCCTGTTCGGTCGGATCGCAGACGGCGGTCGCGATCGGACATCGCGCGCAGGCCGGCGCCAAGATGCTCTATGAGTACCTCAACGAGCACCTCGGCCCCAGCGACACCGGCACTGTGACGAATGCAGCGGCCGGCAAGGCGGTCCCGCTGCCGCCGGCACGGCCCTCTCGGCACACGCTGTCGCCGGCCGATGTGGCGACGCCCTGGCGCGGCCCGCAGCCCGGCAAGGACGCACGCGGCGACCGACCGACCTGAGGCTCGCCCGCTTTTTCAGGCATTCTTTTTTACCGACGGTGCTCGCCCGCCGCGGAAAATGCTTTATATAGCCGGTATGTCCGAAGCCACGACGGCGGCCGCATCCGATACGACAACGCTCGACGAGATCGTCGACAATTTTTCGTTGCTGGACGAGTGGGACGACCGCTACCGCTATGTCATCGAGCTCGGCCGCGGCCTCGAACCGCTGTCCGAGCGCGACCGGACCGACCGGAACAAGGTGCAGGGCTGCGCCAGCCAGGTCTGGCTCGCGACCACCGTGCATCCGGACGGTCGAGGCGGGCCGATGCTGACGTTCTCAGGCGACAGCGACGCCCATATCGTGCGCGGGCTCATCGCCATCCTGTTCGCGATGTTCTCGGGCAAGCACGCCAGTGAGATTCTGTCGGGCGACGCGATTGCTCTGTTCGAGCGGCTGGGGCTGCGCGAGCACCTCACCCCGCAACGCTCGAACGGCTTCCGTTCGATGGTCGAGCGCATCCGCTCCGACGCGCGCGCGGCGCTAGCGTCCTAAAAATCGCAGACTATTTGCGCCGGCGGCGCTGCTGGCCGAGCCCCATCTGCTTGGCGAGATGCGAGCGCGCGGCGGCGTAGTTCGGCGCCACCATCGGATAGTCCGGCGCCAATCCCCATTTCTCGCGGTATTGCTCCGGCGTCATGTTGTATTGCGTGCGCAGATGACGCTTGAGCGACTTGAACTTCTTGCCGTCCTCCAGGCACACGATGTGGTCGGGCGTGATCGACTTCTTGACCGAGATCGCAGGCTTCGGCGGCTCCATCGGCACCTCGCCGTGTCCGCTCGAGACTCGCGTCAAAGCCGAATGCACTTGACCGATCAGCGTCGGTAAATCCGCCGTGGGCACCGAATTGTTGCTGACATAGGCCGAGACGATGGTCGCCGTCAGCTCGATGAACGTTCCGCCTGACGTATTGTCGCTCATGACTATTGTTCCTGCCGCCTCTTGATCTTCCGGACCGTCGACTGGAAGCTATGTCTTTGTGTATTCGGCGCTTTTAGTCGTCCAGACCGGGCGCCGAACGATCAAATGGAATCGGAAAACCAAGATTTATCTGAATTTCTATTCTTGTCTTGCAGAGAAGGCAAGAAGTGATTCGGATTTGCATCCGAATAATCCTTGGCATTTGTTGGGGTCTTCTGAGAGATACAGATCAAATCCTCGCGAGGGTGGTTTTCGTGGCCTCGTCCGCAGATGTGAATTGTCTATTGCTCGTTCCAGCCTAATTTCTGCCGGCCAGCATCGCGCGAAAAACTGCGAGATCAAAGAACATGGATGCCGATCGCCGCGTGAAGATCACCAGGACCGACGACCAGTGGAGACAAGAGCTCACGCCGGCGGCGACAAGCGGTGACTGTCGGCTTCAGGAATTGCTTTCGATGTGCGCGCGCAGCTCACCGATCGAGCCGAACCTGACCGTTCCATGCGGGAGCTTGGCTTCGATCGATCCGTCCGCGTAGAGCGTGTAGGCCATCCCATCGACGACGCCGGATTTCAGGATCGCGGCGGATTCGGCCGGCGCGGGCTCGGCGCGGCGCTCTTGTGCCGAATGGACTTGGACCGGAGGAGCCTGAACGGCGGAAGGCGGCGCCGGGGCGTAGTCCGAATAGCGCTCAATCTCGTCCGCGCGCGGCTGCGGCTCGGCGGCATTCCGGCCGGACCGCCCGTCGGCAGGCCAGAAGGCATCGAAATTCTCCGACTGGGGCGCGGGACGCGCCGCCGGCTTCGCCCGGAATAGAAAATCAAGCCGCGATCCCTTCGGGACTTCCGCAGGGGCCGCACCGGCACGTTCGGCCGCACCGACCCGCGGCTCGGGCTGCGCCGGCTCGGCGCTCGCGGGGCGGGGATGTGCCTGACTATGCCCGGCGCCGTTGGGAGACAGCGGAACGTCGTCGTCGTCGTCGTCCGCGACCACCGACGGCTCGACCCTGGGCCGCTCCGTTCGCGGGATGCTCGAGCGTAGCCGCTCGATTGCGGCCGCCGACACCTCGACCGCCGACGGCGCCGGATAGGACTTCTCGGCCGGACGGGCCTCCCGCGCCAGCACGTCGGGTCGCGGTCGCGGCGCCATCGGGATGTTTGGCGGTGGTTGGGGCGGACGGCCGTTGGCAGCTGCCGCCGGTGCCGCCGCAACGGCAACAGCGGGGGTGACGATGGCGGGGGCGACAGCAGGGGCGACGGCGATGGCGGGGGCAACCGGCCCCGCCGGCTCCGCTGCCTCAGCCGGGCGGGTGGCGGGCCGCGGTACGGCACGTCCCCGCAGCGCCTCGGCGACGCGGCCAAGCTCGGTCACTACGGCCGACAGGCCGATCAGGATCAGGCCGCCGGTCAGCGCCGTGGTACCCGCGACAATGCATGTCGTGCCGAGGCTGAACTCGCTGATAGTGCTGCCGAATCCGATCGTGGCGATGCCCGCCGCGGCGACCACGATACCCAATATCAGCAACGTTACGGACATACGCTTACGCCCCAGCTCGACCTGCCGCACGCGCGGCAAGCCCGCTGCTATGGTTACTAAAGAATTTTGGCCCCGTTCCGGCCTAGCCGCAATGACTAATGTGACACAGTTGCGACCAAATCCGCTCAACAGCAGACGGGGCTTGCTTCGGGCGTACTGCATGTGGCGCAACAGAACGGCGGTAGCGCAGGTCCTGGAAAAGCCGCGCCCGGACTTGATGGTAAGCGCGTTCACGCGCGGCGCAGACTTGGGATGCCGTCGCCATCAAAATCGCGAGCATCGGAGTGGATGCGCGAGGTCATGCCGGCCAGACGCCCGGCCGCAGCCTTTGCATCGGCGGAGAGGATCAGGGCAGGGACGACGCCGGCGGAGGGGTAGTAGAACCAGATCAGAAACATTGAACGCGATGAGCCCGGTGATTGCGGCGCAGTGCTCCTTCGGCTCGATCTTCGGAACCGTCGGGGTCTACACGAAGTTCAGGTACCAGGCGGCCCCCACACACACGGTGCCGGCTATGATGTGCACCAAGCGCCGGAACAAGGTCCACTGGTTCGCCCACCAATTTGTCCCAAGCCGCGTGTTACGATAGCACAGGCCCCGATCCGCTCACCGGCGCATTCACGGCCTTTGGGGGTTGATCCGCCGCGGAGGAGGTACGACCTTATCGGGGCGCGACGAACGCGATTTTTACGACCATCGAGGAGTAAGCCGATGTCTTTCACACTGCCTGACCTTCCCTATGCCTACGATTCGCTCGCCCCCTACATGTCGCGCGAGACGCTCGAATACCATCACGACAAGCATCACCTCGCCTACGTCAACAACGGCAACAACCTGCTCAAAGGCACGGAGTGGGAAGGAAAGTCGTTGGAAGACATCGTGAAGGGCGCCTACGGAAAGAACGCCGGCCTCTTCAACAATGCCGGCCAGCACTACAACCACATCCACTTCTGGCAATGGATGAAGCCGAACGGCGGCGGCGACAAGATCCCCGGCAACCTCGAAAAGAAGATCATCGCCGATCTCGGCTCGGTCGCGAAGATGAAGGAGGACTTCATCCAGGCCGGTGTCACGCAGTTCGGCTCGGGCTGGTCCTGGCTCGCGGTCAAGGACGGCAAGATCGTCATCACCAAGACGCCGAACGGCGAAAATCCGCTGGTGCACGGCGGCCGGCCGATCCTCGGCTGCGACGTGTGGGAGCACTCCTACTACATCGACTATCGCAATCGGCGGCCGGACTACCTCAAGGCCTACATGGATCATCTCGTCAATTGGGAATATGTGGCCAAGATGTTCGACGCGGCGATGAAGTAATCCCCGCGCCCGTGGCGATTGCGACATCCATCCCTACGCGCCTATCTAAGGAACTGGCGGCGAGCCCGGTCTTCGACCGGCTCGCCGTCACTGTTCTGTGCCTCGTCGGCGTCGTCGCGCTGCTGACCTTTCGCGACTACGGGCTGAGCTGGGACGACTACGTCCACTCCGAATACGGCGATCTGCTGCTCGAGTTCTATGCATCGGGCTTTCGCGACCGACGCGCGCTGTCTTGGGTCAACCTCTACTATTACGGCGGCGGTTTCGACCTCCTCGCCGCGCTCGCCGCCAAAGTGCTGCCGTTCACGCCGTTCGAGACGCGCCGGCTCATGGGCGCAGCCGTCGGAATTCTCGGCCTGCTCGTGACATGGCGGATCGGCCGGCGCATCGGCGGGCCGCCGGCGGGCCTGCTCGCGCTCGTCCTCCTCGCCGCCTGCCCGCTCTACTACGGCCACATGTTCATGAACCCGAAGGATTCTCCCTTCGCGGTGGCGATGGCGATCTTCCTGTTCGGGCTCGTGCGCGCCTTGCAGGAATATCCGCGACCGTCGATCCCCACCGTCGCGCTGGTCGGCATAGGCTTCGGCCTGTCGTTCGGCTCGCGCATCATGGGCGCGTTCGGAGCGATCGCTGCGCTTGCGGCCGTCGCCTTGATCTTCGCGGCCGAGGCACGCGCGGACGGCGGACGGCCGGCCGGGGCGCGGCTCGGGCGCTTCCTTCTGGCGCTCGTGCCCGCGGTGCTGCTGGCCTACGCGGTCATGGCGCTGATCTGGCCGTGGTCCGTGGTCGATCCGCTCAATCCGTTCCGCGCGGCCGAATATTTCTCGCACTTTTTCGAGAAGCCGTGGGACGAGCTGTTCGGCGGCCGCCTGATCCCCGTTCCGGACATGCCGCGCAGCTACGTGCCGACGCTGCTCGCGCTCAAGCTGCCCGAAATCTTTTCCGTGCTTGGCTTTTGCGGCGCGGCCGGCGCGCTCGTCGCCGCGGCACGGCGCGACGTCGCAGCGAGCCGCCGCGCGGTTTTTCTACTGCTTGCGCTCGCCGCCCTCCTCCCGCTCGCCATCACGGTCGCGCTGCGGCCCGCGATGTACAACGGCATCCGTCATTTCGTGTTCGTCCTGCCGCCGCTCGCGGCGCTCGGCGGGCTCGCTGGCGTCGTTCTCGCCGATGCCGCCGGGCGGCGCTCGCGCTTCGCACCGGTCGCGGTCGTTGCCGCCGTGGCGATCGGCATTGCCTTCCCGGTGGTCGCGATGACGCGGCTTCACCCCTACGAGTACACCCACTTCAACTGGCTCGCCGGCGGCGTCGCGGGCGCGCGCGACCGCTACATGCTCGACTACTGGGGCCTCGCCTTCAAGCAGGCCTCGCAGCAATTGCTGGCGAAGCTCGCCGAGCGGCACGAGACCAAGCCCGGCACGCGCCGCTGGAAGATCGCGGTCTGCGGGCCGCACCGTTCGCCGCAGGTCGAGCTCGGACCCGATTTCGAGACCACCTGGGACCCCGCGGGCGCCGACTTCGCGATGATGCTCGGGGAATTCTACTGCGCCAAGCTCGACGCGCCGCTCATCGCCGAGATCGTGCGCGACGGCGTCACTTACGCCCGCCTCTACGATATCCGCGGGCGGTCGATTCCAACCCTGTTGACGCAACCTGGACTCTGAGTGCGTCCTGCGCTCAGAGTCCGCCTTCCGAATTCACCCGGAGGGCTGCCATGCCCCGCGCCTTCGTCTTCGACGCCTATGGGACGCTGTTCGACGTGCATGCCGCCATCGGCCGCCATCGCGCCGCGGCCGGCCCCGACGCCGAGCGCTTTTCCGACCTGTGGCGCGCAAAGCAGCTCGAATACACTTGGACGCTGACGCTCGCCGGACACTATCTCGATTTCTGGATGCTGACCGAGCGGGCGCTCGATTACGCATTCGCGCGATTTCCGTCAGTCGACAAGGCGCTCAAGCCGAAGCTCCTCGATGCCTACCTGACGCTCGACGCCTTCCCCGACGCGCGTGCGGTGCTGCGGGACCTCAAGGCGCGCGGCGAGACCACCGCGATCCTGTCGAACGGCACCCCTAAGATGCTCGCCGCGGCGGTCGCGGCCGCAGGAATCGCGCTCGACGCTGTCCTGTCGGTCGACGCCGTGCGCATCTACAAGCCGCGCCCCGAGGTCTATGCGCTCGTGACCCGGCACTTCAAGCTTGCGCCCGCCGACATCGTTTTCGTGTCCTCGAACCGGTGGGACGTGATGGGCGCCACCGCCTTCGGCTTCCGCACCGCCTGGATCAATCGTGCCAAGATGCCCGAGGAATATGGGCCGGCGCCGGCGGCTGTGCTCGCCGATCTCGGTGGGCTCTTGACGTTGTGATCAGCACATAGGTTGCGTTGACGACCGCTCGGCCGGCTCGCTACTATCGCGCAAAACATCAGAACATTCGGGAGGAATGAAAAATGCGCCTTGCCTTCACGCTCTTGCTCGCCATGGTGCTGGCGCCGATCGCGTCCTTAGGGACCGCCCAGGCCCAGGACACCGCCTACTACGTCGTGAGCTATATCGACGTCGCCCCCGCAAATCGCGGCACCGCCGCAAGCCTGTTGCGGACGCTCGCCACCGCCAGCCGCAAGGACGAAGGCAATACGCGCTTCGAGATCTTGCAGCGCACGGTGCCGTCCAACCAGTTCGCCATCGTCTCGGCCTGGAAGGACCAGAAGGCTTACGACGCCCACGCGGCCGCGGCGCATACCAAGGAGTTCCGCGAGAAGATCAAGCCGTACCTGATCAGCGCGATCGACGACAGGACGCACAACGGCATGGAGATCGCGGCAGCCGGTGCAAAAAGCACACCTGGCGCGATCTACGTGGTGACACATGTCGACGTGCCGCCGCCGAAGAAGGACGATTGCATCGTGGCGCTCAAGTCACTGGTCGCGGCGAGCCGCAAGGAGCCGGGTTCGGTGCGCTTCGACATCTTCCAGCAGGGCAGCCGGCCCAATCATTTCACGGTGGTGGAAATCTGGAAGGGCCAGAGTGCGTACGACGCCCACATCACGGCAACCGACACCAAGAAATTCCGCGACCAGCTCACGCCGATGAGCGGCGCGCTCTACGACGAGCGGCTGTACAAGGCGATCTGAGCGTCAGCCGACAAACGATCGACCCCGCGATCATATCGCGGGGTCGATCGCATCTGGCTCTAAGTTTTCGTCAGTGGGTCTTCCAGCGCGCCTTCGCCTCGGCGCCGGATTGCTTGAGATGGACGTGCTCATCGACGTGATCGACCCAGGCGAGCGGAATGAAATGGTGCTCGCCGCCGGCATCCGGGTCGTCCTTGGTCAGCTTGACCTGGTCCCTGCCTTCCAGGTGATCCACGGTCCCGACATGCACGCCGTCGGAGCCCAGAACTTCCATATGTTCCTTGATCGTCACTGGTGCGACCATTCGTTCCTCCATTGCTTTGGAGGATAACTCACGGCGATGGTGGGTGGTTCCTGAAGGTTGTGCGCCGCGGCTCACTCCGCCAGCGCCGCCAATATCCGCGCCCAGCTGCGCGTGCCCTTGTGGAACGAGGTGAGGTCGTACTTCTCGTTCGGCGAATGCACGCGGTCGTCGTCGAGCGCGAAGCCGACCATGATCGTGTCCATGCCGAGCACGCGCTTGAAGTCGCCGACGATCGGGATCGAGCCGCCCTCGCCGATCGTGAGCGCCTTCTTGCCCCATTCGGCGGCGAGCGCGGCGCGGGTCTTGGCGAGCGCCGGATTGTCGAAGGGAAGCTCGATCGCCGGCGCGCCGGCGAAGCTCTGGAACTCGACCTTGGCGTCGGCCGGCAGCCGCGCGCGCACGAAGGCGCGGAAGGCATCGCGGATCTTCTCCGGGTCCTGCGCGCCGACCAGGCGGAAGGAGACCTTCGCCGTCGCCTGGCCCGGGATCACGGTCTTCGCCCCCTCGCCGGTATAGCCGCCGATGATGCCGTTGATCTCGGCGGTCGGGCGGGTGGCGATCTGCTCGATCAGCAGGCGGTCCTTCTCGCCGGCCGGCACCTTGAGCCCGACCTGGCCGAGGAAGTTCTCCGGCGTGAGATTGAGCGCCTGCGAGATCGGCCTTGATGTCGGGCGGCAGCTCCTTCACGCCGTCGTAGAAGCCGGGAATGGTGACGCGGCCGTTGTCGTCATGCATGGCGGCGAGGATGCGCGACAGCACGCGGAACGGGTTCTGCGCCGCGCCGCCGAACAGGCCGGAATGCAGATCGCGGTCGGCGCAGGTGAGCCGCACCTCCTCGTAGACGAGGCCGCGCAGCGAGGTCGTCACCATCGGCGTCGTCGGGATCCCACATGCTGGTGTCGCAGACCAGCGCGAGGTCGGCCTTGAGCTCGGCGGCATTGTCCTTGACGAAGCCGAACAGGTGGTTCGAGCCGCACTCCTCCTCGCCCTCGATCATCATGGTGATCGGCAGCGGCAATTGCGCCGGTGACCGCCTTGAAGGCGCGACAGGCCTCGACGAAGGTCATGACCTGACCCTTGTCGTCGCAGGCGCCGCGCGCGACGATGATCTTGCGGCCGTCGGGCAGCGTGGCGATGCGCGGCGCAAACGGCGGCGTCTCCCACAGATCGAGCGGATCGACCGGCTGCACGTCGTAATGGCCGTAGAACAGGACGTGCGGGGCCTTGCCGTTCGCCGCGCCATTGCCGCCTTTGCCGACCACGATCGGATGGCCCCCGGTCGGGCGCACGCTGGTCGCAAAGCCGATGCCCGAGAGGTCCTTGGCGACATGCTCGGCCGCGGCCCGGCACTGGTCCTTGTAGGCCGGATCGGTCGAGATCGACTGGATGCGCAGGAAGTCGAACAGCCGCTCGAGGCTCTTGTCGAGATCGGCGTCGATTTTTTCGAGCACGGCGGGCAGCGCTTGGGACGGGTTCATCGCAGTCGCTCTCCGGCGTTCGCGTTATTGAAGAGATGCATCGGCAGGGAGGGTCATCGCCGCAGGATGCCGCCCATCGTGCCGCGCACGATGGCGCGGCCGACGGAGCTGCCCATCTTGCCGCCGATCGACTTGCCGATGTCGGCCGCGATCTGGCCCGCCACGCGGTTGGTGACCGAACGCGTGACCTCGCGCGCGATCACCTGCGTGGTCGAAAGCCGCGTTCCGCGCGGACGAGATGTGCCGAGCAGACCGCCGAGCACCGCACCGATGCCGCCCAGCACACCGCCGAGGCCGCCGGAGGCCTCCCCTCCCTGCGGCTGTCCCCGGCGGGGGGCGCGTCGGTCGAGCCGGTCTCCTGCACGCGCTTCTGCAGGATCTCGTAGGCGGATTCGGAATCGACCGCCTGGTCGTACTTGCCCTTGACCGGGCTCTTCGCCATCAGCGCCTTGCGCTCCTCCGGCGTGATCGGGCCGACGCGGCGCCGACGGCGGCCGCACCATGCAGCGCTCCACCATCGACGGCGTGCCGTTGCCTTCGAGGAACGAGACCAGCGCCTCGCCCTTGCCGAGCTCCATGATCACCTTGGCGGTGTCGAGCTTGGGATTGGGACGGAACGTCTCCGCCGCCGCCCGCACCGCCTTCTGGTCGCGCGGGGTGAACGCGCGCAGCGCATGCTGCACGCGGTTGCCGAGCTGCGCCAGCACCTTGTCCGGCACGTCGAGCGGATTCTGCGTGACGAAATAGACGCCGACGCCCTTCGAGCGGATCAGCCGCACCACCTGCTCGATCTTGTCCAGCAGCGCCTTCGGCGCATCGTTGAACAAGCAGATGCGCCTCGTCGAAGAAGAAGCACGAGCTTGGGCTTGGCCTGATCGCCGACCTCGGGCAGCTCCTCGAACAGCTCGGAGAGCAGCCACAGCAGGAAGGTCGCGTAGAGCCGCGGGTTCTCCATCAGCTTGTCGGCGGCCAGAATGTTGATGAAGCCGCGCCCGTCGCGGTCGGTACGGATGAAGTCCTTCAGCGCCAGCGCCGGCTCGCTGAAGAACTTGGCTGCCGCCCTGGTTCTCCAGCACCAGCAGCTGGCGCTGGATCGTGCCGATGGTCGGCTTCGACACGTTGCCGTATTGCACGGTGAGCTCGGCGGCATGCTCCGCAGATGTAGCCGAGCATGGCGCGCAGATCCTTGAGGTCGAGGATCAGCAGCCCCTGCTCGTCGGCGACGCGGAAGCAGATGTTGAGCACGCCCTCCTGGACTTCGTTGAGGTCCATCAGCCGCGACAGCAGCAGCGGCCCCACCTCGGAGATGGTGGCGCGAACCGGATGGCCCTGCTCGCCGAACAGATCCCAGAACACGACCGGGAACTGGTCGGGCTCGTAGTCGAAGCCGAGGCTCTTGGCGCGGGTGACGAACGCCTCCTTGGCTTCGCCCACCTCGGAGATGCCGGAGAGATCGCCCTTGATGTCGGCGGCGAAGACCGAGACGCCCGCGCGCGACAGGCCCTCCGCCAGCACCTGCAACGTCACCGTCTTGCCGGTGCCGGTCGCGCCGGTGACCAGTCCGTGGCGATTGGCGAGCGCAAGCGTCAGCACTTCGGGCTTCGCGCTCTTGCCGACGAAGATCGTGCCGTCCTTGTCGAGTTCCGCCATGCCAGTGCTTCCTTACCGATAACGTGCGGCTATTGTCGCCGTCCCGCCGACGTGGTCAACCATCGCAGCCCACGACTGAAACGAGTGCGGCGCGGCGGCGCGTCCGATCATGGGACCACGGTCCCTATCATTCGAGTCACGGCCTCTGTCATAATGTATCCTCGCGTCACGAGCATGTAGCGAGTGGGCATGCGTGCGCGTATGTCGTTCGCGAAACGATCTCCGACGCGACTACCACCTGATGCACGAATGCCACAACGGGATGCCTCTTTTCTCGTCGGTGCTTGTTTTCACAAGGTCCGCCAGCTTATTATATCGTTAACCTGCCGCGAGTGCGGGGCTGGTGAGGGGCAAATGGACGATTTGATCGGACGTCTCGTCGCCAGTACTGGCGTCGACCGCACGGCCGCGGAGAAAGCCGTCGGCACGATTCTGCATTTTCTGCTGAAGGCAGGGCCGAACGATGCGGTGCTTGCCCTGAGACCTTTGGCGCTGCACGCGACACAACAACAGGGGAAGAGGCAGCCGGCGAGATCGTCGGCGCGATTCCCGGCCTCGGCCAGTTCGTCTGACGCTTGATCGGCGACACGGCTGGCCAGGAGCAGGGAGAATTCAATGTCCTACCCCATCACCGACATCGAAGAGATCGATGCGGATGACGCCGAGGCGCTCAAATGCGCCGGGATCCGAACAACCGAGAAGCTGCTCGAGGCTGCGAAGAGCCCGAAGGGGCGCAAGCTGCTCGCCGGCAAGACCAGCCTCGACGAGAAAAGCCTCCTGCGCTGGGCCAATATCGCGGACAAGCTGCGCATCAAGGGCATGGGCAAGGAATATGCCGGGCTCTTGTGCGAGGTCGGCGTCGATACCGTGAAGGAACTGCAATATCGCAACCCGGCCCGGCTCGCCAAAGCCATGGCCGACGCCAACAAGAAGCGAAAACTCGTTCGCTTTCTTCCTTCCGAGAAGCTGGTGACCCGCTGGGTCGAGCACGCCCGCAAGCTCCCGCCAGAAGATCACGTATCGTGAGTCTCGGCAGCAGCCGCGGCGCTTGACACCGCTCCCGGGACCGGCGCAAAGCGACGGGCCATGACGCTTGCGCGCCCCATTGCCGGTTCCGCCCGCGACGCGAACCAATCGCAGAACACGCTTGCGCGCCTTCTCGCGCCGGGGCGGCCCATCGTCATGGGCGTTCTCAACGTCACGCCGGACTCATTTTCCGACGGCGGCCGCTTCCTCGATCCTGCGACCGCCATCGAGCAGGCCCGCCGGATGGTCGCGGAAGGCGCCGATATTCTGGACATCGGCGCGGAATCGACGCGGCCCTATGGCGGCATGGTCGCGGTGCCGGCCCGAGGAGGAAATGCGCCGCCTTGCGCCCGTCCTGCCGCCGGTCGTGGCGCTCGGCCTGCCGGTCTCCATCGACACCATGAAGGCGGAGGTCGCGGCCTGGGCGCTCGGCTGCGGCGCGGCAATCGTCAACGACGTGTGGGGCCTGCAACGCGACGAGAGCCTCGCGCGTGTGGTCGCCGAGCACGCCGTGCCGGTCATCATCATGCACAACCGCGAGGCCGCCGATCCCGCGATCGACATCATGGCCGATATCGCGGCGTTCTTCTCGCGCTCGCTCGCGATCGCCGCGCGCGCCGGCATCGCGCGGGAGAACATCGTGCTCGATCCCGGCATCGGCTTCGGCAAGACGCCGGAGCAGAGCCTCATCGCCATCGCGCGGCTCGGCGAGCTCACGTCGTTCGGCCTGCCGCTGCTGCTCGGCGCCTCGCGCAAGCGCTTCATCGACAAGGTGTCGCCCGCCCCGCCCGACCGGCGCCTGGGCGGATCGATCGCCGCGCATCTCCTCGGCGTGGCAGGCGGCGCCGCCATCATCCGCACCCATGACGTCGCCGAGACCGTGCAGGCGCTGCGCGTCGATGCCGCCATCCGGAGCGCCCGATGACCGATACCGTATTCGTGACGGGACTGGCGCTGCACGCCTATCACGGCGTGATGCAGCACGAGGCCAAGGTCGGACAGACCTTCGGCTCGATCTCGTGCTCGACATCGATCTGACCGAGGCCTCGCGCTCCGACAAGCTCGCGGACACGGTGGGTTACGACCAGGTGGTCGAGGTCGCGAGCAACGCGTTCTGCGCTCGCCGGTATCGGCTGGTCGAGGCGGCGGCCGGGGCGGTCGCCGAAGCCGTGCTCGACCGCTTCCCCACGTCGATGAGCGTGCGGGTGACCGTGCACAAGCCACACGCGCCGATCGCCGCGACCTTTGCCGATGTCGGGGTCACCATCACCCGCGCCCGCAAGAAAAATGCCTGAAGCGCTGGTTGCGCTCGGCGGCAATCTCGGCGACGTCCGCGAGACCCTCGATCGCGCGGTGACCGCGTTCTGCGATGGCAGGGAGGTGCGCCTCCTCGCCCGCTCCTCGGACTATCGCACCCCACCCTGGGGTGTCGAGGATCAGCCGCCGTTCGTCAACCTCGCGATCGCGATCGAAACCGAGCTGACGCCGCATGCGCTGCTGGCACGCGCGCAGGCGGTCGAGCACGCGCTCGGGCGCGAGCGCGCCAAGGAACGCCGCTGGGGCCCGCGTCCAGTCGATATCGATATCATCGCCTATGACGACGTCGCTCTGGACACGCCGGAGCTGACGCTGCCGCACCCGCGGCTGTTCGAGCGCGCCTTCGTGCTGGTGCCCTTGGCGGAGATCGCGCCGGAGCGTGTCATCGGCGGCTTCAGGGTTTGCGATGCCCTGGCGCGGGTGGAAGCCAAGGATATCGAAAAGCTGGCGCCGCGGCGGTAAGCGCGGCCGGCATGCGGTTGGCCTACCATTTGCACCAACCGTTTGCACCGCCGCATTTTGTGACGCATTTTGTGACCATGACCGAGCCCCCCACCGACGATCTGCCGCTGGCTGCCGAGTTTCCGGCTGCCACGGGTGAGCAATGGCGCAAGCTGGTGGACGGCGTGCTCAAAGGCGCGCCGTTCGACAAGCGCCTCGTGGCCAAGACCTATGACGGACTCGCGATCCAGCCGCTGTATGAGCGGAAGGCGCAGGCGCAACCGGTCGCGGGGCGCGCACCAGGCATGGCCTGGACCGTCATGCAACGCGTCGACCACCCCGATCCGGCGGCGGCCAACGCCGAGGCGCTGCACGATCTCGAGAACGGCGCGACCGGGCTTTCGCTCGTCTTCGCCGGCGCCGTCGGCGCGTACGGCTACGGTGTCGGCGCCGACGAGGCGACGATCTCGCGCACGCTCGACGGCGTCTACCTCGATGCCGGCATCGCCATCGACCTCGATCTCAGCCCGCAGACCAAGGACGCCGGCGCCCTCCTCGCCGCGCTGGTGAAGCGCCGGGGCATCGCGCCCGCTGCCACCAATGTCCGCTTCGGGTTCGATCCGATCGGCGCGGCGGCGGTCGGCGGCGGCAGCCCGCTCCCCTGGAGCGGCATTGCGCCGATCTTCAATGCCGTGATCGCCGACTTGAGTCGCCAAGGTTTTCGCGGGCCGTTCGCGGCGGTTGACGGGCGCGTCATCCACAATGCCGGCGGCTCGGAGGCGCAGGAGCTCGCCTATGTGCTGGCGGTGGCGGTCGAATATCTGCGCACGCTCGAAGCGGGCGGGATGACGCTCGATGACGCGCGCGGCATGATCTATTTCCGCCTCGTCGCCGATGCCGACCAGTTCCTGACCGTCGCCAAGTTTCGCGCGTTGCGCAAGCTCTGGGCGCGCGTGGAGGAGGCCTGCGGCCTCGTTCCGGCGCCCGCATGGGTCGCGGCCGAGACCGCCTGGCGGATGCTGACCAGACGCGACCCATACGTGAACATGCTGCGGGCGACGATTGCGGTCGCGTCCGCCGGCTTCGGCGGTGCCGATGCGATCACGGTGCTGCCGTTCACGTCGGCGCAGGGCTTGCCCGACCGCTTCGCGCGCCGGACAGGCCGCAATACGCAGCTCGTACTGCTCGAGGAGTCGAACCTCGCCAAGGTGGCCGATCCCGCCGCCGGCGCGGGCGGCATCGAGGATCTGACCGAAAAGCTCTGCCGCGCTGCCTGGGCGCAGTTCCAGGAGATCGAGCGGACCGGTGGCGCCTGGGCCGCGCTCGAGCAAGGCCTGATCCAGAAACAAGTAGCCGCCGTACGCGCCGAGCACGAGACGGCCGTGGCGCGGCGCAAGGATGCGCTCACCGGCACCAGCAATTTCCCCGACCTTGCGGAAGCCTCGGTGGCGGTGCTCGACATTCCACCCGTGGCAGTGGCGCCCTACCCGGCCGTGCTCAAGTTCGAGCCGCTGCCATCCGTACGGCTCGCCGAACCGTTCGAGCGATTGCGCGACGCCTCCGACCGCGTGCTGGCGCGGACCGGCGCGCGGCCGAAAATCTTCCTCGCCAATCTCGGCAAGCTCGCCGACTTCACGGCGCGCGCCACCTTTGCCAAGAATTTCTTCGAAGCCGGCGGCATCGAGGCGGTGACCAACGACGGCTTTGCAAGCCGCGACGCGATGATCAAGGCATTCAAGGCTTCAGGCGCAAAGCTCGCCTGTCTGTGCTCGTCGGACGAGGTCTATGCGAAAGAGGCCACCGACGCCGCCCGGGCGCTGGCCGCGGCCGGTTGCGGCCACCTCTATCTCGCCGGCCGCCCCGGGGAGGCCGAGGCGGCGCTGCGCGACGCCGGTGTCGCGGCGTTCATCTTTGCGGGATGCGACGTGCTGGCGATGCTCGTTGCGGCGCATCGAATCCTGAACATTTAGCCGCAACCCGAGTCACCTGATCATCGTGTTCGGGATGATCAGCGCGATTTCGGGAAAAACGATCAGGATCGCGATACAGACGATCATCGCCAGCCAGAACGGCAGGATGCCGGCGAAGATCTCGGTCATCGGGACATCGGGCACCAGCCCTTTCACGATGAACACGTTGATGCCGACCGGCGGGTCGATCAGGCCCATCTCCAGCACGATCACCATGATCACGCCGAACCAGATCAGGTCGTATTGCAGCGCGATCATGATCGGAATGACGATCGGCAATGTCAGCACCAGCATCGAGAACCCCTCGAGGAAGGTGCCGAGGAGGATGTAGACCGCGAGGATCATGATCAGGATGACCACGCGCGGCACCTGCAGGCCCGCGAGCGTCTGGGCGATGTGCTCCGGCAGGCCGCTGAGCGCCAGGAACGGCCCGAACACCAGCGCGCCGATCAGGATCAGGAACACCAGCGCGGTGGTGCTGACGGTCTCTACCAGGACGTTGGACAACTTGCCGCCGCCGAGCGAACGGCGCCACAGCGCGTAGCCGAATGCCAGGGCCGCGCCGATTGCCGCCGCTTCGGAGGGCGTGAATATGCCGACATAGATGCCGCCGATGCTCACCAGCACGATGCTCAGCATCGGGCCGGCGCGGACTAGGCTGGCCTTGCGCTCGCTCCAGCCCACCCGCGGCCCGGGCGGACCGTAGTCCGGGCGAAAGTACATCCAGATCGCGACGGTGATCATGAAGATGCCGGTGAGCAGCAGGCCCGGCAGGATGCCGGCCAGCAGCAGCCGGCCGATCGACTGCTCGGTGAGCAGGCCGTAGATGACGAACGCCGTGCTCGGCGGGATCAGTATCCCGAGCGTGCCGCCGGCGGCGATCACGCCGGTGGACAGGCGGTGGCTGTATTTGTAATGCCGCATCTCGGGCAGGCAGACCTTGCCCATGGTCACCGCCGAGGCGACGCTCGAGCCGGAGACGGCGGCAAAGCCGGCGCAGGCGAGAATCGTGGCATGGGCGAGCCCGCCGCGCACATGGCCGATCCACGAATAGGCGGCGGAATAGAGGTCGCGCGCCATCCCGGACACCGATCCGAGATTCCCCATCAGCACGAACAATGGAATGACGGCGAAGTCGTAGACCGCGGCATATTGATAAGGATAGGTCCCGAGCGCCGCGAGCGCGGCGCTGAAGCCGTTGAGCACCCCGAATCCGACGATACCGACCAGCAGCATGGCGACGCCGATCGGCATGCGCAGCGCCATGAGCAGCAGCAAGACCGCGATGCCGATCAAGCCGATGATGTCACCGCGGGACATGTGTCGCGTCCTCAGCCCTTGCGCCGAAGCATCTGGATCGACTGGATGAGCAGCACGAGCCCGTACATCGCCGCGCCCAACGCGACCGTGAGCTGGAACGGCCAATGCGGCCAGCGCATCATGTTGCTGATGCGGTGCATCGAGGTGAGCGCCTCGACCGCACCGAGCCATGCCATGGCGAAGAACAGGATCGCGCTCACGAGCGTCAGCAGCACCGGGACAAAGCGCAGCCGCGGGTCTTCGAGCGGGCGCTCCAGGATATCGACGGCAACATGCCCGCCGGTCCAACCGCAATAGGCGATGCCGAGGAAAACGATGACAGACATCGCGAACTCGGTGAGCTCGAGCGAGCCGCTGAACGGCCGGTTGAAGACGTAACGGAGCACGACGTCGAGGACCGTGTAGCCCATCAGCAGCATCAGCACCCAGCCGCCGACGAGCGCCAGGGCGCGCAGAAAGCGGCCGAAGAGTCCCGACGGCGCTTCGGTAGTCCCCAACTCTTCCAAGTCCGCCCCCTGCGCTGGCCCGCAAACTGTAGGCTAGCTGAGCAGCCCGTAGGCGCCGACCAGACCGCGCGCCGGCAGGCCGGCCTTCTCGCCTTCGTCGACCTTACGGGCGATCATCGGCTTGAACGCGTTGACCCAGCGCGCCCGCTCCTGCGCCGACAGCACGATGACCTCACGGCTCTTCTTGGCGGCTTCGAGCGATTCGTTGTTCTTCTTGTCGTAGGTCGCCGCCCCTTTGAGGCTGAGCTGCAGTCCGGTGGTATCGTCGATCACCTTCCTGAGATCGGCCGGCAGCTTGTCGTAGCGGGCCTTGTTCAGGGCCACCAGGAACGGCGAGCGGCCGAGCGGGGCGTCGACCGTAAAATACTTCGCCACCTCGATGAGCTTGAAGTCGAGCGCCGCCGACATCGGGATCATGGTCGCGTCGATCACGCCGCGATCGAGGTTGTTGTAGATTTGCGTGACCGGCATGTCGATCGGAGTGGCTCCCAGCGCCTCGAGCTGCGCCGACTGCGCGGCCGAGGGCGTGCGGATCTTCATGCCCTTGAGATCCTCGAGCGTGCGGATCGGCTTGTTCTTGCTCATCAGGCTGGCCGTGTCCGAGTTCCACAGCATCAGCACCTTGGTGTCCTTGTATTCGCGCGCCAGGAACTTGTCGAAGTTGGCCCAGAGCTTGCGCGTGCCGTCGTCGGCATTGTTGGCCGTGCCGGGGAGCTCCGTGAGCGCCATCATGGGGAAGTCCGCCGACGTGTAGCCCGGCAGCGTGAAGGTGGCGTCGGTGATCCCCTGCACAACCTGGCGATAAAGCTCCGGCGGCCGGCCGCCGAGCTGCATGGCCGGGAACAGCCGCACCGTGAGCTTGTTGTTGCTCAGCCGGGCGACGTCCTGGCTCCACGGGGTGATGACGTCGGTCCAGATCACGTGCGTGGGCGGAACGAAGCTGTGCAGCTTCAGCTCCTCCTGGGCGAGTGCCTCGTGCCATGGGACGCCCGCCGCCATCGATGTTGCGAGCGTGGTCTTCAGGAATGTTCGGCGAGACGTCAGCATGTCGAAGTCCTCCCTGGACGATTGATCGACTTGCCGGCCGTTCCGGTCGTGCGCGACCGCTAAGGCCGGTACCAATTTTGGGTTGATGGTAGCGACGCCTCCGGTCCCGTCAATTGTGCGGCTGTCGCAGGCGACACCGTGCCCACCATGGGACAAATCACGCTTTCAGTGGGATGTTCGGTGGGCCGGATGACCGTCCGCAGGTTCGCCCGCCGTGTCGCTCATTGGCTCGGGTCGATTCACGGCAGCAACCAGGGCATAGCTGATGATGAGCAGCAGGAACCAAGAGCCGAGCTTGCCGAGCGATACCGCCGACCATCCCGCCATCTGGTGCGGATAGAGCCAGGTCTTGGTGACGGTGCCGAGGTTCTCGGCGATCCAGACGAACAGGGCGACGAGGAACAGGCCGAGCAACAACGGCATGCGCCGGTGCACGCGCCAAATCTTGTAGTAGATCCATGTCCTCCCGAACAGCAGCGCGATCGCCGCGAACAAGGCGATAGCGGATGTCGAGCGTGTAATGGTGCGCGTAGAAATTCACGTAGATCGCCGCGCCGAGCAGGTAGACCGACCACAGCGGCGGATGCCGCGTGAAGCGAAAATCGAACAGCCGCCAGCAGCGCGCGATGTAGCTGCCGATCGACGCATACATGAATCCGGAGAACAGCGGCACGCCGGCGATGCGGAAGAACGCCGGTTCGGGATAGATCCAGGAGCCGACGCCGGTCTTGAATATTTCCATGATCGTGCCGACGACGTGGAACAGGAGAATGACCTTGGCCTCCTCCAGCGTCTCCAACTTGAACGCCAGCATACCGATCTGGATCGCGAGCGCGGCGAGAAAGAGAAAATCGTAGCGCGCCAGCGCCGCCCCGCGCGGATACCACAGATGCGTACCGACGAGCAGCGCCACCATCGCCCCGCCGAACAGGCAGGCCCATCCCTGCTTCACGCCGAAGCGAAGAAACTCGTAGCAGAAGGCCGTCGTCGGCCGCTTGCCCGCCCAATGGCCGAGCTGCGCCTCCGCATCGATGAAGGGCGCGAGCGGCGCCCAGCGGGCGGCAGCGCTCGTTGTCGGTGGTCGCGGCTGAGGATCGCGCAAGCAGGCTGCTGAAGATTTCCGGGGCGGCTCTCGTCGCCGGAAAAGATGGCCCTATTGCAGACGCTTCCCGAGCGCCAAAGTGACATTTCGACCTTGCTGCAGTGCATGATAGTATGCGCCGGACCCACACTGCGGTAAGGCCGATGGCTCGGATTCCGGATTTCGCCAAGGTCGAGTTCGCCGAAGGACCCATTGCGGCCGCCGCCGCCGCGGCCGCCCCCTGGCTCACGCCCGAAGGCATCGCGGTGAAGCCGGTCTATGGGCCGGACGACGTCGCGGGGCTCGACTTCCTCGACACCTATCCCGGCATCGCGCCCTATCTGCGCGGCCCCTACCCCGCGATGTACGTCACGCAGCCCTGGACCATCCGGCAATATGCCGGCTTCTCCACGGCGGAGGATTCCAACGCCTTCTACCGGCGCAATCTCGCCGCCGGGCAGAAGGGCCTCTCGGTCGCCTTCGATCTCGCCACCCACCGCGGCTACGACTCGGATCACCCGCGCGTCGGCGGCGACGTCGGCATGGCCGGCGTCGCGATCAATTCCATCTACGACATGCGCACGCTGTTCGCCGGCATCCCGCTCGACCAGATGTCGGTGTCGATGACCATGAACGGCGCGGTGCTGCCCGTGCTCGCGCTCTACATCGTCGCCGCCGAGGAGCAGGGCGTGAAGCCGGAAAAGCTCTCCGGCACGATCCAGAACGACATCCTCAAAGAATTCATGGTGCGCAACACCTATATCTATCCGCCGGAGCCGTCGCTGCGCATCATCTCCGACATCTTCGCCTATCACCGCGGCGCACATGCCGAAGTTCAACTCGATCTCGATCTCCGGCTATCACATGCAGGAGGCGGGCGCGACGCAGGACCTCGAGCTCGCCTATACGCTCGCCGACGGCATCGAATATGTGCGCGCCGGCCTCAAGGCCGGGCTCGACGTCGATCGTTTTGCGCCGCGCGTGTCGTTCTTCTGGGCGATCGGCATGAACTTCTTCATGGAGGTCGCCAAGATGCGGGCGGCGCGCCTGCTCTGGGCGAAGCTGATGAAGGAGTTCAATCCGAAGGACCCGCGCTCGCTCTCGCTGCGCACCCATTGCCAGACGTCGGGCTGGTCGCTCGCCGCGCAGGACGTGTTCAACAACGTGGTGCGCACGGCGATCGAGGCGATGGCGGCGACGCAGGGGCACACCCAGTCGCTCCACACCAACGCGCTCGACGAGGCGCTCGCGCTGCCGACCGACTTCTCCGCGCGCATCGCCCGCAACACGCAGATCGTTCTGCAGCAGGAAAGCGGCACGACCCGCATGGTCGATCCGTGGGGCGGCTCGTTCTATGTCGAGCGGCTGACCTACGAGCTCGCCAGGACCGCCTGGGGCCACATCCGCGAGGTCGAGGAGATGGGCGGCATGGCCAAGGCGATCGAGGCGAGCCTGCCGAAGCTGCGCATCGAGGAAGCCTCGGCGAAGACGCAGGCGCGCATCGATGCCGGCCAGCAGGCGGTGATCGGCGTCAACAAGTACCGCCCCGAGCGGGAAGCCGCGGTCAGCCTGCTCAAGGTCGACAACGCGGCAGTGCGACAATCTGCAGATCGACAAGCTTACGCGCCTCAAGCGCGAGCGCGACCCCAAGGCGGTCGCCGACGCACTGTCGGCGCTCACGCGCAACGCCGCCGGCGGCAACGGCAACCTGCTCGCGCTCGCGATCGACGCCGCGCGCGCCAAGGCGACGGTGGGCGAAATCTCGTCGGCGCTGGAGCAGGTCTACGGCCGCCACCGGGCGGAGATCAAGGCGATCACCGGCGTCTACAAGCGGGAGGTCGGCGCCATGTCGGAAGCCGTCGCGCGCGTGCAGAAGCTCGTCAGCGAGTTCGAGGCCAATGAAGGCCGCAGGCCGCGCATCCTGGTGGCCAAGATCGGCCAGGACGGCCACGACCGCGGGCAGAAGGTGATCGCGACCGCCTTCGCCGATCTCGGCTTCGACGTCGACATCGGCCCCTTGTTCGCGACGCCTGACGAAGCTGCGCGCCAGGCGGTGGAGAACGACGTCCACGTGCTCGGCGTGTCCTCGCTCGCCGCCGCGCATCTCACCTTGGTGCCGGAGCTCAAGGCGGCGCTAGTGAAAGAAGGGCCGCGATGACATCATGATCGTGGTCGGCGGCGTGGTGCCGCCGCAGGACTACGGCGAGCTCGAACGCGCCGGCGCGGACGCGATCTTCCCGCCCGGTACCGTGATCGCGGAAGCGGCGGAAGATCTGATCAAGAAGCTCAACCGCCGGCTCGGGCACGGCAAAGAGGCGGCCGAGTAGTATCCTCTTCCGCCGCCCGCCGACATCTTTACGACACGAGATCCCCGCTTATGGTTGGGCCATCCGCGTTTCGGGGAAGCACGCCCATGTCCGCGTTAGAGTCAGGCCCGGCGCCGGCGAGCGACGCCGCCGCGGAAGTGCGCGACACGTTCTGCGTCTATCTCGCCAGGCAATTCATCGCCAACAGGGGATTCACGGTCGGCGCGGCGCCGGAGGCGGACGAACTCGCCGAGCACTGCGACATCGTTCTCTCGCGTCATGACGGTTTCGCGCTCACGATAGCCTGCATGATCGATCGCGAGACCCATCCAGGCAAGACGTTCGATCTATCGCGGCAGACGGTGGAGGATATCGGGCAGGCCTGCCTCAAATACACCGGCAAGGTAAACTTCAACAAGATGCCGGTGATAATCCAGATCTTCGAGGTCGGCCCCGCGTCCGGCGATCAGCGCGAGCGGCTCAAGCCGTTCAAGCGATCCTCGCTGTTCGCCAAGGTCGTTCCGTCCGCCTGGATCGTCGATACGGCGTCAACCACCGTGTGGACCAATGCGCGCTTCGGGGGATTGCTCTCCCTCAAGGGCGTCATCGAAAAGCTGCTGAGGTCGCCGCGCGAGTCCGACGCCGCGTTGCAGCCGCGCGACGTCGCCGTCGCAGACCCGGGCTTTCCCTGGTTGACCGGGGCGCTCATTGCCGTGCTGATCGGCGTGTTCGCCGCCGAGCTGGCGTTCGGGATCGGGGAATGGACCAAGGCGTTGCAGCCCACGATCTCCACCCTGGTCACCTTCGGCGGGCTGAGTCGGCTCTTGGTGATTCAATCCGGCGAGTGGTACCGGCTGTTTTCCGCGCCGCTTCTGCACGCGGACGCCTTCCATCTGGCCCTCAACGGCGTCGCGCTCTATCTCGCCGGCAGCATCCTCGAGGGCTTCGTCGGCCGTGCGTGGTTCGCGACCATCTTCCTGGCCGGAGCGCTCGGCGGCTCGTTGCTGTCGCTGGCGCTCAATCCCGACTCGCTCGTCTCGGTCGGCGCGTCCGGCGCGGTCATGGGGCTGTTCGCCGCAATGTTGGTGGCGAGCTTCCGCTTTCCGTCCGGCGCCGACCGGACCGGACTGCAAATGGCTGCAATCTATGTGCTGCTGCCGTCGCTCCTGCCGCTGGCGTCGGTATTCAAGGGGCAGCGGGTCGATTATGCCGCGCATTTCGGCGGCGCGATCGCGGGAGCGGCCCTGGCCTTTCTCCTGCTCAAGATTTGGCCGGACGACGAACCGCGCCCGCGATGGCGCGGCGTCGCGGCCGTCGCAGCGCTCGTCGGGCTCGTGGCGTTCGCCTATCCGGTGCTGCCGGCGATCCGCGGCTATCCCGTCGCGCTGCTCGCTGCCGAGCTCATTCCGCAGGCACAGATACCGCAATCGGATGAGGTGGCGAAGGCGCAGTCCGCCGACCTGGTCGAGCGCTACCCGCGCGACCCGCGCGGCCACCTGATCCGCGCCCGCGTCTTGCTGGAGACGCAGGATGTGGCCGGCGCCGAACGCGAATTGCGCGCCGGCCTGGCGGAGGAACATCTGTGGCGGACCTTGTTCATGCCCGAGCTTGCGATGGCGCTGCGGACGACGCTCGCTCTCGTGCTCGCCAAGGACCGGATGGACGAGGCCAGAGCCGTCGCCCGCCCGGTCTGCGAGGCGTTCCGGTCGGGACCGTCGCGCGACGCGCTCGACAAGATGAAGCTCTGCGCGACGTGAGCGCGGCGCGGTGTCGGCAGGCGCGGAGACTATCGCTCAACCGCATCGAAAAGTTCGGCAACGCGGGTGTTGTCAACGTCTCATTCGGAGCCGCGTTCGACAATCGACGACCAGCCTCGATCCGATGGACCCGTGTGCACCCAGGTGATGCGCTCATTGGCATCCACGACCCAAAACTCGTGAACACCGAGACTCGCGTAAAGCCGAGACTTTCAGGCTCCTTGTCGTAAGCGAGACTTGAGGCTGCCACCTCGATCGCGAGCATGCACGCGCCTCGATCGCGGCGACGAATCCGGCTCCGATTTCTTCAGATCGATGACTGCGGAAACAGCTGCAATATCGGGCTCAAGCAGGATATCCTCAGGGAACTGAACTGTCATTTCGACGCCGATATCGACGTCATCCGACGGGCACCGCGAGACCACTGCCCTGACCAGCGCCTTCTTGACGATTTCGTGAGCATAACCTTTCGCCGCCATCACGACGAGGTCCCCCCCTGATCAACTCGAACTCTTTCATTCTCGCGATCACTCCGATCTCGACCATGCGACGAACGTCCTCGACCGTGAATACACGGCGGGGCGGAAGATCGTCAGTCTGCGCGGGCAAATGCAATATTCATGGCGCGTCGACCGGTTCTCCGGTCGAATATAGTAGCAAACGACGGGTCGCGCGACATCCGCGACCGGCGAAACGGACGAGCAGATCAGGATCTCGGCGGCCCGGTCTCCAAGCCGGTGCGCGGATAATCCGCGCACCGCGCAAGTGACTTGCCCGGCTCAGTGCGCCTTGCTCTCGGCCACGCCCTGCTTCGCCTCCGGCTTGTCCACGATCTTGCGCACGTGGCGCACGACGTGGTCGGCGACGATGGCGTGCGCCTCGGCGGTCGGATGGATCGCCCCGCTGTAGAGGCCGGCATAGGCCGGCTGCAGGATGTCGAACAGCGGAGTGCCTTCGCGATGCGTGTTGGCCATCGAGGAAGGCGTCGTTCGGCGTGCGGAACAGCCGCCAGTGGTGGGCATAGGGCAGCGTCGCTGCCGGCGAATAGGGCTTGAACACGTCCCCGCCCGCCGTCTTGCGCGGAATCCGCATGTTGATGCCGTCGGCGAGTGCCCGCTTGGGATCGCGGGCGCACAGCCCGCGCTTGTTGAACTCGGGGATGTGCTCGGTCACCAGCGTGAAGCCGGTGCCGGGGCCGGTCGCGAGATTGGCCGGGCATCCTGCGCGGCTCTTGCCGCCGGCGATGCATTCGAGCCGCCCGAGGAAGTCTTTCAGGAAATCCGCGGTCTCCGCCAGGCGCTGGCGGCCGAGCTTGAGGCCGGGATGCACGTCCATGCCGAGCGTCGGATTGGAGCCGCAGAGCGCGCCGGTCTCGTCGTACTGGATCGGCTCGTAGGACGACTGCACCACGCGCGCGGGCGGCACGCCGAAGCCCTCGTGCAACGCGTCCTTGACCGCCTTCAGGCGCTCGTCCAGCACCTCGAGATAGACGCGCGAGACGTCCGGCCCGAAGCGCATGGAGCCGCCGGCGAGGCCGGCGATCGGCGCGAGATCGGCGACGTTCTCGGTCAGGGCGTAGGCCGCGAGCGCGCCGAAGCCCACGTCGTTGCCGCCGATCGACAGCAGCGCGACGTCGATCGGACGCTTGCGCAATTGCGGCGGGCACCAGGTCTTGCTGACCCGCTGCTACCGAAACCTGCTTGCTGCCGTGCGAGAAGATCGGCAGCGTGTAGCTCGCGGTCTGCGAGCGGGCGCCGCGGCAGATGAGATCGCTGAGCTGGTCGAGCTGGGCGCGTACCTTGCCGCCGGGAATCTCCGCCGCCCCTTCGCGCGGATCCATGTCCAGGAACAGGCCCGCCGTCACCTCCGCGCCCGAGCAGGCAAGGCTCGTGAGCGTGACGGAGCGATGGCGGTTCTCGAGCGCGAGCTCGATCGCCACCCGGAACGGATAGCCGTATTGCGAGCGGTGGCAGTCGCGGCTGAGCCAGCGCGCCGCCGCCTTCTCGAACGCGGCGCGGAATTCGCGCGAGCCGAGCGGGTAGAAGCGCTCGGCCGCCTCGTCGTCCAGGAGCCGCCGCGGCAAAACCTTCGGATCGTACTGGTCGTCGCCGGAAGCGAGGCCGTAGCTCGGTGGCGGGGCGCCCTTCGTCACCCCCCTGGTCGCGACGCTCTCGCGCACCAGGGTCGGATCGTAGACCATCTGGCGGTCGGCGCTGAACTGAACGGGCTTGTCGGGATTGCTTTCACCTGAGGCGAACGAATCGCCGAGCGCCACGATGAAGAGATCCTCGACCACCACGTCCCGCTCGGCGAGCTCGCGGCCGTCGGGCAGCTTGACCGTCACCGAGACGCCGGAATGGGCGCGCTCGAGCGCGTAGGGCACGCGCGCGATGGTGAGCTTGTCCTTGCAGGCGATCTTCTTGCTTTCAGGCTTGCCGCCGGCTTTGCGCGGCTGCCAGCTCCAGACGCAGTCGCCGGCGACGCCGGCGAGCTGCTCGGGGGCAAGCCGGATCGCGACCGTGTGCGCCTCCGGCAGCACGTAGTCCTCTTTCGCAGTGCCCCAGGAATATTTGCGTTCGCAGACCGTCGCGTAGCGGCGCGGACGCCCGTTGCTGTCGTAGCAGGTCTCGCCCACCGTCTGCGCCGCCCAGCCCATCCGCGATTGCTGATAGCGCTTGCCCGCCGTTGCCGCGCAGCGGTCGGGCGTCGAGGCATCCTTGCAATCGGGATTGTTGAGCGCCCGCTCGGTCCGCCAGATGATGTCCGCCGGCAGCGGGGTCGCGGGGTCGCCGCGCGCCGCGTTGAAGGCGGCCTCATGCAGCGCGAACGATTTGGTCGGCTTGAAGAACCGGAACGGGTTCTCGACCTCCCAGATCAGATCGGCGGCAGAAGCCGAGCTGACCGCAAGACTTGAAGTGATGGCAAGGCTGGCGAATAGAATGGTGGTGGCGCAAGCGAATGCGCGCGCAGGACGACGCATACTTCCCTCCCCGACCCCATCCGAGGGCTATACTAGCCCCACGTTGTGCTTTGCGGCGAGAAAAGTTCAGGAGCTGTTAACCAGTTGGGATGACCTCATTTACCAGCGAGCCAACCATTTGAAATCGATAGAAAATGCGCGCCGGACAGGAAACGGCGGACGCGTCCGCACCGCTACCCGCGCGTGCCGATCTGGGGCAAATTTATGTCTGCGCGGAACCCGGTAACCCCCGACCTGGCGAATCTCGCGCGCGGCATCCGCGCCGGCGAGCGCGCGGTCATCGCCCGCGCCATCACCCTGGTCGAGAGCCGGCGCACCGATCACCAGAAGGCGGCGCGGCGGCTGGTGCAGGATCTCCTGCCCGCGACCGGCAAGGCGGTCCGTGTCGGCATCACTGGCGTGCCGGGCGTAGGCAAGTCCACCACCATCGATGCGCTCGGCACGTTCCTCACCGGCAAGGGCCACAAGGTCGCCGTCCTCGCCGTCGACCCGTCCTCGGCACGCACCGGCGGCTCGATTCTAGCAGACAAGACGCGCATGGCGCGCCTCGGCACCGACTCCAATGCCTTCGTGCGCCCCTCCCCGTCCTCCGGCACGCTGGGCGGCGTCGCGGCGAAGACACGCGAGTCGATGCTGATCTGCGAGGCGGCGGGCTACGACGTGGTGCTGGTCGAGACCATCGGCACCGGCCAGTCCGAGACCATGGTCGCCGACATGACCGACTTCTTTCTGGTGCTTGATGCTGCCCGGCGCCGGCGACGAGTTGCAAGGCCTCAAGAAGGGCGTGGTCGAGATCGCCGATATGATCGCGATCAACAAGGCCGACGGCGACAACCTCAAGCGCGCCAAGGCGGCCGCCGCCGAATATCGCGCGGCGCTGCATATTCTCTCCCCGCGCTCGGCGACCTGGTCGCCGCCGGTCGTGACCTATTCGGCGCTGACCGGCAACGGCATCGCCGAGCTGTGGACGACCGTGCTCGACCACCGCGACGCGCATGAGCAAGTCCGGCGAGCTCGACGCGCGCCGGCGCGAGCAGCAGGTGAAATGGATGTGGGCGATGCTGGAGGATCGCGTGTTCGCGCGGCTGCGATCGGACTCCGGTCTCAAGGCGAAGCTTCCGCGCATCGAGGCCGCGGTCGCCGAGGGACGGATGTCGCCGGCGGTCGCGGTCGACGAGATCGCGGCGGCGTTGGGCGTTTGACCGCGGGGCTGTATGCACGCAATCCACTTGTTCAATACGCCCTGAGTTCAAATCCCAGTTACGGTTTCCAGCTTCGCCCGCGCGCTGGAAGAAACTCTCTTTCTCATCCGTCATTCGTTGGCAGTAGATTCTTCTCGCGCAGCACAGGCGCCACTCGCGAGCGCTCACAACCGAGTCGCCGCGCTTCCGCCACAAGCGTTCGGTGTGACAGCACCTGGGCGATTGCATTGCAGTCCACCGTCGTCACATCAAGGGTCACGTCATTGTCATCCGACGACGCGCCTTTTATTGGTGATTCGCGTTACGCAAGCTGAGAGGATACGCAGAGAGCAGCAACTCCGACAGACTAAAAGGATTTGCCACCCGAGTATGTAATATCGCCAAATAGCGATCCTTGCGGCCGGCTTCCCTCATACTCGATCGTTTGAAACTCCTTCGGAAGATTTTCTCGCCGTAGACCGTCGATGATTTCGTCGTCACGAATGACGAGCCCACCAAGATTGCCGGCCGCAATCACAATCTCCCAGTTCGGATAGCCGATCAGCGATTTCTGCAGCAGCTTGACCACAGCCGGTCTTACCATTTCCGGATTGCTCGTCTCGATCCTGTGCTGCCAGAGACCCAAATTGTCATCAACGAGCAAATAGTCCTTCCACTCACCACCATCGTCTTCGTTTCCAAACTGCCGCAGTATTGCTCCGATCGCGTCATAAAGAAGAGTCCACTCCTTGCACTGCTCAGCGCGGATATTGTCGGTCACGCTTTGGCGCTCCTATTCGCTTCCCCGGCCGCCACTGCGAAGCCTGTAAAGCCTCCCCATGTGTTGAAGCATTGCGCGATAAGCTCGTATCAGTGGATTTTCTGACTCCGCAATTGCTTTCAGCACTGCACGGGCATGGTCGGGTGTCATCTGTTCCGCCTTGACGTTGTGCTCCTGCATGAAGCGGTTCATGAGGTCTTCGACAGCATTGCTGTAAAGGCGATGAAGATCATCATATTCGTGCCACCTATGGAACGGAAGTGGTCCCGTTGTGGCCTTTTCGAAAACCTGCCGAGTCTCTGGCGGAAGCGCAAACTTTCTAAACACTGCTCGTGGACTATGATGATGCCCGACACCCACATATTGCGCGCCCGGTAGCCAGTTATTGTCGGGCGTAGCATCAGATAGAACCTGTGGGTCGTTTTCGGCACTGACACCGTTCGTTCTATGCCCACCGTCAGCAATGCCCTCACGCGCGCTCCCAAACGGTCGGATCGCCGGCTCCGGCGGCGCGCGATCGGCCGGATGCGTCGGCACCTGGTCCCAACTCGGCGCCTGAGGCACTGGCGAAAAATAGGAACCATGGGCTGGCGGCTGCGTGCCCGTGGGTGCCGGGGCAACCGGCCAGTACTTGCCGGAGTTGAGATGCTCCAACGGCGGGGCCGGCGAGAACGTTGGCGGGGTGAACGGGCGCGGCGGCGTCATCGGCACCGATGGCGTCTGGACATATGTCGCCAGCCGCAGATCGTTCCATGGCGCGACGACCGGCTCCGCGGGCGGTGCCGGAAATCCAGCATCCGTACCGATGGGCATATGTCGCAATGCGGGGCTGCTCGGATCCCAACTGCTGGGCGGCCGCAAAAACGGGTACAGCGGCCACATCGGCTGCCACGGCGTCTCGGGATACGTCCCTAGCCGCGGATCGTTCCACGGCTCCGCCAGCTGCCCGAGAATTCCACCGTTCGAGCTGGAGGGCACGGCCGTCTTCAGCCAGGAGGGGGTGAATTCGTCACGGTCGTCCTTCATTGCACATATCCTTATTTGTGGATGTACGAGATGCTTTCGCCGTCGCGCAGCGTTTGTGCGTGCGGCACCGCGGGGTGGAGGCGAGAGTTGTCCGTCAAAATCGCGCGTATCGATTTCAGCTTGGATGCGCGCGCGAAATCGCCGCGAGACCGCACCGGTGCGCAGTGGGCGCGGCAAAAGGCGGCCTCCGCGCCGATGCAGCCAGGGGAAATGAGCCCGGCAGCACCGAAACGATGGTCTAAGCACGATTTGGGATGAGGCGCCTTTTATAGATGATTCGCGTTACATAGTCGAGCAGAATTATGCCCGCGGCACGGTCGCCGGATCGACCTTCGACATCGGAATCGCGGCTTCCATGACGATCTTCGCCGCAAGCGGCTGCGCGAGCCGGTCGCGGCCGTGAGCATCTGCCAGCGCGCGGCGAAGGCGAGGTCGCAGGGCCAGTCGGAGGCGGTGCGCGCGCAGGCCCGCAGTTGCTCCAGCACCTCGGTCTAGTGCTGCGCCAACGCGGCGCGTGCTCCGTCGGCAGTCGCGGCACACCGAAGTGCCGATGGTGCGGGCCGCGTGGCCGACGAGGTCCTCCATGTCCGGCACGAACGCGCGGCTCGCCTGCGGCACCGCGTCGAGGAGATAGGCCCAGATGCTGTACGGCGGCCGTGCGAGATTCTCGAACACGATCTAATTCAACGTATCGCTGAAGTAGTATTTCTCGCCGTTGGTGGTGACGACCTCGGGCAGGATCTCGTTGAGATCGAGCTTTTGCGGCTCGATGATGGCCTTGCGGACGGACATCTGCGCGGCAAAGCCGGCGAGCGCGCCGATCTCGGTCAGGACGGTCTCCAGATGAACTGGCCCGCCGTGCCTGATCTCCCTCGCCATCAACATCGTGGCGATGGTCCGGCCGGCGGCCTCGCGTTCAGGATCGATGGACAGCGTCGGCGAGGCCCTGGGTCGCGAGGGGGGAGGTTCGACGAGCGGAGTTGAAGATTGGTCGCTCGGACGGGCGCCCCGGCTCGTGCCCTTGCGAAAGCGCGAACGCCGTACGCCGACGAGCGGGATCGGTAGTGGATTCTCCGCCGCCGGAGCGGCTATACCCACCGGGCGTTGGCGGTTCCTTGCCGGCCGCGCGCGCAAGAGCTTCCCCGGCGTTTACGAACAGGGCGCAATGACAGCCACGATTCTCATCACCGGCTTCGGCCCGTTTCCGGGCGCGCCGTTCAATCCGACCGAGCCGCTGGTCATGGCGCTGGCGCGGCGGCGCCATCCGTCCGCCAATGTGCGTCGCGTCGCTCACATCTTCCGCGTCAGCTACGAGGCGGTGGACCGCGAACTGCCCGCCCTGCTCGCGCGCGAGCAACCCGATGTCCTCCTCATGTTCGGGCTTGCGCAACCGGACGAAGCACGTGCGGATCGAAACACGCGCGCACAATGCCTGCTCGCGGCGATTGCCGGACGCCGGCGGCCAAGTTCCCGTCACTGCCACCATCGTGCCGGACGCGCCGGCGACGCTGCCGCTGCGCGTGCCGGGGCAACAGACTGGTTGCTGGCCGCGCGAGCAGCCGGCGTGCCGGCTGCGCTTTCCCGCGATGCCGGACGCTATCTCTGTAATTACTTGTGCTGGCAGGCCGCGGCGGCCACCGGTGCCGGCGCGCCGCGGCTCGCCGCATTCGTCCATGTGCCGATCGTGCGCCGCGGCCACGTGTTGCAGCCACGCCGCCCGGCGTTGACCCTCGATGATCTCATCCGCGCCGGCGAAGCGATCGTGCAGGCCGCGCTCGCCGCCGCGCGCCGTTAACGCATTAACGCTAAGCACAGATCGCGCCGCAGTCCCGATCCGGCACACGGCATCTGGCCCCACATTTGTAGGAGATCGCGTATCGGAGACCACGCCATGGAACTCGACCGCCGCCACCTCTTCGCGCTCGCCGCCGCCGCAACCGCTGGCACGGCCGTATCGCCTGCGCGCGCCGCGCCCGCGGCCTCGCCGATCTCCGCCTTCGGCATCGATGCCGCCCAGTTCGGGTTGCGCCCCGGCAGCCCCGACGATCAGAGCCGCGCGTTGCAACGCGCCATCGACGATACCGCGCGCACGCGCGCGCCGCTGGCCCTTGCGCCCGGCGTCTACCGCGCCGGCAACATCAAGCTTGCGGCGGGCACCCAGCTCGTCGGCACGCGCGGCGCAACGAGACTGGTGCTGACGGACGGCCCTTCGCTCCTCGCGGCCAACGGCGCCGACAGCGTCACGCTGTCGGGCCTCGTCCTCGACGGCGGCAAGCGGACACTGCCGGAACGGCGCGGCCTCGTGCAGCTCGAAAACTGCCGGAGCATCAAGATCGCGGATTGCGAGATCAGAGCCTCCGGACGCAATGGCCTCGTTTGCATCGCGATCGACGGCGAAGTGATCGACACGACGATCGCCGATACCGCCGATGTCGCGATCCACGTGCTCGATGCCCGCGGCCTCGTGATCGCGCGCAACACGCATCGACGGCGCCGGCAACAACGGCATCCAGGTCTGGCGGTCGGCCGCCGGCGACGACGGCACCATCGTGGTCGACAACCGCATCGAGAATATCGCCAACCGCTCCGGCGGCTCCGGCCAATACGGCAACGCCATCAACGTCTTTCGCGCCGCCAACGTGATCGTGCGCGGCAACCGCATCAAAAATTGCGCCTTCACCGCGGTGCGCGGCAACGCCGCCTCCAACATCCAGATCGAAGGCAACAGCATCGTGCGACGTGCGCGAGGTCGCGCTCTATGCCGAGTTCGGCTTCGAGGGCGCGCTGATCGCCAACAACACCGTCGACGGCGCGGCGATCGGCGTCTCGGTCACCAACTTCAACGAGGGCGGCCGGCTCGCCGTCGTGCAGGGCAACATCATCCGCAACCTCTATCCCAAGCGACCGGCCGGCACCGATCCCGGCGATTCCGGCGGCGTCGGCATCGCGGTCGAGGCGGACACCGCGGTGACCGGCAACGTGATCGAGAACGCGCCGACGGCGGGCATCATGCTCGGCTGGGGGCACTATCTGCGCGACGTCGCGGTGACCGGCAACGTCGTGCGCAAGGCCGACATCGGCATCGCCGTCTCGGTCGCGCCCGGCGCCGGCAGCGCGCTGATCGCCAACAACATGATCTCCGAGACCGGGCGCGGCGCCATCGTCGGCATGGCGCGCGCGAAGGCCGTCACCGGCGATCTCGCCAAGGGCGGCGTCGAGCAATACGCCAATCTCGCGATCAGCGGAAACCGCGTGCGGTAAGCTCCCGTTGAATATTGCATGCATTTAATGCGCCGCTGTGACGCACCGCCATTGCGCGGCGGCGGTGTCGCACGCCATATTTCCGTCCGGAACTCCCGTCTCACTGCAAATCCATGCGCCGCCCCATTCGCAAAGTGCTCACCGCAATCCTCGCCCTGTTCCTCCTCCCCCTCGCAGTCCATGCGGCGCTCTATGCCGGCAAGGACCGCCCGGGAAGCTTTCGCGACGCCGACTGGTCGAGCATCGGCATGCTGCCGCCGGCGAGCGCCGACCGCGAGGCGCGGCTGCTCGTCTTCACCGGCCGCACCGGCCGCTGGAAGGGCATTTTCGCGGTCCACAGCTGGGTCGTGTTCAAGCCCGAGAACGCCGCCACCTGGAGCCGCTACGACGTGGTCGGCTGGGGCCAGCCGGTGCGCAGCAACGGCTGGGCGCCGGACGGCCGCTGGTTCGGCGATGCTCCGCGCGTGCTGGTCGATGTGCGCGGGCCCGAGGCCGCGGCGCTCATCCCCAAGGTCAAGGCGGCGATCGCGGCCTACAGCTACAACAATTTCGGCGACTATCGCATGTGGCCCGGCCCGAACAGCAACACCTTCACCGCCACCGTGCTGCGCGCAGTGCCGGAGCTCGGCGCCACGCTGCCGCGCGAACGCGGTGGGCAAGGATTTCCGCGCCTATCCCTATGCCGGCCTGACCGACAGCCGCACCGGCCTCGAAGCCTCGCTGTGGGGCGTGCTCGGCGTGAAGCTCGGCTGGGTCGAGGGCATCGAGCTCAACTTTCTCGGGCTCGTCGGCGGCCTCGATCTGCGCCATCCCGGCGTAAAGCTACCGGGCTTCGGCCGCGTCGGCATCAACGACGGTACGGCGATCGCGGCACCCGCGCCGGCGAAGTAACGCTTAACCTCCGCTTCCGTCACGCAATTTTGTCCGACGGCGCTCGCCCGCGCACGTGACGGGCGCCGCCGCATATGCGACTCTGCGCTCCTGAAATGGGGCGAGCGCGATGCGCGATACTTGGCCGCTGCTCGAGCAGATGGCGTTTCCGCCGATCCGGCGCGGCCGGCTCGACACGCTGCAGGTCAATGTCGGCTATCGCTGCAACCAGTCCTGCGTCCATTGCCACGTCAATGCCGGGCCGAGCCGCACCGAGGAAATGTCGGGCGAGGTCGATCGACGTGGTGCTCGCCTTCCTCGCGCGCAGGCGCGTCTCGACCCTCGACATCACCGGCGGCGCGCCCGAGCTCAACGCGCATTTCCGCCGCCTGGTGCGCGCGGCGCGCGACATGGGCGTGCGCGTCATGGACCGCTGCAACCTGACCATCCTCGAGGTGCCCGGCCAGGAGGACCTCGCCGAATTCCTCGCCCGCCAGCAGGTCGAGATCGTGGCCTCGATGCCCTGCTATCTCGAGGACAATGTCGATCGCCAGCGCGGCAAGGGCGTGTTCGACGGTTCCATCCGCGGCCTGCAAGAGGCTCAATGCGCTCGGCTACGGACGCGAAACGACCGGGCTGGTGCTCAATCTCGTCTACAATCCGCAGGGGCCGTCGCTGCCGCCGCCGCAGGAAGCGCTCGAGGCCGACTACAAGCGCGTGCTCGGCGAGCGCTACGGCATCGTGTTCAACCGACTCTTCACGCTCGCCAACATGCCGATCCAGCGCTTCGGCGCGATCCTGCTCGCCAAGGGCGAGTTCGACCGCTACCTCGACCTGCTGCGGCACGCGCATCTCGACGCCAATCTCGACCACGTGATGTGCCGCAACCTGATCTCGGTCGATTGGCAAGGCTACGTCTACGACTGCGACTTCAACCAGATGCTCGATCTGCCGCTCGCGTATGACGGCCGCGATCGCGTGCACCTGGCGGACCTGCTCGACGCCGAGATCGAGGGACAGCCGATCCGCGTCGCCGGCCATTGCTACGGCTGCACCGCCGGCCAGGGATCGAGCTGCGGCGGCGCGCTGAAGGAAGCCGCGGAGTGAACGCGACACGCCGCGCCGCGTCTGCCGGCCGGCGGATTGCCCGCGACTATCGCTATCCCCCATCCGTGTTCGACCGGGCGCCGGATTTTTCCGCGGACGTGCTCTACGTCGTCGGCGGCCTCTACGGCAACCTCGCGGCGCTCGCCGAGGTCGAGCGGCTGGCCGTCGAGCGAAGGCGCGCAGATCGTCTTCAACGGCGACTTCCACTGGTTCGACGCCGAGCCGGGCTGGTTCGCCGAGATCGAGCGGCGCGTCGCGGACAATCGCGCAATGCGCGGCAACGTGGAAACCGAGATCGCGCGCGCGAACGACATCGGTGCGGGCTGCGGCTGCGCCTATCCGGCCTCGGTCGGCGAGGACATGGTGCGCCGCTCGAACGAGATACTGATCGAGCTGCGCCGGGCCGCCGCCACGCTCCCGGGCACCGCGGCACGATTGGCTGCGTTGCCGATGCACCTCGTCGCCAAGGTCGGTGGGTTGCGGATCGGCATCGTGCACGGCGATGCGAGCGCGCTCGCCGGCTGGTCGTTCGCGCACGATGCGCTCGACGCCCCGGAGGCGCCCGCAACGCTCGACGCCGTGCGCCGCGCAGCGAAAGTCGACGTGTTCGCCTCGACCCATACCTGCCTCGCGGCGCTGCGCGACTTCGCGCTCGGCGCCGGCCGGCTGACGGTCATCAACAACGGCGCCGCCGGCATGCCCAATTTCTCCGGCTCCCGCTTCGGGCTGGTGTCGCGCATCGGCACGCGCCCCTCCCCGCACCGGCCGCTCTACGGCATGGAACGCGACGGCGTGCATATCGACGCAATCGCCCTGCCCTATTCTGGGAATGCCTTCCTCGACCGTTTCCTGGCGCGCTGGCCGCGGGGCTCGGCCGCGCACGCATCTTACTATCAGCGGATCACGGCGGGGCCGGACCACACCGTCTCGCTGGCGCGCGGGATGACCCGTCTTCCGGCTTGACGTATGGTCCCCTGAGGTTACCCGGTAAGACCTGCGCAACGCCAATGTCGTCGGTATCGAAGCTATCGATCATCGTGCCAGTGCTGGACGAAGGCGAAGGCATCGCCGCGTCGCTCGACGCGCTCTCGCGATATGCGCGCGCTCGGCACCGAGGTCATCGTGGTGGACGGCGGCAGCCGCGACGCCACCATCCAGCGCGCGCGGCTGCGCGCCGACCGCGTCATCTCGGCGCCGCGCGGACGCGCGTTGCAGATGAACGCCGGCGCCGCGAAAGCCGCCGGAGACGTGCTGCTGTTCCTGCATGCCGACACGCGGCTCCCCGCCGATGCCGACCACGTCGTGCTCAAGGGCCTCGAGCAGTCGGGCCGCGCCTGGGGCCGCTTCAACGTCCGGATCGACGGCCGCAACCCGCTGCTGTTCCTGGTCGGCTGGCTCATGAATGTCCGCTCGCGGCTCACCGGCATCGCGACCGGCGATCAGGCGATCTTCGTGCGGCGCGATGCATTCCACGAGGCCGGCGGCTTTCGACGAGATCCCGCTGATGGAGGACATCGCGCTCTGCAAGCGCCTCAAGCGCGTGAGCCGGCCGCTGTGCCTCTCGCGAGCGCGTGGTCACCTCCGGCCGGCGCTGGGACCAGCACGGCGTGCTCCCCACCATCCTCCTGATGTGGCGCCTGCGGCTGGCCTATTTCTTCGGCGCCGATCCGAAAGAGCTGGCGCAGCAATACGGCTATGAATGAGCCGGTCGCCGTCGCGATACTGGCCAAGGCGCCGGTTGCGGGCTTCGCCAAGACGCGGCTCATCCCGGTGCTCGGCGCCGACGGCGCCGCCTTGCTGCAAGCGCGGCTGATCGCACGCGCCGCCGCCATCGCATGTGCCGCCGCCGTCGGCCCGGTGACGCTGTGGGCGACGCCCGACGAGGCGCATCCGGCCTTCCAGGCGATCGCGTGCGCACGGCATCGCCCTCGCGCGCCAGGGCGACGGCGATCTCGGCGCACGCATGCTGGCGGCGATCGCGGCGGCGAACGGGCCGAGCCTGGTCATCGGCACCGATTGCCCCGTCCTCACGTCCGACCACCTGCGCCGCGCGGCGGACATCCTGCGCGGCGGCGCCGACGCGGTGGTCATCCCGGCGGAGGACGGCGGCTACGTGCTGATCGGCCTGCGGACGCCGGAGCCCACGTTGTTCTCCGATATGCGCTGGAGCATGCCCGAGGTGATGGACGAGACCCGACGCCGGCTGCGCACGCTCGGCCTCTCGTGGCAGGAGCCGGTGACGCTGTGGGACGTGGACGTGCCCGCGGATCTCGAGCGGCTGAAGGCGATCGGGCTCGGCGATCTCATTCCATCGAAGGTTTGACGCGGCCGCTCGCGTAGGTTGGGTCGAGCAACCAAAAGGGCGTTCACGCCCGTCTTCGCGGGCTATGGCGAGACCCAACAGCCACGAACCGAAGTGTTGGGTCTCGTAAGAACTCGACCCAACCTACAAGCACCCCGCCCCGGCCGCTCATGACAGCCGGATCAGCGCGAGACCGGCGACGATCATCAGCGCCGCGACGATCCGGCTCGCGCGCAACGGCTCCTTGAGGAAGACGACGGCGATCGCCGCGCCGAACAGAACGCTGGTCTCGCGCAGCGCCGCCACGATGGCGATCGGCGCCACCGTCATCGCCCATATCGCGATGCCGTAGGAACCAGCCTGCAATGTGCCGCCGGCAAGCCCGAGGCCCCAATGACGCGCCATCGCCGGCACCACCGCCCATCCGCCTCGGATCAACGCATAGATCAGCAGGACCAGCGCGTTCCCGACGAACAGCGCGACCGAATAGGCGTTGGCGCTGCCGGCAAGGCGGGCGCCCAACCCGTCCACCACGGAATAGGCGCAGATCGTGACCGCGGTAAACAGGGCAAAGCCGACTGCTCTGCGGTCGAGCCGCGCGAGGTCGCGACCGCCGCGCAGCGACAGCAGCACGACCCCGGCCACCAGCAGGACGATGCCGCACCAACCGGCGAAGCCGAGCCGTTCACCGACGAGCAACGTGGTCGCGGTCGCAGTCATCAGCGGCGCCGAGCCGCGCGCGATCGGATAGACCTGCCCCATGTCGCCGGCGCGGTAGGCCTCGATCAAGCCGACGAAGTAGAACAGATGGATCAGCACGGACGCCGCGCACCACGGCCATGCCGCGGCAGCAGGCAAGCCGACGACCGGCAGGAAGGCGGCCGACACGATCGCCGCGCCGATCGAGATCAGCGCCGTCATCGCGAGCGGGTCGAGCCCACGCTTGATGACCGCGTTCCAGCCGGCATGGCAGGCGGCAGCGAACAGCACGGCGGCGAAGACGAAGGAATCCATCGACAAGATATCTCAGAATTTGTCGGGCCAACGTCGCGCGCCATGATAGACGCGCAGTACCTGAATGGTGTTGCCAACCAACCGATACGGAACAATGAACGGTGTCCTCGGAATTACCAGTTCGCGCGTCCCGGGAACACGACCAGGCCGTCCCATTTCGGGGTGCTGGGACAGAAGCGTTTCGACATTGCGGACGATGTGAAGCGCGACGCGCTGCGCCGCCGCCGGATCGTCCTGCTCAATAAAGGCGCGTAGCGAAGCAATATCTTCGATCGCCTCGGGCGACCAGACAGGCGTCATTTCGTGGATCGTTTGGGCGCCGGCACTTCCTTGTCACTGCCCCATGAGGCAACCCAATCCTCGACTTGCTTGTGCTCGATTCCTTCGCCTTGATCGAGTGACGCAATGGCACGCTTGATACCCGCGAGTTGCCATTCATTGCCATCAAGGTAGTCGCCGATCGCCTCGGCCGCAAGAAACGAGCGGCTGCGCCCGGTGCTCTTGGCAAGCTTTTCCAATCGCCTCTTGACGGCAGCATCAACGCGTACGGTGAAGGTCGTGGATGGCATCGCTAAGCCTCGCGCTTGCTGTGTACAACATACTACGCCGACTCGGCGCGGTGAAGCAGTCCCACCGCAGCCGAGATACGAGAAGGGATCAATCCCGATAGGCCGCTCCCGCCCACACCTTCGGCGCGGCGCGCTGATACTGCTTGGGACGCGGAACCTCGGCGCCGAGCGCGTGCGCCGCATGCCAGCCCCAATGCGGATCGTCGAGCATGGCGCGGGCGAGCGCCACCATGTCGGCCTTGCCTTCGGCAATGGCCGCCTCGGCCTGCTTGGCGGTGACGATGAGCCCGACGGTGCGCGTGGCGATCCCGGCCTCCCGTTTCACTCGCTCGGAGAATGGGACGTTGGTGTTGGCGGCGACCGCGGGACGCGCGTCGGAGCTCACCCCGCCCGAGGACGTGCAGACGAAATCGAGCCCCGCGCCCTTGAGCGCCTTGGCGAAGGCGACGGCGTCGTCGGGGGTGAGCCCATCATCGAGCCAGTCGGCGCCGGTGATGCGCGCACCGAGCGGCATGCCCTTCGGAATCGCCGCGCGCACGGCATGCGCGATCTCGAGCGGATAGCGCATGCGGGCCGCGAGCGAGCCGCCGTATTCGTCGGTGCGCTTGTTGGAGATCGGCGAGACGAAGCTGTGCAGCAGATAGCCGTGGGCGCCGTGCAGCTCGATGGCGTCGATGCCGGCACGGACGGCGCGCTTGGCGGCGGCGACGAACCCGTCGCGCACGCGCTCCATGTCGGCCGCCGTCATCTCTCGCGGCACGTGCCAGTTGGGCCCGAACGGAATGGCTGACGGTGCGATCGTCTCCCAGGGATCGCCTCCCGCCTTGAGCGACTGGGCGCCCTCCCAGGGACGTTGCGCCGAGGCCTTGCGACCGGCATGGGCGAGCTGGATGCCGAGCTTGGCCGTGCCGTAGCGGCGGCAATGGGCGACGACGCGCGCGAGCGCCGCTTCGCAGTCGTCGGAATAGAGCCCGAGGCAACCGTGGGTGATGCGGCCGCTGCGCTCGGTGCCGGTCGCCTCGACCACGACCAGCGCCGCCCCGGAATTGGCGAGCATGCCGAGATGATTGAGGTGCCAATCGGTGGCGACGCCGTCATCGGCGCTGTACTGGCACATGGGCGAGACGACGATCCGATTGGGAAGCTCGAGATCGGCGAGCCGGATCGGAGAAAACAGGGCACTGGTCATGTCACACGCGCCGTTGGGGGAAAGGGTTCAGGGCGGGGCGTGCACAATAGATAATGAGAAGGGAGGCAGGCAACCCGCCCGGATACGATGGATGTCACGCCGCGGTGCGGCGGGCCATGTCGGCGGCGGCGCGGGCTTGCACGGCGAAGACTTCATCCGCCGCGCGCGGAGCGACATCGGCCCACTGCTCGGTCAGCCGGATGGCCTCGCGCATGCGGTGGAGGAATTGCTCCTCGCTGTAATAGCGCTTCCAGCGCCCGCTGTCGTAGAGCTCGACGAAGTGCGCGCGGCGGCGCTCGGCGAGGGCGCGCCATTTCTGCGCGACGCCGTCGAGCGCATAGGTGTATGGCCATGCAGACATGGGAGCAGACATGGGAAAGCCGTGGCAGGTCGCTGGTCGCGACGCGTCTCTTCAGGGGACGCCAAAGCAACGACAAGACTGCGCAACGACAAGACTGCGCAACGACAAGACTGCTCAACGACGGGCCGCTCACGGGCATCGCCCGGACTAAAAAACGAATCACGAGTCATCATAATTCGCCTGCGGATGACACAAGAGTGGCGGCATCCCGCTGCGGCGCATTTAGTTTCGGCGTGGCGAAAGAGGCACAGTGGCGAGATGCCCGGCCAAAAAAACTGACCCGCCCGGACGGGGAAATCCGGGCGGGTCGCGTTGATCGGCGCAGGGGATCGGGGGGGCGTGAGCGCCGATCGGGGCTGTGGCCAAATTGGCCTGTTTGAATGTTAGTCGCCGCGGGGCGGTAAAAGGTTCAACTGGTTCGAGGGTGCGGCGAAAATTTTTCGGTTCCTTTCGGTTCCACCGGCCGGCCCGCCCCTGATTGTAAAAATACCAGTAAATTCAATTGTTTGTACGGCTGGGCGCTGGATTTACCTTAGCGCCGATTGGCGGCGACGGCGGGGTCGAGCGACCGGATTGCCTGGTAGGCATCGACCAGTCCGGCCCCGAACTGGATGTCGACACCCGTGGGTCCGAGATCACGCGCGGTGGCAGTCAGCGCCTTGCGGACGCCGTCGGGCGTGAGGTCGGGCTTGCGCTCGAGCATCAGCGCCACGATCCCGCTCACCTCGGCCGCCGCAAAGGACGTGCCCGTCGTCACCTGATAGCCCACCTCCGGTGCCGGCAGCAGCAGGTCGACGCCGGGGGCGGCGACGGCGATGTAGCCTCCCCGGTTGGCGCCCTTGAACAGCTTGTCCTCGGCATCGGTCGCAGTCACCGCGATCACGTTGGGGTAGGCCGCGGGATACGCCTTGGGCGCGCTCGGACCGCCATTTCCGGCGGCCGCGATCAGAACAATACCCTTCTGGCGCGCCTGTCCCATCTTCTCCTCGAGCGAGGGATCGCGCGGGCCGGTGAAGCTCATATTGATGATGCGTGCGCCGCGCTCCATGGCCCAGTCGAGGCTCTGCCTGATGCTGTAGGTCGTCGCCTCGACGCTGGTTTTCTCCGCGCTGAAGGCACGGGCCGCGAGGATGCGAGCCTCGGGAGCGGTACCCATCAGCTTGGACCGAGCGACGATGGCGCCCGCGATAGCGGTGCCGTGGGTATGCGCTTTCTCATCGGACTTGAGCGCATCAAAGCTGTCCTCGACCATGCCCGCGAGCTCGGGATGGGTGGTATCGACGCCGGAGTCGATCACCGCGATCAGTATCTTCTCGCCCTTCGCCAGCGCATGGGCCTGCGGCAAGCGGAGCTTGGCGAGCGCATATTGCTCGAGCTCGCCGCCGGTAGCCGAGGTGACGGCGGCCTGCTGCCCCTCCGGCGAAGATCGCTGCTGCAGCTGCGTGTAGAGATAGTTCGGAAGCGCGATGAAACCTGCGGCCTCGAGCGAGCGAATGACCGTCGTCACGGAGCGTCCGTCCGGAATCCTCGAGCGGAACATGGTGATGCCGTTCGACGTGTAGGATTCGATCCGGCTGAGCCCCATCCGCTGGACGAGAGCATCGGCCGCCGCCTCGGACGTGTTCGATGATGCGAGTTGGATCAGCACTTCGTCCGGCACATAGCGCTGCTCGCCCGCCGGCGGCACGCCGCTGTTGCGTCGAAACGCCTGCATGCGGGGCGACGGCCTGCTGCCCGGATTGTTGAATTGCGGATTGCTGGGGCCTTTGCTCACGATCTTCGGACTACCGATCGTGGGCGTGGCGACCGTGGTGGTCGTAACGCCGGTAACGACTGGCACCGCATAGATCGGCGGCTGCCAGCGCGACGGCTTGGGCAGACGACCGGGACCGGTGTTGCCCCCTGGGCGGCCATCGCCGACCGTGGTGCCGCCAGGCTTGTCCTTTCCAGGTTTGCCCTTCCCGCCATGTCCGCCGGGCGGCAGGCCGGTGATGGTGCCGGGGAAACGGACACCGGAGCCGGGGCGGATGGTGGGACCCTTGCCGGGCTTGACGGTCGTGATGCCGTGGAGACCGCCCGTGGGGCCGGTCGTCGTCCTGCCGCCGGAAGAACCCAGAGTAGGCAGACGTTGCGCATGCGCGGCCGTGGCAAGCGCGAAGACCGCGACGGTCGCGGTCAGCACCAGCGCCAGGCGCGCGAGCAGCTTGGTTCGTTCAGCCGGTCGGTTGGTATTGGAATTCTTCGAGCGCATGGCTTGGCCTCCTTACGCGAAGCTGCCCGCGCGGTTCGTCCACCCGGAGCGCGGCCCCGTTCGGATGGACCGCGCCGCACCCCACACCGCTTGGTGTTATTCCTCGACGGCGACGAGACTTACAATCTTCGACTCGGCTTGCATGTCGCGGACGATCTTGGCGCGATCAGCCGGCGTCAGCTTGGTCTCGGACAGCTGGATACGGTACATGCCGGGGCCGCCCGTGCTCAGCGGACCATCGACCACCTTGACCTTGTAGGCACCGAGAAAATTGGTGATGTCGATCGCAGTCGCTTGCGGCGCAAAGCGAACCCGTGCGAACGAGCCTTCTTTCCCAGAGGCATTGGCAACTACAAAATTGTTCGAGCCGCCCTGATCCTTGAGGACGACGCTGGTGATCACGGCAGCCTGCAGGAGGATCGCAACCGCGGCGGCGGTCGCCGACCAGGCGAGCGTGCGCGGGCGAAAAGCTCGACAGAAATTCCGAGATGCGGCCGCCGAGGTCGAACGAGCGCCGGCGGCGCGGGGCGCGCGCCTCCTCGGCGTCGATCGCGGCGAACAGCTTCTCCATGGCGCGCGCGGACGGCGCACCGAGCGTCTCGTTGAGGTGGATGGTCTCGGCGAGCTCTTCGCGGACGAGGTCGTAGCGCCGCGCCAGCTCGCGGTCGCCAGCAAGCGCCTGCTCGACGCGATCGGTGTCGCGGCGATTGAGCGTGCCTGCCGCGTGCCACGGCAGCAGAGCTTCGATGTCGTGGCGCTCTGGCTCTTTACTGATCATGTTCATGGCCAACCTCTTTCAATTCCAGCCGCCTTGAGCAGCTCTGCCAGCTTCTTGCGCGCGTAGAACATGCGCGTCTTGACCGTGTTCTCCGGGATACCGACGATCTGCGCGACCTCTTCGACCGATTTCTCGTGGTAGTAGACGAGGTCGATGATCTCCCGATGTTCCGCCGAAAGTCCCGTGAGGCACTTCCGGATCAACACACTCTTGTCCTTCTTCTCCAGGGATACCTCGGGATCGTCTGACGGATCCTCGATCGCCCCTGCAGTCTCTTCGTCCAACTCCTCGTCCGGCCGGCGCCGCAGCGCCGAGAGAGCCTTGAAACGCGCGATCGCCAACATCCAGGTCGACACCGCAGAACGTCCTTCGAACCGACCAGCCTGACGCCACACGTCGAGAAACACCTCGCTGATCAGGTCCTCCGCCGTGGCCTCATCCCGCACCAGACGCACCACGAACCGAAACACACGCACGTGGTGCCGGGCATACAGCACCTGCATCGCCAGCCGGTCGCCGTTCGCGATACGTCCGATCAGCACCTCGTCTGATGTCGCTTGCATCGCTTCCGGACGGCCGACTCGTGAAGTTAGTCGCAGGGGGCAGCAATTGGGTTCACGGTTCCGCCACAGAGATGACAGGGCCGGGATACCCTTCGCTTGTCGAGCCCCAGGTCCCTTGGACGGCCTTTGGGGCGCAAGATTATGGCCGATCCGCGGCCCGACAGAGCGCGCTTTTTTGCAGTTATTACAATAAATTCAAGCATTTATGTGGGCATTTCCGGTATCGAGAAACCCTTAGGGGAAGCCGGCTTGGCGCCGACGGTATGTCCGTCAGGGCGGCACCTTGCGGCTGCGGCTGCGTTAGGGAATGGTTAACTCAAGTTCCAACTCGCAGGGGCGCCTCGAGCTTGCGCAGGGCGGCCAGGACCGACAGCGCCGTGATTCGCCCCGTTTTCGGATTTTCCGAGGGAATGTTCTCGATCGACAGGGTGAACCGGGCGGAATCGCTGTCGACCTCGATAGTGTGGCAGTTGCGCTCGACCGCGGGATCGGCCCAGATTTCCATCATGGTGCGGTCGGGCCCGATGCCGGCGAGCGACAGGGCCGCCGCCACGTTGACATTGGCGGGAAATCCGGCCGCCGCCTCCCGCGCGGTGCCCGCGAACACCCGCTTGGCGGTCGTTGAGCCCCTCGACCGAGATGCCGTTCGCCTCGAGGTAAGGCGCGCCGGCCAGACCGCCCGGCGGCTTGCGGGTGATCATGCGGACGGAATGAATCTGTGCCCTCGGCCGCCGCGGTGACGGCATCGAGCCCCAGCAGCGCGCCGGTCGGCACGATGATCTGCCCTCCCCGCGCCTTCGCGAGCTCGATCAGCTCGGGCCGCGGCAGCAGCGCACCGGCCGAGAGCACCATCACCTGCTTTCCCGCCTCCAGCATCGGCCGGCAGATGCGCTCGAGCACGGACGCCGGCGCGCATTCGATCGCGAGATCGGCATGGGCCGGAAACGCTTCGGGCTCGACCAGCGGGCATGCGATCCGCTCGGCATCGAGCCAGGCCTGCGCCTTGGCCTGATCGCGCGACCGCCGCGCAGGCGAGCGCAAGACCCGGCACGCCGATCGGCAAGCTTGCGCGCGAGCACGCGGCCGATCGCGCCGAGACCGGCGATGGCGACGCGGGTGATGGACATGGGCACACCTCCGAAGGAATCGATACCGCGTCTTACGCGGCCAGGTGGCTCGTAACAAGGACGTAAAGAAGTATGGGAACCCCGCGTCAAACAGCGACTTGACCACCATCCGGCGGACGGGCAAGTCTGCCCGGAACAAGCATTGCGGGTAACCATCGGAGGAGCGAGATGCTCAGGAGAATATCAGCGGCGGCCGTTGGCATATTGCTGGCGCTCACGGGCACCGCATCGGCGCAGAGCTATCCGACCAAGCCGATCACGATGATCATTCCGTTCGCGGCCGGCGGCCCGACCGACGTGCTCGGCCGCGTCATGGCAGCGCGCATGAGCGAGATTCTCGGCCAGCAGGTCGTGGTCGAGAACGTCGGCGGCGCCGGCGGCATGACCGGCTCCAAGCGGGTCGCCGATGCCGCGCCCGATGGCTACACCTTGGTGCTCGGCACGGTCGGCACCCACGCCCAGAGCCAGACACTGTACAAGAAGCCGCTCTACAGCTCCGTCGACCGATTTCACGCCGGTCGCGCTCATCGCCGAGGTTCCGATCCTGCTGACGGTGCGCAAGGACCTGCCGGTGAAGGATTTCAAGGAGTTCGTCGCCTACGCCAAGGCGAACCAGGCCAAGATGCAGTTCGGCTCGGCCGGCGCCGGCTCCGCCACGCATCTCGGCTGCGTGCTGCTCAACTACGTGATCGGGACGAACATCACGCACGTCCCCTATCGCGGCACCGGGCCGGCGATGCAGGATCTTGCCGGCGGGCGCATCGATTTCCTGTGCGAGATCATCACCACGGCCAAGCCGCAGGTCGACGGCGGCACCGTCAAGGCGCTGGCGATCTTCGACAAGGCAGCGCTCGCCGGCGCTGCCGAACCTGCCGACCGCCGCTCGAGCAGGGCACGCAGAATCTCGAGGCCTATACGTGGAACGCGCTCTTCCTGCCGAAGGGCGCGCCCGCCGACGTCGTCAAGAAGCTCAATGACGCGGCCGTGCAGGCCATGAAGACGCCCGGCGGTGCGCGAGCGGCTGGAAGGCCTGGGCGCCAAGATCGTCCCGGACGACCGCGCGACGCCGGAATATCTCGGCCAGTTCGTCAAGAGCGAGATCGAGAAATGGGCGGCGCCGATCAAGGCGAGCGGCGTGACCGTGGACTGAGCAATCGTCGTCGCGGCGAGCGTAGGGTGGGCCATTAGCGCGTTTACGCGCGTCTTCGACGCGCTATGGGCGCGCGCCCTATGCTTGCGCGCGTGGGCAAAATCGCTCGCGCGCCGTGCCCACATAGATGATACGGCAGGCGATTTTGCCCACCCTACCCCAACTCGATCTCGCCTTTGATCTCGTGCGAGAGGCCAACGCCGCCAAGGGTCACCGTCGCCTTGGCGGCAAGCTTCTCGTTGCCCTTGAGCTTGCCTTCCGCCACAGCTTGGCGCACCGCCTTCTCGATCTCGCGCTGGGCGCTCACCCCGAGCGTCTTGAGAAATTTCCGGATGCTGCCGTTGAATACGTCTTCGTTCATGGTCGTCTCCTTTGGGGCATTATACCCGTGATACCCGTGAACGGCTTGCGGTTGACCGGGGCCGCCGCCAAGATGGGCGAAAACGTCCGGGCCCAGGAAACTATGAGTCTCTATGCGCTGCAGAAGCTGATCCGCGACGTGAACCGCCGGCCGCAAAGCCGCGAGGCCTATTTCCAGTCGCCACCCAAGTTCGCCGACGGCTACGATCTCGCCGAGCCCGAGCGCGACGCGCTCCTGCGGCTCGACGTGGGGGCGCTGTACGGGATGGGCGTGCATGGCCTGCTGCTGCGCCCCTTCACCATCCTGCACAAGGTCGCGGAGCCCGATTACCTCAAAGCGATCCGGGGAGAATAGCAATGCCGATCACCTTCGCCGCCGCAGTGAGCCACGTGCCGGGCATGACCGCCTGGGCCGACGCCGCTCCTGTCGCACAGAAGGATCGCGTCTACGGCGCGTTCGACAAGCTGCGGCAGGAGCTGGACGCGAGCGCGACCGACACCCTCATCGTGCTCACCTCCGAGCATTGGGCCAACTTCTTCCTCGACCATATCGGCGCGTTCTGCGTCGGCCGCGCCGAGCGCTACAGCGGGCCGGTCGAGCCGTGGCTCAAGATCGAGAAGGCCGACGATCAAGGGCGACCCGGAGCTCGCGGCCGAGCTGATCGAGGCGGCCTACGACGGCGGCGTCGAGCCCGGCTTCGCCTATGAGCTCGAGTTCGACCACGGCACCATGGTGCCGCTGCATTTCCTCCGTCCGCGCATGGACCGTCCGGTGGTGCCGGTCATGTTCAACACGCTGGCCTCGCCGCAGCCCAACGCGCGGCGCTGCCTCGAATTGGGCCGCCTGATCGGCGCGTCGCCGCACAATCGAAGAAGCGCATCGGGCTGATCGCGACCGGCGGCCTCTCGCACGATCCCGGCGAGAAGAACCACGGCCTCATCGATTCCGAGTTCGACCATCGTTTCCTCGTCGGCCATGGCGGCGGGCGACGCCGACAAGCTCGGCGCCTATACCCGCGCCGAATTCGCCAAGGCCGGCGCCGGCGCCTTCGAGCTGTTGAGCTGGGTGGCGCTCGTCGGCGCGCTCGGCGGCCGCAAGGGCGAGGTGGTGGCTTATGAAGCGGTCAAGCCCTGGGCCACCGGCGTCGGGCTGATGAATTTCACCCGCGCGCTGGCGGCGTGATAAACGGGCCGGCCTGCTTCGAATCCGACGGTCACAATCTGTTGTCGGGTTGACAATTGTTCCCTTTTTGTTCTTTGATGCCTTCAACAGTGGCTGTTGACCTCCGATGCCCGTCTTCACGCCCCACCAAGATGCCGCGCTGACCGCGGCCTCGGACTGGTTCAAGGCCGCGCGCGGAAGCGGCGTCGATCTTCCGCCTGTTCGGCTATGCCGGCACCGGCAAGACCACGCTCGCCAAGCACATCGCCGAGGGTGTCGACGGCAAGGTCCTGTTCGCGGCCTTCACCGGCAAGGCCGCCTGCGTGATGCGCAGCAAGGGCTGCCCGAGCGCATCCACCATCCACAGCCTGATCTACAAGGCGCGCGAGAGCGGCGAGGAGACGCCGAGCTTCGACCTCTGGCACGAGGCGCCCGCCTCCAAGGCGAAGCTCATCATCATCGACGAATGCTCGATGGTCGATGCCGAGCTCGCCCGCGACCTGATGTCGTTCGACGTGCCGCTGCTGGTGCTCGGCGATCCGGCGCAACTGCCGCCGATCCAGGGCGGCGGCTTCTTCACCGACGCCGAAGCCCGACGCCATGCTCACGGAAGTCCATCGCCAGGCGCAGGACGATCCGATCGTGCGGCTGTCGATGGAGATCCGCGCCGGCAATCGGCTGACGCATGGACAATACGGCGAGACGCAGGTGGTGCGGCGCGGCGATCTCGACCCCAAGCGCGTGCTCGACGCCGATCAGGTGCTGGTCGGCCGCAACGTCACGCGGCGCGCCTACAATGCGCGCCTGCGCGAGCGCCGCGGCTTTGCCGAGGCGCTGCCGATGGCGGGCGACAAGCTGGTCTGCCTGCGCAACAACCGGCGCAAGGGCCTGTTCAACGGCGGGCTCTGGGTGGTGAAGGAAGCGCCGAAGGCGCGGCGGCAAATCCTCAAGATGCAGCTCAAGCCCGACGAGGACCTGGGCGGCCGCACGATCAAGGTCTCGGTGCGGCCGGAATGCTTCACCGGCGCCATCGAGCAGTTCGAGTGGCCGCAGCGCAAGCCTTACGACGAGTTCGATTTCGGCTACGTGCTCACCGTCCACAAGGCGCAGGGCTCGCAGTGGGACGACGTGGTGCTGTTCGACGAGTTCGGCGCGTTTCCGGACAATCGCGAGCGCTGGCTCTATACCGGCGTGACGCGGGCGGCGAAGCGGCTGACCGTGGTGGTGTAGCGAGCCGATCCGGCGCCAAAGCTATGTCCTTGCACTTTATCTCAATTTGAGATATCGGTACTTGCGAATGCGGGTAATTTCACGACGAGCTCTTCGCGAGTTCTGGGAAATTCATCCAACCGCCAAGGCCCCGCTCTCGGCATGGTTCCGCGTGATAGAACGAAGTAAGTTCGCAGACTTCAATGCGATCAAAGGCACATTTGGCGCGGCGGACTACGTTGCTCCGTATACGATCTTTGACGTCGGTGGAAACAAGTTCCGCATCATCGCGGCGATTCACTACAATCGTGAGCGCATTTACATTCGGCATGTCTTTACGCATCCGGAGTACAATCGGTGGTCGGATCAGATGCGAAGGCAGAAACGGAAGAGAAAAGAACAGCGATGACCCGCACAGCCGCTCGAAACATTAACTCGTTGACCCCCGCGTGGCGGGAGCTTGAAACTCGAGCGCCGGTTAAGCTTCGCGCGATCGAAAGCGAGCGGCATTACCAAGCAATGATCGATTTCATGAACGAATTGCTCGATAAGATCGGTGATCGGGAAACGCATCCCCTCATGGGCCTGCTCGATATCGTGACGGCATTCGTGCGCGACTACGAGGTTCGTAATGTCGAGATCCCGGATGCGGAGCCTTCCGCAGTGCTTCGAACTCCTCATGGAGCAGAACGACTTGCGCCAAACTGATCTCGCGAAGATTTTTGGCTCCCAGTCGAATGTCAGCGAGATTCTGAACGGCAAGCGCGAGATCAATGCTCGGCAGGCACGCGCGCTGGGGAAACGATTCGGCGTCTCCTCAGCCATCTTCATTTGAGACGCAGGCGCGAAACGGCTTACCGTGGTGGCGTAGAGGCGGGCACTCCCTTTCCCGGCCCTCGTGCTGAGGAGCATCGCAGCTCGCGAGCACGTCAGCTTCAGCGAAACGGCTGCGATGCGATGCGTCTCGAAGCGCGAGGCCGGCACCAGCCGGGCCGCCTCATCCTTCGAGACGCGCGCACGCGAGTTGGTTGTCGTTGGCATGCACCGATTGAGCGCGCTCCTCTGGATGAGGCGGAGCCAGCGACCAGCGCGCGTCAGCCCTTGTCGCCCTTCCCCTCCACCTCGCGCACCGGCGTCTCCGGGATCAGCCCGCCGCGGCGGCGCGCGAACGTCTCCGCCCCGCTCTCTTCCCACTTGCCGGCGACCGCGCGCGCGGCGTAGACGTCCCACCGCTCCGACCAGTCGCCGAGCGAATAGCCGTGCCAGGGCGGCTGCGGCGCGAGCGCGGGCAGCCCGAGCTCCTGCCAGATCGCGCGCGCGCGCTCCATGTACTCGCGCGTCGGCAACGCGAGCGGCGGCGCCGTGTGCTTGAGCGTGGCGTCGATCAGGATGGTCGATTCCTCGCTGCGCGGGCCGGACTTCGGCCCGTGCCCGGCGGAGCGATGCGGCGCAATGTGCACGTCCTCGACCGGGTTGCGAGCGGTAGGCGAGCGACCAGAACACCGCGTCGGTGTTGGTCGGGTCGATGTCCTCGCTCACCGCGATGCAGATCTTTCCGCAATCGGCGAGCAGCGTCGAGGCGCCGTGCAGCCCGCGCCAGACTTCGGTGCGCGGCGTGCCTTGCGCGTATTGCACGAAGATCACCTTGCGCAGGTTGGAGAGCGGCTCGTGCAGGACCACGCGGCGGACGCCCTTGATCGACGAGATGCTCGCGCAGATGCGTGAGGAACAGCGGCTCCATCGCCACCTTCTTGAGCACGCTCGACTCGCTCGGCGTGACCTGGCTGATGATCGAGACGAACACCGGCGACTGCCGGTGCGTGATCGCGGTCACCCGCATGGACATGTTGAAGTCCTCGAGCGCGACGTGGCCGTGGCTCTCGCCGAACGGGCCTTCCGGCTCGAGCAGTTCGGGATCGATCAGGCCCTCGATCACGATCTCGGCGTCGGCCGGCACATCGAGATCGACGGTGACCGCCTTGGCCATCCGGATCGGCGCGCCGGCAAGCGCCGCCGGCGACCGCCATCTCGTCGAGATCGATCGGCAGCTTCATGCCGCCGGTGAACATCGCGACCGGCGCGCAGCCGATCACGATCGCGCACGGCATCGGCTCGCCGCGCTTGTTGTGCTTCTGCCAGTGCAGGTAGCCGCCGGCGCCGCCGATGCGCGAGGCCATGCGCACGCCGAGCCGGTCGGTCGCCTTGAGCTGCGCCGCGATAGGTGCCCATGTTCTGGATGCCGGTGTCGGGATCGCGGGTGACGCACAGGGTCGCGGTGAGATAGGGCGCGGCGTCGAAGCCCGGCGTCGAGATCGGCACCGGCAGGCGCGCCAGTCCCCTGCCCGGCCCGCGCAGCTCGTCGCCCGTGATCACGACCTGCCTGGCACGGCGGCGACGACACCACGACCGGCGGAATCGGATTGGCGATCGCGTGCACCCAGGCCGCCTCGATCTCCTCGACCGGCCGTCCCATGCCGACGGCGTAGATCTGCGGCGACGCCGCCAGCGCGCCGACCGCGACCGGGATGTCGTAGCGGCGGCCCGCGGCAGTCGACCACGTTGGTGAACAGGAACGCGCGCCGCTGATCTTCCGCGAGCCCGCCCTGGAACTGCCAGCGCACCAGCGGGTGCAGCTCGGTGTCCTTGTTGATCGGGCGATCGACGCGCACCAGCAGGCCCTGCGCCTCGAGCGCGGCGAGGTGCGCCTGGAAATCGAGCGGCGGTCCGGCCGACGGTCGCGCGGACCGGCGCGCGTCGGGGTTGACGTCGAGCATGGTCGAAACCTTCCGAGTTCAAATCGCGGCGTTATCGCGTTTGACGCGTTTTCTACGGCGAACCGGCCTCCACTTCGCCGGAAAACGCTATGCTCTAACTACGATTTGTCGCGATTGCAATGCAATGCCTTCGGTGTATCGTCGGCCGCCGCGTTGCGCTGTTCCGGGACTTTTACCATGGGCGCGAAGCATTTCGGCGCCCGCGTCGCGCGCCTCGAAGATCCGGCGCTGCTCACCGGGCGCGGCCGCTTCGTCGACGACATCGACGCTTCCCGGCACGCTGCATGCCTGCTTCGTGCGCAGCCCGCATGCCCACGCCAGAATCCGCGCGATCGACGCCGTCGGCGGCACGCGCCATGCCCGGCGTGCATGCGGTGCTCACCGCCGACGACCTGCCGCCACGCATGGCGACCGGCCAGATCCCGATGCTGGTGCCCAACCCGTCGATCAAGACGCCGCGCACGCAGCTCGCACTGGCGCGCGCACGAGGTCTGCTATGTCGGCCAGACCATCGCGGTCGTGATCGCGGAGAGCCGCTACCTCGCCGAGGACGCGGCCGCGGCCGTCGCCGTCGATTTCGAAGCTCTGCCGGCGGTGAGCGATTGCCGCGACGCCGCCAAGCCCGCGCGCCGCGCGCGCGCACAGCGACCTCGCGAGCAACATCGCCGCCGTCGTCCCCATGAGCTATGGCGACGTCGACGCGGCATTCGCGCGCGCGGCGCACGTCTTCGAGGAGGAGCTGTTCGCTGCATCGCGGCGGCGCCATGACGCTCGAAGGCCGCGCCGTGCTCGCGAGCTACGACGCGGGCGGCGACCTGCTGACGGTGTGGTCGGCGACGCAGACGCCGCATCTCTGCCGCGGCACGCTCGCCGACCTGTTCGAGCGCGATCTCGAATCGATCCGCGTGATCGCGCCGTTCGTCGGCGGCGGCTTCGGCACCAAGGCGCCGTTCTACGCCGAGGAGGCGGTCATTCCCGGCCGCGGCGATGAAGCTCGGCCGCCCCGTGACGTGGCAGGAGGACCGGCGCGAGCATTTCCTCTCGGCGACGCAGGAGCGCGACCAGCATTGGAAGGTGGCGATCGCCGTCGATGCGGACGGAAAAATCCTCGGCCTGCGCCGGCAACATGCTGCACGACACCGGCGCGTTCCTGCCGTGGGGCATCATCGTGCCCTACATCGCGGCGACCACGTTCCCCGGCCCCTATGTGGTGCCGGCCTATCGGATCGAGGCCACGGTCGCGCTCACCAACCGCGTGCCGACCACGGTGGTGCGCGGCGCCGGCCGGCCGCAGGCGGTGTTCGCCATGGAGCGGCTGATGGACCGCGTCGCGCGCGAGCTCGAAGCTCGATCGCGCCGAGGTGCGCGCGCGCAACATGATCGGCCCGGAGCAGATGCCCTACTCCGTCGGCCTCATGTTCCGCGACGGCAAGCCGCTGGTCTACGCCAGCGGCGATTTCCCGAAGAGCCAGACCCGCGCGCTGGCGCTCGCCGACTACGAGGGCTTTCGCGCCCGCCAGGCCAGGGCCCGCGCCGAGGGCCGCTATCTCGGCATCGGCATCGGCAACTACGTCGAAGGCACCGGGCTCGGACCGTTCGAGGGCGTCACCGTGCGCGTGCTGCCCAACGGCAAGGTCGCGGTCGCGACCGGCGCCACCACGCCAGGGGCAAGGCACGCGCACGACGCTGTCGCAGATCGTGGCCGACGAGGTCGGCTGCCGCATCGAGGACATCGTCATGACCTCCGGCGACACCGCGGCGATCTCGCAGGGCATCGGCGCCTTCGCCAGCCGCCAGGCGATCAATGCCGGCTCGTCCGCGCTGATCGCCGGCGGCAACGTGCGGCAGGCAGATCGTCGCGCTCGCCGCCCGCGTGCTCGGCGTGCCGGAAAGCGAGATCGACGTCGAGGACGGCCGCGCCACCGCCCGCACCGGCAACAAGCCGTCGATCTCGCTCGGCGAGCTCGCGCGCGCTCGCCCAGGGCATGCCCGGCTTCTCCTTCGCCGCCCGGCCAGGCGCCCGGGCTCGAGCACACGGCCTATTTCACGCCGCCGCAGGCGTCGTATTGCAACGGCACGCACGTGGCCGAGGTCGAGGTCGATCCGTTCACCGGCGGCGTGACGCTCCTCGACTACACCGTCGCCCACGACAGCGGCAACATCATCAATCCGCTGATCGTCGACGGCCAGGTGCAGGGCGGCGTCGCCCACGGCATCGGCAACGCGCTGTTCGAATGGATGAAGTACGACGCCGACGCGCAGCCGCTGACGACGAGCTTTCAGGATTACCTGCTGCCGGCGGCGCCCGACGTGCCGGGCTGCCGGATCGAGCACGTGGAGACGCCGAACCCGCTCAATCCGCTCGGCGTCAAGGGCGCGGGCGAAGGCGGCACCATCCCGGCACCGGCGGCGATCATCTCCGCCATCGAGGATGCGCTCTCGCCGTTCGGCGTGCGCTTTGCCGAAATGCCGCTGACGCCCGACCGCATCGTCGATGCGCTGCACAAGGCCGGCGCCTACGAGAAGCTCGCGGCGGCGTGAAATCGCTCGGCCCACAACAATTCGTCATATTGACGATCGATAATGCGTCGTCACGCGCCGATGCAGGAGGATCTCACATGGATTCTTTTCCGCATCTGCGGTGGGCAGGCGCAGTTGCCCTCGCCGCGCTGATCACCTGGCCATGCACAGGTCTCGGGCGCGCCCAGCCGATGCGACCAGGTGCTGTCCGGTCTCGGCGCCAAGCTCGCCGACGTCAACTTGCGCCGAGAGTCCGGACCTCACCACCGCCAATCCCGCGACGACTCCCGCCGACAATGCGATCACGACGCTGCCGCCGTTCGCATTCATTCCGCAGATGGACCGGGCCGCGATCGCGCCCGACGCAGCGCATCGCACGCCGATCGCCGGGCCGGTGCCGGGCGTCCAGATCAACGCCCGCATGGCCGAGGATTCGCAGGGTCAGGCGCGCATCCTGATCCGCTTGCCCAACAACTGGAATGGCAGGCTCGTGGTGGCGGGCGCCGCCGGCACGCGCAGCGAATTCAACGGCGATTTTGCCTGGAGCGACTATGTCGTACAGAAAGGCTACGCCTACGTCGCACAAAACAAGGGCATGCTCAATCTCAAGGGATCGATCGCGACCGATCCCCTGGCGTGCCGGCTCAATCCCACGTCGCCGAACTTCGTGCATTTCTTCGACAACGATCCGGGGCAACCGTTCACCCGCTGGGCGACCTTCATGGCGGAGGCGGCCCGGCTCGGACGCACCGCGGTGCAGCTGCACTATGGCCGGGAGCCCCAATACGTCTACGCGGTCGGCACGTCGAACGGCGGCTATCAGGTGCGACGCGCCGTAGAGTCCTATCCCGAGCTGTTCGACGGCGGCGTCGATTGGGAGGGTACGTTCGTGGACGCGGACATGCCCAATCTCCTGAGCACCCTTCCGCCGGCCATCCTGAACTATCCGGACTACGCCGCCTCGGGATTCAACCCCGCCGGCACCGCGGCGAGGAACATTCTTGCCGCCGGCTATCCTCCCGATCTGGTCAACAGGCAGACCAACCCGCCGTCGTTCTGGCAGACCCACCACCTCCAGTACTGGGAGGTCACCATGTGCCAATGGCAGAAGCGATTGGACCCGGCCTACGACACCTACGGCGCAGGGCTCGGCAACTACATCTACGTCGATCGGCTGTCGCGAACCGATGTCGGCAAGAACCTCGCGGACTTTCGCACCAGCGGCCGGATTCGTCGGCCGCTGATAACCGTCGTCGGCACCATGGACGCGCTGCTGCCGATCGACACCAATGCCCGCGCCTATGCGCGCCGCGTGGCCGCCGCCGCCCAGGACGATGGCGACAAGGCTCCGGCCTACCGCCTCTACGAGGTGCAGAACGGCAACCACATCGAGACATTCAAGGTGAGGTTCCCGCAGCTCGAGCTCATCCAGCCGCATGCGCTGCAGGCGTTCGATCTGCTGGTGGGTGCGATCGAAGGTCGTACCGAGCTGCCGCCCAGCCAGTGCATCCCCCGCGGCGGCAGCATCGCCAACAACCCGGCACAACCGGGGCATTGCAAGAGCCTGCTGGTTCCGTGACGCGGCTTCCACGCGCAAAAGAAGCAGGCGCTGCTATATAAGGTCGGAGACCAAGAAACCTTCGCGAGTGGAGGACTGCCATGCCGACCAATGGACCGAAGAACGCCGCGCCTGCGCTCGCAATTGTGGTTCGACAATCCCGACAATCCGGGCATGACCGCGCTTTATCTCGAGCGCTATCTCAATTTCGGCCTGACCAAGGGAGAGCTCACCTCGGGCAAGCCGATCATCGGCATCGCCCAGACCGGTTCCGATCTGTCGCCCTGCAATCGTCATCATCTGGAGTTGGCCAAGCGGGTGCGCGACGGCATTCACGACGCCGGCGGCATCGCCTTCGAGTTCCCGATGCATCCGATCCAGGAGACCGGCAAGCGCCCGACCGCTGCGCTCGACCGCAACCTCGCCTATCTCGGCCTGGTCGAGGTGCTGTTCGGCTATCCGCTCGATGGCGTGGTGCTCACCACCGGCTGCGACAAGACCACGCCGGCGGCGATCATGGCGGCGGCGACCGTGAACATCCCGGCGATCGTGCTGTCGGGCGGTCCGATGCTCAATGGCTGGTGGAAGGGCGAACGTGCCGGTTCCGGCACCGTCGTGTGGTGGGCGCGCCAGGAGCATGCCGCCGGCCGCATGGACTACAAGGAGTTCCTCGATCTCGTCGCGTCATCGGCGCCGTCGATCGGCCACTGCAACACCATGGGCACCGCCTCGACCATGAATGCGCTGGCCGAAGCGCTCGGGATGTCGCTGCCGGGCTGCGCGGCGATCCCCGCGCCCTATCGCGAGCGCGGCCAGATCGCCTACGAGACCGGCCGTCGCGCGGTCGAGATCGTGCGGGAAGACCTCAGGCCCTCCGACATCCTGACGCGAAAGGCGTTCGAGAACGCGATCGTGGCGTGCTCGGCGATCGGCGGCTCGACCAACGCGCCGATCCACATCAACGCCATCGCGCGCCATATCGGAGTGGAGCTCTCGATCGGCGACTGGGAAACGATCGGCTACGACGTGCCGCTGCTCGTCAACATGCAGCCCGCGGGCCAATATCTGGGCGAGGAATATTACCGCGCCGGGGGATTGCCGGCCGTGCTGCACGAGTTGAAGGCCGCCGGCCGCATTCATGCCGATGCGCGCACGATCAACGGCAAGACCATCGGCGAGAACGTCGAGCACGCGCGCATCCAGGACGCGGAGGTGATTTGTTCCTACCACACGCCGCTCAAGCCGCACGCGGGCTTCAAAGTGCTGTCGGGCAACCTGTTCGACTCCGCGATCATGAAGACGAGCGTGATCTCGGAGGAGTTCAGGCAGCGCTACTTGTCGAATCCCAAGGATCCGAACGCCTTCGAAGGCCGCGCGGTCGTGTTCGACGGCCCCGAAGAGTACCACGCACGCATCGACGATCCGGCCTTGAACATCGACGAGCACACCGTGCTGTTCATCCGTGGCGTCGGGCCGATCGGCTATCCGGGCTCGGCGGAGGTGGTGAACATGCAGCCGCCGGCTGCGCTGATCAAGAAAGGCATCACCTCGCTGCCTTGCGTCGGCGACGGCCGGCAGTCCGGCACTTCGGGTTCGCCGTCGATTCTCAATGCCTCGCCGGAAGCGGCCGCGGGCGGCGGGCTGGCGTTGCTGCGGACCGGCGACCGCGTGCGCATCGACCTCGAGAAAGGCACCGCCGACATCTTGATCGCGGACTCCGAGCTCGCCGCGCGGCGCGCCGCGCTCGAAAAGCAAGGCGGCTACGAATATCCAGCCAGCCAGACGCCGTGGCAGGAGATCCAGCGCGGCATGGTCGATCAGCTCGCCGACGGCATGGTGCTCAGGCCGGCGGTAAAATATCATCGCGTCGCCGAGAAATTCGTGCCGCGGGACAATCATTGATCACGACATGATCGAGACGCCGATCAAGCAGGCGAATGACGCCTACGAACATTGGCTGCGGGAGCAGCTCGACGGCGACATCGTCGAGTCCGATCTGCACGAGAAGTGGGACAAGATGGCGGACGGTCCGTTCCCGTTTCTGCGCGCCACGTATTGGCGCTGGGCCGAGACCATCCTCGACATCTGCCCCGACCTCGCGGCGGCTCCCCCGGTGCTCGGGGTCGGCGACATTCACCTCGAGAACTTCGGCACCTGGCGCGACGATGACGGCCGCCTCGTCTGGGGCGTGAACGACTTCGACGAGGCGGCCGAGATGCCCTACCCGATCGACCTGGTGCGGCTCGCGACCAGCGCCATGCTGGCCCGGCCGTCTCGCGACTTCAGCGGCAAGGACATCTGCGCGTCCATTCTGAGGGGATACGACCGGGGCCTCGCCAATCCGCGTCCGTTCGTGCTCGATGAAAAACGCGCGTGGCTGCGCGATCTCGTCGTCGTGCCGGAAGCGGAGCGAGCGCAGTTCTGGACCAAGATGGACGCGCTCAAGAAGTCGAAAAAAGAGCCGGCCGAGCGCTATCGGGACGCGATCGTGGGCGCCATGCCGGACAAGACCTGCGAGATCACCAAGTTCAGCCGGCGAAGGGCGGGCACCGGCAGCCTCGGGCGCCCGCGGTGGGTCGGCATCGCCGATTGGCACGGGGCGCCGGTCGTGCGCGAGGCAAAGGCGCTGGTGCAATCCGGTTGGACTCGAATTCCGGGGCGAGGCTCGCCGAGCCTGCGCTGCGAGGAGATCGCGCTCGGCCGTTATCGCGCGCCGGACGCCTGGTACGATGTGATCGACGCGACCGTGGTTCGGCGGTTGTCGCCCAACAACCGCAAGATCGAGGTCGAGGACCAGCCCGACGACCTGCTCGACCCCCGCATGCTCCGCGCGATGGGGCGCGAGCTCGCGAACATCCACCTCGGGGCCGGCGACGCCCGCAAGGCGATCAAGCGCGACCTGTCCAGGCGCAAGCGCGGATGGCTGCGCGAGGCGGCCGGCGACGCGATGAAATTCGTGCGCGAGGAATATAAAGAGTGGTGCCAATCTTGAGGGTTGGCACTTTCCGTTGAACCAATAAGCCAGCAACCCCGTTGTCCCCTATTCGCTACGGAGGAACCAGTCATGGCTAACCGTCTGCAAGGCAAGCTCGCGCTGGTCACCGCGGCAGGACAAGGGATCGGCCGCGCCATCGCCGAGGCTTTCATCGCCGAAGGCGCGCGCGTGATCGCAACCGATCTGGACGACGGCAAGCTTGCCGGCCTCGTGGGCATCAAGAGCCGCAAGCTCGATGTGCGCTCGACCGCGGCGGTCGAGGCCTTGGCGAAGGAGGTCGCGGCCGAGCTCGGGCCGCTCGATGTGCTGGTCAACTGCGCGGGCTTCGTGCACCACGGCAGCGTGCTCGAGTGCTCCGAGCAGGACTGGGACTTCTCGTTCGACCTCAACGTGAAGTCGATGCATCGCACGATCAAGGCGTTCCTGCCGGGCATGCTGGAGAAAAAGAAGGGCGCGATCGTCAATATCTCGTCCGCGGTTTCCTCGATCCGCGGCGTGCCCGACCGCTACGCCTACGGCGCCAGCAAGGCCGCCATCATCGGGCTGACCAAGGCGGTCGCCGCCGACTTCATCCGGCAAGGGATCCGGGCGAACGCGATCTGCCCGGGCACGATCGAGTCGCCGTCGCTCGAAGGGCGCATCCGCGACCGCTCGCAGGCCACCGGCAAATCGCTCGCCGAGATCGAGAAGGCGTTCATCGAGCGCCAGCCCATGGGCCGGCTCGGCAAGCCCGAGGAGGTGGCGGCGCTCGCGGTCTTCCTCGCCTCCGACGAGGCGAGCTACATCACCGGGCAGCCCCACCTGGTCGACGGCGGGATGGCGCTTTAACGGCCGCTTCAACGGTCGCCTCCCCCGAGCCTTAAATTCGCGCGCCGAGCCACCTATGTGAGCGGTACCGCCTCGGAACGATCGGAGATGCCCATGGCAATGGCCGCCAGCGCCGCGAAGTGTGTCAATTTCCTGGTTGGAACCATCAATGAATCAATGAGTTGTTGCATTGCGGGCGGCCGTGTCGGCGCCGATCGCTTCATGCTGCCTGAATAAGCGCGGGTTGGGCCCCTTTCTTCACATGCAATTTGAACGACTGGCCGGACAACCCGTGATGTCGAACCGCATTCCTTCGCTCCCTGCCGATCTCACTCAGCTTGCCATTCTGCTGGACGTCGACGGCACGCTTCTCGATCTCGCTCCAACTCCGCGCGAGGTCTTCGTTTCGCACGCCCTGCGCGACACATTGAAACGATTGTGGGAACGCACGAATGGCGCCGTCGCCTTCGTGAGCGGCCGGCCGGTGAACGAGCTCGATCTCATTTTTTCACCGCTGCAGCTGCCGGCGATCGGAGGCCACGGCGCCGAGCTTCGCGTGCTGCCCGGTGCGGAGCCGGAAGCGCCGCGGCTGCCGCCGCTCGATCCCGCCGTGAAACGGCAATTTGCGAAGATCGCGGAGGCCGGCCCCGGCATCATCCTCGAGGACAAAGGCTACTCGCTGGCCCTGCACTACCGGCTGGCGCCGGACAAGGAACGCGTGGTGCGCGACGCCGCTGCCGCCGTGTGCGCAGGCCTGAACGCGACGTCGATCGAGCTCTTGCCCGGCAAGCTGGTGGTGGAAATCAAGCAGACCGGCTTCACCAAGGCGACCGCCGTGCGCGAGTTGATGACCTATGCGCCATTCACCGGCCGCCGCCCGATTTTCATCGGTGACGACGTGACCGATCTCGGCGTGTTCGAGATTCTGCCGGACTTCGACGGTGTCGGTGTTTCAGTCGGCAGGACCGTTCCCGGCGTCGAAGCCTGCTTCGAGCGACCGACCGACGTGCGGCACTGGCTCGAGCAGATTTCCCACAACGACGCATACGTCACGTCATGACGGATCACGGACTCGATCTTGCCGTCATCGGCAACGGACGCACGGCGGCGCTCGTCGACCCGACCGCGCGCCTGGTGTGGTGGTGCTATCCGCGCTTCGACAGCGATCCGATCTTTTGCCGCCTGCTCTCGGGCGACGACGAGAAGGGATTCTCCGATGTCGTGCTCGACGACATGGTCGACTTCAAGTCCGAATATCTCCGCAACACCGCGGTCGTGTCGACGGTCCTCACCGATCGGCAAGGCGGCGCGGTGCGCATCACGGATTTTGCACCCCGCTATCGGCAATTCGGCCGCGTCTTCCGGCCGCCGCAACTCATCCGGATCATCGAGCCGGTCGCCGGGCTGCCGCGCATCACCATCCGCTTTCGTCCGACCCACGACTACGGGCATCCGTTCACGCGTCATTCCGTCGGCAGCAATCATATCCGCTACATCCACGAGGGGACCGTCATCCGCGCTCACCACCGACGCGCCGCTGTCCTACATCGAGCGCGAGGCTCCCTTCGTGCTCACGCGGCCGCTGCATCTCGTCTTCGGCGTCGACGAGCAGTTTCAGGGCGATCTCGCAACGACCTGCCGCGAATTCTGCGATCGCACCATCGACTATTGGATGGACTGGGTCGCGCGGTCTCTCGATCTCCTACGACTGGCAGGACGAGATCATCCGCGCCGCGATCACGCTCAAGCTCAGCAACTTCGAGGAGACCGGCGGCATCATCGCGGCCCACACCACCTCGATTCCGGAGGCGCCGGGCTCCGGGCGCACCTGGGACTATCGTTATTGCTGGCTGCGCGACGCCTATTTCGTCGTGAAGGCGCTCAACCGCATCGGCGCGACGCAGACGATGGAGGATTTCATCTCCTTCACGCTCAGCATCGCCTCCAACCCCAACGAGGTGATGCGGCCGGTCTACAGCGTCGTCCCGATCGACCCGATGGACGAGAAGAACGGCGCCCGAGCTCAAGGGCTATCGCGGCGACGGTCCGGTGCGCATCGGCAATGCCGCGGCCGAGCAGGTGCAGAACGATACCTATGGCAGCGTCATTCTCGCCGCGATGCCGATGTTCTACGACCGGCGGCTGCCGCGGCTCGGCGACGAAGGCCTGTTCCGGCTGCTGGAATCGCTCGGCGGCAAGGCCGGCGAGCTCGCCTTGGAAGCCGACAACGGAATTTGGGAATATCGCGGGCGGCAGCGCATTCACACCCATTCGACCGCGATGTGCTGGGCCGGCTGCCACCGGCTGGCGGCCATCGCCACCCGCCTCGGCCTCCCCGATCGGGCCGCCTATTGGAACGCCGTCGCCGAGCCGGTGCATCACGCGCTGCTGAAGGGCGCCTGGAACGAAAAGCGGCAGGCCTTTACCGCCGCCTTCGGGTCCGACGACCTCGACGCCAGCGTCCTGCTGCTGCCCGACCTCGGCGTGATCGAGGCCGACGATCCGCGCTTCGTCAGCACGGTCAAGGCCATGGAGCGTGAACTTTTACGCGAGAAGCACGTTATGCGGTATGCGGCGGCGGATGATTTCGGGCTGCCGGCGACGGCCTTCCTGATTTGCCGGTTCTGGCTGATCGATGCCTGGTGGTCGCTCGGTCGCCGCGAGGAGGCGCGCGAACTGTTCGTCGATGCGCTGGCGTATCGCAATCGCTACGGGCTGCTGTCTGAGGATATCGACCCGCAAACCGGGACTTTGTGGGGAAATTTTCCGCAGACCTATTCGATGGCAGGCCTGATCCTGACCGCGATGCGGCTGTCGCGAAGCTGGGAGGATCGATATTGGCGCGGCTGATCGTCGTTTCGAACCGCGTGGCTGTCCCGAGCCGCGACGGCGGCAACCAGGCCGGCGGGCTTGCCGTTGCCGTGCGCTCGCTGCTCAAGCGGCAGCGAAGGCATCTGGTTCGGCTGGAGCGGAACGGTCTCGCCCGACGGGGATGTCGCAACCAAGACCATTCAGCACGGCGGCATGTCCTATGTCGTGACCGACCTCGTCGAGGCGGACTATCAGGAATATTACAACGGCTTCGCCAATCGCGTGCTGTGGCCGATCCTGCACTATCGGCTCGACCTCGCGGAGTTCTCCCGCCGCGATCTCAGCGGCTATCGGCGCGTCAACGCGCATTTCGCCAACTCAGCTGCACGATCTCCTGCAACCCGACGACGTCATCTGGGTGCACGACTATCATCTCATCCCGCTCGCGAAGATGCTGCGCGACCGCGGGCATCGCAACCGCATCGGCTTCTTCCTGCACGTTCCGTTTCCGCCGCCGGAGATTCTCACCGCGCTGCCGAACCACGAATGGCTCATCCCGCAATTGAGCGCCTACGATCTGGTCGGCTTCCAGACCGAGAACGACGCCGACAATTTCGCGCGCTATCTCGAGAACGAATGCCGGCTGCCGAAGCGCGGAGAATTCACCTATCGAGACGCCCGAACGAACGGTGCGCATCGGCGTGTTCCCGATCGGCATCGAGACCGCCGAGTTCAGCCGGCTGGCGCGGCGCTCCGTGCGCTCGCCGCTGGTGCGCAGCGTGCTGGAGAGCCTCGCCGGGCGCGCCATGATGATCGGCGTCGACCGGCTCGACTATTCCAAAGGGCCTCGCCCAGCGCATGGACGCCTTCGAGCGCTTCCTCGCGGTCTATCCGGATTGGCGCGGCAAGGTGACCTATCTGCAGATCACGCCGAAGAGCCGCTCGGAAATCCAGGAATACGCCGACATGGAGCGGACGATCAGCGAAGCCGCCGGCCGCATCAACGGCACCTATGGCGAGGCCGCGTGGACGCCGATCCGCTACGTCAATCGCGCCTACAGCCGCAGCGCGCTCGCCGGCCTCTACCGCTCCGCGCGCGTGGGGCTGGTCACGCCGTTGCGCGACGGCATGAACCTCGTCGCCAAGGAATATATCGCCGCGCAGGACCCCGACGATCCCGGCGTCCTCATCCTGTCGCGCTTTGCGGGCGCGGCGGCCGAATGCACGGCGGCGCTGCTGGTCAATCCCTACGATCCGGAGGCGGTGCAACGTCGATCGCGCACGCGCTCTCGATGCCGCTGGAGGAGCGGCGCACGCGCCACGAAGCGCTGTTCCAGGTGATCGCGGAGAACGACCTCAAGCGTGGGGCGAGCACTTCCTCGCTGCCCTGACGAGCGATGCCTCGCCGTTGTGGCGGGAGCAGCTTCGCCTCTCGCCGTCGTCGCTGCGATCATGAGCCTGAAGCGTTAGCGTGACGCTCTCGAATGTCATCCCGCTAGCTGAGCATGATCTTCCGAACCGGTATCACTTTCGATCATGCTCAAATTCCGGCGGCAAACGACGGCACCATGTCCTCGGTGGCGGGCCGCGCCCGCTGCTCCACCGGCTTCTCGACACGCGTCAGGTTGAACGCGCTGTTGACGAGCGCGACATGGGTGAACGCCTGCGGAAAGTTGCCGACCAGCCGCTTCAGCGCGCGGGTCGTATTCCTCGCTCAGCAGGCCGACGTCGTTGCGCAGCGCCAGCAGCCGGTCGAACAGGCGGCGCGCATCCTGCCAGCGCTGCTGCAGGATATAGGCGTCGACCAGCCAGAAGCTGCAGGCGAGGAACGCGCCCTCCCCCGGCGGCAGGCCGTCATCCGATGCCTCGGTGTCGTAGCGCATGACGAATCCGTCGACCAGCAGCCGTTGCTCGATCGCCTGCAAGGTGCCGCGCACGCGCGGGTCATCCGCCGGCAGGAAGCCGACGCTCGGCAGCAGCAGCAGGCTGGCGTCGAGCTGCTTCGAATCCATAGGACTGCACGAAGCTGCCGAGCTCTCGGTCGAAACCGCGCCGGCAGACGTCGTCGTGGATCGCTGCGGCGATCTCGCGCCAGCGATCGAGCGGGCCCGGCAGGCCGAATTGCTCCGCGCTCTTGATCGCCCGGTCGAACGCGACCCAGGCCATGACCTTGGAATAGGTGAAGTGCCGGCGCCCGCCGCGCACTTCCCAAATGCCTTCGTCGGGCTCCATCCAGATGCTCTCGAGATAGCCGAGAAAGGCCTGCTGCAGCGCCCAGCCGGATTCGCTGCCCGCCAGTCCGTGGCATCTCGCCTGATGGAGCGCGTCCATCACCTCGCCGAACACGTCGAGCTGGAGCTGGCCGTGGGCGGCGTTGCCGATGCGCACCGGCGCCGAGCCCGTCGTAGCCCGGCAGCCACGGAACCTCCCATTCGATCAGGCGGCGCTCGCCGCCGATCCCGTACATGATCTGCACCTGCTCGGGACTGCCGGCGACCGCGCGCAACAGCCACTCGCGCCACGCCTGCGCCTCGTCGTAGAAGCCGGCATTCATCAACGCCAGCAGCGTCAGCGTCGCGTCGCGCAGCCAGCAGAAACGATAATCCCAGTTTCTGCTCCCGCCCAGTTGCTCCGGCAGCGAGGTGGTCGGCGCCGCGACGATCCCGCCGGTCGGCCCATAGGTCAGCGCCTTGAGCGTGATCAGCGAACGCACCACGGCATCCGAGCAGTGCCCGGACGGACGGCACTTCTTCGTCCAGCTCGTCCAGAAAGCTTCCGTCTCCTCGAGCGCGGACTTCGGATCGAGCGGCCGCGGCGGCGGCTCCGTGCGAGGGCGCGTAGGCGAGGACGAACGGCACGGTTTCGCCTGCCGCCACCGTGAATTCGCCGACGGTGTGAAAGTTCTGGCCGGTGAGGTGCACCGGCGTTCGCAGCACCACCATGTCCGGGCCGGCGACGGCGCGCAGCGTGCCGTCCTCGAGGCGCGTGACCCAGGGGACGATCGCGCCATAGCCGAACCGAAGCACGAGCTCGCGTGCACATCGTGACGCGGCCTCGCGTTCCCCGGACGAGACGAACCACATCTACGACTGCGCTCCGCCCACCGGCATGAAGTCGACGAGCGTCACCGCGCCCTCGTCGCATTCGAAGCGCGTTTCCAGAATCAACGTGTTCGGCCGGTAGCGCCGGGTGATCCGGGCGTTGCCGTCGCGCGGGCGCGATCCGCCAGCGTCCGTGATCTTCGCGTGCCGAGCAGCGCGGCGAAACAGGCGTCGGAATCGAACCGCGGCCAGCACAGCCAGTCGATCGAGCCGTCGCGGGCGACGAGCGCGGCCGCCTCGCAATCGCCGATCAGCGCGTAATCCTCGATGCGTGACGACATTGGCAACCTATTGCGCAAAATCGATGATGACCTTGATGTCGCCCTTCCGGTGCTCCAGGGCCTCGCGCCAGCGGTCGAGCGGCACGCGCCGTGTGATCAGCCGCGCCGAGCCAGCGCCTGTCGGCGCGCGCGAGCGCGTCCGCCGCCATCTCGTAGTGCCGGCGGTTGGCATTGACGGTGCCGAACACGACGTCGTTGTCGAGCACCAAGGTGCGGTTGAGACGGCCGATATCGAAATCGAATATCTTGCCGGGCTCGGTCACGCCGGTGAGGCAGACGATGCCAGCGGGCGCAGTCGCCGCGAGACAATCGCGGATGACGGCGGGCGCACCGGTGCATTCCATGAGGATGTCGGGCGCAAGCTCCGCGAGGCTGCCGGCGTCGCTGTGGTAGCTGGCGCCGAGATCGTGCACGATCGCTTGCTTCGGACCGCCCTTGTTGTGATCGAGCACGTGCACGTCGAGGCCGCGCTGCGCGCCCATCAGGGCGGCGAGAAGCCCGATCGGACCGGCGCCGGTGACGAGCAGTCGCCGTCGGCTGCCACACCCGCGCGCGATGGCCGATACGCTCGATGTGGTCCCAGGCCTTGGCGAGGATGCTCGCGGGCTCGAGCAGGACGCCGAGAACGCCCAGGTCGCGGTCGATCTTGACGGCGAATTCCGGCTCGATGCGGAAGCGCTCGGCGCCGTAGCCGTTCCGCTCCTTGATGCCGCGCTCGGTGTAGCGCCCGTTGCGGCACATGTCCCACTCGCCGGCGGCACAGGCGAGGCACGGCACCGGGTCGGGCCGGCGCACGATGCCGACGACGAGATCGCCCGGCGCCACGCCGCAATCCTTGGGCGCCGCCTCGACCTCGCCCAGCAATTCGTGGCCGAGCACCAGGCGCTTGCTCGCCGGGCGGAGCCGAGCCGTAGGCGCCGGACAGGATTTCGCGGTCGGTGCCACACACGCCGAGCGCCAAGGTGCGCACCAGAACCGCGCCATCCGACGGCGACGGCTCGGGGACATCGTCGAGCCGTGCCGAATTGGCGACGCCGGGCGAGACGGTGATTGCGCGCATCCCTCTCCTTGGATTTTGGTGCCGGGGATCGCAGATGACTCCTCTACGCCGCAACGCGAGAAAAGTTCCCGCCGCGACGCAACGAAAATCGGGCCATCGGCGTTGTCGTTGATGGTGGAGAAAGGGAGGCACGACTATGGAGGCTATCGGACGCAAACGATGGGCGATTGCAGAAGGCTACATACCGTCCGACAGCTCATTTTCCGACCGCGCGCTGATCTCGCACGAGACCGCCTGCATCCTCAACGCCGCCGACCGCGACGCGCATGTCGCGATCACGATCTTCTTCGCCAACCGCGAGCCGGTCGGTCCCTATCGCGTGACCGTCGCCGCCCGCCGCACGCTGCATTTGCGCTTCAACGATCTCAACGACCCGCAACCGATTCCGCGCGACACCGACTACGCCTCGGTTTTCGAATCCGACGTTCCGATCATCCTGCAACACACGCGGATGGATTCTCGCCACGCCGAAATCGCGCTCTTGTCGACGATCGCCTACGCGGAGGGCTGACCATCCGACCTGTCTTGCTCGCCACGGAAGGCCTCGTTGCGGAAGCACTGGGGTGTGGAACTTTTTGCACCGCAATGCGTTGCGGTCTGAGCGGGTTCCTGCTGGAGAGGAAATTATGAAAATTGCGCAGATTGCGCCGCTCATGGAGAGCGTGCCGCCGCGACTGTATGGCGGAAGCGAGCGAATCGTCTCTTATCTCACCGACGAGCTGGTGCGGCTCGGTCATGACGTGACGCTGTTCGCGAGCGGCGACTCGGTTTCCCGCGCCAATCTCGTGCCGTGCGTGCCGATGGCGCTGCGTCTCGATGCGAACGTCCGCGACATCATCCCATACTACATGTTGATGCTCGACCGGGTGCGCGAGCTGGCCGACGATTTCGACATCCTGCACTTCCACATCGACCAGTTTCACTTTCCGCTGTTCCGACCCATCGCGCATCGGACGGTGACCACCTTGCACGGACGGCAGGACCTGCACGATCTCAAGCCGTTGTATGTCGGCTTCGCCGAGATGCCGCTGGTCTCGATCTCCAATGCGCAGCGCAAGCCGATCCCGAACGCGAACTACCTCGGCACGGTCTATCACGGCATCCCCTCTCACCTGCTCAAGCCGACCTACAAACCGAACGGCGACTACGTAGCCTTCCTCGGACGCATCTCGCCGGAGAAACGGCCCGACCGCGCCATCATGATCGCGCGCACGCTCGGCATCCCGATCAAGATCGCCGCCAAGGTCGACAAGGTCGATGAAGCCTACTTTCGGGAAAAGATAGCTCCCCTCCTCGATCAGCCGGGGGTCGAATTCATCGGCGAAATCGACGAGCGCACCAAGAGCGAATTCCTGGGCGATGCGCGCGCGCTGCTGTTCCCGATCGACTGGCCGGAACCGTTCGGGCTGTCCATGATCGAGGCCATGGCCTGCGGCACGCCGGTGCTCGCCTTCCGCTGCGGCTCCGTGCCCGAGATCATCGATCCCGGCGTTACCGGCCTGATGGTCGACACCCCCGACGAAGCAGTCAAGATGTTGCCCGAGGTCATTGCCCTCGATCGGCACGCGGTACGACGGCGATTTGACGAACGGTTTTCCGCCACTCGCATGGCGAAGGACTACGTTCAACTCTACCGCTCGCTGCTCAAGCAGTCGTCGCTGCCAGAGGGCGCCGTCGCCGCCCGGGACGCGCGCGCGAGCCGGGCCGCCGACGGCTATCCCAGGCTGCAGCCGGAGCTCGAGAAGGAAATGAACTGACAGGGACCTCATGACGACCGAGCGCGCGGCGCTCCCGAAATCGTTGCAAGAAACGGCGCAAGACACGATTCCTGAGGCGCCATTCTATATTCCGGCGACGGGCCCCGCGACGCGGCCACGGCGCACGCTCAAGCACGACGACACTTCGTCGTGCTCGACAGCCACGGCGATATCGGCGCTTCCGCCGGCGGGTCCGACGGCCTGTTTCATTGCGACACGCGTTTCCTCTCCCATCTCGAGCTCCTCATCAACGGGATGCAGCCCCTGCTGCTGGGCTCGAACGTGCGCGACGACAACACGTTGCTGACCGTGGATCTGACCAATCCGGATGTGTATTTCGACGATCACCTCGTGCTGCCGAAGGACACCTTGCACGTGGTGCGGACGATCTTTCTCTGGCGCGACACGGCCTATCAAAGATTGGCGATCCGCAACCATGGCGACCATCCGGTCGATCTGCGCCTGACCATGCTGTTCGACAGCGACTTCGCCGACCTGTTCGAGGTTCGCGGCTTGCGGCGGGACCGCCGCGGCATCGCCAGTCGCCGCGCGATCGAGCCTGCCACCGTGCTTCTGAGCTATCAGGGCCTCGATGCGAAGCTGCGACAGACCGCGTTGCGCTTCGACCCGACCCCGGGCGAGATCACGGCGACCACGGCGTCCTATCGTGTCGAGCTTGCGCCCAAGCATGCAACACGACTCTGTTTCACCATCAGCTGCGGCCTGCCGGAGCTGCCGAAACCCGTTTCGCTTCTGCGCGGCCTGCGCGCGGTTCACCGCAATCAGCGTGCAACCTCGCACAAGGCCACCACCGTCGAGACCTCGAACGACCTTTTCAACGAGGTGCTGTGCCGCTCGATGTCCGATCTCTACATGCTGATGACCAGCACGCCGCAGGGGCCCTATCCCTACGCCGGCATCCCTTGGTATTCCACCACGTTCGGCCGCGATGGATTGATCACCGCGCTACAGATGCTCTGGCTCGATCCGCGCGTCGCGCACGGCGTGTTGCACCGGCTCGCCGCTTACCAGGCCAAGATCGACGATCTCGGCGTCGGATGCGCAGCCGGGCAAGATCCTGCACGAGATGCGCGAAGGCGAGATGGCAGCGCTGCGCGAGGTGCCTTTCGGTCTCTATTACGGCAGCGTCGATGCAACACCGCTCTTCGTAATGCTCGCGGGGCTCTACGCCGAGCGCACCGGCGACGACGCCACCATCCGGGAATTGTGGCCGGCGATCGAGGCCGCGCTCGCCTGGATCGACGGGGCCGGCGATCCCGACGGAGATGGCTTCATCGAATATTATCGCGCGACCGAGCAAGGCCTTGCCAACCAGGGCTGGAAGGATTCCCATGACGCGATCTTCCACGCCGACGGCCGTCTGGCCCAAGGCCCGATCGCGCTCGCGGAAGTGCAGGGTTACGTTTTTTTCGCCAAGATTCTGGCGGCGCGTTGCGCCCGACGCCTGGGATGGACCGACCGCGCGCGCCGGCTCGAGGCCGGGGCGGATCTGCTTGCCCAACGGTTCGACGCCAGTTTCTGGTGTCCCGAGATAGAGACCTATGCACTTGCCCTCGACGGCGACAAGGAGCCGTGTCGCGTACGCAGCTCCAATGCCGGCCAGGTCCTGTTCACCGGCATCGCCAAGCCGGAACGCGCCGTCAAGGTGGCCGAGGGCCTGCTGCGGCCGCAACTCTTTTCCGGATGGGGCATTCGCACCATTGCGAACACGGAAGCCCGCTACAATCCGATGTCCTACCACAACGGCTCGATCTGGCCGCACGACAACGCGCTCATTGCGCTCGGCTTCTCGCGCTATGGGCTGAAGCGGCCGATCGAGCGATTGTTCAAGGGCCTGTTCGACGCCGCGACCTATATGGAGATGCGGCGCCTGCCCGAGCTCTTCTGCGGATTCCAGCGCGGCCGCGGCCGCGGGCCGACCCTCTATCCGGTGGCGTGCTCGCCGCAGGCCTGGGCCAGCGCCACGCCGTTCACGCTCATCGAAGCGTCGCTCGGGCTGCAATTCGATCCGGCGGGGTCCGAAATTCGCCTGATCGATCCGCGCCTGCCGTCGTTTCTCGACTGGGTGAGGTTGCGCGACCTGCAGCTCGGCGATTGCGTCGTGGATCTGGTCGCCCGTCGCAACAACGACAATGTCGCGGTGGAGGTCATTCGGGCCGAAGGACCGGTCCGCGTCGCCGTCATCCACAGCAGCGCCGCGAGCAGGTCTTTAGCTGGCGCTTAAGCTACGCAGCCCGCTGCACGAGCCGCCCCATCTCGCGCTTGATCAGCTCGCGATAGAGGCCGTCGCGCGCCATCAGCTTCTCGGGCGAGCCGTCTTGATCGACCTGCCCGTCGCGCAGGACCACGATGCGGTCGAAGCTGCGCAGCGTCGACAACCGGTGCGCGATCGCAATGACGGTGCGGCCGCGCATCAGCGAGCTCAGTGCTTCGCGGATCGCTTCCTCGGATTCGATATCGAGCGCCGAGGTCGCCTCATCGAGCAGGAGGATCGGAGCATCCTTCAGGAAGGCGCGGGCGATCGCGATGCGCTGCCGCTGGCCCCCGGACAGCTTGATCCCGCGATCTCCGACGATCGTCTCGAGGCCATCCGGCATGGCCTCGATGAAATCACGGCATTTGGCCGCGATCGCCGCTTCCAGGACCTGCTCATCCGAGGCATTCGGTAGGCCATAGCGGATATTCTCTTTGACGGAACGATGAAAGAGCGAGATGTCCTGCGGCACGACCGAAATCGCCTGCCATATGCTTTCCTGCGTCACGCGGCGGATGTCCTGATCGTCGATCAGGATTCGTCCGCGCTGCACTTCGTAGAAGCGCTGGAGCAGCGTGAACAGCGTCGTCTTGCCGCTGCCGGACCGGCCGATCAGGCCGACGCGCTGACCGGGCTCGATCCGCAGGCTGAAATCGGCGAACACGTCCCGACCGCCGGGATAGGCGAACGATACGTCCTCGAATGTGATGCGCGCGCTGTGTCCGACCAGCGGAGCCGCCCCCGGATGATCGCGCAGCTCATGCGGGACGAGCAGCGTGGCGAGCGCCTCGGACAGCCGCGCCAGGTGCTGGGTGACGTCCACCAGCGCGACCGCCAGATCACGAGTGGCATGCAGGACCGAAAGCCCGAGCGTGCATACCAGAATGACGGCGCCGGTCGTGGCGTCCCCGCGCTGCCACAGTACGATGGCCCAGGCCAACAGGCCGATGGTCAGGATAACCGTGACCACCGCGTGGAGCAGGCGCAGCTTCTCCAGATAGATCAGGCTCCTTTGCCGCGCTCCCATCTCGCGACCGAGCGTCGCGTCGAAGCGCTGGCGTTCACGCCCGATCCCGCAGAACGACCGCACGATCGATAGATTGCCGACGACGTCGAGCATCTCGCCGTCCACCGCGGCCGCCTTGTCGGCGAAATCGTGGTGCAGGGGCTTGCCGGCGGCGGCGAGGCGGAACATCGCGATGACGACGATCGCGGCAATGACCACCAGCACCGCGGCCATCGGTCCGCTCACCAGCGAGACGAAGGCGATGGCGCCGATCGTTCCCACGCAAGGGGGCAGCACGTTCCAGATGAACATGTTCTCGAGCGCGAATACGGCGTTCGAGACCGCGGTGATCCGGCTGGTCAGCATGCCCGGGAGCCGATCGCGGAAGAAGTTCGGGGCGTGGCCGACGAGGTGACGGAACAGATCCCGTCGCAAGTCGCCGCTCACGGCGACGAAGGTGCCGCTGGCGATCCAGCTGGCGACGCGCCACGACAGATTGTCAACGGCGATCAGGCAGGCAAGGAACACGAATGCCAGCCACACGTCGCGCGCCGGTGCCTGCGGCACGAGCGTATCGACCAGCAATTTCACCGCATATTGGGTAGCGACCGCGCAGGCAACGGCGACCAGCACAAACCCGACGATTGCGACATGCGCCCATCGTCGCCGCCGCAAGTAGCGGGCGATGAAGGCGTAGGGGCGATCGGCGTAGCGGCAAAGCTCGTCCATCGAACCCTTGTCCCCCTCGCCCATTGGAGTGAAAGCCGATCCGGTAACCGATTGTAACGGCATGTAATATTTGCCAGCTCGCAGCTGATGCCTTGCAACGCACAAAGCGGCAAACGGTTTCCATGGAACCGCATGGGATGTGTCATGCCAACGGGAATCATGTCTGATTTGCGTAGAATGGGAGTCACGCGCGCGAGCTGCACGTGGGGCTATCAGGCAGAAATGCGGCCAGCCTGCCCGACTTGTGGACAGGCTGCCGTTTCCGTGTGCAATTTTCAGGTTTTCGGCTCAGCCGACTTTTTCAAGTCTCCGGCTCCGCCGGAGGCCGGGTCTCGGGCATCAGCAGCAAGACCACCAGCATCCCCGCGCCGGCGACACCTGCCATGCTGCAAAATGTGACGGCACTGCCGAAGTGATCGAGCATGTAGCCGGCCAGGGTCGTACTGAGCGACGCGCCTATGCCGACGGCGCTGCCGACGATGCCGAGTGCTAGGTTGAATCGCCCGGTGTCGCGGGTGATGTCGGCGACGACGAGGGGAAACACGATGCCGAGAATCACCGCGGAGACGCCATCGAGCACCTGCAAGGCGACGATTAGATAGGGATTCGTCACAAATGCGAACGACACCGCGCGCAGCGCCAGCGCGACGAAACACACGACCAGCAACGGCCGGCGTCCGCGCAACTGAGCCTGGCGTCCGATCCATGGCGCGAATCCCGCGACGATGAACTGCGGCACCACCATGCAGGCCGCGACGACCGTCGCCGCCCACTCGCCCGAGCGCATCGTCAGGATGCTCCCCATGACGGGCAACATTGCCGCGTTCGCGAGCTGGAACAGAACCAGGCAACCGGCGAAAATGAGCAGGCGACGATTGCGCAGCAAGCACCAAAAACCGACGGTCGAAGGAACGGGCTCGGATGCTCGGGCGTGCCCGACGCGAAGTGCGATATCGCTCGCGCGAATCTGTGCCAAGGCGAACAGCGCCGGCGCGACCATGATCGCGGTGAGAATGAAGACCGCCTGAGTCGAGATGAAATGCCCGCAGGCGCCCATGGTCGCCGCGGCAATGCCGCCGCCGATGGATGCGAAGCGCGCATTGCGGCCGATCCGCTCGCCCAGGGCGGCGTAGCCGACGAGGCCGAGGCTGATGGCCGCGATCGCCGGCCCGAGAATGCAACTCGCTGCCGCATGCAGCGCGCGGGCGCCGAATACGACCGGGAAGATCGGCCACACCGCAATGGCAAGCGCGCTCAGGCATATTGCGACGACAGCGATGCCGATGACGATGCGCGCGGAACGCACGGCGTCGACCAGCGCCCCGCCCGGCATCTGGCCGGCCAACGCAATAAGACCGCCGGCAGTAAGGATGAGGCCGATGTCGACCTGCGTCCATGCTTGCGCCGTCAAATAGACGGCGACGAAAGGACCAAAGCCGGTCTGGATATCGGCGAGACAGAAGCTGAACCAATCGAGGCCGCGCAGGCTGCGGGGCGATGGCGCTGCCTTTTCGGGCGGGCGCACGGCGCCCCCCGGCGGCAAGCGGCCGTCAACTCCTCCGCCTGCGAGCAAGCCCGCGGCAAGCGCTGGTGATGAGATTGACAGTTCCCGTGCCTCCGGCGCCGCCGGGGAAATACGGCGTCGGTGTCAGGCCGGATGCATCGCTCCGGCCTCCCCTCGTTGTGCCTTGCGTCTGCTGCCCGGCGACTTCGGTTTCGCGATTTTTGTCGTGACGGGATCGCTTCGAGCTGCGACGCGCCCACCTCCATACCAACTGGCGAAACAGGGCGATTTTGAGAATTTCAAAATGTTCCATGCGCAAAAAAGATTTCTTAGTAGTTCCATGACCACGACGAGCGCTTTCCTGAAAAGTTCCATCGAAAAATCCGCCGCTCTACGATGCAATGCAGCACGAGGTGAAACGAATTGGATGATGGGACGTTACCGACGCGCCGGACGCGACAGGATCATTAGCCATGTTTCCGAATCAGAATGCGATTTTCGAACGAATGGAACTCACCAAGAAATTCGGCCTCGTGTCGGATTATCTCGTGAGTTGGACTGGACGGTCCGGACATCTCACAGCCAACGTGACGGTGTGGCCCAACGCTGCCACGCCCGAGCACGTCGTACGATCGTACGTGGCCCGGCTGCTGAGTGGGCTGGTCCCTTCGCGCCGCATCAGCGTGGCCGACTAGCTTCCTAGCGAAATATCATCTGTACTGTGCGCCGGCGGACCTCAACCGAACGGCGGCAATGAGTACGGACAAAGCGAAGATTTCAACCGCGACCAGGATCGTCCGCCGCCCGGCGGGCGGCACGCCGCGGCACGTAGTGGCGGATATCTGCGTGCTGGGCGCGGGTATCACGGGCGTGTCGGCGGCGCTCGAAGCGGCTCGCCTCGGCCGCAAGGTCGCGCTGCTGGACTCGCTGCCGGCGCTTGGCGGGCAAGCCGTCAACTCGATCATCGGCACGTTCTGCGGGCTGTTCGCCAACGGCACGCACGGCCATCAGCTCACCCACGGCATCGCCGACGGAATTCTGCACGATCTCGGCGCGCAGGACGCGCTCTACTATCGCCGCGGCGGACCCTCGAACACGACCGTGGTGATGTACGACGAGGTGGCGCTGTCGCGCTGGATCGAGGAGGCGGTCCGCAAGGCCGATATCACGGTGCTGTTGGGCACCATACTGCGCGGCGTGACGCGCGACGGCGGCCGCGTCCGCGCGCTCGACCTTGCCACCCGCTACGGCGACGTGAAGCTCTCGGCAGCAGGCTTCGTCGATGCCACCGGCGATGCGGCGTTGACCTGGGAGGCAGGCTTTGCCTGCCGCGAGCATGCCGATGGTCCGATCTACGGCACGCAGATGATGGTGCTCGAGGGGATCGACGAGCGCGAAGGCACCCAGCCGCGACGAGTTCACGGCGCGGGCGCGCGCCAAGGCTTCGCAGTATGGCCTGGTGCGCACCGACGGATTTGCCTTCATCTTTCCCGGCCGCGGCACTGCGCTCGTCAACCTGACGCATGTCGAAACGCCGCTCGAGCCGGTCGCGGCATCGCGCAACGCGCTGCTCGGCAAGGCGCAGACCGACGACGTCCTGCGTTTTCTCAAAGGCGAATATCCCAGACACATTCGGCAAGGCGCGCGTGCGCAGCTACGGCCTGCCCGGCATTCGCCAGACGCGCTGGATAGAAGGACGCCAGCAGCTCACGGTCGACGACGTGCGCGCCGGCACGACATTTCCCGACGCCGTGGCGCGCACGGCCTGGCCGATCGAGCTGCACGACCGCCCGGAAGGCTACGTCTGGGAGCCGTTCGCGGACGACCACATGCACTACGTGCCGTTCGGCAGCCTCGTGCCGGCCGAGGCCGACAACATCGTCGCGGCCGGCCGCTGCATCGACGGCGACAGCGCGGCGCTGTCGAGCGTGCGGGTCATGGGCCCCTGCATCGCCATGGGCGCCGCCGCCGCGCATGCGCTCGATCTTGCCGGCCACGGCAGCGTGCAGCAGATCGACGTCACCGCGCTGCGCAAGCGCGTGCGCGACAATGTCGAGCGGAACGACTGAATCTTTTTCGCTTTGCGACGCTCTCAATCGGCCTCATGCTGAGGAGCATCGCGGCGAAAACATGCCTCGATAGCGCCTCAAATACATCTGCGCCGCATCGCAGACAAGGTTACGCAGTCTGCGCAAGCTTGACTGCGTTGCGTCTCGAAGCATGCGGCCGCGGCACTGGCCGGGCCGCCCTCCTCCTTCGAGACGCATCCATGCAAGTCAATTGACTTGCATGGATGCGTCCTCAGGACGAGGGCGGAGCAGCGCCCGCCCGCTCACTCCGCCGCGACGATCCCGCCTTGAGCGCGCGCCGCCAGGCGCCGCTGCTTGGCCTCCGAGATCACCGGCTCCAGATTGAACAGCCGCCGGGCGTTGTCGCCAAGAATGTTGCGCTTGGCCTCGGCGCTCAGGAACGGCAAATCGTGGATCGTGCTCGGCAGGTCCATGTCCCAATGGGGATAGTCGGAGGAATAGAGCAGCTGCGTCTCGGCCTTGATCATCTCGAAGGTGAGCTCGAGCGCCTTCCTGTTGTCCACCATCTCCATCGGCTGCGAGGTGAAATACATGTCGCGCATGTAGTCGCTCGGCTTCTTCTTCAGGAGCGCGCAGTCGGACGTGCGCATCATGTATTCGTTGTCGAGGCGCTGCATCAGGAACGGGATCCAGGCGAGCCCCGATTCGATCCAGACCGTCTTGAGGCGTGGGAAGCGCTCCGGCATGCCGTTCACCACCCAATTGGTGAGGTGGAGCATGTTGTGCCAGGCGAAGCCGAGCGCGTGCACGGCGATGAAGCGGTTGGTCATCGACAGTCCGGAATCGGCCCAGTTGAACGCGGCATGGAAGGCGAGCGGAAGATTGCGTTCCTGCAGCGCAGCGTAGGTCTTGGCATAGGCGTTGTCGTAGACCCCGCGGTAGTGCGTCGCCGTCACCATGAAGCCGATGACGCCCTTGCGGTCGGCGAATTCGAGCACGGTCTTGTAGCAGGCCTCGGGATCGTTGAAGGGCAGATAGAGCATCGACTTGAAGCGGGACTCCTCGCCGAGAATCCGCTCGCAGAGCCAGCGATTGTAAGCCTGCGCCATTCCCACCTCGACCTCGACGCGCGGACAGGCGGCGAGATTGAGCATCGGGGTCGGGAACATGCAGGCGATATCGACGCCCATGGCGTCCATCCAACGCCGCATCAGCGTGATATCGCGGTGCGGCGTCGGCGGCACCTTCTCGATCCGGCGGCCGGGATAGCGGGTGATGCGTCCCCCCAGCTCCTGATAGGAGCCGTCGGCCGAGGCGATGCCGCCGCGCGCCGTGCCCTGATACTTGGCCTCGTGGCGCAGCACCGGATCCTCCATGTATTGCAGGATCTCGTTGAAGGCCTCGGTCTCGTAGTGATGGCAGTCGACGTCGACGATGCAGAAATCCTCGTAGCGACGCTCGATCGCCTGCTCGGCGGCGTGCGCCAGCAGCGTCGTCGTGTCGAATTCGGCGGCGGCGAGGTCGCGGAAGTTGGCGGCGTGGACGTTCATCGGGAAATCCCTTTCGTCTTCCTGTCTGCCGTTTGGATCAACTACGCGGATTCGGTTGCCGGCCGACCTGCGACATCGCCTGCCAGGCGCCGAGCTCGAACACCGCGAGGTTGACGGCGTCGAGCATGGCACTGCAGCCGATCACGACGTCGGTCGGCGAGACGCCGCTGTTGCGGCCGAACGGCCGCGGCGCCGGCCCGGCCTGCGCCTTGGCGGCGAAGAGCCTGACCACGCTGGCGAACACCTGGCCGAGCGAATCGTCCGGGACATCGTCGAGGCGGTCCGCTTCGATCGCATCGGCGCAGCGCGCGGAGATGTCGCTTGCGAGCGCGGCGAAGGCGGCGGCTTGCTCAGACTGCGACATAGACCTCTCCGTTGCGCTCGATGACGTTGAATTTCTGCAGCCTGACGCGCTTGTCGGCGACATGGACGCCGTCCGAGAGGTGGAACTCGTAGCCGTGCCAGGGGCAGACGATGTGCATGTCGTCCTGGTCGAAGGTCTTGCCGTGATAGACGCCGTTGGCGTCGATCAGCTCCTTCACCTGCGGCATGCGCAGGCCCTCGCAGGCCGGGCCGCCCTGGTGCGGGCAGTGGTTGCGGTAGGCGTAGTATTTTCCGCCGTGCCGGATGACGCCGATCTCGATCTTGCCGGCGCGCACGATCCGCACCCCGCCTTCCGCGATCTCGCCGTCCCGGCACACCAGCATCTCGGCCATCAGCCTTGCTCCTTGCGCTCGATATCCCTATGGCACCATATCATATGGTACCTTATGATCGCAATGCGGGCGGAGCGAGAGAGGACGACGTGGCAGCAAGACCCGGCCATCGACGCAAGGTCCCGGCGCGGCCGCCGAAAACCGGCATCGGAATGCTGCTGCGCGAGGCCGATGCCGCGTTCAACCGGTACCTGACCGCGCAGCTTGCCGGCCACGGCGTCACCTTCGGCCAGTTCCAGCACCTGCGGAACCTGTGGGTGGAGGACGCCCTGACGCAGACCGAATTGTCGCGCCGCATCGGCATCGAGATGGCATCCTCCACGACAATCCTCGACTCGCTCGAGGCCGACGGGCTCATCACCCGCGTGCGCAACGCCGCCGACCGCCGCAAGCTGAACGTCTTCCTGACCCCGGCCGGCGCCGCACTGGAGACGCCGCTGATGGCCTGCGCCGCCGACGCCAACAAGCGCGCCAGCAAGGGCCTGAGCAAGAGGGAAATGGCGCAGCTGTTCGCGATCGCCGGCCAGGTCATCGAGAACTTCAAGGCCTTGCGCTTACGCGAACGTTCCGTCGCATCCGCATCCGGCCGCAACGAGCACGCCGCTCACCGGGAAAAGCCGTCGTAGACGAACGCTCCCCCGATTGCTTCGGCATCCTTGTCGCTTACGCCGTTGGCGCGAACAACGCTTCAAAGCTTTAGCCGGGATATCCGCTGGGGGACTCGATCAGTCCAACTCCGGCATCTCGAAATCCTGCCAGCCCGGCACGTCGGCGACGTCGTAGAACGGCTCGCCGAACGGCCGCGTGGCATCGATGCCGATGCACGACGATATCCGCATGGTGCGGTCCTTGCTGAGATCGACCGAAGGGTCGGATGGTCCCGCCGGCGTGTTCTCGATCACGATCACGTCGCGCTGCGGCTGCACGCGGAACGCCATCGCCCATTCGACCTCGGTGGAGCTGTGCACGTCGATGTCGGGATCGACGATGATGGTCCACTTCGGTCGGATGTTGCTCGCCATCGCCGCGAGGATCACTTGCCGCGCCTCCCCTGCGTAGCGCGGCGCCATGGCGATGACGACATAGAACGATACGCCGGCCGAGGCGCGCACCGACACCTGCTTGATGGTCGGGAACTGGCGCTTGAGCGCGCGGAAGAACGACGCCTCGAACGGCACCTGCTTGAGGATGTGGTTCTCGGTGATCGGCTTGCCCGTGAGCAGGCCCTGGAAGATCGGTTTCCTGCGATGGGTGATCGCGGTGACGCGCGCGACCGGCTTCTGCGACGGCCGCGTGTAGTAGCCGGTGTATTCGCCGAGCGGCCCCTCCAGCACTGTCTGGTTCAAGTCGACCTCGAACTCGATGACGACCTCCGAGGTCGCCGGCACCGCGAGCTCGCAGGTGACGCAGCGCGCCAGCTCGACCGGCGCACCGCGCAGGCCGCCGGCCACGCTCCAGTCGTTGGTGTCGTCGGGCACCTGCACCTGGCAGGTATAGGCGAGGATCGGATCGACCCCGATCACCAGCGCGGCCTTCGGCACGGTGCCGAGGCGCTTGTGCTTGGCAAGATGCTTGCCGAAGCGGTGGAACGGCTGCGCCGAGAACGAGAAGGTGTCCTTGCCGAGGACGAGAAAGCGGTAGTGGCCGATATCGGGCACGCCGGTCTCGGGATCCTCCGACACGACGATCCCTGGCGTGATATAGGGACCGCCGTCCTTCGGGCTGTACTTCGGGATCGGCCAGCGCCGGATGTCGATGTCGTCGCCGGTGATGACCTCGTCCTGGCACGGCGGCTCGCCGGAGATCGTTGTCGGGGCAACGGGTTGTCGAGCCCGTTCAGAACTTTGTCGAAGATCGTGTCCTCGTCCGCCTCGAACGCCAGCAGCGCCTTGCTGCGCGTGGAATAGACGCCGGCGACCAGCGGATAGTCGGTGCCGTTCTGGTTGAACATGATGGCGGGACCTTGCCGCACATAGCTCTGCTTCATCGCCTTGCCGACGTCGTTCAACGCCACCGGCCGGTTGACGTCGATGAGCTCGCCATGTTGCCGCAGCACGTCAAGGAACTGGCGAAAGTCCTGGTAGGGCATCACGGTCCCCCGGCGCTCGTAAGAAACTAGGTGAATGTCCTATATTTGCATTTGGGCCGGAAAAGAAGGAGCTTCGCCCACGCCGGATCATCATCCGGCGCCAACCTCATGTAATGGTAGAAGGTCAGCTCGCCGCCGATGACGGATACGAAACAACAGACACGACCCGCAGAAACGAGCTTCCGCTTCATCGGCAAACCGGTCGTCCGCAAGGAAGACGAGCGGCTCACCACCGGCCATGGCCGCTTCAGCGACGACTTCAGCGTCGCCGGCCAAGCCCACGCCGTCATGGTGCGTTCCCCTCACCCGCATGCGCGCATCCTCGGCGTGGATGCGGCGCGCGCGAAAGCGATGCCCGGTGTGCTCGGCGTGTTCACAGGCGCCGATTGCCTGGCCGACGGGTTAGGTCCAATCCCACACGATCCGCTGCCGAAGACCAAATACGACATGAAGCTCGCCGGTCCGCGTGGCGGAACGATCTTCATCGGCCCTCATCTTCTGCTGCCGGCCGACAAGGCGCGCCATGTCGGCGAGGCCGTCGCGATGGTGGTGGCGGAGACCGTGGCGCAGGCGCTCGACGCGGCCGAGGCGGTCGAGGTCGCGTACGACGTGCTGCCCGGGGTCTACCATTCCGAGGACGCGATGCAGCCGGGGGCGCCCGTGGTCTGGGACGAGGTGGCGGACAACATCCCGGTCGACACCGTGTTCGGCGACGTCGAGGCGACGGACAAGGCATTCGCGAGCGCCGACCACGTGGTGACGATGGACTTCCACATCGACCGCGTCACCGGCGTGCCGCTTGGAGTTGCGCGCCGCGCTCGGCGAGTACGATGCGGCCAGCGGACGCTACACGTTGCACGCCGGCAGCGGCGGCGCGGTCCGGCAGAAGCGCGAGCTCGCGACGGTGCTCGGCATCCCGCCCGACAGCCTGCGCGTCCTCTCCTACGACGTCGGCGGCAATTTCGGCACGCGCAACCGCGTCTTCGTCGAGTTCGGGCTGGTGCTGTGGGCCGCGCGCAAGCTCGGCCGGCCGGTCAAGTTCACGGCGACGCGCTCGGAGGCCTTCCTCAGCGACTATCAGGGGCGCGACCTCGTGTCCAAGGTCGAGCTCGCGCTGCGCAAGGACGGGCGGTTCCTCGCCATGCGCGCGACCAATATCAGCAATGTCGGCGCGCGCTGCGTCTCGCTCTCGCCGCTCTCCAAGGGCGCCGGACTGATCCCGGGCTCCTACGCCATTCCCGCGTGCACGCTGCGGGCGATGGCGGTCTACACCAACACGATGCCGACCCAGGCCTATCGCAGCTCCGGCCGGCCCGAGGTCACGTTCGCGATCGAGCGGCTCATCGACATCGCGGCGGAGAAGCTCGGCATCGACCGCATCGAGCTGCGGCGCATGAACCTGGTCGCTCCCGGCGCCATGCCCTACCGCAACGCCGTCGGCATGAACTACGACAGCGGCCGCTACGAGGAGAACATGGACTGGGCGATGGACATCGCCGACTGGAACGGCTTCGAGCAGCGCAAGCGCGAGGCGGCGAAGCGCGGCAAGCTGCTTGGGCCGCGGGCTCGCCAATTACGTCGAATCCTCGATCGGCGCCCCCAACGAGCAGGCGCGCATCACGGTGCGCCCGGAGGGCCGCGTGGACGTCGTCATCGGCACGCAGCCGAGCGGCCAGGGCCACGAGACGAGCTTCGCGCAGGTCGTTTCGGATCTCCTTCACGTGCCGGTCGAATGCGTGAAGATCATCCTCGGCGACACCGACGTGGTGAAGGTCGGCGGCGGCTCGCATTCCGGCCGCTCCATGCGTCACGCCGCGACCGTGTTCTCCAAGGCGCTTCCCGAACTCGTCGCCAAGGGCAAGCGCATTGCCGCGATCGTTCTCGCCGCGACGCCGGACCAGATCGAATTCAGCGACGGCCGCTTCAGCGCGCGCGACACCAACCTCACCTTCGATTTCCTCGAGCTCGCCAAGGAAGCGGCGCGCGTCGATCTTCCCGACGACCTCGAGGGCGGCATCGCGGTCGTCGACCGACAACGAGATGCACGATCCGGTGTTTCCCAACGGCTGCGCCACTTGCGAGGTGGAGATCGACCCCGACACCGGGGCGCTGCGCATCACGCGCTATGCGTCGGTGGACGACGTCGGGCGCTGCATCAATCCGCTGATCGTGCACGGCCAGACCCACGGCGCCATCGTGCAGGGCATCGGCCAGGCGCTGTGGGAGCAATGCTACGTCGAGCCCGATTCCGGCCAGCCGCTGATCGGCTCATTGATGGACTACGGCCTGCCGCGCGCCGACGCGGTGCCGCCGTTCCGGACCGAGATCGCCGAGGTGCTCTCGCCCACCAATCCGCTCGGCATCAAGGCCGGCGGCGAAGGCGGCACGACCGCGGCGCCCGCCGTCATCGTCAGCGCGATCGTGGATGCGCTGCGCGACTACGGCGTACGCGACATCAAGATGCCGGCGACGCCGTATAAGATCTGGCAGACGATCCAAGACGCCAAAATAAAAATCGGGAGGACATGATGCTGCGTGGTCTCACATTGGCGCTGCTGCTCGTCTCCGGCTCGGCGCTGGCGCAACCATCGCAAAAGTCGATCCAGATCCTGGTGCCCTTTGCGCCCGGAGCATCGTCGGACGGCATTTCCCGCATCATCGCCAATGAGCTCGGACCGCGGCTCAGCCGGCAGATGGTGGTCGAGAACAAGCCGGGCGCCGGCGGCACGCTCGGCCTGATGACGCTCGCCAAGGCCGCCCCCGACGGCGAGACACTGGGTGTCGGAGCGACCGGCGCGCTGGTCATCAGCCCGCACCTCGCCGGTGCGCCGCCGTTCGACCCGCTGCGCGAGCTGACGCCGATCGCCAAGCTCATCGATGTTCCCCTCGTCATCGTCGCCAATCCCGCGGTCGGCCCGAAGTCGATCAAGGACATGATCGAGCGCTCGAAGACGACCCCCGGCGGCATCACCTTCGGCTCCACCGGCACGAATTCCGGCCAGCATCTCACCATGGAGCTGCTCAAGAAGGTGACCGGCGCCAATCTGGTCCACGTCGCCTACCGCGGCAGCGCGCCGGCGGTCACCGACCTCGTCGGCGGGCAGATCCCGCTCGCGGTGGTCGATCTCACATCGGCGCATCCGCACATCAAGGCCGGCACGTTGATCGCACTGGCGGTGCCGCATACGCACCGGACCGCGATGGCGCCGGAAATTCCGACCGTCGCCGAAGCCGGGGTTCCAGGCTTCGGCCGCATCGGCGGCTTCATCGGGATGTTCGCGCCGGCCGGCACGCCTGCTCCGCTCGTCAAGCGAGTTCTCGCAGGAGGTCGGATCGATTCTCGCCGTGCCGCAGGTCCAGGACAAGGTACGATTGCTCTCGGTCGACCCGGCCTACACTGACGACGTCGCGTTCGCTCGCATGCTGGCCGAGGAATCCGCGAAGTGGAAAGAGCTGCTGCAATCGACGCCGATGCCCAAGTAGCGAGTTTTGTAGGATGGGTGGAGCGCGCTTGCGCGATACCCATCATTCCGGCGCAGAGTGCCGCTCGCGGAGAGATGATGGGTATCGCTTCGCTCCACCCATCCTACGATCACTCGATCAGATAGATCGGACTCGACCAAGCCTGATGACCGTCGCTTTGCGTCACGCGCACGTAGACCGGAAGGTCGGCGCCGCCGGGGAACGTCACGGTGTGATCGAGCGTCACGCGCCGGCTCCAGTCTTGCTCGGGCAGCCGATACACACTGATCTTCCGGCCGAGGCCGCCGCCGTCGAATACGATCGTGTCATCGGCCAGCGCTGCGAGATTCACCTCGCCCGAGACGACGTTGGTTTCGATCGCGAGCGTGCCGCTGCGCGCGTCGTCGAGCCAGATATCGATGCCGGCGAGATTGCCGGTCGTCACCGAGCTCCAGGCGAGCGCGGTCCCCGGCGCGATGTCCTGCACCTTGCGTTCCGGGTTGAGGAAATTCACCGGCGCGAAGCGCGTGAACCGGTTGCCTGACAGCGCCAGCTTGCCCTGCCACATCGTCTCGCGGCCGCGGCCGCGATATTCCGCGCCCTGCCACAGCACGCGCACGCGGCGGCCGAGATCGGCGGCGGCGAACGGGCGGACCGTTTGCACCACCTTCGTGCCGTGCAGCACGTCGAGGCGCTCGAGCGGCGCGGTGCCGATCGCTTCGGCGGCAAGCCGCATCGGTACGGAGCCCGGCCGGATGATGTCGCCCATCGAGGCTTCGCGCACGGCAAGCTCCGTGCCGCGCGCGAGCTGCGGGTCTTCCGAGAACCCCGTCACCTCGCGGTCGAACGTGCCGCGCAGATCGAGGAACAGCCGCGTGCCGGTCGTGCCGTAGTGCCGCCGCTTGCGCAGCGCCTCGAACAAGGCATCGCGCGTGAGCTCCGGCATGAAATAGCAGGTGAGACCGCCGATGGCGCCGAAGGTCGAGGCGCCGGGCCGGGTGGCGCCGGGACGCCCCTTGTGATCGTCGCTGTGGCACACGACGCCGACGCGGTAGCCCTTTTCGAATGCGTCGTGCAGCAGCCACTCGAACGTGCCCCAGGTCGAATGCACCTCCACAGCCCGTTCGAGCCGCCCGTCGTGCGCATATTTCAGGTCCGCGTAGCGCCCGCCGACATGGGCGATGACGACGGCGTCCTCGCCCGCGAGCGCGCGAAACAGCTCGTCGGCGGTGTAGATGGCGTCGGTCGAGGTCTGGCCATCCACCAGGATATGCGACGAGCGGCGGATGGGGCGGCCTTCGCGCCGGAAGAAGATGTTGCGGTCGCCGCCCATCCCGGTGTTGCCCGACCACTCGTAGCCGGGCAGGCAGACGAAGCGGCCAGGCTCGTCGAACTCGGCCGTCAGCCGGTTGAGCTTCTCCCAGAACGCATCGGTGATCTGGAAGTCGTTGCCCTGGTGGCCGACCATGTCGATGAAGGCGAGATCGCGCGCGTAGCGGAAATAGCTTTCCGCCGAGCCCATGCCGATGGTCTCTCCGCTCTGGCCGTGCAGATCGGCCCAATAGCGCCGCAACGGCGCGGCGGCAACCACGCGCATCGGGTTGGCGCGGGCGATCTCCTCGCCCTCGGCCATCAGTCGCAACTCGACATCGCCGGCGGTGTCGGCGACGAGATTTTCCAGGACACGCGGCCCATCGCCGCGCTTGATCGCGACGCCCTCCGGCAAGCCGGTGAGCGGCCGCGACGGCACGAGCGTGAAGCTTTGATCGGCGTCCGCGGTCGGGTTGCCCCACATGTCCTCGGCGACGATGGCGAGGCGGAAAGGCTCACCGGCCACGGCGAGCGAGGGCCAGATCGCCTTCCAGCTCGCCGCCGGACCAGCCACCAGGTCGAACCAGGGCTGCTCGGGCAATTCGCAGAACTCATAGGTGGCGAAGGCATCGATCGCGGTCTTGAGCTCGACGTGCTCTTCGACATTGGTCTGCAGGCGATAGCCGGGCGAGCCCTGCCGGCGGTCGCCGAGCCGTATCGTCAGGGTGTCGCCGGCGCGCAGATAGCCGCGGCCGACGCGAATGAGCAGCGTGTTGGCGTATGGCCGGATGTTGAGACGGTCGAACCAGACTTCGAGCTTGGCGCCGTTGCTCGCCTCGACCGTGGTGAAGTTCGGCGCCGCGGGCTTGTCGAATTGCGGCTTGCTCATATCGGAGGTTGTCCGCCATGAGATCTTCACCATGCCGGTATCGTCGATGCCGAACGTGCCCGCGGTGTAGACGAGCGTCAGCTCGGCATGCGAGCCCGCGACAAAAGGCCCGGGTGGCGCGAGCCTGATCGAGCCCATGTGCTCGGGGAGATAGGTCGAGAACGGCATTGAGGGGGCCTCGAATTGAGCGCGGCTGCTAGCCGGGCAGGAGAAGGACCGATACGATAGTCGACGGCGAATACGAAGGGCAGGAGCTTTTTCAATGATCAGATTGAATGTCGTCGTTGCGCTCCTTGCCCTGGTGGCAGCCGTTCCGATTGCTTCGGAAGCACAGGAGTGGCCGAACCGGGCGATCAAGTTCGTCGTGCCTTATCCGCCCGGCGGCTCGACCGACATCGCCGCGCGCGTGCTCGGCGAATACCTGTCGCGGACACTCGGCCAGCAGATCATCGTGGAGAACAAGACCGGCGCCGGCGGCGTGATCGGCACCGAGGCAGGCGCCAAAAGCGCGCCTGATGGCTATACCGTCCTGATCGCGCCGGATTTCGTATCGAGCGCACCGCACATCTTCAAGATGAACATCGACCCCATGAAGGAGCTGGTCCCGGTCATCCAACTGTCCCGCCAGCCCGTGGCGCTCGCGGTGCATCCGTCGCTGGGCGCCAAGTCGATAGCCGAGCTGGTGGCGTTGGCCAAGACACAGCCCGGCATGAGCTATGCGACGTCGGGCGTTGGCTCGCAACAGCACATCGTGGCGGAGTGGTTCGCTCAGATCGCAGGCATCAAGCTCGCGCATGTGCCGTACCGCGGCGGCGGGCAGGCGATCAACGACCTCGTCGCCGGCCACGTGAAGATCGCCTCGCTCGGCTCCTCCCCGCTGATCCCGCACTACAAGGCGGGCACCGTGCGTCTGCTCGCACAGACGACAGCGGCGCGCTCGCCGAGCCTGCCAGACGTGCCGACCTACCAGGAAGCGGGCATCAAGCTGGTGCTCGACCAATGGCTCGGCGTCTTCGTCCCCGCGGGGACTCCGCCGGCCATCGCCGCCCGCCTCAATGCCGAGATCGGCAAGGCACTTGGCGAGGCGGCGATCCGCGAAAGCTTCCTGCAATCGGCGCAGGAGCCGGTCGGCGGCAGCGCGGAGGCATTCTCGCGGCTCGTGCGCGAGGATTTCGCGAAGTACGAGCGGCTGGTGCGAGAGCTGAACATCAAAGCCAACTAGATGCGCGCTCCGATTAGTTTGATGCAGGATGGCGCCATGGATTCGGTGTGTTCCCCTCCCCCTTGTGGGGAGGGGTTAGGGGTGGGGGTCCCGAGATTGTGGCGCCAATGTTGCCTCACGGCGCCACCCCCCTCCCCCAACCCTCCCCCACAAGGGGGGAGGGAGCACACCGAGTTTGCCGCTCGCGCTGATCCCATCTCACCGGGATCTGCTCTAGATGAAGCTCACCGACGAAGAACGGGCGCTGCGCGCCGGCGCATACGGCCCGGCAGCGCAATGGGCCATCGAGCATCAGATCAAAGTCGGAGAATACCTCGGCGCCGCCGACATGGTGCCGGTGACGCAGGCCCACATCATGGCCGACACCGAGTCGCTGGGCGTCGCCGGGGTCGAATGGCTGGAACGCATGGCGGGCTTGCCGGCCGAGCAACGACAGGTGCGGATTCCGACCATCACCGATCCGCGCGGCACCGACTTCGCGGCCGCGCATCGGCTCAAGCAGCAGCCCTGGATGCTCGACCTCGAGCGCCGCGCCATCGCCGCGTTCGAGGCGCTCGGCGTGCTGATGACCAATACCTGCATCAACTACCAGACGATCATGCCGCCGGTGCTGCGGCGAGCACGTCGCCTATGGCGACACCGGTGTGGTCATCTACTCGAACAGCGTGTGCGGCGCGCGCTCGAACTTCGAGGGCGGGCCGTCGGCGCTGAGCGCCGGGCTCACCGGCCGCACGCCGCGCTACGGCTATCACCTCGACGAGCGGCGGGCCGCCACGCTGGTCGTCAACGTGGGCTGGACTCCGCGCGCGCTCGACGAGTGGGGCGCGCTCGGCGGGATCGTGGGCCGTCTGGCCGGCGACTACTGGCAGGTCCCGGCCATCGTCGGCATCGATCGCGTCCCGGGCTCCGACGAGATGAAGCATTTCGGCGCCGCGCTCGCGAGCTACGGCTCGGTCGCGCTCTTTCACATGATCGGCATCACGCCGGAAGCGCAGCGCATCGCCGATGTCATGAGCTCCGACGAGACGTTGCGAACCCATGAGATCGGCGAGGCTGATGTCCGTGCCTTCCAGGCGAGCTATGCGCGCGACATCGATACCGTCGACCTGGTCGTGTTCTCGGCGCCGCAGCTGAGCCTGGTCGAGATGCGGCAACTGGCCGGCCTGCTCGATGGCCGCCGCGCCTCGATCCCGCTGCTCGCCGTGACCAGCCCGCAGGTCAAGCCGGACGCCGACCGCATGGGCTTGACCGCGCGCATCGAGGCGGCGGGCGGCACCGTGCTCTCCGGCATGTGCTTCTACCAGAGCTACGCGCGCGAGATGGCGGAGGCGAACGGCTGGAAACGCCTGGCGACAAACTCGGCCAAGCTCGTCAATATCCTCGGCGGCTACGGCTACCGGCCCGCGCTCCTCTCCATGGAGGCGTGCGTGGAGGCCGCCTGCGCCGGCGGCAGGATTGCCCGATGAGCGCGACGATTTTCTATGCCACCGCCGGGATGGGCCGGAAGGTGACAGGCCAGGCGCTGGTGGCCAAGGACGGGTTCTCCGCGCGCTACGATCTCGACCGATTGCGCGGCGTATTCGTCGCGTCCCGAGCACAAGCTCGCCGGCGAAAGCTATGTCGGCCGTGTGCTCGTGCTCGACGCCGCCAAGGGCGGCGTCGCCACGGCGTGGATGCTGCACGAGATGACGGCGCGCGGCATCGTTCCGGCGGCGCTGGTGCTTGAACGCCGTCAATCCGATCATGGTGCAAGGCGCAGCGCTCGCCGACTTCACCATGATCTCCGGTTTCGATCGCGACATCACGCAGGCGATCCCCAACGGCGCCATGGTCGAAATCGATCCGACCGGCGAACGGCCGTTCATCCGAATGCTGTGATTTGTGACGTCGTCAGTGGGTCTTCCACTGGGCCTTGGCTGCCGCGCCGGGGTGCTTGAGGTGCACCTTCATTTCGACGTGCATGATCCACGCGAGCGGAATGAGATGTACCACGCCGCCTGCATCGGGGTCGTCCTTCGCCAGCTTGATGACGTCCCCGCCTTCCAGGTGATCGACAGTCCCGACATGCGCGCCGTCGGAACCGAGCACTTCCATGTGCTGCCTGATCAACCCTAGTGCAATCATGAGTTCCTCCGTCGCCCGAGAGGAAGAAATCGCACAATGGTCCATCGTATCGTGAGTCCGGCGGCGCCGCAACGCGGATGCGTCATGAAGCACACGTGAGAAAAGGACAGCGACCGTGTCCTTTCCGATCACCCTCCGCCGGAGCGCTGATGACGCAAATCAACCGAAGATAGCGGCCGCGCGTCCTGACCACGAGGTCAAATCACCTCTTCGGTCTTGTCGTCGGTCTCGCCGTAGCGGCGCAGCGTGGCGGGTCGCGTGCCCGCGTAGAGCTTCTCCAGGCCCGGCGCGATCTTGGCGTTCTCGCGCTCGAACAGACTGTTGCCGGCGAGATCGCTCTCGACCAGGAACGGCCCGAATTTTTCGACGTCGAGCACCCAGACCGCCTGCGCCAGCCCCAGCTCCTCCAGCCAATAGACGCCGGCGACACGCTTGATGCCGCGGCCGAGCAGCGCGCCGGTGCCGTAGCCGACGGTGGTGAGATAGATCGCATTGTTCGGCACGAACGACTTGCGATAGACCTCCGACGTCATGCCGCCCTTGCCGATGATGACGTTGCAGCCGGACAGCTTGAACCAGCCGTCGAGCCACTTTGCGAAGCGGAACGATGCGGTCGCGGTGACGGCGCCGACGGTGTGGCTGCCGTCGGGATTGACCGACGCCGCCGGCGAGCAATGGAAATTGGCGAGGCCGAGCGCGTCCTTCGACGCCGGCATGCCGGCGCCCTCCTCGATCGCGCGCTTGTAGACGCCTTCGCGCGCCGTGAAGACGCGACCGGTGAGATAGGCGACCGAACCGATCTCCAGCTTGCGCAGATCGTCGGTGCGCGCGGGAAGATCGAGGTGAACGGTCTTGAGATCGGCCATGGTCTACTCCGCCGCCTGCGACCGCCGGCTCACCCCATTCGACGGTGGAGCGGCGCATATAGTCCGTGAACCACATCGGGTCGGTCCGGAATTCCGCGCGGCCGTCCGGCGAAATCCGCGCGCAGGCGCGGCGCGAGGACAGGCAGAACATGTGCACCGACATCGGCATGCCGCCGGTGTGGCAATAGCCGACCTCGATGTGGCAATCGACCACCATCGAGGTGCCCATGAATCCCATGGCGCCCATGCCGATGTTGTTGCCGAGCTCCTTGAGCTCCGTCTTCGAGCGCGGCGATCTTGGGATCGGGATTGCGCGAGCCGACCACGCGCAGGCACGACGCCTGCTTGCCGAGCACCATGGACGGTGTCCTTCGAGCCGCCCAGGCCCACGCCGACGATCGCCGGCTGGCAGGCGAGCCCGCGCTTGCCGAAGCCGATCAGCGTGTCGAGATAGAACCGCTTGATGCCGTCGATGCCGTCGCCCGGAAACAGCATGCGGTAGTCGGTGCCGAACAGGCCGCCCTTGTGCACGGTGGTGAGCTCGATCCAGTCGGCGTCGGGATGGAACGCATATTCGATCTCCGGCGCGTCGATGCCGACATTGTTGTTGTGATCGGTGCGCCAGAGCGGATGCACGCGGTTGGGCCGCAGCGGCACGCTGGTCGTGGCGCGCGCGGTGGCGCGGCGCAGCGCCGCCTCCAGCGCCACCGGCCCGCCCTCGATGCGCGCCTCGTTGCCGATCTTGACGTACCAGCGCGGCAGGCCGGTGTCGCCGCACATGGCGCGGCGGTCTTCCTTGGCGGCCTCGTAGTTCTCCAGCATCGCCTGGATGACGAAGGCGGAGAGATCGCCCTTCTCGGTGTCGGCGCATCTGCGCAGGCCGGCGAGATAGTCCTCGGGGATCTCGATCGCCGCCTTGGCCATCAGGTCCTCGGCGGTGCGTTGCACGAACGCGATCGGAATCATGTTCGCCTCGCTCTATTCGGCGGCGGCCTTGTGAGCAGCGTCTCGCCCGGCTTCACGTGGGTGAACTCGACCGGCTGCATCGCCGATCTCGAGCGCCGCCGGCCGTCTGCCGCGCCACCGTGAAGGGCGATGTCGCGAGATCGCCCTGCGTCCGGAAAGTCCGAGCGGAAGTGGGCGCCGCGCGAATTCTCGCGCTTCACGCGCCGCGAGCGCAATCACCCGGCTGATCTCGGTCAGCGAGCGCAGATTGAGCCAGTCGTGCCAGGTCAGGTTGAAGGCGCGGCCGCTGTCCGCAAGGCCGGTCGCCAGGAGCTCCGCCTCGATGGCGTCGAGCGCCGCGAGCCGCGATCGAGCCCGGCCCGGTCGCGCATGACGCCGACGTCGTCCCACATCGTATCGAGCAGCTTCTCGCGCAGCTCGTTCAGATTGCCGCGCCTTGCGCGTGAACGGATGGAGCGCGCGGGCAAGTCTCCGCCTCCAGCACGTCCTCGTCGGGCGCGCGATGGCCGGGATTGGCGGCGATCCAGCGCGGCATCACGTCGCCGGCGATGCCGCCGAACACGGTCGAGTTGGCGACGCCGTTGCCGCCCAGCCGGTTGGCGCCATGCATGCCGCTTGCGTCCTCGCCGGCGACGAACAGCCCCGGCCAGTCGGTCGAGGTGTCGACGCGGCAGACCACGCCGCCCATGAAATAGTGCGCGGTCGGCACCACCTCGACCAGCCCGCCGGCGAGATCGAAGCCGCAGTCGCGGCAGCGATCCACCATGCCCTTGAACTCCTTCGCCACCTTCGCGGGTCCGAGATGGCTCATCTTGATGTAGACGCCGCCATGCGGCGTGATGCGGCCGGCCTTCATCTCCGCATAGATGGCGCGGCTGACGACGTCGCGGGTGGCGCGCTCGAGCTTGTCGTCGTAGTCGCCCATGAAGCGGTGCATCGCGCCGTTGAGCAGATAGCCCGCCGCGCCGCGCAAGCCCTCCTCCAGCACGGTGCCGGTCATGCGCGTGTCCGGCCCGGCGAGCAGCCCGGTCGGATGGAACTGCACCATCTCCATGTCGCGCAGCGGCAGGCCCGCGCGCAGCGCCATGGCGAGCCCGTCCATGCTCTTGTCGCCGGAGGGCGTGTGGTAGCGATACATGGTCGGCCCGCCGCCGGTCGCCAGCAGCACCGCCTGCGCCGCGACGAAGCGAAACTCGCCGGTGCGGATGTCGATCATCAGCACGCCGGCAAGCGCGCCGTCCTTCGCCGGAATGAGCGCGACGGCGCGGTGCTCCTCCAGGCGGCGGATCGGCCGCGCCCAGACCTGCTCCATCAGCCGGTTGATGATCTCGATGCCGGTGAGATCGCCCTTGTGCACGGTGCGGTCGAAGGTCTGCCCGGCGAAGGCCTTGCCGTGCAGCGTGCCGTCGGCGTTGCGATCGAAGAAGCAGCCGATCTCGTTCTCCAGCTCGCGCACCCGCTCGACCGCCGTCGATCACCAGCGTCCAGGCGAGCTCCTGGTGCGGCAGCCATTTGCCGCCCTCGATCGTGTCCATGAAATGCCGCTCGACCGAGTTGCCGGGGTTGAGCGCCACGTTGTAGCCGCCCTGCACCATGCGCGTGCAGCCGCACTTGCCGAGCAGGCCCTTGCTCGCGACCGTGACGTCGAGCGCGGGGTCGGCCTCGTGCGCATGCAGCGCCGCGAACAGCCCGGCGCCGCCGGAGCCGAGGATCAGGATGTCGGTTTCGAGACGTTCGAGGGTCACGGGTCCCTCAAAATACGCGCGCGAGGAAGATGAATGCGATGACGGCGGATATGGCGGCTGCGATCGTCGCCAGCTGCTTCTGCCCATCGCGCCAATCGAGATTTTCGATCACCAGCAGCCGCAGCCCCCCGAACATATGCACCAGCGAGCAGGAAAACGAGGCCGCTTTCGGCGAGCTTCACGAGCGGCTGATCGCTCCAGCGCAGGAAGCCATCGAGCTGCGCTTCGCCATCGATGGCAAGGCCGAGCGTCAGGAAATGCAACGGCAGGAAAATGGCCAGCGCCAGGCCGGAGAGCCGGTGCACCAGCGCCGCCATCCAGAGCACGCTCTTGCGATGATTGCAGGTGCCGCGCGGTCATGGCAGCACCACCGCGGCGACCGCCCGCAGGCCGAGCAGCAGCAGCACGATTCCGAACGCGACCGCAAAGATGCCGGCGCGGCGATCATCGAGCGGCGACCATTCGGTCAGGACATTGCGCACGCCGATCGCGGCATGAATGGCCGCGGCCACGACGAAGACGCCGTAGAACGACGCCCAGGCGATGCTGCCGCGGGTGCGCGCGAGAATGTCCGCGGCGGTCATGCCCTTGCGGGTCGCGTAGAAGATGACCGCGACATGCACGAGGACCAGCGGCACCATGAGCGCCGCGGTCGCGCGCTGCCAGACATAGAGGCGGACGTTCATGCCTTGATCTCGCCCTTGAGATAGGCGGCCGTGGTGCGGCGCTTGAGGCCGGCGATCGACGCGGTCGGATTGAGCGCCTGCGGGCAGTGCTCCTGGCAGGACTGGTGCGAGTGGCAGGCGTGGCAGCCGCCGGACGCCGCGACCGCCTGCGAGGCGCGCGAGGTTTCCGGCGTCGCGCTCGTCGTTCACCAGCGACCAGGCGCGATTGAGCGCCGCCGGCCCGAGATAGTCGGAATTCCAGCGCACGGTGTCGCAGGCGGCATAGCAGACGCCGCAATTGATGCATTCGATGGCGGCGTCGGCGGCAACGCGTGCGGCGCCGTCCGGCCTGATCTCCTCGATGGCATCGGCGCGCGTTTTCGACGGCGCGAACACGCCCTTGGCCTGCTGCCACTTCTCGAAGAAGGGACGCATGTCGGCGGCGAGATCCTTGATGACGGGCAGGTTCTCGAGCGGGCCGATCTCGAGGCGGCCGCTCGTCGGCCACCTTCGAGACGTGCGTGCGGCAGGTCCAGCGCGGCCGGCCGTTGACCGTCATGGCGCACGAGCCGCACATGCCGACCCGGCAGGCGAAGCGATAGGACAGCGTGGCGTCGAGGTGGCGCTGAACCCAGGTGACGACGTCGAGCACGGTCTGGTTCTCGCGCAGCGGCACCTGGTAAGCCTGGTAGCGGCCCTCCGCGCCGCCGCGCCACAGCGAGACTTCGAGCGTTTCCGTCATCGCGTGCAGCCGATCGCGTTCACCGCTCAATTCGCCGTCACGCCGGCGGCCTTGATGACCGGGGTGATGCGGGCGACCTCGCTCTCGACCAGCTTCTGCAAGCCGGCGGGGCCGCGGTCGGCGCCCATGGGCGCGGAGCTGCCGAGCTCGACATAGCGCGCCTTGACTGCCGGATCGTCGAGCGCCTTGCCGAGCGCATCGGCGAGCTTGGCCACGATCTCCTTCGGCGTGTCCTTGGGCGCGACCATCGCGTTCCAGGCGCTGAAGATGAAATCTTCTCCGGCCTCCTTCGTCGTCGGCACGTCCGGCAGGCTCGACAGCCGTTCGGGCGCGGCGATCGCGTACACCTTGATGGTCCCGGCCTTGATCTGCGGAATGACGTTGAGCGACTGGTCGACCATGTAGTCGAGCTGTCCGCCAACGAGATCCTGGATCGCCGGTCCGGTGCCGCGATAGGGCACGAGATTGGGCTTGAGGCCGAACTTCGCGTTGAAGACGAGGCCCGACACATGCGAGATCGAGCCGACGCCGGCATGGCCGTAGTTCAGCTTCTCATGGTTGGCCTTGAGGTGGCCGATGAACTCTTTCAGGTTGCCGGCCGCCGTGGCCTTCTTGGCCACGATCGCCTGCGGCGTGTAGTTGACGATGCCGACCTGCGCGAAGCTCTTGGCCGGATCGTATTTGAGGCTCGGATAGAGCGCGGGCGCCGCCGATTGCGTCCCCATATTGCCGACCGCGATGGTGTAGCCGTCCGGCGCTGCCTGCGCGGCGCGCGTCATGCCGATGGTCCCGCCGGCCCCGCCGACGTTCTCGACCACGAGCGTCTGGCCGAGCGTGCGCGACATGTGGTCGCCGACCAGGCGGGTGACGACGTCGGTCGGCCCGCCGGCGGCAAAGGGCACGATGACGGTGATCGGCTTGCTCGGATATTGCGCCGCTGCCGGAGCGCCCAGCAGCGCAAGCGCGAGCAAGCTGGCCGTAACGAGGCGACCTTTGACTGGCATCGTGTTCCTCCCTTGCCGATGGCCGGACGATGATGGGCATCGGTCGCGCTTTGTGCAAGTGCGACCTTCTGCGCCCTAATTGACCTTCGCCTCTCCCCAGCAACGCCCGATTGGTGTACGTTCTCGGAGAGCTGCCCTTTCGAGTGGGACGTGCCGAAGTCCCCGCGCCTTGCAGCGGGCAGCACAAGTGCCGTCGGCAGGCGCAACAGCACTTCAAAAAGCACGACTTCCCGCTCTCCGGTGCCGTCGGCACCCAACTCCGAACGTCCGCTTTTTGCCCGGGCGCATTGCGAGCATTTCAGAGGGGGACACCATGACGCTTCATCGCCGCCAATTTCTGCGCATTGCCGGCGCCGCCGTTGCTGGACTCTCCACGTCACCGGTCACGTGGGCCCTGGACTATCCGAAACAACCCGTCACCATCGTCGTGCCCTTCACCCCGGGCGGGAGCACCGACATTCTCGCCCGTTTGCTCGGACAGAAGCTGGAGCAGCGGCTGGGCAAGAGCTTCGTGGTCGAGAACCGGCCCGGCGCCGGCACCATCATCGCGGCGAGCGCCGTCGCCAAAGCCGCTCCCGACGGATACCTGCTGCTGATGGCGCCGAGCTCCACCATGGCGGTCAACGTCACGCTCTACAAGAAGCTGCCTTACGATCCCTTGAGCGATTTCGTTCCGCTCGCGGGCCTCGCCCAGGTGCCGTTCGTGCTGGTCGTCAATCCGTCGCTCCCGGTCCACACGCTCGCGGAGCTGATCGCATACGCAAAGGAGAGGCCGGGTCAGCTCTCGTTCGCGTCGGTCGGCCCCGGCGTGCCGCATCATCTCTATGCCGAGGTCTTGATGAGCACCGCCGGCATCGCGATGACGCACGTGCCCTACAAAGGCAGCGCGCCCGCCTTGAACGATGTCGTTGCCGGACACATTCCGCTGATGTTCTGCGACATTCCGCCGGCGCTGGGCATGTTGCAGGCAGGCAAGGTGCGACCGCTCGGCGTCACGACCGGGGCCCGCGTCCCCGCAATCCCCGACGTTCCGCCGATCGCCGAGGCGGGCCTGCCCTCGTTCGGGGCACTGGCGGGCTGGCACATGCTGGTCGCGCCCGCCAAAACGCCGCACGAAGTCGTCAAGCGGCTCCACGCGGAGCTCACCGGCATTCTCGCGCTGCCGGAGATCAACGCGGAAATCCTCAGGCTCGGCCTGCTCACCTTCGAAAGCCGGTCGCTCGATGAGCTGCAGAATTTCGTCAAAGGGGAGATCGTGCGCTGGGGCAAGGTCGTGCAGCAGGCGGGGATCGCGGGTCGGAATAGGCTGCGGGTTCCCACGTCGCCGGAACATGCGCTAACATCCGGCGGCAAATAAGCAACAGGACGGGGAGCGCCATGAAGCGGCGGGATAGTCTGACGCTCGGTCTGCTCGCGGCATTGCTGACCGTGGCGACGCCGGCGCCGGCGCAGGCGCCCTACCCCAACCGGCCGGTGCGCCTGGTGATTCCGTCGGTTCCGGCCGGCGTGCACGACGTGATCGGCCGTCTCTGGGCGGAGCGGGTCAAGCCCCAGCTCGGCACCATCGTCATCGACAACCGCGGCGGCGGTGGCGGCCTGATCGGCGCCAACGACGTGGCACACGCGTCGCCCGACGGCTACAGCATCCTGCTCGGCAGCACGTCCACACATGTCCTGCTCACCCCGGTCATGCCCAGCCCGCCCTACGATCCGGTCAAGGATTTTTCCGCCATTGCGGTCTTCGCCTACAGCTCGACCTCGATCGTGGTCAATCCGACCGTGCCGGCGCGCACGCTGCGCGAGCTGATCGATCACGCCAAGGCCAATCCGGGCAAGCTGTTCTACGGCTCGGCGGGCAACGGCTCGATCACCAATCTCGCGGGCGAGCTGTTCAAGCAGCGCGCCGGCGGCCTCGATATCGTGCATGTGCCCTACAAGGGCATCGGCCAGGGCGTCACCGACCTGATCGGCGGGCAGGTGCCGATATTCTCGGCCAACGCCACCGCGCAGATTCTCGATCTGCATCGCGCCGACAAGCTCCGCATCCTGTCGGTGAATTCGCACGCGCGCATCCGCAGCGCGCCCGACATTCCGACCTCGATCGAAGCCGGCGTCCCCGGCATGGTGGCACAGACCACATTCGGCATATTCGCGCCGGCCGGCACGCCGCGGCCGATCCTCGAGCGCATCAATCAGGTCACCCAGCAGGCGCTGGCCGACGAGTCCTTCCAGAAGGAGCTTCTGCGCGTCGGCTTCGAGCCGGTGCGCGACGTCGGCCCGGACAAGGCCGCCGCCGTGTTCCAGGACGAGCTCGTGCGCTGGACGCCGATCCTCAAGACGGTAAGCACCAAGCCCGAATAGACGGCCGCACAATTCCATGACATCCGATACATTGCTGCGCGAGAAGCTGCGCAAGATCGAGGCCCTTTACTCGGGCGGAGCCACCGCCGGCGAGCGATCCGCCGCGCAGGCCGCGGCCGAACGCATCCGCGCGCGGCTCGCGGCGGCCGCCCGGACCGAGCAGCCGGTCGAGACCAGGTTCAGCGTCACGGACGGCTGGTCGCGGCAGCTTCTGATCGCGCTGTGCCGGCGCTACGGGATCAAGCCCTATCGCTATCCGCGCATGCATCGGCAGACCATCATCGTCAAGGCGCCGCGCTCGTTCGTCGACAGCGTCTTGTGGCCCGAGTTCCAGGAGATCAACGCCGCGCTGGTCGAATATCTCTCCTCGGTCACCGAACGCCTGATCCGCGAAGAGGTGTTCGGCGATACCGGCGACGCGGAAGAGATCATGCCGGCGAAATTGCTGCGATGAACAAAAAAGGGAGAAGCCCATGAACCGCCCCGTGCAACCGATGCTCGACAAGCGCGGCGAGCCGCATGTGCGCCGCTTCGAGGAGCAGCGCTGGCTCCTCGACAACATCATCCGCGCCAACGGCATCGACTGGGATCAGCCGCGCTCGCTCTATCTGAGCGGTCCCTGCGGCAACGAGGCCAATGCCGACTTCGCCGGCATCCGCGAGCGGGTGAAGAAGATGGCGGATATCGGCCCCGCCTTCGAGGCGGTCGCGCGCCGGCGCGAGGCCAAGGCGAAGGCCGCCGAGGAGGCGGACCACAAGGTCACCGCGCGCGACAACTACTTCATGGCGGCGGTGCACTGGGGCGCGGCGCAATGGCCCTACGACCAGAACGACGAGACCAACATCGCCTACAACAACAAGAAGCGCGAATGCTTCACCAGGTACGCCGCGCTGGCCGATCATCACGTCGAGGCGGTCTGGGTGCCGTTCCAGGACAAGGCGATCCCGGCCTGGTTCCACCTGCCGCCGGGCTACAAGGGCGGCCGCATCCCGGTGGTGATCTCGATCCCCGGCATGGACAGCTTCAAGGAGATCCAGGTCGCGCTCTACGGCGACCGCTACCTCAACCGCGGCATGGCGGTGCTCACGATCGACGGGCCGGGCCAATACGAAGCGCCCATGCTCGGCGTCTACTTCTCCGTGGAGAATTGGATGGCGGCCGGCAAGCCGCTGGTGGACTGGCTCGCCGCGCGGCCCGAGGTCGACCCCGAGCGCATCGGCGCCGCCGGAACCAGCTTCGGCACGTTCTTCGGCACCATCCTCACCGCCTACGAGCCGCGCATCCGCGCCTTCGCCGCCATGTCGGTGTGCCATGAACCCGGCTGCCACACCATTTTCCAGGAGGCGTCGCCGACCTTCAAGAAGCGGTTCATGTACATGTCCGGCATCACCGACGAGGACGAGTTCGATGACTTTCCGCCAGACCATCACCTGGGAGGGCCATGCCGACAAGATCCGCGTGCCCTACCTCGTGGTGGCCGGCGAATGCGAGGAGCTCAGCCCCATCGAGCACTCGGAGCGGCTGGTGAAGACGGTGAAGGGGCCGAAGCAGATGGTGGTCTATCAGGAGTCCCGCCACTCGGTCGGCAACGTGCCGTCGGCCAATTTTGGGCCTTTTCCCCCGATTCTGGTGGCCGACTGGCTCATGGACCGGCTCGCCGGCAAGCCGTTTCCGAGCGAATATTGGTTCGTACGGTCGAACGGCCAGATCGATAAGACGCCATATTAGGCAGGTAACGTCATAGGAGTTGCCGGCCGCTCGATCGGCCGGCCATGCGATGGAGGCTCGATCCTTGACCTCAGCACGCTACACCGCCGCAGCCACGCTGGTCGCCGTGCCGCTGCTTTTTCACGCCGCCGCCGACGTGGCGCGGGGCGAGGCGTCGGGCGCGGCCAAGCCGAAGCCCGAGTGCAACCCCGCGACGTTTCAAGTCGTCGTCAACGTCGGGCACACCAAGGAGAAGGTCGGCGCCAAGAGCGCACGCGGCGCCGGCGAGTACGACTTCAACCTCCACCTTGCGAAGCGCATCGAGCAGGATCTCCTCGCCGCCGGCTTCGCCAAGACCATGCTCATGATCACCACTGACTGGAAGCGGACTGGCCTGGCCACGCGAGCCGAACGCGCCAACCGCCTGCCGGCCGATCTCTTCCTCTCCGTCCATCACGACTCGGTGCCGGACAAGTTTCTGGAGAAGTGGGAATACGAAGGCGAGCAGCGCGGCTACAGCGACCGGTTCAAGGGCCATTCCCTCTTCGTGTCCATCGACAACGGCGACTACAAGGGAAGCCTGCTGTTCGGCAAGTTGCTCGGCATTCAGCTCAAGGACCGAGGCCTGGTCTACACCCCGCACTACACCGAAAAGTTCATGGGCAACCGGCGCCGCGTCCTGGTGGACCCGGAAGCCGGCGTCTACCGCTACGACCAGCTGATCGTGCTCAAGTCCACGCGCATGCCGGCCGTCCTGCTCGAGGCCGGGTCGATCATCAATCGCGAGGAAGAATTGGTGCTGGCCACGCCGGAGCGTCAGGCGCTCACCAGCGCGGCCGTCACCGACGCGGTGAAGGCCTTTTGCACGGCGCGGGCGGAGCGCAGCCGACCAGCACCGCCGAAACCGCCACCGACCGCCGCTGCGCCAAAGCCACCGCCGACCGCCGCAACCCGCCCGACACCACCAAAGCAGCAGCCGACGGCCGCCACCCGGCCGTGAGCCGCAAAGAGCGACCTACGACGCCACCGCGTCGGGCTTGCGCGCTGCCAGATATTTTTCCGCCGTCATCGGCTCGCCCTCGACCGGCGGCCGCCTGACTTCGACGCCGGCGAAATTCGTGGCTTCCTCGACCCAGCTTCGCGGCGCCGGCAGCCCCCACAGGTTGGAATTCGCGTTCGGCTGGACCACGCAGCGCACCGGCTCGTCGTCGATGTCGATGACCTGGATGCCGGGCAGCAACAGCTCGGTGCGGTGCCCGTCCGGGTCGCGCACATAGAGATAATACGAGTGCTGGTGCCCATGGCGTCCGGGGCCGTGCTCGATGCGGTCGGAGAAGCCGAGGTTGCCGGCGACGTCGCAGGCCCGGATGATGTCCTCGACCTGCTCGACGACGTAGCCGCCGTGATGGAAGCGCGGACCGGAGCGCGTCAGCAGCACGATGTCCCAGGGATTGTCCTTGCGGTGCAGGAACGTCCCGACCACGCGTTGCGCCGCCTCCACGTAAAGGTAGTCGGAAATCCGAAAGCCGAGATCCATGTAGAACTTCGCGGCGGAGAGCACGTCCGGCACCAGCACCTGGTAATGATCCATCCGCAGCGCGCCGGCGCCGCGGTGAGCGTGGATCTTGGTGTGCATGCGGGGCTCGGTCTTCATCCGCGCCACCAGCTCGACCGGCGTCCCGGCCGGGTCGTTAAAGTGCAGCGTGCGGCCCTGAAACGGCAGCTCGACGAAGCTCGCGGCGATGCCGGTGCGGTCGAAATGCGCCTTGGCCTTTTCGAGGTCCTCGTCGGTGAACACACGGAAACCAACCCGCTCGCACAGGGGTTGGCCGGTCGTGCGCTTGAGGGTGAGGCTATGGTGGCAGCGCTCCTCCACGCCGCGCAGCCAGATCGTATTGGCGTCCTCGTCGCTGACGATCAGGCCCATCACCTCGACATAGAAGTCGCGGCTCGCCGCGAGGTCGCGTGCCGTGAACACGAGATGGCTCGCGCGCGTGATGTTGAACGGCGGATTGAAATTGGTCTGCGGGATGGTCACGTTGATGTTTCCCTCAAGCTTTGACGCGCACGCCGGTTTCCTGCACCACGTCGCCCCAGAGCTTGAGCTCGCGGTCGATCATCGCGCCGTATTCCTCGGGCGCGAGCGTGCCCGGCTCGTAGGATGCGAGGATCAGCCGCTCGCGGATGGTTCCGCTCGCGTTCATGCGCACCATCTCGCGGTTGAGCGCCTTGATCATCGCGGGCGACGTCCCGGTCGGCGCCAGGAGCCCGTTGGCGACGAACAGGTCGTCGAAGCCGTCGTAGCCGAGCTCCTTGAACGTGGGCACGTCAGGCGCCGAGATCGCACGGCGCGCGCCGGTGACCGCGAGCGGAATGACCTTACCCGCGTCGACCATGCCGCGGGAATTGCCGACGGTGTCGAAGGTGAATTGCAAGGTGCCCGCCGCCGCCGCCAGCATCTGCTGGGTCGTGGCCTGGTAGGGCACGTGCACGGCGTCGATCCCGGTGCGCTTGACCAGCAGCTCGGTCACCAGATGCCCGCCGGTCCCCACTCCCGGGGACCCATAGTTGAGCTGGCCGGGCCGCGCCTTGGCATAGGCGACGAGGTCCTTGAGGGAGCGCACGGGAAGCGCCTCGTTGACCAGCAAGAGGAACGGGAAGGTGAACATCAGCGCGATCGGGACAAAGTCCTTCTTGACGTTGACCGGCGAGTTGGTCAGCACCAGCGGCGCCAGCACGATGTGGCTGTTGGACGCGAGCAGCAGCGTGTGCCCGTCCGGCGCCGCGCGCGCCACCGCCATGCAGCCGATCGCGCCCGAGCTGCCCGGCATGTTCTCGAGCACGAAGCTCTGGCCGAAATTCTCCTTCAGCTGGTCGGCGTAGAAGCGGAAGTTCTGGCCCGGTCCGCCGGTGCCGGTCGGCGAGATCACGCGCACGCTGCGCGAGGGCCAGCCATCTACGGTTCCTTGTGCCAGTGCGCGGGCCGGATCGAAGAGCCCGGCAGCGCCGATGGCGGCGAAGAATTCCCGTCGCGTGGGCATGTGAACCTCCCGAATTTTTTGGCGCGTAGCGCTTTGCGCTCGGCCTTGAAAGCATGCTTGATGGCATGCGAGGGGTCAAAGCCTTATTGTCGCAAGTAGGCTACCAGGAGGAGTTTGCATGACCGACCATCTGCTGCCGACCACCGTCGTGGGCAGCTACCCACAACCGGACTGGCTGGTGGACCGCGCCATGCTGATGGACACGGTGCCGCGCGTGCGCCTGCGGGAATTGTGGCGCATCCCCGAGCCCTTTCTGGCGCAGGCGCAGGACGACGCGACGGTGCTGGCGATCCGCGACATGGAGCGCGCCGGCATCGACATCGTCACCGATGGCGAAATGCGCCGCGAGAGCTACTCCAATCGCTTCGCCACCGCGCTCGAGGGCATCGACAACGACAATCCCGCCGTCATCACCAACCGGGCCGGCCGCAAGGTGGAGGTGCCGCGCGTGGTGGGCAGGATCCGGCGCCGCGCCCCGGTCGAGGTCGCCGACATGGCGTTCCTGCGGCGCAACACCGACCGCAAGGCCAAGATCACGCTCCCCGGCCCCTTCACCATGGCGCAGCAGGCCAAGAACGAGTTCTACAAGGACGCCGACGAGATGGTGATGGACTTCGCGGCGGCGGTGAACGCGGAGGTGCGCGATCTCGAAGCCGCCGGCGCCGACGTGATCCAGCTCGACGATCCGTGGCTGCGCAACGACCCCGACGCGGCCAAGCGCATCGCCGTGAAGGCGCTCGACCGCGCGCTGGCGGGGCTTTCGGTGCCGACCGTCGTGCATCTGTGTTTCGGCTACGCCGCCGTGGTGCACGGGCAGAAACCGACCGGTTACTCGTTCCTGCCGCAACTGGCCGACAGCGCAGCACAGCAGATTTCGATCGAAGCCGCGCAACCCAAGCTCGACCTCGGCATCCTGTCGGATCTCTCGGGCAAGACCATCGTGCTCGGCGTGATCGACCTCGAGGATCAGGCGGTCGAGACCCCGGAGCAGGTCGCCGCGCGCATCCGCGCCGCCCTGAAGCACGTCGCGGCCGAGCGCCTCGTCCCGGCGCCGGACTGCGGGATGAAGTACCTCCCGCGCGAGACCGCGTTCGGCAAGCTCGCGGCGCTGAGCGCCGGCGCGGCGATCGTGCGCCGGGAGTTGTCGTGATCAGCTTCGTTGGCGCTACGAAATCACGTTGGCGTTCTTGAGAAAGCCCCAGACGTCGACCACCGGCTTGCCGGCAAGATCGAGGTCGCGATAGGCCGAGTGCGGTGCGCAGAGGATGAGCAGGTCGCTGCGCGCAATCACGTCGTCGAGCGGGAGCAGTTCCTTGTCCGTCGTGACGAACGGATCGGTGGTGAGCACCGCGCCGGCGAGGCCCGCGAGCGCCTTCTTGAACTTGTAGCTCAACGACGCGCGGGTGTCGTCGATCTCCGCCTTGAAGGCCATGCCGAGCAGGCCGACCGTCATGCGCGAGAGGTCGTAGCGCCGGCCGAGATCGTCGCAGATGTGCAGCACCAGGCCCTCGTTGACCAGCATCGCGGCGTTGCCGAGGCTGAACTGGTTCTGCGCGAAGGCCGCGAGCTGCATCGTGTCCTTCATCAGGCAGGGGCCGGCGGCGAGCCCGGGCGCGGGAATGCCGCGGGCGCGCGGATAGTTGCGCTTCATCGCGTCCAGGACCCGCCGGTAATCGAGGCCGGCCGATTTTGCGATCAGGTAGAACTGGTTCGCGGCCGCGAACTCGATGTAGCGGTAGGCATTGTTGAACAGCTTGGCGAATTCCGCCTCGCGCGGTTTGACGACGATGAGCTCGGGCGCGATGGCGGAGAACAGCTTCCCCGCCTCCTCCTCCGCCGCCGGCGTGGTGCCGCTGATGATCTGCGGCGTTTCCTTGAGCTCTTTGATGCCGTGCCCTTGCACCATGCGCTCCGGGCAGAAGGCGACTTTGAGATCGCGTCCCTCGCGCTGGAGATAACCGTGGAGCCAATCGGTCGTGCCGGGAAACACGGTCGAGCGCAGCACCAGGAGCTGGCCGTCGGTGAGATGCGGCAGCAGCGCGTCGATGCAATCCTGCACCACTTGGCGGACCGGATTGAGGAACTCGTCGATCGGCGTGCCGATGGTGATGATGACGGGTCCGGTGGGAGAGATATCCGCGGGCGAAGACGTGAAGACCAGCCGTTTGCGCTCGAGCGCCCGGGCCAGCAGCTCCTCGCCGCCGTATTCGATGAACGGCAACCGGCCGGTCTGCAACGTCTCGAGCACGTCCCGATTGACGTCGTGAACGTTGACGCGAAAACCCGCCTCGGCGAAGGCCAGGACCAGCGGAATGCCGACATGGCCGCCGCCGCCGACGATCGTGAGGTCTGCCGTCCCGACCGACGCAGGCGCCACCGTTGCGGATTGAGGACCGGCGAAATTCAACTGACAACTCCGACTGTTAGCAGGAACGCGCGATGATCGCGTCGAGGCCCAACGGGACTGATATCGCACCATTGCACATTGTCAAAGGGGTCCTCGTCCCGGCCGTTACAGCTCGCGCGGAACCGGCAGAGGCGTCACCAGCTTGCCGCGATAGCCCTTCGCCCGCAGCTTCGGCGCCAGCTCGTCGGCGATGTGCCAGGAAAAGATGATGGCGCAGTCCGGCTGGTCGGAGAACAGCCGGCTTTCCTCGACCACCGGGATCGACGTGCCCGGCATGCATTTGCCGATCTTGAGCGAGCCCGTGATCTCGCAGACATAGTCGATGATCGCCTCGTCGAGGCCGACATAGTTGACCAGCGTCGAAGCGCGCGACGGCGCGCTGATGCCGCAGATGCGCGCGCCCTTTCTCCTTGAGGTCGCGGATCATGGCGAGCAACCTCAGCTTCGACAGCATCACGTCGTCGCGGAACGTCTTCAGCCGCGCCAGCATCGCTTCGCCGCGCGGCTCGGCCGCGAGCATCTGCGCGACGCTGTCGTTGACCGTGCGGGTGCCGCGCGGCGCGGCGTAGACGCGGATCGAGCCGCCGTGGCTCGGGATCGGCCGGGCGTGGAAGACCTCGAGCCCGTGCATCTGCAACAGGTTGGCGAGGCTGCTGAGCGAATAGTAGCGCAGATGCTCGTGATAGACGGTGTCGTATTGCAGCCGGTCCAGCAGCCCGATGAGATAGTGCGACTCGGAGATGAACACGCCGTCGGAGGTCGAGCAGGCTGCGAGAATGCCTTCGACGATCGAATGCACGTCCTCGATATGCGCGAAGCAATTCGCCGCCGTCACCACGCGCGCCGGGCCGTGCTCGCGCTTGACCTCGCCGGCGACCGCCGGCGTGAAATAACGCGTGAGCGTCGGGATGCCGCGGCTGGCGGCGATCTTGCCCACGTCGGTCGGCTCGATGCCGAGCACGCGGTGGCCGCCGTTCTGGAAATTCGACAGCAGCGTGCCGTCGTTCGAGCCGATGTCGACGACGAGATCGTGCGGCCCGAGCTTCAGCATGGCCGACGCTTCGGAATAGAGCTCGGCGAAATTGTCCCGCAGCAGCTTGGTGGTGCCGCTGGTGTAGGGATATTCCGGCGGAAAGATGATGACGGGATCGACCGCGAGGCCGAGCTGCACCAGGTCGCACTTGGCGCAGTGGAAGAGGTTGGTCGGAAACCAGGGCTGCTGCCGCGGCACCTCGCCGATCGGCACCATCTGGTTCACCGGCGGCATGTAGCCGAGCGAGAGCACGTTCTCGAGCGGCGCGTGGCCGCAGACCTGGCAGCACTCGACCGGAACACTTGCTCCGGTGCCGGCGGCGCGCGCGACTTTTGCAGGAAACAACGCAAGTCTCCTGGTTCGTCTACGATCGACGCTCACGCCGCCGGGGCCATGCTCTCGTGGTCCCAGTACCATTGCAGCGTCGGCGGCAATCCGTCGGCGAGCGGAACGCGCGGTCTATAGCCGAGCGCGGACAGTTTCGAAATATCGGGGCAGCGGCGCGGCGTGCTGCCCGCGAGCACGGCCGACGGGCTCGAGCGCGATCTCGCGACCGGCGACCTTCGCCATGCGGCGGGCAAGATCGGCGATGCTCACCTCTTCCGTGGTACCGATATGGTAGATGCCGAGATGCTCGCCCTTGCTCGCGCATGACCAGCACGCCCGCGCACCAGGTCGTCGACATGGCAGAAGCTGCGCGTCTCCGCGCCGCTGCCCTGGATCGGGAACGGCACGGGCCCGCCGCCTGCTCCGCGATGGCGCGCTTGAGGCGCACGGCAAATTGCGGGATGACGTGATCGAAGCCCATGTCGGGGCCGTAGACGTTGTGCGGCCGGAAGATCAGCACCCGCTCGAAATGCTTGCGGCCGTGATTGATGGCCATCATCTCGCTGATGATCTTGCCGGCGCCGTAGGAGAGGCGCGGATTGAGCGGATCGGGGACCACCAGCGGCACGCTCTCGTCGGTCGGCACGCGCGGCGGCGACTGGTAGACCTCCGAGCTCGAGGCGAGCACCAGGCGCGCCGACGCCATGGCGCCGGCAGGCGTCGATGACGTTGACGATGCCCTTGACGCCGACGTCGAGCACGAGATCGGGCGCGCTGTAGAACGTCGCGGTGCCGTTGACGAAGGCGAGGTGATGCACCTCGTCGATGCCGCGCATGGCGGCCTCGACCGCGGCCGCGTCGCGGATGTCGCCGCCGACGAACTCGATGTCGCGCTCGACGCCGGCGAGCCGCCGCAACGCGCCGCGGGAATTGTCGTCGAGCACGCGCACGGTGTCGCCGCGCCGCAGCAGCGCCTTGACCAGCGCCGAGCCGATGAAGCCGCAGCCGCCGGTCACCAGGATGCGCCGCGCGCTCACGCGCCTTGCCTCCCCGGCGGCGATGTCGATCCAGCGCCCGGAGGCGTGCGCGCGCCGCGCCGCGTCGATCAGGCACTGCACGCGATAGCCTTCGGCGAAGCCGGGCGACGGCGGGACCGCCGGTCTCGCACGCATCGATGAAGCGGCGCACGAGCCGCGACACCGGCGCGATCCGCGAATCGGAGCGCTGGTCGTCGCCGGCGTCCTCGATCGCGACGGCTCTGCAAGGCAGTGTCGCCGCGCCGTCCGTGCATCAGCTTGAAGCCACGGAAATAGTCGAGGGTCGGATTGGCCAGGACGAGCGTGCCGTCGTCGCCATAGAGCTCGATGCGGTGGCCGGAGCCGAGGAAGGACGCGCAGCTCATCTGCAGGCTGCCGCCGGCGCCGGACGCAAACGCGAGCGCCAGCACAATGCTGCTCTCGGCGTCGCGATCGGGCAATGGGAACACATGGCCGCTCAGGCCGGAGATCGGGCCGCAAAACCACTCGAGATAGTGAAAGCAATGCGAGACGAAGTTGCCGAGCAGGCCGCCGCCGCCGTTGCTGCGCGTCTTCCAGCTTTCGAGGCGCAGGCGCGTCGCCTGGTTCTCGACGTTCCAGGTCACGACCACGTGGCGCAGTCGGCCGATCGCGCCGCCGTCCAGCATCGCCTTGGCGCGCCGCCACGACGGCAATTCGGGAAAGTTGAAATCGATGATCGTCGGTTGCCCGCTCCTGTGGCGCCGAGTTCGAGCATGGCCTGTGCGCCCGGCGAGATCGGCGGCGAGCGGCTTCTCCACGAAGACCGGCTTGCCGAGATCGAGCGCGCGCCGCGCGACGTCGGGCTGGCGATCGGGCGGCACCGCGATGGCGACGGCGTCGACGGCGCGGTCCTCGACCAGGGCGCGCCAGTCACCGAGCCCGCGCGCGACATTGGCCGCGCGCGCAAGCTCGGCCGTGCGCGCCGCGTCGGTCCCGGCGAGCGCCACGACCTCGCAGCGCGGCTCGGTGCGGAATGCCGGCAGCAGGACGGTCCGTCCGTAATTGCAGCCGACGATGCCCACGCGGATCACAGCTCATCCCCTTCCATGGCCCGCAGATATCACATCGCAGGTGTCGAAGGGAAACATCGCGAGGCCCATACAAACCCCTTCAAAATGCGCTAGGCTCGCCCGCGGGCCGCCACCCGAACCAGAGCGGTCTCGATAAATAACGGGAGGGTTTCAACCATGTCTGTTCTGTTGTATCGGCTGGCCGGCGTCGGTCTGGCCTGTGCTTTGGTAGCGCCCGCGAGCGCGCAACTCCTCGCCCGCAAGGACCTGTCGGCGGCCATGGCGCTGACGATCGCGCAAACCACGATGGCGACCTGCACCGCGAACGGCTATCGCGTGTCGGTGACCGTGGTCGGCCGCAACGGCGAGCCCCTGCTCCAGGTGCGCGGCGACGGCACCGGGCCGCACACCCTGGAGAACAGCTTCAAGAAGGCCTACACCTCGCGCACCTTCCGCATTCCCTCAGGCGAGATGGAAGAGCGGCTGAAGAAAAATCCGCAGATGGGCGCGCAGTATCTCACCGGCTTCACCACCGGGCGCGGCGCCTTGCCGATCATGGTCGGCGAGGAGGTTATCGGCGCGGTCGGCGCCTCGGGCGCTCCGGGCGGCGAGAAAGACGAAGTCTGCGTCAAGGCCGGCATCGACAAGGTGGCCGACCAACTCAAGTAACGCACGTGATCCGGGCGCGCGCTGGTTCCGACGTACGTGCCAGCGAGCGCCCAGATCCGTTTCGAGGGCGTCAAGTCTGCTGGTGTGCAGCGCCCTGACTGAAGTGATTGCAGAAATCCCGCCGCTCGGCTCGACCGGTCGTCAGCATGGCGATGAGCTGCTGCTCCGTCATCGGCCGGCCGAACAGATATCCCTGGCCGAGGTCGCAGCCCAAGGCTTTGAGCTCCTGGGCGTCGTCGGCCGCCTCGATGCCGACCGCGGCCGCCTTGCGCCCGAAATTGTGCGCGAGCTGAACCATACTCTTGCAGACGTTGGCATTGCCTTTGTTGGTCGCGCAGCCCTGCACGAACGACGAATCGATCTTGATCTCCGAGATCGGCAGATATCGAAAGACCGCGAACGACGAATTTCCGCGCCCGAAATTGTCGATCGCGAGCGAGATTCCGTGCTTTTCCAGATCTCCGAATATTTCGCGCAATGCCACGATCTTGTTGATCGCCTGCTGTTCCGGCACGTCGAAGAGCAGCCCCGGCCATTGATTGTTGCGGGGACGATGCTTCGTCACGAGGTCGACAACCGGCAGCTTCACCAACGTGTCCACGCTGATGTTGATCGCGATCGTCATGCAGATTCCCAGCTCGTCCAGCATCGCGCTCATCTTGAGAGCGTTCACGATCGCTCGAACTCGCGAGTTCCGTGAGCTCTTCGTCCCCGGCGCCGGCCAGGAACGACCCCGGCGCCAGGATGCCGTGTTGCGGGTGAGCCACGCGCGCGAAGGCCTCCGCCCCCACGACCTGCTTCTTCTTGAGGTCGATCCGCGGCTGGTACCAGAATTTGACGAAATCCCGCGTCAGCATCGACTTGAGAGAGAGGTCGGGGGCAGGATCTGGTTGAAACGTGAGATTCTGATCGAGAGCGATCTTGCGCACGGCTGAGAAGTCGACCGGCTTCAGCATCACCGGAAGCATCGTCAGCGAAAAATCGTTTCCGATCTTGCGGAAGCTGTCGATAAACGTGGCTTCGCACCGGCCGAACAGCTGCACGCGGCCGGCGAACCTGCATTCCTTCAATGAGTAGAGCGCCCGCACGCAATCGTGCGGATTGGCAGGGTGCAGATCGACGAAGACGAGATCGGGATTGTGGGAGACGACGCTCTCGGCGAGGCGCGTGCTGTTGCGCAATTCGACCGCGTCGATGCCGGCGTCGCGCAGCGATTTGGAGAAGCTCTGCAGAAAGCCGAAGTCGCTATCCACCACGAGGCAGAGGGACGTACGCGGTCCGCCGTCCGCCACCGTGGGGAGATTCTCCAGGAGTACGTCGCTCATTGTCACCCCGAGACGCTATGGTTTCGAACTGGCGCTCGCGCGTCCTTCCTCGAGGACCGCCCCTTCCATTCGGGATGAGTTCAAGAGCCTATGATCTAGCTGGCGGCAGTAAAGAATTTCATAATATTCATAGTGTCTTATATGCATCCGCCGGCACGGCGGGTACGGCCGAAGGTCACCGGCTTCCGGCGCGGCCGGCTTCGTTCGAGATGAGGCTGAGCATGCGCCTGATCTCGGCCTGGCGCTCGGGAAGCGCGGCGGCGAGCAGGCGCGATCGCACGCCCTCGCTCGCGCGCAACAGCAATTTGCGAAACAGTTGCAACGGAATATCGAGCCGCAGCCCGATCTTCTCTGCGAGGCCTTCGTCCTGTTCCGCGCGCTGGAGCAGGATCGAGAACGCGGTCTCGGACAGGCAGGCGCCGGTATTGCTTGCGAGCGCGTGAACGACGTCGCGGCCGCCATGCGTCAGCAGCGCATCCGTTACGAATTCTCCGAGCTGCGCGCGAGCAGCGACCGCCAGCAAATGGGCTTGGCTCTTGGTCTTGGCGATGGCGACGAGATCGCCTGTGGTGAGGCGCGCGGATTGCGCCAGGACCGCCCCGGCCACGGCGATGTCTTCATCGAGCGCCAGCCGGCGCACCGTTTCCGTGGGAGCGTTGTCGACCGGGGCGAGACGCCGGCCGAGCTCGGCGCGCGCTGTACCGTCGATCGCCGCGACGAGACGTCCGAGCACGTCGTCGAACGCGCCGACTTGCTGCTCGGTCAATCGATCGGCATTCACAAGAAGGAGGTCGACGACACGCGCCGCGGTGCGTTCGTCGTTCCGGCCCGCTCGGATGGCCGCTTCGAGCTCTTCGATCAACGATACCTGCGCGGTCATTCACGGCCGTCCCGTCCTGGGAGGAAGTCGCCCGTCTCGAAGCCTTGCGCGCCGGCGATCCGGCCGGTGCACCGGCAACCGACCGATCCTAGGGCGTCTAAAGAAAATTAGTGCAACTCTATGTATACATGTTTAACGAGATAAATTTGTTAAAATGATCGCTAAATCCCGCATATCTGTTGGTTTCATCGCAGTGCTGCGCTCGAAGCCAGCCGCGGACGGCCCGGACGCATCAACAACCAGAGCGCGACCGAGAGGTTCAGCAGGTTCCAGGCGAGGCCGTTGAGAAAGGCCGCCTGGTACGAGCCGGTGAAATCGAAGATCACGCCGGACATCCAGCCGCCGAGCGCCATGCCCAGCAGCGTCGCCATCAAGACGATGCCGATGCGGGTGCCGGCCTCCTGGGGTGGAAAATATTCGCGCACGATGATTGCATACATCGGCACGATGCCGCCCTGGAACAGCCCGAACAGTGCCGAGATCACGTAGAGCGACGCGAGGCCGTCGAAGAAAAGATAGAGAAACAACGCCACCCCTTGCAGCGCCGAGCTCAACAGCAGCGTCGGCACGCCGCCGATGCGGTCCGCGATGAAGCCCGACGCGATCCGGCTGATGATTCCAAAGCCGAGCATCAGCGCGAGCATCTCGGCACCGCGCGCGACGCCATAGCCGAGGTCGCCGCAATAGGCGACGATGTGGACTTGCGGCATCGCCATCGCCACGCAGCAGGCAAGACCCGCGAGGCACAGCAGCGCCATCAGCGTGTTGGGCGAGCAGCCGAGGCTGCGCCCGGCTGCCGCCGCGGACGCGTCCGCCGTCGCGGTCTCCTGCACCGGTGCACGGCGCCGCAGCAGCAGCAGAAACGGCAGCATCGCGAGCGCGCAGGTCACGCCGAGCCCGATATGGGTGGCGCGCCAACCGTCGGCCGCGATGAAGTGATGCACGACAGGCGGCCAGATCGCGCCGCCGACATAGTTGCCGGACGAGGCGATGGCGACCGCGATGCCGCGACGGCGCATGAACCATTGCGACGTGTCCGCCATCAGCGGCCCGAAGGTCGCGGAGGCGCCGAAACCGATGAGGGTGTGCACAAGGGCAAAGACGATCAAATTGGGGGCAAAGCCCGCCGCGATGTAACCGAGGCCGATCGCGACGGCCCCGCACAGGATGGGCGCGATGATGCCGAACCGGTCCGACAACCGCCCCATGAATACGCCGCCCGAGGCGAAGCCGATCATGGTCATCGTAAAGGGCAGCGAAGCATCCCCGCGCGCCACGGCGAAATCGGCCTGGACTGGCGCGAGCGCCACCGGCACCGACCACATGCCGACGCTGCTGATGGTGCCGAGGACCAGCGCAAAAGCGAGCCGCAGCCAAGCGTAGCGGGATTCGATCCCGGCGTTGACGGGTGCGGGCATGAGCATGATCGGACTGGGCGTTATCGTTGGACGTTGCTTTTGCTATGTACGAGCAGCTTGAGCAATATCAATCAAGCGAAAGAACGGCGAAAGACTGCATGGCTGCTGCGCACCGCGACCATCATGGCCCAAACGACACATCGAGGAAACGACCGATCGCGCGCTCAGTAACGCGGTAAAGAGATCGTTAGGCCAAAGCCGATACGCTGCGGCCCTGCTCGAGCCAGCAGCTTCGGGCGCCGGAGATTTTTGAAAATGAGCGAGCGCCGAAATGCCCAGCGCCAGAAGAGCTTCCTGCGCGGCTGCATCTATTACAACAACCGCCGCTCCGCGACCGACTGTCTGATCCGCGACATCTCGCCGACCGGAGCGCGATTGATCTTTTCCGACACCGTCACCGTTCCGGACATGGTCGATCTCTACATCCCGCAGAAGGAGCAGATGCTGCGCGCGCAGGTGCAATGGCGCCACGGCGACGAGGTGGGGGTCGGCTTCCCCGCATCCGCGAAGACCAAGCTAGGCTCGGCGGCGGCGGCCGACGGGGCTTTGGCCGAACGCGTGGAGAAGCTCGAGGCCGAGATGGCGAAGTTGAAAAGAGTGCTCAAGCGTCTCAAGGCTGATGTCTCGGGCGACGCCGACGAAGCGGCGTGACCGCCGACGATCTACTCGAAGTTTTGCGACGGGGCGATCTGGCGTTCGTTGAATTGCCGTTCGTTGAAATTAGATCCTGCCATCGTATACGCACGCGACCGCATCAGCGATTTCTTGCCAATGATCATCCCGCGCTGCCGCGGATTGTTCGATTTGAATGCCATTGCCATTGGCCAGCCGATTGACAATGTTGTTGGGGTCATCGCCGTTGAATTGTCCGCCGCAGTCGCAATGTTGACCCGGATGCCGCTGCCGACCGCAGACTGGATTGCTTTCTGGATTTCCTGCTTCAGTGCATCGCCAGCCGGACCGCTAGCCGCACCGCCAATGAGAATACGGCCTTGGGTCCTAAGGCCGTGGAACGCAACTGCGTATGCGAAGCCGCGATCAATGATGCTGTCCAGGAGCGGGAAGGATGCCGGGCAAATGTCCTCGGACTTGATGTGCCACCGCTCCAAAGCTCTGCCGCCGTCCTTCCAGCCTTTGCAACGCCAGCATGATACGCTCTTGGTCGCAAGTTGCGACGCCATACGCTCCGCTTGATGGTCAGTCCACTCTTCGATCGCGCCACCGTGGGGAGCGATCGCCACCAGTCCGGTGTGGGTACCGTCATCGGTGAGACGCTCGACGAACTCGCTATGGTCCTTGGCTTCGCAATCCGGGTAGGTGGGATGGGGGACCTGCGAGTTAACGATGGCGGCAAATTCCTCGGGTATTTCGGATGCGTCGGGGGTTAGCCGTTCACGCCCCACCCGTGCCATCCGAATGATCGTGCCTGGTGTTTCCGGGCGGGTTTCACTGACGGTGTAGAGAGCATATTCATTTTCGTCGCGCCTCACGCGGATTTGGTGACCTTTGGCGCGACCGATGGTTGCCAGCTGTTCTGGATCGGCGGAGCAATGTTCGCGCTCGTCGTCGAGCGTGTCTTGCGACGTCAATGCCTTTCGCACGCTTGTGTCGTAGGTAGGCATAGGTTTTCGCCTTATCCCGCGAGCTCGGTCACGCTGGAAAAGTTGAAAAAGGACAATCGACGCCATCGTGGCGCGTATCAACTCTCAACCAGTCCGGACCCGGCGACGGTCTATACCGACAAATTTCTGTCCCCGATCACCGATCGGATGCCGCCGAAGCCCGGCAACTGAAGCACCCGGGACCGATCAAGCGCTCTGCAGTCGCGGGACCAGACGTAGCGCGTTTTCGCGGTCCACCTTCTTGAGGTCGTCGCCGCTGAAGATCGAGGCGACGCCCTTGGAATGGTCGGCGGCCGTCCGGTATGGGAAGTCAGTGCCGTAGACGATTTGCGACACCGGCACGAGCTTTGCGAGCGCGGCGAGCGTCCCAGCCATCGTGACCTGTGCCGTGTCGTAGTAGAAACGATTGAGCTCCGCCTGGACGGACTCGCGGGTGAACTTGTCCTTGTAGGGAGGCCCGCTCGTCATTTGCACCAGGAAGCGCTCAGCGAACGACGTCAGGGCGCCGCCGCCATGCGAGAAGATCCAATTGATGTCCGGGTACTTCTGCGAGGTGCCGCTGAAGATCAGGTTCGCGATGCTGCGGGTCGAGTCGGTTCCCCATTCGATTGCCGAGGCCGGCACGCCTTGGACCAGATTGACGCAGCAGTTGGCGTCGGCGGGGTGAGTATAGACGGTCGCCTTGCGGCGATTGAGCTCCTCCCAGATCGGGTTCAGGAACGGGTGCCCGAGCCATCTGTCGCCGTAGTTCGTCAGCATGCCGATACCATCGACCTTGAGCGTGTCGAAGGCGTAGGCGATTTCCTTGAGCAACTCGTCAACGTGCGGCAGCGGCAGCGTGGCGAAAATGCCGAAGCGGCCCGGATGATCGGCCATGAGCTTCTTGCTGTACTCGTTGGCCTCGCGCGTAATCTTGACGCCAACATTCTTGCCGAGAGGCGCGACCTGGGGGGCGGTAGGGGACAGCATGGCGGTCGCGACCGCGCCCTTGTCCATGTCGTCGAGGGTCTTCTGCACCGACCAGTTCGCCAGCGGTGGATTGGTGCGGCCGATGATGTCCATCGCGTTGAGCCAACTCGGCGGGGTGACGTGATGATGGACGTCGATGCGGTGCGGCTTGGCCTGCGCGAAAACCCGGGCCGGCAGGCTTGTCGCCGCAAAGGCGGCGACGCCACCGGCGAGTAGCTGGCGACGACTCACGCCGGTCGCGGCGAATGGTTCGTTGCAGCAATTGCAGATCGTGGACAGCCGGCGCTTGGTCGATTGCGACATTGTTGCCTCCCTAGTCCGGCTCGAGCGGCCGAAATTTTTTGTATGTTCCCGCTATCGCCTTGTGGGGTCAAGAGGCTGGCTGTCGCATGACCCGGCACCCCGAACTCGTCGACCGTGGGCGTGATTGTACGATTGCGTGTTATGTACACGTCCTAAGTTGCGATGGACCAACATTTCGCGAGAAGGCCGATCATGCCCGACATCAAGATTCTCAATCCCGACACGCTCGGCAAGCCGCTGGGCCAATATTCCCAGATCACGCGCGTCAAGGCGTCCGAGCTCCTGTTCATTGCCGGCCAGCTGGCGACGGACAGGAGCGGCAAGGTTGTCGGCGCCGACGACTTCGACGCGCAGTGCGGGCAGGTCTTCGCCAATCTCGAGGCGGCGCTGACGTCGCAGGGCGCGAGCTTCGCCAACGTGGTCGAGTTCACGACCTATCTCGTGCATTCGCAGGACATTCCGAGGTTCATGACTTGGCGCCTGCGCGAATTCCCGCGCCTTTTTCCGAACGGCGCCTATCCGCCGAATACGTTGCTGATCGTCAACCGGCTGGTGCAGGAACCTTTCCTGATCGAGGTGCAGACCGTCGCCGCGTTGTGACGCCGCTGCCGCAGCCGCCGTCAACGATCCGAACGCTTGTCCCGTCACCCTGAGGTGCGAGCCCCTTGGGGCGAGCCTCGAAGGGCGACGGCCCGGCCATAGCCGCGCGTGAAACGAGCGGTGGCCGTCTATCCTTCGAGGCCCGCGCAAGAGCGCGGGCACCTCAGGATGACGGGTCACACATCACGGCCGTTGCTCCACCACCCACCCCAGTTGGATCAGCGGCGAAAACATGCTGTGCTGGCGGTTTCCCCCGCAACGGAAAGAGCCATGCACCATCTCGCGCCCGGCCCCGACACTGTTCATTGGGGTTATTTCGACGGCACGCTGTCGCCGCGGCTCACGATCGAGAGCGGCGAGCGCGTGACGATCTCGTCGGTATCGGGAGGGCCCGAGCTGATGCCGGCCCCTCCCCTCGTCGTGCCGCCGGAGCTCCCGGCCATTCACGCCAAGATCAAGCCGCAGCTCGGGCCGCACATCCTGACCGGCCCGGTTGCGGTCAAGGGCGCCAAGCCGGGACAAGTGCTGCAAGTCGATATCGAGGCGATCGATTGCTTCTACGACTGGGGCTACAATTCGGTGCGCCCGCTCATGGGTGCGCTGCCCGACGATTTTCCGGAGAAACGCAACATCCACATCGTGCTCGACCGCGCGAAGAAGAGCTGGCGGTTGCCGTGGGGCCAGGAGATCCCGCTGGCGCCCTTCTTCGGCGTGATGGGCACGGCGCCGCCGCCGGCCTGGGGCATGCTCTCGACCGCGCCGCCGCGCCGCAACGGCGGCAATCTCGACAACAAGGAGCTCGTCGCCGGCACCACGCTCTACCTGCCGATCTTCGTTCCCGGCGCGCTGTTCTCCGCCGGCGACGGCCATGGCGCGCAAGGCGACGGCGAGGTCTGCATCACCGCGATCGAGACGGGGCTCACCGGCACGTTCCGCCTCGCCGTGCGCGACGACATGCGGCTGGAATGGCCGATGGCGGAGACGCCCACCCACATGATCACGATGGCCTTCGATCCCGACCTCGACGACTGCGTCGTGATCGCGCTGCGCCAGATGCTCGATCTCATTTGCGCCCGTGCCGGGCTCGACCGCTACCAGGCCTACACGCTCGCGAGCCTCGCCGCCGACCTGCGCGTGACCCAGGTCGTCAACGGCAACAAGGGCATCCACGTGATGCTGGACAAGCGGTATCTGACGCGAAGAAAGTAGCGGAGTTCCCTGACTGACGCGCCAGAATCCGGCCTGCATTTCTCCCGTTCACACCCCATATGGGTAGGGGGAGGTATCGCAACCGACGAGCCGCGTCATGAGCAGAGCATTCGTCAAGGAGCAGGACGGCGCCGACGCTTTCGAGGAGCTGCCGGATCGGCCGATTTCTCCGCATCCGAACTTCGTGACCGCCGCGGGGCTCGCGCAGATCGAAGCCGCGGTCGAGCAGGCGCAGCGCCAGCACGCCGCCGCGGTGGCGGCGAACGAACGCAACGCGCAGGCGCGGGCGAAGCGCGATCTGCGCTACTGGACTGCGCGGCGCGCGAGCGCGCAGCTCGTGCCGTCCCGCGAGGATACGACGCAGGTGCATTTCGGATCGACCGTGACCATCGCGCGCGACGATGGGCGCCGCCAGACCTTCCGGATCGTGGGCGAGGACGAAGCCGACCCGGCGCACGGAACGCTGTCGCACGTCTCGCCGCTGGCACGCGCGTTGTTCGGCAAGGAGGTCGGCGACACGATCCAGGTCGGGCATTCCGAGGCCGAAATCGTCGAACTCGCCTGATCGGGCCGGGCGTCCATCAGGTGGCTCTCGGGGGTCCGGCGTGTTGCAAATAGGCCCGATCACGCCTATATCCACGCCATTCGAAGGGCGACTTCAACCGAGAGCCCGGCGCTGAAGCGCCGGGCTCTCGTGTTCAGATGGTCCTGGCCCGCGGGTCACACGAACAGGAGCAAAAAAATGGCTCGAAAACCCGGAACGCGCGCCGAATTCGTGCTGTTCGACGTCTTCTATGAGGACGGCTCCCAGCGATCCAATCGCAAGGTGCCGAGCACGGTGCTGGGCGGCCTCGATGGGGATGCACCTGCCCGCACGGTCATCGAAGATCAAGACCGCGCGATCGCGGAGAAGTCCGGCGTCCCACCGGCGCCGATCAAGGAAGTTCGCCGCTCCGGTGGCAAGTAGGTTGTTCGACCTCCGGCAGCGCAGCTATGCTGGGCGCGGAGGTGGCGCCCATGCATGTCTTCAGCCTGTTGAAAGAGCAAGAGTGGAATCCCAGGAAGCACGTGGAGAAGGTCCTCGCCGAGGTCGGCGAGGGCGACGCCACGGTGGCGTGCTGGGAGCCGGGCCAGATCAGCCCCAATCATTGCCATCCTGACGCGACCGAGATCTATTTCTGCTTCGAGGGCGGCGGCAAGATGCGCACCCCGCACGAGACGATCGATGTCGTGCCGGGCGCGTTCGTGGTGCACCCGCCGGGCGAGTTGCACGAATACATCAACGGACCGCAGCGCACGCTGCTGTTCCGCGTGCGCTACGGCACGGACATGTCGAGCCGTCACTTCGAGTGGCGCGGCAACGCCGAGTGGAAGCAGAAGCCGCGCGACGCCGAATATTTCCGACAGCATCCCCCGGGGTGAGCGGGGCTCTGCCCTATCGGCGAATGCTGGTGTGAGCTTTTCCGAGCACCTGTGAAATCTCGCGGGCTTCGCGCACCAGCAGCTTGCCGAATTTGGCGATTTGCGCGTCCGACAGACGGACGCTCGGGCCGAACACGCTGAGCGAGCCCGCGACCTGACCGGCCCCGTTGAAAAACGGCGCGGATACCGCGACCGCGCCCTGAATCAGCTCATCCTTGCTGATCGCATATCCACGCTCTTTGATCAGTGCGAGCTCGCGCGCGTACTTCTTCAGATCGATTTGCAGCCCGGCGGCGTAGGACTTGAGCTTGAGGTCCGGGATGTGTGCGAGGATCGCCTTGCCGCTCGCGCCCACGACCAGCCTTTCGCGGTAGCCCACGCCCCGTTTGAAGCTGAGCGCCTGAATGCTCGGCATCTCTGCGATGCAGAGCCGACGCGCGCCCTCCGGGACGAACAGCGCCACCGTCTCGCCGGTGTCCTCCCAGACCTTCCGCATCATCGGCTCGGCCGCGGAGCCGAGCTCGAGACCCGCCGTCCAGACATGCGCGAGCTGAGCGACCGCCGGCCCGAGCCGGAACCGCTGCGGGTCGCCCGACGAGACCAGGAACTGCTTTCCTTGCAGGGTGCGCAGCAGGCGGTACAGCGTCGGCCGGCTCAGGTCCACGCGCGCCAACAGCTCCGCGACAGTCAAGGCGCCGTCTTGCGGCTCGAACGCGAGCAGGATGTCGAGCGCGCGCTCGACGGCGCGGACGCTGACCTGAGCTTTTTCACCGCTGTTGTCCTCTTCCAAGTCACCTCTCCAAGTCGCCTCGCCTCTCCTCTTGGAACGACGGGTTTGACAGCAATATCAGCCAGTCCGTATAATGGATTCTATTATCATCTAGTGGACAAGAAGCAAGAAGGATCGCGGCACAATGAACAGGGAGATGGCGGAAACACTCGTGCGCAGCGGCCCCGGCACCCGAATGGGCAACCTGATGCGCCGCTACTGGGTGCCGATCCTGCTGTCGAGCGAAGTCGCCGATCCCGATGGTCCGCAAGTGCGCGTGACGATCCTCGGCGAGAAGCTGCTTGCGTTTCGCGATAGCGAGGGCAAGGTCGGCCTGATCGACGAATTCTGCTCGCACCGCGGCGCTTCCCTCTACTTCGGGCGCAACGAGGAGAACGGCATCAGATGCGCCTACCACGGTCTCAAGTTCGCGCGCGATGGCCGATGCGTCGATGTTCCGTCGGCGCCGCAAGCGTGCGAGAAAATGGGGATCAAGGCTTATCCCTGCATCGAGCGCGCCGGCATTGTCTGGGCCTATATGGGGCCGAAGGACAAGCAGCCCGAGCCGCCCGAGGTCGAGTGGTGCACCCTGCCGGAGAGCCACGTCTTCGTCTCGAAGCGGCTACAGGAGTGCAACTATCTGCAGGCGATGGAGGGCGGCATCGACACCAGCCATGTGTCCTACGTGCACCGCTTCGAGGTGGACGAGGACCCGATGCACCAGGGCACCAAGGCCAACGACTACATCAAGGCCGACGGCAACGTGATCTTCGAGATCGAGAACACCCCCTTCGGCTTGACGCTGTACGGTCGTCGCAACGGCGAACCCGACTCGTACTACTGGCGTGTCACGCAGTGGCTGTTTCCGTGGTTCACGTTGATCCCGCCGTTCGGCGATCATGCGCTCGGCGGTCACGTCTGGGTGCCGATCGACGATCACAATTGCTGGGCCTGGAGCATCAATTTCCATCCGCGCAAGCCGCTGTCCGAGGAGGAGCGGCGTCACATGCAAGAGGGCAAAGGCATCCATTGCCCTTACGAGTCCGGCACGTTCCGCCCGCTGGCGAACAAGGACAACGACTATCTCATCGACCGCCGCGCGCAGAAGGAAAACCGGGCCTACAGCGGCGTTTTCGGCTTCGCGGTGCAGGACGCGTCGTTGCAAGAAAGCATGGGCCCGATCCAGGACCACGAGAACGAGAAACTGCTGCCGACCGACCGCGCAATCGTGATGGCCCGGCGCTTCCTGTACGAAGCAGTTGCCGCGCTGGAGAAAGGCGCCGAGCCTCCGGCGCTCGACGCCAACCGGCAACGCGTACGCGCCGCCGGCGTGCTGCTCGAGCGTAATGTGAAGCCGCAGGAATGGGCGAAAGCGCACTTGACCGACGGCCTGAACCAGCCGGTGTATTCGATCTGAGCATTTCCGGAAAGGCTTGTCCCGGACTTGATCATAAGCGCGTTCACGCGCGTCTTTGACGCGCTACGGGTGGATACCCGATGTCGGGTTTACCCGACATCGGCACTCGTTAACTTGCCCAAGTCGGCTATAGCCGACTTGGGTGATTTTCCGTAAGAAAATGCGACCACCAAAGAATCGAGCATGAAGCGGGTCGAAGGCAAGGTCGCACTGATCACCGGAGGCGGCTCGGGCATCGGAGCGGCCACCGGCGAGATCGTCTGCGCCGAAGGTGGCTCGGTCATGCTGGTCGACGCCAACGCGGACGCACTTGCACGCACGATGAAGGCCATTGCCGCGCAGGTCCCCGGCGCGCGCGTGTCGACCTTCGTGGCCGACGTGGCTGACGAAGGCGAGGCCGCTCGAGCGGTGGAGCGCGCGCTTCATGCGTTCGGTCAGCTCGACATCCTGGTCAACAATGCCGCCATGCGCAATTATTCCGCGATTGCGGACGCCAGCCCGGCCGAGTGGCAGGCCATGGTTGGCGTCAACCTGATTGGCACCGCCAACTACTGCAAGGCCGCGTTGCCGGCGCTACGCCGCAGCAATCGCGCGAGCATCGTCAATGTCTCGTCGTGCTATGCGGTCACCGGCCGCAAAGGGATGGGCCTTTACGACGCCACCAAGGCCGGCATCCTCGCCATGACGCGCACGCTGGCGTTCGAGGAAGCGGCCCATGGCGTACGCGTCAACGCAGTGTGTCCCGGCTCCACCCTGACCGATTTCCACGTCTCGAAGGCCAAGGCGGCCGGCAAGAGCGTCGAGACGCTCAAGGCCGAACGCCAGACGACGTCCCTGCTCGCCCGCTGGGCAACGCCGCGGGAGATTGCCTGGCCAATTCTTTGGCTGGCAAGCGACGAAGCCTCGTTCATGACCGGCGCAGCGCTGATGGTCGATGGCGGTCTTTCCGTCATGTAGGAATCTGCGCTAGCGCGGAACGGCGGTCACCAAAATTTTAGCGCGGCGCGGCCCAGGCCTTGAAGTCCGCGTCCGATACACCCGGCAGCTTCTTCACGAACGCGACGATGCTCCAGATTTCCTGGTCGGGCACGGCGATCATCCCGAAGCTCGGCATGCCGGTCATGTTGATGCCGTTCTTGATCACCCAGAACAGCTGCTCGGGCGTGCGTACATTGGCGACCTTCTTGAGGTCGGGCGGGTCGGGCTTCAGGCCTTCGGAGAATTTGGACCAATTGACCCCCGGCGCGCCGTGACAGTGCACGCAGCCCCGTTCCGAGTAGGCGCGCGCGCCCGCCTGCACGACGGCGGGATCATCGAGCGACATCGGCGGCGTGTCCGTCGCGTACCGCGTGACCGAGGCCTCGCGCACCTTGACGAGCAGCCATTTGACGATTGCCGGCTCCTCGGCGGTCGCGGCCACGCTGTAGTGGCCGCCGAGGAAATAGACCCCGGCGCCGATCGCGGCGAGGATCGCTAAGAAGCCGATGAAGGCCAGCAGCTTGAACATGGAAAATCTCCGGGGTTGCGGCTCCGGGGGCCGCCATCGTACCGCAACCCCGCGATGCGGCAAGCGGGGCGATCGCATTTAACGGCGCGCCGCGGAATTTCCATGGTCCGTATGGCCATACCTCGCCGCTGACCTCGTCAGGGCGGCAGGAACTCGAGCCGCGCCTACTGCAGTCGGAAGTCAGTCGACAATAAATCGAAGACCGCGTCGACGAACTCGTTGCCGACATCATCGAAAAACGGGTCCAAGGCCCATGTCGCGCGAATCTTGACAAATTTGCCGCGAGCAGTGGTCAAGGCGAGTACCGAACGATCGGCATCGATCTCGAAGTCCTGACGAAGGTAAGAGATCCCGCTGCTACTCACGATTAGCGGGCGGTCGCCGGCCGATCTTACATTCGCATTGTATTCGAAGACGTCGGAAGCCGCCGCATCGAACTCGGGAGCCAAGAATTCCGGATCAAAGCTCTGAGGAAAATCGGCGATATTCTTGTCATGTACATAAATGGAGGCCTTGCTGCCCAAGGCAGCATACTGGATCGTTTGCCCAAGACCCGGGTCGCTGGGCTCGTTTGCTATTGCCTCGTCGAAATGCATCCAGCCAATCTCGTAAGGAAAGACGATCCCGCTAGCGGCATCGACGAAGCCCACGGGCCAATTTCTCGCTCGTCCGCTGTCTTGCATTCGATCCTTGCTGGTGACCACCGCCGCCAAATCAAAATAGTGATTCACCTGTTCGGTGATGATTTCGGTCGGCGTCAAGCTCTTGGTCTCGATCGCGACCCGTTCGATGTTTCGTCCGTGTCCATCCATGGAATTCCGGGATCTGACCCGCCACAACCTCTCCAGTGCAATACCCAGGCAACGAAGCACCAGCATCTGAGTAATCGCAGCCTCATGCGGGTCGGATGCGAGGATCGCCATCGGATCATCCCGGGACGATCCGGAACCTGCACCGATCGGGAGGTCGAGACCAAAGTCCCGCTTGAGCCGGTCGCGAAACGAACCTTCTTCTGTTCCCATCGGCGGGAGTATAAGCGGGCAATCCCTGCCGCGAAACCTCGGGTCCGGGCCGGGGCATCGCCTTCCGGCCGATGATCCGTTAGTCTCGGCTCCCCCACGCAGAGTGGTACATTCGGCAGGCACGGAGAGCACAATGGCGAAGGCGTATTGGGTCGCGAACTATCGGTCGATTTCGAATCCGGATGCATTGGCTGCCTATGCGAAGCTCGCCGGGCCGGCGATTGCCGCCGCCGGCGGACGCTTTCTTGCTCGCGGCAATGCCGCCAAGGCCTACGAGGCGGGGCTCACCCAGCGCGTTGTGATCATCGAGTTCGACAGCGTCGATCAGGCGGTCAAGGCCCATGACAGCGAGGGCTATCAGGCGGCGCTGAAGGTCTTCGGCAACGCCGCCGAGCGCGACCTGCGGATCGTCGAAGGGCTGGCATAGCTGCTCGTGGAGGAGGCCCATGGCACTTACGGACACCGGCATCTGCAAATTCGGCTGGAAGGCGCGAGACTTCGAGCTCGCGGGCGTGGACGGCAAGACCTATTCGCTCGACGACGTGCGCGGGCACAAGGGCACGCTCGTGGTCTTCATCTGCAACCACTGCCCCTATGTGAAGTCCGCCATCGGCCGCCTGGTGAAGGAAGCCAATGCGCTGCGCGCGATCGGCATCGGCACGATCGCGATCATGTCGAACGACGCCGCGGACTATCCCGAGGACTCCTTCGACAACATGAAGAAGTTCGCCAAGGAGCATGCCTTCACCTTCCCCTACGTGATCGACGAGACGCAGGAGGTCGCACGCGCCTACGACGCGAAATGTACGCCCGACTTCTTCGGTTTCAACGCCGACGACGAGCTGCAGTATCGCGGCCGGCTCGATGCCACCCGCATGGGCATCATGACGTCCGGCCGTCGCGAGCTCTACGAGGCGATGGCGCAGATCGCCGAGACCGGCAGCGGGCCGCTGGAGCAGACCCCGAGCATGGGCTGCTCGATCAAGTGGAGAGATTAGCGTCCGCGACGCTTGCGCTGTTGCTTGCCCTTGCAAATACTATTGCGGCTGTGAAGATAAAAAGAACGAGATGACGCGGGGGAAGCGACGGGATGATCAAGAGATTCCACGTTCTCTATGTCGGCCAGATCGAGCTCGACAATATCGGGCTGGCCGGCACGCCGGCCAACGACCGGCGCTATTCGGATGAACGCCTGCGCGAGGCGTTCGCGACCTCGCGCGACATCGCCCAGCACATGGACCGGCTCGGCTACGACGTGCTGTGGACGGCGGAGCACCACTTCCAGCGCGAAGGCTACGAGTGCCTGCCGAACCTGATCCAGCTCGGGCTGTGGCTCGCGACCCAGACCGAGCGGCTCAAGTTCGGCTGCGCCTTCAACGTGCTGCCGATGTGGCACCCGATCCGCCTGGCCGAAGACTACGCCATGGCCGACATCGTCACCGACGGGCGCGTCATCATGGGGGTCGGCCGCGGCTATCACACGCGCGAGGTGGAAACCTTCGGCGCTCCGCTCACCGACGCAGAAGGCAATCGCGAGCTGTTCGAGGAGCAGCTCGAGCTGCTGCTCAAGTGCTTCAACGAGGACGCCTTCCACCACAAGGGCAAATACTACGAGTGTCCGCCGCCGGTGGACTACCGCGGCTATCGCGTGAGCGAGATCACGATGGTGCCGCGGCCCAAGCACCTGCCGGTCGACATCTGGATGCCGGTCGCGAGCGGCAAGACCATCGACCTGATGGCGCGCCACGGCCTCAAGGCGATGGTGACGCTCAACGGCGAGAAGATCCTGGACGACGTCATCCGCGCCTATCACGCCGCCTGCGAGCGGCACGGCCGCAGCAAGAAGCTGGGCCAGGACATGATCTGGGGCGCCGGCCTCTACCTCGCCGATAGCGAGGAGGAGGCGATCCGCAAGGTCGAGCCCGCGCACGACGAGCGCTACAAGTGGTTTGCGCCGTTCGGCTTCGTGCGCTACGCCGACGAGCACGGCCGCACCTGGGGCACGCCCGGCGCGCCGGCACGCGTGCCGGCGCTGCGCGACGGGGTGGCGCAGAAGGCCTGGTTCTGCGGGCCGCCGGGCCACGTCATCGACGGCATCAAGTCGATCGCGGACAAATATCCCGGGCTGGAGGACTTCATGATCCATTGGGCCGAAGGCCTCCCGCCCAAGGAGTTCAAAGAGCAGCTCACCTGGTTCGCCAAGGACGTGATGCCGGCATTCAAGAAGGCATAAGAGGCGCCGTACGCCCGGATTGACCGACCCGCAGTAACTCCAAGGACTCCCAAGACAATGAAAGAGAACGTCAAGCGCGTGTTCTACGTGCGTTACCTCGCTCACCTCGGCTACCTCGACATCATCGCGCAGCGGCCGGAGATCCGGATCGACAAGATCGAGCACGAGACGCCCGACGAGCTCGCCCATCCGATCCTCGCCGCGGCGCACGCCTACCAGATCGGCTCGGCGCGCGACGAGCTGCAGCCGCGCTATTACGCCCAGCGCGACCTCCTCGCGCGCGCGCCAAACCTGCTGGTGGTCTCGACCGGCGGCGCCGGCTTCGACACCGTCAACGTCAAGGACTGCACCGAGGCGGGCGTGCTGGTCGTCAACCAGTCCGGCGGCAACGCCGACGCGGTAGCCGCGCACGTGCTCGCCATGGTGCTGATGCTCTCGAAGCAGATCGTCCAGACCAATCACGCCCTGCGTCGCGGCACCATGCACGATCGCACCGCCTTCATGGGCAACGACGTCAACGGCCGCACCATCGGCATCGTCGGCCTCGGCAACGTCGGGCGCCGCGTGGCTGCGCTCTGCCGCGGGCTGTTCGGCATGCAGGTGATCGCCTACGACCCCTATCTCGACGAGAAGACCGTCGCCGAGCGCGGCGCCGTCAAGGTGACGCTCGACGAGCTTCTGCGGCGCGCCGACTTCGTGTCGATCAACTGCCCGCTCGACGACGACTCGCGCGGCATGATCGGCGCCAAGGAATTCGCGCTGATGCAGCCGCACGCCTATTTCATCACCACCGCGCGCGGCTTCATCCACGACGAGCGCGCGCTCGCCGAGGCGCTCGAGGCAAAGCAGATCGCCGGCGCCGGCCTCGACGTCTGGGACAAGGAGCCGCCGCCCGCGGACCATCCGCTGCTGCAATTCGACAACGTGATCGCGAGCCCGCACACCGCCGGCGTCACGCGCGAGGCGCGCGCCAATATGGGCAAGATCGCCGCCGAGCAGCTGATCATGACGCTCGACGGCAAGCGCCCTCCCCGCATCGTCAATCCGCAGGTGTGGCCGGCCTATGCCAAGCGGTTCGAGCAGGTGTTCGGGTTCCGGCCGGAGGGGTAGTGTGCCTTGATTTGCGCATGTCCTTTTCGGAAAACCGGTTCCCACTTTTCCGGGACATGCGCTAGCGGCCGAATTTCGCGAAGCGCCCGTTGCGGTAGACGAACAGCGTATCGGTCAACCCATAGGGTCCCTGCGCCACGAATTTCGCGGCCAGCTCGCGGACGCGCTTCAAGCCGGTGCGATCGCGCGACCCCGTGACCAGCAGCACGTCGCGGGCCGGGACGGCAACGACGATGTCGCCATTCACCTTGACCTGTCCGCCCGTCCAGATTTCGTCGATCAACAGCAGGCTGGGCTCGTAGTCGCCGCCGGCCGAGACGAGCAGAACGTGGTCGTCGCCGCGCATCTCGATCTTCGGAAGGAGCCGCTTGAGGTTTTCGACCGCAAGCGCCCTGAGTTCCTGGCGGCCGACACCGATATCCTCCGATGTGGTCAGATATCGCATGCGGGCGGCGTCGTCCTCCGCGTAGACGATGACCAGCTCGTTGTTGAAGCTGTCCGACAGATGCTCCTGCTCTTTACCCTGCGCCTTGTGCATCTTGTGCAGATCGACGAGCCATTGCCGGTCCTTGATCACCGGCACGATGCGCGAGCGGTCGAGCTTGGCCTGCGCGGTCCCGGACCGCGACATCGCGGCGATAAAACCTTTCACGATATCGGCGAAGCGCTTGGGATCGAGCGAATATTCCTGATAGGCATTGGTGAGGAAGATCGTGCGGTCGACGCCGCTCGTTTCCTTGACCGACAATGCCAGGTCGCCCTTGACGGTCACCGTCGCCGACGGCAGCGCCGCGGTCAGAGCGCGTGCGAATTCCTCCGTGAAGGTTTGCGAGTTTAGCGTCTGAGCACGAGCCCCGCCGCAAAACACGATGATGCAAAAGAGCAGTCCCAATACCTGTCGCACGCAACGCCCCCGAACGCCTTTACTGGACCAACGCCTCACTGAACCAACGCCTCACTGAACCAACGCCTCACTGAACGAACGCCTCACTGAACGAACGCCTCACTGAACGAACGCCTCATTGAATGCGCGGGCCAACCTTTTTGTTGAAAAGAACATATCATGAACACGAATGCAAGGGGACACAGCCGTGAAGTCCAAGTGCGATTGAATGCACCGCCCGGACAGACCGAGCAGATATTTTGCAATGGGGAAATCCGGTTGGCTGACCGGTGACGAAGACAGCGGCCTCGAGCTGAGCTTCGTCCGCTCGCGTCGAACACGTCGCATCGATTTTACCGCTCTCGTCGCTCAAAAAGATTTCATTCTATTTGCGATGCTGTGTCGCCACGCCATTCGCTCGTGACGCACATGCGCATGGATGATTCATCTCATTGCACAGACATCTCACGTTGTTAAGCGCGTTGACGCGACTCATCTGAAGCATAGAGTTGCCGGAATGCTGACATAGCGTTTCCGGATCGCGACGAAGATCCGACGCAATAAATCTGATGGCGTGCAAATGATCTGACCGCGTGAAGAATGCTCGCCGCGATGCAAACATCGCCCGAGCGCTGGGGAGGATTGTGTATGGCGTACCGGACCCGTCTCGCTGCCTTCGTTACCTTGATCGTCGGCTCCCTGATCGGACTCGCTCCCGCAAATGCCCAGGCGATACCGAAGTCGCTGCAGGGCGGCGATCCGGAAGCCACCCTGCGCGAACGCAAGAACCTATGGACCGTGGAACTCGTGGGCGGCCTGTTCGAAGGCACGTTCATGCGTTTCGCCGAGGAAATCCGGAAAGTCCTGGACGACGAGGACGAGATGCGCCTGCTGCCGATCGTATCGCGCGGGTCCGCATCCAATCTCGAGGATCTGCTCTACCTGCGTGGTGTCGATATCGCGGTCACGCAGACCGACATCTTCGAGTTTTTTCGCACGCAGCGGAGGATTCCGAATCTCGAGCAGCGCGTCCACTATCTGCTGCGCTTTCCCGTCGCCGAGGTGCACCTGATCGCGCGCAAGGAAACCACCAGCATCGAGCAGTTGCGCGGCAAGAAGGTTCATTTCGCCACCGCCGGGGGCGCAAGCACGATCACGGGCGTCATCGCGTTCCAGCGGCTCGGCATCGAGGTCGAGCAGGTCACCGGCCAAATCACCGGCGGATTCGCCGAGCTGCGCAAGGGCGAAGTCGATGCAGTCATTCGCGTGGTGCAGAAGCCCGTGGGGTACATCACGCCGATCCCGGCGAATTCCGGCCTGCACATCCTGCCGATTCCCTATTCGAAGAAGTTCGCCGACCTGTACGCGCTCGCCGAGTTCACCAACGCCGACTATCCGAACCTGGTCCCGCCAGGCGAGCGCGTCGACACCATCGCCGTGCCATCCGTTCTCGCGGTCTACAACTGGCCCAAGAACACCGACCGCTATCGCCGCGTGGAGCGCTTCGTGCAGCGGCTGTTCACCAATTTCGACAAGCTGCAGAATCCGCCCTACCACGCGAAATGGAAGGATGTGAACCTGGCCGCCTCGATTCCGGGCTGGACCCGCTTCGGCGTCGCGGAGACCGAGTTGCAGGCGTACAAGCGCGCGCGCGGCATCGTCGAACAACCGGCCGACATGGAGTCGGAGTTCCGCACTTTCGTCGGCAACCTGACCCAGCGCGACGGCAGGACGCGCAGTCCGCAGGAGCTGCAGGCACTGTTCCGCGAATTCCTGCAATGGCGGGACCGGCAGGGAGTCCGCCAACGGTAAACGGTGCGGCGGGAAGCGGTCCGCGGCAACATCGGACTACCTTCCTGCGATCAGGCCGCACCGGATCCGCGGGCAAATATCTCGATTAACGTTATCGCCGGTCGATAATTCTCGTTGTATTTCAACGCGCAATTGTCCGCGTGCCCAATTTAATTGCACATCTGATTCGCGTTATTTGTTCGACAGGGAACTCGGGCCCGGAATAAAGTCCTCGGCCTTGTCGGCATGCCTCGCGCCTGTCGACGCCGAGGGAGTATTGTATGGCGTACCCGAATCGTCTCGTTGCCGTCATTGCCGTGATTTTCGGTTTTCTGATCGGAATTGGTCCCGCAACAGCTCAAGCGATACCGAAGGCGCTCCAAGGCGGTGGCGATCCGGAAACCCTCCTGCGCGAGCGCAAGAACCAATGGACCCTGGGTCTCGTCGGCGGCCTGTTCGAAGGCACGTTCATGCGTTTCGCCGAGGAGATTCGCAAAGTCCTGGATGACGGCGACGACATGCGCGTCCTGCCGATCGTGTCGCGCGGCTCGGCGGGCAACCTCGAAGATCTGCTCTACCTGCGCGGCGTCGATATCGCGGTCACGCAAGTCAACGTCTTCGAACATTTTCGCACGCAGCGGAAAGTTCCAAATCTCGAGCAGCGCGTTCACTACCTGCTGCGCTTCCCCGTCGCCGAGATGCACTTGATCACGCGGAAGGAAATCACCAGCATCGAGCAGCTTCGCGGCAAGCGGGTTCACTTCCCCGGCGCCGGCGGCGCGGGCACCATTACGGGCATGATCATGTTTCAGCGGCTCGGCATCGAGGTCGACCCGATCCTGAGCGATATCAGCGGCGGCATGGAGCAGCTGCGCAAGGGCGAGCTCGACGCGCTCGTGCGCGCGGTGCAGAAGCCGGTCGGATACGTGTCGGCCATCCCGGCGAATTCCGGCCTGCACCTGTTGCCAATTCCCTATTCCAAGAAATTCACCGACTACTACGCGCTGAGCGAGTTCACCAGCGCGGACTACCCGAACCTGGTTCCGCCGGGCGCGCGCATCGACACCATCGCAGTACCGTCGGTGCTGGCGGTCTACAACTGGCCCAAGAACACCGATCGCTATCGTCGCGTCGAACGCTTCGTGCAGCGGCTGTTCACCAACTTCGACCGCCTGCAGAATCCGCCCTTCCATGCGAAATGGAAGGACGTGAACCTGGCGGCGTCGATTCCGGGCTGGACCCGCTTCAGCGTGGCGGAGGCCGAGCTGCAGGCGTACAAGCGCGCACGCAACATTCCCGACCAGACGTCCGACATGGAGGCCGAATTCCGCGCCTTCGTCGGCAACCTGCCTCAGCGCGACGGCACGACGCGTAGCCGCGAGGAGCTGCAGGCGCTGTTCCGCGAATTCCTGCAGTGGCGTGACCGGCAGGGCGCCAATGGCAGAAACCGGTGATCAGCAGCTGCTGATCACCGGCCAGCGCATGTTCCGGCGAAGTGGCCACCGGTTCGCCGACAGGAACATGCGCCACTCAAGGACTCTAGAGCATGTCCCGATTCCAGCGGAACGGGACATGCTCTAAGACCTGATCTTCACACCGGCTCGAACTTCACCGACTGCAAGAGCTCGGAATTGCGTTGGACGTCCTTCACGACGAAGCGGGCGAACTCGTCCGGCGTCTCCTTGACCGGCACGATCCCCAGCTCCGCCAGCCGTCCGGACGCCGCCAGCTCCTGCGTGGCTTCATTGAAGGCCGCATTGAGCCAGGCGATGACGTTGGCCGGCAACGCCTTCGGCCCCCATACGCCGTACCATGAGGCGAACTCCAGGCCCGGCATCCCGCTCTCGGCCGCGGACGGGATGTCCGGCGCAAGGGGAATGCGCTTGGCGGCGGTGATCGCCAATGCCTTCACGCCGCCGCTGCGCGCCATCGGCAGTAGCGCGATCGCAGGATCGATCAGCATCTGCACATGGCCGGCCGCGACATCGGTCAAGGCGGGCGCGGTCCCGCGGTACGGCGCGATGGTCAGGTTCAGGCCCGCGAGCTTGTTGAACGCGACCTCCGCGATGTGGCCGGGCGCGCCGAGCGACGCCGCGGCGAAATTCCAGCGTTCCGGGTTCGCCCGCGCGGCCGCCACGACCTCGGTGATGTTCTTCTGCGGCAGCTTGGGCGCCATGACCAGCATCATCGGCGCTTCGCCGACGCGCGCGATCGTGGCAAAATCGGTAACCGGATCATAGGGCGCGCCGCGCATCACCTGCTTCGCCATGACATGGGTCGCGGCGGAGAACAGGACGGTGTAGCCGTCCGGTTCCGACTTCAGGACGGCCTGCCCCCCGATCGAGCCGCTGGCACCGGCGCGGTTCTCGACCACGACGGTGACGCCGCGCTTCTCCTTGAGCTTCTCGGCCAGGAGGCGCGCAAATACATCGACGCCGCCGCCGGGAGCAAACGGTACGATGATGTGAATGGCCCGGTTCGGATAAGGCGCGCCCTGTGCAAAGGACGTCGCGACATTGAAACCTGCGCCGGCGGTTGCCAGCGCGGACGCGAGGAATTTTCGCCGATGGATCATTGTTGCCCCTCATTACACATGTAGCGGATGTTGTTTTCGGCCCCAGTCCATGCTCGACGGCGTTTGAGGCAATTTTGGTTCCAAACGCAAGCAGCTATGATCGGGATGCGCGCAGGCTCTTCGCGCACGGCATGGATGTGGGCAGACGCGTGGGCCCGCGGCCCCCTTATTGCGCCATGATCGAGCGCCGCGCGACTTACCTAAAGCACCAGCTGCATCGGCGACGGCACATAGCGGAAGCCGTCGCCGTGCTTGGCGAGCTGACCCAGGCCTGGCCACGGCATGTGGAACACCAGCAACGGGATGCGCTGCGCCGTCAGCAAGTCGAACAGCTTGACCCGCGACTCCGCTCCTTGCTTGGAATCGGTATCGAAGGCGACCTCGATCCGCGGGTGCTCGAACAGGATCACGTGGTGGGCGACATCACCGATGTTGCAGATGGTCTTGCCGCCCGAAGTGATCATGTAGACGGTGTGCCCGACCGTGTGTCCAGGCGTCTGCATCGCCTGCACGCCCGGCAGGATTTCCTGGCCGTCCTTGATGAAGATCATGCGGTCGCGATACGCAGGCAGGTTCTTCCTCGCGGTGCGGGCGGACCCTTCCGCAGGCGTGCCGAGGCGCTTGTCGTCCATCCAGAAGTCGAAATCGACCTCGGTCATATAGACTTGCGCGTTCGGGAAGTTGCGGCTGCCGTCGTCCGCGACCATCCCGCCGGAATGGTCGATATGCGGGTGGGTAAGCACGACCGCGTCGATGTCCCCGGGATCGATGCCGGCCTGCTTGAGGCTGGTGAGCAACCGGCCGGTCTGGGTGTTGGGGCGCTTCACCGAGCTCATGCCGGTGTCGAACAGGACGAGCCGGTCGCCGGTATTGATGACGAGTGCGTTCTGATCGAGCACGACATTGTCGGTCGGCAGGAAATGATCGGCGAACATCTTGCCGAGCTCGGCTTCACTCGGGCCGCGGAACGTGCGCGAGGCTGGGCCGATCGGCAAGGGTCCGTCCGAGACGACCGTGGCCTCGATGCTGCCGATCTTGAAGCGATAGAAGGACGGCGCCTGCGTGTTCTGCATCGGCGCCTTGGCTCGCGCAGCGGGCGCGCTGCCGAGCAAGCTCAATGCGGTGGTCGCGGATGCTCCGGCGAGCAAGCTGCGGCGCGATAACGACATGTCACCCATGACGTCCACCTCCCTGAGTTTTTGTTTGAAGTTTTCCCGGATCCCTCCCCGAGTTGACGAAAGATTCTAGCGCCTTTGCGGCTTGTCACCAATGCCCCTTGCGCCGGTTCCAGGCGTAGAGCAGGTCGGCGAAACGGTCATAGCCGAAGCGTGTAAGCGGGCGCATGATCGGGTTACCCAGAAGCGCAGCCAGCCAATGCTCGCCGGGCGTCAGGCGCCAGACCGCGATCGCGACGTCGGCGCCGACAACGAGGCGCCCGGCTTCGTCGGTGGCATGGAGCCGCCGCCGCACGTCCTCGAGCGAGGCGCCGAAGCGCGCGAGCGCGTCCGGCTCGAAATTGATGTCGCGAAATTCGATGGTGCCCGCCTCGACCGCGGCGATCAGCTTGTTGCGCTGGCGATCGATGCCGGCGTTGCAGACCGGACAACGCGTGTTGTACCAGACGATGAGGCGGGGATCGGTCATCCTTCCTCCTTCGAACCCATCCAGCTCCTTGCTATCATGAAAAGCGCATGGCCTCTTGGTCATGTGCGTCACGAGGAGGCAGGACATGTCGCCGACGACGGCAGCTCTGGGGATCGCGCTCGCCTTGGCGGCGGGTGGTACAGCGAGCGCGGCGCCGGCAGGCAGGGACGTGCCGCGCGTCGCCTTCTTAGGCTTTCAGCTCGTCAATACGTCGCTGGAGCAGACCACGCCGGCCGAGACCGCGCGTATTCGCCTGCTGGACGATTTGTTCCGTGAGAAGCTCGCCGCCTCCAGCCGTTTCACGGTCGTCGCCATCCCGCCCGAGATCGGCCGCGAGATCGAAACCGGACCGGCGATCTCGAACTGCAACGGTTGCGAGCGCGACTTCGCGCGGCGTATCGGCGCGAATTGGGCCGCCTGGGGCACGGTGCAGAAGGTGAGCAACCTCATCCTCAGCATCAATGTCTACGTGGAGGATGCCGAAGCCGGAAAGATGGAGTTCGTCAGGAGCGTCAACATCCGCGGCAACACCGACGAGTCATGGCGGCATGGGCTTACGTATCTGCTGCGCAACTATCTGCTTCGCGAGCCCTGACCTTCATCTCTGCTCGCGGCCGTGAAAGACACGAAGCATTACAAGACGCTCGCCATCCCATCGATATTGAAACACATAGGTCGCTTTCAATACCTCTAGAATGACCTGTCGATAGTGCTCGTGGCCCTCGATCGGACGGCCCAGTCTGGATGCTGCGATAATACTTCGGCTCTCTCGATGATCGCGCTAGCGACAATCGAAGAAAGGAAAGGATGCCGTTCTTGAAGAATTTCAGCAAAACGATCGAGGTCGCGGAGTGCGCCGGCCGACCACTCAAGCCTCATCGTTGTGCCAAGGCTTGAATGCCGGCGTTCCCCAGGTTTCGAGCCAACGCACCACGTCAGAGTTTGCAACCGTCGGCTGCCCGTCCCTGACTTCCGCCCAGCGACGATCAAGCTCGCCGAGCTCATCCGAAGCCACGGTGACCGGTTGACCCTTGCGGAAAACAAATTCCGCGACCAGTTGCGACACGCTCAGCCCACGTTCGGCGGCACGGCGTTCAAGCCCGATCGCCGTATCTTCATCGACTTCTATCGTACGCTTGGCCTTTGTCATGGCTGCCCCGCGCACCTAATCCATTTTGATGCCGGTCTTGCGGACGATGTCGCCCCAGCGCTTGCTCTCCGCGGCGATGAAGGCGGAGAACTCCTCCGGCGTGCCGAGCGGCAGCGTCATGCCCTGGGCGAGGAAACGCTCGCGCACGTCGGGCGCCGCGAACACCTTGCGCGTCTCGCCGTTGAGCCAGTCGACCACGGCGCGCGGCGTTCCGGCCGGCGCCAGCAGGCCGAACCAGGGCCCGCCTTCGAGCTCGGGGAAGCCCGCTTCCGCCACCGTCGGCACGTCTGGCACCGCGGGAAGGCGCTGCGCCGACGCCACGGCGAGCGCGCGCACCTTGCCGGCGGTAAGCTGCGTACGCGCCAGCGGCACGATGTCGAACATCAGCGACACATGGCCGGCGACGAGATCCTGGACGGCCGGCGCCGCGCCACGATACGGCACGTGCACGAGATCGATGCCGGCGATCTGCTTGAACTGCTCGCCCACGATATGGCCCGACGTGCCGTTGCCCTGCGAGGCGTATGTGAGCTTGCCGGGATTGGCCTTGGCATGGGCGACGAGCTCGCGCATCGACTTGGCCGGTACGTCGGGGTGCACGACCAGGATGTTGGCCGATGCGACGATGTTGGTCACCGGCGCGAAATCCTTGATCCCGTCATACGGCAGCTTTGCAACAAGGTGATGCAGGATGGCGTTGGTCGAGTGCATGCCGATGAACAGCGTGTATCCGTCGGCGGGCGCCTTGGCCGCGGCTTCGGCGGCGATCGCGCCGGCGCCGCCGGTGCGGTTCTCGACCACGGCGGTCTTGCCGCCCTCGCTGAGCTTCTGCGCCAGCGTGCGGGCGACGAGGTCGGCGATGCCGCCGGCCGCGGTCGCGACGATGATCTTGATCGGCTGGCTCGGATAGGTCTGGGCGGCCGCCGGCCCCGCGGCGAAGACGAGAGCGGCGAGCGAGGCAACTATCAAGCGGCACAACGCGATCGATCTCATGGCACTCCCTCCTGGCGGGGCGGAGCTTACGATCGGCTGTTCCAACCGCTGCGCCGCACGTTTATTGTCAGTCTCGCAACATTCCCACGGAGACTGCAATGGCCAAGAAAGCGTATTGGGTGACCACCTATCGCTCGATTTCGAACCCCGAGGCGCTCGCGGCCTATGCCAAGCTCGCCCCGACCGCGATCGCTCCGTTCGGCGGGCGCTATCTCGCGCGCGGCACGGCGGCGGCAGCCTACGAGGCCGGCCAGAAAGAACGCATCGTCATCTCGGAATTCCCGAGCGTCGAGAACGCCAACAACGCCTACAACAGCCCCGCCTATCAGGACGCGCTGAAGGCGCTCGGCAACGGCGCGGTGCGCGACATCCGGATCGTCGAGGCGGTGGAGTAGCGCACGAGCAGACCAGATCGGAGGATTGCATGATCGTCTTCGCGGTTCGGCACGCCGACCGGACGTCCGCCGACGACCTGTCCCCGGCGGGGCAGGAGCGGGCAAAACTGCTTGCGCGAATGCTGGCTGACAGTGGAGTCAGTGTCGTCTTTCGAAGCGATGCAACGCGGGCTGCCCGCACTGTCGAGCCCCTGAAGCTGCGGCTCGGCGACGCCCTGACAGTCAGGGAGGTCGGGTTTCCCGGACCGAACGGAATTGCCCATCACGTCGCCACGATCGTTCAAGCCGTCCAGTCACAGCCAGCCGACGCGGTGGTCGCCGTCGTCAGCCATAGCAACACTGTGGGTCCGATCTTGCAGGGGTTGGATTCGCCCCCGATCGGTCCGATCGCCGACAATGAGTTCGACAAGCTGTTCGTGCTGTTTCGAGGCGCGAACCCGCAGCCGACCCTGCTGATGTTGCGGTATGGCGCGGCAACCCCTTAAAACGCTCTGCATCGATTTCCAACGAAGCCATGCCGCTTCTCGCTGACAAGGTCTGCATCATCACCGGTCTCGGCCTTGCCAGCGCCAAGCTGTTCCTGAGTGAAGACGCCAAAGTGTCGAGGAACCGCTACTTCATGCTCTTGCGGACGGTGTCAACCGACGCCCGCACGATTGCCTCCGGCGGGTTGGTACGGGCAATGGAATAATCGAAAGCGAGCTGGACGTCGGCGAGCGCCGCCATCGTGCTGACTGCCCGCTTGCGGGTGAACAGAGCGACATAAGGGTTACGGGTGCCGGCGGGCACCTGGCTCCCCATCAGGAGCATGGCTTCGCAGAAATGCCGGTTGGCGATGTCGTTCTGGTAGATGTAGTTGAGATACGCCATCCCGATCAGCGACGTCTCCTTCTTCAGGTCGGACTGAACGGGCTGCACGCCGGGCACGAGGCCGTTGCCGGCGTCCTTGCAGCGCGTCAGCGTCTGCTCGATCGATATCTTCGTCTGCGCCATGCCGTCAGCAGGCGCCAGCAGCGCCATCGCTGCGATGACGAATGCCATTCCCTTCCACATCGGCAGCTCCTTCGCAAAACTACGCAAGTGCGTCCCCTCCTAGCAGGAAAGCGTTTACGCTTTGCGAAGTGCATACGCCCTGCACGCCACTGCTCTTTCCCCCAGCGATACGCTAGGGTCGGCGCCACTCTTTCTGCGAACTTGGAGTAAGCCATGCCGCTTCTCGCCGACAAGGTCTGCATCATCACCGGTGGCGCCGGCAGCCTCGGCCTTGCCAGCGCGAAGCTGTTCCTGAGCGAGGGCGCCAAGGTCATGCTGGTCGATCTCAGGGATGGCGACCTCGCGCGTGCCGCCGCCGAGCTCGCAAGCCCGAATGTCGACACGGTCGCCGCCGACGTGAGCGACGCCGCCGCGACCCGCAACTACGTCGAGCGCACGGTCGCGAAATTCGGCGCGATCGACGTGCTCTTCAGCAATGCCGGCAACCACGGTCCGGTGGCGGCGGTGACCGACTATCCCGAGGACGTCTTCGACCGGGTGATCGCCGTGCACGTGCGCGGCGCGTTCCTCGCCTGCAAATACGCGCTGCCGCGCATGAACGACGGCGGCTCGATCATCATCACCTCGAGCGTGGTCGGCGCCATGGGCGCGCCGGGCTCGGTCGCCTATGTGACGGCGAAGCACGCGCAGGTCGGCCTCATGCGCACCGTGGCCAAGGAGGCCGCGCGGCGCGGCATCCGCGTCAACACGCTGCATCCGGGGCCGATCGACAACGCGTTCCAGCTCGAGATCGAGGACGGCATCGGCAAGATGGCGGGCGGCGTCGACGGCACCAAGCTGCTCGACGACATGATCCCGCTGCACCGCCACGCGCGGCCGGACGAGATCGCGCGCTCGGCGCTCTATCTCGCGAGCGACATGGCGAGCTTCGTCACCGCGGCGACGCTGATGGCGGACGGCGGCTTGCGGGGGTGAGGCGGGGGCGGATACGCTCGCGCCTCACATGCGCTAGCTGCAGCGCGGATACAACGCTGCGAGCTCCCGGCCGCGAAGGAATATCGGCTTCGACGTGAGGCCGCCCGGCGGGGCGCGGACGAAAGAAATCGTCGCTCAATACACCGAATCGAACGTGCGGACCTTGGGTTCGGCCGGCGGCGTGCTCCCCTCCGGTGAGGCAGGCGGCACCGAGCGCGCATGCCTCGGCCGCTTGGCGGTCGACGCCGATTTTGCAGGCGCAGCTTTCGGCTTTGCAGCCTGCGCCGGATCGATGCCGGTGCCCGACGGAACAGATGCGAGGCTCATGCCTGGCGTGACATCAGGACCAGACGCCGCCGCGATCAACGCGGGCACAACGATGTTCCGTTGCGCGGGATCCTCCCACGCCACCTCGGCGGTGATCGGCGCGGTCCGTTCGACCGCAGCCTTGCGGATATGCTCCTCGATCAACTGGCGCATGCGGGCATCGCGCGCGCCATTCGAGCGGCCGCCGAGCACGACGGCTACGATGTGCTTCTGGTCGCGGCGAACCGAGGACACCAAGTTGTAGCCGGAGGCATCGGTGTAGCCGGTCTTGATGCCGTCGACGCCCTGCACCTGCCCCAGCAGCATGTTGTGATTGCGGATCTCGAGCCCGCGATATTTGAAGCTCGCGGTGGCGAAATACTGGTAGTAGACCGGAAATCGATGTTGAATGGCCCGGCCCAAGGTGGCCTGGTCGCGGGCGGTCGTGAGCTGCAGTTGGGCCGGCAACCCGGATGCGTTGATGTAGGTCGTGCTCGCCATGCCGAGCCATGCCGCTTTCATCGTCATCAGCCTGGCGAAGTCCGCTTCGGTGCCGCCGATCGCTTCGGCGATCGCCGCCGCGGCGTCGTTCGCCGATTTCGTGACCAGTCCCCGGATCGCGTCCTCGACGGTAATGGTCTGACCCACCTTGAGATTGAGTTTCACCGGGCGCTGGGTGGCGGCGTGAGCCGAGACCGGCAGGGCGGTGTCGAGCTTGAGGTGGCCGGCCTCGAGCTGCTCGAACAGCAAGTACAGCGTCATGATCTTGGTCAGCGATGCCGGATGACGCAGCGCATCGGCATCGACCTCGTGCAGCACCTCGCCCGACTTGTCGTCAATGACGATGGCGGCATAGAGCGGCAACAGGAAACCGGTGTCCTCGGCAGGACTCGCTTGCGGCTGCGGCTGCTTGCGGGCCGCACGCGCCTGCGCATCGCAGGCGACGCCCGCAACGGTCAGCGATGCCAGCACGCCGGCAATAGCAAGCCGACACGCGCGTAATCGACGAGCTGAGCCCATGAGATGCCCCAGCCACCCTGCCCGCAGGCATTACCCCGACACTATTACTAATCCCGAAATTTGCGGCCCTGGCTGTCACCGGGAAGCCACACCTCGCGGGAAATCGCACAATGCGGCTCGGCTACGAGGGCAGCTGTCGGACCGATTGCGCGATCAATGTCAGATCAATTGTCCAAGAAGCTCCGCAGCTTCCGGCTCCGGCTCGGATGCTTGAGCTTGCGCAGCGCCTTCGCCTCGATCTGGCGGATGCGCTCGCGCGTCACCGAGAACTGCTGGCCCACCTCTTCCAGCGTGTGGTCGGTGTTCATGCCGATGCCGAAGCGCATGCGCAGCACGCGCTCCTCACGCGGGGTGAGCGAGGCGAGCACGCGCGTGGTCGTCTCGCGCAGGTTCGACTGGATCGCCGCGTCGATCGGCAGCATCGCGTTCTTGTCCTCGATGAAATCGCCGAGGTGCGAATCCTCTTCGTCGCCGATGGGCGTTTCGAGCGACAGCGGCTCCTTGGCGATCTTGAGAACCTTGCGCACCTTCTCCAGCGGCATGCCGAGCTTCTCGGCGAGCTCCTCGGGCGTCGGCTCGCGGCCGATCTCGTTGAGCATCTGCCGGGACGTGCGCACGATCTTGTTGATCGTCTCGATCATGTGCACGGGGATGCGGATGGTGCGGGCCTGGTCGGCGATCGAGCGGGTGATCGCCTGCCGGATCCACCACGTCGCGTACGTGGAGAACTTGTAGCCGCGGCGGTACTCGAACTTGTCGACCGCCTTCATCAGGCCGATGTTTCCTTCCTGGATCAGATCGAGGAACTGCAGGCCGCGGTTGGTGTACTTCTTGGCGATCGAGATCACGAGGCGCAGGTTCGCCTCCACCATCTCCTTCTTCGCCTGGCGGGCCTCGCGCTCGCCCTTCTGCACCATGTGCACGATCTTGCGGAACTCGCCGATCTCGAGCCCGGTCTCGCCGGCGAGCACCTGGATCTCGTGACGGTGGTGCTTGACCTTGTCCTTGTCCTTGGCGACGAGGCTCTTCCAGCCCTTGGCGGAGAGCTTGGACACGCGGTTGAGCCAGCGCGGATCGAGCTCGGAGCCCTGGTAGTTCTTGAGGAAATCCTCGCGCGCGACGCCGTGGCTTTCGGCGAGCCGCATCAGGCGGCCCTCGTAGCCGACGAGGCGCTTGTTGATGTCGTAGAGCTGCTCGACCAGTGAATCGATGCGCGCCTGGTTGAGCCGCAGCGACTTCACCTCGACGATGATGTCGTCCTTGAGCTTCTTGTAGCGGCGCTCCTGCGCGGGCGAGAGCGAGTCGTTGCGCAGCTTGTTCTGGATGTCCTGGTCCTGCAGGCGGCGCAGCCGCTTGTAGGCGTCGGCGACGTTGTCGAAGGTCTCCAGCACCTTGGGCTTGAGCTCGGCCTCGATGGCGGCGAGCGAGAGCGAGTTCTCCATGTCGTCGTCGTCGAAATCGCCTTCGGGCGGCGTCTCGCCACCCTCGGCGCGCTCACCGTCCTGGCCATTGGCGCGCTCGGGCGCGCCCGCCGCCTTGAACGGCGTGGCGGCCGCGGGCGCGGCCGGCGGCGCCGCCTGCACCAGTTGCGGCGCGCCCGGGACGGGCGGCGCTCCCGGCGCCTGCGGGACCGGCTGGCCGTCGGGGCCGATCACCGGCGCCGGGCATGGCCTTGGCGTCGGGCCCGGCATAGGTCGCCTCGAGGTCGATGATGTCGCGCAGGAAGACCTTGCCCTCGTTGAGCTCGTCCCGCCAGATGATGATGGCCTGGAAGGTGAGCGGGCTCTCGCACAGCCCGGCGATCATGGCTTCGCGGCCGGCCTCGATGCGCTTGGCGATCGCGATTTCGCCCTCGCGGGAGAGCAGCTCCACCGAGCCCATTTCCCGCAGGTACATGCGCACGGGGTCGTCGGTGCGCTCGGTCGGCTCCTTGGTCTCGGACTTGGCCGGGACCTTCTGCTGCACCTCGACCAGGTCGCCGCTCTCGGATTCGGGCTCTTCCTCGGCCTCCTCGCGCTGCTCCTCGCCTTCCTCGGTTGCCTCCTCGGTCTCGACGACATTCACCCCCATCTCGCTGAACATGGCGAGGACGTCCTCGATCTGCTCGGAATTGACCTCCTCCGAGGGCAAAACGGCGTTGATCTGGTCATGGGTGACGTAGCCACGCTTCTTGGCGCTGCGGATGAGCTTCTTGACGGCCGCATCGGAGAGGTCGAGCAGCGGCAGCGGCGCATCGGGGGTCTCGGTCGCCTCTTTCTCGGGCGCTTCCTCTTTCTCTTTCTCTTTGGTTGCCGCCTTGGTCTTGCTCGCCATTACTGCTCTCCTGGAGACGTTCTCCTGGGACACCCGCCCCCGGAACGTCGATCACACTATCCCTACCCTATGCGGGGAGAGTCGAACCGCCGAAAGGGCAGCGCCGAACCGGGTCAAAACCCTCGGCGCCGCCCTGATTCGTCCGGCCGGAGTGTCACCGGAGCCGCTTAAGCCCCGATTAACCCTCCATACAGCGAAAGCCAAAGGTTTATTCCGGGCCGGTTCCCGGGCACCCCTTGGCTTGCCACACGTCCCGCATTCAAAGAGACCGAACCGGCCGGCCCGAGGAGGCTCCAAACCCCTCGATCAACGCCTCAGTCCCGTCGAGAACCGAGAGTCGAGCCTTTACATCCTGCAACCAGGAGTAATTGGCCTCGGTCGAATCCTGTCCCAAGGCCTGTTCGGCGTCTCTGAGCTCCTTAGCTAGGGAATGCCATTGCCGATGCAAGGCGACAAGCTGTTTCCACGTCATCAGCACATCGTCGGGAGCGGCCTCCGCCCCTGCACCCCAGCAGTCGGGGGTGGTGATGGCTTTCTGCATGCGCCCGGCGAGCTCGGCCAGCCCCCGGCGTCCGAGCTCGGCGATCATGGCCTCCCCGTCCGGCGCGCCGCCATGGGCAAAAATGTCGATCAGCTCGCTCTTCACCCGCGCGGCGTCGGCGTGACGGAACTCGACCTCGGAGAGCTCCTCCAGATGCTCGTGCAGCAGCCAGGGGTGATTGATGACGGTCTGCAGGATCAACGCCTCACGGCGGGGAATGGCGGCGCGGTGGCCGCGATGGACCGGGCTCGCCGCCAGTTGCGGGCTCGCCACGACATAGGCCTCGCCGTGGCGAAAGAGGGCGAATAGCGAATGGCGAATAGCGAGCAGCGCCGGGTGAGCGGCGGGGTGGCCCTTTTCCCCTATTCGCCATTCGCCATTCGCCATTCGCTTTGCGGCCAGGGGTCCTCGGTCGCTCGTCCGCCGCGAACAGCCGCCGCAACCGTTCGCCGAATTCCTGGCGATAATATTTGCGCACGGTGTCGTCGCCGATCGTGGCGGTGACCTCGGCGAGGCGGGCCTCGAACGCGGCGCGCCGCTCCGGCGTGTCGAGGCCGCCGGCTTCGGTCTCCCGCATCCACAACACCTCGGCGAGCGGCCGGGCAGCGCCGATCACCTCGGCGACCGCATCGCGCCCGCCGCTGCGGGCGAGATCGTCGGGGTCCTGCCCTTCGGGCAGGCTCGCGAATTTGAGGCTCTTGCCGGGCTTGATCAGCGGCAGCGCAATATCGACCGCCCGATAAGCGGCACGGCGCCCGGCACCGTCGCCGTCGAAGCAGAGCGTCGGCTCGTCCGCCATCTTCCACAGCAGCGTGAACTGGTCGGCGGTAAGCGCGGTACCGAGCGGCGCGACCGTCGCCTCGTAGCCCGCGTTCACCATGGCGATCACGTCGACGTAACCTTCGACCGCGACCACAGGCGCGCCCTTGTGCGAAGCCGCGCGCGCGGTCGCGATGTTGTAGAGCGTGCCGCCTTTGTGGAAGAGCGGCGTCTCCGGCGAGTTCAAATATTTCGCCTGCGCGTCCTTCTCGAGCGCGCGTCCGCCGAAGGCGATCACGCGGCCGCGCAGGTCGGTGATGGGAAACATCACGCGGTCGCGGAAGCGGTCATAAGGCACCGGGATGTCGTCGCCGGCGACCAGCAGGCCCGCCGCGATCATGTCCTCGGTCGATATGCCGTCCTTGCCGAGCTGCTCCTTGAGGGCGAAGCGCTCGGCCGGCGCATAGCCCAGGCGGAACCTGACCTGCGTCGCCGGATCGAGCCCGCGATCGGCGAGATAGCCGCGCGCCTTGGCGCCGTGGCGCGACGCCAGCGTCGCCTCGAAGAATTTCGCCGCCAGCTCGACGACGTCGTGCAGCGTCCGCCGGCGCTCGTCGCGCGCCTCGTCCTCGCGCGAGACCTGCGGCAACGGGACGCCGGCCTGCGCCGCCAGCCGCTCGACCGCCTCCGGGAAGGTCACGCCCTCCGTCATCATCACGAAGTCGAAAATGCTGCCGTTCTTGCCGGAGGAAAAATCGAACCACGCCATCTTCTGGTCGTTGACGAAGAACGACGGGGTCTTCTCCTTGTTGAAGGGCGAAAGCCCCCTCCACTCCCGCCCGGCCTTCTTCAGCTTCACGCGCCGGCCCACGACCTCCGAGACCGGAAGCCGCGCGCGCAACTCGTCGAGAAATTGGGGCGAAAAGCGCATGGGGCCGAGCCCGGGTCACGCAGCCGAGTGATTCGCTGGACCTGCCAGTATAGACCCCGAGACGGCGCCCGCCGCGGCGCCGACGATTGTCCCAGTTATCCACAGGGGCAGCTGCACGCGTGTGAGGGGTCCCGGCCAAAACTCGGCGTTGCGCCGGCATGCCACTCGCCCCTGCCCAACTGCTGATGTCACGCGAGCATTGGGCAAGAACCAACGATCCCACAACGAGAATTTCGAACGCGCATCAGCGCGTTGAGCGCGACGCGTCGAACGTGCTCGCTAGTATGCTCCACTATCTTGCTAAAAAAACTTCTTGGGAGGAGCTGATGACTGCAACCAACGAACCATCGATCACGCGCCGCAGCGTGCTCGCGAGCGCGGCGTGCCGGCGCGAGCGTGGCGGCGCTCGGCGGGACGCCGGCAATGGCGCAAACGGGGCCGCAGAAGACCTTCGTGCTCGTCCACGGCGCCTGGCACGGCGGCTGGTGCTGGCGCCGCGTGTCCGATCTGCTGGAGAAGAAGGGCCACAAGGTGTTCACGCCGACGCTGACCGGCGTCGGCGAGCGCTCGCATCTCCTGAGCAAGGACATCAATCTCGACACCCACATCACCGACATCGTCAACGTCTTCAAATGGGAAGACCTCAAGGACGTCTGCCTGGTGGTGCATTCCTATGGCGGCTGGCCGGGCTCGGGCGCGCTCGAGCAGATCGGCGATCGCGTGTCCTCGATCGTCTGGCTCGATGCGTTCAAGCCGGAGAACGGCCAGCGCGGCTTCGACTTCTCCTCCGAGTTCAGCCGCAAGGCGCTGCTTGGAGGCGGTCGAGAAGGGCGAGCCCGGGCGCCGGGGACCGAAGGCCGAAGCGTTCATGGTCGTCAACGAGAAGGACCGCGCCTGGGTCGACTTCGAAGACTACGCCGCAGCCGAACGGCGTCGCGCTGCAGCCGATCAAGCTCACCGGCGCGCGCGAGAAGGTGGCGAAGAAGACCTACATCCGCGCCGTGAAATATCCGCAGCCGGCGTTCGACAAGGCCTATGCGGAGTGCAAGGCCGACAAGTCGTGGAAGACCTACGAGACCACCGACGCCGGCCACGACGTGATGGTCGACGCGCCGGAATGGCTGGTCGATATCCTGCTGCAAGTATCCTGAGCGAAAAACAACACATTTTGAGTGGAGGAAACAATGGCCGGAAACGGACAAACACGCCGCACTGTGCTGGGCGGCATCGCTGCGGGTGCGGGGCTCATGAGCATGATCGACGAGACGAACGCGCAGGCGCAGGGGAATGCCAAGACCTTCGTGCTGGTGCACGGCGCGTGGCATGGCGGCTGGTGCTGGCGGCGGGTGTCGGACCTTCTGGAGAAGAAGGGACACAAGGTATTCACGCCGACGATGACCGGGCTCGGCGAGCGTTCGCACCTCATCGATCCGAAGATCAACCTCGCGACCCACATCACCGACATCGTCAACGTGATCAAATGGGAGGGCCTCAAGGACATCGTGCTGGTCGGCCACTCCTATGGCGGCTCGATCGTCTCCGGCGTCGCCGAGCAGGCGGGCGACACCATCGGCTCGATCGTATTCCTCGATGCGTTCATACCGGACAACGGCGACAGCCTCGCGAGCAAGGCCTCGCAGGGCACGCGCGACGCGATCGCCGCCGTGGTGCAAAAGGGCGAGACTGCGATGAAGCCCATTTCGGCAGCATTCTTCCAGGTGAACGAGAAGGACCGCGCCTGGGTCGACGGCATGTGCACGCCGCATCCGGTCGCGACGTTCACGGACAAGAGCACCGTCACCGGCGCGCGCGACCGCATCGCCAAGAAGGCGTTCATCCGCGCCAAGGGATATAACAGCGGGCCGTTCGACGCCGCGCACGAGAAGGCCAAGGCGGCGGGCTGGCGCGTCTACGAGATGCCCTGCGGCCACGACGCGATGGTGGACATGCCGGACCGCCTCACGGAGATTCTGATCGAGGTGGCGTAGCGTTTCGCACTGCTGGTGCATGTCGGCGCCGCGCATTCGGTGCGTTCCCTCCCCAACCAAACCCGGCCTGCCGGGTTTGGTCACATTAGATTTGCCGGAAGCGGGCAAGCCCGCAGCCGGCTGGGGAGAGATTAGGGTGGGGTGGTGCTATGTGGCGCCACGCGAGCATCACTGCACCACCCCCTCCCCCCACAAGGGAGCCGCATTGTTGTTCTATTCTCGTTCGCACTGAAACGCTGTCGGACGAACGCGGAACGGGGGGCATGCACTTGGATCGCCGTGCTTTATTGCGCCTCGCGTTTGCAGGACTGCTATCGGCGCCATCGCCGCTTCTCGCCGCGTCGGACAAGGGAAAAGGTAACCGGGCGTTCGACGAGCTCCTCACGCGCTACCTCGTGCCGGCGGACGACGGGATCAATCGCGTGGACTACGCTCGCTGGCAGGCGAGCACCGCCGACCGCGAAAAGCTCGACGGCTATCTCATCGCACTCGCGGCTCGGCAGCCGTCGGCGATGGCCCGCAACGAGGCCTTTGCGTATTGGGCCAATCTCTACAACGCAGCCACACTGAAAGTGGTGATCGACAGATACCCCGTCAGGTCGATCCGCGACATCAAGAGCGAAACCAGCCTCTTCGATGTGAAGGGCTATATCGGCCCCTGGCGCACCAAGATTGCAACCGTCGAAGGCCGGCAGGTGTCGCTCGACGACATCGAGCACAACATCATGCGGCCGACCTTCAGGGACCCGCGCGTGCATTATGCGGTCAATTGTGCGTCGATCGGCTGCCCGAACCTCGCTCCGCGCGCGTGGAGGATCGAGACGCTCGACAAGGATCTGGACGCCGCCGCGCGGGCTTTCGTCAATCATCCGCGCGGCGCGCAGGTACGCGCCGACGGCACGTTGCGCCTCTCCAGCATCTACAAGTGGTACAAGGAAGACTTCGGCGGAACCGACGCCGGAGTCATCGACCATTTGCGCCGCTATGCGGCACCGGATCTCCTGGCGAAGCTTGCGGCCGGCGTTCGCGGCCTCGACGACGAGTATGATTGGGCGCTGAATGAGGTGGGCGGTCGTGTTTGACGAACGGCTTCGTCATCGAGACCGCAACGAGATCGATAGCAGGTGCCGGCCGAGCATGAGTTCGAGGAGCCGGCCCGCACTCGCGCAAGCGGCGTTGATTTGCGCCGCGGTGCTGGCACCACTGGACGCCCTGAGCCGCGAAGCTTCGCCGCCACAGGTCAGCGTCGAGTACGACGAGGGCGCTTCCGCCGCCCGCGTCTCCGCCACGATCGACATATCGGCCGCTCCGCAGACGGTCTATGCGGTGATGATCGACTGCTCCCGAGCCTTGCGGATCGTAACCGGTCTCGAAAGCTGCCGCGTGATCGAGCGCAGCGCCGACGGCAAATGGGATGTCCGCGAGCACATCATCTCCGTCAGTTTCCTGCTTCCGCGGATCCGCAACGTCTTTCGATCCGAGTATGATCAGGACAGGCGTATCCGCTTTCGACGCGTCGGCGGCGATCTGAGAGTGTCCGACGGCGAATGGCATCTGCAGCCGCTCGCGGGCGGAACGCGCGTGACCTATGGCGCGCACGTCGCCTTGTCCGTGCCCGTCCCGGGCCTGCTCGTACGCGAGGCCATCCGTTACGACCTCCCGAACACGCTCGTCGCCCTGAGACGCGAAAGTCTTGAAGGCCGACGCAAGTGACCGACGTTGAAACGCATGCAGCCCCTCCGGAAACCTCGGTCTGCGTGGTCGTTCCGGCCTTGAACGAGGGCGCCGGCCTCGGCGGCCTTCTCGACGAGCTGTCCTCGGCGGACTTCGATGACATCGTGGTCGTGGACAACGGCAGCACGGACGAAACCGTGTCGATCGCGGCGGGACATGGCGGCGTACGTCTCGTCTGCGCCCCGCGAGGACGCGGGCTTGCTCTCAACGTCGGGGCGCGTGCGACAACGGCGGACGTTCTCCTCTTTCTGCACGCCGATACGGCCTTGCCGCGCGGTGCAGGAACGATGATCCGCACGGCGGTGGCGGATCCGAACGTGGTCGGAGGCTGCTTTCGTCTGAGCTTCGACCAGCGGAGCGCGCTGCTTCGTTTCTATGCCTGGTTCACGCGCTATGACACCCCGTTCACGACGTTCGGGGATCAGGCCTATTTCATCCGCCGTCGCGCGTTCGCAAGCGTCGGCGGGTTCCCGGAGTGGCCAATTCTGGAAGACGTCGAAATTCGTCGCCGCCTAAAGCGCACTGGCCGCTTCGTGAAGCTGCCATCTCCGGTCGTGACCTCGGCGCGGCGTTTTCGAAAAAACGGACCGATCCGACAGCAGCTTCGAAACATTGCCATCATTGCATTGTTCCACCTCGGGCTATCGCCCGAGCGGCTGGCGCGCTGGTACCGTCCCCAGCGTGGATGACACGCACTAATCCGCCGAGAAACCCGTCGCCTTCACGATCTTGGCCCAGCGTTCGACCTGGACCTCGATGCTCTCCTTGAACGCAGCGCCGGTCTGTCCGCTCACATCGAAGCCCTGCGCCGCAAGCCGCGCCTTGACCGCGGGATCCGCGTGCGCGGCAATCGCGGCCGCCTCCTGCCGCTTGACCACGTCGTCCGGCGTGCCGGCCTTCAACAACAATCCGAACCAGACCGGTGCGGTCAGATCGGCGTGGCCCAGATCCGCCAGGGTCGGCACGTCCGGCAACAGCGGAGAGCGCTTCGCCCCGCTCGACACCAGCGCGCGCAGCAAGCCCGAGCGCGACGGCTCGGCCGCCGACTGCAACTGCGTGAAGCCGAACAGCGCATGGCCGGCGAGCAGATCGACCATTTGCGGGGCGTTGCCGCGGTAAGGCACCTGCGTCAATGCGAGATCGAAGCGCTCGTTGAGCTGATAGCCCAGAAAATGCGAGATCGTGCCGGGGCCGTAATTGGCGTAGGTGAGCTTGCCGCGATTGGCCTTCGCATAGGCCACCCACTCCTCGAAGGTCTTGGCCGGCACGCTCGGATGCGCCACCAGGACGAGCGGCGTCTCGATGCCCTTGATGACGGGAATGAAATCGGCGCGCTTCCAGCGCAGGTTCTTGTAGGTCGAGGGATTGATCTCGATCATGGACTGGGCGCCGACCCACATCTGGCTGCCGTCGGCCGGACCGTCGAGCACCCATTGCGCCGCGATGTTGCCGTTGGCGCCGGACTTGATCTCGATGATCACCGGACGCCCGAGCGTGCCGCTCATGTGCTCGGCGATGATGCGGGCATAGGTATCGATCGAGCCGCCCGCCGGCGCGCCGACCGCGAGACGAATGGGACTGGAAGTCTGCGCGAATGCGTCAGCACCGAGCGCGGCAATTGAGAGGCACAGCGATGCCGCGATCACTCTACTTGGTCGCATTTTCTGCGAAAAACCGGTGCCCACTTTTTCGGAAAATGCTCCGGTACGCAGCACCCGCAGCAAGCTCGTAGTCATGACGTTTCTCCCCTCTATTATTTTCTTCTATTGCGGCTCCAGCCCCGCCTCCTTGACGATGCGCCCGGCGGCGGCGCGGTTCTCCTTGAGGAAGGCGGCGAATTCGTCCGGCGTGTCGAACACCGGCTCGAGGCCGGCGTCGATCAGCCGCTTCTGGCGGAACTCCGGCTCGCTGCCGATGCGGGCCATCTCGTCGCGCAGCTTGCGGAGGATCGGCTTCGGCGTTCCCGCCGGCGCGACGATGCCGAAATAGACGCGGGTGATGCTGCCGCGATAGCCGAGCTCGCGCAGCGTCGGCACGTCCGGAATGACCGGCGAGCGCGCCTCGCCGTCGACCGCGAGCGGCCGCACCGTGCCGGCGCGGATGTTCTGCGTCCAGTTCGCCAAGCCGAAGAAGGCGACCGGGGTCGCGCCCGAGAGCACGCTGGTGACCGCCTCGCCGCCGCCGCGGAACGGCACGCGCACGAGATCGGCGCCGCTCTCCTGTTTCCACTTATCCATGAACAACGCCAGCGGCACCGACGGGACGATATAGCTCAGCGTCCCCGGCTTCGCCTTCGACAGCGCGGCGAGCTCGTCGAGCGACTTGACGTTGAGGCCGCTCGCCACCACGAGCACCTGCGTGTTGAAGAACGGATTCGTGATCGGCTCGAAATCCTTGTCGGGATCGAACGAGATCTTCTTGTAGAGGAACTGGTTGTAAGCCAGTGGCTCGACCGGCAAAATGCAGATGGTGTAGCCGTCGTTCGGCGCGTCGGCGCAGGCTCGGCTGCCGATATTCATGCTGCCGCCGGGCCGGTTCTCGATGATGATCGGTTGCCCCCAGCGCTTCTGGATCTCCTCGCCCATCACCCGCATGAAGATGTCGCTGGTGCCGCCGGCGCTCGTCGCGGTGATCACCTTGATCGGCCGGGTCGGATAGTCCTGCGCCGATCCATCCGTCGCGCCGGCCAGCATCAGTGCGACGACCGGAACGGCCATCCTCCACTTCATTGTTCTTCTCCTTGCACGCCGGCAATCATTGCGGCTGCAATCCGGCTTCCTTGACGATCTGTTCCGCGACGGCGCGGTCTTCCCTGATGTAGCGCGCGAATTCCTCGGGCGTGCTCGCAACCGGCTCGAGGCCGCGCTCGATGAAATTGCGGTTGCGGAAGCCGGGCTCGTTGGCGATGCGCGCCACTTCCGCCTGCAGGCGGGCGACAATCGGTTTCGGCGTCCTGGCCGGCGCGAGCAGGCCGAAATAGGAGCGCGCCAGCTTTTTCTGACCGCTTTCGGCAAGAGTCGGGATATTCGGGAACAAGGGCGAGCGCTTGTCGCTGTCCACCAGCAGGCCGACCACCGCTCCGCTCTCGAGTTGCGCACGAACGTTGGCGATGCCGTAGAAGCCGACCGGTGTCGAGCCGTTGAGCAGCGCGGTGACCGCCTCGCCGCCGCCGCGGAACGGCACCCGCACGAGGTCGGCGCCGGTCTCCGTCTTCAGGCGTTCGATGAACACGCCCAGCGGCACGGCGGCGGTGGAATAGCTCAGGGTTCCAGGCTTCGCCTTCGACAGCGCGACCAGCTCCGGCAGCGTCTTCACGTTGAGCGTCCCGCTCACCACCAGCGCCTGCGCGATGAAGAACAGCTGCGTGACCGGCTCGAAGCCGTTCTCCGGATCGAACGCTAAGCTCTTGAACAGGAACTGATTGAAGACCAGCGGCTCGCCCGGAATGATGCACAGCGTGTAGCCGTCGGGCGGCGCCTCGGCGCAAGCGCGCGCGCCGATATTGAACGAGCCGCCGGGCCGGTTCTCGACGATGATCGGCTGGCCGAGGCCCTTGTGCAGCTCGTCGGCGAGCGCGCGCATGAAGATGTCGCTGGTGCCACCGGCGCTCGAGGTCGCGATCACGCGAATGGGCCGGGTCGGATAGTCCTGCGCCTGCGCCGCCATCGGCCAAGCAACCAAAACTAGCGCAAGAACGAACAGCGCCCGCTTCATCATGGATGTCTTCCTCGCCAGCGTTTTTTCGTATTCAGTGACGTCAGAATGCAGCAGGGAGCGGGACGCGGCAAGCACATGAGCACCATTCAGGCGAAACCGTCGCAGGCGATGAAGGTCGAGCGGGACGTGAAAGTTACGATGCGCGACGGCGTGCGCATCTCGCTCTGCGTGTATCGGCCCGCCGACGAACGGCCGGCGCCCGCGCTGTTCGCGGCGTCGCCCTACCAGCACGAATTCGACAGCGTGCCGGCCTTTCCACTGTTTCCTTGGCGCGAGACCGGCCCCGTCGAATGGTACGTAAGCCGGGGCTACGCCTATGTGCACGCCGACGTGCGCGGCTCGGGCCAGTCCGAGGGCGAATTCGGCTTCATGGATCGCACCGAGCAGGAGGACTATGTCGAGCTGATCGCCTGGATCGCCAAGCAGCCCTGGTGCACGGGCCGCGTCGGCGGCATCGGGCAATCCTACTACGCCATGGCGCAGTGGCTGATGGCGACGCACAATCCCCCTGCCCTCGCCTGCATCGTGCCTTACGACGGCCTCGTCGATCAGTATCGCTGCTCGAACTATCACGGCGGCATTTTCTGCAACTACCGCTCCTCCTGGTACGCGAACCTGCGCGCCGACAATCAGCATCGCCCGGCGGGCGCGAAGGGCCGGCCGCCGATGCGCTTCGACCTCGTCGGCGCGATCACCGAGCACACGCTCTACGACGACTGGTGGCGCGAGCGCTCGCCCTACGAACGGCTCGGCGACATCAAGGTGCCGGTGCTCTCGATCGGGCATTGGGGCAAGATGGGCCTGCACCTGCGCGGCAACATTCTCGGCTTCGAGGAGGTGAAGGGGCCGAAGAAGCTCGTCGTGACGGGCGCCAAGAACTACTTCGAAGCGCACCACCTGTTCGACCAGATCGAATTCCACGAGAAAGAGATGCTGCCGTTCTACGACGCGCACCTCAAGGGCATCGACAATGGATTCATGTCCGGCGCGCCGGTGCGGCTGTTCATTCGCGGCACGGATTCGTGGCGCGAGGAACCGGAGTGGCCGCTCGCGCGCGCGAGCTATGTCCCCTACTACCTGCACAAGGGGCCATCCGGCAGCGTGACCTCGCTCAACGACGGCGGACTATCGACCGAGCCGCCAGCGAAGGACGAGCCGGCCACCAGCTACAGCTATCCCGATTGGGAGTGGATGAACGGCGTTGTGGTGACGGGACCGGACGGACGGCCGGATGCGGTGCGGCGCGTACTCACGTTCACGTCGGCTGCGCTTCCGCATGACCTCGAAGTGACGGGGCCGATCGTGCTCGAGCTCCATGCGTCGTCCGACCAGATCGACACGCGTTTCATCGTCAAGCTCGCGGATCAGCATCCGCAAGATGATGCCGCGCGCGTGCGTCAGACGCCGATCTCGGGTAAACCCGAGATCGGTGGCGCGCAGCCCGCTTTCACCAATGTCTCCAAGGGCTGGCTGCTCGCCTCGCACCGGGAGAAGGATACGAAACGCTCGACCGCGCTGCGCCCGTTCTATACCCACGCCAATCCGCAGCCGCTGACGCCCGGCGAAGTCTACCGCTTCGACATCGAGGTGCTGCCGGTCGCCTATGTGTTCAGGAAGGGTCACCGCATCCGCCTGGAAATCGCCAACGGCAATTCAGCGGTGACCGATGCGGTGTTCACGCATCCCTATCCGCCGACTGCGATCGGCAGCGACACCATCCATCACGACAGCGTGCATGCGTCGTGCCTGCGGCTGCCGGTGGTGCGGAGTTAACTGGCAGCAGGGCGGTGCGGCGCCGCGAATGCGGTGGATTCCCCTCCCCCTTGTGGGGAGGGGTTGGGGGTGGGGGTGGTGCAGTTGTTCGCAGGTGGCGCCATCGTCATCTCGCTGCATCACCCCCCTCCCCAACCCTCCCCCACAAGGGGGGAGGGAGCGCACCGAGTGCGCAGGGAGTGCACCGAAAGCGGGGCGAGAGTTGCAACTCGCACGCCTCACTGCGGCTCCAGCCCGGCATCCTTCACCACCTGCCGCGCCATCACCCGATCCTTCTTGATCTCCTCGGCGAACTGCTCCGGCGTATTGATCGCCGGCACCAGACTGCGCGCGGTGAGATGGCGGTCGCGGAAGGCGGGATCACTCATGATGCTCGCGACCTCCTTGTAGACCTTGTCAACGATCGGCTTCGGCGTGCCGGCCGGCATGAACAGCCCATACCAGCTGCGCGACGGCACGCCGGTGTAGCCGGTCTCGGCCAGCGTCGGCACTTCCGGAAAGTTCGGCGACTTGATGTTGTTGACCATGGCGAGTGCCGTCATCGTGCCGGCGCGGATCTGGCCGATGACGTTGCCCTCGCCGATGAGCGCGATCGGGGTCGAGCCGCTGAGCACCGCATTGACGGCCTCGCCGCCGCCCTTGAATGGAACGCGCACCCAGTCCGCCCCTTTCTCCTTGGTAAGCGTGTCCATGTAGAGCGCGAGCGGGACCGCGGCCGTGACATAGTTCAACGTGCCCGCCTTTTCCTTCGACAATGCAATGAGTTGATCGACCGTCTTGACGTTGAGCTTCGCGTTGACGACGAGCGTCTGGATCAGGTGATAGAGGTTCGTGACGGGCTGCAGTCCCTTCTCAGGATCGAACGGCATGTTCTTGAGCAGAAACTGGTTATAGGCCAGCGGCTCCGCGTTGAGGATGCAGATGGTGTAGCCGTCGGGGGCCGCCTCGGTGCAGGCGCGCGAGCCGACGTTCTGCATTCCGCCCGGGCGGTTCTCGACCACGATCGGCTGGCCCCAGCGCTTGTGCAGCTCGTCGCCGAGCGCGCGCATGAAGACGTCGCTGATGCCGCCGGCGCTGGTCGTGGTGAGCGCCTTGATCGGGCGCGTCGGATAGTCCTGCGCGAACGAAGGGACCGCGAGGCCCACAATCAATCCGGCGATGGCGATCGAATATTTCATGTCCTGCTCCGATTTTCTTTCACTGTGGCTGCAAGCCTGCGTCCTTGACGACGCGTTTCGCTTCCGAGCGATCCCGCTCGAGGTATTGGCCGAACTCCTGCGGCGTATCGAGCACCGGCTCGAGCCCGCGCGCGATCAGGTGCTTCTCGCGGAAAGTCGCTTCGCTTGCGATCTGCCTCATGTCCGCGGCGATCTTCGCCATGAAAGCCGCCGGCGTCCCCATCGGCGCGTAGAGCGCGAAATAGGAGCGCGTCAGCGGCCCGCGATAGCCGATCTCCCGCAGCGCCGGGATGTCCGGGAACAGCGGCGAGCGCCGCTCGCCGTCGACCACCAGGCCGGTCATCATGCCGCTCTGAAGGTAGGAGATCAGGTTGCCGACGCCGAGGAAGGTGATCGGCGTCGCGCCCGAGAGCACGTTGTTGACGGCGTCGCCGCCGCCCTTGAACGGCACGCGCACGAGGTCGGTGCCGTTCTCCTTGTTGAAGTTGTCCATGAACAGCGCGAGCGGCACGGCCGGCGCCGAATAGCTCAGCGTGCCGGGCTTCGCCTTCGACAGCGCGGCCAGGTCGGCGAGACTTTTCACCTTCAGCGACGAATTGACCGCCAGCGCCTGAGTGAGAAAGAACAGGTTGGTGACCGGCGCGATGCTCTTCTCGGCGTCGAAACCGACATTGCGGTAGAGCAGCTGGTTGTAGGTCACCACCTCGTTCGACATGATGCAGATGGTGTAGCCGTCCGGCGGCGCTTCGGCGCAGGCGCGCCCGCCGATATTCATGCCGCCGCCGGCGCGGTTCTCGATGACGATCGGCTGGCCCCAGCGCTTGTGGAGCTCCTCGCCGACCGTGCGCATGAAAATGTCGCTGATGCCGCCGGCGGCCGACGACGCGATCACCCGGATCGGCTTCGACGGATAGTCCTGCGCCGGCGCCGCGCAGGGCAGCGCGAGCGCCCCGGCAGCCAGCGGGCCGAGCAGGATGGAGCTTCGCACCGACGATCCCTCCCCTTTACATCCTTTTATATCGCACGCCCGGCAGCCTAGCATTCCGGCTGCCGTGGCGCTCGTTCCGAAGCTGGCGCCGGCTGCGATACTTCGTCCCTGCGCGCGTTCACCCCGATACGCGGTAACCGTCCTCGGTAAATCCAAATAGCCGTTGCACACGGTAATAGCGGGCGGAGCGCGGCTGCGTGATGCCCCAATGGTCCGACCGTCCCGGCGGGAATTTCCAATAGTCGGAGCCGCGCGGCACGTAGCTGTCGTCAACCTGCAGCACCTCCGAGGTGTACTCGATCGGCACCTCGTCCGGGCCGCAGAAATAGGCGAACACGTTGTCGCCCGGGCCGTGGCGTCCGGGGCCCCACTCGACCGGATAACCGTTGTCCTTCATCCGCCCGATGCCGCGCATGACGAAGTCGAAGTCCGGCATCTCGAAGGCGACGTGATTGAGCGTCGGCTGGTTGGTTTTTGCGAGAACGATCGACGAGTGATCCGGCCCGTCGCAGTGCAGGAACCACAGCGGCGCATTCTCGTCGATCTGGCGCAGGCCGAGCGTCGCGGTGAAGAAGCGCAGGCTGGCATCGAAGTCGCGGGCATTGAGGTTCACGTGCGCGATCTTGCGCGGCCGGTCCGGCTGGTCCTGCGCGTCGGCATGGTCGGCGCAGTCGGACACGAAGGCGAGGTTGCGGCCGTCCGGGTCCTTGCAGCCGAAGCCGTAGCCGCCACCTGGCGTGGAAAGCCGCGCCGGGGCACTGACACTCCCACAGCCCGACGCCACGACCGCCTTATGCAGGGCATCGACGCCCTGCCGGTCCACCACGTCGAACACGATGCGGATGAGCGCGGGTTGGCTACCGCGATGCAGGCCGAGGATGTGGTGGTAGGCGCCGCTCCCCCGGAACAGCCGCCTGCCCTCACCCGACTCGACCGGCCGCAGGCCCCAGACGCCCTCGTAGAACTTTGCGGCCTCGTCGAAATTGGTGGCGACCAGATCGACGCTGCGCACGCCGCGGATGACGCATTGAGACATTATCGGCTCCAGAGTCTCTCGGTGTAAGGCGTGAAACCGTGCCGGCGAAAGAACGCCCGCGCATCGTCGTTGAACGACCACACGTCGAGCGTCATGAGCGAGATGCTCAACTCGCTTCCGGCAGCGCGCACGGCTTCGATGAGATGCTTGCCGACACCGCATCGTCGATGCGCGGATCGAACGCTGATGTGGTGGAGGTAGATCATGTCGTAGGCATGATGAAATTGGGTCTCGGCCCGCCGTATCACCTCGGCATAGGCGTAGCCCGCCGGCTCGGAGTCGATCTCTGCTACGAACACGAGATTCTTGGGATTGGCCAGCAGACCGGCGGCGGCCGATGGCGGGAATGTTTCAGGGCCGGGACCTTTGAATCGCTCTGGCAATGCCGCCGCGTGGATCGCCTGCACATCGGCGTTGAGCGATGAAATCAGCGCCGCATCGTCGGTGATGGCGCGCCGCACGACTATTGCCATCGCTTACCCCGCCGGCATCTCGTCGCGCAACGCGGGGTTCAACCGGCCAACAGGCCCTTCACCAGCCCCGACGCCTTGCCGAAATCCATCTTGCCGGCATAGCCCTGCTTGAGGGCGGCCATGACCTTGCCCATGTCCTTGACGCTCTGGGCGCCCGTCGCCTTGATGACCTCGGCAATCGCGGCCTTCGCCTCCGCTTCCGACATCTGCTGCGGAAGGTAGCCGCGGATGATCTCGATCTCGCCGCGCTCCTGGTCGGCCAGCTCCTTGCGGCCGGCCTTGTCGTAGATCTCGACCAATTCCTGGCGCTGCTTGATCATCTTCTGCAGCAGCCCCAGGAGGTCGTCGTCGGAGAGCGCGCTCTTCTTGGCGGTTTCCGCCTCGATGTCGGCATTCTTGATGGCGGCATTGACCAGGCGCAGCGTCGATACCCGGCGCTCGTCCCGGGCCTTCATCGCGCCTTTCAGGGCGGTGTTGATCTCGTCGCGCAGCACGGCTATGGCCTTTCACAAAATCGCGCCGAGTCGAGCCGAAATGGCCTTCAATTGCCGGCGCGGCACCAGATTTAGGCCCTAGATGACCGAGAAACAACCCGTAGCGGCCCTTTCCAAGGAAGCGGCCGGCAATTCCTGGACGGAGCCAAAGGCTACCGCCCTCCTCGTGCTCGCCGACGGCACCGTACTGGAAGGCGCAGGGCTGGGCGCCACCGGCCAGGCCGTGGGCGAGGTCTGCTTCAACACCGCCATGACCGGATACGAGGAAATCCTCACCGATCCCTCCTATGCCGGGCAGATCATCACCTTCACCTTCCCGCATATCGGCAATGTCGGCACCAACGAGGACGACATCGAGACCGTCAACATGGCGGCGACCCCCGGCGCGCGCGGCGTGGTGCTGCATACCGACATCACCCAGCCCTCGAACTACCGCGCCACCCGCCACCTCGACCAATGGCTCAAGAGCCGCGGCGTCGTCGGGCTCTGCGGCATCGACACGCGCGCGCTCACCAGCCTCATTCGGGTCAAGGGCATGCCGAACGCCGTGATCGCGCATGAACCGTCGGGCAAGTTCGACATCGACGCGCTCGAGAAGGAAGCGCGCGAATGGCCGGGCCTCGTCGGCATGGACCTGGTGCCGATGGTGACCTCCGGCCAGCGCTTCACCTGGGACGAGACGGCGTGGGAATGGGACAAGGGCTACGGCCGCCTGGACGCGCCGCAATTCCACGTGGTCGCCATCGACTACGGCATCAAGCGCAACATCCTGCGCCAGCTCGCCAGCAAGGGCTGCAAGGTGACGGTCGTGCCGGCGACGACGTCGGCCGCCGACATTGTCGCGCTCGAGCCTGATGGGGTCTTTCTCTCCAACGGCCCCGGCGATCCGGCGGCGACCGGGGAATATGCCGTGCCCGTGATCCGCGACATCATCGCCAAGGGCATTCCCACGTTCGGCATCTGCCTGGGACATCAGATGCTCGGCATCGCGGTCGGCGGCAAGACGATGAAGATGCACCAGGGTCATCACGGCGCCAACCATCCCGTGAAGGACCTCGTCACCGGCAAGGTCGAGATCACGTCCATGAACCACGGCTTCGCGGTCGACCGCACGACGCTGCCGGCGAACGCGTCCGAGACGCACGTCTCGCTGTTCGATGGCTCGAATTGCGGCATGGCGCTCAAGGACAAGCCGGTGTTCTCGGTGCAGTACCATCCGGAAGCCTCGCCCGGCCCGCGCGACAGCCACTACCTGTTCGAGCGGTTCGTCGCGATGATGCGCGCGTCCGCACCGAAATGAGCGACGCGAACGTGGCGACCGAAAAATTCGGCCTCGTGCCGCCGGACGTCGCCGCGAGCATGAGCGGCCTCGAACTGCTGCAGGGCATGATCGCGGGCCGCTTTCCCGGACCGCCGATCATGGAGCTGATCGGCTTTCGGCTCGTCGAGGTCGAGAACGGCCGCGCGGTGTTCGCGGGCACGCCCGGCTTCCAGCACTACAACCCGCTCGGCACCGTGCATGGCGGCTACGCCGCGACGCTGCTCGACTCCTGCATGGGCTGCTCGGTGCACACCACGATGCCGAAGGGCATGGGCTACACGACGCTGGAGTTCAAGGTCAGCCTCGTGCGCCCCGTGACCGCCGACACCGGACCGGTGCGCGCCGAAGGCAAGGTGATCACCAGCGGTCGCCGCGTCGCCACCGCCGAGGGCCGCCTCATCGACGCCGGCGGCCGCCTGCTCGCGCACGCGACGACGACGTGCCTCGTGTTCGAGGTGAAGGCGTAGGGTGAGCAAATTTCACGCCGCCCGTAAAATCTCCCGCACCTTCGGCCAGGGATCGGGCTCCTTCGCATAGCGCTCGTGGTCGGCAGGCGTCATCCAGTCCTCCACCGCGGTCTTGAACGACGGCCGCTGCCGGATGCGCTCGTACCAGCGCGGCGACGCCGGGCCGCTCGTCCCACATGCGCGCGAGCTTGAGCTTGTCGAGCCGCCAGATGTACGGCGTGGCCGCCGCGTCCGCGAGCGACCAGCTCGATCCGGCGATGTATGCACCGTCCTTCATCGCAGCATCGATCCGGTCGAGCAGCGTCTCGTGATGGCGCAAGGCATCCACGACGACCGGCGCATCGAGCCCGCGCTTGACCACCTGACGCTTGATCTCCGAGCGCTTCGGGTCGGGCGACTTCGCAAGCTCGGCTTCCAGCTCGTCCGGCGTCATGCGCGCGAGGTGAGCGCGATTGGCGGTCGCGAAGGTGAGCGTCGTGCAGGAATTGTGCACGTACTCGTCCATGAGTTTCTCCGTCATGCGCACCTTGGCGCGCGCGACCGGATCGGATGGCACGAGCGGAGTGCCGGGAAACGCCTCGTCGACGTAACGCATGATCACCGTCAACTCGATGATCACGTTGCCATCGTGGACCAATGTGGGAACCACGGCATTCGGATTGAGCTTCATGTAGTCCGGATCGTACTGGTCGCCCCGCAGCGTCATCAGCCGGCTTTCGAAATTCACGCTCTTCTCCGCCAGGGCAAGCCGCGCCTTGACCGAGCACACCGACGTCTTGCCGTGATAGAGGGTGACCATGCCGCCTCCCGTTCGTCCGAGCTAGTTGTCCGAGCTTGTTGTCCGAGCTCGTGCAAAATTCATGCGCGAGTTTTTCATCCATTCAATTCCGCATTCCACCCGTACATTAATGCCATCGTCCCGCCGGGCCGCAACCGAATCCTGCCTTAAGAGTTCTTTCAGCAACAACACGTTAATAGTAGGTGGGGACGTCTTGTGCCCGCGGCAGGATTAGGAGCCATGCCCGTATTGACCCGATCCGCCGAGCCGCTTGCACGGATGTTCGCCGACGACGGATCGGTGCCCAACAATCCGCGCCTGCCGTTCCTCGTCTACCGGAACGTCATCGATCTCACCGGCAGCTCGAATCCCGCCGAGGTGGTCGAGAAGATCTTCGCCAGCCACCGCTGGGGCGACATGTGGCGCAACGGCATTTTTCCCTACGTGCACTATCATTCGATGATCCACGAAGCGCTCGCCGTCGCGCGCGGCCGCGCCAAGGTGCGCTTCGGCGGCAACGCCGGCGAGGAGCTCGACCTCACCGCCGGCGACGCCGTGGTGCTTCCGGCCGGCACCGGACATCAGTGCCTCTGGGCGTCGCCCGAGCTCTGCGTCATCGGCGCGTATCCCAAGAGTCCCAACGGCGGCACGTACAATCTTTGCCGCGGCAGCAAGGGCGAGCACGCCAAGGCGCTCGACACCATCCCCAAGGTGCCGCTGCCGGACACCGATCCGCTGCACGGCAAGGATGGCCCGCTGACCAAGCTCTGGCGGTAAGCCCCTTCAAGTCGCGAGTTTCTCGACTGCATGTCCGGCCGCACCTCGCACGCGGGCTCACCGCTTTCAACGGCTGAAACCCGTCAATGCATCAATTCCACAGTCATTGACCGGTGGAAACGGCCGGGACACAATGGGTAGGTCGTCACACGCGGTGGCAGATGGATTTGTCGCGCCCCTGTCTCTCGGTCGTGCTGCCGGTCTATAACGAAGAGCGGAACGTGGCCGCTATGGCCGCGCGCCTCGCAGATATCGCGGGGCCGTTCGGCAGCTACGAGATCCTGTTCGTCGACGATTGCTCGACCGACCGCTCGTTGTCCGAGATCAAGAACCTGGCGGTACGCGACCGGCGCATCCGCTTCGTCGCCTTCACGCGCAATTTCGGCCACCAGGCGGCACTGCGCGCAGGTCTGCGCTACGCCCGCGGCGACGCCGTGGTCCTGATGGATTGCGATTTCGAGCATCCGCCGGAGCTGATCCCAGCCATGATCGCGGAATGGCGCAAGGGCGCGAAGATCGTGGTCACGGAGCGGACGTCCGCGCCGCGGCAGCTCTCGTTCCTCAAATCGCTGAGCTCGCGATTGTTCTACCGGCTGCTCGACGCCATCGGCGACGTGCGCATCGAGCCCGGCAGCGCCGATTTCCTGCTGCTCGACCGCGCCGCTGTCGACACCATCAACGGCTTCGAGATGCGCGAGATATTTCTACGCGGCCTCGTGCGCTGGCTCGGCTATCCGCTCGCCAAGCTCACGTTCACGCAGGGCACCCGGCAGGAAGGCGAATCCAAGTTCACGCTGCGCCGCATGATCGACTTCGCCGTCATGGGCATCATCGCGCACAGCGTCAAACCGCTGCGCATCGCCATCCACCTGTCGCTCGTGTTCGCGGCGATCGGCGTTCTGCTGCTCATCTATTCGATCGCGAGCTTCCTGTGGATCGGTCACACCGTCGCCGGCTGGACCTCGGTCATGTCGGCGATCGCGCTGCTCGGCGCCGGACAATTCCTGGTGCTCGGCATCATCGGCGAGTATATCGGCCGCCTGCTGGGCGAGACCCGCAAATGGCCGGTCTATCTGGTTGCGGAGACCGAGGAAACCAATCGCCCGGTCAATGCCGGCCCCGCGCGCGGTGCGGCGCGTGCCGCCGGCGCATGACGGCATCCCGCCGCACGGCCGGTTGCCCGGCATGACTTCGTTCTCCACCCGCGGCAACGTGATCGCGCGCATCGAGCACTCGGTCGGCGCCTGGTTCGACGCGGAGCGCGCCGACCGGGCGGTCGCGGCGCTGCTCCTGCTGTTTGTCCTGGCCTGGACCGCTTTTCATGCGGTTTCCTACGCGTTCGTGGATCTGCATCCCGACCTCGTCGAAATCTACGCCTGGAGCCGGCACCCGAGCGGCGGCTACTACAAGCACCCGCCGCTCGCCGCGCTGATCGCGGCGGCATGGTTCGCGGTCTTCCCGGCCGCCGACTGGTCGTTCCACTTGCTCGCCATGGTCAATGCCGCGGTCGCACTCTTTGTGGTCGATTGCATCGCGCGCCGCTATGTATCGCCCGACAAGCGGCTGCTGGTGCTGCTCTTCCTGCTGCTCACGCCGTTCTATCAGTTTCACGGCCAGCGCTTCAGCACGAACCAGGTGCTGCTGACGATCTGGCCGATCGCCACCTATTGCTTTTTGCGTGCGTTCGAGACGCGCGCGCTCGCGTGGTCGGTCGCCGCCGGCGTTGCCGCCGGACTGGCGATGCTCGGGAAATATTATTCGGTCTATCTCGTCGCGGCATTCGTCGTTGCCGCACTGGCGCATCCGGCGCGCTGGGCGTACTTGCGATCGCCGTCGCCCTGGGTCTCGGCCGCGGTCGGCCTCATCGTGCTGGTGCCGCACCTGCGCTGGCTCATGACGACGACGTTCACGCCGTTCGACTACGTCTACGTGGCGCACGGCTACTCCACGCTGCGGGACGTGCTCGAGAGCGTCGGATACTATCTCGTGGGCGCGGCGGCGTATGTGGCGTTGCCCACGGCGATCTACGGCATCGCGGTGCGTCCCGATGCACGCATGCTGGCGGAGACCTTCTGGCCGCCCGATCCGGACCGGCGCATGCTGGTCGTGCTGCTCGCGGCACAGCTTCTGCTCCCCGCGCTGTCGGCGCCATTCGTCGGCGTCGAGCTGACCCCGCTATGGACGATGCAGGCGTGGTTCCTGCTCCCGATCATTCTCCTGGCGCCGCCAATGGCGGTGGTTCCCCGGGTGAAAGCCGTGTACATCGCGGCAGTCGTGATCGGCATCACGGCGCTCGCGCTCGTTGCGGCGCCCTTTGTGGCGTGGAGCAAGCACACCGACGGGACCAAGCATGGCCAATCGTACTATCGTGCGATCAGCGACGAGATCATGCAGGAGTGGCGCCGGCACACGGACCGGCCGCTGAGGATCGTCATGGGCGACTTTGCCGAAGCGGTGACCTTCTACAGTCCGGATCATCCGGATGCGGTGCCGTATTTCAACCTGCGAGTCGCGCCCTGGGTCACGCCCGACCGCATGGAGCACGAGGGATATGCCGTGCTGTGCGATCAACCCGGCTGCGTCAAAGAGGCGGCCCGCCGGGCTGCGAGCGAGCCGCGCGCGATCCGGCGCGAGTTCGAGCTGTCGCGCCGCCACTTCGGGCGCGAGGGACCGAGCGCGCGCTTCACTGTGCTGATCGTGCCGCCGCAGGAGGCACGCAGATGAGCGACGGCGTGCGCGACTGGACCGACTTCTGGGACCAGCCGCATTCGATCTATGTCAACGCGCGACACTTCGACGTGCACTATCGCGACATCGCGCAGGGCATCATCGCGCTGCTGCCGGGGCGGAACGCACGCGTGCTCGACTACGGCTGCGGGGAGGCGACACGCGCCGATCTCGTCGCCGCCGCCGCGGCCGGGCTCGTATTGTGCGAATCGGCGCCGAGCGTGCGCGCGAAGCTCTCCCGGCGCTTCGCGGACATCAGGAACATCCGCGTGCTCGCGCCCGAGCAGGTCGAGCAGTTGCCGGCCGCATCGATCGATCTGCTGGTCGCCAATTCGCTGGTGCAATACATCGCGCCCGCCGAGCTCGACCGCCTGCTGGCGGTCTGGCGGCGCCTGCTGGCGCCGGGCGGAGCCTTGATCGTTGCCGACGTGATCCGGCCCGGCGTCGGGGTCGTCACCGACACCGTCGCGCTGCTGCGCTACGCCGCCAGGAACGGCTTTCTCGTCGCCGCGATCATCGGCGTCGCCCGTACGGTTTTCTCCGGCTATCGCCGGCTGCGCGCCGAGCTCGGCATCTCCTGCTACGGCGAGGCGGAATTCATGGCCAAGCTCACGGCGGTCGGGTTTTCCGCCGAGCGGCTGCCCTTCAATCTGGAGCACAATCCGGCGCGCATGACGTTTCGCGCGCGGCCCGCCGATGCTCCGCCGTCGTAACTGCATGCCGAAGGTTCGAACTGGAGGCAAGGATTGACAATTTCGGTCCGCGACGATCCTGGTGAGCAATGGCTCCTCGATGTCCAACCCACGTCTTGATCGTCGGCGCGGGGGCTGCCGGCCTGATGGCCGCTCGAGAGCTTGCGCGCGCGGGCAAGAAGGTGACCATCCTCGAAGCGCGAGACCGTTGCGGCGGCCGGATTCATCCGCTGTCAGCGCAGATATTCGGATACCCGGCCGAAGGTGGCGCCGAGTTCGTCCACGGAGCGGCACCTGTGACGCGTGCATTGATGCGCGAGGCGCGGCTTGCGCTATCGCCCGTCGAGGGTACGCGATGGAGTGCCCGCGGCGGCGCGTTTTCGCCGCGAGAGTTCGCGCTGCCGCATGCGGATCGGCTTCAGCGAGCATTGATGGAACTGAAGATCGACCTGCCGGTCGCCGAATTCCTGGAGCGCCATTTTGCCGATCAGCAATACAGCGAACTTCGCCGGGATATCACCAGGATGGTCGAGGGTTATGACGCAGCCGACACGACCAAGGCCAGCACCTTCGCGCTCCGCGATGAATGGTTGAGCCGCAGTCTCGGCCGCCAGGGCCGGGTTGCCGGGGGATATGGCGCGCTCATCGCCTTTCTCATGTCAGAGTGCCGCAGGGAAGGCGTCTCGATCCATCTCGGCGCGGCAGTGACGGTGATCGAGGAGCGCCGCGGACGGATGGCCGCCCGTTGTCGTGACGGCAACCTGCTAGAAGCGGATGCGGCGATTCTGACCGTGCCGCTCCCGCTCCTGAGCGAGATCGAGCTTCCTCAGGCCGCCCGCGAGCAAGCAGCGGCGAGCGCGGACATCGGTTTTGGCAATGTCGTGAAAATTCTGCTGCGATTCACGACGAAATGGTGGACTGATTGCGCCGGGCGCGATCTCGCCGACCTGTCCTTTCTATTTTCAGATGCAGCGGTTCCGACTTGGTGGACCCAGCATCCATCGAGCTATTCGGTCCTGACGGGCTGGTTCGCCGGGCCCAAGGCCGGCACCGTGGCTCAACTGACAGAGGGCGAGCTGGTCAACATGGGGCTCGCCTCGCTTGCCGAGATTTTTGGTCTGACTATGGATCGAATGCGGAGAGATCTCGTCGCGTCACAAGCAATCAACTGGGGCAATGACCCTTTCGCGCGCGGGGCCTATTGCTTTGCCACACCCAAAACGACGCACGCGCAGTCGGCGCTGCGAAAGCCGGATGGCGGCGGCGTACTCTTTTCCGGGGAAGCGCTCTACGACGGCCCGGATATGGGCACGGTCGAGGCGGCGCTGGCGAGCGGACGGGAGACGGCACAGGCGATCCTGGCCGGCGGACGATAGCCGCACCCTTGCACCCCTGAGGACGATGAAGGCACCAGTGCTGCGCGGCGCAGTCATTGTTTCTTGATCGGCGTCCGCGCCTTCTGCTCCGATGGCTCGACCGAGAACGTGATGAACGCGGTCCACCCTGAGAGCCGCGCGCCGGCGTCGAACTCGCGGTAGCCCCTGACGGTGAGGTATCCCTGCTGGTCCATGAACGGAAAAAAGAATCCGATCTGCGGCCCGATTCCCGCCACGCGTGATTTGTGCTCGCCAAGCGTGGCGCCGGGACCGCCGTCGCCGGTCACCTGATTGTAGAAATAGCCGGCCGCGCCGATGTGCATCTTGTCGGAGACATACGGCGAAATTCCCCAATCCAGGTGGACATCGATTCCACTCTGATATTGGGTGTAGGGATTGATGAAGTTGTAGGTGAACCCGACGACCGCCGACCATTCAAAGCCGGCTTTTTCGTCGTAGTAGGTGTAGCCGGCGCCCGCGTCCGCGACCCAGTGACCCAGCCCCATGCTCGCCAGACGGTTGGGATCATAGACGCCGACCGGAATGCTCCCCGTCGCGTAGACCATGACGTTGTGCACGTCCCAATTCCACTTCAGGGAAGCGGACGGGTACAAATCTCCGAACCCGAGCACGTAGTCGGATTGACTGCGCGAGCGCACGGCGCCGTCCGGCCGGGTGCGCGTTGACCCCACCGACGTGGTGTTGCGCCCCCACAACCCCGTCAAGCTCACGGCCGCCTGTCCGCCCAGGACCGGCGTGGCGAACGTATAGGTGGGGGTCCACATGACGTAGTCCGTCGGGGATTTCATTTCGGTGTGAATCGCTCGGCCGCGCGGAAGGTGTCTGTCTGAGCTCGCCGCCGCCGTGGCATGGTAGAACGTGCTTTCGTACGACCATCCCGGCTGCGAACGCGTGGCGGCAAAGCTGCTGTATGTGCCCGGAAGCCAGAAGCTCGACCCCGCTTCGTCGGCGGCGGCGATGTCGGAAAAAAGGAACGCCGGAAGCGCTGCGAGCAGGCTCGCAAATCGGCCGAATGTCGCGCCTTGCTCGAGCAAAGGGATTTCTCAAAATCGTCGTCCGTGTCAACGAACGGTACCATAATAGGTAGCGTAGCGCTGGAAGTTCAGCCGCCCTGTTGAAAACTGCGAACAAGTCCCCTCACTCCGCCTTGATGCCGGCGGTGGCGATGACCTTGGTCCAGATCGCCTTGTCGCGGGCGAGGAAAGCGCCGAAGTCGCCGGGCGTGCCGCCGCCGGCGACGAGCCCGTTGCCCACGATGTGCTTGCTGATCTCCTGCGTCGCGAGCGCGCCGTTGATCTCGCGATTGAGCACGTTGACCACCTCTTGCGGCGTGCCCGTGCGCACCGCGATGCCGAGAAAGCCCACGCCGTCGTAGTCGCGCACGCCCGCCTCGGCGATCGTCGGCACGTCGGGCAGCTGCGCCATGCGCGCGCTGCCGGTGACCGCAAGCGCGCGCAATTTGCCGGCGCGGATGTGCTCCAGCGCGCCCGGGATGTCGGAGGCCAAAAGGTTGATGTCGTTGCGTAAGAGCCCGATCATCGCCGGCCCGAAGCCGCGGAACGGCACATGCGTCATCTTGATGCCGGTCTCCTGGGCGAGCTTCTCCATCGCGAGATGGGGAAACGAGCCGGTACCGGCGGAGCCGTAGTTCACCTCGCCCGGCCGCGCCTTGGCGTGCTCGATGAGCTGCGCCAGCGAATTGACCGGCAGCAACGGATTGACCACGACGACGGCGGGGACGGTCACCAGCAGAGCCACGGGAACGAGATCGCGCTCGGCATCGTAGGGCGGCTTGTGGCCGAGCGCGGGGTTGGTGGAAATATTCGTGCCGGCCTGCAGCAGCATGTAGCCGTCGGCAGGCTCTTTGAGCACGGCGATCGTTCCCACGATCGAGGCGCTGCCGGGCTTGTTTTCCACGATGACCGTCTGCCCGAGCTTCTGCGTGAGCTTGTCGGCAACGAGCCGCGCCATCGTGTCGGCATTTCCGCCCGGCGGGAAGGTGACGATGATATGGATCGCCCGTGCCGGATAGCTCTGGCTGGCGGCGACACCCGGAGCGAGCAGCACGACGCCCGCGCACAACATTGCAAGAAGAAATCTCGACATCTTGTCCTCGCTCCGCTTCGGATGTTTTTCGAAGCGTCCTCCCTCACCCCGCGCGCGGCAGTTCCACATAGGACTGGCGGCTGTTGACGGTCTCGCGATCGAAGCCGGCCGCCTTCTTGAAGCTCGACGCCGTCGTCTCGAGCTCGTCCCGCGTCAGCACATCGGTGATTTTCGCAAAGCCGTTGGGCGCGCGCTCTTCCGCCATCTGCAGCACGGCTTCGAGGCCGAGATTGCGGTTGCGGATGATCATGTCGTTCATCGCAGCGAGGCGCTGGTCCTGGTAGCGCACCAGCGCCTCGACCGGATCGGCGTTGGCGAGCAGCGACGCCGCCAGCACGCGGCCGTCGACCACCGCCTGCGATCCCGCCTGGGCGCCGACCGGCTGCATCGGATGGGCGGCGTCGCCGATCAGCGTCACACGGGAAAAGCTCCAGCGCGGAATCGGATCGCGGTCCACGTTCGGCAATTGCAGCACGCGCTCGGTGCGCGCGATGAGCCGGCGGACGTCGAGCCAAGGAAACGTCCAGCCCTCGAAGCGCTCGACCGCGAGCGCCTTGTCCGCGACCGTGTCCCAGGCTTCGAGCGGCGGCGCGCCGCTCGGAATCTTGGTATAGGCGAGCCAGTTGATCAGCACCCTGCCGCCCGGCAGCGGTGCGATGGGATAGACGATCGCACGATGGGTGCGATGGCCGACGACCGCCATCGAGCGACCGCTGAGGTAGGGATCGCCTTCGACGATGCCGCGGTAGTGCAGGTAGCCGTCGAAGACGGCCGACTCGCCGGGATAGAAGTGTTTGCGCACGGCGGAGTGGATGCCGTCGGCGCCGATCAGCAGGTCGGCCTCCGCCTCCCCCACCGGCATGCCCGCGGGATCGGTGAAGCGCGCGATGACCTTGTCGCCGCGCTGCTCCAGGCCGCTGAGGTGATGGCCGGTGACGAGCGCCCCAGACCCCAATCTCTCGTCGATGGCCGCGAGCAGAACCTCGTGCAGCTTGCCGCGCGAGATCGAGATCTGCGGCCAGCGATAGCCGGCGGCCATGCCGCGCGGCTCGGTCCAGATCAACTGCCCGTGCTTGTTGTAGAAGGCGAGCTCGGCGGTGAAGATGCCGGCGCTCGCGAGCTTGTCGCCGAGCCCGAGCGCGGTGAGCTCGCGCACGGCGTTGGGCTGCAGGTTGATGCCGTGTCCGATGGGTGCGAGCCGCGGCACCAACTCGTAGACGCGGCACGCTATGCCGATCTGGTGCAGGCTCAGCGCCGCCGAAAGCCCGGCGATGCCGCCCCCGACGATGATGACCTCCATTCCACGATCCCTTAGGCTCTCTCGCGGCCGGCTCCGTACATCGCGAAGCCGCATGTTGCACATGCGTGACGCACATGTACGGCGCGCGGACAAGTATACTAGCTTACTATCGTGGGAGGTCCAGCCGCCCTTGTCACCGCTCCGCAAATCGCTTGGCGGCATCGAGCGCAAGGCCCGTGGCAACGCTCCCGAACGCATCGCCTGCAGTGAGGCGCGCAGTGGGCACTGCAGCGGCGATGGACTTCCGCACGGAAGGCATCCTGGTGGCACCGCCGGTGAGAAACACGGCCGATATCGAATCCGGCGTCAAACCGGCCATCCGCAGCACATCATCGATGCGAGATCGAATACGCCGGAGGCTGCTGGCGACGGCTGCCTCGAGCTCTGCCCGGGTGATCTCTCGGGAGATGTCGGCGACGCTATCGTCGAGATTGAGCGTGGCGAGATCGGCGCGCGACAGCTCGATCTTGGCGGATTCGACGGCCGCCAACAGCTCGTGGCCCTTGCGCTGCTCGAGCACGCGCAGCAGCCGTTCGATTTTTTCGGGCTCCGCCGAATCCCGCAAAACGCCACGGACCTCGGTCAGCACTTTCGGGTCATAGAGAAAGCTGATCCTGTGCCAGGTCGCGAGGTCGGAAAAATACCACGATGGCGCATCCAATCCCTTGCGACGAAGAGGACTGCGCAGGCCCAGTGCCGGCATCACACTCGCTAGTCCCAACTGTTTGTCGAAATCCGTGCCGCCGATGTGCACGCCGGTGAATCCGAGAATGTCCTGGCGCCGGTCACTCGATCGCGCCCGCTCGGGGGAGACCCGCACCACCGAGAAGTCCGAGGTGCCGCCACCGATGTCGGCCACGAGCGCGATCTCCTCGGCATTGACGCTCTGCTCATAGTCGAGAGCGGCCGCGATCGGCTCGAACTGGAAGGCGATCCTCTCGAAGCCGGCGGCCCGGGCAGCCGCCTCGAGTTGGCGTTCCGCCGCGGCATCGGCCTCGGGGTCGTCGTCGACAAAGAACGCCGGACGGCCGAGCACCACGCTCGTCGGCGGCGCACCGAGGCTTTCGCCAGCCGCAGTACGCAAAAACCGGAGAAACGCAGCGATGATCTCGCCGAAGGCATAGCGCTTTAGCTTGCCCTGCGTTGACTCCTCAAAAAGCTTGGTGCCGAGCACGCTCTTTATTGCGCGCAGATAGCGGCCGGGCTCGCGCGCGAAATAGCGCTCGAGAGCTTCGTGGCCGAAAGTCGTCGAATTGTCGTCGAAGCTGAAGAACAGGGCTGTTGGCACCGACGTCGCGCCATTCTGGATGGGTAACAGATGAGGTCCCCCCGCGTCGTAGACGCCAACGGAGGAGTTCGAAGTGCCAAAATCTATGCCGCACGCAGGTGTCATGCGCCATGCTCCGGTCATCGTATTGCTTGTTTGGCGCTCGCCTGCCGATCATGGCTGCGCGAAGCGATTGCGCCCCGGCACGCGTTTCGAGCGCACATGTGCGGCACGCACGGACAAGTATTCCAGGTACTGGAAGGTCGAAATGCCTAATTGCGCTCGATGCCCGCCTCCCGAATGACTTCGCCGTAGCGCTTGTGGTCATTCGCGATCAACTCGCGAAAGCGTTCGGCGCCGACGTAATTGAGATCGTAGCCGAGCGGCGAGAGCTTCTTCTGCACGTCGGGGAGCGCGGCGATTTCGCCGAGCTCCTTGCCGACGCGCTCGGTGAACTCGCGCGGCGTCTTGGCGGGAGCGGCGATGCCGAACCAGACGCCGACGTTGAAGCCCGGTATCGCGCTCTCGGCGATCGTCGGCACCTGCGGGAGAATGGCGACGCGCTGCAGCGACGCGGTGCCGAGCGGCTTCACCTTGCCCGCCTCGATGTGCTGCACCAGCGCGTTGGGCGTCGCCCAGATCAACGGGATCTGTCCGCCCAGCAGATCGTTGAGCGCGGGCGCCGTGCCGCGATAGGGCACATGCGTGATGTCGATCTTGGCGGCGGCGTTGAGCATGGCGGCTGCGAGGTGGTGCGGCGAGCCGAGACCCGGAGTTCCGGCGGACAGCTTGCCGGGGTTGGCTTTGGCGTGCGCGATCAGCGCCTTGACGTCGGACACGGGCAGCGAGGGATTCGCGAACAGCAGGATCGGCGTGGTCGCGACCTGCGCGATCGGCGCGAAATCCTCGGTGACGTCGAACGGCACGCTCTTGTGCAGCCACTTGTGCAGCACGGCGGAGATATCCATCAGCAGGAGCGTGCGGCCATCGGGCGCGGCCTTGGCCACGTAGTCGACGCCGACCGCGCCGCCGGCACCGACGCGGTTCTCGACCACGACGGTTTGCTTGAGCCGCTCCTGCAATCGCTCGGCGATCGCCCGGCCGATCGTGTCCATGCCGCCGCCGGCCGCGATCGGCACCACCAGCGTGATCGGTCGCGTGTCGCCGGCCGGTGCCTGCGCCTGCGCGGGCGCAACAGCTGTTGTGGCGAAAACAACGGCGATCGTGAACCGCAGAGCAGCGCGCATCCGGTCGTCTCCCATGTCGTGCGACTTGTTGTTGCGAGCAATCGCTTCGTGGAGACCGTAGCCGGTCGTCATGTCCGGGGCAAACCTCGACCTTGATCTCCGTTCACCAGCCGGAGCCGCCGCCACCACCTCCTCCGCCGCCGGAGGACCCGCCGCCGCTGCTGCCGCCGCTGGAAGAGCTGTCACTCGAACCGGGCGCCGTGGAGGATGACGCGATCGTGTCGGATAGCTGGTCCCCGATACGCTCCGTGAACGACACGGGATCGCGGTTGATGTCGCGATCGCCGGAATACCAACTCGACGCCGTGTGGGCGGCGGCGCCGCCCGCCGCCGCAGCCGCCAGCACATCTGCGAAACGTCTTGCCCAGGTATTCTCCAGGTCGAGCGCGACCGCGTAGGGCAGGAAGCGCTCGAACGTCTCCGGCGTCTTATCCGGCGGATTGAGATATTCGAGCCGCTCCTCCTCCGCCACGCTGAGATATTCACGCAGGCCGTCGATCTGGTCCATGATCTTGCGGCCCTCGACGCTGGGCGCCTGCAGCCAGCCGAAGGCCAACCCCGTGAACGACGCCAGCACCGCGGGCGCGACGCCGGGCAGCACCTCGACGAAACCGCGCGAATAGGCATACATCAGCGAGAACCCGATCGCCGTGGCGATGAGAACGGTCAGGCCGCCGGAGATCAGTTGCCCCGTGCCGCCGGAACGCTTGCGCCATCCGCTCTGGATCAGGTAGGCGCCGATCATGATCGGGATGATGGGAATCAGCATGCCCCAGATCGCGCCGGTCGCGTGGTCGGCGCCGTAGGTGTTGGCGATGGTGACGGCGATCGCGACCACCAAAGCGATCGCCAGCAAGAAGCCGAGCCACGACCATCCGTAGTTGTTGGCGAAGAGCTTGTTCCGGTAGCCCTGCCGCAGAGCCGCCTCGAGGGCGTTCTTGGCCTTGGCGATCTCCTCGTGATTGTCCTGCACCAGCAGCAGTTTCTTCCGGCCGTTGAACAGCTCCTTCTCCAGCGCCTGCTCGGCGGCGCCGATCGGCTTGCCGCCGCTGCGATGCACGACCTCCTCGGTGCTGCCGCTCTCGACCAGTTTAAGGCGACCATTGACGCCGAGCTCGATGAGCGCGGCGGTGAAGGCTCTGTTGTCGAAACCCATCTGGTCGACATAGCGCACGGCGGCGGCCGACATTCCGGGCGGCGGGCCGAACAACGGAATGATGGTGCCCGTCGGCGGATCGCGGCCGATCCGCATCCAGGCGAAGACATAATACGCGATGACCAGCGCAAGCCCGATGATGGCGACGCCCAGCGCCTTGTTGTCTTGCAGCAGCCAGCCGGCTTGTTGCACGCCGTCGGGTGGCGTCACCACGCCCTTTTGCCACGCGGCGGCGACCGTGAGCCCGTTGCGCGCCGGCAGCGGCTTTGTGGTGCGGAACACGATGTAGCCCGGGCGCTGCTCCACGATCGCGGCGTCCTGACCGCGAGCGCCCTGCGGCCCGGTATAGAGCGCGGTCTGCCGGAACGTCACGCCTTCCGGCAAGGTGATGCGGGCTTCGGCCTGATCGATCGCGAAGGTCCAGCCGGTGCCGGTGGCGTTCCAGTAGAGCTCGTCGTAGTCGGCGAAGAAGCCGATCTGCCGCGTGGTGCGATAGCGGATGACATATTCGTGGCGGCCGTTATTGAGCAAACGATCGGCGCTGCCGATCCGCACGCGCACGCCGTTGCTCATCCTCTCGGTGGTCCAATTTTCCGCTGCGCCGTCGCGGGTCACGAACTGGACGTCGAACCCGACCTCCACGTGCGCCCCGTCGCGGCGGGTGTAGCTCGTGGGAAAATCGCGCAGGATGCCGCGGCGGATGTCCTTGCCTTCGGCCTGCACGGCGATGGTTTCCGTCACCACGAGGTCGCCGTTGCGCTCGACCTTCACGTCGCTGACGAAGCGCAGGATGCGCTCGGCTGCGCCAGCGGGACCGACAGCACCCAGCAGCAGAAGAAGCGCGAGCGCGATGCGAGAAACGGCGATCACGGCTTGCTCCCCTGGAACGTAACCTGCGGCGCCGCCGCCTCGCTGCGGTCGCCGAGCTCGAAGAACGGCGCCTCCTTGAATCCAAGCGCCCGCGCCAGAATGATCTCGGGGAACGACTGGATGCTGATGTTCAAGTTGCGCACTGTGCCGTTGTAGTAGCGGCGCGCCATCTGGATCTGGTCCTCGACCTCGGACAGTTGCGCCTGCAGGTCGAGGAAATTCTTGTCGGCCTTGAGCTGCGGATAGGCTTCCGCAACCGCCATCAGCCGACCGAGCGCGCCGGACAGCGCCCGCTCCGCCGTCGCCTGCCCGCCGACGTCGCTGGCGGCAATGCTGGACGCCCGGTTCTTGGTGACGTCCTCGAACAGGCCGCGCTCGTGGGCGGCATAACCCTTCACGGCCTCGACCAGGTTGGGGACGAGGTCGGTGCGGCGGCGCAATTGGACGTCGATACCGCTCCAACCTTCGCGCACGACATTGCGCTGGCGGATGAGCCGGTTGAAGACGACGATGGCATAGACCACGACCATGACGACGACGACGACGATCATCCAGTTGGTGGCCATCGCAAGGGTTTCCTGTTTTCGGGGGCAAGGCACCGCATTTGGGCAGTCAGGCACGGCAACGCCAAATGGCGGCCTCTGGGACCGCCACCCGGACGTGGAATAAGTCGCATGGCCACGCCCCCGGGTTCATCAAGTGGCCGCTTTTCCGGGGTTTTTCCCCAGGGCTTGCCCTTCCCTGCCCGGTGATTCTGGTCTAAACACCGCCCGCGCGCGGGGCGTGGGCCCCTCGCCGGGCCCGAAGGACGCGCAAGAGCGCGCCCTTTTTTTGTGCCCTGAATTGTCCAAGCACCGCCGAGCGACATGCCCAAACGGACCGACATCTCCTCGATCCTGATCATCGGCGCAGGCCCGATCGTCATCGGCCAGGCCTGCGAGTTCGACTATTCGGGGACGCAGGCCTGCAAGGCGCTCAAGGCCGAGGGCTACCGGATCGTGCTGGTCAACTCCAATCCGGCGACGATCATGACCGACCCCGATCTCGCCGATGCCACCTATGTCGAGCCGATCACGCCGGAGATCGTCGCCAAGATCATCGAGAAGGAACGCTACGTCGCTCCCGGCGGATTTGCGCTCCTCCCCACCATGGGCGGCCAGACCGCGCTCAACACGGCGCTGTCGCTGCGCCGCATGGGCGTGCTGGAGAAATTCGACGTCGAGATGATCGGCGCTACCGCCGACGCCATCGACAAGGCCGAGGACCGCGAGCGCTTCCGCGAGGCGATGCAGCGCATCGGCCTCGAGACACCGCGCTCGCGGCAGGTCAAGACGCTGCCCGACGCGCTCAAGGCGCTCGACGAGATCGGGCTGCCGGCGATCATCCGGCCGTCGTTCACGCTCGGCGGCACCGGCGGCGGCATCGCCTACAACAAGGCCGAGTTCATCGAGATCGTCGAGCGCGGCATCGACGCCTCCCCGACCAACGAGGTGCTGATCGAGGAATCGGTCCTCGGCTGGAAAGAATTCGAGATGGAGGTCGTTCGCGACAAGAACGACAACTGCATCATCATCTGCTCGATCGAGAACCTCGATCCGATGGGCGTGCATACCGGCAACTCGATCACGATCGCGCCGGCGCTCACGCTCACCGACAAGGAATACCAGATCATGCGCGACGCCTCGATCGCGGTGTTGCGCGAGATCGGGGTGGAGACCGGCGGCTCGAACGTGCAGTTCGCCGTCAACCCCGCCGACGGGCGGCTCGTCATCATCGAGATGAACCCGCGGGTGTCGCGCTCCTCCGCGCTGGCGTCGAAGGCGACCGGTTTTCCGATCGCCAAGGTCGCCGCCAAGCTCGCCGTCGGCTACACGCTGGACGAGATCGCCAACGACATCACCGGCGGCGCGACGCCCGCGAGCTTCGAGCCGACCATCGACTACGTCGTCACCAAGATCCCGCGCTTCGCATTCGAGAAGTTCCCCGGCGCCGACCCGGTGCTGACCACGTCGATGAAATCGGTCGGCGAGGCGATGGCGATCGGCCGCACCTTCCAGGAGAGCCTGCAGAAGGCGCTGCGCTCGCTCGAGACCGGCCTGACCGGCCTCGACGAGGTGGTGATCGAGGGCCTCGGCCAGGGCGACGACCGGAACGCCATCCGCGCCGCGCTCGGAACGCCGACGCCCGACCGGCTGCTGCAGGTCGCGCAAGCGATGCGGCTCGGCATGAGCGACGAGGCAGATCCACGCCGCCTGCAAGATCGATCCGTGGTTCCTCGCGCGAGATCCGCGGCATCGTCGAGACCGAAGCCGAGATCAAGGCCAAGGGCCTGCCCGCCGGCCCGGGAGCGCTTCCGCCGGCTCAAGGCCATGGGCTTCTCCGATGCGCGGCTCGCCGTGCTGACCGGCCGCAGCGAGGCCGAGGTCACGGCGGCGCGGCACGCGCTCGGCGTGCGGCCCGTGTTCAAGCGCATCGACACCTGCGCGGCGGAGTTCGCCTCGCCCACCGCCTACATGTATTCCACCTACGCGACGCCGTTCGCGGGCGCGCCGGCCGACGAGGCAGCGCCCTCGGACCGGAAGAAGGTCGTGATCCTCGGCGGCGGGCCGAACCGCATCGGCCAGGGCATCGAGTTCGACTACTGCTGCTGCCACGCCGCCTTCGCGCTGCGCGAGGCCGGCTACGAGACCATCATGGTCAACTGCAATCCCGAGACGGTCTCGACCGACTACGACACCTCGGACCGGCTCTATTTCGAGCCGCTCACCGCCGAGGACGTGCTCGAGATCATCGACGACCGAGCGCGCCAACGGCACGCTGCACGGCGTGATCGTGCAGTTCGGCGGCCAGACCCCGCTCAAGCTCGCCGAGGCGCTGGAGCGCGCCAACGTTCCGATCCTCGGCACCTCGCCCGACGCCATCGATCTCGCCGAGGACCGCAACCGCTTCAAGCACCTGCTCGACAAGCTCGGCCTCAAGCAGCCGCGCAACGGCATCGCCTATTCGGTCGAGCAGGCGCGGCTGGTGGCCGCCGACCTCGGCTATCCGATCGTGGTGCGGCCCTCCTATGTGCTCGGCGGCCGCGCCATGCAGATCATCCGCGAGGAGGACCAGCTCGGCGACTATCTTCTCGGTACGCTTGCCCGAGCTGGTGCCGCACGACGTCAAGGCGCGCTATCCCAACGACAAGACCGGGCAGATCAACACCGTGCTCGGCAAGAATCCGCTGCTGTTCGACCGCTACCTGTCGGACGCCGTCGAGGTCGACGTCGATTGCCTCGCGGACGGCAAGGACACGTTCATCGCCGGCATCATGGAGCACATCGAGGAAGCCGGCATTCATTCCGGCGATTCCGCCTGCTCGCTGCCGCCGCACAATCTCAAGCCCGCGACCATCGCCGCGCTCAACCGCCAGACCCGCGAGCTCGCGCTGGCGCTGCAGGTCGGCGGGCTGATGAACGTGCAATACGCCATCAAGGACGGCGACATCTACGTGCTGGAGGTCAATCCGCGGGCGTCGCGCACCGTGCCCTTCGTGGCCAAGGTGATCGGCCTGCCGGTGGCGAAGATCGCGGCGCGCGTCATGGCGGGCGAGAGCCTCGCGAGCTTCGCGCTGATACCCGGCCGCTTCGAGCCTGGCGTGGCGACCCATACCGGGGTGAAGGAGGCGGTCTTCCCGTTCGCTCGCTTCGGCGAGAAGGTCGATACCGTGCTCGGCCCCGAGATGAAATCGACCGGCGAGGTGATGGGGCTCGACCGCTCGTTCGAGATCGCCTTCGTCAAGAGCCAGCTCGGCGGCGGGGCCCGCCTGCCCCGCAACGGGACGGTGTTCGTCTCGGTCCGGGACGAGGACAAGGTCCGCGTGCTGGAGGCGATTCGGACCCTCACCGGGCTCGGCTTCAAGGTGATCGCCACGTCAGGTACGCAGCGATTCCTTGACGAAACATGGGCTTCCGGCCGACCGTATCCTGAAGGCCTCGGAAGGCCGGCCGAACGTCGTGGATGCCATCAAAAACGGCCGAGTTCAGCTGGTTTTCAATACCACGGAGGGGGCCCAGGCGCTGGCCGACAGCAAATCCCTGCGCCGTGCTGCCCTCTTGCATAAAGTGCCGTACTACACCACTCTTTCGGGGGCCGTCGCCGCGGCGCAGGGAATCAAAGCCTACCTCGGGGGTGACCTCGAGGTGCGTGCGCTGCAGAGCTATTTCGGCGGTAAGGCCGCATCCGGGGAACCGGGGCAGGCTACCTGACGGTACGTGGTTTGGGACAGAGTTCAGGGTCGCGCGGCCGGATGAAACTTCGGCCCGCGATCGGAATTATTGTCTCTTGGGCTGAGGTCGGAGGTTCGAAGGAGCAGATGGACAAGATCCCGATGACGGCGGCGGGCTATTCGACGCTCGAAAACGAGCTCAAGCACCGCCAGCAGGTCGAGCGGCCTCGCATCATCCAGCAGATTACCGACGCGCGCACGCACGGCGATCTGTCGGAGAACGCTGAGTACCATGCCGCCAAAGAATCGCAGTCGCACAACGAGGGCCGCATCGCCGAGCTCGAGGACAAGCTCGCGCGCGCCGAGGTGATCGACGTGTCGAAGCTGTCCGGAGATACCATCAAATTCGGCGCCACCGTGACGCTGGTCGACGAGGACACCGAGAAGAAGCAGGTCTGGCAGCTCGTCGGCGAGCCCGAGGCCGACGCCAAGCAGGGCAAGATCTCGATCACCTCGCCGCTCGCGCGCGCGCTGATCGGCAAGGGCAAGGGCACCAGCGTCGAGGTGGTGACGCCGAGCGGCGCCAAGGCCTACGAGATCAAGAAAGTCGAGTGGCGGTAAGACGTCGCCTCTGAGAGAGGACGCCGCTCAGGCTTTCTTTCCGTTTACCCCGCGCGTGATGCACTCATGGAAGCGAGTTTGGCACGCTGAGGACATGCACTCGGTGCGCCATGCACCCGTTTTCGGGTTGCACCGACCTCCGACCTCTACGGCGCACCGCCCTTGCACGCTCGCGCAACTTTGGGCCGCCGCTGCAGCCGGCACGACGACCGGCTTTCGTGGCGGCAGCCCGCGCGTAACGCATGCGTTGAAGCGCGCAGTGCACTCCCCCGACATGCAGCGATACGACCATCGACGCGTCGTCGGATTGCACTGACCGCCGACCTCTATGGCACATCGCGCTTGCAGGCTCGTGCATGCGCCGGTCTTCGGAGCAGCCGGTTCGGCATTTGCGAGAGAAGACAACCCCATGATGGCGATGCTAATAGCGATCTTGCGAAACATTGCCGTCCCCCCTCCCTCTTGTCCGCCAATTTACAACGACAAGATGTAAATCTTCAAGAACAACAGGCAGAATTGCAATCACGGGACAGGACGCCACGCAAGGGGCTAGCGCATGCCCCGGAAAAGTGGGAACCGGTTTTCCGATAAGGACATGCGCAAAATCAGGGGGGCGGCCTCATGAAATTCGGCGTGTTCGATCACATGGACGACGCGGGCGTGCCGCTCGGCCAGCTTTATGCCGACCGGCTCGCGCTGGTCGAAGCCTATGACCGCGCCGGCATCTGGGGCTATCACCTCGCCGAGCATCACTCGACGCCGCTCGGCTGCGCCTCATCGCCCTCGCTGTTCCTCGCCGCCATGGCGCAGCGTACCAAGAAGCTCGCGCTTCGGCCCGCTGGTCTACCTGCTGCCGTTCTATCATCCGCTGCGCCTGATCGAGGAAATCTGCATGCTCGACCAGATGAGCGGCGGACGCTTCCAGCTCGGCGTCGGCCGCGGCGTGTCGCCGTTCGAGACGCAGCACTACGGCCTCGACTTTGCAAAGACCGGGGAGATCTATCACGAGGCCTTCCAGCTCATCCTCAAGGGGCTGGCATCCGACGAGCTGACGTTCGAAGGCAAGCACTATCAGTTTCGCGACGTGCCGATGATCCTGCGGCCGGTGCAGCGCCCGCATCCGCCGCTGTGGTACGGCACCACGATCCCGGAGAACGCGGACTGGCCGGCGGCCAACGACGTGAACATCGTGACCATCGCGCTGCGGCCGGCGGGCCGCGTCATCACCGACCGCTATCGCGCGGTGCGCGCCGGTCTCGGCAAGACCACGAACGCGACGCCGCTGATGGGGATGGCTCGCCACGTGGTGGTCGCCGACACCGACGAGCAGGCGCTCGCGATCGCCCGGCGCGCCTATCCGCGCTGGCGCAACAGTTTTCGCTGGTTGTTTGCGCGCCACGGCACCGAGCCGCGGATCACGTCGATTTACCCCGAGACGTTCGACGGACTTGCCGCGCTCGACAACGGCGTGGCCGGCTCGCCCGACACGGTGCGCGCATTCGTCGCCGCCGAGATCGCTGCGACCGGCGCAAATTATCTGCTGTCGTGGTTTGCGTTCGGCGACATGACGCTGGCGGAATCGCTGCGCTCGGTCGAGCTGTTTTCGCGCGAGGTCATGCCGGCCTTCACTGGCACACGCGCGGCCGCGGAGTAGTCACTTCGACGGATCGCGGGAAAACCCCTCCGTCGGCACCATGGCCGCGTCCTTGGAATTGCGCAGCGTCAGCGAGGTCTTGACGTTGCGCACATGGGGCGCCGCCGTAAGCTCGGCGACGAAGGCCTGGAAGGTCTTCAGGTCCGGCGCCACGCATTTCAGGATGAAATCGATCTCGCCCGAGATCATCCAGCATTCGCGCACCAGCGGCTGCGCCCGCACGAAATCCTCGAACGCCTTGAGGTCGGCCTCGGCCTGGCTGGTGAGGTGCACCAGGGCGAAGACGGTCACCTCGTAGCCCAGCAGCTTCTCGTCGAGCAGCGCGCGATAACCCTTGATGTAGCCGGCCTCCTCCAGCGCGCGCGCCCGCCGCAGGCAGGGCGGCGCCGAGATACCGACCCGCCGGGCGAGCTCCACATTGGTGATGCGGCCGTCGTCCTGAAGCTCCTTGAGAATCTTTCGGTCGATGGCGTCGAGGCGGGCGGCCACGGCAGGCTCCGGAATCGTTCATTTCCCGGCCACTAATTAACATATTGCCGTCGCCACGAAACATTATTGCGCGACGCAGGTTAGCAGATACCTTTTGGTCAGCATCACTGCACAACTCTGTGGCATTCTGATCTGCATATCTTGCATGGCTCCCTAGAACCAATAAATTGTCTCCAGGCACCGATGCGCTGGCCGGCCGACCATAGCCCGCAGCGCAAGCGTCGAGGCCAACGAGCCTCGCAACAAGCCGCAAGCTCAAACAGGGTCTTCTCGATGGGCAAGGTCACCCACGCCAAAGTCGTCATCATCGGGTCTGGGCCGGCGGGCTATACCGCCGCGATCTATGCCGCGCGCGCCATGCTGGAGCCGATCCTGATCCAGGGCATCCAGCCCGGCGGCCAGCTCACGATCACGACCGACGTGGAGAACTATCCCGGCTTCGCCGACGTCATCCAGGGCCCCTGGCTGATGGAGCAGATGCAGAAGCAGGCCGAGCATGTCGGCACCAGGATCGTCCACGATCACGTGAGCAAGGTGGAGCTCGCGCGCCGGCCGTTCCGGCTCGAATGCGATTCCGGCGACCGCTACGTCGCCGACAGCGTGATCATCGCGACCGGCGCACAGGCGCGCTGGCTGGAGCTTCCCTCCGAGCAGAAATTCAAGGGCTACGGCGTCTCCGCCTGCGCCACCTGCGACGGCTTCTTCTACCGCGGCAAGGAAGTGCTGGTCATCGGCGGCGGCAATACCGCGGTCGAGGAGGCGCTGTTCCTCACCAATTTCGCCTCCAAGGTCACGGTGGTGCACCGGCGCGACCATTTCCGCGCGGAGAAGATCCTGCAGGACCGGCTGTTCAAGAACCCGAAGATTTCGGTGATCTGGGACAGCGTGCTGGAGGAAGTGGCGGGCGAGGACAATCCGTTGAAGGTGAAGCGCGCCATCCTCCGCAACGTCAAGACCAACGCGCTGACCGAGACGCCGGCCGACGGCATCTTCATCGCCATCGGCCACACCCCCGCCTCCGAGCTCTTCGCCGGGCAGGTGGAAATGAAGCACGGCGGCTACATCAAGACCGCGTTCTCGACCGCGACGTCGGTGCCGGGCGTATTCGCCGCCGGCGACGTGACCGACGACGTCTACCGCCAGGCGGTGACCGCCGCCGGGCAAGGCTGCATGGCGGCACTCGAAGCCGAACGTTTCCTCGCCGCGCAGGGCGAGGCGGAGCCGGCCGTCGCGGCGGAGTGAGGCGCTTGTTGCACACACGGAACAGCATGGACTGGGACAAGCTCAAGGTCTTCCACGCCGCCGCCGAAGCCGGCAGCTTCACGCATGCCGGCGAGCAGCTCGGCCTGTCGCAATCTGCCGTGTCGCGACAAGTGTCGGCGTTGGAGCAGGAGCTCGGCGTCTCGCTGTTTCATCGTCACGCCCGCGGGCTCATTCTCACCGAGCAGGGCGAGCTCCTTCACCACACCGCCCACGACGTGTTCATGAAGCTCGAGGCCGCGCGGGCCAAGCTGACCGACAGCAAGGAGCGGCCCAACGGCGAGCTGAAGGTGCAGACCACGCCCGGCATCGGAGTGCATTGGCTCACCCCGCGGCTGGGCGAGTTCATCGACCTCTACCCCGACATCCACATCACGCTCATCACCACCGACGAGGAGCTCGACCTCGCGATGCGCGAGGCCGACGTGGCGATCCGCCTGCGCCAGCCGACGCAGCCCGATCTCATCCAGCGCAAGCTGTTCTCGGTGCGCTTCCACGCCTATGCCTCGCCGGAATACGTCAAGCGCTTCGGCACGCCGCGCGCGCTCGACGATCTCGACAACCACCGCGTCCTGCTGCTCGGCGGCACGATCGTGCCCAATCATTTCGAGAACCGGCGCTGGCTGATCGAGGTCGGCCGCAACGGCAAGGGCCCGCGCTCGCCCGCGCTCACCATCAACAACGTGCTCGGCGTCATGCGCGCCTGCCAGCGCGGCATCGGCGTCGCGTTGCTGCCGGACTATCTGGTCGAGGAGAACGGCGGGCTGGTGCAGCTGTTCGGCGAGTCCGACACCATCGCGCTCGATGCCTATTTCGTCTATCCGGAAGAGCTGAAGTCGGTCGCTCGCGTGCAGGTGTTCCGCGACTTTCTGGTCGCGAAGGCGCAGCGCTGGCACTTTTAGTTTCCCGCCACCGACCTCGTCGATGCGCGAGCGCGGCGGCTACTTTTGCTCGCTGCGAGCCGCGCTTGCGGACGCGAGCCACGATTGCCACTCCGGCGTGTCCGGTCGCGGCGGGTCGGCGCTTTCCCGCTTGTACCGGAGCCAGTCCTTCCAGGCCTGCGTGTCGTAGGGCCACTTCGCCATCTCGATGCACCACGCCGGCGGCTCCGGTGCGAGGAAAGCCTTCGCGCGCTGCTCGCGCGTGAGGCAGCGGCGCACCTGCGCCTTGCCGAGCCTGACCAGCTCGTGGACTGTCGGAGCCGCCGGCCCGACCGGATCGGGACCTCGATCGAAGCTCCAGACGCGGGCAATTCCGTCGCGGGTGCCGGTCAGAAGCTGCCGGCCATCCCGGCTGACGCCGACGCAGGTGGTCGTCGATCCCTGCTCCAATGCTGCGATTTCCCTGCCGGTCGCTCCGTCCCACAGCTTCGCGGTCGCGCCAGCCGTGACAATCAACTTCTCTCCCGGGCCGAGCAGCGCGCTCGCGGCCTCGCCGTCAGCGCCGGGCAACTCCGCCAGCAACCTCGCACCGTTGATCGCGTAAAGCCGCCATCCCGACGCGAGCGGAACGAGCGCGCGCTCGGCACCCGGTCGCATGGCGACGTCGCGGCTGAGCTTGGGGTCCGCGACGTAGAACAGCTGCTGCTGCCGTCCGCCGGCGAGGCTCCAGATGCGCGCGGTCTGATCGTCCCCGATCGACGCGAGGCGCTGACCGTCCGGACTGAACACGGCATTGAGCGGCTTCCTCCAATGCCCCTTGAGCACGCGCAGGCGCCGGCCGCTCGCCGCTTCGTAAATCTCGATGGAATTGTCGGCGGCGCCGACCACCACGCGCGCGCCTTCCGGGCCGAAACGAACCGCCAGGATCGTGCCGCCGTGGGTCCGCGTGGGTTCCTGGCCGGTCGCCTGGTCCCAGAGATGGACGCGGTTCAGGCCGGAGGTGGAGATGATCCCCCGGCCGTCGCCGCTCACCGCGATCAGGTTGCGTTGCTGGGGAAGAAACGCGAGCTGCGCGCCGGTCGCCGCGTCCCAGGTGCGCAGGCCATCCTCGGCCGCGGACACCACCGTCGCGCCGTCCGCGCTCAGGGAAACGTGCTCCACGTCGGCCGCATGTCTCCGCAGCTCGGCGACGCCTTCGCCGGTCCGGGCGTTCCAAACCCGCACGCTGTGGCCGGCGCTCGCCGTCACGGCGCGTGCGCCGTCGGCGCTGAGCGCGCACGCGCGGACCGGGGCGGCATGTCCACCAAGAGCCTGGGCACTGAGAACCTGCGCCTCGCGCGGGACGCGCTCGTCGTTCCGGCCGCGCAAGGCACGATCGAGACCGGCCTCCGCCTCGCTCACCAGCGGGCGGACGCCGCCGGATTTCTCGTCGGGCAAGGCTTCGAGGGCAAGCAGCACGGCGGTCATCTCGTCGCCCGTGCGGAACGTCCGGTCCGACAACTCGGCCAGGAACCGCGACTGCGCGATGAGCGCCCGGTCGCGCTGCTCCTCGGCCTGCCGGCGGCTGGTCTCCGCCAGTGAGCGCTGCGCGTCCGCGGCTTGCTGCCTTTGCCGGGCGAGCCGCTGCTGCTCTTCGGCGTCAACCTGCCGTTGCCGGGCGGCGCTGCTCTGCTCCTCGGATTCCTTCCGCCGCTCCTCCGCAAGCTGCCGCTGCCGCTCGGAGCTACCGCGTTCCGCGACCGCGGTTCCTGCCGATTGCACGGCCGCCTGCCGCGCGGCGCGCGCGTCGAAGTATTGCCATCCGGCGATGACCGCGACCGTGGCGAACACCGCCGCTGCCGACATCGCCGCCTTTTGGCGGAGCCGGGCGCGTCGATCCTCGGCGTCGTCGCGGCGGCGCAGGAATTCGAGATTGCCGGCGACGATCCCGCGCGCCCGCTGCCAAGTCTCCAGGACGCTCGGATGAGCGAGCCCGATGGTCGGAATGCCCCGCTCCTTCGAATGCAGCAGGATGCGCGCCTCGACCAGCGCATCGACCAAGCGCCGCGTCGCCGCGTCGGGAGCCGCCTCGATCAGCGCTGCGGCACGGCCGACGAGCGTCGCGCGACCGAGCGCGGTCGAGGACGCCGCGTGCACCGGCGCCGTCAAGTTGCGCAGCAGCCGCGGCAAGGCGTCGATCGCACCCTCCCCGGCGGCAGCGAGCGCGTGCTCCGCCGCCCGGTCGACGGCGCCGTCGATGCCGCCGAGCGCGTCATAGGCGGCGAAGGTCAGGCGCCGCTCCGCGCCGGCGATTTGCCGTTCGGTGAAAAGCCGCTGCAAGGCGAACGCCAGCGGCGGCAGCGTATCGGCGCCGGCGGCCTCGCGCAGAATTCGTTCGTCGAGCCGCTCGCCGGCGGCGTTCGTTTCGTAGACGAGGCCGGCGGCGTCGGCCGGCCTGCGCACGATCTCGGCAAGCTGCATGGGGCCCGGCGCGGCAAGCTCATAGTCCGCGCCGGCTTGCTTGAGCGCGGCGAGATCGTCCTCCGCCAGGAAGCGCTCGTAGAGCGCCGCGCGTAGCGTCGCCACCACCCACACCCGCCGGCTCGCGACCAGCGCGCGCAACAGTCCCGCAAACGCCGCACGATCGGCGGCGGACACGTCGGCGCCGAACAGGTCGTCGAGCGGGTCGATCACGAGCAGAAGATCGGCACGCACCGGACGCTCGCGGCCGTCCTGCGCGTCCACACCTATGCGATCGAGCGCGCTTAGGATCGGCTGCGCGGCCAGTTCCGCCGGCGTCGTGCCGCCGCGGTCGGCGGCAAGAATCCCGCACGTCAGCAGCGCGTCGGCGAGCGCCTCGAACGGCCGCGGCCCCGGCCGCACCACTGCGACGCGCCAGACATCGACCTCGGCCGCAACACCCGCGGCGGTGAGCCGCGGAACGAGCCCGGCCCGCACCAGCGATGATTTGCCGGCGCCGCCCGGACCGACGACGAGCAGGAACGGGTGCTTGCGCTCGGACGCTGCCTTGAGCCGGTCGATGGCGCGCGTTACGTCGCCCGCCCGACCGAAGAATACCGGCGCATGTTCCAGGTCGAAGGACGCCAGCCCGCGGAACGGCGAGCCCTTGATCGCGATCGGCCAGGCCACGGAGCGGCCGGGCAGCATCTGGGTGTCGAGCCATTCCCGCAGCAGCGCGTCGATCTGTTCCTCGAACTGGTCGGCGTTCTCGAAGCTTCGGACCGAGACGCCGGGACGTTCGCGCGGGTCGCGGAATTGCTGCTCGAAGAAGGACTGCAGCCGTTTCCATTGCGACTGCGCACGCTCGAGCTCGGCATCGTCGTCGATGGCGGCGCGCGGCGGCGCGCTCTTGCGAAACACGAAGACGTCCGGGTGCTCGTTGTCCTGCCGTGCCGCCATCGCGGTCAGCACGTCATAGGCCGTCGCGCTCGGATAGGGCTCGTAGTCGGGCATGCGCGGGAAGTTGCCGGGCAGGTCGGCGCCGAGCCGCGACCAGAAGATCGCGATCACGACGTCGCAGTCGGCTGCTGCCGAGGTCTCAGCCGGCAGCGCCGCCTGCGCGCGGTGGGCCGAGCTCTGCGCGATGGTCTCGATGCGAGCGATGCCGGCGAGCTCGCCGTTGAGTCGCGCCGCCACTCGATCGACACGCCGCCGCTCGTGCTCGACGTCGCCGGGCGATGACACGAATACTCGAACGACGCGCACGCGCAGCCCTTCGTTCTTTTCCAACGCCGTCACCAGGTCACCAAACTACCATAATTCGCCGCGGACATCGCGCGCCGTTGGAACCACGCATTTGTCTTGGTGAATTCGGCATTTATTTGCGGACCCCGCATGGCTGGCATGCGACCCTTTGTGTTGCGTGAGGAAATTGCGTCTGCATACTGCGACGCACTGGCGGCAGCCGATTGCCCATCCTCCCAGATTGCAATCGACAAGCTGTCAGCTGTTCCCCTCTGGAAGGTGATTGTCGGCCCCGCGCCGACAAACTTGCAAACCGGGCCCGCAAGGGTCCGGTTTTCTTTTCATTCTGCCTGATGTGCGGCGGCATGTCTCACGTTCACGTTTTCGAGAGACGTGTGACGGGTATCTGGGGAACGTTCGCCCGGTGCTTGCGGAATAGCCAAAGTCGATCTATTCTGGTCCACACTCGAACAAGGTTTAACTTAAGGGAGACCACCCAATGGCCTGGACCACCCCGACCCTCGTCGAGATCTGCATCGGCCTCGAGATCAACGGCTACCTGCCGGCCGAGTTCTGATCACGGCCTATCCCGCCTGAATGGGGCGCCTCACCGCCATCGTGCTAGGCTCGGCGGCGGGTGGAGGTTTTCCTCAATGGAATTGTCGTTGCCCGACATGCCAACTGGCATGGTCGGGCGACGCGCGTGTGCGGTCGCGCACCCAGGCCAGCCTCGCCGTCAGCGCCGACGGCGACAATTGGCTCCTGGTCAACGCTGCCCCCGATCTGACCCAGCAGCTTCGGCGCTCGAAGCCGCTGCATCCGCGTAACGGAACCCGCGGAAGCCCGATCAAAGCGGTCCTGCTGACCGGCGCCGAGATCGATCAGGCCGCGGGCCTGCTGTGCCTGCGGGAACGCGAAGCCTTCACGATCTGCGGCACCGCGGCAACGCTGGCCGCCCTCGCCGACAACACCATGTTCAGTGCGTTGGCCCCCGACCTGGTGACGCGGCGCGCGGCGGTTCCCGGCGAGCCGCTGGCTTTTCCCGGCGGCTTGCAGGCGCAGCTCTTCACGGTGCCGGGGAAAGTTCCGCTCTACCTCGAAGGCGAGAACCCCGAGACCGCGAGCGAGACCGCGGCGAATGTCGGGGTCGAGATCTCGGCCGGCGGCGCGCGCCTCGCCTTCATCCCGGGCGCCGCCGCCGTCACTGCCACGATGAAGGAGCGGATCGCGCGCGCGGACGTCGTCTTCTTCGACGGCACGCTGTTTCGCGACGACGAGATGATCGCCAGCGGAACCGGCGCCAAGACCGGCCGCCGCATGGGGCACATGCCCATCGACGGGCCGGACGGCTCGCTTGCGGCATTCGACGGGGTTGCCACGCGGCGCATATATGTCCACATCAACAACACCAATCCGATCCTGATCGACGGTTCGCCGGAGCGCGTGCAAGTGGAACGCCGGGGCTGGGAAATCGCCGAGGACGGGATGGAGATCGCGCTGTGAAGCTCATCACGCCGCAGGAACTCGAGGCGCAGCTGCGCGACATCGGCGCGCGGCGCTATCACCGCCTGCACCCGTTCCACGCGCTGCTGCACGGCGGCAAATGCAGCAAGGGCCAGGTGCAGGCCTGGGCGCTCAATCGCTACTATTACCAGGCGATGATTCCGGTGAAGGACGCGAGCCTGATCGCCCGCTGCGACGATTCAGCGCTGCGCCGGGAATGGCGCAGCCGGCTGATCGATCACGACGGCGAGCGCGAAGGCGACGGCGGCATCGCGCGCTGGCTCAAGCTCACCGACGGGGTCGGGCTCGACCGCGATTATGTCGTCTCGCTCGCTGGGCTCCTGCCCGCGACGCGCTTCGCGGTCGAGGCCTATGTCCATTTCGTGCGCGAGAAGTCCCTGCTCGAAGCCGTCGCCTCCTCGCTCACCGAATTGTTCTCGCCGCAGATCATCGGCGAGCGGGTCGAAGGCATGCTGAAGAGCTACGACTTCGTCAGCGCGGATACGCTCGCCTATTTCGCCAAGCGCCCTCCCCTTGCGCAACGCGACTCCGATTTCGCGCTCGACTACGTCAAGCGCAACGCCAAGACGCCGGACGCACAGCAGGCCGTGCTGAAGGCGCTCGAATTCAAGTGCGACGTGCTGTGGGCGATGCTGGACGCGCTCTATCACGCCTATGTAGCCCCGAAGCATGTTCCGCCTGGCGCCTTTGTGCCGAAGGAGTAGGTCATGTCCCGGCGAAAGCGCGTTCACAGCATCAGCCCGCGAAGACATAAGGGCGGAGACGCCCGTCTTCCGGGCTGACGCTCCGCCCTTATGTCTTCGACACCAAAGTGGGAACCGGTTTTCCGAAAAGGACATGCGCCACTTAAGGAGGCGTCCATGAACGATGGGACCGCCGCCATTCCGGCCGAGGCGCGCCCTCGCCTGCCGCGCGGCGTGCGGCTCGTCCACAACGAAGCGCAGGGCGGCTGGGTGCTGCTGGCGCCGGAACGGATCTTCAAGGCCGACCAGATCGCGGCCGAGATCATCAAGCGCTGCACCGGCGAGGCCACTTTCGGCGAGATCGTCGACGACCTCGCCAAGACCTTCAATACGGCGCCGCGCGAGCAAATCCTCGCCGACGTGAGCACGCTGCTGCGCGGGCTTGCGGACAAGAAGTTCCTGGAGCTGTGACGAGCGCGACGTGGAACCGATCGGACCGGTGACGCTGCACAAACCGCTCGGCCTCCTGGCCGAGCTGACGCACACGCTGTCCGCTCGGCTGCCCGTATTGCTCGAACCCGGTCGCGCTCGACGGTCGCAAGGGCGAGCTCGACACCGCGACCTGGGTACGGGTCTTCCGCGAGGCGGCCGCGCTCGGCGTGCTGCAGGTGCACCTCTCCGGCGGCGAGCCCGGCGCGCGCCGCGATCTCGTGGACATCACCGCCGGCGCCAATGCCGCCGGCCTGTACACCAATCTCATCACCTCGGCTGTCGGCATCACCGACAAGAGGATGGGCGAGCTCGCCGAGGCCGGGCTCGACCACGTGCAGATTTCCATCCAGGACAGCGAGGCCGGCTCCGCCGACCACATCGCCGGTTACGACGGCGCCTTCGCGCGAAAGAACGCGCTGGCGGCCGAGGTGGTGCGGCTCGGCCTGCCGCTGACCGTCAACGCCGTGATGCATCGCGCCAATATCGACCGGATCGGCGACATGGTCGACCTGGCATTGGCGCTCGGCGCAACGCGCGTCGAGATCGCGCATGTGCAGTACTACGGCTGGGCGCTGAAGAACCGCGCCATGCTGATGCCGACCCACGAGCAGGTCGAGCGCGCCGCCGCGCTGGTCGAGGATCTGCGCGCGCGCCATCATGGCCGCATCGTCATCGACGCGGTCGTGCCGGACTACTACGCCCGCTACCCCAAGCCTTGCGTGGGCGGCTGGGGCCGGCGCTCGCTCAACGTGACGCCCATCGGCAAGGTGTTGCCCTGCCATGCCGCTGAATCCATCACCGGGCTCGAATTCTGGAACGTGCGCGACCATTCGCTCGCCGACATCTGGGCGAGCTCGCCCGCCTTCAACGCCTTCCGCGGCACCGCCTGGATGAAGGAGCCCTGCGCGAGCTGCCCGCGGCGCGAGCAGGATTTCGGCGGCTGCCGCTGCCAGGCCTTCGCGCTCACCGGCGACGCCGCCGCGACCGACCCGATCTGTCATCTGTCCCCGCTCCATGCGCAGGTCGGAGAGCTCGCGGCGATCCGCACCGACGCGCCCTACAGCTACCGGCGCCAGTAGTCGGGTACGGCGACTCAGGTACAAGTGTCGTTGCCGACGCCTGATTCCCCGACCTCTGATTCCGGAGCGCGCCATGCGGAGCCTGACCATCGGGACGATCCTCGCCGGCCTGGCTGCGCTCCCCGCCGCTGCGCAGTCGCTCGACGCGCGGCTGCCGACCTGCTTCGCCTGCCACGGCCAGAACGGCCAGTCGCAGCTTCCCGACACGCCCTCTCTCGGCGGACAGCCCGCCTTCTACACCACGGTTGTGCTGCTGATGTTCCGGGACAAGCTGCGTGTCACCGAGCCGATGAACGAGATGACGAAGGGGCTGACCGACGACGAATTGCGCCGGGCCGCGGACATCTTTGCCAAGCAGCCGCCGCCGGTGCCGGTCTCCGGCACCGCCGACCGCGCCCGCATGGACCGGGCGCGGGCGATCTCCGTGCAGCACCGCTGCAACGTCTGTCATCGGCCGGACTATCAGGGCATGGAGAATGTGCCGCGCCTCGCCGCCCAGCGCGAGGACTACCTGCTCAAGGCGCTGCGCGGCTACAAGGACCGGTCGCGGCGCGGCTACGACGCCCAGATGACGGAAGTCGTCCATACCATGAACGACCTCGATTTCGCCGACCTCGCCTATTTCCTGGCCCGGGTGAAATAACGCATCCCCGGCGATGCCGCGGCTCCGATTAGCCAGAAAAACACCATGGAAAACTGGGGCCGGCTCCGCCGTGCGCTTCCGGATTGCATGCGGGGGGCAAAATGTTGGACACTGCGGCCAAGGAAGCGCGCCCCTTGCCCGGTCTGTCACCGGTCGAGAGTGCGGCGAGGACTTCTGAACCAGGGAGGATACTAATGACGACATGCCGCTCCACCCGGCGGAGCCTGCTGCTTGCGGGCACTTTCGCCGGTCTCTTCGCGTTGTCGGCCGCGGCCCAGACGCCGCCCGGCTTCAGCCCGCTCGACAAGTCGAACCCGGCCAACAGCAAGCAGGACACCAACCTCAAGCCGCATCCCACGCCGCCGATCGCGACCGCGCAGGACAAGCTCCCGGTCGACAAGATCAAGCTGCCGGCGGGCTTCAAGGCCGAGGTCTGGTCGAGCGGCCATCCCGGCGCGCGCACGATGGTGCTCGGCGACAAGGGCACGCTGTTCATGGGCACGCGCCTGATCGGCCGCGTCTATGCCATCACCAACAAGGACGGCAAGCGCGAGGCCAAGGTGCTGCTGCAGGGGCTGACGCAGCCCAACGGCCTCGCCTTCAAGGACGGCTCGCTCTACGTGTTCGCGATCAACAAGGTGTTTCGCTACGACAATATCGAGGACAAGCTGGACAACCCGGGCCAGCCGGTCGAGCTGACCGAGAAATACAATCTCCCCGACACGATCCATCACAATTGGAAGTACGTCGCGTTCGGACCGGACGGAAAGATGTACGTGCAGGTCGGCGCGAACTGCAATATCTGCGAGATCAACCCGGGCATCCACGGTCAGATCCGGCGCTACGATGCCGACGGCTCCAACATGGAGATCGTCGCGCGCGGCGTCCGCAACACCGTCGGCTTCGACTGGCATCCCCAGACGAAGGAGCTCTGGTTCACCGACAACGGCCGCGACTGGGCCGGCAATGACGGTCCGTCCGACGAGCTCAACCGCGTCGCCAAGGGCCAGGAAGGCGCCAATTACGGCTTCCCCTACTGCCACGCCAACGGCGTCGCCGATCCGGACGTCAAGAAGCCTAACCCCTGCGCGGGCGTCGTCCTGCCGGCGGCGTTGACCGGTCCCCATGCCGGCGGGCTCGGCATCAAGTTCTATACCGGGGAGATGTTCCCGGCGTCCTACAAGAACGTCGGCTTCGTTGCCCGGCGCGGGTCGTGGAATCGCGAGAAGAAGTTCGGGTACGACGTAGCGGTGGTCAGGACGGCCGCCAACGGCACCGCCAAGCTCGAGCCGTTCCTGACCGGGCTTCTGGACGAGGGCAAGAACGAGTTCTACGGCCGGCCGACTTATGTGTTGCCGATGCCGGACGGCTCGCTGCTCGTCTCCGACGAGCAGAACGGCGCGACCTATCGCGTCTCCTACGAAGCGCCGACTGCCAGCGTGCAGCAAAAAGGCAAGGCCAAGGCCAAGTAGGAACAAGTAGGCAAGGGCAAGTAAGACGGAGTGCAAGGCGGAATGCGCGGCGACATGATGCACGCCGTAACGACATGGTGGCGGTCGCTGGCCCTCGGGCTGGCGACCGTCGCCGTTTGCGCGTCTGGCGCCTTCGCCCAGAGCATGCCGTACGCCGAGAAGCTGCAGCTCTGCGGCGTCTGCCACGGCGAGGACGGCAACTCGAAAATGGAGAACATTCCATCGCTCGCCGGCCAGCCCGAATTCTTCGTGCTGAACCAGCTGTTTCTGATGCGCGAGAACGTCCGCAAGGTCGAGCCGATGGCGCCGCTGGTCAAGGATCTCAAGGACGAGGAGCTCGACCGCGCTGGCGCAAGCATTTCAACAAGCTGCCGCCCAAACCCAGCGGTGAGCCGATCGATCCGGCGCTGGTCAAACGCGGCGCCGAGCTTGCCACCTCGCGCCGCTGCGGCTCGTGCCATCTGCCGAACCTGGCCGGACAGGAGCAGATGCCGCGGCTGGCGAAGCAGCGGATCGACTATTTGATCTTCACGATGAAATCGTACCGCGACACGCCGCGTCCCGGCGCCGATACCGCGATGAGCGCCGCCGTCGCCGGACTGACCGACGCCGATCTCACCGCGCTCGCGCACTACGCCGCGTCGCTGTAGTGTTGTGATCGACGAACCGTCCCCAGGGTAGGCTGTCATTCCGGACCGAACGAACGGACCCACGACCCTGAGCGGCCAAGGTAGAAGCGTGATTCGCGAAGAACAGAATTTATAGAATGTGGAACCGCGACCGCATCACTCGCCCTTGATACCCGCCGCCTTGATGATGGGCCACCACTTTTCGATTTCGGCTTTGTGATGGGCAGCCAGCGCGTCAGGAGTCTGTTGTTCACGCGCCGGAATCGTCTCACCCAAATCAGCTAGTCGCTGGCGCGCTGTCGGATCGGACAATGCCTCAACGACGGCAGCGTTCAACTTATCGATGAGGGCCTTGGGTGTGCCTTTGGGCGCCCACAATCCTCCCCAGAGAGAGACGTGCAACCCGGGCAGCCCGGCCTCGTCTACAGTCGGAATTTCGGGCGCCGCGGCCCATCGAACATTGCTGGTGACGGCATAGGCCTTGATCTTGCCATCGCGCACCGCCGGAAGAACATTCGACGCCGCGGCAAACGCCAAGTCGATCTGACCGGCAATCAGGTCTTGCAGAACTAGGGCACCACCGCGATAGGGTACAAATTGAAACTGCATCCCCGTCATCTTCTGGAGCATTAGGCCGCTAACGTGTGACGGGCTACCGGGGCCGCTCGTCCCGAACGATGCTTTGGCCTGGTTCACCTTAAGCCAGGCGAGCAATTCCCTCAGCTGGGTCGCCGGCACGGCGTTCTTGGTGACTATCAGCAAAGGAGTGCTGCTAAGGAGCGCGATCGGTTCAAAATCGCTGAGCGGATCGTACTGGAGTGTGTAGATAGCGCCGTTCACGACATGCGTGGACCAGTCGCCGCTACTGAGCGTATAGCCATCCGGCGCCGCACGCGCAGCTCGGGCCGCGCCAATGCTCCCCGATGCACCGGTTGTGTTTTCAACGAGGAGAGCTTGCCCGAGCGACGTTTTCATGTATTGGGCCAGGATCCTGGTTCTCGTATCAGTCGGGCCGCCTGCGGCGTACCCTACGACTATCGTGATTGGCCGGGACGGATATGCTTGCGCCCTCGCAGACTTCGCGACCGCAGGCAGCGCAACGGCGCCCGCGGCCAGTTGCAAGAATGTGCGGCGGGAAAGGTTCATGTTGGGCTCTCTGTTTGACGCCTGATGATGCGCGCGCAACCCCAGTGATCCAGCCATCGCGACCTAAATTCAATCCATCCGACTGCTGAAAAGCTCGGAATAGCTATTCGTATGGACAACATTGAATCAAGCGCGATCTCCTTTGAATCTTTTGTGCCTTCCGCGTGCCGATCTTGATTCTGTGTTGAGCACGGCCGCACCTCAAAAAGGCGCTGCTGGCAAGTCGGGAGAGGAACCTGCGCCTTGTTGCCGATCATGCACGACGCTATCTTGTAGCATCTGCTCGTTGCTTTCCTCCAGGCCACCCAATGAGATGCCCGAACTGCGAGCATGAGAATACTGTTCAGGCGAGGTTCTGCGAGCAGTGCGCGACCCCGCTGGGGCGAACTTGCGGCAACTGTGGAGGCGGAGTGTCTTCCACGGCCAGGTTCTGCCCTCAGTGCGGCTGTCCCTTGAAGTCCGATACGGACAATTCCCGCTTCGCCTCCCCTACGAGTTACACCCCTCAGCACCTTGCCGATAAGATCCTCGCCGCCAGGGCAACCCTCGAAGGTGAGCGCAAGCAGGTCACTGTGCTGTTCGCCGACATCAAGGGTTCGATGGAGCTGTTTGCTGACCGCGACGCCGAGGCCGCGCAGAAGATCTTCGACCCTGTGCTCGAACGCATGATCGAGGCGGTGCACCACTACGAAGGCACGGTGAACAGGGTCATGGGCGACGGAATCATGGCCCTGTTCGGCGCCCCGATCGCCCATGAGGATCATGCCGTGCGCGCATGTTATGCGGCGCTCAGGATGCAAGAGACCGTCAAGCAATATGCGGACGAGGTTCAGCGCTCCCATGAGGTGGAGGTGACGATCCGGGTCGGACTCAACTCGGGGGAGATCGTCGTCTGCGGCATCGGCAACGATCTGCACCTGGAATACACCGTCGTGGGCCAGACAGCGAACCTGGCAGCTCGCCTGGAACAGATGGCAAGGCCTGGTTCCGTGCTCACGACGGCCGATACCCTCCAATTGGCGGAAGGCTACATCGCCATGAAGCCGCTTGGCCCCGTGTCGGTGAAGGGCCTCCCCAATCCGGTGCAAGTCTACGAGGTGACGGGCGTTGGCGAGGCGCACACGCAACTCCAGGTGTCCGCTGGACGTGGCTTAACGCGCTTCGTCGGCCGCGACGTCGAGTTGGAGCAAGCTTCTGCGCGTCCAGCAGCTGGCCGGCCAGGGTCACGGTCACGTGGTGGCGATCGTCGGCGAAGCGGGGGTGGGCAAGTCGCGTCTGGTGCATGAGTTCGTTCATTCGCGCCACACAGCGGATTGGCTGGTTCTGGAATCCAGCTCCGTTTCCTACGGTCGCGCAACTCCCTACCTGCCGGTCATCGGACTGCTCAAGAACTATTTCAAGATCAGCGCCCATGACAGCACGCAATTGATCCGTGAGAAAGTGACAGAAAGGATTTTGGCGCTCGACCAATCGTTACAGGACGCCATTCCGCCACTGCTGGATCTTGCTCGACTCGCTGGATGAGAACGATCCGTTCCGGACCCTCGATTTGGTGCGCCATCGACAGTACACGTATCAGGCAGTCGTCCGCCTCTTGTTGGGAGAGAGCCGCGTCCAGCCATTCGTGGTGGTCTTCGAGGATCTGCACTGGAACGACTCGCTCTCTCTTGGGCTGCTGAGCGAGCTGGTCGTAGCCGTGCAGGATGCTCGCCTGCTTCTGGTGGTAAGTTACCGTCCCGCCGAATATAGGGACGAATGGAGAAACCGGCCGAATTATCGGCAAGTTCGGCTGAATCCCCTTGCCAGCGAGAGCCTCGCGCAATTCCTTCAGGCCCTGTTGGGCTCCGACCCGACGCTGGCCACCCTCAAGAGCTTCCTGGTGGGGCGCGCCAGCGGGAATCCGTTCTTCGCTGAAGAGATCGTGCGAGGGCTGGTCGCTACCGACATGCTCGAGGGCGCACGCGGCAGCTACCGCCTTGCGCGGCCATTCTCCGGTGTCGAGATCCCGCCCACGGTGCAGGCAGTCCTCGCTGCGCGTGTCAACGCGCTGCCTCCTGCCGACAAGCACCTCCTGCAGGAGGCGGCCGTCATTGGACACGACGTCCCATTTGCGCTCCTGCACGCAATTTGCGGGCTGGCAGAGGACAAGCTTCGCGGTCTGCTCGACAATCTGCAGGCTGCTGAATTTCTTTATTCGACACGGCTCTTTCCTGAGCTGCAATATACGTTCAAGCACGCCCTCACCCACGACGTCACCTACAGTGGGGTGCTCCACGAACGTCGCCGCGAAATCCACGCGCGCGTCGTGAATGCCACAGAAAGGCTTTACGCCGACCGTCTGGGCGAACAGGTCGAGCGGCTCGCCTATCACACCGTCCAGGGCGATCTGAAGGAGAAGGCAGCGCACTATCTCCGGCAGGCCGGAGCCAAGGCGGCCGGGCGATCGGCGGTCGCGGCTGCCAGGACCTGGTTCGAGCAGGCGCTGGATGTTCTCAAGTCACTGCCGGAGAGCCAAGCCACGATGGAGCAGGCCTTCGAGATTCGCCTCGAGCTGCGGCCGGTGCTGCGCCAGCTCGGCGAGGTCCGGCAGATGCTCGAGCACCTCCGCGAGGCCGAGGCCATCGCCGAGCGTTTGAAAGACGATCGCCGACTTGGCCGGGTCTGCGGTTTCATGACGACCGTCCTGTCAACGTTGGACGAGGTGGACGAGGCCGTCGTGACCGGTACCCGCGCCCTGGAGATCGCCCGGCGCATCGGGGACTTCGAGGCTTCGCATCGTCGCGACGAGTTGTCTCGAGCAGGCGTACTACTATCGGGGCGAGTACGAGCGCGTGGTCGAATTCGCCACCGAGAACCTTGCCGCGCTGCCCACCGAATGGGTTAACGAGTACTTCGGTCTGGCTGTGCCGGTATCGGTCTTCGGTCGCGGCTGGCTGATCATGAGCCTCGCCGAGCTCGGCCAATTCGCCGAGGCGGCCAAGTATGAGGCGGAAGTGATCCAACTCGCCGAGGCAACCCAGCACGCGCACACCATCGGCTGGGCCCATTTGACCGCAAGCATGCTTCACCTTTCCAAGGGCGACTGGGCGAAGGTCCGCTTACTGGTCGAACACTGGACAAACACACCGCGGATTTTGGATGTCGCCGTCCTCATTCCCTGGGCGGTCGCCTCCTCCGCCTGGGCGCTGGCGCAGATCGGCGAGGCGAGCGAGGCATTGAGCCGGGTGCGAGAGGCCGAGGAACTCCTCGAGCGTCAAGCGGCGCGGGAAATCGTCGGTCATCGCGGCTGGGCCTACCACGCGGTCAGTCGCGCCTGTCTGCTGCTCGGCCGGCTCGACGAGGCGCGGCGCCTGGGCTGTCGCTCGGTTGAATCCTCTCAGCGCCAGCCTGGCTTTGCGGCCCATGCGCTGCACCTGCTGGGCGACATCACGACCCATCCAGACGGGTTCGATGCCGAAAGCGGCGCAGCCTACTACCGGGAGGCGCTTGCACTCGCCCAGCGGCACGGCATGCGCCCGCTCGTCGCCCACTGCCATCTCAGCCTGGGGAAGCTCTACGGCCGCACCGGCAAGCCGAGAGCACGCCCGGAAGAATCTGATCGCCGCTAAGAGGATGTACCGCGAGATGGGCATGGACTTCCGGCTCGAGCAGGAGTTTGTCGGGACAATCCGCAAACGGCCATATCCAGCGTGTTGAGAAACATGCCGACCGAACATTACCACAGACCCGAGGCCCACCGTTCCATTTTCTTGCCTCCGTCACGTACTGGAACAGCAGGCTAGGCGTATTCCCGACGCGCCGGCGATTCTCGCTCCGGGGCGCGCTCCCCTGACCTACGGCCGTCTTTATCAGCACGTCGAAAAGACGCGGCGCGCGCTGCGGGCCACGGGAGTAGGTCATCGTGACCGGGTGGCAGTGATGCTACCGAATGGTCCGGAGGTGGCCGTGACGATTCTCAGCGTGGCGGCAAGCGCAGCGTGCGTCCCGATGAACCCAGCCTATGGGGCCGAGGAACTGGACAGATATTTCGCCGATCTGCGACCTCGCGCGTTGATCACCGCCGAATGCCGGATCGACTCGCCGGCGCGCCATGTGGCGCTCTCGCGGCGTCCGTGTCATCGAGCTATCGACCTGCATCCGACGGAGAAGCTGCTTCACGCTCACAGACCAGGGCGGGACGCCGTCCGACGAGCAGGTGAGCCCAGCGACGTGGCGCTGTTCTGCTCAGTCAGGCACAGTCGGCCCAAAGATTGTCCCGCTGACGCACGCCAAGATTGTACGTGCAGCGTCACACGCTACGGTGCAGCATTGGCGCTGCGCAGAATCCGAATCCGATCGTGCTTGAACGTCCTGCCCCTGTTTCATGGGCATGGTCTCGTTGCCACGGTGGTGGCCTCGCTGGCGGCGGGTGCGAGTGTCGTGTGTACGCCCGGGTTTGACGTCAACAGCTTCTTTGCGTGGCTAACCGCGTTTCAACCGACGTGGTACTCCGCAGTCCCCACCATGCATCAGGCGATTCTCGCCCAGACCCGGCTCAATCGCGAACGAGCGGCGAACTGTCGACTGCGCTTCGTCCGTTCGTCGTCGGCTCCGCTACCGCCCCGCATCTTCGCGGAGCTGGAGCAAACTCTCGAGACCCCCGTGATCGAGTGGTACGGGATGGGGGAAGTCGCTGCCTCACCCATCGCATGCAATCCACTACCGCCGCGCCAGCGGAAGCCCGGTTCGGTCGGCGTTCCAGTGGGTTTGGACGTCGCAATCATGGACGAAGCAGAGGCTCTGCTGCCCGACGGCCAGACGGGCCAGGTCGTCGTCCGGGGCCCGAGCGTCATGGTCGGCTACGACGGCAACCCGATGGCCACCGATGCCGCGTTTGCAGGCGAATGGCTCAAGACAGGGGATCTTGGTTTCTTCGATGACGATGGGTACCTGTTTCTCACGGGCCGCTTACGCGAGATCATCAATCGCGGTGGGGAGAAAATCGCCCCACAGGAAGTTCGACGAAGTGCTTTTGGACCATCCAGCAGTGGCAGAGGCCGTAACCTTTGCGGTCCCCCACGCCACGCTAGGTGAGGACGTCGCCTCGGCGGTCGTGTTGCGGCCCGACGCTGTGGCGACGCCGAAAGACATTCGTCAGTTCGCCACCGCGCGCATCGCCGACTTCAAGATCCCGCGCCAGGTGCTCGTCGTCAGGGAAATCCCAAAAGGCCCGACCGGCAAAGTGCAGCGTATCGGCTTGGCGGCTAAGCTGGGTCTCGCGAACAGCACCGCCCTGCCGCGCGCCTTCGTCGCGCCACGGACGCCGCTCGAGAAGGCGCTGGCCAAGCGCTGGGCAGAGATTCTCCAGGTCGAGCAGATCGGTATTCACGATGACTTCTTCGCGTCGGGCGGAGATTCTCCTCCGGCCATCCACGTTCTCAGCCACGTACTGAAACTACGCAGGTTGAGCTTGAAGTTTCGCGGTTTTTCGAGGCGCCGACTGTTGCGGAGGTGGCGCTGCATCTCGAACGGTTACTTCAGGCCGGTCAAGGACCTCCACCTTCCACAGCCATTGTCCGCGCGCCCCGACAAAACGGAGTTGTACCGGCTTCCATTGTGCAAGAGCGACTGTGGGAGCTGCAGCAGGTTCTGCCCGACCTGCCGTATTTCAACATTCTTTATGCGCTCCGCGTGACGTCGCCGTGCGATGTGGCGGTCCTGGAGCAAGAGCATCAATGAGATTGTGCGACGCCATGAAATTCTGCGCACGACCTTCGCTCGTGTCGAAGGTCGATACGTGCAGGTCATCGCGCCGGAGTTGACCGTGCCACTGACATTCAAGGATTTGCAAAGTTGCCGGCTGATCAGGAGCGAGGCCGCAGTACACAAATTCGTTCGGAAAGAACTGCTTCATTGCTTTGATCTTTCGCGCGGTCCCCTCCTTCGCGCACGTTTGGTGCGCTTGGCCGAGCGCTCACACCTCTTGCTTATTGCCGTGGCACGGGATGATCGAGGACGGCTGGTCGCTCGGCGTTCTCGCCGATGAACTCGGCACGCTCTCTACGAATGCCTGTGCCGGAAGGGCATCGCCGCTGATGCCGCTGCCGATTCAGTATGCCGACTTCGCGTACGGCGAGCGGCGCTGGCGGTCATATCCGGACGTCGTCGCCCAGCTCACCTACTGGGAAGCACAGCTTCACGATCCGTTACCGGTGATGAAGCTCACCAGGGCCGTCGGAAACGGGCAATCGATGAATTCAGCAAGCGCGGCGGCAGGTGGCGTTGCCGGCCAAGCTGTCGGAGGCCGCCGAACGAACTTCAGCCAGCGCGAAGGTGTCACATTGTTCACGACGCTCATGGCTGCCTTGAAGACGCTGTTGAATGTTACACAGGTGTGGACGATTGCGTGTGGCCACGGACGTCGCCAATCGCAATCGTCCCCGGACCGAAGGGCTTATCGGTCCGCTCGCCAACACGGTCGTCTTCTCCGCACCAGCCTCCGCGGCGATCCCAGCCGTCGGGAGGTGATCCGCCGCGTTCGCGCGACCATCCTCGGAGCCTTGGCCATCCAAGATATTCCTTTTGATGCAGTCGTTGCGACTCTCGAGCGCGAACGTGGCCTCGAGCCGGCATCACTGGCTCAGATCATGTTCTGGTTGCATAATGATAAATTACGACCTATAGTAACATCCGGGCATGGGATTATGTTCGAGGAGCTTGATCCAAGCATGCTGTTACCCCTGGCGACCATAACGACATTTGATGTAACATTAATGTTGCGCGAAAGTACCCAGGGGCTGGTGGGTACATGTGTCTACAAGCCGCATCTGTTCGGCACCAAGACTATCGATCGCCTGCTTCGAGATTTCCAACAGGTGCTTGAGCAGATGATGATGCAGCCCGAGCGACCAATTTCGGCAATCTCCGCGTCACTGCCGGTCTGACGGTCGAATTATAACGAGGTGCAGCCATGGGCGGCAAAGGTGAACTGGTTCTTTACAAGAGAATAAGGGCAAGAACCAAAAAGCAGCGAGCCAAACTAAAAAAGGACATCAGAGAAATAATAGATGGCGCTCTTACTCCGATCTCGATCATAGCCCTTGTGGAAGAAGAAGAAGAAGGACAAGAAGGACAAGAAGGACAACAGTCCTCTAGTAAACGTAAACGTAGTAAACGTAAACGGACGACGAGACGCTCACGTAAAGCCTATAGACCACTTGGCTAGGTCCGATTCCGGTTGTGTGGCCCTGAGTTGGAGCCATCGCTATGCGTTGCGTGTTGACCCGGTCTCGGCCGTCTTCACGGCCGTGGTGCGAGGCGGATGGCTTGAGCAATTGGATTTGCCATCGACCACGAGACCTCGCATCGAAACCACAATCGCGGCCCCGACTTGGCGCCGCCGCGCCGCGTCTGGCCTCGCCGCTACCAATCGACTCAGGCTTGGTCAGGAAGGGGGCGCGGCAACTCTGACGTAGTGATCGACTAGACCGCCGCACGAAACGTGGGCGCGGTACATCAGTAAATGCGCCCACGCGTCAGCACTTTCTTTCCAGTGGCAGCGCAGGAGACAGATATGCAAAGCATCATAGTGATCGTATGCCTTGGTCTGTTGCTGTCTATCAAGCTAGCCGTGGCAGAAGAGCACGCATTGACAGTCAGTGCTCACGAGGACGTGCGGCCTCGGTTGACCGAGACAAAAGCCAGAACAATCTTGAGGCTCGCGTCGAAACTGCTGCAACACAGAAGTGGAATTGATTGCAACGTGACATTGAAACTGAATGGTCCAATCAAACTCTTCGCACCCGGCACGCCAAAAGATATATCCAACGAAGATGATCTTGAGGCAGTCCATCGCGAGGCGGGTCACGTTAAGGTTGTCAGGAAGATCACGTTCTGCAGGACACAAGCCGCTCCCGGTGAAGATTTCAAAGGATGCGGATGGCGACGCAGCGGTCCCAGAACGATGATCGTCACTCAAAGAGTGCTGGTCATACGCCCCATCTTATGGGCCCACGAATTTGGACACACGACAGGGTTGCCGCACCGGGCTGACCCAGGGGCGCTCATGACGCCTTGCAAGCTTTTTATCAATAACGTGAAGATAAATCGACGTGAATGCGATTGCTTCCTCGCGGGTCCGGAGGTTGTCCAATTCCAGAGCCCGAGCCGAGCATCGCGTGCGCCGAAAACCAACGCTGAGTTCGGCTGCGCCTTCCGTCCGTCGCCGGAATTTCACTTCGCTCCATTCGAGCTTCGTCATTGCCGGCCGTCACGACGCGGGAGCGCACAACC
>CAWFLQ010000012.1:0-13729 GCA_963816745.1 uncultured Alphaproteobacteria bacterium
CCGCGCGGACCGACAATGGCCGACCGTCGCAGTCGAGGAAGGCAGTGAGCACGTCGGTAAAGCGGGGGAACTCGGCTACGGTAAAATACTTGATGGGACCCACCACACCATTCGACAGCAGGGCGAATTTGGCATTCGTGGCGCCGACATCGCCCAACAGCACCTGCTCGTGGTGGAAATCCATCGGCGACTCCCGCGGCAGCCTTCCCCGCTCAGAGCCCGCTGCGGCCATCGACATTACCCTGGGTCATTCACATACGGCTTCATTTGCGCTGAGATATAACGCTCCTCGGTCGCTTTCGTTGCGTACCGTTATCTCCAGCCGCGGTGAGGGCCGGTAACCATGATCATACAGACCGCTCCCATCGGCCATTCCCGGCTTGCGATCATGATGCACGAGCACACCGCTTTGGCGCATCAGTTCGCGCGGGCCTTCGGAAACCGTCGGTTTCAGGCACCCGATCCGCTCGAACTGGTATCCTACATCGTGTTGCACCACGATGCCGGTTGGGCCGAATTCGATCGCGACCCCGTGACCGACCCGGCGACCGACCTCCCATACAATCTCGTGGAAACCCCCGCCGAATACATCACGGTCACCAGCCGGCAGTCGCCCGAGCTCAATCAGAAGCATCACGCGTACTGCGGCCTACTGTCGAGCATGCACAGTTGGGGGCTCTATAACGGCCGCTACGGCCTCTCCAACATGGTGCTGATCGACAGGATAGCGCCGCACCAGCGGCCCCTGGCCGAACGCATGCTCGACGGCGAGTTGGCGCGTCAGAAGGAGCTCAAGGACCGGCTCGCCCAGGATGCGCTGACGTCCCCTTGGCTCGACGAGCGTCACGTCTTTCAGAACTACAAGCAGCTTCAATTCTTCGACCTCCTGGCGCTGTACTTCAACCGCATCCACGCCAGCGAGCGCGGCGAGCTGAAGTTCGATCATGTGCCGCTCAGCGCCGATCAGGACGTCACGATCACGATCCGGCCCCGCAGTGCCGGCGTCTATGAGCTGTCGCCGTATCCGTTCGCGGCGGAGGGCGCCGAATTCGCCTATGGCGGCCGGCCGATCGAGCCCGGGCAGCAGCATCGCGCCGGTGGCTGGCCGAACGTGCTCGCGAAGGCGCCCACGGTCTGGGAAAGCTTCCGCCTGGTTGCGGCTTGAGCTTGCACGGCAAGAGCTTCAGCAGCGAGGCGGCAGTCGATCTAAACGGCAGTCGCAAATATTTTGCTTTCAGTTTTGTCTCGCGGCGCGTCCACAGGCGATTTTTCGATCTGACCACCGACCGCGCGTAGTGCGCGCAGGGTATACTCGCGATTCAACGTCTCGGTCTCGGCCTTCATATTGCGAAGGGCCGCGATGAATAGCTTCTTCTTTTGGCTGAAGTCGAGCTCGTTGGAGCTCAGCACCTGCTGCGCAGCCGAGTAAAGTTTCAATCGAGTTTCTTCCCAAGCGAGCATCATTTGCTGGACCCGCTCGCCCGCGCCCTCGCCCCAGATCAGCTTCAGCAGCTTGGGGTCCAATAGATTTGCCTCAGTGGCATCCCGCAAGATGAGATCCATTTGTCCCAGCAACTCTCTTGTCAGGGATTTCAGGACATCCGGCTCCGCTGACAAATTGATGGCCAGCGGAAGTTCAAGGTTGTCCGGATTGAATTTGCTGTCGCGCTCGAGCAACAAGAACCTGAATCGCAGACCGATCGATATCGCACTCAATAGACGGGTCGTAAGCGGGTCACCGTACTGACGAACGATCATCTGAACGATATAGATATGAATTTCCGTCTTCTTGCTGACGTACGTCACTATTCTGGAAACGAACAACCGAAACGCCTTGTCGCCTTTGATCGACGAGACGACGTGATAGTTGTCCTCACCGCCCTGCACCGTGCTCCTGACGAGCGATCTGATACCCTCCGTCCAGGTGCCACCGAATTCGGACGGTATCTTGTTGCCGAACTCCGTCCACGTGAACTCACGGTTCTTCTCCTCCGGAAAACCGAATATCTGAAACGAATTGCCGCGCAACTCGACCGTCGCATTCGACAAGTCGGCACCATCCGGTCGAATTTCCGGCGGCGCGTCGGTGCGAATGACGATCTTCCGCTCCGGAAAGGTCTCGGACGAAACGCGTCGCTGCAGGTATGCGCAAATGATCCCGTACAGGCGCCCCGCCGAGTCCGGCACCTTGACGTCAACAAAGGCCTCGCGATTTTTTGCCGGGATTTGATTCCCAACAACGTCCATGACGATGTCGGTGATCCGCTTCAACAATGTGTATACGGGATTCTGTTCGGGCGCCAATGGACGTTCCGGCGTGCTCTCCGTTTTCGCAATCGGCTCGGGAATCTTGAAGACCTGATCGCTGCCGATCTGAATGCTTTGAATATAGTGCATCGTTTCAGGGTTATTCGTTCCTATGCAGACGGGAATAATGATGCGCTCGTGATCTCCAAAAATCTTGGGGCGACCTTTGATGGATTTCTTGAAATAACCGACCTCATATCCCGGATAAGAGTAGGACGCTTTTTGCCGATCCGTTAACAGGACCAGGAGAATATCCGCGGTATCCAACGCATTGTCGATCTCGTTTCGATAGTCGGTGCCCTCCGGAATGCCCACATCGCGGAAGATGTTGACGGGAGCAAGCGAAAACAATTGCAGCAACTCTTCTCCGACGCTTGATGCCAGTTCTCTGTCTTCGCGAGCATAGCTGATGAAGATGCTGACTCGTTTCGGTCGTTTCGGTGCGCTCGCCATGGAACACTCCCTGCGAACCCCGCCCGTGCGGTGCTCGGCAGGTATCCTAATGCAATGCGCCCCCGTATACAAGCAATGGTAGCAACTAAAATATATATTAACCTAGACGTGCTCGCCGAGTCTCGGTCATTCTCGCGTCCGAATCCAGACTAAGCCATTGATAATATAAATGAAAAACTTCAGCTCGTCGATTGTGGCGAGCCGACCGAGCGCTTGAGCCCGGCGACGATGGCCCGCAGCGCATCGCCGCCGGAATCCTGCGGCCGGTGCGAGCTGACGGCGTGAATCTGATTGTGGATGAAGCTCAGCTTCCAGATCACCGGCGGCGTCGGCAGGAACGGATAAAGGTCGGGCTGGCCCATGCTGCGGTTGATCGAATTGACTGCAAAAGTCAGCGGCAGCCAGGCGTCGATGATGCGGTCCATCTCCGCCAGATGCGGGTCGAAATCGATCACCGCGTCGAGGTCGGCACTTTTCACCCTCGGGCGCAGCCGCAGCCGGAATGCGAACGCGGTTTCGAGCGTATCGACCATGTGGAAGTAGTGCGCCCAGGATTCCGCGAAGTCTTCCCAAGGGTGCGAGCTGGCATAGGCGGTGACGAACCGCTCCGCCCAGTCGGGCGCCGGGCCCTGCGCGTAGTAGCGCTGCAACGACGCCTGGTAGTCTTCGCGCTCATCGCCGAACAACCGTCGGAACTCCTCGATCGCCGGCGTATCGGCGACCAGGTGATCCCAATAATAGTGTGCGATCTCGTGGCGGAAATGGCCGAGCAGCGTGCGATAGGGCTCGCCCATCGACTTGCGCTGGCGCTCGCGCTCGGGGTCGTCGGCCTCCGCCACATTGAGCGTGATGAGACCGCTGGCGTGTCCGGTGAGCACCTTCCCCGCCGCCGACCCCACCGGGTCCGAGAGGAAGTCGAATGCGAGGCCGTTGGGGTCCTCGGGCCGGGTGGTCAGCGGCAGTCGCAGCCGCAGCAGCGTGTAGAAGAGCCGGCGTTTGGCGAATTCGATCTTGCGCCAGTGCTCGAGATTCTCGGGGTTCGTCAGATCGGGAATGGTGCGGTTGTGGCGGCAAGCGGTGCAGAACGTCTCCTCGTCCCCGGCGGGCACGAGCCAGTTGCAGACGTTGTGCTGAGCATTGGCGCAAAGCCGGAAGCGCTCACCCGGCACGGCGAGCGCGCGCCACGCGCCGTCGGCCTCCTCCAGCGCGCTAGCGATCCCCCGTTCCGGCAAATGGCCGAGCCGCAGCCCGCAGCTGTCGCAGGTGGCGTGCTCGAAATAGGGCGGCTGCCCGCAGTTCTGGCATTCGAAAAGCTTCATTGGGGCGCACCCTGACGGCCATTGTCTGACCGAACGCGATTCAACGCCGGCGAAACTCGAACGTTCCGCACTCTACCAGATGCAAAGACCGAAAGGCGGCCGTTCGGCGAAGCGGCTAATACTTCACCGGCAGGAACCGCGTGGTGAACATCACGTCGTCGGCGGGGACCTGAGGCAGGATGCCCATCTCCACCAGCGACTGGCGTAGCACCCCCAGCGCCTTCGGATCGAAGCGGCCGTCCGCGGTGAAGATCTTGATCTGCTCGTCATAGACGCGGGAGATCACCGCCTTGTCGAGATTGAGCACCTTGGCGGTGATGTCGACGGTGCGCTCCTTGTTGGCGCGCATGAAGGCGATGGTCTCGAACCAGCCGCGCAGGAAGCGCTCCACCAGCTCGGGCTTCTTGGCGATGAGCTCGTCGCGCGCGAAGATCACGTGGGTGTGGAAGTCAGGAGCAAAGGGCGCGAGCAGCGACACCACCCGCCACTCCTTCGCCGCCTCCAGCGCATAGCCCAGCTCGAGCGCGATCACGACGCCGTCGATCTGGCCGGTCTTGAGCGCGGCCTTGGTGGAATCCATGCCGCCGACCGTCACCGCTGTCACGTCGGCCGGCGCCCACTTCTTGTCCGCGACCACGCGCTTGAGCAGCCAATCCGTGAGCGAGCCGACCGTGGTGATGCCGATCTTCTTGCCCTTGATGTCGTCGAGCGTCTTGATCGGTGAATCGTACGACACCACCATGCTCATGTTCATGGGCGCGCCGGCCATGGCCGCGACCGCCTTCGCGGGCACGCCCTTCGCAAGGAAGCCCATCCCCGGCCCGCTGCCCAGGCTCATGTCGATGCTGTCGGAGACAAGGCCCTGCTGCATCCGCGCGTCGCCGCCAAAGCCCGTCACCGTGAGCTCGAGCCCGTGCTTGGCGAAGATGCCGGCGTCGATGCCGACCTCGATCGGGGTGAAGGTCCAGGCGAACGGCACCGCCTTGCCGATGCGCAGCTTGTCGGCGGCGGGCGCGGCCGAGGCGAACATGGCCGCTACTAGCACGGCGAGCGCGCGTGCGAGGTGACGCTTCATGTGGTCCTCCCGTCAGCTATTTTGTCTTGTTTGAGACCGAGCGTACAATTCCGGCGGCCGCGGCGCCAGTGTCCAAAACGCCGGCCTGTGACGGCGGTCACAGCGCGACCGCGGCCCCCCTCCCATGATCCCGGCCATCGAGGGCGATCTGCCCAGCCACGCGATATGGATGGAGGCCGCAATGAGGACTATCCGCACCGTCACGCTTGCCGCGCTTGCGCTGATGATCGGCTCGCTTGCCGGCGCCGGCGCCGAGTCCCTGGGAATTGCGCGAGTGTCGTTCGTGACCGCAAAAGTCGAGAAGTTCGGCCAATTCGAGCCGCGGCCGAACGCCGTATTCAAGCTGGGCGAGGACGTCCGGCTGTACGTGGAGCCGACCGGCTTCGTCGCTGTCGACCGGACCGGCGCCAGCCAGATCGACGCGACGGCGGACATCAAGGTGACCGGGGCCGACGGACGCGTTGTCGTGGAGAAGAAGAATCTGATGTCCCTCAAGCACAGCAGTCCACAGACGCTCGGCAAGGTGTTCGTCAACTTCTCCGTCAAGGTGCCGGCCGCGGGGATGTACGTGGTCTCGTTCAGATTGAACGACAATCTGACCGGCCGGTCCCTGGACCATAGCTTGCCGTTCCAGGTCGAGGCGCCCGAGCGGGTCGCCCAGTCGGAAAATCCCGTCCCGTGATATCGTAGCGGCCGACGCGTGTCGGCCGCGCTCGCTCCTTGGGCGCGCATGTCGCGGCAGGGAGAACTCCATGAATCCTCGTTCGAGCTTTCGCCAGGCTCTCAACCGCGCCGTTGCAGAGAAGCGGCTGCTCGTCATCCCCGGCGGCTACGATGCGCTCAGCGCGCTGTTGATCGAGCGCGCCGGCTTCGACTGCATGTTCGTCGGCGGCTTTCCCGTGGCAGGCGCGCGCTACGGCGTCCCCGACATCGGCCTCGCCGGTTTCAGCGACATCGCGGCGGCGGTGCGCGACATCATCGCGGCGGCGGACGTGCCTGTGCTCGTTGACATCGACGACGGCTACGGCGACGTCAAGAACGCCGTGCGCACCGTGCAGACCTACGAGCGCATGGGCGCGAGCGCGGTGTTCCTGGAGGATCAGGCGTGGCCCAAGCGCTGCGGCCACATGGCGGGCAAGAAGGTTGTTCCCGCCGAGGCGATGGAAGCAAAAATCAAGGCCACCATGGCGGAGCGGCTCAATCCGGAGACGTTGATATGTGTGCGCACCGACGCACGCGCCGTGCTCGGCTTCGACGAGGCGCTGCGGCGCGCCGAACGCTACATCGAGGCCGGAGCCGAGGCGATCTTCGTCGAGGCGCCGGAAAGCATCGCCGAGCTCGAAAAGCTGACGAAGAGCTTCGACGTGCCGCAATTCGCCAACCCGCTGGTCGGCGGGCGCACGCCGATCCTGTCGATCAAGGAATTCGAGCAGCTCGGCTTCAACGCGATCTGCTTCGGGCTCGAGACCATCATGCACGCGGCCAAGGCAATGCAGACCGTGCTCGCGGACATGCGCTCCGGCACCTTCTCACTAAGAGACAAAGGCATGAGCTTCGAGGAGTTCAAATCGGTGGTGCACTACGACCGCTGGGACCGCATCGACAATACCTACGGCGTTCCCTAGTCAATCAATCGACACCCCGCTCGCCTTGATCGGCCCGGCCCATTTCTCGGTCTCGCTGCGCACGAACCGACCGAGATACTCGGGCGTGGCCTGGTCGTCGCGCACGACCTGGGCGCCGAGGCCGGCGAGCCTGTCGCGCACGGCCGGCGTCGTCATGGCCTCGCGCGCGGCCGCGTTGAGCGTTCGCACGACCGCGTCTGGCGCGCCTCTGGGAAGGAAGATCGCGTTCCAGGTATAGGCTTCGACCTTGGCGCCCTGCTCCGCCGCGGTCGGCAGGTCGGGCATGGCCGGCGAACGCACATCGCTGAAAACTGCCAGCCCCTTGAGGGAATTGGCATCGATCAGCGGCTTCGCAGTCGTGATGCCCGCGCAGGTGAAATCGATTCGCCCGCCCATGAGGTCCTGCATCGCCGGCGCCGAGCCGCGATAGGGCACGTGCGTGATGTCGGTGCCGAGCGTGTGATTGAGCAGGATGCAGCCGAGATGCGGCGCCGCGCCGGTGCCGCCGGTGCCGTAGGACATCTTCGCGTGGTTCTTGCGGACGTAGTCGGCAAACTCCCGAAAATCCTTCACCGGCAGTTCCTTGCGCGCCACCAGCACGATAGGCAGATCGGCGATCAGCACCACCGGCGTGAAGTCCGTCGCCGAGTTGTACAGCGGCTTCTTATAGAGCGTCTGGCCCTGGGCATGGGTGCCGACGGTGCCCAGCCCCATCAGATAGCCGTCGGGCGGCGCATCGGCGACGCGCTTGGAGCCGACCTGCCCGCCGCCGCCGGGAACGTTCTCGGCGATGATCTGCTGGCCCAGAATCTCGCTCATGCGCGCCGCCACGATGCGGCCGAGCACGTCGGTCGGGCCGCCGGCCGCGAACGGGATCACCATCGTCATCGCCCGCGCCGGATAGGTCTGCGCGACGGCGTGGCCGGACACTGCGAGCACGGCGGCCATCGCCGCGCCGAACACTTTGAGCATGGGCGCTCCTCCTGTATGGGTGGAGATTGCGGCTACCGACATCCCATGGTCAACACCCGGAGACAGCGGACGTGACGGCAGAATTTCATCGCTACAAGCTCGGCGACATCGCGGTGACGGTGCTCTCCGACGGTTTCCGCATCGCGTCGCCCGACACCTACCTCGCGAACGCCACCAAGGAGGACCTCGTCGCCACCCTCGCGGCCGCGGGCCTGCCGACCGATCACATGCGCAACACCTATGCGCCGATCATGCTGGAGACATCAGGCAGGCGCGTGCTGATCGATACCGGCAACGGCGAGGCGGCGTTCGCGCAGAGCAAGGGCGAGCGCGGCCGGCTCCAGCACAATCTCGCCGCTGCCGGCATCGGCCGCGACATGATCGATCTGGTGGTGATCTCGCATTTCCACGCCGATCACGTGAACGGATTGCTCGATGCCGACAGCAAGCCGGCGTTCCCCAATGCCGAGATCAAGGTGCCCGAAGCCGAGTGGAAATTCTGGATGGACGACGGCGAGATGAGCCGCGCCCCGAAGGGCCGCATGACGGAGCTGTTCCACAACAACCGCCGGGTGTTCGACGCGCTCGGCCGCAAGGTCACGCGCTACGCCTGGAACGACGAAGTCGCGAGTGGCGTCACTGCGGTCGGCACCCCCGGCCACAGCATCGGCCACACCTCTTTCGTGGTCGCCTCCGGCGCAGCCCGGGTGTTCGTGCAAGGGGACGTCAACAACCACTTTGTGGTGTTCTCCCGCAATCCGGACTGGCAGGGCTGGTTCGACCAGGACCCGGTGCAGGCCGCGGCGACGCGTCGGCGCGTCTACGACATGCTGGCCGCGGAAAAGATGCCGGTGCAGGCCTATCACCATCCGTTCCCGGGGCTGGGCCGAGTGGAGAAGGACGGCCAGGGCTATCGCGTGGTCCCCGCCGCATAGGGTAAGCTCTCGGCGCAAAAGGATGGAACGCACCTTCATGACCCAGGCCGACACCGAAAAATTCCGCTTGCGCCATTTCGTCGAGAAGCTCGTGCAGCAGGGCGAATGCACCGTGCACGACGATCCGATCGACCTCATCGATGTCGCGTCGGTGCTCGATTGCAATCCCAATGCGGTATGGTTCCGCTCGGTCGGACCGGAGAAGACCGAGCTCGTCGGCAACGTGATGGGCACGCGGCGCCGGCTCGCCGCCGCGCTCGATACCGACGAAGCCGGTTTTCCCGCCGCGCTGCGTGAACGATTGCGGCGGCCGATGGCACCGGTGGAGGTACCCTCGTCGCAGGCGCCGGTGCACGAGGTCGTGCTGACCGGCGAGGACGCCGACCTCACGACACTGCCGGTGCACCTGCAGCACGGGCTCGACGGCGCGCCCTATATCTCCGCCAGCATCGACTATGCGCGCGACCCGAAGAACGGCACCACCAATATCGGCTGCCGCCGGATGATGCTGCGGGGTCCGCGCGCCGCCGGCATCGATCTCGTCGCCCCGAGCGACTTGCGCGCGCTCTATCAGGCCGCGGTGGCCAAGGGCGAACGCATGCCGGTCGCCTTCGCCGTCGGCAGCCATCCCACGGACTTTCTCGCGGCGATCGCATCGACCCCGCCGATGGACGAGCTCGAGGTGATCGGCGCGGTGCGCGGCGCGCCCGTGCCTGTCGTCAAATGCGTGACGGTCGACGTCAAGGTGCCGGCCGATGCCGAGCTGGTGCTGGAAGGCTATATCGACGAGCGCGGGCACGTGGAGCCCGAGGGACCGTACGGCGAATACATCGGCTACTACGGCCTGCTCAAGAGCAACCCGGTGTTCCACCTCACCGCGATCACCAAGCGCAAGGACGCGTTGTTCCAGACCGTGAGCATCGGCGGCGCGCGGCTCGGATACACCGACACCGCGCAACTCGGCGCTGCCAAGACCGAGGCCGCGATCTGGAACGTGCTGCAACAGGCGATCCGCGAGCCGGTGGCGGTGTGCTGCACGGCGGCGTCGGGCGGCATGTACAACGTGCGGGTCTCGCTGCGCCAGCGCAATCCCGGCGAGGCGCGCAACGCCATCGCCGCGGTGTTCTGCTCCAGCGGCGACGTCAAGCACGTGTTCGTGGTCGACGACGACATCGACGTGTTCTCCGACGAGCAGATCGACTGGGCGCTGGCGACGCGCTTCCAGGCCGACCGCGACTTCGTCGTCGCCTCGGGCTTCCGCTGCGTACCGCTCGATCCCTCGCTGCAGGGTAGCCGCACCGGCGCCAAGGGTGGCTTCGACTGCACCAAGCCGTTCGGCAAAGGCGACAGCGTCGAGTTCACGGTGCCGCATCCGCCGAAGATGCCGCAGCGTCCGCGCCAGACGCTGGAAGCCGCGCTGGCGGCAGGGCCCGCGACGTTCCTCGAGCTGATGGCGGCGCTCGGCACCCGCGACGGCCGCGAGATCGTGCGCGACTTCGGCAAGCTTTATGAACAAGGCCGGCTGAAACGGCTGCAGGATGGGCGCTACACGCTAAATGGAGGCGCGTGAGATCCGTCTACCGGAAATCGAAGAGATCGGCGTCGGAGTCGGGATGTCCGTTGAGCGCGCCGCGAATGACATCGGCCGCGATCCGCGCGTATGTGATGCCGTTGCCGCCATAACCCAACGCGGCCCAGCAATGGGGCAGTTTCGGAATTTGGCCGATGGTGGGCAATCCGGTCGTGCTCGTGCCAAAGGAACCGGTCCAGGCAAGCTCGATCGTCGTATCGAGCCCCGGCAGGCGGCGCGCGAGCTTTCGCTGCAGCGTCGCGGTCTTCCCGCGCAACAACGCATCGCGCTCGGCCTCATCCTCGACGTCTTCATCCTCGCCACCGCAAATGACGCGCCCGTCCGGGCTGGCGCGTGCGTAGAGATACGGATCGGACGCCTCCCAGATCAGGCATTGTCCCGGCCACAGCCGGCGCGGTTGCCGAACCGTTGCAATCACCCAGGTGGACGTGATCTTGTGGCCGCGCTTCGACACGGCGTCCGGCAATTCGTAGCCGGTGGCGAAGACGAGGTGGCGGCATTGAATGCGGCGGCCATCGCGCGCGACGGCTGTGATGCCGCTCCGCCTGGCATCCACATCGACCACCTCGGTCGGTGCGTAGATTGTGGCGCCGAGCGCGACTGCATGTTTCAACAGCGCCAGCGTCGTCTTGCGCGGATCGATCGCGAGATTGCCGTAGCCCATGAGGGCGGCGGCGGCCTTGATGCCGAAGCGCTTTCGCAAGTCGGCGCGATCGAGGAAGCCTATCTCGAGGCCCGCCGTACGTCGCGCGGCACCCTCCCGCGCGAGGCCATCCGGGTCGAGCACGTCGCCGGCAAGATAGAGTGAATCGCGCCGCTCGACGTCGGATATGCCGAGCTCGCCGAAAGTTGCAAGCAGCGCATCGAGCGCCAGGCGCGAGCGCCGCCAGGCACGCACGGCGTCACGCCGCCCGATCTTGCGCGACAGGGTGACCAGCGGCGTATCGATCTCGTATTGCACGAGGGCCGTGCTGGCGGTGGTCGAACCCTTGGCAGGCCCGCGCTTGTCCGCGACGACCACACGCAGACCGGACGCGACCAGCGCCTGCGCCACCATCGCGCCGGTGATGCCGGCGCCGATCACGAGCACGTCGGTCTCGACGTCGCTCACGAGCGGGCGATACTCGACCGGCAAGGCCCGCCGGTTTGCCCAAATCGAACGTCCCGTTCGCAGATCTCTGGCCGGGTCACCACCGCGTTGGCCGCCGGATGAAATCGCAGCAGCTCAAAGCGCTTGCATCGATATGCATCAATCGCCTGCCCTGGCCAGATCCCGGTGACGCTCGATCTCTTCGGGATCCTTGTCGTCCGATTTCGTCAGCTCGTCGCGGGCGCGCCGATCGACGTGCAGCAGCTCGTCGAGCTTGGCCTGAATGGCTTGTGTGTCGCGATGCGTCGCGCGCTGAATGAAGAGCGTCATGAACCAGGTCGCCAATACCGCGCCGGCATGCCAATCGAACGTACGCGGCTGGAAGTATGAGCCAAAGGGACCCATAAGTGGCGACCACCAGGAAAGCGGTCGGATGAGACGCCGATACCCCGAATTTCGTGAGCCAGGACCGAAGCGGATAGAAGGTCATGGTTCCAGAACGCGGACGGGGGGCCCGAGTTCCAACCGACCTGGCCTGGCCGCTTGCTCCGGGTCCGCCTTACCTGCCGGCGCCGGCCGAACGCTTTTGGCGCTTTGCCGATTGCTGCGCCGGGGCGGCGCTGTGACCGAGATTTTGGGAAGGCGCCCGGATCCCCGCCTTGGCGCGCTCGAGGACGAAGCGGGCGTAGTCCTCCATGTCGCCGTCGAAGGGCTCGATGCCGCCGTCGGCCGCCAGCCACAGCGGTCGGCGACCAGCTCCATCAGCGAGCGGTCGTGGGTGATCAGGATCACCGCGCCCTCGTAGTCGTTCAGCGCGTCCAGCAGGGCGCGGCGGCTGTCGATGTCCAGGTGGTTGGTCGGCTCGTCGAGGATCAGCAGGTGCGGCGCCTCCATGGCCACCAGGTTGAGCAGCAGGCGCGCCCGCTCGCCGCCGGAGAGGTTGGCGACCGTGGTCTCCTCCTTGTCGAAGCCGAGGCCGAACTGGGCCAGCCGCGAGCGGCGCTGGCTTTCGGCGGCGTCCGGCAGCGACGCGGCGGATGATCTCCAGCGGCGTGTCGCGGGATCCATCGCCTCGATCTGGTGCTGGTGGAACCAGCCGACCTTCAGATGCGGCCGTCGCGGTGCAGCTGGCCCGGATTCCACGGCTCAGCGCGCCGGCCACCAGCTTGGCGAAGGTCGACTTGCCGGCGCCGTTGACGCCCAGCAGGCCGATGCGGTCGTCGATGTCGAGCCGCAGGTTCAGGTCGCCGCAGGATCGGCGTGCCGCCATAGCCCACGGTGGCGTCCTCCAGCGCAGCAGCGGCGGCGCCAGCGGCCGCTCGGGGAGGGCAGCAGTGAAGGGGGCGACGCGCTCCTCGATCACCGCGGCGATCGGCGGCAGCTTGGCGATCATCTTCAGGCGCGACTGGGCCTGGTGGCCTTGGAGGCCTTGGCGCGGAAGCGGTCGACGAAGGCCTGCATGTGGGCGCGCTTGGCCTCGATCTTGACGCGCGTCGCCTCCTGCAGGCGCAGCTTCTCGGCGCGAGCGTCGCTCGAAGTCGTCGTAGCCGCCGGTGTAGAGGTCCAGCTTGCCGTCCTTCAGGTGCAGGATGTGGTCGACGGAGTTGTTCAGCAGCTCGCGGTCGTGGCTGATGACCATGGCGGTGTGCGGGTACTTGCTGCAGCCGCGCCTCCAGCCACAGCGCGCCTTCCAGGTCGAGGTAGTTGGTCGGCTCGTCGAGCAGCAGCAGGTCGGGCTCGGCGAACAGGCGCGGCGGCCAGCGCCACGCGCATCCGCCAGCCGCCGGAGAACTCGGACATCGGCCGGGCCAGGTCGTCGTTGGAGAAGCCGAGGCCGGCGAGGATTTCGGCCGCGCGCGAGGGCGCGCGGTCGGCGTCGATCTCGATCAGCCGGGCGTAGATGTCGCCCATCGCTCGGGATCGGCGGTCTCCAGCTCGGCGATCAGCGCGGCGCGCTCGACGTCGGCGGCCAGCACGGTGTCGAGCAGGGGGACCGGCGTCGCCGGGTGCTCCTGGTCCACCGCGGCGGTCGCCACATCCGAGCGCCGAGCCCGCGCAGCACGTTCACGAACAGAGGTCCGCGGCTATGTCCGGTGCGGCGCACGATCTCCTTGATCGAGGCCTCGTCCTTGGCCATTCCGAGAACGGCGGCGTTGGCCTCTTCTCGGCGGAGGTAACCTTCATATTGGATACGCTCGGCAGCGGTGAGCAGGCTGGGATTGATCGTTGTGGCGCCGATCGCGGCACGGATCTCGCCGCATGGACTTGCGAACAGCATCGACAAAGGCGCGGCTGGCGTTCTCCATGAGATGCCAACGGTCGGCGACCTGCGTGGCGTTCGGCAGCGCCCTGGCCGCGGCCA
>CAWFLQ010000013.1:0-1062587 GCA_963816745.1 uncultured Alphaproteobacteria bacterium
GCACGTGCCGTTGCGCACCAGCGTGAAGTTGCCGCATTCGCCGCAGGCTTCGCCTTCGTAGCCCTTGGCCTTGGCCTCGGCGCGCTTCTCGGCGGCCATCGCGCGGCGCGTCGCTCTTGGTGAAGGGCAGGGCGTGCTGCTCCAGCTGCTCCGCGGGTGAGAGCCTCAGCTCCGGCTCGGCCTTGAGCGCGGCGGTGCCGGAGACTTCGGCGCGGGTCTCGCGGCCGCTGAACGCCTTCACGTTGGAGGGGGTGGCTGCGCGGGCATCCCCGGATTGCCCGCGCGCCTCGGTCACCGCACCCCCCGCCAGAACCGAGAGCTTGTCCGTGCGCGAGCGGGTGAGGCCCTTCGACACGTATCTGGTCGCCGTGCCGCCGGGCTTGCCTTCCTCGACGCCCTTGCCGAGCGCGTCGAAGCCGCCTTCGGTCGGATCGACATGGGCGAGGTCGAAGCGCTCGAGATAGCTCACCGCCAACTCGCGGAAGACGTAGTCGAGGATCGAGGTGGCATACTTGATGGAGTCGTTGCCCTGCACCGGCCCGCTCGGCTCGAAGCGCGTGAACGTGAAGGCATCGACATATTCATCGAGCGGCACGCCGTATTGCAGGCCGAGCGAGACCGCGATCGCGAAGTTGTTCAACAGCGATCGCAGCGCCGCGCCTTCCTTGTGCATGTCGATGAAGATCTCGCCCAGCCGGCCGTCGTCGTATTCGCCGGTGCGGAGATAGACCTTGTGGCCGCCGACCACCGCCTTCTGGGTATAGCCCTTGCGGCGGTCGGGCATGCGCTCGCGCTCGCGCATGATCACCATGCGCTCGACCACGCGTTCCACGACCTTTTCGGCGAGCGCGGACGCGCGAGCCGTGGCGGGCTTCTCGATGAACGCCTCGATGACGTCGTCGTCTTCCTCCTCGTCCGCGATCAGCTGCGATTGCAGCGGCTGCGAGAGCTTGGAGCCGTCGCGGTAGAGCGCGTTGGCCTTGAGCGCGAGCTTCCAGGAGAGCAGGTACGCCGCCTTGCAGTCCTCGACCGTGGCGTCGTTGGGCATGTTGATGGTCTTGGAGATCGCGCCCGAGATGAAGGGCTGCGCCGCCGCCATCATGCGGATGTGGCTCTCGACCGAGAGATAGCGCTTGCCGTTGCGCCCGCACGGATTGGCGCAGTCGAACACCGGATAGTGCTCGGCCTTGAGGTGCGGGGCGCCCTCGACCGTCATCGCGCCGCAGACGTGCACGTTGGCGGCCTCGATCTCGCGCTTGGTGAAGCCGATCGCGGAGAGGAGGTCGAAGCGCGGATCGGCGAGCTTCTCCGGCGCGATGCCGAGCTTGGCCACGAAGTCCTCGCCCAGGGTCCACTTGTTGAAGGCGAACTTGATGTCGAAGGCGGTCGGCAGCGCCTTCTCCACCTTCTCGATCGCCTCCGGGGTGAAGCCCTTCTGCTTGAGGGTGGAGTGGTTGATGCCGGGCGCCTGGCCGAGGCTGCCGTGACCCACGGCATAAGCCTCGATCTCGGCGATTTGCGCTTCGCTGTAGCCCAGCACGCGCAGCGCCTCCGGCACCGCGCGGTTGATGATCTTGAAGTAGCCGCCGCCGGCGAGCTTCTTGAACTTGACCAGCGCGAAGTCGGGCTCGATGCCGGTCGTGTCGCAGTCCATCACCAGGCCGATGGTGCCGGTCGGCGCGATCACCGAGACCTGCGCATTGCGGTAGCCGTGCTGCTCGCCCAGCGACAAGGCGCGGTCCCAGGCGCGCTTGGCGTGCTCGACCATCTTCGGGTCGGGACAGGCCTTGTGGTCGAGCGGGACGGGCGGCGTCGCCACCTTCTCGTAGCCCGAGCGCTCGCCGTGCGCGGCGCGGCGGTGATTGCGGATCACCCGCAGCATCTGCTCGCGGTTCTTCTTGTAGCCGGGGAAGGCGCCGAGCAGTCCGGCCATCTCCGCCGAGGTGGCGTAGCTGATGCCGGTCAGGATCGCGGTGAGCGAGCCCGCGATCTGGCGGCCGGCATCGGAATCGTAGGAGAGGCCCGTCGACATCAGGAGCCCGCCCAGATTGGCGTAGCCCAAGCCCAGCGTGCGGAACTCGTAGCTGCGCTCCGCGATCTCGCGCGAGGGGAACTGCGCCATCAGCACCGAGATCTCGAGCACGACGGTCCAGAGCCGAACGGCGTGCTCGTAGCCCTCGATGTCGAATGTGCGGGTCTTCTCATCGCGGAAGGCGAGCAGGTTCATCGACGCGAGATTGCACGCGGTGTCGTCGAGGAACATGTATTCCGAGCACGGATTGCTGCCGCGGATCGGCCCCGAGGCCGGGCAGGTGTGCCAGTCGTTCACCGTGGTGTGGTACTGCAGGCCCGGGATCGGCGCAGGCCCAGGCGGCGAAGCCGATCTGCTCCCAGAGCTCACGCGCCTTGACGGTCTTGGCGATCTTGCCGGGCTTGGTGCGCCAGGTCGAGATCCCACTCGCTGTCGGCCTCGACGGCTTTGAGGAACTCGTCGGTGACGCGCACGGAGTTGTTGGAGTTCTGGCCGGAGACGGTGAGATAGGCGTCCGAATCCCAGTCGGTGTCGTAGACCGGGAAATCGATCTCGGTATAGCCCTGCTTGGCGAACTGGATCACGCGCTGGATGAAATTGTCCGGCACGTGGGTCTTGCGCGCGGCCTTGATCTCACGCCGCAGCACCGGGTTCTTCTCCGGATCGAAGCAATCGTCGCCGGAGCCTTCGCAGAGCACGCAGGCCTTCAGGATGGCCTTGAGGTGCTTCTGGTTGATCTTCGAGCCGGTGACGAGGCTCGCGACCTTCTGCTCCTCGATCACCTTCCAGTTGATGAACTGCTCGATGTCGGGGTGGTCGGTGTCGACGATCACCATCTTCGCCGCGCGGCGCGTGGTGCCGCCCGACTTGATCGCGCCGGCGGCGCGGTCGCCGATCTTGAGGAAGCTCATCAGGCCGGAGGACTTGCCGCCGCCGGCAAGACGCTCGCCTTCGCCGCGCAGCCGCGAGAAGTTCGAGCCGGTGCCGGAGCCGTACTTGAACAGCCGCGCCTCGCGCACCCACAGATCCATGATCCCGCCTTCGTTGACGAGATCGTCGTTGATCGACTGGATGAAGCAGGCGTGCGGCTGCGGATGCTCGTAGGCCGATTTCGACTTCGTGAGCTTGCCGGTCTTGTAGTCGACGTAGAAGTGGCCCTGGCTCGGCCCGTCGATGCCGTAGGCCCAGTGCAGGCCGGTGTTGAACCATTGCGGCGAGTTCGGCGCCGCCATCTGCATCGCCAGCATGCAGACGTGCTCGTCGAAGAAGGCGCGGGCGTCCTCCTCCGAATCGAAATAGCCGCCCTTCCAGCCCCAATAGGTCCAGGTGCCGGCGAGCCGCTCGAACACCTGCTTCGACGAATGCTCGCCGACGCTGCGCTCCTTCTCCGGGAGCGCGGCGAGCGCCGCTTCGTCGGGGGCGGAGCGCCACAGCCAGGAGGGGACGGTCTCTTCCTCGACCTTCTTCAGCCGGGCGGGCAGGCCGGCCTTGCGGAAATATTTCTGCGCCAGCACGTCGGCGGCCACCTGCGACCAGAAGTCGGGCACCTCGACATCGTCGGCGTGGAACACCACCGAGCCGTCGGGGTTGCGAATCTCGCTCGCGGTCAGCCGGAAGGCGATGTCCGCGTAGGGTGACTGTCCAGCTTTCGTAAAGCGCCGCTCGATCCGCATCGTCTTTGCCCCTTGCATTGTTGGCGCGACGGCTCTGCGGGAAACACCCGCTACATATAAGCCGCCGACACTTCTTCCGCGACGCAGCCCTGGCCTCCGGCCGCGTCCGCACCGCTCGTTGATCTGTTTAACGCCCTGTCCCAAGCCTTTGGTGGCCCGGTTTGTTGCGGCACGATGCAGGCGCCATCCCTGAGGCAATACAGAGCCTCTCTCCGGCGCCTGGCGGCGTGACGGAGCGGTTACGCAGACCCTTTCAGGAGAGCGCCCGGCGGGACCCAGAACCACTCGCGCCGAACCCCTTAAAGCTAGGACGGACCTTGCCGCTCGTCAAGGCTTAGTATGGTCCCAGTAAAGGAACCGCTAAATGTCGTGGTTAACTGTGAAGAGCGGGGGCGACTCAGGTGCAATGCGGCAAGTATCGGATAAGAGCGGGGGATTCGGAAGGGCGTCATCCACAGGCGCGTCACGCGGCTGTCACGGGATCGGTGTCAACGACAAAATTTGCGCCGGAACCCGTGCCTGAGGTGACGCTGCGCCGGCGGTCGCCGCGCGCAACGCCCGTCCGCCGCAACCGGCGATGCATGACCGGCGCTACCACGATGCCGGCAGGGCGGCATTCGCACCGATTCTCGATCCCGATTCCGCGATTCTCGACCAGCGCGATTCGTTCGCCGGATTTTTTTCGCTGACGTCGACGCGCCTTCCTTACATTCTTACCGCGCGCCGAATCTCAGACTTCGCGACGCAACCGCCCAGCAGCTTGGACCGTATCTAAACTCCGGAGGAGCATCGCGCCTCCAGAACTGACTTAGGCCCAATCGCGCGCGCCCGCGCGCATTCACCCGAGATGCTGGAGGACCACCATGAATGTACGTGCCGGCTCGTCAGCCGTTGCTGTCGCGCTGCTTGCCTTCGCCTTGTCGAGCACCAGCGCGCTCGCGACCACGCCGAAGAAGTCACTTTATGAGCGGCTCGGCGGCTACAACGCCATCGTCGCCGTGGTCGACGATTTCGTCGCAAACGTGGCGGCCGACAAGCGTATCAACAAGTTCTTCGCGAAGGCGAATGTCGGACGGCTCAAGGCTCGCCTGGTCGAGCAGATCTGCCAGGGCACCGGCGGCCCCTGCGTCTATACCGGGGCGAGCATGAAGGCGGCGCACGCCGGCATGGGCGTCCGCAGCCGGGATTTCGACGCGCTGGTGCAGGACCTCGGGAAGACCTTGAACAAGTTCAAGGTGCCCAAGCGGGAGCAAAAGGAATTGGTCGCGATCCTCGGACCAATGAAGAAGGACATCGTGACGCGCTAAAGGCAGGCGTGACGCGATCGTGCGTAGGGTGGGCAAACGCGCAAAATCGGACGCTCCACGGATGCAGCCGGTGCTGAGCGCGTTTGCCCACGTGTAGCTTTCGAGGCGACACCGAACGTGGGCAACGGCGAAGACGCCGTTGCCCACCCTACGGTGCTTCACCTCAAGACCAGATCCATTTGCAGGATCTCGTTGTAGGGCACGGCCGAATGGTCGATGCCGCTCGCCGCCGACTGGCCGTCGCCGCTCACGACATAGAGACGATTGCCGATGGCGCCGACCGCGAGCCCATGGCGCGGGCGCGCCAGCGAGGGCAGCACGTGCCAGCGATTGAGCGCCGTGTCGTAGGCCTCCACCGACTTGAACGCCGCCAGGAAGCGCTGGTCCTGGCCTTCGCCGCCGGCCACCAGGATGTGGTTGTTGTAGACGCCGGCGCCGATCGCGCTGCGCGCCGTCGGCATGCGCGTCCGCGGCGTCCACAGGTTGGTCGCGGGATCGTACATCTCGACCAGATCGACATTGTTGCTGGTGCCGGAGATGAAGGCGGAGCCGACGCGGCCGCCGATGGCATAGACCTTGTCGCCGACGCCGACCGCGACGTGGTGATTGCGTGGCAGCAGCAGCGAGCGCACCGTCCGCCACGCGTTCGTTGCCGGGTCGTATTCCTCGACCGTCGGCAGCACGTTGTGCGGACGCGCGGGATGGATGCCGTTCTCGGTCACGCCGGGCAGCGAGTTGGCGCCGCCGGTCACGTAGATCTTGCCGTTGGCGACGCCGGCGGCCGCGGCGCCGCGTTTCGTCGGCATCGGCGCGAGCGCCTTCCACTCGTCCGTCGCCGGGTCGTATTCCCAGGCATTGTCGATCGGATTCCACCCGGGCGGACCCGCCTCCGGAAACGTGAAGCCGCCGAAGGCATAAACCTTGTTGCCCAGGCCCACGAACGCGACGTGATGCGATGCAAGCCGCATCGGCTTCTTCTTCGTCCACTGATTGGATGCGGGGTCGTATTCGAACGCCAGCGCCTTGGGCTTCCAGCCGGGCGCGAGGCCGGCGAAGACGTAGAGCTTGCCGCCGGCGGTCGCGCCCAGCACTTCCTCCGATGGCTCCGGAAACGGTGCGCCCATGACCCACGGATTGGCCGCGGTCGGCGCGGGCGGGGCAGGGGACTGGGCGACGGCAGCCGACACCAACGCGACGGCGAGCAACGCGCCCCCCATAGCGAATTGAACACGCAATGACGTCATCTTCTCCTCCCGGCTTTGTTTCTGCTTGTTGGCCACAACCATAGGCGCGCCCGCCAGCCGCCGGCAACGCTCTCCTTGCCGTGGGGTGCCCGGCCGCGGGTCCTGGACTTCGCGGATCGACGGTGGCATGAACGCGCCGCCGATCCCTGTATTTCCGTGGCAACCGATGAAAACTTTTCTCCTGCGCTTCTTCACCTGGTGGAACGGGGCGACCTTCGGCACGCTGCTGTGGACGTCGCTGCGCGGCGAGCTCGTCGGCGAGGACGAGTTCGGCAACCGCTACTACCGCACCAAGGGCGGCAAGATCGATCCGACGCTCGGTTTCCAGCGGCGCTGGGTGATCTACAACGGCATCGCCGAGGCCTCGACCGTGCCGCCGTCCTGGCACGGCTGGCTGCATCACACGTTCGACGTGCCGCCGACGGAGGAGAAGGTCACGCCGCGGCCGTGGTGGAAGCCGCACCGGCCCAACCTCACCGGCACGCCCGGCGCCCACCGGCCGACCGGCTCGACGCTGGCCCAGGGCCGCCGGCCGAAGGCGACCGGCGATTACAAGGCCTGGAGTCCGGGGATCGGCCGGCGGTAGTAAGCGCTGAGCAGCATGCGATATGCTGCTGATTTTCAACTGTTTTCCGATGGCCGAGCAGAATACCGACCTCTGAATCGCCGTATTCCCCGTGTTAACGGGACTTCGCCTGATGGCCCGATTGCTTCGCACGTTCTGCCTTGCCGCCGCACCGATCCTGGTCCTCGGCGCGCTGCCGGCTGCGGCGCAATTCAATCCGTTCGAGGCGCTTTTCGGCTCGCCGCCGCGCCCGCCCGGGAGCGTGCCCGGCGGCCGGCCGCCCGGCCCCCCGCCGCAGCAGCAGGGCTATCCGCAACAGGGTTATCCGCAGCAGGGCTACCCGCAGCAACAACAGGGCTATCCGCAGTATCCGGACCAGCGCAACGTGGACCCGCGCTATCAGGACCCGCGCTATCAGGACCCGCGTTATCAGGATCCGCAGTATCCCGAGCAGGCCGGCCGGCCGGGCCCGCCCGGAACCGGCGGCATCCAATCGCAACCGTTGCCGCCACCGCCGGGCGGAACCACCGCGGCGGTGCCGCCCGGTCAGCCGCTGCCGTCGGCGCTGCCGGGCGGCGCCGGCCGCGCCCGCCCTCCGACACCTCGCCGCAGCCCGGCGACGAAGTCATCGTCGAGCCGCCGTCGCAGAAGATCGCGAACAAGGGCGCGCTGTTCTCCGGCCTCGACAAGATCACCGGCCGCATCATCACTTTCGACGTCACGATCGGCGAGACCGTGCAGTTCGGCGCGCTGCAGGTGACGCCGCGCATCTGCTACACCCGCCCGCCGACCGAGACGCCCAACACCGATGCCTTCATCGAGGTCGACGAGGTGACGCTGCAGGGCGAGGTCAAGCGCATCTTCACCGGCTGGATGTTCGCGTCGAGCCCGGGACTGCACGCGGTCGAGCACCCGATCTACGACGTCTGGCTCACGGATTGTAAGAACCCCGTGGTCGCCACCGCGCCGCCGGTCGAGGCCGCGCCACCCGCCGCGCAGCCGGCGCGGCCGCCGGCCGCGCCCAAGCGTCCGCAGCAGCCGCGCCGGGCACCGTCCCGCGGCGCTGATCAAGCCGCGACGCTGATCAAGACGACGATCGATCCGTGACGAGCTGCGCGAGCGCCTGCGCGCCGGTGACCGGACGCCTGGTGCCGAGCGCGGCGAAGTCGCCTTCGCCCACGAGCGCCGCTTCCAGCAGCTTGTGATACTGCCGCCGCGGCACCTCGATCGCGCCGAAGGTCTTGAGATGGTCGGTGACGAACTGCGTGTCGAGCAGCTTGAAGCCGCCGGCCTTGAGCCGCGCGACGAGATGGACGAGCGCGACCTTCGACGCATCGCGCGCGCGGTGGAACATGCTCTCGCCGAAGAACGCGCGCCCGAGCGTGACGCCGTAGAGGCCGCCGACGAGCGTCGTCGCCGTCATAGACCTCGAGGCTGTGGCAATGGCGGCGCTCGTAGAGCTTGCGATAGAGGATGCGGATGCGCGCATTGATCCAGGTGCGCGGGCGGCCCGGCCGCGGCTCGGCGCAGCCGTCGAGCACGCCGTCGAAGTCGCGGTTGACGGTCACGGTGAAACGGTCCGAGCGCACCGTGCGCGCGAGCCGCGCCGAGCATGTGAAAGCGGTCGAGCGGGATGATGCCGCGCATCTCCGGCTCGATCCAATAGAGCGCCGGATCCTCCGCGTTCTCCGCCATGGGAAAGATGCCGCAGGCATAGGCCTTGAGCAGCACTTCCGGCGTGATCTCGATGAGGGCGGATTCGCGATTGGCCATGCCGACGGATTCCGGAAGGCGCCTCTATACGGATGATTCCTTCAGATATGGTGTGCTAACGTGCCACGCGAGAGGTACTCGTGCCAACCGGTTTTGCCATCTATCGCTCTCGGACCCGCCCGATCGCCCTGTTCGCGATCTGGCTGGTCGTGCTGCAGACCTTCCTGGCGGGCTTTGCGACCGCGCAGGCCGGCGCGATGGCGGCGTTCGACCCGCTCGGCGCCATCTGCCATGGATCGGATGGCGGATCGGACGGTGCCGCTGCGGCCGATACGACTGCGCCGGACGCCAACAAGGTCCGGCACCTCTGCTGCGGTATTGCACCACCGCCGCGCCCGCCCTGGCGCCGCCCGACGCGATGAGCGTGGCGGTACCGCAATATCTGCCCACGTCGCAGCTCTCGGGATTTTCGCGTTTCATCATCGTCATCTCGCATGGCGCCATACGCGCCGGACTATCGCAGGCACCTCCGGCCTCGGCATGAACCTGCCGTAACCGCTGCGGGCGAGCGCTTCGCCCGCTGTTCATGCCTCTACTCCGGAGATCACTCATGGTTCGCGAGCTCGCGCTCGGCGCCGCCGGCGCCGTCCTCTTCGTTGCCGCTTCGTCCGCCCACGTCACCCTGGAAGTCAAGGAAGCGCCGGTCGGCGCGCCCTACAAGGCGGTGCTGCGGGTGCCGCATGGTTGCGAGAGAGCAGCCACCACTGCGATTCGTGTCCGCATTCCCGACGGAATGATCGCGGTCAAGCCGATGCCGAAGCCGGGCTGGAAGATCGAGACCGTCAAGGGCAAGTACCCCAAGACCTACAACTACTTCCACGGCGCCAAGCTGTCCGAGGGCGTGACCGAGGTCAGCTTCACCGGCGGCAACCTGCCCGACGCCCACTACGACGAGTTCGTCGTCACCGGCTTCCTCGCCGGCGACCTCGAGCCGGGCAAGATGCTCTACTTCCCGGTGGTGCAGGAATGCGAGAAGGGCGTCCATCGCTGGATCGAGATTCCCGCCGACAGGCAAATCGGCCAGCGACTATCCCGAGCCCGCGCCGGCGCTGAAGCTGCGTGCCGAAGCCGTGACGTGATCGCGCGGCGCATCGCGGCGGTCGCGGCGCTGCTGATCGCGCTGACGTCGCAGGCGTGGGCGCATGCCTCGCTGGTCAAGGCGGAGCCCGCCGACGGCGCTGTCATGCCGACGGCGCCGGCGGCGCTGCACCTTGACGTTCAACGAGCCGGTCTCGCCGCTGGTGATGCGCCTCATCGGCCCCGCCGGCGAGGCGATCGCGCTCGTGCCCGGCGCCGCCGAGAACGCAACCGTCACCATCGCCGCGCCCGCGACCATGGCGCGCGGCACGCATGTGCTGAGCTGGCGGGTGATCTCGGCCGACGGCCATCCGGTCGGCGGCACGGTGGTCTTCTCGATCGGCGCGCCGAGCGCGCAACCCGCGATCGGCGCTGCCAGCCTCGCGGATCGGGTATGTGCGCGCCGCCCTGTGGGCGGCCAAGGTCGCGATCTATGTCGGCCTCTTCGTCGGCGTCGGCGGCGCGTTCTTTCGGAGCTGGATCGGCGGCGGAACGCGCGGCGCGGATGCCGCGTGCCTGGTGCTGCTCGGCGCGGCGCTGCTCGCGGTGCCGGTGTCCGTCGGCCTGCAAGGGCTCGATGCGCTCGAGCTGCCGCTCGCGGGCTTGCGCGAGAAGGCGGTCTGGGAAACCGGGCTGGCAACGTCCTATGGGCTCACCGCGATCGTCGCGGCCTTCGCGCTGTTCGCCGGCGTCTTCGCGATCGCGGCGACATCCGTGCGCGTCGCGCGCATCCTGTCGCTTGCGGGCCTGCTCGGCGTCGGGCTCGCGTTTGCGCTCAGCGGCCACGCCAGCACCGTCGCGCCGCGCTTCGTCAACGCACCGGCCGTGTTCCTGCACGGCGTTTGCGTCGCCTTCTGGATCGGGTCGCTGCTGCCGCTCGCTGCGAGCCTGCGCGCGTCGCCCAAGGATGGCGCGGCGCTGGCGCGCTTCTCGCGCGTGATCCCGCTGCCGTTGGTGCTGCTCGTCGCCACCGGGCTCTGGCTCGCCTTCGTGCAGCTCGACCGCGTCGATGCGCTGTGGACCACCGGCTACGGCCAGGTGCTGGCGTGCAAGCTCGCCGCCGTTGCCGTGCTGCTGGGGCTCGGCGCTGCCAACCGCTATTGGCTGGTGCCGAGGTTGCAGGCTCGCGGCGCCGCCGCCGCCCGGCCGCTTGCCACGTCGATGTCGTTCGAGCTCGCGATTGCGGTGGCGATCCTGGCGCTGGTGGCGCTGTGGCGTTTCACGCCGCCGCCGCGCGCGCTCGCGAGCCGACGCGCCGATCTCGTTCCATATCCACGGCGACAAGGCGATGGCCGAGATCGCGATCGAGCGCGAGGGCGGGCAGGGCGCGCGCGCCAACGTGCTGGTGCTCGACGGCGCCTTCCGACCGCTCGCGGCCAAGGAGGTCACGCTCGTGCTCGCCAATCCCGCCGCCGGCATCGAGCCGATGCGGCGGAGCGCCGCGCATGCCGGAGCGAACAGCTGGCGGATCGACGACCTGCGCGTTCCGGTTGCCGGGCGCTGGAACGTGCGGGTCGAAATCCTGGTCAGCGATTTCGACAAGGTGATTGTCGAGGACAGCGTCGCGTTGCCGCGCGTTCCCTAACGCTGCCCACCCTGGACAAGCTAGCTGTTCGCCGAAACAATGACGGCTCAGGCTCCCACATCGCAGAAACACCAAGGGAGCGGAGGAAACAACTCCATGCTGAAGCAGATCACCGCGGCCGCGCTGCTCGCGCTCGGCCTCGCACTGCCGACGCCGCTCGCGGCGCAGGATTATCCCTCGAAGACGATCCGTATCGTCGTGCCCTTCGCCCCGGGCGGCCCGGCCGACATGCTGGCGCGCGCGATCGCGCCGGTCATGAGCGCGACGCTCAAACAGACCGTGGTCATCGAGAACAAGGCCGGCGCGGGCGGCGCCGTCGGCGTGGACGCGGTCGCCAAGGCCGCGCCCGACGGCTACACGATCGGGCTGAGCGGGCCGGGCGCGCTCGTCTCGGTGCCGTTCATGACGAACGTGCCCTACAATGTCGAGCGCGACATCTTGCCGATCGCCCGCGTCGCCACCGTGAGCGGCGTGATCGCCGCCGGCCCGAAGACCGGCTTCAAGACGCTCGCCGATCTCATCGCCAATGCCAAAGCGAACCCGGGCAAGGTGCATTTCGGCTCGGCCGGATCGGGCACGACCACGCATCTCGCCGGCGAGCTCCTCAACCTGGAGGCGGGCATCAAGCTCGTGCACGTGCCCTATCGCGGCGCCGCGCCGGCGCTCACCGACATGCTCGGCGGCCACGTGCAGCTGATGCTGCCCGACTTGCCGGCCGTGCTCGAGCAGATCCGCTCCGGCGCCGTGATCGGGCTCGCGGTGACGAGCCCGGAACGCTCGCCGTTCGTTCCGGACGTGCCGACGACGACCGAGCTCGGATTTCCCCGCGTCATCTCCTACAGCTGGTATGGCCTGATCGCGCCGGCCGGCACGCCCGAGAGCATCCGCACGCGCATTCACGATGCCGCGATGGCGGCGCTCGCCTCGCCCGAGGTGCAAAAGCAGATCGCGACGCATCGGCGGCACGCCGACGCCGGCGGGCGCCAAGGAGTTCGCGACCCTGATCGCGCGACGAGCAGAAGAAATGGAAGAACGTGATCGCGGCCACCGGCGCGAAGATGGAGTAGAGAAGTTATTCCATCCCGCCGCGGGCCAGGAAATCCTCCAGCCAGCGGATGTGGTAGTCGCCGTCGATGATGTCCTTCTCGCGCACCAGCGCGCGAAACAGCGGCAGCGTGGTCTCGATGCCGTCGACGACGAACTCGTCGAGCGCGCGCTTGAGCCGCATCAGGCATTCGCCGCGGGTCTTGCCGTGGACGATCAGCTTGCCGACGAGGGAGTCGTAGTAGGGCGGGATCGAGTAGCCGTGATAGACGGCGGAATCGACCCGCACGCCGAGGCCGCCCGGCGGATGATAGTGCACGATCTTGCCCGGTGAGGGGCGGAACGAGACCGGATTTTCCGCATTGATGCGGCACTCGATGGCGTGGCCGTGGAACTTCACGTCGCGCTGGGTCAGCTCGAGGCTGCTGCCGGCGGCGACGCGGATCTGCTCGAGCACGAGATCGATGTCGGTGATCATCTCGGTCACGGGATGCTCGACCTGGATGCGGGTGTTCATCTCGATGAAATAGAACTTGCCGTCCTCGTAGAGGAACTCGACCGTGCCGACGCCGAGATATTTGAGCTCGCGCATCGCCTTCGCCACCGTCTCGCCGATGGCGTCGCGCGCGGCGGCGTTGAGCGCGGGCGAGGGGCCTTCCTCCCAGATCTTCTGGTAGCGGCGCTGCAGCGAGCAGTCGCGCTCGCCGAGATGGATGGCGTGGCCCTGGCCGTCGCCCAGCACCTGGATCTCGATGTGGCGCGGGCGCGCCAGAAATTTCTCGAGATAGAGCGCGTCGTCGCCGAACGCCGCCTTGGCCTCCGCGCGCGCGGTCGCGAGCGCGGGCGCGAGCTCCTCCGGCACATGGGCGACCTTCATGCCGCGCCCGCCGCCGCCGGCGGCCGCCTTGACCAGCACCGGAAACCCGATGTCGTGCGCGAGCGCTATCGCCTCCTGGTCGGACGACACGCCGCCGTCGGAGCCCGGCACCACCGGAATGCCGAGCCGCTTGGCGGTGCGCTTGGCCTCGATCTTGTCGCCCATCAGGCGGATATGCGCGGGCTTGGGACCGATGAAGTGGACGTTGTGCTCTTCGAGGATTTCGGCGAAGCGCGCGTTCTCCGACAGGAAGCCGTAGCCCGGATGCACGGCGTCGGCGCCGGTGATCTCGCAGGCGGCGAGCAGCGCCGGAACGTTGAGGTAGCTGTCGCGCGCGGCCGGCGGCCCGATGCACACGCTCTCGTCGGCGAGCCGCACATGCATGGCGTCCTCGTCGGCGGTCGAATGCACCGCGACGGTCGGGATGCCGAGCTCCTTGCAGGCGCGCAGGACGCGCAGCGCGATCTCGCCGCGGTTTGCGATCAGGATCTTGTCGAACATGACTGACGATCACTCATCAACGCCGACCGGGAGATTTGCGCGCAGCGATTTCATTCGATGATCATCAGCGGCTCGCCGAACTCGACCGGCTGGCCGTCCTCGATCAGGATCTGGATCACGGTCCCCGCGCGCGGCGCGGGAATCTGGTTCATGGTCTTCATCGCCTCGATGATGAGCAGCGTATCGCCGACGCGCACGCGGCTGCCGACCTCGACGAACGGCCGCGCGCCCGGCTCGGGGCCGACATAGGCGGTGCCGACCATCGGCGAGGTGACGACGCCGGGATGCTTGGCCGGGTCGATCGGCGCATCGCCGGCGGCGAGCGCGGCCGCATCCGCCGCGACGATCGCGCGCGCCGGCGCGGCGGCGACCACCTGCACCTGACGCGCGACCCGCACGCGCTGGCCGTCGCGCTCGAACTCGATCTCGGTGAGGCCGGTCTCGTCGAGCAGGCGCGCCAGCTCGCGGATCAGGTCGTGATCGATCGCGGGCTTCTGTTCGGACATGTCCTCGTCTGTGCTCCCCGCTCGTCTCTATACCTTGTCGCATTCTCGGACGGAAAACCGGTTTCCACTTTTCCCGAAAATGCTCCCTAGCGTTGCGCGCCGATCAGCGCGGCCAGTCCGTCGATCGCGAGCGCATAGCCGCCGACGCCGAAGCCGCACAGGCTCGCCTTCGCCACCGGCGCGATATGCGAATGGTGGCGGAAGCTCTCGCGCGCGAAGATGTTGCTGATGTGGACCTCGATGACCGGCACCGCGACCGCCGCGATCGCGTCGCGGATCGCGACCGAGGTGTGGGTATAGGCGCCGGCATTGATGACGATGCCGGCGGCCTTCTCGGCGCCGGCCTGCTGGATCGAGTCGACGATCTCGCCCTCGTGGTTCGATTGGCGGAAGTCGAGCGCGAGCTTGTGGCGCTGCGGCGGCCTCGCGGCAGAGCTGCTCGACGTCGGCGAGCGTCGCGCGGCCATAGGTCTGCGGCTCGCGCGTGCCGAGAAGATTGAGGTTGGGGCCGTTGAGGACGTAGACGGTATTCGCCATGGACGGTCCGGCGCCGGGGGGATCCCGCGTTTTCGCGACCACGCCTTATAGGGACCTTGGGCGCAAAGGGGAAGCGCAGGCGCCTCGCAAATGAATTCGGCTCGAAAAGAATTCGGCCGGGCGCGATCTCGAGCCCGGCCGAAAATCCTGAACCCAGTCGCAAGCCGCCTCAGCAGGTCGCCTTGCCGCAACGCGCGGAGTTGACCTTTTCCTTCAGCGTGTTGAGGCCGACGGCGCCGATGACGACGTCGTTGCCGACCACGTAGCTCGGCGTGCCGTTGAGGCCGAGCGCCTCGGCGAGCTTGAAGCTTTCCTCGAGCGTGGCCTTGACCTCATCGCCGGCGATGTCCTTCTCGATCCGGGCGACGTCGAGGCCGATCTCCTTGGCGGCCGCGAGCGCGCGCGCCTTGTCCACCGGACCGCGGCCGGTGAGCAGCTTCTGGTGGAACTCGAGATACTTCTTGCCGCCGGTCTTGTCCTGCATGCGCACGGCCGCCGCGACCTGCGCCGCCTGCACCGAGGCCTCGCCGAGCACCGGGAATTCCTTGAGCACGAACCTGACCTTCGCGTCGTTCTTCATCAGCTCCATCATGTCGGTCATGGCGCGCTTGCAGTAGCCGCAATTGTAGTCGAAGAACTCGACCACGGTGACGTCGCCCTGCGGATTGCCGAGCGTGACCTGGCGCGGCGAGCTGAAGATGGCCGCGCTGTGCTGCTTGACGGCGTCGCGATGCTTCTCGGCCTCCGCCATGGCCTGGCGCTTCTCGAGCTCGGTCATCACCTCCTGCAGCAGCTCGGGATGCTTGAGCAGATACTCCTTGATGATGCGTTCGATCTCGCCGCGCTGCTCGGCGTTGAAGGATTGCGCGCGCGCCGGCGCCGCGGCCGGCAAGACCAGCAGAAGCGCGACGAGCGCGGCGGCGGCGAGGCGCGGGTAGAATGTCATGGTCGTTCGTCCTTCTGTGATCAACGTCGCAGAGCGTTCTGCGGCGGCTTGTAGCTGGCGATGTCGTCGGCCTTGACCCAGCCGGGCGATCCGACCGGAAAACGCGTCTTGGCGCGCGTCGCGATCTCGCGCGCGGTCTTGATGTCGCCGCGCATGAAGGCGGCCTGCGCCGAGGCGAGGTCCGCGCGCGCCAGGTCGTTCTTCTGGCCGTAGGCCATCGCCAGCTGGCTATAGGCATCGGGCAATTCCGGCTCGCGGGTCAACGCCTCTGCAGGATCGTCACCGCCTCGTCGACGCGCGCGCGGTCGTGCGTGGCGATCAGCGCCTGCGCGAGCATGATCTGGATCAGCGCCGGATTGGGCGCGAGCGTGATCGCCTGCCGCAGCGGCGCGATCGCCTCGGCCGGCTTGCCCGCTTCCAGCGAGCGCCTGGCCCTTGAGCTCGTGGAAGTAGGGGTTCTGCGGCTGCGCCTGGATCAGCGCGTCGATCTGGGCGATCGCCGCGCGCGGGTCGGAGAAGCGATAGGCAGGAGATCGCGCGCGCGTAGCGGGCGGCGAGACTGGTGTCGCTCTGCGGATAGCGGCGCGCCACCGCGTCCGGCCGCTCGATGAAGCCGAACAGCTTGGCGCGCATCAGGTCGTGCCGCGCCTGCAGCGCGGGCGGGTCCTTCGTGTCCCAGTAGGGACTGGCTCGCGCCATCCCCTCGAGCGCCGCCACGCGGTCGCTCGGCAGCGGATGCGACTGCGAGTACGGGTTGATGTAGCGCGTCTGATAGAGCATCTGGTCGGCGAGCCGCGTGAAGGTCTCGTGCATGCCCTTCGCCGACTGGCCGGTGGCGGTGAGGAATTTCACGGCGGCGCGGTCGGCCTGGTCCTCCTGGGCGCGCAGGTAGGCGAACAGCGGATTCTGGATCGCCTGCGTCGGCCCGGCGATGGCGGCGGCGCCGGCCTGGCTCATGTCGGTATTGCCGCTGCGGCTGGCGGCGACCATCGCGCCGACGCCGAGGATCATGGCGATGATCGACTGCGTCGCCGCCTCGGCCAATTGCTCGCGCAGGCGCGCCAGGTGTCCGCCGGCGATGTGGCCGGTCTCGTGCGCGAGCACGCCGATGATCTGATTCGGGGTTTCCGAGTCCATCAGCGCGCCGGCATTGACGAAGATGCGGCGGCCGTCGGCGACGAAGGCGTTGAACGAGCGATCGTTGATGATGACGACCTGGATGTTCTGCTGGGCGAGGCCCGCCGCCTTCAGGAGCGGCTGGGTATACTCCCGCAGCAACTGCTCGATCTCGGCGTCGCGGATGACCGGTGGGCCGCGCTGCGCCTGCGCCGGAACGCTGACGCCCACGAGCGCGCATCGCCGTCACGAGGGCGACGCACGCGCCGCTGGCGTCGGTCGCCGCGTCCTGATAGGTCTCTCGATTGCGGTCATGTCTGCTTGGTTCGGTCCGCTGGTTTCGAGGAGCCCCGCTGGCTTCGTGCCATTATTCCGGCGCAACCTAGTGGCGCGTCCGAACATGGTCAACGCGGTTGCGATCACGTCTGGTTGCGGAACACCACGGCGCAGATAGTCCGCAGAAATACGGCGACAGCGGGGCGGGATTTATACGCGGCATCAAGGGCCTGGAGACGATGTTGGACGCTGCGAGACGGCTGATCGCGCCCTCCGCGCGCAGCGACGTTCCGCCCTTCATGGTGATGGACGTGATGGCGGCGGCCGCGCGCATCGAGGCGGCCGGCGGGCGCGTCATCCACATGGAGGTCGGGCAGCCGGCGGCACCGGCGCCCGCGACGGCGCTCGCGGCCGCGCGCGCCGCGCTCGCGTCCGGACGCCTGCAGCTATACCGAGACGCTCGGCATCCCGACGCTGCGCGCGCGCATCGCGCGGCACTATCGCGAAAGCTACGGCATCTCGATCGATCCGGCGCGCATCGCCGTCACCACCGGATCGTCGGCCGGATTCATCCTCGCCTTCCTCGCGCTGTTCGAGCCCGGCGATCGGGTCGCGGTCGCGCTGCCGGGCTATCCGCCGTATCGGCATATCCTGCGCGCGCTCGGCTGCGAGCCGGTGGCGATCGAGACAACGCAGGCGACGCGCTGGGCGATCACGCCCGACATGCTGATCGCCGCGCATCGCGCGCGCGCCGCTCAAGGGCGTGCTGATCGCGAGCCCCGCCAACCCGACCGGCACCATGATGACAAGCGAGGCGTTGCGCGATCTCATCGACGCCGCGGAGGGCGAGGGGATCAGGTTCATCTCCGACGAGATCTATCACGGCCTCGACTACGCGTTCGCGGCCGAGACCGCCGCCCGGCTCTCGCGACAATGCGGTGATCATCAACTCGTTCTCGAAATATTTCTGCATGACCGGCTGGCGCATCGGCTGGATGGTGGTGCCGGAGCCGCTCATCCGCACCGTCGAGCGCCTGCAGGGCAATCTGGCGATCTCGGTGCCGACGCTTTCGCAGATCGCGGCCGAGGCCGCCTTCGACGGCCGCGCCGAGATGGAGGCGGTGAAGCACGGTTACGAGGAGAACCGGCGCATCCTGCTCGACGGCCTGCCGAAGGCCGGCATCGAGAAGATTCTTCCGGTCGACGGCGCCTTCTATCTCTATGCCGACGTGTCGCGCTTCTGCGACGACAGCTTCGAATTCGCCAAGCGCATGCTCGAGGAGACCCACGTGGCGGCGACGCCGGGCGTCGATTTCGATCCGCTGCGGGGCAAGCACTTCATCCGCTTCTGCTATGCGGGCTCGGCCGCGGAGATGCACGAGGCGGTGGAGCGGATCGGCGAGTGGCTCAAGCGGTGATGCGACGGCCGGTTGATTAGCGCATCGCCGCCGCGATGTTGCCGCCGTCGACGGTGGTGACGTCGCCGGTGGTCTTGAGCTCCAGCGCCTGGTGCAGGAACGCCTGCGCCACGTCGTCGGCGGTGACCTCGCGGCCCAGCAGATTGCCGCTGAGATAGTCCTTCTCGCTCACGCCGCGCGCCTTGGCGCGCTCGGCGATGAACGCGTCGGTGAGGAGGCCCGAGCGGATGCGGTCGGCATTGACCGCGTTGGCGCGGATGCCGTCCGGCGCCGTAGTCGAGCGCGTATTGCCGCACCAGGAACAGCGTCGCCGCCTTCGGCAGCCCATAGGGTCCGAAATTCGGGCCCGGGTTCACCGCCTGCTTCGACACGTTGAACAGCAGGCAGCCGCCGGTGCCCTGCGCCAGCATGATCTTCACCGCCGCCTGCGCCACGCGCTGGTGGCCGTAGAAGTTCAGTTCGAAGCTCTTGCGCAGCACGTCTTCGTCGACCTCGCCGATCCGGCCCTGCCAGGCGGCGCCCGCATTCGAGACCACGATGTCGACGCCGCCGAAGGCTTCCACCACCCGGTCGAAGGCTCGCGCGCACGGAAGCCGCGTCGGTCACGTCGCATGCGCACCGCGAGCGCGGCGCCGCCGATCGCCTTGGCCTTGTCCTTCGCGGCGCTCTCGTCGAGGTCGAGCAGCGCCACCTCCGCGCCGGCTGCCGCGAACGCCTTGGCGGTCGCCGCCCCGATCGTGCCGCCGGCGCCGGTGACGACCGCGATCTGGCCGGCGAGCGGCAGCTCCTTCGCGGCGCCGAGCTTCGCCTGCTCGAGCGACCAGTATTCCATGTCGAACATCTCGGCTTCGGAGATCGACTCGAAGCGGCCGATCGCCTCGGCGTCGGTGATGGTCTCGACCGCGCATTCGGCGAGGTCGGCGGCGACCCGGGCGTCCTTCTTCGATGCGCCCGAGGCCGAACAGGCCGAGGCCCGGCACCAGCGCCACCCGCGGCAGCGGATCGAGCGGCTTCTTGATGCCGCCGACGCGCGCGTTCTGGCGCGCGAAATAGGCCTGGTAGTGCTCGATGAAGGCCTGTCACCGCCGCGTGCGCCGCGGCTTGAACGTCGTCGGCCTTGCCGCTCTCCGGCGCGGCGACGATCAGCGGCCAGTTCTTGGTGCGGATGGTGTGGTCGGGCGTGACGACGCCGGCCTGGCTGTAGCGCGCGAATGTCGGCGCCGTTGACGAAATTGAGGATGGCCGGGCGTCGCGCGGAAGTCGAGGACCAGGCGCCGCCACGCGCCCTCGATCTTGTCGTCCTCGAGGCTGCACGCGCCGCGCAGGATCGGCGCGACCGCGGCCGAGCGGCGCGACCGCCTGCGGCAGCTGCGCGGTCGCGAACACCGCCTTGCGGTTCTTCTTGCAGCCGCTCCTCGGCGAGCGTGACCAGCGCGATCATGCGCTCGTAGGCTTCGCGCGCGCTCTCGCCGAAGGTGAAGATGCCGTGCTTGTGCAGGATCAGCCCCTCGACGTCGGGCTTGGCGTCGTAGACGTCGGCCGCCATTTCGCGAGCGCGAAGCCCGGCATGACATAGGGCACGACGCCCATGCGCCCGTCGTAGACCTCGCCGCAGATCGCCTCGCCGTCGGGCTGGTCGACCAGGCTCAGGATCGCGTTGGCATGGGTGTGGTCGACGAATTTGTGCGGCAGGAAGGCGTGCAGCAGGGTCTCGACCGACGGATTCGGCGCCGCCGGGTCGATCAGGTTCTCGCGCTGGACGCGCACCATGTCCTCGTCGGTGAGCGCCGTGCGCGCGCGCAGCTTGCGCAGGCGGTCGAGCCGCACCGCCGGCAGGCCGGCCGGCTCGATGACCGCCATGTCGGCGCCCGAGCCCTTGACGCAGAGCACCTCGACCTCCTCGCCGAGCAGGTCGGGCATGGTCGTCTTCACCGAGGTGTTGCCGCCGCCATGCAGCACGAGCTTCGGATCGCGGCCGAGCAGGCGCGTGGTGTAGACGCGCAGCGCGAGATCGCGGCCGACGCCGCGCCTCGCATAGTGCTCGACCGCCGCCTGCGCCTCGCTCTCGACCCAGCCGCTTTTCATCGGCGACTCTCCGGCCGCGCGATCCAGTCGAGCGCAGTCTGCGCGAGCTCGACTGCGTGCGGACGTGCTCAGCCCTTGCCGAGCACGCGCTTGCTCCACCAGCCCGAACGGCGTGGCCGATCGCCGCTCTCGCTCTCCGCCGGGCCCGACACGACCGGCTCCGCCGGTGGCGCGGGCGGCGTGAAGGCCGGCGCGACATTGGTTCCTTCGTCGCTCGACGCCGTGGGCGCCGGCTCGCGCACGGTCGACCGCCGGCGCGCCGGCTCGGCGGGCGCAGGGGCAGGGGGAGCGTCGACGTGATGGGCGTCAGCTTGCGCCGGCCGCTCCTCGCGCGGCTCCGGGTCGGCGGCTGCGTGCATGTCCCTCGGCGATTCGGTAATCGGCACGTGCACGACCGATGCTTCGGGCTGCGGCTCGTGGTCGCGGTCGAGGTCGGCGACCGCGTGCGCGAGCTCCGGCTCGATCGTGTCGCCGTGCTCGGCGGCGACACCCTCGCCGTCGCGGTCGCGCCGATTGCGCCGTCCGCCGCGCCGTCCGCGCCGGCGCCGCCGGCGCTCGCCGTCGCCACCCGGCTCGCCGGCGGTTTCGCCGCCGGCCGCTTGCGCTTCGTCCGCGTCGCCTTCGCCACGCTCGCCCGTTGCGGCCGCGAGATCGGCACCATGGTCGCGCGGCGGTGCCCCGCCGTCACGATCCTGCCGAAACGCCTCGCGGCCTTCGCGGCCCTCGCCGCTGCCACCGCCACGGCCGCGCCGCCGGCGCCGGCGCTTGCGGCCTTGGTCGTGCTCGCCCTCGGGCCGCGCCTCGTCGGACGCAGCCGCTGTATCACGCGCTTCGTCGTCCTCGGACCCGTAGGACTGGGAAGTCCGGGCTTCGGCATCTTCGGCTTCGAGCGCTTCCTCGTCGTCCTCGTAATCGTCCTCGTCGTCCTCCTCGACCGGAGCGATGATCGGCGATTGCGCCGCCAGCGCCTTCGCCTGCTCCAGGCTGTGCACCTGCTCGCCCTTCTCGATCACGAAGGACAATTGCCCGCCGATGGTCGCATCGGCATTGACCATGATGGCGATGCGGAAGCGTTCCTCGAGCGCGCGCAGATGCGCGCGCTTGTGATTGAGGAGATAGAGCGCGATCTCGGTGCGCGTGCGCACGATGAGATTGTGGGTCGCGCCCTTGAGCAGCATTTCCTCGAGCGAGCGCAGGAGCTGCAGCGCCACCGACGACACCGAGCGCACATGGCCGGTGCCGCCGCAATGCGGGCATTTCTCGGTCGAGCTTTCCAGCACGCTCGAGCGAATGCGCTGGCGCGACATTTCGAGCAGCCCGAAATGCGAGATGTGACCGACCTGGATGCGGGCGCGGTCGTGCCGCAGGCATTCCTTCAGCCGGCGCTCGACCGCGCGGTTGTTGCGCTTCTCGTCCATGTCGATGAAGTCGATGACGATCAGGCCGGCGAGATCGCGCAAGCGCAATTGCCGCGCGATCTCCTCGGCGGCTTCGAGGTTGGTCTTGAGCGCGGTGTCCTCGATGTGGTGCTCGCGCGTGGCGCGGCCGGAGTTGACGTCGATGGCGACCAGCGCCTCGGCCTGGTTGAGCACGATGTAGCCGCCCGAGCGCAGCTGCATGACCGGCGTGAACATGGCGTCGAGCTGGCTCTCGATGCCGTGGCGGGTGAAGATCGGCAGCGTGTCGCGGTAGCGCTTCACGTTCTTGGCATGGCTCGGCATGAGCATGCGCATGAAGTCTTTGGCCTCCGTGTAGGCGCCGTCGCCGGCGACCAGGATTTCGTCGATGTCCTTGTTGTAGAGGTCGCGGATCGAGCGCTTGACCAGCGAGCCTTCCTCGTAGACCAGCGTCGGCGCCGTCGATTTGAGCGTGAGATCGCGCACCGTCTCCCACAGCCGCAGCAGATATTCGAAGTCGCGCTTGACCTCGGTCTTGGTGCGGGCGGCGCCGGCGGTGCGCAGGATCACGCCCATGCCTTCCGGCACTTCCAGCTCCTGCGCGATCTCCTTGAGCCGCCGGCGATCGTCGGCGCTGGTGATCTTGCGGCTGATGCCGCCGCCGCGCGCGGTGTTCGGCATCAGCACCGAATAGCGGCCGGCGAGCGACAGATAGGTCGTGAGCGCCGCGCCCTTGGTGCCGCGCTCCTCCTTGACCACCTGCACCAGCATCACCTGGCGGCGCTTGATGACCTCCTGGATCTTGTACTGCCGGCGCAGCCGCGGCATGCGCTCGGGCACTTCCTCCATCGCGTCGGCGCCGCCGACCAATTCGACCACTTCCTCCTCGCCCTCGGCGCCGTGGCCGTTGACCTCGGTGACGTTGTTGCCGGCGCCGGGCTCGGTCGCGGCGGCGAGGTCGCCCGCTTCGGCGGCGTGGCCCTCATCCGAACGGCTTCGTCGGCGGGCGGCTCGTCGCTCGTGATGTCCGTCGTCTCGATGTCCGTCGGTCTCGGGCTTCTTCGGCCCGGGCATCGTCGTCGGCCGGTCGGAACCGGCTCGGCCGCGCTGCTCGATTCGAGCTGGCCGCAGATCGATCGGCGTCTCCGACGCCACCGCGGTGGGCGGTGCATCCTCGGCGTGCTCATGCGGCATCGGCTCGGCCGCGATCTCCGCCGGCGAGCTTGCGTCCGATCCTTCGGCCGCCGGCGCCATGTGCTCGGACCCCGCCGCCATCGCGCCGGTCTCGAATTCGGCGTCGATCGGCTCGCTCTTGATCTCGTCACGCTGACGGTGGCTTCCGCGTTCCCGGCGTCCGTGCCGGCGTCCGGCGCGATGGTCGGCCTCGGCATCGGCGGCGCGCTGCGCACGCTCGTCCTCGGCGATCAGCGCCTGCCGGTCGGCGACCGGGATCTGATAGTAGTCCGGATGAATTTCGCTGAAGGCGAGGAAGCCGTGGCGATTGCCGCCGTAGTCGACGAACGCCGCCTGCAGCGACGGCTCGACGCGCGTCACCTTGGCCAGATAGATGTTGCCGCGAAGTTGTTTACGGTTGGCCGACTCGAAGTCGAATTCTTCGACGCGATGGCCGCGCAGAACGACCACCCGGGTCTCCTCCGGATGGGTCGCATCGATGAGCATCTTGTTGGGCATTGAATAATCTCTTGACGGCCGGCTGGCGCGCGGCCGTCCTTCGTCGCCACGTGGGCGGCGCAAGACGGCGCGACCGGAGACCGGCCTGACTGTGGTTGAAAGGATGGGCCATCAGCGCGCTTGCGCCGGCTGCCGAAAGAGTGAAGGCGTCGCTCTGCGACGCGCCGTTGCTGCGGCAGCGATGGGATGGGGTCTCGACGCTCGGTCGTAGCATGACCTTCTGGCCCGTGACGGGGCGGCAGCGCATGGCATGCGCGGCCGCAGGTTCTCTTGGCTGACGATCTTCGACTCGGATCGCGGTCTCGAAAGAATAAGCCGCTGCGCCGTTGCGGGAGGCAGTTGCCGCACGCAACACCGGTTGTCGTCCACAAGAACATCGGCCTGATGGCCCGTGAGTACCGCACTGATGCGGAACTTCGCGGACCGATTCGACCCCGCGAAGTCCCCGCCCGTCAGTCGTCGGGGAGCGGTCCTGCGCGGATTTGCCGGATGTCCGAACGCGGCACAACCGGAACTGTAAATCGTCAGCACCCTCTTATTAGGGCTGGCGACCGGCGATGGCAAGGGCGGCGGAAGCCGGGACGGCCACGAACGGGTGACCGCCGGCTGGTACAATATCGAGCGTAAACAGGCATCTGGAGGGGGATGCTGAGAGATATTCGTCGAAAGGGGGAGGCGGCTCGGCTGACGGCGGCAAGGGAGAGATGGACCCCAAGCGGCCCGGCGTTGAACGCACCGGCGAGCGTGCGGCGGGGGCTTTGGTCACCAACGGTCGACGTCGCCGGATGCTCCCGATCGGCTTGCACGAGCCATGATCTCGCGCTCGACCGCCGCAATTCGGCGAGATTTGTGTTGCTGCTGGGCGGCCCTTCATCCCCGCACATCCCTGTGATCAACCGAAACGGCGCGGGTAAGTTTGGGTTAACCGTACGGCCGTTATGGAGTAAGAGGGGCCGCAAGGGCTGGAAACATCCATGTTTGTCCGCGCGACGAGCCTTGCTTTACTCTTCGGCGCGATGGTCCTCGGCAGCGCTTCCGCGGCCGAGCCCACCGGTGCGACGCCACCGCAGACGCGCGCGCCGAATGACTTCCCGATCACAAGCGAGGTCCGTCTCGGCGGCGACGACAGCCAGACGCGCATGGTCGTCGATCTCAGCCAGAGGATCGAAATCCGTGCCTTCACGCTCGCCCACCCCTACCGGGTGGTGATCGACATGCCGCAGGTCACCTTCAATCTGCCGCTCGGAGCAGGGGACAGTGGACGCGGCCTGATCAAGGCCTTCCGCTTCGGCCTGGTCATGCAGGGCGGCTCGCGCATGGTGATCGACCTCGCGCGTCCGGCGCGAGTCGACAAGGCGTTCGTGCTCGACGCCGCCAACGATCAGCCCGCCCGCCTCGTGCTCGATCTCGCGGCCACCGACCGCGAGTCGTTCCTGCGCACGGTCGCGCTCGAGAATCGGGCATCGGCGACCCGCAAGACGGAATCCCATCCGGAGCAGAAGCCGAACGGCGATCCGCGGCCGCTGGTGGTGATCGATCCCGGCCACGGTGGCATCGACAACGGCACCAAGGCGGCGACCGGCGAGTTGGAAAAGACCATCGTCCTCGAGTTCTCGCTGATGCTGCGGGACAAGATCGAGAAGGCCGGCAAGTACCGCGTCGCCATGACCCGCACCGACGACACCTTCGTCGCGCTCGGCGACCGCGTCCAGCTCGCGCGCTCACGCCAGGCCGCGCTGTTCATCTCGATTCATGCCGACGCCTTGCGGCGCGGTGAGGGCGACGCCCATGGGGCAACGGTCTACACGCTTTCGGAGCGCCCCTCGGACGCCGTTGCCGCGCGCCTGGCCGAAGCCGAGAACCAGGCTGACGCCATCGCCGGCATCGATCTCTCGTCCGAGCCCAAGGACGTCGCCGGCATCCTGATCGACCTGGCGCGGCGCGAAACCAAGACCTTTTCGCAGCAGTTCGCCCAGACGGTGGTCAACGAGCTGAAGAAGTCCGCCCGGCTCCACCAGCATCCGTTGAAATCCGCGGGCTTCGTGGTGCTCAAGGCGCCGGACGTGCCCTCGGTCCTGGTCGAGCTCGGCTATGTCACCAACAAGGCGGACCTGAAGTCCCTGATCTCGACGGAGTGGCGGGACAAGACGGCGGATTTGATCGTTCGGGCAGTGGATACCTTCTTCAAAACTCGTCTGGCGGGCGGGACCGCCCGGAATTGACGGGGGTGGCGGCCGGGGTGGTAGGTGGTGGCCGTTTAGCCTCAGTTTTAACATAAAACAGAGCGACTTACTGACTCGGACCGATCAGGTATTTGTTGGCGGTGGTCCGGGGATAGCCGATCCGGGGAAAATCGCCGGTCTGCATTGCCAGGCGGTTCCAAGACCGCCGGCGGACAGCGCAGCTGCGTTGGTTCGGCGCTGGGGGATGTCAGCCATGAGATTGATGCTGCGCTTCTTCGGCCTGTTGTTCGCGGCCGGGACGATCGTTTTCGTCGTCGCCGTCACGGGGGCAGCCGGGCTGCTGTGGCACTATTCCAAGTCGTTGCCGGACTATTCCCAGTTGCAGGACTACGAGCCTGCGGTGATGACCCGGGTGCACGCCGCCGACGGCTCGCTGCTCGCCGAGTATGCGCGCGAGCGGCGGCTCTACATCCCGATCCAGGCCGTGCCCAAGAGCGTCATCAACGCCTTCATCGCGGCGGAAGACAAGAATTTCTACGAGCACGGCGGCATCGACTTCTCCGGCATCGCCCGCGCGGCGGCTGCTCTACGTGCAGCAATACGGCAGCGGCCGCCGGCCGCAGGGCGCCTCCACCATCACGCAGCAGGTGGCGAAGAACATGCTGCTCACCAACGAGGTGTCGTTCGCGCGCAAGATCAAGGAAGCGCTGCTGGCGATGAAGATCGAGCGCGCCTTCTCCAAGGAACGGATCCTCGAGCTTTATCTGAACGAGATCTATCTCGGGATGGGCGCCTACGGCGTCGCCGCCGCGTCGCTGCTCTATTTCGACAAGTCGGTGCACGAATTGTCGAGCGCGGAGGCGGCCTATCTCGCCGCGCTGCCCAAGGCTCCCAACAACTATCACCCGTTCCGGCAGCGCGAGCGCGCGCTCGAGCGGCGCAACTACGTTCTCGATCGCATGACCGAGGACGGCTTCATCACCACGGCAGACGCGGCAAAGGCGAAGAAGGAGCCGCTCAAGGTCACCCCGCGGCCGACCGGCGCCCACATCTTCGCGGCGGAGTATTTCGCCGAGGAGGTCCGCCGCTACATCTACGACAATTACACCGAGAAGAAGCTGTACGAGGGCGGCCTCTCCGTGCGCACCACGCTCGATCCCAAGATGCAGGTGCTGGCGCGCAAGGTGCTGGTCGACGGCTTCGTGAATTTCGACGAGAAGCAGGGCTGTCGCGGCGCCATCAGCAAGCTCGACATGACGAGCGACTGGGGCGTCAAGCTCGCCGACGTCAAGGCGCTGGCGGACATCGCACCATGGCGGCTCGCCGTGGTGATCGAGGCCGGCGATGGGTCCGCGCAGATCGGCTTCCAGCCGCCGCGCGAGCCGGGCGGCGCGGTGTCGAAGGAACGCAATGTCGGCATGGTGATGCTCGACGGCGTGAAGTGGGCGAAGCCGACCAGCGGCCCGCTCAAGGGCAAGGCGCCGACCAAGGTTTCGCAGGTGCTGGACGCCGGCGACGTCGTCTATGTCGAGCCGCTCGCCGGCAAGGACGGCCAGTTCCGCCTGCGCCAGGTGCCGGAGGTCTCCGGCGCCATCGTCGCGATGGATCCGCAGACCGGGCCGCGTGCTGGCGATGGTCGGCGGCTTCTCCTACGACCAGAGCCAGTTCAACCGCGCCACCCAGGCGCTGCGACAGCCGGGCTCGTCGTTCAAGCCGCTGGTCTACGCCGCCGCGCTCGACAACGGCTATACGCCCTCGACCGTGGTGATGGACGCGCCGCTCGAGGTCGATACCGGCAGCGGCATCTGGGCGCCGGAAAACTATTCGAGGAAATTCTACGGGCCCTCGACGCTGCGCTTCGGCATCGAGCTGTCGCGCAACGTGATGACGGTGCGGCTCGCGCAGGACATCGGCATGCCGATGATCGGCGAATACGCCAAGCGCTTCGGCGTCTATGACAGCATGCCGCCTTATCTTTCGTTTGCGCTCGGCGCGGGCGAGACGACGCTGCTGCGCATGGTCGGCGCCTATGCCATGTTCGACAACGGCGGCCGCAAGATCCAGCCGACGCTCATCGACCGCATCCAGGACCGCTACGGCCGCACCGTCTACAAGCACGATGCGCGCGAGTGCCGCGGCTGCGGCGCCGAAAAATGGGCGAACCAGAACGAGCCGACGCTGGTGGACAAGCGCGAGCGCGTGATCGATCCGATGACCGCCTACCAGATCACCTCGATGATGGAAGGCGTCGTGCAGCGCGGCACCGCCACGGTGGTGAAGGAGGTGGGCAAGCCGATCGCCGGCAAGACCGGCACCACCAACGACGAGAAGGACGCCTGGTTCATCGGCTTCTCGCCCGACCTCGTGGTCGGCGTCTATGTCGGCTACGACAAGCCGCGCCATCTCGGCCGCGACGCCACCGGCGGCGTGCTGGCGGCGCCGATCGTGCGCGATTTCATGAAGGTCGCGCTCGCCGACAAGCCGGCGGTGCCGTTCCGCGTGCCGGCCGGCATCAAGCTCATCCAGATCGACGCGAAGAGCGGCATGCGGGCAGGGCCGGGCGGCGGGCGCGTGATCACCGAGGCGTTCAAGCCCGGCACTGCGCCGCCTGACAATTATTCCGTGATCGGCGTGGTGGACGCCGAAGGCCGTCCGCTCGGCGTGTCGCCCGAGGCGGACCGCGCGGTGCGCACGGGAACCGGCGGGCTTTACTAGGACCGCTCCATTCGACTTCATCGCCTCGTCGCTGTGGCGGCTGTGGAGCTGGTGTGATGTCTGCGCCGGTTCGAGGCAGCGAGCAAAGCGCGCGAAGCCTGGCAGAGCTCGAGACCCCGTGCCTGCTGCTCGACATCGACCGGCTCGAGCGCAATTGCCAACGCATGCTCGCGCGCGCCGATACGCTCGGGGTCCGGCTGCGCCCGCACCTCAAGACCGCGAAATCCGTCGAGGTGGCGCGGCGCGCGACCGGCGGCGGGCGCGGCGGCATCACGGTCTCGACCCTCAAGGAGGCGGACTATTTCGCCGGCCACGGCTATTCCGACATCGTCTACGCCACCGCCATCGTGCCGGCCAAGCTCGCCCATGCCGCGCGCATCGCACGGAGCTGCGATCTCGTGCTGGTGACCGATGCCCATGACGTGGTGCGGGAGGCGGCGCGCTTTGCCGCCGAGAACGATTGCAGCTTCTCCTTCCTGCTCGAGATCGATTGCGGCGAGCACCGCAGCGGGCTTCCGGCGAGCGCGGCGGCTGTCGTCGAGTTGGCACGGGCGATCCATGCGTCGCCGCAGCTGAAATTTCGCGGCGTGTTGACCCATGCCGGGCATTCCTACGGCACGAACGAGCCGGCCGAGGTCGCCAGGATCGCGGAAATCGAGCGCGATGCCGCGGTGACGGCAGCGGCGAGGATTCGTGAGGCCGGCGTGCCGTGCGAGATCGTCAGCGTGGGCTCGACCCCGACCGTGCTCCACGCCGAGCATCTGCGCGGCGTCACCGAGGCGCGCGCCGGCATCTACATGCTCTGGGACCTCGCGCAGCTCTCGCGCAACATGTGCCGCGAGGACGAGATCGCGGTCTCGGTGCTCGCCTCGGTCATCGGGCACAACCGGCAGGGACGCGCGCTCATTCTCGATGCCGGCGCGCTCGCGCTCTCGAAGGATATCGGAGCCAACAAGTACCTGCCTGGCGCCGGCTACGGCTATCTCTGCGATGCGCACTCGCTCGCACGCCTCGGCACGCTCGCGGTCGACGTCGTGCACCAGGAGCACGGTACGGTAACGGTGGATGACCAATCGTGGTTCGAACGCCTGGCGGTCGGCAGCCTCGTGCGCATTCTGCCGAACCATGCCTGCCTGACCTGTGCCGGATACGACGTCTACCAGGTGATGCGGGACGCGGCCGTTGTCGATCGCTGGACCAGGGCCAACGGTTGGTAGATTCACTGCCGCAACGGTTGAATTACCAAGAGGCATCCGGACAGGAGCGCGCGGTCTGCTGCGGCGGTAGGATGTGAAGCCACACCGCCGCCGCGATCAGCCCGAATCGTCCTCCACGTTCAGCTCTTCGCTCTCGCAGTCTTGCCGAGCGCGGCGCGTAGCCCGCGGGCGAGCTTGAGAGCGTCGTCATTCGCCCAGAAATGCATGAAGATCAGCCGCGGCTGCTCGGTGAGCATGTGGCTGTGAATCGCCGTCACCTCGATGCCGCTCTCCCGCAGCGCCTTGATGACCGGATTCACCTCGTCGCCGGTCAGCACGAAGTCGCCGGTGATGGCGGCCTTGCCGCCGCCGGTCGGCTGGAAATTGATCGCGGTGGCAACACCCATCGGCCCGGCCGGCGCAATTTGCATTCCGTTCTCCGAGATCGGGTCGCGGCGCGGCACGCCGAACTGATAGACGCCGCCGTTGGCTTGTCCTTTGGCGCCGATGATCTGATCGAGCTGGGCAGTATCGAGATCGATGGCGGGCGGGGGCGAAGCGGCCGCCGGCGGCGTCAGCGGCGTCTTGCTCTCGGCCAACGCCGTGCGGAGCGCCGTCGCCATCTTTACCGGGTCGCCGTGTCCGCCGATATGCATGTAGAACGTCGCGGGGCTGCCGCGCAGCACGTGATTATGGATGGCAGTGATTTCGAGACCGTTCTCGATCAGCTTGGTCATGACCGGATTGATTTCGGTCTCGAGCAGCACGAGGTCGCCCATCACCATTGCCCCGCCATGGGCCGGCTTGAACGCCGCCCAGCCGCCGAGCGCCAACGCAGGCCTGATGGTGACGCCATCGAGCGTCACCGTGAGGTCGGTGCGCGGAAACCCGTAGCGATGAACGTCACCGGATACGGCCGCGCTCCTTCCCAGCGCGTCGTCGACTTTCTTCCAGTCGATGTCCTGGGCGCCGGCGGGAGAGCCGATCGTCGCCACGGCGCAGATCGCAATTATGTGAACAGCACGCATCATCACTTTCCTCCTGGGTTGCATTCATTGCGAGTTATCGCCCCCAGTCCCTTTGCCGTTCGTCAATTGAGCGAATGTCTGCTCGACGCGTGTCCAGCGAATGACATCCATGAACGTGTCGACGTAGGTCGCTGCCTTGGCACCGAAGTCCATATGATAGGAGTGCTCGTACATATCGAGCGCGAGAATTGGGGTGCCGCCGGCCAACGTATGGCAATGATCGGACGCCCACTGATTGACGAGCTTGCGGTCGCGCGGAGACCATGACAGCAGCACCCATCCGGAACCCCCGCCGAGCGCCTTGCCCATCGCGATGAATTCGGAACGCCAGCGCAGGTATGATCCGAAATCACGAGCAATGGCTTGATGAAGAACGGAACTTGGTTCGCTTTGTTCCCCGAGGCCATCGAAGAAGAGCTCGTGCAGGATCATCGAGTTCATCGCGACGAGCTGCTCCCGCTTGAGGCCGTTGACCACGAATACGGGAGCGCTGGCGTAATCGAGCTCGGCGAGCTTCTCCTCGATGACGTTCAAGCGCTTCACCGCCCCGCCATAGTTGTTCTCGTAGTGGCTGATGATCAGCCGCTCCGACATGCCCTTGATGCGGGCGGGATCGCAGCCGATGGGCTTCATCGTATAGGTCATTGGAATACCTCCGTCATGCGTGTGGGTCCTCACCGGCCTGCTCGGGGAGAACTTAGGAAACTCCGACGTGGCGGCCGCTGGCGCGGATCATTGCGGGGTACGGGGCGGCGCACCGTCGACTGCAGCTTTCTTGGGATCGCGTACCAGCACCAACAGTCCAACCGCGGCCGCGGCGGTTATGGTGCCCAGCACGTCGAAAGTCGCCGCATAGCCCAAACTGCCGATCAGGAATCCCGCGATCATGGGGCCTGCGGCCTCGCCGATATCCCAGATGGTTCCGAACACGCCCATGGCGGCGCCGAGCCGCCGTGTCGAGGCGATATCGGCGATGAGTGCATTGGTCACCGGCGTGACCGCGCCGACGCCGAGGCCGAGCAGCGGCGTCAAAAGGACGAAAGCGGTGAGGCTTTCGCTCCGGAAGATCAGCGGCAGCGCGGTCGCGCAGACGAGGAGGCCGATGATGATGACAGGTATCCGCCCGACCCGATCAGACACGCGTCCGGTGATCGGCTTCGCCACCATCGCCAGCGCCAGCTGTGCGCCGAGGACGATTGCGATCTCCGCCTCGTTGAGCCCGACCTTCTTGGCGTAGATCGGCAGAAAGCCGAGAAAGGCGCCGTAGCCGAGATACATGACGGCTTCGATGCCGGCCGCGACGAAGATCGGCGGTGTCTTGAACACCTCGGCGAGCCCCTGCCGGAACTCCGCGGCTCGCGCGGCGAACGTCTTTGCTTCTGGCGTCGGGTGATCGACATCGGGGAGCAGTAGCACCATCAGCAACGTAACCACGCCAAGCGCGCCGACCAGAAGGTAGGTCAGCGAAAAGCTGGTCGTGAAATACAGCACGAACCCGCCGATGAGCGGCCCCCCGGTCGCGCCGATGTCGTTCGCCGACGAGAACCAGCCGAGCCGTGTGCCGCGCCCGGTCTCGGCGAGGCTCGCCACGTAGGCCGAGGCAACCGGGGAGAAGATCGCGGTCGCGAAGCCGTGGACGAAGCGGAGCGCGAGCAGCGACCAAGGATCGTGGACGAACGGATAGAGGAAGGGCGGCACCGCGAAGAAAAGCGCGCCCAGCACCATCATGCGCTTGCGGCCAAGCACATCGGAGAGCGCGCCCGACGGCAGCTTGAAGAAGACGCCCGTGATGGTGGACGCGGCGACGATGACGCCGAGGAGTTCGGGCGTGGCGCCGAGATCGATGGCGAAGATCGGGAGCACAGGCGTTCGCGCCATCTGGTAGCCGAGGCGCGAAAGCATGCTTGCAAATATGATCGCGACGAATGCGTTCATACGAACTTCCAAATCGACGCTGACCAGCCCCTGACGTCGTCAAGAGAGCTATTTCGCTTCCCCGTAATTGATTTCGTCGAACAGCGTCACGCTGTCGGCCTTCGTCCACAACCCGACCTTGCCGGCGTCGCCGAACGTCGAATCTTCGACATCGAACAGTTGCTTGCCATTGTAGAGCACCCTGAAGCGGCTGCCGCTGAAGTCGACGCGGAGGCCATGCCATTGGTTGGCCGGGACCGGAACATTGATCCCGTAGCCGCCCTTGCGGCCGACGATGTCGAGCGCGCTGCGGGTGCCGTTCACGGTCTTGTAGAGCACGACGTTGTCTTCGAGCGCATTGGCGCGAACTACGTAGTAATTGTCGGCATCTCTGGCGCGCCAGACGAGTCCTGCCGCGCGATCCTCGGAGCCGGCGATAGCTTTGAACTTCACCTCGATGAAGCCGTCTTTGATGTTGGTGTTCTCCTTGAGGAGCAGAGGGTAGGTCGCCCGCCCCGATTGTTTGAGTATCTTCGATTTCGAGGGCGCGCTCTGGTCCTGCTCGACCGTCCACTTCGGATTGCCTTTGCCGGTCATGGCCGCCGTCCAGCCTTTGGGCGCGGCGCCAACTGCGTCGCTCTCGAATTTCGCAGGGTTGTCTGCCATGGCAGTCACCTCCATTGCGCAAAGAAGCGTGGCCGCAGCGATCGTTCGCTTCAATTTAGCCTCCCTTGCATAGGGTTCGCGGTTGCAGAGCGAGGACATCCGGGCAGGCGCCGACGCAGGCATGCCAATCAGGCACGCGAGCTTGCCGATGATGTTGGTGTTGATCGACGACATGGTGCGTCCGTGAGCTGAGGCCGGACGCGATTCTTCGGCATGTCGCCTCGTGGGGAGATCGCATTCCCCATGGGAGAAAAAAATCTCGTTGCAACTCCTTTGTCAAGCGTACGGTCATTGTTCACGTAGTGTTGAAGCGTTTTCGTTTTCTCCGGTGAATAGCGACTCGGTGTTTGCCACGTCGGCGCCGACATTTGTTCGACGCGGACCCTGCTGGCAGCAGGGACCGGCGCGAAGCCAACACTCCCTGGTCGCTACATGCCAAAGACCAGAACCCGAAAAGTTCCGGGTATGAAGTTGCCGCGAGGATTCGGCGTTTGCGCAGTTGGCGGCGGTGGCGGCTCACGATCGGATAGCGGCAAGAATATCTTCTTCGTCTTCAGATCGAGCGCCATGTTCCGTGCTCCCGGCGCAGTCTGCACGGTTTCAAGAACGCTGTAGTTGTCCGGAGTTTCCTGGCGGATGATCGAAACGGTGCCGTCGCCGTTAGAGGTGTAGATGAGGCGCGTTTCCGGGTCGTACGCGGAATCATCCGGTCCCGACCCGATCGGCACCGAGGCGATCACGCGTCCATCGGTCGAGTCGAGAATGACCATGCGGCGGTTTGCACATCCGACGAAAAGCCTTTTGTTATTTTGATCTACCGCCATGGTCCGTGGACCAACGCCGGGCGCAACCGGCCAAGTTTGACCTGCGATCATCTTCCGCGCATCAATCTGCAAGACGACGTCTTTCTGCACCAGGTTGGCAAAAACATTGCCCGCTGCATCCGTGCCGACAAGCTCCGGCTTTCCACCGAGGTCGAACGCGCCCAGCACCTTGCCTTCCTTTGAATCGATAACGGTTGCATTGTTGCTGTTGAGATTGAAGGTGAAAACACGCTTCGTCGCAGGATCAAAGACGGTGGGCCCTGGATTTTCGCCCGTTGATGTCACCTCCCCGATGGTTTCAAGCGTCTTCGTATTGAAGATGGTCAATCGGGCGGCGCCGCCATTGCTTATGAAGCCACGATCCAGTTCCGGATCAATTACTGTGAAGTGAACACCAGGTGTGTTGTCGATCTTTCCCACCAATCGTCCGGTGTCTATGTCGACCACGACGACGTGCGTGCCATGCGTCACATACAGTCTCCGCGCAGCACTATCTACCGTAGGATGATCCCAGCCGTCATCGCCAGCAATAGGGAGCGTGCTGAGGAGCCGATAACCGTTCGCTGCCGGTGTTGTCATGGCAAGGGCACTCGTCAGTTGCGACAGGGGCAGATCGGTACATAGCCGATCCAATATTCGAGGACGGCTTCATCGAGCCAAAATTCCATCGATATCTCGATCCTTCCCGGACTCCATGTGAACTCTTCGGAGAAGAGCAGGTCGGGTGCCATCTCCTTGAGCCGCACGAAATTGATGTAGAAGTGACCCGATGTGGTGGCACAGCTGGATGCATCGACCGTCAGGATCGCGCTCCAGAGGCGTTGCTGTGCACCCGGTTCCGAGAACCGGGCTTGCTCGAAATCTCAATGCCGGCCGACACATCGTCTCGGCGGCAGCATGCGTGGTGCTGAAGAGCGCGACGGCACCCGCCAGCAGCAGAGCGGGGCGAAGCGGCTGGACCGGTCGGCGCTGCCTGTTGTTATCGGAGGGCATCGGCGGGTTCCTTCACCGTGAGGAGCGCGCCGGCGGTCAACGCTGCGTAGGCGCAGAAGCCGCAAGCGATCGCCACAAAAAATCCGGTGGCGCCTAGGTCGAGCCAATAGATGGCGATGAGCGCGCCGATTGAGCTCGCGAGGAGGCGCAGGGCATTGGCAGCGACGGTCGATAGGACGCGCCCCAATCCTTGCGTGGCGAAATAAAGCGCCATGCCGAGGCCGTAGAAACCGTAGGCCGGTCCGACGATCTGAAGGTAGCGGCTGCCGAGACGAATGACCTCCGCGTCGTCGCTGAAGAGACCCATCCACAATCCTGGAAAAAACGCGCAAAAGACGCCGACCGCCGCACAGGCCAACGCGACCGTCGCGCCTCCGGTCCAGGCGATGACGCGGGCGCGGCGGTACTGCTTGGCGCCCCAATTGGTGCCGACCATGGCGACGATTGCGGTGCCGAAGCCGAAGGCCAGCGGGATCAGGATGTACTCGAGCCGCGCCCCCATCGCGTAGCCGACGGCCGCTTCCGTTCCGAGGTGGCCGGCGATGCCGGTGAGCAGCACGACCGACAGATTGGTGATCGCCGTATTGATCGTGCCGGGGACGCCGACCTTGAGGATGTCGGCGAACAGCGCCCAACGCAGTGTCATTCCCCGAAATGTCAGTCTGACGGTCGAGCGGGACGAGCGCAGATAGGCGAGCAGCACGAGGCTGCCGGCGCCGAACGAGAGCACGAGACCCCATCCAGCGCCGGCCGGACCGAGCGCCGGCAAGTCACCCCATCCGAAAATCAGGATCGGGGAGATGAGGATATGTGCGAGCACGCTGCCGACGATGACGGCGGCGGGTAGACCCATATTGCCCGTGCCGCGCACCGCGTTGCCGAGCAGATTGAGCATCCAGATCGACACCGCGCCGCCGAATGCGACGTTCGCGTAGGCGAGCGCTGCGGACAGCATCTCGCCGCGTCCGCCCATCCAGCGAAACACGACCGGCGCGGCGAGCAACATGATCGTCGAAAACAGTACCGCGAGCCCGACGGCCAGCACGAAAGTATGGAAGACGAGCGCATCGGCGATGTCGCGGCGTCCTGCACCGAGCGCGCGCGCGATTGCGGACGAAACGCCGCCGCCCATCCCGCTCGCCGCCGTGTGCTGAACGAGCATCACCCAGGGGAACGCCAGCGACACGCCGGCGAGTGCCTCGGCGCCGAGATGGCCCAGGAACAGACCGTCGAAGGTGATCATGCCGGCGATCGCAAGCAGGTTGAGGACGTTCGGCGCCGACAAGCGAAGCAGCGTGGGGACGATCGGCGCCTCGAGCAGCATCTTCGTTCGTGCCGGGACCGGGGGCGCCGCGAGCGGACGCGGGGATGCAGCCGGACGGTCGGTTGGTGAGTTCGCAATTTTGGAGATGGTCATTTTTGAAATCCCAGAATGTTCAGTTCATGCCGAGGAGCCGCAGACAATTGCCTCCGGCGACGGCGCGCTGCTCGTCGTCCGAAAGTCGCGCGTCCCGCATCGCATCCATGAGCGTGCGGCGAATAGGCCCATCATTGAGGATCGGCCAGTCGCTGCCGGCCATCACGTTGTCGGCGCCCAGCAGATCGACCGCTGCGCGGATCAGCGCCGGGTGAAAGCCCATCGTGTCGATGAGCACATGTTTGCGCATTACGTCCGCGGCCCCGGAGGGCAGGAGACTCTGGCCCGAAAGGCCCGCGGCGATCGCCAGGCCGCCGAACGCGAGCGCCGTCACAACGACCCGCAAGCCCGGCAGTTGCGAGAACACCCCGCCTTCGACCAGGGCGATGAGCGAAGCTGAATTCGCCGTACCGCGTGCGAACAGCGTTCCGATGAGCCCGTAGGGAACCATTTGTCGCGTGAGCGGTTGCGGCGCCACCGGATGCACGAAGACCGGCACGCCGAGCTTGGCGGCGACCTCCAGCGTGGGGCGCGACTGCGGCGCGTCGATCATGAGATCGCCACGCGCGCAGTCGACGAAGAGCCCGCGCAATCCAAGATCGCGGATGGCGCGCTCGGCCTCTCGGCCGGACCGGTCGCCGTCATAGGCATCGATCGACGCCAGCCCGTGGATGCGGCCCGGATGCCGCGCGACCAGCGCCGCGAGATCGTCGTTCGCGGCCATGATGGTGTCGTGCGGCACGCGGCCTTCGGCGTCGGCGATCAATTGGGCGGGTATGTTGACGACACGCGCTCTGAGGTCGCCCTCGCGGGTGTCCCTCAGCAGGAGATCCTCGTCCGACAACTTGCGCGCAAGCGCCTCCCAGCGGCTGCGCTGGCCGGCCGGAGCGGTCTTGACTGCGGTCAATTCGAAACGCGTTGGGATGTGGTGATTGTGAAAGTCGATGATATCGACAGTTGTAACGATGGTCATTGCGACACCCGGAGTTCGATAGATTGGTTTCGAGAGGTTGCGGCGCGCTCGGGTCGGGCCGCGCCGTCATGAACGGCGCGGCCGGAGCCATCGGCGCGGGTGGGAGCGCGGCGCGCAGCGGCGCCGCGATGGACCTCAGGTGCCCGGCTTTTTCGCCGAGTGCCAGGTGTGGGTCTCGTCGGTGGCGTCGCGGCACCAGCGGTAGAACGCGTCGTAGAGCGTCATGCCGGCTTCGAGCTGCGCGAGATCGTCGGCATACATGCGCGAGAGCCCGAGCGAGGCCGCGAGCAGGCCTGCCGCCTGCGGCGCCGCGTCGAAGCGGCCGGTATCGGCACCGCGCACGATTGCAGCGAGCCGCAGCATCGGCTCGCTCGCAAGCCCGAACTCCTCCACCATGACGTCGAAGGTGCAGGTCTCGCCGCGGTGCGACCAGAACACGCCCTCGACGTCGAACGGGGTTGCCGCGAAGCGCTCGGCGACCGCATCAACCTCCGACGGCGAAACGAACAGGAACACCGCGCGGGGGTCGACGAAGCGACGAATGAGCCAGGGACAGGCGATGCGATCGACCTTCGGCCGCGCGCGCGTGACCCAGACCGTGCGTCCCTGCTTGTCGAGCGGCGGCATCTTGGCGGTCGGCACCGTCGGCAGGTTGGCCTTGCGCCAGCCCTCGAAGCCGTCTTCGAGCCCGTCTGCCGGAACGCCGGCGTGGCGCAGCCAGGCGGCGACGCCCTGGCTGAGCTTGGCTCCGCGCTGGCAGATCACGATGGCGGAGCGGCCGGCGAATTCCGGCGCCCATCCCGACGGATCGGAATGGCCGCGGCGCATGGCGCCGGGAATGAGCCTGGGATTGGCGCTGAAGTCCTCGTCGGTGCGAACGTCGACCAGGGCGGGGCAGTGCGGCGTGCCGACGAGGCGCGCCAGCTTGTCGATGGAGATGGTGTTAAGTGACGGCATGATGCGTCCTCTGCTATTTGCGGGACGCGATTCTTCAGCATGTCGCCTAGTGGGGAGATCGCATTCCCCATGGCGGGAATTTCTACCGCCACTCCGAACTTGTCAAGCCGGGCGGGGAGGGCGGCATTGCACCGGCGGCCTACAGTCGCTACATCCCGCCGGAATAAATGAATCGGGAACTGCACCGGCAGGTGGCCATGCGCGCGGAAACTCAGAAGATCGTCGAAGAGATCAAGCAGTCGGTCGGGCTGCTGAGGAGGCATCTTTGACTTCGACACGGCGCATGCACGGCTGGCCGAGCTGAACAAGCAGGCCGAAGACCCGACGCTCTGGAACGACCAGCAGCGCGCCCAGCGCGTGATGCAGGATCGCACCGCGCTCGACGACCAGCTCACCGCGATCGGCCGCATCCAGCAGGAGCTCGACGACCAGCTCACCATGATCGAGCTCGGCGAGGCCGAGAAGGATCAGAAGGCGATTACCGACGCCGAGGAGGCGCTCAAGCGGCTCAAGGCCGAGGTGGCGCGGCGCGAGCTCGAGGCGCTGCTCTCGGGCGAGGTCGATGCCAACGACAGCTATCTCGAGGTCCATGCCGGCGCGGGCGGCACCGAGAGCCAGGACTGGGCCGAGATGCTCATGCGCATGTATACGCGCTGGGCCGAGCAGCACGGCTACAAGGTGGAATGGATCGAAGAGACCTCGGGGGAGGAGGCCGGCCTCAAGTCGGCGACCGTCCAGGTCAAGGGCCGCAACGCCTTCGGCTGGCTCAAGAGCGAGGACGGCGTGCACCGCCTGGTGCGCATCTCGCCCTTCGATTCCAACGCGCGCCGTCATACGTCGTTTGCGAGCATCAACGTCTATCCGGTGATCGACGACCGCATCGTCGTGGACATCAAACCGGAGGATGTGCGCACCGACACGTTGCGCTCGAGCGGGGCGGGGGGCCAGCACGTCAACAAGACCGAGTCGGCGATCCGCCTCACCCACATCCCGACCAACATCGTCGTGTTCTGCCAGAACGACCGCTCGCAGCACCGCAATCGGGCGACGGCCTGGCAGATGCTGCGGGCGCGCATCTACGAGATGGAATTGAAGAAGCGCGAGGCGCAGGCCGCCGCCGAGCAGGCCGCCAAGACCGACATCGGCTGGGGCCACCAGATCCGCTCCTACGTGCTGCAGCCCTACCAGATGGTGAAGGACCTGCGCACCGGCGTGCAGACCTCGGATACCGGCGGCGTGCTCGACGGCGACCTCGACCGGTTCATGGAAGCCGCGCTCGCGCAAAAGGCCTTCGGCACCGGGCCGGCGGAAGTCGAGGACGTGGAGTAGCGGTCACAGGCTGCCGTCGAGCCTTCGTCCCGCGCGCAGGAATTTCTGCGGATCGACCGCCTCGCCGCGCACCCGCGTCTCGTAGTGCAGGTGCGGGCCGGTCGAGCGTCCGGTCGAGCCGATCTTGCCGACGATCTGACCGATCCGCACGGTCTGGCCGACGTGCACGTCGATCGCCGAGAGATGGCCGTAGCGCGTGGAAATCCCGTTGCCGTGGTCGACGTCGACCATCTTGCCGTAGCCGCCGCTCCAGCCCGCGGTCGTCACCGTGCCATCCGCGGTCGTCGCGCACCGGCTCGCCGGTCTCGCCGTGCATATCGAGCCCGGTATGCATGGCGGGCGAGCCGGTGAACGGATCGTTGCGCACGCCGAAGCCCGATGCGAGCTCGATCTCGCCGTCGACCGGCTTGCGCACCGGAACGGTGCCGAGCATGCGCGTGAGCCGATCGACATGGCCGCGCGCGATGGCGAGGCGATGCAGTTGCCGGTCGAACCCGATCGCGTCCTTCGGCAAGCGCGCCGGGACGAATGGACCGCCGACGCCGCCCGTTGGTTCGGCGGGCACGACCTTGCCGACGTCGACCCCGAGCTCGGTGAGCACGCCGCGGATGCGCCGCGCCTTGGAATCGTAGCTCTCCTCGAGCGAATTGAGCGTTGCCGCCTGGCGCTGCTCGACGCGATCGAGCGACGCCTGCAGGCGGATGATGGCGCCGCCGACGCCGCCCGCGCTCTTGATGGCGAGGCTGGTGCTGGGATCGATGGGCGCGTCGCGCTCGCGCGGAAAGAGGAAGGCGCCCTTGTCATTGAGCGGCGCAGGCTTGAGCCGGAGCAGATCGCGGCTCGCCGCCGTGCGGCCGGCTTGATCGAGCCGGTGACGTCGCCGAGCCCGTTCAGCGCGCTGGCGCGCAATTCCAGCGCCGACTGCCGGCGCAGGATCTGATCGAGCTTCTGCTCGTATTGCTCCTGGTCGAGCAACTGCCGGCTCGAGATGCGGTCGACCTGCGCGCGCAGCTCGGCGATGCGATCCTCGTAGCCGAATTGCATTTCCGCCTGCCGGGCGATCAGCCGCGTGAGCACGTCTTCGCGGAAGGCGAAATAGGTGGCGGTCGTGATCGTCCACACCGCCATGATCACCAGCGTGCCGACCACGACCCAGAAGGCGATCGGTCCGAGCCGCAACTGGCGGCCGGCATGGATCAGCGTGTAGCCCGCCGCCCACCGCCCCAGGAGGCGTTGTCGCCAGCATTGCGTCCGGCATTGTGCCCTGCATGGTGCAACCGCTCATCGGCAGAATTGCCGACATAACCGCGGTGATAGTACTGCGCTGACGACCGACGAGACATTCACGCATCCCCGCCGGTCCCCTACGTCACGTGACCTTACGCCGGCGCTAACTCACGCCAATTCGAGCCAATTATGGTTAATTTTCCGGAAATTGCTGTGGATGCGCCAAAACGGGGGCGCTTTTGGTTGAGGGACTTTGCCCTACAGCGCTTTCGCAGCGGCGAGCACCTCGGCGGCATGGCCGGCGACCTTGACCTTCGGCCAGATGCGGGCGATCCGCCCGTCCTGGCCGATCAGGAAGGTGGATCCGGATGATTCCCATGAAGGTCTTGCCGTACATGGATTTTTTGCCCCAGACCCCGTAGGCCTCGAGCATCTTGTGGGTCTCGTCGGAGAGCAGCGCGATCGTCGAGATCGTGCTTCTTCTTGAATTTCTCCTGCGCGGCGACCGGATCGGCCGAAACTCCCAGAATATCCGTCCCGGCCTTGTGAAAATTCGCCGCGAAGCTTTGAAAAATCGATGGATTCCTGGGTGCAGCCGGGCGTGTCGGCCTTCGGGTAGAAGTAGATGACGAGCTTGCGGCCCTTGAAGTCGGCGAGCGACACGCTGCTCGCCGCCGTCGCGCGGCAGCTTGAATGCGGGGGCCTTCGCACCCTCGGCCAGGTCGGTCGCCATGTGCCTTCCTTTCGTCCCTTTTTCGGGGTCAATTGAGGATTAAACGATACGCGGGAGAGTGCTGTCAGGTCGACTGTTTTGCCGGGCACTGGTCGACCGTGGCAAGGGGACCGGTTCGCGGCAAGCGTTGTTGCGTAGGCGGAAGTTGGTGCGCAACACGCGCGGCGGAAATCGGTGGTCGAGGGGACGCCAAGTCGGGGCATGGCGGATCAGCACGCTAATCCAAGTCTGGAGGCACTCCGAAAGCTGGAGGCGAGCCTCAACCTACATCTGTGCCGCGACCAGGACCCGCTGCCGCGAGTCGTGACAGGGCCCCGCGCGCCGGCGCCGCAGCGCAATCCCGCGAACAGCTCGCCCGCCAAGAATCCGGCAGTCAATTCGCCGGTCAAGAATTCCCGTAAGACCTCACCAAATAAGGCTTCACGCGACGATACTTCGCGCATCGACACTTCGCGACTCTCCCTGTCGCGTCTGTGGACGCACGATTTGCACATGCGGGTGTTGTTGTGGTGGCCGCGCCTGCGCAAGCTGGTCTATGTCGGCGGCGCGCTCGGCACCGCCGCTTTGCTCGCGATGGTTGCGCTGTGGTGGCGCCTGTCCAGCGGCCCGATCGAGCTCGACATCGCCACGCCCTGGCTCACCGCGGCGATCAAGGAGAATTTCGGCGACGGCCACGAGGTCGAGGTCGGCGGCACGCAGCTCGAGCGCGACGCGAACGGACGTACGGCGCTGCGCATTCGCGACATCGTGGTGCGCGACGGCGACGGCACCATCGTGGCGAGCGCGCCGAAGGCGGAGGTCGGCGTCTCCGGAACGGGGCCTGTTCACCGGCCGCATCCGCGCCGAGCGCCTGAGCCTGGTCGGCGCCGAGATGGCGGTGCGGATCGAGCCAGACAGCAAGGTCACGGTCTTCGCCGGCAGCAACAAGCGCCCCTTCGTCACCGCTTCGGCAACGTCCACTCCCGTCATCACCGGAACGACAGCGACGCGGTCGCTGGCGAAGGTCGAACGGGCCGCGGCCGTGCCCGTCGTCGCGCCTGCGCCGGTAGCGACGGCGCCCGCGCGTGGCGGCGTTCCCGACTTCGCCGCGCTGCTCGCCTGGATCGAGAGCCTCGACGCCAGCGGGCTCGATGGCCGCGACCTCACCGAGATCGGCCTCAAGGGCGGCAACCTCACCGTCGACGATCAGCGCAACGGCAAGCAGTGGACCTTCACCAATATCGATCTCAGCGTGACGCGGCCCAAGGGCGGCGGCATCGCCCTGACGCTCGGCTCCGAGGGCGTCGAGCGGCCGTGGCAGATGCGCGCGGCCATGACGCCGGGCCAGCAAGGCCACCGCATCATCGACATCGAGACGCAACAGGTGTCGGCCAAGGACCTGATGCTCGCGATGCGGTTGGGCGAGGACCAGTACGAGCCCGACCTGCCGCTGTCGGCGCGCATCCGCGCCGACATCGGCCCCGACGGCATTCCACGCATGGTCGATGGCCGCATCCTGGTCGAGAAGGGCTTCATCATCGATCTCGACGATCCGCTCGGGCGCATCCCGATCGATCGCGCCGAGTTCAGCCTCGATTGGGACGCGACGCGCCAGGCGCTGGTGATGCCGTTCCAGGTCGTGTCCGGCGGCAACCGCATCACCCTGCTCGCGCAGTTCGAGGCGCCGCGCGAGGGCAGCGGCACCTGGGGGATCAAGGTCTCCGGCGGCACCGTCGTGCTCGCCTCCGCGGCGCCGCTCGATTCCAATCCGCTCATCCTCAACCGCTTCCTGCTGCAGCTTGCGCGTCGATCCGGGCAAGCAGCGCATCGACATCGAGCAGGGCGAGCTCGGCAACATGGAGCTGGGCGTCGCGCTCACCGGCAGCCTCGATTTCTCCGGCGACGATCCGCGGCTGACGATCGGCATTGCCGGCACCCGCATGTCGGTTGCCGCGATGAAGCGGCTCTGGCCGATCTGCGCCGCGCCGAAGGTGCGCGCCTGGGTCGAGGAGCACGTCAACGGCGGCACCGTCGAGCGGCTGGACGATTGCCACCAACGCGCCGTGGTCCACGCTGAAGTCGAGCGGCCCGCCGATTCCCGATGACGGCCTGCTGGTGCGAGATCGTCGGCCACGGCGCCGAGATCCGGCCGGTCGAAGGGCTGCCCGGCATCCGCGACGCCGACTTCGACGTGCGCATCTCCGGCCGCACGGCGGTGATCAATGTCGGCCGCGGCAACGTCGAGATTTCGCCCGGCCGCAAGCTCTCGATCACCAACGGCGTGTTCGAGGTGCCCGACACCTTCCCGAAGGCGCCGCCGGCGAAGGCCCGCTTCCGCCTCGACGGATCGGTGCCGGCCGCGGCGGAGCTGCTCGGGATGGAGCGGCTGCGCGACTATTCCGGCACGCCGCTCGAGCCTGCGACCAGCCGCGGGACGCTGACCGCGCAGGTGACGCTCGGCCTGCCGCTCAAGCAGGATCTGACGCCGGGGTCGTCGACCTACACGCATCAACATGGACGTCGCGAACTTCGCCGCCGAACGCATGGTGATGGGCCAGAAGGTCGAGGCGGCGCTGCTCAAGGTGAGCGCCAACAACCAGGGCCACTGGATCCGCGGCGACGTCAAGATCAATGGCGTCCCCGCCGCGCTCGACTACCGCAAGCCGCGCGACAGCGATGCCGACATCCGCGTGCAGGCCACCCTCGACGAGAACGCGCGCACCAAGCTCGGTTTCGATCTCGGCGGCATGCTCACCGGTCCGGTGCCGGTCAAGCTCAACGGCCGCGTGCCGGCAAACGAAGGCGATAGCCGCCTCGCCGTCGAGGCCGATCTGACCCAGGCCAAGGTCGACAATCTGCTGCCGGGCTGGTCGAAGGCTCCGGGCGCACCGGGCGCGCAACCTTCACGCTGGTCAACAAGGCCGGCGGCACCCGGTTCGAGGATTTGGTCATCGAGGCGCCCGGCACCTCGGTCAAGGGCTCGGTCGAGGTCGACGCATCCGGCGATGTCGTGTCGGCGAATTTCCCGGTCTTCAGCCTGTCCGACGGCGACAAGACCACGCTCAAGGCCGACCGCGCGCCCGACGGCACGTTGCGCGTGACCATGCGCGGCGACGTCTATGACGGGCGCGGCTTCGTCAAATCGGCGATGACCGGCCCGCCGGCAGCAAGCAGAAGCCACGACAAGGACATCGATCTCGACGTCAAGCTCGGCACGGTCGTGGGCTTTCACGGCGAGACGCTGCGCGGCCTCGACCTGCGGGTGTCGCGGCGCAGCGGCGTGATCACCAGCTTCGCGCTGAACGCCAAGCTCGGGCGCGACACCCCGCTCGTCGGCGACCTGCGCGGCCGCGGCAACAGCGGCCGCCCGGTCGTCTTCATCGAGACCAACGACGCCGGCGCGTTCTTCCGCTTCACCGACATCTATCCCAAGATCATCGGCGGCGAGATGTGGGTGGCGCTCGATCCGCAGAGCGCCGACCAGGCGCCGCAGGAAGGCATCCTCAACATCCGCGACTTCTCGGTGCGCGGCGAAGCAGCGCTCGACCGCGTCGCCGCGTCCGGCCCGCAGCAGCCCAGCGGGCAATCGCCGGGCGTCGAGTTCTCGCGCCTGCGGGTCGATTTCACCCGCTCGCCCGGCCGCTTCACCATCCGCGACGGGCTGGTGAAGGGGCCGGTCGATCGGCGCCACGGTCGACGGCTATCATCGACTACCACCGCGACGACGTGCGCATGCGCGGCACCTTCGTGCCGCTCTACGGCCTCAACAACATGTTCGGCCAGATCCCGATCTTCGGGCTGTTCCTCGGCGGCAGCAACGAAGGCCTGCTCGGCGTCACCTACGAGGTGGTCGGCCCGCCGCGGCGCGCCGGTGCTGCGCGTCAATCCGATCTCGGCGGTGGCGCCCGGCCTGTTGCGCAAGTTCTTCGAATTCCCGAGCGGCAACGGGGCAGCACCCCAAAGCTACGTGGATCCGCGGAACTGACGTTGCCCGGATGAAGCCATAAGGGCTTTCCGGGCTACAGACTCTACGCCGGCTTCAGCAACACGTGCCGCTTCTTGCCGAGCGAGAGCTTGATGACGCCTTCCGGCGTGAGGTCGCGCGGCGCGAGCATCATCTTCTCGTCCGTCACGGTGACGTCGTTGACCTTGAGGCCGCCGCCCTTGATCTGACGGCGCGCCTCGCCGTTCGACGACAACCAGACCGGCTTCCACGAAGGCGACGAGCACGCCGAGACCGGCCTCGAGCTCGGCGCGCGGGATCTCGACCGTCGGCAGCGTCTCGGCGAGCGCGCCTTCCTCGAAGGTGCGCCGCGCGGTCTCCGCCGCCTGCTCGGCCGCCTCGCGGCCGTGCAGCAGGGCGGTCGCCTCGGTCGCCAGCATCTTCTTCGCCTCGTTGAGCTCCTGTCCCTTCAGCGCGGCGAGGCGTCCGATCTCGTCGAGCGGCAGCACCGTGAACAGCTTGAGGAAGCGGCCGACGTCGCCGTCCTCGGTGTTGCGCCAGAACTGCCAGTAGTCGTACGGGCTCATCATGTCGGCGTTGAGCCAGACCGCGCCGGTCTCGGTCTTGCCCATCTTGGCGCCCGAGGAGGTCGTGAGCAGCGGCGAGGTCAGCGCGAACAGCTCGGCGCTGCTGCATGCGCCGGCCGAGGTCGATGCCGTTGACGATGTTGCCCCACTGGTCCGATCCGCCCATCTGCAGAATGCAGCCGTGGCGCTTGTGGAGCTCGACGAAATCGTAGGCCTGCAGGATCATGTAGTTGAACTCGAGAAACGACAGCTGCTGCTCGCGGTCGAGCCGCAGCTTCACCGAGTCGAAGGTGAGCATGCGGTTGATCGAGAAATGGCGGCCGACGTCGCGCAGGAACGTCGATGTAGTTGAGCTGGTCGAGCCAGTCGGCATTGTTCGCCATGATGGCGTCGCCTGCCGCCGAAATTCGAGAAACGTCGAGAATACGGTGCGGATCGAGGCGATATTGGCGTCGATCTGCTCGTCGGTGAGCAGCGCGCGGCTCTCGTCCTTGCCGGAGGGGTCGCCGACTTGCTGGTGCCGCCGCCCATCAGCGCGATCGGGCGATGGCCGGTCTGCTGCAGCCAGTCGCAGCATCATGATCGGCAGCAGGTAGCCGATATGCAGGGACGGCGCGGTGCATCGAAGCCGATATAGGCGGTGACGCCCCCGGGCTGGCCGCCGCGTCGAGGCCTCGGCGTCCGAGATCTGGTGAATGAATCCCCGCTCGCGAGGACCTGCAGGAAATCGGACTTGTAGGCGCTCATGCCTTATCGCCTGTTATTGTCGCCTCGTTCGGGCCGGTGGTGTAACAGGTCCGGCGCGGGAATTAAACCGAGGACACCTCACCGGGAAAAGCCAAATGGCGCGCTTCACTGCCATCGGCCTGATGAGCGGCACCTCCTATGACGGGGTCGACGTGGCGCTCGATCGATACCGATGGCGAGGAGATCGGCCGGCTCGGGCCGACCGGCTATCGCCCCTACAGCGAGCAGGAGCGGGATCGTGCTGCGGCGCGCGATCGCGGCCGCGGCCACTCTCGCGAGCCGCACCGAACGACCGACCGCTCCTCGCCGAGGCGGAGGAGCTGGTTACCGACATGCATGCCGAGGCGGTCGAGGCGTTCCTGGCGGCCAACGGGATGGCGCCGAGCGCGGTCGCGGTGGTGGGCTTCCACGGCCAGACCGTGCTGCACCGGCCGGAACGCGCGGCTCACCGTGCAGCTCGGCAACGGGCGCGCGCTGGCGGCGCGGCTCGGCATTCCGGTGGTCTACGACTTCCGCGCCGCCGACGTCGCGGCCGGCGGGCAGGGCGCGCCGATCGTGCCGGTGTTCCATCGCGCGCATGGTGCGCATGCTCAAGCGGGCGCACCCCGTCGGCGTGCTCAATCTCGGCGGCGTCGCCAACGTGACCTTCATCGACGGCAAGGCCGATCTCGTCGCCTTCGACACCGGGCCGGGCAATGCGCTGATCGACGATTTCGTGCACCTGCGCAGCGGGCAGCCGCGGGACGACGACGGCCGCACCGCCGCCGCCGGCAAGGTCGACGAGGCCGCGGTCGCGCGCGTGCTGGCGCATCCGTTCTTCGCTCAGCGGCCGCCGAAATCGCTCGACCGCAACGCCTTCCGCCATTGGGTGGCGGAGGAGGGAGGGCTGGCCGGCCAAGAGCACCGAGGATGGCGCCGCGACGCTCACCGCGATCACCGCGGCGGCCGTCGCGCTCGGCGCTCAAGGTGCTGCCGCGTGCGCCGGCGAGCTGGATCGTCGCCGGCGGCGGCACGCGCAACCCGACCTTGATGCGGATGCTGGCGGAGCGGCTCGCGCCGGCCGCGGTCGAGACCGCCGGCGCCGTCGGCTGGTCGGCGGACGCGCTCGAAGCGCAGGCCTTCGCCTATCTCGCGGTGCGCTCGCTCAGGGGCCTGCCGATCACGTTCCCGACCACGACCGGCGTGCCGCGGCCGCTCGCCGGCGGCGTCGTCGCGCGGCCGGCGTGATAAGCGCCACGCGCATTTGATTACCGTACGAGATCGCGGATGACGCGCTCGATCCCCTTCACCACGCGCGCCAGCTTCTCGCTGTCGACCTTGTCCGGCGTGTCGCTCGGCTGGTGATAGTGCGGATAGCGGAACGGCGCGGTGTCCGTGATCATCAGCGCCTGAAAGCCTTGCTGCGCGAACGCCCAGTGATCGGACCAGGCGATGCCTGGAACGAAGCCCGGCGCCACCCCGCCGATGCTCGGGAACGGCGGTATGCGGTGCGGAACGACCGCATCGTCTCCTGCAACAAGCGGACGCGATCCCAGCATGCCCGACGAATGCGACGAAGTCGCCCCGGTCGGGATAGATCAGCCCGAACGGCGCCGGATAGTGCTGGCTCCCGGGCTCGCTCGAATAGAAGCCGATGGTCTCGAGCGAATACATCGCCACGACCCGCTCACTTGCGCGTCGGCGAGCGCACGCGCATAGCGCAGGCTGCCCATGGCGTTGGTCATGAAATAGGGCGGCTCCTCGTTGACGAACAGGACGAACCGGATGCGCTTGCGGCTCTTGCCGTCGAGATCGCGCAGCAGCCGCGCGAGCTCGATCACCGCGGCGGCGCCGCTGCCGTTGTCGTTGGCGCCCGGCGTGCCGGGCGCGCTGTCGTAGTGGGCGCCGACCACGATGACGTCGGGCTCGGCATTGGTCGGCCGAGCGGCTCGATGACGGCGTCGATGTTGCGCACCGGCTTGCCGTGCGCCGAGTACTCCTGGCGGCCCGACCGCATAGCCGAACGATGCAAGCGTCGCCTCGATGTAGCGCGCGACCTTCTCGAGCTCATCGTAGATGGGCGATGTTGTGCTCGCGCGCGGCGATCGTCGCGATATGCCGCTTCGAGGGCGGCGGCGAGCGCGCGCTTCCTCGGCGGTGAGCGGCGGCAGAGCGCCCGCTGATGGGACCTGCCGGGCACGCCGGTCATGTAATGCAGCGCGCCGTATCCGGCGGCGACAAGAACGAGAACAGCAATGCCCGCCGTCAGCCACATCCGTCCCGCCATCGCCGAGCCCTCTGGCCAGCGGAGGCGTCGTCCTACGCCGCGCTCGGCTTGCGCTCGATCTTGAGCCGCTTGTCGAGATAGAGCGCCGATCGCCTGCATCAGCGGCTCGACCTTGCCGTCGAAGAAATGGTTGGCGCCCGGGATCACCTTCTGCTCGATCACGATGCCCTTCTGGGTCTTGAGCTTGTCGACCAGGCCGTTGACGTCCTTGTGCGGCACCACCGCGTCCTTGTCGCCGTGGACGATCAGGCCGGAGGACGGGCAGGGGGCGAGGAACGAGAAGTCGTAGAGGTTCGCCGGCGGCGCGATCGAGATGAAGCCTTCGATCTCGGGCCGGCGCATCAGCAGCTGCATGCCGATCCAGGCGCCGAAGGAGAAGCCGGCGATCCAGCAGCTGCGCGCTTCCGGATTGATCGTCTGCGCCCAGTCGAGCGCCGAGGCCGCATCCGACAATTCGCCCTGGCCGTGGTCGAACGAGCCCTGGCTGCGCCCGACGCCGCGGAAATTGAAGCGCAGCACGGAGAAGTTCCGGTGCACGAAGGCGTAGTAGAGCTGGTAGATGATCTGGTGGTTCATCGTGCCGCCGAACTGCGGGTGCGGGATGCAGCACGATGCCGATCGGCGCGTTCTTCTGCCGCGCCGGGTGATAGCGGCCCTCGATGCGTCCGGCGGCGCCGGTGAAGATGACCTCAGGCATGAATTTTTCGAACCTCGATAGGGATGGTTGAGCCGTGATCGGCCGCACGCACCAGTCAAAGCACGCTTGACGGCAACGGCCAGTGCACGTAAGTATTTAGAACCATTCTAGATTTTGGCAAGCAGCGCCGCCGAGGCATGGCGCCGGGGTGTCGCGGCGGCGCTTTTTTAACACGGGTGCGGGGGCAAAAAGCAAGTGTTTCGAAGGGTGTTGGGTGCGCCTACCGCTTGCGCTACAAGACGGCGGCACCGCGATTTGATGGCATGAGCAACCGTATCTATCTCGACTGGAACGCAACCGCGCCACTGCGGCCGCAGGCGCGCGCGCCGCGCTGGCGGCGCTCGACGCGGCCGGCAATCCGTCCTCGGTCCATGCCGAGGGCCGGGCGGCGCGCCGCCTGATCGAGGAGGCACGCGAGCGAGGTCGCGGCCCTGGTCGGCGCCGAGCCGCGCAACGTGGTGTTCACCTCGGGTGGCACCGAGGCCAATATGCTGGCGCTTGTCGCCGGCAGAACGGGACGCCGGACCGGCTGCTGATCTCGGCCATCGAGCATCCCTCGGTGCTGGCGGGCGGGCGGTTCCCGGCCGCAAATGTCGAGCGCCTGCCGGTCACCGGCGACGGGCAGATCGACCTCTCGGCGCTCGAACGGCGTCTTGCCGCGCCGGCGCGAGGCCAGGTTCCGGGCGCCAGCGTGCTGGTTTCGCTGATGCTCGCCAACAACGAGACCGGCGTCGTTCAACCGGTTTCGCAAGCCGCCGCGCCTGGTGCATGAGGCGGGCGGCCTCCTGCATGTCGACGCGGTCCAGGCCGCGGGGCGAATCTCCTGCGATATCAATGCGCTCGGCGCCGATCTTCTGACCCTTTCCGGGCACAAGATCGGCGGCTCCCAAGGGCGTCGGCGCGCTGGTCCGGCGCACGGCGGCGCCTGGCGTGCCGAGCCGCTCATCAAGGGCGGCGGCCAGGAGCGCGGGCGCGCGCCGGCACCGAGAATGTGGCGGGCATCGCCGGCTTCGGCGCGGCCGCCGCGGCGGCGCGCGACGGTCTGGCAGCTGAAAGCGCGCGGATGGCCGGCCTGCGCGACCGGCTCGAAGCCGGCCTCGTGGCGGCTTCGCCCGACGTCGTCATTTTCGGCGCCGAGGCCGAGCGGCTGCCCAATACGACGCTGTTCGCGCTTGCCGGGCATGAAGGCCGAGACCGCCGTCATCGCCTTCGATCTCGACGGGGTGGCGGTGTCCTCGGGCGCGGCCTGTTCCTCGGGCAAGGTCCAGCCCTCGCATGTGCTGGCCGCCATGGGAGTTCCGCCGGAACTGGCGCGCGGCGCAGTCCGCGTCAGCCTCGGCCCAACCACCACCGAATCCGAGATCGATCGCTTCCTCGATGCTTGGATTAGGGTGTCCGGAGCATTACTTAAGGAGTCACGAGGCATCGCCGCCTGAAGCACCAGCTTAGCGAGGGCAATGGCAAGCCAGAGACACCGACCATAACCGACTGATCCAACCCGCGGTCCTTGAAACCGCAGCGGAGGGAAGAATGCCGGCCGTACAAGAGACCGTCGATCAGGTCCGCCGTATCGACGTTGACCAATACAAGTATGGGTTCGTCACGGATATCGAATCCGACAAGGCCCCCAAGGGCCTTTCCGAGGACATCGTCCGCTTCATCTCGGCGAAGAAGAACGAGCCCGAGTGGATGCTCGCCTGGCGGCTCGACGCCTATCGGCGCTGGCTCACCATGCGCGAGCCGACCTGGGCGCGCGTGCACTATGGCCCGATCGACTACCAGGACCTCTACTACTACTCCGCGCCGAAGAAGAAGGACGGGCCGAAGTCGCTCGACGAGATCGATCCCGAAATTCTCAAGACCTACGAGAAGCTCGGCATTCCGCTGCGCGAGCGCGACGCGCTGCTGGGCATCCAGCGCCGCAAAGCACCGGCGAAGACGAGGAGGCTGGCGAGGGCAACGGGAACGGCTACGGCCGCGTCGCGGTCGACGCGGTGTTCGACTCGGTCTCGGTCGCGACCACCTTCCAGGCGGAGCTGGCCAAGGCCGGCGTCCTCTTCATGCCGATCTCCGAGGCGCTGCAGAAGCATCCCGAGCTGGTGAAGAAGTATCTCGGCACGGTGGTGCCGATCTCCGACAATTTCTTCGCCACGCTCAACTCGGCGGTGTTCTCCGACGGCTCCTTCGTCTACGTGCCGCCGGGCGTGCGCTGCCCGATGGAGCTCTCGACCTATTTCCGCATCAACGAGCACAACACCGGCCAGTTCGAGCGCACGCTGATCATCGCCGACAAGGGCTCCTATGTGAGCTATCTCGAAGGCTGCACGGCGCCGATGCGCGACGAGAACCAGCTGCATGCCGCGGTGGTCGAGCTGATCGCGCTCGACGACGCCGAGATCAAGTATTCGACCATCCAGAACTGGTATCCGGGCGACGCCAACGGCAAGGGCGGCGTCTACAACTTCGTCACCAAGCGCGGCGACTGCCGCGGCGCGAACTCGAAGATTTCCTGGACCCAGCTCGAGACCGGCTCGGCCATCACCTGGAAATATCCGAGCTGCATCCTGCGCGGCGACAATTCGCGCGGCGAGTTCTACTCGATCGCCATCTCCAACGGCCACCAGCAGGTCGATTCCGGCACCAAGATGCTGCATCTCGGCAAGAACACCACGAGCCGCATCATCTCCAAGGGCATCGCGGCGGGCAAGTCCGACAACACCTATCGCGGGCTGGTCACGGCGCACCGCAACGCCAAGGGCGCGCGCAACTTCACCAATTGCGACTCGCTCCTGATCGGCGACAAGTGCGGCGCGCACACGGTGCCCTATATCGAGGCCAAGAACTCCTCCGCCGTGTTCGAGCACGAGGCCACCACCTCGAAGATTTCCGAGGACATGCTGTTCTACTGCCGCCAGCGCGGGCTCTCGGCGGAGGATGCGGTCGCGCTCGTGGTCAACGGCTTCGTCAAGGACGTGCTGCAGCAGCTCCCGATGGAGTTCGCGGTCGAGGCGCAGAAGCTGATCTCGATTTCGCTGGAAGGCAGCGTGGGTTAGCACGACATCCTTCGAGGCGCTGCTTTTCGGCGGCATCTCGGGATGAGGATCAACGCAAGGAATTTGAACGAAATGCACCTGCTGGAAGTGAAGAACCTGCACGTCGAGGTCGACGGCAAGAAAATCCTCAACGGCCTCGAGCTCTCGGTCGGCAAGGGCAGCGTGCACGCCATCATGGGTCCGAACGGCTCGGGCAAGTCGACGCTCGCGCATGTGCTCGCCGGCAAGGCCGACTATGTCGTGACGCAAGGCGAGGTGCTGCTCGACGGCGAGAACATTCTCGAGCTGCCGCCCGACGAGCGCGCCGCCAAGGGGCTGTTCCTCGCGTTCCAGTATCCGCTCGAAATTCCCGGCGTCGCCACCATGACCTTCCTGCGCACCGCGCTCAACGCGCAGCGCAAGAAGCGCGGCGAGGCCGAGCTCCTGACGCCGGACTTCCTGAAGCGCGTGCGCGAGGTCGCGGGCAAGCTCGACATCGAGCCGGACATGCTGCGCCGCGGCGTCAATGTCGGCTTCTCCGGCGGCGAGAAGAAGCGCAACGAGATCCTGCAGATGGCGCTGCTGGAGCCGCGGCTGTGCGTGCTCGACGAGACCAATTCCGGTCTCGACATCGACGCGCTCAAGGTCGTCGCCGACGGCGTCAACCGGCTGCGCTCGCCCGAGCGCGCCTTCGTGGTGATCACGCACTATCAGCGCCTGCTCGACTACATCGTGCCGGACGTGGTGCACGTGCTCTCGAAGGGCCGCATCGTGAAGACCGGCGGCAAGGAGCTGGCGCTCGAGCTCGAGGCCACGGGCTACGCGCAATACCAGGAAGAGATGGCGTGAGAACTGCGATGAACGCCGAGATCCACCCGATCAAGACCGCGGCCGAGACCGCGCTGGCGGCGAGTTTCGCCGCGGCCAAGCGCGCGCTGCCGGGCGCGGCGGCGGTGGCGGCGCTGCGCGAGGACGCCTTCCGGCGCTTCGAGAGCGACGGCCTGCCGCATCGGCGCGTCGAGGAGTGGAAATACACCGACCTGCGCGCGCTCATGCGCGACGCCCAGCCGCTCGCCGGCGTGCCCGACGCGGCGGCCAAGGCGCGCGCCAAGGACGCCGGCGCGGCGCTCGCCTCGATCGAGGGCCGCCGCATCGTCTTCGTCGACGGCGCGTTCGTGCCCGAGCTGTCCGATCTCGCCGACCTCGAAGCGGGGCTGAGCATCCGCTCGATGGCGCAGGCGCTGGCGACCGGCGATCCGCAGCTCATGGCGCATCTCGGCAAGGTCGTGCCGACCAACGACGTCGCGGTCGCGCTCAACACCGCCTTCATGGGCGACGGCGCCGTGATCCATGTCGCGCCCGGCGTGGCGCTGGCGCGGCCGATCCATCTCGTGTTCGTCAATGTCGGCACGGAGCCGGCCGCGGTATTCCTGCGGTCGCTCGTGGTCGTCGGCAAAGGCGCGCGCGCGATGCTGGTCGAGAGCCACGAGGGCGCGGGCGAATACCAGGTCAATGCCGCGCTCGAGCTCCAGGTCGGCGACGAGGCGCATGTCGATCACATCAAGATCACCGGTACGGGTGCGGGCGCGCTGCATGTCTCGACGCTGATGGCGGCGATCGGGGCGCACGCCCGCTTCAACGAGTTCCTGTTCACCGCCGGCGCCGCGATCGTGCGCAACCAGCTGTTCGTGCGCTTCGCCGGCGAGGGCACGATCGCCCACATTCGCGGCGCCAACCTGCTCAGGGGCCGCCAGCACGCCGACACCACCGTGGTCGCCGACCACGCGGTCGCCGACTGCACCAGCCGGGAGGTGTTCAAGTCGGTGCTCGACGGCGAGAGCCGCGGCGTCTTCCAGGGCAAGATCATCGTGCGGCCGCATGCGCAGAAGACCGACGCCAAGATGGCGACGCACGCGCTGCTCCTCTCGGATACCGCCGAGGCCGACAACAAGCCCGAGCTCGAGATTTTCGCCGACGACGTGCAGTGCGGCCATGGCGCGACCTCGGGCGATCTCGACGAGGACCTGCTGTTCTATCTCAAGGCGCGCGGCATTCCGTCGAAGGAGGCCGAGGCGCTGTTGATCCAGGCCTTCGTCGGCGAGGCTGTGGAGGAAGGGATCGAGCATGCCGGGCTGCGCGACGCGCTGATGGACTATGTCGCGGCCTGGCTCGAGGCAAGAGGCTGACCAAGAGCATGACGATGCATCCGGCCGTCACCAACGGCGCCTATGACGTCGCCCGCATCCGCGAGGACTTTCCCATCCTGGCCATGCCGGTCTACGGCAAGCCGCTGGTCTATCTCGACAACGCCGCGTCGGCGCAGAAGCCGAAGGCCGTGCTGGACCGGCTCCATCACGCCTACACCGCCGAATACGCCAACGTGCATCGCGGCCTGCATTACCTCGCCAATGCCGCGACCGAGGCCTACGAGGACGCGCGCGAGAAGGTGCGCGCCTTCCTCAATGCCTCGCGCAAAGAGGAGATCATCTTCACCCGCAACGCCACCGAGGCGATCAACCTCGTCGCCTACACGTTCGGCCGCGAGCGCATCAAGGCGGGCGACGAGATCGTGCTCTCGATCATGGAGCACCATTCCAACATCGTGCCCTGGCATTTCCTGCGCGAGCGCCAGGGCGCGGTGATCAAATGGGCGCCGGTCGACGACGACGGCAATTTCCTCATCGACGAATTCGAGAAGCTCCTGTCCCCGCGCACCAAGATGGTCGCGATCACGCACATGTCGAACATGCTCGGCACGCAGGTGCCGGTCAAGGAGGTGGTGCGGCTCGCCCATGCCCGCGGCATTCCGGTCCTGTTCGACGGCGCACAGGCCGCCGTCCACCTCGACGTCGACGTGCAGGATATCGGCTGCGATTTCTATGCGTTCACCGGCCACAAGCTCTACGGACCGACCGGCATCGGCGTGCTCTACGGCAAGCACGCGCATCTCGAGGCCATGCCGCCGTTCAACGGCGGCGGCGAGATGATCCGCGAAGTGTTCGAGGACCGCGTCACCTACGGCGAGCCGCCGCACAAGTTCGAGGCCGGCACGCCGCCGATCGTGCAGGCGATCGGGCTCGGCGCGGCCATCGACTACGTCAATTCGATCGGCAAGGCGCGCATCCGGGCGCACGAAGCCGCCATCGTCGACTATGCGCAGGAGCGGCTGCGCGAGATCAACTCGCTGCGCATCTTCGGCACCGCCAAAGGCAAGGGCCCGATCGTCTCCTTCGAGATCAAGGGCGCCCATCCGCACGACGTCGCGACCATCATCGACCGGTCCGGCGTCGCGGTGCGGGCCGGCACCCATTGCGTGATGCCGCTGCTCGCCCGCTTCGGGGTGAGCGCCACCTGCCGGGCCTCGTTCGGCCTCTACAACACGCGCGAGGAGGTGGACGGCCTTGCGCAGGCCCTGATCAAGGCGCAAGGTTTCTTCGCATGACCGACGACCCGAACAAGGTTCCCGACGCTCCAGTAACCGCATCGCCCGCGTCGGCGGACGCTCCGCCTGCCAATGGCGCGGACAAGCTTGGCGCCGACAAGCCGTCGGCGCTGCCGGAAGGCGAGCTGGCGCGGTTGACCGACGAGATCATCGCCGCGCTCAAGACCGTCTACGATCCGGAAATCCCGTCCGACATTTACGAGCTCGGCCTGATCTACAAGATCGACATCGCGGACGATCGCGACGGTGGCGGTCGACATGACGCTCACCACGCCGAATTGCCCCTCGGCGCAGGAGCTGCCGACCATGGTGGAGAACGCCGTGGCGAGCGTGCCCGGCGTCGGCCCGGTCAAGGTCAATATCGTGTGGGATCCGCCTGGGACCCGAGCCGGATGTCGGACGAGGCCCGCGCCGTACTCAACATGTGGTGAGGCGTGCAGCTCGATCGCGTCCTCGAGACCTGCCTCTACGTCGACGATCTCGACCGCGCGGCGACCTTCTACGAGCAGGTGCTGGAGCTGAAAGCGCTGACCAGCGATTCCCGCTTTCGCGCCTACGACGTCGGCGGCGAGGAGCGTGCTGCTGCTGTTTCGCCGCGGCGCCACGCTCGAAACCGTGCGCATGCCGGGCGGCACCATTCCGCCGCACGACGGCCACGGACCGCTGCACATGGCCTTTGCGATCGCGGCGGACGCGCTGCCGCAATGGGAGGAGCGGCTGCGCGAGCAGGGCGTCGAGATCGAGGGCCGCACCGACTGGTCGCGCGGCGGGCACAGCATCTATTTCCGCGACCCGGACGGACACCTGCTGGAATTGGCGACGCCCGGGCTATGGGCGACGTATTAGGAGAGGAAGTGCCCTGGAATTGCTCTCAGGACCGCCGACACGGCCTTCACAAGGGCAAATTCGTTGTTATTTTAGCGGGATAGTGGATTCCGCTGCCGGGCCTTGAACCTGGCGAGAGGAGAGACCCGAAATGGCTACCCCGCGGCCGAGACCCCAGGTCATCAGCCTCACCGATGCCGCCGCCGAGCGCATCAAATACGTGATGGCGAACGCGGCGCAGCCGGTCGTCGGCGTGCGCGTCGGCGTCAAGAACGGCGGCTGCGCCGGCATGGACTACACCATGGAATACGCCGAACGGGTCGAAAAGGCGGACGAGGTGGTCGAGGACAAGGGCGTGCGCGTCCTGATCGATCCCAAGGCGGTGCTGTTCCTGCTCGGCACGCAGATGGACTACAAGACCGAAAAGCTCTCTGCGCAATTCGTCTTCAACAATCCGAACCAGACCTCGGCCTGCGGCTGCGGCGAATTGGTGCAGCTCAAGCCGGCCGCCGAGGCGCACTAGGTAGCGCATTCTCCGGTCGCCGGCGGTGTCTCCCGACGACATCCGCGAACTGTTCTCCGTGTTCGGACCGGTCGAGGTTCGCCGCCTGTTCGGCGGCGCCGGCATCTATGCCGGCGGCACGATGTTCGCGATCGTGCACGAGGGCGTCATCTACCTGAAGGCGGATGAGCAGAACGCGCCGGCATTCGAGCAGGAAGGACTCGGGCCCTTCACCTACAGCCGGAAGGGCGAGCGTGCGTCGCTGGCCTCCTATCGGCGCATGCCCGACCGCCTCTATGACGATCCGGACGAGCTCGCCGCCTGGGCGAATGCCGCGCTCGCGGCCGCCGGGCGAAGCGGAACGCGGAAACGGCGGCGCCGTCGGCAGGGGCCCGCAAGCGTTTGAAGCCCCGGCGGACCTGATTTCCTCTCGGGCGCTCACGTGCGACCTGAGACGTTGTCGCGCATGCTTTCGAAGGAAGGCGGCGTCGACTAGGAGAGAACTGTCGCGCCGTATGGAATTGTTTCGATGCGTACTGCAGGGTGCGCCGATTCCATGCACTGCGGCAGATCGGGATAGCCAAATTCGCAAGCGGGGCCATCGCGCTTCTGTGACCACATTTTAATTCTGTGAAATTGCCGTCGTGGCGTCCAGCGGAAGTTGTCACTGCACCGTCAAGAATCACAATATCGAAGGTAATGAGGTGCCGTGTATTGCACGATGCCCCGCGTGTAGCAGCGCGATTCTGTGGGCGCCATGTACAGGCTTGTTTCATGGCTCGCCATCCCTGCAAACGGGCTCGTTGCATTGACCCGTCGATCCCCCGCCAAAAGAAGACTGTTGACCCCTCGCGAGCGGGAGGTGTTGGCATGGGTCGCGCGAGGGAAGTCCGCCTGGGAGATCGGCGAGATCCTCGATATCGCCAAGAGAACCGTTGACGAGCACGTCCAGTCCGCCGTCCGTAAACTCGGCGCGGTCAATCGCACGCACGCGGTTGCGCTCGCGATCCGCGATCACCTCGTGGAAATCTGAAGTTGTGCACAGCCGTCAAGAATCACAGTTACGTGCCGCGGCCGGCGACTGAATAAATCCGGTTCCACAAGGGTGTCATGGAGATCGGACGGTGCAAGCAGACGGCGGTGATCCGAGCGATAGTTCAGAGGAGCCGGTCGCGGAATCGGTGCTTGTTCCGGCGTTCTCCGAGCCCGCCCGCGCGATCGAAATGGCGTATTGGAGCGAGGAGCCCGGCCTGCTCGAAATCATTCGGGTCGTTGCGTGCTTTCGCCCCGAGACACGAACGGCGCTGCTGGCTTTTCTGTCGAAGGCATCCGATGCGCGACGGATTTCTGCCGCGAGCGGTCAAGGCACCTTGGTGCTGTCGGTGGTGTAGCGAAATTCCCGGTTACGCAACCTGGCTGGAGGCGGGGTTGGCGACTTCCGGATCAGCCTCACTAATCACGCGATTGCGGCCATTGCGCTTGGCGGCATAGAGGCAGGTGTCGGCGCGCTCGAGCAGGGATTGCGCGGTGTCGCTCTTTTGCAAGGTCGCGACCCCGACCGATATCGTCACGCGGCCGAGATGCTCGCCGGTCGAGCGCTTCATCAATTCCTTCGTCATCACCGAGCGACGGATCTGGTCGGCGAGCGTGATCGCAGACCGCAACATCGTATTCGGCAGCACGATCGCGAATTCCTCGCCACCGTAGCGTGCAGCGATGTCCTGCCCCTTGACGTTCTGCTTGGCCGATGACGCCACCAGGCGCAGCACCTGGTCGCCGGTCAGGTGGCCGTAACTGTCGTTGAATTTCTTGAAATGATCGATGTCCGTCATCATCAGCGACAGCGGCTCGCCCTTGGCGCGCGCGTCGGCCATCGCCTTGATCAGCGCATCGTCGAAGTATTTGCGATTGGCCAAAGCGGTGAGGGGGTCGGTCAGACTCTCGCTGCGGACGGCTTCGAGGTTCTCCTGCAGCTCGGTGATCTCCCGCTTCGAGGCCGACAGCCTCGCTTCGAGCGCCTGGTTGTTCTTCTCCATGTCCTTGGTGGCCTGCACCAATCCCTCGACGATCGAGCGCACCGCGGGTTCATCGGCGGCGAGGCCGAGCTTTTGCGCGACGTCGACGAGGCTCTCGGTGTAGTTCGACGCGTTCCCGGCCGCAGTGCCGATCATGGCCATGACCTGCTCGATCTCGCCCATGACTTGCGAGCCGACGTCGTCGATCCGGTCGGTCAAACGGTCGGCCGAAATGTACGTCTCGAAGATGTGGTTGACGTCGACGTCGCTGAGCGTGCCGTTGCGCGTCAACAGGTCGTTGACCATCTGGTTCAGCGACGGATTATATCCGGTCGCGTAGGTGTACCAGATTTCGAAGTGCCGGGGTGTGGCCGGCTGACGCAATGCCCTGATTTGTCCGAGCGCAATCTCCGCGAACGCCATGGTGCGTTCGTGCTCGTCGGTGGGAACCGTCATGAATATCGCTCCGCCCGCCGGCGAAACGCCCGCGGCCTACCCCGATTCGGCAAAGTCGGGCGGCGTAGCGCCCCAACTGCCTAACCGTATTCAACAGGTGTGAATCGCGGGTAAATGCTTATGCTTATGGGGCAGAAGCGTACGTTATGACCGTACGATATTTGTTCAGGCCTTGACGCGCACCGGGCGCAGCAGGAAGGCCGGCAGATGACCGCCGCCGCCCTCGTCGGCGAGAGCCGATTGCGGGGCGGGTTTGTGCGGAACAGGCTTGTGCGGGACAGGCTTGTGCTCGCGGCGCGGCCGCGCGTCCTCGAGACGTGCAACCGGCGCAGGGCCATTTTCGCGCTGGCGTTGCGATTGACGCCCATGCCGTCGTCGCCCGCCGTTACGGTGCTCGCCCGCTTCCGAGCGCTCTTGTGTGGGTGCGTCTTGCCGGTCTTGAGTGGCTGAGCGCTCGCGCTCTTGTGCGGCTGCCCGCGGTTGCTCGCTCATCCACGGGATGGTCTGGCCGATCAGCTTCTCGATCGCCGCGACGCTCTTCGTGTCGGCCGGCGCGACGATGGTGATGGCCGTGCCGGTGAGACCGGCGCGTCCGGTACGACCGATGCGGTGGACGTAATCGTCGGCGTGGTGCGGCACGTCGAAATTGAACACGTGGCTGACGGCGGGAATGTCGAGGCCGCGCGCGGCGACGTCGGAGGCGATCAGCAGCGTGACGTCGCCCTTGCGGAACGAGTCGAGCGCGGCCATGCGTGCCGGCTGATCCATGTCGCCGTGCAGGGCGGCCGCGTTGAAGCCGTGGCGCACCAGCGAGCGGTGAAGCTGCGCGACCTCGCGCTTGCGGTTGCAGAACACGATCGCGTTCTTGAAGCCCTCGGCAGGTGCGGATCAGGTGGCGCAGCGTATCGCGCTTGTCGTGCGGCTCGCGGCCGGTCTTGACCAGCAGCTGGGTGGTGTTGGCGACTGTGGTCGCCGGCTTCGAGACCTCGACCCGCACCGGATTGTGCAGGAATTGCTCGGTGATGCGCCGGATCTCCGGCGGCATGGTGGCGGTGAAGAACAGGGTCTGGCGCGTGAACGGCACCAGCTTGCAGATGCGCTCGATGTCGGGAATGAAACCCATGTCGAGCATGCGGTCGGCTTCGTCGATCACCAGCAGCTCGACGCCGGTGAGCAGCAGCCGCCCGCGCTCGAAGTGATCGAGCAGGCGGCCGGGCGTCGCGATCAGCACGTCGACGCCGCGCGTGAGCTTGGTGTCCTGGTCGTCGAACGAGACGCCGCCGATGATCAGCGCGACGTTGAGCTTCTGGCCGGCGCCGTACTTCTCGAAGCTTTCCTGGACCTGCGCGGCGAGCTCGCGCGTCGGCTCGAGGATCAGCGTGCGCGGCATTCTCGCCCGCGCGCGGCCGCTCTCGAGCATGGTGATCATCGGCAGCGTGAAGGCGGCGGTCTTGCCGGTGCCGGTCTGGGCGATGCCGAGCACGTCGCGGCGCGCGAGCACGTGCGGTATCGCTTGTTCTTGGATGGGGGTCGGAGTGGTGTAGCCGGCCGCTTGAACCGCGGCGAGAACTTTTTCGGACAAGCCGAGCTGAGAAAAGGACATGAAACCTCAAGTCGAGACCGTCCGGAGCCTAGCCGCGCCGGATGACGGAACAACGACTAATGTTGCGCGGGGACGGACGGTCGAGTGTTACGATCAAACCGTTCGCGCGGAACATAGTCCTTCGCGGCCGAAAGTCAATCTTGCTGCAGTGCAATAAGTCGAATTAGAGTCTAATTTTTCTGCCTTTGCACGCAAAAAGGAGCAGGTATGCGTGGGGTTGTGCCCGCTTTGCTGGTGCCAGGATTGTGCTGCTCGGCGCGCCTCTATGCCGATCAGATCCCGGCGTTGTGGCGATTCGGACCGGTCCAGGTCGCCGACCACACCCGCGACGACAGCATGGCCGCGATCGCAGCCGGCATCCTTACCGCCGCGCCGCCGCGCTTCGCGCTCGTCGGCCTCTCGATGGGCGGCTACATCGCGCTGACGATCCTGAGCCAGGCGCCAGAGCGCGTCCAAAGGCTCGCGCTGCTCGACACTTCGGCGCGGCCGGAAACGCCGGAGCAGACGGCGCGACGCCGGCCGCAGATCGCGCTCGCCGAAGCCGGCCGCTTCGCCGAAGTTTCCGCGCTGCAGTTTCCGGTGTTCGTGCACCGCAACCGGCATGGCGACGAAGCGCTCAAGGAGCGCGTGCGCATCATGGCCGAGGAGACCGGTGCGCAGGCCTTCTTGCGCCAGCAGCAGGCGATCATGACGCGACCCGATGCACGGCCGCTGTTGCCCTCGATCAAATGTCCGACGCTGGTGCTGGTCGGCGACGGCGACGAGCTCACGCCGCCGGCGCTCTCGGAGGAGATCGCGGCCGGCATCGCCGGATCGCGGCTCGTCGTCGTTCCCGATTGCGGCCATCTCTCGACCATGGAGCGGCCGGAGCGGGTGAACACGGCGCTCACGGAATGGATGGCGGGCTGACCCCATGGCCTCGGTCCTCGATCTCATCGGCGAGACGCCTCTCGTCGAGGTCACGCGCATCGATCGCGGGCCGTGCCGGCTGTTTCTCAAGCTCGAAAGCGCGAACCCGTCGGGCTCGATCAAGGACCGGCCGGCGCGCACCATGATCGAGGCGGCGGAAGCCGACGGCCGGCTCAAGGCCGGCGGCACCATCGTCGAGGCGACCGCCGGCAATACCGGGCTCGGCCTCGCGCTGGTCGGCGGACGCAAGGGCTATCGCACGCTGCTGGTGGTGCCGGACAAGATGGCGCGCGAGAAGGTGCTGCACGCCAAGGCGATGGGCGCCGAGGTCGTCATCACGCGCTCGGACGTCGGCAAGGGCCATCCCGACTATTACCAGGACCTCGCCGAGGCGATCACGCGGCGCACGCCCGGCGCGTTCTTCGTCAACCAGTTCGCCAATCCGGCCAATCCGCAGGCGCACGAGCAGACGACCGGCCCGGAAATCCTGCGCCAGATGGACGGCAAGGTCGACGCGATCGTGGTCGGCGTCGGCTCCGGCGGCACGCTGACCGGCATCGGCCGCTTCATGCGGCAGGCCTCGCCCGAAGACCGCGATGATCCTCGCCGATCCGGAGGGCTCGGTGCTCGCGCCCTATGTCGAGACCGGCCGGATGACGGCAGTGGGAAGCTGGGCGGTCGAAGGCATCGGCGAGGATTTCGTGCCGCCGAACGCCGATCTCTCGCTCGTCGCCAAGGCCTATTCGATCCCCGACGCGGAGAGCTTCGCCACCGCGCGCGAGCTGCTGCGCACGGAAGGCGTGCTCGCCGGCTCCTCCTCGGGCACGCTGCTGGCGGCGGCGCTGCGCTATTGCCGCGCGCAGAGCGAGCCCAAGCGGGTCGTGAGCCTGGTCTGCGATTCCGGCGCCAAATATCTCTCCAAGGTGTTCAATCCCGCCTTCCTCGCGCAGGAGGGCTGGACCCATCCGCACCGCCACGGCACCGTGCGCGATGTCGTCATCAGCCGCTACAGCGAAGGCACCGCGGTCGTGGTGCGGCCGGACGACAATCTGCGCACCGTGTTCGCGCGCATGCGCTCGGCCGACGTCTCGCAGCTGCCGGTCGTCGATGCGAGCGGGCAGGTCGTCGGCCTGGTCGACGAGAGCGACGTGCTCGCCGCGCTGCTGACCGAGCCGGACGACGCCAACAAGGCATTCGCGCGGCCGGTCAAGGACGTGATGGTGACGCGGCTCGAGACCATCTCCGCCGATGCGCCGATCGCCGATCTCGTGCCGCTGTTCCGCAAGGACTACGTCGCCATCGTCATGGACGGCGATCAGTTCCTCGGCGTCGCGACCCGCCTCGACCTCATCAACTATTTCCGGATCACACCGTGAACCCAAGGCTGTCATGCCCGCGAAAGCGGGCATCCAGTAGTCGCCGAACATGCGATTTTGCACGGGCCCTGCCAACAGTGTAGCGCAGTGTTTACTGGATCATCCGCTTTCGCGGATGATGACAGCGGAATGCGAGGCTTGAATGAACAAACCGAACCAGCTCGGCTTCTCCACCCGCTGCGTGCATGCCGGGCAGGAGCCCGATCCGACCACCGGCGCCGTGATGATGCCGATCTACACCACGTCGACCTACGTCCAGCAGTCGCCCGGGGTGCACAAGGGCTACGACTATGCCCGCACCAAGAATCCGACCCGCATGGCGTTCGAGCGCTGCATCGCCGATCTCGAAGGCGGCAGCGCCGCGTTCGCCTTCGCCTCCGGGCTCGCCGCGATCGCGACCACGCTCGAATGCCTCGACCACGGCTCCCATGTCGTCGCGGTCGACGACCTCTATGGCGGCTCGCGGCGGCTGTTCGAGCGCGTGCGCAAGCGCTCGGCCGGCCTCGACATCGAGCTATCTCGACCTTACCGACGCCGGCGCGATCGAGGCGGCGATCCGGCCGAATACGCGCCTGATCTGGATCGAGACGCCGACCAATCCGCTGCTCAAGCTCGTCGATCTCGAACGCGTCGCGGCGATCGCCAAGAAGCGCGGCATCTTGACCGCCGCCGACAACACCTTCGCCAGCCCCTACGTCCAGCGGCCGCTCGAATACGGCTTCGACCTGGTCGTGCATTCGACCACGAAATATCTCAACGGCCATTCCGACATGGTCGGCGGCGTGGCGATCGTCGGCGACAATACCGAGCTGCGCGACCAGATGAAGTTCCTGCAGAACGCCGTCGGCGCCATCCAGGGCCCGTTCGACTCCTTCCTCGCGCTGCGCGGCTTGAAGACGCTGGCGCTGCGCATGGAGCGGCACTGCGCCTCGGCGCTGAAGATCGCCGAGTGGCTGGAGCGCCATCCCAAGGTGCGCCGCGTGTTCTATCCCGGGCTCGCGAGCCATCCCCAGCACGCGCTCGCCAAGAAGCAGATGCGCGCCTTCGGCGGCATGATCTCGGCCGAGCTCACCGGCACGCTCGACGATGCGCGCCGCTTCCTCGAACGCTGCCGGCTGTTCGCGCTGGCCGAGAGCCTCGGCGGCGTCGAGAGCCTGATCGAGCATCCGGCGCTGATGACGCACGGCTCGGTGCCGCCCGAGGTGCGCGCGACGCTCGGCATCGGCGACACGCTGGTGCGGCTCTCGGTCGGGATCGAGGATGCGGACGATCTGATCGCCGATCTCGCGGCGGCGCTGGGGTGAGATCGGCCACAAACGAAGCAGCAGCCCTCAAGGCGACGGCTTGACTTGGAGGGCACGACGCACGCCCTCGGGATCGTGTGCGATTACTTTCAGAAAAGCGCGTGCGGGCTGATCCGGCTCGGTGCGGCCCTGCTCCCAGTCACGCAAAGTACCGAGCGGGATGCTGTATCGTAAGGCAAATTCCTCCTGCGTCAGTCCAAGTGCGCGCCTGAGCGTCCGCACGCGTGGCACGCGTCGCGCCGTCTTGAGTTCTTCCGACGTCATGGGCCGAGCGTCGGGGTCGGCCGACGCGGCGGCTTTGATTTCTGCCTCTGTCATCGGTCGCATCGGCTTCTTCGTCAGCGGCCGCTCGCTACCGTCGTCCAACACTTCGACGACCGTGCCGTCAGGACGCATTTTCGCGATAGTAGTGGTCTTGCTCATGTCGTTCTGCCCGTCGGGCGGAGATGATTCTGATGCGACTCGCCGCGCTCCGTATAGGTTACATGCAGAATGACGCCGTCGCACATACCGAGTAAATTGATGCGTTCTTCGCCATAATTCTCTCGGTCATCAATCTGCTCAACGGCGAACAGGTCGGCGAAGGCTTTGACTGCCTGCTGAAAGCTGACGCCGTGATCACGCCAATTAGAAGCTGCCTTCTCATCGCTCCATTCAAAGTGATCATTCATAAATATACTGATAATCCGTAGTTTCCGCAACCATGCAATTATTTCAATGGTCTCCGTCGTCCCGGTCAATCCGGTACTTATCCCTTCTCGGTGGCGCGGCTTACTTCTTATAGGCTCCGCTCCACCAGCGTGCTCTCAGGCGAGCAATCGGCTCGCACGACTGCACGCTCTTTCAACAACTTGGTGTCGGGAGTTCAAGCGCATGCGTACGCAGGTCGGGATCGTCGGGGCAGGGCCGGCCGGGCTGATGCTGTCGCATCTTCTGCATCTCCAGGGCATCGAGTCCGTCATCCTGGAGAACCGCAGCCGCGACTATATCGAGAGCCGCATCCGCGCCGGCTTGATCGAGCAATGGGCGAGCGACCTCATGGTCGAGACCGGCGTCGGCGCGCGCATGCAGCGCGAAGCCATGTTCCACGACGGCGTCTATTTCGGCTTCGGCGACGCGCTGCACCACATCAGCTTCCGCGGGCTTACCGGCAAAGGCGTGACCATCTACGGCCAGCAGGAGGTGGTGAAGGACCTGATCGCGCGGCGCCTCGCCGACGGCGGGCAGATCCTGTTCGAGGTCTCGGACGTGAGCGTGCACGATTTCGCCGGCGCCGCGCCGAAAATCCGCTTCCGCCACGACGGCAAGGAGCAGGAGCTCGCCTGCGATTTCATCGGTGGCTGCGACGGCTTTCACGGCATCTGCCGGCCGAGCGTCCCGGACGGCGTGCTCACGGTCTACGATCGCGAATATCCCTTCGGCTGGGTCGGCGTTCTTTCCGAATCTCCGCCGGCCGCCGACGAGCTGATCTATGCCTATCACCCGCGCGGCTTTGCGCTCTACACCATGCGCTCGCCGGTGCTGGCGCGGCTCTACCTGCAATGCGCGCCGGACGAGGACATCGAGAACTGGCCCGATGCGCGCATCTGGGAGGAGCTGCATCTGCGGCTCGCCGGCACCCGGCCGCTGGCGGAAGGCACCATGCTGCAGAAGGGCATCACCGCCATGCGCAGCTTCGTGGTCGAGCCGATGCAATACGGCCGGTTGTTTCTCGCCGGCGATTCCGCCCACATCCAGCCGCCGACCGGCGCCAAGGGCATGAACCTCGCGCTCGCCGACGTGCTGGTGCTCTCGCGCGCGCTGGTCGCGTTCTATCGCTCCGGCCGCAACGACCTGCTCGAAAGCTATTCGGCGACCTGCCTGCGCCGGGTGTGGAAGGCACAGCGCTTTTCCTGGTGGATGACGCAGCTGTTCCACCTCGACCCCAGCCACAACGCCTTCGACCGCAAGCGCCAGCTGGCCGAGCTCGATTATGTGACCAGCTCGGAGGCGGCGGCGCGCTCGATGGCCGAGAACTATGTCGGGCTGCCGGTCGAGGGATAGTCATTCGGCATCTTTCAGCGCAACGCGTTTTCTGCGAAAAAATAGAACACATTGGCGGGCGGGGAAGCGATGCAGGTTCTGGTGGTCGGAGCGGGCGTGGTCGGGCTTGCCGTCGGCGCGCGCGGCGGCGCTGGCCGGGCACGAGGTGATCGTCGCGGAGGCCGCCTCCGGCATCGGCACCGGCGTTTCCTCGCGCAACAGCGAGGTCATCCACGCCGGCCTCTATTACCCGACCGGCTCGAAGCGGGCGTATCATTGTCCGCGCGGGCGGCGGATGCTCTACGACTTCTGCGCCTCGCATGGCGTGCCGCACCGCAAATGCGGCAAGCTCGTCGTCGCCACCAACGACGCCGAAGCCGTTCGGCTCGAAGCGATCATCAAGCAAGCCACGATCAATGGCGTCGAAGGGGTCGAGATGATCGAGGGCGCGGCGGCGCGGCGGCTCGAGCCCGCGCTCGCCTGCACGCTTGCGATGAACTCTCCGGAAACCGGCATCGTCGACAGCCATCGCTACATGCTGGCGCTCGAGGGCGACCTCGAGGATCGCGGCGGCGTGGTCGCGTTCAACACGCCGATCGAGCGCCTCGTGCACACGCGCGCCGGATGGGAGGCGCATTTCGGCGGCGCCGATCCGCAATCGATCACCGTCGATGCGGTCGTCAATTGCGCCGGGCTCGGCGCCCAGAAGCTCGGCGCGGGCGACCGAGGGCTATCCGCCGGAGCGGGTGCCGCGGTTGTTTCTCGGCAAGGGCAGCTATTTCGGCTTCGCCGGCCGGCCGGTGTTCTCGCGGCTGATCTATCCCGTGCCGATCCCCGGCGGGCTCGGCGTGCACGTGACGCTGGATCTGGCCGGCCGCATGCGCTTCGGGCCCGACGTCGAGTGGATCGAGGAGGAAAACTACGACGTCGATGCGACGCGCGCGGCCGCGTTCTACGCCCGCATTCGCGACTACTGGCCGGGCCTGCCGGACAACGGCCTGGTGCCGGACTATGCGGCATCAGGCCGAAGCTGACCGGGCCGAACGAGCCGGCGGTGGATTTCATGATCGACGGGCCGGCGCAGCACGGCATTCCGCGGCTGGTCCATCTGTTCGGAATCGAGTCGCCGGGGCTCACCTCCGCGCTGTCGATCGCGGAAGAGGTCACAGCTTATCTCTCGAACTGAGCCCGCCTGTTCGTGCCGCTGCGCGGCGTGACGCTGCTCGGCTTGATCTGGGCCGCAGGCGCGGGCGCTTCGGCCCCCGGCGTGATCTTGGTTTCGGTCAGCCGTCGCCGCAGGTCCGCCGACAAGCCGGAATAGGAGGCGACCGGCGTGAAGTTTGCGGCCGTTCTTGCGCTCGTGCCGCCGTTGTAGGCCATCAGACCGTTATTGGTCGCGACGATGTCACCGGGACGCAGCGTCGGGTCTTCGGCGACCGGTGTATTGACCAGGCCGAACGCGTCCTTGCCGTTGCAGGTGCAGCCCGGGACGATCTTTTCCCGATATGTGAAGGCCGTGCTCAGCTCGCGGTAGGACCTGCCGTCCGGGCCGACCGAATTGTCGATGCTGCTGCCGTTGTAGATCTTGGTCTGGCTCGCCGGGCAGAACGAGTTGCAGGCCTGCGCGGGCGATTGGCCGCCCTGACGCTGGATCGGGAAGAAGCGGCCGTCGCAGAGGCGCACGCAATAGGCCACGCCACCGGTCTCGGCGGCGGGCGTTTCCGCCGGCCGCGAACCGAATGGATTCCAAGCAGAGAACGGGTCGGCATAGGCAGTCGCGGACGGAGCCGCGGGAGCGCGGTTGAAGCGTCCGAACAACGTGTCGAAGATATTCTGCGCCGAAGCGGAGCCAGTCGGCATCACGAGTGCCAGGACAGCGATGCCCGTCAGCACGATGACTTTGGCGAACTGGCGATTGGCAAACATTGGCTGATCCCCCCGTGGACGCACGCCAATTCCCCCGGCGCACGCCTCGCAACGCGTCCGGGGCTCGCCCCGGGTCCCACCCATTAGTCGCGGCAACCGGGGAAAAGGTTCATGAATTCAGGCGCCTACTTAGCTTGCAAAAGGTAAACGACCGGTGACGATGGCTCGGCCGCAAGCCATTCATTCCACTGCAAAAATCCGCCGCACGCGGGCCGTGGTCGGGCCACAATTCGGGTGCCGCCGTTCGGAGAATTTTGGCCGGACGTGCCATTGAATTCCGAGGCCTATTATTGAGTTTGTCGGCCCAGCTCCCAACCCGCCTCTGCATCGGAATCGATGTTGGTCTGGCAAAGGAAAGCTTATTGCCGCATTGACTCGCTTGCGTAATTTTATTCGGTTCGGCCGCAGGTTGGGCCTTTGAGTCCATTGGCCGTTGCCAAGGGGGCACGGCAAAGCACATAAGCTAGGGGACCCGGCGAGCGGCCAAGTTCGAGGGGCAACGTCCCCGTCCAACTATCCTGGACCGCAATCGACGGGGAAGGAATGGGGGATGCGGTACGTCAGCCTTGCGAGCTTTCTGTTCGCGTTCTGGGTCGCGCTGTCCGGCCACTATACGCCGGTGCTCCTTGCGGCCGGCGCGGTGAGCGCCGTGGTGTGCCTCCTGGCCGCGATCCGCATGCGCACTGCCGACTCCGAGGGGCATCCGATCGAGCTGTTCCGCGGCGCCGTCACCTATTATCCCTGGCTGTTCGTGGAGATCGCCAAGTCGGCCTGGGCAGTCACCAAGATCATCCTGCATCCGCGCCTGCCGATCTCGCCCACCATGACCGTCGTCCGCGCCAGCCAGCGGAGCTCGGCCGCGTCGCGACCTATGCCAATTCGATCACGCTCACGCCCGGCACCATCACGGTCGGCGTGCGCGGCAAGGATCTCACCGTCCATGCGCTGGTGCGCGACGGCGCGCTCGATCTCGAAGGCGGCGGCATGGACCGCCGCGTCAGCCACTTCGAGGGCTCGACCTGATGTTCGCCGCCGCCGCAGCCGCCATCCTGGTCGCGCTCGCGCTCGCCATCACCCGCGCGATCAAGGGACCGACCGTGTTCGACCGCGTGCTGGCCGGCAACTCGGTCGGCACGCTCGCGATCATGCTGCTGGCCGTGGTCGGCTTCCTGACCGGGCGACCCGAGTTCCTCGACATCGGCCTGACCTACGGGCTGCTCAATCTCATCGGCACGCTCGCCGTGCTGAAATTCTTCCGCCACGGCGACCTCGCCCACGACGCCGAAGAGGAGCCGGGCTCATGACGCCTGGTCGTCGACATCGCCGAGCTGGGTGCTGATCCTGCTCGGCTCGTTCTTCACGGTGGTCGGCGCGCTCGGGCTCGTCCGCATGCCCGACGTGTTCACCCGCATGCACGCCGCCAGCGTCACCGACACGCTCGGCGTCGGGCTGCTGATCGCGGGCATGATGCTGCAGGCGGGGTTCAGCCTGGTCACGCTGAAGCTCGTCTTCCTGCTGGCGCTGTTCTTCTTCACCGGTCCGGTCGTCACCCATGCCCTGGCGCAGGCGTGCCTGCACGAGCGCGTCGAGCCGCTGCTGACCGAGGACCGCCGCAGCCGGCTGAACGACGCGGCTGCCGGACCGATGGGAGGCGGCCATAGAAGCCATCGTCAATGCCGTGCTGCTGACGCTGCTCGCCGTGGTGACGGTCGCCATCGTCCGCCAGCGCAGCCTGTTCGGCGTCGTCGATTCTCGCCAGCATCTACAGCTTCCTGATGGCGAGCGCTGCTGATCGTGCTCGATGCGGTCGACGTCGCCATGACCGAGGCCTCGGTCGGCGCCGGCATTTCGACCGTGATCCTGCTCGCGACGCTGCACCTGATCAAGACCACCGAGATGCGCTCGGTCTACGGCCGCGCCGCTGCCGCTGCTCGTGTCGCTGGTCGTGGGCGCGGCGCTGATCTGGGGCACGCTGCGTGCTTGCCGCCGTTCGGCACGACCGAGGCCGTCGATCCACAAGCACGTCGTGCCCGCGCTACCTCGCCGATACGATCAAGGAAACCAACGTGCCCAACGTCGTCACGTCGGTGCTTGCCGACTACCGCGGCTATGACACGCTCGGCGAGACGACGGTGATCTTCACCGCCGGCATCGGCGTGCATGCTGCTGCTGCGCGGCGCCCGCCGTCGCGACGGCCACGGCGATCGGAGGAGGGCATCGCCGATGAGGCTCGATCTCATCCTGCGCGTCGGCACCAAGCTGATCCTGCCGTTCATCCTGCTGTTCGCGCTCTACGTCCAGTTCCACGGCGATTTCGGACCGGGCGGCGGCTTCCAGGCCGGCGTCATCGCCGCCGGCATGGTGATCCTGCTTGCCATCACCTTCGGCCTCCGCGCCGCGCAGCGCATCGCCCCGCCGGGGCTGGTCGAGCGCATGATCCCGCTCGGCGTGCTGATCTATGCCGGCACCGGCGTCGCCGGGCTGCTGCTGGGCAGGAACTACCTCGACTATTCCGTGCTGGCTCACGATCCGGCGCATGGGCACGAGCTCGGCATCTTCCTGGTCGAGGTCGGCGTCCTCGTCACCGTGGCCGGCACCATGACCGGCCTGTTCTACGCCTTCGTCGAGCGGGGGCGCTGATGACGACGCTGACGGTCCTATCGTCGAGCACTACAACTACGTGGTCACCATCTTCCTGATGATGGCCGGCCTCTACATCGTCGTTGCCCGCGGCAACATGGTGAAGAAGCTGATCGGCCTGTCGATCTTCCAGACCTCCGTCTATCTGCTCTACATCGCGCCGGGAAAGATTATCGGCGGCACCGCGCCGATCATCGATCCGGCCTTCACCGTCTATTCCAACCCGCTGCCGCACGTGCTGATCCTGACCGCCATCGTGGTCGGCGTTGCCACGCTGGCGCTCGGGCTCGCGCTGGTCGTGCGCATCAACGAGGCCTACGGCACGATCGAGGAAGACGAGATCTTCGAAAGGGACCGCGGAGCATGACCGCGGTTATGGCCGCAGCTGCCGGTCCTGCAGGTGCGTCGTCCCCCTGGTGGCGGCGCTGCTCGCGGCGCTGCTGCGCGGCGGCCGCGCGGCCTTCGTCGCTCACGCTGGTCGTGAGCTGGATCATGCCGCTGATCGCCGGCGCCCTGCTCTGGCAGGTGCTGCAGTAGCGGGCCGATCTCCTACGCGATCGGCGGCTGGGAGCCGCCCTGGGGCATCGAGTATCGGATCGACGCAGCTCAACGCCTTCGTGCTGATGCTGGTCTCCGTCGGTCGGCGCGGTCATCATGCCGTTCGCGCGCCGCTCGGTCGGCTTCGAGATCGCCGAGGACCGGCAGGCGTGGTTCTACTGCATGTATCTGCTGTGCCTGGCCGGGCTGCTCGGCATCGCGGTCACCGGCGATGCCTTCAACGCCTTCGTCTTCCTCGAGATCTCGTCGCTCGCGACCTACGTGCTGATCGCGCTCGGGCGCGACCGGCGCGCGCTGCTCGCCGCGTTCCAGTATCTGATCATGGGCACCATCGGCGCCACGTTCTACGTGATCGGCGTCGGGCTGCTCTACCTGCGTGACCGGCAGCCTCAACATGGTCGACATCGCCGCGCGGCTCGGCCCGGCCTCGGTCGACCATTCGCGCGCGATCGTGGCGGCGCTGGCGTTCGTGACCGTTGGCATCAGCCTGAAGCTCGCGCTATTCCCGCTGCCACGTCTGGCTGCCGAATGCCTATGCCTACGCGCCGTCGTGGGTGACCGCGTTCCTCTCGGCGACCGCCACCAAGGTCGCGATCTACCTGCTGATCCGCTATTTCTTCTCGATCTTCGGCGTCGCCATCGACATCCGCAGCCTGCCGATCACCGACATCGTGATCGCGCTCTCGATCGCCGCCATGCTCATCGCTTCGCTTTGTCGCGGTGTTCGAGACCGACTTGAAGCGGATGCTGGCCTATTCCTCGCTGGCGCAGATCGGCTACATCACGCTCGGCATCGGGCTTGCCAACCAGACCGGTCTGACCGGCGGCCTCGTCCACATCGTCAACCATGCAGTGATGAAGGCCGCGCTGTTCCTCGCGGTCGGCGCCATGCTCTATCGCGTCGGCACCGTGCAGCATCGGCGACCTCGCCGGCATCGGCCGCCGGATGCCGCTGACCGACGGCCGCATTCACGATCGCCGGCTTCGGCCTGGTCGGCACCCCGGGCACCGCCGGCTTCATCTCCAAATGGTATCTCGCCGTCGGCGCGCTCGAAAAGGGCTGGTGGCCTCTGGTCGCTGGTCATCGTCGCGAGCTCGCTGATCGCGCTGGTCTATGTCGGCCGCGTGCTCGAGGTCGCCTGGATGCGCGCGCCTGCGCCCGGGGTCGCAGGCGGCGGTCGATCCGCCGCCATCCATGCTGGTGCCGCTCGTCGTGCTGGCCGCCGCGACCATCTATTTCGGCATCGACACCGAATGGACGCGTGGGCATCGCCGCCTCGGCGGCCAAGGCTCTGCTCGGAGGGCTGCGATGAGCGCGCTCGCGCCCGAGCGGCTGCTGCTGCTGGCGCTGCTCGCGCCCTTCGTCGGCGCGCTGGTGATCCCGCTGTTTCACCGGCGGCCGAACCTGCGCGAGACCGCGACGCTCGCGGCCGCTGTCGTCATGTGTGCCGCCGTGCTCGGGCTGCTCGGACCGGTGCTTGCCGGCGGGCGGCCGCGGCTCGACGTGATCGACGTGCGCCCCGGCACTCGCGCTCGCCTTCGAGGTCGAGCCGCTCGGCATGCTGTTCGCGCTGGTCGCCTCCACGCTGTGGATCGTCAACTCGATCTATTCGATCGGCTACATGCGCGCCAACAAGGAGCCGCGGCAGACCAGCTTCTACGTCTGCTTCGCGCTGGCGCTCGGCAGCACCATCGGCATCGCCTTCGCCGGGAACCTGTTCACGCTGTTCCTGTTCTACGAGGCGCTGACGGTCGTCGACCTATCCGCTGGTGACGCACAAGGGCGATGCCGAGGCGATCCGAGCGGGCCGGATCTATCTGCTGATGCTGCTCGGCACCTCGCTGGTGCTGTTCCTGCCGGCGATCATCGCCACCTGGGTGCTCGCCGGCACGCTCGATTTCACTCCCGGCGGCATCCTCGCCGGCAAGGCCGGAGCCCCGGTCCTCGCCGTGCTGCTGGCGCTCTACGTGTTCGGCATCGGCAAGGCGGCGGTCATGCCGCTGCATTTCTGGCTGCCGGCGGCCATGGTGGCGCCGACGCCGGTGAGCGCGTTGCTGCACGCGGTCGCGGTCGTGAAGGCCGGCGTGTTCGCGGTGCTCAAGATCGTGGTCTACATCTTCGGGTTCGACACTCTGGCGGGATCCGCCGCGGGCGATTGGCTCGTCTTCGTCGCCGGCGCGAGCCTGATCGGTGCGTCGCTGATTGCGCTGTCGTGCGACAACCTCAAGGCGCGCCTTGCCTATTCGACGGTCAGCCAGCTCGCCTACGTCGTTCTCGGCGCCTCGCTCGGGACCGCCACGGGCATCATCGGCAGCGGCCTGCAGATCGCCATTCATGCGGCGGCGAAGATCACGTTGTTCTTCTGCGCCGGCGCCATCTACACCGCCCATCATCTGACCGACGTCAGCCAGATGACCGGCATCGGGCGCAAGATGCCCATGACCATGCTGGCCTTTCTCATCGCCTCGCTCAGCATCGTCGGACTGCCGCCGCTGGGGGGGACATGGAGCAAGTGGATGCTGCTGATGGGCGCGCTCGACGCCGGCAGCTTCGTTGCCGTGGGCGTGCTGATGCTGAGCTCGCTGCTCAGCATCGGCTATCTGTTGCCGATCGTGGCGCGCGGCTTCTTTTTGCCGCCGCCGGGGCCCCCGGACGATGTCAAGGGCGGGGTCGAGGAGGCCCCGACCGCCTGCCTGATCGCGCTCGGCGCCACGGCGCTCATGTGCATCATCCTGTTCTTTCTGGCCGGGCGCATCGAGGCCTTGCTCGAAGGCATCGTTTCGCCGCGACCGAAGCCATGAGGTTCGACCGATGACGCCGGATCCGAACGAGAAGCCATACTGGCTGGACGATCTCGCCGCAACGTGGACCGGCTGGTCCACGGATTCTACGTGGTCTGCGCAGTGCTGCTGGCGATCGACGTGTTCGTGCCAAAGCACGGGCCCTATGCGATCGAGCACGTCTACGGCTTCTACGGCGTGTTCGGCTTCGTCGCCTGCGTTGCGCTCGTGCTCATCGCCAAGCAGCTGCGCCGTGTCTTGATGCGGCCCGAGGACTACTATGATCGCTGAGCTCACCCCCGGGCTGATCCTGATCTGCGGCGGGGCGCTGGCGCCGCTCCTGCCGGGGCGGCTGCGTCCCTGGCTCATGGTGGTGCTGCCGGTCGTGGCCTTTGCCCATGTCCTGAGCCTGCCACACGGCGAATGGGGCCGCGTGCAGCTCATGGACCTCGCCCTGGTCACGCTGCGGGTCGACAAGCTCAGCCTGCTGTTCGCCTACGTCGTTCCTGCTCGCCGCGTTCCTCGGCGGCCTCTATGCGCTGCACGTGCGCGATGGCGTGCAGCAATCGGCCGCGCTGGTCTATGCCGGCAGCGCGCTCGGCGCCGTCTTCGCGGGCGACCTCGTGACATTGTTCATCTTCTGGGAAGGCATCGCCGTCGCCTCGGTGTTCCTGATCTGGGCCGCCCGCAACGAAGCCGCCACGCGCGCCGGGATGCGCTACCTCGTGATCCAGGTCGGCTCCGGCCTGCTGCTGCTGGTCGGCATTCTCGTGCACTATCGGCACACGCGTTCGCTCGCCTTCGGCTCGCTCGGCCTGGGCTCGGCCGGCGCGATGCTGATTCTGCTCGCATTCGGAATCAAGTGCGCGTTCCCGCTGCTGCACAACTGGCTGCAGGACGCCTATCCGCAGTCCACTGTGACCGGCACGGTGCTGCTGTCGTCGTTCACCACCAAGGTCGCCGTCTACGCGCTCGCCCGCGGCTTTGCCGGCACGGAGATCCTCATTCCGATCGGGGCGACCATGACCGCGTTTCCGATCTTCTACGCGGTGATCGAGAACGACCTGCGGCGCGTGCTGGCCTATAGCCTCAACAACCAGCTCGGCTTCATGGTGGTGGGCATCGGCCTCGGCACCGAGCTCGCCCTGAACGGCGCGGTGGCGCACGCCTTCGCCGACATCCTGTTCAAGGGCCTGCTGTTCATGGCCATGGGCGCGGTGCTGTTCCGCGTCGGCACCGCGAAGGGCTCCGAGCTCGGCGGGCTCTACAAGTCGATGCCGTGGACCACCGGCTTCTGCATCGTCGGTGCGGCTTCGATCTCCGCCTTCCCGCTGTTCAGCGGCTTCGTGACCAAGTCGATGGTCATCGCCGCCGCCATGGAGCAGGGCTATTTCTGGACCTGGCTCGTGCTGTTGTTCGCGAGCGCGGGCGTGTTCCACCATGCCGGCATCAAGATTCCCTATTTCGCATTCTTCGCGCACGACTTCGGCAAGCGTTGCGCCGAGGCGCCCAACCACATGCTGATCGCGATGGCGATCGCCGCAGCGCTGTGCGTCGCGATCGGAAGCCTGCCGACGCTGTTCTATTCGCTCCTGCCGTTCAAGGCCGACTTCCATCCCTACAGCCTCGACCATGTCGTGGCGCAAGTGCAGCTGCTGTTCCTGTCGGCGCTGGCCTTTACGCTGCTGATGCGGACCGGCATCTATCCGCCGGAGCTGCGCTCGACCAACCTCGACTTCGACTGGTTCTACCGGCGGCTCGGGCCAGCGCTCGCCCACGCCGCCGGGCGCTGGGCGGGGCGGGCCTGGCAGGCCGCGGGCGCCGCGATCACGCGCGGCCTGCGGACCACGGTGGTGGCGATCGAGCGCCACTACGGGCCGGCAGGCGTGCTGGCGCGGCCGTTGCCGACCGGCAGCATGGCGTTCTGGGCCACGATCATGCTGGCGGCCTATCTGGTCCTTTCCTACCTGCGGCCTTGACGCCCGACGGCGCAATTGGTTGAGCGCATGGACGTGCCCGGTGCATCGGCGGAGCCGCTGACATTGCGCAGCCGCGCCCGCGCGAGCTGCCCGGTGCGTGACCGGCGGCCTCGAATGAGGCCTGTGTCCTGTCAAGGCGAGCGCGCGCCGTACCCATTCCGTGCTACGACCTGGGTGCTTAGACTTTCGGCGCAGATCGCCGTGAGTCGCGACCGACAGAGGAGGACGCCGTGAGCGAGACCCGCTTCATCAATCCCGACGCGCTGCAGAAGCCGCCCGGCTATACCCATGTGGTCGAGGCGACCGACGCCGGCCCGGCTCGTCTACATCGCCGGCCAGCTCGGGGTCGACCGCGACGGCAAGCTCAGCAGCGACTTCCGCCTGCAGGCGGTGCAGACCTTCGAGAACCTGAAGAACGCGCTGGCCGCGGTCGGGGCCAAGTTCGAGCACGTGGTGAAGTTCAACAACTACCTCATCGACGTGAAGTACCTGCCGATCTACCGCCAGGTGCGCGACAGCTATCTGCCCGACCGGAACCGGCCGGCGAGCACGACGATCGCGATTTCGGGGCTGGCGCGCGAGGGCGCGCTGCTGGAGATCGAGGCGGTCGCGGTCCTGCCGGCAGCGGCGCGGTCGCAGGCGCCCGCCAAAGCCGCGAGCAAGGGGCGCAAGGGTCCGAGCAAAAAGGCTGCCAAGGCCTCTACCAAAGCCGCGCGACGAAAAGAAGTGAGCAGCGCCAGCACCGGCAGCAGCACGACGCACGACCAGACCATGTAGCCGAAGAAGCTCGGCATCTTCACGCCGCGCTCGACGGCGATGGCATAGACCATGAAATTCGGCGCGTTGCCGATATAGGTCATGGCGCCCATGTAGACCGCGCCCATGGAGATCGCCGCGAGCGTCGACGCGAGCGGCCCCATCAGCTCGCGCGCGTCGCCGCCGGCAAGCTCGAAGAACACCAGATAGGTCGGCGCGTTGTCGAGGAAGGCAGAGAGCACGCCGGTCAGCCAGAAATAGGCGACGTCGTGCGGACTGCCGTCGCGCGCGGTGACCGCGGCGAGGAGCCAGGCGAAGAGAGCCGTCCTTGCCGGCCTGCGAGCACGGCGAGCACCGGAATGATGCAGGTGAAGATGCCGGCGAACAGGATCGCCACTTCGGCGATCGGTTCCCAGGTGAAGCCGTTCGCCTCGCGGTGCTCGTTCGGCGTGAGCACGAGCGACAGCATCGCGATCAGCAGCAGCGCGCGCGTCGCGCACGATGTTCTGCAGCTCGAGCTTGGTGCCGTAGACGTCGAAGCTGATGCCCGGCTTGCCAGTGCGCCGAGGCAAGGATGGCGCCGATGATGGCGGCGATGAGCAGGAGATTGACTGTCGCCGCTGACGCCGAGGTTCATCGGCGGCCTGCTCTCGCCGACGGTCGTGACCAGGCGGTCCTTGCGGTAGATACCAGAGATCGAGCACGACGAAGACCGCGAGCACGAGGCCGGCGACGAACGCGGTTGGCAGCCAGAGATGCTGCGTCGGTCCAGAAGAAATCGACGCCGTGCAGGAAGCCGACGAACAGCGGCGGATCGCCGAGCGGCGACAGCGCGCCGCCGATATTGGCGACGAGAAAGATGAAGAACACCACGACATGGACGTTGTGGAGCCGCGCGGCGTTGGCGCGCAGCAGCGGGCGGATCAGGATCATGGCGGCGCCGGTCGTGCCGACGACGCTCGCGATCAGGGTGCCGAAGGCGAGGATCGCCGTGTTGACGAGCGGCGTGCCGCGCAGGTTGCCGGTCACCAGAATGCCGCCGGCGACCACGTAGAGCGCGAACAGCAGCACGATGAAGCTCAGGTATTCCGCGAGCATCGCGTGCACGAAGGCGGCGAGTGCGACGGGCGGCGCCGTAGAGCGCGGCGAGCGGCGCGATGGTGAGCGTGCTCCAGACGAAGGCGAGCTTGCCGTAGTGGCGGTGCCAGAATCGCGGGAACAGCAGCGGCCCGGTCGCGATGGTGAGCAGGATGCCGACGAACGGCAGCGCCCACGGCCAGCGCAGCGAGGTGCCGTCGAGCGCGGCGGCGGCATGCGCCGCGTCGGGCGCGAGCACGGCGAGTGCCAAGATCGAAACACGGAAAATATGCCGCATCACCCGTCGTGCCCGCGCACGCGGGCATCCAGTGTCCACCGATGGTGTTTTGAGGCATGGCCCTGCCACAGGCAAGGCCGGCGTTACTGGATTATCCGCTGACGCGGATGACAGCGGAGTCCGCTGGCCGCGCTCGCTCAATGCGCCTCTTCCCAGTTGTCCGCGGCGCGGGCCTCGACCGCGAGCGGCACGGATAGCGAGAGCGCCGGCATCGGCGCCTCCTCCATCACCTTCTTCACCACCGGCAGCGTCTTCTCGACCTCGTCGTCCGGCACCTCGAACACCAGCTCGTCGTGCACCTGCAGCAGCATCTGCGCGTTGAGCTTCTTGCTTCGCCAGCGCCGCGTCCATGCGCACCATGGCGCGGCGGATGATGTCGGCGGCGGTGCCCTGCAGCCGCGCGTTGATGGCGGCGCGCTCGTTGAAGGCGCGGATCGAGGCGTTGGAGTTGGCGATGTCGGGATAGTGGCACTTGCGGCCGAACAGGGTGAGCACGTAGCCGTTCTTCTTGGCGAACGCCTTGGTCTCTTCCATGTAGTCGCGGATGCCGGGGAAGCGCTCGAAGTATTTCTTGATATAGGCGCCGGCTTCCTCGCGCGCGATGCCGAGCTGGTTGGCGAGCCCGAAGGCCGAGATGCCGTAGATGATGCCGAAATTGATCGCCTTGGCGCGCCGGCGCACTTCGCCCGGCATGCCTTTCACCGGCACGCCGAACATTTCCGAGGCGGTCATGGCGTGGATGTCGAGCCCGTCGCGGAAGGCGTTTCGCAGCGCCTCGATGTCGGCGATCTCGGCCAGGAGCCGCAGCTCGATCTGCGAATAGTCGGCGGAGACGAGCTTGTGGCCGTCGATCGCGATGAAGGCGCGCCTGATCTTGCGGCCTTCCTCGGTGCGGATCGGGATGTTCTGCAGGTTCGGCTCGGAGGAGGAGAGGCGGCCGGTCGGGGTCGCCGCGAGCGCGTAGCTCGTGTGCACGCGATGGGTGTCGGGATTGACGTAGCCCGGCAGCGCGTCGGTGTAGGTCGATTTGAGCTTGGTGACCTGCCGCCAGTCGAGAATCTTTCGCGGCAGCGGGTGTCCCTGCTCGGCCAGCTCGTCCAGCACGCGCGCGCCGGTCGACCATTGGCCGGTCTTGGTCTTGGTGCCGCCGGGAAGCCGAAGCTTGCCGAACAGGATGTCGCCGAGCTGCTTCGGGCTGCCGGGATTGAGCGGCTCGCCGGCGAGCTCCTGGATCTCGGCCTCGAGCGCGCCGGCGCGCTGGGCGAACTCGCCCGACAGCCGCGACAGCACCTGCCGGTCGATCGAGATGCCGCGCCGCTCCATGCGCGCGAGCACCGGCACGAGCGGCCGCTCCAGCGTCTCGTAGACCGTCGTCGATGTGCTCGGCGGCCATCCGCGGCTTGAGCACCTGCCACAGCCGCAGCGTCAGGTCGGCGTCCTCGGCGGCGTATTCGGCGGCCTTGTCGATCGTCGACGCAGTCGAAGGTGATGCGCGATTTGCCCGATCCGGTGATCGCGTCGAGATCGATCGTGGCGTGATCGAAGTAGCGATTGGCGAGCGGCTCGAGGCCATGGCCGGAGCGTCCGGCGTCGAGCACGTAGGACATCAGCATGGTGTCGTCGTAGGGCGCGAGCGCGATGCCGCGCAGGGCGAAAATCTGCAGGTCGAATTTCAGGTTCTGCCCGATCTTGAGCACGCCGGGATCTTCCAGCAGCGGCTTCATCGCCGCGAGCGCCGCGCGCTCCTCAATCTGATCCGGGCGCGATGTCGCCGGCGAACAGCCCGCCATTGCCGCCGTCGCCGCCTTTCCGGTGGGCGAGCGGCACGTAGCAGGCTTCGTTCGTCGCGAGCGCGAGCGAGAAGCCGCACAGCGCCGCCTGCATCGGGTCGATGCTGGTGGTCTCGGTCTCGATCGCGACGCGCCGAGCTCGCTCGCGCGCGCGATCCAGGCATTGAGCCGCTCGAGGCTGCGCACGATCTCGTAGCGCGAGCGGTCGACCTTGGCGTTGCGCGCCGCTTCGACGCGCGCGGCCGCCAGCGCCTGCGGCGTGAGCTCGGGTTGCGCTGCCGGCGCGCCAGCTCTCGCCGCGCTCGGTCCGCCCTCAGGCGCCTTGCTCGGGGCACTCCTGCCTCGACCAGGCCCAGGCTGGCCTGGGCCGGTCCGCTACTCAGGTCGCCGGAAGCGGCAGCCCGCAGCCGGTCTGACATCGCCGGACGAGGGCGGTGCCGTGGACGGAGCGGCGCGTCCCACCTTGAGCTGGCCATCCGCCTCGATCTGCGCGGCGTCGACCTGCCGCAGAACTCCGCCACCCGCCGCATCAGCGTGTTGAACTCCATCGCCTTGAGGAAGGCGATCAGGTGCTTGTAGTCCGGCTCGTGCACCGCGAGGTCGGCGAGCGGCACGTCGAGCTTCACCTGGTCGTCGAGCGTGACGAGCTTCTTCGACAGCCGCGCCTGCTCGGCATTGTCGATCAGGGACTGGCGGCGCTTTTCCTGCTTGATCTCGCCGGCGCGCGCCAGCAGCGTCTCGAGGTCGCCGTATTCGCCGATGAGCTGCGCCGCGGTCTTGACGCCGATGCCCGGCACGCCCGGCACGTTGTCGGTCGAATCGCCGATCAGCGCCTGCACCTCGATGACCTTCTCCGGCGGCACGCCGAATTTCTCGATCACCTCGGGGATGCCGATCCGGCGGTCCTTCATGGTGTCGTACATGACGACGCAGTCGGTCACGAGCTGCATCAAGTCCTTGTCGGACGCCACGATGGTCGCGATCGCGCCCGCGTCGCAGGCCTGGCGCACGTAGGTGGCGATCAGGTCGTCGGCCTCGAAGCCCGCCTGCTCCAGGCAAGGCAGGTCGAAGGCGCGGACCGCCTCGCGGATGAGCGGGAACTGCGGGCGCAGATCGTCGGGCGGGTCCGGCCGGTGCGCCTTGTAGTCGGCATACATCTCGGTGCGGAACGTCTTCTCCGACTTGTCGAAGACGACGGCGAGATGCGTCGGCTGCTCCTCCGGCTTCATGTCGCGCATCAGCTTCCACAGCATGTTGCAGAAGCCGAGCACGGCGTTGACCTGCAGCCCGTCCGACTTGCGGGTGAGCGGCGGCAGCGCGTGGTAGGCGCGGAAAATGTAGGAGGAGCCGTCGACCAGGAAGACGTGGTCGCCTTTCTTCGGCGGCCGGGCCTGGACGGCGGTTTCGGCGCTTTTGGCGCTCTTTGCGGTCGGGGCGGCTTTGGCGGGCATGCGCCCGACTTAACACTTGGGACGCGCCTTCGCCACCCGTGTCGGTGAACCGGTGGATAAGAGCTATCCCGCCGGCTGCGCCACCAGCCGCTTCTTGGACGCGATCCAGAACTGCTGCGGCCGCTCGAACAGGAAGCGCAGGAAGGTCCATCGCACCGCCCAGAACCAGACGAGCGAGCCGACCACGCCGGCGACGGTCACCAGCACCGAGATCGTGCCGACGTCGGTGATCCAGCCGGTCTTGACCAGCACCATGCGGCTCACCGCCATCGGCAGGAAGAAGGCGAGATAGATGACGATCGAATTGCGTCCGCAATAGCGCAGCGGCTTCGCGAGATCGCTCTTGGCGAGCAGCACCGAGACCGACACGACCGCCGCGGCGCCCGCCATCCCGAGCGCAAGCGACACGAAGGGAAGCTCGGCCAGCCCATTGAAGACGAGCAGGCTGTTGACCAAGCCCCAGCCCACGAGCCCGGCGAACGCGATCTCGGGGTGCGTGTCGCGCATTCTTCGCGAGCGCGAAGATGCGCGGCGCGAAAAGGTAGCCGGTATAGAAATAGACGAAGCGGCTCGCGAACTCGTCGATGACGGTCGCGCCGGTATGGACGTGGGCGATCTCGAGCGCGGCGGCGATCAGCCACACGACCAGCGGCGGAATGCGCAGGCTGTGCGCCAGCTTGGTGACGACGAAGAAGATCGGCAGGAGATAGATGAACCAGAGCGTGCTGAACGGCTCCCAGAACGACTCGACATAGAGCCAGACCGTGCTCAGCACCCCGTGCTCGTGCACGAACACCGGCGCCTTGACCGCGAACTGGATCGCCGTCCACAGCAGATAGAAATAGGCGAAGTGCACGACCTTGCGGTCGAGATAGGTGCGCCAGTCGCGGTCGATGACCTGGGCCAGGAACAGGCCGGAGATCAGAAAGAAATCGGGCATCCGGAACGGCTTGGCGAATTCGACGACCGTATGCAGCCAGCCTTCACGGCCGGCGAGGTTCTCGACGCCCAAGCGTCGAATGCATCATCACCACGAAGATGATGCAGAAGCCCTTGGCGTAGTCGACCCAGTCGATCCGCTGGCCGCTGGCTGGCGCCGCCGCCTGTGTCGAACGTCCCATTTCGGTTCCCATTTGTCTCATATACGGATGAATGCGTTGCCTTGGCGTTTACCGACGCAAGTACGGGGCCAATCAATCATTAGGCCGGCGTTAACCACATCAAACCCGATGGCTCTCAGCGATCCACTACCCATCGACGAAGCGCTGCCGGAACTGACCGCCGCCCTGCGCGCGGACAGCGCCGCGGTCCTGGTCGCTCCGCCCGGCGCCGGCAAGACCACGCGGGTGCCGCTGGTTCTGGCCGAGGAGCCATGGGCCAAGGGCAAGAAGATGCTCGTGCTGGAGCCGCGCCGGCTTGCGGCCCGCGCCGCGGCGGCGCGCATGGCGGCGACACTCGGCGAGGCGGTCGGCGCGACGGTGGGCTACCGCGTCCGCTTCGGCTCCAAGGTCTCGCGCGCGACCCGCATCGAGGTCGTGACCGAGGGGATCTTCACGCGCATGGTGCTCGACGACCCCTCGCTCGCGGGCGTCGCCGCCGTCCTGTTCGACGAGTTCCACGAGCGCTCGCTCGACGCCGATCTCGGCCTCGCGCTGGCTCGCGACGTCCAGCAGGGTCTGCGCGAGGACCTCAAGCTTCTGGTCATGTCGGCGACGCTCGACGGCGCACGCGTCGGCAAGCTTCTTGGTGGGGCGCAAGGCAGTGCGAAAGTGATCGAGAGCGCCGGCCGCGCCTTCCCGGTCGAGACGCGCTATGTCGGGCGCGATACGCGCGAACCAATCGAGCGGCAGGTCGCCGAGACGGTCGTGCGGGCACTGCGGGCGGATACCGGCTCGCTGCTGGTCTTTCTGCCCGGGCGCCGCCGAGATCCGCCGCACCGAGACATTTCTGCGCGAGCGCGTCTCCGATCCGCTGGTCGATATCGTGGCGCTCTACGGCGCGCTCGAAGCCGACGTCCAGGACCGGGCGATCGCGCCGGCACCGGCCGGCCGGCGCAAGGTCGTGCTCGCGACCTCGATCGCGGAAACCTCGCTGACGATCGAAGGCGTGCGCGTCGTGATCGATTGCGGGCTCGCGCGGGTGCCGCGCTACGAGCCCGATGTGGGCCTGACCAGGCTCGAGACCGTGCGGGTTTCGCGCGCCTCGGCCGACCAGCGGCGCGGCCGCGCCGGGCGCACCGAGCCGGGCGTCTGCTACCGGCTGTGGGACGAGCCGCAGACCGCCTCGCTCGATCCCGCCAACAAGCCGGAAATGCTGGCCGCCGACTTGTCCGGCTTCGTGCTCGATCTCGCCCATTGGGGCGTCGCCGATCCGTCGTCGCTCGCCTTCCTCGATCCGCCGCCGGCGCGCGGCGCTCACGGAAGCCAAGACGTTGCTCGGCGAGCTCGGCGCGATCGACGCGCGAGGGACGCATCACCGAGGAGGGGAGGCGGCTGCGAAACCTGCCGCTGCCGCCGCGCCTCGCGCGCATGGTGGTCGATGCGGCGGCGGCCGGCGAGGCGGAGCTCGCCGCCGAGATCGCGGTCGTGCTCACCGAGCGCGGGCTCGGCGGCAACGACGTCGATCTCGCCCATCGCGCTCGACGCGTTGCGCCGCGATCGTTCGCACCGCGCGCGCGATGCACGTGCGATGGCGAAGCGGTGGGCGGAAATTGCCGGTACTCAATCTTCTCCCTCCCCCTTGTGGGGGAGGGTCGGGGAGGGGGGTCGCTAAGTGAGGCGCGGTCAGTGCCACGCAGCGCCACCCCCACCCCCAACCCCTCCCCACCGCAAGTCGGGCCTGCCCGACTTGCGCACGATAATGCGCAACCCGGGCAAGCCCGGGTTGCGTGGGGAGGGGAGCGGAGAGAGCGTTTGCGGGATGACGAGAAGAAGGAGCTGTCGCCCGGCGCGCTGCTCGCGCTCGCCTATCCCGACCGGGTCGCCAGGAGCCGGGGCGCCGGCGGCGCCTTCCTGCTCGCGAACGGACGCGGCGCGAATGTCGATCCGGCGTCGGCGCTGTCGCGCGAGCCGTTCCTCGCCGTCGCCGAGATCAGCGGCACGGCCGCGCAGGGCCGCATCGTGCTGGCGGCGCCGCTGACGCTGGCCGAGATCGAGGCGCAGTTTGCCGATCGCATCGAGAGCCGTGACGAGATCGTGTTCGACGAGGCAAGCGCCAGCCTGCGCGCGCGGCGCCTGCGCCGTCTCGGCGCGATTGCGCTCTGCCGAGCAGGCCATGAAGAGTCGTGCCGGACGACGCGACCGCGCGCAAGCTGGCCGAAGGCATCGCGCGTCTCGGTATCGACCGGCTGCCCTGGACCAACGCGCTGCGGCAATGGCGCGACCGGGTGATGTTCCTGCGGCGCGCGGAGGGGGACGAATGGCCCGACCTTTCCGACGCGGCGCTCGCGGCCACGGCCGTCGATTGGCTCGCGCCGGCGCTTGGCCGGCAAGACCGCGCTCGCCGCGCTCGGCGCCGACGACCTCACGCAGGCGCTGCACGACCTGCTGCCGTGGAATCTGCACCGCCGGCTCGACGCCGAGGCGCCCACGCATTTCACCGCGCCGTCGGGCTCCTCGGTGCCGATCGACTATGAGGCGGACGAAGGGCCCAAGCTTGCGATCCGCGTGCAGGAGCTGTTCGGCCTCGACCGTCATCCCGCCATTGCCGGCGGACGGGTGCCGCTGGTGGTCGAGCTGTTGTCGCCGGCGCACCGGCCGGTGCAGGTGACGCGCGACCTGCCGGGCTTCTGGCGCGGCAGCTATGCCGCGGTCAAAGCCGAGATGAAGGGCCGCTATCCCCGCCATCCCTGGCCCGACAATCCGCTCGCCGCGCCGCCCACCCGCCGGGCCAAGCCGCGTTCCAGATAGTATCGAGCTTGACGGCGGTAGCGGCCGCACCCGATGTAGTCTCGGGACAGGTTCCCCGGCCGGCTACTTCCCCCCGGAGTTCGTTGATGCTGCGAGCTGTCAGGAACGTGCGTGTCGCGGTCGTCACGCTGTTCCAGCGCTATCCGTGGATCGGGTGGATCGCGTGGGGGATTTTCGTCATCGCGGCGCTCGCACGCACCCATCCCCGCCGGTTCGCGTCGACCTTCGCGGCCTATCTCGACGCGGCGCAGCGCCTGTGGGCCGGCCAGCAGGTCTACGATCCGGCCACGCTCGGCGACTTCCTCTATCTGCCGCTGACGCTGCTGATCTACGTTCCGTTCACGCTGCTCGACCGGGTGACCGCGGCGGCCTTGGCCATGCTGCTGGGCGCCGCCTTCTTCACCTGGGCCTGCACCATGCTCACGGTGGCGTTGTTGCAGGGTAATCGACGGATGATCGATGCGATTGCGCTCGCCGGCGTCCCCCTGCTGATCAACATTCCCGCGGCATGGCTCAACTTCAAGGGCGTGCAGGCGCAGGTGCCGATGACCGCCGCGATGATGGCGGCCTGCGCCGCGATGGTCGGCTCGCACTGGCGCATGGCCTCGTTCTGGCTGTTCGTCGCCATCGCCATGAAGCCGCTGGCGATCGTGATGGTCCTGCTGTGCGGCGCGCTGGTGCGTGAGATGCGCCTGCCGCTCGTCGGCGCGGTCGCGGCGGCGATCCTCGTTCCGTTCGCCTTCCTGGAGTGGAGCTACCTCGCCGCGCAATACCAGGCCATGGCGCTCAAGCTCTGGCACATTGCGACCGCGCCGCCGGCGCAATGGATCTATCAGGCCGATTTCTCCACCATGATGCGGGGGCTTGGCTTGCCGCTGCCGGCGGGCGTGGCGCTCGCCATCCGGATTGCGGCAGCCCTCGGCACGCTCGTGCTGGCGTGGCGCGTCAGGCGCGACGGCGGCGCGAAGAGCTTCGCGTTCGCGGTGCTCGTGTTGCCCGGCTGCTACATCACGCTGTTCGGCCCGCGCAACGAGTTCCTCTCCTTTATCGTGCTCACGCCATCGCTCGCCGTGTTGGCCGGACTCATGCTCATGCGCAACGATGCCGATGGCCGCGGCTGGCTCCTGGTCCTCGCGGCGTTGCTGCTCGGATTCACGTTCGACTACCTCGTCGTCGACGGCGTGCTCAAGCCGGCAATCGTGCTAGCGATCTATCTCTGGCTGACGTGGCTGATGGCCGTTCCGGCGCGCTGGCGCGGCATCGTGGAGGGCGACGAACCACTGCAGGCGAGCGCTATTGCCGGCAACCGCTAGGATTCGAGCGATCGCTTTAAGGGCGCGGTCACCCTGTGGCCGCAAGTCCCCCGCCCATGACAGGCCCCTTAAGGGACCCTTTGCCGCTTCCAGGGATCGTGCGGTGTCATGGGTAAGATCCTCGTCTTCGCTGGGGCAATGCTGGTCATGGGCGTGCTGACCGTGCGCATGATCGAGCGCCCCAACCAGCCGGTGGCTGCCGCGCCGTCCGCCATGGCGGCGACGCCCGCGCCGTCGAGCCCACCCAATTCGCGCAGCGTGACGCTCTCACGCGGCAAGGGCGGCCATTTCTGGACCGACGCCAGAGTGGACGGCCGCCGCCTGGAGCTGGTGGTCGATACCGGCGCCTCGACGATCGCATTGCGCGCGAGCGATGCCGCGCGGCTCGGCATCCACCCCGCGGCGCGCGACTATACCGTCAACGTCGCGACGGCGAACGGGATCACGCGCGCCGCCCTCGTTCAACTGCGGATGGTCGAGGTTGGCGATATCGTGGTGCGCAACATTCCCGCGCTCGTCCACGGCGACGAGGCGCTGGGCGTCAATCTCCTCGGCATGACCTTCCTCTCCAAGCTGCGCTGGACCCACGAGCGCGGCAAGCTCGTCCTCGAGCAATAACCTTCGCGATATCGACATCGTTCGAATGCGCGGCGAAGGCCGAGGCCTTGCAGCGCGAATCGAAACGGCTCATGCTGAAGTCATGCAAGTCAAGCTCGCGATCGGGCGCCTCCTTTGGTCGCTGCTGGCGATCGCTCATGTCGGCGCCGCCGTCGGCACCGTCGCGCACGCGGACGACTATCCATCGCGACCGGTGAAGGTGATCGTGCCGTTCCCGGCCGGCGGGCCGCTCGACGTCGTGGCGCGCGCCGTGTCGGACAAGATGTCCATCAGCCTGAAGCAGCCGTTCGTCATCGAGAACCGCGCCGGCGCGGGTGGAAATCTCGGAACCGACGCCGCGGCCAAGGCGGCGCCGGACGGGTACACCCTTCTCATGGTGCTGAGCTCCACGCTGACGGTCAGTCCGTCGCTCTACAAGAAGCTGCCATTTGATCCGGAGCGGGATCTGAGGCCGCTGTCGCTCATGACCAATTCCAGCCAGATGCTGGTGGTGCATCCCTCCGTTCCGGTCGGCTCGTTGGCCGAGTTCGTGGCGCTCGCGAAGAAAGCGCCGCTGCAATACGTGCATGCCGGCGTCGGCAGCGGCGGCCATCTCGCCATGGAATATTTCCGCCTGCAGGCCGGGTTCGAGACCGTCCAGATTCCCTACCGGGGAAACGCGCTGTTGGTGACGGATCTCGTGGCCGGACAGGTCAACGCCGGCTTCGTCGCCACCGCCGGGGTCATCCAGCATGTGCGCGAGGGACGCTTGAAGGGCCTCGCCATCTCGTCCGCGAAACGTTCGCCGTTGGCGCCGAACGTGCCGACGACGGCCGAGGCCGGCTATCCGGATTTCAAGGTCGAGAGCTATTTCGTGATGGCAGGTCCGGCCGCCCTGCCGGACGCCATCGCCAACGTACTCGAGCGCGAGCTACGGCAGGCGCTGAAATCGCCCGATCTGGTGGAGAAATTGCGCGCCCACGACATCGCGACCGTCGGAACGACCGGCGCGGAAGCCGCGGCGTGGCTGCGGACCGAAACAAAGGTATGGGCGGGCATCGCCAAAGCGGCCAATATGCGGGCCGACTGAACTTCCGACCTTCATCCTCGAGCCTGACCGTCCTCAACCCCGAAATCGAAGAGGTCACCAGTGGCAAGGCGGCCGAATTTTCTGTTCTTCATCACCGACCAGCATCGCGTCGACTATCTCGGCTGCTACGGCCACCCGGTCCTCAAGACGCCGCACATCGATTCGATCGCCGCGCGCGGCACGCGCTTTACGCGCTTCTACGTGGCGACGCCGGTCTGCATGCCCAATCGCGCGACCTTGATGACCGGGCGGATGCCGTCGGTGCACGGCGTGCGCAGCAACGGCTCGCCGCTGCCGCTCAACTCCAACACGTTCGTCGATGCGCTGCGCGCCGGCGGCTACGCGACCGCGCTGGTGGGCAAGAGCCATCTGCAGAATTTTTCCGAATTTCCGGCGATGCTCAAGCGGCCGCCGGCGCGCGCCGGCGACCAGGTGCTCGATGCGAACTTCGCCGAGGCGAGGAAGCCCGCCGCATCGGACGGCCCCTACGACCAGGAGCATCCCAGGCGCTGGGAGCCGGGCCGCGATTTCGAGATGACGCTGCCGTTCTACGGCTTCGAGCACGTCGATCTGTGCACGACCCACGGCGACCAGGTCGGCGGCCATTACTACGTCTGGCTCAAGTCGCAACGGCCGCGACGCCGATGCGCTGCGCGACCGCAAGAACCAGCTGCCGCACGACTATGTCTGTCCGCAGGCCTATCGCACGCCGATCCCGGAGGAGCTTTATCCGACCGCCTACATCGCCGACAAAGGCTGCGAGTGGCTCGACCGCTACGCCGCGGGCGACCGCAGCCAGCCGTTCTTCCTGATGGCGTCGTTTCCGGACCCGCATCACCCGTTCACGCCGCCCGGTCGCTACTGGTCGATGTATCGGCCGCAGGACATGGCGCTGCCGCGCGAGCTTCCACCACGGCAACCGGCCGTTGGCGCGATCGGTCGCCTGGGCGCTGGCGCAGCGCGAGAGCGGCAAGGCCGTCGTCACCGAGCAGGCCGCCTTCGCGGTCGACGAGCGCGAGGCACGCGAGGCGATGGCGCTGAGCTGCGGCATGATCGCGATGATCGACGATGCCGTCGGCCGCGTCCTCGGCGCGCTCGCCGCGCACGGGCTGGCCGAGGACACGATCGTGATCTTCACCACCGACCACGGCGACTTTCTCGGCGATCATCGTCTCATGCTGAAAGGGCCGGCGCATTTCGATGGGATCACCCACGTGCCGTTCATCTGGGCCGAGCCGGGCACGCGGCCGGCGCGCCAAATCCGACGTTCTCGGCGGCACGCTCGATATCGCATCGACCGTTCTCGATCGCGCCCGCATCCAGCCCTACAACGGCATCCAGGGCGAGAGCCTGCTGCCGGCGATCGCCGGGGAGGGCGCCGACCCGCGAGTTCGATGGTGATCGAGGACGACCAGCAGCGCGCCGTTCTCGGCTATGCAGGCGCCGCCGCGCATGCGCACGCTGGTGACGCGGCGTTGGCGCATGACCATCTCGCACGGCGATGCCTGGGGTGAGCTCTACGACCTCGAGAACGATCCGCATGAGATGGACAATCTGTTCGATGACCCGGCCCATCGCGGCGTGCGCGGCGAGCTGATGGAGAAGCTCGCCTACCGGCGAGATGGAACTCGCCGACCGCAGCCCGCTGCCCATGGGGCGCGCCTGAGCCGAGCGTGCGGTCTGCTTCCGCTTTGCCGCGGCCGCTTGGGCTATGTGCTCGGCCCGAGCGACCCCAGCCCAGAGAGTTGCGATGTTTCCCAAGCCGAAACCCGCGCTGACGCCCAACACCTATGCCTATGAATCCGAGCCGCTGGTGAAGCCCACCGGCTTTCGCGAATACGACGCGCGCTGGCTGTTGGGGACGGAAATCAACCTGATGGGCGTGCAGGCGCTGGGGCTCGGCCTCGGCACGCTCATCCACGAGCTCGGCGTCGAGCCCGAGATCGTCACCGGCCACGATTTTCGCGGCTATTCGGCCTCGGTGAAGATGGCGCTGATCTCCGGCCTGATGGCGGCGGGCTGCAAGGTGCACGACATCGGGCTCGCCGTCACGCCGATGGCCTATTTCGCGCAGTTCGATCTCGACGTGCCCTGCGTCGCGATGGTGACGGCCTCGCACAACGACAACGGCTGGACCGGCGTGAAGATGGGCGCGAACCGCCCGCTCACCTTCGGTCCCGACGAGATGACCGGCTCAAGGACATCGTGCTCGATGCCCGCTTCGACATGCGCGGCGGCGGCTCCTACGCCTTCGTGGAGAATTTTCCGGCCCGCTACATCGCCGACCTCACCAACCGGCCGAAGCTCAAGCGCCACCTCAAGGTCGTCTGCGCCTGCGGCAACGGCACCGCCGGCGCCTTCGCGCCGCAGGTGCTCGAGGCGGTCGGCTGCGAGGTGGTGCCGCTCGACTGCGAGCTCGACCACACCTTCCCGAACTACAATCCCAACACCGAGGACATGAAGATGCTGCACGCCATGCGCGACGAGGTGTTGCGCGTGAAGGCGGACGTGGCGCTCGGCTTCGACGGCGACGGCGACCGCTGCGGCGTGGTCGACAACGAGGGCGAGGAGATCTTCGCCGACAAGGTCGGCGTGATGCTGGCGCGCGACATCTCCGCGCAGCACAAGGGTGCGACCTTCGTCGTCGACGTGAAGTCGACCGGTCTGTTCATGACCGATCCGGTGCTGCGCACGCACGGCGCCAAGACCGACTACTGGAAGACCGGCCATTCCTACATGAAGCGGCGGGTCAACGAGATCGGCGCGGTGGCGGGCTTCGAGAAATCCGGCCACTTCTTCTTCAACAAGCCGCTCGGCCGCGGCTACGACGACGGGCTCATCTTCGCGCTCGCGGTCTGCGACATGCTCGACCGCAATCCCGGAAAGAGCATGGCCGACCTCAAGAACGCGCTGCCGAAGACCTGGTCGTCGCCGACCATGTCGCCGCACTGCGCCGACGAGATCAAATACGGCGTGGTCGACGAGGTGGTGAAGCATTTCGAGGCGGCGAAGGCGCAAGGGCGAGAAGGTGACGGCGCAGCCGATCCGCGATCTCGTCACCGTCAACGGCGTGCGCGTCACCGTCGAGGACGGCACCTGGGGGCTGGTGCGCGCCTCCTCCAACAAGCCGGAGCTGGTGGTGGTGGTGGAGAGCCCGGTGTCGGAGGCGCGCATGCGCGACATGTTCAAGGCGATCGACGCGGTGCTGCGCACCCATCCCGAGGTCGGCGAGTACAATCAGACGATTTGAGCTATCGCGACACGGCGTTTAGGCCGCGGCGGCGCGCGTCCATTCTTGCGCCGCGCGGCCGGACGCAGCTTGGTGTCCGGCTGCTCCGCCAGAATCTCGATCAGCGCGCTGACCTTGGGCGAGACGGCGCCCTTGCGCCGGATCAGCACCGTCGGCGCGATCCCGAACTGCGGCGGCATGGCGTGAACGCTGAGCAGCTTCACGTCCGGGAACGTCTCGAGGACCATCCGCGGCACCATGGAGATGCCCATGCCGGCGACCGCGCAGCCGAGCATGGCGTGGTAGGACGACATCTCGATGATGCGATCGGACATCTCGCCGCTGCCGGCGAACCAATCCTCCAGGCGCTGGCGATAAGGACAGCCTTGCTCGAAGGCGAGCACGGGCCGGCCGTTGACGTCGCGCGGCGACTTGATCGGCGGATGGTTCGCGGCCGCGACGATCACCAGCTCTTCGTCGTAGAGCGGGATTTTTTCGAACGGCGCATCGGCGATGGGTTCCGCCACCAGCGCGGCGTCGAGCTCGCCTCCGCGCACCAAGGCGGCAAGCTCGCGCGGCGTCGCCGATGCGCAGCTCCAGGCTGACCTCGGGATAGCGTGACAGGTACTCGTTCATCGGCACCGGCAGCCGCACCGACGCCGTGCTTTCCATGGAGCCGAGCCGCAGGCGTCCGCGCGGCTTGGCGTCCTGCACCGCCTCGCGCGCCTCCTGCGCGAGATCGAGCAGCCGGTCGGCATAGTCGAGCAGGAGCTTCCCCTCCGGGGAGAGGTGCAGCTTCTTGCCCTCGCGGATGAACAGCTGGACGCCGAGATCAGCCTCGAGCTGGCGCACGCGCGTGGTCACGTTGGACTGGACGCGGTTGAGCTTTTCTGCCGCCCGGGTGACGCCGCCGGCCTGCACCACGGCGCGGAAGATATCGAGATCGGTCAGGTCCATCGGTTGTCCTATTCGTTCTCAAATCGAGATGATATACATCATAATTATTCATTTTACGTGATGTATTCGGCCCGAGTAAACCCCTCCCTCAAGAACCTCGATGGAGAGTGCCATGGGCGACGACTTCTACTTTCTGAGATTCGAGCATAGGCCGCTGACGCCGGAGCAATGGGATCGGCTGACGCGGAGCGCCATGCGGCGCGCGCGAGAAGAGCGCGCGCAAGCCCTGCGCGGGTTGTTCGGCGCGGTGGGGACGGCGCTGCGAAAGGCTGCCCGCACGCTCGGCCGTCATGCCGCGGCCGCGGCAAGACGAAGCTGGCGCGCCTATTCGACCTGGCGCGAGCGCCGACAAGCGATCATGGACCTGGGCGGGCTCGACGACCGTATGCTCAAGGACATGGGCCTGCATCGCTCGGAGATCGAATCGGTGGTGCACGGTCCGGAGTCGAGCCACCTGACCGAAGGAAGAGTCGCGGCGGTCCTCCGCTCACAAGCCGTGCGCGAAGCGCAGCATCGCCGCGAAACGCGCGCCGAAACAATTGATCGAGCGGAGCGCCGCGTGAGCGCGGGCGGTTATTCGACGGTTTCCTCGAACGTGGCGCGGAACGGGATGCGCGGGATAGACGCCGAGGATCTTCATCTCCTTGGAATAGAACGCGAGCTCCTCGAACGCGAAGACCAGGCTGCGGTCCTCGGGATGGCCTTCGACGTCGGCATAGAACTGGGTGGCGAAGAAATTGCCTTCGATCATGTAGCTTTCGAGCTTGGTCATGTTGACGCCGTTGGTGGCGAAGCCGCCGAGCGCCTTGTAGAGCGCGGCCGGCACGTTGCGCACCCGGAACAGGAAGGTGGTGATGACCGGGCCGTTGCCGTTCTTCGCCCATTTGGCGTCGCGCGAGAGCACGATGAAGCGCGTGGTGTTGTGATCCTCGTCCTCGATGTCCTGGCGCCAGGATGTCGAGGCCGTAGATTTCCGCCGCGAGCCGCGTGGCGATGGCGGCGCGCGTCTTGTCGCCGGCTTCGGCGACCTCGCGCGCGGAGCCCGCGGTGTCGGCGGCGACGATCGGCTTGATGCCGAGCTTGCGGATGATCTTGCGGCACTGGCCGAGCGCGTGGACGTGGCTCTCGACCGTCTTGATGTCCGTCGAGCGTCGCGCCCTTGGGCGCCAGCAGCTGATGCCGCACCGGCATGAAATGCTCGGCGATGATGTGCAGCCCGGAGTCCGGCATCAGATGGTGGATGTCGGCGACGCGGCCCGGCGACCGAATTCTCGATCGGGATCATGCCGAGCTCGGCTTCGCCGCTGCTGATCGCGGCGAACGCGTCCTCGAAGGTCGCGCACGGCACCGGCTCGTAGTCCGGATAGACTTCGCGCGAGGCGAGGTGCGAATTCGCCCCCGGCTCGCCCTGGAACACGATCTTCTTGCCCGTCGTCATGGCCGTTCCGGTACGCAGGCGGGCCGCACAAGTCAACGGGCGCGTTTGAGCAGGTCGCGCGCCCGCTCGAGATCCTCCGGCGTGTCGACGCCCAGCGGCACGCTGTCGACGATGGTCACATCGATGCGCATGCCGGCTTCGAGCGCGCGCAACTGCTCGAGCTTCTCGCGCTGCTCGAGCGGCGAGGGCGGCAGGCCGACGAAGCGCGCGAGCGCCGCGCGGCGATAGGCGTAGAGGCCGATGTGGTGATAGAGCGGGCCGTCGCCCGCGCGGCGCGGTCGCGCGGGTGAAATAGAGCGCGCGCAGCCGTCGCGCCGCGACCGGCGTGCCGACGACCTTCACCACGTTCGGATTGTCGCGCTCCTCCGCGCCGCCTGATCTCGGCCGCGAGCGTGCCGATGTCGACCGCCGGATCGGCGAGCGGCTCGATCGCGGCGGCGATGTCGGCGGGCGCAAGCGTCGGCAGGTCGCCCTGGACATTGACGACGATGTCGGCGCGGCCGTCCGGGTCGGCCGTCTGCAGCGCCTCGAAGATGCGGTCGGAGCCCGAGGCATGATCGGCGCGCGTCATCACGGCGCGCCCGCCGGCCTTTTCCACGCAGGCCGCGATCGCCTCCGAATCGGTCGCAACCACGACCGGACCGACGTCCGGCGGCCTGCGCCCGCCGCATGACGTGCACGATCATCGGCTCGCCGGCGATGTCGGCGAGCGGCTTGCCGGGAAGCCTGGTCGAGGCCATGCGGGCCGGGATGAGGATCGAGAAGTCGTCGGCCATCGGTGTGCCACGCGCCGGCTGCGACGGCCGCTGCACAAATGTGTCGTGGGTCGGCCGGTTATACGGGTTGCCAGAGGCGAGGCAAACCGGCTATTTGTGCGCCGCCATAGTCTCGCTTTGGCTGTTGTCCAATCCGGTTCCTTCCGCGAGCCTCCAGGCGATGAACTCCTTCGAGCTGAACAAGATCCTCGGCGCGATCCTGGGCACCTGCCTGGGCGTGCTCTCGATCAACATCGCCGCCGGGGCGATCTTCGCGCCCGTGCAAGCCGGCCAAGCCCGGCTACGACATCGCGGTTCCGGAGCGAAGCCGGCGCGGCGGCCGCAGCCGGCGCGGAGCCAGCAGGAACCGATCGAGCAGCTGCTCGCCAAGGCCGACGTCGGCCGCGGCGAGAATGCCGCCAAGAAATGCGCGGCCTGCCACACCTTCAACAAGGGCGGCACGAACCTCGTCGGCCCCAATCTGTGGGGCATCGTCGGCCGTCCGAAGGCGTCGGAGGCGGGCTTCAACTATTCGGCGGCGATGAAGGCGAAGGGCGGCAACTGGACGATCGACGACCTCAACCAGTTCATCACCAATCCGAAGGGCATGGTCCCCGGCACCAACATGACCTTCGCCGGCATCAACGCGCGGCGAGCGAGCGGGCCGATCTCCTCGCCTATCTCAACACCCTCTCCGACAATCCGGCGCCGCTGCCGAAGGCGGCCGAGGCACCGGGCGCCCCGAAGGCGCAGTAATCGGCGCGACTTGCCGACGTTGCCGCGGCCGGGCCTCGTGCGCCGGCGCGTTTTGCAGTCCGTGCCGGCGCCGATCGCGCACGCATTGGCATCAATGCGCACAGCGAACTGCTGCGTGGCGACCGTCGATGCTGCCTACTGAAAGTGATGGCCGATCGCGACATGCAGCGCCAGGTGTGCGCGCCATCCAAAATCGGACATAATCCCCGAAATACGTGCGTTGATCTGGCCTTGAGCCCCGGAGGTTTCCTTGCACCTGACCCGTCGATCCATCGTTCGCACCGGCGCCGTTGCCGCCTTGTCTCCGGTCCTCGACCGGTTCGGCATGCCGGTGGCGGGCACATTCCTGCGGTACGCCAGGCGCGCGCGCAGGAGCGCCAGTGGCAGCACGGCCTGTCGCTGTTCGGCGAGCTCAAGTATCCGGCAAGGCTTCAAGCATTTCGACTACGTCAATCCGAAGGCGCCGAAGGGCGGCACCGTGCGCATGATCGCGTTCGGGACCTTCGACAATTTCAACGAGGTCATTGCCGGGCTGAAGGGCTCGATCGCCGCGGGCGTCGGGATGATCTCCGACACGCTGCTGGTATCGGCGCTCGACGAGGTGTCGACCGAGTACGGGCTCATCGCCGAAGCCGTGAGCCATCCGCCCGACTTCTGCGTCGGCCACGTTCCGCTTGCGCGCCGAGGCGCGCTACCACGACGGCAAGCCGGTCACCGTCGAGGACGTGATCTTCTCCATGGAGGCCTTCAAGAAGCACAGTCCGATGATGGCGGCCTATTATCGCCACGTGGTGAAGGTGGAGAAGACCGGCGAGCGCGAGGTCACCTTCACCTTCGACGCGCCCGGCAACCGCGAGATGCCGCGTGATCCTCGGCCAGCTCAACGTGCTGCCCAAGCATTGGTGGGAGGGAACCGACGCCGCCGGCAAGAAGCGCGACATCGGCGCCACCACGCTCGAGCCGCCGCTCGGCAACGGCGCCTACCGCATCAAGGAATTCGTGGCCGGCCGCACCATCGTCTACGAGCGGGTGAAGGACTATTGGGGCAAGGATCTTCAACGTCAATATCGGGCGCGACAATTTCGACGAGATGCGCTTCGAGTATTTCCGCGACGCGACCGTCGCGATCGAGGCCTTCAAGGCCGACCATGTCGACTGGCGCACCGAGAACAGCGCCAAGAACTGGGCGACGGCCTACGATTTCCCCGCGGTCAAGGAGAAGCGCGTCCTGCTCGAGGAATTCCCCATCCGCAGTCGGGGGATCATGCAGGCCTTCGCCTTCAACACGCGGCGCGACAAGTTCAAGGATCCGCGGCTGCGGCGCGCGTTCAATTTCGCCTACGACTTCGAGGAGATGAACAAGCAGATCTTCTTCGGCCAGTACAAGCGCATCACCAGCTATTTCGACGGCACCGAGCTCGCGTCCTCCGGCCTGCCGCAAGGCCAGGAGCTCGAAATCCTGGAAACGGTGCGCGACAAGGTGCCGCCGGAGGTCTTCACCACGCCCTACACCAATCCGGTCGGCGGCAGCCCGGAGAATGTGCGCGCCAATCTGCGCGAGGCGACGCGGCTGCTGCGCGAGGCGGGCTACGAGGTCCGCAATCAGAAGCTGGTCAATGCCAAGACCGGCGAAGCGCTTGAGCGTCGAGATCCTGACCGAGGATCCGAATGCCGAGCGCTTCATCCTGTTCTACAAGCCCTCGCTCGAGCGCCTCGGCATCACCGTCACCGTCCGCACCGTCGATGATCCGCAATACGAGAACCGGCTGCGCAGCTGGGATTTCGACATGATCGTCGCGTCCTGGCCGCAATCGTTGTCGCCCGGCAACGAGCAGCGCGACTTCTGGGGTTCGCCGGCCGCCGACACGCCGGGCTCGCGCAACTACGTCGGCATCAAGAATCCGGCGGTCGATGCGCTGATCGAGCGGGTCATCTTCGCCAAGGATCGCGCCGAGCTCGTCGCCGCCACCAGGGCGCTCGACCGCGTGCTGCTGTGGAACCACTACGTCGTGCCGCAATTCACCTACGACAAGCAGCGCACCGCGCGCTGGGACCGTTTCGGCCGGCCCGATCCGCTGCCGAAATACGGCGCGGCGGCATTCCCGACGATCTGGTGGTGGGACGCGCGAGAAGGCCGCCAAGACCGGGACGCGCCAGTGACGCGTATCGGTCCGCGATGTGACGCGCCGCGACACGCTTGCTGCTCGGCGCCGGCGCGCTCGCATCGGTCGTCGTGCGCTGCGGCCGGCGCACGGCCGCAGGCGGAGCGCCGAGCGCCACGGCATGTCGGCCTTCGGCGATCTCAAATATCCCGCCGACTTCAAGCATTTCGACTACGTCAATCCGAATGCGCCGAAGGGCGGCATGTTCTCCCACATCGGCTCGACGCGCGCCTTCAACCAGAATTTTCTCACCTTCAACTCGCTCAACAGCTTCATCCTCAAGGGCGATGGCGCGCAGGGCATGGAGCTCACCTTCGCGAGCCTGATGGCATCGCGCACCAGACGAGCCGGACTGCCATGTACGGGCTCGCCGCGCGCGCCGTGCAGATATCCGCCGGACGGGCTCACCTACCGCTTCCTGATGCGGCCCGGCGTCAAGTTCCACGACGGCAGCCCGCTCACCGCGCACGATGTCGCATTCTCGCTGAAGATCCTCAAGGAGAAGGGCCATCCGATCGCCCAGCAACTGCTGCGCGACTTCGCCGGCGCCGAGGCGACCGACGACGCGACCGTGGTCGTGCGCTTCGCGCCGCAAGCGCGGCGCGCGACGTGCCGCTGTTCGTGGCGTCGCTGCCGATCTTCTCGCGCGCCTATTATTCGAGCCGCGCCGTTCGACGAGACGACGCTCGACGTGCCGCTCGGCTGCGGCCCCTACAAGGTCGGGCGTTTCGAGGCCGGCCGCTACATCGAATACGAGCGGGTCAAGGATTGGTGGGGCGCCGATCTGCCGGTCTCGCGCGGACAGAACAATTTCGATATCGTGCGCTACGAGTATCTATCGCGACCGCGACGTCGCCTTCGAAGGCTTCACCGGCAAGAGCTATCTGTTCCGCGAGGAATTCACCTCGCGCATCTGGGCGACGCGCTACGACTTTCCGGCGATCCGCGACGGCCGCGTCAAGCGCGACATCATCCCCGACGAAACGCCGTCGGGCGCGCAAGGCTGGTTCTTCAACACCCGTCGCGACAAGTTCAAGGACAAGCGCCTGCGCGAGGCGCTGATCTACGCCTTCGATTTCGAATGGACCAACAAGACCATCATGTACGGGTCCTATCAGCGGACCCATTCGGTGTTCCAGAATTCCGACATGATGGCGACCGGCAAGCCCGCGGCCGGACGAGCTCGCGCTGCTCGAGCCGTTCCGCGGCAAGGTTCGCCGACGAGGTGTTCGGCGAGCCGTTCGTGCCGCCGGTCTCCGACGGATCGGGCCAGGACCGCGCGCTGCTGCGCAAGGCGAGCGCGCTGCTGCAGGAGGCCGGCTTCGTCGTCAAGGACGGCAAGCGCGTGACGCCGCAGGGCGAGCGCGATCAGCGTCGAGTTCCTGCTCGACGAGCCGTCGTTCCAGCCGCATCACATGCCGTTCATCAAGAATCTCGGCGATGCTCGGCATCGAGGCCAATCTGCGCATGGTCGATCCGGTGCAGTTTCGCAAGCGCGTCGACGATTTCGATTTCGATCTCGCGGTGCAGCGGTTCGGCTTTTCGAGCACGCCCGGGCGATTCGCTGCGCAGCTATTTTTCCTCGCAGGCCGCCGCCATGAAAGGCTCGCAGAATCTCGCCGGCATCGCCGATCCGGTCGATCGATGCGCTGATCGACAAGATCATCGCGGCCGACAACCGGCCGAGCCTGGTGACCGCCTGCAAGGTGCTCGACCGGGTGATCCGCACCGGCCGCTACTGGATTCCGCACTGGTACAAGGCGCTCGCACTGGCTCGCCTATTGGGACGTGTTCGGCCGGCCCGCGACAAAACCGCGCTATGCGCGCGGCATCCCGGAGACCTGGTGGTACGATCGCGAGAAGGCCGCCAAGCTCGAGCAGCGGGTAGCGTGCGAGCATAAGCGTGGCGAACACATGACCGCCTACATCATCCGGCGCGTGCTGCTCATGATCCCGACGCTGTTCGGCATCATGCTGGTCTCGTTCGTCGTGGTGCAGTTCGCGCCCGGCGGGCCGGTCGAGCGCGTGATCGCCCAGCTCTCCGGCTCCGATACCGGCGCCACCTCGCGCATCTCCGGCTCGCCCGGCGGCGACTTCGGCAATCGCGGCGCAGCGCAGGGCGCCGTCCGGCGTCGACGCGATGAACTCCAAGTATCGCGGCGCCCAGGGCCTCGATCCGGAGTTCATCAAGAGCCTGGAGAAGCAGTTCGGCTTCGACAAGCCGGCCTACGAGCGCTTCTTCCTGATGCTGTGGAACTACGCGCGGTTCGATTTCGGCAAGAGCTATTTCCGCGACACCACCGTCCTGCAGCTCATCAAGGAGAAGCTGCCGGTCTCGATCTCGCTCGGCATCTGGCTGACGCTGCTGACCTACCTGATCTCGATCCCGCTCGGCATCCGCAAGGCGGTCAAGGACGGCTCGCAGTTCGACGTCTGGACGTCGGGCGCCATCATCATCGGCTATGCGATCCCGGGGTTCCTGTTCGCGATCCTGCTCATCATCCTGTTCGCCGGCGGCTCGTTCTTCAATATTTTCCCGCTGCGCGGGCTGACCTCCGACAATTGGGCGCAATTGTCGGTGGCGCGGAAAGATCCTCGACTATTTCTGGCACCTGGTGCTGCCGATCATCTCGATGGGGCTCGCCGCGTTCGCCACCATGACGCTGCTCACCAAGAATTCGTTCCTCGACGAAATCCGCAAGCAATACGTGCTCACCGCCCGCGCCAAGGGCTGCGCCGAGCGCCAGGTGCTCTACGGCCACGTCTTCCGCAACGCCATGCTGATCGTGATCGCCGGCTTTCCCGGCGCGTTCGTGCACGCCTTCTTTTCCGGCTCGCTGCTGATCGAGACCATCTTCTCGCTCGACGGCATCGGCCTGCTCGGCTTCGAGAGCGTGCTCAATCGCGACTACGCCGGTGGTGTTCGCCACGCTCTACATCTTTGCGCTGGTCGGACTGTTGGTGAACCTGATCTCCGACCTCACCTATACCTGGGTCGATCCGCGCATCGACTTCGAGACGCGGGAGGTCTGAGGTGGACGACCGCACCGCCATCGAGGTCCCCGAGACGACGGCGCAGACGCCGATGGGGCTCGGCGTCCTGCCGGAGCGGCATCGCTTCGCGGTCTCGCCGCTCAATCGCCGGCGCTGGCAGAACTTCAAGGCCAACCGGCGCGGCTACTGGTCGCGTTCTGGATCTTCCTCGTGTTGTTCGTGCGTGTCGCTGTTCGCCGAGTTCATCGCCAACGACAAGCCGTTCTACGTGCGCTACGACGGCAAGTCCTATTTTCCCGGTCTTCGTCACCTATCCGGAGACGACGTTCGGCGGCGACTTCGAGACCGCGGCCGACTACCGCGACCCGTTCCTGCAGAAGCTGATCGCCGAGAAGGGCGGCTTCATGCTCTGGCCGCCGATCCGCTATTCCTACAACACCCACAATCTCGATCTGCCGACGCCGGCGCCTTCGAAGCCGACCTGGATGCTGACCGAGGAGCAGTGCAAGGCGGTGGTCGAGCGCAAGGGGCTCTCCGGCTGCCGCGACCTCGAATACAACTGGCTCGGCACCGACGACCAGGGCCGCGACGTGGTGGCGCGGCTGATCTACGGCTTCCGCCTCTCGGTGCTGTTCGGACTGACGCTGACGATCATCTCCTCGGTCATCGGCGTCGCGGCCGGCGCGGTGCAGGGCTATTTCGGCGGCTGGACCGATCTCCTGTTCCAGCGCTTCATCGAGATCTGGACTTCGATCCCGTCGCTCTATCTGCTGCTTGATCATCTCGTCGGTGCTGGTGCCCGGCTTCTTCGTGCTGCTCGGGATACTGCTGCTGTTCTCCTGGGTGTCGCTGGTCGGTCTGGTGCGCGCGGAATTCCTGCGCGGGCGCAATTTCGAATATATCCAGGCCGCGCGCGCGCTCGGCGTGTCGAACCGCACCATCATGTTCCGGCACCTCCTGCCCAACGCCATGGTCGCGACCATGACGTTCCTGCCGTTCATCCTGTCGTCGTCGGTGATGACGCTGACCGCGCTCGACTTCCTCGGCTTCGGCCTGCCGCCGGGCTCGCCCTCGCTCGGCGAGATGCTGTCGCAGGGCAAGGCCAACGTCCAGGCGCCGTGGCTCGGCATCTCCGGCTTCTTGACGGTCGCGATCATGCTCTCGCTCCTGATCTTCATCGGCGAGGCCGTGCGCGACGCCTTCGATCCGCGCAAGACCTTCGGGTGAGCATGATGGACGCAGGCTACGAGAAGCTGCTCGAGGTCAAGGATCTCTCCGTCGCGTTCCGCCAGGGTCAGCGCGAGACGCTGGCGGTCGACCGCGTCTCGTTCGAGATCAAGAAGGGCGAGACCGTCGCGCTGGTCGGCGAGTCCGGCTCGGGCAAGTCGGTCACCGCGCTGTCGGTGTTGAAGCTGTTGCCTTATCCCGTCCGCGCGCCATCCGTCCGGCGCGATCCGCTTCAAGGGCCGCGAGCTCCTCGGCCTGCCGGAAGACGAGATCCGGCACGTGCGCGGCAACGACATCACCATCATCTTCCAGGAGCCGATGACCTCGCTCAATCCGCTCCACACCATCGAGAAGCAGATCGGCGAGATCCTGCTGCTGCATCAGGGCCTCGACGGGCGAGGCGGCGCGCACGCGCACGGTCGAGCTGCTGACCCAGGTCGGCATCCCCGACCCGGAGACGCGGCTCGCCAGCTATCCGCACCAGCTGTCCGGCGGCCAGCGCCAGCGCGTGATGATCGCCATGGCGCTCGCCAACGAGCCCGACCTGCTCATCGCCGACGAGCCGACCACCGCGCTCGACGTCACCGTGCAGGCGCAGATTCTCAGCCTGCTGAAGGAGCTGCAGACGCGGCTCGGCATGGCCATGCTGTTCATCACCCATGACCTCGGCATCGTGCGCAAGCTCGCCGACACGGTCTGCGTGATGAAGGAGGGCAAGATCGTCGAGACCGGGCCGGTCGAGCGCGTCTTCACAGCGCCGGAGCATCCCTACACCCGCGCGCTGCTCGCCGCCGAGCCGAAGCCCGATCCGGCGCCGATCAACGCCGATGCGCCGGTCGTGGTCGAGACCAAGGACCTCAAGGTCTGGTTCCCGATCAAGCGCGGCGTGTTGCGCCGGGTCGTCGGCCACATCAAGGCGGTCGACGGCGTGAGCATCGCGGTGCGCCAGGGCGAGACGCTCGGCATCGTGGGCGAGTCCGGCTCCGGCAAGACGACGCTGGGCCTCGCCATTCTGCGGCTGGTCTCCTCGGAGGGACCGATCGTCTTTCTCGGCGACACCATCGCCGGGCTGAAGTTCCGGCAGATGCGGCCGTTCCGCCTCCACATGCAGATCGTGTTCCAGGACCCGTACGGCTCGCTCTCGCCGCGCATGTCGGTCTCCGACATCATCGAGGAAGGACTGTGGGTGCACCACCCCAAGCTGACCGCAGGTCAGCGCGAGGAGCGCGTGATCCGGGCGCTGCGCGACGTCGGCCTCGATCCCGAGACGCGCTTTCGCTATCCGCACGAGTTCTCCGGCGGCCAGCGTCAGCGCATCGCGGTCGCCCGCGCCATCGTGCTGGAGCCGACCTTCGTGGTGCTCGACGAGCCGACCAGCGCGCTCGACATGCTGATCCAGGCGCAGATCGTCGATCTTTTGCGCACGCTGCAGAAGCGGCGCAACCTCACCTATATGTTCATCTCTCACGATTTGCGGGTGGTCGCGGCGCTGGCGAGCAACCTCATGGTGATGCGCCACGGCAAGGTGGTGGAGGAGGGGCCCGCCGCCGAGCTGTTTGCGCGCCCGAAGAACGACTACACCCGCGCGTTGCTCGCCGCCGCTTTCAATCTGGAAACGGCGCCCACGGATGTCGTCGCGCAGTAAGGCCACGCATCGGTCGGCGGAGTCGGTGGACTCGCTTTCATTCTGATGGGCGCGGCGCGCTCCAGGTCGATGCCGACATTCTCGCCGCCTTGAACAAGGTTTGCTCGCGGCTACGACGCTCGATGTCCGCTTCGAATGCGAATGCCGCAATCTTTCCGAATATCAGATTTCCCGAGCAGCGGTTTGATCAGAATCAACGAGCCAAATTGAAGAATGGGTTTGCGGCGCTGCAGGCGACAGCGGTCCCGCTCGATGGCCATTTGCGGGGCCTCTCCGCAACGGTTTTGATTTACGTCAACGCCGCACGCCGCAACGCCGATAAGGTCGAGCTCGTTGCCATTCCGCAGGAGGGGCGAGGAGATCATGCACGACCAACGGATCGCGGCACACGATGGGCAGGCACGCGCACTCTGGCTTTCGACCATCTCGTTCACGGTCTGCTTCGCGGTCTGGACGATCTTTTCGATCATCGGCATCCAGATCAAGAAGGACCTCGGGCTCAACGAGACCCAGTTCGGTCTTCTGGTCGGCACACCGATCCTGACCGGCAGCCTGATTCGGCTGATGCTCGGCATCTGGACCGACCAGTACGGCGGACGCATCGTCTATACCAGCGTGATGCTGTCGGCGGCCGTTGCGACGTGGCTGCTGACCTACGCCTACGACTACACGACCTTCCTGATCGCCGCGCTCGGCGTCGGGATCGCCGGCGGCTCGTTCGCGGTCGGCGTCGCCTACGTCTCGCGCTGGTACCCGACCGACAGGCAGGGCACCGCGCTCGGCATTTTCGGCGTCGGCAATGTCGGCGCCGCGGTCACAAAGTTCGTGGCACCCTTCGTCCTCGTTGCCTATGGCTGGCAGACGGTCGCGCAGGTATGGGCGATCGGCATCGCTGTCATGGCGATCGTATTCTGGTTCGCCACCAGCGACGATCCGGTCGTTGTCGCGCGGCGCGCGCGCGGCGAGAAGCCGCGCAGCGCCTGGCTCGAGCTCGAGCCATTGAAGAATATCCAGGTCTGGCGCTTCTCGCTCTACTATTTCTTCGTGTTCGGCGCCTTCGTCGCGCTCTCGCTGTGGCTGCCACGCTACCTCATCGGGGTCTACGGGCTCGAGATCACGACCGCCGGCATGATCGGCGCCGCCTATTCCATACCGGCCAGCGTCTTCCGCGCCTATGGCGGCGTTCTTTCCGACCGGTACGGTGCGCGGCGCATTATGTACTGGACCTTCTTCGTCTCGGTCGTATGCACTTTCATCCTCTCTTATCCGCCGACCGAATACGTGGTGAAGGGTATCCAGGGTCCGATCACGTTCCACCTCGAGACCAGCCTCACCACATTCATCGTCATCGTGTTCGTGCTCGGCTTCTTCATGAGCCTCGGCAAGGCGGCGGTCTACAAGCACATTCCTGTCTACTATCCGAACAATGTCGGCGCCGTCGGCGGACTTGTCGGATTGATCGGCGGCCTCGGTGGCTTCGTGCTGCCGATCGCGTTCGGCGCGCTCAACGACCTCACCGGGATCTGGACCAGCTGCTTCATGCTGTTGTTCGCCCTGGTGACGACCGCACTCGTCTGGATGCACACCGCGATCCGGCGCATGGAGCGCGAGGTGGCCGAGCCGGAGCTGCGCAGACTGCCGGAATTGCCGGAAATGCAGCCGATCCACGGCGAGAAGCAGATCGGCGTTCTCGGTCCGCACTTGATCGACGACTGGCGGCCCGAAGACCCCGTGTTCTGGAACGAGAAGGGGCGGGCCATCGCCCGGCGCAATCTCTGGGTGTCGATCCCCGCTCTCCTGCTGGCGTTCGCCGTCTGGATGGTGTGGTCGGTTGTGGTCGCAAAGTTGCCGGCGGTTGGATTCAAGTTCACCACCGACCAGTTGTTCTGGCTCGCGGCGCTGCCAGGCCTGTCGGGCGCGACGCTGCGCATCTTCTATTCCTTCATGCCGCCGATCTTCGGCGGGCGGCTGTGGACGACGGTGGCGACATGGTCGCTGATGATCCCGGCGATCGGGATCGGGCTCGCCGTGCAGTCACCCGACACCCCCTATTTCATCTTCCTCGGGCTCGCGTTGCTGTGCGGCTTCGGCGGCGGCAACTTCGCCTCGTCGATGGCTAACATCAGCTTCTTCTTCCCCAAGGCAGAGAAGGGCAACGCGCTCGCGCTCAATGCCGGACTCGGCAATCTCGGCGTCAGCGTCGTGCAGTTCGTGATCCCGCTCGCGATCACCGCGGGCGTGTTCGGCTGGCTCGGCGGCGACCCGCAGGTTGCTACGGAGGCCGGCAAGACCACTCAGCTATGGCTGCAGAACGCGGGCTTCGTCTGGGTGCCGTTCATCGCCGCGTCCGCCTTCGCCGCCTGGTTCGGGATGAACGACATCGCGGCGATGAAGGCCTCGTTCGCCGAGCAGGCCGTGATCTTCCAGCGCAAGCACAATTGGATCATGTGCTGGCTCTACACCGGCACCTTCGGATCGTTCATCGGCTATTCGGCCGGGTTCCCGCTGCTCGCCAAGACCCAGTTTCCCGGTGTGGATGCGCTGCAGCTCGCCTTTATCGGACCGCTGGTCGGCGCGATCTCCCGCTCGGCCACCGGCTGGGTCTCCGACCGCTACGGCGGCGGCCGCGTGACCTTCTGGGTGTTCGTGCTGATGATGGCGGGCGTGCTGGGCGTGCTCTATTTCCTCGGCATCAAGGACCAGCCCTACGCGTTCTGGGGCTTCTTCGCGAGCTTCATGCTGTTGTTCTTCGCGACCGGCGTCGGCAATGCATCCACCTTCCAGATGATCCCCGCGATCATGCGCAAAGAAATGCCGCGTCTCCAGCCCGGCATGCCCGTGGTCGACCAGGTCAGGCAGGGCGACAAGGAGTTGGCCGCCATCATCGGCTTCACCTCGGCGATCGCCGCCTACGGCGCCTTCTTCATCCCGAAGAGCTACGGCACCTCGATCGCGGTCACCGGCGGCGCCGAGGCGGCGTTGTGGTGCTTCTTCGCCTTCTACGTGAGTTGCCTGCTGATCACCTGGGCCTACTACACACGCCGCGGCGGCCTGCTCTACGACCTCGAGCGCAAGCCGCCCGGTGCCACCCTTCAGCCCGCCGCCGCCGCGGCAACGCCGGTACAATGAGCGGGAGACGACGATGAGCCACTTCCTCGATCGCCTGACCTTCTTCAATCGCGTCGTCGATGAGTTCTCCGATGGCCATGGTGTCACCACCCGCGAAGATCGGCGCTGGGAAGACGGCTACCGCAAGCGCTGGCAGCACGACAAGATCGTGCGCTCGACCCACGGCGCCAACTGCACGGGCTCGTGCTCCTGGAAAATCTACGTCAAAGGCGGCATCGTCACCTGGGAAACCCAGCAGACCGACTATCCGCGCACGCGGCCGGAGCTGCCGAACCACGAGCCGCGCGGTTGTTCTCGCGGCGCGAGCTATTCCTGGTACCTCTATTCCGGCAATCGCGTAAAGTATCCGCTGGTGCGCTCGCGCTTGCTCAAGCTGTGGCGAGAAGCGAGGACGCTGCGCACGCCGGTCGGCGCCTGGGCTTCGATCGTCGAGGACACGAAAAAGCGCGCGGCCTATACCGAGAAACGTGGCCTCGGGGGCTTCGTGCGTGCGACCTGGGACGAGGTCACCGACATCATCGCGGCCGCCAACGCCTACACCGTCAAGCGTCACGGCCCCGACCGCGTCATCGGCTTCTCGCCGATCCCGGCGATGTCGATGGTGTCCTACGCCGCCGGCTCGCGCTATCTCTCGCTGCTCGGTGGCGTATGCATGTCGTTCTACGATTGGTATTGCGACCTGCCGCCGTCCTCGCCGCAGACCTGGGGCGAGCAGACCGACGTACCCGAGAGCGCCGACTGGTACAATTCCGGCTTCCTGATCTTGTGGGGCTCGAACGTGCCGCAGACGCGCACGCCCGATGCGCACTTCTATACGGAAGCACGTTATCGAGGCGCAAAAAGCGTGGTCATCTGCCCCGACTATTCGGAAGCCTCCAAGTTCGCCGATCTCTGGATCTCGGTGAAGCAGGGCACCGACGCAGCGCTCGCCATGGCCATGGGCCATGTTATCCTGCGCGAATTCCATATCGACCGCAAAGCAGCGTACTTCGACGACTACATCCGCCAGTACACCGACATGCCGATGCTGGTGCGGCTGGTGGAGCAGGGGGGGCGCCTGGTGCCGGATCGCCTCCTGCGCGCCTCTGATTTCGACGACGGCCTCGGCGAAGGCAACAATCCGGAGTGGAAGACGGTCGCCTTCGACGAAACGAGCGGTGCGGTCGTCGTGCCGCGCGGCTCGGTCGGCTTCCGCTGGGGCGAGAAGGGCAAGTGGAATCTGGAGGAAAAGGATTCCGCCGGCGGTGACACCAGGCTCCGCCTCTCGCTCGCCGACGTGAAGGACGAGCTCGCCGGCGTTGCCTTCCCCTACTTCGGCAACCGCGAGCACGATCATTTTGCCGGCACGGATCATCCGAGCGTGCTGGTGCGCAAGGTGCCGGCCAAGCGCATCAAGTTGAAGAAGGGCGATGCGCTCGTCGCTTCCGTCTACGATCTCTTCGTCGCCAACTACGGCCTCGATCGCGGCTTCGGCGGCGAGCACGTCGCCAAGTCTTACGACGACAACGTACCCTATACGCCGGCCTGGGCGGAGAAGATCACCGGCGTGCCGCGCGATCAGATCATCACGGTCGCACGTGAATTCGCGCTCAACGCCGAGAAGACCAAGGGCAGATCCATGGTCATCATCGGCGCGGCGATGAACCATTGGTTCCACTGCGACATGAACTACCGCGGCGTGATCAACATGCTCGTCATGTGCGGCTGCGTGGGCCAATCGGGCGGCGGCTGGTCCCACTACGTCGGACAGGAGAAGCTGCGCCCACAATCGGGGTGGCTTCCCCTGGCATTTGCGCTCGACTGGGGCCGGCCGCCACGCCAACAAAACTCCACGTCCTTTTTCTACGCGCACACCGACCAATGGCGCTACGAGACCGTCGGCGTCGAGGAAATCCTCTCACCGACGGCGCCTGCGGGTCCGTGGGACGGGGCGCTGATCGACTACAACGTGCGCGCCGAGCGCATGGGTTGGTTGCCGTCGGCGCCGCAGCTCAAGCAGAATCCGCTGGCGGTGGCAAAGCGGGCCGCGGCGGCCGGGATGGAGCCGAAGGACTACGTCGCCAAGGCGTTGAAGTCGGGCGAGCTGCAGCTCGCCTGCGAGGACCCCGACCATCCCGACAACTGGCCGCGCAACATGTTCGTCTGGCGGTCGAACCTGCTCGGCTCCTCGGGCAAGGGCCACGAATACTTCCTCAAGCATCTCCTCGGCACCACCCACGGCGTGCAGGGCAAAGACCTCGGCGAGGACGGCCGCAAGAAGCCGAAAGAGGTCGCGTGGCACGATGACGCGCCGAAGGGCAAGCTCGACCTTCTGGTCACGCTCGACTTCCGCATGTCGACGACCTGCGTCTACTCCGACATCGTGCTGCCGACCGCCACCTGGTACGAGAAGAACGACCTCAACACGTCCGACATGCACCCCTTCATCCACCCGCTGACGGCGGCGGTGGACCCGGTCTGGGAGTGCAAGAGCGACTGGGAAATCTACAAGGCGATCGCCAAGAAATTCTCGGAGATCGCCCCGGAAATCCTCGGCGTCGAGAAGGACGTGGTGATGACGCCGATCCTGCACGATACGCCCGCCGAGATCGCCCAGGCGCTCGATGTAAAGGATTGGAAGAAGGGCGAGGTCGAGCCGATCCCCGGCAAGACCATGCCGTCCGTCACCTTGGTGGAGCGCGACTACCCAAACCTCTACAAGCGCTTCACGGCGCTCGGGCCGCTGATGTCGAAGCTCGGCAATGGCGGCAAGGGAATGGCGTGGAATACCGAGCATGAGGTCGAGTTCCTGCAGCGCCTCAATGGCGTCGTCACCGATGACGGCGCGACCAAGGGGCTCGCGAAAATCGAGACCGACATCGACGCCACCGAGGTCATTCTTGCGCTGGCGCCGGAGACCAACGGCGAGGTCGCCGTCAAGGCCTGGGATGCGCTGTCGAAGACCACCGGCCGCGACCACACCCATCTCGCGCTCCCGAAGGAGGACGAGAAGATCCGCTTCCGAGACGTGGTGGCGCAGCCGCGCAAGATCATCTCCTCGCCGATCTGGTCGGGCCTCGAGTCCGAGAAGGTCTGCTACAACGCCTGCTATACCAACGTCCACGAGTTGATCCCATGGCGCACGTTGTCCGGGCGTCAGCAGCTCTATCAGGACCATCTGTGGATGCGGGCGTTCGGCGAGGCGCTCTGCGTCTATCGCCCGCCGGTCGATCTCAAGGCGGTGAAGCCGATCATCGACAAGAAGCCGAACGGCGAGAAGCAGGTCGTCCTCAACTTCATCACGCCGCACCAGAAGTGGGGCATCCACTCGACCTATACCGACAACCTGCTGATGCTGACGCTGTCACGCGGCGGACCGATCGTGTGGATCAGCGAAACCGACGCCGGGAAAGCGGGCATCGTCGATAACGACTGGATCGAGGCCTACAACACCAACGGCGCGCTGGTTGCGCGTGCCGTCGTCTCCCAACGCGTGAAGGAAGGCATGTGCATGATGTATCACGCGCAAGAGAAGATCGTGAACGTGCCGGGCTCCGAGGTCACCGGCCAGCGCGGCGGCATCCACAACTCGGTGACGCGCGCGGTCGTCAAGCCGACCCACATGATCGGCGGCTACGCCCAGCAGTCCTACGGCTTCAACTACTACGGCACGATCGGCACCAACCGCGACGAGTTCGTCATCATTCGCAAGATGTCGAAGGTCGACTGGCTCGACAAGCCCGCCGCCGATCAACCCGAGCCTCTTGCCGTCGCGCCCAAGATGGAGGCCGCAGAATGAAAATCCGCGCCCAGATCGCGATGGTGCTGAACCTCGACAAATGCATCGGGTGTCACACCTGCTCCGTCACCTGCAAGAACGTGTGGACCAACCGCGAGGGCATGGAATACGCCTGGTTCAACAACGTCGAGACCAAGCCCGGCATCGGCTATCCGAAGGACTGGGAGAACCAGGACCGCTGGAACGGCGGCTGGCGGCGCAAGCGCAACGGCAAGATCGAGCCGCGCATCGGCGGCAAGTGGCGGGTGCTGGCGAAGATCTTCGCCAATCCCGACTTGCCCGAGATCGACGACTACTACGAGCCCTTCACCTTCGACTACGAGCATTTGCAGAAGGCGCCGGAGCTGCCGGCATTCCCGACCGCGCGGCCGCGCTCGCTCATCACCGGCGAGCGCATGGAGAAGATCGAGTGGGGTCCGAACTGGGAGGAGATTCTCGGCGGCGAGTTCGCCAAGCGTTCGCAGGACGTGAATTTCGAGGGTGTGCAGAAGGAGATCTACGGCCAGTTCGAGAACACGTTCATGATGTACCTGCCGCGGCTGTGCGAGCATTGCCTCAATCCGGCTTGCGTCGCGGCCTGTCCTTCCGGTGCGATCTACAAGCGCGAGGAGGACGGCATTGTCCTCATCGACCAGGACAAGTGCCGGGGCTGGCGCATGTGCGTGTCGGGCTGCCCGTACAAGAAGATCTATTACAACTGGTCGAGCGGAAAATCCGAGAAGTGCATCTTCTGCTATCCACGCATCGAAGCGGGGCAGCCGACCGTGTGCTCGGAGACCTGCGTCGGCCGCATCCGCTATCTCGGAGTCGTGCTTTACGACGCCGACCGCATCGAGGCTGCGGCCAGCGTGGCGAATGAGCAAGACCTCTACGAGTCGCAGCTCGGCATCTTCATGAACCCGAATGACGATGCCGTGATCGCGCAGGCGCGCGCCGACGGCGTGCCGGACGCCTGGCTGGAGGCGGCGCGGCGCTCGCCGGTGTGGAAGATGGCGATGGAATGGAAGGTCGCGTTCCCGCTCCATCCCGAATATCGCACGCTGCCGATGGTGTGGTACGTGCCGCCGCTTTCGCCGATCCAGTCGGCGGCGCAGGCTGGCAAGATCGGGCACGACGGCGAGATGCCGGACGTCCGCTCGCTGCGCATTCCGCTCAAGTATCTCGCCAACTTGCTGACGGCGGGCAAGGAGCAGCCGATCGCGCTCGGGCTCGAGCGCATGCTCGCCATGCGCGCCTATATGCGGGCCAAAACGGTGGACGGCGTGATCGACGAGACCATTGCGCGCCGGGTCGGGCTGAGCTCGCTTGCGATCGAGGACATGTACCACGTGATGGCAATCGCCAACTACGAGGACCGGTTCGTGATTCCGACCGCGCACCGCGAGCTCGACGAGGACGCCTACGACCTGCGCGGCTCGTGCGGCTTCTCGTTCGGCAACGGCTGCTCCGGCGGCACCAGCGAGGTCAACCTGTTCGGCACGCCCAAGCGGGTGAAGACATCGATGGAGGTCGCGTGATGACGAGGACGTTCAAGGCGCTCTCCGTGCTGCTGACCTATCCAACGGCGGAGCTCCAGGCGGCCGCCGGCGAGCTTCGCGCGGCGCTCGACGCCGACGCGATGGTGCCTCCGGCGGTGCGCAAGCAGCTCGATGGGCTGCTCGAGGAGCTGGCGTCCCGGGACATCTACGACCTGCAGGAGCGCTACGTCCTGCTGTTCGACCGCACGCGCTCGCTGTCGCTGCATCTGTTCGAGCACGTGCACGGCGAGAGCCGCGACCGCGGTCAGGCGTTGATCGACCTCAAGAGCATGTACGAGCGCAACGGGCTCGAGATCGGCGCCGCCGAGCTGCCGGACTTCCTGCCGCTGTTCCTCGAATTCCTGTCGACACGGCCGCCGGCCGAGGCTTGCGAGCTGCTCGGCCAGCCCGCGCACATCTTTGCCGCGCTTGCCGAGCGCCTGCGCAAGCGCCGGTCGGCATACGAGGCGGTGTTCCGCGCGCTCGTCGCGCTCGCGTCGGCGAAGCCGAAGGGCGAGGAGGTGTCGGTGCTGCTCGCGGCGCCGGATCACGATGCGACCGATCTTGCGGCCCTCGATGCCGCCTGGGAGGACGAGCCGGTCAGCTTCGGTCCCAATGCCGGTACTGGCTGCAAGGACGGCCTGATCGCCAGGATTCGTGCCGGCCGCCGGCCTGCTCCCGATATTGCCGCTGCACCGGTTGCGTCCGGCGGTCCCCGGCGAACGTGAGGAGAGTCGAATGCGCGAGGTGGCCAATCATATCGTGTTCGGCTGGTATCCCTACCTGTGCTTGATCGTTTTTCTCGTCGGCAGCTGGGTACGCTTCGATCGCGAGCAGTACACGTGGAGAACCGGCTCGAGCCAGCTCCTGCGCCGCCGCCAGCTGATGTGGGGCTCGAACCTGTTCCATGTCGGCATCCTGGTCATCTTCCTCGGCCATTTCGTCGGTCTGCTGACGCCGATCTGGATATTCGACGCAATCGGCATCTCGCACACCTTCAAGCAATGGATGGCGATCGTTCTCGGCGGCGTCGCCGGCGTCATGTGCTTCGTCGGGACGACGCTGCTGGTGCATCGGCGACTGTTCGATGCGCGCATTCGCGCAACCTCTTCGTTCGGCGATATCGCGATCCTGCTCATGCTTTACGCGCAGCTGATCCTCGGTTTGGCGAGCATTCCCGTTTCGCTCAACCACCTCGACGGGCACGAAATGGTGAAATTCATGACCTGGGCGCAGGGCATATTGACCTTGCAGCCGGGCGTGTCGGCGCTGGTGGCCGATGCGAATCCGATCTTCAAGGCGCATCTCGTCCTCGGCATGACGATCTTTCTCGTGTTCCCGTTCACGCGCCTGGTGCACGTCTGGAGCGCACCGATCTGGTACCTCGGCCGCCCAGGTTATCAGGTGGTGCGGAGCGCGCGGACGAACGGAACGGCCGTGCGGCGGCCGGGCGTGGTTCCGGCGGAGTGACGGCGATGACTTGCGCGGCGCATCGAACCATCCTGCCCAAAGGCAATATCGTGCGGGTCAACGGCGTCGCGATCCCGCGCGATATGATCTCGCGCGAGGCGCAGCATCACCCGGCGAGGATGCCGCTCGAGGCCTGGAAGGCAGCGGCGAACGCGCTGGTGGTGCGAGAGCTGCTGCTGCAGGAAGCGCGCAGGCTCGGCATCGCTGCCGAGCCGCTCGCCGACGCCGATGGCCGGCGCGAGACCGCTGAAGAAGCGGCCGTCCGCGCGCTGGTGGCGCAGGAGGTGCCGTTACCCGACGCCGACGAGGCGACATGCCGGCGCTATTACGAGCAGAATCGCCGGCGGTTTCGCTCGCCGGACATCTACGAGGCTGCCCACATTCTGTTTGCCGCGGCCAGGGAGGACGTGCAGGGCCATGCCAGGGCGCACGCGGAGGCCGCCTCGGTGCTTGCGCTGCTGCAGGCGCAGCCGGAGCGCTTCGCCGAGCTTGCGTCGGTCCATTCCGCCTGTCCCTCGGCTGCGCAGGGGGGCAACCTCGGGCAGATCACACCCGGCCAGACCACGCCCGAATTCGAGCAGGCGCTGGCCGAGCTGGCGCCGGGAACCATGAGCCGCGAGCCGGCAGCGAGCCGGTACGGCTTTCACATCATCCGCCTCGATCGCAGGCACGAAGGCCGCGAGCTGCCGTTCGAAGTGGTGGCCGAGCGGATTGCCGACTATCTCTCCGAGAGCGTGCATCGGCGGGCGACCGCTCAGTATGTGGCGCGGCTCGCAAGCGCGGCTCGGATCGAGGGCGCCGAGCTGCCGGGCGCCGCGGCGCACCGCGTGAGCTAGTGTCCCGGTTCCGACGTTCGTATCACTTTGCAGCACGCACTTTTACGAACGTCGGAACCAAAGGGACACTAGCAACTCTATGATTTTAGTGTGGCTTTGCATTTGACGTTCCTATGAAGGACTCGCGGCAAATACTGATAGGAACGTCAAATGCGCCACACTAGTGGGAGGCGGCATGCTGCTCGGCGATGTCATCGCCAGTTTCGAGGATCCGGCATTCGCCGGCGAGGCATTGCTCGCCCTCGACGACCTCGCGCTGACCGCCGCTATCGCTGCCGCTGCGGACGAGGAGGACATGACGGCCGGCGAGTTCGCGATGCAGTCGGTCGGAGCTTTCGTGGACGGTGCCAGCGACGAGCGATGGCTGACTTTGATCGGGCTCATGTCGCGCGCCGACAATCCCGGCCAGGTGTTCCTGCGTCGCATCCTGTCGGATGCGTTGGCAGCGCGTGCCGCGGGGTAGGGGACACGCCGTCAGCTCCCATTGCCATTGCCGTCGATCGGATGGTACGGCACCGCTCCGAAGTCCTCCGTGCTCGTTGCCATCGGTGAGTTGTGCCATCCGCCTCCCGTTTTCACGTTGTCGTCGTCGGCGGCGGCCCCGCCGGTTTGATGGCGGCCGAGGTGCTGGTGCGCGGCGGCGCGCGCGTGACCGTCTACGATCGGATGCCGTCGGTCGGGCGAAAATTCCTGCTCGCCGGCCGCGGCGGCCTCAACCTCACCCACGGCGAGGAGCTCGAACGCCTGCTCGGGCGCTACGGCGACGCCGAGGCGCATCTTCGGCCTGCCATCGAAGCTTTTCCGCCCGCGGAGTTGCGCGCCTGGTGCGAGGGACTCGGCCAGACAACGTTCGTCGGATCGAGTGGGCGGGTGTTTCCGCAGGCGATGAAGTCGTCGCCCCTGCTGCGCGCGTGGCTCAGGCGGCTCGGCGCCGAGGGCGTCGCCTTCGAGCTTCGTCACCAGTGGCGCGGCTGGGACGATGACGGACATCTCCTTTTTACGGCACCACAGGGCGAGGTCGCGACGCAAGCGGACGCCGTCGTGCTGGCGCTCGGTGGAGCAAGCTGGCCGCGGCTCGGCTCCGATGGCGGCTGGGTCGAGGCTATCGCCAAGCGAGGCATCGGCATTGCGCCGCTACGGCCGGCCAATTGCGGGTTCGTCGTCCAGTGGTCCGATGTCTTTCGCAGCCGTTTCCAAGGCCAGCCGCTCAAGCGAATAGAGCTGTCCTTCGGTGGCCGCGTGGTGCGCGGCGAAGCGCTGATCACGCAGACGGGCTTGGAGGGCGGTGGCATCTATGCGCTATCGGGAGCGCTCCGTGACGCGATCTCGGCATCCGGCGAAGCGATCTTGCAGATCGATTTGCGCCCGGACCTGACACAAGCCGAGTTGCAACGGCGTCTCGGCGCGCCGCGCGGCAAGCAATCGCTCTCGACGTTCCTGCGCAAGGCCGCGAAGCTCTCGCCGGCGGCCATCGGACTGCTGCGAGAGGTTGACACCGCGCCGCCGGCGGACGCTGCGGCGCTGGCCGCCCGCATCAAGGGCATGCCGATCCGCCTCGTTGGCGTGGCGCCGATCGCCCGCGCCATCTCGAGCGCCGGCGGCGTCGCCTTCGACGAGGTCGATGCGCATTTCATGCTGCGCCGCCGTCCCGGCACGTTCGTTGCCGGCGAGATGCTGGATTGGGACGCGCCGACCGGGGGCTATCTGTTGCAGGCCGCCTTTGCCACCGGCGCGGCGGCCGGCCACGGGGTACTCCAGTGGCTCCGTCGCACATCGGGCGTGGACTGACGGCCACACCCATTGCCCTTTTACGGATCAGTTACCATGTGCCAACACGTTTGCCACGACTTGGCCGCGGGCTTAAGCCAATACCGAGGCCACACTGCTTCTATCGGGAACTGCCTTTTACCGGGGAACTGTTTCGGGAAGCTCTTGGAAAGCTCTTGGGGGGTTCGATCCCAATTCGGGATCGATGTCGGCCACAATGGGGATCGGGGCCAAGTTGACGGGGTTGATGCGGCGCGTAACCCGTCCGCTCGGGGTAGCCGTGTGCGTCCTGTGCGGCGCAGCTTTGATGCTCGCCGGCTGCGCCACCGTTACCCGCATACCCTATACGCAGGAGGAACAGGCCGAGGCCGTCGTGACCGGTTTTCCGGGCGCGCGGCTGTGGGCCGATGACCCCGCGATCGCGACCCCTCGGCGCTCGGTGGTATCGAGCAGCCGCGCGCAGCAGCCGATCGTGCTGGCGCTATCCGGTGGCGGCGCCGATGGCGCGTTCGGCGCAGGCCTCCTGACCGGATGGACCGCGCGCGGAAACCGTCCGCAATTCACCTTCGTAACCGGCGCGAGCGCCGGCGCGCTGATGGCGCCGTTTGCGTTCCTGGGGCCACGCTACGATGAAGTTCTTCGAGGCGTCTTTGCCAGCGGAGAGATGGCCAACCTGCTGCAATCCGACGGGCTCGCCGGCTTGTTCGGCGCCGGCCTCTTCAAGACCGCGCCGCTGCGCGACCTGATCGCCCGGCACGTCGACGACGCGTTGCTCGCCGCGGTGGCGCGCGAGTATCAGACGGGTCGCCGCCTATACATCGTGACCACCAACCTCGACGCCCAGCGTACCGCGATCTGGGACATGGGAAAGATCGCCTCGAGCAGCGATCCCGGTGCGCTCGACTTGTTCCGCAACGTCATGACCGCTTCGGCCAGCATTCCCGGCGTGTTCTCGCCCATGCTCATCGACGTCGAGGCGCAAGGCAAGCGCTTCGCCGAGATGCACGTGGACGGCGGCGTGACCACCAACGTGCTGATCCTGCCCGAGGCCGTGCTCGTCTCCGGCACTCCCGTGTTTCCGCCCGATGCGCGGCCGAAGGTCTATGTGGTGATGAACAGCAAGCTGACGCCGGATTTCGAGGTGGTGCGGGCCTCGGCGCTGCCGATCGTGACGCGGTCGTTCGAGACCTCCGTCCGTGCCAACACACGCAACACGCTGCTCGCCTCCTACCAGTTTGCCAAGAGCCGCAACTGGAACTTCAACGTGACCGCGATCGACCCCGACTATCCCAAGTCACCGACGATCGGCTTCGACCCGGCCTATATGCAGCAATTGTTCGACTACGGCTTTGAGCGCGGACGAAGAGGAATCGTCTGGCAATCGACGCCGGCGGAATTTCGCTCGCTCCCGCCGTCGCCGCGCGTGGCGCGGCGGTAGCGCATGTCCCGGAAAGGTGGGAACCGGTTTTCCGATAAGGACATGCGCAAAACAAGAACCTCGAGCGCATCCCGCGCGAAGCGCCTATAGCCGCCGCACGCTCGTCACCTCGCTGCCGGCCGCGCGAATGCGCGCGATCGCCTCGGCGATCGGCTCGATCGCAACCGCCATGTGGAACGCATTGGCATGGATGAGCGTCGCCTCGTCCCGCACGATGGCGACATGGCCTTTCCAGAACAATAGATCGCCGCGCCGCAGCTTCGAGAGTATCGGTCGAGGCGGCGAGCGGCTTGCCGAGCGCCTGCTCCTGCATGTCGCTGTCGCGCGGGCGAGGCGACCCCGCAGGCCGCGAGCGCCACCTGCACGAGGCCCGAGCAGTCGAGGCCGAGACTGGTCTTGCCGCCCCAGAGATAGGGCGCACCGAGGAATCGCTCGGCGACTGCGACGAAGTCGCTCTCTATCGCGTCGAGCAGCGCAAGATGCCGCGCCGGCACGTAGCCGCCGGACGCGGTGATCGCGAACGGCCCTTCGATGCGCGCCACCGCGAGCCGTGCTCCCAACGGCAGCGTCTCGACCGGCGGCAGCTTGATCGACGGTCCCGGGAAATACGAGCGTGCGCAGCGCCGCGACCTTGTGGGTCGGCGCGGGGCCGGGCGGGCCAAGCGCGCTCGCGGGCAGGTAGCCGACATAGCCGTCGGCCTCGAGCTGGCCGCGGGCCCAGCCTTCGTCGGTGGTCTCGTAGACGGTGACGCGCTCACCCTTGAGCGCCTCGGTGTCGAGCGGAGCATCGGGGGAGGGCGCACGGCGGAGCGGCGCCTGCGCCTCGATAACCTCGCAGATCCGCTCAGCCATAGCGCGACACCAGCAGCGCATAGAGCGCGCGCGCTGCCTGGCACTCGGCGCCTTCCGGCCGTCCGGGCTTGGCGGTCTGGTTCCAGGCAAAGATGTCGAAATGCAGCCATGCCTTGGCCGCGCGCCACGAATCGGCGCAGGAACAGCGCGGCGGTGATCGAGCCGCCGAAATTGCCGGAGGAGACGTTGTTGACGTCCGCCACCTTGGAATCGAGCAACTGGTCGTAGGGCCGCCAAAGCGGCATGCGCCACAGCGGATCGTTCTCGCTGTCGCCGCAGCGCGCGAGCGCCGCGGCGAGCTCGTCGTCGTCGGTGTAGAACGGCGGCAGCTCGGTGCCGAGCGCGACGCGCGCGGCGCCGGTCAGCGTCGCCATGTCGGCGATCAGCTCCGGCTCCTCCTCGTCCGCGAGCGCGAGCGCGTCGGCAAGAATCAGGCGGCCCTCGGCGTCGGTGTTGCCGATCTCGACGGTGAGGCCCTTGCGCGAGCGATAGACGTCGCGCGGGCGAAAGGCCGCGCCCGAGATCGCGTTCTCGACCGCGGGAATGAGCACGCGCAGCCGCAGCTTGATACCGCGGTCCATCAGCATGTGCGCGAGCGCGAGCATGGTGGCGGCGCCGCCCATGTCCTTCTTCATGTTGAGCATGCCGCTCTCGGGCTTGATGTCGAGGCCGCCGGTGTCGAAGCACACGCCCTTGCCGACCAGCGTGACCTTGGGATGCGCTCGGGTCGCCCCAGGTGATGTCGATCAGCCGCGGCGCGACGCGCCGCTGCGCGGCCGACCGCATGGATGAGCGGGAAATTCTCCGCGAGGAGGTCCTCGCCGACGATCGCGCGCATGGTCGCGCCGTGGCGGCCGGCGAGCGTGCGCGCGGCCTCCTCGAGCTCGCCCGGGCCCATGTCGTTGGCCGGCGTGTTGATGAGATCGCGCGCCAGGCAGACCCCCTCGACGATGCGGGTGAGGTCGTCGCCGTCGACGTTGCCGGGCAGCTCGAGCTTCAGCTCCTTCTCATCCTGCTTGCGATAGCGCGTGAAGCGATAGCAGCCGAGCGCGAAGGCGAGCGCCGCCAGCTTCGAATCGTGCGCGGCATTGGCGAAGCGGTAGGCGCCCGCCGGGACGACGCCCGCGAGCGCTCCCGGCCGGAACAGGTCCTTGCTCGCTGTCGTCGGGAGGCTCGAGCGCGAACAGGACGCCGGCGAGGGCGCCGTCCGCTCCCGGCAGCAGGAGGTGGCGGCCGGCCTTCGGCTCGAAGCCGGCGGCGTCCGCGAAGGCGCGCGCGCGCGAATCGAGGCCGCTCGCGCAGCTCGCGCCAGGTCGCCGAGTTGACAAAGGTTACCGGAACCGTCGTGGCGGCGTGGCCGCGAGGAAGAAAGATCGGATGCATCGGAGAGCCGTCCCTGGATGTGGCCTGCTAGCAGCGGCAGTGGTCCGGCGCGATGGCTGTGTACCGCAGCACTCAACGCGCCGATTAACCCGCCGTTAAGGTTAACGGTTTATTGCCGATGCCTGGTGGGGGCCCAACGAGGCCGTTGATGACTTGCTCAGTGCGTTGCAAGACGTTCAGTTCGTTCCGGTGCTCCGTTCCGGTCGCACTCGCGCTGTGCTTGCGTTTGCGACTCGCCGGTTGCCAGACCATCCAGCCCACGGAAACGACCGGCACCGCTCGGCGCCGCCGCCGCACCGCAGAGCGGAAGCCGATTGGAAGCGCTCGGCGGACGCATGGGGCGAACGCTACCGCGCCAATCCGAACGATCCCGAGGCGGCGATCAAATACGCGCAGGCGTTGCGCGGAAATGGCCAGCGCTCTCAGGCGGTGGCCGTGCTCGAGCAGGCCTCGATCCAGAATCCGAAGCATATGGGCATGCTCGGCGCCTATGGGCGCGCGCTCGCCGATGTCGGCAACTACAAGCAGGCGCTCGACGTGCTCGACTCGCGCCCATACGCCCGATCAGCCGGACTGGCGCATCCTCTCGGTGCAGGGTGCGGTGCTCGACCAGCTGGGACGGCACGAGGACGCCCAGCGCTACTATGGAACGGCGCTGCGGATCGTGCCCGACGAGCCCTCGGTCCTGTCGAATCTCGGCCTGTCCTATGCGCTGTCGAAGGATCTGGTGCGGGCGGAGTCGACGTTGCGGAAGGCCGCCGCGCAGTCGCGCGTCGATCCCCGAGTGCGGCAGAACCTTGCGCTGGTGGTCGGGCTGCAGGGACGCTTCTCCGAGGCGGAAGGCATCGCGCAGGCCGATCTGCCGTCGGACGAGGCGGCCGCCAACGTCGCCTATCTGCGGCAGATGCTGGCGCAGCAGAACGGCTGGAAGGAGCCGGGCAAACCCGGCAAGCCTCCGGTCCGCGCCCAGGGCAGCTGATCCTCGATCAACTCCCCTTTTACTGCAGGCTCCGATCACGCGGATCGCCGCGGGTCCAAGAATGACGACGAACAGCACCGGCAGGAAGAACAGGATCATCGGCACGGTGAGCTTGGGCGGCAGGCCGGCGGCCTTCTTCTCGGCCTCCGACATGCGGATGTCGCGATTCTCCTGCGCCATCACGCGCAGCGTCTGCGCCATCGGCGTGCCGTAGCGCTCCGCCTGCTGCAGCGCCATGCACACCGATTTCACGCCGTCGAGATTGGTGCGCTTGGCCAGGTTCTCGTAGGCCTGCCGGCGGTCCTGCAGGTACGAGAGCTCCGCGGTGGTGAGGGTGAGCTCCTCGGCCAGCGGGATCGATTGTGTGCCGATCTCCCCTGACACCTTCCTGAAGCCGGCTTCGATCGACATGCCGGATTCGACGCAGATCAGCAGTAGGTCGAGGGCGTCGGGGAAGGCGCGCTTGATCGAAAGCTGGCGGCGCGAAATCTTGTTCTTCACGAACAGGGTCGGCAGGTGCATGCCCAGATAGGTGGCGGCGATGCAGATCCCGACCTTGGTCAGCGCCGGCTGATCGATCACCTTGACGACGAACATGTAGAACATCGAAATCATCAGCATGACCACCGGCATGATCAGCCGGAAGAACAGAAATGCGATGTACGGCGCCTGGCCGCGGTAGCCGGCCTGCACCAGCAGCGCGCGCGCATGCTCCTGGCCGACCCACTTGTTGAGGTTGAGCTGGTCGACGATCGTCTGCATGTATTGCTTGGGCGAGCGCCGCAGCGAGACCTTCTCGCCGCGCGCGAGCCGTTCGCGCTCGCGCTGACGGATCTTCTCGCGCTCGAGCGCCACCGATTTCATGCGCTTGCCCAGCGTGTCGGTCGACGATCAGCGGCATTGCCAAGCGTGAGCACGGTTGCGATCGCGCCGACGGCCGCGAACATCATCGCGATGAAGCGGGTGTCGGTGAGCTTATTGAGAAGAAAATCGATCATGGCACCCGCATCAGAAGTCGAAATTGATCATCTTGCGCATCACCAGGACGCCCATCGTCATCCAGACGGCGCAGCCCATCAGCATCATGCGGCCGGTGGGATGGGTCCATAGCAACTCGATGTATTGCGGGCTCGTGAGGTAGACGAGCCCGGCCACCACCGCGAGCGGCAGGCATGCGATGATCGAGGCGGAGGCCTTCGCCTCCATCGACATGGCCTCGATCTTGTTCTTCATCTTCTTGCGATCGCGCAATACGCGCGACAGGTTGCCGAGCGCCTCGGACAGGTTGCCGCCGGCCTTCTGCTGAATTGCGATGACGATCCCGAAGAAGTTCGCTTCCGGCACCGGAATGCGCTCGTACAGCTTGCCGCAGGCTTCGCCGATCGGGATGCCGATCGTCTGCGTCTCGAGGATCGCGCGGAACTCGCTTTTCAACGGCTCCGGCGCGTCGAAGGTGATGATGCGCAGGCTGTCGAGCAGCGGCAGGCCGGCCTTGATACCGCGCACGATGACGTCGACGGCGTCGGGGAAGCCGGCGAGGAATTTCGCCTCCCGCCGCTTCTTGAGGAATTTGAGCATCCAGAGCGGCAGGCCGACGCCGGCGACGAACATCAGGCCGATCGACGGCAACAGGCCCGCGTCCACCATGTAGCCGATGACGAAGGCCAAGACGCCGAATATGCCGGCTGTGATGAAGAAGCGCTGCTTCGACCAGGTGAGCCCCGCTTGCGCGATCTTGACCGCCAGCGGCACCGATTTGGAATTGCGCTCTTCGATCTCCTTGAGGCTTCCTTCGACCTGCTCCCGGCGGGTTTTCGTTGCGTTGCGGCCGACGCGCGCGGGCGCCGCCGTACCGGTGCGCACGAGGCTCTCCTTCCGTTTCTCCGCCTTCTGCTCGCCGGAGAGCATCGGATAGATGAAGACCCAGGCGACGCCGCCGACTGCGAAGGCCGCGAGGACGAACAGCGCGATGTTCTGCATGGTCGTGATTCCTGCCTCAGCCGAGGCCCTGTTCGTTCGCCACTTCCGCGGCATCGAGCGCGGCGGCGAGCCGTTGCTCCTCGCCGTAGTAGCGTGCCCGGTCCCAGAAGCGCGGGCGTCCGATGCCGGTCGAGCGGTGTTTGCCGATGATGTTGCCCTGCGCGTCCTCGCCCGTCATGTCGTAGACGAAAATGTCCTGGGTGATGATGACGTCGCCTTCCATCCCGACCACCTCGGTGATGTGGGTGATGCGGCGCGATCCGTCGCGCAGGCGCGCGGCCTGCACGACGACGTCGACCGATCCGCACAGCATTTCGCGGATCGTGCGGGAGGGAAGCGAATAGCCACCCATGGTGATCATGGACTCGATGCGCGACAGCGCCTCGCGCGGGCTGTTGGCGTGCAGCGTGCCCATCGAGCCGTCGTGGCCGGTGTTCATCGCCTGCAGCAGGTCGAACGCCTCGGGTCCGCGCACCTCGCCCACGATGATCCGTTCCGGCCGCATGCGCAGGCAGTTCTTGACCAGGTCGCGCATGGTGATCTGACCCTCGCCTTCGAGGTTCGGAGGTCGGGTTTCCAGGCGAACGGTGTGCGGCTGCTGCAGCTGCAATTCGGCCGCGTCCTCGCAGGTGATGATGCGCTCGTCGTCGTCGATGAACTCGGTGAGGCAGTTGAGCAGCGTGGTCTTGCCGGAGCCGGTGCCGCCCGACACGATGGTGTTGATCCGGCAGCGGCCGATGATCTTGAGGATGTCGGCGCCCTCGGGGGAGATGCTGCCGAACCTCACCAGCTGGTCGAGCCTGAGCTTGTCCTTCTTGAACTTGCGGATGGTGAGCGCCGGGCCGTCGATAGCGAGCGGCGGCACGATGACGTTGACGCGGGAGCCGTCGGGGAGGCGGGCATCGCAGATCGGCGAGGATTCGTCGACCCGCCGGCCGATCTGGCTGACGATGCGCTGGCAGATATTGAGCAGCTGCTGGTTGTCGCGGAAGCGGATGCCGGTCTTCTGAATCTTGCCTTTGACTTCGATGTAGGTCGTGCCGGAGCCGTTCACCATGATGTCGGCGATGTCGTCGCGCGCGAGCAGCGGCTCGAGCGGGCCATAGCCGAGCACGTCGTTGCAGATGTCGTCGAGCAGGTCTTCCTGCTCGGAGATCGACATCACGATCGCCTTGATCGCGATGATCTCGTTGACGATGTCGCGGATTTCCTCGCGCGAGGACTCGGCGTCGAGCTTGGCGAGCTGGGCGAGGTCGATCGCCTCGATCAGGGCGCCGAAGATCTGGCCCTTGACCTCGTAATAGGCCTCGGAATGCCGCGAGTCGGTGGCCGTGGGAGCAATCGGCGGCGAAGGCTCGTTGGGCAGGCTCGCGCGCTTGCTCGGTGCCGGTGCCGCCACGAGCGGAGCGCCGAGCCCGACGGACGGTATCGGCGAGCGGCCGGCGTCGCCGCCGTTCCCGGCGCTCGGCGCCGGCTGCGGCTCGCCGTGGGGCGCCGGAGACGGTGAGGGCGCTGCCGGTTGGGGCTGTGGCGCCTGTGCTGGAGCCGGCGCAACGGGCGCGGGCGCACGATTATCGGTTGCCGTAAGGGAACGCTTACCGAACACTGACACGTACTCCGACTGTCACTCTACTCGAACCGTCACGCAACTACGGCCTCACGTCAGGCCGACCGTTTCATCAGCTTTCCGATCAATGGGCTCAGCAGGCTCGACTTTGCCTTCTTGGTGTCGACGCGGCCGGTCAACGTCTGACCGATCTGGCGGAACATCTCGGCCGTGCGATGGGACGACGACAGCTCGGCGATCATCTGGCCGTTGTTGGCCGCGGTGCCGAAGATCTGCGGCTCGAACGGGATGATGGCCACCGGCTCGTCATCGAGCGCCTTGGCGAAATCGGCGGGCTTGATCTCCGGCCGCTTTGGAACGCCGACCTGGTTGAGGCAGTAGGACGGCCGATGGTCGTTCGGGCGCGCCGCCTTGAGCAGATCGAGCAGATTCTTGGCATTGCGAAGATTGGCGAGATCGGGCCCGGCGACGATCAGTATCTCGTCGGCGGAGATCAGCGTGCGCTTGGTCCAGCCGCTCCACTGGTGCGGAACGTCGAGCACGATGCAGGGCACGGTTGCGCGCAGCGAATCGAAGATCGAATCGAACGCCTCGGTCGCGAAGTCGTAGACCCGCTCGAGCGTGGCCGGGGCCGCCAGCAGGCTCAAGTGGTCCGTGCATTTCGACAGCAGGCGGTCGACGAAGGCGGTGTCGACGCGGTCGGGAGAGAACACCGCGTCCGCGATGCCTTGCGTCGGATCCTGGTTGTAGTCGAGACCGGCGGTTCCGAAGCCGAGATCGAGGTCGGCGACGACGGTGTCGAGCTGGAGGTCGCGCGCAATCGCCCAGGCGACGTTATGGGCGATGGTGGATGCCCCGACTCCGCCCTTTGCCCCGATCACCGCGATGATGCGTCCGACCGGCTTGGCGTCGGGCGAGGAAAACAGCCCGCAGATCGAGCGCACGACGTCGATCGTGCCGACCGGCAACATCATGTAGTCGCTGATCCCGCGGCGCAGCAGCTCGCGATAGAGGATGACGTCGTTGTGCCGGCCGACGACGATCACGCGCGTGCCGGCATCGCAGCACTCGGCGAGCGAGTCGAGGCCACCGAGGAGGTCGTCGCCCCGGCTCTCGGACTCGATCATGATGACGTTCGGCGTCGGCGAAGCGCTGTATGCTTCGACCGCGGCGGTGATACCGCCCATCTGGATCTTCAGATGCGCCTTCGACAGGCGTCGATCCTCGCCGGCGGCCTGAATGGCGGCGGCGGTCTCGACGGTCTCACAGAACGCCTGCACCGAAACGCGCGGTGCCGGCGCGATGTGCTCGTTGGCGCCGTGGGCGTCAACCGGTGGGTCTTGCGTTACGTTCGTCATTATTTGCCAACGTTGCTGATCTTGGCCTTTTCCTTCTCGGGATCGGGTGTCGCGGTGGGCTCGCCGCGGTGATACTTGTCGAGCACGGTGGTGCGGCGCCCGGTGTAGGGCGGCACCTCGCCGCGCGGCTGAACCAGGTCGGCCTTGTTCTCGACCATGGCGGCGAGATTGCGCTGGGACGCGCAGCCGAGGTTCCAGTATTCGACGTTCTCGTTGTGCTCGCGATGGTAGCTAGGCCCGAGATCGTACGGCCAAAGACCGCAGGGGCCCGCGTCGGCCGTCATGGTCGGATAGCCGATCTTGAGGGTGCCGAACTTGGTGGGGTCGGTCGTTCGGTAGGGGCGCACGGCCACGGCGTTGGGCGGTACGCCGGCGGCGGTGAGGATCGCGCGCACCTCGCGCACGGCGTTGGCGGCCGCGACCTCGTTGCGCGTGCCCGTGGGCACATCGATGATCACGCCGCCGGTCGCCTCGCGCCGCCATTGAATGGCGAAGGCGAGCACATCGGCGCGCTGATCGCCGTTGAGCCCGCCGCGCTGGCTGCCGATGAACAGGTCGACCGTGCGCGGGCCTTCCTTGATGGCGATCGGATGCCGCAGGCGATAGTCGAACGCCGCGGGACTGCCGGCGACGTTATCGGGGAAGTAGCAGCCGCCGAGCGTCGCCGCGCAGCCGGAGATCGCCAACAGGCGGACGGCGGCCGCGCCCAGCGAGCGCGTCACGCCGCGCCTTTTCTCGACTGGTAGCGGAATGGGAGGCATCGATCGTCTCCTGGTGCGGTGTTCAGTCGAGAATGAAGCCGGGCCGACCGTGGTAGACGACCTTCGGGTCGCCCTTGCCGGCCGGGGCATAGATGCGGTTGAACTTGCCGAGCAGGATGCTCGCCGGGTCGCTCGCGTCGGCATATCCGTCGTCCGGCCGGGACAGCTCCTTTTGCGCCACCGCCTTCACCACGTAAGGCGTGACGATGACCATGAGCTCGGTCTGCTTGTTGACATAATCGCGGCTCTTGAACAGCGCCCCCAGGATAGGTAGCTGCATCAAGCCCGGGAGGCCGTTGAGCTGCTGCTTGGTCTGCTCCGAGAGCATTCCGGCCATGGCGAGTGCGCCGCCCGACGGAAGCTCGACGGTGGTTTCGGCGCGCCGCGTCCTGATCGAGGGAACCGTAAAGCTGCTGTTGGCCGCGCCAACCAGAGTGAGCGCATTCTCCGTCGACAGCTCGGACACTTCGGTCAGAACCCGCAGACTGATGCGCCCAGCAGCCAGCACGACGGGCGTAAAGGCCAGGCTCACGCCGAACTTCTTCCATTCAATCGAGTACTGGCAGGAGGAGAGCGTCGACCCTATGACTGCGGCAGTGCAGTTTGGCGGGCCAGGAACCGGAAACTCGCCTCCCACAAGGAAGTTTGCGGCTTCGCCGGAAATAGCGGTCAGGTTCGGCTCTGCGAGCGTGCGGATCACGCCAGCGCGTTCCATCGCGCGCAACGTGGCGCTGATCGACTTCCAGCTGCCGTGGATGAGGTTCTCCCTGACGAGAGCCTGGCCCTGGATCGGGAACGGATTGAAGTTCACGAAATCGAGCACCGCCGTGCCGAAGCCGACGCTGCCGTTGAGATCGACGCCGAGCTGCTTGATGATGTCGCGTTGCACCTCGGCGACGGTGACCTTGAGCATGACCTGGTCGCGACCGTGAACGTTGATGCCGTTGACCACCTTTTTGCCGTCGTCGACGAGGCGCGAGGCGATATCGAAGGCCTGGTGCGCTTCGACCGGGCTCGTGACGTTGCCCGTGAGCACGACGCCCTCGCCGAGCGCCTCGACATGGATGTCCAGCCCCGGCAGCGCCTGCTTGATCGCCGCGCGCAACCCGTTGAGGTCGCGCTTCACGGCGATGTCGAAACCGGCGAGCTGCTGGCCCTCGGCATCGAAGAAGAACACGCTGGTCTGGCCGATCGCGGCCCCGATGATATAGGCGCGGCGTGTCGAGCGGACGACGGCGTTGGCGACCTTAGGATCGCCCACCAGTACATCCTTGATGTCGCGCGGCAGGTCGATCACCACCGACTTGCCGACGCCGAGCGAGACGTACTGGGAGCTCGCCTCGCTGCCCACCACCTTGATGACCGGTGTGCGCGGATCGACCGTCGCCGTCGGTGCCGGAGCGGCCCGGTCGGCGGCAGGCGCGCGCCCCGTGGCCGCGAGGCCAAGGGCGCCGGCCATCGCAACGAGCAGAGCAGTGCGGATCAGCGACGAGTTCCCCATGATCAGTCCCTTCAATCGTCACGTCTATTTGGCAGTGGTCGTAGTTGAGACGCCGAAGCGCACCACGTTGACGCCCCCTTGGCGTCCGCCGTCGTCGGTTGCGACCTCGGGCGTGTTGTTGCTGAAGTCGACGATGCTGCGGAGCGCGAGCGACAGCGTGCCGAGCTGGCGCGAGAGCGCGAGCGTCTCGGCTTGGCGCGGGCTGAGCTCGAGCGTCGCGGTCTTGCCGATCACCACGCGCTGGCCGCTCTTCTCCTCCACCGTCTGGTCGATCGCCAGCACGCGCACGTTGGCGAGAATGACCTCGCTGGTGTGAACCTCTACGCCGGCGCTCTTCTCCGCGGCCCGGTCGCGGCGCGAGAGAATCACGTCGACATGGTCGTTGGGCAGGATGAAGCCGCCGGCGCCGGTCTCGGGCGAAACCTCGACCGAGATCGCGCGCATGCCCGACGGCAGGATGGCCGCCATGTAGCCGCCGCCCGTGCCCTTGATCAGCTTGGATTCGCGGATCGGCTCGCCGGAGGCGAACGGCGCACGCGCGATCGAGCCCGCGAGTTGCTCGATGGCGTCCGGCCGATCGTTCTTGCGAACGAAGTTCGATCCGATGCCGGACGCAGGCCACAGCTGCCAGCGCATGTCCTGCGCGGTCACCGTGTTGCCCAGGCCGATATCGGAGCTGGCGATCAGAACCTCGGCGGTCTCCATCTGTGCGACCGGCGCCGGAGGCGGCGGATCCGATCGGCCGGCGAGCAATGCAGCGATGCCGCCGGCGACAACGGCGATGACGAGGACGATGATACGCGCGGGTTTCATACTCTCACGTCCTAAACTCACGCTGCGGCCGCACGCGGCCGCAGCTGCCAAACGAAGCCCCGACCGACACGTTGGTCGTGCATGTTGATTTCAGCAGGTAAAGGTGTAGGCATGGTTAATGAGGCGTATCCAAATCGAGTTAATAGTTCCTACCCGATCGGATTTCGCGCTCGGAACGAGTGCTTTAATTCGTTAATCGAGCGTTAAGCGCCGGGCCGTTCGACGCCGATACGGTCGGCACGACGGCGAAGGGGCGGTCACATCCCGATCTTCGCCATCCACTCCGTCTGCGGATAGACGGCGAGGGCGGCGGCGGCGAGCGCAATGCCGTAGGGCACGCCGCCGTCCTTGCGGTGGAGCCGTTGCACCCACGGCTGCGCGGCCAGCCATCCCGGCAGCGGCGCCATGCGGAACTGGAGCAGCGCCAAGGTCAGCGCTCCGCCGAACAACGACGCATAGATGACATAGGCCAGAAGGTGGTCGAAGCCGAACCACAGCGCCGTAGCCGCCGCGAGCTTGGCGTCGCCGCCACCGATCCATCCGCACGAGAAGAAGGAGAACGTGACCGCGAGAACGAGGCAGGCCGCGCCCATATGCAAGAGGATATCGGTCACGCCCATGCCGCCGACAATCGCGAGCGCGAAGAAGCCGCCGATGAGGATCAGCGATACCCGGTTGGAGATGGTCATGGTCAGGAGATCGCTCGACGCAGCGAATGCCATCATCGCCGGAAACAGCATCAGTCGGATCGCGTCGGCAACCATGATCATCTCGTCACGCAAATATCGGCCGGACGTCTCGACGCCGGCCATGTGATCCCAGATCGCATGATCCTAGATTGCCGACCTTGCCGTTCGGTTAGCGCGGGCTGTTGCAACCGAGCAATTTCCGGAACAATCGGAACCGGGCGCGGAAGTTGGGGCCAACCGAAAAAAGCTGACGCCCGCCGAAAGGTCATCTCGGCGGGCGCCAATGCGCGGGTAAGTTTTCAGCAGCAATAAGCGGTGTTGCGGTGGCCCGTTATTCTAGTCGAACACGACTCCACTTTGCCGAAAACGTTCCGTTTTGCGCCTTACTTGATCGCGGTCGCCACCGACGTGAACGCGAGGTTCAGGTTGGTGCCGAGCGTGCCGACAACGGTGATGATCGCAACCGAGATGCCGGCGGCGATGAGGCCATATTCAATGGCCGTGGCGCCGGACTCGTCGCGAACGAAGCGCAGGAACTTCGACATGTGTAACTCCCTCATCCTGAGTACGTGTTGATCCTAGGCGGTGTGGCCCCCGCCGTATGTGTTTGTACCTATGATCTCTAAAAGGAACGTGTCCCGAAAGATTCAATTTGTCGCAATTTTACAAGGATTTAGGTAAAGCTGTCGGAGGGGTGATAAAGGCCCCGCCGGGCCCCAGGAATCCGAAAGGCTCCGGCAGTGACCGGAGCCTTTTTCGCAGGCAAGATGCGGCAAACCGGCCTTTATTTGATCGCGGTCTGAACGCTGGTGAAGGTGGTGTTGAGCTTCGAGCCGAGGCCCTGCACGACGGCGATGATGGCAACCGAGATGCCGGCTGCGATGAGGCCATATTCGATTGCGGTAGCGCCCGACTCGTCCTTCACAAAGCGCCGCACGAGAGTTCGTCATGGTGAGCTCCATAGGTCCACGTAGCTGTCTGAGCGTTGTCCCGGGAGCCGTTGTGCCCGACCGAGCCGGAACCATGGCCCACGTTTAGGCAGCCGACCTTGCGGTGAGGTTAATATCCGCGATGAAAATCGGGGTCGCGGAGGCGAAATAGGCTGTAGTTAATGATCCATTTCTTCGGTATCTGGTTGGTTAACAAAGAATTGCGATCAAGATATATTGGAGATTCTGCGTACTTGATATCACCAAAGCGTAAGAGAAAGAAATCTAATCACGAAATTACGGATCGAATACAAAGAAAATAATCGTATTAATTTGCGAGGCCGCTTAAGAACTGGCCGAGTCTCGCCGGCTCTGCTCCCGGGGTTGAATGGCGCCCGACGGGCCTGCCCAGCAGCAATCGGCCGGCTCGGCTACGGCGATACTTGGCCTCATCTTGCCCGCCTCCTTCACGGCATCTTAACCCTCAGGATCGATACCCGAACGGCCGCCCCCGTGGCCGCGCGTTCGTCAGTCGAGTTGTTGTGCGTCATGCTCCAGGAAATCTCCGCGGTCGTTCACGGCATCGGCACGTCGCTCCTGACGGTCGTGCCGGTGTCGATCGCGCTCGGCGCTGCCTTCGCCGTGCTGTCCTTTTTCTGGGCCTGCAATCCGGGCCGCCCCTGGTGGCGCAAGCGCGAGCTTGTGACCGATCTCTGCTACTGGTTCTTCATTCCGCTGTTCGCGCGCTATCTGCGCATCGGACTCCTGGTGCTGGGGGCCGCGCTGCTGTTCGGCGTCACGACCGAGCAGGGGATGATCGCGTTCTACGAGGACGGACACGGACCGCTCGCGCAGTTGCCGCTCTGGCTGCAGGCGGCGATCTTCCTCGTCGGCTCGGACGTCATGATGTACTGGCTGCACCGCGCGTTTCATCGCCACCCGCCGCTGTGGAAGTATCACGCGGTTCATCACTCGTCCGAGGACCTCGATTGGATATCGGCGGCGCGGTTCCACCCGATCAACCTCTTCCTCGGCAGCGTCGCGACCGACGTCGTGCTGCTGCTGGCCGGCATCTCGCCGAATGTGTTCGTGATCCTCGGGCCCTTCACGGTCGCACATTCGGCCTTCGTGCACGCCAATCTGAATTGGACGCTCGGCCCATTCAAATACGTGATCGCGGGCCCCGTCTTCCATCGCTGGCACCACACCATGGCCGAGCGGGGCGGGGAGAAGAACTTCGCATCCACGTTCCCGGTCCTCGACCTGCTGTTCGGCACCTTCTATATGCCCAAGAACGAGCTGCCGGACGCCTACGGCATCGCCGATCCGGGCTTTCCCCCGAGCTTCGGCGGCCAGATGATCTATCCGTTCAAGCAGTGACGGTGGCGGGCACGATCCGGTGAGTGGCCGTAGGTGACTGGCCATATTTGCGGTTCATTCACCATTTTCGCGTCAACTCGGGTAGCTGAGACCTGCCCATTCGGCGGCGAACTGGTTGCCGACCGATGCGTAAGGGCGCGGGAGTGTTCGATGACGTTGGTGTTCAAGCGTGTTGTTCTTGCGTTCGTCTTTGCGTGCGCCGCCGTGGCCATGATTGCGCCGCGGCCGGCGCCCGCCGCCGACGTCGCCGTGATCCTCGACCAGGCCAAGCTCATCAAGCTGCCGGAAAAGGTCGCAACCGTCGTGGTCGGCAACCCGCTGATCGCCGATGCTTCACTGCAACCGGGCGGCCTCATGGTGGTCACTGGCAAGGGCTACGGCACGACGAACATCATCGTGCTCGATCGCTCCGGCGCGGTGCTGATGGAAAAAACGATCGAGGTGCAGGGACCGCGCGAGCACATTGTCGTGCTCTATCGCGGCATCGAGCGCGAGACCTTGAGCTGTACGCCCACCTGTCAGCCGCGGATCACGTTGGGCGACGGCAATGGCCATTTCACCGCCGCGATCACCCAGGCCGTCACCCGCAACAACCAGGCGCAGGCCATCGCGGGGAAGTGATTCGGCGGCGCGAGTTGCCGTCATGAGGGGGTCTCGCAGACGGCGCGTTGCCGGGGCATTCGTGGTTAGCGAAGCCTGAACGGCCGGTCGCCCATTGCTTGCGATTACTACAACAATTCGACAACGCCTCTTTGCTATTGCTCAACCGTCATCGGCGCAAAAACGCCAGCAGCGATGAGTGGTTGGTCATGTTCGAATCCATCGCAACACAACTCGTAAACGGTGCACGGCGGTTCGCAGCGGCGTCCGCGGTGCGTCGCCTCGTTCGACGGCAGGATGGTACGGCCGCGGTCGAATTCGGTCTGATCGCCGCGCCGTTTCTCGCGCTCGTCTTCGCGATCATGGAGACCGCGATCATATTCTTCGCAGGGCAGACGCTCGAGACCGCGGTGGCCGATTCGGGGCGGCTGATCATGACCAACCAGGCGCAGGCGGCGGGCATGAGCCAGGCCCAATTCAAGGAGGCGGTCTGTGCGAGGATCTATGCCTTGTTCGACTGTCAAAACGGCGTCTATGTCAACGTGAAGAAATTCAACAGCTTCGAGAGCGTCAGCATGCCGAGCCCGGTCGACGCCAACGGTAACTTCCAGAACAATTTCAGCTATCAGCCGGGCGGACCGGGCGACATCGTGGTCGTGCGCCTGTTCTATCAATACCCGGTCTATGTCTCGCTGCTCGGCCTCGGCAGCCTGTCGAACGTCAGTGGCGGAAAACGCCTGCTGGCCGCGACCGCGGCATTCCGCAACGAGCCGTAGTGAGGGCGTGTCATGGGCAGTTTCCATCTCCCGACGTCGAAATACGCCGCCCGCTTCGGCCGCGACGAGCGTGGCATCTCCGCGGTCGAGTTCGCGTTGTTGCTGCCGCTGATGGTCACACTCTATCTCGGCACCGTCGAAGTTTCGCAGGGCGTGGGGATCGATCGAAAGGTGACGGTGACGGCGCGTACCGTCGCGGACCTGGCTTCGCAGGTGAAGACCATCACCAATGCCGAGATGGCCAGCCTGCTCAGCGCGTCCGCCGCTGTGATCGCGCCGTACGACAAGAACCAGCTGAAGGTCACGGTATCGCAAGTGCAGATCGACGCGAACGGCACCGCCAAGGTCAAATGGAGTGACACGCTCGGCGGCACCGCGCGCGCGGTGGATTCGATCGTGACGCTTCCGAGCGCGCTCAACATCGCGAACACCCACCTGATCTGGGGCGAGGTAGCCTACACCTACAAGCCGACGATCGGCTATGTCGTGAGTGGCACGCTCAATCTCTCGGACCAGATCTTCATGGCGCCGCGGCTCTCCAGCGACGTCAAACGCATTCCGTGATCCGCGCGCTCCGGCTCACGGGATCGGGAGCACCGTGGTCGACTTGATTTTCTCCATGGCGAAGCGCGACGTGACGTTCTTGAGCGGCACCGCTGCGATCAGCCGCTTGTAGAACGTGTCGTAGCCTTGGATGTCGGGCACCACCACGCGCAGCATGTAGTCCACGTCGCCGGCCATGCGGTAGAACTCCATCACCTCGGGCATGGCGCCGACCTCGTTGGCAAAACGGTCGAGCCAGTCCTGCGAATGGTCGCCGGTTTCGATCGACACGAACACGGTGACCCCGAGGCCGATCTTGTCCTGATCGACCAGGGCGACGCGCCGTTGAATTACGCCGTCGGCCTCCAGCCGCTGGATGCGTTTCCAGCATGGCGTCGAGGACAGGCCGACCAGGTTGCCGATCTCGGCAACGGAATGGGAGGCGTCCTGCTGGAGAAGGGCGAGAATCTTGCGGTCGATCGCGTCCATGGCGCGGGTGTCCCGGGATAAGGGAAATAAATGTCTACTTGCTCGTGTTGGTAGAATTATTTCGTCCTTTTCAAGTCCAATTTTCGTCTATCTAGAAAACTTTTCTATCGCAAGTGAAATCCGATGAACGCCGAAGGGATCGAGTCGGCGTGGTAAAGGGGCGCCGCATGCGGCGGTCCTCCGGCGTGACGTGCACGACGATTGCCGCTCTTGAAGCGAGGGCGGCGTCCCTGGAGATCGCCTCAAGGAACCAGACCACTCGAGCCACGCGCCGTAGCAACGGGTTCATCCGCGGGTAACCATCGCCTTTGTCCTGATTTTAATCGCGCTCGGCCACGATCGCGCGCCATGAAGACAGCGCACCCGGTCACGAAAACGGAAGTGGATGCCGCCTGGCGCCTTTTTCTGCTCAACTGGATACCGCTCGGCGTCATGGGCCTCGTGCTCGCGCTCTGCATCGCGTTCACGGACTTCTCGATAAAGCTGCCCGGCCTCGCGTTCTCCCTCGGTTTCGTCGCGGTCTATGCCGGTTTCGCCCATGCCAACGCCCGTTCGGCCGTCCGGCGCAATCCGCCAGTGATGTTTGCGCTCGGCGGCACCGCGCAGATCGTGCTGGTGACGGTCTTGATGACCCCGCTCACCTACCTCGCGGCCGCGACGAGCTTTCCGCTGCAGGACGTAAATCTCCTGGCTGCGGACCGTGCTCTCGGCTTCGACTGGACCGCCTATGTGGGGTTCGTGAACGACCATCCGACGCTCGCCGCTGCGCTGACGCTCGGCTACCGGATGATCCGCTGGCCGATCTTCGCCATTCCGGTCGTGCTCGCGCTGGCACATCGCTATCGGCGCATGGATGAGTTCATATTTGCCTTCGGCCTGGCACTGATCGTCACCACGATCATCTCCGTCTTCGTGCCTGCGATCGGCATCTATTTCGATCTGCCGGACGTGTCCGCCAGCTTTTCCAATGTCGTGCCCGTCGCCTATTTCGAATCCGTGCGCGAAATGCCGTTGGTGCGCGATGGATCAATTCGTGCGCTCGAGCTGACCAAGTTGACCGGACTCGTGACGTTTCCGAGCTTTCATGCCGCCTCGGCGGTGCTTTACACCTGGGCGTTATGGCCGGTGCGCTGGATCAGGCCGATCGCCGTCGTCGCCAATGCGGCCATGCTGGCGTCATGCCCGGTGGATGGTGCGCACTATGTCGTCGATCTCATTGCCGGCGTCGCGCTCGCGGTGCTCGCGATCATGGCCGCGCGCTGGATCAGTCTCGCCGTCACCCGGCCGCGGACGGCCGGCGCAACGATGCCGGGCGCCGCCGTGCCGGCGGAGTAGGGGCAGGCTTTCGCCCGAGACGTTTTCAGCTCGCCAGCAAGGCCTCGACCTCGGCGCGATGGGGTGCCGCCGTGCTGCCGCCCAGCCGGCTGCACTTGAGGCCGGCCGCCGCAGCGGCGAAACGCATGGCCGCGGCAACGTCCCGGCCCTCTGCCAGGGCCAGCGTGAACGCGCCATGGAAGACGTCGCCGGCGCCGAGCGTATCGACCGCGTCGATCGCGAAGACCGGGCTTCGCTTGAGCGTCTCTCCGTCGCGCCAGAGCACGTCCTGCGGACCGTTGGTGACGGCGAGAAACGATTGCGTCGTGCCCGCGACCAGGTCCAGCGCCGCGCCGAGGTCGTCGAGACCGGTCGTGGCGCGCAGGCATTCGCCCGAGAACACGACGTGGGTGGCGATCCGGAACAGGTCTTCGGATATGTCCGTCGGCCGGTCGGCGTCGAGCACGACGGTGAGGCCGCGGGAGCGCGCCGCCGCGCAGATCGGCCGCACGAAGTCGGGATAGCGATTGTCGGCCAGCACCGCGTCGGCGGTCGCCACCAGCGCGGCCGGATCGGCCGGAGTCGCCGCGGCCAGCCGAGGGTCACGGTAGGTCACGATCATCCGCTCGCCGTGCGCATCGATGAAGATCGCGGACAGCGCCGTGGACACGCCCGCCAAGCGCTGGCAGCCGCTGCAGTCGATATGCTCGCGCGCGAGCGCGGCGAGCACGCGGTCGCCGTTCGCGTCCTCGCCCGCGGGCCCACCGAGCGGGCCGGCGAGCGCCGCGCGCCCGCCGAGCCGCGCGATCGCAACCGCGGCATTGGCGGCGCAGCCGCCGTTCACGACGAAGAAGCCCTGCGCCTGGGTCTTGCCGTCCGGTTGCGGAAAGCGCTCGACCTGGAACACCTCGTCGAGCACGATGATGCCGGCGCACAGGATAGCGGGCACGCGCGGGCCTTCGTCAGCCGAAGTCAACCTCTTCCTCCACCCAGGCGCGGATGATGTGGTAGGCGATGGCGACGGTCGGCGGCGTCGTGAGGCCGTCGGGATGGCGCCGCAACAGCATGCTCGCGACCTCTTCGCGATCGAACCAGCGGGCATCCTCGAGCTCGGTGCGGTCGATGACGATCTCCTGCGACAGCGCCTGGGCATGGCAGCCGATCATCAGCGAGGTCGGGAAGGGCCACGGCTGCGAGGCGAAATAGCTCACGCGTCCGCAGATGATGCCGGCCTCCTCGCGGGTCTCCCGCCGCACGGCATCCTCGATCGCCTCGCCCGGCTCGACGAAGCCGGCGAGGCACGACCACATGCTGCGCTGGAACCGGTACGAGCGGCCGAGCAGGCAGCGCTCGCCGTCGACCGGCAGCATGATCGCGACCGGATCGGTGCGGGGGAAATGCTGGGTGCGGCAGGACGGGCAATCGCGCCGCCAGCCGCCTTCGACCACGTTGCTGGCGGCACCGCAATTCGCGCAGAAGCGATGGCGTGCATGCCAATGGAGCAGGGCCTTGCCTTCCGCCAGCGGCGGCAGATGATCGACCGCGACGAGGCCGCCGACCGCGATCGAGCGCAGGTCGGTGATGACGAATTCGTCGCGGGCCTTGAGCGCCTCGGCGGCGGCGGGATCGAGGGCCACCGCGAAGCGCGCCGCGCCCTCGATCAGCCCCAGAAAGACCGCCTCCGCGGTGCGGCCGAGCGCGCGCGCCTCTCCCGGCGTGAACAGCGGATCGTTGCTCTCCGCGCGCCTTGCGCAGCACCACCATCTCGCCGCCGACGACATAGCTGCGCGCGCGCGGATCGTTTTCCAGCGCCGCGAGCGCGGCCGTGTCCGTCCGCCGCTCGGCGACGCGATCGATGAGGCTTGCGGTGTAGCCGAGGTACGGCTTGGGGCCGAGATCGGGGCGAGGGGACATGAAGCGACTCCAAAGGGCGCCGACGCTCGCATGCCTGCGGCGATGGTGCAACGCTCGCGCTCAACCGAACGCGACTTCCTGCTGAATGGCCGCGATCAGCCGGTCGCGCTCGGCCGGCTCATAGGGGCGCGCCGACACTGTGCCCCAGACCGGCCGCGGCCAGGCCGCGTCGTCGCGGCGGCGCGCGACGATGTGGACATGAAGCTGCGGCACGACATTGCCGATCGTTGCGATATTGAGCTTGTCGCAGCCCGTCACGTCCTTGAGCACGCGAGCGAGCAGGGTGATCTCGCTGACCAGTTGACCCTGCTCGACCTCGCCAAGGTCGAAAATTTCACTGACGCCCGGACGGCGCGGCACCAGCAGCAGCCAGGGATAGTTGGCGTCGTTCATGAGCAGCACGCGCGCCAGCAGCAGGTCGCCCACCTCAATAGTGTCCTGGGCGAGTTGCGGGTGCAGGGACCAGGTCGGCTCGTGGGGCATCGGGAAATCCGGAACCTGTCGTTCGTGGGGGAAAACGGCACGCGGCGTCAGTGCGCGGAGGGCCATGAGATATACCATCCGGCGCTCGAAATGGCGCCGAAAGGCGGCGTCAAGGCAGCGGTGGAGCGCACCCGTCCGGCGCTTGCATTCTCGTTGCGTTCCGCCGATATAGGGGCGGGAGGTTGGCGGTGGACGAGCCACTCGCCAACCGGGTCAGGTCCGGAAGGAAGCAGCCCTAACGAGCGCGGTTCGGGTCGCTCGTCAGCCTCCCACTAATCCCTCACGCGCATCAATTCCTCACGCGCAACGCGAAAATTCGAAGCGCAAGGACCCGGGTCGGGGCGGCGGACCGGATGGCATCATGAGCGACGCCGCAGATCGATCCAAGCCCAAGGCCAAGCCCAAACCCGCGTCAACGCCGGCGCCGGGCGGCGAGCCTGCGGGCGAGGCCTCGTATCGCGTGCTGGCGCGCAAATACCGCCCCGCAACCTTCGACGACCTGATCGGCCAGGATGCGATGGTGCGCACCGTCTCGAACGCATTCGAGGCCGCCCGCATCCCGCAGGCCTGGATTCTCACCGGCGTACGCGGTGTCGGCAAGACCACGACCGCGCGCATCCTCGCCCGCGCACTCAACTACGAGCTGCCCGACGGTTCCGTCGCCGGGCCGACGATCAAGATGCCGGCCCTCGGGACGCATTGCCAGGCGATCATGGAGAGCCGGCACATCGACGTCATCGAGATGGACGCCGCCTCCCACAACGGCGTCGACGACGTGCGCCAGATCAACGACGCCATCCGCTATGCGCCGGTCAGCGCGCGCTACAAGGTCTATATCCTCGACGAAGTTCACATGCTCTCCACGCAGGCGTTCAACGCGCTGCTCAAGACGCTGGAAGAGCCGCCGCCGCACGCCAAGTTCATCTTCGCCACCACCGAGATCCGCAAGGTCCCGATCACCGTCCTGTCGCGCTGCCAGCGCTTCGACCTGCGCCGGGTCGATGCCGGCCTGCTGGTGACGCATCTCGCGAGGGATCGCCGCCAAGGAATCGATCGAGGTCGAGCCCGAGTCGCTCGCCCTGATCGCGCGCGCCGCCGAGGGCTCCGTGCGCGATTCGCTCTCGCTGCTCGATCAGGCCATCGCTCACGCGGCCGGGCCGGTGCGCGCGGAGCACGTGCGGCAGATGTTGGGGCTCGCCGATCGCGCGCGGGTGATCGATCTGTTCGAGGCACTCATGCGCGGCGATATCGCCGCGGCGCTCACGGAGCTGCGCGACCAGTACGACACCGGCGCCGATCCGGCCGTCGTGCTCGCCGATCTCGCCGAGTTCACGCATTTCGTTACCCGGGTCAAAATCGTGCCCGCGGTCGCCGACGACCTGGCGCTGATCGAGGTCGAGCGGACGCGCGGACGCGCCTTTGCCGAAAAGCTCTCCATGCGCGTGCTCTCGCGCTGCTGGCAGATGCTGCTCAAGGGGATCACCGAGGTCGGCGCCGCCGGCCGTCCGCTGGCGGCGGCGGAGATGGTGCTGGTGCGCATCGCCTATGCCGCCGACCTGCCGACGCCCGACGAGGTGATCCGCTCGCTCGACGGCAACGGCACGGGCGGGCGTGCGCAGGGCAGTTCCTCGGCGGCGCAGACCACGACTGCGTCCGCGCCGCGGTTCGAAGCATCGCGGGTCGAAAGCCCGCGCGGCGCGCCGCGGGCCGCGCTCGCGCCGGCACGCGATCCGGTCGCGCGTCTGCCCGACGCGGAGCCGAAGGGGGAACCGGCCCTCGTCATCGGCAAGTTCGAGGAGCTGATCGCGCTCGCCGCGAGCAAGCGCGATATCGGCGTCAAGCTCGCGCTCGAGCGCGACCTGCGGCTGGTGCGCTGCGAGGACGGCCGGCTCGAAATCAAGTTGGAGCCGAGCGCCGCGAAGACGCTGGTCAACGACCTCGCGCGCAAGATTTCGCAGTGGACCAACCGGCGCTGGATGGTGGTGGTGTCGGCGGAGGCGGGCGAGCCCACCGTCAAATCGCAGAACGATGCGCGCCAGGCCGAGCTCAAGACCGGGGTGCGCGCGGATCCGCTGGTGGCGGCCGTGCTCGCGCGCTTTCCCGGCGCCGAGATCGTGGACGTGCGCAAGGCCGAGGCGGTCGCGGCGCCGGGGCTTCCGCCCGGCGATGGCGACCCGGGACCGGAGCCCCCGCCCGATGACGACGGTTTCGGTTATGGCGGCGATGACCGCCCGGACGATGACGAGCTTTGAGCCGGGGTTTCAGGAGAGGTGAGAGATGGCTGATTTCCTGGGCCTGATGAAGCAGGCCGCCGAGCTCAAGTCCAAGATGGAGGCGATGCAGGCCGAGCTCGACCAGCTCGAGGTCGAAGGCACGTCCGGCGGTGGGCTCGTGACCGTCAAGCTCTCGGGCAAGGGCGATCTGAAGGCGGTCAAGATCGACGATACCCTCATGAAGCCGTCGGAGAAGGAGATCGTCGAGGACCTCATCGTGGCCGCCCACGCCGACGCGCGGCGCAAGGCCGAGGCGCTGCTGCAGGAGAAGATGAAAAGCGTCGCCGGCGGCTTGCCGCTGCCGCCCGGAATGAAATTGTTCTGACACGTCTCCATGGCCACCGCCGCCGCCGGCCCCGAGATCGAACGCCTGATCCAGCTGCTCGCCCGCTTGCCGGGGCTCGGGCCACGCTCGGCGCGGCGCGCCGCGCTGTTTCTCATCAAGAAGCGCGAGCAGATCATGACGCCGCTCGCCGCCGCCATGCAGACGGCGCTGGAGAAGATCGAGATTTGCCGCGTCTGCGGCAACATCGATACGCAAAATCCCTGCACGGTCTGCACCGACGTGCGGCGTGACGGCGCCATCATCGTGGTGGTGGCCGATGTCGCCGACCTTTGGGCACTCGAGCGTGCGCACGCCATCAACGCCCGCTATCACGTGCTGGGCGGCACGCTCTCGCCGCTCGACGGCATCGGCCCGCAGGATCTCGCGATCGATGCGCTCGTCTCTCGCGCGCACGATCCCGCGGTGACGGAGGTGATCCTCGCGCTCAACGCCACAGTCGATGGGCAGACCACGGCGCACTACATCACCGACCTGCTGCACGATGCGAACGTGAAGGTGACGCGGCTGGCGCACGGCGTGCCGGTCGGCGGCGAGCTCGACTATCTCGACGAGGGCACGCTCTCGGCTGCCATCAGGCAGCGGACGACGTTTTAGTCATCAGCGACAAGGCGCGTCGGCTTGACGAGGCCGGTGAAATGTCCACGTTGCTGCAGCCACACCAGCAGCACCAGGCTCGGCAGCGCGGTGAGCGAGCTGATGACGAAGAACATCGGCCAGCCCGACCATTCGGCGACATAGCCGGCGCCGGCCGAAAGGTAGGTGCGCCCGACGGCGGCCAGCGCGGTCAGCAGCGCGTATTGCGTCGCCGTGTGCAGTGGGTTCTGGCAGAGCGCCGAGAGATAGGCGACGAAGATCACGGTGCCGATGGCGCCGGTGAAATTCTCCACGATGATGGTCAGCGTCAGCGCCCACAGGTCGACGCCGACGAGCGCCTGCCAGGTGAAGATCAGGTTCGAGGCCATCTGCAGGAAGGCGCCGATCCAGAGGCAGGTGACCAGCGGATAGGCGCGCGCCAGCGCACCGCCGGCGAAGCCGCCGATCAGCGTCGCCGCGAGTCCGACGCCCTTGACGATGGCCGCATAGTCGTTGCGGGAAAAGCCGATGTCGATCACGAACGGCGCGGTCATGGCGCCGGCGAACGCATCGCAGAACTTGTAGAGCACAACGAAGGCGAGGACGACGATGGCCATGTCGCGGGTGAGAAATTCGGCAAAGGCGCTGTAGGCCGCGACCGCGACGCGCTCGAGCGGATTTTGCCGCGCCTGCGCGGCGTGCTCGGTCACGGCGGTCGCGGATTTCTCCGGCTCGGTCGCCACCAGCACGGTTGCGATGCCGATGACCACGAGCGCGGCCATGGCGAGATAGCCCGCCGTCCAGGCCGCGCCCTTGGCGTAGCCGAGGCCTTCGAAGCCGCTGACCAGGAACAGCGCGCCGGCGGTCGAGACCAGCATGCCGATGCGGTAGGCCGCCACATAGGAGGCCATGCCGGCGGCCTGCTCGCTCTCGGGGAGGCTTTCGATGCGGAAGGCGTCGATCACGATGTCCTGCGTGGCTGACGCGGTGGCGACGAGCAGCGCGCCGAGCGCGACCAGCCACGGCGATGCGGCGGGATTGCAGAAGGCGAGGAAGACGATCGCGGCGATCAGCAGGAGTTGCGAGAAAATCAGCCAGCCGCGCCTGCCGGCCGAGCAGCGCGGAGAGCACGGGCACGTCGAGCGCATCGACGATCGGCGCCCACAGGAACTTGATGGTGTAGGGCGTGCCGACGAGCGCGAACAGGCCGATGGTACCGAGATCGACACCCGATTCCCGCATCCAGATCAGCAGCGTCGAGCCGGAGAGCGCAAGCGGAAGCCCGGCGGAGAAGCCGAGGAACAGCACGATCAGCACGCGCGGCTTGAGATAGACCGCGAGCGTGTCGGCGAAGCTCGGGCGGGCCGGCGTGGTGTCGGGCGTCGCAGTCATCGGCGCTAGCTATCGTTGAAACGGTGAGGCGACACAAGCCCGCGATTGCGGCCAAAAGTGATCGGGCGTAGCCTGCTCGTCGCCTTCAGGCCGATCCATAGAATTCGGCCATGGCAGGAGGAACACGCATGAAGCGCAACGCCATTGCAACGATGCTGGCCGCGGGATTGGCCTTGGCCGCGTGGAGCGGCAGCGCGGACGCGCAGAGTTTTCCGGCACGGCCGGTGACGCTGATCGTGCCCTGGCCCGCCGGCGGCAGCACCGATGTCGGCATGCGCGCGCTCGCGACGGCGACCGAGAAGCACCTCGGCCAACCGATCGTGATCGAGAATCGGCCGGGCGGTTCCGGTACGCTGAGCCCGGGCCAGATGGCCGCCACGGCCAAGCCCGACGGCTACACGGTCGCGCAGATCCCCATCTCGATCTTCCGCTTCCCCTTCATGCAGAAGACGACCTTCGATCCGGCCACGGATTTCACCTACATCATCGGCGTCAGCGGCTACACCTTCGGTGTCGTCGTGAAGGGCGACGCGCCCTGGAAGACGTTCCAGGAGTTCGCCGCCGCCGCCAAGGCGAATCCCGGCAAGATCAACTATGGAACGCCGGGCACCGGAACGAGCCTCCACATCACGATGGAGCAGATCGCCAAGCGGCAGGGCTTCAAGTGGACTCACGTCCCGTTCAAGGGCAACGCCGATGCCATGAACGCGCTGCTCGGCGGCCATATCGATGCACTGGCGGATTCGAGCGGCTGGGCGCAACTGGTCAATGCCGGCCGCTTTCGGCTGCTGGTCACCTGGGGTGCCGCCCGCACCAAGAACTGGCCGACCGTGCCGACCTTGCGCGAGATCGGCATCGACATGGTGGCGAACTCGCCCTTCGGCATCGCCGGTCCGAAGGGGATGGACCCGAAGGTCGTCAAGGCGCTGCACGACGCCTTCAAGAAAGGACTGGAGGAGCCGTCTTACGTCGAGGCGATGGCCAAGCTCGACATGGAGCCGTTCTATCTGAGCAGCGAGGACTACCAGAAATTCGCGCTGCAGCAGATCGAGGAGGCGCGACGCTTCATCGCGGAGCTGGGGCTCGGACCGAAGGAGTAGGCAACGCGACCGTGTGCTGACCCGTCATCCTGAGGTGCCCGCGTCTTCGCGGGCCATCGCAAGTCGGCTGTAGCCGACTTGCGCATTTATGATCCGATCTCGGGTAAACCCGAGATCGGTGGATGAACGGCCCGGGCGGTGCCGCCTGCTTTGCGCGCGCGACATCCGGGCCGTCGCCCTTCGAGGCTCGCCCATAGCGCGTCAAGACGCGCGTGAACGCGCTTTGGCGGGCTCGCACCTCAGGGTGACGGATCGAAAGCGGTGCTCGCGACAACGCTACTCCCCCGCCTGCAGGCGGCGCATCGGGGCCGGAATGACGACCGGATCGATGGCAGGGCCGACCTCGCCGTCGAACTCGACATCCTTGATGCGGGTCGCGCGCTTCTCGACCTTTTCCGCCGAGATGAGGATTTGCCGCACGTCCTCGTTGGCTTGGCCGAAATGCTTTTGCAGGTTCAGCACCCGGCCGTGCAGCCGCTCGATGTCGTCCATGAGGTGGCCGACCTCGGCGTGAATCTTGTCGGCCGCCTCGCGCATGCGGGCGTCGCGCTGGATCTGCTGGATGACGTGGATGGCCAGCATCAGCAGCGACGGCGAGACGATGACCACCTTCGCGCGGTAGGCCTTCTGCACGATGTCGTCGAAGCCGTCGTGCAAGTCGGCGTAGACCGACTCCGACGGCACGAACATCAGCGCCAGGTCCTGCGTCTCGCCCGGGATCAGGTACTTGTCCGCGATGTCGCCGATGTGCCGGGCAAGGTCCTGGCGCATCCGCGACGCGGCGTGCTTGCGCTCGTCGTCGGTCTTGGCTTCGCGCAAGGCGGTGACCGCCTCGAGCGGAAACTTGGCGTCGATCACCAGCGGGCGCTGGTCCGGCAGGAACACCGCGCAGTCGGGCCGGCTGCGGTTCGACAGCGTCATCTGGAACTCGTAGCAATCCTTCGGCAGCCCATCCTGCACGATGAGCTCCATGCGCCCTTGCCCGAAGGCGCCGCGTTGTTGCTTGTTGGCGAGCACGCCTTGCAGCGACGTCACCTGCGAGGCCAGGTCGGTGATGTTCTTCTGCGCGACGTCGATGACCGCGAGCCGCTCGTTGAGCTTTTGCAGATTTTCGACCGTGTGCTGGCGGGTGGTGGTCATCGACTGGTTGAGATGGTGCGACACCGAATCGAGTCGGTCGTTGACCGCGCGATGGAGCTCGGCCTGCCGGCCCGCCAGCATGTCGCGCATGCCTTCGATGCGCACAGTGGTCTCCGCCTGCAGCCGCGTCAGCTCGGCCATCTGCGCCTGCGCCGCCTCCCGGTCGCGCTGGCGCAGCGCCCGCAGCACCAGAACGATCAGGCCGGCCAGGGCCGCGAGCCCCGCGAGGAGGATGACGGCCGCGGCGGCGAGGGTGGGGAGATTGTCGGTCATGTCGGCACTCTACATCGATTCGGAGTATAAGAACAAAAAGTGAACAATAAATCAATGCCCTGTATCGGTTAGCGCGGTAGCGCGGGGAAGGCCCAACAGAGCGTCAAGAGGGGCCCAATGGGAGGACGAGAGCGGCCGGATTGACCGGCTTCCGGCGACCGCTTAAATCCGCCGACATGGCTCTGCGCGACATTCTCATTCTGCCGGACAAGCGGCTGCGGAAAGTTTCCGAGCCGGTGAAGAAGATCGACGCCGGTATCCACAAGCTCATCGAGGACATGTTCGAGACCATGTACGACGCGCCCGGGATCGGGCTCGCCGCCATCCAGGTCGGCACGCCCAAGCGCGTCGTCACCATGGACCTCGCCAAGAAGGAAGATCCGAAGAACCCGCAGGTCTTCATCAATCCGGAGATCGTGTGGTCGTCGGAGGAGAAGGCGACCTACGAGGAAGGCTGCCTCTCGATTCCGGAATTTTATGGCGACGTGGAGCGGCCGGCGCAGGTGAAGGTGAAATACCTCGACCGCGAAGGACAGCCGCAGGAGGTCGAGGCCAATGGGCTGTTGGCGACCTGCCTGCAGCACGAGATCGACCACCTGAACGGGGTCTTGTTCATCGACCATCTCTCCAAGCTCAAGCGCGACCGCGTGGTCAAGAAATTCACCAAGGCGGCGAAGCGCGCGGCGGAGTAGGGCTAGTTCCCGATTCCGAAGTTCGCATCATTCCGCGGCACTCTCGTTTGCGAACTTCGGAATCGAAGGACACTAGCAACTTATGATCTAGTGTGGCTTTGGTTCAGAAGTCCGCATGTCGGACTCGCGGCGCCGCTGCCTGGTGACGATGGCACGATGCACGGCGCCGGCGCCGCGTTCGCGATTATGGCACGACAGAATTTTCGCGCCTGCCCCCGGCCCCCATCAGGAACGGCCTGTCGCGGCATTGGCGTCTCAGCGCAAAAGTTTGGCGCCGAATAACAATTGCTCAGGGGCAAAACCATCCTAGAAGGCAGAAAACTGGGAGACGACGGAGATTTTTTGATGAAACTGTTTGCCGTGCGGACGATTGAGCGCCAGTTGCCGGTAGGTTTCTTCTGGGTGAACGATCTCGCGGACCTCCGTCTTGCTGTTGGGGGGCTGGTCATCGATCCGGTCAACTGCGAATACATGCCGATCACCAACGACTGGGCGGCGATAGTCTGGCCGACCGAGAAAAGTTGGCGGATGGGCGTGGGAATTTTCTCTGGTGCCGATGACCCGCATCGCGAGCTGCACGTGGCTCGCGTCAGGCGTGGAATTAGCTTCGAATACGGGCTGGAAGCCTTCGTGACGGGCGTTGACGTTACCGGCTGGCATCCGCTCGACCCCAATGGCGACTATCCGCTCAACGTGGTCAAAGCCATGAACAGACGGCCATGGTCGTGAGCGGTTGGCTCGTGAGGGTCTGCTTTCCTCCTTCCACCTCCATCTCAGTTGACGCGCGTGACCGCCGTTGGTCCGTCCCATGAGCTGGCGCGGCGTGGCCGGCACCGAAGATCGGTGTCGCTGCCACCTTGCTGGCAAGTGGAAGTCCACTGGATGTGGCCCGACGTGCGCACGAACACGGGTGCGCGCCGCACTGAGCAATTTGGCTTCAATTGGCAAATCTTTGGCGCCGGCTAACAAGTCGAAGCACCGGCGAAATAGCAGTGATTGTCGGTTTGCGCGCCGCAACGCCGGCCACCGAAGTGAGGACAGCCTACCATGAACGGCGAGCCTGGGAGTTTCACAGACCTGCGGATTGCGACCGGCGACTTCGCCGCCAACATGCTGCGGGTCAGCGCGGGCGGCAAGAGTCAATGGCTGGGTCGCGATTTGCGCAGGATGGCCGAACGTTTCGAAGCCGCTGCGCGGGACAGCACCGCCGATTTCGCATCTATCGCCATCGCCGAGGCGCTACGCGCGCCGAAGGTCGCGCACAAGAACCCTGCGCGGCTGGCGGTCATGTTGGCCGAGGAAAGCGTGATCCAGGCCGCTTTGCGGATACGAGCGGGGCAACTGGTCGCGCATTCGACGGAACGGGAAAACGCGGTTCGCCAGCTGATGGCTGCGGTCAACCACTATCAGAAAGCCAGGGCGAAATATTTTGCCTCAACAGGGGGAAGTAAATGAAACTCACATCGCGATGATCATCGCGATGTCGGTGGGCTTGCTGCTCACAGGCTGCGCCATGTCGAAGCGACATATCTTCCGGATGGCAGGGGGGGCCATGTCGCGCGCTTGTCGCGTCTAGCTGCCCCCAATCGACGCGACCCGTTGAAAACCAACGCAAAATAGTTCAAACCATTTCCAAACGCGAGAGCCTTGCCGCGGTCGGCCGGAAACGCGATAAACCCGCATGAGATGCGCATTTCTCGCATCTCGGCGCAACATGAGAGCCGGGAATTGATGCGGCCTTCTGAGCCGCCAAACTAGTGTGGCGCATCTGACGTTCCTATCAGTATCTGCTACAAGTCCGTCATAGGAACGTCAGATGCAAAGCCACACTAAAATCATAGAGTTGCTAGTGTCCCTTTGTTTCCGACGTTCGTAAAAGTGCATGCTGCGAGATGGATACGAACGTCGGAAACGGGACACTAGGGGCGCCGCGCGTGCGGCGGACGCAAAGAGGGAGGGGGCGTGGACCAATCCGCGGAATGGGCGAAAGCGCTCGACCAGATTCAAATCTGCAATGTCCGGCGGGCCTGGGCGTTCAGCCTCGATCTCGGCGAGTGGGAAACGTTGCAAGCCTGCTTTCATCCCGACGCGACTGTCACCGTGTCGTGGTATTCGGGCCCGATTGCTGGCTTCATCGCGCGCTCGAAAGAGATCGCCGACACGCGCAAGCCCGAAGAGCACCGCAAGCATTGGCTCGGCAACATGCGCACCGATATCGCCGGCACACGCGCGGTGCTCGAAATCGACGTGATGATCCTCATTCGCGAATACATCGATCGCAGCCTGTTCGACTACACGTCGTATGCGCGGTTCTATGATTTCTTCGAGAAGCGCGACGGCGTCTGGCGCATCCACGAGTGGACCTGCATCTACGACAAGGATCGCCTCGATCCGGTGGTGCGGACGTGGGACGCATCGGCGGTCTATGCGCCGGTCGTGCTGGAAGGCCATGAGAGCGCCTTTGCCTTCATGAAGCTGCGGCAGGCCAAGCGCGGCCGGACCATTCCGGACGCGGTGGTGCTCCGCGACACCGAGCAAGAGCAAAACCTTCGCCGGCGGGGTAAGAATTGGCTTGCCGGCGGTGAGTAGAGCTCGAGGGCGTCATGCAAGAAGAAAATATCGATGCACGGATTGCGACCTATACCCGCGTCATCCAGGACGATCCGAACAACGGGCCGGCCTTCAACAATCGCGGCAATGCGTTCGTCGAGAAGGGCGAATACGACCGCGCGATTGCGGACTTCGACCGCGCGATCGAGCTCGATCCGCGCGATCCATTGCCGTTCGTGAACCGCGGCTCGGCCTATCGGCACAAAGGCGACCATGATCGCGCGATCGAGGACTTCGACCGCGCGATCGCTATCGACGGCGATTGCGGCGAGGCGTTCCATCACCGCGGCGTCGCCCATCAGCGCAAGGGCGACCACGGACATGCGATCCGGGACTACGACCACGCCATTCGGCTCGAGCCCGACGACGCCCTGATTCTCAACAACCGCGGTGCCGCGTACCGGGAGGTCGGCGAGCACGAGCGCGCGATTGCGGACTTCGATCGGGCGCTCCAGCTCAGCCCGGATGCTGCGAACGCCCTCTTCAACCGTGGTCTCGCCTACACGGATATCGGCCAGTACGATCTGGCCATCGGCGACTTCGACCGCGCGATCGAGCTCGCCCCTGACGATCCCGACGGCTTCTACAACCGGGGCCTCGCGCGACAACGCGCCGGCGACGCCGCCGGTGCCATTGCGGATTACACTCAGGCAATCCGGCTCGATCCGGGTTATGCCAAGGCCTACAACAACCGCGGCAGCGCCTATGACGCCACGGGCGACTACGACCGCGCCGTCGAGGATCTCGATCACGCGATTCGACTCGATCCCGGTTACACGGCGGCCTTCAACAACCGGGGGGCCGTATACAAGAACAAAGGCGACTACGACCGCGCCATCGGGGATTTCGACCAGGCGCTCCGGCTCAATCCCTCATATGCCGAGGCCTACTTCAATCGCGGTGACGCGTACATGTTGAAAAATGACTTCGACGCGGCCATTCGAGACTTCGACCGGTGCATTGGCCTCAATCCCAATTTGGCGGTGGCATTCCGATGTCGCGGCGCCGTATATGCAAAAAAACGGCAATTCGACGTTGCGATTCAGGACTTCGATCGAGCCCTCCGGCTGAGTCCCAACTTTGTCATCGTCTTCATCGATCGCGGCGTCGCGCATGGGCAATCGAGCCGGCTCGACCATGCCCTCAAGGACTTCAACGAGGCGGTTCGAATCGACCCCCGTAACGCCACGGCCCTCTATTTCCGCGGCCATACGAAACTGATGATGGGCGACACCGCCGGCGGAAACGCCGACCTTGGCGCGGCACGCGCCATCCAGCCGAATATCGGGAGTTAGGCCGCTGCGCATCGTATTCATGGGCACGCCCGACTTCGCGGTGCCGACGCTGGTCGAGATCGTCGGACGCGGTCATGAGGTCGCGGCGGTCTACACGCGGGCACCGAAGCCGGCCGGCCGGCGTGGCCTCGACCTCACGCCGAGCCCGGTCGAGCGCGAGGCGCGGCGCTTCGGTCTCCCCGTATTGACGCCGCCGACGCTGCGGACGCCCGATGCGGAAGGCGTCGCGCGGGCGCATGGCGCTGACGTGGCCGTCGTCGTCGCCTATGGGCTCATCCTGCCGAAGCCGATCCTGGAAGCCTTTCCGCTTGGCGCGTTCAATCTGCATGCCTCGCTGCTGCCGCGCTGGCGCGGCGCCGCGCCGATCAACCGCGCGATCATGGCAGGCGATGCCGAGACCGGCGTGATGGTGATGAAGATGGAGGAGGGGCTCGATACCGGACCCGTTGCGATGGCCGAGCGGGTGGGGATCGAGCCGGACGCGACCGTGGGCGATCTGCACGATCGGCTGGCGCGGCTTGGCGCTGACCTGATGGTGCGCGCGCTCGGGGCGCTCGAGCGCGGCACGCTGACGCTTACGCCGCAGCTCGCGGCCGGGGTCACCTACGCGGCCAAGATCGGCAAGGACGAAACCCGCATCGCCTGGACGCGGCCTTGGCAGGAGGTGCACGACCATATCAGGGGCCTCTCGCCGTTTCCCGGCGCCTGGTTCGAGATCGGTGGGGAGGGCGCGCGCATCAAGGTGCTGCGCACGACGAAGGGCGAAGGCGCCGGCGCGCCGGGGACCGTTCTCGACGACGGGCTCACGGTCGCCTGCGGCGACGGCGCGGTGCGCATCCTCGAATTGCAGCGGGCCGGCCGGCAGGCGATGAAGGCGGACGAGTTCCTGCGCGGCACGCCGGTTGCCGCCGGCACCCGGTTCCCATGACCGCCGCGGCGAAGCTCCCGATCACGGTGCGACTCGAGCAGGCCAGCGATGCGGTGTCGGTGCGCACCGTACTGGCAGACGCCTTCGGAGGCCGGGCCGAGGCCGATCTGGTCGATCGCCTACGCACGAACGAAGATCTCGTCCTTGCGCTCGTCGCGGAACTGGACGACCGTGGCATCGTAGGTCATATCGGCTTTCCGCGGCTGGCGGTCGACGCTCCTGAGGGCAGCGCGCCGGCAATTGGGCTTGCGCCGCTTGCCGTCGCAGTTGACCTGTGGAATCGCGGTATCGGCAGCGCGCTGGTCAGACGCGGGCTTGCGCTTCTTGCCGAACGTGGTGAGCGGCTTGTCTTCGTGCTCGGCGATCCTGCTTACTACGGCCGGTTCGGATTCGATGCCGCCGCCGCAACGCCGTTCGTGTCACCCTATTCCGGTCCGCATTTCATGGTCCTTCGACTCGCACAGACCGCACCGCCGGAGGGCATCGTCCGGTACCCGTCCGCTTTCGCCGATCTCGGATAGCCGATGCCGCGCTACAAGCTCACCATCGAGTATGACGGCCGGCCGTTCGTCGGCTGGCAGATCCAGGACAACGGCCCGACCGTGCAGGGCGTGCTGGCCGCCGCCGCCGAGGCGTTCACCGGGGAGAAAGTCGTCATCTACGGGGCCGGCCGCACCGACGCGGGGGTGCACGCGCTGGCACAGGTCGGCCACGTCGATCTGAGCAAGGCGTGGGATACGGACACCGTGCGCGACGCCTTGAACGCCCATCTGCGGCCGCATCCCGTCGCCGTCATCACCGCCGAGCAGGTGGCGGATACGTTCGATGCCCGCTTCTCGGCCGTCAAGCGCCACTATCTCTATCGCATCATCAACCGGCGCGCCGATCTCACCTTCGAGCGCGGCCGCGCCTGGCGCATCCCGAAGCTGCTCAACAGCGCCGCCATGCATGCGGCGGCGCAGCGCCTCGTCGGCCGGCATGACTTCACCACCTTCCGCAACGTCGAATGCCAGGCGAAATCGCCGGTGAAGACGCTCGACCGGCTCGACGTGAATCGCATCAAGGACGACATCCATGTCGTGGCCGCGGCCCGCTCGTTCCTGCACACCCAGGTGCGCTCGATGGTCGGCGCGCTGGCGCTCGTCGGCGAGGGCAAGTGGACCGCCGACGACCTGTCCGCCGCGCTCGAGAAGCGCGACCGCGCGGCCTGCGCGCCGGTCGCGCCGCCCGATGGGCTCTATCTGACCAGTGTCGACTATGAATGAGAGAACGAGGAGAAACGCATCGTGTTGAAATCCATCTGGCTGTCCCTTGTTCTCGGCATGCTCGCCTTGTCGTCTGCGCACGCGCAGAGCTTTCCGAGCGGGCCGGTTCGCATCGTCGTTCCATTCCCCGCCGGCGGCGCGACCGACGTGCTCGGCCGCGTGCTCAGCGTCCACCTGCAGAACCTCTGGGGTCCGCCGGTGGTTTCCGAATATCGGCCCGGCGCCGCCGGCCTGATCGGCACGCGCCAGGTGGCAAGCTCGCCGGCGGATGGCTACACCCTGCTGATGGCGTCCACTGGCGCCATTCTGGCCCTTGCCGGCGATCGTCCCGCCGGTGGGCCATTCGACATCGCGCGCGAGCTCGCGCCGGTCTCGCTGATAGCGGCGCCGCCCTACATCGTGGTGGTCCATCCGTCGGTGCCGGTGAAGACGACGGCGGAGCTGATCGCCCATGCCAAGCAGAATCCCGGCAAGCTCACGTTCGGCTCGTCCGGCACCGGCTCGGCCTCGCATCTGTCCGCTGCGCTATTCCAGCAGATGGCGGGCATCGATTTGCTGCACATACCGTATCGCGGCACCGGTCCCGCCGTCACCGATCTCCTCGGCGGGCGTATCGACATGATGTTCTCGCCGGCGCTGGTGGTCACGCCGCACATCGCGGCCGGGACGCTGCGCGTGATCGGCACGACGGGCTCCGCGCGCTCGGCGCTGTTTCCGGATTTCCCGACCGTCGCCGAGACCGGGCTGCCCGGCTATTCGTCGCTCGGCTGGTTCGGACTGTTCGCGCCTGCCAGCACGCCGCGCGAGATCGTGGCGAAGGTCAGCGCCGATACCAAGACCGTGCTGTCGCTGGCGGATGCCAGGCAGCGGCTGGCGGAGCAGGGCGCCGAGCCGGAGCCGTCGACGCCCGAGGCCTTTGCCGGTTTCGTCAATTCCGACATCGCCAAGTGGCTCGATCTCGCCCACAAAGCCGGCATCAAGCTGACGCCGTAACTTCCACAAGCAAAGCTCTCTGGAAGCGCGAGGTGTGATGGCCATCACATCGCGACCGCGCAAGCATCCTTAACGTTCGAGCCATCGGAGGGGCAACAGTCGCCCTCGAAACCGGACGAGGTTTGCATGTTCAGGATGTTCAAGACGCTTGCGTTCGCGCTCTCGGTTCCAGCGGCGCTCGCCGTAGGTGGATGGGCACAATGGTCAACGCTCACGGCGAACGATGCGACGGTTGCGGTATCGAGTGCCGACGCATCTGGGGTCGACATGCGTCGCGAACAGCCAGACACCAGGGCCGCCGATCTCAGGATCAAGGCTGCCGCCGTCCTCGATCAGACGGCTGAGGGTGCCGCGCAACCCTCCGCGCCGGCGGTGAAGGCCAACACTCAAGTCGTGCAAAAAAAGATCGTCACTTATCGGATCAAGCCTGCCCCCATCCCCGATCGGGCGGCCGGGGCCGGCGTGCAACCTCCCGTTCCGGCGGTGAAGGCCGACACCGAGGTCGCGCAAGCAGAGGTCGTCACGTATCCCCCGATCAAGCCGGCCGCCAGCGCCGATCGGACGGCCGGGGCCGGCGCGCAACCTCCCGTTCCGGCGGCGAAGGCCGACACCGAGCTCGCGCAAGCAGACGCCGTCACGTATCCCCCGATCAAGCCTGCCCCCATTCCCGATCGGACGGTCGGCGACGGCGCGCAACCGCCCGTTCCGGCGGTGAAGGCCGACACCGAGCTCGCGCAAGCAGGCGCCGTCACCTATCCCAGGATCAAGCCAGCCCCCAGCCTCGATCGGACGGCGAGGGACGGCGTGACTGCGCAGGCGGAGCGTCCCACCCCGGCGGTCGAGGCCAATGCAGAATCCGAGCAAGCAAACGCCACCCGTCTTGCTCCCTCGATCGAGCCTGCCCCCGCTGCCGAGCGAGGAGCCAGGGAGAAAGTCGCGCTGGCTGAACAACAGCCGTCCAGCTCTTTGGCGAGCAGCCCTTCGACGAGGACGTCATCGACGACGGAAACGAAGAAAGATTCCACGGCGGAAACGAAGAAAGAGCGTCAAGCCGCCTTGCCCCGCGAAACGAAGGACGACCGTTCGACACGCGACCGGGAGCGAGAGAGCGAATCCCGCCGGAGCAAGAACGACGCTGCCAACGCTCGCAAGGTTATCGTCTCCAAGCGCCAGACGGCAGAGCAGGTGAGGCTCCAATGGAGCGGTCCCGCGACGCTCGCGCTGCGCGACCACCCGATGCGGCTCCGCGCTCCGATGGCATCGCAACCCACGACATGCTGGTGAGGATCTCTCAGGCGAAGTATCGGTCGAGGATCTTGCGGTAGACAGCGGTCAGCATTTGCAGATCGGCCACGGTCGTCCGCTCGTCGACCTGGTGCATGGTCTGTCCGACCAGGCCGAATTCCAGCACCGGGCAATAGTTCTTGATGAAGCGTGCGTCCGACGTGCCGCCGGTGGTCGAAAGCGCGGGCGCGTTGCCCGTCACCTCCTTGATCGCGCCGGAGACGAGATCGACGAACACCCCGGGCTCGGCCACGAACGAGTCGGCGTTCGATGGCTCCCAGTCGATATGCCAGCGGATGTGGTTGCCCGCCGCGTCCCTCGCGCGCTTCTCAATCAACGTCTTGAGCGAGGTCTGGCTGTGGCAGTCGTTGAAGCGAATATTGAAGCGCGCGCGCGCCTCGCCGGGAATGAGGTTGACGACGGGGTTGCCGATGTCGATCGAGGTGAATTCGAGATTCGAGGCGGTGAACTGCGCGCTGCCGTGGTCGAGCGGCGTCGCCATCAGCGCGGTCATCAACGTCACCAGCCCGCGCACGGGATTGTCGGCCCGCTCCGGATAGGCGACATGGCCCTGCTTGCCGGTGATCACGAGCGTGCCGTTGAGCGAGCCGCGGCGGCCGACCTTGATGGTGTCGCCGACTTGCAGTCGCGTTGCTCGGCTCGCCCAGGATGCAATGGTCGAATGTCTCCCCGCGCTCGGCCGCCCATTGCAGGAGCTTCACGGTGCCGTTCACCGCGATGCTCTCCTCGTCGCCGGTGATCAGGAACGAGATGGAGCCCTTCGCCGGCCCACCGTTCGCGGCGAGATGATCGAGCGTGGCGGCGAGCGCGCAGGCGACCGCGCCCTTCATGTCCACCGCGCCACGGCCGTAGAGCGTGCCGCCTGCGATCTCGCCGGCGAACGGCGGATGGCTCCATTTCGCCTCGTCGCCCGGCGGCACGACGTCGGTGTGGCCGGCGAAGACGAGATGCGGGGCGGTGTTGCCGAGGCGGGCGTAGAGGTTCTCGACCGGCGCCGTGCCGGGCTCCGCGAAAGTGACGCGATGGACCTCGAATCCCGCTCCCTTGAGCACGCCCTCGATCAGGCTGAGCGCGCCGCCTTCCGCGGGAGTTACCGTGGGGCAACGCAACAGGTCGCGGGCAAGGGCGGCGGGGTCCATGGTCGTTTCCTGCGCGCTCCGTCTTGTCGGCTCAATCCCGCAACAGCTCGTTGATCGAGGTCTTGGCGCGCGTCTTCTCGTCCACGCGCTTGACGATGACGGCGCAGTAGAGGCTCGGACTCGGCCCGCCGTTCTTGCCGGGCTTGCCCGGCAGCGAGCCCGGCACCACGACCGAATAGGCCGGCACCTCGCCCTGGTAGGTCTCGCCGCTCTCGCGGTCGACGATCTTCGTCGAAGCGCCGAGGAAGACGCCCATGGACAGGACCGTGCCTTCGCGCAGGATCACGCCCTCGGCCACTTCCGAGCGCGCGCCGACGAAGCAGTTGTTCTCGATGATCACCGGCCCGGCCTGCAGCGGCTCGAGCACGCCGCCAATGCCGGCGCCGCCGGAAATGTGGCAGTTCTTGCCGATCTGCGCACAGGAGCCGACCGTCGCCCAGGTATCGACCATGGTGCCGGAATCCACATAGGCGCCGAGATTGACGAAGCTAGGCATCAGCACCACGCCCGGCGCGATATAGGCTGAGCGGCGCACCACGGCGCCCGGCACCGCGCGGAAGCCCGCTTCCCGGAAGCGGCTGTCGCCCCAACCGTCGAACTTGGAGGCAACCTTGTCCCACCACACAGCCTTGCCGGGCCCGCCCGCGATCACGCTCATGTCGTTGAGGCGAAACGACAGCAGCACCGCCTTCTTGAGCCACTGGTTGACCTGCCATTTCCCGTCGGCGCCCCGTTCGGCGACGCGCGCGGCGCCGCGATCGAGCAGGTCGAGCGCCGCCTCGACGGCCTCGCGCACCGGGCCCTTGGTGGCAGGGCTGACGCCGTCGCGTTGCTCGAAGGCGTCGTCGATGGTCTTGGCAAGCTCGGCATGCGACATGTGGCGAAGTCCCTCGGCATAATCCTTGCGCTGAAGGATGGGTTGTCGAGAATAGGGCAGGGGAAGTCAACCGCCTCGGCCGTTCCGGAGATCGTCATGAGGATATTTGCGCTCGTCGCCGTTTTTTCGTCCGTGGCCGGGCCGGCGCTCGCCCATCACGTCATGGACAACAAGATGCCCGTGAGCTTCACGGACGGGCTGCTCTCGGGGCTGGGCCATCCCATCATCGGGCTCGACCACCTCGCCGCAGTGATCGCGGTCGGCTGCCTTGCCGCCGGCCAGCGCCACGGCGCGTTGCTCGCGATCGGCTATGTGGTTGCGATGACGATCGGAGCGGCCGCGCATATCGGCGAGGCCACGGTGGCCGGTGCCGAAATCTTCGTCGCGTTGTCCGTCGTCGCGCTCGGGTTGGTGCTCCTGCGCGCGCGTTCGCTCCGAACCGATATTGCGTTTGCGCTGTTCGCCTTTGCCGGCCTGGTGAACGGCTATGCGCTCGGTGAATCGATCGCGGGCGCGCAGCCCGCGCCGGTCTATGCCTATTTCATCGGTCTGGCGCTGATTCAGTCGGCGATTGCGCTTGTAGCCATGCAAGGTACGCGCATGCTGGCGGCGCGCACGACGCTGCAACCGGCCGTGATCCGGGTGCTCGGCGTCGCGGTGATCGCCGTCGGGCTGGGCGTGCTCGCGCTGCAGGTCTTCTCGGGGGCGTGATCGCGGTCCTCCGCTGCCGCCGATCGCAGTCGTTGCGGCGACGCAACGATTACGCCGGCGCGCAGTCTCATAAGCGGTACTGATACCGCCCCAAATTTGATTGGCGACGTCCAAGTTCCAAGCGACCGCAAAATCTTGCGCGGCGAGAGGAACTTGATGATGATGCGTCCTGTTCGAACAACATCATCGGAACTAGGGAGGAAGACATGAAGAAAGCGCTCTTGGGCGCGGTCTCGGCGCTCGTGCTTGCGTGGTCTTCTTTGGCCCACGCGCAGCAGCCGACCGCAGGCAATCTCGAAAAGCTGTCCGAGTTCAAGACCACCGGCACGCCGATCGACATCCCGCAGATTCCACAGACCGGAGCGAAGACGGAGGCGATCAAGAAAAACCTCGCTCGGATCAAGCTACCGAGCGGATTCAAGATCGGTCTTTACGCCATCGTGCCGGACGCTCGCCACATCGCAGTCGGACCGCAGGGCGTGGTGGCGTTCGTCGGCACGCGCAAGAACAAGGTGTGGGCCGTCACCGATCGCGACAAGGACCGCGTGGCCGACGAGGTCAAGGAGTTCGCGCCGTCGATCGGCTTTATCCTTCCGAACGCGGTCTGCTACTCCAAGGACGGCTTTCTCTTCATCGCCGAGCAGAACCGCGTCCTCGTGTTCCCCGCGGCCGAGTTCTTCTACGAGGGCCCGGACGTCGCCGCCTTCGTCGTCGTAAAGCAGGGTGAGCTGATCCCTCCGGAGGAGGAATCCTATAACCACACCGCGCGCGTGTGCCGCATCGGGCCCGACGACAAGATCTACATCTCGCTCGGACAGCCGTTCAACGTATACGCTCCGGCGAAGATGGACGTCTACAAGAGGACCGGGATCGGCGGCATCGTCCGCATGACGCGGGAGGGCAAGGAGCGCGAGGTCTTTGCCTGGGGCGTGCGCAACTCGGTGGGGATGGACTTCAATCCGAAGGACAAGACGCTCTGGTTCACCGACAATCAGGTCGACGGCATGGGTGACAACCAGCCGCCCGGCGAACTCAATCGCGCGGACAAGCCGGGCATGAATTTCGGCTTTCCCTATTACGGCGGCGGCAAGACGCGCACCAATGAGTACAAGGATCAGACGCCGCCGGCCGACGTGACCTTCCCGCAGGTCGAGATGGACGCGCACGCCGCCGACCTGGGCATGATGTTCTATACCGGCCGCATGTTCCCGCAGAAATATCGCGGCGGCATCTTCTCGGCCCAGCATGGCTCGTGGAACCGCACGACCCCGATCGGTGCCCGCGTGATGTTCACCAGTCTCAAGGAGGACGGCACGGCGGACAAGACCGAAGTGTTCGCCGAAGGCTGGCTCAACGAGTACGGCGAATATCTCGGCCGGCCGGTGGACGTCGCACAGCTGCCGGACGGCTCGATCCTGGTCTCGGACGATTTCGCCGGTGCCCTCTACCGCATCTGGTACGAGGGCCAGTAGAACTCGAGACACCGAGGCCGCGCCCGACGCGGGCGCGGCCCTCGCGCCGATCAGGATGATGGGAATGTCGCGCCACCGGCGTTCTGGACTGCTGGTCGCACTTGCGGTGCTGTGTTCCGCTGCGGGCGCGTCGGCCGCGGCGGGAGATGTGGCCGCCGGGCGCCGCAAGGCCTTGCAGTGCCAGGCGTGCCACGGGCTGGATGGACTCTCGAAGCTGCCCGACGCGCCTCATCTCGCCGGTCAGCCGGAGCGATATCTGGTCAAATCGCTCGACGAATATCGCAAAGGCCGGCGCAGCAACGAAATGATGACGCTCGCGGTGAAAGATCTCAGCGATCAGGACATAGCGGATCTCGCGGCCTACTACGCCGCGATCGAGGTTTCGGTCACGCCTCCGAAGTGAAGGCTAGATTCCTTGATTTTGCGCATGTCCTTGTCGGAAAACCGGTGCCATCCCGGATCAAGTCCGGGACAGGCTTTTTCCGGGACATGCGCTAACCGGCGCGAGCGGATGCGGCGTTCACCCGCTGAAGGAATCCCACGAGATCGTCGGTCACGTGGTCGACGTGCGGTTCGTCGCGGCCTTCGAGCTCCCAGCCTTCGCGGAACACCTCGCGGGTGTGCTCCGGCACGACCAGCACAGTGGTCATGCCGAGCGCATGCGGGACCGTGAGGTTGCGGGCGAGGTCCTCGAACATCGCGGCCTTGGCGGCATCAACGCCATGGGCCTCGAGAAAGCGATCATAGGCTTTCGGCGAGGGCTTGGGCTCGAGCTCGGCGGCGATGATGTCGAATATGTCCTCGAAATGCCGGTCGAGCGCGAGCCGCGCCAACACCGCGTCGGCATGGCGGCGGGTGCCGTTGGTCAGGATCAGCTTGCGGCCGGGCAGGGTTTCGATCGCGGCGCCCAGCGCAGCATTCGGCTCGAGCGGCGAATGGTCGATCTGGTGCACGAAATCGAGGAAGTCGTCGGGCTTCATGCCGTGCTCGGTCATCAGCCCGCGCATCGAGGTGCCGTAGCGCTTGTAATAGTCCTTCTGAAGCTTGAAGGCTTCCTCGTGGGTGATCTCGAGGAATTTCGCGATGTAGTCGCGGATGCGCTCGTCCACCTGTTGCCACAGATTGAGGTGGTGCGGGTAGAGCGTGTTGTCGAGATCGAACACCCAGGTCTCGACGTGGCTGAAGGCGCGTGGCGCCGGACGGACTGACGAATTCATGCGGGCGGCATATAGCGTTTTCCGGTGAAGGGGAAGCCGGAACCGCTAGTGCGGTGGCTCTGACGTTCCGATCAGTCTTGCAGCACGCTTGTCATCGGAACGTCAGAGCCAAAACCGCACTAGGACCATATACTTGCTAGTGTCCCTTTGTTTCCGACGTTCGCAAAAGTGCGTGCTGCAAAGTGATGCGAACGTCGGAAACGGGACACTAGTGTCAGCTTGATTTATGAGAGATTACGATGGGGTTACCCGCGCGCCTCAATCTTGTCCTGCGTTTTGGTCTCGAAATCGCCGGCGTCATGGCGCTCGCGCAATTGTTCTTCAGGCGGCCCGCTGGCGCGGTTGACCATTCGCGCGCGCTTGACGGCCGGGCGCTTGCCGATTTCTTTCGTCCAGCGCGTCAGGTTTTTATATTCGTGCGTCTCCAGGAACTTGCGCGGGTCGTTGTAGGAGGCGCCGTTCAACATACCGTTGCCGTACCACGGCCAGATCGCCATATCGGCGATCGTATATTCGTCGCCAGCGATAAATTGATTGTCCGCAAGCTGCCGGTCGAGCACATCGAGCTGGCGTTTCACCTCCATTGTAAAGCGGTCGATGGCGTATTTGATCTTCACCGGAGCATAGGCATAGAAATGCCCGAAGCCGCCGCCGAGATAGGGCGTTGAACCCATCTGCCAGAACAGCCAGTTCAGCGCCTCAGTGCGCTTGCCGCGATCCTGTGGTAGGAAGGTGCCGAATTTATCCGCCAGATAGAGCAGGATCGCGCCGGATTCGAACACGCGTCGCGGCGTCTGCTCGCTATAGTCCATGAGCGCCGGGATTTTGGAATTCGGGTTCACCCCGACAAATCCGCTACCAAACTGGTCGCCCTCACCGATCCGGATGAGCCAAGCGTCATAGTCCGCTCCGCTATGACCGGCAGCCAACAATTCCTCCAGCATGATTGTAACCTTGACGCCATTAGGCGTCGCTAGTGAATAGAGCTGAAGCGGATGCTTTCCGCGCGCCAACTCCTTCTCATGCGTCGCACCCGCGATAGGGCGATTAACATTGCCATAGCGCCATTTGGGACTGTCGTCTTTCTTCCAGACCCAGACTTCCGGCGGCGTGTATTCAGGTGTGTCAGTCATGTTGGGCTCTCGTGTGTCGCTCGATAGGTTGGCCGAATGGATAGAGTGGATTACCAATAACGCGCAACGCCTTGGCGCTTACTTAAACGTCCGCCTTGGGTCATTTTCGGCCGGGTCCAGCAGCGTTTGCCGCGCACCCTCTTCCGCTTCGCCCCCGGAGCGGACATTCTCCGAACGCGTTTATGAGTGCACGCCCTAATCCTTGATAATGCCCCTGAGCGGACGGTCGAAGGCCATGATGACGGCGCCGGCGACCGTGGCGATGCCGGCGATCATCAGGAAGAATGTCGCCTTGTCCATGCCGCTCCAGAGGCTGCCGAGCCAGCCGGCGACGAGGTTGCCGGTAAAGCTCGTCGCCAGCCACAGTCCCATCAGCATCGAGACCAAGCGTGCGGGCGCGAGTTTGGAAACCAGCGACAGTCCGATCGGCGAGAGATAGAGCTCGCCAATGGTGATGACGGCAAAATAGCCCAACAGCCACAGCCAGCTGGCGTCGGGCGCGCCAGCCGACTGCCAGGCGGCGCCCACCATGATCAGGTTGGCGAGCGCCACGCCGAAGCAGCCGAGCGACATTTTGATGACGGTCGACGGCTCGGTGCCGCGCCGTGCCTGCCATGCCCATAGCGCCACGATGAAGGGCGTGAAGGCGAAGATCATGAAGGGGTTGAAGGCCTGGAACCAGGTGGTCGGGATCTCGCCGCGCCAGACAACGAGATCGATCGAGCGGTCGGTATAGTCGTCGGCCCACAGCGCGATGGTGTTGCCCTGCTGCTCGTAGGTCGCCCAGAAGAACGTGGTCGGCACGAACAGCACGATCAGCGCGAGGATCGCGCGCCACTCATTGCGGTCGAGCGGCAATTTCTCGGCGCCCGCTGCCTTCGCCCTGTGCAACTCGTCGGGCGGCAGTCCCGGCACGGCGCAGGTATATATCACGAGCGCGATCGTCATGCCGATGCCGGCAGCGGTGAAGCCGTAGTGCCAGCCCAACTCCTGGCCGAGCGTTCCGCACACCAGCGGCGCGAGAAAGGCGCCGAGATTGATGCCGACATAGAAGATCGAGTAGGCGCGGTCGCGGCGGTGGTCGCCGGGCGCGTACAGGCCGCCCACTTGCGCCGACATGTTGGGCTTGAACGCGCCGTTGCCCAGAATGAGCATGGTCAAGGCGAAGAGAAACAGCGGCTCGAACGCCATCATGAAATGGCCGATCGCCATCAGCGCCGCGCCGAGCAGGATGGTGCGGTGCTGGCCGAGCACGCGATCGGCGAGGATGCCGCCGAACAGCGGCGTGAGATAGACGAGCCCGGTATAGAGCCCATAGATGTGCGAGGCGAACGGCTGCACGCCGAGCGGTCCGAAGATCGCTTCGTAGAACTGCTTGAGCGCGCCGAGCCCGATCACGTTCTCGGCGTTGCCGGGCAGCAGCAGGTATTTCGCCATGTAGAGGAGGAGGAGTGCCTTCATCCCGTAATAGGAGAAGCGCTCCCACATCTCGGTCGCGAACAGGAAGGTCAGCCCGCGTGGATGGCCGAACAGGTCGCGGGGCCGGGCCATGTCGCGGGCTCGTCCAGGGAATGAAACGGTCATCGTCCGATTCTGCCACCGCTGCTCAATCGAGCACCCTAAGATGCACCGTGCGTCCGCGTCAAACCGCGGCAGCGAGGGCTGTCGCGCAAGGCCGGCGGCGCTGGTACAGTCAGCCTTGCCCGCCGCTTGTAACAGCCGCTATGGCCGGACCAAGGATACGAACAGTCGGGTTACGAACAGTCGGGGTTACGAACAATAACGACGGAGAAATGCTCATGATCGGTTTCAAACGTGCTTCGCTCGCGGTTGCGCTCGCGGCTTTGGCCGCCCTTGCAGCCCAGCCGGCCGGGGCGCAGGGCGATGTCAACTATCCCACCAAGCCGATCCGCTTCATCGTCGGCTTCGCGGCCGGCGGCGGCAACGACCTGTTCGCGCGGCTGGTGGGGCAGAAACTTTCGGAGAATATCGGGCAGCCGGTGATCATCGAGAACAAGCCCGGCGCCGGCGGGCGGCTGGCGGTCGACTACGCGCTCAACCAGCCGGCCGACGGATACACGCTGGTGGTCGGCGCGACCGGGCAGATGGCGATCGCGTCGGCAATCTATCCCAGGCTGTCGTACCACCCGACCAAGAGCCTCGTGCCGATCACCATGATCGCCTCGTTCCCGCTGATCCTCGCGGGTCCGGTGAACGACCAGGTCAAATCGGTCAAGGATCTGGTCGCCTACGGCAAGGCCAACCCCGACAAGTCCAACTACGCGACATCCTCGCCGGCCTTCACCATCACCACCGAGCTGTTCAAGCTCAAGACCGGCATGCCGGCGCAGGCGATCCCCTACAAGAGCAGCAACGAGATGATGCTGAGCATCGCCGGCGGACAGACCCTGTTCGCCATCGCCGACGGTCCGCCCACGATGCCGCTGGTGCACGGGGGCAAGGTGCGCGCGCTCGCGGTCACCGGCGCGGTGCGGTCGTCCGAGCTGCCGGACGTGCCGAGCATGGCCGAGGTCGGGTTCCCGGAGGTGAATATCGGGCTGTGGAGCGGCGTGTTCGCGCCGGCCGCCACGCCGCCGGCGGTCGTCAAGAAGCTCGAAACCGAGCTGCGCCGCGCGCTTGCCGATGCCGGCGTGCGCGAGAAGCTCAAGGGCATGGCGGTCAATCCCGGCGGCGGGCCCGGCGAGGAATTCCGCCAGACCATCGACGCCGACATCAAGTCGTTCGTCGAGGTCGTGAAGGCCGCCAATCTGAAATTCGAGGAATAGGGCGGGGCTTGCCGCCGCGGACACCGCGGCGGTCGCGGGCGCCGGCCGGCCCGCAAGCGGGCCGGTCCTGAGCACTTCAGGCAAAGGGAAATTGCGCCAGCAACGTCCGTCCGGACGGAACGGACGTTGTCCATCGCCGAGGCCGTTCCGAGGACTTACTTCAGCGCCGTCGAGATGGTCGTGAAGGTCGCGGCCAGCTTCGTGCCGAGGCCGGCGACTACCGTGATGATGGCAACCGAAATGCCGGCAGCGATAAGGCCGTATTCGATCGCGGTCGCACCGGACTCGTTTTTGAGAAACGCCAGGATCTGGCACTGCATTAGTTTCGCCTCCATTTGATTGGTCCTTAGCATCGCGGGGCAGCGCTACATCGGCCAGCCATCGGCCGCGGCTGTGTGACCCGAGCCATGCCGGTCTCGGACGGCAACCAGCATGCCGAATTGCTAGCGCCTGTCGCTTGTCCAAGCGTTAATCCGGTTGGGAAAACGCCCTCCGCGAAAATACTTACGCCTAAAGTTCCAAGACGACGCGGTGCGGCAAATGCGCGAGCAATGCGCCGTCATGCAAGCGCGGGGCGAAGGGATAAAACGGGAAGGGCCGCAATCACGGATCGCGGCCCTTCCCCAATAGTGACGCGAAATCGCTTCGCATTTGAATCGCGATTTCGCTCAAAGCACTTCTTCAATGGCACGATCATTTTTCGAAAAGTCGGCGCGTTTTCGAGATCATGCACTAAGCTAGTCCAACGGCTCGAGCTTGATGATCGAGGCGCCATGGTTGCTGCCGACCCAGAAGGTCACCGGGGAGGTTGAGTTGTCCACGAACACCCGGCGGATATTGGTCGAGCGCGGCAGGAGATATTCGGTGAACTGCCCGGACTTGGTGTCGAACCTCACCACGCGATCGTTGAGCATCGAGCCGGTCCAGGCCTCGTCGTTCTTGTCGAGGACGACGTCGTAGGGATTGCTCCAGCGCGTCGGCATCGCCCATTCGGTGAATTTCTCGCTCCTCGTGTCGAACACGCCGATCTTGTCGCCGCGATATTCGCCGAACCAGAGCCGGTCCTGCGTATCCATCTGGCCCCGCCGCAGCGCCGGGCTCGGCGTGAGGATTGCGTAGAGCTTCACCTCGCCGGTCTTGGCGTCGATGCGGCCGATGTGCTTCTGGCGGAAATCGGTGAAGAACGCGTTGTTCTGCGAGTCCGGAACGACGTCGTAGATGTTGTGCGGCTCGCCCTTCGGCGCGTCCTTGAACGGCTCCCAGGTCTCGATCTTGCCGGTGGCGAGGTCGAGCCGGTGGACGCCGGCAAAGCCGTTGTTCTGCGACCAGACCTTGCCGTCGACGTGCGAGAATTGCGGGCTCACCATATTCACTTGCGCGGCGTCGATGTTCTGCTCCGCCGGCAGCGTCCAGAACTTGAACGTCTCGGTCTTGCGCTCGAACTTCACGATCGTGGCCTGGTACATGTTGCCGAGCCAGAGATCGCCGGCCTTGTCGACGCGCAGCCCGAGGAAGCCGGTGGGGAAGCCGGGCTTGTGCATCGGCACCGGATACTCGGTGGCTTTGCCGGTTTTCGGATCGAGCCGGCCGAGGAACTGCTCGCCGAAGCTCGAATACCAGGCGATGCCGTCGGCATCGAGCACGACATCGTGCGGCTGGATGGTCTGCCGCGGCAGGTCGTACTCGGTGATGACGACGCGGGTCGCGCGCCCCTTCGGCCGCGGCAGCGTCTTGAGCGCGAAATTCCATTGCGGGCCGGAGCTCAGATTGATGCCGCTGAGGAACTCGGCGGCGTTGCGGTAGACCTGCACGCGCTGATCGCCGCGCTCCTCCATCCGCCGTTCGCCCTTGCGCAGTTGCGGGGCGGCCGGGATGCTCTGGTTCACATAGCCCTGCATGCGCGGCAGCGTGACGTTGACGAAATCGTCGGGCTTGTGGGTCGAGCGCACCACCCGTTCGAGCGAATGGCAGCCGACGCAGCCCAGCATCGCGTTCTTCTGCTGGTCCGTGCCGGGGAAGCTCGCCAGCCATTCGCCGTTCGACATCTGTGCGGCGAGGTCCTCGGTCTTGCGCAGTTTGAGGTCGAGCCTGGCCGGCTGTTGCGCCGGCACCGCGACGGTGGCCGGGCGATCGAGGTCGTAGCCGATGGCGCGGACGCGGACCGAATACTGTCCCGGCTCGAGCTTGCTCGCCGGGAAGCCGTAGTTGCCCTGGGCGTCACTGACGACGGTGATGGTGATGGTGGTGCCGTCCTTCTTGACGCTCACCAGCACGCCCTCCATCGCGCCTTCCTCGCTCGATGTGACCTGCCCGGTCAGTGCGGCCGGCGTCTGGGCTTGTGCGGTGACGACTGCGATGGGCAGCAGCGCAAGAGCGATACCAGTGGATAACGCGGGCGCGATGTTTTTCAGGCGCATCGTTTTCTCCCAAAAATGAAGTGCTGTTTTCCGTTGCGCACTCCTTCATTATGTCGATATTCCACTCCGTATCGTTGGATGATTCAATCCCCATTGCGCACGATCCTCATCTCCGCGAGTTGAATGACCCCATGCCACGCAACGGCACCGTATTCGCGCGGGTCTACGCCGCGCTCGCCTATGTCTGCGGCCTCGTGCTGATATTCGGCGCGGCGGCAGTGGCGGACACCCATGCCGCCGGAGCTTTCATCTTCATACTGTTGCCAGGCGCGCTGCTCGCCGTGCTGAGCCCTTTCATCTGGTCAGGCTGGCGATCGGCGATGATCCTGGCGCTTGCGGTATCCGTGGTGCTCGAGTTGATGGTCGTCGGCAATGCGCCCGCGAACTGGGCACTCTTCTTGGCCATGCCGGTGCTATTCGGCGCACTCACGGTCGTCGGATTTGTTGCAGGCCCGCGGCGCACGACCGGCAGCGCACGGCGCGTCGTCGACAAGGTCTTTGGAGCGGCGGTCTATGTCTACAGCCTGGTCGTGGTCTTGATGGCGCCGCTCAATCACACGGTCCAGCTCGGCGCGCCCAGGGTTGCACTTTACGCGCTGCCGCTGAGCATGCTGCTCGGCAGCCTGAGTATTTTCGTCTGGCGGGGCAGGATCTGGGCGATGCTCGCAGCGTTCGCATTGACGCTCGCGCACTGGCTCGTGCTCGCCAGCATCGATCCATCGTTCTTGGGCAGCACTCCCCATATTGCCGCGCCCGTCATCGGCGGCATCCTCGCGGCCGTCGGGATCGTGTCAGCAGGCGTCAAGGCCGGCGCGGCGGAAAGCGGTGCATAGCGGGGATAGAATGCCGAGCCGTGATGGAAACGCCGCGCGGATCGCGGTAGCGTCGAGTTGCTCGGGCGGCCACGAGGGCGAAGAGCAGAGCACGGAGCGGAAGCTCTGCCGCGCAGCCCTACGACGCGCCTCCGGATTGTGGCGCCCGAGCGCCCAATTTTTCTCACGATGTCGCAAATTCCCGCGCGCGCTGGTTGAAAGCAATCGGCGGCGCGTCCGTTGATGCTTCCCCGGGCCGGGGTAAATTCTCCAGGCGCAGGCTGGATTTGCGTTGTTAAACCGGAATTAACGCGCGCTTGCAACTCTAGTGCGGCGGATTTGACGTTCCTACCAGGATTGCTGCGAGTCCTCCGTAGGAACGTCAAATCCAAAGCCGCACTAGAATCATAGCGTTGCTAGTGTCCCTTTGGTTCCGACGTTCGTAAAAGCGCGTGCTGCAAAGGGATACGAACGTCGGAACCGGGACACTAGCGACAGCCGTATCAGCCGCGATGCAGGTGCCAAAGTGGGTGCGAAAGTGGGCGACAACCGCAGATTTGTGCGGACCCGACCGATGGGTTTGGTATCCAGGGCCGCAACCATCATCGTCGACCCGAAGAAACCCGTCATCTCCTGCAACATCGTCGATCTGTCGGCCGGCGGAGCCTGTCTCGAAATCAGCGGCCAAGCGGCCGTGCCGCGGCAATTTGTTTTGTTGCACGGCGGGGTCAAGAAGAAGTGCCGGCTGGTCTGGCAGACCGGACGGCGCTACGGCGTGTCGTTCTGAACGGCCGTAGCGCTCCGATCGAGAAGCCGCGGCTTTCCCTCACATCGCGCTCTTCACGCCCCATCTCACCAACAACCAGTTGGCGGGATAGGTGGTGATGAACCCCAGGATCATGCCGATCTGCATCATGAACCAGAACACCGCCATGGTCGGATCGAGCGGGTGTGCCGGCAGCAGCAGGAAGACGACAATCGCCATCCAGCCGAACATGCCGACCTCGTAGGCGACGAGCGACAGCGTATCCGCCTTCACGGCACCGATGACCGCCTGCTGCGGCGAGACCTTCTGCATGGATTTGATCGCCACATACTGGAAGGCGATGCCGAAGCAGTAGGCGAGCACGAACTCGACGGCATAGTCGGCGAAGAGCCGCATGCCGAGCAAGGTCCAGCCCGCGGCGAAAACGATCGGCGCACCGATGATGTCGCCCAGCACGCAACCGGCGCCACAATGCGTGGAGGAGACGAAGATGCTCTTCCAGAACGGCTGCTTCTCCATCTGCATCGGGGCGGCGCCCATTTGCTTGGCGCCCATGTCCCTGTGGCCCATGTCCCTGTGGCCCATGTGCTTGTCGCCCATGTGCTTGTCGCCCATGTGCTTGTGGCCCATGTGCTCCATGTGCATCGGCTGCCCCAGGCTGCGGTAGAACCACAGTCCGATCACGGGGAAATAGAGCCCGGTCACCGGCCACACCACGTTCATGATGCGCATCGGTTGCGGACGCGCGATCACGTCGGCGGCGATGATGAGGGCCGTGACGATACCGAGCGCGATCGAGACGTAGGAGAAGGCAACGAGCCAAGTCGGCATCTCACACGTCCAGCATCTCCTCGTCGGCGAACTCCGCCCGCTCCTGGATGAACTCGAAGCGCGCCTCGGGCTTGTTGCCCATCAGGCGCTCGACCGATGAAGCCGTCTTCTTGACCTCGTCCGCTACGACCACCACCCGCAGCAGCGTGCGCTTCTTCGGATCCATGGTGGTTTCCTTGAGCTGGCTCGCCATCATCTCGCCCAGGCCCTTGAAGCGGCCGATCTCGACCTTGGCGTTGGCGTGGAATTCCTTCTTCAGTAATTCATCCTTGTGCTTGTCGTTGCGGGCATAGAAATTCTTGCCGCCGTGGGTGAGCCGGTAGAGCGGCGGCACCGCGAGATAGAGGTGGCCGCTTTCGATCAGCTTCGGCATCTGCCGGTAGAAGAATGTGATGAGCAGCGACGCGATGTGGGCGCCGTCGACATCGGCGTCCGTCATCACGATCACCTTCTCGTAGCGCAGGTCCTCGTCGCGATAGCGCTCGCCGGTGCCGGAGCCGAGCGCCTGGACGAGATCGGCGAGCTGCTGGTTCTGCGCCAACTTGTCCTTGCCGGCGGAGGCCACGTTGAGGATCTTGCCGCGCAACGGCAGCACCGCCTGCGAGGCGCGGTCGCGCGCCTGCTTGGCCGAGCCGCCGGCGGAATCGCCTTCGACGATGAAGATTTCCGAGCCTTGCGCGGCCGTGTTGCTGCAGTCGGCGAGCTTGCCGGGGAGGCGGAGCTTGCGCACCGCGGTCTTGCGGGAAATCTCCTTCTCCTGGCGGCGGCGGATGCGCTCCTCGGCGCGCTCGATCACGAAGTCGAGCAGCTTGTCCGCCTGCGTCGGATTGCCGGCGAGCCAATGATCGAACGGATCCTTGATCGCGTTCTCGACGATGCGGGTCGCTTCCGCGGTCGCGAGCCGGTCCTTGGTCTGGCCCTGGAATTCCGGCTCGCGGATGAACACCGATATCATGCAGGCGGCGCCGGTCATCACGTCGTCGGCGGTTACCGCGGCCGCGCGCTTGCCCTGGCCCGCGCGCTCCGCGTGGTCCTTGATGCCCTTGACGAGCGCGCTGCGCAAACCGCTTTCATGCGTGCCGCCGTCCGGCGTCGGGATAGTGTTGCAATAAGATGACAGGAACCCGTCGGAGTCACCGGTCCATGCCACCGCCCATTGCCCGCCGCCGTGCACGCCGATCTTGCCGGCGGTCCCCGCGAAGATGTCGGGGTGGACCAGCGTCGAGCCGTTGATCATCGCAGCGAGATATTCCTTGAGGCCGTCGGCGAAATGGAACGTGGCCTCTTCCGGCACGTCCTCGACGCCCTTCAAGAGCTCCTTGGCGCAGGTCCAGCGGATCTCGACGCCGCCGAACAGGTAGGCCTTGGAGCGCGTCATCTTGAAGACGCGCTCGGGCTTGAAATGCGCCTTGGCGCCGAAGATGTCGGGATCGGGCAGGAAGCGGACCTTGGTACCACGCCTGTTGGGTGCGGGGCCGAGCTTCTCCAGCTTGCCTTTCGGCTTGCCGCGCTCGAACACCATGCCGTAGAGCGTCTGCTTGCGCGCGACCTCCACCTCCAGGCGCGCCGACAAGGCGTTGGCGACCGAGACGCCGACGCCGTGTAGCCCGCCCGAGGTGCCGTACACCTCCGAGTCGAATTTGCCGCCGGCGTGCAGCGTGCACATGATCACTTCGAGCGCGGATTTCTTCGGAAACTTCGGGTGCGGATCGACCGGAATGCCGCGGCCGTTGTCGGTGACGCTCACATAGCCGTTAGCCTCCATCTCGACCTCGATGAAGGTGGCGTGCCCATCCAGGGCCTCGTCCATGGCATTGTCGATCACCTCGGCGAACAGGTGATGGAGCGCCTTCTCGTCGGTGCCGCCGATGTACATGCCGGGACGGCGGCGCACCGGCTCGAGGCCTTCGAGGACCTCGATGTGGCGGGCGTTGTAGTCGCCGTCGCCGCCGCCGCGCGAGGGCTTGGCGGCGCGCGTGGCCTTTCCGGCAAGGCGGCGTGGCGCGGCCTCCGGCAAATCAGCAAACAGATCGCGGGTTTTGCTCGACTTTTGGGTGGCGGCTGCTTTGGCGGTCTTAGCCATAGGTTGTAGGTCCGCTAGTGCAATTCAAAGGAACCAAGGGGAGGGCGAATCAGTTGCCACTATGCCACGGTCGTGACCAATCGTGATGGGGTTCTGGCTGGCGAAACAGATATGGTCGCGGCATACCGCCATTTCAATTCGCTGCCGTTTAGTGGCCGCCGCTCTGCCAGACATTCGCCTAAACCTATTGTCAAGGTTTGCATGCAAGCCAAGAAGAGCGCGCGAACATTGCGCGCAGGCCAAGAGGAGCGCGCAATGTTCGATCTCAACCGCCTGTTGAACGTATTGTCATCCCGCGGCGGCGCCGGCGCCGACTTTCAGCGCATGCTGGAATGGAAGTTGCTGCGCGGCAGCCACGAGTTTCCGGGACCCGACGGCGGAACCTGCATCAACGAGGCGGCGATCGTGGCCGCGGGCTATCCCTATCGCGCGGTCTACTGCGTTAAGGATTTGCCGACATCGTTCTCGCGGCCGATCTCGATGCTTGCGCTCTGCCTCAACGACACCCTCGAGGACGAGCTCCGCCAGGAGCTGCTGACCCCGTTCGTGACCAGGCTTGCCGGATCGGTCGACACTCCCAAGGTTGAGATGACGCGCGCGGAGCTCATGCTGCAACGGACCGTGGCCGAGATCGTCTCGCCGGCACTTGCGCGCGCCGGCTATGTCGAGCTTGCCGACCGTTGCCGCACCGTTCGCACGCCGACGGAGCTGGTGGAGATCGCCCGGCGCATGCGCGATTGCGGCAGCTCCGCGCTCGACCAATCGCTCATCGCCGCGCTCGACCATGCCGCGGATGCCGGACGGCAGTGGCTCGCAGGCCTTCCGACCGAGGTCGTTTTCTGCACGTTCTCCGCGATGCGGGAGATCGCCACCCTCGACGGCGACCGCTTGGTGGAGAAGGTCTATCGGCGGGCGGCCCAGATCCTCGATGCCGCAATTGCGATCGGAAACCAGGGCGACGGGAGCGGGCTGGACGTCGTCGCCGTGCGAATGGACGCGGCCAAGCGGTCGCCCGAGGCCAGCCATCGCCGCGAGCCGCTCGTAGCCTGAGGCTGAGCCTAATTCCATAGGTGGTCATTCCGGGGCTCGCCGCTTCGCGGCGCCTCGGAATGACGACTGATTCCGCCGGCGCTCTGGTCTTACCGGTCGAGGCGAGCTAAACCCTGAAGGACAATCAGGCCGCCTTTCCGTATGCTCGCAAGCCTCGAAGCGCATGCCCAGCAAATCGTGGAATTCGTGCGCGCCCACGAGGCGTGGGCGGCTCCTGTCGTTTTTGCGCTCGCGTTCGGCGAGTCGCTGGCCTTCATCTCCCTGCTCATTCCGGCCTGGGCGGCGCTGGTCGGGATCGGCGTGCTGATCGCCTCCGGCGACCTCAATTTCTGGCCGATCTGGATCGCCGGCTCGATCGGGGCCGCGCTCGGCGACTGGCTCTCGTACTGGATCGGCGTCAAGCTCGGACCGCCCGTCGCTCACATCTGGCCGCTGTCGCGCCATCCCGATCTGCTGCCCAAGGGCGAAGCGTTCGTGAAGCGCTGGGGCGTGCTGGCGATCTTCATCGGCCGTTTCTTCGGACCGCTGCGCGCCTCGGTGCCGCTGGTCGCGGGTATCTTCCACATGCCCTATTGGAGCTTCCAGATCGCGAACTTCACCTCGGCCTTCCTCTGGGCCGGCGTGCTCCTCACGCTCGGCGACGTCGGCGCCAAGCTGATCAAGTGGTTGTGGTGGGCGTAGGTTGGGTCGAGTTCTTTACGAGACCCAACAATCGCAGATCGAGGCGTTGGGTCTCGCGAAAACGCTCGAGCCAACCTACTGCCCTCTGATCTGGCGGAGCACCGCGCCGGCGACATTGGAATAGTCGTCGGTCCAGACCCATTGGCGCAGATCGGGCGTGACGGGCTCCCAGCCCTCCGCCTGCGCCAGCTCACCGAAATCCTCCTCGTTGCGCACGACCGCGGCGACCGTGCCGGAATATTTGTAGGGATTGGTGGTCTCGTCGACCTGCGCGCTGTCGTTCACGCGGGTGAGGGCGCCGTTCGCGGCCGCGATGCCGGCGACGACCGAGGCGAGCTCGAGGTAGCGGTTCGACACGTGCAGCGCCACCATGCCATGCGGGCTGAGCTTCTTGAGATAAATCTCCATCGCCTCGCGCGTGAGCAGGTGGATGGGGATCGCGTCGGAGGTGAAGGCGTCGACGACGATGAGGTCGTAGGCGCCGTCGGGCGCGTCCGCCAGCGTGAGCCGCGCATCGCCGAGCACGATCGGCAGGTTCGGCCGGCACGACGACACGAAACTGAAAAGGTTCGGATCGCGGGCGATGTGGATGATCGCGGGGTCGATCTCGTAGTAGTGCACGACGTCGTCCACCCCGGCGCGGCAGGTGAGCGAGCCGGTGCCGAGCCCGATCACTGCGAAGCGGATCGGCCCGCCCACGCGCGCTTTCACCGCGTCGAATACCTGGCCGATGGCGGAGCCGTCCCAGTAATACATCAAGAGCTCGAGCGGCTGCGCCGCGGGCTGCCCGCCGGGATCGCGGATGCGCTGACCGCCGTGCAACGTGGTCCCGTGCTGCAGCAGGCGGAACTGGCCGTCGGTGCTCTCGCTGATCTTGGCGACGCCGAAGAAGCTGCGGACGGAAATCGCGCCCGCCTGCTCGATGACGTTGTGATTGAAGAGCAGCGCGAAGCCGATGGTCGCGGCCATCGCGAGCGGCGCGCGCCAGAACAGGACGCTGACGGCGATCAGCGTGCCGAAAATCCAGTTGAAATAGTTTTCGTCGACCGTCACCGAGACGAGCGTGGAGACGATCAGGAGAATAGCCGCCGCGGCCAGGCCGAGCAGCAGCAGATAACGCAGGCGGTCGTCGTCCGGCAGCAAGGCGCCCGGCCGGCACAGCAGCGCGAGCGCGATCAGGATCGGATATTCCGCGACCCAGTTGAACACGTAAGGGGCGATCAATCCCGCGGCGATGCCGCCGATCACGCCGCCCACCGACATCCAGAGATAGAAGGCGGTGAGATACCGCGCCGGCGGCCGGGTGCGCGCGAGCTCGCCGTGGCACATCAGCGCGGATACGAAGAACACCGCGACGTGCAATGCGATGAGCCCGACGATGGTCTTGAGCGGATCGAAGACGAGCGCGTCGATCCAATCGACGTTGGTCTTGAGGTCGAAGACGAGCACGGCCACGAGAGCGATGACGAAGGCCGGCTGGACCGCGACGACGAGCCAGTGCGGAATGATCGGCCGGCGCGCGAACACGATGACGAAGGTCAGGAGATAGAGCGCGAGCGGCAGCACCCAGAGCAGCGGCACCGCCGCCACGTCGGTCGAGATGTGCGCGGTGACCGCGACCAGCAGCGCCGAGGGCACCGCCGCCTGCGCGATCCAGAACGCGGCGTCCTTCCAGGTCGGGGCCGCTTCCTTTGCCTCGGCGGCCGCATCGCCGGCCACGTCCTGCGGCGCCTGACCCGGCGAACGCCACAGCAGCGCGCCGCAAGCGGCGATGAGCGCGATCAGGAGATAGAAGCCGAACGACCAGAGCCGAGCCTGGTCGCCGAGCCGGACGAACGGCTCGATCGCGACCGGATAGGAGACGAGCGCAAGGAAGCTTCCCACATTGCTGCCGGCATAGAGGAAATACGGGTCCGTCGCGTCCGGGTGATCGGTGCGCGCGAACCAGGCCTGCAGCAGCGGGCTGTTGGCGGCGAGCGCGAAGAATGGCAGGCCGATCGAGGCGGCGAACAACCCGATCAGCCAGAATGCTTCTCCGCTGTCCGGCGGTTTGCCCCATCCGGCGGCGATCGACAGCGGCAGCGCAAACACGGCGGCGAACATGACCACGAGATGGATCACGACCGACATCCGGCCGGGGGCATAGCGTGTCAGCAGGTGGGCATAGGCATAGCCGGCGAGCAGCGCGGCCTGGAAGAACACGATCGCGACCGACCACACCGACGGCGCCCCGCCGAAGCGCGGCAGCACCATCTTGGTGAACATCGGCTGCACCAGGAACAACAACGCCGCGCTCACGAAGATGGCGGCGGCAAAGGTCGCGAGCAGCAGCGCGCGGCCTGATGTCGCGTTGCGCGTGGTTTCGTCGGCGGACTGGTCAGTGATGGTCATGCCCTAGCCTTAGCCTGTTTGCCAGGGCACGCGAAATAGCGAACCCGCAACCCCCTCAACGCGGACGGCCGGAATAACGGCGAGCGAAAGGTGTTCACCACCACGTGAGCCTGCCGGCTGCCGGTTCTCAAAGGCGTTCGGCGGCGCTACCATGTCACCGTCCATCTCGACCGAGAGCCCCGAACAAGAACATCAGAAGGGCCTTACTAGCCAGGGAGAACTCCATGACCCAACTGACACGCCGCGCCGTCCTTGCGGGCGCCGCGGCCACGACTGCGCTGAGCCCGCTTGCCACCGTCCCCTCCGCGCAGGCGGCGGCCCCGCTTGCCGGCAAGCAAACGGCGGGCTGGTACCGCTACAAGGTCGGGGATATCGAGATCACCGTCGTGACCGACGGCGTGAACCGGTTTCCGTTGAACGACGCTTTCATCACCAATGTCAAGAAAGACGACGTCAACGCCGCGCTCGCCGCCGCGTACATGGAAAAGGACAAGATGGCGATTCCATATTCGCCGATTGTCGTGAATACCGGATCGAAGCTCGTCGCCATCGACACCGGAACGGGCGAGGCGAACTTCGAGCGCAGCAAGGGCTCGGCCGGCCAATATCATTCGAACCTCAAGGCCGCCGGCATCGACCGAAACGCGGTCGACATCGCGCTGATCTCGCATTTCCACGGCGATCACATCAACGGTCTGCTGACGCCCGACAACAAGCCTGCGTTCCCCAATGCGGAGATATTGGTGCCGGCGGCGGAGTGGAAATACTTCATGGACGACGCCGAAATGAACCGCCAGACGACCGAGCGCATGAAGGGCGTGTTCTCCAATGCCCGCCGGGTGTTCGACGCGCTCGGGCGCAAGGTGACGCCATACGAGCCGAACAAGGAGATTGCGCCGGGCATCACCTCCGTGCCGACGCTGGGCCACACTCCGGGCCATTCCTCGCACATCGTCGCGTCAGGCTCGAGCAAGGTCTATGTCCAGGCGGACGTGACGAACGTGCCGTTCCTGTTCGCGCGCAATCCCGGTTGGCACCTGATGTTCGACCAGGATGCCAATATGGCGGAAGCGACGCGGCGCAAGGTCTACGACATGCTCGCCGCCGAGAAGATGCTGGTGCAGGGCTTCCACTATCCGTTCCCGGCGCTCGCCTATATCGAGAAGAGCGGAAACGGGTATCGCGAGGTTCCGGTTCCCTGGAGCCCGACGATCTGATTTCGGCGACCCCGAACGAGCGGCAAGGCCACCCCGGCGGGGTGGCCTTCTTTTTGATGCTTTTTGCGCCTGACACCACGATCGATCGGCTATATTGCCTGCGGCTGCCGCAGCCCCAAAAAGAACCAATGCGCAAGTGCGGCGCGTAGAGGGAGAAACGCCATGACCGGACTGTCTCGTCGCCATTTGTTGGCGGGTGCCGCCGCGGCTACGGCCGCGTTTACGCCGCTTGCTGCAACGCCAATTCGGGCCGCCGCTCCGCCTGCCGGCAAGCAGGTGCCGAGCTTCTATCGCTACAAGGTCGGCCAGTTCGAATGCACCTCGATCAGCGACGGTGCCCGCACATTCCCGATGCCCGACGGCTTCGTGCGGAACGTCGCCAAGGAGCAGGCGCTTGCGGCCGCCGAAGCGGCCTACATGCCCAAAGGCATGGTGACCGTGCCGTTCAATCCGCAGGTGATCAACACCGGCTCCAAGCTCGTGCTGATCGATACTGGATTCGGCCCGACGCCGAACGCGCCGATCGGCCTGTTGACCGCGAACATGGCGGCGGCGGGTATCGATCCCAAGGCGATCGACATCGTCGTCGTCTCCCATCTCCATCCCGACCACACCAACGGCATCAAGGGCGCGGACGGCGCGCTCATCTTCCCGAATGCGGAGATCAAGGTGCCGGCGGTCGATTGGGCGTTCTGGATGAGCGACGACAACATGGCCAAGGCGCAGGGCGACATGATGAAGGGCTACTTCGCCAATACCCGCAAGGTCTATGCCGGGCTCGCCGACAAGGTGACGAAGTACGAGTGGGGCAAGGAAGTCGCGCCCGGCATTACCGCTATCGATGCTTCCGGGCACACCCCGGGGCACACGGCGTTCGCGGTCGCTTCGGGTAACGCGCGCGTGCTCGTGCAGTCGGATGTCACCAATATTCCGGAGTTGTTCCTGCGCAATCCGGATTGGCACGTGGCGTTCGACATCGATCCGCAGAAGGCGGTCGAGACGCGCCGCAAGTTCTACGACATGGCCGCGGCCGAGAAGGCTCTGGTGGTCGGCTTCCATTTCACGTTCCCCTCCGTCGGCTACGTGGAGAAGGATGGAAGCGGCTATCGCCTGGTGCCGATCGCGTGGAATCCGGTGCTCTGAACCGAAAATCGATTGATCCTGGAGGGACCCATGACCGAGCTTACACGACGCACTCTACTCACCGGTACCGCCGCTGCCGCCGCCGCCCCGCTCGTCACCAGCCTGCCGGCGGGAGCCGCAGCGCCGCCCGCCGGCACCCAGGCGCCGGGCTGGTACCGCTACAAGGTCGGAGACATCGAGGTCACCGTGGTGACCGACGGTGCCAACAAGTTCAAGTTCAACGACGACCACGTCACCAACAAGAAGCGCGAGGAGGTGAACGCCGCGCTTGCCGCCGCCTACTATGAAAAGGACATGATGACGACGCCGTACAATCCGGTGGTCGTGAACACGGGGTCGAAGCTCGTCGTCATCGACACCGGCACGAGCGAAGCGAATTTCGAGCGCAGCAAGGGAACGGCCGGACAGTTCCAGCGCAATCTTGCCGCCGCGGGCATCGACCGCAACGCAGTCGATGCGGTGATCATCTCGCACTATCACGGCGATCACATCAATGGTCTGCTGCGGCCGGACAAGTCGCTCGCCTTCCCGAACGCGGAGATCCTGGTGCCGGCGGCCGAGCACAAGTTCTTCATGGACGACGGCGAGATGAGCCGGGCGCCGAAGGGCCGCATGGAGACCGTGTTCAAGAATGTCCGTCAGGTCATGACCGGCGACGTCTTGAAGCGCGTGCAGACCTACGAGCCGGGCAAGGAGATCGTCACCGGCATTACCGCGGTGGCCACCAACGGCCACTCGTGGGGCCACAATTCTCACGTCATCGCATCGGGTACGAGCAAGGTGTTCGTGCAGGGCGACGTCACCCATGTCCCGTTCCTGTTCGTGCGCTATCCCGATTGGCACGCCTTCTACGACCAGGATCCGGCGATGGCGGAAGCGACCCGCCGCAAGGTCTACGACATGCTGGTGGCGGAGAGGATGCCGGTGCAGGGCTTCCACTATCCGTTCCCCTCGCTCGCCTATGTGGAGAAGAGCGGAACCGGCTATCGCGAGATTGCGGTGCCCTGGAATCCGACGATCTGACCTCGCGGCTGACGTCCGGTCGGCAATTCAGGGGTTGGCTGAGCAAGCCCGCATCACCGGATCGCGTAGTTGCGGATTTCGTTGCGCACGAAATTGCCGAACCGTTTGCCGCGATTGCGCAGGAAACGCAGGACGCCGGCGTCGACGAAGTAGGTGTGCAGGATACTGTCGCGCGTCGTCACCTCGGTGCCGACCGTGTCGAGGGAATGCCAAGTGTCGGTGCCCACCGCGAAGGCATAGCCGGTATTGGGGGCGAACTGCATCTGCGCTCTTTTCGGCATGCTGCCGTCGGGCAGCTTTTCGTGGAAGGTCGTGCCGATGTGGGTTGCCGACGCATCGCGCGGCAGAAAGAACTGCACCGTTATGCCCTTCCATCGCGTATCGGTGTGAGGAGCGATCTTGTAGCCAGGGACGTCCCTGGTCAGGATCGGGATCGGAAACATGCCAACCTTGGCGTAGTCGCTGCCGAACCGCCGCGCCAGCGCAGGTCCGAGGCGCCGCACGAACGCCGCCTTCACGTGCTCGGAGCAAAGTGCCCGGCCGACGATGTCCCAAACCGACCGCTTCTCCGGCGGCAGGTGGCGGATGTATTCGGGGAAAAGGTCGAGCTTGACGCGGGTATGAGTGCCGTCCGGCAGCACGTTGCAGCTGTTTTGGCCATGCAGCGGCCGATAATCGGATGCGACGGGCATGGCCGTCAGCATGGCGGCATACACGTCGTCGGGAAAAACCCGTTCGAACTCGAGATGATAAAACGGCGCCTCGACGGCGCGCGCAGCGTCGACGGTGCCGACGATGAAGTCGCTCAAGCGCTCGATCGCGCGGATGCGATCGGCGGACTTGAATTCAACACACTGATCCATATTCGCGCTGCCCAGCTGTAGTTAAGAAGGAAGCCATCTTGATACCGATTTGGACCGGAAAAAAGGCGTTTGCGATCCGCGGCCGGCTCGTCCAAATCAATCCCCGTCGGACCAAGTTCACCTGTTCGTGATCGCGCGTGTGCTGGCGTCGCGCGGCTGTCATGTCGCGCGCTATCATCGGCGGGCCTCTATCCGAGGGCAACACGGGAGAGATTCCTATGACAGACCTCACGCGCCGCACGATGCTGGCGGGCGCGGCGGCAGCCGCCGCCATTCCGTTCGCCGCAACATCGCCCGCTCGCGCCGCCGCGCCGCCGGCTGGCAAGCAAGCGCCCGGCTACTATCGCTACAAGGTCGGCGATTACGAGCTTACCGCCATCCTCGACGGCGTGCGCCAAGTCAAAGTCGACCCCAGTCCGTTCCGCAACGCCAAGATCGAGGAGGTGCAGGCCGGTCTCGCCGCGAGCTACCTGCCGAAAGACCAAATCGGCTACTACTTTCATCCGACGCTGGTGAACACCGGCTCGAAGCTCGTGCTGATCGACACCGGCAACGGCCCCGGCAGCATCCAGGGCGGCACAGGCATGACCCCGGCCAATCTCGCCGCCGCCGGCATCGACGCGAAGGCAATAGACGTGGTCGTCATCTCGCACTTCCATGGCGATCACATCAGCGGGCTGCGCACCGCCGACGGTGCTCTCGCCTATCCCAACGCCGAGATCATGGTACCGGCGAAGGAGTGGGCATACTGGTCGGACGAGGGCAATGCCAGCCGCGCGCCGCAGGGCCAGCAGGCGACGTTCCAGAATACCAAGCGCATGTTCGGACCGATCGCCGAGAAGATCACGAAATACGAATGGGGCAAGGAGGTCGCGCCCGGCATCCTGGCGATGGACACCAACGGCCACACGCCCGGCCACACCTCGTTCGTCATCTCCTCCGGCGCGGGCAAGTCTCTCATCCAGGCCGACGTCACCGCCGGCTATGCGCCGCTGGTCGTCGCCAATCCGACCTGGCAGGTCGGCGGCGACATGGACGCGACGCAGGCGGAAGCGACGCGGCGCAAGCTCTACGACATGCTCGCGGCCGAACGCATGCTGGTCTCGGGCTATCACTTCCCGTTCCCGTCGCTCGGCTACATCGAGAAGGCGGGCAGCGCCTACCGTCTCATCCCGGTGAACTGGAATCCGGCGCTTTGAGGGACGCATGACGCGCGTGTCCGGGCCATCCGGGCACGCGCGCGCTTCATGCTTGACCGCGCCTGCATCGGCCGCTATAGCGCCGGGCCATGACGATGACAGCGACCAGGAATTGCGCCCGTCGCCGCCGCCTTTGCAAGGCGGTAGCGGCGTTCGATCGCATGTGATCGTCGCCTGTGCCGCCGGAGACGGCTCCGCGGCACATCGTCCCTAACACTCCGCGATAAGTCCGATCTCCGGTGGCTCCTCTGACCGGAGACATGCCCATGTACGTCCATCCAGCCTCCAAAGTGCATCCCGCCGTGAGCCTCGCGTTCGTGGCCGCGCGCAGCTTCGGTCTGGTGATCGCCTGCGAAGGCCGCCGGCCGGTGGCGTCCCTGCTGCCGTTCCGTCTGGTCGAGGCGCACGGAAAGGCGCCGCGGCTCGAATTCCACGTCGCGCGTGGCAATCCGCTTGGCATACTCGCCGAGAGGGGCGGGAGCTGGCTCGTCGCAGTCCAGGGCCACGACGCCTATGTCTCGCCGGACTGGTACGCGAGCCCCGATCAGGTGCCGACCTGGCTCTACGAGACGGTGCAGCTGTCGGGTCCGGTGCGGGTCATTCCCGCCGACCATGCGGGCGGTCATTTGGACGAGCTGAGCGCCCAGTTCGAAAGCTGGCTGGCGCCGAAGCCCGCCTGGACTCCGGATCGGGTGTCGGAAGAGCGCCGCGAGATGCTGATGCGGGCGATCGTCGTGGTGGAGATGACAGTCGAGAGCATCGCCGGCAATTTCAAGCTCAACCAGCACAAGTCCGACGCCGATCACGCGGCGGTCGCGGGCGCGCTGGCACGGCACGGCGATCCGTCGGCGCGGGCGATCGCCAGGCGCATGATGGCGTTGCGGCCGCACTTGGATTACGGCCCAAGCAATGACACAACACTGTCGCCGGCCGCCGCTACGGCCGAACCGGCGCCGGCGCTGGCAGGGAGCTGACAATGGCCACGAAAGTGAAAATCGGCGTGCTCGGCGCGTCGGGTTATACCGGTGCGGAGCTGGTGCGGCTCCTGCTCCGGCATCCCAACGTCGACATTGCCTTGCTCACCGCCGACCGTCGCGCCGGGCAGGAGATGCGCCAGGTCTTCCCGCAGTTCTCCCCCTATGCGCTGCCGAAGCTCACGTCGATCGACGGCGTCGACTGGAAGGGGGCGGGGCTCGATCTCGCCTTCTGCGCGCTGCCGCACGCCACCACGCAGAAGGTGATCAAGGATCTGCTCGCCAAGGCACCGAACACCAAGGTGGTCGATCTCTCCGCCGACTTCCGGCTCGCCGACACCGCGGCCTATGCGCGCTGGTACGGCCACGAGCACCATGCGCCGGAGCTGCAGACGGAAGCGGTCTATGGCCTGGTCGAGGTCTATCGCGACAAGATCAAGGCGGCGCGGCTGGTTGCCAATCCCGGCTGCTACACGACTTGCGCCCAGTTACCCCTGGTCCCGCTGCTGAGAGCGAAGGCGATCGATCCCGACGAGATCGTGGTGGATGCCAAGTCCGGCATGACCGGGGCGGGGAGGGCGGCCAAGGAGGAGATGCTGTTCTCCGAGGTGTCGGAAGGCTTCCACGCCTACGGCGTCGGCCGCCACCGCCACATGGCCGAGCTCGACCAGGAGTTCTCGAAGGCGGCTGGACGCGAGGTGATCGTCAGCTTCACGCCCCATCTCGTGCCCATGAACCGGGGGATTCTGTCGACCATTTATGTGCGCGGGCTCGAGCAGTCGGCGGAAGACCTTCACGCCATACTTTCGAAGGCCTACGCGCACGAGCCGTTCGTGCACGTGCTGCCGTTCGGGGAGATGCCGCACACCCGCCACGTGCGCGGCTCGAACTTCACGTTCATCGGGCTGACGAAGGACCGCATCGAAGGCCGCGCCATCATCTGCTCCGCGCTCGACAATCTCACAAAGGGCGCGTCGGGTCAGGCGGTGCAGAACATGAACCTGATGCTCGGCTTCCCCGAGACGACGGGTCTCGAGCAGGTGGGACTGTTTCCGTGACCGAACCTGGCTATTCCGCCGCCATGCGGCTGGCCAGATCGGCGTCCGACATGAGATCGGGGTCGATCGCCATCAGCGCTTGCCTGGCCCGGTCTTTCAGCCGCACGACGCTCGCGCGCGACTGCTCGCCGATGCGGTCGATCTCCACGATGCTCTCCATGTGCTCGAGTACCGCGACGCGCTTCTCGAACGGCGCGGCGATGATGATCTGCAGGCCGAGGTCCTTGTAGAAGCTCATCATCTGCCGCTGGTTCTTGCCGTCCATCTTGGAGAAGGCTTCGTCGAAGATGGCGAGCGACATGCCGGACGGCTTGTCGTGGCGCCGCTCGGCGCTGCCGTAGACCGAGGCGAGCGAGGCCCCGATCGCCACGTAGATCGGCACCTGCTGCTCGGCGCCCGATCCGGTGCCGCGCCGGGTCTCCCAGCGAGTTGTGCGTCCGGTCGTCACGTCCTGCATGTGGATCTCGAAGGTGTAGAAGTTCCGGTAGTCCTCGAACTGCGCGAAGTCCTTCTCGGGGTCTTCCAGCAGCGCCTCCAGCGCCAGGATCGTGTCGCGGTGCGCGAAATTGTCCGGGATATCGCCGCGGAACAGCATGTCGAGTGCGTCCGGCGAGCTCTTCCCGATCTCGATGATCTTCAGGACGGGCTGGAAGTCGGCCACGGTAGTGCGGTGGAACGAGTAGCGTTCGTTGTGGAAGGGATGGGCGTGCAGGCTGCGGTTCACCGACAGAAGCTCCCGCTCCATCTTGTTGATGCGGGCGGTGAGCGCGTTGATGAACTCGCCGCGCAGCAAGGTCGCCGCCATCTCCGCCGCCTCGCGCGCCTGCCGTTCGTAGCGGCGCAGCTCGTTCGCCTCGATGTCCTCGATAAGCTGCTCCATCCAGGGCTTCACCTCGGCGAGCAGCCGGCTCTCGGTTCCGATCTGCGCGCTCACTCCGAACGCGTTGAAGTAATCCTTGAGCGCGTCGCGCGCGCGCACTTCGGTATTCTGGCGATCGAGGTCCGCCGCCGCCGCGTCGTCGACCGCCTTGGCCGCGATCGCACGGTGCCGGTCCGTCTCGGTCTTGTGGCGGCGGGCCTCGAGCCGCGCGCGGTGCGCCGGCCGTCCCCGCCGGGCGCTGTACAAGGGCAGCTGCTCCCGGAAGATCGACCAGGCATTTTTCAGGTTCAGATCGGAGCCGGGCACGTTGTCGCCGTCGGCGAGCTTGCGCTCCAGCACGGCCGCTTCCTTGTCGTGCTTGCTGAAGTTGTGCTGCTGGGCCTTGCGCTCGTTCGCGCGCGTGGTCTTGAGGCCGACCTGCGCCTTGTGCCGGTCGCTCAGCCCGCCGTCTCCGGCGCCGTCGAGTGCTGCGATCTTCGCCTCGGCGTCTGTCTTCTCGGCTTGCGCGGCCGCGTATGAGGCCGCGAGCGCGGCCAATCCGACATGCGTGTCGTCCGTCAGGAATTTGATCGCGTGATGTGCCCGATCCATCGCGGCCGCGGCGGCCTGGCCCTTGACGATCAGCTCGTCGAGCTCTTCCGCCTCTTCCGCAAGCTGTGTGAGCAGCCGGGCCTGTGCCGACTTGCCGATCTTGTAGTGGCGCGGCTCCATGAACCGGTGGCTCCGGACCAAGCCATCGTCGTACAGGCCGTCCTTCATGATGGCACGGCCGGGCGCATTGAAATCGGACAGGGTGTCGGCGAGCCTGACGTTGCCGTAGCGCCGCATGATGAACGCCAGCGCGTCGGGATCGTCGCTGTGGAAGATGGACGGGAAGCTCCCCGCCTGCGGCGGCGTCTGGAATTGCTCGAGCTTGTTCAAGCTGACCAGCGACGCTCCCCGGAACTCGCGCCGGCCTTCCTTGAATATCGCGGTTGCCGCCACGATGTCGGCCCGATCGACGAACACGGCTTCGCGGTCGCGGCCGAGCAGGGCCTCGGCCGCGCCGGTCCATTCCGGATCGGCAACCTCGACCAGCTCGCACAGCACGCGCGGCGCCATGCCGTTCTGCCGCAGCTTGCGGCACAGAAGCTCGGTGCTTTCGCCGAGATGGGCGGCCGATTGGCCGGCGGCATGCTGGCGCACCCGCTGCATGATCTGGTCGCGGGCGTCGCGCTTGTCGCCGACCTCCCTGAACAGCTTCTGCCGCCTGTCGTCGACCTGTTCGAGCAGCGCGGGAGCCACGGCCAGGAAGGCGTTCTCGGCGGCCGGCAAGTCCGCCGGCAGACGAGCGACGAGGGCTTCGCCGGCGAGCGTGCCGAGCTTCTCGACGACCGGCATGTGATCGTCGAAACCAGCCCCGCGCATGGCGGAGATCGGCTGCAGGTTGCGGATCGCCTCGGTGCGCTTGCGGAAATCGCTTTCGGCGCGTCCGGCTTCCTGGTTGGCGCTCTTGAGCGAGCTGCAACAGCCGCTCCCGCCCGGTCTGGGCGTCGTGCTCCGCGATCGCCTTGATGAGGCGCTCGATCTCCTGCTCGATGCCGTGGATCTCCTCGTCGAGGAACTCGAGCTCCTTGTGTGCCGCCTCGCGCTGTCCGACCTCGGTGCGCAGCCGCTCCTTGATGTCACGGTTGGCGGCGCGGGCCGCCAGCCATTCCGCCCGCTTGGCAATCCACTGCTCGCGGGCCTTGCGCTCGAGCGCGTCCTCGAATGCCGTCAGGATCGCCCGCAACGCCTTCAGCGTGTCGAGCTTCTCGCGCATCTTCTGGATGGTCACATTGATGTTGCGATAGGTCTGGATCGACTCGCGCAGCTCGCCGATCCGGATCGGGTTCTCCTCCAGGATGAACCGCCGCACGAACTCGGTCGCCGTCTGGTTCTGATTGAGCGTCATCGCGTTCACGACCGCCTTCTGCAGGGCGGCCGCGTTCTGCTCGCCATACGGCAGATGCGGCAGCAGATGGCGCATGTATTCGCGCACGTAGTCGCCGGGCCGGTCGCGATGATTGACGAAATTGTCCGGCCCCAGCGCCGCGACGAGCCGCTCGCGCACGTCGTCCCATTGTGCGGGATAGCGGCGGCCTTGGCGAACCTCGATGAAGTCCTCGGACTTCAGGATCTTGCCGACGGCGACGAAGCGCCCCAGCACGGTCTCGTTGCTCTCGGACTTTCTCGCTTCGAGCGCCAGGCCGATCGTCACCGGCGGCCGCATGCCCTCGGAATCCTCGAAACCGAGCGCGATGTAGGTGCGCGCCTCGTTGCGGCGCGTCTGGTCCTCGCCGAGCGCTCCCAGGCAATATCCGGCCACGCTGCGTTTCGGACTGCCGCCGCGCCCTTTCGAGCTTTCCCCCGCGACGGCGTTGAGGCGCTGGAATTTGCGATTTCCCCCGGTCAGGACCACCTGCGCCATGTCGAGAATGGTCGACTTGCCGGACCGGTTCTCGCCGAGAACGCCGATATGGCCGCTGACCTCGATGTCCTCGATGTCGAACAGGTGCCAATTCACCAGCGCGATGTGCCGGAGCTCCATCATCCCTGACCTCCATTCGCATTCGACGGCTGGCGCGACTCTTCCTGCCGCACGTATCGCTCGATCCGGACCAGCGCATCATTGCCGCTGATCAGCTTGATCATCGGCCGGATGTCTACTTGGTAGTCGCGCTTCTCGGGATCGAAGTCGCGAATGTCGACCAGGCTGCGCTGCTCGGCTTCCTTGAGAATTTCGTGGAACCGCGAGGCCGGGACGGCGGTCCTGCCGTTCGCCTGCACCATCTCGCGATAGCGGTCGTAGAGCGTGTTGAGCGTGGTCACGACCGTGGCGCGGTCCTCGACGGCGCCGATATTGACCTCGTCCTGCCAATGGGCGGCGAGCACCAGCGCGATGATGGTCTCGTCGAGCTTCATCCGCGGCAACGGCACGTCCTCGTCGGCGGCCACGATGCCCGCCCATTGCGCCTCGGGGTCCCGGTGCAGGCGGTATCCGCAGCTGTCGAAGAAGGCGTCGATCGTGTCGCGGAAGCGTCCGTCCATGATCGTGTTGTAGGCGACCGTCGTTCCGCGATCGCCCGCGAACACGAACTGGTGCCGGAGCAGGAAATGCAGGGTCTTGCGCACGTCCGCGGCCTTCTCGGCGCCGAAGGAGTGCTCGATCTGTTCGAATTCGCTAAGCATGGGCTGTGGTCCTTTGGCGCGCCGCGCTCGCGCGGCGCACGACGAAGTTCGAGCAACGCAGCCATTCGCTGTCGTGCGGCGGCGCGCCGGGATCGGATTCGAGGCTGAATGAGCGGGCGACCTCGCGCGGAATCTCGCCGGTCAGCGCGTAGCGCCGGGCGGTATCGAATGCGAGAAACTCATCCACGGTCCGCAGCTCCATGAAACGCGCCTCCTTCGCGCCGAACAGCGGCACCTGATCTTCCAGGAACCGCCGCACCTCGTCGGGCTGCGGGGCCACGCGGGCGATGTATTGGAGCCGCAGCTCTTTGCGGATCTCGTAGAGCGGATCGCTCGGGCGCCCTGCGAGCGCCAGCGCCTCGACCGGCCGGCGCGGCTGCCGCGCGGGCGCGTGCTGGTGCTCCGACCAGGGCGAGCGCAGCGGCTCCAGGCTCCATTCGAGCGTTGCCGCGTCGTGGCGGCCGTCGCCGAGCAGCGCGTCCAGCCGCCGCACCAGATCGCCGGCACGCCCGGCCAGCCCCTGCGCGCCACGCTCCGCGTATTTGATCGTGTTGCGGACGCGCGCCTCCAGCTGGCGGCGAAACGCCTCGATCCGCTCGAACATCTCGCCGATCTGGCCGAACATTGCTTCGATGGCGAGCAGGTCCGACTCCGCCTCTAGCCAGCCGGCATCGACGTCGGTGGCAATGCCGGCCGCGACGTATTCCTCGGCGATCACCTGCATCGTCGGCCGGGTGTATGAAATTCTGCGCGCCAGATCGACGATCTCGTCGCGGAAGCGATAGGGGTGGTTGAACGTCAGGATCGATTCGAAGTCCTTCAGCAGCAGCTGATCGATGAACTCCTTGAAGAAAGCCTCGAGCCGGTCGCTCAGCGACTTCGACTCCATGACCGCGCGGCGGATGCGCTTGAGATCGGACAGGATCGCGCGCAGTCCCCGGCTGAACTGATCGGCCTGTTGGCGCGCCGCGCGCAGCGCCAGCGCGGACTCCCGTTGCCCCCGGTCCGAGACGTCCGGCGTCAGCTTCTGCACGGCTTCGAGGCCTAGCCGGATAGTCACCACCAAACCGCCGAAGCGTTGCGATACATCCTTGTTGAGGCTCGCGAGGCGCTGGATCACCAGGAGCGGACCCATCGGCATATCCACGGTGACCTTGACGCCGTATTCCTCTTCTTCCAGCCAACCCGAGGCGACGAGCCGCGCATAGACTTGGCGCGCGAGCGCAAGCGCCTTGTCGCCGGGTTCGGAGCTGCGCGCGGCGTCGGCCCGCCGGATGCGCCGCCGGCCGGTCGAGATCATCTCGGGCAGCCCCTCGGTGAAGTCGTCGCCTTCGCTCCACAAGCTGGGGTTCGCGCGCATCACGTCGTAGATCGCGTGCACGACCTGCTGAGGTGCCGGGTAAGACGGCGCGCCGGTGAAGAACCGGTCGTACAGGTCGACCAGGCAAGCCTCGTAGAGGTGCTTGTGGGCACGCGAGAATACGAGGAAGGCGTCGTCGTGCAGGTACCGAAACAAAGACATCGTTCGCTCTTTCGCGTGCGTTCCGCGCTTCGCGCCGAGCCGCTTTTTCGCCGGTCACTCTTCGGCGCTGCGTCGGCCTTTTTCGCACTGCGGCAGCGACATGGGCTGCGCGCTCGCGTGCGACGAATCACTTCCGCGCCCCCGAAGCATGCCCCGGAGGCGTTAAATTCCCTCAGTGTCGTGCTGGCCCGATTGCATCGTGATTTCGAGCGATATCGCGGCTCGAAAGAGTCCCGATGGCCAATTTCACGAACAGATGGGCGTGACCGTTCCCGTTACGTTCTAAAATAGTGCGGCAAACGCCGCGTGTTGACCCCTGATTTCAAGGTCGTGATAGGAAAGTAGTCCTGGCTGTCCGCTTGCTGGCCGTCAGCCGATCGGCTCCATCTTGCCGCCGACCGGGATCGCCGGCGCGGTTTTGTTGTCGGTGATGACGATGTCGTATTTCGAGCCCTCGCGCAGCCGCCACTGGCCGCCGACCAGCGGCGTCTTGGCGATGTTCTTCTGCGCGAACGGCGGCAACTCCTTGCCGCTCCACTCGATATGCCCGACCACGGTGTCGAGCTTGGTGGCGGCGATGGCCGCGACCGTGGCCTTGGGATCATTCTTGGCGGCGGAGCGCTTGAGCACGTCGACCGCCACTTCAAAGAGCGCGTGCACGAAGCCGATCGGCTGCGTCCATTGCTTGCGGGTCGCCTGCTCATAGGCTGTCGCGATCTCGCGCGCCGACTGGCCCGTGAGCGACGACTTGAACGGATGGCTCGGTGACCACCAGACCTCGGTGGAGAGATTGTTGCCGTTGCGCCCGAGCGCCTCGACCGCCACCGGGAACAGCAGCGCCTTGCCGACCGAGGCGATCTTGGGCTTGAAGCCCTGCTGGCTCGCCTGGTTCCAGAACGTGGTGAAATCCGGCGGCAGCACCACGCCGGTCACGATCTCGCACGCGTCACGTTTGAACGCGGTGATCTGAGCCGTGAAATTGTCGGTGAGGTTCTGGTAGCGGCCGGGATCGGTGAGCTTGTAGCCGAGCTTGTCGAGTGTCGGCGGAAAGCCGACCTGCTTGTCACCCCAGGCATTGCCGTCGCCGTCGTTGGGGAAGAGGCCGCCGACCGATTTGTTGGTCGCGATCTGCCCCCACATGTTGGTGAAGACGGCGATCACGTCTTCCAGTCCCCAGAAGAAATGGAAGGTGGAGTTGAACGGCTTCCAGGAGGCGGGATTACCGGGGTTCTGCTGGCGGCCGATGAAGTAGGGCTGCCATGGCGCGACCGTCGAGATGCATGGCGTCTCCTCGACCTCGCACATGGTGGAGACCGGATTGGTGGTCTCCGGCGTCGACGCCACCAGCATCAGGTCGATCTTGCTGCCCACGATCAATTCGCGCGCCACGTCGGCGGCGCGGTTGGGGTTTGACTGGCTGTCCTTGACCACCACCTCGACCGGATAGCTCTCGTTGCCGATCTTGAGGCCGCCGCGCACGGTGTTGAGGAAATTCGAGATCACGAAATTGTCGGCCTCGGCGAAAGCGGCGAGGGGGCCGGTCTGCGGGCTGACATAGCCGAGCTTCAGGGTCTTGGCGGCGCGCACCGCCGGCGCGAACACCGGCGTGGCGGCGAGCGCGGCGCCGGTTGCGATGGCGCCTTTCACCAGCGATCGGCGGTTCAAAGCGGAATTGGAATCCCGGCGGATCATGCGAGCCTCCCCTGTGATCGGCGATCCGACCGTCGGCGCTCGTGCGGGCGCCGGCGCTTTGATTTGGGTTGACCAGTCGGGCCGAGTTCGATTATCGAACAATAGTTCGTTATGCGTACACAGCGCATCTTAGGACGCACCGTATCCGAGTCAATCGCCGACGACATGCTCACGCGCAACAAGACCGCCGCCTCCGGGCCCGACGACAAGGAGTACATGGCGACCCTCGCCAAGGGGCTCGCCGTGCTCGGCCTGTTCGGCCGCCAGCGGCCGGCGATGACGCTGTCGGAAGCGGCGCTCGCCGCCAATGTCTCGCGCGCGACCGCGCGGCGTATCCTGCGCACGCTCGCCGACCTCGGCTATGTCGAGCAGCGCGGCCGCCAGTTCTCGCTGTCGCCGAATATTCTTCAGCTCGGCTTCGCTTATCTCGCCACCCAGACCTGGATCGAGCGCGCGGTGCCGCTGATGAAGGAGCTCAGCGAGCGGCTTCGTGAATCCTGCTCGGCCGCGATCCTGCAGGGCACCGAGATCGTCTATGTCGCGCGCGTGCCGACGCGGCGCATCATGTCGGTCGCGGTGGCGGTCGGCAGCCGCTTGCCGGCGTTCCACTCGTCGATGGGGCGCGTGCAGCTCGGCTTTCTCGATCCCTCCGAAATCTGGCGGCGGCTGAAATCGGTCCGCATCGAGCCGATGACGCCCAGCACCATCACCGACCTGCAGGCGCTGTTCGACCGCATCCGCGACGATCACGAGCAGGGCTTCTCGATCGTCGACGAGGAGCTCGAGCGCGGCCTGCGCTCGATCGCCGTGCCGGTCGTGGACCGGCAGAACCAGGTCGTCGCCGGCCTCAATCTGAGCACTCACTCGACGCGCACCACCCGCAACGAGATGCGCGACAAGTTCCTGCCGGAGTTGCGCGCGGTCGCCGCGCAGATCTCGCCGTTCGTCGCGTAATCCGCGTTCAATTGACGAGGCGCGTCGTCAACCTTCAGAGCAGTGGGCCTGCCGTAAGAGTTCGTCAGGCCACGGCAGGCTCCACGATCCCGACGTCGTCGAAGGCTTTTTGAACCGCGGCAATTTTCTCGTCGCGCTTCGGATCGTTCTGAAAGAGAGTGCGTGCCGACAACACCGTGCCTTGTCTCGCGTCGATGAACTCGGAGGTCGCGGTGAGGCGATTGACCAGCGTCATATAGAACAGGCGAGCGACCTCCACGGCGGTGAAAAGATGCTCGCCGGCCGCCGATTTGGCATTCAGGATATTGAAGGCCGCCTTGTTGTGAATGCCGCTGTTGGTATGCACGCCCCCGCTGTCCTCGTCTTCCGGGAGATTCCGGTAGTTGTTCATGTGCGCCGGCTGATTGAATCTGGTCGGATCGCGCATGTCGCGTATCGGCAACCCCGTTTCGGTCAAGTCCTCGCCGATCTCCCAGCTCCAGGTGCCGATGTCGGGTTTGTTGATGTTCGATACGATGATGCCGAAGATATCGGAATAGGACTCGTTCAGCGCGCCGGACTGGAATCGGTACTGGAGCCGCGCGGTATTGTCCGTCAGGCCGTGCAGCAATTCATGCGCCACCACGTCCAAGGCTGCCGCATAGGAGCGGAACTGGCCGTTCACTTGGCGCTGACCGTAGATCATCTGACCCGGGATACGCGCGGCGTTTCGCCATTCTCGCCCGGAGCTCTGGCCGAAACGCACGCAGTTCACGGATGAGACGATCTTGCCTCCGTTGCCGTCGAGTCCGTCCCGGAGCAGGACCTGCTTCAAGAACTCCGCCACTTCGACGGCGTTCGCGTGGGCGCTGACTGCGCCCGGATCCCACGGGGTGGGAGGATTCTTGGCATAAGGTCCGGGCAAGTTGCCGGCCTGCAGGAACGTGTCACCGAAGCCGAAATCATGCGTGTGCACGTTGCGCTGCCGATCATGCAGTCTGCTCGCATTTGCCACGCTGTCGGACACTACCTGCACGTTGCGCGTTGCACCGAGGCTGTCTGCCGCGGCCTGCTGCGCGTCGGTTTCCGCCATGGTTTGCGTGCGCGGAAGCTCGTCAACGAGGTCACCCGTGTGGGCATCGAGGACGAAATCGGAATATTCCGGCAGCGCCGTCACACTCTCGGTCGCTTGCGGCCTGCGCGGGCTGTACCGCAGCACGTCCTCGACGACATAAACCAGGCGCCAGCGATCCGTCTTTTGATCGAAGTAGAAATTCAATCGAGCCGGCTGCACCAGCGGACGATCGCCATAGCCGGCCCATTGCCGGACCCGCTCGAGGGCCTGGGCCGGCGACAGCGTCGCCACCGGATCGACGCCGGTCGGCTCGCCGATCGAGGAGTTCACAGCCATGAAATTGTTCTGACGGTCCAGCTCGACCGTGACGAGCGAGCCGTAGACCGGAATCTTGTGAAATTGCTGCCGGAACTTCACCGCCTGCGTATCGGTGAAGGGAATCTTTTCGACGCCCAAGCTCTTGTACTCGGCCGCGGCCCCGGCTGACTCCGTGGCGGCGATCGTCGCGTCGCCTGCGCCGCCGACCAGCTCGTTGAGAATGCGCCGTGCCGCCCGCTCGGGATTCAATTCGCGCAGCGGAACCGCGCCGTCCTGATCGAGCCCCATCCCAAGGGCGGCGCCGCCCAACTCGTCGCGGTGAATTGCCGTTGAACGCATTCCCTTGGCCATGGCTGTCGCTCCTGGAAAGTTAAGGTCGGGCATTGCGACCCGACGCCGGTCCGGCGCGGGACACGCCTCGACTGCATGGACGTTGTGATTTCAAGCTCCAGTCTGATTGAACATGCGGCGATTGTCAACTAAAAGATGTATATTTTTGAGATACAAGTTATAGTTTAAAGCTCTTGCTGCGCACGCTTCCCGATGCCTGCTTCGCTTCGTCATCCGATCCCGGTGCTGACCAGCGACAAGCTTTCGCGAACTTGTCTTCGCTCCAGCGTCAACATATCGTTCGTTCGCACATCGTACATAAGTTCGATAATCGAACAGAATGTAGGGGAGGGACCGATGGCCAAAGCTGCCGCTGCTCGCGCCGAAACTCCGGAAGCATTCGCCGCCAAGCCTGAGACCACGGGCAAGGTCAAGGTCGCGTCCCCGCAAACCGGTGCCGAATATCTCGCTTCGCTCTCCGACCACCGCGAGGTCTACATCTACGGCGAGCGGGTGAAAGACGTCACCACGCACCAGGCCTTCCGCAACACCGCGAGGATGGTGGCGAGGCTCTACGATGCGCTGCACGATCCCAAGCGCAAGGACAAGATCCTGCTGCCGACCGATACCGGCAACGGCGGGATGACGCATGCCTTCTTCAAGGCGCCGAAAACGCTCGAGGAGACGATCGCCGGCCGCAACGCCATCGCCGAATGGGCAAAGCTCACCTACGGCTGGATGGGCCGCGCGCCCGACTACAAAGCCGCGTTCCTGGCGACGCTCGGCGCCAACGCCGACTTCTACGATCCGTATCAGGAGAATGCGCGGCGTTGGTACAAGTTCAGCCAGGAGCGCGTGCCCTTCATCAATCACGCCATCATCCATCCGCCGGTCGACCGCGACCGCCCGCCGAACGAGGTCGGCGACGTCTGCTGCCACGTGGAGAAGGAGACCGACGCGGGCATCGTCGTGTCGGGAGCGAAGGTGGTGGCCACCGGATCGGTGCTCACCAACTACACGTTCGTGGCGCATCACGGGCTGATCCCGGTGCAGGACAAGAAATTCGCGGTCGTGTTCATGGTCCCGACCAACACGCCGGGCGTCAAGTTCATCTGCCGCACCTCCTACGAGATGTCGGCGACCGCGATGGGCAGCCCCTTCGACTACCCGCTGTCGAGCCGGCTCGACGAGAACGACGCGGTCTTCATCCTCGACAAGGTGCTGGTGCCCTGGGAGAACGTGTTCGTCTACGGCGACGTGGAGAAGGCCAACAACTTCTTCCCACGCACCGGCTTTTTGCCGAGGTTCGTGGTGCACGGTTGCACCCGGCTCGCGGTCAAGCTCGATTTCATCGCGGGCTTGCTGCTCAAGGCGGTCGAGGCCGCCGGCACCAAGGACTATCGCGGCGTGCAGGCCAACGTCGGCGAGGTGATCGCGTGGCGCAACCTGTTCTGGGCGCTGTCCGATGCCATGGTGCGGGATCCCAAGCCGTGGATCGGCGACTATCTGCTGCCCAATATGGATCCCGGCAACGCCTACGCCATCATCGCCACCATGGCCTACACCAAGATCAAGTACATCATCGAGCAGACCGTCGCCTCGGGGCTGATCTATCTCAACTCGCACGCCAGCGATTTCAAGAACCCCGAGATCCGTCCGTATCTCGATCGCTACCTTCGCGGCTCAAACGGTTACAAGGCCGAGGAGCGCGTGAAGCTGCTCAAGCTGCTGTGGGACTGCATGGCGACCGAGTTCGGCGGCCGCCACGAGCTCTACGAGATCAACTACGGCGGCTCGACCGAGGAAATCCGCCGCTACTGCCTGTTCGGCGCGCAGGCCTCCGGCAACGCCGACCGCTTCAAGGGCTTCGCCGAGGAGTGCATGGCGGAATACGATCTCGACGGCTGGAAGGTGCCCGACCTCACCGATCCCGGGGAGCTGAGCTATCACGTGATGCGCGGGGCAAAATAGCCGACGATACGTATTTGCTAACGAGAGGGGGGTGCCAAGCGAGGTCACGCATCTTCGTGCTCGCGCCTGCGCGCCGGGTGCTTCACATTGAGAATCACGATTTCCTCGGTTGCTTCATCGACCGTGTAATAGACGAGGTAGGCATATTTTCGCGTCACGAACTTGCGCACGCCTTCGGCCTTCTGCTTTCGGCCGACGTGCGGAAACAAGATCAAATTTTGCAGGCTGTCATAGATGGCGGCACGCACGCGTCGGGCCGCCGCCGGATTGTGCGCGTGGATGTAGTCGGCGATCGCGATGAGATTCGCAGTCGCGCGCGGCGTGAAGCGAAGCTTCATCTATCGAAGCGGCGGAAGGCGGCCTCGACCTCGGCGTCGGTTGCAAACTCGCGGCGCTTGGCTTGCGCTAGGCTTTCCAGCACGTCGGGCAGATGCGCCGGGTCTATCTCCTCCGGCTCGCCATCGTCGCCCGCCAAATTGAGCATGGCACGCGCGATTTCATCCTGGCTGTCCGGAGGCAGTTGGCGCACGGCTTTGAGAGCTTTTTCCAAAAGCTTGGTCATGGCGTGAAGAATACTCTGCTCGGCAGGTTCGTTGGAAGAGGTTTGTGAAGCCGCCGGAATCGCGGCCGCGACCTCGGCATGGCAGTCGCGCCATTGATCGTGCCTGCGGTTTTTCGACCGGCACCGACGGGCGCAAGGCGGGGCTGACCCGCGATCCAACGGCGCGGCGGCCGAACGGCTATTCGGCCTGCACGCCCGCCTTCTTGATGATCGGCCCCCATCGGTCGATTTCCGACCTGAGATGGGCCCGCAGCGCCTCGGGCCGCGCCCGTTCCGTCGCCACTGTCTCCGCGCCCGAAGCGGCGAACCTGGACTTGACGTCGGGGTCCTTGAGCGCCTCTTGCAGCGCCGTGGAGAGCTTGTCGACCACGGGCTTCGGCGTGTCCTTCGGCGCATACATGCCGAACCAGACCGTGATCTCGAAGCCCGGCAAACCCGCCTCGGCAGCCGTCGGCAAATTCGGAGCGGCCGCGAGCCGCGTCTTGGTCGTCGCCGCATAGGCCTTGATCATGCCGGCGTTGACCGGCTGAAGAACGTTGAGCGTCTGGTCGCACATGAAATCGAACTGGCCGCCCAACAGGTCGTTCAGCGCCGGCGCCGTGCCTTTGTAGGGGAGGGTGGTGACCGTCGTGTCGATTGCGCTCAGGAACAACAGGCTGCAGAGCTGCGATGCCGACCCGATGCCGGCGTGACCGAGGGTTACTTTGTCCTTGCCCGATTTCACCTTGCCGACGAATTCCTTGAAATCGGCGGCTGGAAAATCCTTCCGCGCCACGAACGCCATCGGCGATTCCGCGATCATCCCGATCGGCTCGAAATCCTTGATCGCGTCGTAGCGGAGGTTCGGATAGAGCGCCGTGTTGGCCGCATGGCCGAAATGCATCACCAGCAGCGAGTGGCCGTCGGGCGCGGAGGCGGCGACCTTGGCGGTGCCGATCGTGCCGCCCGCTCCGGCGACATTCTCGACCAGAACCTGCCGGCCCAAGGCCTTGCTCATGCCATGGCCGATCGTGCGGGTGATCATGTCGCCCGGCCCGCCCGCGGCATAGGGCATCATCAACGTCACGTTCTTCGACGGAAACTCCTGCGCGACCGCGCCGGTCGCGATGACACAACCGGCCCACGCGACGGCAATGGTGGTCTTGAGCATGAACGCCCCCTGTCGGGCTGAGACGCAAATCACGTGCCAGCACGATAACACGTCGGGGTCCTGTGAAAGGGCACTATCTCGATCTTCCGGTGCGCCAAGACGGCGCATATGGGCCGCTCGATTAGGCGGCCGGTCGGTCGGCTTTCGATTTGGCTTTCGATCGCGAACGCCGTTATTGTTGCTGGCCGGGACGACGCGATCATGGGGTGTAACGTGAGAAGACTGTCCCTCGGCTTGGCCATCGCCATCCTCGCATTCGCAGGCGCCGCGGCGGCGCAGCCGTATCCGTCCCATCCGGTCACCCTGATCGTGCCGTTCGGCGCCGGCGGGCCGGTCGATACGCTGGCGCGCACGCCTGAGCGAGCCGATGCGGAAGTCGCTCGGACAGCCGGTCGTCATCGAGAACGTCACCGGCGCGTCGGGCACCATCGGGGTCGGCCGCGCCGTGCGCGCCGCCCCCGACGGCTACACCGTCAGCATCGGCAACTGGCCCTCGCACGTGGTCAACGGCGCCATCTACACGCTGCCCTACGACGTGCTGAAGGATTTCGAGCCGGTCGCGCGCCTGCCGAGCAATCCCTACGTGGTCGTGGCAAGAAAGGATCTGCCGGCGAACGAACCTGAAAGAGCTGATCGCCTGGCTCAAGGCCAACCCGGACAAGGCGACGCAGGGCACCGCCGGCCCCGGCGCGGGCCAGCACGTCAGCGGCGTCTACTTCCAGAACGTCACCGGCACGAGCTTCCAGTTCGTGCCGTATCGCGCCGGCTCCTCCGAGATCATGCGCGACCTGGTGGCCGGGCACATCGATCTGACCTTCGACCAGGCCATCACCGCGCTGCCGCACGTGCGCAGCGGACAGGTCAAGGCCTACGCCGTCACGTCCGACAAGCGTCTGGCCGCGGCGCCCGACATCCCCACGGTCGACGAGGCCGGCGCGCCCGGGGTCTACATCTCCACCTGGTACGGAATGTGGGTGCCGAAGGGCACGCCGCCGGAGGTCATTCGCAAGCTCACCGCCGCCGCCATGGATGCGCTCGCCGATCCGGCCGTCCGCGAGCGGCTGGCCGGCCTCGGCCAGGAGATTCCGCCGCGCGAGCAGCAGACCGCGGAGGCGCTCGCCGCCCACCACAAGGCCGAGATCGAGAAATGGTGGCCGCTGATCAAGGCCGCCAACATCAAGGCCGAGTGAGAAGGAGCGCAAGCCCGTGGACCTCGTCATCCGCAACGCGCGGCTCTCCGATCGTCCGTCGGATGGGCCCTTCGACATCGGGATCGAGCAGGGTCGCATCGTCGCGATCGAGCGGGGACTTGCCGCCGAGGCCGACGTCTATGACGCCGGGGGACACCTCGTCTGCCCCGGCCTGATCGAGACGCACATCCATCTCGACAAGTCACGCATCATCGACCGTTGCGCGCCGCAGGAGCGCAGCCAGCTCAGCCCGGTCAAGGGCGTCACGCCTCTGAAGACAGAGCATGACGGTCGAGGACGTGCGTGCGCGGGCCGAGCGCACGCTCGAAGAGTGCATCAAGCACGGCACGACCCGCATGCGCACGCAGGTCGAGGTCGATCCCGGCATCGGCATGCGCGGTTTCGACGGCGTGCAGTCGCTGATCGCCGACTACAAATGGGCGATCGACATCGAGATCTGCGTGTTTCCGCAGGAAGGACTGATCAGCTATCCCGGCACCGAGGAGCTGCTGGTCGAGGGCCTCAAGCGCGGCGCCAAGGTGATCGGCGGCGCGCCGCGCTACGACACCGACGAGGCCGGCCAGATCCGTCGCATCTTCGAGCTGGCGCGCGAGTTCGATGTCGATATCGACATGCATCTCGATGTCGGCCCGACGCCGGATGCGATGAACATCCACCTCGTGCGCGAGCTCACGGAAAAATACCGGCGCGGCGGCCGCGTCGTGGTCGGTCACATGGCCAAGCTATCACTGCTGCCGCCGGCCGAGGTCGCGGTGCTGGCGCGCAGCCTGGCCGACACCGGCGTCGCGGTCACGGTGCTGCCGACCACCGACCTGTTTCTCATGGGCCGCGACCGGGATCATTCCGTCGTTCGCGGCGTTGCCGATGCCAATCTGCTGATCGAGCACGGCGTGAACTGCTCGCTCTCCTCCAACAACATCCTCAATCCGGCGACGCCCTACGGCGACTGCTCGCTCATCCGCATGGCCAATCTCTATGCCAATGTGCTGCAGGTCGATCGGCCCGCGGAGCTTCGCGAATGCTTCGGCATGCTGACCGACATGTCGGCGCGGCTGCTCAATCTCGAAGGACTACGGTTTCGCGGTCGGCCATCCCGGCCGACGTCGTGGTCATCGACGCGCAAGCGCCCGAGCAGGCGATCGCCGAAATCTCTCAGCCGCTCGCGGTGTTCAAGAACGGCAAGCGCACGGTGGTGTGGCACCCGCCCGAGCTTCTGCGGCCGCACTGAAGCTCACGCCGCTTTACCGCCTCCCTGTGGCTTGGACACGCGCGTGGTCGATTTCGGCGTCGACTCGGTTCCCTCATAGGGGCGCACAACCGCCGCCTCGATCAGAAGCCTGCGACGTGCTTGCGCTCGAGCAGCGTGAGCAGCGCAGGCAATACGATCAACGAAGCGACCAGCGAGAGCGTGGTGGCCAGTGTGAGCAGGATCCCCAGGCTGAACAATCCCGGATGTGACGATACCGCGAGCGCGGCGAAGGCCAGGGCCGTGTTGGCATCCGTCAACAGGACTGCCCGCGGCGTGCTGCTTTCGAGAAACCCGCGCTTCCCGGCCGTCTCGCCCGCTTCGCGGGCACGGGAGACGACGTGGATGGCGCTTGCGACGCCGACCCCGAGCAGAACCGGAATCACGATCACGTTCGCGAAATTGAACGCCAGCCCTAGAAGGGCCGCACCGGCGACGGTCCAAATGCTGGCCAGCACGAGTGGAGTCAGGATCAGGATGACATCCGACAAGCGGCGCCGCACCACTACGATGATCAAGATGATGGCGACGGCCGTGATGAGGACCGCTTGCGCAAACAACTCGCGCACGATCCTCGCGGCCTCGCTTATGAGAATGGGAACGCCGGTTGCGGTTGGCGCGACGGTCTGTATGCGGACCGCGAACGCCTGCATCTTCTCGCCATCGGTGACCTCTGCGGCCGGAAGCACTTGAACGCGCGCGGTGCCGTCCGGTGCGAGCCACTGGCGCCGAAATTCGGTCGGCAGATCATCGAGCGTCACCGACAGGGCCGTCTGCCTCAGTTGATCGAACAACGTCGGCAGGCCGTTTGCCAGCGCCCGGTTCAACTCGTCGAGCCCGTTCGATTCCGGCCCGTGCTGCACCGAAAAGCTATCGAGCGCGGCGGAGACGGACTTGGCGGCCGCGCTCAGGGACGGCAGATTGGCCTTGGCCGACGCGGCCGCAAGGGTATTCGCGCTGCCGCGCAGCTTCATCAACCCTTCGCGCAGCTCGGCCTCGCCGAGCTCGCGCGCCGTGCCTTTGCCGATCGAGCTGAACTGCTGCTTGATGGCCGCCAGCGCTGGCTGCTTTTGCTCCTGATCGGCAGGAATGAAGGTCTCCACAGTGCGAACCTGTGCGACGCCGTGCACGCCGCGCAGCCGATCGGCAAGATCGCGCGCGGTTTGCAGGTTGGGTGCGGTGACGTTGATCTCGTACGGCGAGGTCGCGGGATCGCGCGCGAGCTCCCGATAGACTTGGACCGCCTCGGTGTTGGGGTCCTGAAGGTTGAGCGGGTTCACGTTGACGCGCGCTCGTGTAGCCAGGGCCGCGGCCGCCAGCGTTCCCAACACTGCGAGGCCGACGATCAGCCCGGCTCGTCGACGCACGAAGGCAGAGAACCGCGAAAGGTCCTGCAGGCCCACGTTGCCTTTCGGCGGCCAGACCGCGAGCATGGCCGGCAGCGTGACCAGGGTGACGGCAAAGGCCGCCACCATGCCGAGCGCGGAAATGATGCCCAGCTGTGCGAGCCCGAGATAGTCGGTCGGCACGAACGACAGGAAACCGACCGAGGCGCAAAGCACGCTGAGTGCGATCGCCGGACCTTCTCCGACGACCGACCGTGCGATGGCCTGCGGCGGGCTCGCGCCGGCCAGTTGCTCCATGTAGCGCAGGCCCAAATGCGTGCCGAAATCGACGCCGATGGCGAAAAACAGGACCGCGAAAGCAAGCGAGATCAAATTCAGTTCGCCGACCGCAATCGCGGCGAGCCCGGACGTCCACACCGAGCCGACGACCATCGTCACGGTCAGGAGCAGGATCAGACGCCATGACCTGATGCCGAGCACGAGCGTCAGGACGACGACCGCGAACGAGATCAGGCTGGCATAGAGGGCGCTCGAGAAGGCGGAGTCGAGCTCCTGCTGGTCGAGCGTCGGCTGCCCGGTCAGCCGGATTCGGACGTCGCCTCCGGTGTCGCCGGACGCCACGGCACGGGCCGACGCGCGTGCGGCATCGAGCGCAGGCGCCACACGCTTGACCGTGGTCTTGTCGAACACGGGATAGGCGAGCACGAATTGCTGCTTGCCGCGCTCCTGCAGCTCCCCGAATTCGAACAGCGAATTCCAGGGCAGCGTGGCCGGCTGGCCGGCGGCCTCGAGCCGCGTGGTCTTGGCCAGCTCGTCGACGAAACGGGACAGCTGCGGTGGTATCTCGACATTGAACCTGATGCCGACCGTGATCAGATCGACGAACTTGGAGACCCCGAGCAGGCTCGGATCGTTCGCCAGCACCGTCAGGGCGGGTGCGGCTTTGCGCAATTGCTCGCGCAGGCTCTCGAGTTGCCGCGCGTCGAGGAAGAGAAGCCCGGCCCGTCGGAAATACGCCTCGGCCCCCGGCACGTCCACGTGCCGGAAGAGCGGATTGCCGCGCAGCTTGTCGGCGAAGCTCAGCGCGGCAGCTTGTGCACGATCGGCGTCCGGCGCGTCGATCACCGCGACGATCGGCTCGCCCTTGCTCGGAAAGACCCGCTCATAGGCGCGCACATTGCGGATGAATTCGACATTGGGGGAGAAGATGCCTTCGGTGCTCGTATTGATGCCGATCCCGATCGATGCGTAGGTCGCCAGTCCCGTCAGCACGAGCGACCCGAGCAGCACCAACCATGGCCGGCCAACGGCCGACCTGGCTAGAAGCAGGAACAAATGATCACTCATCCTGTGAATGCTTCTCGCCGATCGCTCTCATGTGTCCGCCCGAACTCTGCCTCCTGCCGCGGACGATACATTTGAGCAATATCAAAGCGCCGTCATGACGATGAACTGCCCAAGAGACGGCCGACGAGACGGCCGCCGCGCGTGACGGGCTTTTGATCGATATCAAAGTTGCTCGAATTCATGCTGGTACAAGGTCAGTCGAATCCGCAGCCTGCGCGCGGAAAACGACAGTTCCTACGGGGAGATAAAATGACCACAAGTCATTATTCGGACAGCGCCGCCGCGAGATCGATGCACGACTATTGGGTCGTCTTTGCTGTCGAGGGGGCGGTCCTCATCGCGCTGGGTCTCTTGGCGATATTCATTCCATCCATCGCCACGTCCGCGGTGACCGTCACCTTGGGTTGGCTCTTTCTCGTGAGCGGGGCCATTGGTCTGGCAACGACGTTCTGGGCGCGGAAGACGCCCGGCTTCTGGTGGTCGTTGATATCGGCTTTGCTCGCGATTCTCGTGGGTATGATGCTGATCGCGAACAAATCGCAAGACCTGTACGGCGGTCTGATCGGATGGCCATTCGCGAAGGCGGGTCCGTTGCGCCTGATATTGGTCCTGTTCTTCCTGGTCGAAGGCGGCGCGTCGATCATGTTCGCCTTCGAGCACCGAAAACAGTTCTCCGGTCGCTGGGCCTGGATGCTGGTGAGCGGCGTGGTCGACATCGTGTTGGCCAGCATCATCATCTTCGATCTTCCGGGAACTTCCGCCTGGACGATGGGGCTGCTCGTCGCGATCAACATGATCCTCGGCGGCGCGGCCTTACTCGCGATGGGCCTGCACGCACGCACGGAGGGTTCCGGCTCGTGATGTGCGGGGCGGGGACGCGACGATAGTACAAAAAGAAAAAAATGATACGCTGTCAGGCCGGCTTCACGCCGCCTTGCCGCAGCCTTGCGGCTTGAACACCCGCGTGGTCGAAGGCGGGTATTTTGCGAGCTTCTCCGCGGGCCGGATCGGGCGCGGCGCGAAGTTGCCGCCGCAGTTGGGGCAGCGGCCGCCGAGCTTCCCTTCAACGCAATCGCGGCAGAACGTGCACTCGAACGTGCAGATCATGGCGTCGGGCGCGTCGAATGGCAGGTCCTTGTCGCAGCATTCGCAATTGGGTCGCAGCGCAAGCATGCTCATTGCCTTTCTGTCCGGGTCGAGACGGCTCGCCGAGCCGGCGCGTCGCGGATCAGTGTAACGCCGGCCAAGTCGCGCTTGCCAGAAGAAAGAAAGGAGACCCGTAGCAAGTCGAGCTATTCGGCTTGCACGCCCGCCTTCTTGATGATCGGCACCCATTTGTCGATTTCCGACTTGAGATGGGCGCGCAGTGCCTCGGGCTGGGCCCGCTCCGTTGGGACCGTCTCGGCACCCGAATTGGCGAGCTTGGACTTGACCTCGGGGTCCTTGAGCGCCTCCCGCAGCGCCGCGGACAGCTTGTCGATCACGGGCTTCGGCGTGTCCTTGGGCGCATACATGCCGAACCAGACGGTGATCTCGAAGCCCGGCAAGCCCGCCTCGGCCGCCGTCGGCAGATCCGGAGCCGCCGCGATCCGCGCCTTGGTCGTCGCCGCATAGGCTTTGATCTTGCCGGCTCTTGCCGGCGGAAGAATGCTGAGCGTCTGGTCGCACATGAAGTCGAGCTGGCCTTCCACAAGGTCGTTCATCGCCGGCGCCGAGCCTTTGTAGGGCAGGGTGGTGACCGTCGTCTCGATTGCGTTCAGGAACAACAAGCTGCAGAGATGCGATGCCGACCCGAGGCCGGAGTGACCGTTGGTCACCTTCTCCTTGCCCGCGATCACATTCGCAACGAACTCCTTGAAGTCGCCGGCGGGAAAGTCTTTCCGGGCGACGAACGCCATCGGCGACTCCGCGACCATCCCGATCGGCTCGAAATCCCTGATCGGGTCGTAGCGGAGTTTGGGATAGAAGGCGGCGTTGGCCGCGTGGCCGAAGTGCATCACGAGCAGCGAGTGGCCGTCGGGCGCCGCGGCGGCCACCTTGGCGGTGCCGATCGTGCCGCCCGCTCCGGCGACGTTCTCGACCAGGAACTGCTGGCCCAAAACCTTGCCCATGCCCTGGCCGATTGCGCGGGTGATCGTGTCGCCCGGCCCACCCGCGGCGTAGGGCATCATCAAGCTGACGGGCTTCGATGGAAACTCCTCGGCGACAGCGCAGGTCGCGAAGACGCTGGCGGTGCAGGCGACGGCAAGGGAAATCTTAAGCATAAGCGACCTTCTGGTTGGCTCAGGCGCCCACTCATTCTGACTGAGGCATCGCGATGAATTCTCGCCACCTCATGGGCGCCCGCGTGGGCTGTGATTTGCATCTTTATTCTGTAGAATCATAACGCGCCGTAAACCTGTAATATGAGTATTCAGCGAGATAGTCCGTCTCGCGCTAACCACTGCGGCGCGCAGTGAAAGAACCATGACGATGAAGTCGATTTGCGGACTTGCGCTCGTTGTCTTGGCGTCACTGCTGGCGCCGGCCGGCGTCCTCGCGCAGGCGGACTACCCGGACAGGGCGATACGGATTCTCGTCGGGTTTCCGCCCGGCGGCCCACCCGATGTCGCGGCTCGGTTGCTGGCCGACAAGTTCTCCGAGGTCTGGGGCAAATCCGTCGTGGTCGAGAACGTGACCGGCGGCGGCGGCAACATCGCGATCGATCGCGCCGCCAAGGCGGAGCCCGACGGCTACACGCTGGTGATGGCCAGCAACGCCATCGTCATCAATCCGAGCCTCTACGACAAACTGCCTTATGACGCGGTCAGGGACTTGGCGCCGGTCTCGCTCGCGGTCGCCATGCCGATCATCCTGGTGGTCAACAACGACGTGCCGGCGAGGGACGTGGAACAGCTTGTTACGCTTGCCCGCGGGCAGCCGGGCCGGCTCACGTTCGGTCACGCCGGCGTCGGCACCCCCGCGCAGCTCGCCGGCGAGCTGTTCAAGGCGAGGGCCGGCGTCGACATCCAGCCGGTTCCCTATCGCGGCATGCCGGCGGTGTTGCCGGACCTGCTCGCCGGGCGCATCACCATGGCATTCCCCAACATCTCGGTCGTGCTTCGGCTGGTGCGGGACGGCAAGGTGCGGCCCATCGCCGTCACGTCGCCGCGGCGCGCCGCGGCGGCGCCCGACGTGCCGACCATGATCGAGGCCGGCTTCCCCGGATTCGACGCGAGCGCATGGTTCGGCCTGATGGCGCCGGCCGGCACGCCGCGTGCGATCGTCGACAAGCTCAACCGCGAGACCGCGTGGGTGCTGGCTCAGGGCGAGGTGCGCAAGCGATTGGATGAGCTGGGCATGGAGGTCGTGGCCGGCACGCCGGCGGAATTCGCGGCCGTCATCACGTCGGAGACGGCGCAATGGGCGAAGGTGATCAAGGACGCCGGAATCAAGATCGGCGAGTAGAACTGGCGGCGCCGCTCAATGCTGCAGGATCTTCGACAGGAAGAGCTGCGCGCGCTCGCTGCGCGGCTTGCCGAAGAAGTCGGCGGTGGGCGCGTCCTCGACGATCTCGCCCTTGTCCATGAACACGACGCGATGGGCGACCTTGCGGGCGAAGCCCATCTCGTGCGTCACCACCATCATGGTCATGCCCTCGGTCGCGAGCGCCACCATCACGTCGAGCACCTCGTTGATCATCTCGGGATCGAGCGCCGAGGTCGGCTCGTCGAACAGCATGGCGATCGGGTCCATCGCGAGCGCGCGCGCGATCGCGACGCGCTGCTGCTGGCCGCCGGAGAGCTCGCCCGGATACTTGCTGGCATGCGCGGTGCAGGCCCACGCGCTCGAGCAGGCGCATGCCCCGCTTCTGCGCTCTCATCCTGGCCGCGGCCGAGCACCTTGACCTGCGCGAGCTCGAGGTTGCGCATCACGGTGAGGTGCGGAAACAGCTCGAAATGCTGGAACACCATGCCGATGCGGGCGCGCAGCTTCGGCAGGTCGGTCTTGCGGTCGCCGACGGAAATGCCGGCAACGGTGATGGTGCCCTCCTGGAACGGCTCGAGGCCGTTGACGCACTTGATCAGCGTCGATTTGCCCGAGCCCGACGGGCCGCACACCACCACCACCTCGCCCTTGGCGACCTCGGTGGAGCAGTCCTTGAGCACCTGGAAGTCCCGTACCACTTGCTGACCTTGTGCATGGTGATCATGGGCGTCACTTTCGGAACGTGCTCAGCGGATGATCGCGATCCGGCTCTGCAGCCGGCGCACCAGCAGCGAGGCCGCGAACGAGATCACGAAATAGACCATGGCCGCGAACAGATACATCTCCACCAGGCGCCCGTCGCGCTGCGCCACCTTCGATGCCGCGCCGAGGAAATCGGTGATCGAGAGCACGTAGACCAGCGAGGTGTCCTGGAACAGGATGATGGTCTGCGTGAGCAGCACCGGCAGTCATGTTGCGGAAGGCCTGCGGCAGCACGATGTAGCCCATCGTCTGCGGATAGGTCATGCCGAGCGCCTGCGCCGCCGCCACCTGTCCGCGCGGGATCGACTGGATGCCGGCGCGCATGATCTCGGCGAAATAGGCGGCTTCGAACAGCGTGAAGGTGATGAGCGACGAAAGGAAGGCTCCGACCTGGACCGGCCGCTCCGCGCCGGTGATCCATTGGCCGATATAGGGCACCAGGAAATAGAACCAGAAGATCATCAGCACGCAGCGGCACCGAGCGCATCAGGTTGACGTAGCCGGCCGCGAGCAGCGAGAGCGGCGCAAAGCCCGACAGCCGCATCATCGCGAGCAGCGTGCCGAAGATGACGCCGCCGACGGTCGCGAACGCGGTCAGCGTGAGCGTGAAGGTCATGCCGTCGTAGAACAGATACGGCAGCGAGCGAATGATGACGTCGAAGTCGAAATTCGAGAACATCGATCCGCCTCAGTGCGCGGCCGACCGCGGGTTTGGCGCCGATCAGTCCGGGCACTGCCATGCGACGCTCGACCTCGCGCATGCCGAAGGTCACGATGATGTTGATGACGATGTAGATGATGGTCGCGGCGGTGAAGGCCTCGAACACCTGGAACGAGAATTCCTGCATCGCGCGGGCGCGCGCGGTCAGCTCCATCAGTCCGATGGTGAGCGCGACCGCGCTGTTCTTGATGATGTTGAGAAATTCGGACGTCAGCGGCGGCAGGATGATGCGATAGGCCATCGGCAGCAGCACGTAGACGTAGGTCTGCGGCAGCGTCAGGCCGAGCGCGAGCGCGGCCATGCGCTGGCCGCGCGCGAGGCTCAGGATGCCGGCGCGCACCTGCTCGGCGACGCGCGCCGAGGTGTAGAAGCCGAGCGCGACCACGGCGGTGTAGAACGAGGCGTTCGGAAGCTGCTTGAGCCAGTCTCCGATGGCGGTCGGCACCACCTCCGGCAGCACGAAGTACCAGAGGAACATCTGCACCAGCAGCGGGATGTTGCGGAACAGCTCGACATAGGCGTTGCCGAGCCGCACCAGCCAGGGATAGGGCGTGGTGCGGATGACGCCGACGAGCGATCCGAAGCCGAGCGCCAGGCACCAGGCGGTCAGCGCGGTCGCGAGCGTCCAGCCGGTGCCGAGCAGCAGCGTCTCCAGATAGGTGTGCACGCCGTCGGGCGACGTCTGGAAGAAGATGCCCCAGTTCCAGTTGTAGTTCACGCCGGCCCCCAGTCAGGTCATGCTTCGCACGTCGGGTCGAGTCGTCACGAGATCCACGATTAGCACCGAGGCTTGGCTCGCGAAGACTCGACCTGACCCGGCCTGACCCGAACTACAGTCAGTACACCGCCGGATCGCCGCTGTCGGTCGGACTGGCGATCACCTTCTTGAAGGCGTCGCTCATCGGCACATTGAGGTTGATGCTCTTGGGCGGGATCGGCTTGAGGAACCACTTGTCGTAGATCGCGTTGATCGCGCCGCTCCGTAGGTCGCGATCATGGCCTCATCGACCACCTTCTTGAACGGCGCGTCCTCGCGGCGGAGCATGATGCCGTAGGGCTCGACCGACAGCGCGTCGGCGGAGATCACGTAGTCCTGCGGCGCCTTCGAGCCGGCGACCAGGCTGTAGAGCAGGATGTCGTCCATCACGAAGGCGGCGGCGCGGCCGGTCTCGACCATCAGGAACGCCTCGGCGTGGTCCTTGGCGGCGAGGATGTTGAGGTTGAGACCCTTCTGCGCGCCGATCTCGGTGATCTGCTTGATGTTGGTCGTGCCCGAGGTCGATACGATGGTCTTGCCCTTGAGGTCCTCGACCGTCTTCAGGTTGGCCGACTTCTTCGACACGAAGCGGTTGGCGGTGACGAAATGGGTGATGGTGAAGGAGACCTGCTTCTGCCGCTCGAGATTGTTGGTGGTCGAGCCGCATTCGAGATCGATGGTGCCGTTCGCCATCAGCGGAATGCGGGTGGCCGAGGTGACCGGATTGAGCTTGGCGTCGAGCTTGGCGAGCTTGAGATCTGCTCTTCACCGCCTCGACGATCCGGTGCGCAGAGGTCCATGGCGTAGCCGACGACCTGTTGCCTGTCGTCGTAGTAGGAGAACGGCACCGAGGATTCGCGATGGCCGAGCGTGATCGTGCCGGTGTCCTTGATCTTCTTGAGCGTGCCGGTGAGGTCCTGCGCGAGCGCTGGGCCGGCCGAGAGGGTCGCCGCGGCGACGACCGAGAGCAGCATGTTGAGACGCATTGCACTTCTCCACTGTGAGCTGACTGGCCTTGCCCGGTCGCACTTTATCTCGGAAGTGGGCACCTCGTCGTTAGCGATAAGGTCCTTTGCCGATCAGAAAGGTCATTTGCGAGACAGATAAGGTCGCTGCAAATAAGGTCGATTGCAAAGAGTGCGTCAAGGCCCCGTAAGGTTAGTCTCTGACCTTAACATAACTTCCAGGCGCGTCCTCGATCGGCGCGAGCATGCCGCCGCCGGGCTCGCGCGCCGGAACCTCGGTCGCATCCTGCGCCTTGATCCATTCGAGCCAGTCCGGCCACCACGAGCCGGCGTGCTCCTTGGCCTTGGCGAGCCATCGCGTCGAGATTGGCGCTGGCCGGGCTTGGGGCCGGTCCAGTACTGGTACTTCATCTTGTCGGGCGGATTGACCACGCCGGCGATGTGGCCCGAGCCGGCCAGCACGAAACGCACCGGCCCGCCGAAGAATTTCGAGCCGAGCAGCACCGACTTCGCCGGCGCGATGTGGTCCTCGCGGGTGGCGAGATTGTAGATCGGGACCGTCACGCTCTTGAGATCGAGCCTGCTGCCGCCGATCACCATCTCGCCCTTGCTGAGCCGGTTCTCCAGATAGCAGTTGCGCAGATAGAACGAGTGGTTCGCCGCCGGCATCCGCGTCGCGTCCGAGTTCCAGTAGAGCAGGTCGAAGGGCGCCGGCTCCTTGCCCTTGAGGTAGTTGTTGATGACGTAGGGCCAGATCAGGTCGTTCGAGCGCAGCAGGTTGAAGGCCGTCGCCATCTTCTTGCCTTCGAGATAGCCGCGCTCGCCCATCTCGCGCTCGCGCGCCGCGATCTGCTCCTCGTCGACGAACACCTTCAGGTCGCCGGCATGGGTGAAGTCGACCTGCGCGGCGAAGAACGTCGCCGACGCGATGCGGTCGTCGCCCTTGCCGCCATGTAGGCGAGCGTGGCGGCGAGCAGCGTGCCGCCGACGCAATAGCCGATGGCGTTGACCTTGCGCTCGCCGGTCGCCTGCTCGATCACGTCGAGCGCCGCGAGCGGGCCGTCGCGCATGTAGTCTTCGAAGCTCTTCTTGGCGAGGTGCGCGTCCGGATTGACCCAGGAGATGACGAACACCGTGAGCCCCTGGTCGACGCACCACTTGATGAAGGATTTTTCCGGCGTGAGATCGAGGATGTAGAACTTGTTGATCCAGGGCGGCACGATCAGGAGCGGCCGCTTGCAGCACCGTCTGCGGTCGCCGGCGCGTACTGGATGAGCTGCATCAGCTCGTTCTCGAAGATCACCTTGCCGGGCGTGAGCGCGAGATTGCGGCCGACCTCGAACTTCTTGGCGTCGGACTGGCGGATCTTGAGGTCGCCGTGACCGGCCTGGATGTCCTCGGCCAGCATGTGCATGCCGCGCACCAGATTGTCGGCGTTCGAAGCGAGCGTCTCGCGCAAGCAGCTCCGGATTGGTCAGCACGAAGTTCGACGGCGCGATCGCGTTGGCGATCTGGCGCACGTAGAACTCGGCCTTCTGCATGCGTGTGCGGGTCGAGCCCTTCGGCGTCCTGCACCAGCCGGTTCGGCCCAGTGCACGGTCAGCAGATAGGCCTGCTTGAGGAAATCGAAGAACTGATTGCTCGACCATTCCGGATCGGCGAAGCGCTTGTCCCTGCGGATCGGGCGCGGCGACCGGCTCGACCGTCTCGCCGGCCATGCGCTTGACCGCATTGGCCCAGAGGTCGAGATAGGCCTTGCCCAGGCTCGATTGCAGCTCGAGCGCGCGCTGCGGATCGCGCAGCCAGTATTCGGCGACCTGGCCGAGCGTCTTGACCACGTCGGTGACCTCGGCATACTGGTCGTCGACGCGGCCTTCCTCGCGCGGCTTGAGATAGGCGGCGAGCGCCTTGCCGCCCTCCTCGACGATGCGGGCAACGTTGTGCGCGAACTCCTCCATGTCGGCGGAGCCGCCTTTGACCGGTTCTGACGGGGCTCTCACGGTAGCGCCTCAATTCGCGGTTCTGGCGTGGGCCCGGCACGGCCTGCGAGGTGTCTCAGATGGACTTTACTCGTGACCGTCGCAAGACGCATCATACGCCCTGCGGGACAACGCCGTGCGGTGCCGGCTAGCGCGCGCCGAGGTCGCAGACGTGCGCCTTAACCTTGCTTTGGTCATATTGGACCACTACAGCTCGTACGTGCAATTGCTTGAATTGGCAGCCAATTTCACCTTCGAGGGGGAACGGGCCGAGCGGCCTGGACGAATGGCCGCAAGCGGCGGCCGGACCGGGCATGATGTCGATATCGCAGTCACGCACTGGTCGCGGCGCGCTCTGGTCGCCGCAGCGCTGCTTTTGGCGGCGCCTCGCTGATTCTCGCGGGCTGCTCGGTCGGCACCATCGGCGACCACATGCCGGCCGCGGCCGGCGGCTTGCCCGAGGGCACCCCGCAACGGCCGGCAACGCCGCGCGCCCTATCCGGCCGTCCACGACATGCCGCCGCCGCGCTCGAGCACGGTGCTCACCGACGCCGAGCAGAAGCAAGCTCGAGGACGATCTGGCCGCAGCGCGCAAGCGCACGCGCCAATCGCTGCTGGCGGCGCCCGCAACCCGTGATAACAAGGCCGTCGCGGCCGGCTGCTGCGGCGCGAGTCGGCGCAGGCGTTCCGAGCAAGCGGCGTCCAAGCAGAGCGCGGTCCAACGAAGGAGCCGGGGTCATGGAAGAATTTCACCGCATCCGGCGTCTGCCGCCCTACGTCTTCGAGCAGGTCAATCGCGCCAAGGCGATCGCGCGCAATGCGGGCGCCGACATCATCGACCTCGGCATGGGCAACCCGGACCTGCCGGCGCCGGCGCACGTCATCGAGAAGCTCAAGGAGACGCTCGGCAAGCCGCGCACCGACCGCTATTCGGCCTCGCAAGGGCATCGCCGGCCTGCGCCGCGCGCAGGCGGCCTATTACGCCCGCCGCTTCGGGGTGAAGCTCAATCCCGGAGACCCAGATCGTCGCCACGCTCGGCTCCAAGGAAGGCTTCGCCAACGTGGCGCAGGCGATCACCGCGCCGGGCGACGTCGGTCCTGGTGCCCAACCCGAGCTATCCGATCCACGCCTTCGGCTTCCTGATGGCGGGCGGCGTGATCCGCTCGGTGCCGTCCGAGCCGACGCCCGAATTCTTCGCGACGCTCGAGCGCGCGATCGTGCACTCGATCCCCAAGCCGCTCGCGGTCGTGGTCTGCTATCCGTCGAACCCGACGGCCTATGTCGCCGACCTCGACTTCTACCAGGACCTCGTGCCGTTCGCGAAGAAGCACGGCATCTTCGTGCTCTCCGATCTCGCCTATGCGGAGGTCTATTTCGACGACAATCCGCCGCCCTCGGTGCTGCAGGTGCCGGGCGCGATGGATGTCGCGGTCGAGTTCACCTCGATGTCGAAGACCTTCTCGATGCCCGGCTGGCGCATGGGCTTCGCGGTCGGCAACGAGCGCATCATCGCGGCGCTCGGCGCGGGTGAAGTCCTATCTCGACTACGGCGCCTTCACGCCGGTCCAGGTGGCGGCGACCGCGGCGCTCAACGGCCCGGACGACTGCATCCGCGAGATGCGCGCGACCTACAAGCGCCGGCGCGACGTGCTGGTCGAAGCTTCGGCCGCGCCGGCTGGGAGATCCCGCCGCCGCGCGCCTCGATGTTCGCCTGGGCGCCGATCCCGGAGCCGTTCCGAGCCTCGGCAGCGTCGAGTTCTCCACGCTGCTGGTCGAGAAGGCCGAGGTCGCGGTCTCGCCCGGCATCGGCTTCGGCGAGCACGGCGACGGCTACGTGCGCATCGCGCTGGTCGAGAACGAGCAGCGCATCCGCCAGGCCGCCCGCAACATCCGCCGCTTTCTTGAAACCGGCCCCGAAAAGTTGCACAACGTCGTCCCCCTGGCCAAGCGGCGCTAGACGCGCCGCTTCACACAGGCCGATGACGTAGGGCCTCGCATGGCTGCCCCGCTGAAACTCGGTATTGCCGGTTTCGGCACGGTCGGCGCGTCGGTCGTCGCGCCTGATCGAGCGCCAGCGCGACGCGCTCGCGGCCCGCTGCGGCCGGCCGATCGAGGTGGTCGCGGTCTGCGCGCGCTCGCGCGCCAAGAAGCGCGACATCGATCTCAAGCAGCTGCGCTGGGTCGCCGATCCGGTCGCGCTCGCGGCCGATCCCGAGATCGACGTCTTCGTCGAGCTGATCGGCGGGGAGGGCGATCCGGCCAAAGCCGCGGTCGCGGCCGCGCTCGCGGCCGGAGAAATCGGTGGTCACCGCCAACAAGGCGCTGCTCGCGCGGCACGGCGTCGCGCTGGCGGCGCATCGCCGAGAAGAACCACGTCGCGCTCAATTTCGAGGCCGCGGTCGGCGGCGCCATCCCGATCGTCAAGACGCTGCGCGAGGGGCTCGCCGGCAATTCGCTCGCGCGCATCTACGGCATCCTCAACGGCACCTGCAACTACATCCTGACGCCGCATGGAGCAGGAGAAGCTCTCCTTCGCCGACTGCCTGCGGAGGCGCAGCGGCTCGGCTACGCCGAGGCCGATCCGACCTTCGACGTCGACGGCCACGACACCGCGCAGAAGCTCGCGATCCTGGCGAGCCTCGCCTTCGGCACCAAGGTCGACGCCGAGCGCGGTCTACGTCGAAGGCATCTCCTCGATCGCGCCCGAGGACCTCGCGTGGGCCGACGAGCTCGGCTACCGCGTCAAGCTGCTCGGCGTCGCGGTCAAGACCGAGAAGGGCATCGAGCAGCGCGTGCATCCGACCATGGTGCCGAAGGACACCGCGATCGCGCAGGTGATGGGCGTGACCAACGCGGTCACCGTCGATGCCGACGCGATCGCGCCGATCACGCTGGTCGGTCCCGGCGCCGGCGGCATGGCGACCGCCTCGGCCGTGGTCTCCGACATCGGCGACATCGCCCGCGGCGTGCGCACGGCGCCGTTCGGCCGGCCGTCGGCGCGGCTCGCCACCAGCAGGAAGGCGCCGATGCAGCGCCACGAAGGCGGCTACTACATCCGCCTGCTCGCCGTGGACCAGCCGGGCACCGCCGCCACCATCGCCAAGCGGCTGGCGCAGCAGAACATCTCGCTGGAATCGATCGTGCAGCGCCACCGCGACGCGCGGCCCCATGGCGGCGACGATCCCGGCCGCTCCGGCGAGCCGGTGCCGGTCATCCTCATCACCTATGCGACCACCGAGGACGCCGTGCGCAAGGCGCTCGCCGCGGTCGGGCGCGACAAGGTGATCTCGGGCAAGCCACAGGTCATCCGGATCGAGAAAAACTGATACAGTTCAATTCCATAGCAAGACCGGACGCGCAGGCAGACTGGACATGAGCAATCGAGGGACGCGAAGTGCGTCCGTCGATCACCGTCCAGCCGGACCTGGTGCTGGAGCGCATTCTCACGCTCGAGATCGTGCGCGTGACCGAGCGCGCGGCGGTCTCGGCGGCGCGGCTGCGCGGCCGCGGCAACGAGAAGGCCGCCGACCAGGCGGCGGTCGACGCCATGCGCCGCGAGCTCAACAAGCTGCCGATCGACGGCACGGTCGTGATCGGGGAGGGCGAGCGCGACGAGGCGCCGATGCTGTTCATCGGCGAGAAGGTCGGCACCAAGCACGGGCCCAAGGTCGACATCGCGGTCGATCCGCTCGAAGGCACCACGCTCTGCGCCAAGAACATGCCGGGCGCGATCGCCACCATGGCGATGGCGGAAGGCGGCACGCTGCTCAACGCGCCCGACGTCTACATGGAGAAGATCGCGATCGGCCCCGGCTATCCGCAAGGGCGTCGTCGATCTCGATGCGCCGGCCGAGGAGAACATCCGCAATCTCGCCAAGGCCAAGGGCGTGAAGCCGGCCGAGATCACCGCGCTCATCCTCGATCGGCCGCGCCATGCCGACCTGATCGCCGGCGTGCGCAAGGCCGGCGCCGCGGTGCGGCTCATCACCGACGGCGACGTCGCCGGCGTCATCCACACCGCCGATCCCGCCAATACCGGCATCGACATCTATCTCGGCATCGGCGGCGCGCCCGAGGGCGTGCTGGCGGCGGCGGCGCTGCGCTGCATCGGCGGCCAGATGCAGTGCCGGCTGGTGCTCGACACCGAGGAGAAGCGCGAGCGCGCCGCCAAGATGGGCATCAAGGATCCGCGCAAGAAATACGAGATCGAGCGACATGGTGAAGGGCGACTGCCTGTTCGCCGCGACCGGCGTCACCGACGGCGCGCTGCTCGACGGCGTGCAAGTTCCGCAAGGACGTGATCGAGACCGAGACCGTGGTGATGCGCTCGATCACCGGCACGGTGCGCTGGATCAGGGCCGAGCATCGGGAGCTCGAGAAGTTCCATCTCGATTGACCCCGGCTCGCCGAATGACCCGGTCCAACATCGCGATCCGTCCGATCGGGCTGGACGAGCGCGCCGACTGGGAGCCGCTGTGGAAGGGCTACCAGGCCTTCTACAAGGTCGTGATCTCCGACGAGACCACGGCGGTGACCTGGGCGCGCCTGCACGATCCGGCGGAGCCGATGGGCGTGCTCGGCGCCTATGTGGACGGCAAGCTCCGCGGCATCGTGCACTATCTCTTTCACCGCTCGTGCTGGACGATCGGCAACTACTGCTATCTGCAGGACCTGTTCGTCGCCGAGGGCGCGCGCAATCTCGGGCTCGGCCGCGCGCTGATCGAGGCGGTGGAGGAGCGGGCCCGCGCGGCGGGCGCGAGCCGCGTCTATTGGCTCACCCACGAGACCAATACCGACGCCCGCGCGCTCTACGACAAGCTGGCGGAGCGCCCCGGCTTCATCCAATATCGCAAGCTTTTCTGAAGTGATTCGCGGGCGGCGTAGCTATGACAATCGCCCTGACCATACCGCACAACCCCGGCGCGGCGCCTCTTCCTCGGCGTCGAGCGCTCGGCCTGCGGCCGCGCCTGGCGCGACCGGCTCGACGAGCGCGGCGCGGCGCGCGCGCTCGCGATCGCGCAGCGCCACGACGACGTGCCGGAGCTGCTGGCGCGCATCCTCGCCGGGCGCGGCGTCGAGGTCGGACGAGGTCGCGACCTTTCTCGATCCGACGGTGCGCGCGCTGATGCCGGATCCCGACGCGCTCACCGACATGCCGGCCGCGGCGGCGCGGCTCGCCGACGCGGTCGCGCGCGGCGAAACCGTCGCCATCTTCGGCGACTACGACGTCGACGGCGCGACCTCGGCGGCGATGCTCGGCGCGCTTTCTGCGGCACTGCGGGCTGCGAGCCGATCATCCACATTCCCGATCGGCTGTTCGAAGGCTATGGCCCCAACGTCGAGGCGATCCGCGCGCTCGCCGCGCGCGGCGCGACGCTGCTCGTCACGGTCGATTGCGGCACCACCAGCCACGAGCCGCTCGCGGAAGCGCGCAAGCTCGGCCTCGACGTCATCGTGATCGACCATCATCAGGCCGACGAGCAGCTCCCGCCGGCGCTCGCGGTGGTCAATCCCAACCGGCTCGACGATCTCTCCAAGCTCGGCCATCTCGCCGCCGTCGGCCTCGTCTTCATGACCGTGGTCGCGGTCAACCGCGAGCTGCGCCGGCGCGGATTCTGGACGGCCGAGCGCGCGCGAGCCCGATCTGCTCGGCTGCCTCGATCTCGTCGCGCTCGGCACCGTCGCCGACGTGGTGCCGCTCAAGGGGCTCAATCGCGCCTTCGTCGCCAAGGGCCTGCTCGCCATGCGGCGGCGCGAGAATCTCGGGCTCACCGCGCTGATGGACGTCGCGCGGCTCGGCGGCCCGCCGGAGCCCTGGCATCTCGGCTTCCTGCTCGGGCCGCGCATCAATGCCGGCGGCCGCATCGGGCGCGCCACGCTCGGCGTCGATCTGCTGCATGCAGGACGATCCGACCGAATGCGCGCGCCTCGCCGCCGAGCTCGACCGCCTCAACCGCGAGCGCCAGGCGATCGAGGTCGCGACCGTGGCGCAGGCCGAGGCCGAGGCGATGGCCGCGCTCGGCGCCGAGGAGAAGGGCGCCGTCGTGGTCACCGCCGCCGAAGGCTGGCATCCCGGCGTGGTCGGGCTGGTCGCCGCGCGCCTCAAGGAGCGGTTCGGCCGGCCGGCCTTCGCCATCGCGCTCGAGCCGGGCGGCATCGGCACCGGCTCCGGCCGCTCGATCGCGGGCGTCGATCTCGGCCGCGCGGTGCGCCACGCGGTGAGCGAGGGCCTGCTGCTCAAGGGCGGCGGCCATGCCATGGCGGCCGGCGTCACGCTGCGCAAGGACGCGCTCGGCGCCTTCCGCGCTTTTCTCGAGGACACGCTCGCGTCCGCGGTCGAGGCGGCGCGGCGCGAGGATGCGCTGCTGATCGACGGCGCGCTCACCGCGGCTGCCGCCAACAACGAGATGGTGGCGACGATCGCGCGCGCCGGTCCGTTCGGCGCCGGCAATCCGGAGCCGGTGATCGCGCTCCCGGCGCATACGCTGGTCTATGCCGAGGAGGTCGGGCAGGCGCATGTGCGCGCGCGGCTGCGCGCCGGCGACGGCGCGATCATCAACGCCATCGCGTTTCGCGCCGCCGGACAAAAGCTCGGGATCGCGCTCAGTCAGAGCCGCGGACGGTCGGTGCATGCAGCCGGCACCTTGTCGCTCGACCGCTGGAACGGCGCGGAGCGCGTGCAGTTGCGGCTGATCGATGTGGCGCCGGCGGATACGCTGTCGCGCCTGTAAGAGCGCTATGTGGCGGCGCCGAGCGCGCGCTCAGGTCCGCCAAGGTTTCCCGGATCGGAGCCAAGCCGCTGCGCGCCGCGTCGCGGTTGCCCAGATCGATGGCGAGCAAGACGCCGATCACGCGGGTGTCGATCAGCATGAACATGGTGCCGTACTGCTCGTCGCCCACAAACGGCGCCGGGCGGTTCTTGCCGAACTGGTCGGAGATCGCATGCCAGGATGCCCGGAAGCTTTGCACCGCGGCGGCGGTTTCGGCCTGGCTTTGGGTTTCCAGCGTCTCCAGGGCGACGCGATACTGCTCCGACGCCTGCTTCACCGCGGCATGGAAATCCGCGAGGTCATCGGCCCGCCCCGGGACCGAAAGCGCGAGCACGAACAAGGCGGCCAACGCAGCCATGCATCGGTGCCGGGCGGCGCAAGTCATCGACATGGTTGCTCCCATAGCGCGGACGAGGCTATCTAGCCGCGCCAAACCTTGCAGAAAGATTGAGAACGATGTCGAAACTCCAGCTATCCGTCGCCGTCGGCAATTACGACCGGGTGCGTCCGCTGATGGACGGCGCCGTCCAGATCGACGGCGTCGATCCGGTGTTCATGAACCTGCCACCCGAGGAGATCTTCTTCCGCGCCTTCCGTGGCATGGATTTCGACATTTGCGAGCTGTCGATGTCGAGCTTCACGGTGAAGACGGCCGAACGCAACTGCCCCTATGTCGGCGTGCCGGCCTTCGTCTCGCGGGCGTTCCGGCACAATTCGATCTACGTGCGCCGGGACCGGATCAAGTCGCCGGCCGATCTCAAGGGCAAGCGCGTCGGCTTGCCGGAATATCAGCTTACTGCCTGCGTCTGGGCGCGGATCATCCTGGAGGACGATCACGGCGTGAAGCCGTCCGACATCATCTGGGTGAGGGGAGGGATCGAGGATCCCGGCCGGCCGGAGAAGATCACCGTCAAGCTGCCGCCCGGCGTGCGCATGGAGAATGCCCCTGAGGGCACGACCATTTCGGAGTTGTTGGAGCGTGGCGACATCGACGGCTTCATCGCGCCGCGGGTGCCGAGCCTCGCGGGCAAGAAAAATTCCAATATCGGCTGGCTGTTCGCAGATCCGGTCGCAGCAGGGCAGGATTATTTCAAGCGCACCGGCATTTTCCCGATCATGCACGTCACGGGTATCCGCCGCGAGCTGGTGGACAAGCATCCCTGGCTGCCGGCGGCGGTCTTCAAGGCATTTTCGGAATCGAAGGCGAAGTGCCTGGAGGCGCTCGAGGACACCGCCGCGACGAAAGTGACGCTGCCGTTCGTCGAGGAGCAGCTGCGCGCGGCGCGCGAGTTCATGGGGGACGATTTCTGGTCCTACGGGCTCGCGCCCAATCGTAAGGTGCTGGAGACCTTCCTGCGCCATCACCACGCACAAGGCCTCTCATCGCGGCTCGTTGCGCCGGAGGAGCTGTTTCATCCTTCGACGCACGAGAGCTTCGCGATCTAACCTTTCTTAGGCGACCACCGATAGGCTTTGGCGCACGCGCCGCCCATCAGCATCGCTCGCTCACTGTCGCTCAGGCGGTCGGTCTCGAGGAACGGCTCGACGGCCTGCTCGTAGTTGACGACGGCAGATGCGCGTGTCCAGTCGGTGCCCCAAAGGCAGCGGTCGAAACCCCAGGCATCGAACACGCGGGCGAGCGGATCCCAGATGTCCGGGAACGGATACGGTTCCCGGGACAGCGTGCAGGCGCCACTCACCTTGATCACCGCGTTCTTGCGCTTGGCAAGCTCCAGCACCTTCGGCAGGTCGGACCACGGCTGTGGCGGCGCCGGTGGCGTGCTCGGCTGCTGAATCGCCAGATGGTCGATGATGAAGCGCGTATCGGGGTGGCGGTCGATCTAACGCCGTGCCGGCATCCACGTTGCCCCAGCACAGTATGTTGACCGGAAAGTCGTGCTTCACGGCCGCCCGCAGGATCCGGTCGAGGCCCGGGTCATTCGGCTCGCGCTGCGCGTCCTTCGTCATCATGATGCGAATGCCGACCGCGCCCGGTGTCTGCTTCCAGTCGGCGATGACATCGCCCACGGCTGGATCGTCCGGGTCGACCGGCTTGACGATCGCGAACCGGCCGGGATGGGCCCGTTGCACTTCCACCGCATAACTCGCGTCATAGCGGTACAAGGAAAAGGCGGAGATGAAGATCGCGCCGTCGATGCCGAGCTTGTCCATCGCCGCCACCGTCTCGTCACCGGTAGCGGAATCGGGCCAGTTTCGCACACTGTGCCAAGGCCGCTTTGGAGTGTTCGCCTCATAAGCGTGGACCTGGGAATCGATGATCGTCACCGGAAAAGCTCCTCAATTGCTAGGAGAGTTCGGTCCGCACCGCGACGTTGGGGTAGGTAGGCGAGTGGGATCGGGAGTGGGTATTTTGTGTACGAGGAGCATTCCTATTCTGGTAGCTCGCGCTCGCGAGGCTGCACTCAGCGGCGATCCTATTTCTTCCTGGGCGGAATCTGGATCAATTCGGTGAGCTGCTGCTGGGTCAGCGGGGCGTTGATGAATTTGAGCGTCACCGCCTCCTTGACCAAAGAGTCGACCCCCTTGATCTCGTCCGGGTCAACCAGGCTCTTGGGGAAGAACTCGTCGCGCACGCGTTTGGCCATCGCTTCCGGCACCTTGACGAACTCCGCATAGTCTTTGATCACCTGCGGATTGTCGCTGTACATGTAGTCGATCGTTTCACGATAAGCGGTCATGAAGCGGTCGATGGCGTCCTTCTTCTTTTCGAGCGCCTGCGCGTTGGCCACGATCACGCGGATGGTCTGGCCGCGCACCAGCGTGGCGTCGGTTGCCTTGGCGACCACGCGGATCTGCCCGGCCTCCTGCTCCTTGAGACCGAAGGGCGGCGACGCCCAGCCGACGTCCACTTGATCGGTCATGACCGCTGTAAGCGTCGCCGAGGGATTGCCCGTCGCCGTCGGCTTGGCCGTGAGCTTGAACTCGTCGATGAAGGCGCGAACGATGCTCTGGGTCGACGAGCCCTGCGTCGAGAACGCGATGGTGCGGCCGTTGGTGTCCTGCAACGTTTTGATCGGCGAGGACGCCTTGGCGTACCAGTAGTCGGCGGCCCCGGTCGCCTCCGCGCCGATGATGCGCACCGGCGCGCCCTTGGCGTAGGCCGACATGGCACCCTGGGTGCCGACGGCGAAGCCCATATCGGCGCTGCCGGCGATCACCGGCTGCAATGTCTCGCCCGAGCCGGAGGTGTAGACGATCTCGAGCTCGATGCCGTGCTTCTTGAAGATGCCGGCCTTCTCGCCGAGATGCGAGATCGAGGTGTCCCAGTTGCCGCGCTGGCCGACGGTGATCTTGAGGAGGTCGGCGGCCGACGCGGGCGGCGACGCCGTGAGCATCGCCGCCGCCGAGATGACAAGGGTCAGATATCGCGCACGCATGGTCATTCTCCGCTCCTTCCGCCCCTCGTCCGTCTTCCGAACGTCCTTACTTCTTCTCCGTTCCGCGCAGCATGGCCGCGGTCGATGACCGCCGAATAGCCGGGCTCGACCCGCACATCGACCACCGCGACCTGGCCGGCTTCGACCGCCGCGATCGCCTTCTCGAAGGTCGCCACCAGATCGCCCGGCTTGGTGACGGGGTCGAAGCCGACCGCGCCTTGCGCGCGTGCCGAGGCCCGCGCAATCGATGTCGGGATCGGAGATGCGCTGGCCGATCCAGCGGTTCTCCGGCGGCCGGTTGCGGATGCGCGCGACGCGCTCCTGGTGCAGCTCGTCGTTGAAGAACGAGCGGTTGTTGCAGACTACGACCAGGAGCGGGATGCGGTAATGCACCGCGGTCCAGATCGCGGTCACGCCCATGCAGAAGTCGCCGTCGCCGCAGATCGCGATCGGCAGCCGCCCCGAGCCCTTGAGCGCGAGCGCCGCGCCGACCGACACGCCCGGCCCGCCGCCGATGCCGCCGCCGCCCTCCGAGCCGATATAGTCGAGCGGATGGCGGAACGGCCAGGTGGCGCCGTTCCAGGACAGCGGCAGGTGGGTGAGCGTCACGTCGCGCTCGCCGACCGCGGCCTTGAGCGAGCGCGCGAGGTCATCGACCCGCAGCGGCCCGGCGGACGGCTCGTACTTCTCCGCCTTGGCCTTCACGGCCGCGGGCTTGGGCGCCTTGGCGCCGCCGAGCGCGGCGAGGAGCTCCGGCACCGCCTCGTCGGGCGTCGTCGGCAGCAGCAGGTCGACCGGCGGCAGGATCTCGTAGTCCATGCTCCAGCCGTTGTGGATGTGGAAGTCGGCGCTCACATTGATGATCTTCGCTTTCGGCGCGTCCAACGCCGAATGCCGTTGCGCAGGCCGCCGGCGAGATCGACCCAGTCGAGCGCGAGGATCACGTCGGCCGCTTTGATGCGCCTCGATCGCTTCCGGCACCATGCGCGTTCGAGGCCGGTGCGCCGGCATGCAGCGGATGATCGGTCGGGAAGCCGCAGCCGATCTTGAGGTCGCTGATCACCCTGGCATTGAGCGTCTCGGCGAGCGCGATGCGGTCGTTCCAGCCGTCGAGGCTGCGCGACACGCGCCCCATGAGGATGACGGGATGCTTGGCGCCTTTGAGGAGCGCCGCCGCTTCCTTGATCAGCTCGGCGGATGCGCCGGGATTGGCCGGCGGCATGAAGCGCGCGGCGTCGATCGGCGGCAGCGGCTCCGCGAGCTTCGCCTCCTGCATCTCGGCGTCGAGATTGATGTAGACCGGACCCGTGGGCGCGGTGTTGGCGATCCAGGTGGCGCGCATGATCGCCTCGCGCGCGGCCGCGGGGGAGGCCGGCTGGTCGTCCCATTTGGTGTAGTTGCGCACGATCGCGCCCTGGTCGCGCGCGGTATGGATCCAGTCGATCCACGGCCGGCGCTTGGCCGCGTCGACCGGGCCGGTGGCGCCGAGCACGATGACCGGCATCGCGGTCGCACCAGGCGTTGAAGATCGCCATGGTGGCGTGGAACAGGCCGACGTTGGAATGCACCGCCGCGGCCATCGCCTTGCCGGTGACCTTGGCGTAGCCGTGCGCGATGGCGACCGCGCTCTCCTCGTGCAGGCACAGCAGCATCTGCGGCGTCTCGTTGCCGAGGAAGTTGACGATGGAGTCGTGCAGGCCGCGATAGCTCGCGCCCGGGATTGAGCGCGATGTAGGGAATTTCGAGCGCGCGCAGCGTGTCGGCGACCACGTCGCTGCCGAAGCCGGGCGCGTTGGTGCCGGTCAGATTGGCCGGGCGCTCGAGCGCGCGCAGCGAGGGATGGGCCGCACTCGCAGGCTTGTCGGCGGCGGGCGCCGCCTTGGCGTTTGCAGTCGTCACAGGATGATCCTTGGTTTTTGGCAAGACTATGGGTTATCGGCGAACCGGAAGCCTTTGCCGGAACGCGTGGGCAGGCCCATAGAACCGGATCAGAGGCCCTGACGCAACCGCGCCAGGAGCCTCACGCCGGCATAGCCGTCCGCCGGCTCCATGCCGACCTTGCGCTGGAAATTGCGTACCGCGAGCATGGTGCCGTTGCCGACGCGGCCGTCGGTGCCGCTGGTATCGAAGCCGAGCGCGGTCAGGCGCTGCTGGATTTCCTGCACCTCGGCCAGCGTCGGCGTGCGCTCGCCGCCGGGGAACGGCTGCACGAACGGCCCGCCGCCCATGACGCGGTCGCCGAGATGCACGATCGACGAGCGTGTAGTTCATCGACGGATTGTAGGAGCGCACGGCATAGAAATTCGGCCCGAGCAGGAAGACTGGCCCGCCCGGCACCGGCATCCAGAGCTTCGCGGTCGCGCTCGGCTGCGGGAACGGCTTGCCGTCGGCGCGCGTGACGCCGGCCTTCTGCCAGGTCTCGTAGCTGCGCGACGCGCCTTCGCTCGTCGTCCCGGACACGCCACGCACCTCGTAGCCCCAGTGCTCGCCGCGCGCGGTACTTGCCGCGCTTGACGAGATATTGCGCGGTGCCGGCCAGCGCGTCGTCGGGCTTGCCGAACGGGGAGACCCGGCCGTCGCCGTCATAGTCGACGCCCGATATTGAGCCACACCTCCGGCATCCACTGGGTGTGACCCATGGCGCCGGCCCAGGAGCCGCGCATCTCCTCGGGCGTGCCCCAGCCGCGCTCGATGATGACCAGCGCGTTGAGCAGCTCCTGCTCCCAATAGGCGCGGCGGCGCGGCTCGCCCCAGGCGAGCGCGGCCAGCGCCGGGATGACCGGACGCATGTGGTTCTTCTGCACGTCCGGATCGCCGAAGGCCGATTCGATGCCCCAGAGCGCCGAGCATGACCGAGCGCTCGACGCCGTAGTCCTTCTCGATGCGCGTGAGCAGCGGCGCGTATTCCTTGCGCCTTCTCCTTGCCGGTGGTGATGCGCCAGTCGGAGACGCGGCGATTGAGATATTGCCAGAGCTCCTCGTTGAATTCGGGCTGCGCGCGATCGAGGGCATAGACCGACGTGTCGGGCTTGATGCTGCCCATCACCCGCGTGTAGGTGGCGTCGGATATGCCGCGCGCGCGGGCCCGCGGCTGAAAGCTAGCGACCCATTGGTCGAATGACGCTTTGGTGCCTTGCGCTGGCGCCGCGGTGCTCCACGCCGTTGCGATGGCTGATGCCAGCACCGGCAGGCACGCGCGCCGCGACAGGAGAAGGTTGGTCCGCTTGGTCATGGCGCGCCATCCCGGAATCGGCTGTTTCGGATGGCGATTCTACCGTTGTTTCTGTCGGCTTTGCGACCAGGGCGGCGGGCCGCGGGCGGGGCAGAGCCGGGATGGCGGCCGCGGGAACATCGTCGCTGATTTCCTGGCCGCGGCCGCGGATCAGCCGCTCATAGGCGGCGACCAGGGTCATATACGGATTGACGAAGACCCAGCCGTATTTGGTCGGCACCTGCACGTCGAAATGCAGGTGATAGGTGGTGCCGCGCTCGCGCTTGAAGAAGTTCCCGACCTTGCCGATGACCTCGCCCTCGCGCACGAAGCGGCCGCTCACCAGGCCATCGGCGTCGAATTGCTTGGGCTGCATGTGCAGATAGCGGAAGCGGATACGCTCGTTCGGCGCATTGACCACGATGTAGAGCGTCTCCTGGCGCGGTGCCCGCAGCACCGCCCCGTCGCGCACCGCGACCACGTTGTGCTGGTAAGGCTCGCAGCGATTTGCTCCTTGGATGCGTTGCTTGCACGTGGCCGGGCGGATGTCCTGCCCCTGGTGGCCGAGACCGCCGGGACACTGGCCGACGAAGAAGAAGCGGTGCTCACAGAAATTGTCGCGCCAGGGATAGGAGAAATTGTCCGACGCCAATTCATCCGAGATCAGCGTCCGCTGATTGTTGACCCGGCAGCGATAGGCCGCGACCCGGCCGCGCATTCCGGCGCCGTTGCGCCCCGTGGCTTCGCAGTTCCCCCAGTTCATGAATGACTGGGAATTGGCGAAAGCCGGCGCATCGGCGATCGGGAAGCGGATCTTGGAATAGACGGTGTAGTCGGCGACTCCGCTCTTGCGCTTGAAGCCGGTGCCGGGAAGGAGATTGCCCGGGCGGTGATAGGTGAAGACGGTCGAGGTCGCGTCCGGCCGATCGATCGTGTCGGCGCTGATCGTGGCAGGTTTCGTCTGCGCCGTGCCGCCCACGATGCGCAGCGACTTGAGAAAGCGCACCGCGACCTTGTCGGCGTCACGGCAGGAGGGCTTGCGAAATCGTGAGACCCCTTCGAAGCAGTCGATGGCGACCACATAGGGCACGCCGTAGCGCACGAACGTGTAACGCACCTTGCTCTCGAGATACATGCGCCGCACGCCCGGAATGTCGTCGAGACCATTGACCGGCCATCCGATCATGCCGGCGGGTTCGTCGAGGTCATAGACGAGGGCGGAGCCGCTGATATGGATGTAGATCGGATCGGAGAAGCCGATCCCGAGTTCGCGCATGTCCTGCGCGCGGGCGACGACGACGGCGTCATAGCCGGCGGGCCCGGGATAGAAGAACGGCACCGCGTTGAAGCCGAGGAGATCATTGCCGGCCGGCGCATTTGCACCGCCGTTGGCAGAAGACTTGGCCGCACGATTGCGCAGAAAGGCCGCGGTATCGAAGGGGAGCAGTACCGGCACCGGGCTCGCGGCGATATCGACGAAGCGTTCGCCGGTGGTGCGGTTGAGGCTCGCGACAAGCTCGGTCGCCACGGCCGGACTGATCGCAGGAGGAGGGGACGCATCGGGATCGGAGGCGGCGGCGCCTGGCGCGGTCGCGGCAAGCTCCAAGGCGACCGCGTCCCAATCGACGTGGGTGGGCGAAATGCGCGGGCTCTTCATCTCCTGCGCGGCCGCGGCCAGGATGGCGGCGGAGAGCGCGAGGCCCGCAAGGCCGAATAGGCGTAACATGACGCTCCATCCCCCTCCGGAGCGGTCGCCGCGACGTCCGGGCTGGACGTCAGTATCCCCAGGCCGGACACCGCGTAGGTCACACCGTCGCCAAGTACGAGGTTGCATCGGCAGTATCGCGCAAGAACTTGCAGCAATCTCAGCGTTCGGCAAAGGGACTAGCAACTCTGATGCTTTGAACCGAAGTTCGACGCTCTGCAGACGATGGCGAACTCGGGTTCGGCTAGTCTTTGGCGCGCTCGACGTAGGAGCCGTCCGCGGTCATGACCACGATCTTCGTCCCGGGGCCGACGAAGGGCGGGACCATGGTACGCACGCCGTTCGACAGCACCGCCGGCTTGTAGGAGGAGGAGGCGGTCTGGCCTTTGACCGACGGTTCGGTCTCGACCACTTCCAGCGTCGCCTTCTGCGGCAGGTCGATCGAGACCGGCACGCTCTCGTGCATGAGGAGCTTGACCTTCATCTCCGGCTGAAGGTACGCGGCCTGATCGCCGATGAGGTCGTCGGCCAAGGTGACCTGATCGTAGTTTTCCATATTCATGAAATGAAAGCCGTCACCGTCCTGATAGAGGAACTGGTGCTCACGGTCCTCCACGTGGGCGCGCTCGACCTGGTCGGTGGTCTTGTAGCGCTGCGCAGTCTTTACCCCGTCGCTGATCCGGCGCATGTCGACCTGGGTGGTCGGCGTGCCCTTGCCGGGGTGGAAGCTTTCGGCGCTGAGAACGACATAGAGCTTGCCGTCGAGATCGACGATATTGCCCTTGCGGAGCGAGCTGGCGATGACTTTCACGATTGATCTTCCTCGATTGCGGGGCGGGCAATGCGGGGCCGGCCCGAATGTCGGGGCGCACCATACTGATCTTGCGACCGTTCGCCAGCGATTTTCGTGGTTGGCGGCCTGCTGGAGCCGGCCAATGAGGGGCGCGGCCCAATGCCCGGTTTGACGCCTTTTTGGGCCCGGCACGGCGATCGGCGGCCGTTTTTGCTGGGGCGCATGCGTATTGCGGCCGCGCTGCGGCAATTCTTTACGGCACGGGATTTCGTCGAGGTCGAGACCTCGGCGCTGGTGCCGTCCCCGGGCAACGAGACCCATCTTCACGCCTTCGCCAGCGACCTCGTCGCGCCCGCGGGCACGCGGGAGCGGCTTTATCTGCGCACCTCGCCGGAATTCGCCTGCAAGAAGCTCCTGGCGGCGGGCGAGCGCCGGATCGTCGAGTTCGCGCGTTCGTACCGCAACCGCGAGCGCGGCGTGCTGCACCATCCGGAATTCACCATGCTCGAATGGTACCGCGCACATGAGCGCTACGAGGTGCTCATGGACGACTGCGCTTCCATTCTCGCGCTCGCCGCGCAAGCCGCTGGCACCAGGCAGTTTGCGTTCCGGCAGCACGTGACCGACCCCCTCGCTGCGCCGGAGCGGCTGACGGTGGCGGAGGCGTTCGCGCGCTCCGCCGGAATCGATCTCATGGCCGTGCTGCCGCCGGCGCCGCCCGCGCATTTTGCCGCGGCCGCGCAAGCCGCCGGCGTGCGCACGGCCGCCGACGACACCTGGGGCGACATCTTCAGCCGCGTGCTGGTCGAAAAGATCGAGCCCGCTCTGGGCATGGGCCGGCCGACGATCCTTTACGAATATCCGGCGGTGCAGTCGCCGCTCGCGCGCCCGAAGGCGTCCGATCCTCGGCTTGCGGAGCGGTTCGAGCTCTATGCCTGCGGGGTCGAGCTGGCGAACGGCTTCGGCGAGCTGACCGATGCCGCGGAGCAGCGACGGCGGCTCGAGGAACAGATGGCGGAGAAGGAGCGCATCTACGGCGAGCGCTATCCCATCGACGAGGACTTTCTGGCGGCGCTCGCCGTCATGCCGGACGCCTGCGGGATCGCGCTCGGCTTCGACCGGCTGGTCATGCTGGCGACGGGAGCTGTCAGCGTCGAGCAGGTGCTGTGGACGCCGATGCCTGAGGCGTGACGCCGCAGCCGTCCAAATTGTTCCCCACAAGAAGAAGGGTGATAGGATCGAACGACAATGTGACGAAAGGATCTGCTATGCGTGCATTTTCCACTGCTCTCATCATTGCGGGCCTCGCGTCGCCCGCCTCCGCGCAGACCTATCCGACGCAGAACGTCACGGTGCAGGTTGCCTTTGCGGCCGGGGGTATCGCCGATGTCGTCGCCCGCCTGGTGGCGCAGAAGCTCAGCGAGCGCCTCGGGCACACGGTGGTGGTGGAAAATCGCGGCGGCGCCGGCGGCAATCTCGCGGCCAGATCCGTAAGCGGCGCGACGCCGGACGGCTACACGCTCCTCGCCACCACGACCGCGCTTGCCGTCAACGAGACGGCCTCCAAGAACAAGGGCTTCTCGGTCGCCGACCTGCGCGCCGTCGCGATCGTCGCGTCCAGCCCGGACGTTCTTGCGGTGCATCCCAGCAATCCGGCGAAGGATATGAAAGAGTTCATCGACAACGCCAGGACGAAGAGCTTCACCTATGGCAGCGCCGGTGTCGGGACCGGCCCGCATATCGGTGCGGAGTATTTTTTCCGCGAGGTTGCCAAGGTGCAGGCCGTGCATGCTCCGTTCACCGGCGGCGCGCCGGCGGTCGCATCCGCCATCGGCAACCACGTCGATGCCATCGTGCTGACGCTGCCCACGGTCGTGCCGCCGATCACGCAGGGACTCCTGCGCGGCATCGGGCTTGCGAGCGCGACCCGCAATTCGGCCGTGCCGAACGTGCCGACCTATGGGGAGATGGGCTTCCCCAACGTCTACTCCGGCTCCTGGGTCGGCTTCTTTGCGCCGGTCAAGACGCCCGACGCGGTGATCGCGAAGCTCAATGCCGAGATCAACGCGATCATGCAGAGCGCGGAGGCGCAGCAGAGGCTCAAGACCATCGGCTTCGATGCGATCGTCAAGACCCAGGCCGAAACCGCGGACTACTTCAAGAGCGAGGTTGCGACCTGGGGCAAGATGACCCGCGCCATCGGCTTCTCGAGCGACTGACCGAGTTCTCGTAGCCCGGATGGAGCGCCAGCGTGCACTTCACGCGCTGACGCGAAATCCGGGGCGGTGGTGCTACAGGCTAGGGCGCCGGCGTCAGCCGCGCTGGGCACGGTGGCGAATGGGTATCCGGCTCTCGTTCCACCGGCGAAGTCCGGGTCTGCCGGCCGGGATGACATCGAGTGCGCAGCGGAGTGAGAAGTCGCTGGCTCACATGCACGTTGAGGATCGCCGTCTTGCCGCCCTTGGTGGCGGCGAGCGCGCCTTGCAGCGCGCCCTTCAGATCGGCGAGCTTCTCGACGCGCTGGCCGTGGAAGCCGAAATGGCTGCCCAATTGCTCGTACTCGGGTCCGTCGATCGTCACGCCGTAGTGCAGGTCTTTGCTGGCCGATGCGCCGTCGGGATAGTGATGCACGTGGCCTTTGCGCATCGCCTCGTATTTCTTGTTGTTGAGGACGACGATGATGATCGGCAGCTCGTGGCGCTTGGAGGCGCCGAGCGCCTGGATGATGGGGTTGTAGAGGAACGAGCCGTCGCCGACGAGCAGCACCACCGGCCGCGCGCGCGCCGCGAGCTTGATGCCGAGCGCGGTGCCGATGCCTTGGCCGAGGCCGCCTGAGCCGCGGAAGAAGCTCTGCGGCATGGTCTGCGGCAGGTGCTGGCGCAGCATCGGAGAGTGGGTGATGGTCTCGTCGACATAGATGGTGTCGGCCGGCATCACCTCGCCGAGCGCGCCCAGGAGCGAAAGCGGGTCGATGCCGCTGCCGTTCTTGGCCTTTTCCCGCTCGGCCTTGAGGCCCGCGACGTAGCTTTCGTGCTCGCGCGTCCAGCGCTGCCGGCGCGCGGTCACGGCACCGGCGTCGATTTTCCCGGACTTCATTGCGGCGATGAGCAGCTTGAGCGATTCCGCGATGTCGCCTTCGAGATAGTGGTCGGCGTGCAGGTTCTGGTAGATCATGTGACCCTTGTGCGGGTTGTCGGCGATCGCCACGATCTTGCCGCTGGTCGGCCGCCGCCGCGCCGGATACCAGGGCGCGCGACCGCCCACGAGCAGCACGAGGTCGGCGTCGTCGAGCGCCTTGTATCTGGCCATGCCGAGATAAAGCGGATGGTCGGTCGGGAAATTCGCGCAGGAATTGACCCGGCCGTTGATCACCGGGATGGCGAGCAGATCGGCAAGCTCCACCAGCGCGGCGAAGGCCCTCGGGGTCGCGGCCCGCGGTTTCCGCCACGATGACCGGGCTCTTGGCATCGCGCAGGAGCGCGGCGACCTGGTCGACGTCGTCCTGCCGCGGCTGCACGCCGGGCGCCGGCGGGACATCGCGCGCGGCGGTCGGCGGCGTCCAGTCGTGCAGCATGTGCTCGAGCGCCACGTTGAGGTAGATCGGTCCTTTCGGCACGCGCTGCGCCATCTCGCCGGCGCGGATCACGCTCTCGTAGAGCGTATGGGGGCTGGTGACGGCGCGCGCCCATTTCGCGACCGGCTCGACGAAGCGCTCGATGCCGCCGACGGTCAGCCCGCCGTACCATTGCTGCTCGATGTCGAGATCGGGATCTTCGCCCAGCGTCTGGGATTCGCCCGACATCACCACCATCGGCACCTCGTTCTGCATGGCGCCGTGGACGCCCATGCTTCCCTGCAGCATGCCGACGCCGGCGTGGAGCAGGACGGCCTGCGGCCGGCCGGTCATCAGCGTGTAGCCGGTCGCCATGTTGACGGCGAGCGTCTCGTGCCAGGACTCGACGAAGGTCGGGCCGGGCTTGCTGTCGAGCTTCTGGCGCGCCAAGGCCTCCCAGATCGGCGACCATTCCGAGCCCGGGGAAGACATGATGTAGTCGATCTTGAGCTTGCGAAAGGCCTCGAGGATCGCCTCTCCCCCGTCGAGATAGTTCTTCATTTTGGCCGTGCTCCCTAAAGCGTTTTCCGGCGAAGTGGGCTTCCGGTTCGCCGCAGAAAACGCGTCGAACGTAAGCCCCTTCATTGGTGGTGCATTCCAACACCGAATTTCAGCCGTTCGCAAGGCGACCGGACCGGCAAGCCGGCATGCGGAGGGGTCAAGGTTGCATGGCTCGCGTGGGCCAGAACAGCTTCCGGAGGCGGATTGACATTTGGTCGGCCAGGCATCATCAGCGCGAAGCTTTTGCCAGCAGGACGCAAGCCATGAGATCAGCACGCAAGACGCTGCGCAGCCCCGACGACCTGATCGCGGCCGGGCTCATCCCGCACGAGCGCCGCGCCGAGGTGGAAGCGGTCGCCGCGCGCTATGCGCTGGCGCTGACCGCCGATGTCGCCGAGCTCGTCGATCCCGCCGATCCGCACGATCCGATCGCGCGCCAGTTCGTTCCCGATCACGCGGAGCTCGACAGCCGGCCCGAGGAGCTTCGCCGATCCGATCGGCGACGATGCCCACAGCCCGGTCGAGGGCATCGTGCACCGCTATCCCGACCGCGTGCTGCTCAAGCCGGTCCATGTCTGCGCGGTCTATTGCCGCTTCTGCTTCCGCCGTGAGGTGGTCGGCCAGGGCCGCGCGCTGTCGCGCGCGGAGCTCGACGCCGCGCTCGACTATATCCGCGCGCATTCGGAAATCTGGGAAGTGATCCTCACCGGCGGCGATCCGCTGGTGCTGTCGCCGCGGCGGCTGCGCGAGATCGTCAAGGCGCTGGCGGCGATCGAGCACGTCAAGATCGTTCGCGTGCACACGCGCGTGCCCGTGGTCGAGCCCGCGCGCGTCACGCCGGCGCTGGTGCGCGCGCTCAAGGCGCCGGGCAAGGCGACCTATGTCGTGCTGCACGCCAACCACGCGCGCGAGCTTGCTCCAAAGGCGCGTGCAGCCTGCGCGCGCATCGTCGATGCCGGCATTCCCATGCTGAGCCAGAGCGTGCTCTTGCGCGGCGTCAACGACGATGCGGCGGTGCTCGGCGAGTTGATGCGCGCCTTGGTCGAGTGCCGGATCAAGCCCTATTATCTCCACCACGGCGACCTCGCGCCCGGCACCGCCCATTGGCGCACCGGCATCGAGGACGGCCAGGCGCTGATGCGCGCGCTGCACGGCCGGCTTTCCGGCCTCTGCCAGCCCAACTATGTGCTCGATATTCCCGGCGGTCATGGCAAGTCGCCGATCGGGCCGAGCTATCTCGACCGGGTCGGCGGGACGAACGGCAAGACGCGCTATGAGGTCGAGGACTTCAACGGGCGCCGCCACGCCTATCCGCCGACCGCGTAGCGGCGAGGCCCTCGTACGGCGGATTTGACGTACCTACCAGTACTGACTGCCGCCGCACCACATCTCGCAGCTGTTGCGCCAGAAATAGTTGTAGAAGACCGCGTCGACGCAGCGCCCGTTCCAGTCGCCGGCGACGAGCCTGATGCGCTCGCCCGCGGCCCAGCGCATGCAGGTCGGCGACTTCGCCGTGAACCGGCGGCCATTGATGATGAAGTTGCCGCTGAACGGGGGTTGCACCACCTCGATCACGTGCCGCTCGGGCGGCAGGTAGAAACCGGGCTGGTACCGATAGCGCGAATACTGCATCCCATCCGCCATGGCCGGGAGGCACGTGGCCAGGATCAATACGAATGCCGACAGCGGCTTGAGCATTTCCATATCCCCCTTCGACAATCACCGTAACGCCGCCAAGTCGCGCTGCCAAGACACGTCAGTGGAGTGTGCTCTGGAAAAGTCGCCCTGAGCTGATCCCGGGCCGAGCCATCCGGATGGAACCTGGCGCAAGGTCGTCAATGCCGGTCTGCCCACGACTGGACGGTAGCGCGCGTCACCGGGCTTTGAATACCCGTGCCATCGAGTTGCTGCGGCTCTCACGCGCCATCGCCGCCGCCATCTCGTCGTCACTCAGGCCTTTGCACCGTCCCGTCCCGCTCTGCTCGAAGCGGCCGGTGTCGTTGTGAAATACCAAGTGCCGGCACTGGCCGTTCTGATCGGGATTGAACTGAATCTTCGCCACCGGAGCCTTGGAACCGCGCGGATCGCCGTCGGGGAACGTCGGCGGCGGCACGAGGAGGCCCGCGCAGATCAGAGACAGAAGCGCAACGGCGATCACGCCGCCGAACAAGCGCGTTCTGAATTCCCTGTTTGCTCGCATGTCTGCGGAAACCCGTGCCCCACTCTTTCGAAAATTGCTCTACCGAAATTTGAACACGCGCGACATCGCGTTGGTGCGGGCCTCGCGCGCGAGCTCCGCCTCCCCGTCGTCGCCGCTCAGGCCCTTGCAGCGCCCCATCCCGCTCTCCTCGAAGCGGCCGGTGTCGTTGTGGAACACCAGGTGCCGGCATTGGCCCTTCTGATCTGGCGTGAATTGAATCCTCGCCACCGGAATCTTGGCCACCCCTCGCGCCTCGCCGGTCGGGAATGAGCGCTTCGGCAAGAAGAGACTGGAGAAGGTCAGAAACAGGCACGCGACCAGGATGCCGCCGCAAAAGACCACGTAGGCGGCCCGTGATACGGCGGGCTCGCCACGGCTGACCGGACGGACGTTGATGGCCGGGCGTTCGTTCATGATCCAAGCGCTTTGCGTTCCGACCCACCAAGCTAGCGTGCCGTCCCTGCCAAAGCCCTAGGCCGTTGCGCGGCATTTTTGCGAAAATCTTAACGATTGCGGAACCGCGAACCGGACCTGCGATCAAGCTCGCCGACCGGTCTGCGTGCTCAGCAGGGAGATGCGCCGGAACCAAACCCGCACCTTTTTGGCGATATTGTCGCGAGCGGGTTCCTCGGGGGCGGGCACGAGTTCGGCGACCTGGGGCGGCGGGATCAGGTCGACGGCGGCAGGATCGGGAAGCTGGGCGGCGGGCTCGACCGGGATCTTGTGAGCGGCGCGTTCGGCCGATTGGCGTTCGGCGGCGCGGTCCTGGCGGGCGGATCGTTCAACCGCCGCCCGCACGGCGGGAGCGATGCTGTCGAGAAATGCCCGTTCGCGCAGACGGGTAAGTTTCGCGACCGCCTCCTCGAGCGGGAGCCAGCGCACCGCCTTCACGTCGCGCGCTATGTTGCCAACGGGCTCGCCGATGGCTCGCATCCGCCAGAACTGCACGATCTTCGTCTTGTTGCCGACGTCGTGGGACATCGTGCCCAGAAATTCGTGGATGTGGACCTTGTGTCCGACTTCTTCCAGCACCTCGCGCCGCGCGGCGGCGAGCGCGCTTTCATTGGCGTTGAGTTTTCCTTTGGGAAGCACCCAGCTATTGCATTTTCGCAATTGCACGATCGCGATGACCGGCTCGCGGCCGCTGCGCACCACGATGCCGCCGGCCGCGAGAATCGGCGCGCGGGTCTTTTCCCTGCGCTTCTTCATGCAACAGTCCCGGGCCGAAAGGAGGTCGATAACAGGAAATTCATAGCCGCACCGAGAGCTCGCACCCGATCACATTGTCGGAGATTCGCCGTTTACTTCCAAATCAAGGACAAATCTTGGACCGAAGGGCAGAGGTTCTTCCATAGCGTTGAGACGCAGCCCCCCGAGGCATCGAGATCATCGAGGTCGGACCGGGTCGCGAGAGCCGGTCAGCGTACATAGGCGCTGCCGGCCGGCAGCTGCTCGAGCGCGCCCCGCAAAGCCGTTGGCAGGGGCTCGGTCGAGTAGAACGAGATCACGACCGGCAGCGCGTTGGGCTCGATGAGGTCGGCCAGCACCTGCTGGTGGCAGGCCCTGACGACGGCGACGTCGTAAGGCTGCTGCATGGCATCGAGGGGATCGACGACCAGGATCAGCGCGTCCACCCGGAGAGTCACGCCGCGCGCCTGCTCGGCCGCGACGAGCGGCGCCTTCGCCTCCACAAGCCACGCCTTGGCGACGAACGGGTCGGCGGCGAGGCCCGCGCGCAAGGTCTCGATGAGCGGTGCTGGGCGTGTCGTCGGAAAATGCTCGCCCGCGACAAGGCCATCGTAGACCGATGCATAGGCGTGCATCGCCACCTCGCCGGCGCGCTCCAGCGCGCCGGTCCAGCGACGGGCGCCCACGCGATCGCCGGTCCTGTCATGGTATTGCATGAGCCGGGCGTAGACGGGCACGCGCCAACTCGCATCCTCCCTGGCGAGCGCGCGCATGGTCTCGACGGCGCTGGCGTCGCCCTCGGTGAGCCGCGCCGAGGCGTAAGCAAACGTGCTGCTGCGGTCGTCGGCGGCCGCGGCGCGCAACGTCGCGAGCTCGGCCAGCCCACGAGCCGGCTCGAGCTTGCGCAGTGCCCGCGCGCGCTGGAGTCAACGCGCGATCGGCCAGCCGGCAACGGCCTCGGACTCGGCCACGAGCAGTGGCGCCTCGATCAGCCGGTGGCGCGCGTGGGCGACCGACCACGCGACCGCGTTCTCCTTGCGCCAGCGCGCGTTGTACTCCGCGGCGGCGGTCGGCCAAAGGCTACCAAGCAGCACCGAACCTGCCAGCTCTCGGCGCGGCGCGAGGCTTGCGTGCACGCCGAGCGCCGCTGCGCGCTCGGCCAACTTCGGATGGGTGTCGAGCCAATCGCCGGAACGCGATTGCTCGGTGGCCGCGATCGTGGCGAGGATATCGCACGGCGTCGCTTCGAAGGCAGCGATCATGCGTTCCAGAAAATCGTCCGGCGCACTCGGCTCGGCGCACTGCCAACCGTGGATGATGCGCGGGAGCTTTTCGGCCTGCCAGGCATTGAACACGTCGAGCCGTGCCAGAGCGCGGGTCAATTGCTCGCCGCCGACCGCTCGCGCCGCATCGGCGTCGGCCTCGTACTCGCAGCGGCGCGACCACACCATCGCGCGGCGGCTGAAAGCCGGAACGAAGCTCTCGGCTATGCTCGCGCCGGCACGGTCGAGTATGCTGCTTTCTTCGTCGATCTCCTCGGCGTGCGAGAGCCAGCCGAGGTGCGCCCAGTACAGCCAGTGACCGAGCCGTCCATGGCGGCGGGAGAAATGGCCGAACTCGTGAGCGATGACGGCGCGTGCCTCGTCCTTGCCGAGCAGAGCCAGCAGCGGTACGCCGAGCATCAGCACGCGGCGAGTCCCGAGGAGGCCGAACAGACCGCGCGCCTCGCGCGCGCCGGCATTGACCTCGTCCTCCAGCCGCACGTCGATCCGCCGGCCGACATCCAGCTTCGTCTTCAGGTCGTCGAGGGCGGCGTACAGCTCGGGGGCGTCCTTTGGCTCGATCCGCCTGCCGCTGTCGCGATATCCGGGCCGCATCACCCAGATCAGCAGCACGATGGCGACGGCGGCCAGCGCGTGGATGAACGTGCTGCTGACGAACAGCGCGCCGACCACGATGGGCAAGGCGAATGGGACCACGCGCACGAATGTCAGGATCGCATCGCCGGCAAGCGCGAGCAGCGCCAGCCGCATGCGGTAGAGCCCCGGGCGCGCCGCCGCGGCAGCCTCGAGGCGCCGAAGTTTTTCGGGGGCAGGCGGTGGAAAGGAGATCCGCATCGGTGCGCTGTGGAACGTGCGAAGAGAGGAGGTGATCAGGAGGGCGTGAGCGTCCGAGACCGCGCGGCCTGCTGCAAGAGAATAGACCGAAGCGACGTGCGCGCGGCGGTAGATGAAGATGGGTGGCGCGCCCTACGGGAATCGAACCCGTGTTTCCGCCGTGAAAGGGCGGCGTCCTAGACCGCTAGACGAAGGGCGCAAGAGGCAATGAGCGGTGCCATTTGGCGCGGCGACATATAAAGCCGTTTTCGCGGTGCGGCAAGGAAGCGTCTTGAGGCCCTCGAAACGGGGCCTCCCGCCGCAGCGGGCCTAGCCACGAGCGGTGGTGTCACCACTTCCCGGTGTTCGGCATGGAGACCCAGGGCTCCTTGGGCGGCAGCGGGTCGCCCTTCTGCAAGAGCTCGATCGAATGCTTGTCGGGCGAGCGCACGAAGGCCATCGTGCCGTCGCGCGGCGGGCGGTTGATGGTGACGCCAGCCTTCATAAGTTTCTCGCATAGTCCATAAATGTCGTCGACCTCGTAGGCGAGGTGGCCGAAATAGCGTGCCTCGCCGTAGTCCTCGCTGTCCCAATTGTAGGTCAGCTCGACCAATGGTGCATCGCGGCCATTGCGTTTGCTCTCCGCCACCCGCCCTTCGTCCTCCGGGGCGGCCAGAAACACGAGCGTGTATCGGTTTTTGTCATCGACCCGGCGGCGTGCCTCCTTGAGGCCGAGCTTGTTGCAGTAGAAGTCGAGCGCTTGATCCAGATTGCGCACGCGCAGCATGGTGTGCAGATATCTCATGTTGTGACCTCTTTGCATCGCCTGGCGAAAAAGTGAAACCGAGAGAAGCATACATGATCGCGCCCGATCTGGAGACAGCCATCGACAAGCTGCAGGAGTTGGTAGACGACGCGCGCGTGATCGCGCCGTTCACCGGCGCCGGAATTTCCACCGAGTGTGGCATTCCGGACTTCCGTTCCCCGGGCGGACTCTGGACGAAAAACAAGCCGATTCAGTTCGACGATTTCCTCGCGAGCCAGGACATGCGCGACGAAGCGTGGCGGCGGCGCTTCGCCATGGATGCGCATTTTTCCGCCGCGCGGCCGGGCCGTGGACACCTCGCGCTCGCCAGCCTCTATCGCATCGGCAAAGCGCCGGCCGTGATCACGCAGAATATCGACAACCTTCATCAAAGCTCCGGAATATCAGCGGAACATGTGATCGAGTTGCATGGCAACAACAGCTACGCCCTGTGCCTTGGCTGCGGCAAGCGCTACGAGCTGACATGGGTGCGGCAGCGCTTCACCGAGAGCCGAGAGCGCGCGCCCGATTGCGCCGAATGCGGCGGACACATCAAGACGGCGACGGTCTCATTCGGGCAGGCGATGCCCGAGCGCGAGATGCGACGCGCGGAGCAACTGAGTCTTGACTGTGATCTTTTTCTCGCAGTCGGCTCATCGCTGGTGGTGTGGCCGGCCGCCGGATTCCCCTTGATGGCCAAACGAAACGGCGCTCGTTTGGCAATTATCAATCGCGAGGCGACCGAATTCGACGAAATCGCCGATCTGGTCGTCCGGGAGGACATCGGAACGGTGCTATCTCCTTTCATCGTCCACTGATTCGGCGATGGAGGTAAAGATGTACACAGCCTTCCACCTCTTTTGGGCCGCAATTGCATTTTGGCCTTTCCCGTTCGCCGCCGAATGGTAATCTTGTGGACTACAAGATTCGAAGCGCGCACAAGAAGCGCTGAGACCGAGAAGCGCCAGGGCTGCGGCGGCGTTGGGGCGTCATGACGTCGGACGGAATTGAATCGAAGGGGCCGGGCGGCGGTTTGGGGATTGGCCGCGCCACGGGTGTCGATATTGGTGACGAGACGGCGAGCGTTATCGAGCTCACCGGCGTCATCAAATGGTTCGATGTATCCAAAGGCTATGGATTCATCGTGCCCGACAACGGGATGCCCGATATTCTCCTGCACGTGACGTGCCTGCGGCGCGACGGCTTCCAGGTCGCGTATGAAGGTGCGCGCGTCGTGGTCGAGGTTCTGCAACGCGCCCGCGGCCTGCAGGCGTTTCGCGTTCTCTCCATGGACGAGTCGACGGCTGTGCATCCGGCGCAGATGCCCCCGCCGCGCACCCATGTGACGGTGACGGCGACCAGCGGGCTCGAACGGGCGCAGGTGAAGTGGTTCAACCGGCTGCGCGGGTTCGGCTTCCTTACTCGCGGCGAGGGTACGCCCGACATTTTCGTGCATATGGAGACATTGCGCCGGTACGGCCTGACCGAATTGCGCCCGGGCCAGTTCGTCCTGGTCCGCTTCGGACCCGGGCCGAAGGGCTTGATGGCGGCAGAGGTGCGCCCCGAAGGCGCACCGCTCGGTCCCGCTTCGCACTGAATTCCAATCAGCCTTATGGTACTCGGCTCCGGCGCTGCAAATCGGCGGTAGCAGGGTTGCGACTATCGCCGATGACGTGTAGGTGCGACATGGAGCGTCGCACATTCTGCTATCATTCGCGATGCGTTCGAGGCCCTCGTTCATGCGTCGCCTGCTTTTCGTCCTGAGCGTGCTTTCCTTCCTGCTCCCGCCGCTCGCCGGCCCCGTCGGCGCGCAGCAACTCCAGCAGCTCGAGATCGTGAGCAAGAACGGAACGCATGTCTTCGGCGTCGAGATGGCGCTCACGCCCGAAGAGCAATCGAGGGGCCTGATGTTCCGGCGCGAGCTGCCGGAGAAGCAGGGCATGCTGTTCGACTTCAAGCGCGAGCAGCCGACCAGCTTCTGGATGAAGAACACCTACGTCCCGCTCGACATGATCTTCATCCGCGCCGATGGCCGCATCCTCAATATTGCCGAGAATACGGTGCCGCTCTCGGAGGCGCTCGTCTCGTCGAGCGGGCCGGTGCGGGCGGTGCTGGAGGTGATCGCCGGCACCAGCCAAGAAGCTCGGCATCGCGCCCGGCGACCGCGTGGTGCATCCGATCTTCGGCGGACGCTAGTGTCCCGATTCCGAAGTTTGCACGCATTTGCAGCACGTTCTCATGCGAACTTCGGAATCAAAGGGACACTAGCAACTCTATGACTCTAGTGCCCCTTTTGAACCCGAAGTTCGCAAACGTCCTTGCCGCGATATCTGTGCGAACTTCGGGTTCGGGGCACTAGCTCCCTGGCCAGCGCAAGCCGCACGGAGCCCCTTACGGCGACGGTGCTCACGGCGTAGACTTGGCTGCATCTGCGCAACGCAAGATGCAGGGCAGGGAGGACTTCATGAGGCACGCGTTAACCGCGGCCGCCGTGGCGCTCGCCTTCTCGACTCAATCGGCCGTGGCCGATCCGAGCGTGAAGGATTTGGCGGTGCGCACGGAAATCCGGCCGATCGAGACGCTCACGCTCACGGATCAGCAATTCCTCACCGGCGACAAGAACGGCAAAGCCGTCACGGTAGCCGGTGCGCTGCGATTTCCTCAGGGGGCGTCCGGCCGATTGCCGGCGGTCATCCTGCTGCACGGCTCTGGCGGCCCGAGTGGCGGCAATGAGCTGTGGTCGAAGCATTTCAACGAAATGGGAATCGCGTCGTTCCTGATCGACAGCTTTTCGGCACGTGGGCTGACCAGCACGTCCACCGACCAGGCACTCCTCGGCCGCTTCAACATGATCCTCGACGCCTATCGCGGCGGCGATGTCCTGGCTGTCCATCCGAGGATCGATCCAGCCCGGATCGCGGTGATCGGCTTCTCCCGCGGTGGACAGTCCGCCTTGTATTCGAGCCTTCGACGCTTTCAGCAGGCCTGGGCGCCGCGCATTACGTTCGCCGCTCACATTCCGCTCTACGCGTCATGCAATCCGACGCTCGTCGGCGACACCGACGTGAGTGCAGTCCCCATCCGGCAGTTCCACGGCGCCGCCGACGACTACGTGCCGGTGGCGCCATGCCGCGCCTATTTCGAGCGCCTGCGCGCCGCTGGACGGGATGCTCGATTGATCGAGTATCCCGACGCGCACCACGCCTACGACAACCCGCTCGGTGCCAAGACGCCGACCGTGGCGAAGGGCTCGCAAAGCGTCCGTGCCTGCAAGCTCAAGGAGGAGCCACTCGGCACGATCGTCAACGCGGAAACCGGGCAGCCCTTCACCTACAAGGACCCCTGCGTTCAGACGGACCCCCATCTCGGCGCCAACGAGGCGGCGGCGCAGGCGACACGGGTGGCGGTGAAGGAGCTCCTACGAACGGCTTTCAAGCTCGACTAGGTCCGGCATGTTGCCGGCTTGCTGGCCAAATCCGAACCGTGTATCGAGTGGCCGTGCGGCGCCGGGGTATGGCGCAGCCTGGTAGCGCGGAAGTTTTGGGTACTTCAGGTCGCAGGTTCGAATCCTGCTGCCCCGACCACGCCGCACTTTTTTGAGAGCGAGCACAAGCGATCCATCATGACCGCACGCATCTACAAGCCAGCCAAGACCGCGATGCAGTCCGGCACCGCCAAGACCAAGGAATGGGTGCTCGACTACGAGCCCGAGCAGCCGCGCGAGATCGAGCCGCTGATGGGCTGGACCAGCTCGGGCGACATGCGCCAGCAGGTGCGGCTGCAGTTTCGACACCTCCGAGGAGGCGATCGCCTATTGCGAGCGCAACGGCATCGCGTATCAGGTGTCCGAGCCCAAGGCGTCCGCGCGCCGCACGATGTCCTATTCCGACAATTTCGCCTTCAAGCGCCGCGATCCCTGGACGCACTGATTCCAGGTCATGTTGTAGGATGGGTGGAGCGCGCGTTTGCGCGCGATACCCATCATCTCTTCACGAGCACAGCCGTTGCGATGGGTATCGCCATGAGGGCGCAAGCGCCCTCATGCGCTCCACCCATCCTACACTCTGATGATCCACCTCTGGAAAATCCACATCGCCACGCTCGCGAAGGCGGCGACGGACGCAATCAGCAGAAAGAAATTCGGCTTCGCCATGCGTGCTCCAGAAGCCGCCGAGGAAGCCGGCGAGGATGTCGGCCGGCAGCGTGGCCGCGAACCAGACGCCCATCATCATCGAGAGCACGCGGGCGGGCGCGAGCTTCGAGATCAATGCGAGCCCGACCGGCGCAAGATGCAGCTCGCCGATCGTCGTGAGGAAGAAGTAGCCGACCAGCCACAGCGGGCTCGCCTTGCCGGCGGCGGTCGATGCCGCGACCACCATGCACCAGATTGGCGAGCGCGACGCAAAGGCAGCCGAACGCCATCTTGGCGACCGGCGCCGCCTCGGTGCCGTGCTGGCCCTGCCGCGCCCAGCGCCGCACGATCAGCGGCGTGAGCACGAAGATCATCAGCGGATTGAGGGCGAGGAACCAGGGCGAGGGAATGTCGCCTTGCCAGAACGTGAGGTCGATCGACCGATCGGTGAAATCCTCGGCCCAGAGCACGATCGTATTGCCCTGCTGGTCATAGGCGGCCCAGAACAATGTCACCAGCGCGCAGATGCCGATCAGCGTGAGCACGGCGCGGCGCTCGTCGCGATCGAGCGGCTCCTTCGCGCCGACGGACCGCTTGGCCCGTGGCAATTCGTCGGGCGGCAGGTGCCCGCGTGCCATAGAGATAGATGGCCAAGGCTCACCAGCATGCCGACGCCGGCGGCGCCGAAGCCGTAGTGCCAGCCGAAGTGGACCGCGAGCGTGCCGCAGACGAGCGGGGCCAGCAAACGCCCCGATATTGATGCCGACGTAGAAGATCGAGTAGGCGCGGTCGCGCCGAGCGATCGCCCGGCGCATAGAGGGCGCCGACCTGAGCCGAGATGTTGGGCTTGAATGCGCCGATGCCGAGGATCAGCGCCAGCGAGCGCGAATAGAAACAGCGCCTCGAAGGCCATCATGAAATGGCCGATCGCCATCAGCACGCCGCCGATGATGACGGTGCGACGCTGGCCGAGCAGGCGGTCGGCGATGAGCCCGCCCAGGATCGGGGTGAAATAGGCAAGCCCGGTGTAGAAGCCGAACAGCTGCGAGGCGAGGGGCTGCGGGTCGAGCTTTCCGAACAGGAATTCGAGCGCCGTCCTGACCGCGCCGAAGCCGAGCACGGTCTCGATCCGGCCGGGATCGAGCAGGTATTTCACCATGTAGAGCACGACCAGCGCGGCATTGCCGAAATAGGAGAAGCGCTCCCAGGTCTCGGTCGCGAACAGCACCGCGAGCCCGCGCGGATGGCCGAGGAAGTCGCGGGTCATGGCAGTGCCGCATAGATGTCGCCGGAATTGGCCCGGTGCGGCAGGGCGTGCAGCCAGACCGCGATCTCCTGCGCATCCACCCAGTCCGGATGGACCAGGACATGGCTCTCGCCGAGCATCGGCGTTGTAGCGCGCGAAGCCGAGCGCCGCGCAGCGCTCGATGCACGTCGCCGCCACGTCGCGCTGGATGGTGGTGAACTCGAACGACAGGGCCGGCGACGGGCGCGTCAGCCCGGCCAGCGCCTCGGCCTCGAAGCCCTCGACGTCGATCTTGATGAAGGCGGGCATCCCGTGACGCGCGATCAGCGCGTCGAGCGTGGTGACCGGCACGCGGACGGTCCTGGTCCAGGCCTGGCCTTCCCAGCCCGGCGCGCCGTCAGCGGCCTGCACGAAAGCCGCCGAGGCGGTCGACACCGTCGGATTGTCGACATTGAGCTTGAGCGTCGAGCGATCCCGTGCGCGCGGCCGACCGCGACCGGCTCGATCGCGACCGCGCGATCGCGGCCGTAGAGCAGCTTCAGCGTCGTGACCAGCGCCGGCTGCGGCTCGACCGCGACCACGCGCGCGCCGAGCCGGCGGAACGCGCGCGATGCGGTCGCCGACATGCGCGCCGACGTCGAAGACGAGATCGCCCGGCCGCACGAACTGGCCGTAGAGGCGGTCCATGGCGGCGCGCCGCGCGCGGTCGCCGTAATAGATGCGCAGCGATCGCGCGACGCCCGCGGACGGTCCGCAAGCCTTCGCGCCAGCTCGCGCCCATGCTCAGCGGCCGCGCTGCGACAGCTCGATCGCCGGCAGCTCGAGCGCCCGCAATTCCGGCGGCGGCGCCGTTTCCTCCGGCAGCCGGCCGAGCCCGAGCGGCGATCAGCGCGCGCCCCAGCGCGGGCGAGGCGGTCACCACCGCGAGCGGGATCGAGAGCAGCGGGCCGCCGGCGATGAACAGCGCATAGGGAATGGCCGCCGGCGCGGTCGCGGCGAGCAGCAGCGACCGGCGCCAGCCCGACCAGGGTCTGCGGCCAGAAGTGCCGGGCGGCGAGCGACCACGGCACCTCGTGATCGTCGCGCGCCTGCGCGCCCCAGCCGACCGTGCGGCCGAACAGCAGCCGCGCCAGGAACAGCGTGTGGCTCGACCCACATGATCGGCGCGAGCAGGATGACGAAGATCATCGTCGATGACGACGCTCGCGACGAAGCGCAATGCCGCCGCCGAACAGCGCGGCGCAGCTTCGCGCGCGTCAGCACGTCGATCACGGTCGCGATCTTGGGCGCAAACCACATCACCAGCACCAGCGACGAAGCAGGGCGATGCCCGCGTCGCCGCGCATGAAGTCGCGCCGGCGTCGGCGCGAGCGCGACCGCGGCGCTGCCGATCAGCAGCATGCCGATCCAGGCCGGCGAGCCGAGGAACATCAGGATCGCGAAGGCGAGCTGATAGCGGCTGACCGGCCGCAGGCCCGGCAGCCGCAGGAAGTGCCAGTACTGCATGTTGCCCTGGCACCAGCGCAGATCGCGGCGGATGAACTCGACCAGCGTCGGCGGGTTCTGCTCGAAGCTCGCGCCTTCCTCCGCCAGCACGCGCACCTCGTAGCCGGCGCGCCGCATCAGCACCGCCTCGATCTGGTCGTGGCTGAGCACGTGGCCTCCGACCAGCGCGCCTTCGGTCGAGCACCGGCAGATGGCAATGCGCCATGAACGGCGCGAGGCGCACGATGGCGTTGTGGCCCCAATAGGGCCCGCAATCGCCCTGCCACCAGGCGCTGCCGATGGTGTAGGAGCGCATGCCGAGCCGCATGCCGAACTGGAAGATGCGGGCGAAGGCGCTGGTCGACGGCATGCCGATGACCAGGCTCTGCAGGATGCCGAGCTCGCGGATCGACCTGCATGATGCGCACGAGCCGCAGCACCGCGTCGGCGGTCATGACGCTGTCGGCGTCGAGCATGACCGCGAAGTCGTGGTCCTTGCCCCAGCGCTCGCAGAAATCGCGGATGTTGCCGGCCTTGAAGCCGGTATTGTCGGCGCGGCGCCGATAGGTGAGCGCGACGCGGCCGCGCCAGGCGTCCGCGAGCGCGGCGAAGCGCGCGTCCTCGGCCGCGGCGATGGCGCGGCTCGCTGGTGTCGCTCAGCACGTAGACATGGAAGCGCTCGCCGACGCCGCGCGCGGCGAGGCCCTCGAGCATCGGCGTCGAGCAGGCCGCGCGACCCGCTCGGGCGGCTCGTTGCGGATGCACAGCAGGATGGCGGTCGAGGCGGTGATCGGCTCGTCGCCGCGCACGCGGCCGGCGACCGGCGTGACCGCCGCGACCGGATCGCGCGCAAAGCGCATGATCAGGAGGCCGATGGTCGCGTTCCAGAAGCCGATCACGTACCACGGCAGCGTGACGGCGAACAGCACGACCAGGACGAGATCGACAACGCCGAAGCCGCCGGGCGAGAGCGCGACCACGGCGAGCCAGATCAGGCCGGCGATCGTCAGCCCGACGCAGCGCGAAGAACAGGACCGGCCGCCAGGCCAGCGCAGGGCAGGCGGCGCGGCGACTACGACCTCGTCGCGGAGGGAACGTTCGAGCATGGGAGGGCTTTGCGTGTCTTTTCCGGCGATTTGAGGATATAGCGGCGTGCTCGAGTGTCAATCCGAGACCAGTCCGGTGAACGTGGCAGGGATCAGTGCAATGCAGGCGCAAAGCCCTCTGGTATGTCGGCCCCGGCCGCGCCGAGCTGCGCGAGGAGGCGGTCGCCGCGCCCGGGCCCGGCGAGGTGCGGGTGCGCGCGCTGTTCGGCGCCATCAGCCGCGGCACCGAGCGGCTGGTCCATGCCGGCCGGGTGCCGGCGAGCGAGTACGAGCGCATGCGCGCGCCCTTCATGGGCGGGGCGTTTCCGTTTCCGGTGAAATATGGCTATGCCACCGTCGGACGGGTCGAGGCCGGGCCCGCCGCGCTGCAGGACCGCATCGTCTTCGCGCTGCATCCCCACCAGAGCCATGTTCACGCTGCCGGCCGACGCGGTGGTTCCCGTTCCGGACGACGTGCCGCCGCCGCGCGCGGTGCTCGCCGCCAATATGGAGACCGCGCTCAACGCGGTCTGGGACGGCGCGCCCGGCCCGGCCGACCGCATCGCCGTCGTCGGCGGCGGGCTCGTCGGGCTCCTGGTCGCCTATCTGTGCGCGCGGCTGCCGGGCGCGCGAGGTGACGGTGGTCGACATCGCACCCGCCGCGCGCCGAGCTCGCGCGCGCGCTCGGCGCGCGCTTCGCGCCGCCCGACGCCGCGCCGGCCGATTGCGATCTCGTCTTCCACGCCAGCGCCAGCGCCGCCGGCCTCGCGACCGCGCTGCGGCTCGCCGGCGAGGAGGCGACGCATCGTCGAGCTGAGCTGGTACGGCAGCGGCGACGTCGCGGCGCCGCTCGGCGAAGCGTTCCACAGCCGCCGGCTGCGGCTCGTCTCGAGCCAGGTCGGCAAGGTCGCGCCCTCGCATCGGCCGCGCTGGAGCCATGGGCGGCGCCTCGCGGCGGCGCTGGCGCTGCTCGACGACCCGGCGCTCGACGCGCTGCTCGCGCCGGCCGTCGCCTTCGACGAGTTGCCGGCGCAGCTCGCCGCGATTTTCGGCTCGGACTCCGACGCGCGTCTGCCAGCTGATCCGCTATCCCGGCCGAAACATCCTGATACAGAGGAGTCCCCGTGTACGCAGTCGAAGTCTCCGACCAGATCATGATCGCGCATTCGTTCCGCGGCGAGGTGTTCGGCCCCGCGCAGAAGGTGCACGGCGCGACCTTCGTGATTCGCGTGGCATTTCTCGCCGACGAGCTCGACGAGAACGGCATCGTCGTCGACATCGCGCGCGCCCACGAGGTGCTGAAGGAGGCGCTCGCGCCGCTCAACTATCACAATCTCGATGAGCTGCCGCAGTTCAAGGGCATCAACACCACGACCGAGTTCCTGACCAGGCATCTGTTCGATCACCTCGCCGACGCGGCGCGCGCGGGCAAGCTCGGCCGCGACGGCCGCGAGCTCAAGTCGATCCGCGTCACGGTCGCGGAATCGCCGGTCGCGCGCGCCTGGTACGAGGCGCCGTTGTGGTGAAGGAGGTCGGTGTTCGCGGTGCCGGGCGACCTCGCGACGCCGACCGGCGGCTACGCCTATGACCGGCGCATCATCGCCGAGCTCGCCGCGCTCGGCTGGCGGATCGAGGTGCTCGATCTCGGCGACGGATTTCCGCGGCCGACGGCCGGCGACGCGCGCCGCGGCGTGCGCGCGGCTCGCCGCGCTGCCGCCCGGCCGCGCCGATCGTGGTCGACGGGCTCGCCTTCGGCGTGCTGCCGGAAGCAGCCGAGCGCGCTGCGGCGAGAGCCATCGCGCTCATCGCGCTGGTGCATCATCCGCTCGCGCTCGAATCCGGACTTGAGCGCGGCCGAGGCCGCCGCGCTTGCGCGCGAGCGAGCGCGCGGCGCTCGCCTGCGCCCGCCACGTCATCGCGACCAGCGCGACGACCGCGCGGCTGCTCGTCGCCGACTACGGCGTGGCGCCCGAGCGGCTGAGCGTGGTCGCGCCCGGCACCGATCGCCGTCGCGCGATCGCACGGCAGCGAGGACGAGCGACGGTCCGTCGCGTTGCTCGCGGTCGGCGCGGTGGTGCCGCGCAAGGGCTACGACGTGCTCGTCGCCGCGCTCGCGCAGGCTCACGGATCTGCCTTGGCGGCTCGTCATCGTCGGCGACGGCGCGCGAAGCCCGCAGACGCTCGCGCGGCTCGAGGCCGATATCGCGCGCCTCGGGCTCGCCGACCGCGTCGACGCTGCGCGGCGCCGTGAGCGCGGAGCAGCTGGCGTCGCTCTACGCAGCCGCCGATCTGTTCGTGCTGCCGTCGCGCTTCGAGGGCTACGGCATGGCCTATACCGAGGCGATCGCCCATGGCCTGCCGGTCGTCGGCACGACCGCCGGCGCGATCCCGGAGACGGTGCCGGCCGGCGCCGGCGTGCTGGTGCCGCCGGACGACGTCGCGGCGCTCGCGGCGGCGTTGCGGCGGCTGATCGAAGCACCCGCGCGAGCGCGAGCGGTCTCGCCGCCGGCGCCCGCGCCGCCCGGTTTCCGTCGTGGCGCGAGCAGGCCGCGCTGTTTGCCCGCGTGCTGGAGCGCCTGGCATGAGCGGCTTTTCCGCCGACTGGCTGGCGCTGCGCGAGCCCTACGATCTCGCCGCGCGCAACGCGACCGTGCTCGACGCGGTCGCCGGCGCGTTCGCCGGCCAGCGCGTCGATCGCGGTCGTCGATCTCGCCTGCGGCACCGGCGCGACGCTGCGTGCGCTCGGCGCGCGCATCTGCCGCCGCGCCAGAGCTGGCGGCTGGTCGACAACGATCTCAGCCTGCTGGCGCGGGCCTCGGCGCTCGGACAGCCGCCGCGATCTCGACGGTCACCGCGCGGCCGGTCGATCTCGTGCGCGATCTCGAGCTCGCGCTCGATGGCCCGCTCGATCTCGTCACCACCTCGGCGCTGCTCGATCTCGTCTCGGCCGAATGGCTCGACCGCCTCATCATCGAGGCGGCGGCCCGGCGCCTGCCGGTCTACGCGGCGCTCACCTATGACGGCCGCACCGTCATCGAGCCGCGCAGCGTCCCTCGATGCCGAGGTGCTGGCCGGCTTCAACCTGCACCAGCGCACCGACAAGGGCTTCGGTCCGGCGCTCGGCCCGACCGCCGCGGCGCGCGCGGTGCGAGCGCTTCGAGCATTTCGGCTACGCGGTCGTGCAGGGCCGTTCCGACTGGGTGTTCGGGCCGGACGATCGCGACATCCAGGACGCGCTGTTCGCCGGCTGGGCCGAGCTCGCGGTCGTGACCACGGCCATGTCGGCGGACGCGATCGCGCGCTGGCTCGCGCGTCGCCGCGCCTATCTGGCGGACGGCCGCTCGCAGCTTGCGCGTCGGTCACGTCGACATCTTCGCCCGGCCGACCGGCAACGCGCTGAGCGCCGAGATCGCAGTCGAGCAGCACTCGTCGCTCGCTCCGAGCGAGCAGTGGACGCGCATCGGCGCCCGCATCGCCTCGTCGACCCGCTCGATCGGCGGCAGCGTGAGGCTCGCTCGCCCGCCGCCGAGGATGATCGGCGCGACCACGACATGCAGCCGGTCGAGGCAGCGGGCGGCGAGGAAGCGCGAGACCGTGTCGGCGCCGCCTTCGATCAGAATGCGGCGGAAGCCGCGCTCGGCGAGCGCCGCGATGATCGTGGCCGGACGCAAGCCGTCCGTCATCCGCCGGCAGCGGCACGACCTCGACCCCGGCGGGAAGCTTCGCCGGCGTGCCGGCCTTGGTGACCACTAGCCGGCGGATGCCGTCGGCGGCCAGCACCCGCGCGGTCGACGGCAACCGGCCGTTCGGATCGATGACGACCCGCGCCGGGCTCGGGCCCTCGACGCGCCGCACGGTCAGTTGCGGATCGTCCGCGATCGCCGTGCCGACCCCGATCACGACCGCATCGACCAGGGCCCGCAGCCGATGCAGGTGGGCGAGGCCGGCCTCGCCGTTGATGTAGTGGGAGTGGCCGGTGGGGGTGGCGATGCGGGCATCGATCGACTGGCCGCATTGCCCGACCACCACGAGGTCGTCGATTACCCCCCGCCGCAGCGGCCCGAAAATGTCCTCCCATGGCTGCGGCAAGGAACCATCGCCCCGGCGAAACGTTTCAGGTACGCGCGCCCAAGAACATTCGGAGCCGTCTTCAACACCCACCGGGTTCTTCCTTGCTCATCCTGACGAAACGTTCATCGGTCATCGTCGAATACCTGCTTTCGGAGCGGGCGGCGTCGTGCCATGATATTCGGCTGGACGGTATTGCAAACGCGCGTCGTGAAAAAGACATCACCATTGGAATAAGGTCTGCCGGATCGCATTCTTAAGTTAGGGGTCGCAGCGGATCTCAAATTAGACGTGGTCAAGCCGACGCGGCCCGGGGCGTGGCCCAAGGAGATGGTGTGTGCGGGGTGACATGAGTGGGAATGGGAAGTCCGACCTGTTTGGCAAGCCCAAGCAGGTCGCAGTAGAGCGTGCGCTTGCGGAATTCCGGTCGGGACGGCCGGTCATCATCAGGGCGGGTGAGGAAGCGGCGGTCGTCTTGCCGGTCGACGGCATGACCGACGCAAGGCTTGGCCTCTTTCAGGCTGGTCTGTGCGCCCGGCCGCCCGCATCTCCTTATCACGGCGCGCCGCGCCCGGGCGCTCGGGCTGGAAGGCGCAGGGCCAACGGGCTTGGCGATCGGCGACCTGCACGACGCGGCGGCGATCCTGTCGCTTGCCGCCGACACCCAGGTCACGCGGCATCTCGACGAGGTCCCCGCCGGCGACACGGCCAGCGCGGCGATCGAGCTTGCCAAGCTCGCGCAGCGGCTGCCGGCCCTGCTGGTCGGCGACGGCATGGCGGCAGGCGTGCTCGCATGCGATCCGCCGCTCATGGTGGTGGACGCCGACGCGGTCGCCCAATTTCGCCAGGCCGCGATCGCGTCGCTCGTCGTTGCGGCCGAGGCGACGATCCCGCTGCATGGCGGCTTCCCGGCCCGTTTCGTGATCTTCCGCGACGGGATCGGCGGCACGCCGGTTGCCGTCATCGTCGGCCAACCCGATCTGGCGCAGCCGGTGCCGGTGCGGCTGCACTCGGCCTGCCTGACCGGGGACGTGTTCGGCTCGCGGCGCTGCGATTGCGGCGACCAGCTTCGCCTGGCGCTGCCCCAGCTCGCGCAACATGGCGGCGGCATCATTCTCTATCTGGAGCAGGAAGGCCGCGGACTCGGCCTCGCCAACAAGATCCGCACCTATCAGCTGCAGGACGTCGGTCTCGACACCGTCGATGCCAACACCGTGCTCGGCTTCGACGACGACGAGCGCGACTACGGCGTTGCCGTGCGCATGCTGCAGGTGCTCGGTTGCACGCGGGTGCGGCTGCTGACCAACAATCCGGCGAAGCTCGATGGCCTGTCGCACGCCGGCATCGACGTGTCGGGACGCGTGTCCGTTGCAAGGGCCGATCAATTCCGACAACCGGCGCTATCTCACCGCCAAGGCGACGCGCGCCGGGCACAAGCTCGATCACGTTCTCGGAGCCCTGGCCGAGGCCGAAAGTGCGCGCGACACTTGACTAGGTTAGTGTCCCCATAAGTCGCCCGAGAGGCGGACATGACCCAAGCATCGCAAACGTCCGCGTCTGCGATCCCCGCCTATACGGTGACCGCGCGTGTGCTGCATTGGATCATCGCGGCGCTGGTCCTGCTGATGGTGCCGCTCGGCATCGTCATCGCGAACGAGTGGGGCGGGCCGGTGCAGCAGCCGCTCTACAATCTGCACAAGTCGGTCGGCGCCTTGATACTGCCGCTCGTCCTCGTGCGGCTGACCTGGCGCCTGACGCATCCGCCGCTGCCGCTCCCAGCCGACATTCCGCCGCTCCAGCAATTCGCCGCGCATGCCACGCACTGGATACTTTACGCGCTGCTGATCGTGCAGCCGGTGGTCGGGTGGATTGCAACATCCGCCTATCCGGCGCCGCTGCCGGTGTTCGGCTTGTTCGAGCTGCCGAAAATCTGGCCGGAGGACCGTGCGCTTTCCGAGCGGCTTTTCGCCGTGCATCGTTTCCTGGGCATCGCGATCGCGGTGGTCGCGGCGATGCATATCGCCGCCGCGCTCCATCACCACTTCGTGCGCCGAGATCGCGTCCTCATGCGCATGGTCACCGGCTAGCATGGCATCATCCAGCCGAGCGGTCGGAGACCTCACGTCTCCCGAGGTGGCCCAGCGCCTGCGGGAAACATCGATCCTCTGCCTGCCGATGGGCGCGATCGAGCAGCACGGCGGGCATCTGCCGCTCAATACCGACGTGATCGTCGCCGAGGAGCTCACGCGCCGCATCATTGCGCGTTGGGGAGAAGAGTTCGATCTGTGGCAGCTTCCGACCGTGTCCATCGGCCTTTCGCGCGAGCACGATTGGGCGCCCGGAACGCTGTCGCTGACCATCCAGAGCTTCGTCGCCTTGCTGCGCGACATGGCGCGCGACCTCGTGCGCGCGCTGCCGGCCCGCAATCTCGTGATCGTCAACGGCCATGGGGGCAATCGCGGCGTTCTCGACAATCTCATGCACGAGCTCTCCGGCGATTTCGGGCTCAATGCGTGCGTCATCCATCCGTTCGACCTGTCGAAGGCCGAGCCTGGCTCCGACGTCCACGGCGGCAGGAGCGAGACCTCGGTGATGCTCGCGCTCGCGCCGCAACTGGTGCGGCGGGACATGATCGCGCCTGCGAGCAGCCCGCCCGACAACGAAGCGATCGCGGCGTTGATCTTCGATCGCGGCGTGAGCTTCCCCTGGCGCACCGACGATCCGCGCCTCACCGCGACCGGCGTGATCGGCGACGCGCACGCGGCATCGCCGGAGCTCGGGCAAGCGATCGTCGACAGCGTCGTCGCGGAATCGCGCGGCGTGCTGCGGCGGCTATTGGAGAACCAGCGGCTGCTCGGGCTACATCGGCCGCGCGGATAGCTTTCGTAGGGTGGGCAAAGGCGCGCCCTTGCGCGCCGTGCCCACGCGCGATGTCAATGCACCGATCACACGTGGGCACGGCGCTGCGCCGTTCGCGTGGCGAGAATGCAATTCTTGTCCGCGCCTTTGCCCACCCTACATCGCTACATCGGCCGCGCGGATAGACGCGCAAGAATCGCCGCGACGCCGCCGGCCAGCGTTGCCAGCACGCACCAATAGGCATAGCGGAAATCGGCCGCCACGCCGACGGCGAAGAAGGTCATGACATAGACGACGCCAGATGCGGTCACGCTGACGGCGAAGGCTCCCGCCGGGGTCCCGCGCGCGGGCCAGGCCAAGGCGCCGACCGCGACGGCAAGCAAGAGCCAGAGTCCCGGCCGGAACAGCAGCGTCGGCTGCAACGCGTCGTGCAGCGTGACCAGCGGCCGGAAATAGGGACTGTGGCCGTAGCCTGCATTGGGGTTGAGCCAATCCCAGACCGGCAGCACCAGGTTCGAGCGGGCGAGGAGTTGCCACATGAAGGTCGCGCGATGCTCGAGATAGGCGAGCGGATGCGCGAACACCGCGCGCCGCCAGGCCTCGACGAGGCGCGGCGTGCCGAAGATCACGTCGTCGGGGCGCTCAAGGCGCTGCATCACGAATGGGCAGGGCGGCACGTGCCAATAGGAATCCCAGCGGACCGGGTCGTAGCACTCGCTGGTCAGCTTCGCGGTCTGCTCCGCGCTCCACGATACCGGAAACTGATTTTCACCGGAGAAGCGGGTGATGCCGCCGAGATCGAAAACCAGGATCGAGTGCAGCGGATTTTGCCGCTTGGCGTCGAGCAGCCCGTAATAGGTGAGCGGGACGAGCGCGTAGAAGAGAACGACCGCGGGGACGAAGACGATCGCCATCCGTTTGAGATCGAAGCGCAACGGCCAGACGACATAGGCGGCGAGAAATGGCGCCGCGAAGATGGCGTTCGGCCGCAACAGCACGCCGAGCGCGACCATGAGCAGCGCCAGCGCTTGCGCGGGCAGCATCCGACGCGCGCCATGGCCGGCTGCGGCGAAGGCGAGCACCGCGGCGGCAAGCCAGATCACCCCGAACAGCACATCGCGCCAGACCATGCCGACGAAAAAGAACGCGGGCGGCGCGAAAGCGAGCAGCAGCGTCACGAGGCCGAGCCAGGTGGAACGACGAAGCGCGATGAGCGCGAGCGCACCGAAGCCGAACCAGTAGAGCGTGATGGTGAGCAGGAACATGCTCAGCGCCCCCGGCGCGACCGGATCGATCAGCCGCCAGAGCGCCCCCATTGCCGGCGATTGCCAGTCACCGAACTGCCAAGCCTGGGCGTCAGCATAGACGTAGCGGGCATCGACCGTGACGTAGCCGGGATAGAACACCAGCACGGTGGCGGCATACCCGGCCGCCACCAGAAGCAGCACCAGGAGCACCCGGGCCGCGCTGGCGAGCGAAGCGAGCGGCCAGCGCGGCAACTCTATAGATGCGCGCGCCGGACACTCGCCTGAAGAAGGCTCGTCGGCGCGCGACCCCCCGGTGGGCTGGGCGTGAACCTTTGCCTGGGCTTCCGGTGCAATCGGTTCGTTATTCTGGAGGGTAACCATTCACCACCATCGTCGTACTCGTGCGCGATCTCGTGTCGTTGCCGCAACACACAGAATAATAAGGCGAAAACGTGCAAGGTCGGCTGCACCTGTTACCTCACAACACACTTTTGCCACGGGTATAAGTCACTGGCGTGTTGGGGATGGGCGTTCTTGTGGCTGAGCAGGCCTAGAGGAAGCTTAGGGGTATTTGTCGCGGTCGGGGGTCAAGTCGAAAATGACCAGGGCAACGCTCTTACGCGTGCTGCTGGCCGTGGCGTTGGCCACTGCGACTGCCGTCCGTGAGGCGCAGGCCCAGCAACCATGCACCCAAGCCTTTGCTTGTCCGCCAGGGCCGGTCGGTCCGCCGGACCCGGACCACGGTCCCTGGGTGAGAGCGGCTCCAGCTCAAACAATAATAATGCCGGCTGGTACATTCTCGGTGGCGTCCTCGCCGCCGTTGCCGGCTGGGCGATCACGACCCACTTGTTTCCCGATCCTCCGGGCCCCGGCGGGCGACCGCCTTCGCGTCCGTCATCTCCCGACCAGCCGCTCCTTTCGCAGCAGGTGCCGTCCGGAAATCAGCCGCCGGTATGGCCGCCGCAGGAAGGCGCAACCACAGCCGGCCAACCCGGTGGCAACCGCCCCGGCGGCACGCAGACGACCCAGACCACGCAGACGACCCAGGCGCAGCTGCGCCGCGGCTTCGATCTGCCGCCCATCGGCGCGCCGTTCGTTCCCAACGAGCTGATCCTCGACATTCCCTCGAGCGTGCCGACGCAAACGCTCGATCAGATCGCGGCGCGTCACGCCATGACGCGCATTGAGATCACCAGCTTTCGCCTCACCGGCCGCACGATGCATCGCTGGCGTCTCAACGGTGGCACCTCGGTCCCGGATATGATTCGCAACGTGGTCGGCGAACGGCAGATCGCGGGCGCGGGCGCGAATTATCTCTACGCGCTGGCCGAGGAGCAGGGGGTGCCTGCGAACGGCGATCAATATGCTCCGCAGAAGCTCAATCTGGCCGAGGCCCATCGCCTGGCGAAGGGGAGCAGAATTCTGGTGGCGGTGATCGACTCCGAGGTCGATGCATTGCATCCCGATCTCGCCGGCGCCGTCGTCGCCAATTTCGATGCCTCCGCCGAGCCCGAGAAGCCGCACTCGCACGGCACCGGCATGGCGGGGGCGATCGCCGCGCGCCGCATGATGTTGGGGACGGCGCCGCGCGTCGGGCTGCTCACGGTGCGCGCGTTCAGCACCAAGGCCAACAGCGCGGAAGGAACCACGTTCAACATCCTCAAGGGGCTCGACTGGGCCGCGGGGCAGGGCGCCCGCGTCGTCAATATGAGCTTTGCCGGCCCGAACGATCCGCGCCTGCGCGAAGCGCTCGCCAAGGCCAAGCAGAAAGGCATGGTGCTGATCGCGGCGGCCGGCAATGCCGGGCCGAATTCGCCGCCGCTCTATCCGGCGGCCGATCCGAACGTGATCGCGGTCACGGCGACCGACGTGGACGATTCGTTGTTCACCGGTGCCAATCGCGGAAAGCATGTCGCCGTCGCCGCGCCCGGCGTCGACATCCTGGCTCCGGCGCCGGACGGCGCGTATCAATTCACCACGGGAACGTCGGTTGCCGCCGCCGAGGTGAGCGGGGTGGCGGCGCTGCTGATCGAGCGCAACCCGCTGCTCACGCCGGACGAGGTGAAAAAAATCCTGATGGGCACCGCGCGGGACCTCGGACCCAAGGGCCACGACCCCGGCTTCGGCGCCGGTCTCGTCAACGCGTTGCAGGCCGTCATGGCGGCCAAGCCCGATCGATTGCCGCCACCGGGACCCGCGGTGTCCCGCCGATAACGAGCGCGGCGTTGCCGAATATTTTCCTGTCGAATATTTTCCTTTCGAATCGAAATTGCATCACGTCGCTTACGGAATCTTCGCGACGACAATCGGCAATCGACATCAATATATTGTGTACGTAAAAATACGCGACCACCTGGATTGCGCCCGAGAAAAATGTACAAATGCCGTGAACATCTTTTTGTTTCGCGCGGAAGCTGCGCCGAACGGGATTTCGTATCGATCCTGCCGGCGGCTTCGCTGTTTCGGCGCAGTCGACGCGCCGATCGGATGAAGTCCGTGCAGACATCAGCGATGTCCTGAGCTCTCGAGAGGTGCGCGCGGCTCCGATTGAGGAGGCCCCCGCGGCCTCGTCGCGTCGTTGTTGATGTCGCGTCGCGTATCAGTCGGCTTGGCCACGCGTAACCTCGATGTAACGGCCCGGTAGCTCTGCCTCGGTAGCCCATGCTGGACCGAGGCCAGGTCGTAGATTGAACATTCCAGCGTGGGCAGCGGTAGCGAGATGACCTCGCATATCCGTAGCGGTGATCTCCTGAGCGCGGAGGAGGTCCGCGCCGAGCTTGCGCTGATTCTCGCCAGCCCCGCCTTCTCTCATTCGCCTCGTCTCGCCGCCTTCCTTCGCTTCGTGGTCGAATCGAGGCTGACCGGCAAGGCCGACTACATCAAGAGCTACACCATCGGCGTAGAGGCGCTCGGCCGCGGCGAAGACTTCGACCCGCACGTCGATCCGATCGTGCGCGTGGAAGCAGGAAGGCTGCGCAAGGCGCTTGCCCGCTACTACGCCGGCATCGGCGCCGACCGCTCGGTGCTGATCGATCTGCCGCGCGGCAGCTATGTGCCGGTGTTTTGCCGCCAGGACGTCCCTCGCAGAGCCGGGCTGGTTGCGCGGCTGCGCCGGCCCTTGTCCGGAAAGGTCGGTGCCTGGACGATGATTGCGTCCGTCCTGGCCCTCGTCGCCGTCGGGGCGGTCGTGCTGTCCGAGGGGTGGATTGCAGGGGACAAGCCGAGGTCGGCAACCACGTCGAACGGAGTGTCCGCCAATCAAGGGACGCCGGCGGTCGCCAGGGCTGACAGGGGCAGGGCCGTCATCGTCGTCCAGCCGTTCGACGTCGTCGGTGCCGGCGCAGAGACCGTCACCGGCCTCGACGACTTGCGCCGTAAACTTCGCGACGCGCTCGCTCGCTTCGATGGGATCGACGTTCTTTCCGAGATGGGGCCGTTGGTGGGCGCGTTCACGCTGCTATCGATGCAATATCCCGCGCGCAGCGAATACCGCATCGGCGCCACCGTGGAATCTCAGCGGGACGGCGCCGCCAGCCTGACCTTCCAGCTGCACGACGCCGTCGCCGGCACGATCATTTGGATGCGGCGCTTCGAGAATGTTCGGATCGGCAGTGACAGCGCGGCCGTCGAGAGTGTGGTGCGGCGGGTCGTCACCACGCTGGCCCAGCCCTACGGCGTCATCTTTGCGCGTGAGCTCGACAAGGTCGCCGCCGGCGAAGGCGACATGCGTCATCAATGCATCGTTCAGGCAATCGAATTGCGGCGACGCGACGACCCCGCCACGCGCCAGCGCGTGCGGGCCTGTCTCAATCAGATCACGGCGACGGATCCGACACATGCGGGTGCCCATGCCGCATCGGCCCTGCTCGCCGTCAATGAATACTACCTCGACGAAAGCGGGGATCGCGCACTCGTCGACCGTGCGCTCAAAGCGGCAATGCGGGCTGCCGAACTGAGGCCCGAGGGTGCCCGTACGCATCAGGCCATGATGAGCGCCTTGTTCGCGCATGGCGAGATTGCCGCTGCGTTGGCGGAGGGCGAGAAGGCGACCGCGCTGAACCCCTACGATATGACCGTCCTGGGGTCGTACGGCATGCACCTGGTCATGAGCGGCGAGTTGGAGAAGGGGAAAGCTCTGCTCCGGCAGGCGGTCGCCGAGACCCAGGCGCGGACTCCGGCTTTCAGCTTCGCACTTTTTCTCGGCTCGTACCTCCAGGGAGACGATGCCAGCGCCTCCTATCATGCGAGCTTGCTCACGAGCGAAACCCATCCGCTCGATCTCATCGCACGCGCTCTCGATGCATGGCGGGAGGGCGACCGCGAGCGGGCGCGGCAAACGGCCGACAAGCTGGCGGCACTGCATGCGACTTGGCGAAGCGACCCGAGAAGCCAACTCCAGCGCTTCATCGCGTCGCCGGGAATCGTCGATCGCCTGGCCCGCGACCTCGCTGCAGCCGGACTCTCCGACTGACGCGAAATTGAGCGCTTTCGCCGTCGCCGGTCGATTGCTGCTTTGCAAGGCATCGATGATTGCTCGCGGAGGTGCTCGGTTCCGCGCATCGGTATCGTCGTAGTTGCGGCCAGGTAACCGCGGCGGCATGCAACGAAACCGTTACGCCCATCTAACCGTAAGGTGCGTCCGTATTGGAACGTACCCACGTACAAATTCATATCGCGGCGACGATTCGTCATTCTCCGATTCCGAAGTTCCATTCTGAACGTGCTGCGATGGATGACGAGCATCGGTATCTGGCCACTAATCAACGAGGTCGAAAATGGCTGAAGCAATGGCCGAGAGCGAACGCAGCGAGGAGATTCTGATCGTCGACGACGATGCGACGGTGCGCGACTCCCTGTCGATGCTGTTCGCGCTCGAGGGTTATCGGGTGACGACCTTCATGGATGGCAGCTCGTTCGTCTCGGCCGCGCGGACGCGCCCGATCGCCTGCGTGCTGCTCGACATCTACGTTCCGGGAAAATCGGGACTGGAGATTCTCAAGGATCTCGACGCCAACAGCTATTCCGCCCCGATCCTCATCATGTCTGCTCACGGAAATATTCCTATTGCGGTCGAAGCCATCAAGAGCGGAGCCTTCGATTTCATCGAAAAGCGGCAGGACGCCGTCGCGATCGTCGATCGTGTGCATGAAGCGATGGACGCATGGGCGCGTATGCGGCAACTCAACGGCAATCTGTCCGACCCCACATCGCGGTCCTTTCCCGGCCGTGATCGGCTGACGCCGCGTGAGCGCGACGTGCTGAACCAGATCGCGTCTGCGGCCTCCAACAAGGAGGCCGCGAAAAATCTCGGCATCAGCCAGCGGACCGTCGAGATCCACCGGGTGCACATCATGCAGAAGCTCGGTGCGAAAAATACCGCCGACCTCATTCGCATCGTGCTGACCAGATGAGCGATGTGCAAACAGGGTGGTCATCGAGACCACGCTGTCGCTCGGAGTTCCAGTATTATAAGAATTTATCGCTAGTTATGGACTGTTATGACGGTATTTCTATTTAAGTACTACTGCATAAGAACTTATGCTTACTCGGTTTATGCAACTCCGGATACGTTCTGTTAACGCATAATTATATTCTGGAACATCAGAATTGCCGTCGAGATCCGAGCGTTGTGCGTGCTTCTCGGAGAACAAACGCGATGACTCATTCGACGCGGCTGACGGCGGCGATGATCGGTCTGGTGCTGTTGGCGGCGCCTGCGCTGGCGCTGCTCGCCTATCGCAACGTCGAAACGTCCATTCTGCTGGCCGGACTCGCCGCGATCCTGGGTGTCGTCGTCGCAACGGTTCTGATGGCGGATGCGTTGACGCGGCCGCTGGTCGAGATGGCGGATGCGGTTACCACACTCGCGCGCGCGCGGACTGCCGAGCTCGCGAGCGACGCACAGCACATGAACGTGGTGGCGTTGGAGGCGTACGCGCAGCGCAAGCGCACGTACGCAGCGGAAGCGGAGCCGGCGAGCTCACCCGATGGCGCGGGCGGAGCCCGGGCCGCCGAGCAGCGCAAACCCGATACCGGGCAGACTACCGGACAGCCGGTCGGCAGTACGATCGACTTCGTCATCCCTTCCGATCGTCGCGAGCAACGCCCTTGAGAAATCGCGCAAGAAAACGCGGGGCTCCGGCGGCGCGAGCGGACGGCCGTGGCGATGTCCGAGCGGAGGAGATATTCCGGTTCGCGGTCGATGCCTGCCCCGGCGGCATCGTCATGATCGACTCCGGCGGAAAGATCGTGGTGGTCAACGCGGAGGCCGAGCAGATGTTCGGCTATCGCAGTCACGAGCTGGTCGGTCGATCGGTCGATATGCTGGTGCCCGAGCGGCTGCGCCCGGAATACGTCCGGCTTCTCCGGCAACTCGATATCCGGTCCGACGGCCACCGCGCGGGATTGGGTCGCGAGCTCTTCGGACTGCGCAAGGACGGCGGCGAGTTCCCGGTAGAGATCGGCCTCAATCCGCTCCGTACTCGGGAAGGTCCGATGGTTCTCTGCGTGGTCGTCAACATCACCCAGCGCAAGCAGATGGAGCGCCTGAAGGACGAGTTCGTCTCCACGGTGAGCCACGAGCTGCGCACGCCGCTGACGTCGATCGCTGCTTCGCTCGGTCTCCTCAGTGGCGCGGCGCAATACGATCTGCCCGCGACGGCGAAACGCCTGATCGCGATCGCGCATTCGAACAGCGAGCAACTCGTTCGATTGATCAACGACATTCTCGACGTCGAGAAGATCGAGTCCGGAAACGTCTCGTTCGATCTCGAGCGCATCGAGGTCGTGACGCTGGTCGAGCAGACCATCGAGGCTAGTCGCGCATTCGCCGAAGGCTGCGGCGTGCGGTTTCGCCTCGACGCATCGGGTCCGCACGAGGTGCGCGCCGATCCCGACCGGCTCATGCAGGTCGTCACCAACCTGTTGTCGAACGCGATCAAGTTCTCGTCCCGCGCCGCGCTGGCGACCCCGGACTTGATCCGGGGGAGCAGCCAGCGCGACAACACCATAGATGCGCGCGCGCATAGCGCGTCGGAAGACGCGCGTGAACGCGCTGTTGACACTCGCCCTGAAACGGGCTCGTCGGCGCGCGCCGCGCTGGCGACCCCGGACTTGATCCGGGGGAGCAGCCAGCGCGGCAACACCATGGATGCGCGCGCCGGACACTCGCCTGAAACGGGCTCGTCGGCGCACGCGGCCGAAGTGGTGGTCTCGATCGTCTCGCGTGATGAGAGGGTTCGCATCAGCGTCAGGGACCACGGCCCCGGAATTCCGGAGAGCTTCAGGCCTCATGTGTTCGAAAGGTTCGCCCAGGCCGACGCGACGGCGGCGCAGCCGAAGGGCGGCAGCGGCCTCGGGCTGAGCATCGTGAAGCAGATCGTGCTCAGGCTCGGCGGCGAGGTCGGCTTTCTCGATGCGCCGGGCGGCGGAACGATCTTCTACGTCGATCTGCCCGGCCTGGAGGGCGAGGGACACCGCGATGCCGAGCGCCGAGACCGATACAATGGCGCGCGCATGTGCCGTTGCGATGATACCCGCGCGCCACCTGCATTCGCGAGGACGGGGACGGCATGAGAGCCTATCGCATCCTCCACGTTGACGATGAGCCCGACATTCGCGAGGTCGTCGAGCTTTGCCTCGGTCTCGACCCGGCATTCGCCGTTCGTGGCTGTGGGTGCGGCCGCGATGCGCTCGCGGCGGCGGCGGACTGGTCACCCGACCTGATCCTGTGCGACGTCATGATGACGGACATGGACGGGCCGGCGCTGCTCGCACAACTGCGCCAGTGCCCGCGAACCGCCGATACTCCGGTGGTCTTCATGACCGCCCGCGCGCAAAAGCGCGAGCTCGAGCAATTCAAATCGCTCGGTGCGGTCGGCGTGATCGCCAAGCCGTTCGATCCCATGACGCTGGGCGATGCCATTCGCTGCCATCTGCGCGCGGCGGGCCTGGCGGCCTTGCGCACGGGTTTCGTCGGGCGGATGCGGACGGATGCCGAGCGGCTGGCCCAATGTCGCGAACGGCTGCGGAACGGCGCGAGCGCCTCGCAGGCGCTCGAAGAGATAAAATCGTTCGCGCACGCCCTCGTGGGCGCCGCGGGCATCTTTGCGTTCCAGCGCATCAGCTCCGCGGCCTCGACCCTCGAGCTGCGCGCGGCGGAGGCGCTCGCCGGCCGCGGCACGGCCGGCAAGGTCGAGTGCGAGCTCGATGCGCTGCTGGAGTGCATCGAGCACGTCTAGACGATGATTGCTAGCGAACGGCCTGCATCAGAATTTGGTGCACGGAGCCTTTGTTTGCCCTACGAGGCGGCCGCTCAGGCCGTCGATCTTCTCATCGACACATGAGTTGTCCGAAAGTTGGACCCTTCTTGTGATCGTTGACCCGGTTTTCTTGATGTCGAGCACGGTCGAGGTCTTGGCGGCCGGCGCGCCTTGCGCGAATGCGGCGGACATCAACGCAAATTGAGGATCCGGTTTGAACATGTCTTTTGTGATGATCCACCTGAAGACTTTTCTGTCGGGATTGTGCAAGGGCGTCAGCTGGATCAGAAGGTCTCCCGATGGACATGCCTGCAAATCAATTGCGTAAGATGTTTGAGACGAGAGCTTCACATTGTGTTCGGCTCCCAGGCAGTCGTGATTTCTTCCCCACGCTTCCAACTGTTCGACTTCGGCTTGCTTTGCCCCCTTGTCGAAAGCGATCGGCCACGTGACACCACTGGCAAGAAGCGCGCCGACAAGACCGGAAATCGTGGTGAGGATTGCGATGGGGAGGGCCGAATACTGCAATACCCAATGCCACCAGTGTTGCGGTTGCGCGTCCATGGCTCGCTCCGATGGCTCGTGGCGCCAATTCGGCGTCTTTGTTCGCGGCGCAACGCCGATGGCACAAATTGGGCCTACCAGCATTTGTCGGCGTCGCGTGTGAGCGGGTTCACGTTCCGGCAGTGGCTATGACCGATTCCGCTCCACTGGGTCCGGAAAAACCGTCGGGCCCCTCGTTAGGGCGCCGACCCGCCGCCGCGGCGCTTGCACACTTGCCTGGTACCTACGCCCTCGAAGACGACGCCCCCGGCGCAGCTGGGACATAGCCGGCCATGCGATCTTGGGCTATCCTGCTGCAGGCTCGTCGCAGGGATAAGGACAGAGAGGGGAGAGCATTGAAATGAGGATCATCATAGCGGCAGTGCTCATTGCGTTCTCGACGGTGTGCGTTTGCGCCCAGGGAATCGGCAAGGGCGGTGGCGGTCCGCCCAAGAAGAGCGAGGCGGAACTGGCGGAGGAGAAGAAGAACCAGAGGATCGACGAGAAGGCATATAACGACGCGCTTTCCAGAATCCCCGACAAGACCCCGCCGAAAAAGCCCGACCCGTGGGGAAATGTGCGCTAGGCCCTCGGTGCCGCTCCAGAGCGCTCATGTGTGTTCGGCGCGTGACCTGAATACGGGAGGGCACCCCACTGGAGGTTCGCCATGATCCGCGCCGCGTTGCGGCAGCCGCCGATCCTGCCGAGCAGCCGCCGAGCGATCCCAAGAAGGTGAATTAATCGGCGCGCCCGATGGTCTACTGACCGAACCCGTCCGCCCGCGTATCTTGCTCGCGGGTCCCGGCTGGCGATTATCCATGCATCTCCGTCAATGGGCCACGTGGCCGATGGCGGCGCGCGCGCAGCAGGGACCACGTACCGGCAGAAGAAGGGGTGCCGCGATGAAAACGGCCTTGGCTTTAGCCGTTGCCGGCATGGTCCTCGTCACCGCAACGGCGTCAACAGCGTTTGCCGCTTCGAAAAGCAACCGGGTCAGTGTCACGTATGTGCTTCCGAAAGACCCCGCACATCAGCTGATATACGAGCGACTGAAGGAGCACCGCGCGCTCGAGAGGTTGCAGAAATTTCTCAGCCCGTTCCGGCTTCCCAGGACGTTGAAAGTGTCGTTGGCGGGGTGTGACGGAGAGGCCGATGCCTTCTATGGCGATGACGCAATAACGATTTGCTACGAATATATCAGCGAGCTGTGGAAGAACATGCCTGCGGAGACGACGGAGGCCGGCACCGCGCCGATGGACACGATCATCGGTCCCTTGTTCGACACCGCCCTGCACGAATTCGCGCATGCCTTGTTCGACATGCTCAACGTGTGGGTGCTCGGGCGCGAGGAAGACGCGGCCGATCAGGTGGCGGCCTATATCAATCTCCAGTTCGGCAAGGCCGAGGCGCGCCGACTGATCATGGGCACCGCATACGCCTATGCGAGCGAGGCGGAACGTGCTGCCCCGCTGTCGCTGAAGCAATTCGCTGACGAGCATGGCACGCCCGCGCAGCGTGCGTACAACGTGTTATGCATCGCGTATGGTGCCGATCCGGAGCTGTTCGGCGACCTCGTGACCAAAGGGTATTTGCCGAAGAAGCGAGCCGAGGGTTGCGGTGACGAATATCGACAGATTGCGGACGCATTTGAAGGATTGATCAGCCCCCATCTCAACCGTGCCCAGGCGAAGAGAATCTTGGATGGAGCCTGGCTGCCCAAACCAACCCCCAAGCGGCTGCACCGTCGGCCCGGTTGAGCAGAACCAGCGCCTTGGGGTCGTCGTGCGCCCTCAATTCATTTTTGAGCAAGGACAAGCGTCTATTTTTTCTTGGTTGTACGCTGGATCCGGCAATAGGCCCTGCGCTTTTCCTTCCCGGTCTCGGCGTCGGTGACCGCAGCAACCCAATAGCAGTCGGTGCGGGCTCCGCACGCCGTCTGGTCCTTGAGCGTGATGCAGGCCGGGTCCTTCGCAGGTTGCGCCGGGGCCTTCGCGGGTTGGGCGGATGTATTGGCGAACGATGCCGTCAGCAGGACGGCGGCGGCAACGCCGATGATCCCGAAAGGAGCCTTGATCATGGACACTCTCCTCGCAAGGATTTGAAACAAACTGCCTGCGAAACCTACGACAAGGGTAGCTGTCTGCCAACAGGGCGGAGCAGGCCTGCTGCGTCAGACCTCCCCTGCCTGCCCAGCTGCAAGGAAATTGGCGTACGTTGACAATAATCAATAAGTCTCGTGGCTTTGCCGTAGTAATGAGGCTTTCGGGGATCAAAGCCCTAGGAGATCCGATATGAGTGAGACAATCTCTCATCGAAGAGCGTGGTCCCTCAGAATGCTTGCGATTGTTGGTGGTGCCGCGCTGCTGACTACGGTGCCCGTTTCACTGCAATGGTCGCAACAGAAGGTGGCGGTGTCCTTTGACAGTGCCGAGGCTCGGGTCGGACGACCGCTTACACCGATGAGCGTTGCCGGCGTTAACCGGCGAGCAAATCGCCGCGCAGTCTATGCCGGCGTTGGCGGCGCTGCCGTTGGTTACGGCGCTGGATCGTATTACGGCGGCTACAGCTATCCGGCCTATGCCGCACCATATTCGGGTTTCAGCTATCCGGCCTATGCCGCACCGACTGCGCCATACTGGGGAACTGGCTGGGGAACCAACTGGGGAACTAGCTGGGGAACCAGCTACGACGATTCCCGTTACTATCGCCGGCCCTTTGTCGGTTGGCGTTCTTGGTAAAACTGACGTTGGTCTCCGCTATTTTCCGGACCCACGATTGAAAATATCCCTCTCAATCGTGGTTAGAGCCCCAGGGGCGTTTGCGGCGTCCCGGGGCTTGCATGACCTTGGGCGATCCAGAACAATCGAGCGATGACGGCGGCCACGATGCGGCTGCGATGCAGGCCAGCGTGAAGGCGCCGCGGCGCTCAAGATGGGTCATCGGCAGGCCACGCGAGCCGTTTCTCGAGGAAGTCGCTGCAGGAGTTCTGCAAAAGATTGGCGCGACTTCTTGTGCTCGACAAGAAGCTCTTGGAGTACTGACAACGACCTTTCCCAATGCCGCAGGATTTAACAATGGCGCGTGCCGCACCAATTTCAACAGGCATCGAGACTAGGCGGGCTGGCAAAGCCCTGCGTGACAAGCTCCCGCGAGAGCAGCATGGCGAATGGAAAGAATTCAAAGGCAGGACAAGCCCGATCGACATTTTGCGCAAGTCCGACGCCGGCCGAATGAAAGAGCTCGTTCCTATTCGATATGGCCGGATGCTGCAATCACCTTTTGCCTTCTACCGCGGGGCCGCCGGGGTAATGGCCTCCGACTTGTCGCGAACGCCCCATACGGGCCTTACGGTCCATGCGTGCGGCGACTGTCACTTGATGAATTTCGGCGGATTTGCCACACCCGAACGTAACATCATCTTCGACATCAATGACTTTGATGAGACGTTGCCTGCGCCGTGGGAATGGGACGTCAAGCGGCTCGTTGCTTCGATCGTCCTCGCGGCACGATCGATCGGGCTGTCCGACCGCAAGGGCCGTAATTGCGCCGAGACTGCTGCACGCAGCTACCGCGAGCACATGCGGGAATTCTGCGAAATGGATCCACTTCGAATATGGTACGCGAACATCAATGCCGAAGATATCATTGGTATCGTCCCGAAGGCCGTGCGGAAAAATATAAGGAAGCGGATCGACAGGGCGGCGGCGCGCTCCGGGTCAGAGCTGGACTTCCCAAAGCTCACGGGGGTCGTTGGTGGACAGATTCGTATCACAGATCAACCGCCGTTGATCTTTCATCCGGAACCGAAGCGCGGCCCCGAGTTCCAAGCGACACTCGATCAGGTTCTTCTTGCCTATCGAGAAACACTGGCCGACGATCGACGTGCCCTGCTCGATCGATATCGGCTCGTGGATGTAGCGATGAAAGTAGTCGGTGTCGGCAGTGTCGGTCGGAGATGCTGGATCGCTTTGCTGATGTCAGGGGCAAACAATCCTTTGTTTCTTCAATTCAAGGAGGCGGTGAACTCTGTGCTCGAACCTTATGCGGGGAAAAGCACTTACGACCATCATGGCCAGCGCGTTGTGATGGGCCAACGTTTGATGCAGCCGGCGTCAGATATTTTCCTCGGTTGGGTCACCGCTCCCAATGGCCGGCAGTTCTACGTGCGGCAGCTGCGCGATGCCAAGATCAAACCCTTGGTCGAAACCTTCAACGGCGACGTGCTGGATATTTACGCCATGGCCTGTGGGTGGGTGCTTGCCCGTGCGCACGCGAAAGTCCGCGAAATATCTGCGACGATCAGCGGCTATCTCGGTTCATCGAATAAGTTCGACGAGGCGATGGGCAAATTTGCGTTGGCTTACGCAGATCAGGCGGAACGCGACTATGGCGCCCTTACGGCGGCAGTACGGAAAGGAAAGATCGCTGTCTATCAAGAGAGCTACTAGCATTCCCGGTCAAGTCGATATCGAGTGGCGCACGAAGCTTGCCCTCGGCACCGAGATCAAGCTTGTCGATCACGGGGCTTGGCATTTGTCATGAGAGACTCTCCGGCCGGTCGCGGACTCCCACGCACGGTCCTGATTTGGCTTGCCCAGGTTCTCACCGGCCGCGCCACCCGCTCCCGGGCCGACTATCCGCGCACGGTATCGACGGCGTTCGAGGACCCCGCGTCGACCAGGCTGGGCCAATTCTTCGGGCCGGCGGCCGACGAGCATCCGGGCCTCTCCGGCTTCAGCCTCTTGAGCCACGGGCGCGAGGCCTTCATCGTCCGTCTGGCGCTGGCCGACTTGGCCGAGCGAAGTCTCGACATGCAGTATTACTCCTGGGACGGCGATACGACCGGCCGGATCGTCGTCGACCGCGTGATGAAGGCGGCCGCTCGCGGGGTCAGGGTGCGGCTGCTCGTCGACGATCCTTTCTACAAGTCCAGCGATTCCGTTAAAGCCGCCCTCGATGCCCACCCCAACGTCGAGATCCGTCTGTTCAACCCGCTCACCAACCGGAGCTGGTCCGCTCTCGACTTCATTGTCGACTTCGGCCGGGTCAACCGCCGCATGCACAACAAGTTGATGGTTGCTGACAATGCGGCGGCGATCGTCGGCGGCCGCAATATCGGGGACATCTATTATGGCGTGAACACCATCGCCAATTATCGCGATCTGGACGTGTTGGCGGTTGGACCTGTCGTCCGCGATCTGTCGGGGGTATTCGACCAATTCTGGAACAGCCCCTCGAGCGTGCCGATCGCGGCCATCGTCGATCGCGCCCATGGCGCTGCCGATCTCGATGCCATCCTGATTCGTTTGCGCGAGGAGATCGCCGCGGCCGACTACCCTTATCCGATCGACCAGGACCTGGACGAGCTGGCGGCCCGGGGCGCCGATCTTCGCGACAATCTCGTGTGGGCACATGGCCGAGTCATCGCCGACGACCCGGAAACCATCGCCCGCGGCAAGGAGAGCGACCACGTGGTCGAGTTCATCCGCGGGCGGGTCGCCCAGCTGAAAGAGGAGTTGCTCGTCGAGTCGCCCTATTTCGTCCTACCCGCCGGGGCGCAGGCCACCGTCAAGGCGCTGCACGAACGCAATGTCCGGGTGCGCGTGCTGACCAATTCGCTCGCTTCGAACGACATGCTGCCGGCGCATTCAGGCTATGCCAAGACCCGCAGGCGACTGCTCGAGAACGGCATGGAGCTGTACGAACTGCGCCCGGACACCGACGCCTTCCGGCCGGGCTGGTCGCTCCTTTCGGGGCGGTCGCCAGCGGCCTTGCATACCAAGGCCATGGCCTTCGACCGCGAAGCCGTGTTCATCGGCAGCTTCAACCTCGACCCGCGCTCTGCCGTGATCAACACCGAAGCCGGCCTCTATATCGAGAGTCCGGAGCTTGCCGAAAGGCTGACGGCCTACATGGCGACTGGCGTCGTGCCCGCCAACAGCTACAGCGTCCTCCTCGACCCGAATGGCGAGATAGTCTGGGAGACGGTGAGGGACGGCCAAAGGGTGCGCTACCGGGACGAGCCCGAAACCGGCTTCCGCCGGCGCTTCGTCGCGGACCTGTGGAAGCTCCTACCGATCGAATCGCAACTCTGACAGCGATTCGTCATATGTCCGATAGCTGCCGCAACGGGCCAGTGCTCGGCCGGTTCGACATGCATCACCGTCCTAGGGCGCAGACCGTTTTTCCTCTCTAATCCAGGCCACCAGCAGCTCCCAGATCACCGCCAAGATGATGGGACCGAGAAACAGCCCCGTGATGCCCTGGGACAGGGTGCCGCCGATGACCCCGATCAGGATGACCAGGATCGGCGTCTGCAGGCCTCGCCCCATGAGGAACGGCCGCAGGATGTTGTCGAGCAGATTGACCGGGACCATGTAGGCGGTGAACAGCAAGGCCGACGTCGTGTCCATCGAAAACCAGCTCCAGATGATCAGTGGGATGATCACGACCGATGGGCCGATCTGGATGATTCCGAGAATGAGGACGGCGGAGGTGATCAGGCTGGCGCCGGGGACACCGGCGACGAGCACGCCCAGCCCGGCCAGAAACGCCTGCAGTGCCGAAATGCCGATGACGCCACGCGCCACCACCCGGATGGTGGTGCCGGCGAGCCGGATGAATTCCTCGCCGCGCTCCGACGCGATCCGGCGGCCAAACATCCGGGCGGTCTCGGCCAGTGCGGGCACCTGCGGATAGAGAAACCCGGCAATGATGATGGCGATGAAGAACTTGATCGCGCCGGCGCCGGCATCCGTCCCGACCGCAAGCAGCGCACTGCCCAACGCCTTGAGTTGCGGAGCGACCCTGGCGAACGCCTCCTTCAGATTGGTCGAGGCGAGCTGCCAGAACTCGTAGACCAATTCACCGATCAGCGGCCAGCTCTTGACCGCGTTGGGCGGCGGCGGCAGCGCCAACACGGTGGGATCGAACTGCTGCGACAGCGTCAGCAGACTGTCGATCAGGCCCAGAATGAGCCACGTCGCAGGCCCGATCACGATCAGCAGGCTCAGGAGCGTCAACAGAACAGCCGCCAATCGGCGCCGACCGCCCAGCCGGGCGGCGACCCATTCGTACGCCGGATTGAGCGCGACGGTCAGCACGATGCTCCAGATCGCGATCGTGATGAACGGGCGGACCAGAATGAACGCCCAATAGAGCAGGAAGGCGAGGACGCCGAGCCGGACCGCCAGCTCGACCCAGGTGGCCGTGAGCCGATCGCGGCGCGATGCAACGGGATCATCGGCTGGCATGTTCGCTCTCCTCCAGGCTGCTGCAGTTTACCCCATCGCCACTGGCGGGCGACAGCGACGCTTGTGCAGATGGGCGGCTGGCGGGGGACAGCCACCTGCACTCATTCTCTCGGAGCGACCTCAATTGGCTCGAGCTCCGCTAGTGTCCCGATTCCGAAGTTCGCACGCATTTGCAGCACGTTCTCATGCGAACTTCGGAATCAAAGGGACACTAGCAACTCTATGATTCTAGTGCCCCTTTTGAACCCGAAGTTCGCAAACGTCCTGCCGCGATGTCTGTGCGAACTTCGGGTTCGGGGCACTAGCGACTTGGTTGACCTGTAAGATTTCGACGGCATCCTTGCTCGGTTGCGCGACGCTCTAGGACGGCGGCCGTGACGTCCGCGTGTCAGCATATCTACGTAATTCACCGGATGGCGTCGCTGGCGGCCCTTAGACTACATAGCCGCCGCGCCGAACCCCCGAGCCTATCCCCCCGCCATGCGTATCCGCGAGTCCTTCATGGTCAAGTTTTGCCTCGCCAAAGCCGTCGAATGCCGCCGCGCCGCGGAGCTGGCAACAGACCCAGCTCACAGACGGTCTTGGCTGGACACAGAGGGACAATGGTTCTTTCTGGCGCGAAGCTATGAAAGCGAGCGTCGCCCGGTACGGTTCGCGACACACGCCGTATTGACTGGCGTACGCCTTGAACGCCGCGGCGCCTTCATGCCGATTTGACGGATTTCATGCGCAAATTCTCATATCAACTCTACGGTCACCGGCTGCGCGTCACGCGGCTCGTTCTTGGCATAACGGAGCAGGAGGCGGCCGACGCCTGCGGCGTGATGCTGAAGACCTACCGGGGCTATGAGGAGGGCAAACCCGAGCGCGGGTACCGCGTCCCCAATGCCTTCTACGTGAAACACGAAGTCAGCCTAGATTGGCTCTTAAGGGGCGAGGCCGATCACATCGGCAATCACCTTGCCAAAGGCGCCAAGGGCAAGGTCGCCATTTTGCCAGTCGTGGGGCGACAGAGAAAAGCGCACAAGATGTATGGCGGTTTGATCGAGCCAACGCCGGCTGCCTGATGGCGGAAAAGGGGCCGTTCGCCAACGGGTGGGGCCCCCGTTCACCTACTCGGCTTTCCCGATCTCAGTTGCGGCCTCGCCGAAAGGGCGGCTGATCCGCTGCACAGTACCGGGATCGACGCCGAACCGGTTGGCGATCACCCGCACGCCGGGACGCCCGGGCTGACTCAGCGCAGCCCGTATGGCGTCCTCCTTCTCCTGCGGGATGTGGAGCGCCCCAGCCGCTTTCCCTCGCTCCTGGCCCGCGCAAGCCCGGCACGGACTCGTTCCTGGATCATCATGCGCTCGAACTCAGCGAACACGCCCATCATCTGAAACAGCGCCTTGCCGGCCGGCATCGTGGTGTCGATGCCCTGCTGGTGAAGGTGCAGATCGACGTGGAGAGCGTGGAGCTCGCCCAGAAATCTGGATCCGAGGGTGGTCTGTACCGCCATTCTTCTCGATGTCAGCAATTGAAGTGCCGCCTTGTCCGCTCTTGCGGCACGGGCGGGAACGTGATCCGCTTTCCTGGTGCCGCTGACCGCCTCGGACGCGCTGATCAGCGGAGGACTAAGGATCAAGGAGACGGCGCTCGTCGAGGTCGTCCAGGCCAAAGCGCACTGAACGAGGATTACCGACAGTATGATCCCGTTCGCGATTGCGGGCGTGCAGATGCCGATACCTGCGCTGCAGGACAACACCTCCGCGGTCGTCGCGGCTGTGGGCGGCGTCGTTGCGCGCTTCCCGTGGGTGCAGATGGTGGTGTTCAGCGAGCTCGCGTGCTGCGGGCCTGTGCCCAACAACCCCGTGACTCTACCTGGCCCCGAGGAAATTGCGTTGCGGGCGGCAGCGCATAAGCACGGCGTGTGGCTGATACCCGGCTCGATCTACGAGCGCTGCGGCGATCGCACCTACAATACCTGTCCGGTCATCGACCCTACGGGCGAAGTCGTAGCGCGCTACCGGAAAATGTTCCCGTTCCGGCCATATGAGGTCGATGTTGCGGCGGGAACCGAGTTTTGCGTGTTCGACGTGCCGCGCGTGGGTCGGTTCGGACTTTCGATCTGCTACGATATCTGGTTTCCGGAGACGACACGGACGCTGACCGCCATGGGCGCCGAGGTGCTGATCCACCCCGTGCTGACGCCGACGGTCGACCGCGATGTCGAGCTTTCGATCGCACGCGCGACCGCCGCGCAGTTTCAGACCTACGTTTTTGACATCAACGGTTTGGCACAGGGCGGCACCGGCCGTTCCTGCGTCGTCGATCCGGCCGGCACCGTGCTTCATCAGGCGGCAGGCGATCGCGAAATCATTCCGATCGAGATCGACCTGGAGCAGGTGCGCCGGCAGCGCGCGATGGGACTGCGCGGGCTCGGCCAGGTTCTCAAGAGCTTCCGCGATCGCGAGGTTGAGTTCACCGTCTATGATCGCGATACTGGACAAGACGGTTACCTTCGAACGCTCGGCCCGCTCGCAATGCCGTCGCGCGGAGACTCGGCGGGCCTTGCGCGCAGGACGCCGGCCTCGCGCGGCAGCCGCGGTGCCCGGGACTAGGCGAAAGAGGCGGACGCCCGCACCAATGGGACGAAAGGACCAACGGCGCGGTTCTGAGCGCTGATTGAGGGGGGAATACCGATGCTGGACCCGGCAGCCCGCCGCGCGCCGAACGCGAAGAAGAACCTCAACAACATCTCGGAAATCCGCCGCTTTTTCCACCGCAACGACCACCCGATCTATTTCATCAGCCCGACCAACTTCAATCTGCTCGGCATTGACGAGTGGGTGAAGAATTTCAAGTACGTCACATACATCGATTGCTATGACGGCCGGCATCCGAATGTGTTCCGTCCGTCCGAGCAGCCGCACGACGAGTTCACTTCGATCGAGGACATCAACAACTATCTGCTGCAACACAAAGAGGTCATCGATTGCGTCGAGCGGCGCGGCGGCAAGCCGAAGCTCGTCTTCCTGATGTTCGACGAGAACACCGAGAAGCTCGCCAAGGAGCTCGGCTGGCAGGTCTGGTTTCCCAAGGCCAAACTGCGCAACCGGGTCGACAACAAAATCGAGACCGTGCGCATCGGCAACAAGGCCGGAGTGCCAAGCGTGCCGAATACGCTCGCGGAGGTGAAGGACTGGAGCGATCTGCAGCGGCTGGCGACACGGGCCGGCATCGGCACCGACCTCGTGCTGCAGTCCGCGTTTGGTGACTCCGGGCACACCACGTTCTTCATCAAATCGAAAGCCGATTTCGGCAAGCACGAGCACGAGATCGTCGGGCGGGGCGAGATGAAGATCATGAAACGGATCAACTGCCGCGGATCCGCGATCGAAGCTTGCGCGACCAAGGCCGGAACCATTGTCGGGCCGCTGATGACGGAGCTCGTCGGCTTCAAGGAATTGACGCCCTACCGGGGGGGCTGGTGCGGCAACGAGATTTTGCCCAAATCTTTCCACCCGAAGATTTTGAGCAAGACCCGTGAGTACACGTTCCGCTTCGGAGAGCAACTGCGCAAGGAAGGCTATCGCGGCTACTTCGAGCTCGACTTCCTAGTCGATCAGGACACCAAGGAGGTCTATCTCGGCGAACTCAACCCGCGCATCACCGGCGCGAGCTCGATGACCAACCATGCGGCCTTCGCACACGCCGACGCGCCGCTGTTCCTGTTCCATCTGCTGGAGTTTTCGGGCGTTCCGTTCGACATCGACGTCGCCGAGCTCAATGCCCGCTGGGCGGATCCCCTGAACATCAATTCCTGGTGTCAGCTGGTGATCAAACACACCGATGATTCGATCGACGTCCTGAGCCAGGCGCCGGAGACCGGCATCTGGCGCATGAACGACGACGGTTCGGTCGTGTACGACCGGTTCGACTATCACCGCCGCGCCGTGGAGAGCGAAAAGGAGGCTTTCTTCCTGCGCATCCTGAAGTCTGGAGACTACCGCTACGAGGGGGCAGATCTCGGCATCTTGGTCACCCGCGGACGTGCCATGGATGCCAAGTTCCAGCTGACCGACCGCTCGAAGGCGTGGATCAACGGCATCCGACGCCACTTCCAAGCGCGCCCGCTCACCACCGCCGCCCCGCCCGAGATGGCAAATCACTCCTTCAAGATCTTCTGAGCCTCGCGGTCCTTCCGCCGTGAGACCTCGCGCCCCATTTCTGTTGCTTATGTTGGCGCAGAAGAGGCCATGCAACTCGTTTTCCGCGCGATCGCCGATGATACCAAAGGCAGCTGGGCGGACCTTTTCCACCAGCTGTGGCCGGCCTATCGCCGTTGGTATCTGTCCCGCGGGACCGGCGTACTGCCGACGTACCACGAGTGCCGGCAGGCGTTGCGCCAGCACATGCCGGAATTGGTCCCACTATGGGAACAGGCGTGCGAGCGCGCAGGCGGCGGCGACCTTGAAGCGCGGTTCCTGAGCCTCTACCGGCCGCCGCCCTATGTCAGCGGATGCTCGCAAGCGGTTTGGCCGGGCGAGGAGCCGCTATTGGTGCGCAACTACGATTACGATGCCCAACTGGTCGACGGCGTGATCCTGTTGACCCGCTGGAGCGAGCGGCGGGTGATCGGCAGCACCGACTGCCTGATCGGGCTTGTCGACGGTATGAACGATGCCGGTCTTGCGGTCTCGCTCACGTTCGGGGGCCGGCGTACCGTCGGCAACGGCTTCGGCGTCCCTATCGTCCTGCGCTACGTGCTCGAGATCTGCGAGACTGCCGAGGAGGCCGCGAAGGTGCTCGCACGGGTGCCGATCCACATGGCCTACAATGTGACGGCCCTGGACCGGCTCGGCCATCGGGTCACGGTCCACCTCTCGCCCGACCGCACGCCGACGGTGACCCGCTCGCCGGTTGCGACCAACCACCAGGAGCAGATCGAGTGGATGCAGCACGCGCAAGCGACCGCGAGCGTTGAGCGGGAACATTTTCTGTTGCAGCAACTGATCGCGCGGCGGGTCGATCAGAACGACTTCATCCGCGCGTTCCTCAAGCCGCCGCTGTTTTCGCTGGGCTACGAGCGCGGCTTCGGTACGCTGTTCACGGCGGCCTACTGGCCGCGTCAAGGGATGTTGACCTATATCTGGCCGGGGACGAACTGGCGCTTCAGTTTCGACGCCTTCGAGCCGAGCCAACGGCTCGTCCGCTATGCACCCGCGGCGTGACTCGCCGTCAGCGCGCCAGTTCGGGCGCACTTGGAGGTCCAGCAAGGGCTCGGTGATGTCGTTAGGCGAACGAGCGAGGGAAGCGGATGGCGCTGCGGGGTGCCGACAGGCTCAAAGCTGGAACGGAATTGGCTAACCTCGAGACCCGGTTAGCCAACAAGAGCGAAAAATTCGCCGCCGGCCTCATTTCAGAAACGCGGTGTCTCGCCCTTCCGGCGGAAGTGCTCGCGCATCCACTCCATTCCTCGTCTGGCGGCAGTCTCATCGCAGCTACCGGTGTGGCCCTCCAGGACCTCGGTTAGATCTTTGCGAATTGCATTGGTGAGGCCGTATTTCTTCGGCTGCGCGAGGAAATGCCCGGCAGCACCGGCGGCGAATTTGCTGATCTCGATTGGCTTGCGCGCCATCTACAGCACCTTCGACAAGTCCGGACAGATCAGATCGCACCGCTCGTGCAGCGCGTGAACGTCGAGCTTGGGGCAGTCGCCTTTGAGGTCGCTCACCCACCTGGTCAGGTTGCTTCTGCGGCCGTGCTTCTCGATCAGCTTGGCAACACTGTAGCGCCCCTTGCGATCGCATCGGGTGCATTCGACGCGGAGCATGGTCAGCTTCCCCTGGATGTCGCCGAACACCAGAAAGTCACGGGCCATGTGGTCCCCTAGCAGGCTGCTGAAATTCGCATTTTGGAGGCCTTCATCCGGTTTTTGAAGCCGGTGGGGTAGCCTTGTTGGAAGTGACTGGGTGATTTGCGCGGTCTTGGATGCGCGTTGGGGCTCATGCTGCGGCCTCGATGAGCTTTGGCAGACGGATTAGATTATAGCCGGCCATTGTGAGGGTGAACTTGAAGCCGAGCTTTTTGGCACCTCGGAGCATGGGCCGTGCGAGCCCACCGATCGTCTTGCCCCACCCGAACGATTCCTCGATACGCTTTCTCTTCTGCTGGCTCACCACATAGCCGTCGTGCCGCGTTGTACGGGCGTCGATGGCGGAGCGGCGACCGCTGATGTTCTGTGCGATGTGCGGCGTCACGTTGAGCCTGCGCATGTCGGCGATGAACGCCGCTGCGTCATAGCCCTTGTCGGCGCCCAGGGTGATGCGACGAGCCCCGGGCGAGTGGCGCACGATCATCTCCTCGGCCGCCTCGCGCTCGGCGGTGCCGGTCGCCTTCGTCAAGGTCGCCGCGACAATGAGCCCGCTGCGGTTTTCCATCAGTGCGTGGCCCATGAAGCTGAGCTTGGCCTCCTTGCCGCGTCCCTTGCGATAAAGCTGCGCCTCGGGGTCCGTGCTCGACGTATGCGTGGCGTTGCTGCGCTTCTCGCCGTGAAAATCGCGTTCGCCATTGCGGCCTGAGCCGGGCGGATCGCTCGAGCCATCCTTCGCCTTGAAGCTCTTCATCGAGGCCCAGGCCGCGATCTGCGTGCCGTTGACCGAGAAATGCTCGTCTGACAATAGCCCACGTAGCTCCTTGTGCTCCATGAGCTCGGCCAGGAACTTCCGCGCCACGTCGGCCTCGAGCAGCCGATCGCGGTTCTTCGTGAACACCGTCGGCACCCACACCGGATCGTCAACACCAAGCCCGACGAACCAACGGTAGAGCAGGTTGTAATCGAGCTGTTCCATCAGTTGCCGCTCCGACCGGATCGTATAGAACGCCTGCAGCAGAAGCGCCCGCAGCAGTCGCTCAGGTGCGATTGAAGGCCGACCACTGTCCGCGTAGGCCTTGGAAAAATCGCTATCGAGCGCCGCCAAAACCTCGTTCACCACACCGCGGACCAAACGCAATGGGTGCTTCGCAGGAACCCGCTTCTCAAGGTCCACATAGGAAAACAGCTCACCCGTCCGCTCGTCTGATCCGCGCATCCAGTGCCTCCCGCAGCCGCGCAGACTACGAATATATTCGCAACGGCTTGTCAGGGGGCTTTTTCGCGCCTCGAGCCGCACGCGACATCGGTGGCCGTTCCAACTGATGAGGGGGGGTGGGAGTGGGGGGTGGGGGAAAAATGGTTGGCCCAGAGTATATCGCCGAGCCCGTTCTCTATCGCGGCGCGTTTTGAAAAGTTGGGTTTCCAGGCCAGTTAGTAGCGTGAATTGCGGCCGTTCCCGTAGAAACTCGGATTGCGGACGCAGGGTCCGCCGGACCCGAATGGCGTCCAGGCATTGCTCATAGGAGGTGAAGCCGCAGTTCGTGCCTTGGCCCCAGTACTGGACACACCACGGCCGGTAAATTTCAGCAGCCGTCGGGCCAGCATCAATTGCCGCGAGCGAGGACAAGGTGAGCACGACCAACACGGCGCGGATCAATTTCATGGCGAGCCTCCAAATTCAGCCGCCCCTCCGGATTTCAGGACCATCCCGCGCCGAAAACAATAGGTCCGAGAGTAACGAACCGGTGACGCGCAAAAGCACCCACCGCGCTACCACGAGCCCGCACTCACGAAAAATCGCACCGGCCATCCCGCGCGCAGCCGACCAACACCACACCCGCAAGCAAGTGAGGCGGCCTGCGATCACTCACGTTCATGTGTAGTCGCCTGGAACAGCGGTCGAAGGACCCAAAGCTAATAGGCGTGATGGCCATCACACCTTTGGCCCCGCGGGGGTGGCACGGGAAACCCAACTTCACAAGCCCTGGAGAAATCGACATGCGTAAGATCGCTCTCGCCCTGACCGCACTGGCCACGTTGGCCGCACTGCCCCTGACCACCGTCGCAGCCCGCGCCGATGGCCCCTGGTGTGCCTACTACTCCGGCCAAGGCACGAATTGCGGCTTCTACAGCTATCAGCAATGCCTGGACACCATTTCGGGTACCGGCGGAACCTGCGGCCGCAATCCGAGTTTCTACGGGAACGGCCGCAATTCACGCTACTAACTGGCCTGGAAACCCAACTTTTCAAAACGCGCCGCGATAGAGAACGGGGTCGGCGATATACACTGGGCCCACCATTTTTCCCCCACCCCCCACTCCCACCCCCCCTCATCAGTCGGAATGGCCACAGATTTCGCGTGCGGCTCGAGGCGCACACCGCGGCGCGTTGCATGCCATGGCGCAGACCATCGGGCGCACGCCTATGCACCGGGTCGGCAAGACTCATGGGATCTTCAACTCGTTTCGTGAGTAAGCGCCAAGCACCCGATTGTCCCTGTTAGATCGGAATATCACCGTTCGCAGCATGTTGTTGCCGACTCCGGCGATGGCGCAATCCACGTGCTGTGCGATAGCTTTTTTTGCGTCAAGATTGCTCCGACTCCAACCGCGCTCTTCTACGACAACGGTTACGTATGGTGGAAATCGATCTATGGAGACGATCGCTCCCGCATCTGAAAGTCTCTGAATTTCTAGTCGAGATTGCTCTTGATCGCATTGGTAGTCCTGAGCCAACGCGACAGCACCCGAGAGAAACAGAAGGAATGTGCCCACCAATGCCTTCATCGGGCCTTTCCGGGTTCTCGACGACATTGCCGAATGACGTACCTCCCGCCTGTCGGATGCTTTTCCGGCCGCCGTGGCAATGCAGCTATCGCCCGTCGCAAGGCGCGCGCGCCGGCGTATTTCATGAGATACGAACGCCCCCACTACTCCGATGCCCAACGAAAAATAACTGTGATCACATGTGAATTAGATAGGCATACTGTCCGCGGAGTTGAGTTTCTAGCAGGCTGCTGAAAAAGCCCCCTGACAAGCCGTTGCGAATATGATTCGTAGTCTGCGCGGCTGCGGGAGGCACTGGATGCGCGGATCAGACGAGCGGACGGGTGAGCTGTTTTCCTATGTGGACCTTGAGAAGCGGGTTCCTGCGAAGCACCCATTGCGTTTGGTCCGCGGTGTGGTGAACGAGGTTTTGGCGGCGCTCGATAGCGATTTTTCCAAGGCCTACGCGGACAGTGGTCGGCCTTCAATCGCACCTGAGCGACTGCTGCGGGCGCTTCTGCTGCAGGCGTTCTATACGATCCGGTCGGAGCGGCAACTGATGGAACAGCTCGATTACAACCTGCTCTACCGTTGGTTCGTCGGGCTTGGTGTTGACGATCCGGTGTGGGTGCCGACGGTGTTCACGAAGAACCGCGATCGGCTGCTCGAGGCCGACGTGGCGCGGAAGTTCCTGGCCGAGCTCATGGAGCACAAGGAGCTACGTGGGCTATTGTCAGACGAGCATTTCTCGGTCGACGGCACGCAGATCGCGGCCTGGGCCTCGATGAAGAGCTTCAAGGCGAAGGATGGCTCGAGCGATCCGCCCGGCTCAGGCCGCAATGGCGAACGCGATTTTCACGGCGAGAAGCGCAGCAACGCCACGCATACGTCGAGCACGGACCCCGAGGCGCAGCTTTATCGCAAGGGACGCGGCAAGGAGGCCAAGCTCAGCTTCATGGGCCACGCACTGATGGAAAACCGCAGCGGGCTCATTGTCGCGGCGACCTTGACGAAGGCGACCGGCACCGCCGAGCGCGAGGCGGCCGAGGAGATGATCGTGCGCCACTCGCCCGGGGCTCGTCGCATCACCCTGGGCGCCGACAAGGGCTATGACGCAGCGGCGTTCATCGCCGACATGCGCAGGCTCAACGTGACGCCGCACATCGCACAGAACATCAGCGGTCGCCGCTCCGCCATCGACGCCCGTACAACGCGGCACGACGGCTATGTGGTGAGCCAGCAGAAGAGAAAGCGTATCGAGGAATCGTTCGGGTGGGGCAAGACGATCGGTGGGCTCGCACGGCCCATGCTCCGAGGTGCCAAAAAGCTCGGCTTCAAGTTCACCCTCACAATGGCCGGCTATAATCTGATCCGTCTGCCAAAGCTCATCGAGGCCGCAGCATGAGCCCCAACGCGCATCCAAGACCGCGCAAATCACCCAGTCACTTCCAACAAGGCTACCCCACCGGCTTCAAAAACCGGATGAAGGCCTCCAAAATGCGAATTTCAGCAGCCTGCTAGGGGTGGAGCCGGCCGTGTGCAAACGCGGGAAGATGAAGAGGTCACCGGGTTCGCATAACCCTATTCGCCGCAACCCGGCGGGGCGTATCTAACCCTCAAAAACGACAAGGCGGCATCAGGAAAAACCCCATTTTTTTCGAGGGAAACTACCGACCCCACGCCTGGCGGGGTGTGCGATGCGGATGGGTGATGGCGGTGACTCGGGGGCTGGGGGGTTGTGGCGGCGGATTTACGCGCCGCCGTGCTAGTCGTTCTTGTTGACGTGTTCGAGAAGAAAATTCGAACAGTCTCAGGCGGGCCTTGTCCGAGTTGATCGCCACGATTGAAGCTGGTCACGCCGCCGCGCAAGGGAAGCAAATTGACTTAGCGGTTCACGACAAAGTTGAGCTCATCCTGCTGGGCGAGCGAGAGCCATGAGGCGGCCATAGAGATTAAAAGTTTGCGGTAGTGAGGTTGACTTGCTTCTTGAGCCGCCAACAGACACTCAGCTGCGCTATCGCGGTAGCGTCGCGAATTGTGCATGGCATCCTCCATCCGCCCCCGACGTGTTTTGGCGTGGAGTCACCTTAAAATGGTGGCTTGATCCGGGAAGTGTGTGCTCGTTGACAGACGGCGTCTGTATAGAATTGCTCACCAGGCCAATTATCAACACTTCTTGATCTCGTGTGTCGAAGACGCAGTTGAGCCGCCGCAAGGCCTCGACGCTGACGGGCGTCGGGAAGGTCGCGGCGTGCGCGGCGCGGCTATGTGGCGGCGGCTTTTTGCGCGACGGTCGTTCTTTACCACGCCCACAAACATGTGATGCGTCTACCTCCTCCCGAGATACCGGCGCGCCTATGGAGGGCCCGGGCCAGCGGAGTCTTTCAGTCTGCGTACCTCTGGCCCGGGCCCCCGGGAGAGAAGGCTTGCCTCCCGGGGGTTACCTTGTGGTCAAAACGGTCACCGATGCCGAGTGACCAATTTCACAGACAAACAAAAAACTTCTGCAGTCAGTTTTTGACCGGCCGCGCGCGTGCGGCCGGCCCCGGGGAGAGAGCCGGCCGCGCGCAAACCCGGTCTGGGGGGACGGGGAGGGGTGGGGACGACCGGGTTCGCGAACCCTATTCGCCGCAACCCGCCGAGCAGCGTTCTAGCGAGTCGCCCATTTAACTCCCGAAAACGACAAGGCGGCATCAGGAAAAACCCCATTTCAGATCGGGGGAAACTACCGAGCGCGCTCTGGCCGGGTGTGCGATGCGGATGGGTGGGGGGGGTGACGCGAATCGAGGAAGGTGCGTTGCGGCGCCGGCCGTACATTTCCCGGCATGAAGCACAAAGCGCGATTTGAACTGACGTTGTCTGCGGCGCAACGGCAGGAGCTTGCGGCGCTGGCGGACGAGACTGGGTTGAGCGAAGCGGATCTGGCTCGGCTCGGCATCCGGTGGCTACGCCAGCACCGCCCTGGGGCCGTTTCTCCGGGAAGACCTTTGCGCCCCCGCCCGAGCCCCTACACAGCAACGAGGCCAGAACGAATGTTCTACATAAAATTTCTGTGTTAATTTCGCTCGGGCATGGCCCGTTCAGTTTCAGCGCGTTCGCTCCCCCGCTCCCTTGCTTCCAGCGTGCCGTGGGCAAAGCCCGCGCAATTCCCCGGCTTCATCAAACCGTGCCTTGCCATGTTGCGCACCAAAGTGCCCAGCGTGCGTGGCTTCGTGCATGAGCTGAAGCTCGACGGCTACCGCGTGCAAGCGCGCCTGCGCGCCGGGCGCGCGACGCTCTACACTCGCTCGGGCCTCGACTGGACCGCACGCTTCCCCACGGTAGCCGCCGACGTGGCGCAGCTGCCGGCGGCCGAGTTGGTCATCGACGGCGAGGTCATTTCGGCGGACGCGGACGGGCGGCCGAACTTCAGCGCGCTGCAGGACGACCTCCAGCGCGGGCGCCACGACAGGATGGTCTACTACGCGTTCGACCTCCTCCACCTCGACGCGTTCGACACGCGCGCGGCGCCGCTGATCGAGCGGAAGCGCATGCTGCAATTGGTGTTGGCCGAAGCGGGCGCGACCGCCCCGCGCGTCCTATATAGCGAACACTTCGAGGATGGGGAGTCCTTGTATGCGCGCGCGGGTGCCATGGGCTTGGAGGGCGTCGTGAGCAAGCGCGCCGACGCGCCGTACCGCTCGGGGCGCACTGAGGCGTGGATCAAGGTGAAGGCATGGAAGCGCGACCGCTTCGCCGTGGTGGGCTTCGTGCCTGAGGGATCGTCCGGCATCCTGAAGCTGCGCCTCGCACGCCGCGAGGGTGACAGATTGGTATATGTTGGCCGCGTCGGAACTGGGTGGGATCGCGAGACCGCGCGGGCGATCCGGCGCGCGCTTGAGCCGCTGGCGCGCCCTGCGTCGCCGATGTCAAAGCCGCTCAAGAAGGTGGACACGACCTGGGTCGAACCGCGCTACGACGCAGACGTCGTCTACGCGGAGATCACCGACGATGGAATGGTGCGTCATCCGTCATTCAAGGGGCTGAGCGAGGCGTCATGAAGCGACACGCATCTTAAACGCCGCGGCCCCTGCACGCTCGCGTGCATAGCCCCGGAAATCGTGGTCGCGGCCCTCGCTCGGCTACCGCAACCCCGAAGGCCTTAGCGCACGACTTTGCCGGCGTAGTGCCAGACAAAACCCATCGCTTCCCCGGTGTAATGTCCGCGGTACCGGGAGAAATCGACAATTACCAGAAACGTGATTGTGAGGACCATCAGTAGCTCGCGCATTAGCGGCCGCCTTACTCCGACGGTCGGGCTCCTGCGCGATCGTCGGGTTAATGACCACTCCCCATTGTGCAATTGTTGCCCTTTCGATTTAAGATTTGGCAGAATTGACCATTCAAATTTTATGAGTTTTGCGAGGCGGCGGCTTACCGGCTCAGGCCTTCGCCTTTGGCGCGGGCATGGCGCCATCGGCGAACTCGACTCCGCGGACAATATGCCTATCTATTTCACATGTCGTATCTGCGTAAAAAGCCACCTGCCGACGCCCCTAACATCAATAGCGGCAAGCCCTGGTCTGCCCTCGATCTTGAAGACCTGCGCTATTGCCTGGCTGCGGGCGAGCCGGCCGAAGCTATCGCCGCTTTCCTCTGCCGCAATGTGGATGAGGTGTGCGCCAAGACCGTCGAGATTGCGGGAGGCCGGTCGTGAAGAAGCCTCCCCAAATGCGCACTTGGGAAATCTCCCGCATCAAATCGACGCCCGCGGCCATCCTCGGACGTATCAAGGCGCCGACCGCAGAACGCGCGGTCGAGGAGTGGATCGAAAAATTCGGGATCAGGGACTCCGAGCAGCAACAGCGGCTAGTAGCGCGGCCGGTGAAATGACGGCGCCCCAGAACAACATTGAAATTTTAGCGAAGCCACAGGGCCGACGATTCGTCGAAGGGCCTAAGGCGTCAGCCGCCCGCCGACCTACTGCTCCTGCGGGTGTCCTGGTGATAAGAACTCACTTCGCGATAGAAGCCAAGCCGATCGCGATACCGCCCAAGCACAAAGAGGCGAATGGCTGACGACAGGTTGGCGTCTTGCCGGTGCGCATCGATCTCACCGACGAGGTCCGACAATGTCAGTTGTCGCTCATCGGCGATCTCCTTGATCCCCTCCCAGAACGCATCCTCAAGGCTGACACTCGTCTTGCGGCCAGCGACGACGATCGAACGCTTGATGACCGGAGATTTCATGGCTTCCCCTCCCCACGCGCACAACGCAACACGGAACGCACCGGTAATATGTGTGGCATCTTGGGGCGCTTTATTGTGACCGGCATCGAACTTTGGAATATTTTGTTGCCTGACATGAGACAGAGGAGGAACGTGGCAAGAGCGGTCGAGACAAGTTTCACGCTCATCCCGCGCGACGTTCCCCGATTGAAAGCCCGTCGTCGATGGCACCTTGAACGATGTCGCCGACGTCGTGGTGTTTCACCGCCACGGCACCGCTGAACCATTGCGCATCTTCGGGGATGTGCTCGGCAAGCCACTCCTGGCCGGTGGGTGATATGGATCGAATAAGGAAAACCGAGCCGCAATTCACGACTGACAGATCACTCATCTTGCGCCTCCTATCGGCAGCAACGGGTTGATACCGGGACGGCGGCGCAAACGCCGGAAACCAGCGCATCCAGGTGCGCTCATCCTGCGCCTCGAGGTAAACGCACATACTGTCGCCAAGGTTTCCCTGCGGCGCGGGTAGCCGGTCACCCTTGAACGAGCGTGCGGGCCTCGCCAAGGAGTGGAGAGCCCCGAGGGCGAGTGGGGCTCTCCACCTTTCAGCCCTGGACGTACTCGCTACTACTCCCCTGTTAGGCGAATTGTCCGGGGCTGCAGGGCGGGTGGCGCATCGGTCACGGCCGACGTCCATTCCGCCGCCTTGGCCTCGTAGCCATTAGGCGCAGTGAGCCGCCGTTGGCCTCGACTTCGTTCGAACGCATGTTGGATAGACTTCGTTCCGGGGCCCAACCCCTGGATTCAAGCCCGACCAGCGCCAGAGGCGAGGCAATCAGCCGAGGCGGCCTACTTTGATACTAGCCGCTCGCTTGAACATCCCGACGCGACTCGGCGCAGCCCCACCATCTACTACTACTTCACTACTGCGACACCAGACTCTCATGCAAAACAGTCATACCAGAGCAGCGAAAGAATTTTTCGGGTTTCCCTGATTCTTTGTGGCACCCCGGTGAGCCATGCTGGCTTAGTGACGAAGTCGGCACACGAGGACGTCGAACAGACGGCTCCAACCCGAAAACGAGCGCCTTCGGGCAGCGATTAAGGAAGCGCAAGACGCAATCGAGAAGTACAGTGCGAGCGGCCCGGGATCGATCGATTTTGACGCGATCCTCGCTCGGCTGCGGGCTGCCCTTCGCCGGCACAATGACCCATCTTGAACGCCGCGGCGCCCTTCAGCCTGTCGAGCTTTGCTCGCCGAGACGGCATCCCAGCAGCAACACAGCAAATCGAGCTGGCACTCTTCATCGGTGTTCGGTGAAACCTCGAAACCCGGCGAGTCGCTCAGCGATCCGTGTATTGTCCAGGAAAGAGCAGGTCCTCCGCTTCCAGCCACGCTCGGAACGCGTTGACGGCGTCCAGCTTTTGTTCGCGGTTAGTGGCTCCTCGCAGCCTGCGTATCACATCGTCGCGGTGAAACCTCTCCCGGCCCTGGTATTCACTCGCATAGACGACCGCATCGTCGATCGAGATAATTGTCCGGGCCGTTTCGGGAAGCGAATGAATGTCCCTTCGTGGTTCTCCACGAACTCGCAGGGTGGGATGGATAAAAAAATCGTCCGCCATAAGCTTAAAATTACCCATCCGTGCAAAGGTTCCGGAAACCCCATTTTTGTGGAGGAGCCCGACATAACGGACATGGTTGCAGGTCGGTTTCGGCCAGGAGCGGAACAAGTCTTTCCGGACGCGCGGCTTGCCGTATATTCAACGTGGGCCGAGCAGCGGTCGCGAAGACGCCCACAGGAACCGCCCTGATCTCCTTCTCCAGTTTAAACCGCACTTCGAATTGCATGGGGTTAACGAGATCCGGTTCAGCGGCGGTCCCTCGCACTTCCCGAAGACCGCCAAGAAACCCCGAAGACCGCCATCCCTCAGGAGTGGCGGCCTTCGACCTCGGATGGCGGTCTTCGGCAATCCGGGCCTCCGAAGGCGCCCCCCGACGACCACCCCGGCATCCCTGAATTTCTCCGGCGGCCACTCCCCGCCGCGGCGCCGACCAACGGGGGCGCACCGCCTGGCTCGCGTCCATACGGCGACGACGATGCGCGATGGCTGACCGAGTGATGGCGCGCGGCCCCTGCACCTTCCGGCAGCAAGACGTGACCAGGGCGGTCAAGGCCGTGGTCGCGGCCGGGCTGCAGGTGGCGGTGGTGCGGATTAATCCACAGGGCCAGATCGAGGTTGAGACCGGCAAGATGGAGGCGCAAGATTCTGGCAGCAGGGAGGGCAACGAATGGGACCGCGTTTGAAGCTCCCGCGATACGTTCATGGCTACATCGATCGGCACGGCAAGCCGCGCCACTATCTGCGCCGTCCTGGCCGCAAGGATGTCCCACTGCCGGGCTTGCCGTGGTCGTCCGATTTCACGGACGCATACGCGGCGGCAATGAGCCAGGCGGCCCCCGTCATCATCGGCGCCAAGCGCAGCGCCGCCGGCACGGTCGCGGAAGCGGTGGCGCGCTATCTCGGCTCGGCTGCGTTCACGTCGGAATTGGCGACCTCAACGCAGGGGATGCGCCGCGCGATCCTGCAACGGTTCCGCAATGAGCACGGCGACAAGCGGCTGCGGAAACTGCAAGCCGAGCATGTGGCGCGCATCCTCGGCACGCTTCGCCCCTATGCGCAGCGGAACATGCTCAAGACCTTGCGCGGGCTAATGGGCTTTGCACTGATCGAGGGGCTGACCGATATCGACCCGACCGCGACGGTGAAGCTCAAAGCGGCCAAGGATACCGGCGGCTTTGAGACGTGGCCGGTGCAGGCGATCGAGCGATATCGGGCAAGGCACAAGCTCGGCACACGACCACGGCTCGCCATGGAATTGCTCTATGGCACGCTGGCGGCGCGGGGCGATGCGGTGCGGCTTGGTCGTCAGCACGTTCAAGCCGGCTTCCTGTCATTCCGGCGCGGCAAGACCAAGGTGCCGGTCGATATCCCCGTGTTGCCCGAACTGCAGACCGCAATCGATGCGATGCCCAAGGCCGAGCACTTGACGTTTCTCGTCACCGAGCTGGGCAAGCCGTTCACGGCGGCAGGCTTCGGCAATTGGTTCCGCGACCAATGCGACCTAGCGGGCATATCGGATTTAAGCGCTCACGGACTCCGGAAGGCGGGTGCGACGCGCTTCGCCGAACACGGATGCACCGACCACGAGATCATGGCGTGGGGCGGCTGGACGACGCTCAAAGAGGTGCAGCGCTATACGAAGGCGGCGAGCCGGAAGCGGATGGCGCTGCGGGGTGCCGACAGGCTCAAAGCTGGAACGGAATTGGCTAACCTCGAGACCCGGTTAGCCAACAAGAGCGAAAAATCATGAATATTCAACGGCGAAAATTCCACATGGCGACCCCGGCTGGATTCGAACCAGCGACCTTCAGCTTAGAAGGCTGTTGCTCTATCCCCTGAGCTACGGGGCCGCGACGGAGAGCTTGTAGCGCAAGATCGGGTTGCGCCGCCAGCGCCCCGGCCTCGGCTAAGCGCCTTTCCCGGCGGTGCGAAGTTGCGTAGCTTTGCGCCCGGAGACGACCCACCGGGAGCCTATCCATGATCGAAGTGCGCAGGCTTGGCCATGCGACGCTGACCACGCCCGATCTGGAGCGGCAGATCGCGTATTACACCGAGGTCGTCGGTCTCACGCTGGTGGAGCGTGACGCCAAGCGCGCATTCTTCGCGAGCAAGCAGGGCCTGGAGGCGGTCGCGCTCGAGCTTGGCGCGCCCAACGCGCTGTCGCGGCTTGCGTTCCAGGTCGCGCCTGGGAGCGATCTGGCCGAGCTTGCGCGCGCGCTGGGCAAGCAGGGGGTGAAGGCCGAGCGCCGCAGCGCAATCTCGCCGGGCGTGGCCGATGCCATCGTCTTCAAGGATCCCAAGGACACCCTGATCGAGGTGTTCTCCGACTACGTCTTCGCCAAGGAGGACCGCAGCCTTGCCGGCATCATGCCGATCAAGCTCGGGCATGTGGCTTATCGCGTGAGCGACGTGCAGCAGGTGGTGAAGTTCTATACCGACGTGCTGGGCTTTCGGGTGTCGGACTGGCGCGACGAGACCTTCGCGTTTCTGCGCTGCGGCCCCGATCATCACAGCGTCAATTTCGTGTTCGACGAGGTGCCGCAGCTCCATCACATCGCCTTCGAGGTCAAGGACTGGGCGGAAATCCAGCGCGCCTGCGAGTGGCTCGCCAAGAACGACATCCACCTGGTCTGGGGTCCTGGCCGTCACATCATCGGGCACAACATCGCGATCTATCACCGCAACGCCGACAAGGTGCGGGTCGAGTTCTTCTGCGAGATGGACCAGATGAAGGACGAGGCGCTGAACTACTTCGATCCGCGTCCCTGGCATCAGGACCGCCCGCAGCGGCCGAAAGTGTGGGGACCCGACACGCTGCGCAACTACTGGGGATTCGGGTCGGAGCGGATCATCCGCGGCTATCAGACCGTCGAATGACCGCGCCAAGAGTTGGCGTAGGCCTCACATGGGAGCAAAATGGACGCGGCTATGCTGTTGATATGATGCAAAAAGTCATCACTCCCCGACAATCGGTACCCGCCCACCGAAAATCTCGCTCGCGGTAGTTGATTGCCACCGCGCGACGACGGACAAATCCGGCATCGGGTGCTGGGGGATGCCGGTTTGTCGTCGGCAGTACTATGTCGTGCGGGAAATTGTACATCTTTTTGCATGTGAAATAGGTGCGTTGCGCCGCCGTTGGCTCGATCGGGCCGTCGCATTTCTCGTAACGGCATTTTTCCTATCGCTGTTGGCTGCTGTGCCGGCAATAGCCGACTGCCAACCCGCTTCGCCCGTGAGCGGCCAGACCGTCACCTGCAGCGGCACCGACAACGACGGCTTCCAGGCCGGCGGCGGGGTGAACCAGCTTACGGTCAACGTGCAGACCGGCGCCACGGTCAACAATCTTGGCGCTATCGCAATCGGGGTGAACGACCTCAACACCGTCACGAACAACGGCGCCGTCAATGCCGGCGACGATGGGACGGGCATTTCCGCCGGAAACAACAACACCATCACCAACGCGGCGACCGGCACGATCACGGTCGGTAATTTCGTCAGCGTCGGCGCGTTCGGCATCGTGATGGGCGACAACAACACGTTGATCAATCTTGGCGCAATCCAGGTCGGGACAGGGGGGTGCGGCTGCGACGTCGGCGCCATTGTGGCCGGCAACGGCAACACCATCACCAATGCCGGGCCGATCACCGGCGGTGATTTCGCCTTCGGCATTCAGGTCGGTGACGGCAACACCGTCACCAACAGCGGCGCCATCAGCATGGGCCTGGGGGGCTCCGGCATCACCGGCGGAGACAACAATACGATCACGAACGCCGCCGGCGGAAGCATCACGGTCGGCGATTCGCCCGGCTTCGGCTCGGCCGGCATCGCGGTGCTGGACAACAACATCATCAACAATCTGGGCACGATCCAGGTGGGATCGACCCCGGGCTTCGGCTTTCCCGCGAGCGGCATCATCGCGGACAGCGGCAACACCATCACCAATGTCGGTGCGATAATCGGTGGCGACTTAGCCGCCGGCATTTTTGCTCAAGGCATCAACAACACCATCACCAATCGTGGCGCGATCACGATGGGGCGGGACAGCGTCGGCATCTCTGCCGGCGACGGCAGCACCATCACCAACGCGGCGACCGGCATCATCACGGTCGGTGACGCCAGCAGCTTCGTCTCGTTCGGCATCACGGCGTTCGACAACAACATCATCACCAATCTCGGCCAGATCGTCGTGGGCGCGTCCTGCGGCTGCTCGCCCAATGCCGGCATCGATGCCGGCGACGGGAACACGATCGTGAACGGCGGCTCGATCACGGTCGCCGAGGGGGGCACCGGCATCGTCGCGCGCGACAACAACACGATTACCAACACCGGCAACATCACCGTCGCGAATTTCGGCCTCGGTATCGACGCACGCGACGGCAATACCATTGTCAATAACGGCACCGTCAGGGTCGGGGACATGAGCGCGGGCGTCCAACTCGCCAGCGACAACGTCTTCACCAACAACGGAACCGTCCGTGCCGGCGCCTTCGGTGCCAGCGTGGTCGCCTGCTTCTGCGATCAGAACAACACGGTGATCAACAACGGCACGCTCGATGGCCAGATCTCGCTCGAGGGGTCGGGCCACAGCGTCACCAATAACGGCCTGATCACGGTCACCGCCCCGGGCTCGCCGGTCGGCGCTCCCCATCTCATCGAGGGAGCTTTCACGCAAACAGCGGCAGGCACGCTGGCATTGCGGGTAGATAATACGGGTGCGAGCGACACGCTCACGGTCACCACCGCCAATCTCGGCGGCACCTTGCGCGCGACCGTGCAGCCCGGCCTCTACGGCGCCTCGACGTTCTATGCCGGCGTGGTCACGGCCACCGATCCGATCATCGCGACCTTCGCGCAGACCACCACGTCCTCGGCGTTCTTCACCGCGACCGCCACGTACAACCCGAATTCGGTCGATCTCACGCTCAACCGCGTGCCTTTCGGCGCGGTGGCGGGCGCGACCCAGAACCAGCGCAATGTCGGCAACTACCTCGAGCAGAACTACTCGACCAGCCTGACCGGCAACGCCGCGACCTTCTTCGCCGCGCTGCTGCAGTCGCCCTCGCTCGGCGTGCTCGACCAGCTGTCCGGCGCGGGCACGACAGGCGCGCAGCACGGCGCATTCAGCGCCGGCACCATGTTCAACAAGGCGATGACGGACCAGGTGTGGAGCTGGCTCGGCGGCGGCGGGCTCGGGACGAACGACCTCAATCCCGAGAGCACGTTGCTGCAATATGCCGCCGGCAGCAAGAAGCCGGCTCGCCCCGAATACAAGGCCTTTGCCGCCATCCGTCCGGAGAGCGGCGCGTTCCGGCCCCAGCAATGGCGCGCCTGGGCGACCGCCTTCGGCGGCTCGCAGTCGTTGCGCGGCGATGCGATCGTCGGCAGCCCCGACGCGGGCAACCGGACCTTCGGCGGGGCCGGGGGCTTCGACTATCAGGTCAGCCCCAACCTGCTGCTCGGCTTTGCCGCCGCCGGGACATCGACCGAATTCTCCGCGTCGGGTCTTGCGACCAGCGGCCGGCTCGAGGCTGGCCATCTCGGCGTCTACGGCGCCTATCGCTGGGGCGCGACCCATGTGGCCGGCACGCTCAGCTACAGCCATTTCGAAAATGACACGAACCGGCTGATCAGCGGCGTTGGCCCCACGGAAGCTGCGAAAGGCCAGTTCGGCAGCGACCAATTCGGCGGACGGCTGCAGGTCGGCCACAAATTTACGTTCGACCGCTTCGCGGTGACGCCGTTCGCGGCAGTCCAGTATCTGCAGTTGTGGCAGCGCGCCTATACGGAGGCGAGCAGCGCGGGGTTCGGCGTTCCCGGCATCCTCGGCTTGAGCTTCCAGTCGCGCACGGTCTCGTCGCTGCCGACGTTCCTGGGCGCCGAGATCAACACCCGCATTGCGGTTGCTCACGATGCAGTATGGGCGCCGTACGTGCGGGCGTCCTGGGTGCACGAATTCATGCCGGATCGGACTGTCGCCGCTGCGATGGGCATTCTGCCCACGGGCACATTCATCGTTGACGGTCCGCGCGCGGCGCGCGACGCCGCGCGGATCGAGGCCGGATCGAACTTCTACGTGACCAAGAACATCGCCATCTTCGGCAACTTCGTCGGCGAGTATTCCGGCCATACCTCCAGCAATGCCGGCAACGGCGGCATTCGGGTGATTTGGTAGTCCGCCTACGATATGAATTTATTATTGACTACATATCGCATCTAAGATAAGGATTCGCTTGCCTTGCTCATCGAGGGGCGTCTTCCGGAGACGGTCCATAGGCGGAGCAAGGTGTGGCGTCCCGCGATGCGGCTCGTAACCGCAGCCCCGGGAGGTCCGGGGCACCGCCCGCCAGGCACTACGACCTGGCTGCGAGGAGCTCGCTGCACGGGTTGCGGAGGATAATTCCGCAGACGGAAGCGCGGCCCCCGGCCACAAATCGCCACGGTGGAGCGCCGAGAGGCGCGCGTCCCGCGTCATGGGACGCAGGGTGCTTCGCAAGCACCCGGACGTGCCGCGTCATGGTGCGTCCAACCGGGTGCCGCTGCACCCGGGCGCCTGTCGGCGCTCCGCCCACCCCTCAAGGTGGGAGATTGCCGAAGCCTGCGAAGGCGGGATTCAATTTCACGACCCGGGCGCAATCGCGCCGCGGGAACGGATGCGGCTGTTTGACATTGTGAGACACGAATCAGATCTCCATCGGCCTCATGCTGAGGAGCATCGTCGCGCGAACGTGCACTTGCGGTTCGGCACACTCGACTGCGCGGCGATGCGTCTCGAAGCATGGGCCGCGGCACGCGCCGGGCCGCCCCGCCCTTCGAGACGACCGCACGCGAGTGCGTGCGGTCTCCTCAGGACGAGGGCAGACAGGCAGCTCAGGGCGAGGGCGGGGAGGGCGCGCCCTACGTCAGCGTGAAGCTCAACTCGCCGAGCTTCTCGATCGAGGTGACGACCTTGTCGCCGGCCTTGAGCCAGGCCTGCTTGTCCTTGGGATAGCCGGCGATCACGCCCTCCGGCGTGCCGGTGAAGATCATGTCGCCGGGCCGCAGCGTAAAATATTTCGAGCTGTAGCTGACGAGCTGTTTGCAGTTGAACACCATGTCGGACGTGTTCGAGGACTGCCTGATCTCGCCGTTCACCCGGCACTCGATCTTGAGATTGTCGCCGTCGGCGAGGTCGGCGGTGACCAGCCACGGCCCCACCGGCGCCGAGCCGTCGAGGCTCTTGCCGATCAGCCATTGCGTCGATCGACGCTGCAGGTCGCGGGCGGTGAAGTCGTTGCCGGTGGCATAGCCGAAGATGTAGTTCGCGCGCGTCCGCCTCGCTGACATTGCGCGCGGTCCGCCCGATCACGATCACCAGCTCGGCTTCGTAGTCGAACTGGACGCCGTCGGTCTCCGTCACGCCGACGGTGCCGCCGTGACTGTTGAGCGCGGTGTTGTACTTGCTGAACAGCACCGGCATCTTGGGGACCTGCGCATTCATCTCGGCGATGTGCTTGCGGTAGTTGAGCCCGATGCAGATGATCTTTTCCGGGTTGGTCACGCACGGCCCGAACGTGGCCTTGTCGACGGCGACGAAGTAGCGGTCGGCGGACGCGCTGGCGCGCGCCTTGTCGGCGAGACGCTTGAGCCCGTTGATGTCGCCCTGGCCCTTGAAGACCGCGTCGATGGTGGTCGGGGCGCCCTCGCGGAAGTCACGCTCGGCGGCGGTGACATCCAAAATGCCGCGGTCGGTGCGAAGGCCAAGTCCGAGCCCGTCCGGCCGTCGCAGCGTGGCGAACGTCATGCCTTTCGGCATCTCCTTCGGCTCGGTCGCGCCCGCAGCCGTCTGCGCAACGGCATCGGTGCTCCCCGTCAGGCTCGCTCCCGTCATCGCGGCCATGCCGACGAGGCCGCTGGTCTTGAGAAACGTTCTGCGATCGTGGGTCATTGGGTCGCCTCCCGTGTGATGCCGGCGTCGTTGATCGGCGCGGCTTGTGGGTATTCTAGCTCATTTTGCGGTCGGCGTTTTGACGGGGAATGGCGAGCCTGTGCAGACATTTGCGTAAAATTCCGGTGGCCGGAAAATCGTTTCCCGGTCAGACATTTAGGCGAGGTCGTCCAGGGCCGCAGGCGATCGGCGCGAGCCATCGGCGGAGGTAGCTTGGTCACGACCTCGACATGTTTTGCCGTTCATCTTTGCAATGCCCCCGTTCGGATTCCCCCGCCGACGGGAATGGAGGTCCCCCATGCTCGCGTTCGTTCGCGCTGCCTTCGCAGCTGCGCTCGTCCTGCTGTTGTCCGCTCCCAGCATCGCCGCCGACAAGCCCTTCAAGCGCGACGATCTCGCCGATGCGGCGATCAAGCTCGAAGCCCAGATCAAGGCCGAAGCCGGCCAGGTGACCAAGCCCGCCGCCGCGCTGCGGCGCGAGGCCGACGCCGCCTTCCAGCGCAACGATTTCCGCAGCGGCATGCAGATCCTCGGGCAGATCGTGGCGGTCGCGCCCGACGACAGCGCCAACTGGCTGCGCCTCGCCAAGACCGTGCTGCAGATCCGGCCGAGCAACGACCGCGAGACGCACCCTGCTGCTCGAGCGCGCCGCGACCGCCGCCTATATCGCCTATCAGCGCTCCGGCAAGCCGCCGAGGAGGCCGAGAGCCTGGTCGTGATCGCGCGCACCTACGCCGATCGCTCGGTGTGGCGTCCGGCGCTCGATGCGCTGCGCATCTCGCTCGACCTGCGCGAGGTCGCCGAGGTGCGGCAGCAATACGAGCGCCTGCGCGAAGACGCACGGCTTCCGGCTGCTCGACTACACCGTCGACGCGGACGCGGCCTCGCCGCGCGTCTGCTTCCAGTTCTCCGAGGACCTGCCGGGCAAGCGCACCGATTTCTCGCCGTTCGTCGCCGTCGCCGGCCAGGACAAGCCGGCGCTCTCGGCGCAGGACCGGCAGCTCTGCGTCGAGGGCCTCAAGCACGGCGAGCGCTACAGCATCACGCTGCGCGCCGGCATTCCCTCGCTGGTGAAGGAGACGCTGTCGAAGTCGGCCGACTTCAACATCTATGTGCGCGACCGCAAGCCGTTCGTGCGCTTCACCGGCAAGGCCTATGTGCTGCCGCGCACCGGCCAGCGCGGCATCCCGGTGGTCAGCGTCAACACCACGGCGGTGGCGCTCGAAATCTACCGCATCGGCGACCGCAACCTGCTCGAGACCGTGGTCGGACGCGATTTCCAGCGCAATCTCGACCGCTACGACCTCGAGCCGCTTGACCGAGGAGCGCGGCTCCAGGTCTGGAAAGGCGAGATGACGGTCGAGCAGACGCTCAACACCGACGTCACCACCGCCTTCCCGGTCGACCGAGGCGATCGGCACGCTCGCGCCCGGCGTCTACGTGATGGTGGCGGAGGCCGCCGGCGCGCTCAAGCGACGAATTCGACGCGCTCGCGACCCAGTGGTTCATCGTCTCCGATCTCGGGCTGACCGCGTTCTCCGGCAACGACGGCATCCACGCCTTCGTGCATTCGCTCGAAACCACCCAGCCGCAAGGCACGGTCGAGGTCCGGCTGCTCTCGCGCAGCCAACGAGGTGCTCGCCACGCAAGCGCACCAGCGACACCGGCCACGTGCAGTTCGAGGCCAATCTGACGCGCGGCGAAGGCGCGCTGGCGCCGGCGATGCTGATCGCGAGCGACACCAAGGGCGACTACGCCTTCCTGAACCTCAAGGCGCCGGCCTTCGATCTCAGCGATCGCGGCGTGTCCGGCCGCGCGGTGCCGGCCGGCCTCGATGCCTTCGTCTATACCGAGCGCGGCGTCTACCGCTCCGGCGAGACCGTGCAGGTGACGACGCTGCTGCGCGACGGCCAGGGCATCGCCGCGCTCAACGTGCCGCTCACGCTCGTGGTCGAGCGGCCGGACGGCGTCGAATACCGCCGCACCGTCGTGCCCGATCAGGGCGTGGGCGGACGCGCGCTGTCGGTGCCGCTGGTGTCGTCGGCTCCGACCGGCACCTGGCGCGTGCGCGCCTTCACCGATCCGAAGCGCCCGCCGGTCGGCGAGGCGACCTTCATGGTCGAGGACTACGTGCCCGACCGGCTCGAATTCGATCTCGCCTCGAAGGCCAAGGGCATCTCCAAGGCGAGCCCGGCCGAGATCACCGTCGACGGCCGCTATCTCTACGGCGCGCCGGCCGCCAAGCTCGAGCTCGAAGGCGAGGTGATCGTCGCGCCGGCGAGCGAGCGGCCGGGCTTTGCCGGCTACCAGTTCGGCCTCACCGACGAGGAGGTCGAGACCGCCCGCCAGCCGCTCGAAGACCTGCCGGAGACCGATGCCAACGGCAAGGCCAAGTTTCCCGTGACGCTCGACAAGCAGCCGGCGACGACGCGTCCGCTCGAGGCGCAAGTCATCGTGCGCATGGCCGAGCCGGGCGGCCGCGCGGTCGAGCGCAAGCTCACGCTGCCGGTGACGCCGGCCGGCCCGATGATCGGCGTCAAGCCGCTGTTCTCCGGCCGCTCGCTCGGCGAGGGCGAGAACGCGAGCTTCGACGTGATCGTCGCGTCGCCCGACGGCACGTCGCTCGCGCGCACGGCTGCGCTACGAGCTGCTCAAGGTCGAGACCAGGTATCAATGGTATCGCCGCGACGGCGTCTGGGACTTCGAGCCGGTGAAGACGACGAAGCGCGTCGCCGACGGGCAGATCGACGTCGCCGCCGACACGCCGGCGCGCATCTCGATGCCGGTGCAGTGGGGCCGCTATCGCCTGGAAGTGTCGACCGGCGACCGCAACGGGCCGGTGACCTCGATCGGCTTCGACGCCGGCTGGTATGCCGAGGCGAGCGCCGACACGCCGGACCTGCTCGAGATCGCGCTCGACAAGCCGGAATACGCGCCCGGCGACAGCATGACGGTCGCGGTGACCGCGCGCACCGCCGGCAAGGTGACGCTCAACGTGATCGGCGACCGGCTCATCTCCACGGTCACGCAGGACGTGCCGGCCGGCACCGCGCGGCTGCGCGTTCCGGTCGGCAACGACTGGGGCAGCGGCGCCTATGTGGTCGCGACGCTGCGCCGGCCGCTCGACGCACAAGCCGAACGCATGCCCGGCCGCGCCATCGGCGTGCAGTGGTTCTCGGTCAACCGCAAGGCACGCACGCTCGCGCTCGACATGAGCCTGCCGCAGCTGCTGCGCCCGAACAGCGCGCTGCGCATCCCGGTCAAGGTCGGCGGGCTCAGCCCCGGCGAGGAGGCGCGCATCGTCGTCGCCGCGGTCGATGTCGGCATCCTCAACCTGACCGACTACAAGCCGCCGGCGCCCGACGACTATTACCTCGGCCAGCGCCGGCTCACCGCCGACATCCGCGACCTCTACGGCCAGCTCATCGACGGCATGCAGGGCACGCGCGGCCAGATCAGGACCGGCGGCGACGCGGGCGCGGCCGAGCTGCAGGGCTCGCCGCCCACGCAGAAGCCGCTCGCGCTCTATTCCGGCATCGTCACGGTCAAGCCCGACGGCACCGCGGAGGTCGTCTTCGACATCCCGGATTTCGCCGGCACCGCGCGCGTGATGGCGGTGGCCTGGTCGAAGGACAAGGTCGGCCGCGCCGCGCGGCGACGTCACCATCCGCGATCCGGTGGTGCTCACCGCGACGCTGCCGCGCTTCCTGCTCAACGGCGATCGCGGCACCATGCATCTCGACCTCGACAACGTCGAAGGCCCGGCCGGCGACTACCGGCTGGAGGTCGAAGAGCGAAGGCGTCAACGTCGTCGGCAATGCCGCGCCGCAGACGCTCAGGCTCGCCGCCAAGCAGCGCAGCTCCGTCACGCTGCCGCTGACGGCGGCCGCCGCCGGCACGTCGCCGCGTCGATCGTGCGCGTCAGCGGGCCGGGCGGCTTCGCGCTCGAGCGCAGCTACGCGCTCGCGGTGCAAGCCGGCGACCCAGATCCTCGCGCGCCGCACCGTCAAGCCGCTCGCCAAGGGCGAAAGCCTCACGCTGTCGAGCGACCTGTTCGCCGATCTCGTGCCGGGAAGCGGAAGCGTCGCGCTCTCGGTCGGCCTCTCGACCGCGCTCGATGCCGCGGCGCTGCTGGCGGCGCTCGACCGCTATCCGTTCGGCTGCTCGGAGCAGATCACCAGCCGCGCGTTGCCGCTGCTCTACGTCAACGATCTCGCGAGCGACCGCGCATCTCGCGCTCGACACCGCGGTCGACCAGCGCATCCGCGACTCGATCGACCGGCTGCTGGCGCGCCAGGGCTCGAACGGCTCGTTCGGGCTGTGGTCGGCGGGCGGCGACGACGTCTGGCTCGACTCCTACGTCACCGACTTCCTGACGCGGGCGCGCGAGCGCGGCTTCGCCGTGCCCGACATCGGCTTCAAGCTCGCGCTCGACCGGCTGCGCAACTTCGTCGGCAACGCGCGACGGAGCCCGCGAAGAACGGCGGCCGCAATCTCGCCTATGCGCTCTATGTGCTGGCGCGCAACGGCGCGGCGCCGGTCGGCGACCTGCGCTACTTCGCCGACACCAAGCTCGATGCGATCGCCACCCCGATCGCCAAGGCGCAGATCGCCGCGGCGCTCGGCATGCTCGGCGACCGCGCGCGCGCCGAGCGCGTCTATGCCGCGGCGCTGGCGTCGATCGCGCCGCAGCCCGGCGCTCGACTACGGCCGCAGCGACTACGGCTCGGTGCTGCGCGATGCGGCGGCGCTGGTGACGCTCGCCTCCGAAGGCGGCGCCCCGCGTGCGACCATCACCGGCGCGGTCGAGCGGGTCGAGGCGGCGCGCGACCTCACGCCCTACACCTCGACGCAGGAGAACGCGTGGATGGTGCTCGCGGCGCGCGCGCTCGCGAAGGACGCGCAGACGGTCTCGCTCGAGGTCGGCGGCGAGAAGACGCAAGGCGCGCTCAACCGCAATCTGCGGCCGAGCGACCTGCAGCAGCCGCTGAAGGTGACCAACACCGGCGAGGGCACGCGTGCAGGCCGTCGTCACGGTGTCGGGCGCGCCGATCGTGCCGGAGCCGGCGGCCGAGAAGGGCTTCAAGATCGAGCGCAAGTACTACACGCTCGCCGGCAAGCCCGCCGATCCGGCCAAGGCGCAAGCAGAACGAGCGCTTCGCCGTGGTGCTCAAGATCACCGAGCCGCAGCCGCAGTTCGGCCGGCTCATCGTCGCCGACTATCTGCCGGCCGGCTTCGAGATCGACAATCCGCGGCTCGTGTCCTCGGGCGACACCGGCACGCTCGCCTGGATCGAGGACGCCCAGGAGCCGGTGAACTCCGAGTTCCGCGACGACCGCTTCAGCGCGGCGTTCGAGCGCAAGGCGGGCGATCCGTCCGTGTTCACGGTCGCCTATGTGGTGCGCGCGGTCTCGCCCGGCCGCTACGTGCATCCGCAGGCCTATGTGGAGGACATGTACCGGCCCGACCGCTTCGGCCGCACCGCCACCGGCGCGATCGAGGTGACGGCGGCGAAGTGAGATGGGCGCATCGAGGCACGCGCAGTCAAGGACGCTCGACGGCGCGGGCGGCCGCGCTTGCGGCGCTCGCTCGCGGCGGCTGCGTCGCGATCGGTCGCCGTCGCTCTGTCGGCAGCGGCGCCTGGTGGATCGCCTCGCTCGGGCCGGCGCCGCTCGGGGAGGGGCTGGCATTCTCCACGCTCGTGGTCGATCGCGACGGCAGGCTGCTGCGGCCCTACACCACGCCGGAAGGCCGCTGGCGGCTGCCGGCGACGCGCGAGAACGTCGATCCGCGCTTTCTCGACGCTGCTGCTCGCCTACGAGGACAAGCGCTTCCACGCGCACCGCGGCGTCGATCCGCTCGCGCTCGGCGCGCGCCGTCGCCCAGTTGGTCGCGCAACGGCCGCATCGTCTCCGGCGCCTCGACCCTCACCATGCAGGTCGCGCGGCTGCTCGAGCCGCGCACGGAGCGCTCCTTCACGGCGAAGCTGCGCCAGATGGTGCGCGCGATCGAGATCGAGCGCACGCTCTCCAAGGACGAGATCCTCGCGCTCTATCTCAGCCTCGCGCCCTACGGCGGCAATCTCGAAGGCGTGCGCGCCGCCTCGCTCGCCTATTTCGGCAAGGAGCCGCGCCGCCTGACGCTGGGCGAGGCGGCGCTGCTGGTCGCCTTGCCGCAATCGCCGGAGCAGCGCCGGCCCGATCGCTCGATCGAGGCGGCGCGCAACGCGCGCGACCGCGTGCTCGACCGCGTCGCCGCGGCCGGCATCGTGCCGCTGGACGAGGTCGCGCGCGCCAAGCAGGAGCCGGTGCCGGACGGCCGCAAGCCGATGCCGATGCTGGCGCCGCATGCGGCCGACGCGGCGGTCGCCGCCGCGCCCGATCGCGGCCTCCACCGCCTCACCATCGACGCGACGCTGCAGCGGAACCTGGAGGAGCTTGCGCGCGAGCGCGCCCGCGCGCTCGGGCCCGACATCTCGGTCGCGATCCTCGCCGTCGACCATGCGACCGGCGAGGTGCTCGCGCGCGTCGCCTCGGCCGACTATTTCGACGCCCGCCGCGCCGGCCAGGTCGACATGACGGCGGCGCTGCGCTCGCCGGGCTCGACGCTCAAGCCGTTCATCTACGGGCTCGGCTTCGAGGACGGCCTCATCCATCCCGAGACCCTGATCGAGGATCGTCCGGTCCGCTTCGGCGGCTATGCGCCGGAGAATTTCGATCTCACCTTCCAGGGCACGGTGACGGTGCGCCGCGCGCTGCAGCTCTCGCTGAACGTGCCGGCGGTCGCGGTGCTCGACAAGGTCGGCGCCAGCCGCTTCACCGCGCGGCTCGAGCAGGCCGGCGGATCGCTGGTGCTGCCGCAGGGCGAGGTGCCGGGCCTTGCCATGGGCCTCGGCGGCGTCGGCGTCACGCTCACCGATCTGGTCGCGCTCTATGCCGGGCTGGCGCGGCACGGCACCACGCGTGCCGCTCACCGAGCGCGTCGCCGGTGGCGAGGAGCCGGCGACGCCGCGCCGGCTGCTCGACCCGGCCGCGGCCTGGTACGTGGGCAGCATCCTCCTCGGCACGCCGCCGCCGGAGAACGCCGCCGGCGGCCGCATCGCCTTCAAGACCGGCACGTCCTACGGCTATCGCGACGCCTGGGCGGTCGGCTTCGACGGCAAGCGCACGATCGGCGTCTGGGTCGGCCGCCCCGACGGCGCGCCGGTGCCCGGGCCTCGTCGGGCGCGTCGCCGCGGCGCCGATCCTGTTCGACGCCTTTGCCCGCACCGGCAAGCTGCCGGCGCCGCTGCCGCCGGCGCCCAAGGGCGCGCTCGTCGCAGCGACGGGCAAGCTGCCGCCGCCGCTGCAGCGCTTCCGCCCGGGCGCGCTCGCGGGCGAGGGCACCGAGCCGCAGCTTCGCATCATGTTCCCGCCCAACGGCGCGCGGCTCGAGCTTGCCAGCGACGCGGCCGGCAAGCCCGATCCGATCGCGCTCAAGGTGACCGGCGGCGCCGGGCCGCTGACCGTGCTGGTCAACGGCCTGCCGCTCGCCGGCTGCGCCCGGCCGGCGCACGCTGTTCTTCGAGCCCGAGGGCCCGGGCTTCGTGCGGCTCACCGTGATGGATGGCCGCGGCGCGACCGACAGCGTCGTGGTGCGGTTGCAATAGAAGCGCTGCCGCAACCGGCGCAAGCCGTGATGTTTCCAACGTCAGATCGGGCAGTGTAGGTAGGGAGCGGAAACGCTCCAACCGACGAGGATCACATGTTGATCGATCACCGCACCTATACCGTTCGCGCCGGCTGCCTGCGCAAGCAGATGGCGTTCTACGAGAAACATGGCCTCGCCATACAGAAGCGCCATTTCGGCGAGCCCCTGGCGTGGCTCGTCTCCGAGACCGGCGACGTCAACACCTACGTCCACATCTGGGTCTACGAGGACGCGGCGGATCGCAACCGCAGGCGCGCGGCGTTGATGGCCGATCCCGAATGGCAGGCGTATATCGAGAAAAATGCGGAGGCCGGCTACCTGCTCAAGCAGGAGTCCAAGCTGATGTCGCCGGCGCCGTTTGCGCCGATACGGCGCTGAAGACGGGGACGATGAGAACCGCGTTGATGGAGGACGCTTTCATCGAATCGCTGAATTCTCTATTGTCCGTCCGATACTTAGACAGGGCAGGGGAGACATGACGGTCACCGCCGGCAAGGAGCGGCCTCGGACAGCTTCCGCGCGCAGCCTCACGGCGATCGTCGATTTCGCCGTGGAGCTCGCATGCGCGCGCGGTCGGCGTGCTGCTCGCGGTCGCGCTGCTGTGCTTCCTGCCGGGATTCTTCAGCATTCCGCCGATCGACCGCGACGAGGCGCGTTTCGCCCAGGCCACCAAGCAGATGGTGGAGAGCGGCGACTATATCGACATCCGCTTCCAGGACGAGGTCCGCTACAAGAAGCCGGTCGGCATCTATTGGCTGCAGGCGGGCGTGGTGAAGGCGGCGAGCGCGCTCGGGCGTTCAGGAGCGCGCGTCACCACCATCTGGCTCTATCGCGTTCCCTCGCTGATCGGCGCGATCGGCGCGGTGCTGCTGACCTATTGGGCGGCGCTCGCCTTCGTCCCGCGACGCGCCGCCGTGCTCGCCGGCTTGATGATGGCGAGCTGCGTGCTGCTCGGCGTCGAGCGGCTCATCGCCAAGACCGACGCGATGCTGCTGATGACGGTGGTCGCCGCCATGGGCGCAATGGCGCGCGCCTATCTTCCGAACGAACGCGCGCAGCTGGATGCGTCCGGAGCGTGGCTGGTTGCCGGCGGTGTTCTGGACCGCGCTGGCCGCCGGCGTGCTGCTCAAGGGGCCGCTGATCCTGATGGTCGTCGGGCTCGCAGCGCTGGCGCTTATCGTGGTCGATCGCTCCGCGCGCTGGCTGCTGGCGCTCAAGCCCGTCGTCGGGCATCGCCTGGCTTGCGCTGCTGGTGCTGCCCTGGTTCCTCGCCATCATCGGCCGCGCCGGCGATGCGTTCTTCGCCGAGTCGGTCGGACAGGACCTGCTCAGCAAGGTGTTCGCCGGCCAGGAATCCCATGGCGCGCCGCCCGGCTACTATTTCGTGCTGTTCTGGTTCACATTCTGGCCGGGCGCGACGCTCGCCGCCTTGGCGACGCCGGCGGTCTGGGCGGCACGCCGCGAGCCGGCGACCAAGTTCCTGCTGGCCTGGCTGGTGCCGTCGTGGATCGTGTTCGAGCTGGTGATCACCAAGCTGCCGCACTACGTGCTGCCGCTCTATCCCGCGATCGCGATCCTGATCGCCGGCGCGATCGATGCGCGGCGCGCTGTCGCGCAAGCCGTTCCTGGTCTGGGGCACGATCTGGTGGTTCGTGGTTCCGATGCTGGCGGGCATCGGCGGCATCGTTGCGCTGGCCGTGATCGGCCGGCAGTTCGGGCTCCTGGTCTGGCCGCTGATCGGGGCCGCCGCTGTCATGAGCTTTCTGGCCTGGCGGCTCTACGAGGCCGACGGCGCCGAGCACTCGCTGCTGCGCGCGATCGTGGCCGCGATCCTGACCGCGATTGCAATTTTCGCGCTGATCGTGCCTTTGCTCAGCCCGCTGTTCCCGGCTCCGGCGCTCGCCCGCATCCTGCGCGACAGCGGCTGCGCGCAGCCGGTGGCCGCCTCGGTCGGCTATCATGAGCCGAGCCTGGTTTTCCTCGCCGGCACTGCGACGCGCCTGACCGACAGCGCCGGGCGCGGCCGAATTCCTGCGCGGCGGGCGAGTGCCGGTTCGCCTTCGTCGAGGCGCGCCAGGAGCGCAGCTTCGCGCAACGCGCCGAAGCGATCGGGCTGCGCTATTACCAGCGGCCCGCGCATCGAGGCGATCAATATCAGCACGGGCCAGCCGATCACCATCGCGGTCTTTCGTTCGGTGGATCGATCGTGAGCGTGAGCCGGGGGCTCAAGCGGGTGGCGGTCGACAGCGCGACGTCGCGGCTGCAGTGGCTGCGCGCCAATGCTGCCGGCTATTTTGCGCTGCTGGGACGCCGCCCCAGATTTGCGGTGAGGCCGGCCTGGCGCAGCCCGGGTCGGCTCGCCGTTGGTGCCGTGCTTGTGGTCGTCATCATGGCGGCGACGATGACCATGATCGATGCGCCTGTCTGTCGGTGTGGCGCAGCGCGTCCCGGAATGGCTGATCGCTCTCTTCGATGAAATTACCGACTTCGGCAAATCGGTACTGGTTCCTGGTGCCGATCGCGCTGATGCTGGCGGCGCTCGGGCTGATGGCTTCGCCGGCGTTGCCGCGGATGTCCCGGGGCGCGCTCGCTGCGGTCGCGGTGCGGCTTGGATTCCTCTTCCTGGCGATCGGTCTGCCGGGCCTGTGCTTCAGCGCTCGTGAAGCGGCTGATCGGCCGTGCCCGGCCGCTGGTCGAGGGCGGCGCCGATCCCTTCATCTACCGCCCGCTGGGCTGGGAGGTCGAATATGCGAGCTTTCCGTCCGGCCACGCGATCGACGCCTTCGCCGTTGCCATGGCGCTTGGCGCGCTGTGGCCGCGGGCGCGGCCGTTCCTGTGGACCTATGCCGTCGTCATCGCGATGAGCCGGGTCGTGCTGACCGCGCACTTTCCAAGCGACGTGATTGCCGGTGGCGTCATCGGGGTGATCGGCGCGCTGTTGGTGCGCGATTGGTTCGCGGCGCGCGGACTTGCATTTTTCATTGGCTCGGACGGAGTCGTTCGGCCGCTGCCGGGGCCGTCGTTCGCCCGCATCAAAAGGGTTGCCCGGCGGCTTGTCGCCCCATAAGAAACTCGCGCCATTCCGGCACGCCGGCCGCCAAGACGCGGCGATTTCGGGCAGATCATGAACGAATTGTCTGCAAGCGCGGCCCCGCCGACCGTTTCCGTTGTCGTTCCAGTGCGGAACGAGGCCGGCAACATTGCGCCGCTCATCGCCGAGATCACGACCGCGCTCGGCAAAGGCCTCAGTTTCGAGATCATCTACGTCAACGACGGCTCGACCGACCGCACCGAATCCGAGTTGACGCAGCTGATGACGAGCCGTCCGTGGCTGCGGCAGATCAAGCACGATACGTCGTGCGGACAGTCGGCAGCGGTTTCGCACCGGTGTGCTCCATGCCCGCGCTCCGGTCGTCGTCACTCTCGACGGTGACGGCCAGAACGATCCCGCCTTCATTCCGGAGCTGCTCAAGGCGCTGGCGACGGGCGCGCCGCATGTCGGCCTGGTCGCCGGCCAGCGCGTCGGCCGCCAGGCGACCGGGTTCAAGAAATTTCAGTCGCGCTTCGCCAATGCGGTGCGCGGCTTCGTGCTGCGCGACGGCACCCGCGACACCGGCTGCGGGCTCAAGGCATTCCGCCGCGATCTCTTTCTGGCGCTGCCCTATTTCGACGGGCTGCACCGATTTCTGCCCGCGCTGGTGCGGCGCGAAGGCTACGACATCGGCTATGTGGACGTGGTCGATCGCGCGCGCCGCGCTGGCACGTCGAATTACGGCATGTGGGATCGGCTCTGGGTCGGGATTCTCGACCTTCTGGGCGTGTGGTGGCTCATCCGCCGCCGGCGTCACGTGCCGCACGTCCTGGAGGTGAAACGGAATGCTGATTGATCTCTCACAGGCGGTCGGCAGCTATCTGCACGAAGTCTTCGTGGCCAAGTTTCAGTGGTGGGTGCTGCTCGGCTATGTCGCACAGATCATGTTCACCATGCGCTTCGTGGTGCAGTGGATCGCCTCCGAGCGCGCGGGCAAGATGGTGATGCCGATCGCGTTCTGGTTCTTCTCGATCGGCGGCGGCGTATTGCTGTTCGGCTACGCGCTCTACATCCGCGACCCGGTTTTCATCCTGGGTCAGGGCTTCGGCGTGTTCGTCTACGCACGCAATCTCTATTTCGAGCTGCGCGACCGGCACAGAGCCGCGGCCGCGATGTGAAATCCGAGAATGTTACCGGAGTAACGGCGAGCGCTGGTTGCCGCGTCGCTGTGCAATGCTATGCTTGCTTGCTGCGAGCTCATGCTGGACGTGGGAGGAAGCGATGACGTTGAGTGTTGAAACGACGTCCGTACGCCCCAAGGCCGCGAGCGCGGTCGAGGTGATCCCCACTGGCCGTGCACTCGGCGCCGAGGTGAGGGGTGTCGACCTCCGGAATCTCGACGATATCCAGTTCGCGCGCCTGATCGAGGCGTGGCACGAGCATTCGGTGGTGCTGATCCGCGGTCAGTCGCTCGAGCGACCAGGATCTGATCGCGTTCAGCCGCCGCTTCGGCGATCTCGACTGGGCGCCGATCCAGGAGAACGGCCGCCGTTTCGTCGAAGGCCTGCCGGAGATCTACATCGTCTCCAACGTCAAGGTGAACGGCGAGCCGATCGGCAGCCTGGGCGACGGCGAAGCGGTGTGGCACACCGACATGTCGTATCTCGACGTGCCGCCGAAGGCGAGCATGCTCTATTCGCTCGAAGTGCCGCCCACCGGCGGCAATACCTCGTTCTGCACCATGTACGGCATCTACGAGGCGCTGCCCGCGCAGCTCAAGGAGCGCATCGCCGGCCTCAAGATCAAGCACGACGGCACCTACAACAGCGGCGGCTATCTGCGCCAGGGCGTCACGCCGACCGACGATCCGCTGCACGTCGCCCGGCGCCGTCCATCCGCTGGTGTGCACGCATCCCGACACCGGCCGGCGCATGCTCTATCTCGGCCGCCGCCGCAACGCCTATCTCGTCGGGCTCGCGCTCGCGGAGTCCGAGGCGCTGCTCGACGAGCTCTGGCGCTTCGTCGATCGGCCGGAATTCGCCTGGGAGCACGTCTGGCGCGTCGGCGATCTCGTGCTGTGGGACAATCGCTGCACCATGCATCGGCGCGACGCGTTCGATCCGAGCAGCCGGCGGATCATGCACCGCACCCAGGTCAAGGGCGAGCAGCGGCCGTCGTCCTGAGCACAAACAAGCGAGGCGATCCCATGAGGCTTCCTCGCCGTCAGTTCCTTGCGCTTGGAGCGGCTGCGCTTTCGGCAGCGCCGTGCGTCGCATGGGCGCAGGCCTATCCCGATCGCGCCGTGCGCATGATCGTTCCCTACGCGGCCGGCGGCCCGACCGACGTGATCACCCGTCTCGTTGCGCAAAGGCTGTCGGAGCATGTCGGCAAGCAGTTCTTCGTCGAGAACGTCGGCGGCGGAGGCGGCAATATCGGCATGGGTCGCGGGGCGAAGTCGGCGCCCGACGGCTATACCTTGTTGGTCGTCAATCCGAGCTACGTCATCAATCCGACGCTCTACGACAAAGTGCCCTACGAGCTCGAGAAGGACTTCGACCCCGTCACGCTGATGGTCGCTACGACGCTGGTGATCACGGTGCACCCGTCGGTGCCGGCGCAGACGATGAAAGACCTCGTCGCGCTGATCAAGGCCAATCCCGGAAAATACAGCTACGCGTCGCCGGGGACGGGCACGCCCGGACATCTTGTCGGCGAAACGTTCCGGCTGTCGCTCGGCCTCGATCTCGTGCATGTCCCGTTCAACAGCGCGGGCTTGGCGGTCGGCGCCTCGGTCGCGGGTCACACGCCGATCTGCTTTGCCTCGCCGTCGCCGGCCGCGCAGCAGGTCATCGAAGGCAGGCTGCGTGCGCTCGCGGTGACCAGCAAGGCGCGCTCGCGGGCGTTGCCGGACGTGCCCACCACGGCGGAAGCCGGCTATCCCGGCATCGCCGGCGACAACTGGCAGGGCGTCGTCGTCCCGGCCGGCACGCCGAAGGAGATCATCGCCGTCCTCCATCGCGAGATCGTCAAGATCATCGCGCTTCCGGACGTGAAGGAACGCCTCGCGGTGCTGGGCTTCGAGCCGGTCGCGAACACGCCCGAAGAATTCGCCGGGCTCGCCAAGCGCGAATTCTCGTCATGGGCCGAAGTAATTCGGGCGTCGAACATCAAGGCGCAGTAACAAAGGCCGAGGTCACCGCGCCGCGGCGAGTGCGGCGAAGCCGCGTTCGAGATCGCCGATGAGATCGTCAACGTCCTCGAGGCCGATGTGGACGCGCACAGTCGGCCCGCCCGGCGCCCATTTGGTCGCGGTGCGGATGGCCGTGCAGTCGAATGGGATCGCCAGGCTCTCGAATCCGCCCCACGACGCGCCGATGCCGAACAGCGCGAGCTCATCGAGGAATGCATGCACTGCCTTCGTCGCGACCGGCTTGAGCACGATGCTGAAAAGGCCACTTGCACCGGAAAAGTCCCGTTGCCAGATGGCATGGCCAGGGCAGCCCGCGAGCGCCGGATGAAGTACGCGCGCCACCTCGGGCCGCTCGCCGAGCCAGCGCGCTACCTTCAGGCCCGCCTGATTGTGCTGCGCAAGCCGCACGCCCATGGTGCGCAGGCCCCGCAGGCCGAGATAGATGTCGTCGGGGCCGACGCAGAGCCCCAGCGCGTGCACGGTGTCGTGCAGCCGCTCCCACGTCGCCTTGTTGGCCGATACGGTGCCGAGCATGACGTCGGAATGACCGCCGATATATTTGGTGGCGGCCTGGATCGACAGGTCGACGCCCTTCTCGAAGGCGCGGAAATAGAGCGGGCTGGCCCAGGTATTGTCCATCAGCACTACGGCGCCCTTGGCGTGCGCGGCGGCGGCGATCGCCGGCACGTCCTGCACCTCGAACGAGAGCGAGCCCGGCGCCTCCACGAACACGGCGCGCGTGTTGGGCTGGATCAGCTCCGCGATGCCGGCGCCGATCAGCGGATCGTAGTAGGTGGTCTTGATGCCATAGCGCGCGAGCACGCCGTTGCAAAATTTGCGCGTGGGCTGATAGACGCTGTCGGTGACGAGGAGGTGGTCGCCGGCGCTGAGCACGGACAACAGCGCGGTCGAGATCGCCGCCAGCCCGGAGGGCAAGAGCGCCACGCCGGCGCAGGCCGGCCCTTCGAGCTCGCGCAGGGCGTTTTCGAGCGCTTCCGAGGTGGGCGTGCCGCGGCGTCCATAGACGTAGCGCGTGCGGCGGGCAACGAAGTCGCCGGCGTTCGGATAAAGCACGGTCGAGACGTGGTGAACCGGCGGATTGACGAAGCCGTGATTTTCGGCGGTGTTGCGCCCGCCTGTCACCAGGCGCGTTGCCGGCTTGAGCGGCGGGTGTGGAGGGTCGGCTTCGGTCTTTTTGGTCATGCGTGGGTCCGGCTCGCTGTCCCGCGCCCCGAATCAGGTCGCATTGGTATGATTCCAGACGTGCGGAACGCGGTCGTAACACGTGGTCATGGCGTTACACAGTGCCACCGTCAACCCCTTGACCGCGGTGCCCGATCGTTCTGAGATGGTGGTCGGACCACGGCGGGGGCCGGCACGACGGGTGCCGGAGAGATGGCGTCGGCCGGGACGTCAGTGCGCTCCGAATAGTGGCATTCAAAAAATACCGCCAAAATGGCGCAAAAATCGCGCCGAGCTCGACGCAAGTGACGGTCAAGGCCCGCAAAGTGTGTCCATGAAAGGCTGCTCCATGAAACGCAAACTCTTTCTCTTCGGTGCGACTTTCGTGCTCGGCTTTTCTGTCGCGGCAGCGTCGGCGCAGACGCTCAAGGCCGTGAAGGATCGCGGCTCGCTGCTCTGCGGCGTCGGCCAAGGAGTGGCGGGTTTCTCCCTCCCCGACGACAAGGGGAACTGGACCGGTTTCGACGTTGATTTCTGCCGAGCGATCGCCGCCGCCGTCTTGAACGATCCCACCAAGGTGAAATTCGTCCCGCTCTCGTCCAAGGATCGGTTCGAGCCGCTCAAGACCGGCGGCATCGACGTGCTCTCGCGCAACACCACCTGGACGCTCTCGCGCGACGTCTCCTATGGAAATTTCGCCGGCATCACCTACTACGACGGTCAAGGCTTCATGGTGCGCAAGGCGCTCAAGGTCAATTCGGCGCTCGAGCTCAATGGCGCGTCGGTCTGCACCCAGACCGGCACCACGACCGAGCTCAACCTCGCGGATTTCTTCCGCGCCAACAACATGAAATACGAGGTCATCGCCTTCGCCACGGCCGACGAGACCGTCAAGGCCTATGAAGCGGGGCGATGCGACGTGTTCACGACCGACATTTCGCAGCTCTACGCCGAAAAGCTCAAGCTCGCCAACGTCAACGACCACGTCATCCTGCCTGAGGTCGTATCCAAGGAGCCGCTCGGCCCGCTGGTGCGCCACGGCGACGACCAGTGGTTCGACGTCGTCAAGTGGACGCATTTCGCCATGCTCAACGCCGAGGAACTCGGCATTTCCTCCAAGAATGTCGATGAGGCACTGAAGTCGAACCAGCCCGAGATCAGGCGGCTTCTGGGCGTGGAGGGCAATTTCGGCGAGCAGCTCGGCCTGACCAAGGATTGGGCGGTGCGCATCGTCAAGCAGGTCGGCAATTACGGCGAGGTGTTCGAGCGCAACGTGGGAACAGGCTCGAGGCTCGGCATCAGCCGCGGCATCAATCGGCTGTGGACCAAGGGCGGCATCCAATACGCGCCGCCGGTGCGGTAGGCCCGATATTGGGCGTGGTCGAAATCGAACGCGCCGCGGCACCGCCTCGGGTCGCCTTTTACAACAACCCGAAGGTCCGGGCCGTTTTCTACCAACTGCTCCTGCTCGCAGTGGTGCTCTGGTTCGGCTACGAATTCGCGCTCAACGCCAAGGCCAATCTCGACGCAAAAAGGGTCACCAGCGGCTTCGGCTTTCTCGACACCACGGCCGGATTCGACGTCAATCAGTCGCTCATTCCCTATAGCGAAACCGACACCTATGGCCGCGTCTTCCTGGTCGGCCTGCTCAACACGCTGCTGGTCTCCGGGATCGGGATCGTGCTGGCGACCGTGCTCGGCTTCATCATCGGCATTGCGCGGTTGTCGCCCAATTGGCTGGTTGCCAGGCTCGCCGGCGGCTATGTCGAGCTGATCCGCAACCTGCCGCTCTTGTTCCAGATCCTGTTCTGGTACCTCGCGGTGCTCGGAACCTTGCCGGGGCCGCGCCAGAGCATCTCGCTTCTTCGGCGAAATCTTTCTCAACAACCGCGGGATCATCGTGCCCGCGCCGGTGGCCGGCGAGGGCGCGGGCTATGTGGTCGCCGCCTTCGCGTTGGGCCTGATCGCGACCATTGCGCTGCAGATTCTGGGCGCAGGCGCCGGCAGGACCGCACCGGCCGCCCATTTCCGCTGTTCTGGGCCGGTCTGGCGCTGGTCATCGGCTTGCCGCTCGTGGTTCTGGCCGCAACCGGCTTCCCGATCGGCTTTGAGAAACCCGAGCTTCGCGGTTTCAACTTCGTCGGCGGAATCCGGTTGCTACCCGAATTCGTCGCGCTCCTCTTCGCGCTTACGACCTACACCGCCGCCTTCATCGCGGAGGTCGTGCGTGCCGGCATCCTGGCGATTCCGCGCGGCCAGACCGAGGCCGCACTTGCGCTCGGCCTGCGGCGGGGAGCCGACGCTGCGCCTCGTCGTGGTGCCGCAGGCGCTGCGCGTGATCGTGCCGCCGCTCACCAACCAGTATCTCAATCTGACGAAGAACTCCTCGCTCGCGGTCGCCGTCGGCTATCCCGATCTGTTCGCGGTCTTCGCCGGTACGACGCTCAGTCAGACCGGCCAGGCGATCGAGATCATCGCCATCACCATGGCGGTCTATCTCGCGATCTCGTTGCTCACCAGCGCCCTGATGAATTGGTACAACGCCCATATCCGGGTGGCGGAGCGCTGATGACGACGCGGCACATCCTATATCCGCCGCGCGCTGACGGAGCCGGAGCCGCCGCCGGTGGCGAGCCAGGGCGCGCTCGGGTTGATGCGTGCGCGGCTGTTCGATGGCGTGTTCAACACGGTTCTGACCATCATCAGCGCGGCCATCATCGTCGCGCTGGTGTGGCCGAGCGTAAAGTTCCTCTTCATCGACGCGGTCTGGAACGGGTCGAGCCGCGTCGATTGCCTGCCGGAGACGTTAGGGCGCGAGGTCGGCGCCTGCTGGCCGTTCATCCAGGCCAAGTTCGGCCAGTTCATGTTCGGCTTCTATCCCGACGACGAGCGGTGGCGGGTCAATCTGACCTATGCGTTGGGGGTGATCCTGCTCGTTCCGTTGCTCATTCCGCGCGTGCCCTACAAGGCGCTCAACGCGATCCTGTTTTTCGGGGTGTTTCCCGTCGTCGGCTTCTTCCTGCTCGTCGGCGACGTGCTGGGATTGCCGCATGTGGAGACCCGGCTCTGGGGCGGCTTTCTCGTCACCCTCGTGATCTCCTTCACCGGCATCGTCTTCTCGCTGCCGCTCGGCATCCTGCTGGCGCTCGGGCGGCGCTCCGAGCTGCCGCTCATCCGCACCTCGAGCATCGTCTTCATCGAGTTCTGGCGCGGCGTGCCGCTGATCACGGTGCTGTTTTTCGCGACCTACATGCTGCCGTTCTTTCTGCCCGAGCCATTGGGAGATCGACGCGCTCGCCCGCGTGCTGATCGGGGCGGTGCTGTTCGCCGCGGCCTATATGGCGGAGGTGGTGCGCGGCGGCTTGCAGGCGATCCCGCGCGGCCAGTTCGAGGGCGCGATGGCGCTGGGGCTCGGCTATTGGCGCATGATGGGCTTCGTCATCCTGCCGCAGGCGCTGCGGCTGGTCATTCCCGGCATCGTCAATTCCTTCATCTCGCTGTTCAAGGACACGACCCTGGTGCTGATCGTCGCGATTTTCGATCTGCTGGGGCAATTGCGCGCGGCCTTCGCCGATCCCAACTGGGCGACGCCGGTGACGCTGTTCACCGGCTTTGCCTTCGCCGGCATCATCTATTTTCTCGTGAGCTTCGGCATGTCGCGCTATGCCTTGTTCGTGGAGCGGCGTTTGAACACCCAGCAGACGCGTTGAGATCATGACCGATCGCAAGCAAGGATCGGGCAAATCGAGCGGCGGCATCGTGCTCGCCATGCGCACGACCGAGCACGAGGTGGCGGTCGATATCATCGGGCTCAACAAGTGGTTCGGTCAGTTTCACGTCCTGCGCGACGTCGATCTCAAGGTGATGCGCGGGGAGCGCATCGTGATCTGCGGCCCCTCGGGCAGCGGCAAGTCGACGCTGCTGCGCTGCATCAACCGCATCGAAGGCTGGCAACGCGGCCGCGTCGTCGTCGATGGCATGGAGTTGACCGAGGACCTCAAGAAGATCGACGAGGTGCGTCGCGAGGTCGGCATGGTGTTCCAGCAGTTCAACCTGTTTCCGCATCTGACCGTGCTGGAGAACTGCACGCTCGCCCCGGTCTGGGTGCGCAATCTGCCGAGGAAGGAGGCCGAGGAGATCGCCCGGCACTATCTGGCGCGCGTGCGCATCCCGGAACAGGCGGCCAAATATCCGGCCCAGCTTTCCGGCGGCCAGCAGCAGCGCGTCGCGATCGCACGCGCTCTATGCATGCAGCCGAAGATCATGCTGTTCGACGAGCCCACCTCGGCGCTCGACCCGGAAATGGTCAAGGAGGTGCTCGACACCATGGTCGGCCTCGCGCTCGACGGCATGACCATGGTGGTGGTGAGCCACGAGATGGGATTTGCCCGTCAGGTCGCCAACCGGATGGTGCTGATGGATGCCGGCCAGATCATCGAGATGAACGAGCCCGCGGCCTTCTTCGATCGCCCGCAGCACGAGCGCACCAAGCTGTTCCTGAGCCAGATCCTGCACTGAGCCGTTCGCGCGCAATCAGGCCGCGCGCACCGTTGCCAGGAACTTCTCGACCGCGACCTTGATGCCGGCGCCCTCGCCGGACAGGACCTTGGCCGAGGCGAGCACGCGGCCGGAGGCCTCGCCGGTCTCGCCCGCGGCGCGATTGACGTCGCCGATGTTGTCGGCCACGCGTGCCGAGCTGCGCGCAGCATTTTCCACGTTGCGCGCGATCTCGCCGGTGGTGGCGCTCTGCTCCTCCACGGCCGTCGCGATCACCATTGCGATCTCCGAAATGCGGCCGATAGTCGTTCCGATCTCCTTGATCGCGTTGACGGACTCCTGGGTCGCCGCCTGCATCTCGGCGATCTGCGCGCCGATCTCGTCGGTCGCCTTCGCGGTCTGGGTGGCGAGTGTCTTCACTTCCGCCGCCACCACCGCGAAGCCCTTGCCGGCCTCGCCCGCGCGCGCAGCCTCGATGGTGGCATTGAGCGCCAGGAGGTTGGTCTGCTCGGCGATATCGGTGATGAGCTTCACCACGTTGCCGATGCGGGTGGCGGCCTTCGACAGCTCGCCGATGCGGCTGTCGGTCTGGTCGGCCTGGCGGACCGCATCGGTGGCGATGCGGCTCAACTCCTGCACGTGCCGGCTGATCTCGGATACCGAGCTCGTCAGCTCGTGCGTCGCGTGGGCAACCGATTGCACGTTGACCGACGCTTCCTGCGAGGCGCCCGCGACGACGTCCGACAGCTGTCGCGTGGTGTCGGCGTTGCTGGTGAGCGTGCTCGCGGCAGCCTCGAGCTCGCTCGACAACCGCGAAACCGAAGTGACGATGTTGCCGACGGCGGCCTCGAATCCGTCCGCCAGCCGGTGCATCTCGTTTCTGCGCTCGGCGGCCGCCGCTCGCTTCTCTGCGGCGTCCTGATCGGCCTCGTGGCGCGCGCGCTCGATCGCCTTGACCTTGAACTGCTCGACCGCATGCGCCATCGCGCCGATCTCGTCATTGCGGTCGAGCCCGGGCAGGACCACGTTGAAGTCGCCGGCGGCGAGCTTCTGCATGTCGCGAACCATGACGCGAAGAGGGGAGGTGACGCCGTAGGTCATGAACAGGGTCAAGCCGATCAGGAGAAGGCCGATCATGCCCGCTCCGGCGACCATCCACCGCGTCAGCGCCGCGCCATAGGCGAGCTGATCGCCGATGGCGGAATCGACCTCGATCACGCCCCGCACGTCGTTGAGCCTCCAATCGGTCTTCGGCGATTGCGGATCGGAGTTGTGGCAGTTGATGCAGGATTGGCTGGACATCTTGTCCGCGACGGCCACGCGCACGACCTGTCTGCCGTTCAACAATCTCCGTTCGCGAGAACGTTTCGTCGGGGTGCGCGTTGAGGAAGATCCACGCCTCGGTCTGGAACGCATCGAGCTTGCGGTCCTTGCGGTCCGGAAAGGGATATTGGCTGTAGAGGCCGATCGTCGAATTGTTGTTCTTGAGCACGCCACTCAGGTCGTGAAGGAACGTCGCGGGCAGCGGAATCGCCGCCTCGTTGCCCTTGTGGTCATGGGTGGCCTTGAACGTTCCGCCCTTGATGACCTTGTTGACGACATTGTCCGAATAGTACGCGCGAATGATCTTGAATTCGGCGGCGGCTTGCTGGTTGGCGAGAACGGCATCGTTCACCGCCACGCTGGCCACGATGCGCGGCACCATCGCCCAGATCAATGCTATCGCCACCAGGATCGTGAGCGGAACGGGAAGAACGAGTCGCCAGGCAAAGCTGCCGCGACCTTGCGTCGGGCCGCTCTGGACTGGCTGAAACAGAACCGCCGAATGGCTCATGGTGGCTGGCCGAACGTCTTCTGGACCGACGCTGGACCATCGACGATTTATGTAAAGGAAGCGTTGACCATGCGCCTGCGGCCTTCAGGCCTAGGTATTTGTGTGCGATATGGGGGCGGTCGCACGATGCGTTGATGTTCTACAGAGTTTTTCTGGAAAAACAGAAGCTGGCGCTTCGTCCTCGCATGGCCGCAACTAGCTCGACGTGCTTCAGCGTACGAGCGACCCGCCCGCCTTCTTCCAGGCGTCGATGCCGCCCTGAATGTGACAGGCGGACGCGAGGCCCGCGTCCTGCGCCGCCTGCACGGCCATGGCCGAGCGCTCGCCGAAGGCGCAGTAGAAAACGATGCGCTTGCCGGTGGCGCGGGCGAGCTCGTGCAGCATGCCGCCGGGGCGGACATTGGCCGCGAGGTCGGGGTAGGGGGCGTGCAGCGATCCTGGGATGACGCCGTGCTTCTCGCGCTCGGTCCGTTCCCGCAGGTCGACCAGCGTCACGTCCGGCTCGCCGGCGAGCGTCATCGCCTCGGTCGCGCTCACCGCCCAGCCGCGTCGCGCGATCTCCTCCTGGGCGAGGCCCGACGCGCATGTTGGCCGGCACCGCCACGTCCATCATCTTCGGATTGGGCAGATTGAGGCTGTTCATCAGGTCGGCATATTCGTCGACCGACTTCACCTGCAGGCGCGGATTGAATGCCTTCTCTTCGCCGATGGTCGAGACCGTCTCGCCCTTGTAGTCGTGGGCGGGGAAGACCATGGTCTCGTCGGGCAGGCGCAGCAGCTTGTTGAAGATCGAATCGTATTGCGCGCGCGGATCGCCGTTCTGGAAATCGGTGCGGCCGGTGCCGCGGATCAGCAGCGTGTCGCCGGTGAAGACGCGGTCGCGCATCAGGAAGCTGTAGGAGTCGTCGGTGTGGCCCGGCGTGTAGAGCACGTCGAGCGCGATGCCCTCGATGGTGAGCTTGTCGCCCTCCGACAGCCGCATCGACACCACGTCGACCTTGCTGTTCTCGCCCATCACCGTGATGCACTGGGTGCGGTCGCGCAGCGCGCCGAGCCCGGTGATGTGGTCGGCATGCAGGTGGGTGTCGACGGCCTTGACCAGCTTGAGGTCGAGCTCGTTGACGAGCTGGATGTAGCGGTCGACCTTCTCCAGCACGGGATCGATGATCAGCGCCTCGCCGCCGCGCCGGCTGGCGAGCAGGTAGGTGTAGGTGCCGGACACGCTGTCGAAGAGCTGGCGGAAGATCATCACCGGGCCTCGCCGATCGAGGGAACGCCGAATCCCCTTCGGCCTGTCGGACAATATAATTCTTCTCCGCCGCTGCCAAAAGGGGGAACGGCCGTCCATAGCGGCCAACTATTCCAGGTAGATCATTTTGCTGATCATTCCGCCATCGACAACGAAATTGGCGCCGGTGATGAAGCCCGCGCGCTTGCCGTCGCCGAGCAGATGCTGCGCGATCGCCCGGCCGATGCCGCGCGCCGCACCGGTGACGATTGCGACCGGGGCCTTGCTGCGCGCCATTACTCAGGCTTTCGGTGATCAGGTTTCGGCTCGATCGGGAGATCGCCGCGCGCTCCCCATTCCGTCCAGGAACCGTCGTAGAGCGCTTTGGGTTCCTTGCCGATGGCATCGAGCGCGAACCATAGGGTGGCGGCGGTCACGCCGGATCCGCAACTGGTGATGATCGGTTGTCGAAGATCGACCCCGCCGGCGGCGAAGCGCTGCGCGATCTGCTCGGGCGACACGAGCCGACCGTTCTCGATCAGTCCCGTCACCGGCACATTGAGCGCACCCGGCATGTGGCCGGAGCGCACGCCGGGGCGTGGCTCCGGCGGCTTGCCCGCGAAAGCGCTCGGCTGGCCGCGCGTCGACCACCTGAGCGGATTTCTGCGAAATCGCGCCCTGCACGTCGGACACGCCCGCGACCACCGCCGAGTTCAGCGACGGCTTCGAACTTGCGCGGCGCGCGCGTGACCTCGCCGGCCTCGAGCTGGCCGGCCCTCGGCTTTCCACTTCGGCAGGCCGCCGTCGAGAATGAACACGTTCTTGGCGCCGAACGTGCGGAACGTCCACCACACCCGTGGTGCGCCGCCCAGCCCGGCGCCGTCATAGACCACGATCGTGTCGTTCGTCGCCGATGCCGAGCTTGCCGACGTCGCTGCGCGAACTGCGCGGCGCTCGGCAGCATGTGCGGCAGGTTGGTGGAGTGGTCGGCGATGGCGTCGATGTCGAAGAACACCGCGCCCGGGAATGTGATCGGCGAGATACTCGGCCTTGGCGTCGCGCTTCAGCGCGGGCAGATAGAACGAGCCGTCGACCGCGACGATATCGGGTGCGCCGAGGCGTTGGGCGAGCCAGTCGGTGCTTACCAGCCAGCGGGAGGAGGGGTCAGTCGCCATGTCCGGATTCCCACGTATGTTAGACGGATGGTTACGCAAACGCGATCCGCACGCGGCGGTTCTGCTTGCCCTTCTTTTCGATCTGCGTCACCCGCACCTCGCCGATCTCGTTGGTCGCACGCACGTGGGTGCCGCCGCAGGGCTGCAGGTCGTAGCCGACGATCTCGATCAGCCGCACGCGGCCGGTGCCCATCGGCGGCTTCACCGACATGGTCTTGACCAGGCCGGGCCTGGCCTCGAGCTCGGCATCCGTGATCCAGCTCGAGTCGCACCTCGGCGCCGGCCGCGATCATCTTGGCGAGCTTCTGCGTGATCTCGTCCTTGTCGAGGCCGGCTTCGGGAATGTCGAAGTCGAGCCGTCCATCCACGTCGCCGATCGCGCCGCCAGTCACCGGATAGGGCAGCACCGCCGAGAGCAGGTGCAGCGCGGTGTGCATGCGCATGCGGGCATAGCGCAGGTCCCAGTCGATGACGGCGTGCACCGGCTCGCCGACCTTGAGGCTGAGCCCCGTGGCGGCCGCCGGCAGATGCGCGATCTCGGTCTTGCCGGCGATCGGTAAAGCTCGCGTTCTCGATGAGGATCGCGTCGCCGGTCGCGGTCGTCAGCACGCCGCGGTCGGCCGGCTGGCCGCCCGACGCCGCGTAGAACACGGTGCGGTCGAGCACGATGCCGCCGGCGTCGGTCAGGCCCAGCACCGTGGCGCTGCATTCCTTGAGGTAGCTGTCTTCGCGAAACAGGCAATCGGTCAGCATGGTCAAATCACAAATGGTTCGAAATCGATCATGTCTTTGCGTATGGCACCTGCACGCTCGTCCGTCGCTCGAGCCAATCCGGCACCGGCAAGCGCTTGGCGCGCAAGAACTCCGGATTGAACAGCTTCGACTGATAGCGGGTGCCGATAGTCGGCGAGGATCGTGACGATGGTGTGGCCGGGTCCCATGTCGCGGGCGAGCCGGATCGCGCCCGCGACGTTGATTCCGGTCGAGCCGCCCATGCACAGCCCCTCGTGCTCGAGCAGATCGAAGATGACCGGCACGGCTTCTTCGTCGGGGATCAGGTACGGCTTGTCGACCTTGATGTCCTCGATGATGCGGGTGACACGACCGAGCCCAATGCCTTCCGTGATCGAGCCGCCCTCCGACGCCTTGGCCTCGCCATGCGCGAACAGATTGTACATGGCCGCGCCCTTCGGATCGGCGACGCCGATGACGATGTCCTTCTTCTTCTCGCGCAGATAGGTGGCGACGCCCGCGATGGTGCCGCCGGTGCCGATGGCGCAGATGAAGCCGTCCACCTTGCCGCCGGTCTGCTGCCAGATTTCCGGACCGGTCGAGACGTAGTGCGCCTTGCGATTGTCCAGGTTGTTCCACTGATCCGCGAACAGGACGCCGTTGGGCTCGTTCTTGCGCAGCTCGTCCGCCAGGCGCCGGCCGATGTGCTGATAGTTGTTGGGATTGCCGTAGGGGACCGCCGGCACTTCCACCAGCTCGGCGCCGCACAGACGCAGCATGTCCTTCTTTTCCTGGCTCTGGGTCTCCGGAATGACGATCAGCGTGCGATAGCCGCGGGCATTGGCGACGAGCGCGAGCCCGATGCCGGTGTTGCCCGCGGTGCTCTCGACCACCAGCCCGCCGGGCTTGATCTCGCCGCGCTTTTCGGCCTCCAGGATCATCTGGCGCGCGGCGCGGTCCTTCACCGACTGGCCCGGATTCATGAACTCGGCCTTGCCCAGGATGGTGCAGCCGGTCGCCTCGGAGGCGCGCTTGAGCGCGATCAGCGGCGTGTTGCCGATGGCTCCGACGATTCCGTCGCTGATCTGCATTAGGGGTCGATCCGAATGTCCGGGAGGCGGCCGAACCTAGATGACGAATTTTCGTCCTACAAGCTGGCCTTTGGTGTTGGGCAGGCTATTTCGGCAGGTCGGCCGCCGTTGGGCACCGGCCGGCGGGCAGGGCCGTAGACCTGGTTGACGAGCCGCCGGATGTGTCGTCGGCGACCCTCACGTTTATTCGAATTGGCTTCAAAGACGTCGAAGATGCGAAAGGTCGTCGAAACCATGACCGGGGGAGGTCTACCGCACCGCACAAGCATTCATGCTATTTTTTGCCGCCGAGAAGGTAAGCGGTGATGGGTTGGGAAATCCGGTAGCCTGTGGACCGCAGTGGCGCGATGAATCTCGACGTCAGTACGCTTTTTCTTGTCACCATTTACGTCGAGGCGATTCTCGGACTGCTGCTGCTGTTCGCGTGGATCCAGAACCCCCAGGTCCGCGCCGTGGCCTGGTGGGGATTTGCGCACCTCCTGAGCGCGACCTCGGTCGTGCTCTTCGGCATGTACGGCTCCGTGAGCGGGGCGATTTCGATCGATCTCGCCAACGCACTCCTGTTCCTGAGCTTCGCCGTTACTTGGACTGGCGCGCGCGTATTCGACGGGCGTCCGGTTCTGCCGATGTATCTCGTCGCCGGTCCGGTGGCGTGGATCGTCATCGCCCATCTCCCGAGCTTGAGCGGCGCGCTCGAGCTGCGCTTCCTGCTCGCCGCCGGCATCATCACGACCTATACCTGGCTCACGGCCTACGAGTTCTGGCGCGGGCGGAGCGAGCGGCTGGTCTCGCGCTGGCCCGCGATCTTCATACTGTTCGCGCACGGCGCGCTGTTCCTCTTGCGCACCCCGCTTTCGTTCATGCTGACGTTGTCGCCGACGCACCAGATGTTCGAGAGCGTATGGCTCACGGCGCTCAGCCTCGAGGCGTTGCTGTTCAACATCTCGATCGCATTCATCCTGCTCGCAATGGCCAAGGAGCGGACCGAGTACCGCCACAAGACCGCCGCGATGGTCGATCCGCTCACCGGAATCGCCAATCGCCGCGCCTTCCTGCAGGAATGCAACGAGTTGATGAAGCGCCACGCTTCCAGCCCACGCCCCGCCGCGGTGCTGCTGATCGACCTCGATCATTTCAAGTCGATCAACGATCGCTTCGGCCATGCGATCGGCGACCGGGCGCTGCAGCTGTTCGCCGACACGGCGAAGGCTCATCTGCGCGCGTCGGATCTCATTGGGCGCCTCGGCGGCGAGGAATTCGCCGCCGTCCTCTATGACGCCGGTCGAGAAAAGGCGTTGGCGCAGGCCGAGCGAATCCGCTCGGCCTTCGCTGAAGCGGCCATGGACGTCGATGGACGTTCGGTCGGTGCGACGGTCAGCATCGGCATGGCGATCAACGGAGAGCAGCCGCTCGACATTGCGGAGCTCCTGGGCCAGGCGGATCGCGCACTCTATTTCGCCAAGGCACGCGGGCGCAATCGCGTCGAGGTCGCCGCTCTCGATCTCGTGCTCCAGCACAACGCCGCGCCGCGCCTCGACGCGGGCGTGACCAAGAGCGCCGCCTGAGCCCCGACGCGAGGCCGGGCCGCGGTTATTTGGCTTCTTCGACCGGCGTATTGGTGCCGGGGCCTTCGCCGACGATGAGCACCCAGGCTTCCTCGTCCTTGGCGCCGTCCCAATGCACCTGCTTGCCGAAATGCGTGACGAAGCTGCCGGCCGGCATCGGCACCATACCGTCCTTGTCGACCTTGTTGCCGGTCGCGACCCACCAGGTGCCCTTGACCACGGTGATGAATCGGTCGTTGGGATGGAAGTGGGGCTTGCTGAAGCTTCCAGGCTTGAACCGGTTGAGCACGACGTAGAGTCCGGTCTTGGTAGGATCGCCTTGCAGGATAGCCTGGTTCACGGGGGCGGCGCCGGTCGGATCGCGCCACTTCAATTGATCCGGCAGCTTATAGATGAGCGCCGCGGGATTGAGCTCGGCCGCTTGGCCGGCCGTGGCCAAGCCGAGGACCAGCACCGGCGCGGCGAGCATAGAACGCCAAGAACCAACGTGAGTGGTCATTTTTTCCTCCCGTTCCGCAACCTCCCAGAGCGACGAAGCATAGTCCGCCACGCTCGGCCGGCAAAGGGCAAGTCGGCGGGACGTTGCCCAACGACAAACGGCTTTCAATTTGGTCACGCGTATTGAACAATTGCCCGCAGCGCGAACTGCGCGAGCTTCGAGGGAGGATTTGGACCATGGCCGCAACGTCGACACCGAGCCGCCGCCGAATCCTCAAGGGCGGTGCTGCGCTCGGCGCACTGGGACTTGCGGGGATCGCGCCGGCGGTCGGCGCGCCCAAGTCTCAGCCCAAGTCCCCGCTGCCGATCCGCGGCAATGTCATTATTCGCAACGCCTACGTCATGACCATGGAGCCCGGCACCGGCGACATCAAGGATGCCGACGTGCACATCAGGGACGGCGTGATCCTGGCCGTCGGTCCGAAGCTCAATGCTCCCGGCGCGATCCCTATCAACGGCGCCGGCACGATCGTGCTGCCGGGGCTGATCGAAACGCATTGGCACATGTGGAATACGCTGTTGCGGAGCATGTCGGGCGAGAAGCCGGATCTCGGCTATTTCCGCACGACAGCCGCGCTCGGGCAGAAATACGAGCCGGCGGATATGTACCAGGGCACGCGGCTCGCGGCCGCCGAGGCGATCAACAACGGCATCACCTTCGTGCACGACTGGTGCCATAACATCCGCTCGCTCGACTACGCCGAACAGGACTTGCGGGCGCTGCGCGAATCCGGGCTGCGGGCGCGTTTCTCCTATGGCGGCGCGCAGGGCATGTCGAACACCCAAGGCATCGTCACTGGCCGATCTGCAGCAGCTGCGAGCGCGACTGGTCGAAATATTCCGACGATGGCCTGATCACCCTCGGCCTCGCCTGGCGCGGCATGGGCGGCAACAATCCTGCGACTGCCATTCCGCCGGAGATCTACAAGGCTGAGATCGAGGCCGCCCGCAAGCTCGGCCTGCCGATCTCGGTCCATGCCAGCGGATCGCGCGCGGCCATTGGCCAGGTCGCCACCATTGCCAAGGCCGGCCTCCTCGCCAAGGACATGCAGATCATTCACGGCAATCGTGCTCACACCCGAGGAGATAACGGCGATCAAGGATGCCGGAGCGTCGGTGAGCCTGTCACCGACCAGCGAGCTGCGCATCGGCTTCGGCCTGCCGCAAACCGCGAACCTGCTTGCCGCCGGCATCCCGGTCGGATTGTCGGTCGATACCGTCGAGCTCACCGGCAATGCCGACATGTTCGGCATCATGAAGTTCATCCAGAACATCGAGAACGGCAAGAGCGAGAGCGAGTTCAAGCTCACCGCCCGCCGCGTGCTCGAGCTCGCCACCATCGAGGGCGCGCGCTCCATGGGCATCGCCGACAAGGTCGGGTCGCTCCAGCCCGGCAAGCGCGCCGATCTCATCATGGTGTCGACCCGCGACGTCAATCTCGGGGTGTTCGGCGATCCCGCCCACATGCTGGTGACCGCGGCGCAGCCCTCGAACGTGGATACGGTCATGGTGGATGGCCGCATCCTCAAGCGCGGCGGCAAGCTCATTGCCCTCAACGCGGCGCAGGTCACGAGAGAGGCATCGGCGGCCAACGCGGCGTTGCGCCAGCGCGCCAATTGGTGGTGAGATCATGCGACAGCGTCCCACCAGCACCCGTTCGGAAATCTTCCATCTATGAAAATCGTCCGCGTCGCGGCCACGCCGCTCAACGTGCCGCTGCACATTTCGCTGCCCGGCATCGACCGCAAATCGTCGCTCGAGGCTTGTTTCGTCGAGGTCGAGACCGACGCCGGCATCACCGGCCATGGTCTGGCGGCGATCACCCGTGAAACCGTCATTGCCGAGATCGTGAACAAGGTCATCGCGCCGGCCATCAAAGGCGACGATCCGCTGGCGCACGAGCTCATCTGGGACAAGCTCTATTGGCTCTTGATGCCGCGTGGGCAGACCGGCTTCGCGGCGCAGGGGCTCTCGGCCGTCGACATCGCGCTCTGGGACATCAAGGGCAAGGCGTTGGGCCAGCCGGTCTGGCGGCTGCTCGGCGGTGCCCGCGCGCGCGTGCCGCTCTATGCCACCTTCGGCTTCAATTTCTTCGACCGCGAACAGCTTGCCGCCGCGGCAAAGCTGTGGGTGTCGCAAGGCTACCGGCGGCTGAAGATGGTCGTCGGCCACGAAGCACTGCGCCGGCGGGAGACGCGGCCGCTCTCGGACGTGATCCGCGAGGACGCGGCGCGCGTGCGGGCGGTGCGCGAGGCGGTCGGACCGGACGTCGAGCTCTATATCGACGCCAATTGCAGCCTCGATCTCTATCACGCCACCCGGCTGGCCGAGATGGTGAAGCCCTACGGCATCTCGTTCTTCGAGGAGCCGATCACCCAGAACGACGTGCTGCAGATGGCCCAATTGCGCAAGGCGACGGGAATGCCGCTCGCCTGCGGGCAGAACGAGGGCCTCATCTTCCGCTTCCGCGACCTGCTGCTGCACGAAGCGGTGGACTACGTGCAGCCCAACGTGGTGAGCAGCGGCGGCTTCACGCAATGCCTCAAGATCGCGGGGCTGGCCGCCGCCTTCAACGTGCCGCTCGCCAATGGCGGCGCCTGGCCCTACCACAACATGCACCTGCAAGCCGGCGTCGCCAACGGCACGTTCGTCGAGATGCACTACCTCGCCATCGAGCTCTGCCGAAAAATCTACCGCGCTCTGCCGGAACCGAAGGACGGCTGGCTGACGCTGCCCGACACGCCCGGGCTGGGGTTCGAGCCCGATCACGAGGCCATCGCAGCGATCGCGAAATCGTCGCAACCGAGCACGGACTGATTTCCCACAGTGGGCAGCGGCCCCCCGTGACGGCGTATTTGGCTGCGCACGTCAGCGTCTGCTAGAAGCGCGCACCATTTCCATCCAGCAACGAACGAGCAAAATGAAGCGCAGCACCGATCGAATCCTCACCACCCATGTCGGCAGCCTGATCCGGCCGCAGCCGCTGCAGGATTTCCTGCGCGCCAAGCAGGCCCACAAGCCTTTCGATGAGAAGGCCTATGAAAAATGCGTCACCGACGCGGTCGCCGACATCGTGCGCCGGCAGGTTGAGGCCGGCGTTGACGTGGTCAGCGACGGCGAGTTCGGGAAATCCATCAGCTGGTCGCAATACGTGCTCGAGCGGCTGAGCGGCTTCGAGCGCCGGCCGGTCAAGCCCGGTGCCAATCCGTTCCAGCGCGGCGCTGATCGGGAACGCTTCGCCGAGTTCTACGCCGAGCTCGACGCGCGCGAGGCCATCGCAACCACCACGGAATCAGTCTGCGTGGGCCCGATCACGTATACCGGGCAGGCTGAGCTCCAACGCGACATCGACAATTTCAAGGCCGCGCTGAAAGGGGTGAAGGTCGAGGAGGCATTCCTGCCGGTCGCGGCGCCTGCGAGCGTCATCCCGGACCGCAAGAACGAATACTACAAGAGCGACGAGGAATGCCTCATCGCCATCGGCGCGGCGATGCGCACGGAATACAAGATGATCGTCGATGCCGGCTTTCTCCTGCAGCTCGACGATGCGCGCGCCGCTGTCACCTACGACCGCATGGTGCCGCCGGGAAGCTTCGCCGACTACCGCGAATGGGTCGCGATGCACATGGAGGTGCTCAACCACGCGATCGAGGGCTTGCCGCCGGAGCGCATCCGCTACCACGTCTGCTGGGGAAGCTGGCCGGGCCCGCACACGACCGACGTGCCGCTCAAAGATATCGCCGACCTCATTCTGTCGGTGAAGGTCGGCGCCTACGTCATCGAAGGCGCCAATCCGCGGCATGAGCACGAGTGGAAGGTGTGGCAGGACGTGAAGCTTCCGGCGGGGAGGGTGCTCATCCCGGGCGTCATCAGCCATGCCACCAACGTGGTGGAGCATCCCGAGCTCGTCGCCGAGCGCATCGGGCGTTATGCTCGGCTCGTCGGCCGCGAGAACGTCATCGCCGGAACGGACTGCGGCTTCGCGCAGGGGCCGTTCCACCGGCGCGTCCATCCGTCGGTCATGTGGGCGAAGCTCGAGGCGCTGGCCGAAGGCGCCAAGCTTGCGAGCAAGGAGCTGTGGAATTGATGCTCCGGTAGGGTGGGCAAAGGCGCGCGCTCAAAGGCGCAACGCCCCTCCACGAGTTCAGTCGCGTGCGCCGTGCCCACGCGTGAACCGGAAACGCGTGGGCGAAATCGCGCTTATGCCGTGCACACACACTGCAACGTTACGGCAGGCGATTTTGCCCACCCTACAGAGTCTCGCGATTTCTTGGGTCGTCAACGCTTTCCCGACAGGATCCGATCGACGCTGAAGCGGCCGGGGCCGGTCACGAATATGATGAGGGCGCCGCCGAGGATCGCGAGATTCTTCAGGAAGTGATTGTACTGGTTCCCGATCTGGGCGGCCGGATACTCCCAGTAGCGGTGCGCCAGCGCGGTCGCGATGATGAGGAACAAGGCGCAGAGCAGCGCCGCGTAACGGGTACCGATCCCGAGGATGAGGGCAGCACCGATCACGGTTTCGACCAGCGCGCCAATCCAGGACAGGAGATCGGGAGCCGGCGCGCCCAAATTCTTCAAGTAGCCCGCGAAGCCGGCGGGGTTCCAGAGCTTTCCCCCGGTGCCCGCGGCGCTGGCGAGAAAGAGCCAGCCCAGCAACACGCGACCCACCAGCAACAGGAAGTCGCCGATGCCGGCCGCGATGCCGTCGGTATGCGACAGAAGCGGATGAGATTCGTTCGCCATTGGTCTCCCCCCTTGATGCATCTCTCTCGTTCGCGCCTTCACCGGATACCGGTGGGCGAAAACCGCGCTGCTGATGAAATGTAGCGCTATGGCGTCACCTTATCGGTCGCCGCGACGGGTGCAAAGAGTCCTCGCGATGGGACGCGGCAATCGGTTCATCTTCCCGGTGGAAAAGGTGGAACCGCTGCGCTGCAACACGGTTGACAGGGCAACGCACCTTGGTGCGGAGGTCCCATTGTGCGTTTGCGGGTCGTTCAATTTCTTGCGCTGATGTTCGCCGCACTTGCCCTGGTGCCCAGCGGCGCCCACTTATTCACGCTTCTGAACAAGATCGACCTGGCGCACGACCAGTATTTCGTGGTGCAGAATATCTATCGGGGCTGGGCGCTGTTCGGCATCGTCCTGTTCGGCGCCCTCACCACAAATCTTGCGCTCGCGTTCCTGCTGCGCGGCCGTGGTGCGCCATTTGTTTTTGCGCTGGTTGCCTTCTGCTGCATCGCGCTCTCGCTCGTCGTTTTCTTCATCTGGACCTATCCGGCCAATCAGGCGACCGACAATTGGACGGTCATTCCGGCCAACTGGGAACAATTGCGCCGGCAATGGGAATATTCGCACGCAGCCAACGCGCTGGTGACCTTCGTGGCGTTCTGCTCGGTCGTGCTGTCGGTGCTGGCGCGGCCGGAATGAAGGCCGCGTTCCCCCGGATGGGCGGCGAAGCGCCTCATTGATCGGCTCGCCCCGGTTGTCTATCGTGGTTTGAACAGCCAGAAAACGTCAGGAAGGAACCCGAATGACTGCCTCGCTGCGTGTTCTCGCGCCTGCTTTGCTCGCGCTGACGCTTGCTTCGGCGCTGCCCTGGTCCGGCGCCGCCTCGGCGCAGGACTATCCGTCGCGTTCGGTGAAGATCGTCGTGCCATTCGGCGCCGGGGGGCCCGCTGACGTCTATTCCCGCGTCCTGGCCCAGCACCTGTCGGATGCCCTCAAGCAGCCCTTCGTGGTGGAAAACCGTCCAGGCGCGGGCTCGATCGTCGGCACCGATGCGGTCGCGAAGTCCCCGCCCGACGGGTACACGCTCCTCGCCATGTCCAATACTCACACCACCAACGAGTCGCTCACGGCCAACAAGCCGTTCCAGTTGATGCGCGACTTCGTGCCGGTGGCGGGCATCAACTATTCCGACCTGGTGATGGTGGTGCATCCGTCGGTGCCGGCCAAGGACCTCAAGGAATTCATCGCCTACGCGAAGGCGAACCCGGGAAAGCTCAACTATGCCTCGTCCGGCGCGGCCACGCCCTATCACATGGCGGGCGAATTGTTCAAAGCCATGAGCGGGACCGACATGGTGCACGTGCCGCACAAGGCGTCCGGCGAAATGCGCAACAGCGTCATCGGCGGCCACGTGCAGATGGCGTTCGACGCGATCACCACCATGGCGTCGAACGTGAAGGCCGGGCAGGTGCGCGCACTCGGCACCTCCGCCGCCAAGCGCTCGTCAGTGCTGCCCGACGTTCCCACCGTCGCGGAGGCGGGGGTGCCCGGCTACGAGTTGACCATCTGGCTAGGGATCATGGCGCCGGCCGGTACGCCGAAAGCGATCGTGGACAAGCTCAATGCCGAGATCGTCAAGGCGGTCAACCGTCCCGACGTCAAGGAAGCGTGGGACAAGCAGGGCGCGGTGCCGCTGGTGATGACGCCCGCCGAGTTCGATGCCTATCTGCGCAAGGACATCGAGAAATGGGCGCAGGTGGTGAAGGCGGCTGGCTTGAAGGCCGAGTGACGCCTCTGCATGTCCAGGCAATCCGGTCTGCCGTTTCGGGTCGAGCATGTCGGCAGCTTCGTGCGGCCGCAGCGGTTGATGGAAGGCGCGCGCGCGCAGCGGGCGGGCACGATCAGCGAGGCTGAATTTCACGCGCTGCAGGACGATGCCGTAAGGGAGGTCGTGCGCTTCCAGGAGGAGCTCGGACTGCAGTCGATCACGGATGGCGAATATCGCCGCCGCGCATGGTCGACCGGCTTCATCGACGCGGTTCCCGGCTTCGGCTATCGCGAAGGCACGCTCGGGTCTTTCAAGACGGAGGGGGGCGGCGTCGTCGCGCTCGCCCCATCGCCTTATGCCACGCAGCGGCTCCAGCGCCGCAAGGGGATCGCGACCGACGAGTTCGCGTTCCTCAAGTCGGCGGTCAGCCGCGGCGTGGCGAAGATCACGATGCCGTCGCCGGCGGTGATGCACTTCTTTCTCGGACCGCGCAGCGTCGATGAAGCCGTCTACCCGGACATCGATGTCTATTTTGATGATCTCATCCGTATCTATCAGGAGGAGATCGCCGATCTCGTCCACCTCGGCTGCACATATTTGCAGCTCGACGATACCGCGCTCCCGTGCCTGTGCGATCCGTCGGTGCAGGACGAGGTCAGGAACCGCGGCGAGGATCCGAAGGCCCTGATCAAGACCTACGTCCGGCTGATCAACGGCGCGATCCGGAGCCGTCCCGCCAGCCTGACGGTCGGACTTCATCTGTGTCGCGGCAATCTCAAGGGCGCCTGGATGGCGGAGGGCGGCTACGGCTTCATCGCCGACGAGCTGTTCAATGCGATCGACGTCGACGCCTATTTTCTCGAATACGACACCCCGCGTGCCGGCGACTTCGAGCCGCTGCGGGCGGTGCCGAGGAACAAGACCGTCGTGCTCGGCCTTGTGAGCACCAAGACTGCGATACTCGAGCCCAAGGACGACATCGCGCGACGCATCGACGAAGCCGCCAAGCGCGTCGATCTCGGCCAGCTCTGCTTGTCGCCGCAATGCGGGTTTTCCAGCGTGGCCGGCAGCGGCCAGATGCTGACCGCCGAGGATACCGCGAACAAGGTCAAGTTGATGCAAGCGGTCGCCGCCGACGTCTGGGGGCGCGCCTGATCAACGATTCTGACGGGGCGCGACGGGCGCCGAAGTGCCGCTGATGAAGACCAAAGACATTTACAGGCAGGCCGGGCATTTGATCCGGCGCGCGCATCAGATGTCGACCGCCGTGTTCATGACCGAGGCGAAGGCGTTCGATCTCACCGCCGTGCAGTTCTCGGCCCTGGTGGTCATCGACGAGCACCCCGGCATCGACGCGACGCGGGTCAGCGATCTCATCTTTTTTGACCGCTCGACGATCGGCAATGTGCTCGACCGGCTCGAAAAGAAGGGCCTGATCCGGCGGAAGGCGGGCACGGCGGACCGGCGGACCAAGCAGCTCTTTCTGACCCCGCAGGGCCGCGCCATGCTGCGGAAACTCGTCGCGAAGCTGCCGCGGATCACCGGCAACATTCTGGCGCCGCTGCCGGCCGCTGATCGGGCGCGCTTCGTGAAGCTTCTGGCGCAGTTGGTCGGTGCGGGCGAGCGAGACGGCTCTACGACCAAATCCGGGTAAAGCTTTCACCGCACAGAGTCACAGTCGATCTGCGGCCGGCTGCATTGTCAGTGAACATAAATTCAGTATACTTACTAATCGGCTGGGGCGCTGCATCGGCGCGCCGGATGTGCCCGAAGCCGAGCGCAGCGTCGCGCTTTTTGATGTTGCGGACGCGACCCGAACGACCGAAGATATGTCCCGAAGACCACGAATAACGGCGTGCAAGCCGGCCAGGAGGAAACCATGCTCTCGGCGATGAAGTTCGAGATCATCCTGTGTGGAATGGCGCAGCTTCTCAAATACGCGGCTTGGCGGTACCCGGTCTTCCGCGCGCGCCTCAAGGAGCGAAATCTGGTCGCGCAGCTCAAGGCGCGCGACGAGGAGATCGGCCGCTGGTACGCGATCCGCGACGGCAAGGTGACCTCGGGGCGGGGCCTGCGCACCGACGCCGACGTCACCTTGGCGTTCAAGACCGCCGCGCTCGGCGCCAATCTGCTCATGCCGCCGATCAACTGGCTCGACCAGATCAACGCCCAGAAGGATTTCAAGCTCACGGTCGACGGGCCGGAGGATCTCACCAACTGGTTCGCGCAGACCATCATGATGAGCCAGAGCGTCGGCCTCAATGTCGGCACGCGGCTCGCCGACGGCACCATGCGCTATTGCAACATGACCAACGGCGGGCCGGTGTTCGTCTACGTCAAGGACGGCAAGATCGTCCGCATGACGCCGATCGACCTCACCGAGAGCGACGGCGCGTCCTGGACCATTCGTGCGCGCGGACTCGATCTCACGCCGCCGCGCAAGACGACGCTTGCGCCGCACGGGCAGAATGCCAAGTCGATCGTCTATTCGCCGGACCGGCTGCTTTATCCGATGAAGCGGGTCGACTTCGATCCGAACGGCGAGCGCAACCCGCAGAACCGCGGCAAGTCGGGCTACGTGCGCATCTCCTGGGACGAGGCGCTCGACCTCGTTGGCGGCGAGATCAAGCGGCTCAAGCGCGCCTATGGCCCGGGCGTCATGGCGGTGTCGCACGGCTCGCATCATACCTGGGGCAATATCGGCTACTACCTGTCCGCGCTGTTCCGCTTCCGCAACGCGGTCGGCTACACCCAGATCCACCATAACCCCGACAGCTGGGAGGGCTGGTACTGGGGCGCGGTGCACCACTGGGGCTACACGCTGCGCGTCGGCCAGTCCGAGACCTACGGCACGGTCGAGGACTGCCTGCAGAACTGCGACATGATCGTGTTCTGGGCCGCCGACCCCGAGACGACCAGCGGCTCATACGGCGCGCAGGAAGGCACCGTGCGCCGGCAATGGCTGAAGAATCCCAAGCTCGGGATCAAGGTCGTACACGTCGATCCCTATTACAACGCGTCGGCGCAGTTCCTGCCGGGCAAGTGGTTGGCGCCGAAGCCGACCACGTCGGTCGCGATGGCGATGGCGATCGCCTATGTCTGGATCAAGGAAGATCTCTACGACAAGGCCTATGTCGAGACCCACACCGTCGGCTTCGACAAGTGGAAGGCCTATCTCGTCGGCGAGGAGGACGGCATCCCGAAGACGCCGGAATGGCAGGAGCAGGAGACCGGCGTTCCGGCCAAGGACGTGCGCGCGCTGGCGCGCGAGTGGGGAAAGAAGCGCGTCTATCTCGCGCCCGGCGGCTGGGGCAACGGCCACGGCGGCGCCTGCCGCAACCAGACCGGCATCCAGTGGGCGCGCGTGATGGTGTGCCTCACCGCCATGCAGGGGCTGGGCAAGCCCGGCGTCAACATGGGCAACCTGCAATGGGGCACGCCGGTCGACTTCCAGTTCTATTTCCCCGGCTATTCCGAAGGCGGCATGTCGGGCGACCTCGAAGGCACGGCGATGCCGATCTCGCTCTATCAGCGCATGCCGCAGCTTCCGACCATGTCCTCGACGTTCCAGCGCATCCCGCGGCTGCAGACGCCGGAGGCGATCGCCGACGGCAAGGCGGAAGGCTATCCCTGGATCGGCAAGTCGATCGAGCACCAGTTCGCCAAGTTCTCCTATCCGGCGCCCGGCCAGGCGCCGGTGCGCATGATGTTCAAGTACGGCGGCTCGATCCTCTCCACCATGAACAACACCAACCGCTGGGTGCGGATGTACCAGTCGTCCAATCTCGAATTCGTGGTCAACCAGTCGATCTGGTTCGAGGGCGAGGCAAAGTTCGCCGACGTGATCCTGCCGGCCTGCACCAATTTCGAGCGGGTCGACATCAGCGAGTGGGCCGGGCTCGGCGGCTACGGCCATCACGGCCAGCAGCAGCTCAACCATCGCGTCATCGTGTTCCAGGCGCCGGCGATCGCGCCGCTCGGCGAATCGAAGTCCGATTTCTGGATCTTCAACGAGATCTGCAAGCGGCTCGGCCTCGCCAACTACTTCTCCGAGGGCGTCAACGAGATCGACTGGGTCAAGCGGCTCTATCTCGCCTCCGACATGCCGAAGGTGATCTCCTGGAAGAAGTTCATCAAGCGCGGCTACTACGTCGTGCCGGCGGAGAAGGAGAAGCTGCGCGCGCCGGTGTCGTTCCGCTGGTTCTGGGAGAAGCGCAAGAAGGACGTGCCGGAGGCGCAGCCGCTGCCGTCCGACTATGCCGGGGAGTTTCTGCGAGGGGCTGCAGACGCAGTCCGGCAAGCTCGAATTCGAGTGCAACAGCCTCAAGCGCTTCAACGATCCCGGAGCGGCCGCCGATCGTCAAATACGAGCCGTCATGGGAGGGGCCGCATTCCGGCGAGATGTACGAGCGCTATCCGCTGCAGATGCTCACGCCGCACTCGAAATACTCCTTCCACACCCAGGGCGACGGCAAGGATTCGTTCCTGCTCAACATCGAGGACCACCGGGTCAATGTCGACGGCTACTACTACTGGATCATGCGGCTCAACGCGGAGGACGCCGCCGCGCGCGGCATCAAGAAGCACGACCTGGTCAAGGTGTTCAACGACCGCGGCGCGGTGATCTGCGCGGCGCTGCCGACGCAGCGGCTGCCGCGCGGCGTGTGCCACGGCTACGAGTCCTCGGCGGTCTACGACCCGATGGGCGAGCCCGGCAAGTCGGTCGATCGGGGAGGGTGCCTCAACCTGCTCACGCCCGAGCGCACGCAGACCAAGAGCACGCACTCGATCGCCGGCGCCAATTCGCTGGTGCAGGTCGAGCTGTGGGACGGCCGCACCGAGCACATGTCGGAGACGTTCGCGCGGATGGAGAAGGACAAGCAAGTGCGCGAGTCGCTGAAAGCGGCTTCCCTGGTCCCGGCGAAATGACCGGAGGCATGTCATGCAAAAATGGAACATGATCATCGACGTCGCGGAGTGCACGAACTGCCAGCTGTGCACGCTCGCGGCCATGGACGAATATGTCGGCAACGACTGGCCGGGCTATGCCGCGCCGATGCCCAAGCACGGGCACAAGTGGATCAACATCCTGCAGAAGGAGCGCGGGCAGGTGCCGATGATCGACATCGCCTACGTTCCGACCATGTGCAATCACTGCGACGACGCGCCCGTGCCTGGCAAAGGGCGGCGACGCCGTGAAGAAGCGCGACGACGGCATCGTGCTCATCGATCCGGAGAAGGCAAAGGGGCGCAAGGATCTGGTCGAGAGCCTGTCCCTACGGCCACATCTGGTGGAACGAGGAGCTGCAGCTGCCGCAGATCTGGCCGTTCGACGCCCACCTGCTCGATCAGGGCTGGCAGCAGACCCGCGGCCAGCAGTCGTGCCCGACCGGCGCCATGCGCGCGATCAAGGTCGAGGACGACGAGATGGCGCGCATGGCGCGCGACGAAGGCCTCGAGGTGATGAAGCCCGAGGCCGGCACCAAGCCGCGGGTCTATTACCGCAACCTCTGGCGCTATTCGAAATGCTTCATCGGCGGCACGCTGGCGGCGGAGGCGGGCGGCGTCGTCGACTGCGTCGAGGGCGCGAGCGTTCGCCTGATGAAGGGCGGCGCCGTGGTGGCCGAGACCACCAGCGACAATTACGGCGACTTCAAATTCGACAAGCTCGACGAGAATTCGGGCCGCTATCTCGCTCGAGATTTCCGCCCCGGGCCGCCCGAAGAAGACGGTCGAGGCCACTCTCGGCGCGAGCATCAATCTCGGCGAGATCAGATTGTAACCATTGGATGTTGACCGCCGAGCCGCTCTTCTTTCCGGCGCTGGGCAGCATCTACCAGGCGCTCGCGCCCTGGACGGAGGCGGCGCTCCGCGTCGCCGTCGGGCTCGCGCTGGTGCCGCATGGGCTGCGCAACACGTTCGGGCTGTTCGCGAATACCGGCGTGCGGTCGCACAATCTCACCGAGCTGGCCGCAACAGCTCGACCGCGACGGCTATCGCCCCGGGAAATTCTGGGCGCCCGCGATCTCGGTCACGCAGCTCGTCGGCGGCCCGATGCTCGCGCTCGGGCTGTTCACCCGTCCGGTCGCGCTTGCGATCTTCATCTTTCTCATCGTGGCCAATTGCGAGCGCTGGCGCGTCGGTAAATATTTCTGGAATCAAGCTCGGCCTCGAGTACACGCTGATGTGGACGGTGGCCGCGCTCTATTTCCTGGTCCATGGCGGGGGCGCCATTTCGCTCGATAGCCTCTTGGTGGGGCGTGCGTTCTGACGGCTGAAACCGGCTGGCAGGGGCGGCGCAATTTCACTACCATGCCGGATGAACGCAAGCGGCGTTCCCTAGTGTGGCGGATTTGACGTTCCTACCAGCATTGCCGCGCGTCCTTCGTAGGAACGTCAAATCCAAAGCCACACTAGAAGTATAGAGTTTGCTAGTGTCCCTTTGGTTCCAACGTTCGTAAGAGCGCGTGCTGCAAAGGGGTACGAACGTCGGAACCGGGACACTAGCGCCGGCCCAAAAGGAGAAACCAGCCCATGAACATTCATGCCAAGACCTCGACCAGCACGGCCGCGATGTCGCCGGCGGAGTGGGAAGCGCGCGTCGATCTCGCCGCGGTCTATCGGCTGGTCGCGCATCACGGCTGGGATGACGTCATCTACAATCATTGCTCCATGCGCGTTCCGGGCGAGGACCGAAAGTTCCTGATGAAGCAGCACGAGCTGCTCTGGACCGAGGTCACGGCCTCCAACCTGGTCAAGGTGGATATGCACGACGACCTCGACGAGAGCGCCGGCGTCAACCGTCCCGGTTTCACGCTGCACGGCGGCGTGCTGCGCGGCCGGCCCGACGTCAATTGCGCGGTGCACGTCCACACCAGGACCGGCATGGCGATCGGCGGCCTCAAGAGCGGGCTGCGGATGATCTCGCAGGAGGCCGTGCGCTTTTACGACAGCGTCGGCTATCACCCCTACGAGGGCATCACCGAGGATTTCGGCGAGCGCGAGCGGCTCATTGCTCATCTCGGCAACAACCGCGCCATGATCATGCACAATCACGGTGTGCTCACCGTCGGCAAGACCGCGCGCGAGGCCTTCATCCTGATGCGGCACCTGCTGGAGGCCGCCGAGATCCAATTGGCCATGGAGGCGACCGGCGGCGAGTTGATCGAGATCCCGCCCGACATCTGCAAGAAGACGGTCGCGCAGTACGTGAAGCATGACAGCGGGCGCGGCTCGGCCGACTGGCCGGCCTATCTGCGGATGCTCGACCGGATCGATCCGAGCTACCGGACGTGATCCGCGAGGCTGGCACGTTCGCTCCGTGTTCGACGGCGCTCACGCTGCTTGCCATCCTCGGCTTCGCGCAGCCCGCACAATCAGAGATCTGGCCGCAAAAGCCGGTAAGGATCGTCACGCCCTTTGCCGCCGGCGGAAATACCGACGGCAATGCCCGGATCATCGCTCACCATCTCGGCGAGGCGTTCGGCCAGCAATTCATCGTCGACCATCGGCCGGGCGCCAGCGGAGCCATTGCGGCCGAGACGGTCGCGCGCTCGCCGGCAGATGGCTACACGCTCTTCCTGGCGGCGCTTCCGCAACTCGCCATCGTTCCGGCCTTGGTGAAGACGTCATACGACCCGGCGAAGGATTTCGTCCCGATCAGCAATGTTGGGACCAACCCGTTCGTGCTGGTCGTGCACCCCGGTGTCCCCGTCCGGACGCTCCCGGAATTCGTCGATCACGCCCGCCGGCAAAACGGCAAGCTCGCCTATGCGGCCTCCGGGGCCGGCAGCCTCTCGCATCTGGCCATGGCGCTGTTCGTCAAGCGCGCCACGATCGAGATGGTGCCGGTGACGTACAAGGGTGGGGCGGCGCCGCTCACCGACGTCCTTGCCGGTCACGTCCCGAGCTACCTCACAAGTGTGTCCGGCGTGCTGCCGCACGCCATGCGTGGCGCGCTGCGGCCGATCGCGGTCTCCGGACGACAACGCGCGGCGCAAATGCCTGAAGTTCCTACCTTCATCGAAGCCGGATTTCCCGCGTTCCACTTCCTCACCTGGAACGGCCTCCTGGCGCCGGCCGGAACCCCCAGGGAGATCGTCGATCGGATCGCGCAAGAGGTGGCTCGCGCCGCCAAGGACCCCAAGGTCGCCGGGCGCCTCGCCGCCAACGGAGTCGATCCGCTCGGCGACAGCCCGCAAGAGTTCGCCGCGACGATCGCGACCGACATCGCGTTCTGGGCGGACGCGGTCAAAGAGGCCGGTTTCCCGGACAAGTGACCACAGCGCCCGGCGCCGGGCTGCATGTGCTCTGGGGCATGGCCGGGGCGCATGGCCTTGGTGTATGGTCCCGGCATCGCCTACTCGAGGAGCTCCGATCATGCTCGATGTCGTCAAGCAACAAAGCGTCACCCCCAAGATACCGTTCGATACCGACCGCCTCGACCGCCTGATGGACCAGGCTGGCATCGACGTTCTGGTCACGACCTCGAAGCACAACGTGCAATATCTGCTCGGCGGCCATCGCGCTTTCTTTTTCGAGTTGATGGATGCGATGGGCTTGAGCCGCTATCTGCCGGTTCTGGTCTATCCCAAGGGCGCTTCGCAGAAGGCGGCATTCTTCGGCCATCGGATGGAGGGCTTCCAGAAGGAGAACGATCCGTTCTGGGTGTCGGAATCGCAGACCAACTCGTCGGGGTCGATCGATGTCATGCAAAAGGCGATCGATTACATCCGCAAGTCGGGAATCAAGACCGGCCGGATCGGCGCCGAGCTGGCGTTCCTGCCGGTCGATTCCGGGACCGCGCTACGCAATGCCTTCGCGAGTAGCGAGATCGTGGACGGATTGTTCGTGCTCGAGCGGCTGCGCGCGGTGAAGAGCCCCGAGGAGTTGAAGAAGCTGCGCATCGCTTCGGAGGCCGTGATCGAGTCCATGCTGGCGGTGATCGCCAGTCACGGCCCCGGCGCGACCAAGCGCGAGCTGACGGAGGCGCTCCGGCGCGAGGAAACCAATCGCGGCCTCGTCTTCGATTATTGCCTGATCACCGCGGGCACGAGCCTCAACCGCGCTCCTTCGGAGCAGAAGTGGGGAAAGGGCGAGATACTCTCGCTCGACAGCGGCGGCAATTATCACGGCTATATCGGCGATCTCTGCCGGATGGCGATCCACGGCGAGCCGGATGCCGAGCTGGAGGATATATTGGCCGAGATCGAGGCCATCCAGCGCGCGTCGATGAAGCCGATCAAGGCCGGCGTCCCGGGCAGCGTGATCTACGCGGCCGCCGAACCGCTCGTGCATAAATCCAAGCACCATAACAACATGCACTTCCTGGCGCACGGGATGGGGCTGGTCAGCCACGAAGCGCCGCGGCTCACCGCAAAAGGGCCGGTGCCCTATGACGACTACGATGCCGGTCGGCCACTCGAAACCGGCATGGTGGTATCGGTGGAGACCACGCTGCAGCACCCGCAGCGCGGCTTCATCAAGCTCGAGGATACGGTCGTGGTGACGGACAAAGGTTTCGACATCTACGGCGAGGGCGGCCGCGGCTGGAATCGCGGCGGCATCGCGGTGCGCTGACGATGAGCAAGACGAGAGTGTTGGCGGCGCTGGTGGTGCTGGTGGCGCTCTCGGCGCCTGCGTCAGCGCAGGACTATCCCAACCGCCTGATCAAGATGCTGCAGGGCTTTCCGCCCGGCGGCAATGTCGATGCCGTCGCGCGCGTGCTGGCGCAGGAAATGTCGAAGGGGTTGGGCCAGAGCATTGTGGTCGAGGCCAAGCCCGGGCAAGCCGGGAGCCTCGCCGCCGAGGCCGTCGCGCGCGCCGATCCCGACGGCTACACGCTGCTCACCGTTCCAAGTGCGCATGCCGTCACCGGCGCCCTTTCCAAGACCATCAAATACAAGCCGGTCAACGACCTCGAATGGATTTCGGCCGTGAGCTCCTATCCCTTCGTGTTCAGCGTGCGAAAGGATTCCAAGTACAAGACATTGGGCGAGCTGTTGCAGGCGGCGCGCGCCGAGCCGGGAAAGGTAAGCTACGGTTCGGCCGGCCTCGGCTCGACGCTCCACATGGCGGTGGAATTGCTCGCCAACGCAGCGAAGGTGAAATTTCTCCACGTCCCCTATCGCGGCGAGGCGCCGTCGTTCACGGGACTGCTCACCGGCGACGTCGATTTCGTCATCAACACCACGACCGTCGCCGCGCCGCAGGTGAAGTCCGGTGAGGTGCGCGGCATCGCGGTGACCAGCCGGATGCGCTGGAAGGACTTGCCGGATGTTGCGACGGTCGAGGAAGCGGGAGTCCCGAGCTTCGAGCTGATTTCCTGGACTGGCGTCGCCACGACGGCAGGGATCCCCAGGCCGATCGCCGCGCGGCTGAACGCCGAGGTGCTGCGCGCGCTCAGCGTGCCGGACGTGCGCGCGCGGCTCGAGAGCTTCGGGGCGGAAGTGAAAGGATCGACGCCGGCGGAGATGCGCGCCTTGGTGGCGCGGCAGATCGAGCTGTGGGCCAAGCTCGGAAAGGAAGCGAATATTCAGTTGGAATAGGCGGCGGCCGCTGAAACGCTTGACCGCGCCGGAAGATCGAAGGGCCGAAACGTCCCTGCGGGCCGAATGGCCGCCCGGTGACTTCAGCCCAATCGAATCTTCAGATGCTCAGCGCGAGCAAGGCGACCGCGCCAATACCGACGACCAGGATCACCAAGGCCACCGGGTCGTAGTCGAGCCAATGTGAGCTTTGTGCACGCATGATGACGCACCTCACCCTGTGAAATCGCCCGAGCCATTCTTTGTTCCGGTCGGGTTCACCGCCGGTGATGGCTTTCGCCTTCATTAGTCGCGTATCCAGGTGAGGAGGTTCAAACAGAAACCAGATGCTAAATACCCCCCACCCGGGTCCGCATCCGAGGTACTACGCGGCAATTGTGGATTATCCGTAGAGATCAACGGTAAATCATTGGTATTATTAATGTCTTGGGTATCGGCGTAAGCCGATTTGAGGCAAATCAGCGACAGATCAGGGCCGGGCCGGTTCAAAAGCAGGCCGGCCAACCCGGACGCCCGTTGCGGGGCTGCGGAACCGGGGCGCGGGCCCCGGGGGCTTTTCGCAATTGCGAACTAACCCTACTGCATGAACCAGCCGTGGCTCACGACCAGCGATTGCCCGGTCAGGGCGTTGCTTTCGAACCCGGCGAAAAACAGCGCCGTTTCGGCCACGTCGGCGACTGTCGTGAACTCGCCGTCGACGGTTTCCTTCAGCATGACGTTCTTGATGACCTCGGCTTCCGAGATGCCGAGCTCCTTGGCCTGCTCGGGAATCTGTTTGTCCACAAGCGGGGTCCGAACGAAGCCGGGGCAGATGACGTTGGCGCGCACGCCGTGCTTGGCGCCTTCCTTGGCGACGACCTTGGCGAGCCCGATCAGGCCGTGCTTGGCGGTCACGTAAGGCGCCTTCAGCATCGAGGCCTCCTTCGAGTGCACCGAGCCCATATAGATGATACTGCCGCCCGTGCCTTGCTTGTACATGTGGCGCAGCACGGCGCGGGTGGTGAGGAACGCGCCGTCGAGATGGATGGCCAGCAGCTTCTTCCAGTCCGCGAACTTGAAATCTTCCATCGGCGCGACGATCTGGATGCCCGCATTGCTCACGAGCACGTCGACCTTGCCGAATTGCTCCACCGTGCGCTCGACACCGGCATCCACCTGCTGCTCGTTGGTCACGTCCATGACCACGCCGAGCGCCTTCTTGGCGTCGCCGAGCGCAGCCGCGGCCGCATCGGCGGCCTTCTGATTGATGTCGGCGATCACGACGCGCGCGCCTTCGCGCGCGTAGACCTTGGCGATCTCGTGGCCGATGCCGCTGGCGGCACCGGTCACGATGGCAACCTTGTCCTTGAGACGCATGTCATTTCACTCCTGCGCCGGCGGGAGCGAGCGCCGGCTTGCGTTTCGACGGGGATGAATTGAGATAGTCGTAGGCGACCTTGCCGAGCCCGAGCGTCAGATCGCAGAGCATGTGAACGGAAGAAACGACCTCGAGCACCGGCAGTTCCGCGACCGGCGCCAGCGCATGCGGCATCAGCGAAAGCGCCGCCGGGCCGGTCCAGGCGCCCTTGAGCGTGACGTCTTCCAGGTAATATTCGACGAGCTCGCAGATTCTGGGCGTGCCGTCGACGTGGGGAATGATCTTGAGCAGGAAGTTGGGCGCATCCAGCGAAGCGCGGATCGCGCCGAGATCGGCAGGCCTGTGCTTGTATCCCATGGTCGCGGTCGCGACCCGCACCGGTCCGTAGTCGAGCGTGCCGACCAGCTGATCGATCTCGACGTGGAGCGTCGGGTTGGCGAGCTTCTTGGGAAAGCCCCAGAGCTCGCGCCCGCCTGCGATCGGCGGCTCGTCGTTGAGGAACATGCAGTGGGTGTAGCCGCCCTTGCGCCCGCGAAATTTGACCGGGATGACCTGTCCGGTTTCGGTGTAGTCGCCGAAGCCGGTGGAATCCGGCATGCGGATGAACTCGTATTTGACCAGCGGCTCGTCCATCTCGAGCGGCTCCGGGATCACCGCCCGCAGCTTCTCCGGATCGGTGCGGTAGGTGATGATCATGAACTCCCGATCGACGAAGCGGTACGGGCCCGGCGGATAGGCGGGGCTCGTCAGCGGCATGGCGAATGCGCGTGCCTTGACCTCTGCTTCCTTCATGCTGTGCTCCTGGTCGCTCGATATTCGGTGTCGATATCTCGTTATTCGCGGCCGTTGACGGCAACATCGAAGGTGCCGCACCCGGAGCGATCCGTGGGGCGCGCCAGCGCCTCCGGATGGCGCATCGTGCGCATGGCGTCGTTGTATCCCGCCGTCCAGTGATCGGTCATGCTGGCGCGCGAGAACTCGTAGTCCTTGGACTGGCCTTCGTATTTCCTCGATCGGTAGATCAAGTGAACGATCTGGTAGACGTGGCGATCGGCGACGGACCGCAGAAGCTTGCCGTCCTCGTTGTCGAGGAACTCCGGCGGCACCTTTTCGATGATGTTGGCCAGCGCGTTGCGCGCGGTTTGGATCTTCTTGAAATAGTCGGTGCTGGCGCGTGTCCGGCTGGAGTATTGAATCTCCTTTTGTCGCACCAACACGCCGCTGAGGTCGCTCGGCACCTCGCCGCGCGCGCTCCACAGGTCCACCTGGAACGCGAGCGTATCCTGACGTGTGTCGCCCTCTACCACCCATTGCAGCGGCGTATTGGAGACGAGCCCGCCGTCCCAATAAAGCTCGCCGTCGATTTCGACCGGAGGAAAGCCGGGCGGCAGCGCGCCGCTCGCCAGGATGTGCTCGGGCCTGATCTTGTGCGTGGTCGAGTCGAAATAGACGAAGTTGCCGCTGCTGATATTGACCGATCCGACGCTGAACCGCGTCGGCCCCGCATTGATGCGGTCGAAGTCGACGAGTTTCTCCAGCGTGCCGATCAATGGCTTGGTGTCGTACCAGCTGGTGGCCTCGATCGTGCCGGGCGGATAGAGATAGGGCGGCGGAAACCGCGGCGTGAAGAAGCCCGGGGCGCCGGCGAACAAGGCGCTGCTTGCGTGCAGCCGGTTGACGATGCCGCGGCTCAAGTCGCCCTGCAGCCAGGGTTCGGCAAATCCGAATAGGTCAGGAGTGTGGGGGGTGCTGACCTGCTCCCAGAAGGCGCGCAGCTTGTCGAGCCGCGCCTGCGGCGCGTTGCCCGCGATCAAGGCTGCGTTGATGGCGCCGACGGAAATTCCCGAGACCCAGTCCGGGTGCAGGTTCGCCTCGGCGAGCGCCTGATAAACGCCGGCCTGGAAGGCGCCGAGCGCGCCGCCGCCCTGCAGCACCAGCGCGATGCATTCGAACGACGGCCGCTCCAGGTTGCGATGACTTTTCCGTAGCGGCTGCGTGGCCCGCTTGTCCGCATCTTTCGCCGGCCGCGACCGTCGCGGGGCGACATCAGGGGAGGAGGTGTCGAGATCGACCGGAGCGGGCGCCAAGGGAGCTGCTGTGTCTCTGGACATCGTTCACCGCCAAGTCAGTGTTGTCATCAGTGTTATCCAGTGCGTGCCATGAATCCGATCTTAATGCGCTCGGTCAGGCAAGACGAGCAATGATTGCTCGCGACCGTCATCACACGACAATCGTGATACGACAACATGTCGTCCGCACGACTGCCCAAACAAGGGGCAGCAAGGGGCAGAATGAGTGGGCACTGATATGGGGGTCTTCGATCGGCTGGAAATCACGAATGCGTTGATAATCTTTGTCTTGTTGTATCGTCTGGATTCCAACCGGTGTTAGCCTGAAAAAAACGGCTGCCGATCCCGAAAGACCGGAAGCCGGTCCTGGACGTGTGTAGACTCAATGGGCGTCGAAGTGCTCGCTGGGAAGGTTTTTTGCAGCCATCGTGATCGCGAATGAATCGATGCGCGGTGGCGTGGATGACCAGCTGACGTAGGACGCCCCGATCAAGACGACGGCGATGGCGGCGGCGACTGCGAAACGAACATTCTTGTACATTTCGGCTCTCCTTGGTCGAGCACGGTTCTGGCGCTCGAATTGGCTTCGACGGAAGCGGCTCGGCCTTCGGCCGGGATCCGCTGGCTTCAACGGCGTCCGCCCGGATAAGCCGGACCGATCGCAGTTGCGCGCGGATGCGTAGTCGGTGGGAATTTCGAGTTTGCGCAGAAGTCGCCTCGAATTTTATCGATCGCCGCGACAGCCGCCCGAGCGGTGTGACTATCAGAGCCGCAAAAACCCGATAAAACCCCGCAATTTCAGCGGGTTTTAATTTCACATCACAACTTAGTGAAATATTTACCGAAAATGCGGACATTGCCCGACCACGGATAGAAATCCAGTCGCATTGGAGGAACCGATGATGCTGACAGTTCGCGTGCGCGCTCGCACACTCTTCGCCGCATTGCTTGCGTCATCGTCTCTGGTCCTGACGTCCCTGGTCCCCGCAGCGGCCGAGGACGGAGTCACCCCCGAGACCATCGTGTTCGGCCAAGCGACCGTGCTCGAAGGGCCGGCCTCCGCGCTCGGCCAGGGCATGCGTGAAGGCATCCGCGCCGCTTTCGCGGAGGCGAACAAAAAGGGCGGCGTGCATGGCCGCAAGCTCGATCTGGTCAGCGTCGATGACGGCTACGAGCCGGACAAGTCGATCGCGGCCACGAAGAAGCTCATCGAGCAGGACAAGGTCTTCGCGCTGATCGGCGCGGTCGGAACCCCGACCGCGGCGGCGGCGCAGCCGCTCGCCACCGCCGCCAAGGTGCCGTTCATCGGCGCCTTCACCGGCGCCATGTTCCTGCGCAACACCAAGCTCGAGAACGTGATCAACATCCGCGCCAGCTACGACGCGGAAACCGAGGCCTGGGTCAAGCACCTCACCGAGGACCTCAAGATCAAGAAAATCGCGATCTTCTACCAGGACGACGCCTTCGGCCGCGCCGGCCTCTCGGGCTTCAAGAAGGCAATGGACAAGCGCGGCATGGAGATAGCCGCCGAGGGGACCTTCGAGCGCAATACGGTCGCAGTGAAATCGGCGCTGCTCACCCTCAAGCGCGCCGAGCCCGAGGCGGTCGTCATGGTCGGCCCTTACAAGCCGTGCGCCGAGTTCATCAAGCTGGCACGCAAGATCGAGTTCAACCCGGTATTCGTCAACATTTCCTTCGTCGGAGCGGGCGCGCTCGCAAAGGAGCTCGGTCCGGATGGCAACGGTGTGGTCGTCAGCCAGGTCGTGCCGTTTCCGTGGGACGTCTCGCTCAAGGCAGTGGCCGACTATCATGCCGCGATCAAGGAAGTCGATCCGCAGGCAAAGCCCGAATTCGTGTCGCTCGAGGGTTATCTCGTCGGCCGTCTCGCCATCGCCGCGCTCGACAAGGCCGGCAAGGACGTCACCCGCGAGACGCTGCTCAAGACCATCAAGGACACCGGCAGGTTCGATATCGGCGGCCTGGAGATGACCTATCGGTCCCGACGACAACGAGGGACTGGACAAGGTCTTCATGACCGTCATCCAGCCCGACGGCTCGTTCAAGGCCGTCGATAAGCTGATCAAGCTCTCGAAGAACTGATCGTGCGCCGCGCCCGGCGTCCGTGCTGGCGCGCACATCAGGACGCGAGTGCTTCCGAAGGAGGCGACTGCTTGGAGGTTGATCGATGAAATCGCCGGCATGGATCGAGAGCTTGGGAATCAAGGTCAAGCTCCAGATTGCCTTCGCCGCGGTGTCGATCATGACCGTGGCCGCGGCCGGCGTCGCCATCACGTCGTTCTCCGCGACCGAGCACGGCGTCCAGGGCATGGCGAACCGCGAGGTGCCGCTGATGACCGACGCGCTGCGGCTGTCGGCGGTCTCGGGAGAAATCTCGGCGGCGGCCGCGCACTTCGTCAGCGCCAAGACGGGCGACGAGCAGAAGGCCATCGCGGCCACCATCCAGGAGCGTTATCGGGCGCTGACGGCGACGATGGAGCGCCTGCGGCAAGGGCGCACAAACGGGACATTCGCGGCGGTCGAGGCAGCCTCGCAGCGTCTCGGCGTCAATCTCCAGGCGCTCGCGACCGCCATTGCCGAGCGCTCGACGCTGCGCGCCAGCCTCGAGGCGAAGCTCGACGCCGTGCACAAGGCGCACGCCAGGATCGGCGACAAGCTCAATCCGATCGTGGACGATTCCTATTTCGACGTCGTCACCACCGCCGAAGATGTCGGCAAGACCGCGGACAAGATCGTCAAGGCGCTGGTCAACGACGGACTGCAGGCCATGCAGGCGATCGTGGACGTCGGCGCGGAAACGAACCTCGTCACCGGCCTGCTGACGGCCGGCGCGCTCACGTCCTCGGGGCCGATTCTCACGCTGCTGGAGGATCGTTTCACGTCCTCCACGAGCCGCGTGCAGAAGCAGCTCGCCAAGCTTCCCAAGGGGCCCAAGTTCGACGGCCTCAGGGAGCGCGTCACCGCGCTCGTCAAGCTCGCCGATTTCAAGAAAGCGCGAAGCCGCCGGCGAGAGCGATACGACACGGCTGCAGAAGGTGTTCCGCGCGCATGAAAGCCTGGCCGGCGTGCTGATCTCGCTCGTCGACGATCTCAATTTCGATCTCGTGATGCAGAGCGAGGACGCGGTCAAACGCTCGAGCAAGGTGATCAAGGACCTCGTCACCAACCAAATTGCCGGCCTGCGCAATGCGCTCGAGATTGCGGCCCGAACCCACCTCGTCGCCAGCGTGATCAGCGAAGCCGCGGTCGCCAGGGATGCCGCCATGCTGGTGCCGTTCCAGGACCGCTTCCGGGCGTTGGCGGACTCGCTCGTGAAGGTGTCCAGGACGATCGGCGACCAGGAGGTCAAGAAGGCGATCGACCGATCTCCTCGCCCTCGGCCAGGGCGATGACGGCATCTTGGCCTTGCGCGGCAAGGAGCTTGACGTCGCCGCGCGCGCGGACCGGACGATCGAGGAGAACACGAAGATCCAGCGCGAGCTCGATCGCGCCGTGTCGGTCCTGGTGAGCGAGACCGAGCAGCGGATGCGGCTCGGCATCGAGCGGCTCACGGGACAGCTCGACTACAACCGCACCTTGCTGATCCTCGCCGCGGTATTGAGCTTGGCCGCTTCCGGCGCCATCGCCGTGCTCTACGTCCAGCGCAACCTGATCCGCCGCATCTACTCGATCCGAGATGCCATGCGGCGGCTGTCATCGGGCGATACCGGCCTCGATGTACCCGCGGTCAGGGACCAGGATGAGATCGGCGACATGGCGAGGGCGGTGCTCGTGTTCCGGGACCGCGCGGTCGAGAAGGAGCGTCTCGAGAACGAGGCCGCGGAGCAACGCCGGGCCACCGCTCAGGCCCAGGCGATGGCGGCGGAGGAGCAACGCCGGACGACGGACGAGCAGACCCAGGTGGTGCGCGCGCTCAACGCCGGGCTCGGCAAGCTGTCCAATGGCGACCTGACATTCCGCCTCACCGAGGACTTCCCCGATGCTTACGAGGAAATCAGGGATGAGTTCAATCTCACCGTAACGCGGCTGCAAGAGACGATCGAGTCGTTGTCGAAGGCGACGCATGAAGTCTCCAATGCCTCGACGGAAATCTCCGCCAGCGCGATGGACCTCTCCCAGCGCACGGAGGAACAAGCCGCGAGCCTGGAGCAGACCACGGCCTCGCTGGAGGACATCGCCGCGACCGTGAAGCGGAACGCGGCGAATGCCCAGCAGGCGAATGCCTCCGCGACCAGTGCGTGCGACATGGCGGACCGCAACGGCCGCGTGGTCGCGAAGGCGGTCAACGCGATGGCGCGGATCGAGCAATCCTCGGGCAAGATCTCCGACATCATCGGGGTCATCGACGAGATTGCGCGGCAGACCAATCTCCTGGCGCTCAACGCGGCCGTCGAAGCGGCGCGGGCCGGCGAGGCGGGCCGCGGGTTCGCGGTCGTCGCGTCGGAGGTGCGCAGTCTCGCCCAGCGCTCGTCGCAGGCCGCCAAGGACATCAAGGATCTGATCACCAACGGCTCCGGTCAGGTGCGGGAAGGTGTCGATCTGGTCAACAAGGCGGGCAGCTCGCTCACCGAGATCGTGGCCGCGATCAAGAACGTGGCCGTCATCGTGTCGGACATCGCCAATGCAAGCGGCGAGCAGGCAGCCGGGCTCGAGCAGGTCAGCAAGGCGCTGGCCCAGATGGACAACGTCACTCAGCAGAACTCCGCGCTGGTGGAAGAGAATGCGGCGACCGCCCAGTCGCTCGACCACCAGGCCAAGTCCATGGACGAGCGGGTCGCCTTTTTCCGGTTCGGCGACGAGCGCACAATGCGCGAGGTCGGACACGGCGCAGCCCGGCCGGCGCGACGGTCCGCGCCTGAGCTCGCGCGAATTCGCGGGGTCATTTGAGCCCGCTTTGCCTCAATATGAGGCCACCGCGTTAAGTCCCCGTTCGCGCGCGCCCGTGTAGGACACCTCCATAACCAAAAAAACCGAGGAGGCGTGGATGGGCAATCTCATGATCAGGTGCCCGGTGACCGGACGCGAGTTTTCATCGGGCATCGAGGCCGATGACTCGCATTTTCGTTCCAGTCCAGTGTTCTTTTCCCGTTCCTATTGCGAGTTCTGCCGAACTGAGCACGAGTGGTTCGCCAAGGATGCGTGGGTGTGCGAGGCGCCTGCAATGCTCGTCGCCGTCTCCCGGCAACGGAAGATCGCTTGAGGCGCTTTCGCTGCTCAGTTCCCCAGCCGGCGACCTGTCGTCGTATCGTCCAGCTTGGCCGCGTCGCGCCCCATCTGCAGGCAGACGAGAACCTCGACGTAGCTGGTGTCGCCGCCCCACCGTGTAGTGGCTACGCAGCGCTGGCGCAGCGCGGGCGAGAACTGCGTCCATTCCTTATCCAGCTCCTCGCGCGCGCCTTTCTCATCGGCCAGGCATTGCCGCAGCGACGTATCCAGGCTCAGCCTGTCGCCCATACGTGCCGCCGCGCGGCAGCCAGGCTCGACGCTGAGGGTAGGAACTTGGTCCGCGATTGCGAGCACCAGGGTCGAAGCGAGTGCAAGCGACGACAGCGATGGGAACATTGCGGCCTCCCGTTGATCGGGACGTGTTGACGCCCAGCCAACGTCCGGCACCGGTCAAGGATGGCGCGAATATGCTCACAACGCCCTTATTCGAACGCTTGCAATTCAGTGAAATTGTGCTGGTGGCGCTTTCGGTCAGCGCTACTGCCCCGCGCTCGGCGGCGCGAGCTTGCAATTGCTCAGGACGGCATGGAAGCCGCTCTCGCCGTGCTGGAACGCCACTGTGGCCGTGAACACGTAGGATCCGACTTTCGGTTCCTTGAGCTGATGTACCCACCAGTTTGCGATCTTGCCGGGCTGATGGGAAAACTGGGCGCAGGTGCCGTCGGGGCCGTCCACGATCGGAACCGATTGCATCTCGTAGCGATAGTCCTTCGGATTGGGCCAGGCGACGCCGATTCCGATCCTCGGGTTCTCGTAGGCCAAGGGGAACGCCTGCGACAGATTGTTCGGGTCCCCACAATTCGGGTAAGTGGTCGCGTATTCCGCATTGCCGGTGCAGATCATGATTGGCGCGCCGTTAGGCCAATCGATGCTGCCGGGGCGCGAGCCCCAATTGGTCTTGCAGCAGGGCTGGACCGTGACCGACGGCCACCCAGGCGGCGTCTGGTACGAGGTGGGTTGGCTCTTGATGCAATAGTTGGTGGTGCAGTCCGTCTGGGTGAGCGACGGCGCGGCCGCAGCCGGTGCCGGGCCCAGGCAGAGGAGGCCGCCGCTCAACACAAGCAAACGCTGAATCCCGTTCATGGCGGGCTCCTGGCAGAAGTCGCTAGTGTCCCGGTTCCGACGTTCGTATCAGTTTGCAGCGCGTGCTCTTACGAACGTCGGAACCAAAGGGACACTAGCAACTATTTGATTTCTAGTGTGGCTTTGGATTTGACGTTCCTACGAAGGACTCGCCGCAAGGCTGATAGGAACGTCAAATCCGCCACACTAGTACTGGCGCCGTCCGATCAAGCGTTGGAATCGGCGCGGTTGGCGCAACGTTACCACATTGAATACGCAAACAATTGACGGTCGCTGTCGGCGTTCGTTCAACACCGCCACATGATTTTAGCGGGTTCGAAATCAAAGGCTAACCATGCAATGGCGGCAAGTCGCGGCGTGTGCTGTGCGGTGATATCGTCGGTCCGAATCGAAAGCTTCGACTAGTGCCCCGAACCCGAAGTTCGCACACATATTGCTGCGAGCGAGATTGCGAACTTCGGGTTCAAGAGGGGCACTAGAATCATAGAGGTGCTAGTGTCCCTTTGATTCCGAAGTTCGCATGAGGGGGCGCTGCAAATGCTTGCGAACTTCGGAATCGGGACCCTAGCGCGGGCCGAAAACATGAAAATGCGAACTGTCCTTGCGGCTGTTCTCGGTGCGGTGGTCCTGAGCGCGAGCTGCGCCGGCCCTGTGGTCGCCGAGCCGGCATCCGATCCGAGCCTGGTCGCGCGCGGCCGCTATCTCGCCAAGGCCGCCGACTGCATGCCTTGCCACACCTCCGCGCCCGGCAAATCCTTTGCCGGGGGGCTGAAGATGAACACGCCGTTCGGCGCGATCTATTCGCCCAACATCACGCCCGATCGCGACACCGGGATCGGGACGTGGACGTTCGACCAGTTCAAGCAGGCCGTTCACTCCGGCATCCGCGCCGACGGCAAGTATCTCTATCCCGCCATGCCGTTCGACGCCTTCACGGGGATCAGCGAGGATGATCTCCAGGCGCTGTGGGCCTATTTCCGCAGCGTCCCGGCCATCAAGCAGCAGAACCGCGCGAACGAGATGAGCTTCCCCTTCAACATCCGTTTCGGCATGCTGGCGTGGCGGCTGCTGTTCTTCCGCGAGCAATGGTTCGTGCCCGAGGCCGGCAAGAGCGCGCAATGGAATCGCGGCGCTTATCTGGTCGAGGCGCTCGGCCATTGCGGCGATTGCCACACGCCGCGCAACTTCATGGGCGCCACCAAGCCGAGCCGGCGGTTCGAAGGCGCCACCATCGATCAATGGTACGCGCCCAACATCACCGCCGAAGCGCTCGCCAGGACCAACGGCTGGGACAAAGCCCAGCTCATCGCGTTTCTCCAGAGCGGCGCCGCCAACAACTCCACCGTGCTCGGTCCCATGCAGGAGGTCGTGCACGACAGCCTCTCCTTCCTGACGCCGGGCGATCTCGACGCCATGGCGACCTACCTGCTCGATCTGAAAAATGAGAAGGACGTGCCGGCGCCGGTCGCGCAAATTCTATCTCCCAAAGCCGAGAAGCTCGCCGCGAAGCTTTACGCCGGCAATTGCGCGAGCTGTCACGGCGCCAAGGGCGAGGGCATCGCGGGCTCGATCCCGCCGCTCGCAGCCAATCCCGCCGTCATCGCGGCGAAGCCGTTCGACATTCTTTCCGTGGTGCTCCAGGGCATACCGGCGCGCGCCGATCTTCCGGCCATGCCGAGCTTTGCCGGGTCGCTCAACGACGGCGACGTCGCCAATCTCACCAATTACGTGCGCACGAGTTGGGGCAACAAGGCGGCGCCGAATGCCACGCGCGCGCTGGTCGCGACCTGGCGGTCGACGCTGTCGCTCCCGGTCTACGCCAGCGATGCCGCGCGGAAGTTCGATTGTCCGGATGTCGGGCAAGGCGGCGACGCCAGCCTCGATCCCAACCTGATCGCGGTCCTGGGCGGCGAGATGGCGCAGCGCTCCGTCGCCTATGCCTCGGTCATCGACACCTACAAGGCGCAGTATCCGGACGCCGGCACGGCCGACATCGTCAACAATCTCGTCGCCGCCTACTGCCCGGTCATCGCCAGGCGCGCCATATCGGATCAAGCCAAGAGCCTGGCGCTGAAACGCTTCGCGCTTACCATCACCACTTATCTCTCGAACCAGAGCGTCACCGAAGCGGAGCCCGATGTCGGCATCATTTGGGCCGTTCCGCTCGGGCACTCGCTCGCCGAGCGGGACCCGGGCTGGCAGCCGGCGCTGAAGTGTCCCGCCAACGACAATTCGCGCGTGCCGTCGGCGTTGGTGACGAAGGCCGCGCAGGTCGCGGGTACGCCCGACGTGAACTTCTCCGCTCCCGCCGCGATCGCGCAGGCCGACGCGATGCTCGCGGCAAATCCAAAGGCCAAACCGGCGGAGCTGGCCAATGCCTTGATCCTCGCATTCTGCGAGGGCGTGGCGCGGCTGACCGGCGTCGGCGACGTGGCGAAGAGCGGGGCGCTCATGCGCTACGGACAGGAGGTCATCGGCGGGCTGCAACTCAAGGCCGAGTTGAAGGCCAAGCCGCCCGCAGCGAAAACGCCGCAATAGCGCCGTCGGCCATCGTGGCCAATTTTGTTCCAGATGTAGCCAACTATTGACTGGCGCCGGCTATCCACAGGGTCGTAACCTTCCGCACAGCTAGCGTCGGCCAGAATCGATATTCTCGTCACATTGATCGGGCAATCATCGGCGCAAACTGCGGGACCACGAACATGAGAGCTGCCGTTGCAACCGCTGCGCTTCTCACGCTGCTGACGGCGTGCGGCGAAGGTAACCGCTACGTCGCGCCGCCGCCGCCGAAGGTGACGGTTCAGCTGCCCCTGCAGGAGAGCGTCGCGCCCTATCTGGAGGCGACAGGCAATGCCGCCGCGGTGAACACCGTCAAGCTGGTGGCGCGCGTGCAAGGGTACGTCCAGGAAATCAAATACGCGGACGGCTCGTCGGTGAAGAAAGGCACGCCGTTGTTCATCATCGAGCCGGAGCCCTACAAGGTGAAGCTGCAACAGGCACAGGCAGCGGAGGAGGGCGCCAAGGCTACGCTGATCAACGCGGAAGCCGAATTCAACCGCCAGCAGGAGCTGCAATCCAAGGACGTCTCGACCCAGGCCAACCTCGACAAGGCGCGTGCCAACCGTGATACCGCGCACGCCAACGTGCTGCAGGCACAGGCGAACACCGAGACCGCCGAGATCAATTTCGGCTACACCACCGTTTCAGCGCCTTTCGACGGCGTGGTAACGGCGCGCAAGGTGTCGGTCGGCGAGCTCGTGGGAGGCGATCAGCCGAGCCAGCTTGCATCGATCGTGCAGCTCCAGCCGATCTGGGTGTGGTTCAACCTGAGCGAACGGGACATACAGAAGGTCCGCGCCAACCTGGCGGAGCACGGCGTGCACATCGCCGACCTCGTCAACAAGGTCCCGATCGAGGTCGGCCTGCAGACCGAGACCGGCTACCCTCACAAGGGCGTGCTCGACTACGCGGACCCGAACGTCAACCAGTCGACCGGCACCATGCAGGTCCGCGGCATCTTCGAGAATACCGACCGCTCCCTGCTGCCGGGCTATTTCGTCCGCGTGCGCGTGCCGATGCGCGCGACGCCGACGCTGCTGGTGCCGGAGGTGGCGATAGGCAGCGATCAGGGCGGCCGCTATGTGCTCGCGCTCAATGCCGACAACGTCGTCGAGCAGCGCCGGGTGCAGCTCGGCCAGACGTTCGGCCAGATGCGCGCCATCGAAAGCGGATTGAAGCCGGACGAGCGGGTGGTGGTGGCCGGCATCCAGGACGCCATTCCGGGCCAGAAGGTCGATCCGCAGCTGCAGACGCCCAAATCCGCGGCAGCCGAACCGAAGTAGCGGCGCGTCATGATCTCGAAATTCTTCATCGAACGTCCGGTTCTGGCGAATGTGCTCGCCGTGCTGATGGTCGTGATCGGCGCGGTAGCGCTGATCTCGCTGCCGGTCGCGCAATATCCCAATGTGGTGCCGCCGACGATCTCCGTGACGACAAGCTATCCCGGCGCCAGCGCCCGCAACGTGGTCGATACCGTCGCGCTGCCGATCGAGCAGCAGGTCAACGGCGTGGACGGCATGATCTACATGCAGTCGTTCAGCGCGTCCGACGGCAGCTATTCGCTGACCGTGACGTTCAAGATCGGGATGGACATCAACTTCGCGCAGGTGCTGGTGCAGAACCGCGTCTCCAGCGCGCTCGCCTCGCTTCCGCAACCGGTGCAAAAGCAGGGCGTGACGGTCCAGCAGAAGTCGACCGCGGTTCTGATGTTCGCGACGCTGACGTCGCCGGATCCGCGCTACGACAGCCTCTACCTCGCCAACTATGCCACCATCAATCTGAAGGACCGGCTGGCGCGCCTGCCCGGCGTCGGCAACGTCAATATCTTCGGGGCGGGCCAATACTCGATGCGGGTTTGGCTCGACCCCAACAAGCTGCAGGCGCGGTCGCTCACCACCACGGACGTCGTGAATGCGCTCCAGGGCCAGAACCAGCAGGTCGCCGCCGGCCAGCTCGGCATGCCACCGGCGCCCTCGACGCAGCCCTTCCAGTATACGCTCGACATCGCGGGCCGCCTCGATCAGGTCGGCCAGTTCGAGGACATCGTCGTCAAGACCGCGTCGGATGGGCAGATGACCCATCTGCGCGACGTCGCCCGCATCGAGCTCGGCGCGCAGACCTATGGCCAGGTGTTCACGCTCAACGGCAAGCCGGCCGCCGGCATGGGCATCTTCCAGACGCTGGAGGCGAACGCGCTCACGGTCGCCGGCGAGGTCAAAAACTTGATGGCCGAAGCCTCGAAGACCTTTCCGCCGGGGCTGACCTACACCATTCCGTTCGACACCACGACGTTCGTGAAGGCCTCGATCGACGAGGTGTACAAGACGCTGTTCGAGGCCGGGATTCTCGTGCTCATCGTGATCCTGGTGTTCCTGCAGGACTGGCGCGCCATGCTGGTGCCGGCCACGACCGTGCCGGTCACCATCATCGGCGCCTTCGCCGCCATGGCCGCGCTCGGCTTCACCGTCAACCTGTCGACGCTGTTCGCCATCGTGCTGGCGATCGGCATCGTGGTGGACGACGCCATCGTGGTGGTCGAAGGCGCCGCGCACCACATCGAGCGCGGCATGTCGGGCAAGGACGCCGCGATCCAGGCCATGAACGAGCTGTTCGGCCCGATCATCGGCATCACGCTGGTGCTGATGTCGGTATTCCTGCCGGCCGCGTTCATTCCGGGCTTGACCGGCAAGATGTTCGCGCAGTTCGCGCTCGTGATCGCCGCGACCGCCCTGCTCAGCGCCATCAATGCCGCGACGTTGAAACCGACCCAGTGCGCGCTGTGGCTGCGGCCGCCGGTGCCGCCCGAGCGGCGCAATTTCTTCTATCGCGGCTTCAACGCCGTCTATGGGCGGTTCGAGAACGTCTATGCGCGCCTGATCGGCCGCATGGTAGAACGCAGCGGCCTGATGTGCGCGATCGCCTTTATCATCATCGCCGTCGCCGGCTATGGGCTGTCCCGGGTTCCGACCGGCTTCCTGCCGATCGAGGACCAGGGCTACGTGCTCGCGATCGTGCAATTGCCGGACGGCGCGTCGCTGCAACGCACGAAGGCCGTCCTCGATCAGGTCAGCGAGATCGGCGGCAAGATTCCCGGCAGTGGAGAACGTCGTCGCGATTTCCGGCGTATCCGCCCTCGACAACAATTCGACGCTGGCCAATGCCGGGGTCGCCTATATCGTGCTCAAGGATTGGAGCGTGCGCGGCAAGGGTGAGGACCTGCGCTCGCTGTTCCAGACCTTCAACCGGGAATTCGCCGCCATCAAGGACGCGCGGATCGTGGTCTTTCCGCCGCCGCCGATCCAGGGCATCGGCAATGCCGGCGGCTTTGCCATGCAGGTGCAATTGCGCGACGGCAGCTTCGACCTGGCGAAGCTCCAGGCGGCCACCAACACAGTGGTGCGGGAGGCCCAGTCACAAAGCGGATTGCAGCGGGTGACGACTTCGTTCCGCTCGACCGTGCCGCAGTTGAACGTGGACGTCGACCGCGCCAAGGCGGAGACATTGCAGGTCTCGGTCGACGACGTGTTCTCGACGCTCTCGGCCTATCTCGGCTCGACCTACGTCAACCAGTTCAACAAGTTCGGCCGCACCTTCCAGGTCTACGTGCAGGCGGACTCGCAGTTCCGCCTGCGGCCTCAGGACATCGAGCTGCTGCCGGTCCGCAACAAGCAGGGCGACATGATCCCGCTCGGCACCATGGTGAAGATCACGCCGTCGGTGGGGCCGTCGCTGCTGAGCCTTTACAATCTCTATCCGTCCTCGATGGTGATGGGGCTGCCGGCGACCGGTTTCAGCTCCGGCGAGGCGATGACGCTGATGGAGCAGATCGCGGCGAAGTCGCTGCCGGCGGGGATGGGCTACGAGTGGACCGCCATGTCCTATCAGGAGAAGCTCGTCGGCAATCAGATCTACTACATCTTCGCGCTCGCGATGCTGTTGGTGTATCTGGTGCTGGCCGGGCAGTACGAGAGCTGGTTCATGCCGGTCGCGGTGATCTTGGCCGTGCCGCTGTCGCTGGTGGGGCCGGTCATCGCGCTCAAGGGGATCGGGATCGACAACAATCTCTATACCCAGATCGGCCTGGTGCTGCTCATTGCGCTGTCGGCCAAGAATGCCATCCTGATCGTGGAGGTGGCGCGCGAGCGCCGGATATTCGACGGCAAGCCGATCCTCGAGTGCCGCGATCGAGGCCGCGCGCGTCCGCTTCCGCCCCATCCTGATGACCTCGTTCGCCTTCATCCTCGGCGTCGTGCCGCTGGTGCTGGCCACCGGCGCCGGCGCCAGCGCCCGCAGGTCGATCGGCATCGCGGTGTTCAGCGGCATGCTGGCCTCGACCTGCCTGGCGGTGCTGTTCGTGCCGTCGTTCTTCGTCGTGGTGCGGCGATTCGAGGAATGGCGTGCCGCGCGCAAGGGCAAAGCCGTGGCGCAGGTGGCGGCGCAATAGCGAAATTCATGACTCGCACATCCGATGTTCGCGACTTTGTGGCCGAGCAGTTGGCGAACTCCGATAGCCATTGGAGTGTCGGAACGTTCGGGGCGATCGCCGAGTTCATGCGCGATCAGGGCGAACCCGTCCGTGCCACGCGTATCGACGTCTCGCATTCGGTCGTAACGGAACGAGGCGGCATCCGGATCGATTCATTGTCTGATGTGTGTCTGGTTGCGTCCGAGATCGCGGGGCGTGAGAGCTGGAGCCATCAAGTCGCGCTTTGCCTTCCGGAAGATCGATGCGCCATGGCAGGACGCAATACGTTGTCGGAGCTAGGGCTCGATGTCGCGGCGATTCGCGAGGAGGACCGTGGCGCCGTGCTCTTCGATCTCGGGCTTGGCGCGCCGCAGGTCGATGCGTGTGTCCGCAGCTGCGACGCAGACGTCATTGCCGCCTTGCGCGCGGGCATCGGGCTGTCCCTGTTCGATCCGGAAAATCCGGCCTACGCAGCGATTACGCAGGCTAGCCCTCATCGCGTGTTTATGTGCCGCTTCGCGCGTATCGAGGTCTTTCAACCAATTCCTCCTCCCGACGGGCGGAGTCCCGAAGGTCCGCATACGCACGTGCTTCCCGGCTTGCTTCGCAGCGGACTTACACATGCCGCAACGGAACCGATACCGGACGGTTACGTGCCGTGCGCCCACGTCTATCCAGCGCATCCGGCCAAGGACGTTCTTGGACGCCGGCGTCAATTTGATGCCGAACGTTTTGATGAATTCCAGCGCATCCTGCGCAAGTTCGGCAATGCCGACCTCGCCCGGGTCAAGGATCAGGTGGTGGCAGCGTTGAGGGCCGGAGGCGACCCGTCCTCGATCCAATTGCCCGACAGTCGCTTCGCCCGCAATTGCGTCCGCGTCGCCATTCGCCAACTGCAGGCATCCGGCGAGTTGCCGCCGTCGCCGGGCGGTTGAGCACTACCCTTCCCATACCATACGCCATCCCAGCCCTGTGAAACGGCCGCAAAATCGGCGTGTCACCGCCGATGCCGCGGTACGCAAATTGCATGGGAATCTTCGGTGCAAACGTCAAAAACAGGAGGTTCGCATGAGCGGGTTAGGCGGTCTCAACAAGGCGCCGGACGGGGTCGTCATCGGCTTGGTTCAGCTGCAGAATCCATGGGTGGTCAGCAAGGAGGATCTGGCGAAGCAGACCGATCGGATCTGCGATCTCGTCGGCAAGGCGCGGCGCAATCTGCCCACCATGGATCTCGTGGTATTTCCCGAATACGCGCTGCACGGGCTGAGCATGGATACCAACCCCGAGATCATGTGCACGCTCGACGGCCCCGAGGTGGCGCGGTTCAAGCAGGCCTGCGTCGACAACCGGATCTGGGGCTGCTTCTCGATCATGGAGCTCAATCCCGGACGCAATCCGTTCAACAGCGGCATCATCATCGACGACCACGGCACCATCCGCCTCTATTATCGAAAGATGCATCCCTGGGTTCCGGTCGAGCCCTGGGAGCCGGGCGACATCGGCATTCCGGTATGCGACGGCCCCAACGGCAGCAAGCTGGCGCTGATCATCTGCCACGACGGCATGTTCCCGGAGATGGCACGGGAATCCGCCTACAAGGGTGCCAACGTCATGTTGCGCACCGCAGGCTACACCGCGCCGATCCGGCACGCGTGGCAGGTGACCAACCAGGCCAACGCGTTCTGTAACCTGATGTACACGGCGAACGTCTGCCTTGCCGGCTCCGACGGATCGTTCAACTCGATGGGCGAGGGCATGATCGTCAACTACGACGGCGTGCCGCTGGTGACTGGCAATGGCATCCCGGACGAGATCATCACCGGCGAAGTGCGGCCGCGGCAATGCGACGAGGCTCGCGCCTGCTGGGGCGTCGAGAACAACATCTATCAATTCGGCCATCGCGGCTACGTCGCGGTCAAAGGCGGCGCGCAGGATTGCCCCTACACGTTCATGCAGGATCTCGCTGCCGGGCAATATCGTTTGCCGTGGGAGGACACGGTCAAAGTCACGGACGGCACGTCCTGCGGATTTCCGGCGCCCGCGCGCCTCTACAGCCCGGCGGCACCGGAAAAGGCGGCGCTTCGCAAGACCGGATGATGCGCCCAAAAATGAAAACCCGCCGTGGATCGCTCCCGGCGGGCCCATTTACGCAATACTCAGTCGTCAGCTTTGTCACCAAGACCGGTACATCCGCGACCTAGGCACTGTCGCTGCCGACAGTGTTCGTATAGGCCGCGATCATGACGCGATAATGACGGGGCTGGATGCGGGGGAGGTGGGGTCGTTCAGGTGATCGCGAAGGCGACCGCGGCGGCGGCCACGAGCAGAACCGCGAATACGGCCGTGAATATCGAGATCGCGGTTGCGACCCTTCGCAAAAGCCGGTCCCGCCGCGCCCCGAGGGCTCCTTGCCGGGGCGGCACGGTCGGCATCGCTGGTCGTAGGGCGGACATCGGTCTGCGCGCCTTACTCGGAAGCGGCGGCGAGAAATCCGGCCATCACCATGGTGAAGGTTACGGCCAGCCAGATCAGCTCGACGGGGACGGTGAACATGGGGATGCCTCGGGCTAAAGGGGGAGGGATGGAACTCCCCCATTAGTCTCCCGAGGGTCGCATCTGGTTCATCGCTGCGAGCGGGTCCGGAGCAAAAATGCCGAACAGTGCGCGGGAAGGCAGTTCGGCGTTGCACGTAACGGAATGAAAGCCCGCCGCGGACCGCAGGTACGTGTGGAAGCGCGCGAAGACGCATGCGTCGGACCCTCGGGCATGCATGTGGTGTGCGGCTCATCACAAGGCAGCGCGTCGCGCCCGGCCAGACTGCCCTCATCGCAGGGCAGCGGATGTCCCGCTGTTGTGGCGAAAAAACCCAAGAAAGAGAAGGATAATATCCATGATTACTCGCATCACGACCCTCGTTGCCGCTGCCGTCGTTACGGGCGGCACTCCTGTCCTCGGTCGCTACCCCCGCCGAGGCCAAGGGTACAAGCCTCAAGAGCGGCATCAGCATCAGCCGCGAAGCCAAGCTCATCCGCGTCATCCGCGTGAAGCTCAACCTGAAAGCCAAGCGCGTCGCTGAGAAGAAGGCCCTCGTCGAAACCGGCCGGAGCAACGGCGTTGGCCGGACACGCGCCGTCGATTCTGTCGAGGCCGGCAATTTGGCGGCGACCCGCCCCCGCCTCCAGGCGCAGTAAGCGGCCAATCAATCACGGCGGCAGACTGCGTTCACACGAGTCCGAGCACGCGCGGCTGCGGTCGCGCGTGCTCATCCGTTCAACGGCGGCTTGCGAATGGGACGAGAGTGGCTCCCCGGGCCGGATTCGAACCAGCGACCAACCGGTTAACAGCCGGTTGCTCTACCGCTGAGCTACCGGGGACCATCGCGATAGGCGAGCGTTCGCCTATAACAAAGGCCCTTGGGCTTGCATAGCGTCAAATCAGGGGCCACGGCGCCGTCGCGCCGTCGATGCACACCAAATTTCAGCGGCCGTTGAAGGCTGCGAGCACGGCGCGCGGAATGTCTTCACGCCTGAGGCCGGAGGCCGCGAGCTCCCGGTCCGTCAGCGCGGCGAGGTCCCGGTAGAGCAGGGCCATGGCGCGGGCTTCCTCGATCCCGGTCAGAAGGTCCGTCCAATAGCCGAGCAATCGGCTGAACAGGCGAGGGGCGGTGCCGAGTGGGGCGGGATGAGCGAGCGTCGTCATCGATTCGTGCCTCTTAAGTGATTCTGAGCACTCATATACTCTGGTATACCAGAGGAATCACCGATATTTGCCGCATAGCAGCAATACTTCGCTGCATAGCACAAAATTCAATCGGAACTAGAATTCTTGCAGCCCCTGATAAGGGCCCCCGACGCCCCCGTCGCAAATGCCGGGCGGTGATGTCGGGGCTGCTCGACGTGCGGCGGAATTGGGATCGGGCTTACCTCTGCCTCACAGAATGAAGTCCGCCGCCGACAAGGGCTGGGCATCGACCCATCACAATGATCTGGTCGAATTTCGAGAACTCGATGATCGCCGCGTTGGTCGTCTTGCCGCCACCGTACAAAAGATGGGGACACAGCGGCGTTGTGGATGTTGAGAGCATTGAAGTTGGAAAACCCGTAGGCGGACAGGTCGATCTTGTCCTGCTCTCCGCCGCTGTTTTAAAATCGAAGATTCAATGCACATCGCTGAACTGCCCGAATACGAACAGTGTCATTGCCCCCGCCCCCGCAAAGGGCGGTCGCCCGGCATGCTGAAGGGCGAACGCTGATCCGGCGGATGTCAACTCAAACCGGCAGCGGCTCGCGGCAGCGGCTGACTGCAACCCGGAGTTAGGCCAGTCGGTCGGCCTCGATTTAAAGCAATTCAGGTCCCGCCCTGGACCTTAGGGATAATCTCTTTAAGTGATTGATTAGGTTGGAGGCCACGCCCGGAATTGAACCGGGGTACACGGTTTTGCAGACCAAAAGTCGCCCCTGGCTCAACCCCTTGGCATTGACTTCTTTTTCTCCGAGGCCGCGAAAACGCGTTGGAATTAAAGAGAAAGCTCTTGCAGTAAACGGAAACCGAGAGCACCCTATGGCAGGTCGAGGCGCGTTTCGTACACTGACGAATCGCTGACTCGGGCCGCTGACGGTTCGCTGACTCGGGAGGGATTTTCATGAAAGTGGTGCTGACGACTGCCGACGTGAACAAGCTCAACGAACCCGGCTGGATTTGGGACGCGCATCCGAAAGCGCCGACGGGTTTCGGCTTGCGGGTGCATCCCAGCGGGGTCAAATCGTTCTTCCTGAGCTACCGACTTGAGGGACGCGAGCAGCGCCTCACGATCGGCCGCTACCCCACCTGGTCGGTCGAGGCTGCCCGCACGGAGGCGACCGAACGCCGGCGCCGGATCGACCAGGGACATAACCCCGTCCTGGAGAAGCGCGAGCGCCGTGAGGCCCCGACGGTCCAGGACCTCATTGACCGCTATATCGCCGATCACCTGCCGCGCAAGACAGCCGGCCAGCAGCGCACGACGATCGCCCAGCAGCGCATCAACGACGAAAAGAAGATGCTCGCCGAGATCGCCCACCATCTCGGGAAGCATACGAAGGTGGCGGACGTCCACGCCGGCGATATCCAGGACATGCACCGAAAGATCAGCGAGTCGATCGGTCGCCACGGCCCGCGGCGCGTCCGGGCGAATCGAATCCTCTCCGTCGCAAGCAAGATGTTCTCATTGTCGCTGGTGCCGAAGGGCGGCGAGAACAAGCCTTGGCGCGACCATGCCATGGGCAATCCCTGCAAAGGCATCGAGCGCAACCACGAGGAGGAGCGCGAGCGGTTCTTCAGCAAAGGAGAGTTGGAGCGGATCGCCGATGCCTTGGCCGACTATCCCGGCGTTGCCGCCGATTGCGCTCGCCTGATCATGCTGACGGGTTGTCGCCCCGATGAGGCCATGCGGGCCCGCTGGGAGGAATTCGACAAGGAGGCGGGCACATGGGTTAAGCCATCGGCTCACACCAAGCAGCGCAAGATCCACAGACTGCCCTTGAGCCCGCCGGCGCTCGAGCTCATTGAGCGGCTCCGCACGACACGCAATGGCGAGTGGGTCTTCCCAGGGCAGAACCCCGGCGAGCCATTGGCCGCGCTATGGCACGTCTGGCATTTCGTCCGGAAGCAGGCGCGCCTCGGCAAAGACGAGCATGGCAGGGAGGCGCGGCTTTATGATTTGAGGCACACGTTCGCCAGCGTCGGCGCCGGCGGGGGGCTGAGCCTTCCCATCATCGGTCGGCTACTCGGTCACACTCAGGCGCGCACCACTCAACGTTACGCACACCTAGCTGACGACCCGCTGCGCGAGGCTGCGGAGAAGATCGGCAAGGTGATCAGCGGGGCAGGGAAGAGCGGCGCCGAGGTCGTGAACATCAAGGGGTGATGCATCGTGGCCGAAGCGATCGATGAAATTGTCGATACGATCGCACTCCACTTGCGCTCGCAAAAGTACTCAAGGAGCCAAGTCGAGGCGGTGGCCCGCATCGAGCTTGAGCACTTCCTTCCGATGCAGCTTGCCGAGCCGCCATTGTTTGGCAGGCAAGCTGACAATCAGAAGTACGCTGAGGAGATTGAGGCTTTGGCCCATGATCTGCTTCAGAAGCTTGAAGGCGCCCCGAAGGGAACCCGCGATGTCATGTTCATCATGGCGTCACGTGGTCAGCGACCTAGCTGGAATCCGAGCATCAATTCGCCTGCGGCAATTCACTTTAAGGAAACGCTGCTGACGGGACTCGCTGCCCTGCAGCGTGGATGCAACGACATCCGTCGCAACAAAAGCGGCATTGGCGACCATCACAATCGAGATCGAGCCAAACAGCTTTGTGCTGAGTGCGCGATCGATCTGATAGTCGGGCTCGAGGCCGGCGAGCCGACGAACAGCGATAGATCGTCACCGATCCGCGTAATTTCCGGCGTCCTATTTGAGGTAACCGCGCCGGAGCGATCCGCGTATTGGCTCAAAAAAAAGAAACGCAGGCCGGACCTGCGGGAGCAATGTGTCGAGGTAGTTGCACGCTGGCGTGGGATGTCCGATGCCGACAGGACAGCCCACATAGACCGATTATGGTCGAACTGGGAATTTACGGGAATGACCGCCCGAAAATCTGCCTCATCCTCGTAAGGAAGTAATCGGCATCCGGGGGAGACTGCCTGCACCAACCTTCAACAAAGGTGCAGGCGATGGTCATCCCAGGCTACATCACTGAGGAAGAGCAAGCGAAGCGGATCGGCAAGACCGTCCGGACGCTTCGGTCGTGGCGCAAGCAAGGAATTGGTCCTGCTTGGACCAAGGCTGGCAACACGGTCCTTTATCCGGATGACGGTGTGATCGCCTGGTTGAAGGCGAAGACGCAGCAGCCCGTCCGCAATCGACGCACCGCCTGAATGCACGAACGCCGACCTCGATTTCACTCGGGGTCGGCGCTTTCGTTTCAACGGGGTGGCGCTGGTTGCGCGAGCCTGGTCCAGAAAACCGCCGGCTCAGAGGGTTCGATTCCCTTTCACTCCACCAAGGCCTAGGCGGGCCCAAGTCACGGAACGGAACAGCCGTGATCTAGCCCGCCGCGAATCGGAACGCAAGCGAGGCTATGAGCATGATCAGCAAGCCCCCGACAATCCGCGCCGAGCTTGCCTTCGGCGACACCTGCACCGCGGCCGGGCTCACGGCCACCGGGGCGGCGCCGGTGCTGGTGCTCTGCCGCCGGCTGCTCGAGGCCGGACACGATCCGGCAACTCGCCTGCAGGCCTGGCGCGGTTCGATCCTGTGCCTGGTCGTCCGCTCGATCGGCGAGGCGGCGGGGCTGACCGTGGAGGACCGCCCCAGCGGCGGGAAACCGCCAAGGTTCATTCGCTACAGACCCATGCCTGACCGGGCGGAGGGGTCGCCGGCTATCGCGCTTTTGGAAAACTCCGATCTTGCGGTCATGGAGTCGGCCGAATGACCGCCGCACGCCGTCGTCTACCCGACCGCCGCGCTTCCGAGACTTTTGACCTGGAGGCGCAAGGACTGAGCTTCACGGCGACGGTGTCGCAATTCGATGATGGTAGCCTCGCCGAGATATTCCTGCAGAACCACAAGGCCGGCTCCATGGCCGGCATCAACGCGCAGGATGCCGCGGTCCTGGCAAGCTTGGCGCTGCAGCACGGCGTTCCGCTCGACGTTATTCGACGCGCTCTGATGCGGGACGCCCGCGGCCGCGCAAGTGGTCCGCTCGGCTGCGCGCTCGATCGCATCGCGGGCGAGGAGCGGGGGCCATGAGCAGCGCACACCACGAGGCAGCCGTCCGGCGGGTCGATCCCGTCGAGGCATTCCGCGCGCGGTGTAAAGCGCGAGGTCTGTTGTTCGTGGCCGGTGAGCTCGACCTGCACGAGGCCGTCGATGTGTTGCAGGCCGATGCCGAGGCCGGCGGTTTGGTCAACGCAATCGGACAGGACGCAATCCAGGCAATCCTCGCCGAAGTTTTCGGAAATGCATCATGACGACGGAATGGAAAGAGAAGGCCGAAGCGGCCTGGGACGAAGGCTGGAGCGAGGCGGCGCGTGACTATCATCGCAGCCGCGAAAAGCCGGTCCCGAACGGCGCAGCATCGCACGCGCCGGGGCTCGTCTGGCGAACACTCTCGAATGGAATGTCCGCCGCTTTCTGGGTCGCGAGCGAGCGCGGATACAGCAAGCCGGAGGTGCAACTCTGGTCGGGTCTCGGCGATCCGACCGCGGAGGATCGCCAAAGCATTGCGCGAGGATGCGAGAAGCTGCAGCGCGAAATGTTGGCCCGGACGAACAGCACCGCACAGCCGGCCGGGGGCCACCAAGTCAAACCGCCGTCGAGGCCGGCAAGGCGACAGCCGGAACGCAATCAAAAACCCGAGCCCCCGCCGCCGCCCGACAGCCCCGAGGATTACGGCGCGACGACCGAAATCGACGACGGCAATCGACCTTGCCGCGGCCTTTACGTTCCTCGGGGATGCGCCCACAGCGCCGCCGCGCGAGCTGATCAAAAACCTGCTTCCCGCAGCTGGTGTCGCCGTCACGGGTGGACAGTCCAGCGCGGGGAAAACGTTCGTCGAGATCCACAAGGCCGTGTGCCTGGCTAAACCTCTACCGTTCTTCGGACGCAAGATTGTCGAGCGGGTGGGCACCGCCTTCGTCGCCGCAGAGGGGCGCGCGCTCATCCCCAATCGCTTCGCTGCCGCACTGGCGAAGGAATCGATCACGGAGAAGCTGCCGATTACTTGGATGAATCAGCTACCGAACTTTTCCTCGGCCGACGGCATCAAGCTGTTCGTTCGGCAGCTGAGGATGCTGAATGAACGGTTCCAGGGCGATTTCGGCGTGCGGCTGGGGCAGGTCGTAATCGACACGGTCGCCGCATCCTTCGGCATGAAAGACGAGGATGACAACGCCGAAGCCACCAAGGTCTGCAACGTCATGCGGGTCATTGGTGAAGAAACCGGCGCGCTCATGACTCCGGTCCATCACTACGGCAAGAACCCGGAGAGCGGCCTCCGCGGCGCCTCCGCCTGGAAGGGAAGCGCCGACGTTGTGACGGGCGTCCTGGCCGACATCGATCCGCTGAGCGGGCGCACCTCGAATCGCGAACTCGTGTGTGCCAAAGCCCGCGATGGCGAGCAGGGGCCGCTTTCGCCCTTTGAGCTCGAATTCGTGAAACTGGGGCTCGACGCGGACCGGGAGGTCTACGGCAGCATGTACGTCGTCCCAGCGGACGGCAAATCCCGCCTCGATAAAACCGCTGCACCCAACAAGGGTCAACGCGCCATTCAAGACGCAATCAATGAGGCGCTGGACGGCCGCGGAAGGATCATCACCCCGCGCGCCAACATGCCCCCCGTCAGAGCCGCGAAGGTGATCGATGTGCGCGAGGAATTCGATCGCCGATATGTGGTCGATGAGGTGGACCCTGCCAACGCCGCCGCCGCCAAGCGCATGGCCTTCAAACGATCACTCGATCGCCTCTCGCCCTCCCAGTTCGGGGCCGGCTCGGCAGAGGGTGCCGATTGGATATGGAGAATCGCATGAGCATGCCCACTAGCGGCAACGCTGGGCCGCACGACAAGAGGTCGGCACGACCCTTCGAACAAGAACCAACCTGACCGAACGCGAACACACGAACGCCCCCCTAGGGGGTGGCGTGTGCGTTCGCACGCTTCCTTACGGCGAACACCCCTCAGAACATGGCCGAACATAAGGATGTTCGCGATGTTCGCGATGTTCGTGGCACCACCACCAAAAACACCATGTTCGCACCCATGTTCGCACTCTCAACGGCGGCAAGACACCTCGGCAGTCATCGACGGGCATCAACGCGGCCCCGGCAATGTTCCCTCGGGGTGTAGACATCGCGTCGCCGGTCCGATCGCGCTCGCTGCCCGTCCACGCGCATCCACTCGGCCGCTCGAGGTAGGACCTGGCGGTAGCCTTTGCGGATGCCAAAACCGGGTACGCAGCATCGAGATTGCCCGCTATTGTTGGGCATTTTCGATCAACCGAGTTGCTGCGTCAGTGGTTGGTCAGTGTTTCCGCCTGGCGATGGGCCATGTTGATGGTCCGCGCGAGCCATGTCTGCCGCATGATCGCCGCGCGCGATCTCGGGCAATTCCGACAGAAAGACCGGGGTGGGGGTGGGGGGTGGGGGGTGGGGGAAAACTGGCTGGCTCCGTGGATATCGCCTGGCAATGTCGGCTTACGCGCATGACGTCGGCGAGAATTGGGAGTTGTTAACTCGGGCTGTTGAGGGATGTTGAGGTTCAACGGTGCGCTCGTTGCCTGTCCACGCGCGTCAAATCGGGGCTGTTGGGTCCGCCATTGGGTCCAAGGTGCGCGGGCAATGGTGCCACGGCTGCAATATCAGGTGCTTGCGAGCGTCACGGCACATGTTTGCCCGTTCGGTGATGCTGCTCGCCATGTTGTTGGTATGCGATCGAGCCATGTTCGATGCGTAGGCTGCGAGCAAAATTGTGCAATGATATCAACAGAAAGACCGGGGGTACCCACCCCCCTGGGTCGAAAACGGCGCTCTCTATAGGATTCTCACTGCTGTTCCGCTATAGCGGCGGCCTTTCCCAATTCACTGTGGTTGCATGTTTTGCCTTGCACACGCGGAGGTATGGTCAACGACTTTATGGGCTGTGCTGCTGTGCTGGTGGCCTGCGGGCTGCGTTTTCGTCGGTGTAAATCTTGGGCAGAGACATGTTTGATGGCTCAATTTGGTTTGTCGCCGGATTTGGCTGTTGCCGCCTCAATCCTGTTGGCAATGTCTTTGAGTTGGTCACGCAGCTGCGCCGCGGCGATGTTTGTAAGGGCAACACGACTAGCGACGAAGCGGCGGATTTTCGGGGGTTGGCCCCCGACGGGCTCATCAAACCTGATATTTGCGAACGTTATCACGATGTTTCCGTGTACAAATCCAACACCAGCGACCTCGCTAGCGAAGATTTCCTTTTCATTCGTGGGATCCTCGAGAATGGGTTTCTGGTCGGCCATGACACCCTCCTTGATCCGATGAAATCAGCATACCCCATCGGTCACGGTACGTCCCCGCAAGCCTTGCACAATGGGGCGTTCGCGGGATGTTCGAATGCCGCGAGCGGGCCTGTAGATTGGGGTCGGGTTCTGTTCGCCGGCGGCGTTCGCTGGCGGTGAGCCCCTCGGACCGAGACGAGAAAATTAACATGCTGGGACCTGGCCTCGGGGTGGGGCTGCGAAGTCTCAGGGTTGACCCGGAGACTTGCCATGGTCGGTTGTTTGTAGGCGTACCGAGTGAGCCGGTGGGGCGTTTGCTGGTGCGGTTTTGGGCGGTGGGCATTGGGCGGTGGCGCGGTTTTGGGCGACGTGTGGAACGAAGCGTGACCGGTAAATTACCGGGCGTTCGCGGTGTGCGAACTTTGCGAACGGTTGGCAAACGCGGGCGTTCGGGCTTGGTAAAAATACCGGACGCGTTCTGTTCGCCGGCTGCGTGCGGAGCGGAAGGGGAAGGCCCCGGCCGGCGCGACGGGGACGCCATGCCGACCGGGGGCTGCGCGACGTGGCGCGGATGCTTTGCGGGAATCCGGCCGGCGATGTTTGCACCAGAAAAGTTTTAATGATCGGTGTAAGGCGCGGCGATGCGCGGCGGCTTTTGCCAATGGCATGCGGCCGGCTCTTGGGTTGGAGCCGGCCGCGCGCGCAAACATCGAGGTGACCGGGTTCTATTCGCCGCCACCCGGCGGGCGGCCCTCTGGCAAGTCACGCATTTAACCGCCGGAAACGAGAAGCGGGTATCCGGGAGATTACCTACCCACGTCTGGGCGCCGGCGGGTGCGTTGCGGCGAATGGCGTGATCGTCTCCATTGCGTGCGTTCAATCGGAGGCGCGGCCATGGCCGACAAGCAGCGGCGGGAAAGCATCACGACGCGGATCGACGCTGAGGCGCGCGAAGTGATCGAGCGCATTGCGGAGGCTCGTCGCACGACGCCGGCGCAGGTGGCGCGGATCCTGATCGAGGACGGTGCCAAGGAGCTTGCCCGCGATGCGCGCGCGGCGTGATGTGTGCGGCCCGGCGTTTTGGCCCCGGCGACGGCAAGGCTGAATTCGGGATGTGACGGCCCCCGCCGGCGCTGACCAGGCGGACACGACCGATGAATTCTCAGCATGTGACGGCCCCCTGACGGGCACGGCCGGGAGTGGACGGAAGCGCGGCGTGGCGCGTGAGGAGGATGTGATGCAATCGAGAAGCGGGAACACCACGCACGACAACGCGGTCGCGTTCGAGGCTGCGGTTGCCACGCTCGAGGCCGACGGCGCGAGCCCGACGCAGGCGCACGTGGCGGCGCTGCGGGTCGCCTGGGATACGCTGCAAGCTGGTTTGGCCGGCGGCGGTCGCGGGAACGGAGGAGGACATCATGGCTGTGATAAAGACCAAGACGCACCGGGTGCATGACGACGCCTGCGCGGCAGCCGAGGGCGTGCGGCAATCGGTGGTCGTCCGGGGCGCGTCGCAGGCGACCGTGCGGAGCGCGGAGCAGGCCTTCTATCGCGCGGCCATCTCGTCGGCGAAAATCAACGGGTTGCCGCATGAGCCGTTCATTCACGCGCTGCGGGATCTCGGGATAAGTGACCCATGACCGAATCATGGGGCTGGGCGCCCGCTTGATCGACATGGCGCGCCCGCTCCGTGCCGAGCACTGCCCGCCGGAAGGATGAAAACCGCGATCGGTGGGGGGTGCTCGGACTTCTTAAGATCGGACAGGAGGGAAGGGCGAGTGGAGCACGTCAGAGCAGCGGCACGCTGACGCCAGGGGCGGACTTCTGCGCCAAGCCTGCCGCGGCCGGCACGGTGGTCAACATTCGGCAGGCTTGACTCGAACAATCACGTCGGCCATCGCTAAAGCGCGGGGATCATCGCAAGTAACGACCGATAAGCAAAATGATGCCGCTAAATGAAGAGGAATCCCAGCGTTGGCTTGCATTCGAAAACCTCTTGATGTGGGCGGAAGCTGTTGTCCAACAGCGGGACCGCCTTGATGCCGCGCGGGCACAGTTACTTCGGCCACCCGACCTCTCACCTTCTGCGGCGGAACACCTTGCCGCAGCACGCGCCCGACGGCGAGCTATGCATTCCTTCAACGCGCAACGCCACCTGTTCATCAATGCCGCCTATCAGCTTGTGAGTTACCGACGTTGGGTCGGTCGGCTTGGGATTGTAAGCAACGATGCATTTCGTGAAATCGATTCATTCGAAGCCGACGTCGATATCTTGAGAGACAAGAACGAGCACGCGATTGAATATTTTCGCGGTAGGGGAAAGAAGCCAGCCAATTGGACCCACGTCGATAGTGGTGGGACCGCAGACGCCAGTTCCACCGTGGACAATCGTCTCGGCGGCCGGCTCGACTATGTCGCTTTCAGCGAAGCGGCCGTCAGGCTTTGCGCAACGCTATATCAGATCGACCCAAACACGAAATCTGCTGGTATGCGAGCGTGAAGGCGCCGCGGCGTTCAAGATGGGTCACGTGGTCCTGCGTCCGGCTTATTGATCTGGAACGCAGCCATGATCAGAACGCCGATTGTGGCGCCGATCATCCCGCCGATGATCAGGCCCCAGAGGAAGCTCCATGACATGACGGACGCCCCCGCGCTCTGCGGCGTGGTTCGCCATCACCGCATAGGACGGAAGCTGGCGCAAGAGGCCGAACGCGGTGCGACGGTTACATTGCACCGGCCGCGCGCCGCGGCGTTCAAGATGGGGTCATGGACGGCGCGATGCTCGCCAAACCGCGCGATGCTCGCCAAGCTGGCGCGCGATGCTCGCTGTCATAGCTGCGCGCCAAAAAGAACCATTCGCCTTCAATCTCCAACCAGGACCGTTGGCGAACGGGGTCCGTTGCTTGCTCGGCGTTGCGGCGGCATTCTGCGGCTCTGGCAAAGCAAAACTTGACCATGAACGATGGGGGGGAACGCATGGGCTTACTCTCATCAACCGGTGGTACTTGAAGGGGACACGAACTGGCGTGCCGGTCCCGGTGGTGGTCATGCTTCGGCTTCGTTAAAGGCCGCCCCTCGGTTGCGCGAAGCACTGGATTGTGCCGCCCAACATGACGAGGCGGGCTTCCACTCAGGTTAGTATAAATTGTTCACGGGACGGCTAGGTGTGACGTTTGTCACAGATGCAAGGATTTTTTGCCCATTCTCATGGACTACCCGCCGTGTTTGCGCTCAAGATGCGTCATTGGGCCGGGCCAAGGGCAGCCCGCAGCCGAGCGAGGATCGCGTCAAAATCGATCGATCCCGGGCCGCTCGCACTGTAGGTCTCGATTGCCTCTTGCGCTTCCTTAATCGCGGCCCGCAGGCGCTCGTTCTCGGCCTCAAGCCGCTCAATCTGTTCGACATGCATGTTTTTGCTACCAGGTGGGCGGCTCGGTCATGCCGAAATTTCTGCGGCCCCACGTCTGTCGCGCTTGGTAGCACCAACCGGGATTTTGTCTTGTTGCCGCACGCCAAGAAGTTGCTTTTCCGTGCCACGTTCGAACGGCCGAATGCCTGGTGAGGAACGCGGATTTTAACCCACGTGAGCAACTCACCCCACGCGGGGATCATCGGGCACGACAATCCCATAGGCGCGATCGCCTGAAAATATTTGAGCACGGCGGCTTCGCTGGCGGGCACTGAGACAATCGTTCGTGACGTCACCCCGCAAAGGTCCGACGACGCCCCGTCATCGATCCGACCCGCATATCTTCAATGTAGCGGATGAGATCGCCAACGGTCTCAATCTGATCGGCATCATCGTCCATGATTTCCACACCGACAAATTGATCTTCGATCCGTATCAGCAATTCCATACGATTAAGCCAGTCGGCCCCCAGGTCGTCCCTGAGGCGCGCTTCATCGGTGACTTGCTTGGCATCGACGTCGAGATGCTTGGCAACGAGTGCGCGGATCTCGTCGGCTTCGTCGCCTTCCCTGGCGGCTGTTCGTTGAGTGAAGCTCAAGCTACTGAAGGTCATGATAAGCCCCCGATTCGTTGAGCGTTCCGCATTCGATCAAGGAGAGGGCCCGGCTGTTGCTTAGAATGTTTCCATCAGCCGCCATCATTAGCGGTATCTCACAGGAGGGCTATGCGGAAGAATACGTACCGGCCGCATACGCATATCGGAAAACGCGGGCGAGTTTCGGTACAGCGTATAGTGTCGTTGTCAGTACAGCCCGTGAGTGCGAAGACGCCGACGAGCAAAAGGCCGGCCTTTCATCGTAGCGGGTTCGAAAGTCTGGCGCGCGCGAGGGGTCATTGGGCCGCCGATTTGCCGAATGTGTCTTCAGTTCAGGCAATAGGACACACCGAGAGTGATCCCGAACAGGATCAGTAGGAATGCGCTTGACGCCCCTGACCATCCTCATGGCTTCGCACGCGTCGCCCCCTCGGCGCCGTGCCGTTTAAGCTTTGGTCAGCTCGCTTTCCCGCGCCACGCGCTCATGCGGTTCGGTCGCGCTCTTGATGCGATACTCGAACTCGCTGCCGGTTCCGGGGAGTTGCTTGATCACTTCATAAACGCCGCCCGGTACGTTCCGGCTGACTGCCGGCTTAAGGGAGACGATCTCGCCGACGTGGAATTTATGGGAGGGCATTTGCTCCTCATCCTCGATCACGAGCTTGACCGCCAGTGCGGTGAACCGTCGGACGATGGCGCGCAAGGTCATAGCAAATTGCGCAAGAGCGGTCCCCAGATCGTAAACGAGGTTGTCCATTGTGTAGCGATCCGCGCTTCGCAGCCCGTCGCTCCTGACTCTAAAGTCAGCCTGGGACTTTTCATAATATGGGGTGTGGACAACTTGAGCCCATGAGCTTGCGCGACCGCTTCATGACTGCGCGATAATCGGGACGGCGCGGGGCCGGCGAGGCCAGCCGTTGCCGAGCCTCATCGCTCGGCTTGCCCCGCGCTTGCTTCACAGCAGGTGCTAATTGAACTGCTCCAGCGACTCAGGTATCGTCGGCTTGTCCCTAATTGAATCCCTCGGGGACATGCCTTAGCCCCCCGTCGGCACCGCCGGCGGGCTTTTTTGTGCCCAGCCCAGCGGTCCCATTACTCTGTCAGCGTCCGAAGAAGGGACTTCAAAATTGTCACCTGACTTGGCTGGCTGGATGACATGGCCTCTGGAACGATCGACTGGCTATCAGGGCCGTTGCTTTGAATGACTGCGAGCGGACCCGATCTCACTGCAGCAAGTAGCCGACGCGATTCGATATCCTGCAGTTGAACTACGTCCGTTTGCAGCCTAGTCACTTGGGCTTCGATGCTGCGGACTCTGTTCCATGTTTTCCAAAGCAGCACTAAGACAGCAACTAGAGCAGCAAGCGCTGCGTAGGGCCAGTACTGATCGAAGAAATCGACGCCTGCACTTGGCCACATGACGCGCACTCCTGCGACAAGTGGGGCCTCCCAGCCCAGCGGGCCGTCCCAAGACGCAATATCATCCGAGACGGCCCTGACCCGCCAACACAGGTGTCAGTGACTATGTCGGCGGGCTTAGGTTGAGAATTTAAACGACAATCTGCTGAGCGGATGGACGCTCTGTTCTTATGGTTAAATCAGATGTCTCGCCCCTGCTCGGATACCGCTTCGCGCCGCCGCGTGGACAAGCCGGTCCAGCCGAGTTGCCAACCGACCGGATGACGGCGCGATAATCGGGAGGGCGCGGGGCCGGCGAGGCCAGCCGTTGCCGGGCCGACAGCTCGGCTTGCTCCGCGCCACTCCTTTCCCCAGGTCTTCCGGTGCGTTGCGGCGTTGCTCACGGTATCCGATGGTCCCTCCATATCGATGGAGGTGCAGCATGGCGGAGATGGAGCAACTCACTGTGGCGCTGCCGGGCGACCTGGTCGCGTTCTTGCGGCGCCGGGCCAAGATCGAAGACCGCACGCCGAGCGGCCAGATTAGACACTACGTCTCCGAGGCCGCGCGCCAGGAGCCCCCGCCGGAGGCGCCGCTGTTCGGCTCGGTGCTGCCGAACGTGCAGGCCACGCCCGAATCGATCGCGGAAGGCAAGGCCATCATCGCGGACCTGCGTCGCAAGCAGGCGCGGCTCGCCAACTTGAAAGGCGACGCGACCGCCGCGTCCGACGCCGACGCCGAGCGGTACAAATTCGAAGCCGAAATCATGGAATCGCGCGTTGCGGCCGCCGTGCGACAGCTGCCGCGGCCAACGAATGGAGGAGCGTGACCATGCCTTTCGAGCCCTCATTCACGGATCACTCCGCCGCAGCGATGACGCCCGCCGAGCCGACCGAAAAGCTTGCCGCGATCGAGACCGCCCGCAATCCGGCGCCGCCGATCGCGCCGCAAACTCCGAGTGATGCCCGCAGGCGGCTCGACGTGTTGATCGCCGACCGAGAATTCGGCGAGCGGCTGTTCGCTGGCAATGCCGAAGCGAAGAACGAATTCGACAGGCTGCAACAGCTTGCCGCCTCGGCCAACATTCCGCCGCCGTCGAAGCAACTGTTTCATACGACTACGGATGGCCAACTGCCGCCGCGCGCCGTCGCCTCCTACGTGGCCGACTTGCGCGATCTCGGCTTTGGCGACACTGCAATTGGGGAAGCTCTCAGTGGCAAGAAATTTTCTGCAGAGGAGGTTTTCCTCGCGAAATCACTGAAGTCGCGTGCGTTCCGTGACGGTGAATTCACCAAAGCGTTGGAGGCTGGCAATCCTGTTGCCGTGCGCAATTGGAAGGTCTGGAACGCGATTATCGTCGCCGGCGTCGAGGACGCACCGACGAAGTGACCACGCCCGCACGCCGCGACGCAGACTGGGGCGAGCTCGGCCCCGCAATGAAGGCTCTGCCCAACGATCGCTGGCGCGCGTTCGTCGAATTCTACGTGCTGGAAACCTTCAGAAACGGCGCCAAGAACAACTACGGTGCGCAAGCTCGCGCTGCGCGCGCTGCAGGCTTCGGCAGCCCGAAGTCAAAGCCGAAAGCTCTCGCTCACATGGCGTGGGCACGAATGCGCGACGACCGGATGATTGCCGCGATCGCCGAGGAGTCGCGCAAGCTCCTGCGCAGCGGTGCGCCCGAAGCGGTCAAGGCGGTGCATGCCGGGATTCGCAATCCGGATCACAAGGATCACGCGCGTTTCGTGGCCATGGTGCTCGACCGCGCCGATCCAGTCGAAAGCAAGCAGCTGATCGAGGTCACGCACAAGCACCTCGACCCGGATCAGGAGGCGCTCGAGGAGCTACGTGCGTTGCGATCGCTCGGTACGGCGCGCGAAAAGCTGATCGACCTGTTCGGCACGAACGGCCTCGATCGCCTCGAGCGGCTTGAAGCGGCTGACACGACGCGGCGCGCGAGCAACGCCAAGGTGATCGACCACATCGCGCCCGTCGCCGAGGAAGTCTGATGGCCGACGACACCCCCGATCCTGCACGCATTCTCAAACTCGCGCGCCAGGCGCTCACGTCCGCGGAGTATCGCAAGAAATTCCATCTCGCGGACTTCCGGGGCCCGGCGCAGTTCTACGAGCCTCAACTGAAATTCTTCGCCGAGGGCAAGACACACCACCAGCGGCTCATCCGCGGCGGCAACCAAGTGGGAAAGTCGCTTGCGTGCGCGTTCGAAGCGGGACCCTGTCATGCGGCAGGCGCCTATCCGAAGTGGTGGAAGGGCAAGCGGTTCAACAAGCCGACGCGAGGATGGGTCATTGGCCCGACGGCGCAGCTGGTGCGCGACGGCCCGCAACGTCAGCTGACATCGCGAGGGGGCGAGTTCGGCAGTGGCACGATTCCGCTCGCCGCATTCGCCGGCAAGCCGGTGATGGTTCCCGGCGGCACAGGTGCGATCGACACATTGAACATCGTGCACGAGACCAACGGCGTGAAAGATGGCGTGTCGAGCATCACGTTCAAATCGTTCGAGATGCGTTCGGAAAAGATGCAGTCGGAAAGCGTCGATTGGATCTGGATCGATGAGCGTTGCTCGGAAGAGATTTATTCTGAGCTCCTGGCCCGCACGACCGCAACCGACGGGATCCTCTTCCTGAGCTAAACGCCGCTCAAGGGCGGCGGCGAGCTGACCTATCGCTTCCTCAACGAGTATAGCCCTGATCGCAGCGACACCCGGATCGAGGCGCACCAGGCGCGGCACATCAGTGCAGAGCGGCGCGCGACGCTCGAGGAGAGCTACCTTCCGCACGAGCGCGAGGCGCGCATTCACGGCATTCCGCAACTCGGCATCGCTCGCGTCTTCCCATTCCCGATCGAAAGCCTGATGCGGGACTTCAAGCCCGATACCGACGTCAAGTCATGGGCGCGATGGATGGTTTGGCATCGATTTCGGTTACGGCCATCCGTTCGCCGCCGCGTTGTGCGCGTGGGTGCATGACACCGAGGAATTCTTCGTGGTGGATGGCTTCAAAATGGAGCGCGCCGAGGCGTTCTATCATGTGAAGCGAATCGCGGGGCTATGCCGCGGCCTTCGCATTCCGATCGCGTGGCCGCACGATGGACTGCAGACCGAAAAAGGGTCAGGCCAACCGCTCGCGGACGTGTACCGCCGGCTCGGTGCGCCGATGCTAGGAACGCACGCGCAGAACCACGGCAGCGGCAATTATCATACCGAACCCGCGATCGAGGAAATGCTCGGCTACATGAAGCGCGGCTGTTTTTCGATCGCGACGCACATGGGCGAGCTCGGCGAGGAAATTTTGAGCTACCATCGGGACGAAGATTACAAAATCGTTCGGTTGCGCGACGACCTAATCAGCGCCGCGCGCTATTCCTTCATGATGCGCCGATCCGGTCGGCGGTTGGACGAGTGCGAGACCTACGGCCGCGCTCCCGGCGCCGACGACGGCAACTATGACCCGCGTCCCCCGCGTATTGACCGCGGCGCCGAGCCCCAGATAGCCGACGGTTTAGACTTCGACCTCTTCACTGGCCGATGACGTGTACGGCAACCGCACTCCGCTGCTCATGTCGGCGCTGGCGGCCCTTGAGCGCGAGGTGGCGCTCGGCTTGCGGTTCACCATACTCCGGTCAGTCTGCCGAGCAGCGCAAGCGCCGCAGTCGCCGTTGCACCAATCACCGCTCCCGATGCCGTTTTGCCGATGAATAGGAGCGGTCGCTTTAGAAGAATGTCGATCAGCTCAGGGTCTGGCTTCGGCGCTTCGAGAAGCGCTTGGCCGGCTCTAATCTCGGCAATGAGCTGGTCTCGTACTTCACCGGAAATCTCGTTTGAGCTGCGCAACAGTCCGATCACGTCATCCAGCTTGGAATTGAGCTCCCTGAATTCGGTGCTGTTGATGTTGATCGTGATGTGGTTCTGGACGATGACCGCGCCGCCCGGCCCCTGTGGGTAGACCGTCGGAACGATCGGAACGGGAGCCGGGATAACCGTCGCCTCGGCGACCAACCCGCCTGCTCCTGTCAGTTTCACGATCGGGGTTGTTGATGCCGTAGGCTCGGCTGGGACGGGCGCCGGCTCTCGCAGCGGGATGGGAGTATCGGTGCGATTCACTCCCGCGATGAAATTCTCAGAAAGAGGCGGCTCCGGTGGCGAGGGGGTGATGGTAATCGGCTTTGGGAGAGGCGGCCCCGGAGACGGGAAACCGACCGGCGCCGCCAGCTCGTTCGCTTGCAGAATTGCACGATTGGTCCTGGGCTGTGGAGGAGCAATGGTCTGATCGTTCAAGAACCATTCCGACCCCGGCTGACGTCTCGGGGGAGGGGGCATGTCGCCGTCGGGTGTCTTTGGTGGGCCCTCTGCCATTTTTTTCCCATTCCGGCGCACGCTGACGAAACGCTGACGAGGACTTTTCGCTTCTAACGACACACAGCTAAACTATTGATTTATTTGGAGGCCACGCCCGGAATTGAACCGGGGTACACGGTTTTGCAGACCGTTGCGTAACCACTCCGCCACGTGGCCCCAGGGAAACATCTAGCGGGATGTCGAGCAGCGCAATTGCAGCGTCGGGACGACCCGTCCGGCGTTCCGCCAGGGGCCGGCTATACAGGAGCGAGTTCGGGCGGGGCAACCGCAGGCGCAGGGCCCCCCGGGCGCGCTCGCCACGCCTTGCCTTTTCGCGCCGGTTGCCGCTAAGACACGGGCCTTCGTACCCCGCTTGGAACCCCGCCGATGATCGACTTTGCCGCGGCGCGCCGCATGATGGTCGACGGCCAGGTCCGCACCAGCGACGTCACCGATCTGCGCATCATCGCGGCGATGCTGGAGCTTCCGCGCGAGCGCTTCGTGCCCGAATCCAAGGCCGACCTGGCCTATCTCGACCTCGACGTCCCGGTGACGATGGCACGGCGCGCCGCCTGCTCAAGCCCATGGTGCTGGCGAAAATGATCCAGGCCGCGGCGGTGAAAACGAGCGACCGTGTGCTCGATGTCGGTTGCGCCACCGGCTACTCGTCGGCGATTCTCGCGCGCCTCGCGCATTCCGTGGTCGCGCTCGAGGAGGACCCCGCTTTGGCGAGGCAAGCGGACGAAAATCTCGAAGCGATCGGCGCGAGCAATGTGACCGTTGTGACCGGTCCACTGACGCAAGGTTGGCAAGTCGGTGCGCCCTACGACGTCATCTTCGTCAATGGCGCAACCGAGGTCGTTCCGCATGCGCTGCTGCGGCCAGCTTGCGGAGGGGGGCCGGCTGGTGGTCGTGCTCGGGCGTGCGCCGTTGGGCCGTGCGATGCTGTACCGCGCGGTCGGTGGCGATGTGAGCGGATGGCCGATCTTCGACGCCGCCGCGCCGTTGCTACCGGGCTTTGCAGCAGCGCAAGCTTTCGTGTTCTAGATCGGCTTTTCCACAGCCTTGATTTTGCCCGCAAGCGCCGGAGTGTGGCTCGAAAGCACCAAGCGCATTCTTTTCTCGCAGATGCGTCATTTTCCCGGGGGATCGTCCGCCCTGTCGCCCCAACTATGGCTATCATTGGCCGCCAAACGTTCGCGCAGTTCCGACCTCGGCGGTCCGGGGCGGGGTGACGCGTGGAGTGCATTTATGTTGCCGGGTGGTGATCGGGGGCGGCGGGTGCCGGCGGGGCGGGCGCGGATGATCGCGTCGGCTGCGTGCGCCATTCCTGCGCTCACCATGGCTGCGCTCATCGTGATGGCGCTGGCCACGACCGCGATGTCGGTCATGTCGCGCGCGGCCGAGCTCGGCGTCGCCAACGGGCGCATCGGCGGGGGAGCAGGCTCCGCCACGATGGAAAGCGCGCTCATCCAGGCTTACCAGAACAATCCTCAGCTCAACGCGCAACGCGCCGCGACCCGCGCGACGGACGAGAACGTCGCCGACGGCGCTGTCGGGCTATCGCCCGCGCGTGAGCGGGACGGCGAGCCTGACCGAACAGTATCTGGACACGCTGACCAAGGGGCAGACCGCCGCCGGCCCCGTCTATACTCAGACCACGGGCGCCGTCGCAGTGCAGAACTACGGTCTGACCGCCACGCAGACGCTGTTCAACGGCTTCCAGACCGCAAACCGCACGCGCCAGGCCGAGGGCCAGGTGTTCTCCGCGCGCGAGACGCTGCGCACGACCGAGCAGACCGTGCTGCTCAGCGCCGCCACGGCCTACATGAACCTGCTGCGCGACCGCGGCGATCCTCGAGCTGCAGCGCAGCAACGTGAATGTGCTCGAAGTGACGCTGCGGCAGACGCGCGACCGCTTCAACGCCGGCGAGGTCACGCGCACCGACGTGGCGCAAGCCGAATCGCGCCTCGCCGCCGGCCGCTCGCAGCTTGCGCTTGCCGAATCGAACTACGTCACCTCGCAGGCGCAGTATCGGCAGGTGATCGGCGTGCGAGCCCCGGCACGGCTGGCGCCCGCCGCGCCGGTCGATCGGCTTTCGCCGCGCGACGCTCCCGGGCGCGATCGCGCGCGGACGCACCGAGCATCCGCCGATCACCACGGCGATGTACAACGTCGACGTCGGCGGTCTATCAGGTGAAGATCGCCGAGGGCGCGCTCTCTCCCACCTTGTCCGCGGTCGGCAACGTGCAGAAGAGCTATCGGCTCGACCAGCTCGCTCTCGGTGCTGGAGACGCTGTCGGCATCGGTCGCGGCCCAGCTCTCGGTGCCGATCTATCAGGGCGGCGCCGAATACGCCACCATCCGGCAGGCCAAGGAGACGCTCGGGCAACGTCGCCTCGATCTCGACACCGCGCGCGATCAGGTGCAGTCGACGGTGACCCAGGCCTGGGGCCAGCTCGACGCCGCCAAGGCGCAGATCATCGCGACGCAGGCGCAGGTGACGGCCGCCGAGATCGCGCTCAACGGCGTGCGCGAGGAGGCCCGCGTCGGCCAGCGCACCACGCTCGACGTGCTCAATGCGCAACAGGATCTCGTCAATGCGCGGGTGGCGCTCGTCACCGCGCAACGCGACCGCGTGGTGGCGTCCTACTACGGTGCTGGCGGCGATCGGCAGCCTGTCGCCGCAGATCCTCGGGCTGAAGATCCAGGTCTATGATCCGATGGTTCACTATCAACAGGTTCGCGATGCCTGGGGCGGCGTGCGCACGCCCGACGGGCGTTAGCGCACGTTCATCCGAATCGGTGTGCGTTCCAGCCGACGCTGTCTTCGCTCGGCGTTTTCGCTCGACCTGCGTTGCGCGATTGCACGAAAGCCACACAAGTCGCCGACGCACATGTCAGTCATCCACATCCACAACAGTTTGTTTGCGTTCGATCTTCGGCATGCCATACTCCTTTCGACTCCAACGGATAGAGTGTTTCGCGACTGATTCGTTCGGGGTTCACAGGTGGACCTCGGGCCCGAGCGGCCCGAGTGGGGATGCGGACAATGACACAGCCTGCGAAGGGTCAAGAACCCTCGATGGAGGAGATTCTCGCCTCCATCCGCAGAATCATTGCCGACGACGACCCGGCCAAAACCGCGCCGAAAGCGAGCGAGCCCGCTGCCGCCGCCGCGACCGGTGCCGCCGTGCCGCGCGCATCGGCGCCGCCGCCCGAGCCCGAGATCAAGGAGGAGGAGATCGACACGATGCTCGCCCAGTTGCAGGCGACATCGCGCCGGAGCCTCCCGTGGAGGAAGAGCCGGCGTCCGACATTCTCGACCTGACCGAGCAGATGGCCACGTCGCGCTCGGCGTCCGCGCCGGCTTTCCGCACTATCGACGGTCAATCGGACCTGGTCTTCGAGGACAACCCGGTTGAGCCGCCGCCGGAGCCGGCGCCGCCGCGGATCGAGGAGCCGCGACCCGTGATGAACGGCGGCGACCGCGGCCTCATCTCCGCGTCGACGAGCGCGGCGGTCGATTCCGCCTTCAATACGCTCGCCCAGACGGTGCTGGTGCAGAACGGCCGCACGCTCGAGGATCTGGTCCGGGAAATGCTGCGGCCGATGCTCAAGACCTGGCTCGACGACAATCTGCCCGGCATGGTCGAGCGGCTGGTGCGGGCCGAGATCGAGCGGGTTTCGCGCGGACGAGGATAGGCCGATTAGCGCTATTCGCCGTTCGCGACTTTCCGCCGTTTGAGCTTCGCGGCAAACCACCAGGCCAGCACCGGCAGCACGAGCGCAGTCCCGACGAACAGCGGCACGCGCGTGGAAGCGGTCGAACACGAGCGCGCCCGCGGCGACGCCGATCAGTCTGGCCGAGATAGATCGCCGAGGAGAAGATCGCGACCGCGGTTCCGCGCGCCTCCGGCGTCATCTGCGTGGCGTTGGTCTGCAGCGTGTTGTGGAGCGCGTAGAAGCCGAGCCCGATCGCGGTGACCGCGATCGGTGCGAGCCACCACGCCGCGCCGAGCGCCAGCATGAGATAGGCGAGCCCCAAGCAGCACGCCGCCGAAGATCGCCAGCCCCGGTTGCCCGAACAGATTGACGAGCTGCTGCACGCTGGCCGCATAGATCAGGCCGCCGATGCCGAACGTGCCGACGATCAGGCCGACCGCGGTGAAGCTCAGGCCGAAGCGCTGATGCAGGTCGGCGCCGACATAGGCGAAGGCGCCCCATGCGATGCTCGCCTCGATGAACACGGCGAGAATGACGAAGCGCGCCCACGGGTTCGAGAGCACGGCGGCATAGTCGGCGACGAAGCCGCGTCGCGCCGATCTCCGCGTGGCCGGCCGCGCGGGTGCGCGGATTGGTCAGAAGCTCGAAGACGAGCCCGGCGGTCGCCAGCGCGAACATTGCCGCCGAGCACGAAGAACACGTTGCGCCAGCCGAGCAGGTCGCCGAGCACGCCGCCCGCGGCCTGGCCGAACAGCTGGCCGATGATCTGCCCGGAGAGATAGCGCGCCAGCATCGGCTGGCGGCGCTCGTAGGGCGTCACGTCGCCGACATAGGCCATCGAGATCGGAATGATCCAGCCGGCGGCCGCGCCCGACGCGAAGCGCGCGATCGCGAGCGCGGAGAGCGATTGCACGGTGCCGCAGATCGCCACCAGGACGGTGGCGAGCGCGCACATCACGGCGACGGTGCGATATTTGCCGAAACGGTCGCCGACCGGGCCGATGATGAGCTGGATCGAGCCGTGGCTCAGCGCATAGGCGGCGACCACGATCGAGGCCTCGCCCACGGTGGTGCCGAAATCGGCGGCGATCTGCGGGCAGCAGCGAGTCCGTCACCCGCACCATGGCCTGGCTCGCAAAGCCGGCGCCCGCGAGCAGGATGATCGAGCGGGTCGGGACTTTCTGGGCGTCGGATAGGGGCTTCACTCGGGCTGTTTGCTACTTTGGCGCGCCCGTATTCGGCGGCGGGCGTTGACAGGGTGGAGCGCGGCGGGCTTTTTACCGCGAATTCGCCGGAACCGAACAGCAATGATCGACAAGACATACCAGCCCTCCGCGGTCGAGGGCCGCATCTACGCCACCTGGGAGGAGGCGGGCGCGTTCCGTTGCGGGCGGCCGGAGCGGCGCGACGGCAAGCCCTATTGCATCGTCATTCCGCCGCCCAACGTCACCGGCTCGCTTGCATATGGGGCATGCGCTCAACAACACGCTGCAGGACATGCTCGCCCGCTTCGAGCGCATGCGCGGCCGCGACGTGCTCTGGCAGCCCGGCACCGACCACGCCGGCATCGCCACCCAGATGGTGGTCGAGCGCCAGCTGATGGAGCGCCAGGAGCCGGGCCGGCGCGCGCTCGGCCGCGAGAAATTCCTCGAGAAGGTGTGGGCCTGGAAGGCGGAATCGGGCGGCACCATCACCAACCAGCTCAAGCGGCTCGGCGCCTCCTGCGACTGGTCGCGCGAGCGCTTCACCATGGACGAGGGGCTCTCGCGCGCGGTGCTCAAGGTGTTCGTGGAGCTTTATCGCGCCGGCCTGATCTACAAGGACAAGCGCCTGGTCAATTGGGACCCGAAGCTGCTCACCGCCATCTCCGATCTCGAAGTGCAGCAGGTCGAGGTGAAGGGACATCTCTGGCACTTCAAGTATCCGGTCGAGGGACTCGCCGACACCTTCATCACCGTCGCGACCACGCGGCCCGAGACCATGCTCGGCGACACCGCGGTCGCGGTGCATCCCGACGACGAGCGCTACCGGCGCCTGGTCGGCAAGAACGCCATCCTGCCGCTGGTCGGACGGCGCATCCCGATCGTCGCCGACGAATATTCCGATCCGGAGAAGGGCACCGGCGCGGTCAAGATCACGCCCGCCCACGACTTCAACGATTTCGAGGTCGGCCGGCGCCACAACCTGCCGCAAGTCAGCGTGCTCGACGCCGAGGCCAATCTCGATCTCGAGGGCAACGAGGCGTTTCTCCGCGACGTCCCGCGCTCGGCGGAGCTCGAGGAAACGCTGGCCTATCACGGCCTCGATCGCTTCATCGTGCGCAAGGAGATCGTCGCCCGCATGGAAGCGGCCGGCCTGCTCGCCAAGATCGAGCAGCACACCCACATGGTGCCGCACGGCGACCGCTCCGGCGTCGTGATCGAGCCGTTCCTCACCGATCAATGGTACGTCGACGCCAAGACGCTGGCGCAGCCGGCGATCGCCGCGGTGCGCGACGGCCGCACCGTTTTCGTGCCGCGCAACTGGGAGGCGACCTACTTCAATTGGATGGAGAACATCCAGCCCTGGTGCATCTCGCGCCAGCTCTGGTGGGGGCACCAGATCCCGGCCTGGTACGGGTTCACGGCCGATGCGCAGGGCAGCGTGCTCGTCGGCAGCGGCCAGCAGTTCAAGTCCGTGGTCGAGACCTTCGTCGCAGTGTCGGAGCAGGAGGCGATCGCACAGGCGCGCAAATACTACGGCACGGACGAGGTCGAGGTTGTCGCCAACGATCGCGAAGCGCTGGAGAAGGTCTATGCGCCCCAGCAGGGCAGGCCGACCAAGTTCGCGATCTGGCGCGACGAGGACGTGCTCGACACCTGGTTCTCCTCCGCGCTGTGGCCGTTCTCGACGCTGGGCTGGCCGGACGAGACCACGGAGCTCGCCCGCTACTACCCGACCGACGCGCTGGTGACCGGCTTCGACATCATCTTCTTCTGGGTCGCGCGCATGATGATGATGGGCCTGCATTTCATGGAGGAGGTGCCGTTCCACACCGTCTACATCCACGCCCTGGTGCGCGACGAGCAGCGGCGCCAAGATGTCGAAGTCGAAGGGCAACGTCATCGATCCGCTCGCACCTGATCGACGACTACGGCGCCGACGCGCTGCGCTTCACGCTCGCGGCCATGGCCGCGCAGGGCCGCGACATCAAGCTCTCGACCCAGCGCGTCGAGGGCTACCGCAATTTCGCGACCAAGCTGTGGAACGCCTGCCGCTTCGCCGAGATGAATCATTGCGTCACCGTGCCGGGCTTCGACCCCAAGTCGGTCGAGGAGACGCTCAACCGCTGGATCGCGCACGAGACCGGAAAAGCCGCAGCGCGAGATCACCGAAGCGATCGAGGCCTACCGGTTCAACGACGCGGCGAATGCGGCCTATCGCTTCGTGTGGAACATCTTCTGCGATTGGTATCTCGAGCTGGCGAAGCCTGTGTTGCAGGGCGCCGACGGACCCGCCAAGGACGAAACACGCGCGATGACCGCCTGGGTGCGCGACGAGATCCTCAAGCTCCTGCATCCGTTCACGCCGTTCGTCACCGAGGAGCTGTGGCAGGTCACGGCCGAGGGCGGCCCCGCGCGCGAGGGTCTGCTCGCGCTCGCGTCCTGGCCAAAGCCTGCCGCGCTCGACGATCCCGACGCCGAGGCCGAGATCGGCTGGGTGATCGATCTCGTCACCGCCATCCGCTCGGTGCGGGCGGAGATGAACATCGTGGTGACCACCGAGCTGCCGCTGGTGCTGGTCGACGTGTCGCCGGCGACGCAGGCGAGGGCGGGGCGGTGGGCCGAGATCGATCCGCCGGCTGGCGCGTCTCTCCGGGATATCCGCTCGCGGACGGCGCGCCGCCGGGCGCGGTGCAGCTCATCGTGCGCGGCGAGGTGGCGGCGCTGCCGCTCAAGGGCGTGATCGATTTCGCGGCCGAGAAGGCGCGGCTCGAGAAGGAGCTGGCGCGGGTCGATGCCGACATCGCCCGCATCGACGCCAAGCTCGGCAATCGCCGACTTCGTCGCCCGTGCGCCGGAGGAGGTGGTCGAAGGCGAGCGCGAGAAACGCGAGGAGGCGCAGGCGCGCCGCGCCGAAGATCGGCGAGGCGCTGGAGCGGTTGAAGGGCGCCGAGTAGTGCCATCGGCGGCCCGAGAATGACGCACTCTCACCGTCACCCTGAGGTGCGAGCCCTCTTGGGCGAGCCTCGAAGGGCGACGGCCCCAATCGGGCCGTTCATCCTTCGAGGCCCGCGAAGACGCGGGCACCTCAGGATGACGGATCGATAGGCGGACCAAGAACGAAAGAATGAGAACGGCGAAGGCCGCGGCCGGGAGCACCCATGCGAGAATTCTGGATCGCAGCCAGCCTGCTCTGGCTCGCCGGCGTGGGGCTGCGTCTGACCATTCTGGCGGTGCCGCCGGTCATTGCGCTCATTCAAGCCGATCTACACCTCTCCGGGACCGAGATCGGCATCCTCTCCGGACTTGCCGGTGATCCTGTTCGGCATCGCGGCGCTGCCGGGCTCGCTGCTGATCGCGCGCTTTGGCGCCTTGTCGACGCTGGTCGCGGGTCTGCTGATCGCCGGCGTGGCTTCCGGCCTGCGCGGCGCCGTGCTCAACGTCCTTGCGCTCTACGCTGCCACCATCGTGATGAGCGCGGGCATCGCCATCATGCAGCCGGCGCTGTCGCCGCTCGTCCGGCAATGGCTGCCGCAACGGGTGAGCTTCGGCACCGCGCTCTACACCAATGGGCTCCTGGTCGGCGGAGACCCTCGCCGGTGATGCTGACGATCCCGGTGGTGCTTCCGCTGGTCGACAATTCCTGGCGCTGGAGCCTGGCGGTCTGGGGCGTTCCGCTCGTCGCTGATCGCGATCCTGACCGCGATCCTCGCACCGGCGCTCCAAGGACACCGCTGCGATCGTCGCCCGCGGCAGGCAGGAGCTGGTGGCCGGACTGGAGCAACAAGCTGATCTGGCAGATCGGGATTCTCTTCGGCAGCGTCAACAGCGTCTATTTCTGCAGCAATGCCTTCCTGCCCGGCCATCTCACCGAGGCCGGGCGGCCGGACCTGATCGGCAGCGCGCTCACCGCACTCAATTTCGGCCAGCTGCCGGCGTCCTTCGTGCTGCTCGCGATCGCGGGCCGGCTCGAACGGCGTGCCTGGCCTTTCGTGCTGTGCGGCGCTGCTGATGCTGCTGTGCGTCGCCGGCATCGCCGTCACCGCGAGCGGTGGACGATCTTCTTCGCCGGCTGTGCTCGGCTTTCTCGGCGGCGTTCGTGCTCACGCTGGGCTTTGCGCTGCCGGCGTTGTTGAGCGCATCCGTCGGATGTGGCGCGCTTGTCGGCCGCGATGTTCACCATCAGCTACAGCGAGGCGCTGGTCGTATCGGTGCTGAGCGGCGCCGCCTGGGATCTCGGCGGCAGTGCCCGCTTCGCCTTCCTGCCGATCGCGATCAGCGCGTTGCCGCTGTTGTTCGTGCCGGCCATGATCCAGTTCCATCGGCCGCCGGCCGCCGGAACCGTGTAGATTGCGCGCGATGCGGACGGTCGCCAGACGCTTCGGCTTCGGTTTGCTGATCGTGGCTGCGCTCATCGTCGCCGCGGCGGTCGCCACTGCGCGGTGGGGCGACGCCAGCCTGTGGCCGCCCGCGGCCGGCGCGCCCACAACCGAAATCTTCATCGTCAGCCACGGCTACCACGCCGGCATCGTCCTCCCCCGCCGCGCGCTCGCGGAGGCGGCGAGCCGGCGCGACCTCACCGCGCTGGGCGAAATTTCGACGCGCTTTGCCGCCTTCGACCAGCTCGAGATCGGCTGGGGTGACGAAGGCTTCTACCGCGAGGTGCCGACGGCGGCATCGTTGACCGTCGCGTTGGCGGTCCGCGCTTTGTTTCGGCCGGGCAATCCGTCCGTGCTGCATGTGGTCGGCCTCAACAACGATCCGCGTGCCGCGTTCGCCCGTTCCGACGTGATGCGGATCGAGCTCGGCGAGGCGAGCTTTGCGCGCCTGACGGACAAGCTCGACACCACCTTCGCCCGCGATGCGGCGGGGCGGCCGGAGGAGCTCGGGCCCGGGCTCTATGGCCCGAGCCTGTTCTTTCGCGCCAACGGCACGTTTCACATCTTCAACGTCTGCAATCACTGGCTCGCCGACCTGCTCGATGCCGCGGGCGTGCCGACCGCGCCCGTGCTCGCGACCTTGCCGTTCGGCCTGCTCGCCGACCTCGAATGGCGCGCCGGCCTCGGTGCGCTTGCCGCCACCGAAGTCTTGAAGCCGACGTGGGAATAGGCGAATTCATTCTTCACATTGCGGGAATGTCCTGATGCCCGATCTCAAGCTCACGCTCGCCTGCTGGGACTACGACCGCACCCGTCCGCTGATGGACGGACGCGTGAAGCCCGAGGGCATCGATCTCGACATCGCGATCCTGCGCCCGCGCCAGGCGTTCCAGCGCATGCTCGACAACAAGGAGTTCCAGGTCTCGGAGCTGTCGCTCGCGTCCTACACGGCGCTCAAGGGCCGCGGCGATTGTCCGTTCGTGGCGGTGCCGGTCGCGCTTTCGAAAATCTTCCGACATTCCTGCATCTATGTGCGCGCCGGCGCCGGCATCGAGACGCCCGCCGATCTCAAGGGCAAGCGGGTCGGCACGTCGCAATGGAGCTCGACCGGCCTCGTGTTCATGCGCGGCATGCTGCAGCACGACTACGGCGTCAGCGCGCGGGACATGCATTGGTTCATGGGCGGGCTCAACAGTTTCGTCGAGCCGCCGTTGATTCCGCTCGATCTGCCCGGCGACATCAAGCTCGAGTTTCTGTCCGGCGAGCAGACGCTCGAGCAGATGTTCGCCGCCGGCGAGCTCGATGCATTGCTGTCGCTCTACATCCCCAAGCTCTTTCTGGAAGGCTCGCCGCGATCGCGCGCCTGTTTCCGAACTACAAGGAGCTGGAGCAGGACTACTACCGCCGCACCCGCATCTTCCCGATCATGCATACCGTGGTGCTGCGCGAGGACGTTCATCGCGCGCATCCATGGGCCGCGCGAAGCCTCTACCGGGCGTTCTGCCGGGCGCGCGACATCGCGGTCGACGGACTCTACGATACCGATGCATTGCGTGTCGCCCTGCCGTGGCTGATCGACCACGTCGAGGAGGCTTGGCGGGTGTTCGGCAAGGATTTCTGGGCGTATGGTCTCGAGCCGAACCGGCCGACCTTCGAGGCCATCGGCCGCTACGTCCACGAGCAGGGCCTTTCTCCGCGCGTGGTGACTGCCGACGAGTTGTTTCTCGAGGACGTGAGAGTCATGATCGACCCCAACAACCGCCCCGGCGGTCCGAACCTCATCGTCACGGCGAAGACCGCCCACAAGGTGCATTTCCTCGACGCGGCGACGCTCACCATGACGGCGACCATCGACATGCCGGGCTCGACCCACGAGATCGCGCTCTCGCTCGACGGCCGGACCGCCTACGCCTCGGTCTACGGCGACGGGATCTTCGCGAAGCGGGTCAACCCGGACCGGCGCATCGTGGTGATCGACCTGCCCTCGAAGTCGCTGACGCGCGTCATCGATCTCGGCGACGTGTACGCGCCCCACGGCGTGATGATCGATGGTCCGGGAACGGTCTGGTCGTCGGGCGAGCTCGGCAACGCCGTGCTGGCGATCGATCCGTCAAGCGACAAGGTGCAGAAGATCGACGTCGGCGCGACCGCACACTGGGTCGCGGTCAGCCATGCGACCGGCAAGCTGTTCGTCTCGGTCAAGCAGGATCACGTCGTCGTCGTTGACCTCGCACGGCGCGTGCCGATCGACCGCATCAAGGTGCCCCACGTCGTCGAGGGGCTGGCGATCTCTCCCGACGGCGGCACTCTCTATGTTTGTGCGCAGACCGCGGCCGAGTTCTACGTGATCGACGCGCGAAGCCATGCCCTGCGCCGGACCGTTGCGATCGATGGCGCCGACGCCTCGAAGAAGCAGATGCGGCGGGTGCGGGTTTCGCCCGACAACAAATACGTGGTGGTCTCGTCCAACCAGGATCACCACGCGGCGATCTACGAGGCCGCAAGGGCTGCGGCAGATCGCGTCGTTTCCGACCAAGAAATCGCCCATGGGCTTCGGCTTCGCGGCCGACGGCAAGCACGCCTATCTCTGCTGCCACGACGACGCCGAGGTGTTCGAGTTCGAGCTCGCGACCGGGCGCGTGACGCGCACGTTCGCCGACCGCGGCGGGCTGCGAGTTCATCGTCGGCTATCACTGATCAGCGGCTTCCGAAACGGTTTGCTGACGAAGCGTGAGCCTTTGAGCCCGTAGCGCCAGGGATGATCCACCGCCTTGGTGATCCCGATGCGGGGGCCGACGGCGAGCGCGACGTCGTCGGTGCGCGCGAGAATCTCGAACGGCGGCTGGTCCAGCGCGAGGCCATAGTGCTTGTCGGTGACTCCGAGCGCCTGGCACAGGCGCCCCGGCCCGGAGCACAGCAGCCGCTCGTCGGCGGTGCCGCGGCGGCGGTGCATGGCGGCAACGCCCGCCGTGGGCGCGAGCGCGCGGATCAGCACCGCGCTCGCAATGCCCTCCGGCTCGCACACGAAATTGAGGCACCAGTGGATGCCGTAGGAGCGATAGACGTAGGCGTAGCCCGGCGGGCCGAACATGACGGCGTTGCGCGCGGTGCGGCCGTTGAACGAGTGCGCCGCGGGGTCGGCCTGGTGATAGGCTTCGACCTCGACGATCACGCCGCCGACGCCCTTGAACAGAAGCGTCGCCCCGATCAGCTCGGGCGCGACCGCATGCACGCTGCGGGCAAAGAAATTTCGGCGGAGCAGCCTTGTCATCGGACGTCTCGACTGGAAACGGCGGGACCCTCTACCATGAGGCCATGAGAATATTCCTCGCTGGCGCGTCGGGCGCCATCGGAAGACGGTTGGTGCCGCTTTTGTTGCGCGCCGGCCATGAGGTGACCGGCACCACGCGCTCGGCCGAAAATGCCAAGGAGCTCGCGCGGGCAGGGGTCACGCCGGCGGTGCTCGACGTGTTCGATGCGCCGGCTGTCGTTGATGCGATGCGGAGCGCCCGGCCCGAAGTCGTCATCCACCAGCTCACTGACCTGCCGCGCGAATTCGACCAGGCGCAAATCGCCGCGTCCTATTCGAAGAATGCCCGCATCCGTACCGAAGGCACCCGCAATCTGATGGCGGCGGCGCGGGCCGCCTCGGTACGCCGCTTCATCGTGCAGAGCATAGCCTTTGCATATGCAGATGGGGGCGAGCCGCACCCCGAGACCGATCCGCTCAACCTTGCCGATCCGGCGCGCGCGGTGACGGTCAAGGGCGCGGCCGATATGGAGCAGCAGGTTCTCGGCTGCCCCAGGATGGATCCGATCGTGCTGCGCTATGGGCTGCTTTACGGACCGGGCACCTGGACCGAGACGCCGGGCCGCAGGCCGGCGCTGCACGTCGATGCCGCAGCGCAGGCGGCCTTGCTTGCGGTCTCGCGCGGCGCTCCCGGCGTCTACAACATCGCCGATGACGACGGCGCCGTCGCGATCGACAAGGCCTGCGCCGCGCTCGGCTTCGATCCGCGATTCCGGCTGTAATCCACGGTAATAACCTGCAGTATTTTGCGAAAGCGAGACCAGGGTGTGGCCGCTCTGTGACTTTTGGCGTTAACCGATCATTAAAGCTGTGGCTCGCCTGCAACACAGCTAAAACATTGACATAAGGAAAGGAATCGGACCCCCGCGTGCCGCGATTTGGCCATACGCTACCCCGAGATCAGAGGCGTTGACTTCCGGGTTGTCCGCCCCGCCGGGCGCACCCGGGAGGACCAGGGTAGGGCGTAGGACCGGCCAAGGCCAAATGGACGCCAAGACCAATCTCAAGGCGAGGCTGCCCAGCCGGCACGTGACCGAGGGTCCCGAGCGCGCGCCGCATCGCTCCTACTATTACGCGATGGGGCTCACGCGCGAGCAGATCCATCAGCCCTTCGTCGGCGTCGCGACCTGCTGGAACGAAGCCGCGCCCTGCAACATCTCGCTGATGCGCCAGGCGCAGGCGGTGAAGAAGGGCGTCGCCGCGGCCGGCGGCACGCCGCGCGAGTTCTGCACCATCACCGTCACCGACGGCATCGCCATGGGACACGAGGGCATGAAGTCTTCGCTGCCCTCGCGCGAGGTGATCGCCGATTCCGTCGAGCTGACCATGCGCGGCCACGCCTACGATGCGCTGGTCGGGCTCGCCGGCTGCGACAAGTCGCTGCCCGGCATGATGATGGTGATGTGCCGGCTCAACGTGCCGTCGATCTTCATCTATGGCGGCTCGATCCTGCCCGGCACCTTCAAGGGCCAGCCGGTCACCGTCCAGGACGTGTTCGAGGCGGTCGGCAAGCACTCGGTCGGCGACATGTCCGACAGCGATCTCGAGACGCTCGAGCAGAACGCCTGCCCGTCGGCCGGCGCCTGCGGCGCGCAGTTCACCGCCAACACCATGGCGACGGTGTCGGAGGCGATCGGGCTTGCGCTGCCCTATTCGGCCGGCGCGCCGGCGCCCTACGAAATCCGCGACGCCTTCTGCATGACCGCCGGCGAGCAGGTGCTGGATCTGATCAAGGCGGGCATTCGGCCGCGCGACATCGTCACCCGCAAGGCGCTGGAGAACGCGGCGACCGTCGTGTCGGCGTCCGGCGGCTCGACCAATGCGGCGCTGCATCTGCCGGCGATCGCGCACGAATGCGGCTTGAAGTTCGATCTCTTCGACGTCGCGGAAGTCTTCAAAAGGACACCATATATCGCGGATTTGAAACCCGGCGGCCGTTATGTCGCCAAAGATATGTTCGAGGCTGGCGGCGTTCCGCTGCTGATGAGGACGCTTCTCGACCACGGGTATCTGCACGGCGATTGCATGACCGTGACCGGGCGTACGATCGCCGAGAACCTCAAGCGGGTGAAGTGGAACAAGGACCAGGACGTGGTCCGTCCCGCCGACAAGCCGCTCTCCGCCACCGGCGGCGTCGTCGGGCTCAAGGGCAACCTCGCGCCGGAAGGCGCCATCGTTAAGGTTGCCGGGATGGCGGACTTGAAGTTTACCGGCCCGGCGCGCTGCTTTGACGGGGAGGAAGCGTGCTTCGAGGCCGTCAAGAAAAAGAAGTACAGGGAAGGCGATGTGCTCGTGATCCGTTACGAAGGGCCGAAAGGCGGCCCCGGGATGCGAGAGATGCTGGCGACTACCGCCGCCCTCTACGGTCAGGGCATGGGCGGGAAGGTTGCGCTCATCACCGACGGACGCTTCTCCGGAGCGACCCGCGGCTTCTGCATCGGCCATGTCGGACCGGAAGCCGCCGTCGGCGGGCCGATCGCGCATGTCCGCGACGGCGACATCATCACCATCGATGCCGTGAAGGGCACCCTCGACGTCAAGCTCACCAAGGCCGAGATCGAGGCGCGCTCCAAGACCTGGAAGCCGCGCAAGCCCAATTTCACGTCAGGATATTTGTGGAAATACGCCCAGCAGGTGGGGCCGGCGCGCGAAGGCGCGGTGACCCATCCCGGCGGGGCAGCCGAGAAGACGTGCTATGCGGACATCTAATGTCATCATGAGCATCGGACTGCTCGGCCTCGCCTTCGGCCTGTCGCGCGGCGGTGAGCTTCGACGGCACCCGCGCACCCGACACAGCGCTGCCGCTGCAAAGTCCGGGACCCAATGCCGGGCACGGCGGCAATCCGCTGGGCGGCGCCACGCCGCTCGCGGCCGTGCCGGGCGCGCCGCCGCCGGTTGCGCCGCTCACCGTGCCGCCGCGCGCCGCCCTGCCGACGCCGCACGAGGCGTTCCGCTCCGGCACGCAGGCGCTGCGCCAAGGCAAGACCGACCAGGGCGTGAAGGAGCTCGAATATGCCGCCGAGCAGGGCGTTCCCGGCGCCATCTGGAAGCTCGGCCGGATGTATGCGGATGGCGACGGCGTCAAGGCGAACAAGGCGCGTTCCTACGAGTATTTCCGCCACCTCACCACCGCCCATGCCGACGACGGCCGCAGGCACGCCCAACGCCCGCTTCGTGGCCAACGCCTTCGTGACGCTCGGGCACTACCACCTCGACGGTATCCCCGGCACGCTGCGGGCCGACCCGAATGTCGCGCGCGAGATGTTCCGCTACGCCGCGTCGTATTTCGCCGATCCGGAGGCCCAGTATTACCTCGGCCGGCTCTACCTTCTGGGCAAGGGCGCGCCCAAGGACGCCATCCAGGCGGCTCGCTGGCTGCGACTGTCCGCCAACAAGGGCGATCACCGGGCGCAGGCTTTGCTCGGCGGCATGCTGTTCAAGGGCGAGCAGGTCTCGCGGCAGGCCGCACTCGGGCTGTTCTGGCTGATCATCGCCAAGGACGGCGCCGGTCCGGACGAAAGCTGGATCACTGACATGTATTCGAGCGCGCTGGCCCAGGCCACCGAAAACGAGCGAGCATTGGCTCATAAGTACTTGGAAGATTGGCTGAAAAACCGCCGGGAATAACGAAGAGAACGAAGATCTGTGGCCCCGGCGCCACACTCGCCGGAAATCGAATTTACCGTTCCCTAACTTAATGGACCCGAATCCGGGGGTCGCCTATTTTTAGCGCCAATGCAAAACGGCCCAGGCGAGGTCATGGATGAGTAAGTCGCTGTGCGCAAGCACGGCTACCTTGGCATTGGTCCTGGCGTCAGCATCGCTGGCGCCGGCCGTTGCGGCTGACCTCAGCGTTGCGCCGATCTACAAGGCTCCCCCCGTCCCCGTGACGACCTGGACCGGCTCCTACGTCGGAGTGTCCGGCGGAGGCGCCTGGGGCAGCGCGGTGGTGCGCAACGACACGACGGGTGCCGACCAGACGCCGCGCGTCGATCTCAGCGGCGGCATCATCGGCGTTACAACGGGGTTCAACGTCCAGAACGGCAATGTGGTGCTCGGCTACGAGGTCGACACCTCGGTCACGGGCAAGAAGGGGACTGCATTCGAATTTCCCCCCAACGCCGCGTTCAACAACGAGGTCAAGGAGCACTGGCTTTCGACCTTCCGTGGCCGTCTCGGCTACGCGCAGAGCAATTGGCTGATCTACGCCACGGCCGGCGGGGCGCTGGCCAATCTCGAGAACACCGTCACCGGCCCGGGCGGCGCGATCTCGGAAAAGCATTGGCATTGGGGTTGGACCGCAGGTGGCGGCGTCGAGGTCAAGTTCACGCCCGACTGGTCGGCCAAGGTCGAGTACCTCTATGTCGGATTGCAGGACAAATCCTATTTCAATCCGGCGCCGAGCGTGGCGTTTCCGAGCAATCAGCGCGTTCACCTCGACGACCACATCGTCCGCGTCGGCGTGAACTACAAGCTGCCCTGGAGCGTGCTGGATACTTTCTTCAAGCGCTGACGCTTCGAGCGCGGACGCTTTAAGCGCAGAGCTCGAGCGCTTTACTCACTTGCCGGCCTCGATCGCGAGCTCCGCCCAGACCGGCACGTGATCCGAGGGCTTTTCCCAGCCACGCACATGCTTGTCGATGCCCGCAGCGACCAGCCGGTCGGCGGCCTGCGGCGACAGCAGCAGATGGTCGATGCGAATGCCATCGTTCTTCTGCCAGGCGCCGGCCTGGTAGTCCCAGAACGTGAAGACGCCCGGTTCATCGCTTCCGGCGCGGACCGCGTCGGTCAATCCGAGATTGCAGAGCGCGCGGAACTTCGTGCGCGTGCGCGGCAGGAACAGCGCATCTCCGACCCAGCGCTCGGGGTTGCGGGCATCGAGCTCGGTCGGAATGACGTTGAAGTCGCCGGCCAGGACCAGCGGCTCCTCCAGTGCGAGCCGTTCGCGCGCATAGTGAATGAGCCGGTCCATCCATTTGATCTTGTAGGGATACTTTTCGGTATCGGGCGGATTGCCGTTGGGCAGGTAGATGGATGCGACGCGCAGCACACCGCTGCTCGGTCGAGACCACCGCCTCGAGGAAGCGGGCCTGATCGTCGGTATCGCTCGCCGGGCAGCCGCGCCGTCACCTCGTCGAACGGAAGCTTCGAGAGCATGGCCACGCCGTTGAAGGCCTTCTGCCCGTGCACTGCGACATTGTAGCCGAGCGCCTCCAGCGGCTCCCGCGGAAAGGCATCGTCGACGCATTTGGTCTCCTGCAGGCAGACGATGTCGGGCTGCCGCTCGGCGAGCCAAGCGGCCAAATTATCCATTCGTTGCTTGATGGAATTGACGTTCCAGGTGGCGATGCGCATGGCGGGTGGCGGGTGTGTGACGGCCTGACTTCAACTCTACGTAACGAGCAGGCCTTTGGATTGACGGGCGGATTCTTGGCGCTGGGATGACGGTTTTCTTGCGAAGGTTACGCCGAATTTACGAAGGTGCAGCGCCGGGATGGATGCGCTGTCAATAGGGATATGTTAGAAGGTTTGCCCCGCACAATAAGAAAAGAATCGTGGTCGTCATGAGCGGGGGCACCAGGAAGAGAGGGAGTCCGAGCGGATCGATCGAGCCCGGCTCGGCATGGTAATGAAGAAACGGATATTGGTGCTGGGGGCAGCTGCGCTGCTTGCGGCGGCAGGCATCATCGCGGCGACGCGAGGCGGCTGGTGGTCCGGCGGCGCCGTCGCGCAGGCCCCGGCGGGTGGGCCGCGCGCGGTCTCGGTCGAGGTCGCCAACGCGGTGAAGAAAGCCGTGCCGGTGCGCCTCGAGGCGCTCGGCACCGTGACGCCGATCAGCGAGCGTCGCGGTCAAGACGCGCCTCGACAGCGAGATCACCGAGGTCCATTTCAGCGACGGCGCCAAGGTCAAGCAGGGCGATCTGCTGTTCACGCTCGACAGCCGGCGATCGAGGCCCAGATCAAGCGCGTCGAAGCCGTCATCGCCGGCGCGCAGGCGCAGCTCGAGCAGGCCGAGCGCGACGTGCAGCGCTACACCGAGCTCGTCGCCAAGAACGCGACCACCATGGTCACGCTCAACAACGCGCAGACCCAGGTCAACATGTCGCGCGCGATCGCTGAATCGAACAGCGCCACGCTGGAAAATCTCAAGGTCCAGCTCGACTACACGAAGATCCGCGCGCCGATCACGGGTCGCATCAGCGCGGCAAACGTGAAGGTCGGCAATTTCGTGCGGCCGAGCCGATACCGGACCGCTCGCGACCATCATCCAGATGGCGCCGGTCTACGTGACCTTCACGGTGCCGCAGCGCACGCTGCCGGAGCTGCGCCAGGCGCATGCCACCGAGACCGCGACGATCGAGGCGGTCATTCCGGGCGACACCAAGCACGCGCGCGGCCAGGTCACGATGATCGAGAATACGGTCGATGCCGCGACCGGCACGGTCGCGGTCCGCGCGACCATGCCGAACACGGACGAGTTGCTGTGGCCCGGAACGCTGGTGACCGCGCAATTGACGTTCCGCGACGAGGAGGCCGTCACCGTTCCGTCCGCCGCGATCCAGGTCAGCCAGACCGGAACCTTCGTCTTCGTCGTGAAGGACAACGTCGCCACGGTTCGGCCGGTCAAGGTGGCGCGCACCTTCGGGCACGAAACCGTCCTCGAGAGCGGCCTCGAAGGCGGCGAGACCGTCGTGACCGACGGCCAACTGCTGCTGACCAACGGGACGCGGGTGGCGCCGCGCGAGCGGAAGGCCGGGTCCTGACATGAGTCTTTCCGAACTCTGCATCCGCCGCCCGGTTCTGACCACGCTGATCACCGCGACGTTCATCGTATTCGGCGTGTTCGCCTACCGGCTGCTGTCGGTCTCGGCGCTGCCGGCGGTCGACTTCCCGACCATCGAGATCACGCGCAACGCTGCCCGGCGCCAGCGCCGAGACCATGGCGGCGTCGGTCGCCTCGCCGATCGAGCGGCAAATGTCGACCATCTCCGGCATCACCTCGATGACGTCGTCGTCCTCGCTCGGCACGACGCGCATCACCATCCAGTTCGATCTCAATCGCAACATCGACGGCGCCGCGCTCGACGTGCAGACCGCGCTGACGGTCGCGCAGCGCCGGCTGCCGATCGAGATGACGACGCCGCCGAGCTTCCGCAAGGTCAATCCGGGCGACTTTCCGGTCCTGTTCATCAGCCAACATCTCGCAGACGCTGCCGCTGTCGACCGTGCACGAATACGCCGAGACCGTGCTGGCGCAGCAGATTTCGCAACTGCCGGGCGTCGCCCAGGTCGAGGTCTACGGCTCGCAGAAATTCGCGATCCGCGTCCAGGTCGATCCGGTGGCCGCCGCGGCGCGCAACATCTCGCTCGACGACATCCGTACCGCCGTCAACGCAAGACCAATTCCAACGTCCCGGTCGGCACGCTCACCGGCCCCGCCAGAACGTCACCCTGCCGGCCTCCGGACAGCTCGAGAAGGCGGCCGACTACCGCAACGTCGTCGTCGCCTGGCGCAACGGCGCCCCGGTCAAGCTCAACGAGATCGCCGCGTCATCGACAGCGTCGAGAACAACAAGATCGCGAGCTGGTTCAACGGCCAACCGCTCGATCGTGCTCGGCATCCAGCGCCAGCCCGACGCCAACACGGTCGCGGTGGTCGATGCCGTCCGCGCCAAGCTGCCGTCGCTGCGCGCGCAGGTGCCGGCCTCGATCCAGCTCGAAGTCCTCGAACGACCGCTCGATCTCGGTGCGCCAGTCGGTGGTCGACGTGCAGGAGACGCTGCTGATCGCCATCGCGCTCGTCGTGCTGGTGATCTTCCTGTTCCTGCGCTCGGTCGTCGGCGACCGCTCATTCCGGCGCTGGCGGTGCCGGTCTCGCTGATCGGCACCTGCGCGGCGATGTACGCGTTCGGCTTCTCGATCAACAACATGACGCTGCTGGCGCTGACGCTGTCGGTCGGCTTCGTGGTCGACGACGCCATCGTCATGCTCGAGAACATCGTGCGCCACATCGAGGGCGGGATGCGGCCGTTCGAGGCGGCGCTCAAGGGCGCGCGGGAGATCGGCTTCACCATCATCTCGATCACATTCTCGCTGATCGCGGTGTTCATCCCGGTGCTGCTGATGGGCGGCATGGTCGGCCGCGTCTTCCGCGAGTTCGCGGTGACGATCTCGGTCGCCATCATCATCTCCGGCTTCGTCTCGCTGACGCTGACGCCGATGCTGTGCGCGCGCGTGCTGCGCGCCCATCACGAGGGCGAGAAGCAGAACATCGTGCTGCGCGCGTTCGAGGCGATGTTCAAGAGCTGGCTGCGCGCCTACGAATGGACGCTCGACAAGGTGATCGCCTACAAGGCCGTGATGCTGGCGGTCACGTTCGCCACGCATCGTCGGCACGGTCTGGCTCTACATCGTCATCCCGAAGGGCTTCTTCCCGAGCGAGGATACCGGCTTCATCGCCGCCACCACCGAGGCGGCGACCGACATCTCGTTCCAGGCCATGGTCGAGCGTGCAGCGCAAGGTCGCCGAGATCATCCGCGCGGACAACGGCGGTCGACTACATCAATTCGACGGTCGGCGTCGGCGGTCCCAATCCGACCACCAACTACGGCCGCATCTTCATCGCGCTCAAGCCGCGGAACGAGCGCGAGCCGGCGCGCGGTCGTGATCCAGCGCTTGCGGCAGAAAACCGCCGCCGTGCCCGGCATGCAGACGTTCTTCCAGACCGTGCAGAACATCAATATCGGCGGGCGCATCACCAAGGGCGAGTACCAGTACACGCTGCAGATCGAGCGACACCGAGACGCTCTATCGGCATCGCGCCGGAGATGCGCGACAAGATCGCCAAGGTCGAGGGGCTGCGCGACGTCGACCACCGACCTCTACATCAAGCAACCCGCAGATGACGATCGAGATCGACCGCGAGAAGGCGGCGGTCTACGGCATCACCATCGATCAGGTCCGCCAGGAGCTGTTCAACGCCTTCGGCTCGCGCCAGGTGGCGACGATCTACACGCCGTCGAACGACTATCAGGTGATCCTGGAGAGCAAGCCGGAATTCCAGACCGATCCATCCGCGCTGTCGCGCTCTTCGTCTGAAGACCGCGTGAGCGGCCAGACGGTGCCGCTCGAGGCGGTGACGCGGCTGGTGCCGACCGTCGGTCCGCTGCAGGTCAACCACCAGGGCCAACAGCCGTCGGTGACGATCTCGTTCAATCTCGCGCCCGGCTACTCGCTCGGGCAGGCGGTCGACGCGATCCAGCAGATCGAGCGCGAGTCGCGTCTGCCGGCGACCGTCGTCACCGGCTTCCAGGGCACCGCGCAGGTGTTCCAGGAGTCGCTGAAAGGGCAGGGCATCCTGGTGCTGGCGGCGATCTTCGCCGCCTATGTGGTGCTCGGCATCCTCTACGAGAGCTTCATCCACCCGATCACGATCATCTCCGGCCTGCCGTCGGCCGGCATCGGCGCGCTGCTCACGCTGATGGCGTTCAAGATGGACCTCTCGGTCATCGCCATGATCGGCATCGTGATGCTGGTCGGCATCGTGAAGAAGAACGCGATCATGATGATCGACTTCGCGATCGAGCGCCGGCGCGTCGGGCTCTCGGCCGAGGCGGCGATCCGCGAGGCCGCGCTGCTGCGCTTCCGGCCGATCATGATGACGACGTTCGCGGCGATCTTCGGCACGCTGCCGATCGCGCTCGGCACCGGCGCCGGCGCCGAGCTGCGCCAGCCGCTCGGCGTCGCGGTGGTCGGCGGGCTCGTGCTGTCGCAGCTGCTGACGCTCTACATCACGCCGGTCGTCTACATCTATCTCGACCGCATCGACCGCATGCTCAAGCGCCGGCTCGAGCCGCAGCTCGAGGAGGTGCCGGAGCATGCCGAGCGGCCGACCGTCGTGGCGGCGGAGTGACGTCGGCGTAACAACGATTGCCGGCTCAACGGCGGCACGGCATTTGCTTCGTTCCGACTGTCGACTTTACCGATCGAGGAGCGATCCATGTGCAACGCTTTGCGCGTCGTCCTGGTCTTTCTGCTCGCCTCGTGCGGCGGCGCGGCCGCGGAGAATTGGCCGACCAAGCCGATCCGCGCTGTCATCCCGTTCGGGGCCGGCAGCGCGACCGACATCGTTCCGCGCATCGTGTTCGATCCGCTGTCCGCGCAACTCGGCCAGCCGATCGTGGTCGAGAACCGGGGCGGCGCCGGCGGCACGCATCGGCGCCGCCGCGGTCGCCAAGGCCGAGCCCGGACGGCTATACGCTGCTCGCGCACCTCGTCCGCGCATACCATCACGCCGGTCGATCTATGCGAGCCTGCCCTACGATCCGGCAGCCGACTTTGCCGCGGTCGATTCCGATCGGCAACGTCGCCAACGTGCTGATCATCTCGCCGTCGAAGGGCATCAAGACGATCCAGGACTTCGTCGCCGCCGCCAAGGCCAAGCCTGGCTCGTTCAACTTCGCGTCGGTCGGCGTCGGCTCAGCCGCGCATCTGAGCGCCGAGCGACTTCCGCCTGAGCGCCGGCTACGAGGCGGTGCACATTCCGTTCAAAGGCGGTCCCGAGGCGCTGACCGAGGTCATCGCCGGGCGCGTCGAACTACTATTTCTGCCCGATCACCACGGCGCTGCCGCATATTCGCGAGGGCAAGCTGCTCGCGCTCGTCGGTCAACGAGCCCGAAGCGGTCGGCCGCGCTGCCGGACGTTCCGACCGCGCTCGAGGCCGGCTATCGGGACGCCGACTTCCCGATCTGGATCGGCATGCTCGTCCCCGCGAAAACGCCGCCGGGATCGTCATCGGCAAGCTCCACGCTGAAACGCGAGAAAGCAATGCGGATACCGTCAACTCGGCGAAAAGCTCGCGGAAAGCTCGGCGTCGAGCCGATGCAGCATGACGTCCGGCCGAGTTCGACGCGCGGGTGAAGAAAGAGATCGAGGTGAATGGCGCCCTGGCCAAGGCGGCGGGGATCAAGCCGAATTAGGAGGACCGGGCGTCCGTCCCGTCCTTGTGTGCCCGCTACATCGAGAAGCTGGTGCCGCAGCCGCAGGACGCCTTCGCCTGCGGGTTGTTGATGCGGAACGAGGCGCCGATCAGGTCGTCGACGAAATCGATCTCGGAGCCGGCGAGATAGCCGAGCGAGACCGGATCGATCAGCACCGTCGGCGCCGTCGCGCGTGATCGACGACGTCGTCGTCGGCCTGCGTCGCGCTCCATGTCGAACTTGTACTGGAAGCCGGAGCAGCCGCCGCCCTCGACGCTGACGCGCAGCATGGTGCCCGGCGGCTCGCGGCGCAAAATCTCGCCGATCTGCCGCGCCGCCCGCTCCGTGACCGTGATTTCGGTGGTCTGCAGCGTTGTCCATCCGCAGACGCATGATTGCCAGCGGCCTATACCGATAGTTAAGTGCGCCGCCTTGCCTCGGTCAATGAGGCTCTGGTCGATCTGGCGGTCAGGCATAACGGTTGCAGGCATGGCGGTCGAAGCGGCGCTGGCGCGCGCCTCCTATGCGTCCGACCCGGCGCAGGAGCCGCGGCCGGCTGCACCCGGAGCCGCCGAGCGCCGACCCGCAACGCTTTCCGCCGCGATTGCGACCGCATCATCCATTCGACCGCCTTCCGCCGGCTGGCCCACAAGACCCAGGTCTTCGTCTTCCACGAGGGCGACCATTTCCGCACCCGGCTGACCCACACGCTGGAAGTCGCGCAGATCGCCCGCTCGCTCGCCCGCGCGCTCGGGCTCGACGAGGACCTGGCCGAGGCGCTGGCGCTCGCCCACGATCTCGGCCATCCGCCGTTCGGCCATGCCGGCGAGCGCGCGCTCGATCGCTGCCTCGCCGGCTGCCGGCGGCTTCGACCACAACGCCCAGACGCTGCGGGTCGTCACCGCGCTGGAGCGGCGCTACGCCGCCTTCGACGGGCTCAATCTCACCTGGGAGACGCTCGAAGGCCTGGTCAAGCACAACGGCCCGCTCGACCGATCGCGACGGCAGCCCGATCGGGCGCTATCGCGAGCGCGGCGTGCCGCAGGCGATCCTGCGACTATGGCGCGAGCGCAGGACCTCGAGCTGTGGAGCTTCGCCAGCGCCGAGGCGCAGGTCGCCGCGATCGCCGACGACATCGCCTATGACGCCCACGACATCGACGACGGCCTGCGCGCCGAGCTGTTCGCGCTCGACGATCTCGCGGACGTCGCCGCTCCTCCGCGACATCCTGCGCGACATTCGCGCCGAGCATCGCGGCCTCGATGCCGGCCGCGCCGGCGCACGAGCTGGTGCGCCGCTGATCATCACGCAGATGATCGAGGACGTGATCGCGCGAGACCGGCGACGCGCCTGCGCGCGCTGGCGCCGCGCTCGGCCGACGACGTGCGCGCACGCCGAGCGCCCCGGTCGGCGCCTTCTCGCCGGCGATGGCGGAGGCCGACCGCGCCATCAAGGGCTTTCTCTATCCGCGCATGTACCGCCATCCGCGCGTCATGCGCATCATGGGCGAGGCCGAGACGCGTGGTGCTGCGACCTGTTCGCGCGCTATGCCGAGCATCCGGACGACCTGCCGGCGGACTGGTCGCACGGCGTCGAGGCCGGCGACGACGCAGGCCGGCTGCGCCGGATCGCCGATTTCATCGCCGGCATGACCGACCGCTACGCGCTGATCGAGCACGCGCGGCTTTTCGGCTCGACGCCGGAGCTGCGGTAAGTGCTGCGGCCGCTTTCCGTCCGGCTTGCGGCCGGAACATCGACGCAAGCTCCTCGACGCGTCGCGGCGGGCTGAACAGAAAGCCCTGCATCTCGCTGCAGCCGAGCGCCTTGACCTGTTGCATCTGCTGCTTGGTCTCGACGCCCTCGGCGGTCGTCGCGATGCCGAGATTCTTGGCGAGCCCCGCGATCGCGAGCACGATGGCGACGGAATCGTCGCCGTCGGCAAGCCCGCTGATGAAGCAACGGTCGATCTTGATCTTGTCGAACGGGAAGCTGCGCAGGTAGCTCAGCGACGAATATCCGGTGCCGAAATCGTCCATGCGAGATGCTGCACGCCGAGCTCGCGCAGCCGGTGCAGCGTGGCCAAGGTCGCCTCGGTGTTCCGCATCAGCACGGATTCGGTGATCTCGAGCTCGAGCCGTCGCGCCGGCAGGCCGGCGGCGGCGAGCGCGCCGACCACGATCGCGCACGAGGTTCTCGTTCATGACCTGGATCGGCGAGAGGTTGACGGCGACCTTGATGTCGTCCGGCCAGCAGCGCGGCCTCGGCGCAGGCGGTCCGCAGCACCCATTCGCCGAGCGGCACGATCAGGCCGATCTCCTCGGCCACCGGGATGAACTCGACCGGCGAGACCACGCCGCGCTCGGGGTGGCGCCAGCGCAACAGGGCCTCGCAGCAGGTCACCCGGTGGTCGCGCAAGCCGACGAGCGGCTGATAGTAGCAGCTCGAACTCGCTCGTGTGCGAGCGCCTGCCGCAGCGCGAGCTTCGAGCTCGCGGCGCGCCTTCATGCGGGCATCCATGGCCGGCTCGAAGAAGCGATAGGTGCCGCGTCCGTCAGCCTTGGCGCCGTAGAGCGCCATGTCGGCAGTTCTTCAGGAGCTCGTCCGGGGTCGGTTCCGTCGCCCGGCGCGACCGCGATGCCGATGCTGGTATCGACCGTCACCGCATGATCCGTGAGTTCGATAGGGCGCGCGAACCGCGTCGCAGAGGCGGCGCGCGAGCAGCGCGGCATCTGCGGGCTGCTCCAGGCGGGTCTGGATGATCGCGAACTCGTCGCCACCGACGCGCGCCACCGTGTCCGATTCGCGCAGGCAGCCGCTGCAGCCGTTCGGCAACGAGCCTTGAGCACCTCGTCGCCGCCGCGATCGGCCGAGCGTGTCGTTGACGCTTTTGAAGTGGTCGAGACCGAGGTAGAGCAGGGCCAAGCTGCTCGCCGCGTTGCACGTCGGTGAGCGCCCGCGCCAATCGCTCCCGCAACGAAACGCGGTTGGGCAGGTCGGTCAGGGCATCGTGGCGGGTCATGTGGGCGATCTGCATTTCCGCCCGCCGCCGCTCGGTGATGTCCTCGTGGGTCGACACCCAGCCGCCACCGGGTATCGGATGGTTCAAGACGGAGATCGTGCGGCCATCGGGCAATTCGAGGAGCTGGCTGACGCTCTTGCCTTGCGCGATCTCCTTGGTGAGCTTCTCGATGTAGTCATCGGGATCGCCGGGGTACGTGCCGTTCTGCTTGCGGCGGTTGAGCAACTCCCGAATGGTTTTTCCGGGCTGAACGAATTGCGACGGCAAGCCGTACATGTCGTTGTAATGGTGGTTGCAGACCATGAGCCGGCCCGATGCGTCGAACATCAGGAGGGCTTGCGACATGTGGTTGATGGCGGCGTCGAAGCGCAAGTTCTGGGTTTTCAGCTCCGCTTCCCGCTCGCGCAATTCGCGCGTGCGCTCCTCCACCAGGCGCTCGAGCTCCCGATTGAGCTGGTCGAGCTCCTCCACCATCAGCATCATGGAACGATCGGACTGCCGCCGATCGCGTTCGGATTGCTCGTAGGTCGCGCTGACGAGCTCGCCCAGCCGGCCGAGGTCGATCTCGCCGGATTCCGAACGGGCCTGCACGGATTGTCTGTTGAACAGCTTGTGCACGAGGTTCATCTCGCGTTCGAAGTCGCGCACCAGCCCGCCGGTCTGCTCCGCGGCAGTTCGTCAACCCACATGTTATGCCATCAACTTTATGTATTTTTACTTGGATCGAGGCACTACTTGCTTGTACGGATATGAACATCTGGTTATCGGCGGAATCGTCTGGTTGTCATATTCTGTGACACGATAGATCAGGCCCAGAATTCCACAGCGGGGTTTCGTTCGATACTTTGCTGACCGACGCCGAGCCTGCCCGGATACTGTCGCGGCGAGCCGGATTGCGCGATTTGCTCGCGCTGTCGAACGAAATTGTCGGCAGAGATGGCCGAGCTTTTTTGACTCGATCGGCGAATTGCGCTAGGCGCCGCATCCGACCGCCGGTGTTATCAATGACTTCCCAGAACATCTTTGCCGCGATCCTCGACCGCGTCCGCGCCGCCAGTGATGCATTGGCGGCAGACGGCGTCCTGCCGCGCGGGCTCGACCAGTCCCGCATCGTGGTCGAGCCGCCGCGCGACGCCGCGCACGGCGACATGGCGACCAATGCCGCCATGGTGCTGGCCAAGGACGCCGGCCAGAAGCCGCGCGACCTGGCCGAGGCGATTGCCGCCAAGCTGCGCGCCGACGAACTGGTGGCGAAGGTCGAGGTGGCCGGTCCGGGCTTCATCAATCTGACGCTCAAGCCCGACGCCTGGATCGACGCGCTGCGCGCGGTGCTCGAGGCCGGCGCGGACTATGGGCGCGGCGATCTCGGGCAGGGCGCCGCGGTCAACGTCGAATACGTCTCCGCCAATCCGACCGGGCCGATGCATGTCGGCCATTGCCGCGGCGCGGTGTTCGGCGATGCGCTCGCCAACCTGCTCGCCTTCGCCGGCTACAAGGTCACGCGCGAATACTACATCAACGATGCCGGCGCGCAGGTCGACGTGCTCGCGCGCTCGGCCTTTCTGCGCTACCGCGAGGCGCTCGGCGAGAACATCGGCGCCGATCCCGGAGGGCTTCTATCCCGGCGACTATCTCAAGCCGGTCGGCGAGGAGCTTGCCGCCGACTACGGCGCGACGCTGAAGGACAAGCCGGAGGCGAGTGGCTGCCGCTCGTCCGCAATCGCGCCATCGACATGATGATGGCGGAGATCCGCAACGATCTCATGTCGCTCACCGTCGTGCAGGACGTGTTCTTCTCGGAGCGCTCGCTCATCGACGGTGCGCGCGACCAGGTCGGCGAGACCATCGCCGCGCTGCGGCGGGCGGGCTACGTCTACGAGGGCCGGCTGCCGCCGCCCAAGGGCGCGCCGATCGAGGACTGGGAGGATCGCGAGCAGACGCTGTTCCGCGCCACCGACTTCGGCGACGACGTCGACCGGCCGCTGATGAAATCGGACGGCAGCTACACCTATTTCGCCTCCGACATCGCCTACCACAAGACCAAGGTCGATCGCGGCTTCTCGACCATGATCGACGTCTGGGGCGCCGACCACGGCGGCTACGTCAAGCGCATGCAGGCGGCGGTGAAGGCGGTGCGGGCGATCACCAAGGCTCCGATGGCCGAGCTCGACGTCAAGATCGTGCAGCTCGTGAAGCTCCTGCGCGGCGGCGAGCCGGTCAAAATGTCGAAGCGGGCCGGGGAGTTCGTGACGCTTGCGTGAGGTGGTGGATGAGGTCGGCACGCGACGCCGTGCGGTTCATGATGCTCTACCGCAAGAACGACGCCGTGCTCGATTTCGACTTCGCCAAGGTGATCGAGCAGTCGCGCGACAACCCGGTGTTCTACGTCCAGTACGGCCACGCCCGCGGGCAGTCGGTGTTCCGCAACGCCCGCGAGGTCGTTCCCGACCTGCCGGCGGACACGGCGGCCCGGGCGGCGGTACTGGCTGGTGGCGCCGCTCGATCGGCTCGACGATGCCGGCGAACTGGCCTTGATGCGGCGGCTCGCGCTCTATCCGCGGCTCGTGGAAGCGGCCGCGATGGCCCATGAGCCGCACCGGGTTGCTTTTTATCTGTATGAACTTGCTAGTGATTTCCACGCGCAGTGGAATCGAGGAAAGGATACGCCACATTTACGCTTCATTATCCAGAATGATCCACAAATGACCGTGGCCCGTCTTGCGCTGGTGCAGGGCGTGGTCACCGTTCTCGCGTCCGGGCTTGGGATGCTCGGCGTCGAGGCGCCTGAGGAGATGCGTTGATCTCGCTCGGTGCCGTTGGGCGCGGAATGCGACTGGCCGAGCGAGGGACCAGGTCGCAGGATCGTCACGAATCCGACCGAGTGCGACGCCAGTAACCGGAAACGGGATGAGTATGGCGGACGACAACATACGACGATCCTATCGTTCCAATGATCCGTATCGGCGCGAGGCCGAGCCTTCGCGGCCGAACGACCAGGCCAGCGATCCGCTCGCCGAGCTTGCCCGCCTGATCGGACAGAGCGATCCATTCGCCGAGCTCGGGCGAAGCCAGCCGCGCCAAGGATCGCAGGCATCGCAGCAGAATCACAGCGGAGCTCGCAGCACGCGGCGCACGACGACTGGCAGCACGCGCCGGCGCGCGAGCCGCATTTCGATCGCGACGACTATGCGAGCCGCGAGGGCCGAAACTCGTATCAGCGATTCCGATCACGAGCCGCTACCAAGGATCGCACCGCGAACCGTTCCAGGGATCGCCTCACGCGTCGCCCCGTCACGCGGAGCACGAAGCCGATCATGGGTCGGGCTACGATCCGCGATATGGCTCGCATCAGGACTACGCGCAGGCCCACGGCGCCGAGGGCCGGCGCCAGGATGCCTATGCGGACGAGCGCTTCCAACCGCAGGACAACCGCTCCTATCAGGAGGGCGGCTATCACGACGGTCGCTACGACGATCTGCATGCCGAGCGCGAAGATCGGCAACATGGCCAGCACTATGCCGACGGCCAACACTATGCTGATCCAGACGGCGGCGAGCACGATGGCCACGAGGCCGAGCACTATTATGAGGACGACGCCCCGCTCGCGCCGGACGAGGACGAGATGTACGACGACGCGCCGCGCGCGCGCCGCCGCGGCGGCCTCGCCACCGCGCTGGCGCTGATCGGCTGCGCCATGCTCGGCACCGCCGGCGCCTATGCGCTACCGGACCTATACCGGCCATCCCGGCTCGACGCAGACGCCCCCGGTCATCACCGCCGACAGCTCGACGCCGACCAAGATCGTCCCTGCTGTCGACCGGCGATGCGCAGTCGAGCAAGGCCATCCAGGATCGGCTCGCGACCGCCGGCAAGCGAGCAGCTCGTTCCGAAGCAAGAGGAGCCGGTCGCGCTCAAGGAGCTGGGCACCCAGTCTGTCGCCGCGCGTGGTGCTTCCGGCGCCGGTCGCGCCGGTGCCGGCGCACGCCGGCGCTGCGCCGCGGCGCATCGGCCGCAGCCCAGCTCGATGAGCCGAAGCGGGTCCGCACCGTGCCCATTCGCCCCGACGGAACCGACATGAGCGGCCGGCCGGTCGGCGACCGCTGCCTCCGCGGCTCCGACGCGTCGTCCGGCGCCACAGCCGCCGGCGCCCGCGCGCCGGCGTCCGCGACGACACCGGCGCGCAGCGGCGGTCCGATCTCGCTCGATCCGCAAGCCAGCGAGCCGCCGGCTGCCGCGCACGCCGCCGCGTACGGCGGCGCTGCCGCCGCCGGCCGCGGAGCGCGCCCGAGCCGGCCAGCCGACGTCGGGCGGCTTCGTCGTGCAGCTGTCGTCGCAGACGCAGCGAGAGCGAAGCGCAAGCGTCCTTCCGCAGCCTGCAGGCCAAGTTCCCCAATGAGCTCGGCGGCCGGCAGCCGATCATCCGCCGTGCCGATCTCGGCAGCAAAGGGATCTGTCTATCGCGCCATGGTCGGGTCCGTTCGCCTCGGCGCAGGAGGCGGGCCAGTTCTGCAGCGACCTACAAGGCCGCCGGCGGCCAGTGCATCCTCCCGAGAGAATGAGTTGCGCCTAGTGTGGCGCATTTGACGTTCCTGTCGGCAAGTGTTGCTGGTTTGACCCATTATCTGCGGCGGACCGGCTTCCACTCCGCCGGAAAACGCTAATCCGCGTCGATGACGGCACGCGCTTTCATCACCGGGTTTCGGGCACCACGTTGACGGCCGCCGAGCGCATCGTTCCTGCGCGAGGCCGAGCCGTGGGGGCTTCATCCTCTTCAAGCGCAACATCGAGTACGCCGGCGCAGGTGCTGCGCCTGACGGCGTCGTTTCGCGACGCGGTGGGACGCAACGCGCCCGTGCTGGTCGACCAGGAAGGCGGCCGCGTGCAGCGCCTCGGTCCGCCGCATTGGCCGGCCTATCCGCCGCGGCGCCGCCTATGGACGCATCTACGACCGCGACGCGGCGACGGGCCTGACGGCGGCGCGTCTCGGCGCGCGCCTGATCGCCAGCGATCTCCGCGCGCTCGGCATCGACGTCGATTGCCTGCCGATCGCCGACGTGCCGGTCGCCGGCGCCAATCCCGTGATCGGCGATCGCGCCTATGGCGAGCACGCCGGAGCAAGGTCGCCGCGCTCGGCGGCGCGGTCGCCGACGGGCCTGCTGGCCGGCGGCGTGCTGCCGGTGCTCAAGCACATCCCCGGCCACGGCCGCGCCACGGCCGACAGCCACGGCGGCTCCCGGTCGTCGAGACCGACCGCGCGACGCTCGATGCCACCGATTTTGCGGCATTTCGGCCGCTTTCCGACCTGCCGCTGGGGATGACCGCCCATGTTGTGTTTACCGCCATCGATCCACTCGCTCCGGCCACGACTTCGGTCACAATGGTGCGTGAAGTGATTCGCGGACTCGATTGGGATTTCAGCGGATTGCTGATGAGCGACGACATCTCCATGGGAGCGCTGTCGGGCTCGCATCGCCGAGCGCACGCGCGCGGCGATCGCGGCCGGCTGCGACGTCGTGCTCCACTGCAACGGCAAGCTCGAGGAGATGCAGGCGGTCGCGGCGGCGGTGCCCGTGCTCGCCGGCGAAGCCGCCGCACGCGCCGACGCCGCGCTCGGCCGTCGCGGGCCGCCCGGGGCGCACGATCTTTCGGCGCTGCGCGCGGAATGGGCGGCGCTCATGAATGCGCCCTTGGATGCCGCCGCGGGCGCCCGGAGTGCGATCGCATGACCGCCGACGAGATCAAGTTCGAAGCCGACCTCACCGGAGATCCCGCGCCGAGCGCGCCGCCGACGAGCCGGCGCTGGTGGTCGATGTCGAGGGCTTCGAGGGACCGCTCGATCTCCTGCTGTGCTCGCGCGCCAGCAGAAGGTCGATCTCGCCAAGATCTCGATCCTGGCGCTGGCGGACCAGTACCTCGCCTTCATCGAGGAGGCGCGCAAGCTGCGGCTCGAGCTCGCCGCCGACTATCTCGTGATGGCGGCTTGGCTCGCCTATCTGAAGTCGCGGCTGCTGCTGCCCGACACCCACGCGCCCGAAGGGCAGAGCGCCGAGGACATGGCGAATGCGCTGGCGCTGCGGCTCAAGCGTCTCGAAGCGATCCGCGACGTGGCCGAGCGCCTGTTCGAGCCGCCCGCAGCTCGATCGCGACGTGTTCGCGCCGCGGCCAGCCCGAGCCGATCGCCCACATCAAGCATCCGCAATGGACGGCGACGCTCTACGATCTGCTGTCGGCCTATGCCCAGCAGCGGCAGAAGACGCGCGCTCTCGCATGTGCGGCTCGCCAAGCGCACGGTCTGGTCGCTGGCCGAGGCGCGCGAGGCGCTGGAGCGGCTGATCGGCCGGTCGCGCCGACTGGACGCGGCTCGACGAATATCTGATCTCGCTACGTGGTCGAGCCGTCGCAGCGCGCGACCGTGTTGGCGTCGAGCTTCGCCTCGACGCTCGAGCTGGTGCGCGAGGGGCTGATGGAGATGCACCAGCAGGAGGCGTTCGCGCCGCTCTACGTGCGCAAGCGAGACATGCCGCGAGAATGGCGATGGCGTCGGCGGCCGGCGTGGCGGCGCCGTCGGACGCCAAGGGATAGAGGAGGCTAACGCAATGCCGAGGCCTAAAGGTGGTGATGCCTGGCCAGACGATGGATGAGGCCGCGTACTGCGCCGGAAGCGCAGCCGCGGAAATGCGACCGGAGGAGCTGCGACTGCTGGAGGCGATGCTGTTCGCCTCGGCCGAGCCGCTCGACGAGAAGGCTCTGGCAGCGCGGCTGCCGCAGGGCATCGACGTGCACGCGGCGCTCGCTGCGCCTGCAGGAGGACTATGCCACGCGCGGCGTCAATCTCGTGCGCATCAACGGCAAATGGACGTTCCGCACCGCGACCGATCTGTCGTGGCTGTTGAGCAAGGAGACGACCGAGACGCGCAAGCTCTCGCGCGCGGCGATCGAGACGCTCGCGATCATCGCCTATCACCAGCCGGTGACGCGCACCGAGATCGAGGAGATCCGCGGCGTGACGACCTCCGAAGGGTTCGGTCGACGTGCTGCTGGAGACCGGCTGGATCCGCCCGCGCGGCCGGCGCAAGGCGCCCGGCCGCCCGGTGACCTACGGCACCACCGAGGCGTTCCTGTCGCATTTCGGGCTCGACGCGGTCGGCGATCTGCCGGGCCTCGAGGAGCTCAAGGGCTCGGGCCTGTTCGACGGGCGGCTGCCGCCCGGCTTCTCGGTGCCGATGCCGTCCGACGATCCGGCGCTTGCGCGACGACGAGGACCCGCTGGAGCCGGGCGATCTCGATCTCGGGCTGGCGCCGCCGCCGGAGCGCACGCCCGAGGAGTGACGGCTCGGGCGCATTGGTCAGCGTGCCGCAGGTTCGGTTAACCGCGGCGAAAGCCCGTTCGGCAAGCCTTTCCAAGGGGTTGCGAGCGCCGGCGGTGGAACCGCGCGCCGCGCTTGCGGACGGGCTGAAGTCCTTGTTTTTGCCGCGGCCGACGCCTAGTTTCGTACCAACACCCCTGGACAGCGGGCCCGTGCGGCCCAACGGGCCCGTGCGGCCCCGTCGCTACCCGAGGATTTGCGCATGGGTTCAATGAGCATTTGGCACTGGATCATCGTGCTGGCGGTCGGCCTGCTGCTGTTCGGCGGGCGCGGCAAGATTTCCGAGCTGATGGGCGACTTCGCCAAGGGCATCAAGTCGTTCAAGAAGGGCTTGTCGGAGGACGACAAGGCCGAAGAGCCCGCCAAGACCGAGCCGGTGCAAGACCATCGACCATCAGCCTCCGCAGCCGACCACGGCGCCGCGGCGCGCCGGCGGCGATCGGCGCGCCGGCGCTCCGGCAGCGACCCGCGCAAGGTCGGCTGACCAGCGGCGGCGCCGGCGCGGCACGGCGACTCTGATGAAGGGGCGCCGGCTCAGCGGTCGCGCCCTTTGGAGTTGAATGGCACCATGTTCGACATCGGTTGGGGCGAGCTCCTCCTCATCGGCATCGTCGCGCTGATCGCGATCGGGCCGAAGGAGCTGCCCGGCGCGTTGCGCACGCTCGGGCAATGGATGGCCAAGCTCCGCCGCATGGCGTCCGAGTTCCAGGGCCAGTTCCAGGAGGCGATGCGCGAAGCCGAGATGGCCGACCTGAAGAAGGAGGTCGACGAGATGACGACGCAGGCGCAGAGCTACACCAACTTCGATCCGGTCAGCGACGTCCGCAAGGAATTCGAGACTACCCAGCAGCAGATCGAGAGCGCGATCTCCGGGGCGCCGCCGGCCGACACGTCGTCATCCACGGCGGCTGCTGCCGAGCCGCCGATAGCGCCGGGCGTGGAGGCGCCCCGCGTCGAACCGCCGGCGGTTGCAGCGCCAAACTCCAGCGCGCCGGCAACGGACGCGTCGTCCGGCCCGGCCGCGCCTGATGCGGTCAGGCAAGGTGCGGAGGGCAAGCCCGCATGACCGACGACAAGCACGATCAGGGCGACGAGCACGACGAGATCGAGGCCACCAAGGCGCCGCTGATGGACCACCTGATCGAGCTGCGCTCGCGGCTGATCAAGGCGCTGCTGGCGTTCGCGGTGATGTTCGTCGTCTGCTTCTTCTTCGCCAAGCAGATCTACAACGTGCTGGTATGGCCGTTCGTCTGGGTCGGCGGGCCCGGAGAACTCCAAGTTCATCTACACCGCGCTGCTCGAATATTTCATCACCCAGCTCAAGCTCGCGATGTTCGGCGCGGCCTTCCTGTCGTTCCCGGTCGTGGCCACGCAGATCTACATGTTCGTCGCGCCCGGCCTCTATCGCCACGAGCGCAAGGCGTTTCTGCCCTATCTCGTCGCGACGCCGATCTTCTTCGCGCTCGGCGCCGCCGTCGTCTATTTCCTGGTGATGCCGATGCTGGTGACGCTTCTCGCTCGGCATGCAGCAGTCACCGGGCGAGGGCACGGCGGAGATTGCGCTGTTGCCCAAGGTCGGCGAGTACCTCTCGCTGATGATGGGGCTCGTCTTCGCCTTCGGCATCGCGTTCCAGTTGCCGGTGATCCTGACGCTGCTCGGGCGCGTCGGCATCGTCACCTCGCAGCAGCTCAAGGAGAAGCGGCGCTATTTCATCGTCGGCGCCTTCGTGATCGCCGCGATCCTGACGCCGCCCGACGTGCTCAGCCAGCTGTCGCTCGCGCTGCCGCTGATGGTGCTCTACGAGGGCTCGATCTGGTCGGTGCGCTGGGTGGAGAAGCGGCAGGCCGCCGCCAAGGCCAAGGAGGCGGCAAGCGCCACCGCCAAACCGGCGGAATGATCGTGCCAGGCGGAATGATTTCCGCAATTGGCGGCCGCGATAGTTAATCAATCCTTGATAGTCCTTGAACAGGTGGTTTCCGCGGCCGGTCAGCTTAATCTTTAATTTGCGGTTTTAGGTCAGGGTCTTGGCTGGATTTTTGTCGGTCGTGACCGCGATGACGCCGTCGGCGAAGAGGTTGATCGATCAGTTCCATGACGCGCTCGGCAAAGTGTCGAGCGCGGAGCAGCTTGCCGTCCAGCGGCAGGTGGCGGATTTGCTGCTCGCAAGCAACCAGCCCTATTCCGAGCGGCAGGTCGCGATCTTCAACGACGTCATCGGTTGCCTGGTCGAGAAGGTCGATCGTCAGGCATTGCTCGAGCTGACCGGCCGACTGGCGGCGGCCGAGCATGCGCCGAATCCCGTGATCAACCACCTGTCGAACAACGACGACATCGCCGTTGCCGGCCAGGTGCTCGAGAAGTCCAAAGTGCTCACCGACGAAAATCTGGTCGAGATCGCCAAGACCAAGGGCCAGGATCATCTGCTGGCGATTGCCGCCCGCGCGCAGGTCAGTGAGACCGTCACCGACGCCCTGGTCGAGCGTGGGGATGCCGATGTCACGCAAAAGGTGGTTTCCAACAACGGTGCCCGCCTGTCCGAACTCGGATTCGTGAGGGTCGTGCACGAAGCCCGGACCGATGAAGCTCTCGCCTCGACGCTCGCCCACCGCAAGGACGTACCGCCGGAGTTGCGGCCGTTTCTGAAGCTGGCGGGTGCGGCGGCCAAGCTGGCTCAGACGCCCGCACCGGCGGCCGGAGCCCAGAGGTCGCAGCAGGGCAAGGCAAGGCCGCAGGACCCGCCGAAACCGCAGGACAAGCCGAACGCGCAGGCAAGACCGCCGGAAAAGCCGAAGCCGAAGCACAAGGCGAGGCAGGAAAAGTGGATGCCGATCTCGCGGTCCAGCTCCGGCGGCTGGGACCGGTAAAATTCGGCCACGAAGCCTCGGCATAAGTACGCGCGGCCCCCGCGCCGACCTGCTCGACCTCCCTCCCGAATTGGCCTAGATCATCGCGGCGGTTCGCCCGAGAGTATCATCCCATGCACGACATCAAATGGATTCGCGACAATCCCGACGCCTTCGACCCCGCGCTGGCGCGGCGCGGGTTGCCCGGCGAGGCGAAACGGCTGATCGCGCTCGACGAGCGCCGGCGCGCCGCCATCCAGAAGGCGGAGGCGGCGCTGGCGCGGCGCAACGCGGCGTCCAAGGAGATCGGCGCGGCGAAGAAGAGCAACGAGGAAGCGACCGCGCAGAAGCTTCTGGCCGAGGTCGCGGAGCTGAAGACCGCCATTCCGGCGCTGGAGGCGGAGGAGAAGAAGCTCTCGCAGGAGCTCGACGACGCGCTCGCGCAAATTCCGAACTTGCCGCTTCGGCGCCGAGGTGCCGGACGGCAAGGACGCCGAGGACAATGTCGAGCACCATCATTTCGGTGCCAAGCGCAACTACGGCTTTGCGCCCAAGCAGCATTTCGATCTGGGCGAGGCGCTCGGCCAGATGGATTTCGAGACCGCGGCGAAGCTTTCCGGCGCGCGCTTCGTGGTCCTGAAGAACGGTCTCGCACGGCTGGAGCGTGCGCTCGGGCAGTTCATGCTCGATGTGCACACGAGCGAGCACGGCTATACCGAGGTCACTCCGCCGCTGCTGGTGCGCGACGACGTGATGTTCGGCACAGCGCAATTGCCGAAGTTTGCCGAGGATCAGTTTTCCGCGTCTGCCGGTCCCGCCGGCAAGCAGGTCATCGACTTCCTGAAGCAGGGCGGTCAGGTCGGGGAAATCGAAGCCCCGAACAATCTCTGGCTCATCCCCACCGCCGAAGTTCCCGCTGACCAATCTCGTGCGCGAATCCATCCTCGACGAAGCCGCGTTGCCGATGCGACTCACCGCCTGCACGCCCTGCTTCCGCGCCGAGGCGGGCGCGGCCGGCAAGGACACCCGCGGCATGATCCGCCAGCACCAGTTCACCAAGGTGGAGCTGGTCTCGATCACCACGCCGGAGCAGAGCAAGGACGAGCACGAGCGCATGCTCGCCTGTGCCGAGGAGGTGCTGCGCCGGCTCGACCTGCACTATCGCGTGGTGACGCTGTGCACCGGCGACATGGGCTTCGCGTCGCAGAAGACCTACGACATCGAGGTCTGGCTGCCCGGGCAGAACATGTATCGCGAAATTTCCTCCTGCTCGGTCTGCGGCGAGTTCCAGGCGCGGCGCATGAATGCGCGCTACCGCGGCAAGGAGAACCGCCAGGCCGCGCCACGTGCACACGCTCAACGGCTCCGGCGTCGCGGTCGGCCGCGCGCTGATCGCGGTGATGGAGACCTACCAGCAGCAGGACGGCTCGATCGCGGTGCCGGACGTGCTGCAGCCCTATATGGGCGGGCTCAAGACGATCGAGCACGGCAAGTAGTCCAAGCAGGCAATATGCGCATCCTGGTCACCAACGACGACGGCATCCATTCCGAGGGGCTCGACGTCTGCGCCGAGATCGGCCGCGCGCTGTCGGACGACGTCTGGGTGGTCGCGCCGGAGTTCGACCAGTCCGGCGTCTCGCATTCGCTCTCGCTCAACGATCCGCTGCGGCTGCGCGCGGTCGGCGAGCGCCGCTTCGCGGTCAAGGGCACGCCCGACCGACTGCGTGATCATGGGCTCGCGGCACGTCCTCAAGGATCGCCCGCCCAACCTCGTGCTCTCCGGCGTCAATCGCGGCCGCAACACCGGCGAGGACGTGATCTATTCCGGCACCGTCGCCGGCGCGGTCGAGGGCACCATCCTCGGCATTCCGTCGATCGCGCTGTCGCAGGCCTACAAGTCGCGCAGCGGCCAGCCGCCCTACTGGGAGACCGCCGTCAAGTTCGGGCCGGACATCATCCGCCGCGTGCTCGAGGCCAGGAATTCCGCGCGACGTGCTGATCAACATCAACTTTCCGAATTGTCCGCCCAACGAGGTGAAGGGCATCGCGGTGACGACCCAGGGCCGCAACCACCAGGAGCGGCTGCAGATCGATGCGCGCCAGGACGGCCGCGGCAACGCCTATTACTGGATCGCCTATGTGCGCGATGCGCGGCCTGCCGCCGGCGGACGGCACCGACATTTCCGCGCTCGCCGACAATCGCATCGCGGTGACGCCGCTGCGCCTCGACATGACCGACGAGCCGTTCATGACGAAGCTGGCGGAGCTGTTCGACTAGTAGGCTGGGTCGAGCTGGCGAGACCCAACACTTCGCGCCGTGCTCGTGATGTTGGGTCTCGGAAGACCTCGACCCAACCTACGGGCTCGACCCAGCCTACCGGCTCGACCCAGCCTACCGGCCGCTCACCGACAGCAGCATCTGCTCGAGCCCCTCGATCTGGAACGGCTTCTTCAGCGTCGGGCGGTCGCGGTAAGGCGTCCGGCAGGCCGTGCTCGCCGTAGCCGGTGGCGAACACGAACGGCGTGCCGCGCGCGACGAGCGCATCGGCGACCGGCGAGATCGGCTCGCCGTTGAGATTGACGTCGAGGATCGCGAGATCGAAGTCGGCGGTCTTGGCCGCTTCCAGCGCCTCGTCGATCCGCGCGGCCTCGGCCGCGACGGTGTAGCCGAGCTCGCCCAGCATGTCCTCGAGCAGCATGCGGATCATCAGCTCGTCTTCGACGACGAGGATCCGCTTGGCCGCGGTCGGCGCGTCGGGTTTCATCCTTCGCCCTCAGATGGAAAAACGGCGGGCAGACCCGTACAGACCGCGCCGGTCGATTCCTAGAGCGTTTGCATGGTAGTTTCGTGAGTTGGTTCCATGAGGTTATCGGGTCCGCTGGCGAGGTTCCAATTCGGAGGCCAGGCTTTTGTCGAAAAACGCGGTACATTGGCCAAGGAGACTCGGCGTGCCAAAGCAATCGCCCGGCGACGACAGCGTCGGCCGCATGCAGTTCCTGCTGGCCTGCGCCGGCGCGGGATCAGCGATGCCGGCGGTGCTGCGCGCCATGGACGAGGTGCCGCGCGAGCATTTCGTCGAGGCACGCTTTCGTCGACAGCGCCTATGCCGACCAGGCGCTGCCGATCGCCTGCGGCCAGACCATCAGCCAGCCCTATGTGGTCGCCTACATGACCGAGCAGCTCGGCGTGCAGGCCGGAGCACCGCGTGCTCGAGGTCGGCACCGGCTCGGGCTACCAGGCCGCCATCCTGTCGCGGCTCGCGCGCGAGGTGGTCAGCGTCGAGCGCTATCGGACGCTGGCGGAAGCCGCGCGCAAGCGCCTGGCCGACGCTCGGCTACGACAACGTCGACGTGCGGGTCGGGCGACGGCCTCGCCGGCGTCCCGGAGCGGGCGCCGTTCGACCGCATCATCGTCACCGCGGCCGCCGAGACGGTGCCGGAGGCGCTGGTCGCGCAGCTTGCCGACGGCGGCGTGATGGTGCTGCCGCTCGGTCCGCATGCCGGGCCACAGCGGCTCGTGAAGCTCACCAAGGGCGAGCAGGGGATCAAGCAGGAGGATCTGATCGGCGTGCGGTTCGTGCCGCTGCTGCCCGGACAGGCGCGCGAATTGTAACGATTCCGTTTTCGCGCCGGTAAGGTTGAGAGGGCGTAATCGCTTAAAGTCTTATTTACCCGCAGGGTGTTAACTCGACGGACTTGTGTTGCGTATGAGTGTGGGTAGCCATGTCCTGCGTTCTCGAGTTGTTGCGCTCGCGGTCTTGGCCGCGAGCGGCCGCGCTGGCGCTGATGACCATCGGCGTTGCCGCTTGCAGCGGCGAAGTATCGCGATTCAGCGACAGGCTCCTACGCTCCCAGAGGAAACCCCGAACCAACCGGATCGATCCCGCCGGCGCAAGCCGCGCCCGCCGGCCGGGTGGAGAGCCAGCCATTGCCGCCGCAGACCGCGCAGGCCGCGCCGCCTGCTGAGCGCGCCGTCGAGCGCCGGCATCTCCGGTGGCGGCCGCGGGCTGGCCTCGTACAGCCCGACCTCGACCCCGACCTATTCGAGTGTCCCAAGCCAGAGCCTGGCGCGTCCGAGCGCAGCGGTTTCCCCCGACATCACCGGGTCGGTGACGGCGCCGAAGCCCGCCTCCAGCAATTGGAGCCGGGACGGCGGCACCGCCATCACCGTCACGCCAGGCGAGACCATCGACAGCATCGCGCGCCGCTACGGCGTGCCGGCATCCGCCATCATCCAGGCCAACAACCTCACGCAACCGGCGGCCATCCGCCCCGGCCAGCAACTGGTCATTCCGCGCTACAGCAACTCGTCGACTCGGCGGCGACGCCCGCGGCCGGCGCCGGCGCACATCAGTCCGCCGCCGCTAAGCCGCTGGGCAGCGGCAAGCCGGCCACCGTCGCGGCGAGCCCGGCCGGCAATCCGGGCGTGCACGTGGTCGCGCAGGGCGAGACGCTGAGCAAGATTTCGCGGCTCTACGGCAAGCCGGTCAGCGAGATCGCCAAGGCCAACAACATCCAGCCGACGCGCCAGCTCAAGATCGGCGACCGCCTGATCATTCCCGGCGTGCGCGTGACCGCCGCCGCCAAGTCCAACGCGACACCCATCAAGTCGACGCCGGCCGCTACGCAGCCGAAGCCCGTGGCAACGCCGGCGCCGAAAGAGCCCGAGCCGGCGCCCAAAGCGCCAGCGTCGTGACGCCGGTCGCCGATACGCCGCCCGCCACCGACGGCGTGAAGTCGGCCGAAGCAACCGGCGCGCTGCCGAAATTCCGCTGGCCGGCCAACGGCCGCGTGATCGCGGGCTTCGGCCCCACGACCAACGGCCAGCAGAACGACGGCATCAATATCGCGCTGCCGGAGAACACGCCGGTGAAGGCGGCCGAGGACGGCGTCGTCGCCTATGCCGGCAACGAGCTCAAGGGCTACGGCAATCTCGTGCTGGTGCGCCACCCGAACGGCTACGTCACCGCCTACGCGCACGCCAAGGAGCTCCTGGTCAAGCGCGGCGACCAGGTCAAGCGCGGGCAGGTGATCGCGCGCTCCGGCCAGACCGGCAACGTCAACGCGCCGCAGCTCCACTTCGAGATCCGCAAGGGCGCGTCGCCGCTCGATCCGATGCAGTTCCTGAACGGCGCGTAGCTGACATCGAAGCGAACGGTCGAGCTACGGTCGAATCCGCTCGTCGACTCCGTCGCTATCGCTCCGTCAGCCTCACCCCGAGCCGTCCCGCCAGATCCTGCACGTATTGCCAGGCCACGCGGCCCGAGCGCGCGCCGCGGGTGGTCGCCCATTCGAGCGCCTCGCGGCTGATGCTCCTCGCGCGTGATGCGGGATGCGGTAGTGCGCGACGTAGCCGTCGACCATGGCGAGGATATTCGTCCTGGCTGCAGCGGTGGAAGCCGAGCCACAGCCCGAAGCGGTCGGAGAGCGAGACCTTCTCCTCCACCGCCTCGCCGGGATTGATCGCGGTCGAGCGCTCGTTCTCCATCATGTCGCGCGCCATCAGATGGCGGCGGTTCGAGGTGGCGTAGAACACGACATTGTCCGGCCGGCCCTCGATGCCGCCTTCGAGCATGGCCTTGAGCGACTTGTAGCTGGTGTCTTCCGCCTCGAACGAGAGGTCGTCGCAGAACACGATGAAGCGATAGGGCGCGTCGCGCATCAGCGCCATCAGGTCGGGCAGGCTTTCGATGTCCTCGCGGTGGATCTCGACCAGCTTGAGCGGCCCGTCGCCGTCCTTGCCGCCAGCCTTCTTGTGCGCGGCGTTGACCGCGGCATGCACGGCCTTGACCAGCGACGACTTGCCCATGCCGCGCGCGCCCCACAGCAGCGCGTTGTTGGCCGGCAGCCCGCGCGCGAAGCGCTCGGTGTTCTCGACCAGCATGTCGCGCACGCGGTCGATGCCTTTGAGCAGCGACATCTCGACGCGATTGACCTTCGGGACCGGCACCAGCCGCCGGCCGTCCGGATGCCAGGAGAAGGCGTCGGCCGACGGCGAAGTCGGGCGGCGGCCGGCGCGGCCGGCGCCAGCCGTTCGAGCGCGGCGGCGATGCGCTCGAGTACCTGCTCGCGAGCCGCCCGATTCGGTCGCTGTCCGTGGCTGCGAGGACGCCTTCGATGGGGGCTTTTTGACGCGTTTGGCCATGGGATGCGCTCGTTTGCGCCGCACCCTTAGCGAGCGCCCGGCGCGCCCGCAAGATCGCCCCGAGGACAGGGTGGGAAAGGGCCGAATCCGGCCGGATTCCAAGGGCAAAGCATCGTTGCAATTGGGCCGGCTGGCCGCTATAGTCCGCGCCGATTTCGGCCCGAACGATCGCGCGCCGACGCGGCAAGGCACGCCAGCGCCGTACTTCCGGGCGACTTCCAGAAGGGGACGAGACGATGTTCGTGACGCCGGCTTTTGCCCAGGCGCAGCCCGTTCGGCGGCGACAGCATGCTGGTGCAGCTGCTGCCCTTCGTCCTGATCTTCGTGATCATGTATTTCCTGATCCTGCGGCCGCAGCAGAAGCGGGCGAAGGAGCACCAGGAGCTGGTCAAGAACTTGCGCCGCGGCGATACCGTCATTACCTCGGGCGGGCTGGTCGGCAAGGTCACCAAGGTCGTCGACGACGAGCAGATCGAGGTCGAGATCGCCGACGGGGTGCGCGTGCGCCAGGTGCGCTCGATGGTGTCGGGCGTCCGCGCCAAGGGCGAGCCGGTCAAGGACGAGAGCTGATCGACTGTTGTGATTCCGCTGAGCGTGAACCGGGACGATCCATGCTTTACATTTCGCACTGGAAGGCGACGGCGATCCTGCTCACGGCGTTCATCGTCTGCCTGTTCGCGGTTCCGAATTTCTTCCCCGAAAGCACGGTCAAGCGCTGGCCGACATGGGCGCAGCGCCACATCGTGCTCGGCCTCGACCTGCAGGGCGGCTCGCACATCCTGCTCGAGGTCGATGCCAACGACGTGCGCCAGCAGAAGCTCGAGCGCTGCGGACGACGTCCGCAAGGTCCTGCGCGAGGCGCGCGTCGGCCTCACCGGCGCGCCGGTCATCCGCGGCAACACGGTCGAGGTGCGCATTCGCGAGAGCGACCTGCAGCAGGGGCTGACCAAGCTGCGGGAGCTGTCGCAGCCGCTCGGCGGCTTCCTCGGCGCGACCGGCGCGCGCTCGCTCGACATCGAGAATGTCGGCGGCGGGCTGGTCCGGCTCACCGTGACGGAGCCGGCGATCCTCGAGCGCATCCGGCAGGTGGTCGACCAGTCGATCGAGATCATCGGCACGGCGCGTCAACGCAGCTCGGCCTGGTCGAGCCGTCGATCCAGCGCCAGGGCAACGATCGCATCCTGGTCCAGGTGCCGGGGCTCGGCGATCCGCAGCAGCTCCTGGATATCCTCGGCAAGACCGCCAAGCTGACCTTCCGGCTGGTCGACACGTCCATGACGGCCGAGCAGGCGCTGCAGGGCCGGCCGCCGCCGGAATCCGAAATCGTCTACGGCTCGAAAGCGGAGAACAGGCAGCCCTACCTGCTCGAGAAGCGCATCATCGTGTCGGGCGAGGAGCTCACCGACGCGCAGCCCGGCTTCGACCAGCGCACCAGCGAGCCGATCGTCTCGTTCAAGTTCAACACCTCCGGCGCGCGCAAGTTCGCGCCAGGTGACCCAGGAGAACGTCGGTCGGCCGTTTGCGATCGTGCTCGACGACGAGGTGATCTCGGCGCCGGTCATCCGCGAGCCGATCCTCGGCGGCAGCGGCCAGATTTCCGGCAGCTTCACGGTCGAGTCCGCCAACAATCTCGCCATCCTGCTGCGCGCCGGCGCGCTGCCGGCCAAGCTCACGGTGATCGAGCAGCGCGTGGTCGGCGCCGGCCTCGGCCAGGATTCGATCGAGAAGGGCAAGCAGGCGTCCTATTTCGGCGCCGCTCTCGTCGTCGTCTTCATGATCGTGACCTACGGGCTGTTCGGCGTGTTCGCCAGCGTCGCGGTCGGCATCAACGTCGGGATGATCTTCGGCGTGCTGTCGCTGCTCAACGCGACGCTGACGCTGCCCGGCATCATCGGCATCGTGCTCACGATCGGCATCGCGGTCGACAGCAACGTGCTGATCTACGAGCGCATCCGCGAGGAGGTGCGCACCGGCCGCACGCCGATCACCGCGATCGACGCCGGCTTCACGCGCGCGCTCGCGACCATCCTCGATTCCAACATCACCACCTTCATCGCGGCCGCGGTGCTGTTCTTCATCGGCAGCGGGCCGGTGCGCGGCTTCGCGGTGACGCTCGGCATCGGCATCGTCACGACCGTCTTCACCGCCTTCACTTGACGCGGCTGATCGTGGCTTGGTGGGTGCGGTGGGCACGTCCGCAGCAGCTGGCGATTTCATAGGCGGAACCAGACGTGCGCCTGCATCGCTCCATTCCGCTGCTGCGGATCGTCCCCGACGATACCAAGTTCGATTTCATGCGCTTTCGGCGCATCAGCTTTCCGATCTCCGCGGTGCTGTCGATCGTCGCGATCCTGCTGTTCTTCTTCCACGGGCTGAATTTCGGCATCGACTTCGTCGGCGGCACGCTGATCGAGGTGCAGTCGAAGAGCGGGCCGGCCGATCTCGCCAAGATGCGCACGACGCTCGGCGGCCTCGGCCTCGGCGAGGTGCAGTTGCAGGAGTTCGGCAGCCCGACCGACGTGCTGATCCGCGTCGCCCAGCAGCCCGGCGGCGAGCAGGCGCAGCAGGCCGCCATCACCAAGGTGCGGGAGGCGCTGGGCAACGAGGTGGAGTACCGCCGCGTCGAGGTGGTCGGGCCGCGGGTTTCGACCGAGCTCCTGGCCAAGAGCACGATCGGGCTCGGGCTCGCGATCTTCGCGATCCTGGTCTATCTCTGGTTCCGCTTCGAATGGCAGTTCGCGCTCGGCGCCATGATCGCCAACGTGCACGATCTCGTGCTGACGATCGGCTACATGTCGCTGACGCAGATCGACTTCGATCTGTCCAGCATCGCGGCGCTGCTCACCATCCTGGGCTATTCGCTCAACGACACGGTCGTCATCTACGACCGCATCCGCGAGATGCTGCGCCGCTACAAGCGGATGCCGATGCCGGAGTTGCTCAACATCTCGGTCAACTCGACGCTGTCGCGCTCGATCATCACCCACGTGACGGTGACGCTCGCGCTGCTGGCGCTGCTGTTCTTCGGCGGCCACGCCATCCACAGCTTCGTCGCGACCATGATCTTCGGCGTCGTGCTGGTCGGCACCTACACCTCGGTCTTCATCGCCGCGCCGATCCTGATCTATCTCGGCGTCGGCACCGGCCGCATGGAGAGCCGAGGACAAGAGTCAGTAGCCGGCGGTCGGTCGTCGATAGGCCGACTGATGACGAACGGCCGACTCCGCGACGTCGTTGAGCCCAGTCCTGGAACCATGCCGGACGCCCATTGCGAAGCGCTGGTGCGCGCGGCCGACAAGGACCGCTTTCTGGCCGCTCTGTTCGCGCCGGCCGAGCATCGCGAGCGCGCTGTTTGCGCTCTATGCCTTCAATCTCGAGATCGCACGCGTGCGCGAGGTGGTGCGCGAGCCGCTGGCCGGCGAGATCCGGCTGCAATGGTGGAGCGACGTGCTCCCGGCGGTGGACCGCGGCGAGGTCGAGGCGCATCCGGTGGCGGCGGCGCTCTGCGCGCAGCCATCGCGCGCTACCGGCTGCCGGTCGAGCGGCTCGCGGCGCTCGATCGCGGCGCGCCGGTTCGATCTCTACGACGAGCCGATGACGACGCTCGCCGAGCTCGAAGCCTATGCGCGACGGCGCGTCCGCCGACCTGATCGCGCTGGCGGCGCAACATTCTCGATGGCGGCGCCGGCGCCGGACGACGCTGGTCCGCCACGCCGGCCTCGCCCATGCGATCGCCGGGCTGCTCAACGCATTCCCCGTTCACGCCGCGCGCGGCCAGCTGTTCGTGCCGCTCGAGATCCTGGAGCGCCACGGAGCCGGCCGGCAGGACGATCGTGAGCGGGCCGGCGACGCCGCAGTTGCGCGCGGCGCTGGCCGAGATGCGGCTCCATGCCCGCGGTCACCTCGCGGCGGCGCGCGACCTGATCGCAACCGCGCCGTCCGCGGTCATGCCGGCCTTGCTGCCGGTTGCGCTCGCGGGGCCGACGCTCGCGCGCATGGAGCGGCGCGACTACGATCCGTTCGTGCCGGTCGAGATCGCGCCCTGGCGGCGGCAATGGCTGATCTGGCGCGCGGCGCAGGCGGCCGGCGCGGATATTCGGCTAGTTAGAACGCCGAAGCGGTCGCGCAGGTTGCGGCGGTCGGCGACGATGCGCGCGACCAGGGCGCGCTCCTGCTCGTCGGCGACCAGCGGCTCGATCAGGTCGACCTGGTTCATGGCGACGAGCTGGAGGATCTCGCTGCGCACCTCGCCGGCGGCGCGGCGCGGCAGCTCTTCGATCACCTGCAGGTGCTCCGGCGGCTTGGGGATTTCCGTGGACGCCGCTTCCGCGGCGATGAATTCGCGCAAGCTCGCTTCGGTGAGCTCCGGTCGCGCCCTCGACGAAGGCATAGAGGCCGGTGCCGGCGCGGCGGTCGGGAAAGGCCACGACCACGGTCTCGCGCACCTGCGGGTGCGCCTTGAGGCGCGCGGCGATGCGCGGCGCGTCGTGGACCAGCCGCGCGCCCGCCGCCCTCGCGGTCGGTGAAGCGCAGCACGTCGCGCGTGATCCAGTAGTAGACCTTCTTGCCGGTCGCCATCCAGACGCGGGTGAGCAGGCTCTTCTTCGCCAGCACGCGCCGCTCGGCTGGCGGTGAGCGCCTCGGGCGCGTAACGGCGCTTGTGCTTGAGCAGGTGGCGCAGGTCCTCGTAGGCGGCGATGCGGAACAGCCAGCTCCGGCGCCGAGAACCGCGCCGCGAGCTGGAAATCGGTGAGATAGGCGCGGCCGTCGGGGCCGCGCAGCCAGTTCTGCTCCTTGGCGAGATCGTTGTGGCAGATGCCGGCGCGGTGCAGCTTGCGCAGCGCGGCCTTGGCCGAGCGGAAATAGCCGCAGCTCGCCGTGCGGCTTGGCGATGTGCAGCGGCGACGCCGTCGATCCAGCCGCGCACCAGCGTCGCGGCGACCGGCGAACAGCAGCGGCGGCGCGATGCCGAGGTCGCCGGCGCGCGCCAGCGCGCGCTGCTCGCGCGCGAACAGGTGGCGCGCCAGGCCGAAGCTCCACCACGGCACCTCGTCGATCCGCCGCAGCACCGCCTCGACCTCGCCGGCAGGTGTGCGGAAGCGGCCGCGCTCCACGGTCGAGAACAGGTCGCGCTTGAGCACCACGCCGTTCGTCCAGCGCCCCTCGATCTCGTTCGGCAGCGCCATGCGCGTCATTCCGCCGCCACCGCGTGCTCCCCGCCGGCATGGGATCGCCGGCGATCCAGCGCTCGAGGTCGACGAGCGCGCGGGCGGAGAGCGCGCGTTTCTTCGCCAGCGTCTTTTCCGTGCCGCGCAGCCGCTGTCCGCTCTCGCCCTTGACCGGCATGCGCGAGCGGCGGGAACAGGCCGAAATTGACGTTCATCGGCTGGTACGAGCGCGGGCCGGCATCGATCGTCTCGACGTGGCCGCCGGTGATGTGGGCGAGCAGCGCGCCATGCGCCGTGGTCGGCGGCGGCGGCGACAAGCGCCTCCGAACGCCGCTCGGCCGCCGCGAAGCGGCCGGCCAGGAGCCCGATCGCGGCCGATTCCACATAGCCCTCGCAGCCGGTGATCTGGCCGGCAAAGCGCAGCCGCGGCTCGGCGTTGAGCCGCAGCGTGCCGTCGAGCAGCTTCGGCGCATCGAGGAAGGTGTTGCGGTGCAGGCCGCCGAGCCGCGCGAACTCGGCCTTCTCCAGGCCCGGGAATGGTGCGGAAGATGCGGGTCTGCTCGCCGTGCTTGAGCTTGGTCTGGAAGCCCACCATGTTGAACAGGGTGCCGAGCTTGTTGTCCTGGCGCAGCTGCACGACGGCGTAGGCCTTCACGTCGGGCGCGTGCGGATTGGTCAGGCCGAACGGCTTCATCGGTCCGTGGCGCAGCGTCTCGCGGCCGCGCTCGGCCATCACCTCGATCGGCAGGCAGCCGTCGAAATAGGGCGTCGCGCTTCCCACTCGTGGAACGCGATCTTGTCGCCGGCGAGCAGCGCATCGACGAAGGCGTCGTATTGCTCGCGCGTGAGCGGGCAGTTGATGTAGTCGGCGCCCGAGCCGCCGGGGCCGGCCTTGTCGTAGCGCGACTGGAACCAGGCGACCGACATGTCGATCGAGTCGCGATGGACGATCGGCGCGATGGCGTCGAAGAAGGCGAGCGCGTCCTCGCCGGTGAGCTGCGCGATCGCCTCGGCGAGCGCCGGCGAGGTGAGGGGGCCGGTGGCGATGATGACGCTGTCCCAGTCCGCCGGCGGCAAGGCCGCGATCTCCTCGCGGCGGATCTCGATCAGCGGATGGGCGGCGAGCGCGGCGGTCACCGCCGCCGCGAAGCCGTCGCGGTCGACCGCGAGCGCGCCGCCGGCCGGCACCTGGTTGGCGTCGGCCGCGCGCATGATCAGCGAGCCGAGCCGGCGCATCTCCTCGTGCAGGAGGCCGACGGCATTGTGCTCCCGGTCGTCGGAGCGGAACGAGTTCGAGCAGACGAGCTCGGCCAGCGCCGCGGTCTTGTGGGCGGCGGTGGCGCGCAGCGGGCGCATCTCGTGCAGCACCACCGGGACGCCGCGCGCCGCGATCTGCCAGGCGGCCTCGGAGCCGGCGAGGCCGCCGCCGATGATGTGCACTGCTTGCAAGCGCTCGTCAGTCATGGGACAAAACTACGATTGTCATACGTGGGCGACAACGTTTTCGTTTATGCGAAATTTGCGCGCGTTCCTGCTTCGGCAATCCTGTATCCGATCGCATTGGGGCGCGACGATCGATGGATGATGCCGCGGTAGCTCTTCTGGTCTTTGTGACATTACAGCGTTTCGTCGAGTTCATCTGGGACTGGCAGAACACGCAACGGCTGCGCGCGGCCGGCGGCATCGAGTTCGGCGGATTGCACTATCCGGCGATGATCCTGGTCCACGCGGGTTGGCTCGCCGGCTTGTGGGTGCTCGGCTACAACCGGCCCGTCGTCCCGGCCTATCTCATCGCGTTCCTGATACTGCAGATCGGGCGCTATTGGGTACTGGCGACGCTCGGCCGGCGCTGGACCACGCGGGTGATCGTGCCGCCCGGCGCGCCCCTGGTCGACAGCGGGCCCTACCGCCTGATGCGGCACCCGAACTACGTGATCGTGGCCGGGGAACTCGTCCTCGTTCCCCTGGCGCTCGATTTGCCCATTTATTCCCTGGTATTTCTTGCCCTCTATGCGGCAGCCGCATATCTGCGCATCCAGGTCGAGAATTCGGCCCTGACCTGGGCACCAGGCGAGCGCTGCGGCGATCAAGTTCAGTACCGAAAATGAAAACGCCCGCACGTGGCGGGCGCTTTCATTGGTATTTAGCGGGATTCAGCGGTTGGCGCTGTCCCACGCGACGCGCGGAATGTCCGATCGGGTGATGCCGATATCGGCCAGTTCGCGGTCGCCGAGCTGATAGAGCTCGTGCAGGCTGGCGTTGTAGCGCCTCCAGGACTGGAGGAAGTTGATGATTGCGAGCAACATGTTCAGTGCCTTTCTTAGTCCGGCCCGACGGCCGGTCGATCAGTCAGGATGAACATAAGGTTTCATGCTGCGTCGCAACAGGTTCCATGTTGCGCCGCAGCTATGCAGAAAATGCATGGATAAACGAGCGGTTTTTCACAAAATTTTAGCGATTTCGCCTGATTCGACGTTGTCCACGGCGAGGGGCGATTCGGGCTGGTACAGGACGGCGCTCCTTCACCCCCGTACGCTGGCGCCCCCGAAGCGCTCCTTCCAGCGCGGGATGACGTCCCGGTTGTAGACATTGTCGGGAATGCCACCCTTGAGCGCGGTCACGACCGAGCGCGTGGCCCAGGCCACGCCCTGCCGCAACTCGCCGCCCTCGGTGTAGGAGGCCGAGTGGGGCGAGAGGATCACCCGGTCGCTGATCTTGCGCAGCGGCGAATCCATCGGCAGCGGCTCCTCCTCGAAGGCGTCGATGGCGGCGCCGCGGACGCGGTTCTCCTCGATGGCGCGCGCCAGCGCCTTCTCGTCCAGCACCTTGCCGCGGGCGGTGTTGATCACGATCGCGTTCGGCTTCAACAGCTTGAGCTGCTCGTCGCCGAACATGTAGCGCGTCTCCTTGGTCAGCACGACGTGGAACGAGATGACGTCGGACTGCCGCAGCAGCGTCTCGTAATCGACCGGCGTGACGCCATGGGTGAGGAAGTGCGCCGGCGGCACGTAGGGGTCGTACGCGATGATGCGCGCGCGCCAGGGCGCCAGCAGCTGGGCCACCCGCGTGCCGATGCGCCCGAGGCCGACGAGGCCGATGGTCTGGCCGGCAAAGCCGTCGGAGGCGCGGCTGCCGACGTAATAGGCGAAATTCTCCGCCGTGCGCCACTTGCCCGCGCGCACGTCGGCGTCGCGCTCGGCGACCTTCTTCAACAGCGAGAGCATGAAGGTGACGGTGGTCTCGGCCACGCCGAAGCAATTGGATTCGGTCGGCGCGTGACACACCATCACGCCGAGGTCGGTCGCGGCCTCGACGTCGATGTCGTCGACGCCGACGGTGTATTTCGCGACCACGCGCAGGCGCTGGGAGGCCTGCATGATCCGCCGGGTGATCGGGGTGTGGCGGATCGACGTGCCCATGAGCGCGACCGCGTCGCGCGCGGCCTCGACCACCGCATCCTCGCAGGACGTGCGCGGCAGCTGCCAGTCGCGGTCGCCGATCACGACCTCGCAGCCCATGCCCTCGAGCGCGGTGATGGTCTCCGGCGGCTCCTCGCGCGGGGCAAAGATCAGCACCTTGGGCTTGGACAGCGACGATTCGGACATGGAGGCTCCGTGGGTGGCTCGCCCGAGACGACAGATCGTTCTCTTTTTGAGGGGCAATGAGCGTGTGAGGCGCAGCCAGATTAGGCCATGTGCTCATGATTGAGCAATGCTCGGGACTGCGCCTCGAGGCAGGGGTCACCGGTGCGGGCGGCTCCTCGCCCACTCGGTATATTTCTTGGCCGTGGCGTGCGTGTCGGCGAAGTACTTGGCGTATTCCTCGCCGACCATGATCTTGATGCCGAGGCCCTGCGCCTCGAGCTTCTCGACGTGCTCGGGATCATCCATCGCTTTTTTCAGGACCTCGCGCAGCTTACCCAAGACCGGTTCGGGCATGCCCTTAGGTCCGGCGATGCCACGGGTGGAGCTCGACACGATGGTCGGGTAGCCGAGCTCCTTCGTGGTCGCCACGTCGGGCAGGAATTTCGAGCGCACAGTGTCCATGACGGCGAGGGCGCGCACTTCCCCGGTCTGCACGCGCCGCACCACGCCGCCGACATTGTCGAAGGCGACGTCGACGTTGCCGCCCATGATCTCCTTGAGCTGGGTCGCGCCGCCGTCGAGGTGCACGATGCGGAACACCGCACCGGGCGCCGCCTCCTCGGTCATCAGGATGGCGAGATGATCGTCCGACAGGATGCCGGTGGTCGCGGCGCGGATCGTATTGGGCGACTTCTTGGCGCCATCGAGCAGGTCCTGCAGCGTCTTGAAGGGGCTGTCCGCTCGGACCCAAATGATACCGGGGTCGAGCACCTGGTTGATGATCGGCGTGAAGTCCTTCTCGGTGAAGATCGCCTTGCGGTCGGGGTCGAGGATGACGGTGTTGGTGGCCGGCAGGTTGATGAAGCCGATGTAGTAGCCGTCCGGTTTCTGGCGCACGAGCTCGGTCCAGCCGACCTGGCCGCCGGCACCGCCCTTGTTCACCACCACGATCGGTTGGCCGAGCGATTTCTCGGCGATCGCCGCCACGATGCGGCCGGCGATGTCGGTTCCGCCGCCGGCCGGATACGCGACCATGAGCTGGACCGGGCGGTTGGGGAAGTTTTGCGCGCCGGCGTCGCCGGTGGGCGCGCCGAGCGCCAAAGCGGCGGCGATGGCAGCCGTGACGATGCGAGACCTCATTGACGTTCTCCTTCCGCTTGGTTGTGGTTCAAGGGCTCGATTCACGCACTTGCGGCGGTGGAAGGCGCAGCAGCGATACGACAAGGACAGCGACCGCAAGCAGCAACAGGGCAAGGCACAAAGGCCGCGTGAAGAAAATCGAGAAATCGCCGCCCGACATTTCGAGCGAGGTTCGCAATGACTTCTCGATGAAGGGTCCGAGGATCAATCCGAGCACGAATGGTGCGGTCGGTAGATCGATCTTCCGCAAGCCGTAGCCGATCACCCCGAATGCGATCATGACGCCGACGTCGAATACGCTCTGCTGCAGGCTATAGGCGCCGATGACGCAGAACAGCAGCGTTCCGACGCACACATATTGATAGGGCAGACGCAGCAAGCGCGCCCACAGGCCGACGAACGGCAGATTCAAGATCAGCAATATGACATTGCCGATCATGAAGCTCGCGATCACTGCCCAGACAAGGTCGGGGCGGTCCTTGAACAGGAACGGGCCGGGCGTGAGGCCGTTGATGATGAAGGCGCCCATCAGCACCGCGATGGTCGGCGAGCTCGGGATGCCGAGCGTCAGCAGCGGGATCATGGCGGCGTTGGCGTAGGCATTGTTGGCGGTCTCAGGAGCGGCCACGCCCTCGATGGCGCCCTGGCCGAACTTTTCCGGCGTCTTGGAGAGGCGCTTCTCGACCACGTAAGCGACGAAGGTCGGGATGATGGCGCCCACACCAGGGATGAGCCCCAGGAAAAAGCCGATGCCGGTCCCGCGTGCGATGGCGCCGAGCGAGCGGCGCCACTCCTCGCGCGAGGGCAGCAGCGACGTGAGCTTCGTCTTGATCACCTGCCGGTAGGGCGCCTCGACGGTGAGCAGGATCTCGGCGACGCCGAACAGGCCCATCACGACCGGAATGAAGCCGACGCCGTCGTAGAGGCTCGGGATGCCGAACGTGAAGCGTGGCGCGCCGCGCACGGGATCGATACCGACCATCGCGACCAGCAGCCCGAGCACCGCCATGACCACGCCGGCCACGAGAGACTGGCCGGCCAGGCCGGTGATGAGGCACAGGCCGACCAGCATCAGTGCAAAGAACTCGGGCGGGCCGAAGCTCAAGGCCAGTCGCGCAAGCGGCGGGGCGACGATGATCAGCGCGAGCGTGGCGGCGATGCCTCCGACAAACGAGCCGATGGCGGCGATGCCCAGCGCGGTGCCGCCGCGGCCCTGCTTCGCCATTTGGTGGCCGTCGAAGCAGGTGATGACGGAGGCTGCTTCTCCCGGAACGTTGATCAGCACCGACGTGATGGTGCCGCCGTACATGGCGCCGTAGTAGATGGCGCTGAGCATGATGAGAGCGCCGGTCGGGTCGAGCTTGAAGGTGAGCGGGATGAGGATGGCCGTGCCCGCCGCCGGCCCAAGTCCGGGAAGCACTCCGATCAGCGTGCCGAGGAAGCACCCGATCAGAGCGAAGCCGAGATTCTGCAGGCTCATCGCCGCCGTCAAGCCCGCGAGGAGATGCTGGAAAGTGTCCACCATGCATCCCTCAAAGTCCGAGCACGCCGATCGGGAGTGGCACCTTGAGCCAGTAGAAAAAGACATGAAACACGCCGAAGCTTCCCGCCAAGGCGGTGAGCGAGATGGCGGACGGCGAGCGCGCGCCGAGCACCAGCAACAGGCCCGCGATGAAGAGCAGCATGGTCAACCGGAATCCAAGCGGCTCGAGCAGGGCGGCCGCGACCACAAGGGCGCCGAGCACGGCACCGGCCTGAAGGGCGGCCTGCCGGTTCGGCAGAATGCTCACGGCAATGTCGCGGCTACGTGCGTTCTGGATCAGCAGGGCCACGCTCAGCGCGGACCCGATCAGGCTCAGCCAGAAGGGAAAGAAGCCAGGGCCCGGCCCCAACGCGTCGGTGAGCGAGTAGTCGAGCGAAGTGACGAGGGCAGCTGCAAAGATGCCCAGCAAGCAAACGCATGCGACAAAGCGCCCGCGCCGCACCGTTCCTCCCCCTCGGCTTTGTTCTATTGTTGAGGAGAGGCTAACACGATCGCCGCGGCTGGGACAGTCGACGTCAAGGGTTTCGAACCGGCGCGCTATTGACCGCGCGGAATGGGCTTGACCCAGACGCCGCCTTTCGGGCGGAGCGTTATCGACGGTTGCGGCACGACCGGGCGGGTGCCGCGCCATTGCAATCGGAATCGCTGCGCCACGGCGGCCAGGATCAACACCGCTTCCATCATCGCAAAGCGATTGCCGATGCAGATGCGAGGCCCCCCACCGAACGGCATATAGGCAAAGCGCGGGAGCTGCTTGGCGAAATCGCCGCTCCAGCGTTCCGGACGAAACTCCGTGGGGTGCTCGAAATAACGCGGGTCACGGTGCGATACCCAAGGGCTCATGATGACCGTGGTGCCTGCCGGAATGGCGTAGCCCCCGATCTCGCAATCTGCCAGCGCCTCGCGCCCGAAGCCCCAGGCGGGCGGATATAGGCGCATGGCCTCGGTCACCACCTGCTCGGTGAACCGTAGCTGCGGCAGGTCGCCGACGGTCGGTGTCCGTCCGCCGAGGACATCGTGCAACTCTGCTGCGAGCCTCGTGTCCACCTCGGGGTGGTGGGCGAGCAGGTACCACGTCCATGAGAGCGCGAGTGCCGTGGTTTCGTGACCGGCGAGCAGAAGCGTGATCACCTCGTCACGCAGCTGTCGCTCGCTCATCGACTGGCCGTCTTCATCACGGGCCAGCATCATCATGGAGAGCAGGTCGCCACGATCCCCGCCGCGCTGCCGCCGATCTCGGATGATCTTGGTCACCAGCCGATCGATCCGGCGCACCCCGCGCACATAACGGATGTTGCCTGGTATCGGAATCGCATCGGGGATGGCGAAGGGACGGCGGAAGCGAACCGAAATCTCCTCGACGACCGTGCTGAAGGCTTGGCCGATGTCGGCAACGTCTCGTTCCACTTCGGAGTCGAAGAGCGCCTTGGCGGCGATACGCAACGTCAGGGCCATGGTATCGGCGTGCACGTCACGCAAGTCGCCCGGCTGCCACGTCTCGAGCATCCGTTCGGTGTAACGCACTGTTGCGTCGCCATACCCGGCGAGCCGTTGCGGGTGAAAGGCCGGTGCCGCCAGCCGACGTTGACGATGCCAAAACTCGCCCTCGCTGGTCAGCAGGCCCTGGCCGAAGATCGCGCGAACGTGACGAAAGAAGAGGGGGAACTTGATGAAATTCTGCGGGTTCTTGACCAGCACATACTCCGCAAAGTCGGGCCGGTTGATGAGCACGGCTGGCCAGCCACCAAACCGCAGGGCCACGATATCGCCGTAGTCGCGCGACCATTCGGTATAGTAGCGAAGGGCATCGCGACCGAAATCGACCAGGTTTCCAAGGAACGGCAGCCCCTTCGGGCCGGGCGGGCGCCGCACGTCAGGCAGGTCACGTCGTTGAAAGCTGGTCTCGGCCGAAGATTGGGCCGTCATCAAGCACTCACCAAAATACCTGTTCGCGCCGGTTCCGGCCTGCGGCCGTGCAGTTCATGCATCGCCAGTGTGATCAGAGCAAGGCATGTTGGGCTTGGAATGCTCGCGGCGGCGGAGCGTTCCGTTGCGCCGGGAGCAGGGTTACGGCCTAGTTGAGTTGGATCCCGCTATCCTTGAGCACCAGGCCCCAGCGTTCCAGCTCCTTGCGCACGAAAGCGGACATTTCCTCCGGCGTGCTCGAGACGGCGCTGATACCGGCCTTCTCGAGCTTGTCGGCGATGACGGGATCGGCATACATCCGCACGACCTCGCGCTGGACCTTGTCGATGATGCCGCGCGGCGTGCCGGCAGGCGCCACGAAACCGATCCAGGTGGAGATGTCGTCGAGCGCGGGAATGCCGGCCTCGACGGCGAGCGGCTTGACGTCGGGCAGCGCGGGCAGCGGCCGGCTGTTGAGCTTGGCGAGCGCGCGCAACTTGCCGCTTTGGATCAGCGGCAGGCTGGTGGCGGCGCCATCGATGATGTAGTCGACGGCGCCGGTCAGGAGGCCCTGCACCGTCGGTGGACTGCCGCTGAACGGGATGTACTGCGCCTCGATGCCGGCCTCGCGGTTGAACAGGTAGCCGGCGAGACGGGTGGTGATGATGCCGGCGCCGTAGTTGAGCTTGCCGGGATTGGCTTTGGCGCGGGCGATCAGCTCCTTCACCGTCTTCGGGCCGTCCTCCGCCCGCACGCTGAGCAGCGACGTGTTCTTGGAGGCAAGCGTGATCGGCGCGAAATCCTTGAGCGGATCGTAGGACAGGCTCTTGTTGGTGATGGGATTGAGCACCATGGTGACGTCCATCACCGCAAACAAGCTGTAACCGTCGGCGGGCATCTTGGCGACGCGCGCCGCCGCGATCGCGGTATTTGCGCCGGGCTGATTCTCGACCACCACGGCCTGGCCCCAGATCTCGCTCAGGCGTTGCGCGATCACCCGCGTCACGATGTCGGTCGGGCCGCCCGCTGGGAATGGCACGATGATGCGGACCGCGCGATTGGGGTAGGTCTGCGTGTCGGCGTCCTGAGCGACGGCGGATCCCATCACCAATGCTGACGACAACACGGCCGACAGCACGGCGAGACCGATCGAACGAAAGTTCATGGCGGCCCTCATCTTTCGTTTGGTCGCATTTTCTGCCGAAAACCGGTTCATGCTCCTAGTCGAACTTGATGCCGATATCCCTGATCGCCTTGCCCCAGCGATCCGCCTCCTTGCCGATAAAGGCGGCGAATTGCTCGGGCGTATTCGTGACGGGATAGTTGCCGGTGCGCTCCGACCGCTCCTTGACCGCGGGATCGGTCAGGATCCTCACGACCTGGGCGTGGATCTTGTCGACGATCGGCTTTGGCGTGCCCTTGGGCGCAACCAGCCCGAGCCAGACCGAGAGGTTGTCGAGATCGGGCAGACCGGCTGCGTCGGCGAGCGCCGGGATGGCGGCCATGGACGGCGGCGCGTCGCGATCGAGCTTGGCCAGCGCCCGCGCCTGGCCGTTTGCGACCAGCGGCGCCACGATCTGGTTGGCGGCGTAGATCAGCTCGACGCTGCCGGTGAGGAGCCCGTTGACCGTCTCCGGGGTGCCTTTGAACGGCACATACATGATGTCGAGCCCGGCCGCCTTGTGGAACAGGTGCCCCATGAGCTGCGCCGTGATCGTGCCGGCGCCGTAATTGAGCTTGCCCGGCTGCGCTTTCGCGGTGGCGATCAGCTCCTGCACGGTCTTGGGGCCATTCGCAGCCACCGTCAGGACCGATATGGTCTTCGCAGTGAGTGTGATCGGCGCGAAGTCGCCGAGCGGATCGTAGGGCAGGCTCTTGTGCAGGTACTGGTTCATCACGAGGGTCGAGTCGATCGCCATGAACAGCGTGTAGCCGTCGGGCGCCGCTTTGGCCGCGGCCTGCGCGCCGATGATGGTGTTCGCGCCGGGCCGGTTCTCGACCACGACCGGCTGGCCCCAGTCCTCGCTCATCTTTTGTCCGATGAGGCGCGCCACGATGTCGCTCGGGCCGCCGGCGGGGAAGGGTACGATCAACCGGATCGGCCGGTTGGGAAAGCTTGCCGCGGATTCCTCTTGGGCCGCGGCCGGGCCGGTGATCGACGCGGCAAGCATTGCAGCAATGACAAGTCGTGCCGCCCGTTTCATGCGTCCTCCCTACGGCCGCTTTTCGGCAATTCTCACTGTTGTGCTTTTCGCTGGCAACCGATTAATACGAGCGTGCCCTGCCATTCATAACGCGGCCGGCATAAGCTATGGGCTGCCCGGTGCACTTGCGCCCGGCTGCATCGAGAAGATTTCAGGAGGAACCGTGCTCGCTCCCGTTGTATCCCGACATGACCGTGCAGCGATGCACAATAGCAACAAGCTCAAGATCGGCCTGTTCGGGGCCAACTGCTCCTCGGGACGGGCAGTCACGCTGGTGCCGGAACGCTGGTCGGGAAGCTGGCCGGACAATCTCAAGCTCGCCAGGATGGCGGACGAGGCCGGCATCGATTTCCTGCTGCCGATCGGGCGCTGGAAAGGCTACGGCGGCGAGACCGACTACCAGGGCGCGACGCTCGAGACCATCACCTGGGCGACCGGCCTGCTCGCCAATACCAAGCGCGTCACCGTATTCGGCACCGTACATGCGCCGCTGTTCAACCCGGTGATCGCGGCGAAGGAAATGGTCACCGCCGATCATGTCGGCGAGGGGCGGTTCGGACTGAACATCGTCGTCGGCTGGAACGAGGGCGAGTTCCAGATGTTCGGCGTCCAGCAGCGCGATCACGAATCCCGCTACGAATACGCGCAGGAATGGATCGACGTCATCAAGATGATCTGGTCCGACAAGGAGGACTTCGACTTCGAGGGGCAATACCTCAACATGAAAGGCATCAAGGGCAAACCGAAGCCCTACGGCGGCGCGCGGCCGGTGATCATGAATGCCGGCGCCTCGCCGGTCGGGCAGGCTTTCGCGATCCGCAACTGCGATGCGTTCTTCCTGCAGGCGTCGCGCACGTCGCTCGACGAGACCGCGCAGAAGGTCGTGAACGCCAAGACGCAGGCGAAGGGGCAGGGTAGGGAGCTCGGCGTCTATACCGTAGGCGTCATCACCTGCCGCCCGACCAAGAAGGAGGCCGAGGACTACTGGCACTATTCCATCGTGGAGCGCGCCGACTGGAAGGCGGTGGACGACATCCTGGCGCTCAAGAACATCACTGCGCAAAACACCCCGTCGGAGAAGTTTCAGCAGATCCGCACCGGCTACGCTCAGGGCATGGGTGGCCTGCCCATCGTCGGCGATCCCGACCATGTGGCAAGGCACCTCATCGACCTCAGCAAGGCGGGATTGACCGGTGTCGCGCTCTCGCTGGTCAACTACATCGACGAGCTGCCGTACTTCTGCGACGAGGTCATGCCCAGGCTCGAGAAGGCCGGTTTGCGGGAGAAGCGGCGATCATGAGCCGCGTCGGCCTCATCATTCCGTCCTCGAACCGGATGGTCGAGGATGAGATGGTCAAGGCATTCCCGCGCGGCGTTTCCGTGCACGTCACGCGCCTGCGCATGACCGGTGCCAATCGCCGGGCCTTCGATCAACTCATGCCCAGCATCGAGGAAGCGGCGCGCGCGCTGGTTGACGCGCGCTGCGACGTGGTCGCGTTCCATTGCACCGCGAATTCGATGGAGGGGGGCAATGACGGCGAGCAGCAAATCCTTGCGACGCTCGCACGCGCAGGCGCGCCGCATGCGACCACGACGATCACCGCCATCCAACGCGCTCTCGATGCGCTCGGCGCCAAGCGTATCGTTCTGATCACGCCATACAGCGCCGGCACGACCGAGCACGAGGCGGAGTTCCTGCGCCAGGCCGGCTACGACCTGCTGTCGGCGCAGGGCTTCGCGCTTGCCGGCAGCGATGCCTATTGCGCGACGCCGCCGCAGTTCTGGCGCGACCGGGCGGTCGAGGCGGCGCGTCCCGATGCGGATGCCTATTTGATCAGCTGCGCGAACATCTCCGTCTTCGGCGTGATCGGGGAACTGGAGGCGCGGCTCGGGCGCCCCGTCGTCACCAGCAATCAAGCCGTGATGTGGGATGCCATGCGGTTGATTGGATGGCGCGATTGCGATGGCTGTCCGGGGCAGTTGTTTGCAACAAATTCGACCCGCAGCGTAGCAGGGGACGGAGCGGGGGCGCGCAGCCGCGCAAAGCGTACGGGGCATAGGCGCCGATCGTCGGGAGGCGACATGATGAAAGCAGGTCTGTGTCTTTCGGCGGTCTTGCTTTGCGCCGCCTCGCCCGCCGGCGCCCAGAACGACGTCGCCGCGTTCTACAAGGGCAAGCAGCTGCGCATGATCGTGGGCTCCGCGGTCGGCGGCGGCTACGATCTGTTCGCGCGCATCGTCGCGCGCCACATCGTCCATCATATTCCGGGCCATCCGAGCATCATCGTGCAGAACCAGCCGGCCGCGGGCGGCGTGGTGATGACCAACCAGCTCTACGGCCAGGGTCCCAAGGACGGCACGGTGATCGGCGTCCCGATCAACGGCATTCCCACGGCACCGCTGCTCCAGTCCGGCACCCAGTTCGACCCGACCAGGCTGAGCTGGCTCGGCAGCACCAACCGTGAGGCCTATGTCGCTTTCGTCTGGCACACGGTGCCGGTCGAGCGCATCACCGAATTGACCGGCAAGGAGGTGGTGGTGGGCGCGACTACGCCCGGCACCACCATGGTCGATTTTCCGCTGCTGGTGAACGACGTGCTGGGCTTCAAGTTCAAGGTCGTGCGTGGCTATCAGGGCACGCCGCAGATCAATCTCGCCATCGAGCGCGGCGAGGTGCAGGGTATGGGCGGGCTGGGCTGGGCTTCGGTGAAGGCGCAGACCCCGCACTGGATCAGCGAGAAGAAGATCAAGGTGCTCGCCCAATACGGCTTCAAACGGCATTCGGAGCTCGCCGATGTGCCGACCATGCTGGAGCTGGCGAAGTCGGAGGCCGACCGCCAGGCCATGACGATGCTGTTCGCGCGCACCGAGTACGGCCGGCCGTATTTCCTGCCGCCCGACGTGCCGCCGGAGCGGGTCGCGGCCTTGCGGCGCGCCTTCGATGCCACCATGAAGGATCGCCGCCTTCGTCGCCGAGGCGGCGAAGCTGCAATTCGACGTGGATCCGCTCACGGGAGAGCAGGTGCAGGCCCTGGTGGCGCAGCTCGCCGCGACGCCGCGGGAGGTCACCGCCCGCGTGCGCACGGCGCTGGAGGCGCCGGCGGCGCAGTGACCGGCCGCAATTTTTTCGGCGCCTGTCGAATTCGGCCCGGTCCGAACGTCATCGGGCCGGCGGAGCATGATGCCCGGCCATACCAGGTGAAGGAGAGCGCCATGAAGTACATGTTGCTGGTCTATTCGAACGAGGCGGGAATGCAGAACGCGAGCAAGGCGCAGGTCGACCAGATTATGGGCGCCTATGGCGCCTATGTGGAGGCGTTGAAAAAGGCCGGCGTCGCCGCCGGAAGCGATCGCCTGCAGGGAACCCAGACCGCGACCACAGTCCGCGTCGCCAACGGCCAGACCAAGGTGCTCGACGGACCCTATGCCGAGACCAAGGAGCAGCTTGGTGGCTATTTCATCGTCGACGTGCCGGATCTCGACGCCGCATTGTCCTGGGCGGCCAAGTGCCCCGGAGCCAGCCACGGCGTCGTGGAGGTTCGTCCGCTCTGGGCCATGTAGCCCCGGGACGTCGCGATGCAGCGTGAAGATGCCCGCACAACCGCGGAAACGGTGGCTCGCCGCAGCTATGGCAAGCTGGTCGCCTTCCTGGCGGCGCGCACCAAGGATGTCGCGGGGGCGGAGGATGCATTGTCCGACGCCTTCGCGGCCGCCCTGGTCGATTGGCCCGCGCGCGGAATTCCGGCGACTCCGGAAGCGTGGCTGCTGGCGGTGGCTCGGCGCAAGATGATCGATGCCGCCCGGCGCCGGCAAACCGGGGAGGGCGCCGCCGGTCAGCTGCGGTTGATGGCGGAGGAGCTGGAGGCCGCGGTGGCGAACGAGAGGCATATTCCCGACGACCGGCTGCTCATGATGTTTGCCTGCGCCCATCCGGCAATCGATCCCGGCATTCGGGCGCCGCTGATCCTGCAGACCATCCTCGGCTTCGATGCCGCCACCATCGCTTCGGCGTTTCTGATCTCGCCCGCCACCATGGGCCAGCGGCTGGTGCGCGCCAAGAACAAGATCAAGCAGGCCGGCATTCCGTTCCGCTTGCCCGAGCGCGCCGACCTGCGCGAACGGCTCGATGCCGTGCTCGAAGCGATCTACGCGGCTTTCACCGAAGGCTGGTCCGACCCCGCCGGCACCGAGGCGCGCCGCCGCAACCTCGCCGAGGAGGGCATCTGGCTCGGCCGGCTGGTGGCGTCGCTGCTGCCGGACGAGCCCGAAGCGCTCGGCCTGCTCGCGCTGATGTTGCACGCCGAAGGGCGCCGGGGCGCGCGGCGCAACGCGCAGGGCGACTACGTGCCGCTCGCGGATCAGGATACGGCCCTGTGGGACTCGGAGTTGATCGACGAGGCGGAGGCCTTGCTGTCGCGCGCCGGCCGCATGGGCACGGTCGGCCGCTATCAGCTCGAGGCGGCCGTGCAGTCCGCCCATGCCGTGCGGCGTCGCACCGGCGCCGCCGATTGGGAGGCGATCGAGCGGCTCTACGATGCCTTGTCGGCGCTGACGCACTCGCCGGTGGTGGCGATCAACCGGGCGATCGCGGTGGCGGAGACGCGCGGTCCCGCCGCCGGCCTTGCGGCGCTCGACGCGCTGGCCGACGATACGCGGCTCTCCGACTATCAGCCGTATTGGGCGGCGCGGGCAGGGCTTCTGGCGCGAACCGGCCAGCGCGACGCGGCCGACGAAGCCTATCAGCGGGCGATCGGGCTCGAATCCGATCCGGCCGTGCGGCGATTTCTGCAGCAGCGACGCACCGTCATCGGCTTGTTGGCCACGTAGTCGCCGGCCAGGATTGCGTATTGGGACTCGGTCCACCATCGCCCCTGGGCCCAGATACAATCCCTCGCCGTGCCCTCGTAGGTCATGCCGATCTTGTCGAGCACGCGTTTGCTGGCTTCGTTCTCGATTGCCACGTCGGCGCTGATGCGGTGCAGTCCAATCTCGTCGAACCCGAACTCGATCAGACGACCGGCCATCTCCGCCGCGTAGCCTTTGCTCCAGTATTCGGTTGCGACGCTGAAGCCGAGGCTCGCGAGTGCCGGATGGGAACGCGCGAGGCTGACTTGACCGATGAGCAAGCCGAGCGACCTCTCGTGCGCGACATAAACGAACAGGCGACGTCCGGTATCCGGTCCGCGGTGCTCGAAATATCGCTGCACCCGCAAGGTGCCGACCGCGAACTCTTCCGGCTCCATCGCCATGCGTCGCCACTGTTCCGGGCGATTCTGAAAGGCCTGGAGTGCGGGGCCGTCCTCGAGCCGCACTTCGCGCAGCACAAGGCGTTCGGTCTGCAGTTCGGGCAGCATGTGTTGGACCCTGCCAGGCGCCATATTGCCTGTCAGTCGCCAGAACGAGGGTTGCGGTTCAACCGTGCGACGGGAGCGCGCGCGCACTAGGTAGAGCGTGTGCTCACTAACGCCAAGATCGGAGTCCGCTTTCGGGGGGATTGTGTTGCAAAAGTCGTTAGTTGCACTGATGGTCAAGAATTTCTCGCGAAGGCCGCAGACGCAAAGCAATCGTGTAAGGACGTGAGAGACCTCAATCGCGTTACGCGAAACTCACAGGCGAGCTTAACGGTGAGGCGATTGAGGTTCCTACAAATCCGTACATCGAAAGCCGCATCGTATTTCCGCGAGAAATTTTCGATCCCATTGCAACTTCGACTTTTGCAACACAATCGGGGGCAAACCGGAGAACATTTGCTCGCTCTGAGCTTTTCCGGTTTTGACCCATTGCAGACTTCGACAAAGTTGCCAGCTAGAATGGAAGATGTCTCTCGCGAAAGCCGAGCATGAAATCGTCTGGACCTGGGCGGGCAAAACGATCCAGGTCGGCTTGGAACGCCACGGAGCGGGGCCGATCCTCCTGTTGTTGCCAGCTCTGAGCTCGATCTCGACGCGAAGCGAAATGCGACCTCTCCAGCAGTGCTTGGCCACTTCCTTCACGACCGTGTCTGTCGATTGGCCCGGCTTCGGCGACCAGCCTAAGCCGCGCGTCGATTGGCGGCCGGAAGCTTACTCGGCATTTCTGAATCACCTCGTGACCCGGGTAATCCCAAGTCCCTTTGCTACCGTAGCCGCCGGGCACGCAGCGGGCTACGTGCTTGTCCAGGCTGCCACTGTGCCAGGATCAATGGGACGGCTGTGCCTTGTTGCGCCGACGTGGCGCGGTCCACTCCCCACCATGATGGGCAAACGCAATGCGGCCTTTTTGCGGATCATCCGCGCTGTCGATCACCCGTTGCTGGGACCGCTTCTCTACAGGCTCAACGTCAACCGCTACATCGTACGCATGATGGGGCGCGGGCACGTCTACGCCGATCCGAATTGGCTCAGCGGATCGCGTCTTGCCGAGAAGCTTGCGGTGACGAAATCAGCGGGCGCTCGATATGCCTCAGTTCGTTTTGTCGTCGGCGAGCTCGACCCCGTAAGAAGCCGAGCCGAGCTACTGGCCCTGGCGGAGCGCATCGCAGGTCCAATCCTGGTGCTTTATGGGACCGGGACACCGCCGAAGTCGAAAGCCGAGATGGCGGCCTTTGCCGCGCTGCCGAACATCCGCACGGCAATACTTTCCTCAGGCAAGCTCTCGGTGCACGAGGAGTTTCCTGACGCTGTTGCCAATGCGGTTAAGTCCTTCCTCACGGAGGGCTCGTCTCCAATGACCCAGCGATGAGCGTGTGGACGATTGAGTGCGCGTGAGTTCCGCACTTGGCATTAAACGGACCTACTGAGACGTCTGCTATTTGGCCGCTTTCGTGGGAAAAGCAGACATTAGCCAGCGATTGCCGAACAATCCTGATTTATACACGCCCTAATCCAGCCTGATATTTCCGCTGTCCTTGAAGACCTTGGACCAGCGTTGCGTCTCGCTGCGGATGAAGGCGTCGAGCTCCGCCGGCGAGCTGCTGGCGACCGCGAGAATGCCGGCGTTTTCCAGTTTCGCCATCATGCCAGGATCGCCAAAGATGCTTGCGATCTCGCGATGGATCTTGTCAACGATCGCGGGAGGCGTGCCGGCGGGAGCCACCAGCGCGATCCAGGTGGAGCTCTCGTCGAGGCCGGGCAGATCCGCCGCCATGCTCAGGCTCGGCAGGTCGGGCAGCATCGGCAGCGGCCGGTTGCTGTATTTGGCGAGGGCCCGGTAGTGGCCGCCCTGGATCAGCGGAAGGCTGGTGCCGGTGCTGTCGAGGGCGAAATCGACCGTGCCGGCAAGCACGGCCTGCCCGATCTCGGCGCTGCCCTTGAACGGAACGAGCTGGACGTCGATGCCGGCGGTCTTGGCGAACAGCAGCGCGCCGAGCCGCGACGTGATCGTGCCGGCACCCATGTTGAGCTTGCCGGGATTGGCCTTGGCCCGCGCGATCAGCTCCTTGATCGTCCTCGGCCCGTCGCTGCTGCGGACCACGACGAGCGACATATTCTTGGTCAGCAGCGTGATCGGCGCGAAGTCCTTGAGCGGATCATAGGGCAGATTGGGTGTGACCAGGGGGTTCATCACCATGGTCGTGTCCATCGGCGCGAACAGCGTGTAGCCGTCCGGCGCCGCGCGCGCCGCGGCCTGCGCGCCGATCGCGGTGTTGCCGCCGGCGCGGTTCTCGATCACGACCGGCTGGCCCCAGTCCTCGCTCATCTTCTGGCCGACGAAGCGCGCCACGATGTCGGCCGGCCCGCCCGGCGGGAACGGCACGATGATGCGGACCGCGCGGTTTGGATAACTCTTGGCGTCGGCGTCGGATGTCCCTTGCGCGTTCGCAAAACCGGTCGCCGTCGCGAAGGCGAGGGCGGCAACGACGATGGGAGATGCGATGCGCATGCCGACTAGTCGAGCTTCATTCCGATCGCCTGGATCACCTTGGCGCGCGTGTCCGCCTGGGAGCGGATGAAGGCCGCGAACTCGTCCGGCGTATTGCTGCTGGCGGGCTCGATGCCGGCCGTGAGCAGCTTTTCGCGCACCTCGGGCATCGCCAGCACCTTCTTGATCGACCCATGCAGCTTGGTGACGACGTCGCGTGGCGTGCCGGCGGGCGCCACGATGCTCTGCCAGATGCCGAGATCGTAGCCGGGGAAGGTCTCGGCGATGGCCGGGATCTCCGGCGCCACCGACAGTCGCTGCGCGCTCACGAGGCCCAGGATCTTGAGCTTCTTCTCGCGCCAGAGCGGCAGCGACACGTTGATGCTCTCCATGCCGAACGCGATGTCGCCGGCGAGAATCCCGGTGATCTGGGTGGTGCCGCCGCGATAGGGGACCATGGTGAAATTGGTTCCGGCCATCATGTTGAGCAGTCCGACATTGACCTGCGAGGTCGGCGTGCTGATCCCGATCTGGAACGTGCCGGGCTTGGCCTTTTCCTGCTCCACCATCTCCTTGATCGAGTTGACCGACACGTTGATGTTGGCGATCACGGCCGAGGGCACGAGCGCGATCAGCGAGATCGGCACGAAATCCTTGAACGGATCGTAGGCGAGCTTGCTGTAGAGGAACGGGTTCATCACCAGCGTGCCGTCGATCGCCATCAACAGCGTGTAGCCGTCGGGGCTGGCCTTCGCCACCGCTTGCGCGCCGATGATCGTGTTGGCGCCCGGCCGGTTGTCGACGACGATCTGCTGGCCCAGATCCTCGCTCATCTTCTGTCCGATCAGCCGGCCGAGGAAATCGGCGGGTCCGCCGGGCGCAAACGGCACCACGAGCGTGATCTGGCGCGATGGATAGGTCTGTGCTGTCGCCATCGAGGCGAAGAGCAGAACAAACGCCGCCGCCCAGGCGCGATCGTCCGAAATGAATTTGCATGTGTCGGTGCCTTTCATGTTGTTACGCATCCAGGCGGTGCATCAGGCTGCCGAGCTCGGGCATCGGCGCGCAGCGGCGCCGAGCCGTCGCCTGGAGCCGCTTCACGCAGCCCCACAGCACCGCCTGGTTGCTGTTGACCACCGGCTTGCCGAGCGCGCGCTCGATCGTCCGCGACCGCCTCGATCTGCGTGGTGTTGGTGCAGCTGAGGAAGATGCCGTCGGCCTCGGGCCGGTCGTGCTTGCGGGCGAGCTCGGTCCATTCCCGCGGCGTGACCGTGGCGAATTCGAGCGGCTCGCGGCCGAGCGCCACGTCGTGCGACCACTGCAAAGCCGGTCGCCTGCAGATAGTCGATGATCGCTCTGGTTGCTCTTGTAGGGACTGAGCACGACGAGCTTCTTGAGCCCGAGCGTCTGCAACGCTTCGAGCACCAGCCGACTCGTCGCCACCGCCTCGATGCCGGTCGCCTCCCGCACGATGTCGAGGATGCGGCCCTCGCCCTGCGGGCCCTGGGTCATCGAGGTGTCGGTGCAGTGAAAGACGATCAGGTCAGGCGCGACGTCCGAGAGGAGCTTGGCCGACAGCGCGATCTCGTCCGCCATCTGCGCCAGCGGCCGCTCGCCACTGCGCCGGCGACGCGCGCCCGCGCGACGTGGACGCCGAGCCCAGGCGGCGCGAAGCGATTGAATTGCGGCTCGATCATGCTGTTGACCGAGGGAATGATCATTCCGATCCGGGCCCGCGCAGGCGGCAGCGTGCTCTCGACCCGTGGTTTCTCGATCGTCGTCGCATCCATCATCGTCTCTCCGAAGTACTTTGCTATTGCACCTTCAACCCCGCATCCTTGGCGAGCGGCGCCCAGAACGCATATTCCTCGGCGATGAATTTCGGCACCGCGGCCGCGTCGAGGTCCTTCGACAGGAGCGCGAGCCTTTCGAAATGCTCGCGGACCTTCGGCGACTTCACGATGCGCCGCGTTGCCTCGTTGAGCTTGCCGACCACGTCCGGCGGCAGGCCCCTCGGGGTCCGCACAGCCAGAACCAGGTGTCGCCGCGCACGTCCGGGTAGCCCTGCTCGGCGAAGGTGGGAATGCCTTTGAACACCGGATTGCGCTCGGTCGAGGTCACGGCCAGCGCCAGGAGCTTGCCGGCCTTGACCTGCTCGCCGACCGTCAGCATGGCGCGTGAGCGTCAGCGAGATGTGATTGCCGAGCACGTCGGTGACGCCGGAATTCGGCGCCGGCACGTGCTGGATGTCGATGGCGGCCTTGCGCTTGAACTGCTCGATAAGGAGATGGCCGAGCGAGCCCGGTCCGGGCGAGGAGGACGTGATCGGATCCTTGCGGCCGGCCTGGCGGCTCTTCGCCAATGCGACCAGCTCGGCGATCGACGTCACGCCCAGCGCCGGATTGGCGACCCAGGCGTAGCTGTCGGCGCCGATCATCGCGATGTGCGTGAAGTCCTTGAGCGGATCGTAGCCGATGTTCGGATTGATCGCCGGGCCGGTGAGGTGAGGACCCGAGCCGCCGATCAGCAGGGTATAGCCGTCGGCTTCTGCGCGGGCGACCTGTGCCGAGCCGATGGCACCGCTGTTGCCTGCCCGGTTCTCGACGAAGAATTGCTGCTTGAAGGCGGCCGAGAGCTCCGCCGCCATCAGCCGGCCGAACTGGTCGGCGCTGCCCCCGGGCGCGAAGGCGACGACGATCTTGACCGGGCGGCTCGGCCAGTCGTCGGCGTGCGCGGTGGTTGCAGGCCATAGCCAGAGCACGGCCGCGAGCGCGGTCGCGAGGCCGCTGATCCGGAGCATCCCTGGTCCTCCCGCCTGCGTTGGCCGTGTCGCCCCGGCCTTATCGCGCTGTTGGCGCCTGAGGATAGTTGACCCCGCGGTCGAGTGGAAGGTAGCGCGGTGGCGGGGAATCTTGCGATAACGGCTCCCAAGCGGCTCCCCAGGCAATGCGATAGAGAACGGCGAGGCGGAAATGGACGACATCGACATGCGCATGTTTGCGCAACGGGCCGGAGCGAACGTGACCTTCGGGGCCGGCAGCGTCGTGTTCAACAGGGGCGAGCCGGGCTCCTGCATGTACGTCGTGCAGTCCGGCGTGATCGAGATGATGATCGGCGACAAGGTGATCGAGGTCTGCGGCCCGAACGAGGCGATCGGATTCATGTCGATGGTCGACGGCGCGCCGCGCAGCTCGACGGCGCGCGTCAAGGAGGCATGCGAGCTGTCCGTGATCGATCAGCGCAAGTTTCCGCTTCATGGTGGACGAGGTGCCGAACTTCGCGCTCTACATCATGGGCGCAATGGCGCGGCGTATCCGCGGCATGGGTCAGGCGATGTGACCTCGGAGATAGGCGTCAGGCGGCTTTGGACAGGATCGCGTCGCGCACCGGCCACTCGTGCCATTGGCCGCAGGCCGGGCAAAGCGCGCGCATAGTCTGATCGCGGATGCGCAGAAGCGTGCTGATCTCGCTCTCGACGCCGCTGTCGACCTCTTGTCGGGTCGTCGGGCACACGAAAATAAGGTGTTCCATGACGGCCTCCATGGGAGGACTTAGGCCGCACCCATCATGTCGCCGGCATGACCCGCGAAGCAATCATTCGCTATGTTGCTCACGCAATAGCATGACCGAAATACCGTAATAGATCACGGAAAATTGTGCGATATGTGGCCTGATCGCCGTCTCATCGAGCTTTTCAACATCGAGCTGCCCATCGTGCAGGCGCCGATGGCCGGCGCCATGGACTGGGAGCTGGCCGCCGCGGCGGCGGAGGCCGGCGCGCTCGGATCGCTGCCGTGCGCGATGCTCAGTGCCGATCAGGTCCGCGAGCAGATGGCGAAAATCCGCGCGCCGCACGAAAAAGCCGATCAATCTCAATTTCTTCTGTCATACGCCGCCGGAGCTCAACAATGCCCGCGAGGCGCGCTGGCGCGAGCGCGCTCGCGCCCTATTACCGCGAGCTCGGCGATCGATCCGGCTGCGCCGGTGCCGTCGAGCAATCGCACGGCGTTCGACGCCGCCATCTGCGACGTGGTGGAGGAGACGAAACCCGAGGTCGTGAGCTTTCATTTCGGGCTGCCGGAGGCCGGACCTGGTGAAGCGCGTCAAGGCCATGGGCGCTCTGATCCTGAGCTCGGCCACCACCGCCGCCGAGGCGCGCTGGCTCGAAGCGCGCGGCGTCGATGCCGTCATCGCGCAGGGCAACGAGGCCGGCGGCCATCGCGGCATGTTCCTGACGGAGACACCGACGACGTCGCGACCCAGGCCGGCACCTTCGCGCTCGTGCCGCAGATCGTCGATGCGGTGAAGGTGCCGGTGATCGCCGCCGGCGCGGATCACCGATGCGCGCGGCATCGCGGCGGCCTTCGCGCTCGGCGCCGCCGGCGTGCAGATCGGCACGCGCCTATCTCTGGTGTCCGGAGGCGAAGATTTCCGCGCCGCATCGCGCCGCGCTCGAAGTCCGCGCGCGACGACGGCACGGCGCTGACCAATCTGATGACCGGCCGCCCGGCGCGCGGCTTCGTCAACCGCGTCATGCGCGAGATCGGGCCGATGTCGGACGTCGCGCCGGAATTTCCGCTCGCCGCCGGCGCGCTCGCGCCGCTGCGCGCCAAGGCGGAGGCGCAGGGCTCGGGCGACTTCTCGCCGATGTGGGCGGGGCAGGCGGCGTCGCTCGGCCGCGCGCTGCCGGCGGGCGAGCTGACGAAGCGGCTCGCCGCCGAGGCGCTGCGATCGGATACGCGGGCTAGCGTCGGACGTTGAAAGATCAGACGCGCGCGATGCGCAGGCGCGTGCCCCAGGGGTCGGCGGTCTCGATGCCGGTCGGCGTATCGGCGAGCGGGACGCCGGCCTGGGCCAGGCGGGCTTTTGCTGCGTCGAAAGCGTCGCCGTCGGCGGCTTCGAGCGAGAACCAGGACAGTCCGGCCCGGTCGTCGTCGCGCGCGCCCGGCGCCGGCGCTGTGCCAGACATTGCCGGCGACGTGGTGATGATAGCGGCCCGACGACATGAATGACGCGCCGTGGCGGCGGCGCGTCACGTCGAGGCCGACGCACGTCGCGATAGAACGTCTCCGCGCGCGCGACGTCGCCGACGCGCAGATGGATGTGGCCGATGCGCAGCCCGCCCGGTGCGCCGGGGTAGTCGGTCGCCCTCGCTGCGGCCTCGCGCAAGATGTCCTCGATGTCGAGCGGATCCGTCTTCATCCGCACCAAGCCATTGCCGGTCCACGTCCAGGTTTCCGGCGGCCGGTCACTGATAGACCTCGATGCCGTTGCCTTCCGGGATCGTCGAGATAGATGGCCTCGCTCACCTCGTGGTCGGAGGCGCCCGTGAGCGGCACCTTGTTGCGCGCCACATGCAGGACCCAGCGCGCGAGGTCGCCGCGCGTCGGCATCAGGAACGCGGTGTGATAGAGGCCGGCCTCGCGGGTATCGTCGGGCTTGGCGTTCGGCCGATGCTCGAGATGCACGAACGGCACACCGCCGGCCCCGAGCACGGCGCCGTCCCTCGTTTGATCGAGCACGGCGAGCCCGAGCACGTCGCGGTAGAAGGCGGTGAGCCGGTCGAGGTCGCGCACTTTGAGCGCGTATGCGCCGATGTGCAGCGGGGTGCGGTTGGCGAAGGTGGGGGTGGCCGAGGGGTTGGGGGCGTCCATGGCAGGCTATATTGGCGCTCCTGGCGGGCGGCGCAATACGGGTCACAGGTTGCCGTCATGAAAGCCGCTCTGCTATAGGCTCGCCCGTGCTGGCCCAATAATGCGGTCGCGAGGAACCCCATGTCCGTCGATGCCGACACCGTCCGCCGCATCGCGCATCTCGCGCGCATCGCGGTCGCCGAGGAGGAGGTCGAGCACCTGCAGGGCGAGCTCAACGCCATCCTCGCTTTCGTCGAGCAGTTGTCGGAGGTGAACGTCGACGGCGTCGAGCCGATGACCTCGGTCACCCCCATGGAGATGAAGAAGCGGGCGGACGTGGTCACCGACGGCGGCATTCCCGACGACATCGTCAGGAACGCGCCGGCGTCGGAGGACCATTTCTTTGTGGTTCCGAAAGTGGTGGAATGAGCCGCTTTGCGGCTCATTCCACCATCCTCGGGCGAGCGCAGCGAGACCCGAGGATCTCAAGAGATAGACGTGGATGGCCGGGACAAGCCCGGCCATGACGAAGGAACAGGCCGATGTGCCTCGCGTGTGAAGAGCAGGAATATTTCTTCCGCATCTGGTGCGTGGGCTTCCTCGCGCGGGGCGAAATGCCGCCGGGCGTGACGATGGAGGATTTGGAGGCAATGGGCCTGCCGCCGCCCAAGGCGACGGCCGATGGCCCCGACGCCACGTCCGCCAACCTTCCGCGTCAAGCCCTCCGCGTCCAGCAAGCCTGCCGCGCCCGCCGCCAACGCGTTTGCCTGCGACAGTCCGGACGAATGACCGACCTCACATCCCTGACGCTTGCGGACGCGCGCGACCGCCTGCGCAAACGCGAGTTCTCCGCCGTCGAGCTCGCCGAGGCGCATCTCGCCGCCATCGAGCGCGCGCGCGCGCTCAACGCCTATGTGCTGGAGACGCCGGAGCAGGCGCGCGCCATGGCGAAGGCGGCGGACGCGCGGCTCAAGTCCGGCGATGCGCGCCCGCTCGAAGGCATCGCGCTCGGCATCAAGGATCTGTTCGCGACCAAGGACGTGCGCACCACCGCCGGCTCCCACATCCTCGACAATTTCGTGCCGACCTACGAATCGACCGTCACCGCCAATCTGTGGCGCGACGGCGCCGTCATGCTCGGCAAGCTCAACAACGACGAGTTCGCCATGGGCTCGTCGAACGAGACCTCGTTCTTCGGCCCGGTGATTTCGCCGTGGCGGCGCAAGGGCGCGAACACGCCGCTCGTGCCCGGCGGCTCCTCCGGCGGCTCGGCCGCGGCGGTGGCGGCCGAGCTCTGCCTCGGCGCGACCGGCACCGACACCGGCGGCTCGATCCGCCAGCCCGCGGCCTTCACCGGCATCGTCGGCATCAAGCCGACCTATGGCCGCTGCTCGCGCTGGGGCATCGTGGCGTTCGCCTCCTCGCTCGACCAGGCCGGACCGTTCGCGCGCACGGTGCGCGACGCCGCGATCCTGCTGCGCTCGATGGCGGGGCACGACCCGAAGGACACCACGTCGGTCGATCGGCCGGTGCCGGACTACGAGGCCGCGGTCGGCAAGTCGATCAAGGGCATGAAGATCGGCATCCCGAAGGAATACCGCGTCGACGGCATGGCGGCCGAGATCGAGAAGCTGTGGGAGCAGGGGGCGCAATGGCTCAAGGCCGCCGGCGCCGAGATGGTCGAGGTGTCGCTGCCGCACACCAAGTACGCGCTGCCGGCCTATTACATCGTGGCGCCGGCCGAGGCCTCGTCCAACCTCGCGCGCTACGACGGCGTGCGCTACGGCCTGCGCGCGCGCGGGCCGCGACATCGCCGACATGTACCAGAAGACGCGCGCCGAGGGCTTCGGCAAGGAGGTGCGCCGGCGCATCATGATCGGCACCTATGTGCTCTCGGCCGGCTATTACGACGCCTATTACCTGCGCGCGCAGAAGGTGCGCACGCTGATCAAGCGGGATTTCGAGGAGGTCTTCGCCAAGGGCGTCGACGCGATCCTGACGCCGGCGACGCCGTCGGCCGCCTTCGGCATCGGCGAGAAGGGCGGGGCCGATCCGATCGAGATGTATCTCAACGACGTGTTCACGGTGACGGTGAACATGGCGGGCTTGCCCGGGATTGTCCGTGCCCGGCGGTCTGTCGGCGGAGGGCCTGCCGCTCGGGCTGCAGCTCATCGGCCGCCCGTTCGACGAGGAGACGCTGTTCTCGCTCGGCGCACGTGATCGAGCAGGCGGCGGGGCGGTTTTCGCCGCGAGCGGTGGTGGTGACAGCGAGGCAGCCGGCGAGCATCGGCGGAGCAGTGCATGACATCGGTCATTGCCGGACGCATGACGGCCGATCGGGTACGCGATCCGTTTGCGGTCTTCCTGATCGGAATGCGGATCAACAAGCCTTTGCGCATCGGCCAATGGTGGCCGGTCATGTCCGCCATGCCGAGAATGGTGACAGGAGCTCGAAGCCAATCCGCAGCTCGGGTTCCTCGGCCACCATCAGTGGCTGGGCCGCACCACAATCATGCTCCAGTACTGGGAGTCGTTCGACAAGCTGGAGCACTACGCCAAATCCAAGGAGCACGAGCACTTGCCAGCCTGGCGCGAGTTCAACCGCCGGGTCGGCGCGTCAGGCGATGTGGGCATTTGGCACGAGACTTATTCGGTCGCGCCGGGTGCGTACGAATGCATCTACAGCAACATGCCGCCCTTCGGCCTGGGCAAGGTCGGCCCGCTGGTCGCGGTCAACTCCCTGCGCGATGCGGCCCGCCAACGTCTGCGGCGGTGATGAGTACTCGTCGGCGAGGTGTCGCATGACCCTTGCCGAGTTCGAACGCACGTCTGTCGAGATCGAAGCCGCCTCGCGGGTCTCGCGCCGGCGCTCGCGGCGCTGTGGTGGGCCGGCAAGGATAATTGGGACAAGGCGCACGCGATCGTCATGGACGAGGGCGGCAAGGACTGCGCCTGGGTGCACGCCTATCTGCACCGCGCCGAAGGCGATCTCGGCAATGCTGGCTACTGGTACCGCCAGGCGCAACGACCGGTCCCGAAAAGACCGCTCGCGGCGGAGTGGGACGGCGATCGCGCAGACGCTGCTGGCCGCCGACGCGCGCTGAGTATCCGTCACACTGCGAAGGCCGCCGGCCGGCGGCGCGCCGCTATTTCGGCATCGCGTCGTGCACGATCTTGCCGCCCACCATGGTGAGGAGCGGCTTGATGTCCTTGATCTCGTCCGCCGGCACCGTGAGGTAGTCGCGGTCGAGCACCAGGAGGTCGGCGTATTTGCCGGGCGCGAGCGAGCCGAGATTGCCCTCCTGGAACAGGAAAAAGGCGTTCGAGCGCGTGTGCGCGATCAACGCCTCCTCGCGCGTGATGGTCTGCCGGTTCACCTGCCGCCCGCCGACCATGCGGCCGGTCACCGCGAGGCTCAGCGTGTAGAACGGATTCGACGTCGTCACCGCGGTCGCGTCCGATCCGAGGCCCCAGTGGATGCCGCTGTCCTGGATGCGCCGGAACGGCGGCATGTCCCAGGCCTTGTCGCCGTGCACCTTGTGCATCAGCGCGCCCTGGATCAGCGGGCGGCTGTGGATCTGGGCGGTCATGCCGAGCTTCTTCATGCGCTCGAGCTGCGCCTCGTTGACCTGGTCGAGGTGCGAGAACGACCAGCGCAGCCCCTTGATCGGCCGCTCCTTGTTGATCGCCTCGTAGACGTCGAGGAACGCGTCGATCGCCGCGCTCATCTCGACGTGCGAATTGACGTAGATGCCGCGCTCGGCCAGCGCCACGCAGGATGCGGCGCATCTGCGCGAGGTCCTCCGGCTTGGTGTTGCTCGCGACCCGCAGCAGCTGCGTGGTGACCGGCGCGAAGACCGACTCGCCCCAGCCCACGTTGTCGAAGTAGTCGTTGCCCTGGAACGGTTTGAGCTCGCGGATCTCGCCGATCACCGCGTCGACCTGCGCCGGCGTTGCCGGCTGCCGGATCGTCGTCCAGAACACGCGGATGTCGAGCTCGCCGCGGTCGGCGAGATGCTTGTAGGGCTCGTAGTGCTTGGCGCTCATGCCGCGCCCGCCGGCGTCGAGCCAGGCCGTGAGCCCCATCGCAGTTGAGATAGGCCACGAGCTTGCGGGTGTTCGCGAGCCACGCCTCCTGGTTCTGCAAGCGGGATCCGGGCCGCGACGAAGGCGACGCCGCCGGCGCCGCTGCACGACGCCGGTCGGCTTGCCGCCGGCGTCCTTCTCGATCTTGCCGCCCTGCGGGTCGGGCGTGCCGGCGTCGATCTTGGCCGCGACCAGCGCCGACGGTGTTGAGGTAGCTGTGGTTATAGACCGCCTGCAGCACCACCGGATTGTTGGGCGCGATGCGGTCGAGCTCCTCGAGCGGGAAGCCGCGCGGCTCGTCGGTGAATTGCTCCTCCGACCAGCCGCCGAGCACCACGATCCATTCGCCGGCGGGCGTCGTGCGCACCCGCTCGGCCAGCATCTCGAGCGCCTGCTGCCGCGAGGTGACGCCGTCGAAGCGCAGCTCGTCGTGCTCGGCGGCGCGCACCCAATGGGCGTGGTTGTCGATCAGGCCCGGGATGACGGTGCGGCCGGCGAGGTCGATCACCCGCGTTTGCGGTCCCTTGAGCGCTTCGATCTCGGCCGTCGTGCCGACCTTGACGATGCGGCCGCCGCGGATGGCGAGCGCCTGCGCGATGCGTGAAGCGGTCGTCGACGGTGACGATCTTGCCGTTGACGAGCACGGTGTCGGCGGTTTGCGCCCGCGCCGCGAGCGGCGCCACTGTCAGCGCGAGCGCAATCGCAACGGCGCGGCTGATCCACACACGCATGTCCAAATCCTCCCTGAGGGTGCCTGCGTCAGCCCGGCTCCATGCCCTTCTTCTTGATCACCGGCACGGCCGCCGGCGCGGTGATGAACTTGACCAGCGCCTTGGCCGCGTCCGCCTCCTTGGCGCCGGTATGGATGCCGCCGGAGAACACGGTGATGTGCTGGATGTCCGGCGGCAGCGGCCCGAGATAGTCGATGCCGGCGATGGGAAGAAGCTCACTGACCTGCTGGAAACCGATCTCGGCCTCGCCGCGCGCGACCACCTCGCCGACCGGCAGGCCGGGCGAGGTTTGCTTGACCTTCGGCTTGATCTCGTCGGCGATGCCCATGCGCTGGAAGAGCCCGGCGAGATAGACGCCGCTCGGTCCCGAGGAATAGGCGACCGACTTGGCCGCGAGCACGGCCCGCTTGAGTGCTTCACCCGAGCTGACGTCGGGCTTGGGCGCGCCCGCGCGCACCGCCACGCCGATACCGGATTTGGCGAGGTCGACGCGGCTGCCGGCGACGATCTTGCCTTGCTTGACGAGCTCGTCGATCGAAGGGCCGGCCATGATGACGAGGTCATACGTCTCCCCGGCCGCCATCCGCTTCATGATGTCGTTGGTCCCGGCCCAGGTGGTCGCCACCTTGTGCTCGGTGGTGCGCTCGAAGGCCGGCACCAGCTCGAGATAGGCTTCCTTGAGGGCGTTGGAGGCCAGGACCTTCACTTCGGCCGCGTTGGCCATCGCAGCAACGTTCAAAAGGCCTGCGGCGCCGAGCGCTGCCGCGACGATCGGCTTCCTTTGCACGGTAGTCCTCCCCTGCTTGTATTGTCGTTTATTGCATTCATTCTAGCATCCGTCGGCGCTGGCCGGGTGCGCTCATTTGGTGCGATGATTTCCGACGTTCTCCGGCACAATCTGTGCCTCGAACCGGAACAGCTGCCGGTCTGCCGGATCGACCGTCACCTTGACCCAGTGGCTGTTGGGTGAACCGAACGTCTCGACGCGCGTGAAGTTCTCGAACGGCCGATTGGTCTTGCTGCTGTAGAGCGGCTGGTCGATCCGGAACAGGTGCGTGTCGCCGTGCAGGAACGCGACCGGCTTGTCGTAGGTCTCCATCGCCTCGGCGAGCGCTGCAAGATAATCGTCGAAACCGGTCGGCACCGGGGGATCAGGCGGGTTGACACCGAAGATGCGGGAGAGCCACAGCCGTTTGCGATTCTTCTCCCAGCGGTTCTCGAACGCGGGATTGGCTTGAGTCATCAGCACCAGCCCGCGGCCGTTGTCGGCCTTCGCCTTGGCAAAGGCCTGCTTCATCCAGGCGATATTCGCCGCTTTGCGCTCGATCTGCTCGGCGTCCATCTCCGGCGTGCGGCCGACATTGTCGTTGCTGCCGGTGATGTGAAGCGTCACGAAGGTCACGCCGCCGATCGACCAGCGCAGGTTCTCGCGAAATTTCGTAAATTGGGGCTCCTTGGCCTGGCTGTCGACCGCCATCGTGCGCTGGCCGAGGCTTTTTCCTTCAGGATAAAATTTCGCGCGCAAGGCGGCGAGGCGGTCGAGCGGATCGACCTTGCGCGATTGGAGATGGTGGCAGTCGACCCAATCGTTGTCACCCGGAGTCATGACGAACGGGTGCCGGATGGTCTGGAACGTGTTGAGCAGCCATTCGTTCATCTCGTCCGTGCACGGCACCGACGATCGCGCTGGATTCTGGTTGTGCGGTCGGGGGTCGTTCTGCATGTCGCCGATGTGCACGACGAAGGCCAGATCCATCCCGTTCATCATTGCGATGAGTTGGCGGACTTCCTGCTCTTCGAGCTTGCTGTAGGGCAGGTCGCCCACGAGCGCAAACTGGAAGGCGCGATCCTGCGCCCGCGTCTCGGTGCCGCCGACGCCCAGTACAGACAAAAGAAGCGCGAGCCCCAGGGCCTTGTCACCGATCGTCATCAGTCCCCTCCGCGAATTCCGGCCTCCTTGATCACCGGCCCCCATTTTTCCATCTCCGCCTTGAGGAACGCGGCGAGCTCGGCCGGCGTCGAGCCGACGACGACGATGCCGAGTTCCTCCAGCCGTCCGCGCAATGTCGGATCGGCGAGCGCGCGAGCCGTGTCGGCGTGAATCTTGGCCACGATCTCCGGCGGCGTCTTCGCCGGCACGAAGAATCCGAACCAGCCCGTGACCTCGAAGCCGGGCAGCCCGGCTTCCGCGAAGGTCGGAAATTCCGCGGCGGCCGGCAACCCGCTTCGCCGTGGTCACGGCAAGTCCGCGCATCTGGCCGGCGCGCACCTGCGGCAGCACCGAGGACATGACGTTGAACATGAGATCGACACGCCCGGGGATGAGGTCGGCGACGGCGGGAGCGCCGCCGCGATAGGGCACATGCGTCATGTCGATGCCGGCCACGCGCTTGAGCAGCTCGCCGCTGAGATGGATCGAGGTGCCCACGCCCGAGGACGCGAAGGTGAGCTTGCTCGTCTTGGCATGCGCGATGAACTCGGCGACCGACCGGGCGGGCGAGGAGTTCGGCACCACCATGATGTTGGGGGTGAGACCGATGAGCGTGACCGGCGCGAAATCGCCGACGAGATCGTAGCTGAGCGAGGGATAGAGGAAACGCGCCACCGCGTGCGGGAACGAGGCGATCAGCATGGTGTAGCCGTCAGGCTCGGCACGCGCCACCGCGTCGGCGCCGATATTGCCGCCGGCACCGGGCTTGTTCTCGATCACCACCTGCTGGCCCCAGATTTCGGAGAGGCGGGCGGCCAGGTTGCGCGCGAAAGCCTCGTTCGCTCCGCCGGCGGCGAACGGCACGATCAGGCGCACGAAACGAGTGGGCCAAGGCGCTTGTGTTTGCGTCTGTGCTCGTACGGGGGCGGGCAGGGCGGACAACAGCCCTGCCGCCGCGCCGGTTCGCAGCAATTTGCGGCGGTCGATGTTCATTCGCGGATGCTGATGCCGGCTTCCTTGATCACTGGTTCCCACTTGTCCATTTCCGCTTTGTGAAATTTTCCGAGTTCTTCCGGCGTGGAGCCGACCACGAACAGGCCGAGGTCTTCCAGCCGTCGCTTGATCGCGGGCTCGGCCAGCGACGGCAGCGGTGTCGGCGTGCATTTTCCGCACGATCTCGGTCGGGGTCTTGGCCGGCACGAAGAACGCGTACCATCCCGACACATCGAAGCCCGGCACGCCGGCTTCCGCAATGGTCGGCACATCCGGCGCCGCCGGCGTCCGTTTGCCTGTCGTCACTGCCAGCACCCGCAGCTGGCCCTGCTGCATCAGCGACAGCATCGGAGCGATATTGTTGAAGAAGACGTCGACGCGTCCGGGAAGGAGATCCTGGATCGCGGGCGCGGCGCCGCGATAGGGAATGACCGTCAGCTCGATGCCGGCGGTGCGCTTGAACAGCTCGCCCGCGAGATGTGGCGAGGTGCCGTGACCGGGGGACGCAAAGCTGAGCTTTTCCTTGCTTGCCTTGGCGTGGGCGATGAACTCGCGGACCGACCGCGCCGGCGAGGTGTTCGGCACGACCATCGACGCTCGGATAGAGCACGACGAGCGAGACCGGCGCGAAGTCGGCGACCGGATCGTAGCTGAGCTTCGGATAGATGAACGAGTTGACGCAAGTGAAAATCACCGGCGAGGAACAAGGTGTAGCCGTCGGGAGCGGACGCGCGCGGTGGCCTCGGCGGCGAGATTGCCGCTGGCGCCGCCGCGGTTCTCGATCACGACCTGCTGGCCCCAGATTTCGGAGAGCCGACCGGCGACGATGCGGGCGATGGTGTCGGCTCCGCCGCCCGCCGGGAACGGCACGATCAGGCGGACGTGGCGGTTCGGCCAGCCTTGCACCTGCGCCAACGCGGCATCGCCGAGCAGGCCAAGCGGGAGCAAGATGCGCGAGCGATGATGCCGCAAGCAAGATCTTGTGGGCAATCGCATCAATCGACGGCGGTTGATCATGGCTGTCTCCTCCTGGCCCGGACCTTGCTCACGGCGCTGGGCCTCATTCATCGACGGAAATGCCCGCCTGCTTGATGACCGGGCCCCATTTTTCCATTTCGGACTTGAGATGACCTGCGAGCTCCGCCGGCGTGGAGCTCCCCGGTGCCACTCCGAGTTGCTCCATCCTCTCCGTGATCGCCGGCTCGGCGAGAACAGCAGCGGTGTCGGCGTGGATCTTCCCGACGATTGCCGGCGGCGTGTTGGCCGGCACGAAGAACGCGAACCACGAGGACACGTCGAAACCCGGTACCCCGGACTCCGCGATGGTCGGCAGATCGGGCGCCGTCCGAAATCTTGCGGCGGTCGTCACCGCAAGCCCGCGCAGCTGCCCGGACCTCACCAACGGCAGCGCCGTCCCGATGGTGTTGAACATGACATCGACCCGGCCGGGAATGAGGTCATTCAGTCGCAGGTCCGCCGCCGCGATAGGGCACATGCGTCATCTCGATCGCGGCCATGCGCTTGAACAATTCTCCGGACAAATGAACGGACGTCCCGTTGCCCGATGAGGCGAAGGTGATCCTTGCCCCTGTTCGCCTTGGCGTAGGCGACGAACTCCATGACCGACTTCGCCGGCGAGGAATTGGGAACCGTCATCACGTTCGGGTACGTGCAAATGAGCGTCACCGGAGCCAGATCGGCAATCGGATCGTAGGTGAGCGCACGGAAGAGATAGCGATTGACCGCGAGCGGAAGCGAGGCGATCAATACGGTATAGCCGTCGGGCTCGGACCGCACGACGGCTTCATGGCCGATGTTGGAGCCGCCGCCGCCTCGGTTTTCGACCACCATTTGCTGGCCCCAGATCTCCGAGAGCCGGTTGGCGACGATCCGGGCCATCGCATCGGTGCTGCCGCCTGCGGCGAACGGCACGATGAGACGCACGGTCCGAGTCGGCCAGGTTGGCGGACAAAGTCTGAAGGTCTGTGCCGACGCGCGGCCGACGAGACCCGGCGTCAGCACCGCGGTTGCCGCAATTCCGATGGCGCGGCGGCGGGTGATCATTCGCTGACCTTGATGTTGGCCGCCTTGATCACGGGCTCCCACTTCTCCATCTCGTCCTTGAAATGCGCTGCCGAGCGCCTCCGGCGTGGAGCCGACGGTGATCAAGCCGAGGCCGTCGAGCTTGGCCTTGATCGGCGGCTCGGCGAGCACGGCGACGGTGTCGGCGTGCATCTTGCTTGATGATGTCGGCCGGCGTCTTGGCCGGCACGAAGAAGGCGAACCACGACGACGTGTCGTAGCCGGGCACGCCTGCCTCCGCGATGGTTGCGATCTCGGGAGCCGACCTGCACCCGCGCGGCCGTGGTCACGCCGAGCGCGCGCAGTTGCCCCGATCGGACCAGCGGCAGTGCCCGAGGCCATGACCGCGAAATAGACGTCGATCCGTCCGGCCAGCACGTCGGTGAAGCGCGGGCGAGGCCCCGCGATAGGGGACGTGGGTGAGATCGACCTTGGCCAGGTACTTGAACAGCTCGCCGCTCATGTGCGGCGAGCTGCCGTGACCCGGCGACGCGAAGGTGATCTTGCCCGGATTCTTCTTGGCTTCCGCGAGGAGGTCGGCGACCGAGCGGAACGGCGAGGAGTTCGGCACCACCAGCAGGTTGGGGAAGAGGCAGATCAGCGTGACCGGAGCAAAGTCGGCGACCGGATCGTAGGTGATCGACTGGAAGAGATAGCGGTTGAGCGCGAGCCCGGCGGCGGTGATGTACATGGTGTAGCCGTCGGGGGCGGAACGGGCGACCATGTCGGAGGCGATGTTGCCGCCGGCGCCCGGCTTGTTCTCGACCACGACCTGCTGGCCCCACATCTCGGACAGTCGCGCGCCGACGATGCGGGCGACGCCGTCGATGCCGCCGCCGGGCGTGAACGGCACCACGAGCTTGACGACGCGCGTCGGCCAGCCTTGCGTGGCGACGGGCTGTGCGAATGCGCGACGGCCGATCGGTATTTGGGCGACCGCTGAGGCAGCGGAGAGGGCAACCAAGTGGCGGCGTGTGATCATTTGTTTCCTCTTTGTGGGGCGTTGTCGCCTGCGTTGGTCGGCATCCTATCCATCGACCCGAATTCCCGCGTCCTTGATCACGGCGCCCCATTTTGTGATCTCGGACTGAAGATGGGTTGCGAGATCCTGGGTGCTCGAGCCGATCACGGTAAGGCCAAGTTGCTCGAGCCGTGACTTGACCGCCGGATCGGCGAGGGCCGCGACCGTGTCGGCGTTGATCTTCTTGACGATGTCGGGCGGCGTTCTGGCCGGCGCGAAGAAGGCGAACCAGGACGACACTTCGAAGCCCGGAACGCCGGCCTCGGCGACGGTCGGCAGTTCGGCTGCCGCGGCGTTGCGCTTGGCGCTGGAGACGCCAAGCCCGCGCACCTGTCCGGACTTGATCAGCTCGAGCGCCACGCCGCTGGCGAACTGCAGGTCGATGCGTCCGGCGATGAGATCGGCGTACGAGGCCCCGGCGCCGCGATAGGGCACATGCAGCATCTCGATTCCGGCCATGCGTTTGAACAGCTCGCCGGCCATGTGCGGCGGGGTGCCCGGGCCGGGAGTGGCGAATGTGAGCTTGCCGCCGCTTCTCCTTGGCATAGGCTGATGAACTCCTGGACCGTCTTGGCCGGCGACGAGTTGGGAACGCACATGAAGAATGGGAAGCTGCAAATGAGCGTGACCGGCGAGAAGTCGGCGACCGCATCGTAGTTGAGCGAGCGATAGAGGTTGCGATTCATGGCGAGGGCGGAGCTCCCGACCAGCAGCGTGTAGCCGTCGGGGTCGGAGCGCGCGACCAGCTCGGCGCCGATATTGGTCCCGGCGCCCCCTTTGTTCTCGATGACAACCTGCTGGCCCCAGGCGCGCGCGAGCGGATCGGCGACCGTACGCACGACTGCGTCGGTCGGTCCGCCGGACGCGTAGGGCACGACGACGCGCACGAAGCGACCCGGCCAGCCTTGCGCGGGGGACGGCTGAGCGAGCGCCGCGCGGCGATCACGGCGGGCACGAGCGCGGACGCGGCAAGCTGTGCGGCGAAACGGCGGCGGCTGATCATGCGGTGCTCTCCCAGGCGGTGGTGGCTCTCAATCGCGGATGCTGATCCCGTTCTCCTTGATGATCGGACCCCATTTCTCGATGTCGGCCTTGAACTGGGCCGCGAGCTCCGCCGGGGTCGAGCCGACCACCACCACGCCCATATCCTCCAGCTTTCGCTTGGTCGCGGGTTCGGCGAGCAGCGAGACCGTGTCGGCGTGGAGCTTGCTCACGATCTGCGGCGGGGTCTTCGCCGGCACGAACAGCGCGATCCAGGAGGACACGTCGAAGCCGGGTACGCCCGCTTCCGCGATCGTCGGCAGTTCCGGCATCACGGCCGGACCCGCTCGGGCGTCGCTACTGCCAGCGCGCGGATCTGGCCGGTCCTGACCAGCGGAAGGCTCGAGGAAATGAGATTGAACATCACGTCGACGCGCCCGGGAATGAGGTCGTTGAATGCGGGCGCCGCGCCGCGATAGGGGACGTGCGTCATCTCGATGCCGGTCATGCGCTTGAACAGCTCGCCGGCGAGATGGAGCGATGAGCCGTGTGCCGCCGGAGGCGTAGCTGATCTTGCCGCGGTTCGCCTTGGCATAGGCGATGAATTCCTTCACCGAGCGCGCGGGCGAGGAATTCGGCACCACCATGACGTTGGGATAGGTGCCGATCAGCGAGACCGGCGCGAAGTCGCCGACCGGGATCGTAGCTGACAGCGAAGGAAAAAGCAGGCCCGCGATCGCCAGGCTCGAAGGAGTGGCGAAGATGGTGTAGCCGTCGGGCTCGGAGCGGGCGACCGCCTCGGCGGCGATATTGACGCCGCCTCCGGTGCGGTTCTCGACCACCACCTGCTGGCGCCAGATCTCCGACAGCCGCCCGGCGACCACGCGGGCGACGGCATCGATGCTGCCGCCCGCCGCGATCGGACAGATGACGCGCACGGCGCGGTTCGGCCAAGCTTGCGCGATCGCGCTTGGCGCGAGCGAAGTCTGTCCGGCCGCGGGGCTTGCGAGCGCCGATGCCGCGGCAAGCCCGAGGAAGCAGCGGCGGTCGAGCATGGTCTCAGCCATCGGCCTTGATTCCGGCAGCCTTGATGACGGGGCCCCACATCTCGGTTTCCGATCTGAGCAGCATGCCGAGCTCGGCCGGTGTCGTGCCAGTGACCAGTACGCCGGTCTGCGCCAGCCTCTCCTTGATTGCCGGTTCGGCGAGCACGGCGACGGTGTCGGCGTGCAGCTTTGTCACGATCTCGGGGGGAGTCTTGACCGGCACGAAGAAGGCGTACCAGGACGTGACGTCGAAACCCGGCACGCCGGCCTCGGCGACCGTCGGATATTCTGGCGCGGTCGGAAACCGTTTGGCCGTGGTCACCGCCAGCCCGCGCACTTGCCCGGCTCTCGCCTGCTGCAACACGCCCGCCATGGTGTTGAACATGACATCGACCCGTCCGGGAATGAGGTCGTTCAAGGCGAGTGCCACGCCGCGATAGGGCACGTGCGTCATCTCGATCCCGGTCATGCGCTTGAACAGCTCGCCGGAGAGGTGGGGCGAAGTGCCAGTGCCGGACGACGCGAACGTGATCTTGCCGCTGTTGGCCTTGGCGTAGTCGACGAATTCCATCACCGACTTCGCCGGCGAGGAGTTCGGGAGCACCATGAGGTTGGGATAGATGCAGAGCTGCGATACCGGCGCAAAATCGGCGATCGGATCGTAGGGCAGCGACGAATAAATATGGCGGTTGACCGCCATCGGCAGGGACCCGATCAAAATCGTGTAGCCGTCGGGCTCGGACCGCGCGACCACGTCGGTGCCGATGTTGCTGCCCGCGCCGCCCTTGTTCTCGATCACCATCTGCTGGCCCCAGATCTCGGAGAGCCGGCTGGCCATGATGCGGGCGACCGCGTCGGTTCCTCCGCCCGGCGGAAACGGAGCAACCAGGCGGACGACACGCCGCGGCCAGGCGGCAGCCTGGGCAACGGCGGGGCGCGCGACGATACCGGGGCTGAGCGCGGATGCGGCGGCAAGACCGATGAGACGCCGACGGTCGATCATGCGGTTTCCTATTCGTCGATCTTGATTTTCGCCTCGCGAATGACGGGACCCCATTTGTCCATCTCCGACTTGAGAAAGGTGGCGAGCTCTGCCGGCGTCGAGCCGACGACCGCGGCGCCGAGCTGCTCCAGCCGTTCCCTGACCGGCGGATGGGCGAGCGCCGCGACCGTGTCCTCGTTCATCTTCTTGATGATCGCGGGCGGCGTCTTGCCGGGCACGAAGAACCCGAACCAGGACGACACGTCGAAGCCCGGCACGCCGGCCTCGGCGATGGTGGGCAGCTCCGGCACCGCCGGCACGCGCTTTGCCGTGGTGACCGCCAGTCCGCGCGCCCTGCCGCCCTTCACCTGCGGCAGCGACGGCGTGACATTGTCGAAGATCAGGTCGAGGCGCCCCGCGATGGTGTCCTGCAGGGCGGGCGCCGAGCCGCGATAGGGCACGTGCGTCATCTCGATGCCGGTCATGCGCTTGAACAGCTCGCCCGAGAGATGCACCGACGTGCCGACACCGCCGGAGCCGAAGCTGATCTTGCCGGGATTCGCCTTGGCGTAAGCGACGAACTCCAGCACCGACTTCGCCGGTGAGGAGTTGGGCACGATCATGATGTTCGGCTGCATGCAGATGAGCGTGACCGGCGCAAAATCCGCGATCGGGTCGTAGTTGAGCGAAGCGTAGAGGAATTGGTTGGTCGCGTGCGGGACCGAGGTGATGAAGAGCGTGTAGCCGTCCGGCTCGGATTGGGCGACGGCCTGGGCGCCGATATTGGCGCCGGCCCCGGAGCGGTTCTCGACCACGACCTGCTGCCCCCAGACCTCGGACAGCCGATTGCCGACCATGCGCGCGATCACGTCGGTGGCGCCGCCGGGCACGAACGGGACGATGAGCCGGACGTGTCGGTTGGGCCAAGCTTGCGGAGACGGCGCTTGCGCGATCGCCGGACGCGCGAGCACGCCGGTCGTCATCAAGGCGGATGCGGCGAACGTCCCCGCGAAACGGCGGCGGGTCAGCATGGGCTCGACCTCCCCTGTCGTCGCGTCCGTTGATCGGAGCGACGGTCCGAGCGCTTCCGATCCCGGTTGTCCGAGATCTGCGTCTCAGTTTGTTTTGGGGAAGGCTACCGCCGCGCGACAGGCGCTACAACCCGCCGCGCCCGACAATCGGTCGTATGGGGACGCGACACGTCGTCCGCTCGGTATGCAGATCGCCACGGCCAGAAAAAATGAGCCGCCCGGCGCCGCGGCGCCGAGCGGCCAAATAGCTGCCGGATCGTCAGCGCCTGGGATTGCGATTGTCGAAGTTGATACCGAGCTCAACCTGCCTGATCGCGGAGCGCACCTGGGCCAGCGCGGCGACGCGATGGCCGCCCTTGTCGTGGCTTGCCCGTGCAAGCTCGCCCTCGGCGGTCTTGAGCGCGGCCAGCGCCGCCGTCATATGAGGCTGCGGCTCGGCGGCCGCCGGCAATGCGATCGCTGCCGCGACGACGGCGCCGGCGAAAGCGGTCACGAGGCGACGGCTGAGTTTGGACTCGAGCATGTACTTCTCTCCTTTGGATTTCGTTGGAGCGGCGGATCGATGTATCGGCATTTCGGCCGCGACAAGGCCAATATTCGAATTTCCGACATGAGCGCTGGCTGAACGGCAGCGCCATGATTTCGTCGCCTTTATGCCTTGACCGGCTGCGGCGGCTGCGCCAAGCAAACGCGATGAATGACCCCATCTAGTGCCCCGAACCCGAAGTTCGCACACATAGTGCTGCGAGAGCGGTTGCGAACTTCGGGTTCAAAAGGGGCACTAGAATCATAGAGTTGCTAGTGTCCCTTTGATTCCGAAGTTCGCATGAGAGCGTGCTACAAGTGCTTGCGAACTTCGGAATCGGGACACTAGTAGGAAAGCGATGAACGCTCCGCGCAAGGCATCGAAGCTGATCAGGGGCTCGACCGGCGACTGGGAGATCGTCATCGGCCTGGAGGTTCATGCCCAGGTGACCTCGCAATCGAAGCTGTTTTCCGGCGCCTCGACCGCCTTCGGCGGCGAGCCCAACTCGCATGTCTCGCTGGTCGATGCGGCGATGCCCGGCATGCTGCCGGTGATCAACGAGGAATGCGTCAGGCAGGCGGTGCGCACCGGGTTCGGGCTGAAGGCGCGGATCAATCTGAAATCGGTGTTCGACCGGAAGAACTATTTCTATCCCGACCTGCCGCAGGGCTATCAGATCAGCCAGTACAAATCGCCGGTGGTGGGCGAGGGCGAGGTGGTCGTCGACATCGCCGACGGCGAGGCCGTGACGGTCGGCATCGAGCGGCTCCACCTCGAGCAGGACGCGGGCAAGTCGCTGCACGACCGCCATCCGACCATGTCCTTCGTCGATCTCAACCGGGCGGGCGTGGCGCTGATGGAGATCGTGTCGAGGCCGGATCTGCGGTCGGCCGACGAGGCCAAGGCCTATGTCGCGAAGCTGCGCACCATCCTGCGTTATCTCGGCACCTGCGACGGCGACATGGAGAAGGGCAGCCTGCGCGCCGACGTGAACGTGTCGGTGCGCAAACCAGGCGCGCGCGCTCGGCACCCGCTGCGAGATCAAGAACGTCAATTCGATCCGCTTCATCGGCCAGGCGATCGAGCTACGAGGCGCGCCGCCAGATCGAAATCCTGGAGGACGGCGGCAAGATCGAGCAGGAGACGCGGCTGTTCGACCCGGGGAAGGGCGAGACGCGCTCCATGCGCAACAAGGAGGAGGCGCACGACTATCGCTACTTCCCCGATCCCGACCTCCTGCCGCTCGAGCTCACGGCGGACTACGTCGACGATCTCAAGGCGCATCTGCCGGAGCTGCCGGACGAGAAGAAGATACGCTTCACGCGCGACTACGGCCTCTCCGCCTATGACGCCGGCGTTCTCATCGCCGAACGCGAGACGGCCGACTTCTTCGAGGCGGTCGTCCGGAAATCCGACGGGACCGGCCGCGACGCCAAGGCCGCGGCCAATTGGGTCATCAACGAGCTCGCCGGGCGGCTCAACAGGGAGGGGAGCGACATCGCCGCCTCGCCGGTGTCGGCGGCTCAACTCGGCGCCGATCCTCGACCTGATCGCGGCCGGCACGATTTCCGGCAAGATCGCCAAGGACTTGTTCGAGATCGTCTGGAGCGAGGGCGGCGATCCGCACGCCATCGTCGAGGCCCGCGGCATGAAGCAGGTGACCGACCTCTCCGCGATCGAGAAGGTGGTCGACGACATCATCGCCAAGAACCCGGACAAGGTGGAGCAGGCGAAGGCGAAGCCCGCGCTGGTCGGCTGGTTCGTCGGTCAGGTGATGAAATCGTCCGGCGGCAAGGCCAACCCGCAGGCGGTGAACGAGCTGCTCAAGAGCAAGCTCGGTCTCTGAAGGCGGAATGGACACGTGCGAGCGAGACGACGAACGAGAATTTTGTCCGTTCTCGTCTCGTCGTCCGCCATCGTCAGTCGCCTGATTTTCGGTCTTCCCGTCGCCCGCCTCGAGCAAATCACTTGGGGCGATTCGCTCGATTCGCGACGGATTCGACGGCGCGGAGCGACTTTTACAAGCCTCTTGACCGAATTTTTTTACACAAGCCGCTTGGTATGCTTAACGCTTCGTCGCGGCTGCTTTTTCACCCGCGCACGCGCACGCGCATGTGCGTCATGCGTGGCAATCCGACGAAAAATCGCGACGCGTCGAAAACCCTTATTTTCTCGATGTATTCGACGAGTCGGAAAAATTATCGTCGTCGTGTTGCGCGATTGCGCCGAGCAACGCGCCGTGCGCGCGACACGCGCTCGTCGGAACGCAACATGTGGTGTCGCTGCGCGTGCGAACACATTCGATCAAGCGAAAACACTGGTTTTTTTGCCGCGCTGTAGTAATCCGAATGCAGTGTTCGCGATCCCCGCGGGCACTCTTACGACTATCGCCACTCACTCAGGCTAGGAGGGCAGCATGGCGAAGAAGCGAAAGACGAAGACGAAGTCAGCGGCGAAAAAGGGCGCGAAGAAGACGAAGCGCCGGAAGAAGAAGTAAGCACGCGCTGCTTCCCAGTCTTCGACTTCGAACGACGTCGATGACTGCGTCACACGGGCCGGCGTGAGCTGAAGAGTGGTGAGCGCATCGCAATCGCACTTCGACACCGCCGGTCCCGGTCGACGACTGAGGGCGTCGGCGAGACAGGGGTTCGAGCTTCACTGGGTCCACAAGCGCGGTTTACGCGCGTCTCTGACGCGCTACGGCTGCACGGAACCGGTGAATGAGAGGGACGGAAGATTTCCGCAACCTCGCCGTGGCAGAAGTGTCTGCCTTCGGAATCGGACCCCGGCCTCTCACCGACGCCCTCGGTGTGTCTGCCCCGGGTTCAGGCCGGCCGGACGAGCCGAATCGTTCTAGTCAGGTGGGTCGTAGGCCCTCGGCTCAAGCCGGCGACTTCTTGAGGCAGGCGCTGAGGAATTTTCTGTAGGCCGTGCCGCCCTTCGCGCCGGTCTTGGCCCTCTCTTCCTTCCATTTCTCGTTGCAATCCTTCATTTTCTGCTGCTGTTGCTCCGTCGTCGGACTAGCTTCCGCGATCTTCTTCACCGACGTCGCAAGAACGGTGGGCGCGGATGCAACAACGACGGCGACCGCGAGCGCGGCCGCCAAAACGCGATGCTTCAACATCGGAAGATCGCCCCGCATTGACGCAGCGTTCGCAAGGAGCCTCGCATGGCCCGCACCACCGGGAAGCCGAGCCGAAACATCATCCGCCGGCGCCATGCGAAATCCGCGCCCGGAGCCGTCAAGAAGGGGAAGCGGGCGCGCGGCAAGCCGCCGATCGACCTCTATTACTGGCCGACGCCCAACGGCTGGAAGATCACGATCATGCTCGAGGAGTGCCGGCTCCCATACACCATGATCCCGGTCAACATTTCCAAGGGCGATCAGTTCAAGCCGGAGTTTCTGGCGATCTCGCCCAACAACCGCATGCCGGCGATCGTCGATCATGACGGTCCGGGCGGCAGGCCGATCTCGATCTTCGAATCCGGTGCGATCCTGCAATATCTCGGCCGCAAGACCGGCAGGTTCTATCCGCGGGACGAGCGCGGCCGCGTCGAGGTCGACCAGTGGCTGTTCTGGCAGATGGCCAATCTCGGTCCCAAGGCGGGGGAGGCGAACCACTTCCGCAACTACGCGACCGAAAAGCTGCCATACGCGATCGATCGCTTCGCCAACGAGATGCACCGCATCTACGGCGTCATGGATCGGCGACTCGCAGACCGCGAGTTCCTCGCCGGCAAGTATTCCATCGCCGACATCGCCTGCGTCGGCTGGGCGAGCCGCGCCGAGCGCTTCGGCCATGACCTGAGCGGTTTTGCGAATGTGCGACGCTGGCTCGCAGTCCTCTTGGCGCGGCCGGCGGTCAAGCGTGGCTTGTCGGTCAAGGTGGACGCCGCCTTCCACGTCGACATGAAGGACCCGCAGGTGCGCGCGGTGCTGTTCAATCAGCGAGCGCGATAGTCATCATCTGCTGCGCCGAAGAGTTTGTAGCGAGCGCAGTCGTCTCGTCGTCATGAAACATGTTTTTGAATTCGGGTGCGAGCGGCGAGCGTGGCGGAGAAAGCTTCGACATCGTCACGCTGTTTCGAGCATGGTTATCACGATGCCAATCGCGAAGGTTACCGATTGCTGACATGCCGTCGGATATGCCGATTTTTCCGGCATTTTCGTGCTTAACCAAGGGTAGCGCGGGCGATCGGTTTCGGCGTTCAGATTCGATTCATCGCGACCCTTAAAACACCTTTCAAATTTTAGCCGGATATTCCCCGCGCTCGGCCGGGGAGCTGGGCAATAGCGTTTTCCGGCGAAGCGGAGAACCGGTTCGCCGCAGAGAACGCATCAAACGCGATGAGGCTTGCGCGAAGGTCACCATCAAGGGGCGCCGATCGGTCAACGCCGATATGCGAGACACGCGCGAACAGGGGAGACTGGACTATGGCTCGTTTCGAGATCGCCGAGGTCGGCTACGCGACGATGGGCGAGGCGCCGGCCGGCGCCGACACCTTCTTCCAGCTCGGCATGATGTATTCGGTTGGACGCAGCGTTCCAATCGACTTCGTCACCGCGCACAAGTGGTTCAATCTGGCGGCGATGCGCGGCAGTGCGGAGGCAATTCGTCTGCGCCGCGAGATCGCGGACCAGATGTCCGAGGCGGAGATCGCGCAAGCTCAGCGCGCCGCGCGCGCGTGGCTCAAGGCAAGTTGATCTGCCTTCGGCTGGCGCATGTGTTGGAAAAGTGGAAACTGATTTTCCGAAAAACACCTGTTCCGGTCGGCGAATCTGGAGCGCATCCCGATGCAATCCGATCGGGACAGCGCTCGGGATGCGAAAATCGCCCTCGGTGCGACCAAAACGCCGATAATTCGGCTGTTTCCGGCGGAGCATCGACACCGCAGTCCTTGACCGGTCTCGGCCCGACCGATACGGATTCGCGCGGGAGCCGAGAGGACACATCATTGCCGCCACGCGTGCAGCGCCAGGAGAAGATCAACACGCGCTGTGCTCGGCGGGCCAGGGCATCGGCAAGGACACGCTGCTCGAGCCGGTGAAGCCGCGTCGGCCGTGGAACTTCCGAGCCCAGCTGCTGGGCGCTTCAACGGCTTCGAAGTGTGATCTGCGATCAGCGTCGTCGATGGCATGAACGTGCGCGACAGCCGCGTGCACAACTATCCGCCGCGCTGGAACGCCGCGCCGAGCCAGGAACTGCTGGTCATCCGGCGCAATCACCAGACCGGCGAGGTGTCGCTCGACCCGCTGCGCTGGGGCCTGATCCCGTATTGGTGCAAGGACCCTGCAGGCGGGCGCAAGCCGATCAACGCCAAGTGCGAGACCGTGCGGACCTTGCCGACCTTCCGCGACGCCTACCGCAAGCGCCGCTGCATCGTGCCGGTGGACGGCTTCTTCGAGTGGAAGGCGATCAAGGGGCAGAGGGCGAAGCAGCCCTACGCCATCGCCATGAAGGACGGCGCGCCATTCGGGATCGCCGGCATTTGGGAGAACTGGAAGGACCCGGCGTCAGGCGAGTGGATGCGGACGTTCGCGATCATCACCACCGACGCCAACGAGCTGGTCGCCGACATCCACGACCGCATGCCGGTCATTCTGGCGCCGGGCGACTACGCGCGCTGGCTCGGCGAGGAGCCTGATCCGCGCGACCTGATGCGGCCTTTCCCGGCCGACCTGATGCGGATGTGGCCGATCTCGACGCGGGTCAACAAGCCGAGAACGCTGGAGAGGTGGCCGAGTGGCTGAAGGCGGCGGTTTGCTAAACCGTTATACGGTCTAAAGCCGTATCATGGGTTCGAATCCCATCCTCTCCGCCACCCCCCTTCGCCTTTGCTTCGGCGGGCCAATGCTTTTGGCGGCTCAAGGCCAAAAGCGGATGGTCGTCGAGGACAACGGGGCGGAGAGGGCACCCTGTCGGGCGTCGCCCGGTTGCAGCCCGGGACGCCCTGGCGGTAGCTGCCGGCCACCCGAGAATCGAGCGAGAATCACGGTCGCCAGACAGTGTGGTTTCTCAGTGTGGCCGGTTTGCTCGCGTTTCAGCGGCGTTCGCGAAATCGGTCATCGGCGCAGGTAGCGACGGGCCATTCGCGCTCCTGTCGAGGCGACTTTCGTATCGCTCCTCGAAGGGAAGTTCGTCTTTTTATTTCAGCTGTTTGGACTGAGCTTCTCAAGTTAAATCGGTAGCGTAATCACGGCGTAAAGCGCGCTGCCGCGAGCGGCATTTTAGCGAGTGATTTTTCCGCAACACCCGGCTGAAAACTGCATTTCCAGCTGTTCAAAGTGCCTGTTCTTCGTTGCCTGTCGGCACCCGTGGGTTAATGTGGGCGTGCGACGGAGGGGGGCATCCCCATGTCGCTCCTTTCGGTCGGACCGGTGCCTAGGGGACATAGAGACGGCAACGGGAAGATCGGACGGTGAGGGGAGCTAAGGGGACCTTCCAGGGTGAGCAGCGCCCGAGGAGATCAATCCCTCCCAGACAACAAATGGAGGTTGAGATGAAGATGGTGAAAAGTCTTCTCCTCGGTACCGCCGCGGGGCTAGTCGCGGTCGCTGGGGCGCAGGCTGCCGATATGCCGGTGAAGGCAAAGCCGGTGCAGTACGTGAAGATCTGCAGCCTCTACGGGGACGGCTTCTACTACATTCCCGGCACCGATACCTGCCTGAAGATGGGCGGCTATCTGCGCGTCCAGGCCGAATACAACATGGGCGGCGGCGGCGTCGCCTACGGCTCCGGCGCGGCCGCAGGCTGCGCAGGCCCGCTTCACCCGTGACCTCACCAACGACGTGAACTACCGCAGCCGCGGTGCGATCTCGTGGGACGTGCGCCAGCAGACCGAATACGGCACGCTGCGGACCTACATCCGCACCGGCATCCAGGTCACCACCCCGGTCGATACCGAAGCCGGCGCGGTGTTCTGGGATCGCGCGTTCCTGCAGTTCGCCGGCTTCACGGTGGGCAAGACGCAGTCGTTCTTCGACCTGTTCACCTACGGCGGCGGCATGCAGCTATCACAACGTGCGCACCGCCGGTGACACCGGCGCGGCGGGCCTGACCGTGTGGGCCTACACCGCCCAGTTCGGCAACGGCTTCTCCGGCACGCTGTCGGCGGAGAGCCCCGCAGGGTCACAACCGGGCTGCGGTGCTGGATGCGACACACGGCCAGCTTCTTCAACGCTCAACGGCGCGGCCGTCAACGACAACGCGTTCTCCCAGAACGGCGGCGGCAACGGCTTCCGCTTCCCCGACGTGATCGCCAACCTGCGCGTCGATCAGGCCTGGGGCTTCGTCGGCGTGAGCGGCGCGATCCACGACGCGAGCGGCGCCTACTACGTGACCGGCAACAACGTCAACAACGGCCATCCCGCCGACAGGCTCGGCTGGGCGGTCGCGGCCGGCGGCTTGTTGAACCTGGGCGGCGGCAGCCAGGCCGGCATCAACTTCGCCTACGCGGAAGGTGCCACCGGCTACGTGACCAACATCGGCAGCGGCATGTCGCTCTACAATGCTTCGACCAGCGTCGGCGTGGGCTGGATGTCGGACGGCGTCTTCGCCACCGGCGACCGAGGTCGAGCTGACCCGGGCGTGGAGCATCAACGCCGGCTACCAGCACATCTGGAACCCGAAGTGGCGGACATCGATCTTCGGCGGCTATGTCAACATCGACTACAACGCCAACGCCACGGCGTCTGATCAACTGCGGCGCAACCGGCGCCGGCAACATGCGGCGGCGCAGTTCGCCGACCCTCAGCCAGCGCAGCCGGTGCGGCAATTCAACTGCAGCCCCGACTTCAGCTTCTTCGAAGTCGGCACCCGCACGCAGTGGAACCCGGTGCCGCAGCTCGATATCGGTCTCGAAGTTCTGTATTCGAAGCTGAACACGCGCGTTCAAGGGACCGGCGAACTTCCCGGTGAACGGCTCACGTCCGGCCTGCGTCAACACCGCCGTGAACTCGTGCTCCGTCGACGACCAGGACGTCTGGTCGGCGATGTTCCGCTGGCAGCGCAACTTCTATCCATGATCGCCTGATCGATCCTGGCTCAATCTCCGAGCCCCCGGCGGGAAACCGCCGGGGGTTTCGCTGTTTTCAGGCGATTGCCGACCCAATTCGCACGCGTTGCGAATCAACAAAGGAAAAGTTCGTCCGCAACCGCGGGACGTCAGGGGGCAGATCCGCCAGCGACCTGTTCGGTCGAGCCGAGGTCCTGAGTCATGTCGCGAGTCACGGCCCGGCCGGCTTGCGCAAGTGGCCGGTCCGGCTCGGCCGCGTCGCAGGCTGCAACGAAGGTGGCGATCGGGCCGATGCCGTCGGCGCCCGTCAGCAACGGGGCGTGGCCCTCGTCCGGCACCTCGAGCACGTCGAGGCGGTCGCGGCGCGCCCGCATCGCTTCGACCGTCGCCGCCGACAGGATGTCGGAGTTGCCGCCGCGGATCACCATCACCGGCAGGCGGGCGAGCGCATCGAATTCCTTCCACAGCGGCGGCAACGGCCGGTCGGGATTGACCCCCTTGAGCGTGGTTGCCAGCTTCACGTCGTAATCGGGAACGATGCGTCCGCCCGCTTCCTTGAACGTCCTGCGCGCAAAACCGACCCAGTCGTCGTCGCTCAATTTGGGAAATTGGCTGCCGAACAGCCGCCGCAGGAGGTCCGCCGCTTCGTGGAAGCTTGCCGGCCGCGGCAGCTTGCCGACGTAGCTCTTGATGCGCATCAGCCCCTTGGATTCGATCACCGGGCCGATGTCGTTGAGCACGCAGCCGGCGATCGCGGTCGGGCGTGCCGTCGCCAGCAGCATCGCCAGGAGGCCGCCGCGGGAGGTCCCGACGAAGATCGCCCGGGCGATGCCGAGAGCGGTGAGCATGGCGAGAACATCGGCGAGCTCGACCTGAAGGCTGTAGTTTGCCGGATTGCGATCGTAGTCGGACATTCCCCGGCCGCGCGAATCCAGCGCGAAGACGCGCCGCGGAGTCTTCGGATCGCCTGCCAGCACGGTTGCCAGTGGCGCGAAATCGGCCACGGTGCGCGCGAGGCCGGGGAGGCAGACCACCGGCAGCGCCGCAGCGAGCCGCGGCCCATAGCTGCGCACGTGCAGCTTCAGCCCGTCCTGGGCGGTGATGAAAATGCTGGCTGCAGCGTCAACATTCATTTTTCCGAAGCCCTGATTCCCATCCGCGACATTGGCGCCCTCGTGGCAAGGACGGCCACGCGCCGCTATATAGCGGTGCCGACCGCCAAGACCCAATACTTCTGACGAGACCTCCGACAGGACTATCCGACATGGCAGGTTCGACTGTCGATTTGTTGAAGGAAGGCGCTCGCATGCACAGCCAGGGGGCGCTTGCGGATGCGGCAAGCTGCTACCGGCAGGTGTTGCAGGGCGAGCCCGGCCACGCGCAGGCGCTCTACCACCTGGCGGTGATCGCGTGCCAGCAGGGCCGGTTGGACGAAGGCATCGAGCTGGCGCAGCGTTCGTTGGCGAGCGACCCGCACCAGCCGCGGGCGCAGAATCTCGCTCGGCATGGCCATGAGCCGGCTGGGCCGGCAACAGGATGCGCTGGCGAGCTTCGAGCGCGCGATCGCGGGTGCGCCGGATTTCGCCGATGCCCACGGCAACCGCGCGAACGCGTTGATGGAGCTGGGCCGGTTCGAGGAAGCCCGCGCGGACTATGAGCGCGCGGTCGCCCTGCAGCCCGGTTCGGTCGGCGATTGGCTCAACCTGGGTACGGTCCTGCATCGGCTCGGCCGCCACGAGGATGCGATCACGGCCTACGACCGTGTGCTGGCGCTGCATGCGGGTGTCCCGGAGGCGCATTTCAATCGCGGCAATGTGCTCGCCCATCTCAAGCGCTTCGACGAAGCGCTGGCGAGCTACGACCGGGCGCTCGCGATCAACCGCCGCTACGCCGAGGCGCTCAACGCCCGCGGCCGCGTGCTGCTCGAGCTCGGCCGGATGGAAGGCGCGATCGCGAACGTCCAGGAAGCGCTGGCGATCGCGCCCGATCAGCTCGGCGCCTTCGGCCAGTTGGTCAATGCGCTGACGGCGCGCGGGGAGGCGGCCCGCGCGTTGACCATCGTGATGTCAGCCCTTGCCGCCAAGGAAAGCGACGCCGGCAAAACGCTGTTCGTCGAATGCATCAAGAACCGGAAATTCACGTCCGATCCCGGCGGCGTTCGCGCCTTCCTGTTACGGGCATTGTCGGAGCCGTGGGATCGTCCGGCGGACTTGGCCATGCCGGCCGTAAGCCTCGTCAAGCTCAACCCTGCCGTCAAGGAATGCTGCGCACGCGCGGCCAAGATCTGGCCGGCACGCCTCGCGATCGAGGACTTGTCGGGCCGCCTTGCCGCGATCGCCGACGATCGAGCTGCTGCGGGCGCTGCTCGAAACGGCGCCGATATGCGACATCGACGCTGGAACGCCTGCTCACCGGTCTGCGCGCCATCCTGCTCGATGCCGCGCGCGAGAGCCCGGCGACGGCGAATGAAGATGGACTGTTTCGCCTTTGCTGCGCGTTGGCGCGTCAGTGCTTCATCAACGAATACGTTTTCGATGCGGCGGGCGACGAGCTCGATCGGGTAGCGCGGCTACGTGAAAAATTGCTGACTGCGCTGAAATCTGGAACGCCGGTCCCGCCGCTCTGGGTGGTCATCGTCGCCGCCTATCTGCCGCTGCATTCCTTGACCGGCGCCGACGGCCTGCTCGACCGATCCTGGCCGCCATCCCTGGCCGCGCTGTTGACGCAGCAGGTGCGGGAGCCGCTCGAGGAGCGGCGCTTGCGCAGCTCCATGCCGCGCCTTACGACCATTGCCGACGATGTGTCGATCGAGGTCAAGCAGCAGTACGAGGAAAACCCCTATCCGAGATGGGTGAAGCCGGCTCCGGCGGACGAGCCCCAAACGATGGAGCAGTATTTCGGCAGCTGGTTCAAACCTCATCCTGGCCTGCGCCCACATGGCAAGACCGAAATTCTCGTTGCCGGCTGCGGCACCGGGCAAAATCTGGTCGAGACGGCTCGGCAGTTCAAGGCGGCCGAGGTGCTCGCCGTCGATCTCAGCTGCGCGAGTCTCTGCTATGCCAAGCGGCAGGCGCTCGCGCTCGATTTGACCAACGTGAGCTTCGCCGAGGCCGATATTCTCGAGCTCGGAAGCATCGGCCGCACCTTCGACATCGTCGACTCCAGCGGCGTGCTGCACCACATGCGCGATCCGTGGGCGGGTTGGCGCGTGTTACTCTCGCTGCTGCGCCCAGGCGGATTTATGAATGTGGGCCTCTACAGCAAGCTCGCGCGCGCGGACGTCACGGCGGCGCGTGCCTTCGTTGCCGAACGCGGATATGCGTCGCACCGCGGACGATATCAGACGAAGCCGGCAGGACATTCTGGCATTGCCCGCGAGCGAGCCTGCCAGGAGATCGCCACACATCTCGATTTTTTCACCACCAGCGAGTGCCGCGACATGTTCTTTCATGTGCAGGAGCACCAGATGACGTTGCCCGAGATCGCGGACTTCATCGGCAGAGAGCAATGTCGAATTTCTCGGCTTCGTCACCCGATCCCGGCGTCATCCATGGATTTCGGACGCGGTTTCCGCAGGACAATGCGGCCGCCGATCTCGAGCTTTGGCATGCCTACGAGACCGACAATCCCGGCATTTTCGCCGGCATGTACCAGTTCTGGATACGCAAGAACGGGTAGGGAAGGCAGAGCGCAGCCCTGCTTCAATCGAACCGGGAGGCGCTCTAGTTCTGCGATGCGCCGCGACGCAGGTCGGCCTCGATCAGGAGCTTCGAGCCGCCGCCGAAGCGCACGCGGTAGACCTGCAGGTTCTCCAGCACGCGCTGCACGTAGTTGCGCGTCTCCGAGAACGGAATTCGCTCGACCCAGTCGATCGGATCGACCTTCGGATCGCGCGGATCGCCGAAGCGCGCGATCCATTCCTTCACCCGCCCGCGCCCGGCATTGTAGCCGGCGAACGTGAGGATATGGGAGCCGCGATAGTCGACGTAGAGATCGCCGAGCTCGGCGGCGCCCAGCTGCACGTTGTAGATCTGGTCGCTCAGCAGCCGCTTCTCGTCGTAGGAGGCGCCGAATTTCTTGGCGACGTAGCGGCCGGCGGCGGGCGTGACCTGCATCAGGCCCATGGCTTTCGCGCTCGAGACGGTGCTCGGATTGAAGGTGCTCTCCTGGCGCGCGATGGCGTAGACCACGGCGGGCTCGATCTCCGGCCCGATGGCGCGATATTCGGGAATGCCGACGGTCGGAAAGGCGTAGTGATCGAGCGGCAGGCCGCGCCCGAGCGCCGCCTTGCCGAGCAGCAGCATGGCGCGCGCGTCCTTGTGGCGGGCGGCGACCTCGCCGATCGCGGCGAGCGCGGCCGTGTCCGACAGGCGGTCTCGCCGAGGTCGGCCAGCGACGCCGGCGATCAGGTCGCGCTCGTCGATGGCGTAGAGCAGCTCGATCGCGCGCACGACTTCGAGCCGCGCCCGCGCCTCGCGCCGGTCCGGCTCGGGCGGCGGACGCACGACGATGTCCTTGTGGCCGAGCCGGGCGCGCGCGATCTGGCCGTAATAGGCGGTGGAGTAGCGCGCCGCCGCCTCGTAATGCGCGCGCGCCTCGTCGTTGCGCCCGAGCGCTTCGGCGGCGCGTCCCTGCCAGTAGCCGGCGCGCGCCAGCGTGATCGGATTGCTGTTGCCCTGGCCGATCTTGGCGAAATGGGCGAGCGCGGTCGTCGGATCGTTGAGGAAGCGCAGCGCGATCCAGCCGGCGGTGAACTGGTGCTCGGCGCGGTAGTTGTCCTTGGTCGGGATGGCGGCGTCGCGCGCGATTCGATAGGCGGTCTTGGCGTCGCCGAGGTCGAGCAGCTTGCGGGCGACCAGCCGTCGCTCGATCCACCACTGGTCGCTGTCGATCGCTTGTCCGTGATCGGCGGGACGGACAGGATGAGCTGCGGCGGCCTCTGTCGCCTTGTCGGCGCGGCGCAGCAACTGGATCGCGGCTGAAGAGTCAGACCGACGTCGCGCTGCGACTCGGCCGGCACGGCGTCGAGCAGCGCCTTGGCGTTGGCGGCCTTCTTGATCACCGCGATGCGCGCCTTGGCGATCGCGGGAGCGTTGCCGCCGGCGCGGTTGGCCGAGCGCAGCGCGCCGTCGACGTCCTCGGCATAGAGCCGCATGTCCATGCGCGCCTTGTGGTCGGCGGCCGTGATCAGGTCGCTGAAGACGTCGAGCGCCAGGCCTTCGAGGTCGCCCGAGAAATTGTCGTTGCGCCACGCTTCGCGCACCAAGGCTTGCGCGCCGGCGCGGTCGCCTTGCAGCAGCAGCGCGCGCGCGAGCGCAAACTTGCCCTTGGCGGTGACCGGCCGGTCCTTGCCGAAGAACGCGCGCACGAATCGCGGGATCGCGCCGGTCCTGCCAGAGCATCGCCTCGGCGCGGCGGCGCAGCATGCCGATGCTCGGCCAGGTCGGATTTTCCGCGATGAAGGCGACGTAGCGGTCGAAACTGACGCTCGCGTTCTCGTCGCTGCGCAGGATCGCCCATTCGACCAGCTTGCGCGCGACCGGATCGCTGATCGTGTTCTGCAGGTCTTCGGCCTGCGACGTCTTGCCTTTGCGCGCGGCCGCAATCGCTTCCTTCAGAGTAGCGGCTTCCGCCGACAGAGGCGCCGGCGCGGCGGCGGCCGGGCTCGCCTGGCGGAAGTCTTGGACGCGGGCGTCTTTGCTTTCGTCGCGGCAGCCTTGGCCTTTGGCGCGGCCTTGTCCTTCGCGGCCGCGCTGTCTTTCGCCGCGGCCTTGTCCTTCGTTGCCGCCTTGTCTTTCTTCGCGGCTTTGTCTTGGTCTTTCGCCGCGGCGGCGGCCTTGTCTTTCGCCGCCGTGCTGGCGGCTTTCGTCTGCTCGGCCGGAGCGCTGCCAGCCGAATCGGCGTGCAAGGCGAAGCCGAGCGCGCCCACCATGGCGAGCGCAGCAAGAATGCGTGTGGGCGCCTGAGTGCTCAAGGTATCGTCCCAATTTGCCTTGTGGTCCGCCGCTATCCCGTCACTTATTCAGTTGATAAGATTGACGAAGCACTAACCGCCGGAATCCCGGACCATTACCTCCGACCGCGGCAAAAAGGCGGCAGGCCGCAATCTGGGGCTTTCATCGTGCCCGCGTTCCCGTTAACAATGTCGGGGGCTCGGCTCCGGGATGGTTACCAGCGCCTGCGCGCTGGAACTTGAGCCAAACGCGGGGCCAGCTGCCCGAACGACTCAGAGGATCGTATCATGACCGCCAAGACGAGCTTCAGGGGCTCGTTCACCGCGCTCGTCACCCCGTTCAGCAACGGCTCGCTCGACGAGAAGGCCTTCCGCGGCCTGGTCGATTGGCAGATCGCCGAGGGCACCAACGGGCTCGTCCCGGTCGGCACCACCGGCGAGAGCCCGACGCTCTCGCACGAGGAGCACAAGCGGGTGGTCGAATGGTGCATCGAGCAGGCGAACGGCCGGGTGCCGGTGATCGCCGGGCGCGGGTTCCAACTCCACCCGGGAGGCGATCGAGCTTGTCGCAGCACGCCGAGAAGGCCGGCGCCGATGCCGTGCTGATCGTGACGCCCTACTACAACAAGCCGACCCAGGAGGGGCTCTATCAGCACTTCAAGGCGATCAACGACGCGATCGGCATCCCGATCATCATCTACAACATTCCGGTCCGCTCGGTGATCGACATGTCGGTCGACACCATGACGCGGCTGTTCGAGCTCAAGAACATCGCCGGCGTGAAGGACGCGACCGCCAACGTCGTGCGCGTGTCGCAGCAGCGCGCCGCGATGGGCGAGGGCTTCAACCAGCTCTCCGGCGAGGACGCGACCGCGCTCGGCTTCATGGCGCATGGCGGGCATGGCTGCATCTCGGTGACCTCGAACGTGGCGCCGCGGCTGTGCGCCGAGTTCCAGGACGCCTGCCTGAAGGGCGACTACGAGACCGCGCTCAAGCTGCACGACAAGCTGATGCCGCTGCACACGGCGCTGTTCATCGAGACCAATCCGTCGCCGGCGAAGTATGCGCTTTCGGTGCTCGGCAAGTGCGCGGAGACCGTGCGGCTGCCGATGGTGACGCTCGCCGACAAGACCAAGGCCGCCGTGCGCGAGGCGATGGTCCACGCCGGCCTGATCAACTAGTCCCACGCGCTAATCTGCATGCGCTCGGGTCGGCGGGCTGATCTCGCGGCCGCATCGGCTCGGCATGCTTTTCCAAATCCGCCACACTAGCGGTTGAACGAAAGCAAGCATGGGAGGGGCAGATGCTCGAGGAATTCAAGAAATTTGCGCTGCGCGGAAACGTCGTCGATCTCGCCATCGGCGTGATCATCGGCGTGGCGTTCGGCACCATCGTCAACTCGCTGGTCGGTGACATCCTGATGCCGATCATCGGCGCGGTCACCGGCGGACTCGATTTCTCCAACTATTTCGCGCCGCTGTCGTCGAAGGTCACAGCGGACTCGCTGGTCGAGGCCAAGAAGCAGGGCGCTGTGCTGGCCTGGGGAAATTTCGTCACCATCGTGATCAACTTCCTCATCATCGCATTGGTGCTGTTCCTCGTCATCAAGCTGATGAACCGGATGATGCAGCTCGAAGCGCCGAAAGCACCCGGACCTACGAAGCAGGAAGAGTTGCTCACGGAAATCCGCGATCTGTTGAAAAGCGAACGAAAATGATCCGCCTATGTAGAGGCGGAAATGAGTAGAAGTCTTCCGGGAGTAGAGACTTGCAAGTCGGCAAGAATGGAACTTTTTGCACGTCGTCGCGTTGACGGGACTACATGACATTTCCGGCACCTATTGAACCGGTGCTGCCGGGGTTATTTGTCTAACCCCCTGATTTGCAGCATCTTTCGTCGGATACCGCACAGACAAGTTCCGCTTAGGTGGCTTATCTAGGCCCCGGGCTGGAGCGGGCGCGCGTCGGGGCGCCACGCGGTCTTTGCGGTATCGGCTCTGGAGATGAGAAAAGGGGCCAAGGTGCAGCTGGACCGCTCCCACGTGGGCAGGCGCAATCTGCTCCTGGCGGCACTTCCCGTCGGGATCTGTCGCTGCTGGCGCCGCACCTCAAAGATGTCCCGCTCGAGCAGGGGGTCATCCTGCAGGAGCAGGGCGACCGCATCGATCAGGTCTATTTTCCGCACGACGGAATCATCTCGTTGCTGGCGGTGATGCAGCAGGGCGACGCGATCGAGACGGCCACGATCGGCTACGAGGGTGCGGTCGGGTCGTTGTCGGGGCTCGGGCCCCGCCGCTCGCATACGCGTGCCGTGGTGCAGGTCGCGGGATCCGGCTCGCGCATCGCGGCCGCGCGCTTTCGCAAGGCCGCCGAGGAGAGCGAAGCGATCCGCAACATCATCGTGCGGTATGGCGAGATGCTGCTGATCCAGGTGCAGCAGACAGCCGCCTGCAACGCATTGCACGCGGTCGAGGCGCGCCTGAGCCGCTGGCTGCTGCAGGCGCGCGACCGGCTCGAAAGCAATACCATCATGCTCACCCACGAGTTCCTGTCGCAGATGCTCGGCGTGCGCCGCACGACCGTGACGGTCGTCGCCAACGCGCTGCAGCAGGCGAAGCTCATCCGCTACCACCGCGGGCAGATCGAGATCGTCGACCGGCTGGGACTCGAGGCGCGCGCGTGCGAGTGCTACGAGGCGATCCGCCGGCAGATCGACCAGGTCACCCCGGTGGCGGGACGATAGCGGTCAGGGTCTGCCGCCGTCGCTGCTTCCGTCGGCCAGCCAAGCCCGAGCTTTGCTCCAGATGTGCTCCCCGCCGCACGCAGGGCAGTGTAGCTGCGCGTCGGCATCGGGCAGGGCGAGGAAGGTGTCGCGTTCGACTTCGATGCCGGTCGAGACCGCCTGGCCGGTCTGCGGGCACTTGATCATGATCGTGCTCATGTCGCGGCAGCCGGCTTGCAGGCCGGCAATATCCAAGAAATCCCCATGAGCCCCACCAGACAGGCCGTCGCCCGCCATCAATGGTCTATATTGACGGGTTGGCAGCGCGGCGTCTGTCCGTTATCCGACGGTGCGGCCGCGGACGTCGCGCGGCAGGAGACAGGGATGGCTGAGAAATCGGACGGCAATGCTCGGGTCGTCGCGCACAATCGCAAGGCGCGCTTCAACTACCAGATCGGCGAGACCTTCGAGGCCGGCATCGCGCTGACCGGGACGGAGGTGAAATCGCTGCGCCAGGGCAAGGCGACGATTGCGGAGTCCTATGCCGACTCGCGCGGCGGCGAGATCTGGCTCGTCAACGCCAATATTCCGGAATATCTGCAGGCCGGCCGTTTCAACCACGCGCCCAAGCGCGTCCGCAAGCTGCTGCTGCACCGCCGCCAGATCAACAAGCTGATGGGCGCGGTCGAGCGCGAGGGCATGACGCTGGTGCCGCTCAAGCTCTATTTCAACGAGAAGGGCCGCGCCAAGATCGAGCTCGCGCTGGCCCGCGGCAAGAAGCTCCACGACAAGCGCGAGACCGAGAAGAAACGCAGCTGGGATCGCGAGCGCGGGCGCCTCATGCGGGGGAAGGGATAGCGCACGTTCTGCGCCCCTTGCGCTTCCGGCCTCACGAATACGTGAACGTTGCACCGCAAAATCCGTGCACCGGCCTGCATCTGCGTCACCCCGCCCCCCCGTAGCTAGTCGCATCGGTTCGGGCACCTTCCTCGTCCGCTCCGGCACGCGAGTACCAATCGAAAACGGGAGAAACTTTCATGTTCAGGCAGATGAAATTGCTGACCCTCGCCGGCGCGGTTGCCGCCTCGGCGTTTGCGACGTCCGGAGCCCAGGCTGCGGGCTGGATCGTCGGGCTGGTCGATGGCAAGTCGATCGTGACCATCGACCCGGCAACCCGCAAGGTTGCCTCGAAGGCCGATATCAAGGGCGCTGGCCCCATCCTCGGCATCGATGTGCGTCCGGCCGACGGCATGATCTACGGCGTCGCCGGCGACGGCTCGATCGTCACCATCGACGCGAAGTCGGGCCAGGCCACGCCGAAGAGCAAGCTCTCCGAGATGCTCAAGCCCGGCGTCACCCCGACCATCGACTTCAACCCGGTGGCCGACCGGCTGCGCGTGATGGGTTCCGATGGCACCAGCCTGCGCGTCAATGTCGACGACGGCAAGGTGACGGTCGACGGCTCGCACAAGTACAAGGACGGCGACGCCAATGCCGGCAAGACCCCGAAGGTCGTGGCCGGCGCCTACAGCAACTCCGTGAAGGGCACCAAGGCGACCACGCTGTACAACATCGACGCCACCACCGGCGCGCTGGTGACCCAGGCCCCGCCGAATGACGGCGTGCTCAACACGATCGGATCGCTCGGCATGGCGGTCAGCGGCCCGGTCGCGTTCAACATCGTCAACAGCGGCGAGGACAAGAACGACGGCTGGCTCGTGGCGGGCGGTTCGCTCTACTCGGTCGATATCAAGACCGGCAAGGCGACGATGGTCGGCAAGATCGAAGGCCTGTCGGGCGTGTTGACCGATATCGCTTGGGTTGACTGATCTGGGTCGACTGACCCGGCTCGACTGATCCGATTGTAGTAGTCTAGGTTGTCCGGCCCGCGGAGCTCGTCCCGCGGGCCGGCTGCTGTTTTGGCCAAGCCGTGGCGAAGGAGGGTCCCAAGGCAATGTCTCAAGCCATGTCCCCGCAACGTCTCATCGGCATGTTGATTTTTCCGCGGCTGACCCAGCTCGACATGACGGGTCCCTACGAAGTGCTGGCCAGGCTGCCGAATACCGTGGTTCATCTGGTGGCCCACACGCTCGATCCCGTGAAGACCGATCGCGGAATGATGATCGTGCCGACCGTGACCTTTGCGGACTGTCCGCAACTCGACGTGGTCATGGTGCCCGGCGGTCCCGGCCAGCAGGACCTCATGGAAGACGCCGTGGCGCTGAAATTTCTGCAACGACAGGCGGCGACGGCGAAGTACGTAACGTCGGTCTGCACCGGCTCGCTGGTGCTCGCCGCCGCTGGCCTCCTCCGGGGCAAGCGCGCGACCTGCCACTGGGCGGCGATCGAGCATCTGGCGCTGCTCGGTGCCATCCCGGCGAGCGAGCGTGTGGTGGTCGACGGCAATGTCGTGACCGGCGCCGGCGTCGCGTCCGGCATCGACTTCGCGCTGGCGCTGGCGTCGATCCTCGAAAGCGAGCAGGTCGCCCGCGAAATTCAGTTGCAGATCGAATATGATCCCGCCCCGCCGTTCAATTCGGGCTCGCCGCGGACGGCGTCGGCGGAGCTGGTGGCGGCGCTGCGCGGGCGGCTCGCGCCCTTGAACCGGCAGCGCCAGGAAGTGGCTTCCCGCGTCGGGCGCAAGCTCGGCGTTGCTCCGGCCAAGTGATTGTCGAACCGTCCGAAGCAGGATTGCCGATGACGCTGCCCATCACTTTCGACCACTGCGTGGTGCATGTCTCCGACTGGGAGCGCTCGAACGCGTTCTATCGCGACGTGCTCGGCGCCGAGCTGGTCACGCGTCCGGTGGGCTTCGCCTACCGCTTCGGGGCGGTGCAGCTCAATCTGCATGGCCCGGGCGTCAAGCCGGCCGAGGTGGCGCGGCTGCCGGTAGCGCCCGGCAACAGCGATCTCTGCTTCGAATGGAACGGGCCGATCGAGGCGGCCATCGCCCATCTCGGGCGTTGCGGCGTGGCGATCCACGCCGGGCCGATGCAGCGCTTCGGCGCCAAGGGGGCAGGGACCAGCGTCTATTTCCGCGACCCCGACGGCTCGCTGCTCGAGTTCATCTCCTATCAGCCCAAATAGCGGAGGGCCCATGACCACCCCGCACGATCCCAATGTTTTGCCCCCCAACATCCCGGCGCCGCAGGACGACGGTGGGGCGCGCCACCTCACGGGACTGAAGCTTCCGTCGGTGACGCTCGCCGCGACCGACGGGTCGCAGGTCGATCTGTCGAAGCTTGCCGGCCGCACCTTGGTCTACATCTATCCGCGCACCGGGGTGCCCGGGCAGGCGTCGCCCGACGGCTGGGATGCGATCCCGGGCGCGCGCGGCTGCACGCCGCAATCGTGCTCGTTCCGAGATCATTTCGCCGAGCTCAAGCGGCTCGGTGTCGTCCATCTTTTCGGACTCTCGACGCAAGACAGCGCCTACCAGCGCGAGGCGGCCGAGCGCCTGCATCTGCCGTTCCCGGTCCTCTCCGACGAAAGCCTCGCGCTCGCACGTGCGATCGACCTGCCGACCTTCACGGTCGCGGGCATGACGCTGCTCAAGCGCATGGCGCTGGTGATCGACGACGGCGTCATCGGCAAGGTGTTCTATCCGGTGTTTCCGCCGGACAAGAACGCCGAGGAAGTGATCGCCTGGCTGAAGGCCGTGGTAGCGGTGCTATATGCTACACATTAAATATCATATACGGCTTCGGGATGACAATTGAATAGTTTTATAATATAAATTATAAGCACGGCTTGACCAGCTCAGAAGCCGGTGCAGTTTACGTTGGGATTCGTGCAATTGGACGAAGGAACTTTGACGTGCGATAAAGCGAGAAATAGAGCTTGCTCGTGAAATAGATTGATTAAATAGGATTGAATAGTTGAAGTTATTGGCTTGTCGGGATTGGCCGATGTGCCGTAGGTTTGAGACGATGAATAACGACATGAATGAGGAATTTTGCTGCAACCGTAAGGCAGTCGTCAAATAAATATGATTGAAATTTTTTAGGATGGGTGGAGCGCGCGCCGAAAGGGCGTTTACAGCATCAGCCCGCGAAGACGGGCGTCTCCGCCCTTATGTCTTGGCGGGCCATGCGCGCGCGATACCCATCATCCCTCCACGAGCACAGCCGTTGCGATGGGTATCGCGATGAGCGCGCAAGCGCCCTCATCGCTCCATCCATCCTACCCGGCGCCGTCCAGATAGGCGCGCACCGCCGCGAATACGTCGTGGAACATCTTCGGCGTCAGCACGCCGGTGTTGGTGTTGTAGCGTGAGCAGTGGTAGCTCGCGAACACGCGTAGCTTTCCGACCTCGTGCGCGGCGCCATGGCCGAACGGCGCGGCCGCGCGGCGGTGCTCGAGCGCCGCGACCGTGCTCTCGTGCGAGATGCGCCCGAGCGTGACGATGGCACGCAGGTTCGGCATCTCGGCGATGGTTGGGGTGAGAAACGCACGGCAGGTCTTGATCTCGGCCGGCGTCGGCTTGTTCTCCGGCGGCACGCAGCGCACCGCGTTGGTGATGCGGGCATCGACCAGCGCGAGGCCGTCGTCCGGCTGTGCCTCATAGCTGCCGCTGGCGAAGCCGAAGCGCCCGAGCGTGTCGTAGAGCAGGTCGCCGGCATAGTCGCCGGTGAACGGCCGTCCGGTGCGGTTGGCTCCGCGCAGGCCGGGCGCCAGCCCGACGATGAGGAGCCGCGCGTCAGGCGGACCGAACGACGGCACCGGCGCGTTGAACCAGTCCGGCTCGCGGGAGCGCCAGTCGTCTCGGAAGGATTTGAGCCGAGGACAGAGCGGACAGTTGCGGCCGGGCTTGCCGGACACCGGAGCATTTTCCGGAAAAGTGGGCACCGGTTTTCCGCCAGAAAATGCGACCACTTAATGACTCTAACGCGCGCTCTGCCGAAGCAGGCCGCGCGCTCAATCTTCGAAATCGTCGTCGTCGTCGGCGTGCGCGCCGGCTCCCGCCCGCTGCGGCGCCGCGGGGCGCTGCAGGAATTGCGGCGTGTGCCGCTCGCCGCGCGGCTCGCGCGCTTCACGCGCAGCGCGCTCGGCCGGATCGCGGCCGATCTTCGGCTGCAGCTCGACGATGTCGAGGAAGACGTCGGCCTGGCGGCGCAACTCGTCTGCGACCATCGGCGGCTGCGTCGAGATGGTGGACACCACCGTGACACGCACGCCGCGCCGCTGCACCGCCTCGACCAGCGAGCGGAAGTCGCCGTCGCCGGAGAACAGCACCATGTGGTCGATCGAGCCCGCGATCTCCATGGCGTCGACGGCGAGCTCGATGTCCATGTTGCCCTTGACCTTGCGCCGGCCGGTCTGGTCGACGAACTCCTTGGTCGCCTTGGTCACGACGGTGTAGCCGTTGTAGTCGAGCCAGTCGATCAGCGGTCTGATCGACGAGTATTCCTGATCCTCGATCACGGCGGTGTAATAGAACGCGCGCAGTAGATAGCCGCGCGAGTGGAATTCGCGCAGGAGCCGCTTGTAGTCGATATCGAAACCGAGCGACTTGGCGGTGGCATAGAGGTTGGCGCCGTCAATGAACAGTGCGATTTTTTCCGTCTTAGGTTCCATGTTTGCCCTGATTCCATGATTGATCGCGTGGTGTCGTCGAAACCTGATTCGGCCCCCCGGACGGCACGCGTCCGCCGGACAATGGCTGCCGCATCCTTCAATATCGGGACGGAGTGATCGTGTGCCGCTCAATTGCGGGTGCACGCTCGCCGTCACAACCATTCCGAAAGTAAAATAGTAAGGATGGCATGGCGGTTCCCAGGTCTTGCCTAACAGAGGCATGACAGGAGGCCAAGGAAAATCTCGGTGATAAGATCAGCGGCGAATTATACCTTGCACTTTCGCCGCGAGATCGCTACCTAACGCCCACTTTTCATAGTTCCATTGCAGGAGCAATGCGCCAATGGCCCGCGTCACCGTTGAGGACTGCATCGACAAGGTCGATAACCGTTTCGATCTCGTGCTGCTGGCAAGCCACCGCGCGCGGATGATCTCGTCCGGCTCCCAGATCACGATCGAGCGCGACAACGACAAGAATCCGGTGGTCGCGTTGCGCGAGATCGCCGAGAAGACGATTTCTCCCGACGACCTGAAGGAAGAGCTCGTCCACTCTCTGCAGAAATACGTCGAGGTCGACGAGCCCGAGCCCGAGGCGGCGCCGCTGATCAGCGCGGCCGGCGGCACGGTCGATGCCGACGATACCGAGGTCACCGTCGATCGCATGACCGAGGAGGAGCTGCTCAAGGGCCTGGAAGGGCTCACCCCGCCCGAGGAGCAGCCCGAGGAAGAGGAATAAGGGTTACCGTCTTTACCCCCCTCGCATTGTCTTTCAAGGCACCGCGGCCCGGCTTCGTCCGGGCCGCAGTCATTTTGCCCGGAATGCTGTTGGGGGCAGTCGTTTCGGGCAAGGCGGCTTTGGATAACCGTAACCGCCGCGCCTTGTGGCGGTTAACGAACGTCGTGATATCCTTGAGGCGACACCGGCGGACATCCGGCCCCGGGTCCAAGGATAGCGATGGCGCGTTCCTCGACCGACCTGCCGCGCATGCAGAACCAGTCCCGGGCTCGGGCGCCGCTCGAGCGCAGCCTCAATATCGTCTCACAAGTCCTTGAGAAGACGGTAAATCAGAAGAAGCTGACCAAGCCGCCGATGATGCGGCAATACGACCTGATCGAGCGCGTCAGGCGCTACAACCCGGCGACCAGCGAGCCGCTGCTCAATCGCGCCTATGTCTACGCCATGAAGGCGCACGGCGAGCAGAAGCGCGCCTCCGGCGATCCCTACTTCTCCCATCCGCTCGAGGTGGCGGCGATCCTCACCGACCTCAAGCTCGACGATGCCACCATCGCCGCTGCGCTCCTGCACGACACGATCGAGGACACGACCGCGACCCGGGCCGAGATCGACCAGATGTTCGGCAAGGACATCGGCGCGCTGGTCGACGGGCTGACCAAGCTCAAGAAGCTCGACCTCGTCACCAAGGAGGCCAAGCAGGCGGAGAACCTGCGCAAGCTCCTGCTGGCGATCGCCGACGACGTGCGGGTGCTGCTGGTCAAGCTCGCGGACCGCCTGCACAACATGCGCACGCTGTCCCACATGCCGCGCGAGGCGCGCCGGCGCATCGCCGAGGAGACGCTCGACATCTATGCCCCGCTCGCCGGGCGCATGGGCATGCACGAGATGCGCGAGGAGCTCGAGGACCTGGCGTTCCGCGAGCTCAATCCCGAGGCCTACACGGTCGTCAGCGAACGGCTCGACGCGCTCGAAACGAAGAATGCCGGGCTGGTGGCCGAGATCGAGCAGCAGCTCACCAGGAAGCTCTCCGACCGCGGCATCGAGGCCGAGGTGTCCGGCCGGCGCAAGCGCGCCTATTCGATCTGGCGCAAGATGGAGCGCAAGTCGGTCGGCTTCGAGCAGCTCTCCGACATCTTCGGCTTCCGCGTGGTCGTGAAGACGCTGGCCGAATGCTACCAGGCGCTCGGCATCGTGCACACCACCTGGCCGGTGGTGCCCGGCCGCTTCAAGGACTACGTCTCGACGCCCAAGCAGAACGACTATCGCTCGATCCACACGACGGTGATCGGACCGAGCCAGCAGCGCGTCGAACTGCAGATCCGCACCCGGGAGATGCACGAGATCGCCGAATACGGCATCGCCGCGCATGCGCTCTACAAGGACGGCGTCGGCTCGCCGACGGAGATGCTGTCGCGCGAGTCGAGCGCCTATGCCTGGCTGCGCCGCACCATCGAGCTGCTCGCCGAGGGCTCCAATCCGGAAGAGTTCCTCGAGCACACCAAGCTCGAGCTGTTCCACGACCAGGTGTTCTGCTTCACGCCGAAGGGCAAGCTGATCGCGCTGCCGCGGCGCGCCAACGTCATCGACTTCGCCTACGCGGTGCACACCGACGTCGGCAATATGGCGGTCGGCTGCAAGATCAACGGCAAGATCGCGCCGCTGGTCTCGGAGCTCACCAACGGCGACGAGGTCGAGATCATCACCTCGAGGGCGCAGACCGCGCCGCCGGCGGCCTGGGAATCGCTGGTCACCACCGGCAAGGCGCGCGCCGCCATCCGCCGCGCCACCCGCGCCGCGGTGCGCAACCAATATGCCGGCCTCGGCCGCCGCATCGTCGAGCGGCTCTGCCAGCGCGCCAAGATCGCCTATTCCGACGAGAAGCTGCAAGGCGCGTTGCCGCGGCTGGCGCGCGCGTCGATCGAGGAGGTGATGTCGTCGGTCGGCCGCGGCGAGATGCGCGCCGCCGACGTCGCGCGCGCCATGTATCCCGACTACAAGGAGGAACGCGCCGCCACCATCGCGCAGCAGCCCAAGGCCGAGAGCGGCTGGTTCGGACTCAAGAAGGCGAAGTCCGTCAAGGTGAAGGTGCCGGGCATGGGCGAGGCGGGCGGGGCGATCCCGATCCGCGGCATCAACACCGACCTGCCGGTGCGGTTCGCGCCCAACGGCGGCGCCGTGCCGGGCGACCGCATCGTCGGAATTCTCACGCCGGGCGAGGGCATCACCATCTATCCGATCCAGTCGCCGGCGCTGAAGGATTTCGAGGACGTGCCGGAGCGCTGGCTCGATCTGCGCTGGGACGTGGAGGAGCGCACCCCGCAGCGCTTTCCCGCGCGCATCGTGCTGCAGACCGTGAACGAGCCGGGCTCGCTGGCGCAGGTCGCCCAGGTCATCGCCGAGCACGACGGCAACATCGACAACATCCGCATGGAGCGCTCCGCGCCCGATTTCACCTCGGTGACCATCGATCTCGAGGTCTTCGACATCAAGCATCTCAACTCGATCATCGCGCAATTGCGGGCCAAGGACGTGGTGGCGACCGCCGAGCGGGTGAATGCGTGATTCGCCTCGGCGTCAATGTCGATCACGTCGCCACCATCCGCAACGCGCGCGGCGGACGGCATCCCGATCCCGTGCGCGCGGCGCTGATCGCGATCGAGGCGGGCGCCGACGGCATCACCGCCCATCTGCGCGAGGATCGCCGCCACATCCGCGACGAGGACATGGCGCGGCTCAAGGCGGAGATCACCAAGCCGCTCAATTTCGAGATGGCGGCGACCGAGGAGATGGTCGCTATTGCCGCTGAAGACCAGGCCGCATGCCGCCTGCCTGGTGCCGGAGCGGCGCGAGGAGCGCACGACCGAAGGCGGTCTCGACGTCGCCGGCCAGCACAACTCGCTCGTCTCCGCCGTCGCCAGGCTCAAGGATGCCGGCATCCGCGTGTCGCTGTTCATCGCCGCCGAGCCGCGGCAGATCGAGGCCGCGGTTTCGATCGGCGCGCCGGTCATCGAGATCCACACCGGCGCCTGGTGCGACGCGCTGGCGGACAAGCGGATGTCGGCGGCGCAGGCGGAATGGGAGCGCATCCGTCGACGGCGCGCAGCTCGCGCGTCGGCTCGGCCTCGAGGTTCATGCCGGCCATGGCCTCGATTTCGAGACCGCCGAGGCGATCGCGGCGCTGCCGGAGATCGTCGAGCTCAATATCGGACATTTCCTGATCGGGGAGGCGGTCTTTTCCGGTCTTGCCGATGCCGTGCGGACGATGCGCGCCGTCATGGATCGCGGCCGCGCGAGCGGAGCCATGATCCTCGGCATCGGCTCCGACCTCATCGACGTCCGGCGCATCGAGCGCACGATCGAGCGCCACGGCGAGCGCTTTCTCGACCGCATCTTCACCGCGGCCGAGCGGGCGAAGGCCGAGGGCCGCGCGAGGAGGGTCGAGACCTACGCCAAGCGCTTCGCCGCCAAGGAGGCCTGCGCCAAGGCGCTCGGCACCGGGCTGCGCGCGGGCGTGTTCTGGCGCGACATGGGCGTGGTCAACCTGCCGTCGGGCCGCCCGACGATGAAGCTGACCGGCGGGGCGCTGGCGCGGCTGAAGGCGATCACGCCGGCTGGGTGCGAGGCACGGATCGATCTGACCATCACCGACGAAGGCCCGATGGCGCAGGCCTGGTGGTCATCTCGGCAGTCCCCCATAAATCCTCGTGATGTCTCATCAGAGGCCTCGGTTTTAGCGCACTTTCGGCCCTTGCTGATTGCAAGGCCGCCTCAAAACCCTATATTCCGCATGGTTTGCGCCTTGGCGTCCGAGCGGCTACAAGGGCGCGGCCAAGGCGGTTCGCGGCGGGCGGCGGCTGCTTGGGGCGATGGACTAACACTCTGAAAGCACACTGATTTTCATATCTTGATCGACGGGGTCGCCGACTCGGCGGCGCCGCGGGGCGCGCGGCACCAAAAGGACGAGAGGCAGATGAGCGTGACGTCAGGAGCCAAACGAAAAGAAGGCGGTATTGCCGAGACCGTGCGCGTGATCTTTCACGCGCTCATCATCGCGCTCGTCATCCGCACCTTCCTGTTCCAGCCGTTCAACATCCCGTCCGGCTCGATGAAGGCGACGCTGCTCGTCGGCGACTATCTGTTCGTGTCGAAATACTCCTACGGCTACAGCCACTATTCGTTGCCGTTCTCGCCGCCGCTGTTTTCCGGCCGCATCTGGGGTTCGACGCCGGACCGCGGCGACGTGGTCGTGTTCCGGCTGCCGCACGACGACTCGACCGACTACATCAAGCGCGTGATCGGACTGCCAGGCGAGACCGTCCAGATGATCGACGGCGTGCTCAACATCAACGGCGCGCCGGTCAAGCGCGAGCGCATCGACGACTTCGTCGAGACCGAGGAGGGCAGCGGGACCTCGCGCGTGAAACGCTGGCGCGAGACGTTGCCGAACGGCGTGAGCTACACCACGCTCGATCTCTTCGACAACGGTTTCTACGACAACACGCCGGTCTACACTGTGCCCACCGGTCACTATTTCATGATGGGCGACAATCGCGACAACTCGACCGACAGCCGCGTGCCCCCCGAGGTCGGCGGCGTCGGCTATGTGCCGTTCGAGAATTTCGTCGGCCGCGCCCAGATCATCTTCTTCTCGATTCTCGAAGGCGAGCACGCCTGGATGGTATGGCGCTGGCCGTGGACGGTGCGCTGGGGCCGTCTGTTCACGATCGTACGATGAGCCGCAGGCGAACAGGCAAGACAGCTTCGACCGAAGCGCCCCACCGAGCCGCCGGCGGCAAGCCGGCCAGTCCGCCCGCCGCCGCTCCGAGCCCCAAAGCTTTGGCGAAAGAGGCTTTGGCGAAGAGGCTTCGGCCAAAGAGCCTTCGGCCAAGAGTCCGCCGCGCACAAGCCCGCCGCGAAGGAGACCGGTGCGAAGGAGACTCGCCGCCGCCGCCGCGGCACGGCCGGTTTCGAGGAGCGCATCGGCTATCGCTTCAAGGATGCCGCGCTGCTCGAGCAGGCGCTCACGCACATTTCCGCGCTCACCGGTGCGCGCAACCGCGCCGGCTCCTATCAGCGGCTCGAGTTTCTCGGCGATCACGTGCTCGGCCTCGTCGTCTCCGACATGCTGTTTCACGCCTTCGCCAAGGCCGACGAAGGGGAAATGTCGCGCCGCCTCGCCGACCTCGTGCGCAAGGAGGCCTGCGCGGACGTGGCGCGGGCGATCGATCTCGGGGCAAGCCATCCGGCTCGGCGCGTCCGAGAGCGAATGCCGGCGGGCGCGGCCGCACCGCCATCCTCGCCGACGTCTGCGAGGCGCTGATCGGGGCGGTGTTCATCGACGGCGGATATCCCGCGGCCTCGGCCCTGATCGAGCGGCTCTGGAGCGAGCGCATGCGCACGCCGGCGCGCCCGCTGCGCGATTCCAAGACCGTGCTGCAGGAATGGGCGCAGGCGCGCGGGCTGCCGACGCCGGCTTATCGCGAGGTCGAGCGAAAGGGACCCGACCACGATCCCGAGTTCCGCGTCACCGTCGAGCTTCCGACACATCGCGCCGGCCGAGGGGCTCGGCCGTTCGAAGCGCGCCGCCGAGCAGGCCGCCGCCGCCGCCATGCTGACGCATGCCGGCGTCAAGGCGGACCGCCTCGATGGCTGAGACCGACGCGCGCTGCGGCTTCATCGCGCTGATCGGCGCGCCCAATGCCGGCAAATCGACGCTGATCAACGCGCTCGTCGGCGACCAAGGTCGCGATCGTCTCCCACAAGGTGCAGACCACGCGCGCGCTGCTGCGCGGCATCGCCACCGCGGACGAGGCGCAGCTCGTCTTCATCGACACGCCGGGCATTTTCGCGCCCAAGCGCCGGCTCGACCGCGCCATGGTGACCAATGCCTGGGCGGGCGCCCACGATGCCGATATCGTCGGCGGTGTTGATCGACGCCAAACAGCGGTCTCGACGCGGACGCGGACGCGATGCTCGGCCGCCTCGCCGACATCCGCCAGCCCAAGATCCTGCTCATCAACAAGGTCGATCTGGTGGAGAAGCCGGCGCTGCTCGCGATCGCCCAGGCCGCCAACGCGCGGGCCACGTTCGCCGCGACCTTCATGATCTCGGCGCTCACCGGCGACGGCGTCGCCGACGTCAAGGGCTGGCTCGCCGCCCACGTGCCGGAAGGGCCCTGGCACTATCCCGAAGACCAGATCACCGACGCGCCGCTGCGCCAGCTCGCGGCCGAGATCACCCGCGAGAAGCTCTATCTGCGCCTGCACCAGGAACTGCCGTATCAGTCGACCGTCGAGACCGAGCAATGGAAGGAGCTCAAGGACGGCTCGACCCGCATCGAGCAGACGATCTATGTGGAGCGCGAGAGCCAGCGCAAGATCGTGCTCGGCAAGGGCGGCGCGACCATCAAGGCGATCGGCGCGCAGGCGCGACGCGAGATCGCCGACATGATCGAGACACCCGTGCACCTGTTCCTGTTCGTGAAGGTGCGCGAGCGCTGGGGCGACGATCCCGAGCGCTATCGCGAGATGGGGCTCGAGTTTCCGAAGGAATAGCGCGCTGCAGGGAATTCCATGGTTGTCGGAACAGTAGTACGATGCCGACATCTCTCCGTTTCGGAAAATGGATCGACTGAGAAAGCAGATCAGCGACTTCGGTAGTAGGCATGCACATCTGCGCCAAAATTCGAAGGGCGCGTCGGCGAGGCAACACACGATGCCGTGTTGTCGACGGTCGGATGAACATTGTCGAGGCCGCACGAATTTTCGGCCTTGCCGATGACGATGCGATCTTCCGGTCCATCGAAAAGGCGGAGGCGGAGGAGATTGCCACCTACATCCTGCACGTTGACCTGGCTTACAGATCCGAAATCATGTCGCGCGCGCGCGCCGCCGATCTCTGGCGAGATTTCATGCAGTTGTTCCAGGGGCAGGACGTCGAGTTCGCAACCAACGCCGGCGCGCAAGCCGGCTCTTGGATGCCTGCAACGAAAGCTACGTTTGATATGGGGGTTCTTGTGATCGGCCCCACACGAGCCGGTTGCCTTTGGGTCGAGGACGAGGACTAATCCAGGCGTCATGCAATGGACCGATGAAGGCATCGTGCTCGGCATCAAGCGCCACGGGGAGGCCAATGCCATCCTCGAGCTGATGACCTGCGAGCACGGTCGCCATCTCGGCCTGGTGCGGGGAGGGGCGGGCTCGCGGCTGCGTCCGGTGCTGCAGCCGGGCAATCGCATCAGCTCCACTTGGCGGGCGCGCCTCGACGAGCATCTCGGCCTCTATACGGTCGAGGGCCTCGATGCCCGCGCGGCATCGTTCCTGCCCGTTCCGCATGCGCTCTACGGCGTGACGCATCTCGCCGCGCTCTGCCGGCTGCTGCCGGAGCGCGACCCGCACCCGCAGATACATGCCGCGCTCGACGAGGTGCTCGACAACCTGCTCGATCCGCGTCGCGCCGGACCCGATGTCGCGCGTTTCGAATTGCAGTTGCTCGCCGAGCTCGGCTTCGGTCTCGATCTTGCGACCTGCGCGGCGAGCGGCAGCGAGGCCGATCTCGTCTACGTGTCGCCGAAATCGGGACGCGCGGTGTCGCGCCAGGCGGGCGAGCCGTGGAAGGGCAGGCTGCTGACGCTGCCGGCATTTCTCGACGATGTGGATGTAGGCGATCCGTCGCCGCAGGACATCGCCGACGGCTTCGCGCTCACCGGCTTCTTTCTGGTGCGTCACGTGCTCGAGCCGCGCGGGCTCGCTCTTGCCGATGCGCGGGCGAGCTTCATCGCCACGGTTCTGCGCGATGGCCGTAGCGCCGTATCCTCCGGCTAAAAAAAGAAACGGGCCGGGTGCGGTGCGGCACCCGGCCCGTCGCCTGGTGGGCTACGTACTTACTTACCACCAAGCGCAGTGGAGGTGGCCACGGTGCCACCAGCAATGCTTGTGATGATGGTGGCGATGGTGGCGGTGCCGGCGCCAGTGCACCTGATCGACCACCTGGTTGACGGTGGCCGCATGGCCGATGACGCCGCCGTTCGCCGGCGCGGCGGAGGTCGGCGACGTGCCGACGAAGGCGAGCCCCAGGGCCATCAGAGCAGCGACGAAGATTGCACGCATTTCAACTCTCCTTGGATCCAGTGAGGCGCTGTTCAGTGCGGCTCACATGCGTGCAAACCTAGCGGGCCGATTCCGAACGGCGCGTGGCCAACGCGTTCATCGCGCATTCATTGCGGCTTGTTCCGCGAGGCCGTTCGCATTAACTCTTGGTAATGGGCAAAGAACTGATTCCCCCTCGCGACGGCGACGTCGAAGAGATCGGCCTGCGGGACGCGCTCGAAGAGCGCTATCTGCAATACGCGCTCTCCACCATCACGGGGCGCGCGCTGCCGGATGCGCGCGACGGCCTCAAGCCGGTCCACCGGCGGCTCCTCTACGCGATGCGGCTATTGCGTCTCGACCCCGGCGCCGCGTTCAAGAAATGCGCGCGCGTGGTCGGCGACGTCATCGGCAAGTTCCATCCGCACGGCGATCAGGCGGTCTACGACGCGCTCGTGCGTCTCGCGCAGGATTTCGCGCAGCGGTATCCATTGGTGGACGGGCAGGGGAACTTCGGCAATGTGGACGGCGATAACCCCGCCGCCATGCGCTACACCGAGGCGCGGCTCACCGAGGTCGCGCACCTCCTGCTCGACGGCATCGACGAGGACGCGATCGATTTCCGGCCGACCTACGACGGCTCGGAGAACGAGCCGATCGTGCTGCCGGGCGCGTTTCCCAATCTGCTCGCCAATGGCTCGCAAGGCATCGCGGTCGGCATGGCGACTTCGATCCCGCCGCACAACGTGGCGGAACTGTGCGACGCGGCGCTCCACTTGATCGATACGCCGAACGCCAGAAGCCGCACGCTGATGAAATACGTGCCGGGTCCGGATTTCCCGACCGGCGGCGTCGTCGTCGATCCGCCCGAAGCGATCGCCGAAGCCTATACCACCGGCCGCGGCTCGTTCCGCGTGCGGGCGCGCTGGCACAAGGAGGACACCGGCCGCGGCACCTATCTCATCGTCATCACCGAGGTTCCCTGGCTGGTGCAGAAGGGGCGGCTCGTCGAGAAGCTCGCGGAGCTCATCAACGACAAGAAGCTGCCGCTGGTTGTCGACGCGCGCGATGAATCGGCCGAGGACATCCGGCTCGTGATCGAGCCGCGCTCGCGCACGGTCGATGCCGAGCTCCTGATGGAGTCGCTGTTCAAGCTCACCGAGCTCGAGAGCCGCATTTCATTGAACATGAACGTGCTGGTGAAGGGCCGTATTCCGAAGGTCGTCGGGCTCGCGGAGGCGCTCAACGAGTGGCTCGCCCATCGCCGCGAGGTGCTGGTCCGGCGCGCGAAATACCGCCTCAGCCAGATCGAGCATCGGCTCGAGGTGCTCGGCGGTTACCTCGTCGCCTATCTCAACCTCGACAAGGTGATCAAGATCATCCGCACCGAGGACGAGCCCAAGCCCGTCCTGATGAAAACCTTCAAGCTCACCGACGTGCAGGCCGAGGCCATCCTCAATATGCGGCTGCGCAATCTGCGCAAGCTCGAGGAGATGGAGATCAGGGGGGAGGAGAAGGACCTGCGCGGCGAGCGTACCGCGGTCAAGAACCTCATCGGCTCCGAGAAGGAGCAATGGAAGAAGATCGCCGACGAGATCAAGGAGATACGTACGAAGTTCGGGCCGAAGACGCCGCTGGGCAAGCGCCGCACGACGTTCGCGCAGGCGCCCGAGCACGACGAGGCCGCGATCGAGGAGGCGCTGGTCGAGCGCGAGCCGATCACCATCGTGGTGTCGGAGAAGGGCTGGATCCGCGCGTTGCGCGGCACGGTGACCGATCTCTCCGGCATCGCGTTCAAGGCCGACGACGGGCCGAAATTCTCGTTCCCCGCCGAGACCACCTCGAAGTGCCTCGTCTTCGCCACCAACGGCCGCTTCTACACGCTCGACGCGGCGAAGCTGCCGGGCGGGCGTGGCCACGGCGAGCCGATCCGGCTGTTCGCCGACATGGAGCAGGAGGTCGACCTCGTCGCCGTGTTCCGCCACCAGGGCGGGCGCAAGTTCCTGGTCGCGAGCGCGCAGGGTCGCGGCTTCGTCGTGCCCGAGGACGAATGCCTCGGCAATACCCGCAAGGGCAAGCAGGTGCTCAATGTCACGCCACCCGACGAGGCGCGCGCGATCGCCGTGGTCGAGGGCGAGCAGGCCGCGGCGATCGGCGAGAACCGCAAGATGGTGATCTTCCCGCTCGACCAGGTGCCGGAGATGGGACGCGGCCGTGGCGTGCGGCTGCAGCGCTACAAGGACGGCGAATTATCCGACGTGACGACCTTCAAGGCCGGCGACGGACTGACCTGGATCGACAGCGGCGGCCGCGTTTTCGTCCAGTCGCTGAAGGAGCTCGCGGCGTGGCGCGGCAATCGCGGCGACGCCGGCCGTGTGCGGCCCGATCGCTTCCTCACGAACAACAAGTTCGGTCAGGTGCCGGCGAACGGGAACGGGAAGGCGCGGGAGGAGAAGTAACGAGCCCCTCTAGCGGATTGATATCGACATAAGAGTCCTTTGTGGGATTCCCACGAGTTTGCCGGCGTGCGAGTCGTCAGGATGCGCACTGGCATCACCGTCCACTTGAACCCGACCGATCGCAAGCGCCTGCAGGTGATCGTTGGCGACCGCAACAGCCCCCAGAAGCACGTCTGGCGCGTCTGGCGAGACGCGCGATTAAGCAGGAACGTACGTCAACCTAATCGCGTCCTCGCCAACGTGATCGGTGGAAACAAGGCGGAGTGGTGGCCGCGGGCCGGCGAAGAATGGCTTGCCGCGACCAAGCACGACGGGGTGCAGGTAGAGTCGGTACTCATCTATAAGACCAAGTTCGGTGAGGCTGTGTGCCAGGTCTGGTCCGCCAACTTCAATCTCCCCAACGCGCTCAGCCTTCAGCCCGCGTATTACCGCCTCGACGTTATCCCCGACAAGCGTGGCGTTGGGCCCGACTGACTTTAACGATCGCGACACGACCCACTTTGGTTGGTTCCGCCACGCCGCCGCGAAGTCGCGTTCCTCCGCGTTCCACTCGGGTCGGTCTTCGTCCCAATAACGCATGACCTCATACAAGCGGCGACCGTACACACTGCCCGTCAGGCCGCGCACTTGGTCGATAAAATGACGAAAGAGCGTGGGACCAGGAGCAAAGGCCATGTGGTCAACGTAACCGTCCAAGGATTGGTTCATTCCAAAGACGAGCTTCGCCATGCCACAAAATCTCCATCCCAGGTTCCTCAGAATAGCTTGAGCCGCGGTGACGCGGAAGGAAGGTTTGGCACAACTGCGTGCAGCTTTGTCGGAGTGACGAATAACCAAAGGACCGCTAACCACCCTCGTGCGACATTGGAATTTCTGCTTCCGGGCAGGGTCGGAACGCCCTTCCACGACCGGGACGGAGGTTTCTGCGCGGGTACCAAGCGTCAGATTCTATCCACTAGCTCGCCACGAAGACCACCGAGGCCGGCGACTTCTCGAGCACAGCTGCTGCGGTGTCGCCGAAGAACAGTTTGTCGCCGGGGCGGCGACCCACGCCCATGACAATCAGGTCATGCGTCTTCGCTTCGATGAGTATGGCTTCGTCCGCGGCCACGTCGGAGTGAATAGCGGTCCTCGTCTGCACGTCGTAACGGTCGGCCAGCTCCACGAAGTCTTTGATGATGGCTTGCTCCTCCCGGCGCGCGCGGAATCGGCGCCGCTTGCGTGGCTTGCTCCCGGGATTGGCGACGTAGAGCGCGGTGACCGGGTGGCCCCTGGCGCGCGCAAGGGCGACAGCGACCTCGGCGGCCCGGCGCGACATCTCGGTTCCGTTCAAGGGAACCAGGATGTGCAGTGGACTTCGCTCCGGTTGCTTCAGATGCACGCCGTTTCCGGCCACGATCGCGAGCGGGCCCGCGAAGGCGGCGGCGATGCGCGTGACATCGGTATGAAAGCCGCCGTTCTTGGCGCGGGTATGTTCGATGCCCACGAAGAGCAGATCGTAACCGCGCTTGGCTTCCTTGGCGACGGCCTCGCCGCTTACGGCCTTGTGACGGCGCCGGGTCACGTCGACGCGCGCCGGCTCGTCCTCGTCGGCTTGGCTCCGCCGCGCGGCCGCGGCCGCTTCCTTGACCGTCTTCTCGGCATGGTCGCCCGCCTCGGTATCCCCCTTGGATAGGGGGAGCAGCGTGATCGGGATGCCGCCGGTCCCGGCCAGGACGCCGGCAAGGCGGGATGCGAACTTGCCGTTGGGGCTTTCGTCCATCGTGAGCAGCAGCCGCTCGAGGTTCGCGACGAAGCCCTTGGCCTCGAACTCTTCGCGTTCCAGGCGCTCCTTTTCCTCTTTCCTCATCGGCACGCGGGCGAGCGCCCAGCGCAGCATCGGCGGCATCGCCATCGTGGTGGCGATGGCCATCGCCACGATCATCGTGAACAGGTTTTGACTGAGCGCGCCGATCGACAGCCCGATGGTGGCGACGATGATCTCGGTCGAGCCGCGCGCGTTCATGCCGCAGGCGAGCGCAAGCGACTCGCGCCGGGTCAGGCCGCCGATCTCGCCGCCGATGAAGGCGCCGGCAAACTTGCCGACGCTCGCGATCGCGATCAGGCCGAGCGCCATCAATGCAAGCTGCGGATCCTTGAGGACCGTCAAATCGGCGGACAGGCCGGCGATGCCGAAGAACACCGGCATGAAGAACGCCAGGATGAGACCGCGTAGCTGCTCGTCGATGTGCTTGCTCAGGATCGGCGATTCCCCGATCAGCACGCCGGCGACGAAGGCGCCGAGCACGGTGTGCACGCCGATGAAATGCGTGGTCAGGGCCATGACCCCCATGATCACGAGAATGGTCGTGATCACGGGGAAGTCGCTCTCGAAATGGTCGTTCGCCCAGCGGATCAGGAAAAAGACGATGCGGCGACCGATGGTCAGGCTGGCGATGAGAAATATGGCGGTGCCCAATACGCTCTTGCTGACGCTGATGAGGTCAATCGTGCCGGCTTCCGCCAGCCCGAGCGTGATGGCGATGACCACCCAGCCGATCGAGTCTTCGCAGATCGCGGACGCGACGATGATCTGTCCGAGGTTGCGGCGGGTGAAACCCATCTCGCGCACGACCGCCGCCACGATCTTGATCGATGAGATCGACAAGGCGGTGCCGAGAAACAGCGAGGTGAGCAGGCGCTGGTCCGGATGCGGCAGCAGCGCCTCCGGCATGAGCTGGCCGAGCGCGAAACCGCACATGAACGGCACCGCGACGCCGGTGAGTGAGATACTCAGCGCCGCCCTGCCGACCTTTCGCACCAGCCGCAGATCGGTCTCCATTCCGGTCAGCAGCAGCAGAAGCAGAATTCCGAACTGGGAAATCCCGTCGAGCATGGCCTTCTGCTCGGGACTTGCGGGAAATAGTGCGCGCTGTGCGTCGGGCCACAGGCCGCCCAGCATCGAAGGCCCGAGCAGGATGCCGCCGAGCAGCATTCCCATGACCGACGGCTGCCCGATGCGGTTCATGGCCTCGCCGAGCAGGCGCCCGACGAGCATCAGCGCGATCAGTTGGACGAGGAATACGACTTCCGACGCGCCACCCTTGCCGCCCTCGGCGGCGAGCGCCACGGCCGTGCCCAGCATCAGAAGCGCGGCGCCGCAGGCCGCGGCACGTAGAGGCGGCAGCTTGAGAATCGGCAGGCGGGTAGACTTGGTCATGGAACTAAGCCCGGCGGGGCTTCAATCCCTGTGGCGGGCAATCGTTCCAATTCCCACCGGCGGCGCGATTGGTGGAATTTCAAATGGTTGCAGGAAGTCTTTCACGTTTACTGAGACGTCTCTATGCAATTGCAAATTATTCGCAACAAGATTAGATATCGAAGCGGGGGGCGCCGGGTGCCCCCATGGGATTTTTGCGGGTTTTCAGACCGCTCGCATTTGCCCATTGGACCCGACGTGACGGAGGACGAGGTGAGGACAGTTTGGGCGAGGCGCCTGCTACTCGGCGCTGTATTGGCGGCGGTCGCGGGGAGCGCCCTGCCGGGCGTTGCGTCGGCGCAGGGCTCGCAGCCCCGCAAGCCGTTCCGCGTCGTGACCACGTTCACGGTCATTCAGGACATCGCTCAGAACGTGGCGGGCTCCGCGGCGGTGGTCGAGTCGATCACCAAGCCCGGGGCGGAGATCCACGATTATCAACCGACTCCACTCGACATCGTGAAGGCGCAAGCCGCCGACCTCGTGCTCTGGAACGGCTTCAATCTCGAGCGCTGGTTCGAGAAGTTCTTCGAGAACGTCAAGGAAGTGCCGAGCGTGGTGGTGTCCCAGGGCATCGACCCGATGGGGATCACGGAAGGTCCGTATTCCGGCAAGCCGAACCCGCATGCCTGGATGTCGGCGACCAACGCGTTGATCTATGTCGAGAACATCCGCAAGGCGCTCGCGAAATACGACCCGGCCAACGCGGAAACCTACGGCAAGAACGCCGCCGCCTATTCCGCGCAGATCCGCGCGCTCGACGAGCCGTTGCGCAAGCGCCTGGCGGCCATCCCCGAAGCCCAGCGCTGGCTCGTGTCCAGTGAGGGGGCGTTCAGCTACCTGACCCGCGACTACCAGATGCGCGAGGCCTACCTTTGGCCCATCAACGCCGACGAGCAAGGCACGCCCAAGCAGGTGCGCCACGTCATCGATCTCGTCCGCAAGAACAAGATTCCGGTCGTGTTCAGCGAGAGCACGATCTCGGACCGGGCCGCCAAGCAGGTCGCGCGCGAGACCGGCGCCCGCTACGGCGGAGTTCTCTACGTCAACTCGCTCAGCGCCGCGAACGGCCCGGTGCCAACCTATCTCGATCTGCTGAAGGTGACGGTCGAGACGATCGCCAAGGGATTCGGCAAGTGAAATCGACAAAGTGAAATCCGGCAAGTGAGGTCGGACAAGCGAGACGTCCGACGAGAGAGGTCCGACACGTGAACATGATCCCCCAGCCGGTACGCGGCGGATTGGATCCGGGCGCCGCGCTTGCCGCCAGCATTTCGGTGCGGGGCCTGACGGTCACCTACAGCAACGGCCACACCGCCGTGCACGATGCCTCGTTCGAGCTCGAGCCCGGCACGATCTGCGCCCTGGTCGGGGTGAACGGCAGCGGCAAGTCGACGATCTTCAAGGCGATCATGGGCTTCGTCCGCCCGTCCGCCGGCGAGGTCCGCCTCTGCGGCGGCCCGGTCGCGGAGGCGTTGAAGCGCAACGTCGTCGCCTACGTGCCGCAGAGCGAGGACGTTGACTGGAACTTTCCCGTCCTGGTCGAAGACGTCGTCATGATGGGCCGCTACGGTCACATGAATTTCCTGCGCATGCCGTCGCGCGCCGACCGCTACAAGGTCGACCAGGCGCTCGAGCGCGTCGGCATGGCCGAGTACCGGTCGCGGCAGATCGGCGAGCTCAGCGGCGGCCAGAAGAAGCGCGTCTTCCTGGCGCGGTCGCTGGCGCAGGAAGGGCGGATCATCCTGCTCGACGAGCCGTTCACCGGGATCGACGTCAAGACCGAGGCGACGATCATCAGCTTGCTGCGCGAAATGCGTGGACAAGGCTATCTGATGCTGGTCTCGACGCACAATCTCGGCAGCGTGCCGGATTTTTGCGACGAGGTCGTGCTGCTCAACAAGACTGTGCTGGCCGCGGGGCCGACCGCGGAGGTCTTTACGCAAGCCAATCTGGAACGCGCCTTCGGCGGCGTGCTGCGCCACTTCAACCTGGGCGGCGCGGCGCTCCACAGCGACCAGGACCCGCGCAGCGTGACGGTGCTCACCGACGACGAGCGGCCGCTGGTGATCTACGGCGCCGACGCCGATGCCCGCAAAGACCCGCCCGCCAAGACGGACGCGACATGAGCGAAACTCTCGCCGAGCTGCTGGTCCCCTTCAGCTACGAATACATGGCGAAGGCCATGTGGGTGAGCGCGCTGGTCGGCGGCGTCTGCGCCTTCCTGTCCGCCTATCTGATGCTCAAGGGCTGGTCGCTGATGGGCGACGCGCTGGCCCATTCGATCGTTCCGGGCGTTGCGGGCGCCTATATCCTCGGCTTTCCGTTCGCCGTGGGGGCATTTTTCGCCGGCATTCTGGCGACCATCGGCATGGGTTTCGTCAAGCAGCATACCCGGCTGCGCGAGGATGCCGTGATCGGCCTCGTCTTCACGTCGCTGTTCGCGCTCGGGCTGCTGATGGCGTCGCTCCGGCCGACGTCGGTCAGCATCCAGACCATCGTGCTCGGCAATATCCTCGCCATTTCCAACGAGGACGTGATCCAGGTCGCGATCATTTCCGCCATTTCGCTCGGCGTTCTGGCGCTGAAATGGAAGGACCTGATGGTCACGTTCTTCGATGAGAACCATGCGCGCAGCATCGGGCTCAACCCGGGCTTTCTGAAGGGGCTGTTCTTTACGTTGCTGGCCGCCTGCACCGTCGCCGCGCTGCAGACCGTCGGCGCCTGCCTCGTCATCGCCATGGTGGTGACCCCGGGCGCGACGGCCTATCTGCTGACCGATCGCTTCGGCCGGCTGATCGTCATCAGCGTCGCCATCGGCGCGACCACGAGCTTCGTCGGAGCCTACATCAGCTACTTCCTCGATGGCGCGACCGGCGGCGTCATCGTGACGCTCCAGGCCCTCTTGTTCCTCGCGGCGTTCTACTGCGCCCCCAAGCATGGGCTCCTGGCGGCGCGCCGGCGACAGCTCGCGGGGGCGCGGGCATGATCGGCGCATTCGACTGGATCACGGTGCCCCTGAGCTATCCGTTCATGCAGCGGGCGCTGATCGTCTCGGTGCTGGTCGGCGCGGTCTGCGCGGTCCTGTCCTGCTATCTCGTGCTCAAGGGCTGGTCGCTCATGGGGGATGCGATCTCCCACGCGGTCCTGCCCGGCATCGTCCTCGCCTTCGTGCTCGGATTGCCGCTGGCCGTCGGGGCCTTCGCCGCCGGATTGTCCTGCGCGCTGCTGACCGGCTACCTGAAGGAGCACAGCCGCGTGAAGGAGGATACGGTGATGGGGATCGTATTCTCCGGCATGTTCGGGTTCGGACTGGTCATCTTCACCAAGGTCGAAACCGACCAGCATCTCCTGCACATCCTGTTCGGCAACGTGCTGGGCGTGACCGCGCGCGACCTGATCGAGACCGCCATCATCGCCGGGGGAACGCTGCTGATCGTGCTGCTCAAGCGCCGCGATCTGCTGCTCTACTGCTTCGATCCGAACCACGCCCGGGCGATCGGATTGCCGGTGCGCGCGCTTCACTACGGCCTCTTGATCCTCCTGTCCCTGACGATCGTCGGATCGCTCAAGGCCGTCGGCATCATCCTGGTGATCGCGATGCTGGTCGCGCCCGGGGCGGTCGCCTATCTGCTGACCGACAGCTTCGAGCGCATGCTCCCGATCGCGGTCGCCGTTGCCGTCGGCTCGAGCGCGCTCGGCACCATCGCGAGCTTCCACATCGATGGCGCGACCGGCGCCTGCATCGTGCTCATCCAATTTGCGGTGTTTGTGCTGGCGTTTCTGTTCGCGCCCAAGCGCGGGCTGCTGGCGGCCTGGAGCCGGCGCTATCCGGGGACGCAAACTCCGTAGCGCATGTCCCGGAAAAGTGGGAACCGGTTTTCCGACTAGGACATGCGCAAGATTTCTAAAGACGGGCGGCCTTCACCGGCATATCCCGCGGAGGCGGGGCGCCCAGCGCGACGTTGATGCCGACCTGCCCGCCGTAGTTCACGACGCTGTCCTGGGCAAATTGGCCATAGGCTGCGACGAGCGCGGTGATGTTGGGCGATATCTTCACGGTCGCTCCGGCGTTGGCCAGGCCCCAATCCTTGCCCAGAACCACCGCCGGCAGGGAAAAGCCGGGCGCGGTGATCGTCGTCAGGAACGCCGTGACCTGCCGGTCGGTGGAGACCAGCTCGTGATACCACGCCGCCTTGACGAATGGACGCCACATGCCGGCGTCGAAGGTCGCCTGATAACCGAGCTCGGTCACGGCCGAGTTGCGTTTCTGCTCGTCGAAGGCGAGGCTGGTGAAGCTCCCGCTCTCGGTGAATCCGTCGATGTGTATCCGCTGCAGCAGGACCCCCGCGAGCGGGCCATGCGTCAGCGGCCCGTGCATGAAATTGTAGCCCGCCTGTAGTGCGAACGAGAGCTGGCTGCCGTCGGTGTTGCCGTCGTTGTGCTGCACGGTGATGCCGATCGGCGCCGAACGCGTGATGGCATTCTGCAGCGTGCCGGCCGATGCGACGACGTTGGCCCAGAACGGCCCATCGAGATAGCCGGCATAGAAACTCGCGGTGAACGCGCTTTGGGTGAAATGTCCGCGCTCGAGGCTGAAGGTCTGCCTGGTCGTTCCGATGGATAGCGCCGCCCCGACGAGCCATTCGCGCGTCAGCCTGTAGTCGAAGCCCGCGGTCATCGCGACCGGGGTGCCGGGATCATCGGGGAATCCGGGGTAGTTGGTGATCTTGAGCCATGACACATCCCCGGTCACCCAGGCGTTGATTCCGAGGGAGCCGGATTGCCGCTGCGAGATCGAAATCTGGTTGAGGATCGAATTGACGAGCGCCGCGCGCGTCTTCACCGGGACTTCGGCCAGGAACGAGATCTGGCTGGGCGCGACGATGAGGCTGTAATAATAGTCGGCGAGGATCTTTTGCCCGGCCGTGGTCAGATGCTGGTCGTCGGCGAAAAGCCGGGTCTGGTCGGCATCCGGCGTGACCAACGTGGAAGGAGCGCCGGGATTGGACGAGCACAGCAACGCCCAGGCGCTCGCCACGCCGGGGTTGGTGCAGGCGACCTGACCGGCGCCGTTGCCGACGAACTGGAATCCGAACGCCGATGGGTTCTCGGCAATTGCGACCCGGACGGCATTGATGTCGGCGGGAATGAAATTCACGCCTGCCGCCGCCAGGCCCGACCAGAGCGCAAGGCTGTAGTCCAGCCTGGCCTGACGGGTCTGCGCGTTCCCTGCGCCGCCTCCCATCGGGAACGAGAAATACAGGTCCGGAACGATGATGTAGCGCGCACCTGCCGCCTGTAGCTGCGCGATGGCCCCGGCCAGGCTGTTGGCCGCGCCGATCAGGTACGCGGTCGGGTCCGCCGGAAACGGACCGGTGCCGCTGTCGCCGAGCGCAAACGAGACGTCGTTGGCGCCGGAATTGATCAGATAGAGCGCGTTGGGATTTGCTGCGCCGCCGTTGCTTGCGAGGTAGGTCGAGATCTGCGTGACCGTCGGGATCGCCGATTGGAATCCTCCGGTCGCCGCGGTGTTGACGGTGACATTCTTGGCGCCGCTGGTCGCATAGTTCGACCCGCCCTGATTGGAGGGGAGGCCGTTGAGGCCGAAATAGGCCGCGAGCGCTTCGGAATTCATCAGGCCCGGGCTCGATGTCGGCTTGCCGGCACCGTTGGCGACGGCGGCGGGCCACAACGCGTTGAAGGCCGCTCCGCCGCCGGGAGAAGGCAGCGCCCGATAGAAGCCGCTGTCGATATTGCTGTCGCCGAAGCCGACGAACTGGTTGAATGTCTGCGCTGGCGCGGGGCCGCTTACGCCTGTCGCCATGAACGACAGCACGAGAGCCCATCTGATAGTCGCGGTGGTACGCATCGGGCTCCTTGCTTGCCGATGACGAACGTACCCCCCGACAGCCATTCTAGGCGCGGACACCGTTGTTTGGGCGCAACAGTCGGGATTTTTGGCAAGGAGAGACGATAGCCGCTGTCTATATCCTCAGCGCTCCACCCGCTTCCAGCCGTCGGGGGTGAGCCGCTGCTGCGGCAGGAAGCGGCCCTTGTAGTCCATCTTGCGCGAGCCCTGCACCCAATAGCCGAGATAGACGTAGGGCAAGCCCATGCGGCGCGCGCGCGCGATGTGGTCGAGGATCATGAAGGTGCCGAGCGAGCGCGGCGCCTCTCCCGAATCGAAGAACGAATAGACCATGGAGAGCCCGTCGGTGAGCACGTCGGTGAGCGCCACCGCGAGCAGCTCTCCGCTGCCGCGGCCGTTGACGGCGGTATCGGGGCCACGCCTGCGATACTCGACCATGCGGGTATCGACGTGGCTGTCCTCGATCATCATCGCGAAGTCGAGGACGGTCATGTCGGCCATGCCGCCGTCGCGGTGACGGGCGTCGAGATAGGAGCGGAACACCGAATACTGCTCCGAGGTCGGCACCGCGACCCGCATCTCGCCGACGAGATCGTCATTGCGCTCCTGAATGCGCCGCATGCTCCGCGTCGGCCGGAAGTCCTCGGCCACGACGCGGACGGATATGCAGGCCCGGCAGGCCTCGCAGGCCGGCCGATAGGCGATCGACTGGCTGCGCCGGAAGCCGCCATGGGTCAGCAGGTCGTTGAGCTCGGAGGCCCGCTCACCGACCAGGTGCGTGAACACCTTGCGCTCCTCCTGCCCCGGCAGATAGGGGCAAGGCGAGGGCGCAGTGAGGTAGAACTGCGGGGTGTTGCGCGAATGCTGCGTCACGGCGGTCTCGGGCCGGCAGGTGTCCGCATGCCGGCACCCCTAGGATCGCGCGCGCGGCGCATCTCGTCAAATCCCTTGTTCCGGGAGCCCGTCAGCCGGCAGGGCGGCCAAACCCGCCACGCAGGGCCTGCGCGCGGGCCGGGTTGTTGATGACGATGGTGCCGGCCAGCATGTCGTGCAGCAGCCGCCGGCGGTGGTTGAAGAATGCAACCAGCAGGATGAACGGGGTCAGGAACGAGACCGTGACCCAGTAGAGGACGGCGTGCACGGCGCCGAGCACGAAATAGCCCGGCGCCCCGTACCAGGTGCGCATCTCCAGATCCATCACCCGCATGCCGATCGTCGCCGAGGCCGCGCTGCCGAAGGTCAGGCCGTAGTAGAAGATCGCCCAGATCACGGTCGCCGGATACAGCAGCAAATACAGGGTCCAGGCGAGCCCGAGCGTGACGAGGCCGAATATGAAGATGAGCACGGCAGCGAATATCACCGGGACGGCGATGATGATGACGTCGATCACGAACGCCATGCAGCGGCGCGCCAGCACGCCTTCGAACAGCTCCGGGTTGACGGCCGGGTCGTAGGCGTGGGGCTTGACCTCGATCGACACGCCGATCTTTCTCGGTCCGCTGTCGGTCATGACCAGATCCCCCGTTAAGTTCCCTTGCTATCCTTCGAATCCATCGGCAGATGGAGAGTAGACGGTCCTGGTGCAAGAGGCACGGGCTTTGTGCCCGGAAGCCTCGCCGATTGGGCGGGAGACAAGGCATGAGCGTTACCGTTGCCGACATCGAAACGGCGCGGCGCACGATTGCCGGGCAGGTGCTGCGCACGCCCATGTTGCCGGCGCCCAAGCTCTCGGCGCTCACCGGCGCCGAGGTCTACGTGAAGTATGAAAACCTCCAGGTCACCAACTCGTTCAAGGATCGCGGCGCCTTCAACAAGCTCGCCTCGCTCGACGCCGCGGCGCGCGCGCGCGGCGTCATCGCCATGTCGGCCGGCAACCATGCGCAGGCGGTGGCCTATCACGCCGCGCGCTTGAGCATTCCGGCGACCATCGTCATGCCGGTGACGACGCCGTTCGTGAAGGTGGAGGCGACGCAGGCCTATGGCGCCGAGGTCGTGCTCGACGGCGAGAGCGTGGCCGAGGCGCAGGTGCGCGCCGAGACCATCGCGCGCGAGCGCGGGCTCACCTTCGTCCACCCCTATGACGATCCGCTGGTCATCGCCGGCCAGGGCACCATCGCGCTCGAGATGCTGGAAGATGTGCCCGACCTCGACATGCTCGCGATGCCGATCGGCGGCGGCGGGCTCATCGCCGGCAATGCGATTGCCGCGCGGGCGGTGAAGCCGTCGATTTCGATCATCGGGGCGGAAGCGGCGCTCTATCCCGCGTTCTGGAATGCGCTGACCGGCGAGAACCGCCCGCTCGGCGGCGCGACCATCGCGGAAGGCATCGCGGTCAAGAACGTCGGGCGGTTGACGCTGCCGGTCGTGCGCGAGCTCGTCGCCGAGATCGTGCTGGTCGACGAGGCGCACCTCGAGCGCGCGGTCAATGCCTATCTCACGCTGCAGAAGATCATGGCCGAAGGCGCCGGCGCGACCGGGCTCGGCGCCATGCTGGTCAAGCCTGAGCTTTTCCGCGCCCGCAAGGTCGGGTTGATCGTGAGCGGCGGCAACATCGATCCGCGCATCCTCGCCACCGTCATGGTCCGCGAGCTCGAGCGGGAATACCGCATCGTCTCCTTCCGGCTGATTATCCCCGACCGGCCCGGCGTGCTCGGGCAGATCGCCACCCGGCTCGGCCAGCTCGGCGCCAACATTCTTGCGGTCCAGCACCGGCGGCTGTTCCTCGACGTGCCGGCGAAGGGCGCCAAGCTCGACGTCACGGTGGAGACCCGCGACCAGGCCCATGGGAAGGAGATCTTCCAGGCGCTGGAGTCGGAAGGCTACGAGCCGGCCTGGATCGATACCGCCATCGCGGTGGAATTGGGTAGATGACCGGAGTGGGGTCTTCCGATTTCGGCGTTCTCTCGACATGATCATATGTACTTTGCCGAATCATCCTGGTTGAGGGCGGGGTCTTGCGCGAGAAGGAGCTTCGCATTGCGCTGGTCTGCTTCGGCGGCGTTTCGCTCGCCATCTACATGCATGGCATCAGCAAGGAAATCCTGAAGCTGGTGCGGGCGTCGCGTACGCTGCATGCCATCGCCGACCGCTCCTGGCGGGCGCAGGCCTCGTTCTTCGATCTCGCCGATCGCGAGGATCCCGAATACGACACCGAGGAGTTCTATTTCGAGCTGCTGCGCGATATCGGCCGCAGCATCGAGCTGCGCATCGTAGTGGACATCATCGCCGGCGCCTCCGCCGGCGGCATCAACGGCACCATGCTGGCGCGCGCCTTGAGCCACGACCTGCCAATGGGGGCCCTGCGCGACCTCTGGCTCGACAATGCCGACGTTACGGTATTGCTGGCGCCCGATGCCCGCGCCGGCACCTGGAGCAAGTGGTTCCTGCAGCCGTTCATCTGGCTCGCGACGAAGGCCACGAGCTTGCGCATGATCAAAGACATGGAGGTGCGCCAGAAGCTCTCGTTGTTCGTACGCTCGCGCTGGTTCAAGCCGCCGCTCGATGGCCGCGTGATGGCCGGCCTGATGTACGACGCCGTGACGTCCATGGGGGCCGTGAAGGACCCGACGAAGTCGCTGCTGCCCTCCGGCCAGTCGCTCGACCTGTTCGTTACCCTGACCGACTATTACGGCTATCAGCAGCTCATCCAGATCCACGATCCGCCGCTCATCCACGAGCTCGACCACCACCACGTCTTGCACTTTACCTACCGCCGGCGATCGAGCGGCGAGGTCGAGAGCGACTTCACCCTGGACAACGCGCCGGGCCTGGCCTTCGCCGCGCGCGCCACCTCGTCGTTCCCCGGGGCGTTCCCGCCGGCGCGGATCGTCGAGATGAACGAGGTGCTGGTCGCGCGGCACGCGAGCTGGCCGCGGCGTGCCGAGTTCATCGCCAACAATTTTCCGAACCACCTGCGCGCCGGCATCGATCCGACCACGGCGTCCTTCCTCGACGGCTCGGTGCTCAACAACCGGCCCTTCCAGGAGGCGATCTCGGCGATCCACGGGCGGCCGGCCTACCGGGAGGTGGACCGGCGCCTGGTCTACATCGATCCGCATCCCGCTCCGCCGGCAGCGCGTCGCACGCACAACATCCCCGGCTTCTTTGCGACGATGCGCGGCGCGCTGTCGGATATTCCGAGCTCGCAGCCCGTGACCGACGAGCTCAGTCGTGTGATCGACTTCAACGAGCAGGTGCGGCGGCTGCGCGCGATCATCGACAGCGCGCGCCCGCAGGTGAGCCAGCTGGTGGCCGGCGTCATCACAGCGAGCTTCGATCAGGCGGTATCGACGCACGACCTGCGCGCCTGGCGCGAGCAGGTGAACTCGCACGTCGCGCGCGACGCCGGCTTTGCCTACCAGGCTTATGTGCGGCTCAAGCTCGCGTCGGTGCGCGCCTTCGGTGCCCAATTGATCGTCAAGCTGCGTGGCGTGCCCGTGCAATCGCCGTTGTCGCGGGTGGTGGCGGAGATCATCGATGCCTGGGCCGTGCGCAAGGGCATCGTGTACGAGCGCGCCGAGAGCGAGGCGCTCGAATTCGAGGCCCAGACCGGCGAGCATCTTCCGCCCTGGGTGAAATATCTGCTGGCCTTCGATGTGAAGTACCGCGAGCGGCGCCTGCACTTTCTGATCGAGGGGCAGAATCGGCTCTATCAGCTGATCGGCCAGGAGCATTTCGCCGGGCTCGATCCTTTCCTGGTGGACCGGCTCAAGCGCGAGTTCTACGGCCGGCTCGATTCGTTGCGGCGTCGGGAGAATCTGCGTTTCTACAGCCGCGAGGTCCGTGACCTGGTGGCGGATATCTTTCCGGCCGCCCCGTCCGCCGGGGAGGTCAAGCATCTCGAGAGCTACGCCAAGTCGTTCGTGGAGCAGCATGCCGACAAGATCGACATCTTGATCGAGAAACTGGCGTTCGAGATCGGCCTCAATGCCACGACCCGCGAGCTCGACGATCTCCTGGCGTCGCTCGACCCGAAAGAATGGCATCCGGATGCGCGCCGTGAAGTGCTGGTCAATTATCTCGGCTTTCCGTTCTGGGACGTGCTGACGTTTCCCATTACCAGCGCGCGCAACATCGGCGAGCTCAACGAAATTCTCATCGACCGCATCAGCCCGCAGGACGCCCGCACGCTCAAGGGCTTCGACGGCAGCGAGAGCCTCAAGGGCATCGGCTTTGCCCACTTCGCAGCATTCCTGTCGCGCGGCTATCGCGAGAACGACTACCTCCTCGGCCGCCTGCATGCGCTCGACCGGCTGATCGACATCGTCTGCGATGCCGCGGGCACCGACGCCATCAAGGACCACGTCGACGTGCTGACGCTGAAGAAGCGCGGGTTCGGCCGCATCCTCGACGCCGAGGAGAAGCACCTCACCCACAGCCAGGACCTGATCGCGGCGTTGCGCCGCTGCGTGGAAGCGATCGGGGGGTAGAATTTCAGACAGGACGAGCCGAGCGCGTCCCCGCGTCAAGACGAGCGCGTCTGCCTGGTGCAGTCCTGCTGCCTCAAGGTCTCCAACCGCTCGACCGCCCGGCCAAGGCCTTCCAGTCCCCATTGACGGCTGAAATTGTCGGGGTGGGCGCATTTGGGCTGGGTGAGGTAGGCGAGCAGAGCGCGCCCTTGCTGGAGGGCTTGCGCGCGATGCCGACAGGCAGTTCCGAGGTCGCCCCGCGTCCGCGCGCGGATGGCCAGCGCCTCGGACAGCCTCGCTTTCGCGAGCAGCACCCGCGACTCGGCTGAGCAATGATTGGCGTGGGCGGCGGGAGTGGGCAATGCGACGATAGAGAAAAATACCCCGAGCAGAATCCACCGGTGCATGGGTCCCCCTGCGAAAACGTTCCCCTTGATCCCACTTTGTAGCACGTCCCGATCCCGTTGGAGCGGGACATGCTACAATTTCCCAAGAGTACGCATCGGAAGTGTACATCTTGGACCTCGTCGGAAGGATTTTCGGACAATGAAGCAGCTTCAAGATCGCGTCGCCGTCGTCACCGGTGCGAACAAGGGTATCGGCGAGGCGATCGCACGCGCGTTCGCATCGGCCGGCGCCAATGTGGTGATGGCGGCGCGCAATCGTGCCGACCTCGACGCCGCGGCCGGCAAGATCGCGGGCGCGGGCGGATCGGTGCTCGCCGTTCCCACCGATGTTACCGTCGAGGCGGACATCGTCAATCTGTTCAAGACCACCGTGGATCGGCACGGGCGCCTGGACATCCTCGTCAACAACGCGGGCGTAACGCTCGGCATGCCGACGGACCAGATCCCGTTGAGCGGCTGGCAAAAGGTGATCGACACCAATCTGACCGGCGCCTTCCTGTGCTGCCGCGAGGCCCTGAAGATCATGAAGCCGCAGAAAAGCGGCCGGATCATCAATATCGGCAGCATCTCGTCGATCACGCCGCGCGCCAACGGCGCGGCCTATGCGGCGACCAAGCTGGCGCTCGAAGGCCTCACCCGTTCCATCGCGCTCGACTACCGCGAGTTCAACATCGGCGCTTCGATCATCCATCTCGGCGCCACGGCGTCGTCGTGGATGAAGGTCAAGCCGGAGGATGCGACCGGACCCGAGTATCACCTGGCGCTCGACGACGTCGGCCGCCTCGCCACGTTCATGGCGTCGCTGCCGCTGGAGGCCAACATGTTCGAGACCACGATCCTGCCGATCCAGCAGCGCTCGTTCATCGGGCGCGGCTGATCGCAGGCGGATTAGTGGACATGTGTTCGGCATGAGACCTCACAAAAACGCACGAACCGCGGCCGGTCTGGCGATCTCACGACGCGCTGTGATCCGCGGTATCGCCGGCGCAGCGGCGTTGACGGCCCCTCGATCGTTCGCCGCAAATGAGCGGCCGAACAATCCGCCGCGCTTCGAGACGGGGAGCTATCAGTTCACGATCCTGCGGCCGGCCAGGACCGTACCGTCGATCCGGCTGACGCGCCTCGACGGCAGCACCCGCGATCTCACGGCGTTGCGGGGCAAGGTCGTTCTGCTGAATTTCTGGGCGACGTGGTGTGCGGCGTGCCGGACGGAACTGCCGATTCTGGACCGCCTGCAGGCGACGCTGGCGGACACTGGCCTGCAGGTCGTTGCCGTCGCGCTCGATCGCGGCGGCCGCAAGGTGGTCGAGCCGTACGTGCGCGCGCTGAATCTCCGGCACGTGCAGATTTATCTCGATCCCGATGGTTTGCTGGTCCATTCAGACAGAGAGAACCGCGTGCAGGCACCGTTTGCCCTGTATGGCATGCCGATATCCTATGCCATCAACTCCGCCGGACGCATCGTCGGCTATATGCCGGGAGCGGCCGACTGGACCTCGAAGGACGGCCAGGATTTATTGCGTTACTATCTCTTGTCCTAACTAGGCCGAATTCGGTTGCGAGACCGGCCAGCGCAGGCATTCGGCCAGACCACGTCCCATGATCCAGTCGAGATCGTCGGCCGAGAGAAAATCGAGCTCCTCGGTGAAATGGGTCACCACCTGCCGCAGCGTGCAGGACTTCGGCACGCGGGTGATGTCGCTGCCCCAGAAGCAGCGGCGCGGTCCGAACGCCGCGATCACGCGGCGCAGCGGCTCGCGCAGGTTCTTGAACGGGTAGGGCTCGGTCGAGAAGCAGGGCAGCGCCGAGACCTTGACGAACACGTTGGGATGGCGCGCGAGCGCATTGATGCGCTCGGCCGCGGGCAATGTCTCGGCGTCGATGGTCGCGCGCGCAAAGCCCATGTGATCGACGATGATGCGCAGCTTGGGATGGCGCGCCGCGATCTCGCCGATCTGCGCCAGCCGCTCCGGCGCGTGCACCATCACAGGAATGTCGTGCCGCTCGGCCTCCGGCCAGAACCAGTCGGCGGTGCCGTCGGTGAGCCAGGGCCGGTCGGCGTCGCGGTGGAAGGTCAACCGCATGCCGAGCATGCCGGGCTGCTTGCGCCATCCCTCCAGATCGCGGCCATCGCCGGTGTTCAAGCGGAAATCGCCCCATCACGGCGAAGCGGCCGGGATATTTCTGCACCGCCTCCAGTGCATAGTCGTTGCGGGGGCCCTCGATCGACGGCGGCACCAGCACGGCGCAATCGATGCCCGCGCGATCCATGTCGGCCACGAGCTCTTCGTAGCGGTAGGGCGAATTCTCCCGGCCGTCGCGGATGAGCGGCCGGTCCGGCCGGTCGGGCGGCCAGATGTGCACCTGCGAGTCGATGATCAGCATCGCATTGATCCCGAGGTTATCGCACGACGGTACCGATGCGTTCGAACCGCACGGCCGGTTGCTTCGGATCGTCCCGATTGATCGAAAAGAAGATGATCTCCGCGCGACCGACGAGGTTCTCGAAGGGCACGTAGCCGATGCCACCGACTTCCGGCCGCACGCGGCTGTCGGTCGAATTGTCGCGGTTGTCGCCCATCATGAAATAGTGTCCGGCGGGCACCTGATACACCGGCGTGTTGTCAAGGATCCCGTTGTCGACGAGATCGAGAGTTGCGTAGCTCACGCCGTTCGGCAGGGTCTCCCGCCACTGTTTCACCCGGGAAGTGCGCGAACCTTCGTCCTCGACGAAGTCCGCGATGCGCTCGCGCTTCACCGGCTGGCCATTGATGTGGAGCAGGCCGCCGATCATCTGGACGGTGTCGCCGGGGAGCCCGACGATCCGAAATACGTAGTCGGTCGAAGGGTCTCGCGGCAGGCGGAACACGACAACGTCGCCAAGCTGCGGTTCGGCGGCGAAAATTCGGCCGGAAAACAGTGGCGGCGGGGAGAACGGCAGCGAGTAGGGACCGTACCCGTAGGGGTATTTCGAGACGAAGATGTCGTCACCCACGAGAAAAGTCGGCTTCTGGGCGCCACTAGGTATGTTGAAGGGCTGGTACAGAAACGTCCGGATGATCAGTGCGAACAGCAGAAGCGCGAGGTATCCAAGAACGGAATTGAGCACCGTACGCCAGAACCCAAAACCCTGAACGCGTCCCAGCATGAGCAACGTGGCGACGAGCGACCAAATCCACGCTACGCCGATGATCCCCTGCAATGCGATGAACGCCGCTTGAGGCGCTGATCGGGATACATCGGCGCCCACTGAGAACGACAACCAACCGAGAACGGTGAGGCAGATCGCAAGACCTGCGACACTTGGCACGATGCCCCAAGCGAATGCCGCACGCACGTCTACCGCCGATGCACGGCCGCCCAAGATCTTGCCGCACCAGCTGAAGAGGAAACCGGAAATATAGAGTTGCGCGATACCCAGTATCGCCGCGAGGAGTGCAACGACTGCGATGATGCGCCAGTCGAGCAATTCGGTGGTCACTCCCTTGTCGATTAGTTGGCCTATGACAAGAGGCGTAGCGCCGAAGGCGGCCAGCAGCAGCACATGACGTCTCGGATTGCTGGTGACGATCCGTTCGATCGTCTTGCGTGGACTGAGCCAGACGGACAGCCACGGTGAAGGTTGTGGTGCGTCAGCTTGAGCCAATGTCATAAGCCAACCTTGGTGGGCCTGCCGGCCGTCGACGGGTGATCGAGTACAAGGACTTGCAGAAAATCGCTCGGGCCGGTCGATCGGCTCGTTTCTAGGGACTCTTCTTCAATTTCTCGGCCACGCGCGGCGCGAAATAGCTGAGCACGCCGGCGGCGCCGGCGCGCTTGAAGGCGATCAGGCTTTCCATCATCGCCTTCTCGCCGTCGAGCCAGCCGTTCTGCGCCGCTGCCATGATCATGGAATATTCGCCCGACACCTGATACGCGAAGGTCGGCACGCCGAAGGCGTCCTTCACGCGCCGCAGAATGTCGAGATAGGGCATGCCGGGCTTGACCATGACCATGTCGGCGCCCTCGGCGATGTCGAGCTCGACCTCGCGCAGCGCCTCGTCGGTGTTGGCCGGATCCATCTGATAGGTGCGCTTGTCGCCGGTGAGCGTCGCCGACGAGCCGACCGCGTCGCGGAACGGGCCGTAGAAGGCCGAGGCGTATTTCGCCGCATAGGCCATGATCGACACGTCGGTGAAATCGGCCGCGTCGAGCCCGGCGCGGATCGCGCCCACGCGCCCGTCCATCATGTCGGAGGGCGCGATGATGTCGCAACCGGCCTCGGCCTCGACCAGCGCCTGCTTCACCAGCACCTCGACGGTCTCGTCGTTGATGATGGTCCCGTCGCGCAGCAGCCCGTCGTGGCCGTGGCTGGTATAGGGGTCGAGCGCCACGTCGCAGAGCACGCCGACCTGCGGCACCTCTTTCTTGATGGCGCGGATTGCGCGGCAGACGAGATTGTCGGGATTGAGCGCCTCGCTGCCGTCTTCGTCGCGGCGTTTGGGGTCGGTGTAGGGAAACAGCGCGAGGCAGGGGATGCGAGAGCTTGGCGGCCTTCTCGGCGTCGCGCACGGCTTCGTCCACCGACAGGCGCTCGACACCCGGCATGGAGGCGACCGGTACGCGCGTCTTCGTGCCGTCCACCAGGAACAGCGGCCAGATCAGGTCGTCGGTGGTGAGCACGTTCTCGGCGACCATGCGCCGCGACCAGTCCGCCTTGCGGTTGCGGCGCGGGCGGGTCGTGAGGTCGAGGCGGGCGGCGGGCTTTGCCTCGACCGGCGCAAGACGGGCTTCGATCGGGCGGCCGTATTTGATGGCCATGGCGGCACTCCAGGCTGACAGCAGCTCTTTTTAGCCCTTCCCGCTGCCGGCTCCAAGTGACGCCGCGTTGACGGGCTTTTCGCCCCCCTCTATCGGTCTTGGGGTAACGGGAACGCCGGAATGGACTTCGAGCTCACCGAAGAGCAGCGCGCCATCCAGGATACCGCCCGCGCCTTCGCGCGCGACGAGATGATGCCCTTTGCGAGGCAATGGGACGAGGACGAGGTGTTCCCGGCCGACACGCTGCGCGCGGCCGCGGCGCTCGGCTTCGGCGGCATCTATGTGGGCGCCGACGTCGGCGGCTCGGCGCTCTCGCGGCTCGACGCCACGCTCATCTTCGAGGAGCTCGCGCAGGGCTGCCCCTCGACCGCCGCCTATATGTCGATCCACAACATGGTGGCGTGGATGATCGACGCCTATGGCGGGCCGGACCTGCGCCGGCGCTTTCTTCCCGATCTCTGCAGCATGGCCACGTTCGCGAGCTATTGCCTGACCGAGCCGGACTCGGGCTCGGACGCCGCGAGCCTGAAGACCCGCGCGGTGCGCCGGGACGATCACTACGTGCTCGATGGCAGCAAGGCGTTCATCTCCGGCGGCGGCGTGTCCGATGTCTACCTCGTCATGGCGCGAACCGGGGAGGGCGGCCCGCGCGGGATCTCCTGCTTCCTCGTGGAGAACGGCACGCCCGGGCTGTCCTTCGGTGCGCAAGGAGAAGAAGCTCGGCTGGCACTCGCAGCCGACCGCCATGGTGATCTTCGAAGCAGTGCCGCGTGCCGGCGGCCAACCGGGTCGGCGCCGAGGGCGAGGGCTTCAAGATCGCCATGAGCGGGCTCGACGGCGGGCGGCTCAATATCGCGGCCTGCTCGCTCGGCGGCGCGCAATTCTGTCTCGACCGCACCGTCGCCTACATGAAGGAGCGCAAGCAGTTCGGCACCCGGCTCGCCGATTTCCAGGCGCTCGGCTTCCGGATTGCGGACTATGCGACCGAGCTCGAGGCGGCGCGGCTGATGCTGCATCGCGCGGCGGCGGCGCTCGACAAGCGCGAGCCGGCGGCCACGCGGCTCGCCGCCATGGCCAAGCGGCTCGCCACCGACACCGGTTTCGAGGTGGTCAACGGCTGCCTGCAGCTCCACGGCGGCTACGGCTATCTGCGCGACCATCCCATCGAACGCGTGTTGCGCGATCTTCGCGTGCATCAGATTCTCGAAGGCACCAACGAGGTGATGCGGCTGATCGTCAGCCGTGATCTGTTGGGAAATTGATCGCGGCAACACGAGGGCGCATTGCATGATCCCCGAAAGCTTCTTGGCGAAGGAGCTCGCGCTCGCGACTGCCGCCGCCTTCACCGGTGCGGCCGTCTACGTCAACGTCGCCGAGCAGCCGGCGCGGCTTCAACTGGACAACAAGGCGCTGCTGGCGGAATGGAAGCCGAGCTATACGGGCGGCTTCGCCATGCAGGCGAGTCTCGCGCTCGCCTCGGCGCTGTTCGGGCTGCTGGCGTTCTGGCTGACGCGCGACTGGCGCTGCCTCGCCGGCGCGGCGCTGATCTTCGCCAATTGGCCCTACACGCTGCTCGTGATCCTGCCGGTCAACAAGCGACTGGAGGCGACGCCGCCGGATGCAGCCAATCGCCGAGACCCGTGCCCTGATCGAGACCTGGGGCAGGCTCCACGCCGGGCGCAGCACGCTCGGCGCTTGCCGCGACGCTGGTTTATCTGTGGGCGATGACGTAACGGCCGCGCCTAGGCCGCGGTCGCGCGCTCCATGGCGACCTCCGCCTCGAGGCTCGCGACGTCGCGGAAGATCGAGGCGACCGCGAGCACGCGGCCATTGCGCTTGAACCGCAGCAGGCAATCCTTGGCCGCGATGTCGCCGTCGACGGCGATGCTCGTCCCATTTTTCGGCGTGGCCGACATAGTTGATCGGGATGTCGTAGTGCTGGCTCCAGAAGAACGGCACGGCGGTGAATTTTTCGCGCTCGCCCAGCATGTTGAGCGCTGCCGTCTGCCCCTGGCGCTCGGCCACGACCCAATGCTCGACGCGAATGTTTTCGCCGGAGTGCGGGTCTGGCCAGCGCGCAATGTCGCCGGCCGCGAAGATCCCCGGCGCGCTCGTCTCCAGGTATTCGTTGACCGCGACGCCGCGATCGAGCGAAAGCCCGGCTTTCTCCGCCAGCGCCAGGCGCGGGCGTACGCCGACCCCGACGACGACCAGATCGGCTTCGAGCGTCCCGCCGCTCTTGAGCGCGATCCGCCGGCCATCGATCGCGGTCACGGTGTCTTCGAGGTGGAAGACCACCCCGTGCTCCTCGTGCAGCGAACGCACGAACTTGCCCATGTCGGGACCGAGGATCCGCTCCATCGGCGTCTTTTCCGGCGCGACCACGTGCACGTCGATCTCACGGGCGCGCAGGGATGCCGCCACTTCGAGGCCGATGAAGCTTGCGCCGATCACCACCGCGCGCTTCGCGTTCTTCGTCGCGGCGATGATCGCGCGGCAGTCGGCGAGGGAACGCAGCGTGTGGACGTGCGGCTGGTCGGCGCCCGGAATCGACAGCCGGACCGGCTCGGCCCCGGTGGCGAGCAGCAGCCGGTCGTAGGCGACCTTGCCGCCCCCGGCGAGCAGGACTTGGCGCGCGCCGGGGTCGATGCCGGCAGCCTCCTGCCGCAGCCGCAAGTCGATGCGTTGCTCGGCGTACCAGTCGGCCCCCCGCAACGGTACCCAGTCCTCCGGCGCGTTGCCGGCCAGGTAGTCCTTGGAGAGGTTCGGCCGGTCGTAGGGCGCGGCGGCGTCGGCGCTGAGCATCACGATGCTGCCCTGGTAGTCGCGCCGCCGCAGCATCTCGGCCGCGGCGAAGCCGGCGGCGCCGCCGCCGACGATAACGATCTTTTCCGGAGCGCTGCTCGCGAGCTTGCCGCGCCGCTGCCTCGCGCCTTCCCGCTTCCCGAGCGCGAAGATCTTGCCGTCGTGCCGCTCGATGTGCCAGCACGGGACCGGGCTCAGGGCCGGCGCGCGCAGGGCCTCGCCAGTGCGCAGGTCGAAGCAGGCATGGTGCCAGGGGCAACGCACGGTCTCGCCGACCACGAGGCCGTCGACGAGCGGCCCATGGTAATGCGTGCAATGCGCGCCGATCGCAAAGATGTCCGCGCCACGGCGGATCAGCAGGACTTCATCGTCGCCGACACGACCGACGAGCTTGCCGCCGTCGGGAAGCTGTTCCTCGGGGATGCCGTGCGCCAGATCGGGGCCGCTCGGAGCTGATTGGTCTTGAGCTTGAGCTGATTTCTTGAACCGGATCTTGGGCCATGGCGCGCTCCCGTCGATCTTTCGGTCGGCATGAGTGTTGAAGTCACCCTTGGCAACAGAATAGTCCCTGCGGTTGTTGCCGCAAGCACCTGTGCTTGCTAATCGAATTTATCGTAAAGGACGAAATGAGCTCCGAAATGCGACACGAATGCTGAGCAATTCCGATACCCTGTTCGAGCGGCGCGGCACGGCCGGTGTCGTCACGCTCAATCGGCCGCAGGCGCTCAATGCGGTGTCGCACGCCATGGTGCGCGCGCTCGCGCAACAACTCGCGGAGTGGGAGGCGGATCCCGCGGTCACCCGCGTGATCGTCACCGCCGCGCCGGGCAAGGCCTTCTCGGCGGGCGGCGATCTGCGCGCACTCTACGATCTCGGGCGCGCCGGGCGCTTCGAGGAAGCGCTGGGTTATTTCCGCGACGAGTATGCGCTCAATGCGCTGATCAAGCGCTACCGCAAGCCCTATGTGGCGCTCATCGACGGCATCGTCATGGGCGGCGGTGTCGGCATCTCGGTCCATGGCTCGCATCGCGTCGCCGGCGACCGCTTCACCTTCGCCATGCCGGAGGTGAGCATCGGCTTCTTCCCCGACATCGGAGCGACCTGGTTCCTGCCGCGCATGCCGGGCGAGCTCGGCACCTATTGCGCGCTCACCGGCGAGCGGCTCGATGCCGCCGACGGCGTCGCGGCCGGGATCGCGACCCATCGCGTCGCCTCGGCACGATTTCCCGACCTGGTCGAGGCGTTGTGCGGCGCGGTGCCGGTCGATGCCTTGCTCGGCGCCTTCGCCCAGCCGGCCGGGGAGGGGCCGGTGGCGGCACGGCGGGGAACGATCGACCGGCTGTTTGCGGGGAGCAGGGTCGAGGACATCCTCGCCGCGCTCGATGCGGAGGCGTCCCAGAATGGGACCCAGAAAGGGGCTGACGCTGCGTTCGCGTCCGCCACGGCGGCCTTGATGCGTACAAAGTCGCCGACCAGCCTGAAGATCACCCTCGAGCAGATGCGGCGCGGTTCCACGCTCGATTTCACGCAGTGCATGCGCACCGAATTCCGCATAGTGTCCCGCGTCGTGCAGGAGCACGATCTCTACGAGGGGATCCGGGCCGTGATCATCGACAAGGACCAGGCACCGTGGTGGCAACCGCCGACGCTCGCCGCGGTGAGCGCGGCCGACGTGGAGCGGCACTTTGCACCGCTCGCGCACGAGCTCGAACTGCCAACGAGCCGTACATGAGCAAGACCGAGCAGCCGCAGATGCTCGATCCGGTGCAGGCCGGGGAGGGCGAGGCCGAAGGCAAGCGCTGGGCCTATTGGCTCGTGGTGTTCTTGCGGGTCATGGCCGGGATCTCGCTGATGAAGGGGCTCTACCACTGGGCCATCGTCTGCGGCATCGCAGCGCCGTTCCCGTCCGGGTTCGATTCGTATCCGACGCCGTATCAGGTCGCGACCGTGTTCTTCGCGGTGATCGATCTCGTCGCGGGCGTGGGGCTGTGGCTGGCGGCGCCTTGGGGCGCGGTGGTGTGGCTCACGTCGGTCATCTCCATGGCGGCGGTCGAGCTGCTGTTCCCGCAGATCTACGGTGGAAACTTCTGGGTGGTCGTGATGGAGGTGCTGCTGCTCGGCATGTACCTGTCGCTCGCGTTGATGGCGGCGCGGGAGCAGCCGGCGTAACGAAAAAAAATCTGGGAGAAACGCGATGGCGAAGATCGGCTTTATCGGGCTGGGCAATATGGGGCTGCCGATGGCGCAGAACCTCGTCAAAGCCGGCCACGCGGTGTCGGGCTTCGACGTGAACGAGGCCTCGGCCGGACGGCTCGCCGAGAGCGGCGGCACGCGCGCGGCCTCGGCGGCCGGGGCGTGCAAGGATGCCGAGATCGTGGTCACCATGCTGCCCGCGGGCGACCACGTGCGGGAGGTCTATCTCGGGGATGGAGGCGTGCTGGCGGCGGTTGCGCCGGGAACGCTGCTGATCAACTCCTCGACCATCGACGTCGAGACCGCGCGCGAGGTCGCGCAGGCCGCCTCGGGGAAGGGGCTCGCCATGGTCGATGCGCCGGTGTCCGGCGGCGTCGCCGGCGCGCAGGCGGCGACGCTGACCTTCATGGTCGGCGGTTCCGACGACGCCTTCGCGCGCGCGCGGCCGGTGCTGGAGAAAATGGGCAAGACCATCGTGCATGCCGGCGGGCCCGGCAACGGCCAGGCCGCCAAGATCTGCAACAACATGATCCTGGGCGCATCGATGATCGTGGTGTCGGAGGCGTTCCTGCTGGCGGAGAAGCTCGGCCTCGACGCGCAGAAGCTGTTCGACATTTCCTCGAAGTCGTCCGGGCAATGCTGGTCGATGACGACCTATTGTCCGGTGCCGGGGCCGGTGCCGGCCTCGCCCGCCAACCGCGACTACCAGGCGGGCTTCACCGCGGCCATGATGCTCAAGGACCTCAAGCTCGCGCAGGCCGCCGCGCGGGCGACCCACGCGACCACGCCGCTCGGCGCGGGCGCGGCCGCCGTCTACGAGCAGTTCGTCGAAACCGGCGAAGGCGGTGTCGATTTTTCCGGCATCATTCGCTACCTGCGCGGGGCGTGAACGTGCTCCATCGGCGGCCGGAAGCCTTTACCGCTGGTTTCCGGCGCCGAATTTTTATGCGTAGCGTCAGGTGAATCAGCAGTAATACCTATGGCATGGTTTGCACCCACCTTAGGATTTCCGCGTTGCGCTTCGAGCGCAATCGGCGAGCGATTACACATGCCTTGTTCGGAAATGCTGGATTTTCTCGCGAAACCGCGACCAGTAGCGTGAACACAATATTGAAACGAACGCTGCAATTGTTCCTTCAATCGACCATTCACCGTAGCAAATAAACCCTATCTTTATCGTGTTGTTTAAACCGATTTTAGACCCTGAGGCGTAGGTTCGCCGCGAGCGGGGAAACAGGGCCTCGCCGTATAAGAACGACAAGCAACAGGAAGGCGTCATGATGAAAGCCGTTGCCAAGACGGTGGAGCCGGCCGATCGCGAGGCGCGTTTCGACCACATCCGACCGCTCTATCTCGAAGCCTTGACCTTGGTCGAGCGGCTGCATCGCCGCCTCCTCGACGTCATCAAGGACGAGTTCGATCGCCGCAGCCGCGCCGACATCAATTCCGTGCAGGCGCTGTTGCTCTACAATATCGGCGAGAAGGAACTCACCGCGGGAGAGCTGCGCACGCGCGGCTACTACCTCGGCTCGAACGTCTCCTACAATCTCAAGAAGCTCGTCGAGATGGGCTTCCTGGATCATCAGCGCTCGCGGATCGACCGCCGCTCGGTGCGCATCAAGCTCACCGACAAGGGCCGCGAGGTTCGCGACGTCGTCGATACGCTCTACCAGAAGCACGTGCGCACGGTGGAGCAGGTCGGCGGCATCAATTCCGACGAGTTCGCGACGCTCAACAAGTCGCTGCATCGTCTCGAGCGGTTCTGGACCGATCAGATCCTCTATCGGCTCTGATCGTCGTAGTAGCTGCCATCGTTTCCAAGCCCCGGCCCCGTGGCCGGGGCTTTTTTGTGTGAGCGCGAAGCACGCGGCGCGCTCGGGTGTCCATCGCGATCTTCACTCTTCGCTGTGTGTGCCTTTGCCCATCCTGCCGCCGCTGCTACATTGCGCGGATGAAACCGTTCACCGCGATCGCGACATTCCTCCTGCTCTCCGTATCGGCAGCCGCGGCGCAGGCGCCCGCCGACTTCCCATCCCGGCCAGTCAAGCTCGTCGTTCCGTTCGCGGCCGGCGGGCCGACCGATGTGGTGGCCCGCATCCTCGCTGAGCTCCTGTCCGCGCGTTGGGGCGGCCAGTCGGTGGTGATCGAGAACCGCCCCGGCGCCGGCACGATCGTGGCGACCGCCGCGGTCGCGAAATCGCCTCCCGACGGCACCACGATGCTGGTCGCCACCAATTCGCTGCTGATCAATCCCGCCATCGGGCAGAAGCTGCCTTATGACACCGAGAAGGACTTCGCGGCGGTGAGCATGATCGCGACCCAGCCGGTCGCGCTGGTCGCCAACAAATCATTTCCCGCCAACACCATTCCCGAGCTGGTGGCGCTCGCCAAGAAAAGCGCCGATCCAATCAATTTCACGTCGCCGGGGCCGCGTGGAGTCGGGCATCTCGCCGGCGAGATGCTCAAGCAGCGCGCCGGCATCGACATGACGCACATCAACTACAACGGCAGTGCGCCGGCCTGACCGACCTGATCGCGGGACGGGTGCCGCTGATGTTCGACATCTGGCATTCGGCCAAGCGCCATGTCGATTCCGGCGACCTCAAGCTGATCGCAGGCGCCGGAGCCAAACGGCTCGGCGACATGCCGGATGTGGCGACCATCGCGGAGACCTATCCCGGCTTCGACGTGATCGCATTCAACGCGTTCGTTGCGCCCGCGGGCGTGCCGGCGCCGGTGCTCGACAAGTTGTCCGGCGACATTCGCGCCGCGGTCAATTCGAAGGAATTCGCGGACAAAGTCCGCCATCTCGGGATCTTCCCGCTCGGCAACACGCCCCAGGAGCTCGACGCCTGGATGCGCGAGCAGATCGCGCGCTGGGCGGAGATCGCCAAGGCGGCCAACATCAAGGCGGACTGACACAGTGGCAGACGCGAACAACGCCCTTCACGCCATCGACTGCGACGTGCATCCGACGGTGCCCGACATGAAGGCGCTGCTGCCCCATCTCGACGATTTCTGGCGCGAGACGGTGGAGGAGCGCGGCATCAATTCGCTCGAGACCGTCGCCTATCCGCCCGGCGCGCCGCTCACCGCGCGGCCGGACTGGCGCGGCAAGCACGGCCGCGCTGCGACCGCGGTGTCCGACTTGACGGCACAGGTGTGCGACCGCTGGCAATCGGACGTGGCGATCCTCAACTGCCTCTATGGCGTGAATCTTCTCTTCAGCGAGGACATGGCGGCCGCCTTCACGCGCGGGGTCAACGACTGGGTTGCAAGGGAATGGCTCGACCGCGATCCACGGCTGCGCGCCTCGATCGTGATACCGACGCAGAACACCGAATACGCCGTCGACGAGATCGAACGCTGCGCCAAGGACAAGCGCTTCGTGCAGATTCTCGTGCTGGCGATGCAGGAGATCGCCGCTCGGCCGCCGGCATCTGTGGCCGATCTATGCCGCCGCCGAGCGCCACGACCTGCCGCTCGGCATCCATGCCGGCTCGACCTTCCGCCATTCCACCACGTCGCTGGGGTGGCCGAGCTACTACATCGAGGACTATGCCGGCCCACGGCCAGGCGTTCCAGTCGCAGGTGGCGAGCCTGGTCTGCGAAGGCGTGTTCGCCAAATACCCCGGCCTCAAGGTGGTGCTGCTGGAATCCGGGGTGACGTGGTTGCCCGGCTTCCTCTGGCGGTTCTCGAAGTTCTGGCGCGGCGTGCGCTCCGAGGTGCCCTGGGTCGACCGCTCGCCGGCGGAGATCGTGCGCGACCATGTCCGGCTCACCATCCAGCCGTTCGACGCGCCGGCCGATCCCGACCAGGTGGAACGGGCGATCGACCATTTACGCTCCGATGCTATACTGCTCTACGCCTCGGACTTTCCCCATTGGCAGTTCGATGGCGACGAGCGCATGCCGGCCGGAATTCCCGCCGGATTGCACCGCAAGATCCTGGTGGACAACCCGCTCGCGACCTATGATCGACTGAGGAATCTGTAGGGTGGGCAAAGGCGCGAAGTTCGGTGCTGACGCGTGGGCAAAATCTATCGTACGCCGTGCCCACGCGGCCACAGCACGGAAGGCGATTTTGCCCACCCTACGCACTGCGCACTTTAGGGAGCACGCCCGATGAACATCGAGGTAAGACAGCCCGAACATAACGCCAAAGCGCGCGTCGGCATCTTCGACTGCGATATTCATCCCAAGAGCGCGCTCGAGGATCTGCGGCCGTATCTCAGCAATCGCTGGTGGGACTATTTGCAGACCTACGGGCAGCGCCAGCGCCACGGCTACGTCAAGGGCTTCCCCTATCCCAAGAGCCAGCCGCTCGCCTCACGGCGTGACTCCTGGCCGCCCGGCGGCGGTTTGCCCGCGAGCGACCTCGGCTTCATGCGGGAACAGCACCTCGATCTCTACGGCATCGAATGGGGCATCATGAATCCGCTCTCGCCCACCGGGCAGGGCGAGCAGAACGACGAGCTCAGCGCCGCCATGGCGTTCGCCGCCAACGAGGACCAGCTCGAGCGCTGGAACCGGCGGGAGCCGAGGCTCAAGGCGTCGGTGGTGATCCCTTACGAGAACGCCGAGCTTTCCGTGCAGGAAATTCGCAAGCGTGCCGGCGACCGGCGCTTCGCGCACGTGCTGTTCCTGAGCCGCACCAGCGAGCTTCTGGGCAAGCGGCGCTATTGGCCGATCTTCGAGGCGGCGGTCGAGGCCGGCCTGCCGATCGGCGTCCACGTCTTCGGCTCCAGCGGCCGGCCCATGAGCAATACCGGCTGGCCGTCGTTCTATATCGAGGAGATCACCGAGCATTCCGCCTCGCTCGCGGCGTCGGTCACGAGCCTGATCGTCGAGGGTGTGTTCGAGCGCTATCCCTCGCTCAAGTTCGTGCTGATCGAGGCGGGGCTTCGCCTGGATCCCGTCGCTCGGCTGGCGGCTCGACCAGAACTGGAAGCGCATGAAGGACGAGGTGCCGCATCTGCGGCGTGCGCCTTCGGAGTATCTGCGCGAGCATTTCTGGGTCTCGACCCAGCCGATGGAGGAGCCGGAAGAGCCCGAGCACGTCATCGATGTCATGAATTGGATCGGCTGGGACAAGATCCTGTTCGCCAGCGACTATCCGCATTGGGATTTCGACGATCCGTTCCTCGCGCTGCCGCCGAGCCTGAGCGAAGAGCGCCGCAACAAGATCTATTCCGGCAACGCCAAGGCGCTCTACCGGTTCGATTAAGGTCGACTAATGGGCAAGCACGTGGTCGCCGCGGTCGGTGACATCCCACCCGGCACGCGCAAGCTCGCGCAGGTGAACGGCCGCTCGATCGTGGTGTTCAATCTCGGCGGCGAGTTCTTCGCGCTCAACAATCGCTGCCCGCATCGCGGCGGCAGCCTCCATCACGGCAGGCAGACCGGTCTCGTCGAGTCGAACGAGCCCGGGAACTATTGCTATTCGCGTCACGGGGAAATCATCCGCTGCCCCTGGCACGGCTGGGAGTTCGACATCCGGACCGGGCAGTCCTGGTGCGATCCCACCCGCGTCCGCGCCCGCCAATATGCCGTCTCGGTGCAGCCGGGGACGCGGCTCGTTGCCGGCCCCTATGTCGCGGAGACCGTGCCGGTGACGGTCGAGGGCGACTACGTCGTGGTCGAGGCCTGACGCCGTGAGCGCTGCCGACGATGGTGGCGAGAGCGGCGAGGTCTATTTCGAATTCACCGCAATCGGACGGACGGTGAAGGTCTCCGCCATCGACGCCGCGACCGGCGTGGAGGTGAGTGTCGTCGCACCGGCGACCGCCGCGCGGGCGGACCTCCAGCGCCTCGCCCTGCAGAAGCTCAAGCTCCGCCTGGGCAAGTCGTAGGTTGGGTCGAGTTCTTACGAGACCCAACGTCGTCGTGCGTGGCTGTTGGGTCTCGCGAAACGCTCGACCCAACCTACATTCGCCCCCCGGGAACCCCTAGATGTGGGCAACAAGGCTGCCATTTTGCCCATAGCTTGGCGGTCGCGGCCTTGTATGCTATCGCCCCGGCCGACCCCTCCGGGCGTGGAGGGCAACCGCGAAAGCCCAATCGAACGCAAGTGAAACCGATGACCGATCCGTCGCCAGCCCGTTCCCAAAGCCATGCGCAAGCCGATGCGGGAGGCCTGTTCACCGCGCCGCTCGCGCAGACCGATCCCGAGATTGCCGATGTCGTCCGGCGCGAGCTCGGCCGCCAGCGCGACGAGATCGAGCTGATCGCGTCGGAAAACATCGTCAGCAAGGCAGTCCTGGAGGCGCAGGGCTCGGTTCTCACCAACAAATATGCCGAAGGCCTGCCGGGGCGGCGCTATTACGGCGGCTGCCAATACGTCGATGTGGCGGAAAACCTTGCGATCGAGCGGGTTACCAAGCTTTTCGGATGCAGGTTCGCAAACGTCCAGCCGCATTCCGGCGCGTCCGCCAATATCGCCGCGTTCATGGCGCTGATGGCGCCGGGCGACACCTTCATGGGGCTCAACCTGGCCGCGGGCGGGCACCTGACCCATGGCTCACCGGTCAACATGTCCGGGCGCTGGTTCAAGCCGGTGCCCTACAGCGTGCGGCGCGACGACCACCGCGTCGACATGGACGAGGTGGCAAAGCTCGCGCGCGAGCACCGGCCGAAAGTCATCATCGCCGGCGGCTCGGCTTATCCCCGCGTGCTCGACTTCCGCCGCTTCCGCGAGATCGCCGACGAGGTCGGCGCCAAGCTCATGGTCGACATGGCGCACTTTGCCGGCCTGGTGGCAGGTGGCGCGCATCCGAGTCCGTTCCCGCACGCCCATATCGTGACCTCGACGGCACACAAGACGTTGCGGGGACCACGCTCGGGCTTCATCCTGACCAACGACGAGGAACTGGCGAAGAAGATCAACTCGGCGGTCTTCCCGGGCTTGCAGGGCGGCCCGCTGATGCATGTGATCGCCGCCAAGGCGGTGGCGTTCGGCGAGGCGCTTCGCCCGTCCTTCAAGCTCTACGCCAAGAACGTGGTGGAGAACGCCAAGGCGCTCGCCGAAACGCTGAAGTCGAAGGGCCTGGATATCGTCTCGGGCGGCACCGATACCCACCTCATGCTGGTGGACCTGCGGCCCAAGCGTCTGACCGGCAAGGTCGCGGAGCTGGCGCTCGGTCGCGCCCACATCACCTGCAACAAGAACGGCATCCCCTTCGACCCGGAGAAGCCCGCGATCACGTCAGGCGTCCGGCTCGGCACGCCTGCCGGCACCACGCGCGGCTTCGGCATCGCGGAGTTCCAGGAGGTGGGCGAATTGATCGTCGAGGTGCTCGACGTGCTGTCGCAGAAAGGCGTCGAGGAGGATTCGCTCGTCGAGGCCGCGGTGCGGGAGAAGGTGAAGAAGCTCGTCGGCCGTTTTCCGATCTATAGCTAGACGAACCAATGACCGACGATCGGACCAAGCGAATAGCGAATAGCGAATGGCGAATAGCGCTATTCGCTACTCGCTATTCGCTATTCGCCGCTGCTCGTCGTCCGCCCATCGAGGGGTAGGCCCCATGCGCTGTCCGAACTGCGGCAGCCTCGATACCCAGGTGAAGGACTCGCGGCCGACGGAGGATTCGTCCGTCATCCGCCGCCGCCGCGTATGCCTGTCCTGCAACTTCCGTTTCACCACTTTCGAGCGGGTGCAGCTCCGCGAGCTGGTCGTGATCAAGCGCAACGGGCGGCGCGTGCCGTTCGATCGCGACAAGCTCCTGCGCTCGGTGCAGATCGCGCTGCGCAAGCGCCCGGTCGAGCCCGAGCGCATCGATCAGGCCGTCTCCAAGATCGTGCGCGAGCTCGAGAGCCAGGGTGAGAGCGAGATTTCGTCCGAGGCGGTCGGCGAGATGGTGATGGAGGCGCTGCGGACGCTCGACGACGTCGCCTATGTGCGCTTCGCCTCGGTCTACCGAAATTTCCGCGAGGCCAAGGATTTCGAAGCCGTGCTCGACGAGCTGTCGGGCGAGGAAGACGGGAAGCCTCCGGCGGTGGCGAGGAAGTGAGTTTCCGGCGCTCCGTTATTTCTCCGGCAGTTGGATGATCTTGTTGATGCTCTCCTGGTGGTCGTAGATGGCCACTTGCAGGATCGGATGGTTTTTCTTGATTGCCAATCCGGCTACCTCGGCGTCTTCAAGCGTCGTGAACGCCCGCTTGGTCTGCCTGTCCACTTGAAGGCGAAATCGCCCATCAGGCTGCTTGCGCTGCGAGATTGGCTCCGGCGTGGGCTCTTCCTGATCTTTTCCCTTGGACAATCGTGGTGCCATTTTGGAATCTCCTTCAGAATTTCCTGGGGGGTAGCGCCACGAGCTATTCGGGAACGACTCGTGCTTTGAAATTGTCTGCCATGTCGGCGAGCCCGTCGCGGCCTTTGATCCTGCCACGGCCGTCGCCGCGCTGATGCGCGAGCCTTTGTCGACCGTGCACTGATTCACCCGAATCGGCCCCGCTCGCCACCTACCTTTGGATCAAGCCCTTCCTGAGCGATTTCGTACACAAACGTCAGCCGGTGGGTTCAGGGAACAGCGGAATATATCGGCTGTCGTCCCGACTCGGCGCGGGGTGTAATGCCCTCCGTTCAACGTGATGGGCGGTCGTAATCGCTACCGCCGCCGTCGTGAGGTGTCCCGTTCTGATGGCCAATGGGATGATTGTTTGGAGGTGGAAATGCTCTCCTCAGAAAAGCACTGCGAGTTTCTGGCGACCAATACTCAACATAGAACCGATGCGTTGATGAGTTGGTTCAGGCTCTTTGTTCAAATGTGCGCGGCAATCGTGGGCGGTGCAGTGGCCTTGCGGCTGCAATGGCCTAACGACATCAACTGGAAATTTATCGTCGCCTGTCTGGCGGTTCGCCAATTCCTCGACGTGAGGGTTTTGAGCGGTGCCAGAGGCGCAGCCCCTGACCCTTCGCCCCACCGGGCTATCGCGCGATGCCGGCGATTTACTTATGATCTGTTTTCGACGATATCCGCTTAATAATCAGACCAAATGACTCCCGAGGTATTGGGCGCGCCAGCAGAAACATGTCTTCATCAGCCTGATCAAGCCGAATCTCCTTTGCAAACGAGCCGTCGTCTTCCAGAATCATAGGTCCGCGCCTGTCGGAAGCCTTATACCTAACTCGCACACCGCTCAATGATGCGCGGAGCTTGACCCACTTCTTATCGCGGGGCGGTATTATCCAGTACGGGATAATAGAGATCTCGAGTGTCGCCCACATAGGTTCTCCGAACATTACGAGCGGCACCGTCCCCCGACACTCGTCCCGAAACAATTGGGTTGCGCCGCAGGTCCAGACCCCGCCTGTACGTTCATATTCTGGCTGAGAGACCTGGATTTGGAATGTTATGGGGTCATTCTGCTCCGCGGCAGCTCTAGGCGTGAAGACCGCTAGCCAGACGACACAGAGTAGCCAGTAGATGCAAATCTGCACCGTCACGGATGTCCAGGAGCCCCTTCGTGTGGTCAGAGACCTAATAGACAAATGATGATTGATCCCGATGCTGCCGGTCCAACCAAACCATTGGGGTCAACGCGTGATGAAATCGCGCCGTCTAATGCCGGACATGGGGCTTCCCTCCCCATAGGCACGTAATTTACCGCACAATCAGTCTGCCACATAGAGATCAGCAAGTATCCGGGGCGGGCCTGAATTGTTCTGAATCGATGCCCCGCGTCCGATGTCTGCTCCGGGTCGATGCTGTCGAAAAATGCCCTAACGTGAACGCTTTCCTATCGGGGAGACTGTTTTCGGCCTGAAGGTGGCTGCCTTGGCCGGCGTTGCCACGTGGCCGGTGGACACTGCAACAGCAGTGCCATGCCACTTACGCGGTCGGCGAGATGGTGATGGAAGCGCTGCGTACGCTCGACGACGTCGCCTATGTGCGCTTCGCCTCGGTCTACCGAAATTTCCCGTGAGGCCAAGGATTTCGAAGCCGTGCTCGACGAGCTGTCGGGCGAGGAAGACGGGAAGCCTCCGGTTGTCGCGCGGAAATGAGCTTCCCCTCGTTCCGTTCATTTCTCCGGCAATTGGATGATCTTGTTGACGCTCTCTTGGTGGTCGTAGATGGCCACTTGCAGGATCGGATGGCTTTTCTTGATTGCCATTCCGGCGACTTCGGCGTCTTCAAGCGTCGTGAACGCCCGCTTGGTCTGCCTATCTACTTGAAGGCGAAATCGCCCATCAGGCTGCTTGCGCTGCGAGGCTGGCTCCGGCGTGGGCTCGTCCTGATCTTTTCCCTTGGACAATCGTGGTGCCATTTTGGAATCTCCTTCAGAATTTTCCTGGGGGTATCAACTACATATAGATAGTCGCGCGGCCGATACCAGGGCGCGGCGCGCTCAAAATGAGCACGCAGTACGTGCAAACGACCTTATCCGGCCGGTGTTAATGAAAGGACATGCCATGCGACCAGTCTCGCGCCTCAGTAGGATCGGCGAGCGTGTCGTGGCGTGTGTCCGTGTGGCCGCCAGAGCGGACCTCGGCCAAATTTTCGATACATCCGCGAGCAAAGCGGCAGAGCCAAGGGCCTCGAGCTGATTTATGGCGTGTACGATACGTAGATATTTATTGACTACGATATGAGTATATACTAGAAGCCGCCTGTCTTGCTCATCGAGGGGCGTGTTCTCGAGACGATCCCTGAATGCGGAGCAAGGCGTGGCGTCCTGCGGCTGCGGCTCGTAACCGCGCCCCGGGAGGTCCGGGGCACCGCCCGCCAGGCACTACGACCTGGCTGCGAGGAGCTCGCTGCACGGGTTGCGGAGGACAATTCCGCAGACGGAAGCGCGGCCCCCGGCCACAAATCGCCACGGTGGAGCGCCGAAAGGCGCGCGTCCTACGTTATTGGACGCAGGGCGCCTCGCAAGCGCCCGGCCCGCCGCGTCACGTGCGGGCCAGCCGGGTGCCGCTGCACCCGGGCGCCTGTCGGCGCTCCGCCCACCCCTCGAGGTGGGATGCAAGTTTCAGGACCCGGGCGCAATCGCGTCGCGGGAACGAGATGTGCTGTTTGACATCGTGAGTTCCGTCACCGCGAACCCGTCGGCCGCGCCGGCCCGATGGGCGCCCGGCCGTGTTGATCGTGTCAGGCGTTTGTCGGACAATCCAGCCGGCACCTCCCGCGCCAGCGCGACAGACTTCGCTCCTATCCTATCCCTTACCAACAGGACCATCCGATGAATGAGCTCAGCGTTCACGCCGGCGCAACCGAGACGCCTTTGCCCGCCGATTTTCGTTGGCCCGGCGGCAAGCGGCTGGCGGTGTTCTTCCGCTGTGCGTTCGAAGGCTGGTCCGACGGCCACTGGCCCGGCGTCGGCCCGATGGGAAATCCGCTCAAGCCCGGCGTGCCCGACCTCAATGCCATGGGCTTCGCCGAATACGGCCACCGGCGCGGCATCTTCCGCGTGCTCGACACCCTCAAGCGCGAGGGCGTCAAGGCGACGATGATCGTCTCCGGCATCATGGCGGAGCGGCACGGCGAGATCGTGCGGAAGATTTCCGAGGAGGGGCACGACATCGTCGCGCACTCCTACGCGATGGATGTGATCCCGATCTACCTCAACGAGGACGAGGAGCGCGCCAATATTCGCCGCACCATGGACTTGATCGTGCGTGCGACCGGTAAGCGCCCGACCGGCTGGATCAGCCCGCGCGGCACGCCGAGTCCGCGCACCGGGCGCCTCTTGGCCGAGGAGGGCTTCGAGTGGCACGGGGATTCGCTCAACGACGATCTGCCCTATCTCGTGCATTTCAAGGCCGGCACCGTGGTGTCGTTCTCGAGCAACATGGAGTGCAACGATCTCCCGCTCTACATGCGGCACGGCAATCCGCCGCGCGTGATGCTGGAGATTTTCCAGGATTGGCTCGACTATGCGCGCAAGTACGAGCAGGGCGCCGCGCGCATCGATCCGACCATTCATTCGCATGTCTTCGGCCGCCCCGTCGGCATGGCTGTGTTCCAGCGCATGATCGAGATCGCCAAGCAGGCCGACGACATCTGGATCGGCACCCGGTCGGAGGCGGTGAAATACATCCTGGCCCAGCAACAGGGCGCGGCACCGCGCGTCGCACGGGGCTGAGAACGAAACCGTGGAGCAACAATTATGTGCCGGTTGCAGGCCATCCTGAGCATCGTTTTTAGTTTCGCTTTCTTGGCCGCGCCGGCGCTGCCGTCGGCCGCGCAGCAGTATCCGTCGAAGCCCATCACCATGATCGTGCCTTATGCGCCGGGCGGCAATGTCGACGTGAGCACGCGCGTGCTGCAGGCCGCCATCGGCGACGCGCTCGGCCAGCCGATCGTGATCGAGCATCGTCCCGGCGGCGCGGGCCTGATCGCCGGCGACTACGTGGCACGCGCGGCGCCGGACGGGCACACGCTGCTGGTCGGATCGAACGGGCCGGTCATTCTCGGGCCGCTCACCATGGCGAAGCCGGCCTACCAGTGGGAACAGGCGTTCGCGCCGGTGAGCTCGCTCGCTGTCGCTACCAACCTCATGCTGGTGCGGCCGTCATTGCCGGTGCAGTCGGTCGCGGACCTGGTGGACTACGCGCGCAAGAATCCCAACAAGCTCACGCTCGCGACCAGCAGCATCGCCAGCATCAACCACTTCCTGGGCGAGCTGTTCAAGCTCAGGGCCGGAATCACCTGGACCGAGGTGCACTATCGCGGCAACGCGATCGCGATCACCGATCTGCTCGCCGGCCATGTGGATGTCGGCTTCCAGCAGCTCGTCGATGCGGCGCAGCACCTGCAGAGCGGCAAGCTGCGGGCGCTCGCGGTGCCCGGCAAGACCCGCGCCGCCGCCGTTCCGGACGTGCCGACCATGGCGGAAGCCGGCTATCCGGAGGTCGAAGGCGTTACCTTCAACGGCATCTTCGCGCCCAAGGCGACGCCGAAGCCGGTCGTCGAGAAGCTGAGCGCGGCCATCCGCGCGGCGCTGGAGAAGAAGACCGCCGTGGATCAGCTCGCCGCGCTCGGCTCGCAGGCGCGCGGCAGCACACCGGAGGAGTTCACCCGCTTTCTCCAGGACGAAACCAAGAAATGGGGTGACCTCGTGCGCGCCGCCAACATCAAGTCGTCGGAGTAGGGCCGTCAGCCCGCGCCGATGCCCTCCAACAGACCGTCGACCGTGGCGTGAAACGTCTCCCACGGCGCCTCGCGGTCGCTCTGGTTGCGCACGATGATCGAGTTGCCGGCGTAGAAGCGCTCGTAGAGCATGTGCCGGCCGGCGAATTCCGAGCCGATCAGGTCCCAGACCAGCTTGTAGAGCTTGAGCCGGTCGACGGCCGCGATCGCCGGCGTAGACCACCAGCGCTCGAAGCGGTCCTTGAGCTCGGGGTCGGCGACGAGATCGATGCTCGCCGGCATCTGCAGCGGGGCCGCGCCCGCGAGCGTGCGCAGCGTATCGATGATCTCGGTGTGGTGCTCCTGGCACCAGTTGAGCGTGGCGTAGACCATGCGCCGGTTGGGCGTGACGTAGCCTTCGGGCCAGGCCTCGCAGGCCTCGATCTGGCCATTCACCAGGCCGCCGATGGTGGCCTCGAGCGCGGCCAGGCGCCCGAGCGTCTCGCGCACGGCCGGAATCTTGTCGACGCCGTTGGCCTGGCACATCCGGCTGGCGAGCCCGACGATCAAACCCATCTTGGCCCAGAAGCGGATGTTGGACTGCTGGTTCTGGTAGCAGTTGGCCGGCGTCTCGATGTAGATGCGGCGCGACATCGCGCCGTTGTTGTGCAGGAAGACGCGCTCCCACGGCACCTTGACGCGGTCGCAGACCAGCACCGTATCGGTCTCGTCGAAGCGGAAGCTCAGCGGATAGTCGGCCTCGTGGCGGGCGTGGCGCTCGTAGGGCTCGCGCGCCCAGAACGAGACGCCCGGCGTGTTGTTCGGCAGCGCGCAGGTGATGCTCTCGTTCGCGCGCTTGTCGTCGATGGCGGTGAGATTGCCGACCCAGACCTCGTCGGCGAATACCGCGCCGGTCGCCAGCATCTTCATGCCCGGAAATGATGACGCCGCTGTCGTCCTCGCCGACCACCTGCAGGGTGGGATCGTCGCGCGCCTCGCCGGTGTAGATCTCGCGGCTGCGGATGCCCGACGGCGGCGTGACCGCGAACGAGAGGTAGAGATCGTTCTTGCGCGCGTAGTCGTAGTAGCGGATCAGGTTCTCGCCGAAGCCGGGGCGCAGCCCGTCGAGCAGCGCGGGGTTCATCGCGAGCCCGGTGATCAGGCCCGCGACATGGTCGGGCGAGCGACCGATCAGGCCGTAGGTGGCGTCCGCGATCGCCTTCATCGCGCGCATGCGGCGCGCGAGGTCCTCGCGGGTGCGGCAGCGCAGCCAGGGCAGCCCATAGCGCTCGCCGTTCTCCTCGAAGGTGAACAGCTCGCGCTGGTCCGGATCGGCCTTGAGCTCGTAGAGGCCGGCAATGGTTTGCGCGGCATTCTTGAAGGCGCCGTGGCGCGTGACGTCGTTGACCCGCTCGGCGCCGATATAGATGGCGCGGCCGTCGCGCATGCGCTCGAGCTTTTCTTTTCCGCCGATCAGCATCGATGCTCCGTGGGGTTGCGGACCTTGGTATAACGTGGATCGATCATGTTCGAATGACCAGGAGTTGAAACGGATTGAGCGACATCGAGCCGATAAGGAGCGCCGAAGACGCCCGCTTCATGGCGCTGGCCTTGGCGCTCGGACGGCGCGGGCTCGGACGCACCTGGCCCAATCCGGCGGTCGGCGCGGTGGTGGTGAAGGACGGCGTCATCGTCGGCCGCGGCTGGACGCAGCCGGGCGGGCGGCCCCATGCCGAGACCGAGGCGCTTGCGCCGCGCCGGCGCGGCGGCCCGCGGGGCGACGCTCTACGTGACGCTGGAACCGTGCTCCCATCACGGCAAGACGCCGCCCTGCGCCGACGCCATCATCGCGAGCGGCGTCACCCGCGTGGTCTCCGCGCTGGTCGATCCCAATCCGGAGGTCGCGGGCGCCGGCCACTGGCGCATGGCGCGAGGCCGGCATCGTGGTCGAGGTCGGGATCGGCGCCGAGGAGGCGCGGCGGGCGCATGCCGGCCATATCCGGCGCGTGCAGGACGGCCGCCCGCACGTCATGCTCAAGCTCGCGGTCTCCGCCGACGAGAAGGTCGGCCTGGCGGGCCGCAGGCCGACAGCGATCACCGGCGAGGCGGGCGCGCAACGCGCGTGCATCTCATGCGCGCGATGAACGACGCGCGTGCTCACCGGCATCGGCACCGCGCTGGCGGACGATCCGCTGCTCACCTGCCGCCTGCCGGGCATGCCCTCGCCGGTGCGGGTCGTGCTCGACCGCACGCTGCGGCTGCCGCTTGGCGGCAGGCTGGTCGGCGAGTGCGCGGCAGATGCCGCTCTGGGTCGTGACCGCGGAAGGCGCGCCGCGCGAACGCGCGGACGGCACTCGCGGCGCATGGCGTCGAGGTGCTGCGCGTGACGCAGGCGAAGGCCGGCTCGATCTTGGCGGCGGTGCTGAAGCTGTTGGCCGAACGCGGGATCACCCGGCTCATGGTCGAGGCCGGGCCGATCCTCGCCGACGGCCTTCCTCCGCGCCGATCTGGTCGACGAAGCCGCGCTCTTCCGTTCCTCGACGATCATCGGCCCCGATGGGATCGATGCCCTCGACGGACTGCCGCTTTCCGCATTAACTCGATCGCCGCGGCTCAAAGCCATCGGCAGCGAGGCCATCGGAGCGGATATGGTCGAGACATTCGAGCGGGCCTGACATGTTCACCGGCATCGTCACCGACATCGGCGAGGTGATCGCGGTCGAGCCGCGCGCGGAGGGGCTCGCGCGGCTCAAGATCGCCTGCCGCTACGACCCGACACGATCGCCATCGGCGCCTCGATCGCCTGCAGCGGCGTGTGCCTCACCGTCGTTGCACGCGGCCGGGACGGCAACCGCGCCTGGTTCGCGGTCGATGCCGCCGCCGAGACCTGCGCGTGACCACGGTCGGCGGCTGGCGGCAGGGCACCCGCATCAATCTCGAGCGCGCGCTCAAGGTCGGCGACGAGCTCGGCGGGCATATCGTCGCCGGCCACGCCGACGGCCTCGCCGATGCTGGTCGCGCGCGAGGATCTGACCGACATGGCGCGGCTCACGTTCCGCGCGCCCGCCGAGCTTGCCCGTTTCATCGCCGCCAAGGGCTCGGTTGCGCTCGACGGCGTGTCGCTCACCGTCAACGAGGTGGCGGGCGACACGTTCTCCGTGCTGATCATTCCGCACACGCTCGCGGTGACGACGCTCGGCAGCTACGCGGTCGGCGATGCGGTCAACCTCGAGGTCGATCTCATGGCGCGCTATGCCGCGCGGCTGCTGGAAGCATAGGCGCATAAAGCGACTGCGCCCAGCGCAGACCGCCATGCGGCGCGGCTGTTGCCTCCGACCCGATCCGCTTGCTACGACCACGCCGAGGTGGAGAATAAATCATGGCTGAGCCGCGAAGGTCCGCCGGCATGGGTGCGGGCGATCTCAAGGGCGCGCGTATCCTCGTCGTCGAGGCGCGCTTCTACGAGGACATCGCCGATGCCCTGCTCGCGGGCGCCACGCGCGCGCTGGAGGAAGCCGGTGCGGTGTACGAGCGCGTGAGCGTGCCGGGCTCGCTCGAGATCGCGCCCGCCATCGCGATGGCGCTCGACGCCGCCGAGCGTGCCGGCAAGCCCTACGAGGGCGCGGTCGCGCTCGGCTGCGTCATTCGCGGCGAGACGCTGCATTTCGAGATCGTGTCGCAGGAATCGGCGCGCGCGTTGCTCGATCTGTCGGTCACGCGCGGCGTGCCGATCGGCAACGGCATCCTCACGGTCGACACCGACGCCCAGGCCTGGGCGCGAGCACGGCCGGAAGAGGGCGACAAGGGCGGCGACGCCGCGCGCGCGGCGCTGGCGCTGGTCGCGGCTCAAGCGCCGCCTTGCGGCTGGTTGAGCGATGGCCCGCGATCCCGCGCCGAAGGACGAGCGCAAGGCCAATCGCCGCGGCGCCGCCCGGCTCGCCGCCGTGCAGGCGCTCTACCAGATGGACATCGCCGGCACCGGATTGAACGACATCCTGGCCGAGTTCGAGCGCCATTGGATCGGCCGCGAGGTCGAGGGCGCGCAATATCTGCCGGCGGAGGCAGCGTTCTTCCGCGACGTCGTGTCGGGCGTGGTGCGCGAGCAACGCAGCCTCGATCCGCTGGTCGACAAGGCGCTGGCGCGAAGGCTGGCCGCTCAAGCGCATCGAGACGATCCTGCGCGCGGTGTTGCGCGCGGGCGCCTACGAGCTCGGCCACCGCAGCGACGTGCCGGCGCGCGTCGTGGTCTCGGAATATGTCGACGTCGCCAACGCCTTCGTCGACAAGGACGAGACCGGCATGGTCAACGCCGTGCTCGACCAGATCGCGCGCCACTTTCGCAAGGGCGAGTTCGCTACTTCTCGCCCTTGAGAAGAACACCAGTACCCGAATTGCAGAAGTACGTCGGCTCTTCCTTGAGCCAGCAATCCGGGCGATAGATCGTCGCGTTCGGCGCGAACGGCGCCGCAAGCTTATTGTGCTTGTCCGGTCCGGCCCAGATCGCGGTCGGCAACAGGGCAGCCGCCACCACAAAGGCGGCCGCCAGGGCGAATGCGCGCTTTGTCATTGTGAAGCTCCTGTCGATAAGTCTCTCGACTTCCATTCCTAGGATTTTAGGCCCTGTGCGAAGGGCGGTTTGTGAGCTGCGTCACATAAGAAGAAGCCCCGGGCGCGCGGGCCCGGGGCTCTCACGTCGGGACCAGAAACGAAAGATCAGAGCCGCCGTTGCGCCAGTTCTGCTCGCGCAGGAGATCGAACCGGACGTTCGGATCAGGATCGGTGCCGAGAACCTTGTTGCCGGAGATCACGGTGTTGCCGCCGTAAGGCTGGGCGGTCTGGGCGAGGGCCGGAGAGGCGATGGCGGTGGCGAGCACCGCAAGGGCGATAACGGTCTTCATGTCGCACGTCCCTTGATTCGAGTTTCGATGCCGCTGATGTGCGCCGCACAAGCTGATATCGCAACGCACAAATCTGTGACGGGCGGATCACGCGGGAGTGACGAAATAGTGAGCTCGATCAGTGCGTGACGAATGGCAGCGCAACCGGGCTGCGAAAATTCGACGACGAATTCCAGGCGATCTTGTCGGCTGTGAGGTGATAGTCCGGCACGCGCGTCAGGAAGCGCTTCATCGCAACCTCGGTGACCAGCCGCGCCATCTGGCTGCCGAGGCAGAAATGCTTGCCGGCGCCGAAGCCGAGATGGCCCTGCGGCCGCCGCTCGATGTCGTAGACGTCGGGGTTCGGGAATTTTCGCCAGTCGCGGTTGCCCGAGCCGAAGGCGAGCGCGACCTTGTCGCCGACCCGCATCGTCTGCCCGTGCAGCGTCGCCTCGCGCATGACGGTGCGCTTGAAGCGCTGCGCCGATGTATTGAAGCGCAGCGATTCCTCGATTGCCGGCTTCGATCAGGGCCGGGTTCGCAACGATACGGCGGCGCGCGTCGGGATGATCGTGCAGATTGAGCGCGAGCATGCTCATGAAGCTCGACAGCGATTCCACGCCGGCCATGACGAAGGTCGCGGTGGTGAGCACGATCTCGCGCTCGCGAGAGCCGGTCGCCGTCGATCTCGGCTTCGGCAAGATGGGTGATGAGGTCGTCGGTCGGGCTGGCCCGGCGCGCGGTCACTTCGGCGGAGAGAAAGTCGCTCAGCTCCTTGAAGGCGGCGATGTGCTCGGGATTGCGGCCTTTGACCGATTTGTCGGTCGAGACCGCGAGGATGACCTTGCGCCTGATGTCGGCGTGGTCGCGCTCCGGCAGGCCCATGGTGCGGAACAGCAGCCCGACCGTGATCTGGCTGGAGAAGTCGTCGATGAACTCGAAGCGTCCGGCTTCGCAGATACGGTCGAGCGCGCGGTCGGCGATTTCGATGGTGGGCGCGATCAGATGCTCGATGTTCTTGCGCACGAAGGCGGCCTGGCTCAGCGCCCGCAGGCGGTCGTGGCGCGGCGGATCGGTCGTCCCCAAGCGTCGCGCCGGCGCGGCCGGGAAGCTCGTCGATCATGTTGCCTTGCGACGACGAGAAGGTCTCCCAGTCGCGCGCCGCCTGCACGATGTCGTCGTAGCGCGACAGGATCCAGAGCTTGCCGCTCTCGCTCCAGTAGCAGGGATATTGCTCGCGCAGGATCTCGTAGTACGGGAACGGATCGGCATCGATTTCCGGCGAGTAGAGATCGAATGCTTCCATCGCTCGGCCGGGTATTTCCTGCATATTTTGGCTGTCGCGGAGGCTATCATGACAGCTCGACGCGGCCGGGTAGGTGACACAATCGCGATGAGCGCAAAGAAGCAAACCGAGTCTCGGCGAGGATCGTCTGATCGCGCGCTATTTCGCGCCGATCGCCAAGCATCCCGGCGCCTTCGGGCTCACCGACGACGCCGCCGCGATCGCGCCGCCCGCGGGCTGCGATCTCGTGCTCACCGCCGACGGCATCGTCGGCGGCGTGCATTTCTTTCCCGACGATCCGCCCGATGCGATCGCCAGGAAGGCGCTGCGGGTGAACCTGTCCGATCTCGCGGCCAAGGGCGCCAAGCCGTTCGGGATTCCTGCTCACGCTGGCGCTGCCGAAGGAGATCGGCGATGCCTGGCTCGACGTCGTTCGCGCGCGGGCTCGGCGCGGACGCGGACGTGTTCGGCTGCCCATTGCTCGGCGGCGACACCGTGCGCACGCCGGGACCGATCACGATCTCGGTCGCGGCGTTCGGCGCGGTGCCGCACGGCAAGATGGTCCGCCGCGCCGGCGCCAGGCCGGGTGACCGCGTGGTGGTGACCGGCACCATCGGCGACGCCGCGCTCGGGCTGCTGCTGCGCCGCGATGCGGCCGCCGCCGAACGCTGGGGCCTTGCCCGCGACCAGCGCGACCATTTGGCGGCGCGCTATCTCGTGCCGGAGCCGCGCAGCGCCATCGCGGCGTTCCTGGCGGCAGCTACGCGTCGGCGGCCATGGACGTGTCCGACGGTCTCGCCGGCGATCTCGCCAAGCTCTGCCGCGCCTCGGGCGTCGCCGCCGAGATCGCAGTGGCGCGCGTGCCGCTCTCCGACGCGGCGCGCATTGCGCGTCGCCAAGGAGCCGGCGCTGATCGAAACCATCGTCACCGGTGGCGACGACTACGAGGTGCTGGCCTGCGTGCCGGCCGAGCAAGGTCGAGCCTTTGCGCCAGGAGGCGGCGGCGGCGGGCGTTGCGATTACGGAGATCGGGACGGTGATGGCGGGGGAGGGCGAGGCCCGTTTCTTCGGACCCGACGGCAAGCCGCTCGTACTCGCGCAAACCTCGTTCAGTCATTTTTGAACGCGGCCTGAGCGAAAAGGGAAGGGCGCCTCCATGCACGACACTACCGCTTTGCACCGGCCGAACGTGAAAATCTACACGCCGGCCGACAATCCGCGTTTCGTCGCGCTGCATCGCCGCTTTCCGACCGTCGCCTACCTGCGCAAGCACGCACGTCGCAAGCTGCCGCATTTCGCGTTCGAATATTGCGACGGCGGCGCCGGCGCGGACGGCGGCATCGCGCGCAACTGGAACGCGCTCGATGCGGTCGAGCTGGTGCCGCGCTACGGCGTCACCACGGCCTTGCCGCCGGTCGACGTCGAGCTGTTCGGCAAGCGCTACTCGGCGCCGATCGGCGTCGCGCCCATGGGCGGTCCGTCGCTCGTCTTTCCCGGCGCCGACCAGTATCTCGCCGCGGCGTGCGCAGCGGGCGCAACGTGCCCTATACGCTCGGCCTGGTCGGCGGCATGACGGTCGAGCGCGCGGCCGAGATCGCGCCCGACGTGCTCTGGTTCCAGCTCTATCGCTGCTCCCGCAACGAGCACGCCATCGGCTTCGATCTGGTCAAGCGCGCCGAGGCCTGCGGCGTCCACGCGCTCGTGCTCACCGTCGACGTGCCGGTGCGCACCACGCGCTCGCGCGAGGTGGCGGTCGGCATCACCTCGCCGTTCCGGCCGGACCTGCGCATGCTCGCCGGCATCCTGACCTCGCCCGGCTATCTGCGCTCGCTCATGCCGGCACGGGCAGCCGCGCTTCGGCAATCTCAAGCCGTACACCAAGGACGACGCCGACGTGAACGAGGTTGCGGCGTTCGCGCGTCGTGAAATGGGCGGCGCCTTCACCTGGGACGAGGTCGCGCGCTATCGCGAGCGCTGGAAGCGCCCGCTGGTGGTGAAGGGCATCCTGCATCCGGCCGACGCCGAGAAATGCGTGGCGCTCGGAGTCGACGGCATCGTGGTGTCGAACCATGGCGGCCGTCAGGTCGAGGGCCTGCCGGCGCCGATCGACGCGCTGCCGGCGATTGCGCGCGCCGTCGGCAGCCGCGCGACCGTCATGCTCGATTCCGGCATCCGCTCCGGGCTCGACGTGGCGCGCGCGGTCGCGCTCGGCGCCGACATGGCCTTTGCCGGCAAGGCCTTCCTGTGGGGCCTGGGCGCGCTCGGGGCCGAAGGTCCCGGCCACGTCATCGATCTCATGATCGACGAGATGAAATCGGCCTTCGGCCAGATCGGCGCGCGGCAGCCGACCGAGGCGCGCTCGGTCGCGATCCGCCATCCCGGGGCGCTGCACTTCTGATCTGCGTCGCGGGGAGTGGATTGTCCCCATATCCGCCGCTAAGAGGACAAGCCCTTCTACCCGAATCCCCTTTCGGAGAATGCGGATGTTGGCTCTTGCCGAACCGGTGCTGACTGTGGCCGAGGGCGACCGGCTGGCGCGGCGCAATGCGCTGGTGCTGGCGGTAACGCAGGCGCTCGCCGGCGGCAACAACTCGGTGCTGGTGGCGACCGCCGGTATCGTCGGGATCATGCTCGCCCCCGACAAGGGCTTGGCGACGCTGCCGATCAGCTTCCTGGCGCTGGGCATCTGGGCCGGCACGCTGCCGATGGGCGTGCTGGCGCGGCGGCTCGGCCGGCGCAGCGCGCTGCAGATCGGCACCGTCTCCGGCGTGCTGACGGGACTGATCTGCTGCGTCGCCGTGCTGCAGGGCTCGTTTCTCCTGTTCAACATCGGCGCCGTGTTCAGCGGCTTCTACGCCTCGGCGCACCAGTCCTATCGCTTCGCCGCCGCCGATACCGCGAGCGAGGCGTTCCGGCCGAAGGCGATCTCGTGGGTGCTGCTGGGCGGCGTCCTCGCCGGCATCGTCGGGCCGCAACTCGTCATCGCGACCAAGGACCTGTGGCCGCCTTATCTCTTCGCCGCGACCTATATCGGCCAGTCCGCGCTCGCCGTCATCGCGGCCTGCGTGCTGATGTTCTTGAGCATCCCGAGGCCGCCGCCGCGGTCGGAAGTGGGCGACGGCCGCCCGCTTGCCGAGATCGCGAAGGAGCCGCGCTTCATCGTGGCGGTCGCTTGCGGGGTGGCGTCCTACTCGATGATGAACCTGGTGATGACCTCGGCGCCGCTCGCCATGGTCATGTGCAACCATTCCATCACCGACGCGACGCTCGGGCTGCAATGGCACGTGCTCGGCATGTATGCGCCGAGCTTCATCACCGGCTCGCTCATCGCCCGCTTCGGCGTGGAGCGCATCACCGGGCTCGGGCTCGCGATCATCATCGTCGCCGCGGTGATCGGAATTGCAGGCATTTCGCTCTGGCATTTCTGGAGCGCGCTTGCGCTGCTCGGCGTCGGCTGGAATTTCGCGTTCATCGGCGCCACCACGATGGTGACGGCGTGTCATCGGCCGAACGAGCGCAACAAGGTGCAGGCGTTCAACGATTTCCTGGTGTTCGGCTCGATGGCGATCGGCTCGTTCTCGTCCGGCATGCTGCTCGCGAATTTCGGCTGGGCCACGGTGAACGAGGTGGTGTTTCCGGTCGTGCTGGCGGCGGGCGCGCTGCTGCTCTGGGGCGCGCTGCGCAATCGCACGCGGATGGCGTAGGGAGCCGCTGCTCACTTCGTTCTTGGCAGAAGGCGCCGCTCGGCAGTGTTATTTGCTTTTGTTCGTTGCGCGCGGATGACCATCGCGTCGATGGGAGTTCGATGCGCGACCTATTCGAGTGAGCCGCCTGATACCGTTTCAGACGGACAGACAAGTTTTTGAACGCGTAGGCAATTGTTCTTTCTTTCAAGAACAAAACGTGCCGCGGTCGTGCGCAATTGTGCCGGTGCGATTCGCGTTCAGGTCACTAAAAGGCCGACCGGAGGCATGCGTTGCCTGATTCCGCTTCGGACGGATAGGCAAGTTTTCGGACGCGCAGGCAATCCGTCCTATTTTTGCAAGAACGAAACGCGTCGCCGTCGCGCGCGTTTGCATCGTTGCCCGTCGAGATCAGACGCGCAGCCGGCGAACCCAGTTCTCGTAGGCCCCCAGATCGATGCCGACGTTGGGCTGTCCTGCGCCGATGCGTGCGCGCCGGGACACGCCGGCGTCGCGCGCCTCGCGCGGGCTGTAATCGAAAGCCCGCCGGAACGCGCGGCTGAAATGCGGCCCGCTGACGAACCCGTGCTGGTGCGCGACCTCCGAAATGCGGTCACGATTGTGCGGGTCGGCCAGGACCGCGTGGACGCGATCGAGCCTGCGCTTCTGGATGAAGGCGGCGACGCCGCCGAGTGGCTCGCAAAGCGCATAGAGCGTGGAACGCGACAGGCCCAGCGCCTGGCTGATGCTCTGCGGGGAGAGATCAGGCGAGCACAGATTGCGATCGATGTAGCGTCTGACCTCGGTGAGCCGCGCCGCTTCGAGCGGCGCTCGGGCCCGCTCCACGGCATCGCGTGACGGCGCCAGGCATGCAGCCACCAGGTTCAACGTTGCGCCGGCGACGTGACCGGCATCTGCGGCCTGCATTCGGTGCAGGTTGAGCGTGAGTGACATCAGGTGGCTGCGCAGCAAAGTCCCCATGGCGCCGTTGAGGACGAGGCCGTGCATATCGAACGGCGCGAGAACTTCGTCGAGCGCGTCGCGTGGCAGGATAACGTTGACGTTCTCGATCTCGGTCACCTGCGCGGTGCTCGGGCGCGCCATGTCGAGCACCGCCACGCTCCCGCATCCGGCCTCGACCGTGCGGTCGTCGATCTCGCCGGTCCAAGTGCCCCGCCGCTGCAGGCGAACGATGTAGTGATCGTACTGATCGGCGCGGATCGTGCGCGGCGAACGCGACAGATGCTGCGCCGTGGAGCGCGTCTCGACCACCAGCGAATGCCCGAGATGCCAGCCGCGGGCGAACGCGCTGAACGTGGCGGGATCGCGGTCCTCCGGCAGTTGCGCCTCGTGGGTCGCAGCCAAGACGGTGCGCCAGAGCGCGAACCGCTCGTGCGGTCGCACGGCGTCGGTATCCACGACATTGGAAGGAATCGTCGCCATGCCCGGATGTCCCCACGCCCGCATGCCGCGTCCAATCGCGTTCTCATATTCGATCGCCGGCACAGACACAAGTTGTGCGCCGGCGTGGGAACATGCCGTGTTTTCCGCAGGATCCGTTTGGTCCGGGGCGACGGCCCATATCTGTCCCTGGGGATATCCGCCGTTGCACTGTGGTTGTGTTTTTGGCTATATCCGCGCCACTTTCGGCCGGGCGAGCAGGCGTTAATGCCGGCCCGGCGCGGCGGCAGCCGGGCAGGGGGTCTCTGCCAGGCGCGCTTCCATAAAATCGGGGTTTGAACAATGACAGCTCTCTGGCTGATCGTCCTTTGCGGCGTGCTCGCCATCCTCTACGCCATCTGGGCGATCCGTTCGGTGCTCGCGGCCGATCCGGGCAATGCGCGCATGCAGGAGATCGCCGCGGCGGTCGCCGAAGGCGCGCAGGCCTATCTCAAGCGCCAATACACCACCATCGGCATCGTCGGCATCGTGATTTTCCTCATCATCGCCTATTTCCTCGGCTGGCTGCAGGCCTTCGGCTTCTTGATCGGCGCGGTGCTTTCGGGCGCCGCCGGCTTCATCGGCATGAACGTCTCGGTGCGCGCCAACGTGCGCACGGCCCAGGCCGCCACCACCTCGCTCGCGGGCGGGCTCGAGCTCGCCTTCAAGGCCGGTGCGATCACCGGGCTCCTGGTCGCCGGCCTCGCGCTGCTCGGCGTCACGCTCTATTTCGTCTTCCTGATCGGCCCGCGAGGCATGACGCCCGATGACCGCACCGTCATCGACGCGCTGGTGGCGCTCGGCTTCGGCGCCTCGCTGATCTCGATCTTCGCCCGTCTCGGCGGCGGCATCTTCACCAAGGGCGCGGATGTGGGCGGCGACCTCGTGGGCAAGGTCGAGGCCGGCATCCCGGAGGACGATCCGCGCAATCCCGCCACCATCGCCGACAACGTGGGCGACAATGTCGGCGACTGCGCCGGCATGGCGGCCGACCTGTTCGAGACCTATGCGGTGACCGCGGTCGCCACCATGGTGCTGGCGGCGATCTTCTTCCGCACCGCCGGCGCCGACGTGCTGCTCAACATGATGACCTATCCGCTCGCCATCGGCGGCATCTGCATCATCACCTCGATCGTCGGCACCTTCTTCGTCAAGCTGCCGGCCAACCAGTCGATCATGGGCGCGCTCTACCGCGGCCTGATCGTGACCGGCGTGCTCTCGCTCGGCGGCGTCGCGCTCGTGACGCACTATCTGGTGGGCTTCGGTGCCGTGCCGGGACAGTCTTTTACCGGAATGTCGCTGTTTCTCTGCGGCGTCGTCGGATTGGCCGTGACCGGGCTGATCATCTGGATCACCGAATACTATACGGGCACCAATTTCCGCCCGGTGCAGTCGATCGCCAAGGCGTCGGTGACAGGACACGGCACCAACGTCATCCAGGGTCTCGCCATCTCGCTCGAGGCGACGGCGCTTCCCGCCATCGTGATCATCGCGGGCATCCTGGTGACCTTCAAACTCGCCGGACTGTTCGGCATCGCGATCGCCGTCACCACCATGCTCGCGCTCGCCGGCATGATCGTGGCGCTCGATGCCTTCGGTCCGGTCACCGACAATGCCGGCGGCATTGCCGAGATGGCCGGACTGCCGAAGGAGGTGCGCAAATCGACCGACGCGCTCGACGCCGTCGGCAACACCACCAAGGCGGTGACCAAGGGCTATGCCATCGGCTCCGCCGGCCTCGGTGCGCTGGTGCTGTTCGCGGCGTATAATGAGGACCTGAAGTACTTCATCGCCAACACCTCGAAGTTTCCGTACTTCCAGGGGGTCCAGCTCGATTTCTCGCTGAACAACCCCTACGTCGTGGTCGGTCTCTTGTTCGGCGGCCTGCTGCCCTATCTGTTCGGCGCGATGGGCATGACCGCCGTCGGCCGCGCCGCGTCGGCGATCGTGGAAGAGGTGCGCCGGCAGTTCCGTGAGAAGCCCGGCATCATGCAGGGGACCGACAAGCCCGACTACGGCAAGGCGGTCGACCTGCTGACCCGCGCCGCGATCAAGGAGATGATCATCCCCTCGCTGCTGCCGGTCCTGTCGCCGATCGTGGTGTATTTCCTGGTCTACTGGATCGCCGGCGGCGGGGCGGTTGGCAAATCGGCGGCGTTCTCCGCGGTCGGCGCCATGCTGCTCGGCGTCATCGTCACCGGGCTGTTCGTCGCGATCTCGATGACCTCGGGCGGCGGCGCCTGGGACAACGCCAAGAAATACATCGAGGACGGCCACTACGGCGGCAAGGGCTCGGACGCCCACAAGGCCGCGGTGACGGGCGACACCGTCGGCGATCCCTACAAGGACACGGCGGGACCCGCCGTGAACCCGATGATCAAGATCACCAACATCGTGGCGCTGCTGCTGTTGGCGGTGCTGGCGCACTGAGCTGAGCACCCGTAGGTTGGGTCGAGCGTTTGCGAGACCCAACCATCACGGGCCGAAGCGTTGGGTCTCGTAAAGAACTCGACCCAACCTACGGCCCAGCGCTTGAACAGCTCGGACCTGGGCGAACCCCGCGGCACGTGCCGTGGGGTTTTCGCTGTCGGCCTGTCCACAGGCCGCGCCGACAAGTCGCGTGGTGGGCCGCCCGTGTGCTATTCTCCACCCAATAAAAGTCGAACAAACCCAGGGAACATCATAATGGCTGCAAATCCGTATCTCAGACATTTTGCCGTGCTGCTGGCGGGCATGCTCGCGTGCGCTGCGCTGCCGGCGCAGGCCCAGCAATATCCGTCGCAGCCGATCAAGATCATCGTGCCGACGCCGCCCGGCGGCGTTGCCGACATCGTCGGCCGCGCCTTCGCGCTGAAGCTAAGCGAGGGCGGCAAGACCGCCGTCGCCGAAAACAAGACGGGCGCGACCGGCACGATCGCGGCCGACTTCGTCGCCAAGTCGCCGCCCGACGGCTACACCGTCTATGTGGGATTTCACGCCACGCAGGCGATCCTGCCGCATCTTTTGAAGCTGCCCTACGATGCCGCCAAGGATTTTGCCCCGGTCAGCCTGGTGGCGAAATCGTCCAACGTGCTGGTCGTTCACCCCTCCGTTCCCGCGCAATCGATGAAGGAGCTGGTCGACTACGCCAAGGCCAACCCGAAGAAGCTGACCTACGCCTCGCAGGGCAACGGCAGCTCGGGCCACATCGTGGCCGAGCAGCTCAAGCAGATCGCAGGCATCGATATCGTGCACGTGCCCTACCGCGGCGCCGCACCGGCCGTGCAGGACCTCCTCGCCGGCCACGTCTCGATGATGTTCGATATTCAGACGCTCGCCGTCCCGCAGGTCACCGCCGGCAAGGTCCGTGCCCTCGCGGTGGCGGCGCCGCAGCGGATCGCCGCGCTGCCCGACGTTCCGACCACGGCGGAAGTGGGGATGCCGGAGCTGGAGGGCGGCCCCTGGTTCGGCCTGCTCGTGCCGGCCGCAACGCCGCGGCCGATCGTCGAATGGCTCAATGCGGAGGCGACCAAAGCCTTCTCCGCGCCCGACATGCGCGATCGCCTTGTTGCGCAGGGACTCACGCTGCCGCTCGGCTCGCCGGAGGATTTTTCCCGTTACATCGCGGCCGAGACCAAGCGCTGGGGTGCCGTGATCAGCGCGGCGGGCATCAAGATGGAGTGAAGCGCTTCGGCTTGAGCGCTTAGAAGATCTTGAACATGGCGTTGATGTAGGCGTAGTCCTTGCCGCCGGTCGGAGTGGTGCGGCTGACGAAGTCGAACAGCCTGCCGTCCTGCATGCCGTAGTTGGCGAGGCGCTGCACTCGGCGGTTCTTGTCGAAATAGACCGCGACCACGCGCTGGTCGACGACCTGTTGCGGCATGAAGCCGATGGCGCGTTCGGCGCGCTGCGAAATGTAATAGAACGCCTCGCCGCTCACCGTTGCGACGGTCGAGGGCGTGCCGAGCACGATCAGCACCTGCTCCTGCGTGGATCCGATCGGGATCTGCTCGAGTGCGCCTTCCGGCACGATATAGCCGCGCTGATAGGTCTCGGAGAAACAGCCGCCGAGCAGCAGCCCGAGCGCCACCACGGCCGCCACGAGTTTGGGCGAGGCCATGCCGGACGGGCGGGTTGGGCGCGGGCTTTTCATAGCGATTGAGGTTCCCATATCACGTGTCGCATTCGCTGGCGCATCGACTTGCATTCGCTGGCGCATTGACGTACCGGGCGAGGCCGACCCCCTGCAAAGGCGGTTTCGTCCACAACCGGTCGCGGGTGCTGAGCTAACTCTATGATATTTCGTTTATTTCGCCACACCCCGCGGGAACGGATCATCGCGTCTCTCTATGGCACCATCGTGGCGCAGGCGCGAGTACCGGCATTTTACCGCAGCTATGGCGTCCCGGACACGGTAAACGGCCGCATGGAGATGATCATGCTCCATGCCGTGTTGCTGCTGCGGCGCTTGGAGGGCGAGGCGCCGCCGGCGCGGGCGCTCGGGCAGGAGCTGTTCGACCGGTTCTGTCGGGACATGGACGAAAGCCTGCGCGAGATGGGGGTGGGCGACCTTGCGGTGCCGCGAAAAATGCGCCGGATCGGGGAGGCGTTCTATGGCCGGCAGGCGGCCTACCAGGCGGCCCTGGCGGCGCCCGGCGACGAGCCGCTTGCGGCCACCTTACAGCGCAATGTATTTGCCGGGGCCTCGGAACCGGCAGCGGCCGCGCGGCTGGCGGCCTATGTCCGCGAGGCTGTACGACGGCTGGCCGCGCTGGACGCCGAAGGGTTCGAACGCGCGGAGCTCGCGTTTCCCGATCCCGAACCACTGACGGTCGGCGCATGACCCGGATGCCCGAAGCTTTGGCTCGACGTCCCTGGAGCGTGCGGCTCGATGAGAGCAACGTGCCCGAGACCGGACGGCATCTCGATCTCGTGGCCGACCCGGAGACGCGTGCCGCCACTGCCGAGCTTGCCGGTGTTGCGGGCTTGCCGCGTCTTGTCGCCGAGTTCGACGTCACGCGGCACGGCCGCGGCGGCCTGCGCGTGGTCGGCCGCGTGTCGGCCACCGTCGAGCAGACCTGCGTGGTGACGCTCGAGCCGATCGAGAGCACGATCGATGAGCCGATCGACCTCGCCTTCGTGCCGGCTGCGGGGGCGCCGTCCGAGGGCGCCGCGGAGGTGGAGATGGCGCCCGACGCGCCCGACGAGTTGATCGACGGCGCGGTCGATCTCGGCGCGATTGCCACCGAATTCCTGATCCTCGGCATCGATCCATATGCCCGCAAACCGGACGCCGTGTTCGAGGCGCCGGCAGCCGGCGATGATTCCGCGCATCCTTTCGAAGCGCTGGCAGCGCTGAAGAAAGGACAGGAAAAGGGGCGGGGTGGTAAGCAGGGGTGATTTTGCGCCCCCTGTTGTGTCCCCGGCCGACGCGGTATTGTCACGCCATGCCCCAGAAAGTCCGCATCGCGCTTGACGCCATGGGGGGAGACCATGGGGCAGCGGTGGTCGTACCGGGCGCCGAACGGTCGCTCAGGCGTCATCCCGACATCGAATTCCTGCTGTTCGGCGATCGCGCGGTGGTGGACCCGCTGCTCGACGCCTGTCCACAGCTCAAGGCGGCTTCGCGCGTCATCCACACGGATGTGGCGATCAAGATGGACGACAAGCCGAGCCAGGCGCTACGCAAGGGCCGGTGGAAGTCCTCGATGTGGCTCGCCATCGACGCCGTCAAGAAGGGCGAGGCGGACGTTGCGGTTTCCGCCGGCAATACCGGGGCGCTCATGGCCATGGCCAAGTTCGAGCTCCGGACCATGGCGGGGATCGATCGGCCGGCGATCGCGGCGATCTGGCCGACGCTCAAGGGCGAGTCGATCGTGCTCGATCTCGGGGCCACCATCGGCGCCGACGCCGGGCATCTCGTCCACATGGCCGCCATGGGCAGCGCCATGGCGCGGGTGTTGTTCGGGCTCGAGCGGCCGACGGTGGGTCTGCTCAACATCGGGGTGGAGGAGGCGAAAGGACTTGAAGAAGTGCGAGAAGCCAGCCGTATGTTGCGCGAAGGCCAATGGCCACAATTCGCGTATGCCGGCTTTGTCGAGGGCGACGACATCGGCAAGGGGACAGTGGACGTGGTGGTGACCGAAGGATTTACCGGCAATATAGCGCTCAAGGCGGCTGAAGGGACTGCGCGTCAGCTCGTTCATATGCTCAGGAGCGAGATGCGCCGCAGCTGGGCGAGGAAGCTCGGCTATCTCCTGGCGCGCGGCGCGTTTCGCGCGCTCGGCGACAAGATGGATCCGCGCAAGTCGAACGGCGGCGTCTTCCTCGGCCTCAACGGCATCGTCATCAAGAGCCATGGCGGCATCGACGCCGAGGGCTTCGCCTATGCAATCGATCGCGGCCACGAGTTGGTGCGCCACGATTTGCTCGCCAAGATCGGCCAGACGCTGGGCAAGGGGCCATCCGAGCCGCCGCAACCGGGCCCGGGAAATCTCGTGCGGAGTTTGGCCTCGTGACCATCACGCGTTCGGTCGTGCTCGGCTGCGGCAGTTATCTTCCGAGCCGGGTCCTCACCAACTCCGAATTGTCGCGGATGGTTGACACCTCCGACGAATGGATCGCGCAGCGTACCGGCATTCGCGAGCGGCACATCGCGGCCGAGGGCGAAACGACCTCGGACATGGGGCTCGCGGCCGCGCGCGCGGCGCTCGCCGCGGCGGGCGTGGACGCGCAGTCGATCGACCTGATCGTGCTGGCGACCTCCACTCCCGACAACACGTTTCCCGCCAGCGCCGTCCAGATTCAAGCCGGGCTCGGCATCACGCAAGGCGCGGCCTTCGACCTGCAGGCGGTGTGCTCGGGCTTCGTGTTCGGCCTTGCGACCGTCGATGGTCTCCTCAGGACCGGCGCGTTCAAGCGCGCGCTGGTGATCGGCTCGGAGACGTTCTCGCGCATCCTCGATTGGAACGACCGCGGCACCTGCGTGCTGTTCGGCGACGGCGCGGGTGCGGTGGTGCTCGAGGCGCAGCCGCAGCCCGGCACGCGGACCGACCGTGGCGTCCTCACCAGCCACCTGCGTTCCGACGGCCGCCACAAGTCCAAGCTCTATGTCGACGGCGGTCCGTCCTCGACCCAGACCGTCGGACACTTGCGCATGGAGGGCCGGGCCGTCTTCAAGCACGCGGTGGCCATGATCACCGACGTGATCGAGGACGCCTTCAAGGCGACCGGCTATACCGCCGCCGACATCGACTGGTTCGTTCCGCACCAGGCCAATCAGCGCATCATCGACGATAGCGCCAGGAAGCTCGGCATTGCCCCGGAAAAGGTGGTCAGCACCGTAGGCAAGCACGGTAACACGTCGGCGGCTTCGATTCCGCTGGCGCTCACTGCCGCGGTAGCGGATGGCCGCATCAAACGTGGCGATCTGGTGATGCTGGAGGCCATGGGCGGGGGCTTCACCTGGGGGTCGGCCCTGGTCAGGTGGTGAAAACCGCCCACAATCTTCCCCACACGCCCCGTTGACCGGTCGCGCCCAAGCTAATATCGTCTGATAATTCAGAGAGATATCTTGATCGCCGTAGGCGGGGCTGGCGATGACGGGAAAAACGGTCACACGCGCGGATTTGTGCGAGGCAGTCTACCAGAAGGTAGGATTGTCCCGCACCGAATCTGCCACGCTGGTCGAGCTCGTGTTGAAGGAGATCACCGACTGCCTGGAGCGGGGCGAGACGGTGAAGCTCTCTTCTTTTGGCTCTTTCGTCGTGCGCAAGAAGGGCCAGAGAATTGGGCGCAATCCCAAGACCGGCAAGGAAGTGCCGATCTCGCCGCGCCGGGTAATGGTGTTCAAGCCATCGGCAATCCTCAAGCAGCGCATCAATTCCGATTCCGGCGAGCATAAGTAACTCATAGGGGAGCCGAGCGGCGGTGGAGAAGGCACCGGACGCATTCCGGACCATCAGCGAAGTGGCGGAGGAGCTCGACGTTCCGCAGCATGTGCTGCGGTTCTGGGAGAGCCGCTTCCGCGAGATCAGGCCGATGAAGCGCGGCGGCGGCCGGCGCTATTATCGCCCCGACGACATCGACCTGCTGCGCGGGATTCGCCATCTCCTTTATGGAGAGGGCTATACGATCCGCGGCGTGCAGCGCCTGCTGCGTGAGCAGGGCGTGCGTTTCGTGCAGAGCGTCTGGCAACCCGGTGCCCCGCAGCCAAGCCTTCAACCTGCCGAAGCCGCCGATGACGGCGACTCCGATGAGGACGATCAGGACGATCAGTCGGAGGTCTCCGAGGCAGGGCCGGCTGCACCGCGCGTGGTCGCACCGGCCGGTCTGGCGCGGGAAGACCGACAGAAATTGCAGGCGGCCCTCCAAGACTTGACCGAGTGCAAGCGGCTCCTCGACGCTGTGGTCGCGGAAAAAATCTGATTGTTGCACGCGCGCCATTAGCCCTCAGGCTGACATTCGCGACGCCGTTCTGAGTGTTCCGACCTGGAACAGCGCCGGCGCCTTGCTGGCGCCGAACGCCGCCTTCGAGTAATATTGCAGCAATGGCTTCGGCCGATACGGCCGCAAGAAAACGTTCGGGAGCGAAACGATGACCCTCCGGCGAAATGTCGGTGTCGTGCTCGCCTGCGTGCCGCTGCTGCTGGCCGCGCCGGCGGAGGCTCAGGAGGCCGCGCAACCATCGGCGGTGCAACATCCCGGGCGTAGCGTGGTCATGAGCAAGTGTTTTCAGTGCCACACCGACGCGATGTTTCGAGATCACCGCACCGATCGTCGCGGCTGGGAGGCCGCGATCTACCGCATGGTCGGACGCGGCGGACTGTGGACGGCGGACGAGATCAAGCTGATGGCCGATTACCTTGTCGCGGATTTCGGCCCGAAGCCAGCCACCCAGTCGAGACAGTGACGGCCGGCAGGAAGCTCAAAAGGGAGCGAACGATGCGAGAGCTGGTTGCGGAATATTTGTCGAAGAAGATATCGCGGCGCGGCTTCGTCGGCGGTCTGACCAAGGCCGGCCTGACCGCAAGCGCCGCCCAATCCGTGCTCACGGCGGTCGCCACGGTAAGCTACGCGCAGGGGGCCGGCCCCACCCCGGCTGCGCCAGCGACGGCTGCGCCCGCGGCGACTGCGCCGGCGGCGGCCGCGATCGCCGGTGTAAAGCCGTTCCAGGGCGCGGGCGGCGCGGCCTTTGCGGACCAGCTGATCGCCTGCGGCGTGAAATACGTGTTCGGCAATTCCGCCAGCGAGGACGCGCAATTCTACGAAGCGTTGGTGGACCGGCCGCAGCTCAAATACATCCTCACGCCGCACGAGGGGCCCGGCGCCGCCATGGCCGCGGGCTACATCAAGGCCTCCGGCGAGCCGGCGATCGTCATGCAGGCGGCCGTTGTCGGCATGGCCAATGCCGTCGGCCAGATGTTCAACGCCTTCAAGGAGCAGACGCCGCTCGTCGTCTACTCCTATCGCACCGACCAGACCCGGCGCGCCGGACGCGACGGCTTCGAGGAAGTCGCCAACCAGGAGCAGATGGTCCAGCCGATCACCAAATACACCTGGCTCGCGCGGCGGGCGGACATGATTCCGGAGACCATCCGCCGCGGCTTCAAGGCGGCGTGGACGCCGCCCTATGGGCCCGCCTACATCTCCTGGCATTCCGACTACAACGACGAGCGCGTCCGCACCGAGATCATCGCGCAGGAGCTGATCGATCCGCGCATGCGGGTGCGCCCCAATCCGGACGAGATCCAGCGCGCGGCCAAGCTCCTGGTCGAGGCGCGGATGCCGCTGATGGTCACCGGCGACGAGATCTACAAGGCAAAGGCGGCCGGCAAGGCGGTGAAGCTCGCCGAGATGCTCGGCATGCCGGTGACGCAGGTGCGCCAGCTCTACGCCAACTTCCCCGAGACGCATCCGCTCTGGGTCGGAAATCTCGCCGGCAACAGCCTCAACTCGCTCAACTACCCCAAGAGCGCCGACGTGATCATCAATGTCGGCAACAAGTTCCAGCACAGCGGCGCGGCGCCGATCGTGCCGCGCGGACCGAAATTCATCGACATGCGCATCGACCACGGCAGCATGGGCAATGTGATGCTCACGGAAGTGCCGCTGGTCTGCGACGTCGGTTATGGCCTCGACGACCTGATCGCGGCGGTGGAGCAATTGCTCACGCCCGCCCTCAAGCAGAAGGCCGTCGAGCGCACGGCCGATGTGCGCAAGTTCAGCGAATGGGCGAGGGCCGCGCGCGCGCAGGTGGCGAACAATCCCGACTGGGACCAGAGCCCGATCATCGCCGACCGGGTGACGTGGGAGGTCGCGAAATTCGCCGATCCCGACGCCATCATCGTGCACGAAGCGGGATCGGTGGCGATGCACTCGTTCGACTTCAACCCGATCGGCGGACGCGAGTTGTTCTTCTATTACGGCGCCCATCTCGGCTCCGGCGTCGGCACGGCGGCGGGCGTCAAGCTCGCGCGTCCGAACCAGCAGGTGATTTGCCTGGTCGGCGACGGCTCCTTCATCTTCGGCCCGACCGCGCTGTGGAACATGGCTCGGCTCGAGCTTCCGGTGATCACCGTGGTCTACAACAACCATGCCTATGGCGGTCCACACTCGCGGGTGATCAACAACGTGCCCGGCGGCCGCATGGTGCAGACCGGTCAGTTCGTGCACGACTACCTGGGCAGCCCCGACATGAACATGGCGGCGATCGCCAAGGGCTTCGGCGTCGACGGCGAGGTGGTGGAAAGCCCCGCGCAATTGCGCGAGGCGCTTGCGCGGGCGCGCAAGCACACGGTCGAAGGCAAGCCGTATCTCATCGACGCGCAAGTCGCCCGCAAGGGCGTCGCCTGGGCCGACAAGCCGTGGATCCCGCCCATTCAAATTGCAGCGCTGCGGCAGAAGAAGGTGTGAGAATGACGCGTGCGCCGCGCGCGAAAAGTTGCAGGACTGGATGGCGCCGGATCTTTCCGGCGCTTGTGATTTCGACAGCATCGTTGTGCTTCCCCGCGCATGCCGACGACGCCGAGCTTGGCCGCAGTGTCTATGACGATTTCTGCGTGACCTGCCATGGCCGCGACATGGTCAATCCGGGCGGCGTGACCTTCGACCTGCGCAAGTTTCCCAAGGACGACTTCGAGCGCTTCCGCAATGCGGTGCTCAACGGCAAGCCGCCGGCGATGCCGCCTTGGCGCGACAAGGTGAGCGACGACGACGTGAAACTCCTGTGGGCCTATGTGCGTGACGGCGGCTGATTGAAGGCATGACCGCGGCGTCGAAGCGTACACTCGGCATCTCGGATGAGGTCGAGCAAGCGGCGTCAAACCTCGCCACTCAGGTGGAGCGGCTTGCCGGGATGGTTCGGTCTTCCTGAATGGTCTTGCTGCCGCTGCGTGCGGCTAGACGCGTCCGAGGAACGTATCTGATCGTGGCAAGGTAGCCACATGCCTCCGACAATCGGATGTCACGTCCGTGCGCCGGCTTGACAGCAGGGGCGGCAACGGTGCCCCATGACCACTTGTGGTATGACGGTGGGGTGGTGCGATGCTTTGTATCGCGTGCGGTGCGGAGATGCGCCTGGTGCAGGCGGTACCGGACACCACCATGATGGTGACCGGTTACGAGCACCACACCTTGCAGTGCACGGGCTGCAATGACATCGAGCGCCGCTTGGTATTCACGCGGGAGAAGACGCCGGTGGCCAATGTGCCGATGCCGGTTCATCCCCCCGCCGCCGAGCCTCCGCCTCCAATCGACCACGGGGTGGCGGCGCCGAGCGTGTGGTCGCGGACGGTCGCAAAGCTGCGTGGGCGGCCGGTGGATCCGGGCGAGTGAGCCCGTGTCGAAGGCCTTGCTTGAACTGGGGCCGTTGCTGAACTCAAGCCATTGTTGCGTTGAAGCTTTGGGTAGCCGCGCCGCGAGGGGGACGAAGTTACCCCCGCGGTTTCATTGCAACTAAAACTCGCCCGCCGGCCTGGCTTGGTGTTTTTGTCACAACACAGCCACATACCGGGAACATTCTTTATGCAGTATACAACTTCACTGCGTTCAGACGCCTGTTGTTCAGACGCCTGTTGTTCAAGAGTGAGTAGCGTAATGCGTTGTATTGCGTGCGGTGCAGAGATGCACGTCGTGCGGGTCGAGCGCGACGACACCATGATGGTGCCGGGCTACGAGCGCCAGACCTTGCAGTGTCGTTCCTGCAACGAGGTCGAGCGGCGATTGGTCTTCAGCGGTGAAGTTGGTGAAAGCGGGTCCCGTCCGGCCGAAGCGGTGTCGGCGCCTTCGCTCGTCGCCTCGGTCCTGGCCGAAGCCGACAAGGAGCTCGACGAGAGAGAGGCGCTGCTGCGGCGCGCGATCGAGATGGTCCGCGGCCCCGTGCGCGGCGCTGCACTGGTCAAGCGAACGGGCCCGCGTCGTATCATTGAAATTCGTTACGACCCAACCGACGAGGCCGCGTACGCCGCGAAGGATGTTCGATCCGGCCTGATCATGCTGCGGCACCGCGACAATGCCCGCCTGCGGGCGATGTGCGACCGGCTCGGGTGGGAAGTGGCAGAGACGAATGCCGTCGCCGGCGCGGACGACCGCAGCAACGTGTGATGGGTGCTTGCGGCCGAGCAGGTGGTCGCGGCGGCTCTTGCGCACCGTGGGCAGTCACCGATCATCGACGGGCTGCTCAAGGAACTCGGCATGTCGGGCGGCAGCATCGCAGGCCTCGCCCAAGCAGCAAGTGACCAGCGAAATGACCGCGAAAAAGCCGGACAGCGAATGAGGTGATTGGTCGGAGCGCCGAGATTTGAACTCGGGACCCCCAGTCCCCCAGACTGGTGCGCTAACCGGGCTGCGCTACGCTCCGCCGACAGTCGTCTACGCTGACGCCGCCGAACGTGCAAGGGCGCCGGATCAGGCCGGCGCGCCTCGGATAGAGCCGTGGCCGCCGGACCGGCGCGGCGGCCAGATAGGGCCGCGAGGCCGCCATCAGGCCCCACAGCACGCCGAGGATCAGGAAATAGTGGCGCCAGTGGTCGATGTCGATGATGACGCTTTCGCACGAGCACGCCGACGAAGGCGGCGTAGACCGCGTGGTAGATCGGCTGCCACGGCGTGCGCACGAACACGAAGCGCATGCCCATCACGAGCGTCACCAGCGACAGCGTCAGATAGGCGAAGCCGCCGAGCCAGCCGCCGGACATGAAGGCGTTGAGAAAGGTGTTGTGCGGGTCCTCGGCGAAGAACTGCGAGAATTGCAGCGGCCCGATCCCGAACGGGATGTTCGAGCGCGAGCTCGGCGCCGAGCACGTAGCGGCCGAAGCGGCCGTAGCGCCCGACGTCGTAGCTCTGGTCGAGCGTGGCGCGCTCCTTGAACAGGTCGGCGACCTGGTCGATCGACAACAGCGCCGCGACGAGCGCGGCGATCACCACAAGCGCCGAGAACGCGATCAGGACGATGCGAATGCGCTCGTTCGCCGATCGGCTGGTGACGAAGGTCAGGACCATCAACAACGACCGCCGCGAAGCGCGAACTGGCCCCAGGCCGCGCGCGAGAAGGAGAGCAGCAGGGCCGCGAGCATCACGAGCAGCGTGAACGTGCTGCGGATGACCAGGCGTCCCGCCAGCATGCGCTGGAACACGAGCAGTCGCCGGCAGCACCAGGAACGCGCCGAGCACGTTCGGATCGTTGAAGGTGCCGCGCGCGCGGCCGTAGAGCAGGAACAGGTCGGAGAGCGCCGCCGAACAGGCGGAAATAGGCGGCGATCGCGACGAGCGAGGCGATCAGCGCCGCTGCCAGATAGCCGCGCATCAGCAGCTCGAGCCGCTGCTGCGTATTGGCGCCGAGCATCGCGGCATAGAAGATCGCGGTGGTCGGCAAGAAAGGCCGAGACCAGCACCCAGATCACCGGCTTGGTCTGGTCGCTCACCTGCACGCACCGCGATCGCATAGCCGATGTTCAGGAGAACGAGCAGCAGCACGCAGCGGCATCAGCGCCGCGCGCAGCGACAGGCCGGTCAGCGGCGAACAGGAAGATCGTGAGCAGCGCCGACGATCTCGTAGGGGCTCGGCTCGATGAAGACGAAGGCGCCGGCAGAAGCCGATCAGCCAGAGCAGCGCGCCGCGCAGCGACTCGATGGCGAGGCGGCGGCCCGGCGACGGCAGTCGTGCAGGCGGCGGCGTGACCGTCATCAGTACGCGTTCTCGGTCTTGGCGAGCGCGAGCGGCGTCTTCGCCAGGATGTAGAGGTCGAACAGCACCGACCAGTTCTCGATGTAGTAGAGGTCGTGCTCGACGCGGCGCTGGATCTTCTCGTCGGTGTCGGTCTCGCCGCGCCAGCCGTTGATCTGCGCCCAGCCGGTGATGCCGGGCTTGACGCGGTGGCGGGCGAAATAGCCGTCGACCGCCTCGTCGTAGAGCCGGTTCGTCGGCCTTGGCGTGCACCGCGTGCGGGCGCGGGCCGACCAGCGACAGGTTGCCCTTGAACACGACGTTGAAGAGCTGCGGCAGCTCGTCGATGCGAGGTCTTGCGGATGAAGGCGCCGACCCGGGTGACGCGCGGATCGCCCTTCTGCACCAGCTTCGAGGCGGTGGCGTCGCACTGGTCGACATACATCGAGCGGAACTTGTAGACCTCGATCAGCTCGTTGTTGAAGCCGTAGCGCTTCTGCTTGAAGAACACCGGCCCGCGGCTGTCGAGCTTGATCGCGATCGCGGTGAGCAGCATCAGCGGCGCGGCGGCGATGCAGCACGAGGCTGCCGACGATCTTGTCGAACAGCCATTTCATCACCACGTCCCAGTCGGTGATCGGCTTGTCGAACACGTCGAGCACCGGGACGTTGCCGATATAGGAATAGGCGCGCGGGCGGAACCGCAGCTTGTTGGAATGCGCCGACGAGCCGGATGTCGACCGGCAGCACCCACAGCTTCTTCAGCATCTGCAGGATGCGGCTCTCGGCCGAGATCGGCAGCGAGAAGATCACGAGATCGATGCGGGTGCGGCGCGCGAATTCGACGAGGTCGTCGACGGTGCCGAGCTTCTGGCGGTCCGGCGACGTCGGTCGGCGCGCGATCGTCGCCGCGGTCGTCGAACACGCCGAGGACGCGCACGTCGGAGTCGCGCTGCGCGGCGAGCGACTTGATCAGCGCCTCGCCGCGCTCGTCGGCGCCGACCACGACGGTGCGGCGGTCGAGCCGGCCCTCGCCGCGTCCAGCGGCGCACCAGCAGGAACAGCGCGCGTCGGAACGCCGAGCAGCGTCACCAGGCCGACGACGTAGAAGGTGCCGAGCCAGACGCGCGAGTAGTGATCGCCGACCTTGGCGAAGAAGGTCACGCCGATGGCGAGCAGGAACACGACCGACCAGGCCGAGGCGAGGCGGAAATACTGCTTCTCGTAGCCGCGGAACGCCTGCACCTGGTAGATGTCGGCGGCCTGGAACGCGAGCATCGCCAGCACGGCGATCCCGAGAATGGCCCCGACGTAGTGCCACTCGAAGCCGTCGATCGGAACGACATAGGCCGAGATAGACCGCAAGTCCGACGAGCGCGATCAGCGCGAATTCGATCATGCGCACGGTGCCGGCGACCACGATCGGCGACCAGGCCGATACGGTCGGCTGCGGCGACGGCATCGAGCGCCGCCGGCGACAGGGCCTTCGGCGTGCCGGCGGGCGCCTGGTCCACCGATGTGCTGACGGCCGTGGCCGCACTCATGATCTTGCGCGCGTTGAAATCGAGCATCGTACGCCTGAACTGATCTCGGGCGAGCCGCGGCAGCGGCTCTTGCCACAGTGAGTTAGGTAGCGAAAAAGTTTCAAGAAATGCTTAGGCGGCACGCGCAAATCCGACGGTTTCTTAACCATGTCGCCGTGCTAGCGCTTCGCCATAGGCGGCAAGCACGGCGTCGGTCATGACGTCGGCGGAGAACTCGGCGCGCACCCGCGCCTGCAGGCGCCGCGTCAGCGTCGCGCCGCGTCGGATTCCGCAAGGCCGCGCCGATCGCCTGCGCCAGCGCCGCCGGGTCATCGGGGCGGACGAGGGCGGCGGCGTCGGGTCCGAAGATTTCCGGAATGCCGCCGACATCGGTCGCGATCAGCGGAAGGCCCGCGGCGGCGGCTTCGAGCACGATGTAGGGCAGCGATTCCGCGCGCGACGGAACCACCAGAAGCCGCCCGAGCGCAAAGGCCGCGCGCGCCGGCATTGCGCCGACGAAGCGGATCGCGCTCGCCGAGCTCTTTGCGCGCCGCGCCTCGAACGCCGGCCGGTCCGGGCCGTCGCCGACGATGGTCGCGGTGACGCGGCGGCCGTCGCGCGCCAGCATGGCGATGCGCCTCGATCAGCACGTCGACGCCCTTGAGCATGCGCAATTCGCCGACGAAGACGAGGTCGGTCGCCCGCGCGTCGGCGACGATCGGCGCGAATTCGGCTTCGCGCGACGCCGTTGTGCACGACCCGGGCGCGGCGCGCCGGGGTCGCCGATCTTGGCGCGGAAGACGTCGCGGCCATAGGCGCTTTCGAACAGGAACAGGTCGGTGCGTCGCATCAGCAGCCGCTCGGAGGCGAGATAGAGAAAGCCCGCCGGCGAGCCGCCAATCGTAGTGCAGGCTGCCGCCGTGCGGCGTGTAGACGCGGATGGCACGCTCGCCCGCGCCGCAAGCCGCGCATAGGCGCCGCCCTTGGCGCCATGGCCGTGAACGACGTCGGCCCCGACGTCGGCCGCGCGCCGCGCAACATGCGCGCACGGCCGTGACGTCGCGCAGGCCGAGCTGGCGGCTCATGGCGACGCGGCTGAGGCCGAGCGCGAGCTCGGGCGCCAGTTCCGCAAGCGTTGGCCTCGGCCTGCGCGCCGCCGGTCGAGGCATCGGCGACGAGGCCGACGCGATGTCCGCGCGCAATCTGGCCCGCGCGCGAGGTCGAGCACGTGGCGGAACAGCCCGCCGACCGGCGCGCGCAGGACATGCAGGATGTTGAGGCTGCCGTCTGCTCGGTTCGTCACGTCGAAATTCACGATTTCGTTAACGTATGCGCGCGCCAAGCCATGGACCCGAGCCGCCATCCCGCCCTTGCCGCTCACGGAAAGCTTAGCGCCGGCCGTGGTTAACAACGCCTTTCCGTGACGGCGCCGGCGAGCAGGCGGCAAAGCCGGTTCTTAACGCGCCATCAACCATAATCGTTTGGAATTGGGTTACGAGTCGCGCGGGGTGCGCGTTGGTTGTGAGATGGTCATGCGAGCGGGCGTGCAGTCGGATGGTCGGCCGGGCATTTCGCCGACGGGCGAGATCGATCTCGGAGCGCTGGGCCGCGCGCTCTGGCGCAAGAAATTCCTGATCGCCGGCCTGACGCTGCTCGCCGCGGCCATCGCCTTCGCGGCCGTCAATCTGATCACGCCGAGATACAAGTCCGAAGCGCGGGTGCTGATCGAGACCCGCGAGAACATCTTTTTGCGGCCGGACGCGGAAAGGACGATCGAGCGCGGCACCACCGTCGATCAGGAGGCGGTGACGAGCCAGGTCCAGCTCATCCTGTCGCGCGATCTCGCGCGCGAGGTCATCAAGAAGCTCAAGCTCGCCGAGCGGCCGGAATTCGATCCCGTCCTGGCCGGCCCGAGCCTGCTGCGCACGCTCCTGAGCCTCACCGGCATCATCAAGGACCCGATGGCGATGACGCCCGAGGAGCGGGTGTTCAAGAGCTATTTCGAGCGGCTGTCGGCCTTCCAGGTCGAGAAATCGCGCGTGATCGCGCATCGAGTTCGAGTCGCAGGATCCGGAGCTCGCCGCGCAGGTCGCCAACACGATCGCCGAGGGCTATCTGGTTCTGCAGCAGGCCGCGAAGCAGGAGCAGACGCGCGCCGCCGGCGCGTGGCTCTCCGGCGAGATCGATCGGCTGCGCAAGCCAGGTCGCGGAGGCGGAAGCGAAGGTCGAGCAGTATCGCGCCAAGACCAATCTGTTCATCGGCAACAACAACACGACGCTGTCGAACCAGCAGCTCGGCGATTTCAACGCGCAGCTCGCCTCCGCGCGTGCGCAGAAGTCGGATGCCGAAGCGAAGGCGAAGCTGATCCGCGACGCGTTGAAGGCGGGCACGCCCATCGAATTCTCCGACATCGTCAATTCCGAGTTGATGCGGCGGCTGTCCGAGCAGCGCGTCACGCTGCGCGCGCAGCTCGCCGAGCAGTCTTCGACGCTGCTCGACCAGCATCCCCGGATCAAGGAGCTGCGCGCGCAGATCGCCGATCTCGATCGGCAGATGCGCACGGAAGCCGACCGGCTCGCCCGCTCGCTCGAGAACGACGCCAAGCTCGCGAGCGGCAGGGTGGATGGGCTCAGCTCCGGCCTCGACCAGCTCAAGCGGCAGGCCGCGTCCACCAACGAGCAGGACGTGCAGTTGCGCGCGCTCGAGCGCGATGCCAAGTCGCAGCGCGATCTGCTCGAATCCTACCTGGCCAAGTACCGCGAGGCGACCGCGCGCGACAGCATCGGCGCGACCGCGCCCGATGCCCGCATCATCTCCGCCGCGGTCGTGTCCAACACGCCGTCCTGGCCGAAGAAGCTTCCGACCATCCTGGTCGCGGCGCTCGCCATGTTCGTGCTCTCGTCGGGTTTCGTCCTGAGCGGCGAATTGCTCAGAGCGCTGCCGATGCAGTCGGTGGCGGCTGCTACGCCGGTGCGTCCACCGCAGTGCCGGCCCGAGCGTGGCCGCGGATTGCTGGCCGCGGCCGTGCAAGGCGATCGAGGCTGCGCGCGTGCGCAGGCAGGCGTTGCGCCCGATGCAATCGAGGGGCTGGCACGCGATCTCGGCGCCGCCGGGGAGGGCGCCCGGCGGATCACCGTCGTCGGCGCCATGCGCGATGTCGGTACGACGATGACTGCGATCGCGTTGGCCCGCAGCCTCGCCCAGCAGTCGCGCGTCGTGCTGGTCGATCTCACGCTCGGCGCGCCCAACCTCGTCGCTCATCGCCAGCGATCCGGCTGCGCCTGGGCTCGCCGAGCTCGTTGCGGGTTCCGCCTCGTTCGGGCAGATCATCACGCGCGACCGTTACTCCCGCGTCCACCTGATCATGGCCGGCCGTGGACGGCCGGAGGACCGCTCGACGCCGCTGCGATCATGGGCTCGCAGCAACTGTCGATCGCCATCGAGGCGCTCGGACGCAGCTACGATCACGTCGTCCTCGATGCCGGCGCAGCCGCGGAAGCCGTCGCTCGAGCGGCTCGCCCGGCTGGCGCCGCGTGCGGTGCTGGTGGCGCCGGAGCTCGACAATCCGGCGACCGCGCTCGTGCGCGAGCAGCTGCTGCAGGCGGGCTTTGCCAATGTGAGCGTGCTGGTCAACGCGTCGCGCGGTGCGGAAGCCGGCACCGGCGGCACCAAGGCCGCGGCATGATTCGATTGCCGGTAAGGATCGCTATCCGCGCGCGCGCGCGCCGCCGCAGCGCCTGCACCGCGGCCCACAGGGCGTGGTTCTGCTTGATCACACGCTTGATCGCGAAGGCCGTACCGAAGGCGGCCGCGGCGAGGCGGCCCGCGTCGCGTGAGCGGGAGAAACGTGTCGAACAGCGGCTCCGGCTCCCGGCAGAAGAACGACTTGTAATGCGCCCGCCCGACGCCGATGTCGAAGCTGCGCAGTCCGCGGGCGACGCAGTCCGCGACCATGTGCGCGAGCAGGATCAGACCCGGGCTGTGACGGGCGTTGTTCGCCGAGCGTGTAGGTGTTGAACATCGACGAGAAGCGGTAGTCGTCGGCTATCGTGCCGAACAGCGCCAGCACCTCGCCGCCGCCTTCGAGCGCGTGGATTTCGATCAGCGGCCGGCCGTTGGCGAGCCTGCAGTGGCAGGCCTCGCGCAGGAACTCGGCGACACCCGGCTCGGCGAAGACATTGCCGAGGCCTTGCGCCGCCATGTGGGTCGACTTCAAGGCGAAGAAGCTGTCGAGCAGCCGATCGACGTCGTCGGTCGGTCGCAGCCTGCAGATAGCGGTAGCCCGGAAGGTTCTGCAGCTTGCGCTCCTTGGTGCGCAGGCGCGAGCGCATCGTGCGGCTGAGCCCGTCTTTGATCGCGTCCTTGCTGGCGCCATCGAGGTTGAGCCGGGCGCTCATGTCGACCGAAGCCTGGTGCGGCAACAGGCTGAACGGGTTGGCGAATGCCGTCCCAGCTGCGCGGCTGGCTGAATAGCGCGACCAGGTCGACGTCATGCCCGCGCACCGCGAGGCCGTCGAAAATGTCGCGGAGCTCGCGCGCGCCGATCGTCGGCCAGGCTATCGCGCCGCCACAATCCGACATTGAAATTCGAGTGCTTCGACCCGAGGAACTGGATGACCTTCAGTGGGCCCAGTCGCGTGCGTCCGAACGGCCAGAGAAAGACCGGCTCGCCGGCGTCGTCGAAGCCGGTGACGATGAAAGGCGTCACGCCGCTGCGTGCGCCGACATGGTGCTGCCAGGCGGAAAGGAGATCGAACCGTTGATAGGGGTGGCGAGCGAACGGCCGGCTTCGAGGCGGCGCCAGAACGGCTCCGCCGACATCATGTCCTCGAATACGTCGACCCGAGCGACCTTGCCGACGCTCCGCGGGCTCGCGGGCGTCCGTCCGGTCTCGGTCGAGGGGGTCGCCTAGGGCAATTTCCATCCGGTATGCGTGGACCTGCGGGCCTTGACGCCCATCCTTTCAACTGACCGGTATCGCACCCGGCCTGAAAGCGCAGCGAAAGTGGCAAAGAATTATCAATAAAGAGTTGGGATGATCTCCGACGCATGAATTGGGATATAGAGCATTGACTGGATTGAAGAAAACGATCATCCGCGGGGGCCTCGAGACGCTCTATTTCAGCGCCGCGCACCACTTCATGCGGCCGTTCGTGGCCGGGGTGGGCGTGATCCTTACCCTGCATCATGTGCGTCCGCCCCGGCTCGACCGGTTCCAGCCGAACCGGCTGCTGGAAGTGACGCCGAGCTTTCTCGAGGACGTCGTCCGCTGGCTGCAGCGCTCCGGCCTCGACCTCGTCAGTCTCGACGAGATGTACCGCCGCTTCACGGGAGGGCTCGTCTTCGAGGCGGCGCTTCGTCTGCATCACCATCGACGACGGATACCGCGACACGCTGCGATTGGGCCTATCCGATCCTCAAGAAGCATCAGGTTCCGTTCACCGTATACATCCCGACCAGCTTTCCCGATCGGCTCGGCGAGCTGTGGTGGCTGGTGCTCGAGGCGGTCATCGCCCGCAACACGCGCATCAGGCTCCTCATCGACGGCGAGGAGCAGGGCTTCGATTGTGCCACGGTCGCCGAGAAGCGGCAGCTGTTCGAGGAGCTCTACGGCTGGCTGCGCAGCCTCCAGACCGAGGAAGAGCTCCGCCAGGTGATCCGCGACCTCGCCGCACGCTACCAGGTCGACATCGCGGCGTTCTGCGACGAGCTGTGCATGGATTGGGACGAGCTCGCCACGGCTGGCGGCCGATCCGCTCGTCACCATCGGCGCCCACACCGTCAATCACGTGATGCTGGCCAAGGTACCGGAGAAATCGGCGCGCTCGGAGATGCAAATGAGCCGCTCGGTGATCGAGGCTGCGCTCGGTGTGCGGCCAGAGCATCTGTCCTATCCGGTCGGCGATCCGACCTCGGCGGGCCCGCGCGAGTTCCGCATCGCCGCCGAGCTCGGCTTCAAGACCGGCGTCACGACGCGGCCGGGCGTCCTCTTCCCCGAGCACCGCGAGCATCTGTTGGCGCTGCCGCGCGTTTCGCTCAACGGCGAGCACCAGCAGCTGCGCTATGTGCGGGTGCTCTGTCGGGGGCGGCCACCGCGCTCTGGAACGGCTTCCGGCGGGTCAACGCGGCCTAGTTTAGTGTCCCGGTTCCGACGACATCCATTTCACCAGCGGCATCGCCGGCAGCACCCAGCCCAGCCCGGCTACCACGTAGTAGATCACCTCAATGAGGCCGTTCGCCTTGACCACCGGCGATTGCGCCAACGCCATCGCCACGAGCGCCCACGTCACCACCAGGACGATGAGTACGACCGCACCAATGAGCTTGCGCAGGCGGATAGGCATGGGACTGGCTCGATTGCGAGATTGCGGCCGCAAACTATATGGTCCGCGGCACTATCAGCAAGCGCATGATGATCGTCGCATGACCAGCGCTCCTCCCACTGCCGCGGCCCGCCGCCGCGCCGTCCGGTTGTGGCTGCTCGCGGTCGCCGCGCTGATGGTCGCGACGCTGGTCGTGGGCGGGGCGACCCGGCTCACCGAGTCCGGCCTCTCGATCGTGGAATGGAAGCCGGTCACCGGGGTCGTGCCGCCGCTCGATGAGCCGGCCTGGCAGGCCGAGTTCGAGAAGTACAAGGCCATCCCGCAATACCGCGAGCGCAATGCGGGAATGAGCCTGACCGAGTTCAAGACCATCTATTGGTGGGAATGGAGCGCATCGGATGCTGGCGCGCCTCGTCGGCGCGGCGTTTCTGCTGCCGTTCCTATGCTTCTTATGGTGCGGCTGGGTCGAGCCGCACTTGCGCGCGCGGTTGTGGACGATTTTCGCCCTCGGCGCGGCGCTCGGCGCAGTCGGCTGGTGGATGGTCGCCTCCGGCCTGGCCGACCGCGTCAGCGTGTCGCAATACCGCTTGGCCTTCCACCTGACGCTCGCCTGCGTGATCTTCGCGCTCGTCGTGTGGACCGCGCAGGGCCTCGCGCCGCAAAGACCCCGATATCGGCGCCGGGGCGCATACGCGTCGGCGCCTTGGCGCTGCTCGCGCTGGTCATCGTCCAGATCTATCTTGGCGCGCTGGTCGCCGGGCTGCGGGCCGGCCTCATCTACGACACCTGGCCGCTGATCGACGGCGGCTTCATTCCGGAGCCCTCACGCCTGTTCTTCCATACGCCGCTATGGCGCAATTTCTTCGAGAATACGCTGACGGTGCAGTTCGATCACCGCATGGCGGCCTATGCATTGTGGCTGCTCGCGGTGTTGCACGCAGCCGACGTGGCGCGCACGACGAGGGGAGGGCCGGCGCTCACGGCCGCGCTTGCGCTGGCGTGTGCCGTTACGCTCCAGGCGGCGCTCGGCATCGTGACGCTGATCCACCAGACGCCGCTCGCGCTGGCGCTGATGCACCAGGGCATGGCGATCGTGGTGCTCACGATCGCGGTGGTGCACGCGGAACGCCTGGAATGGCGCGCCGCGCCGGCGCCGATCGGGGGAGCCGCGATGCGCGGCGGGGAGCGGACGACATGATCGAGCTCGGCAACCAGGACGGCGTAGCGATCCTGCGCATGGCGGACGGCAAGGCCAACGCCATGAGCATCGATTTCTGCGAGGCAATGACGGAGCGGTTCGAGGAGGTCAGGACCTCACCCGCGCGCGCCGTCGTCGTAACCGGGAGCGGAAAGATATTTTCCGCCGGCGTCGACCTCTTGCGCCTGCTGGAGGGCGGCAGGCCCTACATCCGCAAATTCCTGCCGGCCTTGGGCGCGATGTTCGAGACCGTTTTCTCGCACCCCAAACCGGTCGTGGCCGCGATCAACGGCCATGCCGTGGCCGGCGGCTGCGTGCTCGCCTGCGCCGCCGACAAGCGACTGATGGCGCGCGAGGCCGGCGCGGATCGGAGTGACGGAGCTGCTGGTGGGCGTACCTTTTCCCGCCATCGCCATGGAGATCATGCGGCACGCCACGGCGTCGCAATACTTCGAGGATACGATCTTCAGCGGCGCGACCTATCCGCCGCCGGACGCAGCCGCGCGCGGTCTGGTGGACGAGATCGTCGACCCCGCGGGATTGCTCGACCGCGCCATTGCAGCCGCGCAGGCGCTCGCAGCGCTCCCGCCAGCCGCCTACGTCCTGACCAAACGGCAGACCCGCCAGCCCGCCCTGGAGCGGCTGGAAAGCGTGGGGCGAGCAGTCGATGCTGCGGTCGAGGAGATCTGGACGGCGCCGGAGACGCTCGAGCGTATTCGCAACTACGTGGCGCGGACGTTCAAGAAATCCTGATACTTCAACGCATCAGTCCGATCTCGCGCAGGTAGCGCTGCACGCCCGGATGGATCTGATCCGGGCTCGGCGCGGCGGCGATCGTGCTCTGGGGCGTGGTCTCGCGGCCCTGGTCGAGCCGCTTGACCAGCGCGGCGTGCCCGCGGTCGAGCGCCCGCGCCAGACGGTAGGCGATATCGTCGTCGAGCGTCGGGCGCGCCAGGATGTAGCTCCACGATCCCACCGATGCGACGGAATCCTTCTGGCCGGGATAGGCGCCCGCCGGCACCGTGAGCGGCTTGAGGAAGTTGTGCTTTGCCCGGATGCGTTCCGCCTCGTCGGCATCGAGCCCGATGAAGCGGCCGCCGGCCTGCATGACCGCGGTGAAGCCCGGCCAGCCGATGCCGCCGCCCCACAAGGCGGCGACGCGGCCGTCAGCCACCATCGCCGGCCCGTCGCCCGCGCGCTCGAGGTAGACGGCGGTGAAATCCTTCTCGCGGTCGAGGCCGAGGCCGTCGAGCACGTAGCGCGCCAGCAGCGTCAACCCCGATGCCCGCGTGCCCCAGGCAATCGGCTTGCCGACCAGGTCGCGCAACGACTTTGCGGGGCTGTCGCCGCGCACCACGAACATGCCGGGGTTGGAATAGATGGCGGTGAGAATCTTCAGCGTGGTCGGTTGGCGTCCGATGCCCGCGAATGCTTCGTAGGCCGGCTCTCCGGCTACCAGGCGCGATGTCGAGCTTGCCGTCCTCCAGCAGCGGGATGTTCTCGGCGCTGCCCTTGGTGTTGCGCGGCTCGACCGAAAGCGACGGGTCGGTCTCGTTGATGGTCTCGGCGGCGGCGCCGCCGAACAGCGGGAATCCGCCGCCCGGGGTGGCGGTGCCGAGCACGACGTGAGTCTTCTGAGCCGATGCTGTCGTCATCATGACTACCGATGTAAGCGTTGCGAGAATTGCGAGTTCGAGCGAATGTCATGGAATGCCTCCACGAATGCGTGCTGTCACGCCGCCGCCAAGCCTTGCTCCAGGTCGGCGATGATGTCGTCCTTGTCCTCCAGGCCTATCGAGAGGCGAACGACGTCCGGCCCGGCGCCGGCCTGGACCTTCTGCGCGTCGGTGAGCTGGCGGTGCGTGGTCGAGGCCGGATGGATGATCAGCGAGCGCGTGTCGCCGATATTGGCGAGATGCGAGAACAGCTTCACGTTGGAGACGAGCCTGACGCCGGCGTCGTAGCCGCCCTTGAGACCGAAGGTGAAGACCGAGCCGGCGCCCTTCGGCACGTATTTCTTCGCGAGGTTGTGGTAGCGGTCGCCGGGCAGCCCCGGATAGCTCACCCAGGCCACGTCGGGATGGCCGACCAGCCATTGCGCCACCGCCATGGCATTGTCGCAGTGGCGCTGGATGCGCAGCGGCAGCGTCTCGATGCCGGTGAGGATGAGGAAGGCGTTGAACGGCGACAGCGCCGGCCCGATGTCGCGCAAGGCCAGCACGCGGCAGGCGATGGCGAAGGCGAAGTTGCCGAAGGTCTCGTGCAACACGATGCCGTGATACTCCGGTCGCGGCTCCGACAGCATCGGGTAGCGCTTCTCGCGCGACCAGTTGAAGGTGCCGCCGTCGACGATCAGTCCGCCGATCGAGTTGCCGTGGCCGCCGAGAAATTTGGTCAGCGAATGCACCACGATGTCGGCGCCGTAGTCGATCGGCTTGCAGAGATAGGGCGTGGCCAGCGTGTTGTCGACGATGAGCGGCACGCCGGCGCTCTTGGCGATCTTGGCGATCGCCTCGATGTCGGTGATGACGCCGCCCGGATTGGCGATCGACTCGATGAAGATCGCCTTGGTCTTGGGGCTTACGCGCGCTCGAACGAGGCGACGTCGTCGGGGTCGGCCCATACCACGTTCCAGCCGAAATTCTTGAAGGCGTGATTGAACTGGTTGATCGAGCCGCCGTAGAGCTTCTTGGCGGCGACGAATTCGTCGCCGGGCTGCATCAGGCAATGCATGACCACCACCTGCGCGGCGTGGCCGGACGCGACCGCAAGCCCGGCGGTGCCGCCCTCGAGCGCGGCGACGCGCTCCTCCAGCACCGCGTTGGTCGGGTTGCCGATGCGGGTATAGATGTTGCCGAAGGTCTGCAGGCCGAACAGCGAGGCGGCGTGGTCGACGTCCTCGAACACGAACGACGTGGTCTGATAGATCGGGGTCGCGCGCGCGCCGGTGGTCGGATCGGGCTGCGCGCCAGCGTGAATCGCGAGCGTGGCAAAGCCTGGGATGCGGTCGGTCATGGCCGGTCCTCGTGCGCCGGGACCGGGCGGTCCGCGGATCCTGATGCTGGTTTATCGAAGCGGTTGGGACCGCTCAAGGCTTCAGCTCAGGCGAGCGGTCTGGCGCCCCGAACCCGGAGCGCACTCACATTGTGCTGCCAGGACTTCGAATCGGGGCCGGTCCTGTCGACGCGCATCAGGGGAGCGGCGTGGAGGAAACCTCGCCGCAACGGAGACGGTCGATCGATTGCCCGCGAATAGGCGACCGCTATCGCGCGGCCGTCGGGTTGAGATTGACGGGGCCGCCCTTCTTCGTTCGCGGGGCGGACGCCGCCTTTTCAGGCGGCGAGTTTGGCAGGGATCGCGCAATGACTGCGCGACATGCGGCAGAAAGCGTATCCCGTCTTGCGATCATGCACTGAAACGTCCGCTCGCGGTCTGGGATCGTATGCGAGCACACCCGGAAAGCGTCGTCCTGGCAGGCGGCCTGATCGTCGGCCGATTGGGCTGCTGCAAGACTGGTGAACCCCAATACCAAGGCAGTGCCGAGCGCGACCGATCGGAGCATACGCGACCCCCCTGTTTTGCGGTGAATCTCCCGCTGTCATCATCATGACACACGATGCTATGGCTTTCCGGCCACAGTCGGATTTTCTCGCTTGGGGATATGTCGAGGCGGGAGGCTTAGCGCGCGGCTTCGTCGGCTTTCTGCGCACGCATCGTGGCATCGGTCGCGCCGCCCGCCATGGTCACGCGGTTGAGCGCCATGCGCTGAATACCGCGGCCGAAGAGCTGGGCCCGCTTCGACGTAATGGTGCGGGTATTTACGCCCATCCAGGCGATCTCGGACGACAGACGCCCGTATTCGATCTTGGGGCAGCGGTTCATCACCACCTTGAGGCCGTTGTCCTCGGCGAGCCTGGCCGCCTCGTCGTTGCGGACGCCGAGCTGCATCCAGATCACCTGCGGCCGCGGCACGAGTGCCAGCGCTTCCTGCACGATGGGAACCGCGTATTGCGAGGCGCGAAAGATGTCGACCATGTCGATCGGCTCGGGAATGTCAGCGAGCTTGGCGTAGACTTTGCGCCCGAGCAATCTCGCGGCCGGCCTGGCCGGGATTGATCGGGATCATGCTTGTAGCCGCGCTCGAGCAGGTACTTGAAGGCAAAGTAGCTCGGCCGGCTCTCCTTGTCGGAGGCGCCGACCATCGCGATCGTCTTCACGGTGTTGAGGATGCCGCGGATATAGCTGTCGTCGTAACTGTCGTGATTCATGCCGGCACCGCCTCCGGCTCGAAACATAAGGATGCGCCGGGGCGGGGGGAAGAGGCAGCGGCCGCTACGGCAACGCGCTCTGCGCGCCCGCCGATGCCGGCAGGGCGGTCGCCGCCGCCCGCAGGCGAGCATTCTCCGCTTCGAGCTCGGCGATGCGATCCCGCAGTACGACGGTTGCTTCCACCACCTCGGCCTCGGTGAAGCGCGGCGTGATGTGCTGGGAGCAATTCACGTCCCAGGCCTCGACCGTGAACAGGATCGCGCGCTCGGGCCGGGCGCGATAGCCGGGATCGGTGAGCCGCGCCAGCAAGGCCGGATCGTCCTCGACGACCCGCGCGCGCCCCCAGACCTTGATCCGCCGCCGCGCGGCAAAATCGAGCAGGAACAGATAGGCGCGCTCGTTCTCGGCAAGATTGCTGAGCGTGATGTATTGCCGATTCCCCGCGTAGTCGGCGAAGCCCAGCGTCTTGTCGTCGAGCACCTTGATGAAGCCCTTCGGCCCGCCGCGGTGCTGGATGTAGGGCGCGCCGGCGGCGGAGACCGTCGCCAGGAAGGCGGTGTCGAGTCCGGCGATGAAGGCCGCAAGCTCATTCGTCACCCGGTCGGGAAAGCCCGCGGCCAGGCGTTTCTCGTAGGCACCGCGCGGAGCCACGTTCGGCCTGCGCACGCCGCGCAGCCGGAGTGAAGACGATGTCGCTGTTGCTGGTCATGGTGGGATGCATCCGAATTTCGCGAACCGGTCTACGCACTCCAATATCTTTATTTCCTCCAGAAGGATAATATCTGTTTTCCGCAATTTATTATTCCGATATGTGAAATAATATGGACCGGACCGACACCGCTGCAGTGTTCGTCGAGGTTGCCGAGCGCGGCAGCTTTGCCGATGCCGCTCGCCGGCTCAGGCGTTCGCCGGCCGCCATCACGCGCGCGATCGCCGAGCTCGAGGCGCGGCTCGGTGTCCGGCTGCTCAATCGCACTACGCGCGCCGTCAGCGTCACCGAAGCCGGCCAGCGGTTTCTGGCCGGCGCCAAGCGTGTGCTCGCCGATCTCGACGAAATCGAACGGGCGGCGGCGGGCGAGGGCACCGCGCCACGCGGCGAGTTGCGCGTCACCGCGCCGATCCTGTTCGGGCGTCTGCACGTGTTGCCGATCGTGCTCGAATTCCTCGACACGTTTCCCGACGTCTCGGTCGTGCTGACGCTGCTCGATCGTCCGATCGACCTGGTGGAGGAGGGCCTCGACGTGGCAGTGCGCATCGGCGCGCTGGCGGAAAGCTCGGCGATCGCCAGCCGCGTCGGCGCTCTGCACCGCATCGTGGTCGCTTCCCCGGATTATCTCGCGCAACACGGGACGCCACGGACGCCGGCGGACCTCGGCGCCCATGCCGTCATCGCATTCGCCGGCATGTTCGGGGTCGAGCGCTGGGTGTTTCACAAGGATGCCGACGAGGAGAGCGTCGCGATCGTGCCCCGGCTCGTCGTCACCACCGCCGAAGCAGCGCTCGACGCGGCAAGGGCGGGCTTCGGTTTGACTCGCGTGCTGAGCTACCAGGCTGCCGACGATATCGGTCGCGGCTCACTACGTCGCGTGCTCACGGCGTATGAAGGCGACGAGTTGCCCGTGCATCTCTCTATCCCGGCGGACGGCACCCGCCGCCGAAACTGCGCGCGTTCCTTGACTTCGCCATGCCGCGCCTTCGCCGCCGCAGCGAGGCGATCGGGCGCGTCGTCAATTCGTGAGGTCGCGTCGGCGGGAGAATCACCGATCCTCCCATTTGGCTGGCCGTTTTTCCACGAAAGCGGAGATGCCCTCTTTCGCATCGCGCGCCATCATGTTCTCCACCATGACCTCCGCCGTGTAGCGGTAGGCATCGTCAAGGCTCATTTCGAGCTGGCGATAGAACGCCTCCTTGCCGATCTTCACCACGTGCGACGACTTCCCGGCAATCTTGCGGGCAAGCGTCAGCGCCGCGTCGAACTCGCTTCCAGCCGGAACGACCCGGTTGACGAGGCCGATGCGAAACGCCTCCGGCGCGGCTATCAGGTCGCCGGTGAGCAGCATCTCCATCGCGTGCTTGCGTGCGACGTTGCGCGACAGCGGCGACCATGGGTGTCGAGCAGAACAGGCCGGCGTTGATGCCCGACACCCCGAACTTCGCATCCGCGGATGCCACCGCGAGGTCGCAGCTTGCGACGAGTTGACAACCGGCCGCGGTCGCCGTGCCCTGGACTGCGGCGATCACCGGCTGCGGCAGATGGACGATCTGCTGCATCATGGCGCTGCAGGTCAGCATGATGTGGCGGAAATAGGCGCGGCCGCCGTCTGGATCGGAACGCCGGGCAGTCAGCTCCTTGAGATCGTGGCCGCCCGAAAACGCCGGTCCCCTTGCCGTCAGTATGACCGCCCGCACCGAGGGTCGCCTTGGCGATCGCGGTGAGCTCCTCGGTGAGCGCGCCCAGCACGACCTCGGATGAGGGTGTTGCGGCTCCTGGGCCGGTTGAGCGTGAGGACGGCGATACTGCCGATATTGTCGCGCAGGAGGGCGGGCTCGGTCTCGACTGCGCGGCCGGCACGGGCGGAGGATTGGGCTTTCATTGCGCGGCTCCTAGCGCTCTTCTCTCTTTAGCGCGGCGCGCGGGCGGTGCAAGTCTCGGTCGGCAGGAGCAGAGCGGCGAGGCGCGCTGGCTTCAAAGCCGGACCTTTCTCGCCCGCCTGCAATCGTCTAATCCTGCTGCCGCGTAGGGGAGGGCGGCGCATGCCGGTCGTGATGACGGTCGAGGAGCTCGAGCGCTTTCTCGCCGCCGAGTTTCCGCAGGTCTTCCGTCCCGACAGCGGTCTCGGGGTCGAAGCGCTCTGGGAGGGCGGCTGCCTGGTCCGGCAGGCCTTTCGCGACGAGTCGATACGGCCCGGCGGCACGATTTCGGGCCCCACCATGATGGCGCTCGCCGACTTCGCCATGTACGTCGCGGTGCTCGCCGCGATCGGGCCGGTGCCGCTCGCGGTGACCATCAATCTCAACATCAATTTCCTGCGCAAGCCCGGCCCGCGCGATCTCACGGCCGAGGCGCGGCTCCTCAAGCTCGGCCAGCGGCTGGCGACCGGCGAGGTCACGATCCGGTCGGACGGCGAGGAGGCGCCGGTCGCCCATGTGACGTCGACCTACTCAATTCCGCCGCGAAATAGCTAGTTAGCTAGAGGTATTATAAGACCAATATTTCAACTAATTGATTTCATGAGGATATTATCTCCTAGAGGGCGTTGACCGCGGCGGTGGTGCTGGTGTATGAGCGCAGCATTCAAGGCCCAATCGCCAATCCGTCACGGAAAGTCGTGCCATGAAAACCTTTTCGGCCAAGCCCGCCGAGGTCGTTAAAAAGTGGGTCATGATCGACGCCACTGGCCTCGTCGTCGGCCGGCTCGCGAGCATCGTCGCGATGCGGCTGCGCGGCAAGCACAAGCCGACCTTCACACCCCATGTCGATGACGGCGACAACGTCATCATCGTCAATGCGGAAAAGATCGTGCTCACCGGCAAGAAGCGCGAGAAGAAGGTCTATCGCCACCACACCGGCTATATCGGCGGCATCAAGGAGCGCACCGCGCGCTCGATCCTCGAGGGCAAGTTCCCGGAGCGTGTCGTGGAGAAGGCGGTCGAGCGCATGCTGCCGCGCGGACCGCTGGCCCGCGTGCAGCTCGGCAATCTGCGGGTCTATACCGGTCCCGATCATCCGCACGCGGCGCAGACGCCCGAGAAGCTCGACATCGCGAGCATGAACCGCAAGAACACGAGGAGCGCGTGACCGTGGCCGAAACCATGCAATCGCTCGATCAACTCTCCGCCCTCAAGCCTGCGGCGGCACCCGAGACCCCGAAATACATCCAAAGGCTCGACAAGCAGGGCCGCGCCTATGCCACCGGCAAGCGCAAGGATGCGGTGGCGCGGGTCTGGGTCAAGCCGGGCGCCGGCAAGATCGTCATCAATACCCGCGAGTTCGAAGTGTATTTCGCGAGGCCCGTGCTGCGCATGCTGATCCAGCAGCCGCTGGTCGCGACCAACCGCAACGGCCAGTTCGACGTCATCTGCACCGTGTCGGGCGGCGGCCTTTCGGGCCAGGCGGGCGCAGTGCGCCACGGCCTGTCCAAGGCGCTGATGAACTACGAGCCGGATCTGCGCGGCGCCCTCAAGAAGGGCGGCTTCCTCACCCGCGACTCGCGCGTGGTCGAGCGCAAGAAGTACGGCCGCGCAAAGGCTCGGCGCAGCTTCCAGTTCTCCAAGCGCTGAGGCACATGTCGTCAGGCGCGCGGGCGCCTCTTTGCATTGAAAGCCGCGATGGCGAGACGGTGTGCCCGTTTCACCATCGCGGCTTTCGCCGTTCTTGCGTTCCGGTCTTTGCTTGCACGCCGCATCCCTCTGCCAATTAACCTTCGCCTGTTGCCGCTGCGCGCGGGCAACTCCGACCGGGGAATTGCTCGTCCCGTTCGCTGCGTGATCGTCGTCGCGTGGCGGCGATCGATAAAATTGTACGGATTCCGTTTACGGCCGGGCAAGCGTAGTCAGCATGTTCCATCTTTGATACTGCCGTTGAACCCATACTGCGCTAGGTTGCCGCCACATCGGGGCAGTGGCGTTTTATGACTCTCGACTTCGGGACCCTGTCGGTCGTCACGGTCTTTGTCACCGCGCTTCTCGGTGTGTTGCTGGTCTTTGCCGGGCTGCAGAACAGCAGCATTCGCGCGCCGATGTGGTGGGGCTCGGCGCAGATCATCGGCGCGATCGGCCTCGGCATGGCAACGTCGCGCGGTGCCGTCCCCGACTTCGTGTCGAGCGGCATCGCCAATGCTCTCCTGCTGCTGGCCTACGGGTTGACCTGGGCGGGCGCGCGCATCTTCGACGGCCGCAAGGTGCTGCCGCTGGTCGTCGTGTTCACGCCCGTGGTGTGGCTGTTTGCCTGCCACATGCCGGCTTTCGAGCACGATATCAACCTGCGCGTCGTCGTCGTGTCGGGGATGATGGCGATGCTGGTGGCTGCGACCGCCGAGGAGTTCTGGCGCGGCCGCGACGAGCCGTTGATGTCGCGCTGGCCGACCGTGATCGTGCTGCTCGCCTATGCGGCGGTGCTGCTCGCCCGCATCCCGGCGACCTACTTCTCGCCTCACCTCGACGCCAACTCGCCATTGAGCGGCGCCTCCTTCACGCTGATCGCCTTCGGTACGCTGCTCTTCAGCGTGGTGATGTCGTTCCTGTTGCTCAACATGACCAAGGAGCGCACCGAGCTGCAGCACAAGATCAACTCCTTGGTCGACCCGCTCAGCGGGATCGCCAACCGCCGGGCCTTTCTCGATGGCGCAAGCCAGCTTTGCGCTCGGCAGGCGGTGCAGCACGAGCCGCTGGCGATGCTCCTGTTCGACCTCGACCGCTTCAAGGAAATCAACGACCGGTTGGGCCATGCGGTCGGTGACCGCGTGCTGCAGGCCTTCGCCCGGACCACGACCGCGACGCTCGGCTCAGACGCCCTGTTCGGCCGGATCGGCGGGGAGGAATTCGCCGCGCTGTTGCCGGTCGGCGATCTCGGCGAAGCGTATGCCATCGCCGACCGCGTGCGCCGCAACTTCGCAGCGATAGCGGCGCGGTTCACCAACGGCGGTCTCGTACCGACCGTGAGCGTGGGCGTTTCGCTCTGCGCGGACGCCAAATCGGACGTGGACACGTTGCTCGAAGTCGCCGACCGCGCGCTCTACCGCGCCAAGGCGAATGGCCGAGATCGCGTGGAGGCAACGACGCCGCGCGATGAGGTCGATGCGCCCGCCGCCGATACGCCGTCGATCGTGCCGCTGATCGGGGCAGAACGCATCGCGCGCGCCCGCCGCCGCGCGGCATCGTGAGCGGCGATCGCGGCGTTTTCAATTTTCGACATTTTCGCGATAAAGCAGCACAAATCCTGCATATTGTTTTCGACGTTTTTCGCGATAAAGCATCACAAATAAGACAACGATCTGCAAAGGCTGGGAACAGAGTTCCCAACGTCTCGATCCCGGGAAGTGATATGGAGGAGGTCCCATAACAAGGAATGTTAGAGGGACCCGCCATGCTAGCACCCACCACGAACGCGCTGACGTCGCTGGATATGACGACACTCGTCATCATCGCGACCTGCATCACGGCGCTGCTTGGCCTGTTGTTGCTGTCAGCCTGGGCGCAGGAGCGCATCCGCGCGCTCGCCTGGTGGGGGACCGCGTATCTCATCGGCGGCTTCTCCGTTGCGATCTGGAGTATCGAGACCGCGATCTCTCCGCCGCTGCCGATGGGGAGCGCAAGCGCGCTTCTCTTCGTCGCCTGCGGCATGATCTGGAGCGCGGCGCGCATATTCCACGGTCGGCCCGTGTTGTGGGGCGCCATGTTCGCCGGGGCGATCATCTGGCTGGCCGCATACCTCATGCCGGAATTCGTCCAACGGCCTGCGGTGCGCATCGTGCTCAGCTCGCTCATCGTTGCCACCTACACCTTCCTGACCGCGGCCGAGCTCTGGCGCGAGCGCCGCAAGACCTCACTGCGGCGATGGCCGGCGATTTTCGTGCCGATCATGCATGGCGCGATCTTCCTGTTCCCGATCCCGCTGGCGAACCTGGCTCCGGGCGAGCCGGGCCTGGCCGGTCTCGCGACCGGTTGGATGGCGGTATTCGCCCTCGAAACCATGCTCTATGTGGTCGGCACGGCTTTCATCGTGTTGGTGCTCGCCAAGGAGCGCACCGTGCGCATCCAACGGGATGCTGCCTCGACCGATGAGCTGACCGGCATCCTCAACCGGCGCGGATTCTTCGCCGGTGCCGAGCAGCTTGTCGCGCGCCAGGCCAAAAACCGCGAGCCCGTCAGCTTGCTGATGTTCGACCTCGATCACTTCAAGTCGGTCAACGATCGCTTCGGTCATGCCGTCGGCGACGAGACGCTGAGCGTGTTCGCCACCACGGCGGCCCGCAGCCTGCGAGCGTCCGACGTGGTCGCGCGCTTCGGCGGCGAGGAGTTCGTGGCCATCCTGCCGGGCTCGCTGTCCGAGGCCAAGGTCGTCGCAGAACGCGTACGCGCGGCGTTCGAGGCGGCCGCCGGCACGGTTGGCGGCATCCCCGTCGCCGCGACGGTCAGCGTCGGCGCCGCGAGCGCCGCAGCCGGCGCGGATGTCGCTACGTTGCTGACCGCGGCGGACAAGGCGCTCTATGAGGCCAAGGCAAAGGGCCGCAACCGCGTCGTGGCCTTAGAGCAGGAATTGCCGACGCTCATCACCACCAGCAGGCCGTCGCTCGTGCCGGTCGCGGGCGGCCAAGAAACGGCGGCGGCGTGGCGTGGCGAGGCTCGCCCGGCATCGGTATCCTGACGAAGTTGCAAGAATTCGGGACAAGCCGGAGCAATTGGCGGCACGCAGGCAACGTGGCGTTTACCTTGCCATCGGTAGGATGGGCGGATGTGGGAGCCGCGAACCCTGCTTCGGATGCGGACCGCCGAGCCGACGCTCGAGAGCGCCGCCGCGCGCGCTGGTTGCGCCATGGCCTGCCCGTTCTCGTCCTCGGACGAGTTCGAGGCCGCGATCATCAGGTCCAGGCTCGATGCCGGCGTCTACGGCCCGAAGCGGCGCCAACGCCATCTCCTCCTGGCCGGCGCCGCCAGCGGCATGCTCGTCGCGCTTCTGTGGATGATCTGAGCGCTCCCGTTCCGGCCCGACAACGTCACCACCTGCCATCAAACAGAAGGGGCGCCGACGCAAGTCGGGTTTACCCGACTTGCGCACTCAAGGTGCCGATCTCGGGTAAACCCGAGATCGGTTGGCGCCCCTTTGAGTTCCATCGCAACTGCGATGTTGGGAGGACACTACGCTGAATAGTACATCTCGAACTCGACCGGATGCGGGGTGTGCTCGAAGCGGATCACCTCGGTCATCTTCAGGTCGATGTAGCTGTCGATGAAGTCGTCATCGAACACGCCGCCGGCCTTGAGGAAGTCGCGGTCCTTGTCTGAGCTCCTCGAGCGCCTGGCGCAGCGAGCCGCACACGGTCGGGATCTGCTTGAGCTCCTGCGGCGGCAGATCGTAGAGGTCCTTGTCCATCGCCGCGCCGGGATCGAGCTTGTTCTTGACGCCGTCGAGGCCGGCCATCAGCATCGCGGCGAAGCCGAGATACGGATTGCAGAGCGGATCGGGGAAGCGCACCTCGACGCGCTTGGCCTTCGGGTTGGTCGTCCACGGAATACGGCAGGAGGCCGAGCGGTTGCGGGCCGAGTAGGCCAGCAGCACCGGCGCCTCGAAGCCGGGGACGAGCCGCTTGTAGGAGTTCGTGGTCGGGTTGGTGAAGGCGTTGATCGCCTTGGCATGCTTGATGATGCCGGCGATGTAGGACAGGCAGGTCTCCGAGAGGTCGGCGTATTTGTTGCCGGCGAACACCGGCTTGCCGTCCTTCCAGATCGACTGGTGGCAGTGCATGCCGGAGCCGTTGTCGCCGTAGATCGGCTTGGGCATGAAGGTGGCGGTCTTGCCGTAGATCTGCGCGACCTGCTGGATGCAGTACTTGTAGATCTGCATGCGGTCGGCCATCACCACCAGCGGCGAGAACTTCAGGCCGAGCTCGTGCTGCGCGGACGCCACCTCGTGGTGATGCTTCTCGACCACGCAGCCCATGCGCGCCATGGCGCCGAGCATTTCCGAGCGCATGTCCTGCACGGTGTCCTGCGGCGGCACCGGGAAGTAGCCCTTCTTGAAGCCGATGTGGTGGCCGAGATTGCCGCCCTCGTAATCGGTGTCGGAGTTGGTCGGAAACTCGACCGAGTTGAGCTTGAAGCCGGTGTTGTAAGGCTGACGCCGCGTACTTCACGTCGTCGAAGATGAAGAATTCGGCTTCCGGACCGAAAAAGATCGTGTCGCCGATGCCCATGGACTTGACCATGCCTTCGGCCTTCTTGGCGATGCCGCGCGGATCGCGGTTGTAGGGCTCGCCGGTCGTCGGCTCGAGCACGTCGCAGACCAGCGACATCGTGGTCTCGGCAAAGAACGGATCGATGGTGGCGGAGGCCGGATCGGGCATCAGGCACATGTCGGACTCGTCGATCGCCTTCCAGCCCGCGATCGAGGAGCCGTCGAACATCTGGCCTTCCGCGAACGTCTCCTCCTCGATCATGCTGACATCGAAGGTGACGTGCTGCCACTTGCCGCGCGGATCGGTGAAGCGGAAATCGACGTATTTCACGTCGTTGTCCTTGATCAGTTTCATAACTTCTTTGGCGGTCGTCATGGAACGAATACCCTTTCGTGTGACTGGTCTAAGCGCCGGAGGAGCTCTGGATGTCGAGCGGGACCAGCGGTGTCAGATGGCGTCCAATCCGGATTCCCCCGTTCTGATCCGGATGGCTTCTTCGATATTGGAGACGAAGATCTTTCCGTCGCCGATCCGCCCGGTCTGGGCGGCGCGACGGATCGCCTCGACGGCTTTTTCGACCATGTCGTCGCCGAGCACAATCTCGATCTTCACCTTGGGAAGAAAATCCACGACGTACTCGGCGCCGCGATAGAGCTCGGTGTGGCCCTTCTGCCGCCCGAAGCCCTTGGCCTCGGTGACGGTGATGCCTTGCAGTCCGACCTCTTGCAGCGCCTCTTTCACCTCGTCGAGCTTGAAGGGCTTGATGATGGCCTCGATCTTCTTCATCCCGTTTCCTTCCCTTGGCAGGCCGGTGGGGAGCCACCGTCCCGAGCCGCGCTACGGTTAGCAGGGTCCGTGCCAAGCCCGGCAGCCGTGAAAACGGACTGCTGATCAGGCATTTAACAGGCACCCACGAGCGGACCTCGGCATCCGAAGGCAAACGCTCGATTAGACTTTGAGCAGTTTGCCTATTTTCTGGTCATTGTCACGTATCCCCTGCTGCGGGCGAGGGAATTAACGGAATGTCGCATGCGGTCCGGCGCCGCGTTACTCTCTCACGCGATGATCGAGCTGCTCACCACAGCCGAGATGGCCGAGGCCGACCGCCTGACGATCGCGGGCGGGGTTCCCGGCATCGAGCTGATGGAGAATGCCGGGCGGGCGGTGGCCGATCGCGTCGCGGCTCGCCATCCACCAGGGTCGCACGTCGCGGTGGTGGCCGGCCCGGGCAACAACGGCGGCGACGGCTTCGTCGCGGCGCGCGTCTGCTGGCCGAGCGCGGCTATCGCGTGCGCGTGCTGCTGGTCGGCGAGCTTGGCCGGCTCAAGGGCGACGCGGCGCTGGCCGCTCAGCGCTGGACAGGGCCGTTCGGAGCCTGCGGCGCCGGCATTGCTGACACCGGCCGATGTCGTCGTCGACGCGTTGTTCGGGGCGGGCCTCGACCGGCCGGTCGACGGGCGTCGCGCGCGCCATGATCGAGGCGATGAACGGGGCAGGCGGTTCCGGTCGTCGCGGTCGACCTGCCGAGCGGTATCAACGGCACGACCGGCGCGGTGATGGGCGTCGCGGTCAAGGCCGCCGAAACCGTCACGTTCTTCCGCCGCAAGATCGGCCACGCTGCTGCTGCCCGGCCGGCTGCATTGCGGCAACATCCACGTCGCCGACATCGGCATACCGGCTGACGTGCTCGACCGGATCAAGCCGCGTGCGTCGCTCAATGCACCCGCGCTTTGGCGCCGGAGCTTTCCCGTGCCGCGCGTCGACGGGCACAAATATTCCCGCGGCCACGCGGTGGTGGTGTCGGGCGGTATCTCCTCGACCGGCGCGGCGCGGCTCGCGGCACGCGGCGCGTTGCGCGCGGGCGCCGGCCTCGTCACCATCGCCAGCCCGCGCGAAGCGCTCGCGGTCAACGCGGCGGCGAGCCTCGCTGTGATGGTGCGAGCCGGTCGACGGGGCGCACGAGCTTGCCGAGTTCCTGCGCGATCCCCGTCGCAACGTCGTGGTGCTGGGGCCGGGAGGCGGGGTCGGGCGCGCAAATGCGGGATCTGGTGCTCGCCGCGCTCGCCGGCGACGCGCGCCGTGGTGCTCGACGCCGATGCGCTGACGAGCTTTGCCGAGGAACCGCAGACGCTGATGGCAGCCATCGGCAAGCGATCGCGGCGCCACACTGCTGACCCCGCACGAAGGCGAATTCAGGCGTTTGTTCAAGGCAGCGGATGGAGAAGTCTTCGCTCGAAGCTCGAGAAGGCGCGCGCGGCCGCGGAGGCAGCCGGCGCGGTCGTGCTGCTGAAGGGGCCGGACACCGTGGTCGCGGCCCCCGACGGGCGGGCGGCCATCGCCGACAACGCGCCGCCCTGGCTCGCGACCGCTGGCTCGGGCGACGTGCTCGCGGGGTTCGCCGCCGGTCTCTTGGCGCAAGGCATGCCTGGCTTCGAGGCCGCGGCGGCGGCGGTCTGGCTGCACGGCGAGGCCGGCACCGAAGCCGGGCCGGGACTGATCGCGGAGGATCTGCCCGAGGCGATCCCGCCGGTCTATCGGCGCCTGTTTGGCGAGCTTTCTCGCGGCCGTTGACCGCAAATCGTCACGTCACCGCGAACCAGGTTGACATGCCGGCGTCGCTGCGCTCCAGCGCCCGGCAGTCGATCAGCCATTTCCCTGGATTGTCGGCGACGAAGGCGATGCGCTCGACCTGCTCGCCCACGACCAGCGTGTCCAGCCAATAGGGCTTCCAGCCGTCGTCGAGCCGGTCGAGCAGACGGAAGGAATGGCCATGCAGGTGAACGACTTGCGGCTGGCCGCTGGTATTGCGGATCGCCAATGTCACCGCGCGCCCGCGCTTGACCGTGAACATCGGCGGCCCGGCCGCATCGAGCGGTTTGGCGCTTGCAAGCGCCATCTCGACCTTGAGCGAGGCCCTGAGGTCGATACGCGCCGGCAGCGGGTTCGGCGGCAGCGGTCGCGGCTCGGTTCGCGGGGCGGCGCGGGCGGCACCGCCGCTGGCGTAGGCCAACTGCGCGATCGGCTGCTCATCCCGCCCGCCGGCGAGGATGGACGTGACCTTTCCGGCGTCCTGGGTCGCGTCGACGAACAGATCGGCACGGCTGCCCGGTCCGAGCCATACGCGGCTGTCGCGCGCGACGAACGGCTCCGCCGGCTGGCCGTCGAGCCCCATGACGCGGGCGACGTGGCCGTCGATCTTGAGCACGAGGCCTCGGGCCGCTGTGGCGTTGATCAGCCGCAGGCGCAATCGTTCGCCGGTTTTGACCGGGATATCCGGACGCAGCGCCCCGTTGACGAGAACCGGTGCGGTCGCGCCGTCGGCTGCGCCGGGCATCCCGAGCAGCAGCACGACGTCGCGATCGACCTCGATCGGTTCGGGCTCGTCGACGATCAGCGCGCCATGGAGGCCCCTGTCCACCTGGCCCGGAACGAATGCGTGGTACCAGAACGTGCCCGCATCGGGCGGGCGAAAGCGGTAATCGAAGCTCGCGCCCGGTGCGACCGCCGGCTGGGTCAGCTGCGGTACGCCGTCCAAGGCGTTGGGCAGCCGCACGCCATGCCAATGGATCGTCGTCGGCTCGGCCAGCTCGTTGACGAGACGCACGCGCAGCTCGTCGCCGCGCTTCACTCGCAATGTCGGCCCGGGGACCGTTCCATTGTAGCCCCAGAGCGGCGGCGCGGAGCGGGCGCGCAGGACGCAGCAAGCCATCGGCGCCGGTCTCTGCGCGCGACAAAGCCGGCAGGCTCCAACAGGCGGCGGCAATCGCCTGCGCCGGCGAGAAAACGTCGGCGCGACGGCGGCTGGGCTGGTGGCGTCATGTGCTGATGACGTGCCTGGATCAATTGACCTTGATGCCGGCGGCCTTGACGAGCTGGGTGTTGGTCTCGATCTCGCGCTTCACCAGCGCATCGAACTGCGCGGAGTTGAGCGGCATCGGATCGGCGCCGAGGGTCTTGAGCTTCTCGCGGACCGCGGGGGTCTGCAGCGCCTTCGCCATCTCGGCCTGGAGCTTGGCGCGGATGTCGGCGGGCGTCTTTGCGGGCGCGAACATGCCGACCCAGAAATTGTATTCCGAATTCGGAATGCCCGCCTCCACCGTGGTCGGCACGTCGGGCAAGGCGGACGCGCGCGACGAGCCGCTCACCGCGAGCGGCTGCACGGTGCCTTCCTTGAGCAGCGGCAGCGCATTGACCAGCGGCGAGAAGTAGAAGTCGGCGCGGCCGGCGATCACCTCGGTGATCGCCTCGGGCGCGCCCTTGAACGGCAGGTGAACCGCCTCGATCCCGGCCGCGAGGCGGAATCGCTCGCCGTTGAGATGGGATGAATTGCCGGCGCCGGCGGACGCGTAGTTGATCTTGCCGGGATTGGCCTTCGCGTAGGCGACGAAATCGCCGAGCGTCTTGTAGCCCTTCGACGGATTGAACACCATCACGACCGGCATGTTGCCGAGCGGAATGATGGGGGCGAGATCGGTCATCTCGAAGCCGAGGTTCGAGCGGGTCGCCGGCGTCACCGTGTGGGTCGAGGAATTGACCAGCAGCGTGTAGCCGTCCGGCTCCGCCTTTGCGACCGCGCTCATGCCGATGGTGTTGCCGGCGCCGGGGCGATTTTCGACGACGATCGGCTGGCCGAGTTGCGCCGAGAGCTGGTCGGCCACGATGCGTCCCATCACGTCGCTGGCGCTGCCGGCGGTCAGCGGAACGATGACGCGGATCGGTTTCGACGGCCAAGTCTGCGCGGAAGTCTGCGCGGCCTGTGCGCAAGTGCCGCCGACGACGGCCAGCACGGTTCCAGGCATGAGCAACACGCATATGCTCGATCGGCTCGGCCGTGGCCGAGCGCCTTGTGATGCCTATCATTCAATGCGACGTCGGCACGGGCTCTAGCGGCGACGCGACTATGCGGTGGCTCTGACGTTCCGATTAGTCTGCAGCACGTTCTTCATCGGAACGTCAGAGCCGACCGTAGCTCTGCAGTCCTTGCTTCCAACGTTCGACCGGGCGTGCGCAATGCGATGCGAACGTGGAAGCGGCACTAGCCGACCTTGCTGGGTCCAAAATCTACGGTTGAGAAGGCTCAATCGACGCCTATTTTTGTCGTGCGCCCCGCGCTTTCGGCATGATATAAGCCGCGCCGCCCGGCCGCAGCGCAGGCCGGCGGTTGCCGACTTGCGCGTACTATGATCTGCCGATATCGGGGGGCCCCGGCATCGGTGGGGGTCGAAGGTGCCCTTTGCGGGCGTGGCGGAATTGGTAGACGCGCGGGATTTAGGTTCCCGTGACGAAAGTCGTGGGGGTTCAAGTCCCTCCGCCCGCACCACGCCACGATGGAAGGCAGCTCGACGGGCTCTAGTCCAATCCACGGCCGCGGCGCACGCGGCCAAGAACAAGTAGATTGTCATCATGGAAGTCACAGAAACCCTTTCCGACGGCCTCAAGCGCGAATTCCAGGTCCAGGTGCCGGCCGCCGATCTCGAGGCGCGGGTGAGCGAGCGGCTCGGCGAGCTCAAGGACCGCGTCCAGTTGCGCGGCTTCCGCCCGGGCAAGGTGCCGGTCACGCACCTCAAGAAGATCTACGGCCAGGCCGTGATGGCCGAGACCATCGAGGCGGTGATCCGCGAGCTCAACGCCAAGATCGTCAGCGACCGCGGCCTCAAGCTCGCGATGGAGCCGAAGGTCACGATCCCGAACGAGGAGACCGAGGTCGAGAAGGTCATCGGCGGGCAAGTCCGATCTCGCCTACACGCTGGCGCTCGAGGTCCTGCCGAAGATCGAGCTCGCCGATTTCAAGGGCATCAAGCTCGAGCGCCTGGTCGCCGAGGTCACCGACGCCGAGGTCGATGAGGCGCTCGAGCAAGATCGCCGAGCAGAACCGGCCGTTCGCTGCCAAAGGGCGAGGGCGCCAAGGTCGAGAACGGCGACCGCGTCGTCATCGACTTCACCGGCAGGCTCGACGGCACGCCGTTCGAGGGCGGCACCGGCGGCGACGTCGGCGTCAATGTCGGTTCCGGAACCTTCATCCCCGGCTTCGAGGATCAGCTCATCGGCATGGCGCGCCGGCGAGACCCGGCTGGTGAAGGTGACGTTCCCGGCCAACTATGCGAACGCCGAGCTCGCCGGCAAGGAGGCCGAGTTCGACGTGACGGCCAAGTCGATCGAGGCGCCGGGCACGGTCACGATCGACGACGCGTTCGCGAAATCGCTCGGCCTGGAGTCGCTCGACAAGCTCAAGGAGGCGGTCAAGGGCCGGCTCCAGCAGGAGCACACGGGGCTGAGCCGGCAGAAGCTCAAGCGCCAGCTGCTCGACAAGCTCGACGAGATGCACAAGTTCGCGCTGCCGCCGACGCTCGCCGAGGACGAGTTCAAGAACGTCTGGAACGCGGTCGAGAGCGACCTCAAGGCGCAGGGCCGCACCTTCGCCGACGAAGGCACGACCGAGGAGAAGGCGCGCGAGGAATATCGCGGCATTGCCGAGCGGCGCGTGCGGCTCGGTCTGGTGCTCGCGGAAATCGGCGAGAAGAACAAGATCACGGTGACCGAGGACGAGATCACGCGCGCCATCGTCGAGCGGGCCCGCCAGGTTCCCGGGCCGCGAGCAGGAAGTCTGGGAGTACTATCGCAAGAATCCGGAGGCGGTCGCCGGCGATACGCGCGCCGATCTTCGAGGAGAAGGTGGTCGATTTCCTGGTCGAGCTCGCCAAGGTGACCGAGAAGCAGGTCTCGCGCGAGGAGCTCTCAAGGACGACGAGGACGACAAGACGGCCGCCGGCTGACGTTGGCCGGCGTTCGGTTCCACCGGGAACGTGCTGAGCGCCGAGTTTAGGCGGCCGCGTAATTGCTCGAAGCGTGTTCGTCTCCAGGCTGTTTTGCCGGCGCGAATCGTGGATAAAGGAGCCGGGTAATGTCGCGCGCTGGTTGCGCCAGCCATCAAGGCCGCGATTGCGAGTGCTCGTTCTGCGGCCGAGACGCCGATGAGGTCGGGCGGCTTGTGGCGGGCGCGTCCGCGTATATCTGTGATGCGTGCGAGACGCATTCGCAGCGGTCAAGCCTGCGTCGCGGTCCTGGAGCAGCACGGCGGCCTGCCGCCGTCGCCGCCGCCCACCTAGGTTCAGGCAGATAGGTTGACCCATGCGCGATCCCCTACGAGACCTACATGAACCTCGTCCCGATGGTGGTCGAGCAGACCAACCGCGGCGAGCGCGCCTACGACATCTTCTCGCGGCTCCTGAAGGAGCGCATCATCTTCATCACCGGCCCGGTCGAGGACGGGATGGCGACGCTGGTGGTCGCGCAGCTTCTGTTCCTGGAGGCGGACAATCCGAAGAAAGAGATCGCGATGTACATCAACTCGCCCGGCGGCGTGGTGACGTCGGGGCTCGCGATCTACGACACGATGCAGTTCGTGCGGCCCGCCGGTCTCGACGCTGTGCATCGGCCAGGCGGCCTCGATGGGCTCGCTGCTGCTCGCGGCCGGGCACAAGGACATGCGCTTCGCGCTGCCCAATGCGCGCATCATGCTGCACCAGCCGTCCGGCGGCTTCCAGGGCCAGGCGACCGACATCATGCTGCACGCCCAGGAAATCCTGAACCTGAAGAAGCGGCTCAACGAGATCTACGTCAAGCACACCGGCCAGCCGCTCAAGAAGATCGAGGACGCGCTCGAGCGCGACTACTTCCTGACCGGCGAGATGGCGGTGGAGTGGGGCATGGTCGACAAGGTGATCAACAAGCGGCCGGAGGACCCGGCGGCGCTCAAGGTAGTCTGAGGCCCGTCGGGCAGGGGACGGACCGGTATTCCGCCTTGCCTCGGTCAAAAAGTCGCCATGGGCCTGAATTTTCATCATTAATGAATTCTTGATTATCGCTACGCTACCGTGCTTCGCTAGGAAGGGATTGGCAAAGGACGCGCTAAAAACCCACGAGATGTGTGACATTGATGCTACGGACTCTTAGGAGACCCCCTGTTATGCTTTGCTGCAATGCGGCCGGTTCGCCCGGGCGGCAGCCGGCCGACGGAGAGATGGAATGAGCAAGGTCGGCAGTAGCGACTCCAAGAACACGCTCTACTGCTCGTTCTGCGGCAAGAGCCAGCACGAGGTGCGCAAGCTCATTGCCGGCCCGACCGTGTTCATCTGCGACGAGTGCGTCGAGCTGTGCATGGACATCATCCGCGAGGAGAACAAATCCTCGCTGGTGAAGTCGCGCGACGGCATTCCGACGCCGAAGGAAATCCGCAAGGTTCTCGACGACTACGTGATCGGCCAGGATCACGCCAAGAAGGTGCTCTCGGTCGCGGTCCACAATCACTACAAGCGGCTCAACCACCAGACCAAGCACAACGACGTCGAGCTCGCGAAGTCGAACATCCTGCTGATCGGCCCGACCGGCTCCGGCAAGACGCTGCTGGCGCAGACGCTGGCGCGCATCCTCGACGTGCCGTTCACGATGGCGGACGCGACGACGCTGACCGAAGCCGGCTATGTCGGCGAGGACGTCGAGAACATCATCCTCAAGCTGTTGCAGTCGGCCGACTACAACGTCGAGCGCGCGCAGCGCGGCATCGTCTATATCGACGAGATCGACAAGATCAGCCGCAAGTCCGACAATCCCTCGATCACCCGCGACGTGTCGGGCGAGGGCGTGCAGCAGGCGCTGCTCAAGATCATGGAAGGCACCATCGCCTCGGTGCCGCCGCAGGGCGGCCGCAAGCATCCGCAGCAGGAGTTCCTGCAGGTCGACACCACCAACATCCTGTTCGTGTGCGGCGGCGCCTTCGCCGGTCTCGAGAAGATCATCTCGGCGCGCGGGCGGTCGACCTCGATCGGCTTCGGCGCCAAGGTGATGGCGCCCGAGGACCGCAAGTCGGGCGAGATTTTCCGCGAGGTCGAGCCCGAGGATCTGCTCAAGTACGGCCTGATCCCGGAATTCGTCGGCCGGCTTCCCGGTCGTCGCCACGCTCGAGGACCTCGACGAGGCTTCGCTCAAGCTCATCCTGACCCAGCCCAAGAACGCGCTGGTGAAGCAGTACCAGCGGCTGTTCGAGATGGAATCGATCGATCTCACGCTGGCCGAAGAGGCGCTCGGCGCCATCGCCCGCAAGGCCATCGACCGCAAGACCGGCGCGCGCGGGCCTGCGCTCGATCATGGAGGGCATCCTGCTCGACACCATGTTCGACCTGCCGAGCCTCGAAGGCGTCGAGGAGGTCGTGATCTCGCGAGAGGTCGTCGAGGGTACGGCGCGGCCGCTCTACATCTACGCCGACCGGGCCGACCGGACGGGCGACGCGAGCGCTTGAGCGCGCCTGCGACCTCAGAGGGCGCCCACGGCGCCGCGCCGATTCGCCGAAACGTGCCTTCGGCCGGCGGTCGCGACGTCGCTATTTGCTTGAATTTCCGGGCTTACTTGACACCAGGCGTGGCCCGTCGCCACCTATTGTATCGCGAGACGAAAAAGCGTACGAAGAACTCGCGTCGAAATTCTCCGGGGAGGGTTTCGTACCCACCCTCCGGCGCACGGCGGCCCAGTCGGACGAGCCGTGCTTCCCTTCCCGGCCCACCTCTGCACTCGACCGTGATGCCGCGTCCGCGGGTCGCGGGCGAGGGGCACAACAACAAGGACTTCGGGCCATGACCAGCGCAAAGCCAAAGCCTCCACTCGATTCCCGGCGAGACCCGGGCCTATCCGGTGTTGCCGCTGCGCGACATCGTCGTCTTCCCGCACATGATCGTGCCGCTCTTCGTCGGGCGCGAGAAGTCGATCAAGGCGCTCGAAGAGGTGATGCGCTCCGACACGTTCATCCTGCTCGCCACGCAGAAGAACGCCTCCGACGACGATCCGGCGACCGGCGCGATCTACGAGATCGGCACGCTCGCGAGCGTGCTGCAACTGCTCAAGCTGCCCGACGGCACCGTCAAGGTGCTGGTCGAAGGCGCCGCGCGCGCCAAGGTCGAGCGCTACACCGACCGTGCCGAATACTACGAGGCCGACGCCGTCGTGCTCGCCGACTCCTCCGGCGAGCAGGTCGAGGCCGAGGCGCTCGCGCGCTCGGTCGTCAACGAGTTCGAGAACTATGTGAAGCTCAACAAGAAGGTGTCGCCCGAGGTGGTCGGCGTCGTCCAGCAGATCGAGGACTACGCCAAGCTCGCCGACACCGTGGCCTCGCATCTCGCCGTCAAGATTCCCGACAAGCAGGTGATCCTGGAGACGCCGTCCGTCACCGAGCGGCTGGAGAAGGTGCTCGGCCTGATGGAGAGCGAAATCTCGGTCCTGCAGGTCGAGAAGCGCATCCGCACGCGCGTCAAGCGCCAGATGGAGAAGACGCAGCGCGAGTACTACCTCAACGAGCAGATGAAGGCGATCCAGAAGGAGCTCGGCGACGAGGAAGGCAAGGACGAGCTCGCCGAGATCGAGGACAAGATCAAGCGCACCAAGCTCTCGAAGGAGGCGCGCGAGAAGGCGCACGCACGAGCTCAAGAAGCTGCGGCAGATGTCGCCGATGTCGGCGGAAGCCACGGTCGTGCGCAACTATCTCGACTGGCTGCTCTCGATCCCGTGGAACAAGAAGAGCAAGGTCAAGAAGGACCTCAAGCTCGCGCAGGAGATCCTCGACGCCGATCACTTCGGCCTGGAGAAGGTCAAGGAGCGCATCGTCGAGTATCTCGCGGTCCAGCAGCGCGCCAACAAGCTGACCGGCCCGATCCTCTGCCTCGTCGGTCCGCCCGGCGTCGGCAAGACCTCGCTCGGCAAGTCGATCGCGAAGGCGACCGGCCGCGACTTCGTGCGCGTGTCGCTCGGCGGCGTGCGCGACGAGGCCGAGATCCGCGGCCACCGGCGCACCTATATCGGCTCGATGCCCGGCAAGGTCATCCAGTCGATGCGCAAGGCGAAGTCGTCGAACCCGCTGTTCCTGCTCGACGAGGTCGACAAGATGGGCGCCGATTTCCGCGGCGATCCGTCGTCGGCGCTGCTGGAGGTGCTCGACCCCGAGCAGAACCACACCTTCAACGACCACTATCTCGAGGTCGACTACGATCTCTCCAACGTGATGTTCATCACCACGGCGAACACGCTCAACATCCCGCCGCCCCTGATGGACCGCATGGAGATCATCCGCATCGCCGGCTACACCGAGGACGAGAAGGTCGAGATCGCGCGCAAGCACCTGATCCCGCACGCGATCACCAAGCACGGCCTCGACGCCAAGGAATGGTCGATCGACGACGAGGGGCTGCTCCTGCTCATCCGCCGCTATACGCGGGAGGCGGGCGTGCGCAATCTCGAGCGCGAGCTCTCCACGCTGATCCGCAAGGCGGTGAAGGAGCTGACGCTCACGAAGAAGAAGTCGATCACGGTCGAGGCGAAGACCGTCTCGGACTATCTCGGCGTGCCGAAGTTCCGCTACGGCGAGGTCGAGGACGAGGATCAGGTCGGCGTCGTGACCGGCTTGGCGTGGACCGATGTGGGCGGCGAGCTGCTCACCATCGAAGCCGCGATGATGCCCGGCAAGGGCAAGATGACGGTGACCGGCAACCTGCGCGACGTGATGAAGGAATCGATCTCGGCAGCGGCCTCCTACGTGCGCATGCGCGCGATCGCCTTCGGCATCGAGCCGCCGCGGTTCGACAAGAAGGACATCCACGTGCACGTGCCGGAGGGGGCGACCCCGAAGGACGGTCCGTCGGCGGGCGTCGCCATGGTGACCGCGATCGTGTCGGTGATGACCGGCATCCCGGTGCGCCGCGACGTCGCCATGACCGGCGAGATCACGCTGCGCGGGCGGGTGCTGCCGATCGGCGGCCTGAAGGAGAAGCTGCTGGCGGCCTCGCGCGGCGGCATGAAGACGGTGCTGATCCCGGAGGAGAACGCCAAGGACCTCGTCGAGATCAGCGAGAGCCATCAAGAAGGGCCTGGACATCATTCCGGTCTCGCGCATGGACGAGGTGCTTGCGCGCGCGCTGATGCGCAAGCCCGAGCCGATCGAGTGGGACGAGGAGAAGGCCAAGCCGACCGAAACCTCGGCAACCACCGAGCCGGCGGTCGAGGAGGACTCCTCGACGCTCACCGCACACTGAACGCGGGGGCGATATCGAAATCGACGGCGGCGCCGCCAAGCGCCGCCGTTTTTCTTTGTCTTGTCGACCATTCTCCATGTGCTTCGCTGTACATTGGAAGCTTGACAACGCGAGAACAGATCAAGAACATGGCCTCGCTGCCGGTCAGCTGGGCGGATCTCGCTGCAGCATCCAGACGCGGCAGTTTCTTCTCTTGCGTTCGACGCATAGGGGCGTCTGCGCGCAGTTGAAAGCTTTTCGGGAGGCATGTGATGAAAGTTGCGTTTACGGCGGCGGCATGTGCGGTCTTGTTGGGAGTGCTGGCTGTGTCGCCGACACTTGCGGCGCCCAAGGCGAAGGCCGAGCCGCCCAAGGGGCAATACACGAGCGAGGCTGCTGCCAAGGCAACCTGCCTGCTCGACACCGTGGTTTGGGTCAATACGAGGTCGAAGGTCTACCACACCAGCGGCAGCAAGGACTACGGGAAGACCAAGAAGGGCGCTTATATGTGTGAGAAGGAGTCGGTCGCAGCCGGTTTCCGCCCGCCGAAGGCGCCGGCGTCCAAGAAGTCCAAGACTGCGTGAGTTTGCGGATACGGGGCGCGCGTAGAGCCCCTGATACGATGGTGGCGGTGCCCGCGCGGGCGCCGTCACATTTTTTTGCGATACGCGGAAGGATTGCTTGCGAAAGACCGACTGGCGCAATCAAGTTCGCTTTACGTGATGGAGCAGGCCGGGCAACGGCCGCCCAAGGCAAGGGAGACGCCGATGACACGAATTATACGGTGCGGGCTCATGGCCGCAGCCTTCGCCTGGGCATGCTTGGCGCCGGCATATGCCAATGACTTCCCGAGCAAACCGATCACCGTCATGGTGGGGTTGGCGCCCGGTGGCATCACCGATGTCACGGCGCGGCTTTATGCCGACGTGGTAGCCAGAAATATCGGCCAGCGTATCACGATCGAGAACCGGCCGGCCGCCGCCGGCGCGCTCGCCGCGGCGGCGGTGCAGAATGCATCCCCGGACGGCTACATGCTGCTGGTCTTTTCAGGCTCGCAGCATGCGACTGTCGCAGCCATGGGCACGGCGCCCTATGATCCCGTGAAGGGTTTCTCCTTCATCACGCTGCTGTTCAACAGCGTGGTCGCGTTCGTGGTGCCGGGCGACAGTCCGGCCAAGACGCTCGAGGAGTTGCTCGAGCAAGGCCGCAAGAAACCGGGCGGCCTGTCCATGGGCACGCCGGGCCTGGGATCGCCCTCGCACCTCCTGGGCGCGCGGGTTGCGCTTGCGGCCAAGGCGCCGCTGCAATCGATTCACTACCGGGGCGGCGCCCCGATGATGGCCGACGTACTCACCGGACGCCTCGATTTCGGCGTATCGACGCTGTTGACGGCGCGGCCGTTCCTGCTCGACGGGAAGCTGCGCGCGCTGGCGCTCGACGTCGCGACGCGCCTGCCGGGCCTGCCCGACGTGCCCAGCCTGGAGACGCTCGGCTACGGCAACGAGAAGGTCGCGCAATGGTTCGGCGTGGCCGCGCCCGCCGGGACGCCGCCCGCGGTCGTGCAGAAGTTGCGCGAGGAATTCGTCAAGGCCTCGCTCGATCCCGATCTGCAACGGCGGCTGGCGGACAACGGCACGCTGATCGTCACGAGCACGTCCGAGGCGATGCGGACCTTGATGGTCGAGGAAGTCGCCACCATGGACGTTCTGGTGAAGACGCTGAACCTGCGCCAGCAATAGCCGCGCCGACGGGGTTCCTTAAGGAATGTCTGCTTGCCTCGTCGCGCGGCGGGGGGATAAAGGTGACGCCGCCAGGGCGGTTAGCTCAGTTGGTAGAGCGCCTGCTTTACACGCAGGATGTCGGCGGTTCGAGTCCGTCACCGCCCACCAGCCTTCGCTGCGAAGCAGCGCAAGGTTGCCCGCCGAAGACGCGTTGGCGAATCAAGTCATTGGCGAAGGCGGGCGGCCAACGTCTCAGTTCCGTCGATTTGGGAAAACATCCGTCGGCGGCCGAAACGGCCGCCGACGTGGTGTGGAAGATGCGGAAGAGGTGCCCGCCAGCGGGCTTACCTTCAGACCGCTTCCTTGAGTTCCTTGGCCGCGCGGAAGGCGACCTTCTTGCTGGCCTTGATCTGGATCGGCTCGCCAGTTGCCGGATTGCGGCCCATGCGGGCGGCGCGCTTGCGCACGACGAGGATGCCGAGGCCGCCGATGCGGATACGGTCGCCCTTCTTGAGATGCTTGGTCACCAAGCCGACCAGGTCGCCGAGGACGGCCTCGGTCTGCTTTTTCGACATTTCGTGGGATTCCGAGAGATTCGCGGCGAGATGCTTCAGGGTCACGGTCGCTTGTGCGCCCGGTTTCTTTGCTGCCATGGAAGGCCCTCCTCGTTCGAAAGTGACTGTCAGAGCCACTCATCACGCCGTCGGCTTAGACGATTCGGATGGGGTCTGACCATGACTTAGTAGCGAAAAATGTGGGTTTTTTGAAGTAGACCCCCGAGAAATCGGCTATTGACGGGCCTCGGAGGGGTCCGGGGGTGGGGGACCCCCCTGATTTGGCTGTGGGACAGGGCTTTTCGAGCTGTCGTCCCCCTGACACATGACGATTTTCCTCTACCTCGGCGTGCTGCCTTGACTTGGCCGGGGCGGATATTTAACTCCCTCGACGCCCGCGGGGGCGTAGCTCAGTTGGTTAGAGCGTCGGCCTGTCACGCCGAAGGTCGCGGGTTCGAGCCCCGTCGCTCCCGCCATTTCGCCGCCTATTCCGCTCGCAGCAGCTCTACCAATCGCCGGCCGTCGGGCAACGCCTCGAGGCCCAGAACAGCCTCGATGACGGCGGCCTGTCGCGCCGGCGTCATTGCGTGGCGCGTGAGCTTGCGGAATTTCTCGACGATCTCACTTTGCGTCGCGAACGATTGCTCGCTGCCGCGCGGCGCCTCGCGGGTCTCGGTCTCCACCGTGCCGTCGCTGAAATGAATATCGACCCGCACCTTGTGGCGGAACGCGGACCCGAGCGCGGTGATGGCGCCGTCGTGCACGACATCCACCTTGCGCGACAGCTCGATGCGGGCGGGGTCGTGGACCGCCCCCGGCTCGAATTGATCGACGAAGACATCGCCTTCGAGCAGCAGCGTCGCGACGCAGAACGGCAGGTTCAGTTGCGCCGACGTCAGCCCCTGCGGCCGGTACGGCCAGCCGACATGATCGACCGTCACCTGCGAGCCGTGCACGACGATCCGGTCGAGCTCATCGATGGTGAAAGGCCGCCGCTGCCGGATGTCGCTGACGGCATCGAGCGTCGTGTGGTTGCTCCCGACGCAGGAGTAGAATTTGAGCGAGACGCGCAGCGTCTCGAAGCGCTCGCCCAGGGCGGCACTGAGCTCATCGAGATTGAACCGGTCCCGTGAACGCGAGAACGTGGTGCAGAAGCCGCCATAGGGCGCCTCGAACACGTCCACGATGCCGGTGAAGCCGCTCTTGGCCAGCAGCGCGCCGTAGAGCCCGCTCTGCGACGCGCGGCCCGCATGCATGCGCTTGACCATGGCGCCGTACTGCGCCGCCATCAGCCCCGCCGATTGCGTGCCCGCGATGCCGAGCGCGTGCACGGTCTGGTCTGGCGAGAGGCTCAAGGCCCGCGCGGCCCCGGCGGCGGCCGAGTAGACGCCGACGGTCGCGCCGGAATGCCAACCTTGGCCGATATGCTCCTGGCCCATGCACCGGCCGACGCGCGGACCGATCTCGTAGCCGGCGACGGCGGCGGTGAGGAGCTCCCGGCCGGTGAGCCCGGCGTGGCTCTCCGCCACCGCGATCAGCGCGGGCAGTGTCACGGCGCCCACATGCAGCACGCCTTGCCGGTGCACGTCGTCGAGCTCGAAGCCCTGCACCTGCGTGCCGTTGACCAGCGCTGCGTGCGGCGAGGAGAGGCGCAGCGGCGTGCCCCACACCGAGGTCGTGCGCGTCGCGTCCAGCTCTTGCAGCGCCGCCTGCAGGATGCGGCACCATTCGAGCCTGGCGCCATAGATGGCGCAACCGAGCGAGTCCAGGATCAGAAGCTTGATGCGCTCGCGCACGGCGGCGGGGATGCGCTCATAGGTCAGCGTCGAGACGAACTCCGCGATCTTGCGGGTGTGCGGATTGTCCGCGCCGGCATGCTCGGTCATGGCTGATTCCGGGTGCTTATCGAACCCTTAATTGGGGCGAACGCCGATCCAGTCGAGATCGGTTTCGTTTTCGAGATTCTGCAGGCGATCGAACATCTCGACCATGTCCTGGCCGATATTGTTGCCGGTGCAGTGGCGGGTCAGCAGCAGGAACTTCTCCCGCAGCTCGTTCCCGTCGAGCGGGCTTTCCGGTGTGCCCTTGAAGTCGGCGACCGCGCGTCTGAGCACGCGGCCGTCCCGCAAGGTGACGGTGACGACCGCCGCCAGCGGCGTCGGGCGGTCCTCGCCGACGGTGATGGTCACGCGTTGCGCGAGCGACCGGATTTGCGGATCTCGCAGTGCGTCCTCGTTGAACGAGCGCGGATCGTGCGGATCGCGGGCATGCGCGAGCGCCACGCAAAACGGGATCGAGTATTGCGCGATCATGATGTCGGCGGGGGAGGGGATGTTGTTGACGCGCGCCATCCTGTCGTTGCCGGCGATGTGGATCGCGGCGACGTCGTCGCCGGCGTAGCCATGCTCGGCGCGCAGATCCACGATCGCCTGCACCGACGTATGCGCGGTGATGTGGCAGGGAAAGCGCTTGAGCATGATCGATCGCGTGGCATAGCTCTCGCCCAGGCCGCGCGTAAGCTCCGCCGGATCGCAATCGTCGCCGCAATAGACCCGCAGGAATCCGAACTCGCCTTCGAGCACGCTCGCCGGGCCGGTGAATCCGTCGGCGGCAAGGCTCGCCGCCAGCACGCCGCTTTCGGCGGCACGCCCGAGGTGCAGGCGCTTCACCATCGCGCCCGTGCCGGAGCGCGCGAACTCGAGGAGCCCGCAGGCGAGCGAGCCCGCAACTCCCAGCGCATTGCGCATGCGCTCGGCGTCGAAGCCCATCAGCCGCCCGCAGGCGACCGCCGCCCCGAACGGGCCGGTTGTCCCCGGAGCATGGAAGCCGCGGCCCTCGTTGCTGTGATGGGTGGCGCGGCCGACGCGGATCATGATCTCGGAGCCGGCGACGATGGCCGCGATCAGCTCGCGGCCGCCGCTGCCGCGCTGTTGCGCGACAGCGAGGCCGGACGCCAGCAGCGTGGCGCCGGGATGCACGCCGGTGCTCGGCCAGGTCAGATTGTCCATCTCGAAGGCATGTGCCAGCGTGCCGTTGGCGAGCGCGGCCGCCGGCGGCTGGACCGCTGCGCCGCCCGGTCCGAGAATGCGGCTCTTGCCGCCGGCGCCGCTTTTCTCCGCGAACGCGACGACGATCCGGCTCCACGGCAGGTCGTAGCCGAAGATGATCGCGGCGATGGTATCGGTAATGCACTGCTTGGCGCGGTCGACGACGTCGGGCGGGATATCGTCGTAACGAAGGGAGGCTGCGTATTGCGCCACCTGCGCCGTCTCGTTCGCCATGTTGCAAACCTTCTGGTTTCGTCGGGCCGAGTGGATCGAACGTCTTGTTCGAGCTAGGATGACGTCCCGCGATCGCCGCAGGGCCGATCCGGGCAAATAATCAGACCGCTTCGTCGCCCAAGGAGTGAACCACGGGTGAGCGAGGGGCGAAAAGGGGAGGTACGCCTGTGAAACTCTTTGCACACATGCCGGCCGTCTTTTTCGTTCTCGTGCTGGGAGTGTCCGCTTCTGCGCAATCGGTGCCGCCGGGCTATCCCGCGGACTACCAGGCGATCATCGCCGGCGCCGAGCAGGAAGGCAGCGTCGTGGTCTATTCCACGACCGATTCCGCAAGCGCCGATGCCCTGCTCAAGGATTTTCGCGCGCTCTATCCCAAGGTCCAGCTCCGGTACCACGATCTCAACTCGACCGAGATCTACAATCGCTACCTGAGCGAGGCCGCGGCTAACGCCGAGACCGCCGACGTGCTCTGGAGCGGAGCGATGGATCTCCAGCTCAAGCTCGCCGCCGAGGGGCATGCGCTCATCTATCGCTCGCCCGAGGCGGCGAAAATGCCGAAATGGGCCGTGTACGAGGATCGCGCCTGGGGCACGACCTTCGAGCCTTTGGTGATCGCATACAACAAGCGGCTGTTGCCGGCCGACGCCGTGCCGAGCTCCCACGCCGATCTCCTGCGCCTGCTGAAGGAGCGGCCGCAGGTCTTCGCCGGCGGCAAGCTCACGACCTACGATCCGGAGAAAAGCGGCTTCGCCTTCATGCTGATGACGCAGGATGAGAAGCACTTCCCGCAATACTGGGAGCTCGCCGCCGCGTTCGGGCGCGGAACCGGCCGCTTCTATCCGTCGAGCGGCACCATGATCGAGCGGATCACCTCGGGCGAGCACCTGCTCGGCTTCAACGTGATCGGCTCTTACGTCGTGCTGCGGCAGCGCAAGGACCCCGACCTCGGGCTGGTCTATCCGGGCGACTATGTGTTGGTCATGTCGCGCGTGGCGTTCATCACCAAGAATGCCAAGCGTCCGAACGCCGGAAAGCTGTTCATGGACTATCTGCTGTCCGCGCGTGCGCAGACGATCATGGCCAACCAGGCGACGCTGTTCTCGCTGCGCGATGACGTGGCGGGGCCGCATTCCGCGGGCGCGCTGGCCAAGGAGCTGGGCAGCCGCTTGAAGCCTATTCCGGCCGACATGAGCCTCGTCGCCGCGCTGGCGCCGGCCAAGCGCCTGCCCCTGATCCGCAAATGGCAGGAAACCGCCCGCGCGCAGTGAGACCAAGCCATGCTTTGGTTCCGGCTGCCGACGGTTCTCATTCTGGCGGTCGTGGTGCTGCTGCCGGTCGGGGTGGTCGTCTATCAGAGCTTCCTCGATGAGCCGTTCTTCGCATCGGCGGCGCGGCTGAGCCTGGAGTCCTATCGGTTCATTCTCGCCGAGCCGGATTTCGCACGCGCCTTCCTCACCTCGTTCGTGCTCGCCGCCGGGATGACGGCGATCGCCGTGCCGTTCGGCGGCGTGCTCGCCTTCCTGGTCGTGCGCACCGACCTGCCGGGGAAAAGCTGGATCGAGCCGGCGCTGCTGGTGCCGATCGTGCTGTCGCCGATCGTCATTGCCTTCGGCTACGTGATCGCGGTCGGGCCGGTGGGGTTTGCGTCGCTCGCCGTCAAGCAGCTGATCGGCTTCGTGCCGTGGAATCTCTACTCGCTCGGGAGCCTGATCGTCATCGCGGGGCTCACGCATGTGCCGCACGTCTACCTGTTTTCCTCGGCGTCGCTGCGCAAGCTGAACCTGGAGCTCGAGGAGCAGGCCCGCGTCATGGGTGCCCCGCCGTGGCGCATTGCGCTGACGGTGAGCCTGCCGTTGATCTGGCCGGCGCTGGTCTACAGCGGGGTGCTCATATTTTTCCTCGGCTTCGAGCTGTTCGGCCTGCCGCTCATCATCGGCGACCCGGCCAACGTGCTGGTGTTAACGACCTACCTGTTCAAGCTGACAAATATCCTGGGGACGCCCTCGTATCAGCTCATGGCGGTCGTGGTGGTCGCCATTGTGCTGGTGACGCTGCCGCTCGTCTACCTGCAGCGCCATCTGCTGCGCATGGCCGAGCGCTACGTCACCATGGGCGGCAAGGGCGTGCAGTCGCGGCCGCTGCGGCTTGGCCCCTGGCGCTGGGTCGCGCTCGCCTGCATCGTCCTTTGGCTGCTCGTGGCGATCGGCTTGCCGCTCGCCGGCGTGTTGCTGCGCGCTTTCGTCAACCGCTGGGGCGAGGGCATCAATCCGTTCGAGTCCTTGACGCTGCAGAATTTTTTCGACCTCGCCGAGCATCCGAACCTGATCGGCAGCATCGTCAATACTTGCCTGCTGGCGACGGTGGGCGCGGCCGCGTCGGTGGCGGTCTATGCACTGATCGCACTTGCAGCCCATCGCTGGAAGAGCCGCTTCGTCGCCATGGTCGACTACCTCGTGCTGCTGCCGCGTGCCATGCCCGGGATCGTCGCCGGGCTCGCGTTCCTCTGGGTGTTCCTATTCGTGCCTCATCTCGGGGTGCTGCGAAGCTCGCTCATCGGATTGTGGCTCGCCTACAGCACCGTGTGGCTCGCCTTCGGGCTGCGACTGATCTCGGCGTCGCTGTCGCAGATTTCGCCGGAGCTGGAGGAGGCCGCGCGCGTCAGCGGCGCGCGGCCGGGGAGGGCGTTGCGCGACGTGACGCTGCCGCTGATCCGGTTCGGGCTGGTGAGCTCCTGGCTGCTCTGCTTCATGATCTTCGTGCGGGAATACTCGACCGGCGTCTATCTGCAGGGGCCCGGCACCGAGGTGCTGGGGCCGCTGATCGTGTCGCTGCTCGGCGGCGGGTCGCTCGAGCTCGTCGCTGCGCTGTCGGTGGTGAACGTCGCGTTGGTCGCCGCCGGTCTAGCGCTGGCGCTGCGGCTCGGCGTGCGGATGTAGCCATCGTGGGTCCGCCGGCGAGGTGTCCGATCGGTCTTGAAGCTCCATACCCGCAGGTCTAGGCTTGCGAGCAAAGAGTTTGCGTTCAGCAATCCAAACATAGGGAGGCGACGTCGATGCAATCGCGAAACATAGCGTTCGCTTTGGCCGCCGGCGTGCTCGCGGTCGGGCTCGTCATCCTTCCAGCACAGGCGCAGGCGCCGAGCGCGTTGACCGGTCAGGTCGGCTCGGCCGCCGAGGCCGTCATGGAGGGCGTGGTCGTCAGCGCCAAGCGCGACGGCTCGACGGTCACCATCAGCGTCGTCAGCGACAGCAAGGGCAAATTCAGCTTCCCGGCGTCGAAGCTCGAGCCCGGCCGCTACTCGCTCAGCATCCGTGCGATCGGCTACGAGCTCGAAGGGCCGAAGACTGCCGATGTCGCGGCGGACAGTGCGACAACCGCCGACATCAAGCTGCGTCCAACCCGGAATCTGCCGAAGCAGCTCAGCAACGCGGAATGGCTGGCGAGTTTTCCCGGAACCGACAGCCAGAAGAAAGCGCTGCTCAACTGCATCAGCTGCCACAATCTCGATCGCATCGTGAACTCCACCTACAGCGCGGACGAGTTCATGCAGGTGTTCGACCGCATGACCGGCTACTACCCCGGCAGCACGCCGCAACATCCGCAACGGCTGATCGGTGAAGCCCGGCGCAATCTCGGCCAGGGGCCGGGCGTGAAGGCGATGGCCGAGTATCTCGCCTCGATCAATCTGAGCAAGGACGAGAGCTGGAGCTACGCGTTCAAGACCCTGCCGCGGCCGACCGGCCGGGCGACCCGCGTCGTGGTCACCGAATATGACCTGCCGCGCAAGCAGATCCAGCCGCACGATGTGGTCGTCGATTCCGACGGCATCATCTGGTTCTCGCATTTCGGCGAGCAGTTCCTGGGCAAGATGGACCCGAAGACCGGGAAGGTCTGGGAATTTCCGATCCCGGTGATCAAAGCGGGCTTCCCCATCGGTACGCTCGATCTCAGGACCGACAAGGCGGGCAATCTCTGGGTCGGCATGATGTATCAGGGCGGCGTCGCGCGCTTCGACAAGAAGGCCGAGACATTCAAGGTCTGGTCGATCCCGAAGGAATGGCAGACCGACGCGGCCCAGTCGGGACACCTCGATCCGTCGGCCACGCATGTCAACGGCAAGGTGTGGGTCAAGAACTCCGACCGCTCGCAGATTCTGCGAACTCGATCCCGAGACCGGACACTGGGAGAATCTAGGGACATACAACGATCCTGCAAATGGGAGGCGTCTCGGCGTCTACGGCATCCCCGCAGACCGCGACAACAATCTCTATCTGCTCGACTTCTCGTCCTCGAACATCGGCAAGGTCGATGCCAAGACCGGCAAGCTGACCGTCTACCGATCGTCAATCCAGACCTCGCGTCCGCGCCGCGGCGTGGTGGACGACCACAACCGCCTCTGGTTTGCCGAATATGGCGGCAACGCCATCGGGATGCTCGATCCGAAGACCGAGAAGATCCAGGAGTGGGTGCTGCCTACGCCCTGGGGCCAGCCCTATGACGTGGTGGCGGACAAGAACGGCGAGGCGTGGACCGGCTCGATGATGAGCGATCGCGTGTCGCGGCTCGATCCCAAGACCGGTGATTTCGTCGAGTATCTGCTGCCGAAGACGACCAATATCCGGCGCGTGTTCGTGGACAACTCGACGAGCCCGGTCACTTTCTGGGTCGGCAGCAATCACGGCGCCTCGATCGTCAAGGTCGAGCCGCTGGATTGATCCGCCCGCCGCCGAGGCAGCAGTCGGGCAACAGCGCGCAGATGGCTCCGGGCTGTCTGCGCGCTGTTGCGTCGACGCGTCGGATTTGCCGGGCGCCAGCGGATCGCTACGCTGCTGCTCGAGACGCACTCGATTCGGGAAGATCCGGCCAATGAATTCCGGCGGCCCCCATCCATGACGGCCGAAAGCACGCCGCCGCTGCCGAGCGGGTCAACCGGCCGGACAGTCCAGGACTACATCGACGAAACGCCGGTCTGGGCGGACAGGACCGCCGTGTCGTTTTCCCCGATGACCAGCATGCAGTGGCTCATCTGGGGACTGGCGACTGCGGGCAAGTTTTTCGAAGGCGCGGTGGTTTTCACCACCGGCGTGGCGCTGCCGCTGATGGGGCAGGAATTCGGGTTGGGTGCGACCGAAAAGGGCATCGTTGCTTCAGCGTCGCTGTTCGGCATCCTGATCGGCGCCACCGCATTCGGTGACCTGGCCGATCGCTACGGCCGCAAGCAGATGTTCATCACCGAGATGGTGCTGTTTGCCATCTTCGTCACGCTGCTGACGTTCAGCCAGTCGTACCTCGTGGTCGTGGTTGCGCTCCTGGGCGTGGGCATCGCGCTCGGATGCGACTACCCCACGGCCCACCTGATCATTTCCGAAAGCATGCCGAGCCGGATCCGCGGGCGGATGGTGCTGAGCGCGTTCGGCTTTCAGGCGGTCGGGGGCCTGGCGGGGACCGGCGTCGGTCTCTTGATTCTCCTTGAAAATCCCGACGTTGGCGCATGGCGCTGGATGTACGCCAGCACGCTCATTCTCGCCATTCCGGTTATCGTTGGGCGCTTTTTCGTCGTCCAGAGCCCGCCATGGCTCGTTTGCTGCGGGCGCATCGCGGAGGCCGAGGCGGAAACCAAACGGCTGCTGCAGCGTGAGCCCCGCTACCCGAAGGACGTCGTTCTGCGTCGTCCGCGAGGAGATGGCGACGGCGAGCAGAAGGCGCGCTGGTCGGCGCTGTTTCGGCGCGAGCACCGCACCCGGACCATCTTGGCCTCAGTTCCGTGGTTCCTGCAGGATCTCAGCACCTACGGCATCGGCATTTTTACGCCGACCATCCTGGCGGCCGTGATTGGCGCCCGCATCGATCATCCGCGCAATACGGCTGAGCTCATTCAGAGCGAGATATTCGCCACCAAGGGCGCCGCGTTGATCGATGTGCTGTTGATCGTAGGGATCGTGTTTGCCGTTGTGCTGGCCGATCGCGTCGGCCGCATGCGCCTGCAAATACTCGGTTTCATCGGCTGTGCGCTCGGGCTTCTTATCGCGGCGCTGTCGCTGAGCGTGGGTGGGACGCTGTCCATGGTGCTGCTCTTTGCGGGCTTCATGTTGTTCAGTTTCATGACCAATATCGGACCCAATGCCATGACCTACCTGATCGCCGGCGAGGTGTTCCCGATCGCGATCCGCGGTGTAGGGGCGGGTTTCGCGGCGTCGTTCGCCAAGATCGGCGCCGTGCTCACCGCGTTCCTGTTTCCCGTCTTGCTCAAGGATATCGGTACGTTCACCCTGCTGATGATCCTGGTCGGCACCAGCCTTCTGGGCGCCCTTGTGACCTGGCGCTATGCGTTCGAGACCAAGGGCGTCAATTTGGAAAAGATCGACCAGGCGGCCGGATGATCCCGGCCGTGCCGCGTCAATGCTTGGCGCCGTTCAGCCCGAGCATTTGCCGCGCATCGGCGGGCGTAGCCACCACGTCGCCGAGGATCTCGATGATCTTGGCCGCCTTCTCCACCAGCGCCGCGTTGCTCGGCGCGAGCTTGCCCTTTTCGAGATAGATGTTGTCTTCGAGCCCCACGCGCGGATGGCCGCCGAGCAGCACGGCCTGCGCCACCATCGGGAACTGGTGCAGCGATATGCCGAAGGCGAACCACGGCGAGTTCGCCGGCAGCAGGCTTCGCATGTAGCTCATGGCCTCCGGGGTCGCGGGCTGCGCCCAGGAGATGCCGAGGCAGATCTGGAACATGCCGGGCGCCTTGATGTGCCCGGTCTCGATCAGGCGCTTGGCGAGGAGCAGGTGGCCGGCCTCGAACACTTCCAGCTCCGGCAGCACGCCGGCATCGCGGATGGCGATGGCCATGGTCTCGAGATAGCCCGGCGTGTTGACGAAGACATACGGCCCCATGTTCATGCTGCCCATGTCGAGGCTGCAGATTTCGGGCTTGAGCTCGACGATGTGCTGCACGCGCTCGGCCGCCGATTTCATGGTGGTGCCGGGGCCGGGCTGCAGCGGGTCCTCGGCACCCGGTGAAAAGCGCGCGCCCGGACCGGTGGTCAGGTTGATGAGGACGTCGCTGCCGCTGTCCCTGATCCGCTCCACCACCTCGCGATAGTGGGCGGGATTCATGCTGGGCCGGGTGGTCTCGGGATTGCGCACGTGGATATGGACGATCGCCGCGCCCGCCTTGGCTGCGTCGATCGCCGATTGCGCAATCTGCGCCGGCGTGACCGGCACGGCCGGATTGCGGCCGGGCGTGTCCGCGGACCCCGTGACGGCGCACGAGATCATGACCTTGCGTTGCATTTTCCCTCCCTCACCCCACGAATTTGCACAAACCGCTCGCGCGATTTTGGCTTAAATCCTAGTGCGGTGGCTCTGACGTTCCGATCAGTCTCGCAGCACGTTCTTCATCGGAACGTCAGAGCCAAAACCGTACTAGAACCATAAACTTGCTAGTGTGCCTTTGCCTCCAACGTTCGCACCCGAGCGCGCTGCAATGTGATGCGAACGTTGGAAGCGGGACACTAGCGCGGCGAGGGGATCGATGCCCAGTGGGTTCCAGAGCCCACGCGTATCGTGTTCAGAGGGTACAATATGAGTTGTCCGGGAAAGCGGTTCCCGCCGTCTTGCCTCTCATTGTGCGCTGCGCTAAGCCCTCCTAGAACCCGTCCTTGGAACGAATCCGATCTGTGACAAGGGCGATTTCGTGAGCCCCTGCGGCACCTTGGCCGCGGGTTGTGGGGCGGGGCTTTCCGTGCGGGGCCGTGGCGTCGGAGGTGAGGTCGCCGATGAACGAACTATTGCTCAATTACCTGCCCCTCGTGATCTTCATCGCGGTCGCGCTCGGCATCGCGATGGCGCTTCTGGTCGTGCCCTTCATCGTCGCCTACATGCGGCCGGATCCCGAGAAGCTCTCCGCCTACGAATGCGGCTTCAATGCCTTCGACGATGCCCGCATGAAGTTCGACGTGCGCTTCTACCTCGTCGCCATCCTCTTCATCATCTTCGACTTGGAAATGAGCTTCCTGTTCCCCTGGGCGGTCGCCTTCGGCGATCTCGGGCCCTACGGCTACTGGTCGATGATGGTGTTCCTTGGCGTTCTGACCATCGGCTTCATATATGAATGGCGGAAAGGAGCGCTCGAATGGGATTAGAGCGCACGGCCGTCGTCGCCCCCGCGCCGAAGGGCATTCTCGATCCGCGTACAGGCAAACCCGTCGGCGCGGACGACAGCTTTTTCGTCGGCCTCAACGACCAGCTTGCGGACAAAGGTTTCCTGGTCGCCGCCACCGACGATCTCATCACCTGGGCGCGCACCGGCTCGCTGATGTGGATGACGTTCGGGCTCGCCTGCTGCGCGGTCGAGATGATGCAGATGTCGATGCCGCGCTACGACGCCGAGCGCTTCGGCTTCGCGCCGCGCGCGTCGCCCCGCCAGTCCGACGTGATGATCGTGGCGGGCACGCTGACCAACAAGATGGCGCCGGCGCTGCGCAAGGTCTACGACCAGATGCCGGAGCCGCGCTACGTCATCTCGATGGGCTCCTGCGCCAACGGCGGCGGCTACTACCACTATTCCTATTCGGTCGTGCGCGGCTGCGACCGCATCGTGCCGGTCGACATCTACGTGCCGGGCTGTCCGCCCACCGCGGAGGCGCTGCTCTACGGCGTGCTGTTGCTGCAGAAGAAGATCCGCCGCGTCGGCACGATCGAGCGGTAAGGATTTCGCGAAATGGATGAAACGCTCGACAAACTCGGCGCGACCATCGCCGCCGCGCTGCCGGGCTCGGTCACGGGCCACGCGGTCGCGCACGGCGAGCTGACCGTCACCGCCGCCGCGCGCGACATCGTCAAGGTCGCGACCTTCCTGCGCGACGACGAGCGCTGCCAGTTCTGGAGCATCGTCGACGTCACGGCGGTCGACTGGCCGGGGCGGGAGCGACGCTTCGACGTCGTCTATCATTTCCTCTCGCCCAGGCAGAACCTGCGTATCCGGGTCAAGATCGAGGTCGACGAGGCGACGCCGGTCGCCATCGATCATCGACGTCTTTCCCGGCGCCGACTGGTTCGAGCGCGAGACCTACGATCTCTACGGCGTGCTGTTCACCGGTCATCCCGATATGCGTCGGCTGCTCACCGACTACGGCTTCGAGGGTCACCCCCTGCGCAAGGATTTTCCGCTCACCGGCTTCGTCGAGGTTCGCTACGACGACGAGCAGAAGCGCGTCGTCTACGAGCCGGTGCGGCTGACGCAGGAGTTCCGCAACTTCGATTTTCTCTCGCCTTGGGAAGGCCCGGTCTACACCCTGCCGGGCGACGAGAAGGCGACCCAAGGGAAGCCGCCAGAAGCCAAGGCGACGGACGGGAAGGGCTCCTGAGATGAAGCAGACCCTCAAGCCCGGCCTCGCGCATCGGTTCACGTACCAGGTGCCGCAGAACAAGACCGTGCCGCATCTCTATCCGGAGGTGGCGGATTTTCAGGCCATGCCGGCGGTCTTTGCGACCGGATTCATGGTCGGCCTGATGGAATGGACCTGCATGCAACTGCTGGCGCCCCATCTCGATCCGGGTGAAGGCAGCCTCGGCGTGCACATCGATGTCAGCCACACCGCTGCCACGCCGCCGGGACTGTCGGTGACTGTCGACGTCGAGTGTTTGGCCGTGGACGGCCCCCGCGTCACCTTCAAGGTGAAGGCGCATGACGGTGTCGATCCGATCGGCGAAGGCCGTCACGGGCGCTTCGTGGTGGCGTGGGACAAATTCAATGCCCGGGTTGCGAACAAGGCACAAAACATCAGCGTGAGTGCGTGATGGCCGAAACGGAGCTGCGCAACTTCACCATCAATTTCGGGCCGCAGCATCCGGCGGCGCACGGCGTGTTGCGCCTGGTGCTGGAGCTCGACGGCGAGATCGTCGAGCGCGTCGATCCGCATATCGGCCTGCTCCACCGCGGCACCGAGAAACTGATCGAAGCGCAAGACCTATCTGCAGGCGATCCCCTATTTCGACCGGCTCGACTACGTCGCGCCGATGAACCAGGAGCATGCCTTCTGCCTGGCGGCGGAAAAGCTTCTGGGTCTCACGGTGCCCAGGCGCGCACAGCTCATCCGCGTGCTCTATTGCGAGATCGGGCGGCTGTTGTCGCATCTCCTCAACGTCACCACGCAGGCGATGGACGTCGGCGCGCTGACGCCTCCGCTCTGGGGTTTCGAGGAGCGCGAAAAGCTCATGGTGTTCTACGAGCGCGCCTCCGGGAGCCGCATGCATGCGGCCTATTTCCGCGTCGGCGGCGTGCACCAGGACCTGCCGCCCAAGCTCATCGACGACATCTGGGCATTCTGCGATCCGTTCCTGAAGGTCTGCGACGATCTCGAAACCCTGCTCACCGGCAACCGCATCTTCAAGCAGCGCAACGTCGATATCGGCGTCGTCAAGCTGGCGGACGCCTGGGCCTGGGGCTTTTCCGGCGTGATGGTGCGCGGCTCGGGCGCCGCCTGGGATCTGCGCAAGGCGCAGCCTTACGAGTGCTACTCCGAGTTCGATTTCGACATCCCGATCGGCAAGAACGGCGACAACTACGACCGCTATTGCATCCGCATGGAGGAGATGCGCCAGTCGATCAAGATCATGAAGCAATGCCTGGAGAGGCTGCGCTCGCCTGAGGGGCAGGGGCCGGTCACGGTCGGCGACAACAAGATCGTGCCGCCCAAGCGCGGCGAGATGAAGCGCTCCATGGAGGCGCTGATCCACCACTTCAAGCTCTATACCGAGGGCTTCCACGTTCCCGCCGGCGAGGTCTATGCCGCGGTCGAGGCGCCCAAGGGCGAGTTCGGCGTCTATCTCATCGCCGACGGCAGCAACAAGCCCTACAAGTGCAAGATCCGCGCGCCCGGCTTCGCGCATCTCCAGGCCATGGACTTCCTCTGCAAGGGCTACATGCTCGCCGACGTCTCGGCGATCCTCGGCTCGCTCGACATCGTGTTCGGGGAGGTTGATCGCTGATGGCCGTCCGTCGCCTCGCCCCGCCCGAGCTGCAGCCCAAGAGTTTCGCACTTCACGGTGGAGAATCTCGATTGGGCCAAGGGCCAGATCGACCAAATATCCGGAAGGCCGGCAGGCCTCCGCGATCATTCCGCTGTTGTGGCGCGCGCAGGAGCAGGCGGGCGGCTGGCTGCCGCAGAAGGCGATCGAGCACGTCGCCGACCTTCTCGGCATGCCGAAGATCCGCGCGCTCGAAGTCGCGACCTTCTACACCATGTTCAATCTCGAGCCGGTCGGGAAATTCCACGTCCAGCTCTGCGGCACGACGCCCTGCGTGCTGCGCGGCGCCGACAAGCTCCTCAAGCGCTGCCATGAGCGGATCGGCGAGCAGATGCACGTCACCGCCGACGGCAAGTTCTCCTGGGTCGAGGTCGAATGCCTCGGCGCCTGCGTGAACGCGCCGGTGGCGCAGATCAATTACGACTATTACGAGGACCTCACGCCCGAGAGCTTCGACAAGATCCTCGACGGTCTTGCGACCGGCAAGGAGGTCAGGCCGGGCCCGCAGGTCGAGCGGCAGTTGTCGGCGCCGGTCGGCGGGCCGACCACGCTCAAGTCGATAAAGGCATAGCGATGCTCGACGACAAGGATCGCATCTTCACGAATCTCTACGGCCTCCACGACTGGGGCCTCGAAGGCGCGCGCGCACGCGGTGCCTGGGACGGCACCAAGGCGATGCTGGAGAAGGGCCGCGACTGGATCATCAACGAGGTGAAGAACTCGGGCCTGCGCGGGCGCGGCGGCGCCGGCTTCCCGACCGGGCTGAAATGGTCGTTCATGCCCAAGCAGTCCGACGGCCGCCCGCATTATCTCGTGGTCAATGCCGACGAGTCCGAGCCCGGCACCTGCAAGGACCGCGAGATCATGCGGCACGATCCGCATCTGCTGGTCGAAGGTTGCCTGATCGCCGGCTTCGCCATGGGCGCCAACACCGGCTACATCTACATTCGCGGCGAATTCATCCGCGAGCGCGAACGCCTGCAGGCGGCGGTGGACCAGGCCTATGAGGCCAAGCTTATCGGCAAGGACAACGTCCACGGCTTCCCGTTCGATCTCGTACGTCCATCACGGCGCCGGCGCCTATATCTGCGGCGAGGAGACGGCGCTGCTCGAAAGCCTCGAAGGCAAGAAGGGCCAGCCGCGGCTGAAGCCGCCGTTCCCGGCCAATGTCGGCCTCTATGGCTGCCCGACCACGGTCAACAACGTGGAGATCGATCGCCGTCGTGCCCGACATCTTGCGGCGCGGCGCCGCCTGGTTCGCCGGCATCGGCCGGCCGAACAATACCGGCACCAAGCTGTTCTGCATTTCCGGCCACGTGCAGAAGCCCTGCAACGTCGAGGAGGCGATGGGGATTCCGCTGCGCGAGCTTCTCGACACTCATGCCGGCGGCGTGCGCGGCGGCTGGGACAATCTGCTCGCCGTCATTCCGGGCGGCTCGTCGATGCCGCTCATCCCCGCGCACGATTGCGATCGCCTGCTGATGGATTTCGACGGCTGCCGCGAGCACAAATCCGCGCTCGGCACGGCGGCGGTGATCGTGATGGACAAGTCGACCGACATCATCCGTGCGATGGCGCGCATCTCCTATTTCTACAAGCACGAGAGCTGCGGCCAGTGCACGCCCTGCCGCGAGGGCATGGGCTGGATGTGGCGCGTGCTCACGCGCATGGCGGAAGGCCGCGCCCACAAGCGCGAGATCGACATGCTGATGGAGGTCACGACCCAGATCGAGGGCCACACCATCTGCGCCTTCGGCGACGGCGCAGCCTGGCCGGTGCAGGGCTTGCTGCGCCACTTCCGCCACGAGATCGAGCGAGCGCATCGACCAGTACGCGGCGAACCCGCATCCCGATCCAGTGCGGGTGGCGGCGGAGTGAAACGTAACCGATGCCGAGGAAGAACACGACATGGCCGATCTGACGCAGCATCTCGCTGAGCTCAATATCGGGCGGCTGCTACATCCCCTCGACGATCCGCGCATGGCGGACTTCGCCGACAATCTCGATCGCGTGAACGGAATTGCCGACCGCTCCGAAGGGTTCGTGTGGCGGCTCAAGGGCGACAGCGGCAATGCCACGGGCATCCAGGCGTTCGACGATCCGCGCATCGTCCTCAACATGTCGGTGTGGGAGAGCGTGGCCGCGCTCGAAAAGTACGTCTGGCAGACCGTGCACAAACGCTTCTACGGCCGGCGGCACGAATGGTTCGATCGGTTCGAGGGGCCATATTTCGTGATGTGGTGGGTGCCGGTCGGCCACCGGCCGACGCTTGCGGAGGCGCTCGAGCGCCTCGACCATCTCAAGCTTCACGGGCCGAGCGATTTCGCCTTCGGCTGGGAAAGCCTGCCGGCCGCGCAGCTGTGGAAATCGGCCCGATGTGCGTGACGGAGCGAAGGACAGAGCGATGACCAAGCTCATCGTCGACGGCAAGGAGATCGACGTTCCGCCGGAGTACACGCTGCTCCAGGCCTGCGAGGCCGCGGGCGCGGAAATCCCGCGCTTCTGCTTCCACGAGCGGCTGTCGATCGCCGGCAATTGCCGCATGTGCCTGGTCGAGCTCAAGGGCACGCCCAAGCCGGTGGCGTCGTGCGCCTGGGGCGTGCGCGACTGCCGGCCGGGCCCGAAGGGCGAGCCGCCGGAGGTCATCACCAAGATCGCCGATGGTGCGCAAGGCGCGCGAAGGGGTGATGGAGTTCCTGCTGATCAATCACCCGCTCGATTGCCCGATCTGCGACCAGGGCGGCGAATGCGACCTGCAGGACCAGGCCATGGCCTACGGCGTCGATTCCAGCCGCTATCAAGGAGAACAAGCGCGCGGTCGAGGACAAGTATATCGGCGTCCTCGTCAAGACCATCATGAACCGCTGCATCCACTGCACGCGCTGCGTCCGCTTCATGACCGAGGTCGCCGGCGTGCCGGAGCTCGGCGCCATCGGCCGCGGCGAGGACATGGAGATCACGACCTATCTCGAGCAGGCCATGACCTCCGAGCTGCAGGGCAACGTGGTCGATCTCTGCCCGGTCGGCGCGCTCACCTCCAAGCCCTATGCCTTCGCGGCGCGGCCGTGGGAGCTCAACAAGACCGAGTCGATCGACGTGATGGATGCGGTCGGCTCCGCCATCCGCATCGATACCCGCGGGCGCGAGGTCATGCGCATCCTGCCGCGCGTCAACGACGACGTGAACGAGGAATGGATTTCCGACAAGACGCGCCACGTGGTCGACGGGTTGCGCAGCCAGCGCCTCGACCAGCCCTATATTCGCGAGAACGGACAGCTGCGTCCGGCCTCCTGGCGCGACGCCTTCGACGCCATCGCCGCCAAGGTCAAGGGCGACGGACGCCAAGCGCATCGGCGCCATCGTCGGCGATCTCGCCGCGGTCGAGGAAATCTTCGCGCTGAAGGATCTGATGACGCGGCTCGGCGTCGCCAACCTCGATTGCCGCCAGGACGGTGCTGCGCTCGACCCGAAATGGGGGAGGGCGACCTACCTCTTCAACGCCACCATCGCCGGCATCGAGAAGGCCGACGCGCTGCTGCTCGTCGGCGCCAATCCGCGCCGGGAAGCGGCCGTCTCAACGCCCGCATCCGCAAGCGCTGGCGCATGGGCGCATTTCCCGATCGGCTTGATCGGCGAGCGCGCCGATCTCACCTATCCCTACGACTATCTCGGCGCCGGGCCGGAGACGCTGACGGACGTGGCGGCGGGCGCGCAACGAGTTCGGCGCCGTGCTGAAGAAGGCCGAGCATCCGCTGGTGATCGTCGGCATGGGCGCGCTGACGCGGCCGGACGGCGCCGCGATCGCCTCGCTCGCGGCAAAGGCTTCGGTGGGCGCCGGCACGGAGGGCTGGAACGGCTATTCGGTCTTGCACACGGCGGCCGCGCGGGTCGGCGCGCTCGATCTCGGCTTCGTGCCCGGCAGCGGCGGCCGCAACGCCGCGCAGATGGCGGCGCCCGGCGCGCTCGACGTGGCGTTCCTGCTCGGCGCCGACGAGATCGACATCGCGCCCGGCGCTTTCGTCGTCTACATCGGCACCCACGGCGACCAGGGCGCCCACCGCGCCGACGTCATCCTGCCCGGCGCGGCCTATCCGGAGAAATCCGGCATCTACGTCAACACCGAGGGACGCGTGCAGATGGCCGGGCGCGCCTCGTTCCCGCCGGGCGAGGCACGCGAGGACTGGGCGATCCTGCGCGCGCTGTCGGACGTGCTCGGCCAGAAGCTCCCCTACGACTCGCTCGCGCAACTGCGGCAGGCGCTGTTCAAGGCGCATCCGCATCTGCAGCGCATCGACCAGATCGCGGCGGGCAACCGCGCGGACATCGCGGCGCTCGCCGCGCTCGGCGGGACGCCGGACAAGGCGCCGTTCGGTCCCGGCAATCGACGACTTCTATCTCACCAATCCGATCGCGCGCGCGTCGGCGGTCATGGCGGAATGCTCGGTGATCGCCGAGGGCAACGCCGCGCTGCACCGCGGCGGAATAGGCGGCGACCAATGGATTCTGGCGAATTCTGGACCAACTACATCTGGCCGCGTGATCGTCATCGTGGCGCAGAGCGTGCTGCTGCTCGTCCTGCTGCTGGTCGTCACCGCCTACGTGCTCTATGCCGACCGCAAGATCTGGGCGGCGGTGCAGATGCGGCGCGGCCCCAACGTGGTCGGGCCCTGGGGCCTGCTGCAGTCCTTCGCCGATCTCATCAAGTTCGTGGTCAAGGAGCCGATCATTCCCGGCCGGCGCCAACAAGGGCGTGTTCCTGCTGGCGCCGCTCGTCACGGCGGTGCTGGCGCTGTCGGCCTGGGCGGTGATCCCGGTCAGCGCGGAATGGGTGATCGCCGATCTCAACGTCGGCATCCTCTACATCTTCGCGATCTCCTCGCTCATGGTCTACGGCGTGATCATGGCGGGCTGGTCGTCGAACTCGAAATATCCGTTCCTCGCGTCGTTGCGCTCGGCGGCGCAGATGGTGTCCTACGAGGTCTCGATCGGCTTCGTCATCATCACCGTGCTGCTGTGCGCGGGCTCGCTCAATCTCTCCGCGATCGTCGACGCGCAGGACGGCAAGTACGGCCTGCTGCAACTGGTACTGGCTGCCGCTGTTCCCGATGTTCGTGATCTTCTTCATCTCGGCGCTGGCGGAGACCAACCGTCCGCCGTTCGATCTGGTGGAGGCGGAATCCGAGCTGGTCGCGGGCTTCGCGGTGGAATATTCCTCGACGCCGTTCCTGCTGTTCTTCCTCGGCGAATACATCGCCATCCTCACGATGTGCGCGATGGCGACCATCCTGTTCCTCGGCGGCTGGCTGCCGCCGTTCCCGGTGGCGCCGTTCACCTGGATACCCGGGCGTGATCTGGTTCACGCTCAAGTGCCTGTTCATGTTCTTCCTGTTCGCCATGGTGAAGGCGATCGTTCCGCGCTACCGCTACGACCAGCTGATGCGGCTGGGCTGGAAGGTGTTCCTGCCGATCTCGCTCGCGATGGTCGCGATCGTCGCCGGCGTCTTGCAATATGCGGGATTGGCGCCGAAATGACGAGGAAACGGCATGATCGACCTTTCGCTTGCTGGGCTCCTCGGGGCGATCGTCGGCACGGTCGTCGCGGCGGTGGCCTATGCGCCGCTGGTCGGTATTGTTCGAGCGCCGCTTCCGGTCGCGCGATCCGTCGCAGAGCGCCGGACGAGCGTGCGATGCTCGAGCAGGAGGTTTCCCTGCTGCGCCGGGTGGTGCTCGCGCGTCGACATCATCGTGTTCGCCGGCCTCGGCTATTGGCTCGGGCGATGTGATCGGGGGCTGACCGAATTGGCGGATCCGCCTTGCCCGAAAGGATGGCGCCATGAGACTGGATCAGGCCGCCCGCACGGTGTTCCTCTGGGAGTTCGTATCGGCGTTCTTCCTCGCCATGCGCTACTTCTTCAAGCCGAAGGCCACGCTCAACTATCCGTTCGAGAAGGGACCGATCTCGCCGCGCTTCCGCGGCGAGCACGCGCTGCGCCGCTATCCCAACGGCGAGGAGCGCTGCATCGCCTGCAAGCTGTGCGAGGCGATCTGCCCGGCGCAGGCGATCACCATCGAGGCCGGGTCCGCGCCGGAACGACGGCACGCGCCGCACCACGCGCTACGACATCGACATGGTCAAGTGCATCTATTGCGGGCTCTGCCAGGAGGCCTGCCCGGTCGATGCCATCGTCGAAGGGCCGAACTTCGAGTTCGCGACCGAGACGCGCGAGGAGCTCTATTTCGACAAGGAGCGCCTGCTCGCCAACGGCGACCGCTGGGAGCGCGAGATCGCCAAGAACATCGCGCTCGACGCGCCGTACCGGTGAGGCCGAGGAATGATCATCCCCGCGCTGTTCTTCTATCTCTTCGCCGGCGTCTGCGTCGCGTCCGCCTTCATGGTGATCGCGGCGAAGAATCCCGTGCACTCGGTGCTGTTTCTCATCCTCGCCTTCGTCAACGCGGCCGGGCTGTTCATCCTCCTGGGCGCGGAGTTCCTGGCGATGATCCTGGTCATCGTCTATGTCGGCGCGGTCGCGGTGCTGTTCCTGTTCGTGGTGATGATGCTCGACGTCGATTTCGCCGAGCTGCGGCAGGGCTTCCTGCAGTATCTGCCGATCGGCGCGGTGGTCGGCGATCATTCTCGCTGATCGAGCTCGTGCTGGTGGTGGGCGCCTGGGCGATCGGCCCCGACGTGCAGCAGGCGATCGCGACGCCGATCCCGCCGATCGCCAGCGATGCTCAATACCGAAGCGCTCGGGCACGTGCTCTACACGCGCTATGTCTATTTCTTCCAGGCTGCCGGCGTCGTGCTGCTGGTCGCCATGATCGGCGCGATCGTGCTGACGCTGCAGCACAAGCCGAACGTCAAGCGCCAGAACATCGCCGCTCAGGTCGCGCGCAACAAGGCGAGCGCGATCGAGATCGTCAAGGTTGCGCCGGGCCAGGGGCTGGAGAGCAAGTCGCCATGACCATCGGCCTCGGCCACTATCTGACGGTCGCCGCGATCCTGTTCACGATCGGCATCTTCGGCATCTTCCTCAACCGCAAGAACGTGATCGTCATCCTGATGTCGATCGAGCTGATCCTGCTCGCGGTCAACATCAATCTCGTCGCCTTCTCGACCTTTCTCGGCGATCTGGTCGGCCAGGTCTTCGCGCTCCTGGTGCTCACGGTCGCGGCGGCGGAAGCCGCGATCGGCCTCGCCATCCTGGTCGCCTATTACCGCAATCGCGGCTCGATCGCGGTCGAGGACATCAACCTGATGAAGGGCTGAGACCGGCATGTATTACGCGATCGTCTTCCTGCCGCTGCTCGGCGCGATCATCGCCGGCCTGATCTCGCTCGCCGGCGCGCGCGCGCGCTTTCCCGGCGGCTCGCCCGGCGACCACGATCATGCCGCGGCTGGCGGAAGCCATGGCCACGCGGAGGCGTCAGGCGCACGCCGTCACTCATGATACGCACGGGGGACACGAAGAGCCGGAGCCCGCGGCGGCGGGCTCGCGTGTCGCCGAGCTCGTGACCACGGTGTTCCTGTTCGCCTCGATGCTGCTGTCGTGGTTTGCCTTCGTCGACGTCGGCTTCGGTCACCACGACAGTCATGCCGCGCTCTTTCCCTGGATGATCGTCCGGCGATCTCAAGATCGATTGGGCGCTGCGCATCGACACGCTCACCGCGGTCATGCTGGTCGTCGTCACCACCGATCTCGGCCTTCGTCCACCTCTATTCCATCGGCTACATGGAGGAGGACCCGTACCGGCCGCGGTTCTTCTCCTATCTGTCGCTGTTCACCTTCGCCATGCTGATGCTGGTGACGTCGGACAACCTCGTGCAGCTGTTCTTCGGCTGGGAGGGCGTCGGCCTGATGAGCTATCTGCTCATCGGCTTCTGGTACACACAAGCCGGAGGCCAACGCGGCCGCGATCAAGGCATTCATCGTCAACCGCGTGGGCGATTTCGGCTTCGCGCTCGGCATCTTCGCCGTCTTCATGATGACCGGCGCGATCGACTTCGACACCGTGTTCGCGCAGGCGCCGTCGCTCACCGGCAAGACCATCCATTTCCTCTCCTGGGATGTCGATGCGCTCACGCGTGATCTGCCTGCTGCTGTTCATGGGCGCGATGGGCAAGTCGGCGCAGTTCCTGCTGCACACCTGGCTGCCCGACGCCATGGAGGGACCGACGCCGGTCTCCGCGCTGATCCATGCCGCCACCATGGTGACGGCGGGGTGTTCATGGTGGCGCGGCTCTCGCCGCTGTTCGAGCTCGCGCCCACGGCGCAGACCTTCGTCACCTTCATCGGCGCGACCACGGCGTTGTTCGCCGCCACCATCGGCCTCGTGCAGAACGACATCAAGCGCATCGTCGCCTATTCGACCTGCTCGCAGCTCGGCTACATGTTCGTCGCCATGGGCACGGGCGCCTATTCGGTCGGCATGTTTCACCTGTTCACCCATGCCTTCTTCAAGGCGCTGCTGTTCCTCGGTTCCGGCTCCGTGATCCTCGCCATGCATCACGAGCAGGACATCCGCCACATGGGCGGGCTGAAGGACAAGATCCCGTTCACCTACTGGACCATGGTGATCGGCACGCTGGCGCTCACCGGCTTTCCGCTCACCGCCGGCTATTTCTCCAAGGACGCCATCATCGAGGCAGCCTATCGTGAGCAAGAACCCGATGGCGCTCTATGCCTACGGGACGACGGTGATCGCCGCGGCGCTGACCGCGTTCTATTCCTGGCGGCTGATCTTCGTGACCTTCCACGGCAGCCCGCACGACCACCATCACTACGAGCAGGCGCGCGAAAGCCGGCTTGGTGATGCTGATTCCGCTCGGCTTTCTCGCCGCCGGCTCGATCTTCGCCGGCTATCCGTTCAAGGACATTTTCGTCGGGCCACGGGGTCGGCGGAATTCTTCCGCGAGTCGCTCAAGTTCGGCGCAGGCAACCACATTCTCGAGGACATGCACCACGTTCCCTATCTGATCGCCATGCTTCCGACGGTCATGATGGCGATCGGCTTCGTCGTGGCCTGGCAGTTCTATATCCGGCGGCCGGAGCTGCCGGCCGAGCTCGCGCGCCAGCACGAGCCGCTCTACCGGTTCCTGCTCAACAAGTGGTACTTCGACGAGATCTACGACGCGCTCATCGTCCGGCCGACCCTGTGGCTCGGCCGCTTGCTGTGGAAATACGGCGACGGCTGGCTGATCGAGGGCTTCGGGCCTGACGGCGTCTCGGCGCGCGTGCTCGACGTGACGCGCGGCGCGATGCGGCTGCAGACCGGTTACCTCTACCACTATGCCTTCGCCATGCTGATCGGCGTTGCCGCGCTCATCACCTGGTTCATGTTCGGCGGACGGGTGGGCTGATGATGAGCTGGCCGATCCTCTCCGTCACCACCTTCCTGCCGCTCGCCGGCGCGCTGTTCATCATGATGATGCGCAGCGACGGCGAGGCGGAGAAGCGCAATGCGCGCTGGGTCGCGCTCTGGACCACGCTGATCACCTTCGCGATCTCGCTGATCATGGTCTACCGCTTCGACCCGGGCTCGCCCGAGTTCCAGTTCGTCGAGAAGAAGCCATGGCTCGGCGGGGCCATCACCTATCACATGGGCGTCGACGGCATCTCGCTGCCGTTCGTCGATTCTGACGACCGCGCTGATGCCGGTCTGCATCATCGCGAGCTGGCAGCCGATCCAGCGAGCGCGTCAAGGAATACATGATCGCGTTTCTGGTGCTCGAGACGCTGATGGTCGGCACCTTCGCCGCGCTCGACCTCGTGGTGTTCTACCTGTTCTTCGAGGGCGGCCTCATTCCGATGTTCCTGATCATCGGGGTCTGGGGCGGGCCGCGCCGGGTCTATGCCAGCTTCAAGTTCTTCCTCTACACGCTGCTCGGCTCGGTGCTGATGCTGCTCGCCATCATGGCGATGTATTGGGATGCCGGCACCACCGAGATCCCGGCGCTGCTGCGCCACGGCTTCCCGCGCGACCTGCAGACCTGGGCGTGGCTCGCGTTCTTCGCGTCCTTCGCGGTGAAGCTGCCGATGTGGCCGGTGCACACTTGGCTGCCCGACGCGCATGTCGAGGCGCCGACCGCGGGCTCGGTGATCCTCGCCGCCATCCTGCTGAAGATGGGCGGCTACGGCTTCCTGCGCTTCTCGCTGCCGATGTTCCCGGCGGCGTCGCACGATCTCGCGCCGCTGGTCTTCGCGCTCTCGATCGTCGCGATCGTCTACACCTCGCTGGTCGCGCTGGTGCAGGAGGACATGAAGAAGCTGATCGCCTATTCGTCCGTGGCGCATATGGGCTTCGTCACCATGGGCATCTTCGCCGCGACGACGCAGGGCGTGGCCGGCGGCATCTTCCAGATGATCTCCCACGGCATCGTGTCGGCGGCGCTGTTCCTGTGCGTCGGCGTGGTCTACGACCGCATGCATACGCGCGAGATCGCGGCCTATGGCGGGCTCGTCAACCGCATGCCGCTCTACGCCGCCGCCTTCATGGTGTTCACGCTGGCCAATGTCGGGCTGCCCGGCACGTCCGGCTTCATCGGCGAGTTCCTCGCCCTGATCGGCACCTTCAAGGTGAATACCTGGGTGGCGACGCTGGCGACCATCGGCACGATCCTCTCGGCGGGCTACGCGCTGTGGCTCTACCGCAAGGTGGTTTTCGGCGCGCTTGACCAAGCCGAGCCTCGCCGGGATCAAGGACCTCGACTATCGCGAGATCATCACGCTCGGGCCGCTGGTGGTCCTCACCATCCTGTTCGGCATCTACCCCAAGCCGGTGCTCGACATGTCGGCGGCTTCGGTCGCGCAACTCCTCGACAACTACAACCGCGCGCTCGGCGCGGCGAAAGCCGCCGCCTTGCTGGTGCATTGATCACAGAAGCTCACCGATGACCGAGACCGCTGAAATCCCCGCGCTGCTGCCGGCCCTGCCGGAGATCGTGCTCGTGATCGGCGCCATGGTGCTGCTGATGGTCGGCGCGTTCCGCGGCGAGCGGGCGACCAACGCTATCGACGGCGCGGCGATCCTGCTGCTGATCCTCACCGGGCTCATCGTCGCGTTGCTGCCGGGGGACAAGCTCGTCACGTTCGGCGGCAGCTTCGTGGTCGACGGCTTCGCCCGCTTCCTCAAGCTGCTGGCGCTCGCCGGCTCGGCGGCGGCGATCCTGATGTCGGCCAACTATCTCGCGGCCGAGAAGCAAGCAGAGGTTCGAATATTCGATCCTGATCCTGCTCTCGACCACCGGCATGCTGATGCTGATCTCGGCGACCGACCTGATCGCGCTCTATCTCGGGCTCGAGCTGATGAGCCTCGCGCTCTACGTGGTCGCGGCGATCGACCGCACCTCGGTGCGCTCGACCGAGGCCGGGCTGAAATATTTCGTCCTCGGCGCGCTCTCCTCCGGCATGCTGCTCTACGGCGCGTCGCTGATCTACGGCTTCACCGGCACCGTGAGCTTCGCCGGCATCGCCAAGGCGGTGAGCCAGGGCGGCCACGGCCCGGTCAACCTCGGGCTCATTTTCGGGCTGGTGTTCCTGTTCGCCGGCTTCTGCTTCAAGGTCTCGGCGGTGCCGTTCCACATGTGGACGCCCGACGTCTACGAGGGCGCGCCGACGCCGATCACGGCGTTCTTCGCGGCCGCGCCCAAGGTCGCCGGCATCGCCATGTTCGTGCGCACCACCATCGTGGCGTTCCCCGGCATCCTGACGCAGTGGCAGCAGATCGTCGTCTTCGTCGCCATCGCCTCGATGGTGCTCGGTGCCTTCGCGGCCATCGGCCAGCGCAACATCAAGCGGCTGATGGCCTATTCGTCGATCGGCCATATGGGCTTCGCGCTGGTCGGCCTCGCCGCCGGCACGCAGGAAGGCGTGCAGGGGGTGCTGGTCTACATGGCGATCTATGTCGCCATGACGCTCGGCACCTTCGCCTGCATCCTGTCGATGCGGCGCGACGGACAGATGGTCGAGGAGATCGGCGATCTCGCCGGCCTTGCCCGCACCAAGCCGGCGATGGCGTTCTTCCTCGCCATGCTGCTGTTCTCGCTCGCCGGCATTCCGCCGCTCGCCGGCTTTTTCGCCAAGTTCTATGTGTTCCTGGCGGCGATCAAGGCCGGGCTCTTCACGCTCGCGGTGATCGGTGTGGTCGCCAGCGTCGTGGGTGCCTACTACTATCTGGCGATCGTGAAGATCATGTATTTCGACGAGCCGGCGAAGCCGTTCGAGCCGATGCCGCACGAGCTCGGCGCGGTGCTCGCGGCCTCCGGGCTGTTCAATCTCCTGTTCTTCATCTATCCAAGCCCGCTGATCGAGGCGGCAAATGCGGCGGCCAAATCGCTGTTCTGAGGTTCAAACGGTCCCGGAATGAAGCTCGACCCAAGGGCGAGTGCGGCGGGCGTGCGGCTCAAGGCGCACGACGTGCTCGGCTCGACCAACGCCGAGGCCCTGGGCGTGGCGCGTCAGGGCGAGCGCGGCCCGCTCTGGGTCGTCGCGCGGCGGCAGACCGCGGGCCGTGGCCGGCGCGGGCGAGCTTGGATATCGGAGCCGGGAAATCTCTACGCGAGCCTTCTGCTCACGGCGCCGTCGCCCGCCGAGCATTGGCCGGAGCTGTCATTCGTCGCCGCGCTCGCCATTCATGACGCCATCGTGGAGCTCGCCGCCGAGCTCGAGCCGCAACTCGCGATCAAATGGCCGAACGATCTTCTGCTGGCGGGCGCCAAGTTCGCCGGCATCCTGATCGAGGGCCAAGGGGGCGAAAGTGGCGGCGCGGAGGGGGCCGTCGTCGTCGGCATCGGGGTCAATTGCGCGAGCCACCCCGCCGGTACGGATCATCCCGCGACCGATCTCGCCACCGCCGGTGCGCGCGTCGCTCCCGACACGCTGATGGCCGCGCTTTCGGCCAAGATGCTCGGGCGCCTGGCGCAGTGGAACCGGGGAGAGGGGTTTTCCACCATCAGGGCCGACTGGCTCGCGCGCGCCGCCGGCCTGGGCGACGATGTGCGGGTGCGCCTGGCTGACCGTGAGGTCGTGGGTCGGTTCGAGGCGCTCGATGCGCGGGGCGGCCTGGTGCTGCGCCTGCCCGATGGCAAGGCGACCACGGTGGCGGCGGGCGACGTGTTCATCCGCACGACCACCCCGTCCGCGCGTGCGAGCTGATCGGAGCAGCCATGACGCGCCCCTCCGATGAGCTCGTGTTCGCGCCGCTCGGCGGCGTCGGCGAGATCGGCATGAATCTCTCGATCTACGGTTTCGGCGACGAACGTCAGCGGAAATGGATCGCGGTCGATCTCGGCGTGGCGTTTGCCGACGATGCGTTGCCCGGTGTCGATCTCATCCTGCCGGATATCAGCTATCTGATGGAGGAGCGCCGCAATCTGCTCGGCCTCGTGCTCACCCACGCCCACGAAGATCATTTCGGCGCCATCATCGACCTGTGGCCGAAGCTCCAGCTTCCGATCTATGCGACGCCGTTCACGGCGGCGCTGCTCCAGGCCAAGCGCGAAAGCGAGCCGGGCGCGCCCGAAATCCCGGTGAACATCGTGCCGCTCGGCGGCCGTTTCACGCTCGGACCGTTCGATATCGAGCTCGTCTCCATGGCCCACTCGATCCCGGAATCGAACGGCCTGATCATCCGCACGCCGCTCGGCGCGGTGCTGCACACCGGCGACTGGAAGATCGACCCCACGCCCGTCATCGAGCCGCCGACCGACGAGGCCAAGCTGCGCGCGCTCGGCGACGAGGGCTGCCTGGCCCTGGTCGGGGATTCCACCAACGCGGTGCGGGAAGGGCGCTCGCCCTCCGAATCCGACGTTGCAAAGTGCCTCGCCGAGCTGATCCGCAGCGCGCCCGGCGCGCGTCGCGGTCACGACCTTCGCCTCCAACGTGGCGCGGCTGCGCGCCGTGGCGCAGGCCGCGGCCGAATGCGAGCGCGAGGTCGTGGTGGTCGGCCGCGCCATGGAGCGCATCTCGCAGGTCGCGCGCGAGACCGGCTATCTCGACGGCATCCGGGATTTTCGGTCCGTCGACATGTACGGCCATCTGCCGCCCGACAAGGTGCTCGCGCTCTGCACCGGCAGCCAGGGCGAGCCGCGCGCGGCACTCGCGCGCATCGCCCAGGACGAGCATCCCGATGTCGCGCTGTCGCGCGGCGACCGCGTGATCTTTTCCTCCCGTGCCATTCCGGGCAACGAGAAGATGGTGATGCGGGTGATCAACGGCCTCGTCAGCCAAGGCATCGAGGTCATCACCGACCGTACCCATCTCGTGCATGTCTCCGGCCATCCGCGCGTGGAGGAGCTCAAGGACATGATCGGCTGGGTGCGCCCGCAAATCCTCCTGCCCGTGCACGGCGAGCCGCTGCACATGGCCGAGCACGCCGCGCTCGCGCGCCGCCTGGGCGTCCCCAAGGTGCTCATGAGTCGTGACGGCGAGCTCATCCGGTTGGCGCCCGGCGACCCCGGCAAGATCGACGAGGTGCCGGCGGGCCGGCTCTACAAGGACGGCTCGCTGCTGGTCAGCGCCGAGGAGCGCACCGTTGCCGACCGGCGGCGGCTCGGTTTCGCCGGGGTGGTGTCGGTTGCGCTCGCGCTGAGCGAGCGCGGCGAGCTGGTCGCGGATCCCGAGATCACGCTCACCGGCATCCCCGAGACCGATCGGCAGGGGCAAAAGATCGAGGACTTGGCCTATGACGCCGCGATCGAGGCGTTCGAGTCGATGCCGCGGGCGCGACGGCGCGACCCCGAGGCTGTCGCCGAGGCGGTGCGGCGGGCCGTGCGCGCGGCGCTCAGCTCCGCGTGGAACAAGAAGCCGACGTGCCATGTGCACGTGCTGGAGGTGTAGTCTCGCGTTCGACGCAAAGGCGGCCGCACAAGAAGAAAGTTCAAGGGAGGTTTCAGTGATCAGGACATCGCTTTGTTTCGCGACGGCACTGCTCGCCGGTCTGCCGGGCGCGCTCGCGCAGGACTACCCCACGCGCTTCGTCACCATCGTGGCGCCGTTCCAAGCGGGCGGGCCGTCCGACACCGTCGCGCGCCTCATTGCCATCCCGATGTCGAAGGCGCTGGGCCAGCAGGTCGTGGTCGAGAACGTCACCGGCGCCGGCGGCACGCTTGGCTCGAGCCGGGTGGCGAAGGCGGCGCCCGACGGCTACACGCTCGGCATCTCGGGTTCCGGCACCCATGCCGCGGTCGAGCGGCTTTACGCCAGCCCCCCCTACCGCGCGACCGACTTCGAGTCCGTGGGTCTCATCAACACCGCGCCCGTCATCATCGTGGGCAGGAAGGAGCTTCCGCCCAACACGCTGCCGGAATTCGTCGCTTATCTTCGCGCGAACGAAAAGACGGTCACGGAGGCCGACGCCGGCATCGGCTCGGTCTCGCATCTCGCCTGCTCGGTGTTCAAATCGCTGATCGCGGTCAAGCCGACCGTTGCGTCCTATCGCGGCACGCCGCAGGCGACGCAGGATCTCATCGCCGGCAACGTCGACTTCGTCTGCAACCAGATCGTCAACGTGGTCGGACACGTGAAGAATGGCGCGCTCAAGGCCTATGCTGTCACCGGCGAAGCCCGGTCGCCGATGCTGCCGGATGTTCCGACCAGCACCGAGGCCGGACTACCCGACTTCAAGATCACGGTCTGGTACGGGCTCTCCGCCCCCAAGGGCACGCCGGCGCCGGTCGTCGCGAAGCTCAACCAGGCGCTTTCGGTCGCTCTCGATGATCCGACCGTGGTCAAGCGCTTCGCAGAGCTCGGCTATGACGTGGTGCCACCGCAACAGCGCTCGCCGGCGGCGTTCGAGGAGTTCATGCGCAAGGAGGTCGACCTTTGGGCCAAAGTGCTGGGGTCGATGAAGCCGGCGAACAATCCATGACGGCGAGATGGCGGCCTGAACGCACGATAGAAATCGTCGCGGGCACGCCGCCGGGCGGCGGCCTCGACCGCTCGCGCGCGCGCTCTGCTCAAGGCCATCGAAACCAACGGGCTCGTCAACGTGCCTGTAAAGGTCGTCAATGTCGGTGGCGACGGCGGACGCAAGGCCTGGGTGCATATGGAGCGCTACACCGGCGATGGTCACGTCATCGGGATCAGCTCGCCCAACATGGCGGCCGACTATTTGACCGGCGTGACCAAATCCGATCCCGACCGATTTTGCCCGCTGGCAATCCTCTATTCCGAATACATCGCCTTCGTCGTTCGTTCCGATTCCGGACTGCTTAGCGGCGCCGACCTGATCCGTCGCCTTGCGCAGGATGCGTCCGCGGTCACGGTCGCGCTTTCCACCTCGCTCGGCAATTCCAATCATGTCGCCGTGGCCAAGGTGATCCGTCATGCCGGCGGCGATACACGCGCGCCGAAAATCCGCGTGTTCGATACTGCGTTGGATGCGGTCGCGGACGTGGTCGCCGGCCACGCCGATGTCGGCGCCATCACGGCGGCGAGCGCCGTGCCAGAGTTGGAGGCCGGACGGCTTCGCGCCATCGGCATATCCTCGCCCGCTCGGCTGTCCGGACCATACGCGGCGGCGCCGACCTGGAGCGAGCAGGGGATCGATTGCGTGATCGGTTCCTGGCGAGGCGCGAGCGGAGCGCCCGGGCTCGACGGCGCACAGATTGCGTTCTGGCAGGCGACGCTCGCATCCGCCACCAAGACCGCGGAATGGCACGCCGACCTCGGCCGCCATTTCTGGACCGAGATGTATCTCGATGGCCGCGCGCTGGACACTTATCTCGCGCGCGAGCGGACGGAGATGAAAGCGGTACTCGGCGAGCTCGGCCTGCTCACCTAAGGGGGACTCGATGGCAGCAGTCTGGGAGCTCGGCGCCGGCGAGGCGGCGGCGAAGCTGCGCACCGGTGACCTGACGGCGGAAGCGCTGGCCGAGGCATTGCTGGCGCGATGCGCGGCGGCTTCGGCGCTCAACGTCTTCATCAGCCTCGAACCCGACAGAGTGCGCGCCGCCGCCCGCCGCGCCGACCAGCAGCGGCAGCGCGGCGAACGGCTGGGACCGCTCCACGGCGTGCCGCTTGCGATCAAGGACAACATCGACACGGCGGACTATCCAACGACCGCCGGAACTCCGGGCCTCGCGACGCACCGCCCCAAGCGCAACGCGCCGGTCCTGCAGCACCTGCTCGATGCCGGCGCTATCGTGCTGGGCAAGGCCAATTTGCAGGAGCTGGCGTATGGCCCGACCAGCAACAACGCTGCGTTTGGTCCGGCCCGCAATCCCTACGACCCCGCGCGCATCCCGGGCGGTTCGAGCGGCGGTAGCGCCGCCGCAGTCGCCGGCCGGCTCGCGCCTGCCGCCCTCGGCACCGACACCGCCGGCTCGGTGCGCGTGCCCGGATCGCTGTGCGGAGTTGCCGGTTTCCGTCCGAGCACCCTGCGCTGGTCGCAAGCCGGCATCGTGCCGATCTCGCACACCCGAGACACCGCGGGGCCGATGGCGCGCAACGTCGCCGATTGCGTACTGCTCGACGGCGTTGTCACGGGTGGTCCGACCGAGGTCGAGCCGGCAACGCTCAAAGGCCTGCGCCTCGGCGTGCCGCGCGGCTTTTTTTGGGAAAATCTCGATGCCGAGGTCGGGCAGATGCTCGAGGCCGCGCTGGTGCGGCTGCGCGAGGCGGGTGTCGTGCTGGTCGAAGGCGATGTCGCCGATGTCCACGCGCTCGATGCCGCGGCGGGTTTTCCCATTGCACTCCACGAAGTGGTGATGGACCTCGATCGTTATCTGGCCGAGCACGCGACCGGCCTCGATTTTGCGGGAACTCTCGGGACAGGTGAAGAGTCCGAAAGTGAAGGACTCGCTCGCCGGGCTCATTGGCGCCGGCGCGGTTTCTGAGCCGACCTATCGCGAGGCGCTCGGCAAGCACCGCCCGGCGCTGCAAGACACCTATCGACGCTATTTCAGGGAACGCAACGTTGCCGCCATGGTGTTCCCGACGACGCCGCTGCCGGCGGCGAAAATCGGGGAGGACGACACCGTCGCGGTCAACGGCGTGCCGATGCCGACCTTCGGCACCTTTATCCGCAATCTCTGCCCCGGCAGCGCTGCGGGCCTCCCCGGCCTGACAATGCCTGCCGGCCTGACCAAGGCCGGGCTGCCGGTCGGCCTCGCTCTCGACGGGCCGGAACATGGCGACCGCGAACTGCTGGCGATCGGTCGCGTGCTCGAGACCCTGCTGCCGAGGCTGCCGGCGCCCCATCTTCGTTGAAGTCTGGCGCGCGTCGGGCGGGCCAGTTATGGATGACCTGTTGCCGGGCCGCTGGAGAAAAGCATGATTGGACGGCTCAACCACGTGGCGATCGCAGTGCGCGACATCGCCAAGGCTGCCGATGTTTATCGCCGGACGCTGGGCGCGGAAGTCTCCGCGCCGGTGCCGCAGCCCGACCATGGCGTGACCACGGTCTTCATCACGCTGCCCAATACCAAGATCGAGCTATTGGAGCCGCTGGGGGACACGTCGCCGATTACGAAATTCCTCGAGCGCAATCCCGACGGCGGCATTCACCACGTCTGCTACGAGGTCGATGACATCGCCGCCGCGCGCGATCAGCTCCAGGCGCAGGGTGCGCGCGTGCTCGGCGACGGGCAGGCCAAGATCGGCGCCCACGGCAAGCCGGTGCTGTTCCTGCATCCCAAGGACTTCTGCGGCACTCTGGTGGAGATCGAGCAGGCCTGAACCGGCGCTCAAGAGATTACGGCCCGCTGGACATGCAGCGAGCCGCAATCGACAACTCAGAGCAGGAGCGTTCGCGGCTCAGTAGCGAACCGCCATCGGTCGCGCGTAGCGCCGCGGACCGACGTAGCGCGGATAGGCCACGCGTGGCCGGAACACCGGGGACGGAGCCACCCCGTAACCCGCGCCGTAGCCGTAACCGGCGCCATAGCCCGCGCCGTAGCCGTAACCGGCGCCGTAGCCGTAAGTGTAGCCGCAGCAGCCCGCCCCGACGGCAACGGCCGGGTAGGCATAAGCCGCATAGAAGCTCGCGTAGTAGCTCGAGCCGCACCCGCAGCAGCCGCCGCAGGACTGATAGTAGATGGGCTGGATGACCGGGCCCGGCGCGTAGCAACCATTGTAACCGCAGCCCCCGCCGGCCGCAGCCGGCGCGACGCCCAGGCCGAAGAGCAGCAGCGCGGCAAGGCGGCCGACGCTAAAGAGGCGCAAAATCATGGGTTTTTTCTCCGTCACGCATATTGCGGCAGGAACACGGCCGCGTTGTACGGAATACGAATGCGCGACTTACGTTTATTTTTACCTTATTTCTTAGTCTTCTTGCGGTTATGGTAACCAATTCATGTCAGTTGCGACCGGTCTCGCGATCTACTTCATCATCTGGTGGCTGGTGCTGTTCGCCGTCTTGCCATTCGGCGTGCGCAGCCAGCAGGAAAGCGGGGACGTCGCGCCCGGCAGCGACCCCGGCGCGCCCGTGCTCCCGCGGCTCGCGCGCAAGCTGCTGTGGACGACGATCGTCTCCGGTCTCGTCTTCGGGCTCGGCTACGCCGTTTTGGCCTCCCGGCTGATCGCGCTCGACGATCTCGCCGCGATGCTCGGCGTCACCTTGCGGAATTAGCCGGTCTAATAGTTGCGCTGACGCCGGCCGCGGCTGTTGCCCTGGAAGGCCGGGTTGCGGGCGCAGGTGCCACCGATCCCCGAAATATTGGCCATGCACTGGGAGTAGCTGTGGAAGCCGCAATTGGTGCCGCCTCTCACATCGTAGGCGCACCAGGGACCATCGGCGCGCGCGTCTACGCTGGTCAGGGGCAGGACGGTCATCGCAGCCGCGATGAGAACGATCGTTCGCATGGATAAGCTCCTCGGCAATCGCATCCATCCGCCCGCCGTATTATAGACGCCGGCGCGCTGGCTCGTCCCGTGCATTCGGACGGAAAGGGCAGGGCTCGGTCGTCGCCACCGGGCCGCTCACCAAAAAAATTGAGCAGGGTCCGAGACCCTGCTCTCAAGACGCAAACTATCCAATCCTACGCTACGCTTACGCCTCGAATATTTTGTGTTGTCGATCCGAGACGGCTGCGGCTTTTGCCGGCATTGTCTCTCGCGACATGTCCTCCCGCGAACATGTCTTTTCGAGAGCTTTGTCCTCCCAAGACTTGGACCCGCGTGGGCCGATGGCGCTGATGGATTGCCTCGCCTTGACCCCGCGGCTTGGACGCTAGCCGATCTCGCGCGGCTTGTCACCGGTCAGGAAATCACTAGCGGGGCGTGAATTCGACGCGTTTCCCTGTTTGCATTGCACAATGCGGCTTCGGCCCGCTCGAGGTGGCGAACTCAGGTAAACCTCAGCTCCAGCGCCGCCGAAGCCGTTCCAATAGCGCCCAGAAGGCTTTGACAGCCCTTGTGTTTTCCCTGCTGATCCGGTTTCTGTCGGCGGGGCCTCCAGAACCAGCGATTCTCGGTATCAGATCATGCGCCTGTCCCGCTATTTCCTGCCGATCCTGCGCGAGACGCCGAAAGAGGCGGAGATCGTCTCCCACCGCCTGATGCTGCGGGCCGGAATGATCCGCCAGGAGGCGGCAGGCATCTATGCCTTCCTGCCGCTGGGGCTGCGGGTGCTGCAGAACATCTGCCGGATCGTGCGCGAGGAGCAGGACCGCTCCGGCGCGATCGAGATGTTGATGCCGACCATTCAGTCGGCCGAGCTTTGGCGGGAGAGCGGGCGCTACGACGTGTACGGCAAGGAGATGCTGCGCATCCAGGATCGCCACGAGCGGGACATGCTCTACGGTCCGACCAACGAGGAGATGATCACGGAGATCTTCCGCGCCTATGTGCGCTCGTACAAGGATCTGCCGCTCAATCTCTATCACATCCAATGGAAGTTCCGCGACGAGGTGCGTCCTCGCTTCGGGCTGATGCGCGGGCGCGAGTTTCTGATGAAGGACGCCTATTCCTTCGACCTCGACCTCGCGGGCGCCACGCACGCCTACAACAAGATGTTCGTGGCCTATCTGCGCACGTTCGCGCGGCTCGGTCTCAAGTCGATCCCGATGGTGGCCGAAAGCGGCCCGATCGGCGGCAACCTCTCGCACGAGTTCATCATCCTCGCCGAGACCGGCGAGAGCGAGGTCTTCTGTCATCGCGACTATCTCGATTTCCCGGTGCCCGGCGCCGACGTGGACTTCAACGACGTGGCGGGCTTGCAGGGCATCGTCGACAAGTGGACGTCGCTCTATGCCGCGACCTCCGAGAAGCATGACGCCGCGGCCTTCGCGGCGCTTGCCGCCGACAAGCAGGTGTCCGCCCGCGGCATCGAGGTCGGCCACATCTTCTATTTCGGCACCAAATACTCCGCGCCCATGAAGGCCGTGGTGGCCGGGCCGGACGGCGCCGAGCATCCCGTGCATATGGGCTCCTACGGCATCGGGCCGAGCCGCCTGGTGGCCGCCATCATCGAGGCTTTCCACGACGACGCCGGCATCAAATGGCCGGAGGCGGTGGCGCCCTTCAAGGTCGCCATTCTCAATCTCAAGCAAGGCGGCGCCGACACCGATGCGGCGTGCGAGCAGCTCTGTCGGGACTTTGCCGCCAACGGCGTCGAGGTGCTCTACGATGACCTCGATCAGCGGCCGGGCGCCAAGTTCGCCACCGCCGACCTCATCGGCATTCCCTGGCAGATCCTGGTCGGGCCGCGAGGGCTCGCCGAGGGCAAGGTCGAGGTCAAGTCGCGCGCCGATGGCAGCCGCGAGCTGATGAGCCCGGCCGATGCCGTCCACAGGCTTGCGCCAAAGCAAGCAACGGCCGAGCCGGCATGAGACTATGAGACTATGAGCCTATCCCGTCTTGCCGCCATGGCGTGAAACCGCCTAAATCGTGTGAAAACGGAGGGTGGGGAATACCTTCATGAGCGGCACCCGCCCTTTCGCCCCGTTCGAATGGATGTTGTCGTTGCGCTATCTGCGGGCACGACGGCGGGAAGGATTCATCTCGGTCAATGCCGGCTTCTCCTTCCTCGGCATCATGCTCGGCGTCGCCACGCTCATCATCGTGATGGCCGTGCTCAATGGCTTCCGCAAGGAGCTCCTGGAGAAGATTTTGGGCTTGAATGGCCATTTCTTGATTCAGCCGCTGGAGCGGCCGCTGACGGATTGGCAGCAGGTCGCCGAGCGCATCTCCAAGGTGCCCGGCGTCACGCTCGCCGCCCCCATCGTCGACGGCAGGGCGCTGGCTTCGTCCGGCCCGGGCGGGGAGGGCGTGATGGTGCGCGGCATCCGGGCGGAAGACCTCGGCAAGCTCGGCCCGGTCGCGAGCAACATCAAACAGGGAACGCTCGATGGCTTCGACGCCGCAACCGGGATCGTGATCGGCAAGCGGCTTGCCGAGAAACTCTCCGTCGGCGTCGGCGAAAACGTGTCGTTGTTGACCCCGCGCGGCGTGCAGTCGCCGTTCGGCATGATGCCGCGGATCAAGGCCTACAAGGTGGCCGCGGTGTTCGAGATCGGCATGTTCGAATTCGACACAGCCTTCGTATTCATGCCGCTGACCGAGTCGCAGATCTATTTCAACCGCAACGATGACGTCACCACGGTTGCGGTTTACGTCACCGATCCGGACCAGGTCGACCGCGACCGTCAACTGGTGTCGATCGCCGCCGGGCGGCCGGTCGCGGTCCTCGACTGGCGGCAGTTCAACACGACGTTCTTCGGTGCGCTCCAGGTCCAGCGCAACGTCATGTTTCTGATCGTGACGATCATCGTGATCGTCGCGGCGTTCAACATCACGTCGGGCCTGATCATGCTGGTGAAGGACAAGGGCGCCGACATCGGCGTCCTGCGCACGATCGGCGCCACCAAGAGCGCGGTGATGCGGGTGTTCGTCATCACCGGCACCGCGATCGGCGCCCTCGGCACGCTGGTTGGCCTCGCGCTTGGCGCCCTCATCAGCTTCAATGCCGAAGCGATCCGCCGCGCCCTGTCATGGCTGACGGGGGTCGAGATATTTCCGGAGCGGCTTTACTTTCTGTCCCGGCTGCCGGCCGAGATGGACATGGGCGAGACCGCTGCCGTCGTGGCGATGGCGCTGACGTTGTCGTTGCTGGCGACGCTCTATCCGTCCTGGCGCGCGGCGCGGCTCGATCCGGTCGAAGCGTTGCGCTACGAATAAGGTGGCACCCATGAGCGATCCGACCGGCACCCACCCTTTCGCCCCGTTTGAATGGATGCTGTCGCTGCGCTATCTGCGGGCACGGCGGCAGGAGGGCTTCATCTCGGTCAATGCCGGGTTCTCCTTCCTCGGCATCATGCTCGGCGTCGCCACCCTCATCATCGTCATGGCGGTCATGAACGGCTTCCGCAAGGAGCTGTTGGACAAGATTCTGGGCCTCAACGGCCATCTCCTGATCCAGCCCCTGGAGCAGCCGCTGACGGACTGGGCGGCGGTGGCCGAGCGCGTCTCGAAGGTTCCCGGTGTCGTGCTGGCTGCGCCGATCGTCGAGGGCCAGGCGCTGGCGTCCTCGCCGTTCAACGCGTCCGGGGTGCTGGTGCGCGGCCTGCGCGGCGCCGATCTCGGCAAGCTGCCGTCGATTTCCAACAATATCCGCCAGGGCACGCTCGAGGGCTTCGACCAGGGGCAGGGGGTGACGATCGGGCGGCGGCTCGCCGATCAGTTGTCGCTGCGCTCGGGCGACAACATCATCCTGGTGTCGCCCAAAGGCGCGGTCACGCCGATGGGAATGGTGCCGCGCATCAAGTCCTACAAGGTCGCGGCCGTGTTCGAGATCGGCATGTCGGAATACGACTCCGCTTTCGTGTTCATGCCGCTGCCGGAGTCGCAGGCCTATTTCAACCGGTCGAGCGACGTCACCGCCATCGAGGTCTATGTCGATCGGCCGGACCAGATCGAACGCTATCGCAAGCTCGTCACCGAGGCGGCCGGCCGGCCGATCTTCGTCGTCGACTGGCGCCAGCGCAACTCGACGTTCTTCAATGCGCTGCAGGTCGAGCGCAACGTGATGTTCCTGATCCTGACGATCATCGTGATCGTCGCGGCGTTCAACATCACCTCCGGCCTGATCATGCTGGTGAAGGACAAGGGGCGCGACATCGGGATCCTGCGCACCCAGGGCGTGACCCAGGGCGCCATCATGCGGGTGTTCATGATGACCGGCGCCTCGATCGGCTTCGTCGGCACGTTCGTCGGCTTCCTGCTGGCGCTGGTCATATGCCTCAACATCGAATCGATCCGCCGGTTCCTGTCGTGGCTCACGAATACCGAGCTGTTCTCGCCCGAGCTCTATTTCCTGTCGAAGCTGCCGGCCGAGGTCGATGCCGGCGAGACCACGGCGGTGGTCTTCATGGCGCTCACGCTGTCGCTGCTGGCGACGCTCTATCCGGCGTGGCGCGCCGCGCGGCTCGATCCGGTCGAGGCCTTGCGTTATGAGTGACACGACCATCAACGACGAGAGGCGGGAAGCGGCCGCCACCAAGACCGGCGACGAGCCCCCGATCCTCTTTCTTCACGGCATCGACCGGCACTACCGCCAGGGCGACGTGACGCTCGACATCCTCAAGGGCGCCGAGTTCGCGATCTGGCCGGGGCAATCGGTCGCGCTGGTCGCGCCGTCGGGCGCCGGCAAGTCGACGCTGCTGCACGTCGCCGGCCTGCTCGAGCATCCCGATGCGGGCGAGGTCTATATCGACCAGGTCGCGACCTCGCCGCTCTCGGATGCGGAACGCACGCGCATCCGCCGCGTCGATATGGGCTTCGTCTACCAGTTCCACCACCTGCTGATGGAGTTCTCGGCGATCGAGAACGTGATCCTGCCGCAGATGATCCGCGGGCTGTCGCGCAAGGAGGCCACGCGGCGCGCGAGCGACCTGCTCGGCTATCTCGGGCTCAAGGATCGCCTCGAGCACCGGCCGGCGCAACTCTCCGGCGGCGAGCAGCAGCGGGTCGCGATCGCGCGCGCCGTCGCCAATGCGCCGCGCATCCTGCTCGCGGACGAGCCGACCGGGAATCTCGACCCCCGCACCTCCGACCACGTCTTCTCCGCGCTCACCCAACTCGTGCAGGCCTCGGGCCTCGCGGTGCTGGTCGCCACCCACAACATGGACATCGCGGCGCGCATGGATCGCCGCGTCACCCTCAAGGACGGGTTGGTGGTCGAGCTGGAATAGCGCACCATCGAAAAAAGATTGCGCCAATCGTGCCTAATCCGGCAGGGCATCAATTTGCTGGAATACGAGCGTCGAATGGGTGTTCAATCGGATGGAACGGCCAATACCGGAGGATCGCCATGACCATGATCCGCGCTGTTGCTGCCCTATCGGTGCTCATGTCGTTTGCCGCGATCGACGCGCGTCCAGCCGCGGCCGAGGTCTACCGGCCCTGGTGCGTGCAATATGCCGGCAACAACGGCGACGACGGCACGACCTGTGCCTTCGTGTCCTATGAGCAGTGCATGCAGACCGCGCGCGGGAACGGCGCGTATTGCGTTCAGAATCCCTGGTATTTGAGATACGGTAGTGGCCAGGACGAGCAAAAAGTCGAGCGGCCGCGCCGACGATAGCGTGCGACGAGCGCAGTCATTCCGCTCCAGAGCATGATCCCGAAAAGTGGATCCCGGTTTTCGGAAAAGATCATGCTCCAGCAATTAGCTCGAACAAGACGAAGAACGCAGGGAGGCTCGCCATGACGATGATCCGTGTTGTTTCGGTCGCCGCCGCGCTGGTGGCGTTCGCTGCCATCGACGCTCGCCCAGCCACGGCCGAGATCTACCGGCCCTGGTGCGTGCAGTACTTCGGTGGGATCAGCGGGGGGACGACCTGCGCCTTCGACTCCTACGCACAATGCATGGAGACCGCGCGTGGGAACGGCGCCTATTGCTACGAGAATCCCTGGTACCTCCAGTCTCGTGGCCAGGTTCAAGGCGGCGACCGGCCGCGGGTCAAGCCGCGATAACGCGCTTGCGCTTCAGCTTCGGAACGCCGCCCGTTCACGCAATGCGATCTCGTTCAGGCCCTCGACGTTGACGACGATGAAGTCGTCCGCTCGCATGGTCTTCGCTCGCGTGGTAACTCGACGCCGCTGTTCAGCGGAGGTATCCGAGGCGCGCACCAGACTCTGCCGACACGCTCAAGCGGTGCAACGCGCGGACTAGGATGCCTCTCGCATCCTGGTCGCGGATTGCATGCAAAGTTTTGCCGTATTACGAGCGTTCAACCGTGTTCAACTAAATTCGCGGAAGCTCGAACACAAACAGTATCTGGAGGTGCCATGACGATGATCCGTGCTGTCTCAGTCGCCGGCGCACTCGTGGCGCTGGCCGTCGTCGGGGCGCAGCCGGCTGTGGCGGAAATCTACCGTCCCTGGTGCGTGGAGTATTTCGGAAACGGGCGGACCAGCTGCGCCTTCGAATTCGTACGAGCAATGCATGGAGACGGCGCGCGGCAACGGGGCCTATTGCCTGCAGAATCCCTGGTACCTGCAATATGGCAGCGGCCAAGCGCAAGCCGCCGACTTGCCGCAGGCAGAGCCCGCCAGGACTTCTGCGCCTCAGACCGCGTCCCGGAAAAAGCCTGCCCCGGCTCCGGCCCTGGATCCGAGGCCGCGACCGGTTTTCCGATAAGGACAGGCTCCAAATCTAGGAATTCTAGCGGCGGAACGCTGCTCGTTCGCGCAGCGCGATCTCGTTGAGGCCCTCTGCGACGAAATTGGCGACCAGCGGGAAGCCGACCGACATGCAGGGCTTGCAAAGCGGGTGCGCCCGCCGCGCCGCCTGGATCGCGTCGATCGGCATGGTGAGATAGTTGCCGATCGTATTCGCCTTGCTCGCCATCGAGGCACAGCAGAGCGTGGCGTTGCCTTCGACGTCGAGCACCATGAAGTCGTCCTGCAGCGAGCATGAGGTGACCCCGCGCTTCGACGCGGAGGCGAACGCCTGATCCATCTTCAGCGCGAGGCGGGCAAGCGTCGCATGGTCCTCGCGCGTCAGCGTCGCGCGTGGCTCGGACGGGATCGCGACCGTGAGCGATTTCTCGAGCGGCATCATGACCGCCCAGTCCGCGGCGTAGCGATAGCCGAGCATCTCGGCATAGGCCTTCATCGGCGCTTCGTCCGCTTCGTTGTCGACGTATTTGTGGAAGTAGAGCTCGAGGTCGGTCGTGGCGCCGGTGCGGCGCTTGGCGTCGGCCAGGCGGCGCATGTTCGCCTTCACGGTCTCGATGTCGCCGGCCTTGTGCCCGCGCGCATAGATCTCCTGCGTGAAGCCCGACACCGACACGCGCAGCCAGTCCGGGTTGGCCTGCATGAGCAGGTCGGGCGCGCGCAAGACGTTGAGGTTGGTGCTGATCGAGCAGTGAATTCCGCGCGCGCGAACCGCGCCGATGAGCTCGTGAATCTCCGGATGCAGAAGCGGCTCGGTCCAGTTGAACAGGGCGACGCCGGCGACCACGCATTCGCGCATCGCCTTGTCGAGGATCGCTTCGAGAAACGCCTTCGACATCACGCCGTGGTGGAAGACACTCGGATCCTCGTCCCAGTTGCCGACCGGGCAGGTCGGGCAACGCAGATTGCAGTAGCCGAAAACGTCGATGTAGAAGCTGAACCGCGGGCGTGCAGCGGGCTGCGGACGATCCTCGACCGTGTTGACGGCGGTCGCAACGAGTTGGCCCGGCTCGATGAGGGCGCGGGTTTTGCCTGCCATGCGGCCAATATGCGTCAGATTTCGATGAATTTCACTCCCGTGCGGCTCAGGACCGGGTCTGGTCAGGGTGACCCGCGATCTGGCTTGGGCCGTTGGCCGGTTTGCATATGCATTCGAGACGCTGGCGTTTGAGGGCTACCGAGCGCATAGCTACTAGATGGACAACGACCTTCTCACAGTTCGTACCCGCCAACATGTCACTGGATATGCGTGGGAGCTTTGCCGCGCCAGCAGGGAAGCCCCCGTGAAATTCTCGGTACCGATCTACGATTCCGAGGAAGCGGCGAGGAGCGCCGGGGCGGATGCCCTGAGAATTCATCTCGGCGCGTTAGGAAAAAAGCGAAGGTGGCCGAACAGGTAAGGTCCGAGCCCGCTCGGACTTGCCCGCCACAATTGGATTGCGAGCGGTTGGACAGGGCACCCCAGGAACTCCACGTGACGGGTCAAAAGTCGCGAAAACCTCACGAAGGCGGCGCCCTGATACCTTCAATCCGGCCCTGCGTCTGATCTCGAGACGGACTCGACAGACCATCTATCCCCACCCTTGACATCGGAACATATCAGGAACTATGTTCCTGTCTTGTTCTGGAGTTGGGGAGAAGAACATGGTCCGCGCTGTTGTCGAAGAAGCGGCTACCCTCGCGTCATTGGCCCTGTTTCTGGGGATGATTGCCATCTGGGCGCAGGTAATCGCGACCTTCTGAAGCGAGAGCCTGGGGATAAGCCGCATACGGCCTGGAAGCTGCGGTCAGCGGCCCGCACAGTCGATCGCGATCGAGAATCGCGAGGGGTTGAAATGGCCGAGCTCGGCTTCGTCCATCTGCACGTGCACTCGTCCTATTCTCTGCTCGAGGGTGCGCTGAAGATCGCTCAGCTGGCGGAACTGGCAAAGGCCGACAAGCAGCCGGCGCTGGCGCTCACCGATACCGACAACATGTTCGGGGCGCTCGAATTCTCGGACAAGATGGCGGGGGTGGGGATCCAGCCGATCATCGGCTGCTCGCTCGGGGTCGATTTCGCGGACCAGGACACGAACCCGCGCGCCGGCGGTCCGCTGCTGGCACGTCCCCGGGTCGTTCTCCTGGCCGCGCGCGAGAGCGGCTACCGCAGCCTGATGCGGCTCAATTCCCGCGCCTTCCTCGAAACGCCGTCCAATGAGCAGCCCCACCTCAAGCTTGCCTGGCTCGAGGGCGAGACCGACGGGCTGATCGTGCTGACTGGCGGTCCGGGCGGTCCGCTCGACGCGGCCATCGTGGCCGGCCAGGGCAATCTCGCGGGCGGCCGCTGCGAGGCGCTGGCGCGGCTGTTCGGCGACCGCCTCTACATCGAGCTGCAACGCCACGGCATGTCGGCCGAGCGCACCGCTGAGCCCGCTTTGGTCGAGCTTGCCTACGCCCACGGCATTCCGCTCGTTGCCACCAACGAGCCGGTGTTCGCCAAGCGCGAGGACTACGAGGCCCACGACGCGTTGATCTGCATCGCCGAAGGGCGGTTGCTGGTCGAGACCGATCGGCGCCAGCTCACGACCGAGCACCGATTCAAGACCCGCGCCGAAATGCTCGAGCTGTTCGCGGACCTGCCCGAGGCGGTCGCCTCGACGGTCGAGATCGCGCAGCGCTGCGCGTTCCGGCCGCAGATACAGAAGCCGATCCTGCCGCGCTTCTCGGTCGGCAGCGAAGGCGCGGCCGTAGACGAGGCGGCGGAACTGCGCCATCGGGCGGAAGCGGGCCTCGAACGCCGGATCAAGAGCCACGGCATCGCGCCCGGCCGCACCGTCGAGGAGTATCACGAGCGACTGGCCTTCGAGCTCAAGGTGATCGAAGGCATGAAGTATCCCGGCTACTTCCTCATAGTCTCCGACTTCATCCAGTGGGCGAAGGGGGAAGGCATCCCGGTCGGTCCGGGCCGCGGCTCGGGCGCAGGCTCGCTCGTTGCCTACTCGCTCACCATCACCGATCTCGATCCCATCCGCTTCGGGCTCCTGTTCGAGCGCTTCCTCAATCCGGAACGCGTGTCGATGCCGGACTTCGATATCGACTTCTGCCAGGACCGCCGCGACGAGGTCATCGGCTACGTGCAGCAGCGTTACGGCCGCGACCGCGTCGCCCAGATCATCACTTTCGGCACGCTGCAGGCGCGCGGCGTGCTGCGCGACGTCGGCCGGGTACTGCAGATGCCTTATGGCCAGGTCGACAAGTTCTGCAAGCTGGTGCCGCAGAACCCGCTCAATCCGGTCACGCTGGGCCGCGCCATCGACGACGAGCCGCGCCTGCAGGCGGCGCGCGACAGCGACCCCGTGGTCGCCCGCGCCTTCGACATCGCCCAGAAGCTCGAAGGCCTGCACCGGCACGCCTCGACCCACGCCGCCGGCATCGTGATCGGCGAGCGCGCGCTCACCGAGATGGTGCCGCTCTATCGCGATCCCAAATCCAACATGCCGGTCACCCAGTTCAACATGAAATGGGTCGAGCAGGCGGGGCTGGTGAAGTTCGACTTCCTCGGCCTCAAGACACTTACCGTCCTCGAAACGGCGGTCGCGCTCCTGCGCAATCGCGGCGTCGAGATCGATCTCGCGGCGATCCCGCTCGACGACGAAAAAACCTACGCCATGCTGTCGCGGGCCGAGGCGGTGGGCATCTTCCAACTGGAAAGCCAGGGCATGCGGCGCGCGCTCCTCGACATGCGGCCGGACCGCTTCGAGGACATCATCGCACTCGTGGCGCTCTACCGGCCGGGTCCGATGGCGAACATCCCGACCTATTGCGCGCGCAAGCACCGCATGGAGGAGCCGGACTACATCCATCCCAAGCTCGAGCCGGTCCTGCGCGAGACCTTCGGCGTCATCGTCTACCAGGAGCAGGTGATGCAGGCGGCGCAGCTTCTGGCGGGCTACTCGCTCGGCGAAGCAGACCTGCTGCGGCGCGCGATGGGCAAGAAGATCCGCAGCGAAATGCAGAAGCAGCGCAGCCGCTTCGTCGACGGCTGCACCGAGCGCGACATCGATCGCGCCCAGGCCGAGGCGATCTTCGAGCTGCTCGAGCGGTTCGCCGACTACGGCTTCAACAAAAGCCACGCCGCCGCCTATGCACTCGTCGCCTACCAGACCGCCTATCTGAAGGCGAACCATCCGGTCGAGTTCATCGCGGCGTCCATGACCCTCGACATGGGCAATACCGACAAGCTTTCGGAATTCCGCGCCGAGGCCGAGCGGCTCGGCGTCAAGGTCGAGCCGCCCTCGATCAACCGCTCCGGCGTCGCCTTCGATGTGGCGGGCAACACCATCCACTACGCCTTGGCGGCCCTCAAGGGCGTCGGCCGGCAGGCGGTCGAGACCATTGTCGAGGCGCGCGCCGCAAAGCCGTTCGCCGACCTTTCCGATTTCGCCAGCCGCATCAACCCGCGCGCCGTCAACAAGCGCGTGCTGGAAAGCCTCGCCGCCGCCGGAGCCTTCGATGCGCTCGACGGCAATCGCGCGCGTATGTTCGCGGCCGTCGATGTGATTATGGCTTCGGCGCAGCGCGAGCACGATGACGCGGCGGTCGGGCAAGCCGAGCTGTTCGGCAGCGGCTCCGCGCGCCCGGCGTTGGCGCTCGGCAATATCGAGCCATGGCTGCCGGCCGAGCGGCTGCAGAAGGAGTTCGACGCCATCGGCTTCTTCCTTACGGGGCATCCGCTCGACGACTACGCCACCACGCTCAAGCGCATGCGGGTGCAGTCCTGGGCCGAGTTCGCCCGCGCGGTGCGCGGCGGCGCGAACGCGGGCCGCGTCGCGGGCACCGTGGTGGCGCGCACCGAGCGGCGGACTCGCACCGGCAGCAAGATGGGCATCATCGGGCTCTCCGACCCGACCGGCCACTACGAGGCGGTGCTGTTCTCGGAGGGGCTGGCGCAGTTCCGCGACCTGCTCGAGCCGGGCGCGGCCGTCCTGCTGACGCTCTCGGCCGAGGTGCAGGGCGACGATGTGCGCGCCCGCATCGGCATGGTCGAGCCGCTCGACCAGGCCGCCGCCAAGCTCTCCAAGGGGCTGCGCGTCTTTCTGCGCGGCGAGGCACCGATCGAGAGCGTGGCCAAGCGGCTCGAAGGCCCGGCCTCGGGCCGCTCGCCGCAGGACAACGGCGAGGTCGCGCTCATATTGCTGCTGAACGAAGGCACCGAGGTCGAGGTGAAGCTTCCCGGCCGCTTCAAGGTCTCGCCGCAGATCGCCGGCGCGATCAAGGCGGTGCCGGGCGTGGTGGCGGTCGAGGCGGTGTAATCCCGGCGGCATCCGCGCTAGTGTCCCGTTTCCGACGTTCGTATTATTTCGCAGCATGCACTTTTACGAACGTCGGAAACAAAGGGACACTAGCAACTCTATGATTCTAGTGTGGCTTTGCATCTGACGTTCCTATGACGGACTCGCGGCAGATACTGATAGGAACGTCAGATGCGCCACGCTAGTCTCCTCCCGACGGTCGGGCAACGATCCCGTCCGCGTCGGAGGAAACTATGAAAATCATCGTCGCGTGGCTCATTGCCGCGTCCGCGCTTGTCGTGAGCCCGGCACTGGCGCAGACCGCTGGCACGGCGCCGCTTTTTCAGGTCGATCCGTTCTGGCCGAAGCCGCTGCCGAACAACTGGATTCTGGGGCAGGTCGCGGGCATCGCGACCGACAAATACGATCGCATCTGGGTCCTGCACCGGCCGCGCTCGCTCACGCCGCGCGAACGCGCGGCCGAGCAGAACCCGCCCGAAGCAAAGTGCTGCGTGGCGGCGCCGCCGGTCCTGGTGTTCGATCAGTCCGGCAACCTGATCCGCCACTGGGGCGGACCCGGCGAGCGCTACGAATGGCCGGAGAACGAGCACGGCATCTTCGTGGACGACAACGACTTCGTCTGGCTTGCCGGCAACGGCAAGAAGGACGGGCAGCTCCTCAAGTTCACCATGGACGGCAGGTTCGTGCTGCAGGTCGGCAAGCAGGGGCAGGGCAACGACAGCAACTCGACCGAGCGGCTGGGATCGCCGGCCGACGTCGCGGTCGATGTTGCGGGGAAGGAGGTCTTCGCCGCCGACGGCTACGCCAATCGCCGGGTGGTCGTGTTCGACAGCGAGACCGGCGCCTACAAGCGCCATTGGGGCGCCTACGGCAACAAGCCGAGTGACGAGAAAACCCCGCCATATGATCCCGCCAAGGCGCCCTCGCAGCAGTTCGGCAACCCCGTGCACTGCATCCGGCTGTCGCAGGAGGGATTGATCTACGTGTGCGATCGCACCAACAACCGACTGCAGGTCTTCCGCAAGGACGGCAGCTTCGTCTCCGAGCACGTCTACGAGAAGGCGACGCGCGGCAATGGCACGGTCTACGACCTGGTGTTCTCGCCCGACAAGGAACAGAAGTTCATCTACATGATCGACGGCATGAACGGAGAGGTGCGCATCGTCGATCGTGCATCCAAGGAAACGCTCGGCCGCTTCGGCCGGCCCGGACGGCAGGTCGGCCAGTTCACGGCGTTGCATAATATTGCCGTGGATCGCCAGGGCAACATCTTCACGTCGGAGGTGAATACCGGGCAGCGGGTGCAGAAGTTTCGGCGGGCCGATCTGCAGAACTAGCTCTGAAGGGAGAATGCCATGCGAACGCTTGCAGCGCTGCTGGCGGTCGGACTGAGCGCGACGTCGTCGCTTGCCGCCGACCTCGATTGCGCCCGCGTCACGGTGATCGTGCCCTATCCCGCCGGCGGCGCTGCCGACGTCGCGGGCCGGCTCGTGGCCGATCGGCTCGAAACGCAACTCAAGAAGAGCTTCGTCGTCGAAAACCGGCCGGGCGCGACCGGCAATATCGGGACGCTCGCGGTGGTCAATGCGAAGCCCGACGGTTGTACGCTTCTGGTCAATGCCGCCGTGATCGCGACGTTTCCGTCGAGCTTCAGCAAGCTTCCCTATGATCCGCTGAAAGACCTGGTGGCGGTCGGCGGCATCGGCGTGACCCCGACCTTGCTGGTGGCGGCGAAATCGATGCCCGCCGACGACCTCAAGGGCCTCGTGCGTCTGAGCAAGGAGCGGCCCGACGGCCTGAGCTTCAGCACCGCCGGCTACGGGCTGCTCCAGCATCTCGCGGTCGAGGAGATGGCGCAGCGCGCCGGCGCCAAATTCATGCACGTGATCTACAAAGGCGGCGCGCAAGCCTCGACCGACCTCGTGGCCGCGCGGGTCGATTTCGGCAGTTTCGCCGCCGGCTCCATGATCCAGTTGGTGAGATCGGCGCAGCTCAAGCCGCTGGGCGTCATCCAGGAGGCCCGCTCGGCGCTCGTTCCCGATGTCCCGACCACGGCGGAGCAGGGGCTCCCCGGCCTCGACGCCGGCGTTCATTTCATGCTGTACGCGCCGGCGGCAACGCCCAAGGATGTCGTCGCCACCCTCAACGCCGAGCTCAACAAGCTCGTCGCCGATCCCGCGCTGAAGGAGCGTTTCGCCAATATCGGCTACGACCCGACCGCGATCAGCCCGGAGCAGGCGGCGGTGATCATGCGCCGGACCGGCGAGACCTGGGCGCCCCTGATCAAACGCTTGAATATTAAGCTGGATTAACGGCCGCCGAAGCCGACGGCGATCGATAGCCGTCCTTGCATACCCCGACTCATGCCTATATAAGCCCGGCAATCTCACACGCGGACCTTGGCCTCAAAAGCCGTCCGGTGGCCCTTAACCCGCCAGGGAAGGGGCTCACGGGTCTGCGGCGGATCAACCGGAGAACCGACATATGTCGCTACCTGACTTCTCCATGCGCCAGCTCCTGGAGGCTGGCGTTCACTTTGGCCATCAGGCCCATCGCTGGAATCCGAAGATGGCTGAGTACATCTTCGGCGCCCGCAACAACATCCACATCATCGACCTCGCCCAATCGGTGCCGATGATGCATCGCGCGCTGCAGGCGGTGAGTGACACCGTCGCCAAGGGCGGGCGCATCCTGTTCGTCGGCACCAAGCGCCAGGCGCAGGAGGCGATCAAGGAAGCTGCCAAGAAGTCGGCGCAATACTACGTCAATTCGCGCTGGCTCGGCGGCACGCTCACCAACTGGAAGACCATCTCGGCGTCGATCTCGCGGCTGCGCAAGCTCGACGAGATGCTCTCCTCCGGCGAGTTCCAGGGCTATACCAAGAAGGAGCGACTGACGCTCCAGCGCGAGCGCGACAAGCTCGACCGCGCGCTCGGCGGCATCAAGGACATGGGCGGGCTGCCCGACCTCCTGTTCGTGATCGACACCAATAAAGAAGACATCGCCATCAAGGAGGCGCGGCGCCTCGGCCTTCCGGTCGCCGCGGTCGTCGATACCAATTGCGATCCGAACGGCATCACCTACGTCGTGCCGGGCAATGACGACGCCAGCCGCGCCATCACGCTCTATTGCGATCTCGTCGCAAAGGCCGCGATCGACGGAATCTCACGCGCACAGGGTGAAATGGGCGTCGATACCGGCGCCGCGGCCGAGCCGGTCGCGGAAGAACTGCCGGCAGTCCCCGAAGGGCCCGGCTACGAGGTGCTTTCGGGTCCGCGCGGCGTCGCCGACGACCTCAAGAAGCTCCATCACATGTCGCCGGCGATCGAGAAGAAGCTCAACGATCTCGGCATCTTCCACTACTGGCAGATCGCCGGGCTCGGGCCCGATGCCGCTCATACGATCGGCGAAGAGGTCGGCCTGCCCGGTCGCATGGAAGGCTGGATCGCGCAGTCGAAAGAATTGAGCGCCGAGTAACGCAATCGTCGACATGATCGGGGCCGACGGCGCAGAGCACCGCCTTGGCGTCGGAAACCCCGGCCATTTCTGCTCTAGTTTCCGTCACACGCATTTCGAGACGTGCATGCCTGGCTCGAGTCCGGGCACGGCCGCCAAGAGGGATACCGATATGGCCAACATCACCGCGCAGATGGTGAAGGAGCTCCGCGAACGCACTGGCGCGGGCATGATGGATTGCAAGGCGGCGCTGCAGGAAACGAACGGCGACATGGAAGCCGCCGTCGATCTCTTGCGCAAGAAAGGGCTCGCCAAGGCCGCCAAGAAAGCCGGCCGCATCGCCGCAGAAGGCCTTATCGGGCTCGCGGTCGACGGCCAGAAGGGCGTCGTGGTCGAGGTCAATTCCGAGACCGATTTCGTCGCCCGCAATGACCTGTTCCAGGGTCTCGTCAAGATGATCGCGAATGTGGCGCTCACCGTCGGGGCCGATGTCGAGAAGATCAAGGCGGCGAAGGTCGGCAGCATCACCATCGACCATGCGGTTGCCGACACCATCGCGAAAATCGGCGAGAACATGTCGCTGCGGCGCGCCTCGGCCGTGTCGGTCGGGAAGGGCGTGATCGCGAGCTATGTGCACAACTCCGTCGAGGAAGGCCTGGGCAAGATCGGCGTCCTGTTGGCGCTGGAGTCCGGCGGCAACGCCGACGAGCTCAAGCGCTTCGGCCGCATGGTCGCGATGCACATCGCCGCCTCCAACCCGCAGGCGATCGACCCCGCCGGCCTCGATCCGGAGGTGGTCCGGCGCGAGAAATCGGTGTTCGCCGACAAGTTCAAGGCCGAGGGAAAACCTGCGAATATCATCGACAAGATCGTCGAATCGGCGCTCAAGACCTTCTACAAGGAGGTCTGCCTGCTCGATCAGGCTTTCATCCATGAGCCGGACAGGAATGTTGCCCAGGCGATCAAGGACGCCGAAGCCAAGGTGGGCGGCCCGATCAAGGTGACGGGGTTCGTACGCTATGCGCTCGGCGAGGGTATCGATCGGCCGGACAGCGATTTCAGCGGCGAGGTCGCGGCGTTGGTCAAGCCGAGCTGAGCATCCTCTAACCGGCAATGAGCATCTCATCCATGCGATAGCCGCCCAGCCGCGCGAGCGGTCAACAAGACTGCCGAGACCGCTGCCAGGACAATCGCGATGACCAATCCCGTCTACCGGCGCGTCGTGGTGAAAGTCTCCGGCGAGGCGCTCATGGGTCCCGACAACTTCGGCATCCATCAGCCGACGCTGGAACGGATCGCGGCGGATCTCGGTCGCCACCAGCGCGATGGGAGTGGCGATCGGCGTCGTGGTCGGCGGCGGCAACATCTTTCGCGGCGTCAAAGTGTCGGAGCAGGGCATTCCGCGCGTGACCGGCGACATGATGGGCATCCTTGCGACCGTCATGAACGCGCTGGCGCTGGAGAGCGCGATCGAGAAAGCCGGCCGGCCCGCCCGCACCATGTCGGCGCTCGCCATGCCCGAAATCTGCGAGACCTACGAGCGGCGGCGCGCGCTGCGCCATCTCGAGAAGGGAAGGATGGTCCTGCTCGCGGCCGGCACCGGCAATCCGTTCTTCACCACCGATACTACAGCCGTGCTGCGGGCGGCCGAAATCGGCGCCGAGGCCGTGTTGAAAGCCACCGACGTCGACGGGGTCTACAGCGCCGATCCGAAGCAGGACAAAAACGCCAAGCGTTACGAGCGCTTAACCCACCGGGAGGCGATCGAGCGCAACCTGAAAGTGATGGATACCACCGCCTTCGCGCTTGCCCAGGAAAACCGTATGCCTATCATCGTGTTCTCGATCCGCGAAGAAGGAGCGATCGCGGCGGTGCTGCGCGGAAAAGGGCGCTCCACCGCCGTCGGCAATTGAGGCAGTTGCAAACAGGGCCTGCGGGCAGACGAGCGGACCCGCGCAGCATCGGCCAACGAATTCGAGGGGCTCGCCATGGCAAACCCGACGCACGACATCAATGAGCTCAAGCGCCGCATGCACGGCGCGATCCAGCTTTTGAAGCAGGAGTTGGGGGGGCTGCGCACCGGCCGGGCGTCGGCGAGCCTGCTGGAGCCGGTGCAAGTCGAGGCCTATGGCACCCATATGCCGCTCAATCAGGTCGCCACGGTCAGCGTGCCCGAGCCGCGGCTGATTTCGGTGCAGGTGTGGGACCGGTCGATGGTCCACGCGGTGGAAAAGGCCATCGCCGCCTCCAATCTGGGGCTTACGCCCTCGACCGAAGGGCAGGTGCTGCGGCTGCGCATCCCCGAGCTCAACGAGGAGCGGCGCAAGGAATTGGTCAAGGTCGCGCACAAATATGCCGAGGCCGCCAAGGTCGCGGTGCGGCACGTCAGGCGCGATGGTCTCGACGTGCTCAAGAAGCTCGAAAAGGACCACAAGATCAGCGAAGACGACGGCAAGCGGTCCGCCGAGCAGGTGCAAAAGGCCACCGATGAAGTGATCGCCGAGGTCGACAAGATGCTGGCGACCAAGGAAAAGGAGATCCTCACAGTGTGAGGTTCGAGGCCGGATGACGAAGAACGAGCCGCTGCGCACTGCCCAGATCGGCGATATCGCCGTGCCGCGGCACGTCGCCATCATCATGGATGGCAATGGGCGCTGGGCGGCGGCGCGCGGGTTGCCGCGCGGGGAAGGGCATCGTCGCGGCGTCGAAGCGCTGCGCCGGACGGTGCGCGCGGCGGGCGATCTCGGCATCGGCTTTCTCACGATCTTTTCCTTCAGCGCCGAGAACTGGACGCGACCGCCGGCCGAGATCCGCGAGCTGATGGGGCTGCTGCGCCGCTTCATTCGCCACGACCTCGCGGACCTTCACCGCAATGGTGTGCGCGTGCGCGTGATCGGCGAACGCGAGAACCTCGACAGCGACATCCGGCGGCTGTTGGATGAAGCCGAGGAGCTGACAAAGGATAACGACAAGCTCGTCCTCGTCGTTGCCTTCAACTACGGCGCGCGGCAGGAGATTGCGCGTGCGGCCCAGCGCATGGCGGCCGCGGTCGCGGCGGGCGATCTGGCGGTGAGCGCGGTGACCGCCGACAAGCTCGCAAGCTATCTCGACGCGCCGGACGTGCCCGATCCCGATCTCATCATCCGGACCAGCGGCGAGCAGCGGCTTTCCAATTTCCTGCTCTGGCAGGCGGCCTATAGCGAGCTCGTGTTCGTGCCGACCTACTGGCCGGATTTCGACCGGCCGGCGCTCGAAAGCGCGATTACCGAGTATCGCCGGCGCGAACGCCGCTTCGGCGGCTTGGTCGCGCAGACGGGTTCGTAACCGGTGGCGGACGCAGACCATCCGGTGCGTGCCGTCGGGCTCCGCGGCAGTGAGCTTGCCCTTCGTGTAGGCTCGGCCCTGGTGCTGATCCCGCTCGCGATCGGCACCGCCTATGTCGGTGGCTGGCCGTTTGCCGCCTTTTGGGGGCTCGCGGCGATCGGCGTGCTCTGGGAATGGATGTCGTTGGTCTCTGTGGAGGATCGTCGCGCCGTGCTGATGAGCGGCGGGGCCTCTATCGCGCTCGCAGTCGCCCTCGTGCACACGGGTCATCAGCTGGTGGCGATGATCGTCCTTGCCATGGGCACGCTCGGGGCGACCGCGTTGGCGCCGGGCGAGCGGCGAACATGGGTCGCGAGCGGCATTCCTTATGCGGGAGCACTCGGGATGGCGCCAATCGTGCTGCGCTCCGACGAGCAATATGGCTTCCTCGCCATCATCCTGCTGTTCGCGGTCGTGTGGGCGACCGACATCGTTGCCTATTTCGTCGGGCGCGCGGTCGGCGGCCCCAAGCTCATGCCGAAAGTGAGCCCGAAGAAGACCTGGTCCGGCGCGCTCGGCGGCACCGTCGCAGCCGTCGTGGCGGTGCTCGCCGTGGCTCACGCGGCGGCCCTGAACGGACTGTTCGCGATTGCGATGCTCGCGGTGGTACTGTCGGTTTTCGCGCAGGCCGGAGACCTGTTCGAATCCTTTCTCAAGCGCCGGTTCGGCGCCAAGGATTCGAGCCATCTCATCCCCGGACACGGTGGGTTGATGGACCGGCTCGATGGTTTCGTGATGGCGAGCGTGGTGGCCGCGCTGATCGGATTGGCGCGCGGCGGCTTCGAGGCGCCCGGACGTGGCGTGCTGGTGTGGTGAGTCGATGAAGTCCGATACGTTGCCAGGTGAGTTCGGTCGAGCAGTCCCGGCGTCCGGCGAACGCACGGTGACGCTGCTCGGCGCCACCGGCTCGATCGGCGCGAGCACCATCGATCTGCTCAAGCGCGAGCGCGCGCGCTACCGCGTCGAGGCCGTGAGCGCGAACAAGAACGCCGCCGCTCTCGCTGTGCTGGCGCGTGACCTGGGCGCGCGATTTGCGGCGGTCGGCGATCTCGGCGCCTACGCCGAGCTCAAGGACGCGCTCTCCGGCAGCGGAATTGAAGCGGGCGCGGGCGAAAGTGCCTTGATCGAGGCGGCAGAACGGCCCGCCGATTGGGTAATCGGGGCTATCACCGGTGCGGCCGGGCTCAAGCCGACGCTGGCGGCCGCCGACCGTGGCGCAATTGTTGCGCTCGCCAACAAAGAGACGCTGGTCTGCGCCGGGGGTCTCTTCATGCGCCGGGCGGCCGCCGCAGGCGCCACCGTGCTACCGGTGGACTCCGAGCACAACGCACTGTTCCAGGCCATGAGCGGCAGCCGGCGCGAGGACGTGCGCCGCGTGATTCTGACGGCCTCGGGAGGTCCGTTCCGGACGGCGAGCGCGGAGGTGATCAAAGCTGCGACGGTCGAGCAGGCGCTCAAACATCCCAACTGGTCGATGGGCGCGAAGGTCACGATCAATTCGGCAACCTTGATGAACAAGGGGCTGGAGCTGATCGAAGCGCACCATCTTTTTGCGCTTCCGTCGGAGCAGATCGACATCCTGGTTCATCCGCAATCGATCGTGCACAGCCTGGTCGAGTTTTGCGACGGTTCGCTCATTGCGCAGTTGGGCAGCCCGGACATGCGCATTCCGATCGCTTATTGCCTGGCTTGGCCGGAACGCATCAACGGGCCGGCGCCGCGGCTCGATCTGGCGCGGGCCGCCACCTTGACCTTTGAGGAGCCCGATCTCGCCCGTTTCCCGGCCCTGGCGCTCGCCCGGCGCGCGCTCGAAGAGGGGGGAGCGGCAACGACCGTGCTCAACGCAGCCAATGAGGTCGCCGTTGCCGAGTTCCTCGCCCGCCGGCTGAATTTTGCAGGGATATTCGCCCTGGTGGAAGCAACGCTCGAGGCAGCGCTGTCCCGAAATTGGACAACGGAACCGGAAAGTGTCGAAGAGGCTTTGTGTGTCAACAAAGACACACGGTTGTTGGCAAAGGGACTCCTGCCCGAAATTGCCGCAAAGGCATCCTAGGAAGTTCGACCCGGAATGTCGGGGCCTGGGCGGGGATTCGGATCGATGGGCTTGCTGAACGACATTTCCGCCTGGGGCATCATCAAATGCTGGGGCGGGCTACCGTTCCTGTTCGTATTGACCCTCGTGGTGTTCTTCCACGAGCTCGGTCACTTCCTGGTCGCCCGTTGGAATGGTGTCAGGGTATCGGTGTTCTCGATCGGGTTCGGTCCGGAGCTTTTCGGATTCAACGACCCGCACGGGACACGGTGGAAATTCTCCCTCATTCCACTCGGCGGCTACGTAAAGTTCTTCGGCGACGACAACGCCGCGAGCGTTCCCGATCAGGCGGCAATTGCTGCCATGAGCGAGCAGGAGCGGCGGGAGAGCTTCGTCCATCAGCGGGTAGGAGCGCGAGCCGCGATCGTGGTGGCCGGGCCGGTGGCGAATTTTCTGCTCGCGATCGTTATTTTCGCCGGCATCTTCATGACCTTCGGCAAGCCGAGCGCGTCGCCGCGGGTCGACGCGGTGCAGGCCGGGAGCGCTGCGGAGGCTGCCGGGTTCCAGCCAGGCGATGTGGTCCTGTCGATCAATGGCCGCGCGGTCGACAGTTTCGTCGACATGCAGCGAATCGTCAGCATCAGCGCGGGCGAGGCGCTCACCTTCGAGGTGAATCGCGGCGGCGCGCGCGTGACGCTCAAGGCCACGCCGGCGCTCAAGGAGGTCAAGGACAACTTCGGCAACGTGAACCGAATGGGTGTCCTCGGCATCACCCGATCCAACGCGCCCAATGACATCAACGTCGAGCCGGTCGGCCCGCTGACTGCGGTTATGCTCGGCGTGCAGGAGACGTGGTTCGTGACCGAGCGCACGCTCGTGTATATCGGTCGTATCTTCGTCGGTCGGGAAGCGGCGGACCAACTCGGAGGTCCGATTCGGATCGCGGAGGTCTCTTGCCAGGTGGCGACCGTGGGCTTGGCGGCCCTCCTGCAGCTTACGGCCATCCTGTCGGTGTCGATCGGGCTGTTGAATCTATTCCCGATCCCGCTGCTCGACGGCGGTCACCTTTTGTTCTATGGTATCGAGGCGGTTCGGGGAAAACCGCTGTCGGAGCGGGCGCAGGAGATGGGGTTCCGCATCGGCTTCGCCCTTGTGGTGATGTTGATGGTTTTTACAACCTACAATGACATCCTTCGCCTGATACCGACGAGTTGGAAGGCTGTCTTCTCGTAAGTGCTTTCGTAGGTGACCCGCCACCTTGGGGGGTGCAAAGGGGCCACAGTGGGGGAAGGACGTTGTTGCGCAACAGGAAAAACGCTGTACAAGCAGCCTTGCTCGCTTGTACAGGCGTTCTGGGGATAGCGACGACCTTTCTCGTGGGTACCCGATAGTCGGGGTGCCCAATGGGGACGACAAAGGGCGTGGGAATGAAACTTTGTAAGCGGCTGGTTCGAGGGCTTGGCATCGGCGGCCTCGTCCTGGTGGGGATCTTGTCGGGTGCGGGTGTCGTGACGCTCACGGCGCGCGTCGCCTATGCGCAAACTCCTGCCGTCGTCTCCATCGTCGTTCAGGGCAACCAACGGGTCGAAGCCGACACGATTCGCTCCTATTTCCGGCCGGGACCGAGCGGACGGCTCGACGCATTCCAAATCGACGAGGGCGTGAAGGCGCTCTACGGCACCGGTCTGTTCCAGGACGTGCGCCCGACGATTCAGGGCGGGCGGCTGACCATCACGGTGGTCGAAAACCCCGTCATCAATCGCATCCAGTTCGAGGGCAACAAGAAGGTCAAGGACGAGCAGCTCAAGGCCGAGATCCAGTCGAAGGAGCGCGGCACGCTTTCGCGCCCGGTCGTGCAGGCCGACACCGCGCGGCTGGTCGAGGTCTATCGGCGCAGCGGCCGCTTCGACATCCGCGTCGAACCCAAGATCATCGAGCTTCCGAACAACCGCGTAGATCTCGTGTACGAGATCATCGAAGGCACGAAGACCGGTGTGAAGGTCATCGAGTTCGTCGGCAATCGCGCCTACTCGGCCTATCGGCTCAAGGACGTGATCAAGACCTCCGAGACCGGAATTCTCGCGTTCCTGCAGACCGCCGACATCTACGATCCGGATCGGGTCGAGGCGGATCGCGAGCTGTTGCGCCGGTTCTATCTCAAGAATGGCTACATCGATGTGCGCGTCGTCTCCGCCGTCGGAGAGTTCGATCCGAACCGGAAAGGATTCGTGATCACCTTCACGATCGAGGAGGGCGAGCAGTATCGGGTCGGGACCGTCGACGTTCAGTCGAGCGTGCGGCCGCTCGATCCTTCGCTCTTGAGGTCGAGGCTGCGGACATTCTCGGGCGACATCTACAACGCCGAGGCGGTGGAGAAGACGGTCGAGGACATGACCATCGAAGCCGCGAAGCGGGGCTTCGCGTTCGCGACGGTTCGCCCGCGCGCGGCACGGGACCCTCAAGCGAGGATGGTCAATCTCGTCTTCGCGGTCGACGAAGGGCAACGCGCCTATATCGAACGGATCAACGTCCGCGGCAACACGCGCACGCGCGACTACGTGATCCGGCGCGAGTTCGATCTTGCGGAAGGCGACGCCTACAACCGGGCGCTCGTCAGCCGCGCCGAGCGGCGCATTAAGAATCTCAGCTACTTCAAGAGCACGAGGATTTCGACCGAGCCCGGCTCGGCTCCCGATCGCGTCATTCTCAACGTTGATGTCGAGGAGCAATCGACCGGCGAGTTCTCGGTCTCCGGCGGCTATTCGACCGCGGACGGTCTCCTCGGCGAGGTCAGCATCGCGGAACGCAACCTGCTCGGCCGCGGCCTTTACGGCAAGGCGTCGCTGCAATACGGGCAGTTTACGCGCGGCGGCCAGCTGTCGTTCGTCGATCCTTACTTCCTCGGCTATCGCGTAGCGCTCGGCCTCGATGCTTTCTACAAGGAGCAAAAGGCGTCCAACTTCGTCTCGTTCGAGACCCAGACGCTCGGCGGCGGCGCGCGGCTCGGCTTCTCGCTGCGCGAGGACCTCGGCCTGCAGCTGCGATATTCGATCTATCAGCAGAGAATCACGCTGCCGGACAATCTGAAGAACTGCAACAACATCAACCCGGACTTCGTGAACACCTTCCCGACCGCGGGCGCGGTCGGCACGTCGCTGGCTCTCACGCCGCCGGCGGGATTTACCGGCCTCGCGAACTGCTTCGTGGACGGCGAGGCATCGCTGGCGGTCAAGAGCGATCTCGCGCAGGGGCCGGTCATCACCTCGCTGGTGGGCTACACGCTCTCCCACAATACGCTCGACAGCAACAAGGGCCCGACCAAGGGGACTTTGACCGAGTTCAGGCAGGACTTCGCCGGCGTCGGCGGCGACGTCAAATTCGTCCGCACGACCGCCGACTTCTACAGCTATCACGAGGTGCTGCCAGACGTTGTCGGCTTCGTGCGTCTGCAAGGTGGCCAGATCGCGGGATGGGGCGGCGAGCTACGCATGCTCGACCACTTCCAGATGGGTCCGAACCTCGTCCGCGGATTTGCCCCGGCAGGCATCGGTCCGCGCGATCTGACCGTGGGGACCACCAACGATGCGCTCGGCGGCACGTATTACTGGGGCGCCAGCCTCGAGGTGCAGACGCCGCTTTACTTCCTGCCCAAGGATGCGGGGGTCAAGCTTGCCGCTTTCGCCGATGCCGGGTCGCTCTGGAACTATGTCGGCCCGACGAGCTTCGCGGCGACCGGCGAGGTGATCAACGGCCTCGACAACGGCATGTATGTCCGCTCGTCGGTCGGCGTGGGCTTGATCTGGGATTCACCGTTCGGACCGCTTCGATTTGACTATTCTTTCCCGATAACGAAGGAATCCTACGACCGGGTGCAGCAGTTCCGCTTCGGTGGCGGGACGAAATTCTGACGCCGCCGCCCGCGGGCGGGGGCGTCCCGTTGGATCGGTATGACCGAGCCCTTTTTCTTCGATCGGGGACGCGGTTTGACCGTGGGCGAGATTGCCACGCTCACGGGCGCGGAGCCTCGTCCCGGCACCGATCTCGATCGCCGCATCACTGGCATCGCGTCGATCGATCGCGCCGCTCCCAATGATCTCGCATTCCTCGACAAGCCGAAATATGCGGCGCAATTGTCGGCCAGCGGCGCCGGCGCCTGCCTGACGACCGAGCGCTACGCCAAGCGCGCGCCGGAGCACATTGCGGTGCTTTGCTTGCGCGAGCCGTATCGCGCGTTCGTCGAAATAACGCGCAAGCTGTTCCCGGATGCGCAGCGGCCTTCGTCCTTGTTCGGGGCGAGCGGCGTCGCGGTCGGGGCTTTCGTCCACCCGGACGCGCGCATGGAAAGCGGTGTGACCGTCGACCCCGGCGTGGTGATCGGGCCGGGCGCCGAGATCGGGACGGGCACCGTGATCAGCGCCGGCGCGGTGATCGGACCGAAGGTGCGCATCGGGCGCCAATGCACGATCGGAGCCAATGCCTCGATTGCCAACAGCTTGATCGGAGACCGGGTGGTCGTACATCCCGGCTGCGCTATCGGCCAGGACGGGTTCGGCTATGTGATGGGCGCCAAGGGGCACCGCAAGGTCTTGCAGCTCGGCCGGGTCATTCTGCAGGATGACGTGGAGATCGGCGCCGGGACCACCATCGACCGCGGCGCCAACCGCGACACCGTGATCGGCGAAGGCACCAAGATCGACAATCTGGTGCAGATCGGACACAATGTTTCGATCGGCCGCCATTGCATCATCGTCGCGCAGTGCGGCATTTCCGGCAGCGTCGTTATCGAGGATCACGTCATTCTGGCCGGACAGGTCGGGCTTCCGGACAACGTGACGATCGGCGAAGGCGCGATCATCGGGGCGAGGAGCGGCGTCATGTCCGACGTACCTGCCGGCGAAAAGTGGCTCGGCTACCCGGCCATGCGCGGACGCGAATTCTTGCGCAGCATGATGACGTTGCGTCAGTGGGTGAGCGAGGATAGCGAGGCTCGGGACGGCGGCGACGAGGCCGGGCACCGGCGCCCGCAAGGCGGCGCCGAAGACGATAGCCGAGGGCAGGGTGGATGAACGAGGCGCCGACCACGCTCGAGGCGGCCGATATCGCAGTGATCCTCAAGGCGCTGCCGCACCGCTACCCGTTCCTGATGGTCGACCGCATCATCAACATGCGGGGCGATGAATCCGCCATCGGCATCAAGAACGTCACGATCAACGAGCCGCAATTCCTCGGGCATTTCCCGGGCAATCCGGTCTTTCCCGGCGTGTTGCTGATCGAGGGCATGGCGCAGACGGCGGGCGCGGTTTGCGTGCTGTCGCAAATGGGCGGCGACAAGCCCAGGCAGGTCTATTTCCTCACCATCGACAAGGCCAAGTTCCGCAAACCGGTGGTGCCGGGCGACACGATCGAATACCACGTGCGAAAAACCGCCCGCAAACGGAACATGTGGTGGTTCCGCGGCGAGGCCAAGGTCGCGGGCAAGCTGGTCGCCGAGGTCGAAGTCGGCGCCATGGTCGCGTGATGGCGGCAATCGATCCAACCGCCCGCCTCGAGCCGGGCGCGGCGATCGGGCAGGACGTGACGATCGGGCCCTATTGCGTGATCGGTCCCCATGTCACGATCGGCGACGGCTGCCGGCTGGTGGCCCATGTCCACGTCACCGGACACACCACGATCGGCGCGCGCAACGTGATCTATCCGTTCGCGTCGCTCGGCACGCCACCGCAGTCCGTCAAGTATCGCGGCGGTCCGACCCGGCTGGTGGTAGGCTCCGATTGCGATATCCGCGAAGGCGTCACCATGAATATCGGGACCGAGGACGACCGCGGCGTCACCGAGGTGGGCGATCGCTGTTTTCTGATGGTCGGCTCGCATGTCGGTCATGATTGCAAGGTCGGCAACGACGTGACCTTCGCCAACAACGTCGTGCTGGGCGGCCATGTGTCCGTCGGCGACTTCGTCGTGTTCGGCGGCCAGGCGGCGGTGCGCCAGTTCGCGCGGGTCGGCGAGGGCGCGATGGTGGTCGGCATGAGCGGCGTGCGCGCCGACGTGATCCCGTATGGGCTCGTGCAGGGCCCGCTCGCCGATCTGATCGGGCTCAATATCGTCGGAATGCGGCGGCGCGGCTCCAGCAAGGCCGACATCCAGCGGCTCCGGCAGGCCTACGAGGCGATGTTCTTTGGCGCCGGCACGTTTCGCGAGCGGCTCGACGCGGTCGCCGTGCAAGGCGACAATGGCCCACTTGTGGCCAAGGTGATCGCATTCATCCGCGCGGGCTCGCGACCGCTGACCATGGCCATCCGCCGCGCGGGCGCCGGCGAGGACACATGAGCGAGGCGGCTGCCGCCCCGATGGCAGACAGCGGTCCACTGGCGATCGTTTGCGGCAGTGGAACCCTGCCGTTCGCGGTCGCCGATGCTGTCGCCAAGCGCGGGCGGCGCGCGATGCTGTTTGGCCTGCGCGGATGGGCTGATCCGCACCGCGTTGCCGCCTATCCCCATCATTGGGTCGCATTCGGCCAGATCGGCCGGTTCTGCCGCCTGGCCCAGCCGCGAGGGTTGCCGGGACGTGGTGTTCATCGGCTCGGTGGTGCGGCCGGCCATCTGGAAGATCCGGCCTGATTTCGAGACGCTCCGGCTGCTGCCTCGGATTCTCGGATTGTTCCGCGGCGGCGACGATCATCTGCTCTCGGGCGTCGCGCGGATCGTCGAGGAGCGCGGTTTCCGATTGGTGGGCGCGCACGAAGTCGCGCCGGAAATCCTGCTGCCGGAAGGCGTCGTGGGGCAGGTGCAGTCCGAGCGACCGCGACCAGGCGGATATCGTCAAGGGGCTTGCGCTGCTCGCCGCCATCAGTCCGTTCGACGTCGGCCAGGCCGTGGTGGTGGCGGATGCGCACGTGCTGGCGGTCGAGGCAGCGGAAGGCACCGACAACATGCTCGCGCGCATCGCGGATCTGCGCCAAAGCGGACGCATAGCGGGCGTGTCCGGGCGTGGCGTGCTGGTCAAGGCGCCAAAGCGCGGCCAGGACCGGCGGATCGATCTGCCTTCGATCGGGCCGCGGACGGTCGAAGGCGCCGCGCGGGCCGGCCTCGCCGGCATTGCCGTGGTCGCGGGTAGCACGATCGTCGCCGAGCCCGACCGTATCGCCGCGGCGGCCGACCGCCAGCGCCTGTTCGTCGTCGGCGTGCGCGACGAGACGGCCGAGCGATGACCGCGCAGCCTTCGCGCCCGTCCGGAACGCTGGATGTCTTTCTCGTGGCCGCCGAGGAGTCGGGCGATCGGCTCGGCGCCGCGCTGATGCGGGCACTGCGGGAACGCACCGGCCGGGGCGGCGCGCTTCTCCGGGGTCGGAGGCCGCGAGATGGCGGCCGAGGGGGTGGCGAGCCTCTATTCGATCGACGATTTTTCGATCATCGGCTTCAGTGCGATCCCGCGGCGGATCCCGAAAATCCTGCGTCGCTCATGCGTTTCACCGCCAAGGCGGTGCTGGAACGACGCCCCGACGTCCTCGTGGTCATCGACAGCCCCGGTTTCACCCGCGGCATCGCACGGCGGGTACGCGCCGCCGAGCCCACCATTCCGATCGTCGAATATGTCTCGCCGTCGGTCTGGGCCTGGCGGCCCGGGCGCGCGCGGGTGATGCGCGCCTATATCGATCATATCCTCGCGCTGCTGCCGTTCGAGCCCGACGTGCACCGGCGGCTCGGCGGACCGCCCTGCACTTATGTCGGCCATCCTTGGTCGAGGAGGTCAGCAAGCTTCGTCCGAACGCCGAGGAAGCGCGCCGCCGGCTCGCCGCGCCGCCGGTCCTGTTGGTTCTGCCGGGAAGCAGGACCGGCGAGATCCAGCGCCTGCTGGCGGTTTTTGCCGACACCGTGGCGCTGGTCCGGGACCGCGTCGGGCCGCTCGAGGTCGTGGTGCCGACGGTGCCGCACTTGGTCGCTCCGATCGCGCAGGCGACGGCGCAATGGCCGGTGCGGCCGCGCATCGTGGTCGAGACGGCCGAGAAGCAGGCGGCGTTCCGGATCGCGCGGGCCGCGCTCGCGAAATCCGGCACCGTCACGCTCGAGCTCGCGCTCGCCGGCGTCCCGACGGTCGGAGCCTATCGGGTGTCGTGGCTCGAGGCTGTCGTGGGGCGCCGCATGATCAAGGTCTCGTCGGTGATCCTGGCCAATCTGGTGCTGGGCGAGAACGTGGTGCCGGAATTCATCCAGGAGGCCTGCACCGCGGAAAACCTCGCCGGCGCGCTGGTGCCGCTGTTCGGCGACACCCCGGAGCGCGCGCCGCCAGATCGAGGCGTTCGCCCGGCTCGACGCGATCATGGAGATCGGCTCGCGGGCGCCGGCCGCGCGCGCCGCCGCTATCGTGCTCGACGCGGCCCGCCGCGCCCCGCCGGCGCAGTGAGCGTTTTGCAACTATTTCCGCCGCGAGATCGGCACGTAGTCGCGCTGCGCGGCGCCGGTATAGAGCTGGCGCGGCCGGCCGATCTTCTGGTGCGGGTCCTCGATCATTTCCTTCCACTGCGAGATCCAGCCGACCGTGCGCGCGACCGCGAACAGCACCGTGAACATGGTGGTCGGGAAGCCCATCGCCTTGAGCGTGATGCCGGAATAGAAGTCGATGTTGGGATAGAGCTTCTTCTCGATGAAATAGTCGTCGTGCAGCGCGATGCGCTCGAGCTCGAGCGCGACGTCGAGCAGCGGATCGTCCTTGATGCCGATCTCGCTCAGGACCTCGTGGCAGGTCTTCTGCATGATCTTGGCGCGCGGGTCGTAGTTCTTGTAGACCCGGTGGCCGAAGCCCATCAGGCGGAAGCTGTCGTTCTTGTCCTTGGCGCGGCGGATGTATTCCGGAATGCGTTCGGGCGTGCCGATCTCGCGCAGCATGTTGAGCGCCGCCTCGTTGGCGCCGCCGTGCGCCGGACCCCACAGGCAGGCGCAGCCGGCCGCGATGCAGGCGAACGGATTGGCGCCGGAGGAGCCGGCGAGCCGCACCGTCGAGGTCGAGGCGTTCTGCTCGTGGTCGGCGTGCAGGATGAAGATGCGGTCCATGGCGCGGGCGAGGACGGCATTGGGCTTGTACTCCTCGCACGGCACCGCGAAGCACATGCGCAGGAAGTTGGTGGCGTAGTCGAGCTCGTTCTTCGGATAGACGAACGGCTGGCCGATCGAATATTTGTACGCCATCGCCGCCATGCGTCGGCATTTTCGCGATCATGCGGATCGAGGCGATCATGCGCTGGGTCGGATCGGAGATGTCGGTCGAGTCGTGATAGAACGCCGAGAGCGCGCCGACGCAGCCGGTCATGACCGCCATCGGATGCGCGTCGCGCCGGAAGCCCTGGTAGAACCGGCTCATCTGCTCGTGCACCATGGTGTGGCGGGTGACACGATTGTCGAAGTCGGCCTTCTGCGCGGCGGTCGGCAGCTCGCCGTAGAGCAGGAGATAGCAGGTCTCCAGGAAGTCGCCGTGCTCGGCCAGCTGCTCGATCGGATAGCCGCGATAGAGCAGGATGCCTTCGTCGCCGTCGATATAGGTGATCTTGGACTCGCAGCTGCCCGTCGAGGTGTAGCCGGGATCGTAGGTGAACATCCCGGTCTCGGCGTAGAACTTGCCGATGTCGATGACCGACGGGCCGATCGTTCCCTCGTAGATCGGGAACGCGTTTTCCTTGTCTCCAACGACGAACTTGCCGGTCTTGATGTTGGCGCCGGTCTTCGCATCCATGATCGAGCCCTCGGTTGTGTCGCCCGCAAATCGGGTTTGCCACCCCGGGGCAGGCCCGAGTTGCGGCGGACCGCACTCCCCGCTGGAGCGGTGGCATTGCTTGTCCTGGTGCTTCAGTAAGCCCGCGGGGGAGGCCACATTTTGCGTAGCCGAAACCAGTGTGCGCTGCAAGATGGCGTGGAAGGCGCCGGAACCTGCACTAGTTAATGGCCGCCGCCCGGCGCGGAGACCTGGTCGCTCAGCCGGCCGAGGCTCTCGGCCTTGCCCAGCACCGCCAGCACGTCGAAGATCGGTGGCGAGGTGGTCCGCCCGGTGAGCGCGGCGCGCAGCGGCTGGGCGACGCCGCCGAGCTTGATGCCCTTGCGCTCGGCAAAGGCGCGCACGGCCTGCTCGGTCGCTTCCGCGGTCCACGGCTCGAGCGCCGCGAGGTCCTCCGAAAGCTCGCCCAGGAGCGGTCGCGCCTCGGCGGTGAGCAGGGCGGCGGCCTTGTCGTCGAGGGCGAGCGGGCGGTCCGGCCACGATGAAGCGCGCGCCGTCGATGAGCTCGACCAGGGTCTTCGCCCGCTCCTTCAGCCCGGCCATGGCGGCGAGTAGCTTCTCGCGCAGCGCCGGGGTGAGCTTGGCGGCAAGCTCGGGCCCGCCGGCGATGTGCGGCAGCACGCGCTCGATCTCCGCCAGGAGATCGGCGTCGGCGGTCTGGCGCATGTAGTGGCCGTTGAGGCTCTCGAGCTTGGCGAAGTCGAAGCGCGCCGGCGAGCGTCCGATCTGCGGCAGGTCGAAGGCCGCGATCATCTCCTGCGTCGAGAAGATTTCCTGGTCGCCATGGGCCCAGCCGAGCCGCACGAGATAGTTGCGCATGGCCGCCGGCAGGTAGCCCATCGCCCGATAGGCATCGACGCCGAGCGCGCCGTGCCGCTTGGAGAGCTTCGAGCCGTCGGGCCCATGGATCAGCGGGATGTGCGCCATGACCGGCACGCTCCAGCCGAGCGCGTTGTAGATCTGGGTCTGCCGCGCGGCATTGGTGAGGTGATCGTCGCCGCGGATGACGTGGGTGACGCCCATGTCGTGGTCGTCGACGACCACGGCGAGCATGTAGGTCGGCGTGCCGTCGGAGCGCAGCAGCACGAGATCGTCGAGGTTCTCGTTCTGCCAGACCACGCGGCCCTGCACCTGGTCCTCGATCGCGGTCTCGCCGGTGAGCGGCGCCTTGAGCCGGATGACCGGCTTGACCCCGGGCGGCGCCTCCGACGGGTCGCGGTCGCGCCAGCGCCCGTCGTAGAGCTTGGAGCGGCCCTCGCCGCGCGCCTTCTCCCGCATCTCCTTGAGCTCGTCCGGCGACGCGTAGCAGCGGTAGGCGCGGCCGGCCGCCAGCAGTTCCTCGACGACCTCGCGGTGGCGCGCGGACGCGCGAGAACTGGTAGACGGTCTCGCCGTCCCAATCGAGGCCGAGCCAGGACAGCCCGTCGAGGATGGCGTCGATCGCCGCCTCGGTCGAGCGCTCGCGGTCGGTGTCCTCGATCCGCAGCAGCATCTTGCCGCCGCGCCCGCGCGCGTAGAGCCAGTTGAACAGCGCGGTGCGGCCCCCGCCGATATGAAGGAAGCCGGTGGGCGAGGGAGCAAAACGCGTGACGACGGTTTCGGTCATGCCGGGGGAATTTTCGCGAGGTGCTGTCAACGGAATCCGTGTACCACACAACTAGGACAGGGGATCAAGGGTTTCGCGCGCCGGCGGCGCCGCCCTTGGCCTCCATCCACGGATTTGCTACGCCCCGCGTTCATCGAGGTTTCGGCAACGGGATTTGACACATGGCAGAGAGCGCAGCTGCGGTCGTGGAAGCGGGGCGCGACTTCATCCGCGACATCATCCAGGCCGACCTCGACGCCAAGCGGCACACCACGGTGGTGACCCGCTTTCCGCCCGAGCCGAACGGCTATCTGCATATCGGCCACGCCAAGGCGATCTGCCTCAATTTCGGCGTGGCGCAGGAGTTCGGCGGCCGCTGCCACCTGCGCTTCGACGACACCAATCCGATCAAGGAGGAGCAGGAATACATCGACGCCATCGAGCGCGACGTGCGCTGGCTCGGCTTCGACTGGGGCGAGCACCTCTATCACGCCTCCGACTATTTCGAGCAGCTCTATCAGTGGGCCGAGCACCTGATCCGCATCGGCAAGGCCTATGTCGACGACCAGTCGCAGGAGGAGATGCGCGCGACGCGCGGCACGCTGACCGAGCCGGGCAAGAACAGCCCCTTCCGCGAGCGCACCGTGGACGAGAACCTCGACCTGTTCCGCCGCATGCGCGCGGGCGAGTTCCCCAACGGCGCGCGGGTGCTGCGCGCCAAGATCGACATGGCCTCCGGCAACATCAACCTGCGCGACCCCGTGCTCTACCGCATCCTGCACGCGGCGCATCCGCGCACCGGCACCGCCTGGAGCATCTATCCGAGCTACGATTTCGCGCACGGGCAGTCGGACGCCATCGAGCACATCACCCATTCCATCTGCACGCTCGAGTTCGAGGATCACCGGCCGCTCTACGACTGGTTTCTCGACAATCTGCCGGTGCCGTCGCGGCCGCGGCAGTACGAGTTCGCGCGCCTCAATCTCACCTATACGGTGCTGTCGAAGCGCGTGCTGAACGAGCTGGTGCGCGGCGGCCACGTGGCGGGCTGGGACGACCCGCGCATGCCGACCCTGGCGGGGCTGCGCCGGCGCGGCGTTCCGCCGGAGGCGCTGCGCGACTTCGTCAAGCGTATCGGGGTCGCCAAGGCCAACAGCGTGGTCGACGTCGCGCATGTTCGAGTTTTCGGTGCGCGAGGTGCTGAACAAGACGGCGCAGCGGCGCATGGCGGTGCTGCGGCCGCTCAAGGTCGTGATCGAGAACTATCCCGAAGGCCAGATTCGAGGAACTCGATGCCATCAACCATCCCGACGATCCGGCGGCGGGCACGCGCAAGGTCCGCTTCGGCCGCGAGCTCTACGTCGAGCGCGACGACTTCATGGAGAACCCGCCGAAGAAGTTCTTCCGGCTGTCGCCCGGCAAGGAGGTCCGGCTGCGCTATGCCTATTTCATCACCTGCCGCGAGGTGGTGAAGAACGCCGCCGGCGAGGTCATCGAGCTGCGCTGCACCTACGATCCGGCGACCCGCGGCGGCAATGCGCCCGACGGGCGCAAGGTGCAGGCGACCTTGCATTGGGTCGGCGCCGCCGACGCCGTGCCCGCGGAAGTGCGGCTCTACAATCAGCTGTTCGCGCGGCCCGATCCGAACGCCGCCGACTTCGCCGGCGATCTCAATCCGGACTCGCTCGAGGTCCTGACCGACGCTCGCGTCGAGCCGGCGCTGGCCGCCGACAAAGCCCGGCGACGTCGTGCAGTTCGAGCGGCAGGGCTACTTCTGCATCGACCCTGACTCGACGCTCCGACACAGCTCGTGTTCAACCGCACGGTCGGCCTGCGCGACACCTGGGCCAAGGTGCAGGGCGGGAAAGGCCCGTAAGGCCATTCATGAGCAGCCGGTCGGTTCAACAGAAGCGCGCGGCCTTCCGGGAACTGCTGCGACGCCAATCGCTCACCGTGATGCCGGGCGGCTTCAGCCCGCTCTATGCGCGGCTCGCCGAGGAGGCCGGCTTCGAGAGCTTCTTCCTGGCGGGATCGCAACTGTCCGCCTTTCTCTATGGCGTGCCGGACAACGGCATCATCGGCCTGCGCGAGCTCGTCGATCATGCCCGGCACATGGCCGCGCGCACGGATATTCCGATCTTCATCGATGCGGATACCGGCTTCGGCAATGCGGTCAACGTGCATTTCACGGTGCAGGAGTGCATCCGGTCGGGCGTCGCCGCCCTGCAGATCGAGGACCAGGAAGCGCCGAAGAAGTCGGGCACCGCCGCCGGCCGGCGCTGCATCCCGCTCGCCGAGGCGGTCGGCAAGATCCGCGCCGCGATCGCCGCGCGCAACGAGCTCGATCCGGACTTCGCGATCTGTGCCCGCTGCGACGCGATCGGCGCGGAAGGCGGCAGCTTCGAGGATGCGCTCGCGCGCTGCGTCGCCTATGTCCGCGACGGCGGCGCGGATTTCGTCTGGCTCAATTCGGTCGAGACGCGCGATCAGCTCAGACGCGCCTGCGCGGAGATTCCGGCGCCGGTGCTGACCATCTGGGGCGGCAACGACGCGCCGCCGACGCTCGCCGAATACGAGGCGCTCGGCGTGCGCATCGCGCTCTATCCGGTCATGGCGGCGACGTCGGGCCTGCAGGCGGCGTGGGAGCTGCTCTGCGACTTCAAGGAGCGCGGCACGGCCGCGCTGCGGGAATGGGACGCCCGCGCCAGCGCGAGCCGCTGGGGGCGGCCCGACACCAAAGCGCTGCTCGGCGCCGGCAAGATCCGCGAGATCGAGGAGCGCTATCTTCCCGAGGGCCAGCGCCGCGACTATGCCGCGACCTGGGGCCACAAGACGAGCTACGCCGACGCGAAACCTGCTCCGCCCGGGCCGTCGGATTCGGATCGCTGATTTCCCAGAGTAGCAATGTGAATACGCTGCACGTGGCGGTGCGCGCCGCACGCGGCTCCGATAACATGGCGCCAAAGCGCATGTCCCGGAAAAAGCCTGTCCCGGACTTGATCCGGGATGGGAACCGGTTTTCCGATTAAGGAGATGCGCAAAATCGAAGAAACTCTGGTGTGGCGTCTGGGGCGTGCGCGATGGTGTCGACGAGGGCAGGGCGCGCGGGCGGGCACAGACGTGGCGGCCCTGGTTGTCCCCTTGGGCTGCCGGAGCGAGCGGGCCGGCGGGTTCGGCCTGGGCGTGGCCGAGCGGGCTTGCTGGGCTTGCGCGCGGCGCCGCGCAGCGCATCCGCGATTGGATTGCGATCGAGGTCGGTCCCGGGCGGCTGGTGCCCTGGCTCGCCGTCGCATTCGGCCTGGGCATTGTCGTCTATTTCGCGGTCGACCAGGAGCCCGCGGCCTGGGCGGCCGCGACGCTGCTGTTTGCGGCCGTGGCGGTCGCGATCCTGGTGCGGCATCGGCCGATCGCGTTTCCGCTGGCCGTTGGCGCCGCCGCCGTGGCGGCCGGATTTGCCACCGTCACCATCAAGCGCGCCGTCATCGCCCATCCCGTGCTTTCGGCGCCGGTGTGGAACGTCGAGATCGGCGGCTTCGTCGAGGCGAGGGAGGAGCGCGAGCGCTCCGACCGCATCACCGTGCGGGTCGAACGCATCACCGGACCGCGGCTGAACGAGCAGCTCGAGCGCGTGCGGGTATCGGTGCGCAAGGGCACGGCGCCGGCGGTCGGCAGCTTCGTCGAGCTCAAGGCGCGATTGTCGCCGCCGCTCGAGCCGCTACGTCCCGGCGGATACGATTTTGCCCGCGACATGTACTTTCACCGGATCGGGGCATCGGGCTTCGTGCTCGGTCGCATCCGCACCGCCGACGCGCCGCACGCGCCGACGCTGGGGCTGCGTTACGCCATGACCATGGACGCCATGCGCGAGGGAATCGACCGGCGCATCCGCGCGGTCCTGCCGGGCGACAAGGGCGCCATCGCGTCGGCGCTGATCACCGGCAAGCGCGACGCCATCTCGGCGCCGGTGAACGAGGCCATGTACACGTCGAGCCTCGCCCACGTGCTCTCGATCTCCGGTTATCACATGGCAGTCGTGGCGGGGATCATGTTCTTCGTGGTCCGCGCGCTGTTTGCCCTGATGCCGGCCTTCGCCAACCGCCATCCGATCAAGAAATGGGCGGCGTTCGCCGCGCTCTGCGCGGCGGCGTTCTATCTGCTCCTGTCGGGCGCGGAGGTCGCGACGCAGCGTTCCTTCATCATGATCGCGATCGTTCTCATCGGCGTGATGGTCGATCGCCCGACGCTCACCTTCCGTACGCTCACGGTCGCCGCCTTCGGCGTGCTGCTGCTCTTGCCCGAGGCGGTGATCCATCCGAGCTTCCAGATGTCGTTCGCGGCGACGCTGGCGCTCGTCGCCGGCTACCAGTACGGCTTGCCCTGGATGAGCCGGGGCGGCGACACGCCCTTGGCCGCGCGCATCGCGTTGTGGGGCGGACGCGAGGTCGTCGGCCTGGTGGTGGTCTCGCTGCTCGCGGGCACCGCCACCATTCCCTTCATCGCCTATCACTTCCATCGCGTCTCGCCCTACGGCGTGGTCGGAAACCTGCTGGCGATGCCGATCGTGTCGGCCTGGGTGATGCCGTGGGGCATTCTCGGCCTCGTCACCATGCCGCTGGGCCTCGACGGCTTCTGCTGGCGGATGATGGGCCACGGCATCGAATGGATGATCGCGGTCGCGGGCTGGGTCGCGAGTTTTCCCGGCGCATTGGGCCGGGTGGCGGCGTTCGGCGCCGGCGCGCTGCTATTGATGAGCCTGGGCCTCGTGGTGCTCTGCCTGCTCAAGACCCCGTTGCGGTTCGTGGGCGCATTCCTGATCGGCTGCGCCGTCGTCCTGATGATCCGCTCGCCGCAGCCGGACGTCCTGGTGGCAGCCGACGGCAGTGCCTTTGCAGTGCGCGGGGCAGACGGCCGGCTCGGCATGGTCAAATCCGGCAGCGACAGCTTTGCGCTCCGCGAATGGCTCGCGGCCGACGCCGATGCGCGCACGCCCAAGGACGATACGCTCGCCGCCGGTATCCGCTGCGACCACGCCGGCTGCATCGGGAGGCTGCGCGACGGCTCGCTCGTCGCCATTGCGAGGGCGGTCGAGGCCTTCGAGGAGGACTGCCGCCGCGCTGCTGTCGTGCTGAGCGCGCGCGACGCACCGGCGGCCTGTGGTGCCGCGCTCGTCGTCGACCGGCGGGTCTGGCGGCAGTCGGGAGCGATCGCGCTGCGCCGCCTCGGCGAGGGCTTCGAGATCACGCCCACCCGGCCACCGGGCTACGACCGGCCATGGGCGCGCGGCGTTGCGTCGTCCATGGATACACCGGACGCGCCGCGGGCGACGCGCCCGCAGCCGCGCGATGCCACGCCACGGGAGGAGGACCTGGAGCCGGGCGATTAGTACCGCCGGAACAGCCCCACCAGCTTGCCTTGGATGCGCACGCGATTGGGCGGAAGGATTCTCACCTCGTAAGCGGTGTTGGCGGGCTCGAGCGCGATCGAGGCGCCGCGCCGGCGGAAGCGCTTGAGAGTCGCCTCTTCCTCGTCGATCAGGGCCACCACGATGTCGCCGGTGTCGGCCCCTTCGGTCTTCTTGATCAGCGCGATGTCGCCGTCGAGGATGCCGGCCTCGATCATGCTGTCGCCGCGGACCTCGAGGGCGAAATGCTCGCCGGTCGAGAGCACGTCGGACGGCATGTTGATGACGTGGCTCTTGGTCTGGATCGCCTCGACCGGCGTGCCGGCGGCGATGCGGCCCATGACAGGCACCGCGACCGGACGCCCGCTGTCCTCCTCGCTCGTGGCCCGCACTCGGCCGAGATTGCCTTCGATCACACTCGGCGTGAACCCGCGCGTGCGGGCCGCCCCCATGCCGTGGGCGACCGAGTTCGGGCAGCTTGATCACCTCGATCGCGCGCGCCCGGTTGGGCAGGCGGCGGATGAAGCCGCGCTCCTCGAGCGCCGTGATGAGGCGGTGGATGCCGGATTTCGAACGCAGGTCGAGCGCGTCCTTCATCTCGTCGAAGGAGGGCGGCACGCCGGCCTCTTTCAGGCGCTCATGGATGAACCGCAGCAGCTCGAACTGTTTTCGGGTCAGCATGTGAAGGCTTCCGTCATTTGTGTTTCCCCTCGGCTGTGTTTCCCCACGGGAGCACCGGCCGCTTAGGTCAGCCGCTTCGGCCTTGTCCACCCATCACGGCAGTTCAAGACTCACCGAAACAAATCATGAACATACACTATCTGTTCCATATGTGTTCCGCAACCATTTAATTTGGCGTTAAAAGGTCGATCGACTGTATTCACGCAGCGTCAATCACTTAGGTCCGGGAAATCTACTAACCTCGCCGAAGTTTGTAAGTGATCTATAAGTGATCAATGGCGCTTATTCATTCTGATCGTCCGGCAGTTTGGCGATCGCCGCCCGTGCGAGGCCGGCCTGATCGGCGCGCGCGGTGTATCGCTCGATCTCGGACAGCGACCGGTGACCGCTCACGGCCGCGATCTCCTTCGTGGTCGATCCATGCTCTGCGAGCCGGCGAAGCGCAGCCTTGCGCAGCCCATGAGCGACGCATCGGGCAGGCAGGCCCGCGCGCCTGACCGCGGCCTCGATCAACTCGGTGAGCGCCCTTAGCGGCTTGCCGCGCGCGTCGGTGATGATGTGCTGCATACCGACGACGGGCCCAGCCTGGACAGCACGCGCGAGTGCCGGGTGTATGGGGATCATGAGCTCGTTCGTCGTGCCCTTGCGGGCCTTGTCCTGCGCCACCCGGATCCGGCCATTGACGATATCCGATCGGAGCATCTTCACGACGTCGCCGCCCCGCTGACCGGTATAGAGCAGCAGCGCGAATGCCAGGCGCTCGCGCGTGCCGAGAGGCCAGCGGCGCTCGAACTGGGCAATCTCCGCGTCCGTCCAAGTGTGATAGGTCCCGAGCCGGTATGGCTTCAGGCCCGCAAAGGGATTGTCCGTCCGGACATTAGTCTCGATCGCGTAAGCCATGATCTTCGACAGAACTGCCCGGGTGAGGTTCGCCATGCCGGGCCGCGTGGCGCCGATTTCCTCGATGACGTGCCGCGCCGCCTCCTTGGGAAGATCGCGCACTAGTCGGTGCCCGTGGGCGGCCAGGATAGGCTTCAAGGCCACGCGGTAGGATTGTTGCGACGACGAGGAGAGATTTGCGAAGTCTGCCGAGCGCAAGTATCCGGCCGCGACCGCGGCGAGGGAGCCGGCAATTACATGCCTTGGGGAGGGCGGGGGAGGCGAAACGATCGCCAGCGCGGCCTGATAGGCGGCCATGAACTGAATGGAACCGGGTAAGCCCGGCAATGGCACGGCGCGGCATCCCGGACGGCGGAAGTACCGGCGAACCTTACCGTGCCGGTCCATGTACTCGTTGACGTACTTCAACTTGATCCGCGTCATGGCCTAGTCCTCAAACATCATCCCAGCTGTTCGGTGCCGGATTCTCTCTCGGCAGCGCATCAAACGCCAGATCGAGAGAGCGGACGTCCCACACCTTTCGGCTATCGATCTTGACCGGCCCGGGCATCCTGCCGTCGGCGACCATCTCGTCGAATTTCCCAGCCGAGATCCCGACGTACATCGCTGATTCATCGCGCGAGAGGCCGCGGCGGGGAACCGGTCGGACCTGAGAAAGGGCGCGCGCGGTCATTGGGGCCTTGTGGACACCAATTTGGTGTATGGCCGCGACGGCCTGCCGTAGGCCTCAACCCTGATCTTGCCGGCGGCAAACAGCCTTGTCATGGCGGCCGATAAAGCCTTACGTGCGCCGTGCATTCCCTTGGTCAGCGGATCAGTTGCGAACATGGTCGGTGCGTAGGTGGGAGCATTTTTCTTGTCGCTGACGTTGCGGCCCTGCTGTTGGAAGGCATCGAGCAATTTGAGAAACACGTCTTCGGCCGCTTGTTCTGCCGCCACCTTCTCGAGCGAGCCGGTGCCGGTGACCGGCAGGAACAGACCATTTTGCCAGCGGACCATCACCGTCTCACCGACGGGGCCGTAATTGGCCTTCATGACTTCCAGGAGGCGAAGATCGGGGTCGGGCTCTTCGTCCTTCTCCATCGTGACCCTCTTGAAGTACATGCGGCTACGCACGCTGGCGTTCCAGGCGGTCGAGCCTGACAAGCCGGTGCCGCTGTTCATTCCGGTCAACGAAGGATGGCTCGTCAACAACACGCCGGCGCCGGCGGCCATGGCCAGTCCGCGCAGTACTGTTATAAATTGTCGGACCTGAGCTCGGTCGTTTTCGTTGCCGCCAAACACGTCAGCTGAGTTGTCGATCACGATCATCTTCGGCCGGATGTCGCATGCGGCTTCCTTCAGCCGCTCAAACAGCCTGGTCGGCTGAATGAGGCCACTCTTGCTCGGCACCGTGAGCAGCGCGTCCTCGCCGGCCAGTGGCATGGCGTGAAGATCGCGCAATTCGGCGAGCGGAACATTGTAATGGGCGGCGATCTGGGCGAAGCGCCGGTGCAGCTCCGCGTCATCTTCTTCGGCGCAAAGTACCAAGGCCGGGCCATTGTCCGGCATCGACGCAAGCCAATCTCGACCGAGCACGATCGCGGCGCTCAGGTGCAGCGCCACTATGGTCTTGCCGACGCCGCCATCGCCGGACAGCAGCGTGACGTTTTTGGCCGGGATGCGGTTTGGCACTGTCCATTCCCTGTCGGGCACTGGCATGTCATGCCATCCTGCAACGCTGACCAGCGGTAGCGGCTCGTCGGGCGGCGGCGCGGCATTCAAGCCGTAGTCCGCCAACGAGCTGACTGGCGGTGGCTCCGTCATCCTGCCGTAGTCGTCGGGATCAGCTAGTTGTGGCTCTCCTTGTAGGCCTCCTACGTCACCATTTGCGCTATTCGTCTTGCGTTGCCGTCGGCGCGGTGGCTTGCGTGGTTTGACTCGCTCAGCCTCTTCGTGGATGCGCTGCATAATTTCGTCGGTGCTCATTGCAGCGGCCCTTCTTCAAAAGGATTCTGGCCGAGCAAGCCCCAGCGAATGACGTGCGCAAGGTCTTCGGCGGCATACCGGCCAAGATCGGCGAGGACCCCGGTCTCGCGCGCAAATTTCGTGAACTCTTCCTCGACCACATCGACGGCGCCCAAGTCACGGCAAATTTTAGCTGCGGCCCAAAGAAGCCGCAGCCGGCGCTTAATGGGCTGCTTGCGGTCCGCGATTTCCGGCCGCAGGCATCCCAGCGCCTCTGTAAGCCGGTCGCACGGTTCATCGATGGTGGCCTGCGAGGTGCGCCGCTCGGCATCGGCGGCGACGAAACCGTAGAAGGCACAATCGATGCTCATTGCTCGTCCCCCGCGATGAGATCCAGCGCAGTGCCGAGTGGCGAACTTGCGCGGCCTCGGCTATCGCGAAGGAGTGCCCTTCGGAGCACGTCGAGCGGCACGCCGTATTGCAGAGCGATCGACGCCGATGATGGCAGCATCGCGCGCGTTTGCGTCGCTGTCGCTGCCGGCCTTGCCGTTGCTGATGAACAGCTCGGCCAAGGTGCCGTCCGCAAACCTGCCGATCGACACAACGTAGCGCAGACCGCCAACCTGGATATCGAAGGTCTCGGCCAGACGCCGGTTTGGGAGCCGCTGACGGGTCGTCATGCTTCGTCGCCTTCTTGACCGACGACGTCACGAAGGGGTCGCAGCGCGCCGCCGCGTATGGCAAGCAGCATATCAAGATCACGCGCGACGGTGAGCTCGTCACGAAATTGCTGGTTCGGCGCACGTCGATGCAGTGGCCTATCACCGAGCGGACGCCGGATAACCCGGGGGCAATTTGCATTCCAATCTCCGTCTTGCGCTTGCGCGCTGGCTGCCGACGGGATAGGAAAGGCTGTTCCGCAGCTATCCTTCCGTCGATTGGTGGAGGCAGACGGAGTCAAACCGTCTCGCGGCATTTGGTTTTCAGGACCCGCCGCGGGCAACCCGCCGCCCCCCGTTCAAACGCAGAGCGCCGCCCCAATGGAGCGGCGCTTTGCGTTGATTGTTCTTGTTTGCGAAGATCAGCAATCATTGTCACCGGTGCCGAGCGTTTTTCCGCGTACCAGCTTTCGAATTGTTCCTCCGGATACAGGATCGCGGCGCCGAAGCGCACGAATGGCGGTCCACCGCCGCGACGGCGCCATTGCGCCAAGGTGCCGCGTGTTCGTGGGGTGCCGCGCTTCTTCAGCTCGACAACGATATCCTGGGACTTGAGAAATTTCATATCGGGCATGGCACTTCTCGATCACATCGAGTTGCACCATCGCGCTTCAAATACTCGGCGGTAAATCTCGGCGGAAACTCGGCGGACGAAGATTTCCGCGGGGTTATTTAGGTCTTTGGAAAAGGCCTACGAGGGCCGCCTTTGCGTACGTGGCTTTTTTGCTGGGAAGGCAGGCTGTCTACGAATTCCTGGCGACGGTCGCGAACGCTCTCGACGCTATAGTTCTCAGTCGTTGCCCATCTATCATCATCATCGCCGGACGGCCAAATCTGCGTAGTGGCAACGGTTGCTTCCCAATGTTGCTTGTAATCCTCCAGAGTGCAGGCCTTCTTCCGTGCCTCCCGCTGGGTTGACAGGATAAGCCGTTGTCCCGTTCGCTGCTCAAGCCAATACTCAAGATCGTCGGCGCAGACCTTGATAAAGATTTGCGTCAACGCGTCGTCCAGATTTAATTTGTCGCGGCGCCACCACGACGGCGGCAAGCTCTCGCCGGTGTCGCGATTACGCGATTGGACATGGCCGGAGGCGCAAGCTTCGATCAATAGTACTCGGGCGGCGCCTTGGCTCGTGCTCAGACTTTGCCTGATTGTTGAAACAGCAAGCTGGAGCGAAATCCACTCGTTCATGTGAACCCACCGCGCGTACCGCCTCGAGGAAGCGGCGCGGGGCAAGCCGAGCGGCGGCCCCGCGCCTTCGGTTCAACTCAGACCCCGCGTTTTTTCATCTGCGTCAGGAAATGAGTGATGACGAAGTCAAAATGCTCAATCGCCTTTTGAAGGCGCTCGCGCTCATCGAACAACGTCATAAGCGTCGGTCTGCCGATGTCAGTACCCGTCGTTTTCTTCGCCCGCGTCGGGTGTTGCAAGCACCCGCGTGGCCTGCCTGTTTCCCCTATTGCATTGGGCAGGCATTTTCTGATATCATTATTACATTAAATATACAAGAGCGGATAAATTCAATGGCAAAGAAAAAGCGGGGACGCGGCCGGCCGAAGACGACCGGAACCGGGATGCCGGTCATGTGCCGGGTGAATGCGGGGCTTCTGGTGCGCATCGACGCATGGCGCCGAGCGCAACCGGATATGCCGACGCGGCCGCAAGCAATCTTGCGGCTCGCCGAGCGGGGATTAGGACAATGACAGTCCACGGCTATGCCCGCGTCTCTACCACCGACCAGGACCTGACCATTCAGCTCGAGGCGCTTCGCCGCGCCGGCTGCGACGTCGTCCATCAGGAAAAGCGATCCGGCACCACCAAGCAGGGCAGGGCCGCGCTCGCCAAGCTGCTGGCTTCGCTGGAGCGCGGCGACGTTCTGATGGTCACCCGCATCGACCGCCTCGCCAGATCCATCGGCGACCTGCAGGACATCGTGCGCATGCTCAAGACCAAGGGCGTGGCCTTGCGCGCCACCGAGCAGCCGATCGACATGACCACCGCGGCGGGCAAGTGCTTCCTCGACATGCTCGGCGTGTTCGCGGAATTCGAGACCAACCTGCGACGCGAGCGCCAGGCCGAGGGCATCGCGCGTGCCAAGGCCGCCGGCGTCTACAAGGGGAAAGCCCCCATAATCGACCAGGCCCGGGTCCGGCAACTTCGCGAGGCCGGCACCCCACCAGCCGCGATCGCCAGAGGGCTCGGCGTCGGCCGCGCCAGCGTCTACCGCATCCTGGCCGGCTGACCCGAGACATTGCGCGCCGCAAAAAGGCCATCCGCCGTCACCCCAAAACCCGCCGCTGGCCACGCGTGCAACTCCCCCGTGCAGCTTGCGTGCAACCCCCGTGCAACTACGTGCAGCTTGCGTGGCGGCTACTCCCCTATAACCCCTCAGCAGCCTGCACGGCTGCACGCTTGCGCGTGCCGTGCCCGGCAGGCCGCCCCCGTAAATTGCCGCAGCACCGCAAAGGTCTGCCCAGAAAGCAGGCTCCCCAGATCGGGGTTTTGAGGTATCTCGACCGCGCAACGGACCCGCCAGAACTTTCGCCAGTGCGTTGCCCGCCTCGCGCATCGGCATCACTGTGCTGCATGCCAGCCACTCTACCGCTCGCCGCATCAGGCCCCCGCGATCCCTTGAAGCGTCCGCGGCCGGTCCCGAAGGCAATCCGCGACGTGATCGTGCTGATGGTCTACGGCCGGCCGGACGATTCCGCTGGCGCGCCCGTCGATTTCATCGAGGCCGCCAAGCTCTGCGACGTCAAGCCCAGCGTCGTGCGCAAGTGGCTTGATCGATCCGAGGTGCGCGCGCTGTTGCGTGCGGAGCGTCGCGCGTATCGAGAAGCGATTTGCAGCGGAAATGAGGGCGCATTAAAAAGGGTCAGGGACACCAGCGAGAACGGCATGTGTGTGGTCGCCTCCGTGCGCACGTTGGAAAATCTCAATGAGGAGGCCAGCCGGCCCGGTGGCAACGTGCCGATGCAGCCGGGCTTCGTGATTATCGTCCAGCAGGCGCCGCAGGGCGCGCAGGCGCAGCCGTCGCCGATGGTGATCGAGGCCACGCCGGTGCGCCGCGAGCTCGATCAGGAATAGGCACGAGATCACGCCGACGGCGTGGTAGTCGCGTCTCGCAAGGGTACACCCTACTGAGAACACAAGCTGTAGTGGGTCGTTGCCGCCGGCGCTGATGCCCTCGACCGCGGCCTCGACCTGGCGCTCGACCGCGGCCTCGAGCCGACCACCACCCCCCCTCTCACGCAAATCGGCCACAAGTCGAGGCCGGGGGAAAGATTCGAGGTCGAGCGAGCTTGTGGACACTGGCGCGCGCCCCCGAGCGTTGAAACTCGCGAAAAATACTGCGGGGAATTTTCCGGGCGTTTTGCTGGTGGGATGGGCCGCGCTGCCGGGGGCGAGTCGCCGGTGCGCTGTTTCTCGTCGCGCGATCTTTCCGCCGGCCGGCCCTCCGCGTGGGAACGGGGGCGCTCCCACTGGGTTGAATCTGCATGCCAGAGTTTATGTTCGAGCCGCCGCTTCAGCTTAAGGGTGGCGTCAGGGTACGTACCCTGAACGAGGCTGCCGAAGTCGCTCGCAGATACATCGGCCCACGGTTGCCGATCAGACGGGAAGGTGTATTGCGCCGTCTTCAGGTGGCCTCCGGACATGAAGAAGGGCTTCAGGCCGCAAACGCATTTCGGAGTTGGGCCGAGGCCGAGGGCTTACTGATTAGCCAGAAATAGGATTCCAAATCGGAAACGTCCTGCTCCCGGGGCTGTTCGGCCTCGAGCTCGGCGTTCTGCGGCGGTGGCCATTCAAGCCGCTCGGCATGGTCGAAAATTTAGTGCGCTCGAAACCCGCGGATTACGGGGACTTTTGCATCCCGGCCGTCGGCGCGACCGCGCGAATAGTACGTTGCGGCTTGGGGTGGAAAATGCACGTTGTTCGTGAAATTGCGATGGAGGTTCTCCGATGGGGAAGAAGCGCGAGCAGGTTTCGGTGCCGCTCGATCCTGCGCTGAGACAGTTTGTGGAGCGCGCGGCCGAGCGGGAGGACCGCACGTTGGCGGGCCAGATCCGCCACTTGGTTGCCGAGGCTGCCCGCGCCGAGACGACGGAGCGGGCGGCATGAATTTTGGTCTGGTCCATCGGCTCGGGGCCGGTATCCGTTCCGGACTGCCGGTGTTCGAGCCGGCCGCTGGCGCTATGAAACCATCCAGCGGCCGGGGGCGCTGGTGAAAACGAGGGAGCAGCGTATGACATCGAAAGCGACGGCGGCGACCTTGCGGAAATTGGGCGTGAAGAAGCGGCCGCAGACCGCGCACGAGCTTGCAGCGAAAAAACCGCCGCCGGCTCACGCAAAACCGCGGGGGCGACGCTGAAACGCCGCGGCATGTTGAGCCAAGGCCATCGCGCCCGCAAAGCGCCACCGCAGCGCTCGGCCGAGGCCACGGCGGCGCTGTTGCGCGTGGTGAAGCCCATTCCGACCGACGTGGGATGGATGACCATCCACCACATCGCGAACGGGCCGACGGTCATGCGCGAGATGGACGCGAGGCACGCGCTGACTTTTCGGAATGAATGGAGCCAGCGGCCATGGCCGGCGGCGAGCAAGGGAGCGGAAGATGTTTAGAGCCGAGATCAAAATCCGCGGCAGCACCGCGCGCGAGCAACGCGACGCGATCGCGGACACCCTGCGGCGCCTAGCGGACCGGGTAGCGTCGGATCATGCCCCACTGGCCGGATCGTCGCGGGTGACGATCATGACCGAGGGCGCGCTCGCCGGCGCAGGCTGGTTCGAACTCGCACAGGCACGCCTAGTGGGGTGACGCCCGGCGATCAAACGGGAGGAAGCGAAATGCTTTTCAGATTGGAACTCGATACCAAGAGCCCCGCGTGTGGCCAAACGCGGAGGCAAGAATTGTTCGCGATCGAGCAAATTTTGTTAAACATCGCCAAGAATTTTGGCTTGGGGCAGGGCTCGCCGCCGCTCGGCGGCAAGGATGGCTCGCGCCTAATCATGGACGGGCAGGGGACCATCATCGGCAAATATTGGTTCGGCGACGAGTCACTTTTCGCGCCGGGCGCGGTCGCCCCACAATTTTCGGAACCACAGATGCGGGTCGTGCTGCCGCATGCCATCCGGGTCGCGTCACGAGCGGCCGGCTGACCGTCCGGGCGCGCCGCCACTGTGCGATTCGTGTTGGGAGAAGATCGAACAGCACCAAGCCGAAGGAAAAAGTGGCGCGGTGCCGGGTATGGTTCCGAAGTTTTTTTGCGAAGAGCCGCGCTCGGCGCCCGTCGGTGCGACAATCCATTGATTGGCGCCATGGGCCAGGTCGCAGCGCCACAGCAACATTTGGGAGCGATGATTTGCCAGCCACTGCGACGATAAACTCACGTCAACTTGGCGTCGCTCGATCATACGACGAGCTCATTGAATTGTTTCGAAGGCAGGTCGATAGCCTCAATATTTCCAGATTGGCCCTCGACGACGCCGCGGGACTTCCGTCTGGTTACAGCGGCCGGGTGCTTGCAAGCCGATCGATGAAAGGTCTCGGCCCCATGTCGCTGGGGTCGATCCTCGGCGCGACCGGCCTCGCGCTGGTCGTGGTGGAGGATCCCGAGCGCGTCCGTCTGAAGTTTGCGGAGCGGCAACAGCGACAGGCGCGACCGGGCAACCGTAACTGGCAGCCGCTGTCTCCTGCCGATGATGCTGAGCCGGTGAGCATGACCGATGAGGCGAGACTCCTCCAGAACGTCATGCGGCGAAACGGTCGGAAAGGCGTGCGTGCTCGGATGAAAAAACTCACGCCGGAACAGCGCAGCGCAATAGCGCGAAAAGCGGCGAGGTCGCGTTGGGCGAATTCTAGCGGCTCTTGAACGGGAGCCGCGGCTCTGAGGGGCCGCTCAGGGGGCCAGCCGGCCGGGGTCCTATGCCATGGTCCGATGTTGCTCTGGTGGTCATCGTCTCCGTCGTCCTTGTGGCCGTGGTGGTCCTCATTCTGGTCGCATGGTGGCGGCAGCGCCGCGACCAGGCCAACGATGATTCACGCCCAGCGTGACGGCGCCGCGGCGTTCAAGAGGTTCCCGGCGTCGCTAGGAAAAAAAGCTTTTGTGCGCCGCAGCGGAAGTGAGCAATTTTGCACAGACGCCCGCGGTTCCATAGGCGTAGGTTCCATAGTTAAGGGGGACGGCAAGCACAGGGAGCCGTCATGTCAGAAGCCAGTGAGTTCCGGCGATATGCCGATGAGGCTCTACGTTGGGCCGCACAAGCGACAACGGAGAAAGAGAGACGGTTGCTCAGGGAGCTTGCGAGCACTTGGGCGGAAGCAGCGACCATGAGCGAGAATCCTATGCTTGTGGGCGTCAGACCATAGGACGGCCCGGTAGGTCCCCTTACGCCCCAGTTGGCGTCCTGGTTCGAAGGTCTGTCGCGGACGGGCCCACGAGTGAAACACGCGCCCTTCGTTCTCTGATCGGCGCATTCGGCGGGTAGCGCTCCGCCTGTACGGCAACCAAGAGAGCGCCTTATGGCAGAAATAGAAATTACATGCCCGCGGACTCAACTACGCATGCCGACTGGCATTGCGATGGATCTGCAAAGCCTTGTTTTGACCTGGGCGCTAAAGCTCAAGGTCAAGTGCCCTCATTGCGGCCAAGAGCACGAAATCGCTGTGCGCGAAGCATATGTCGATGGTGTGTTACACGACGCTCGGAGCGCCGGAACGGGAATGGAGTGGATGCGCGAGCACTACCATGAGCGCTCGGGCGAAGGCCGGCCGATCTCGTTGTAGAAGGGCTTCAGCTTCTCGCAAACGTCGGCCAGCACGCGCGTCACGATCGGATTAATGCGGCACAGAAGATGGCGCGCTGGAATGGGCTCCTCCTGGATGAACAAATAAAACAGCGCGTGTGTGAAGTAGCTCACACAACATCGATCGGCTATAGTGAAAAACTATGCGCAGCGTCGCTAATTCCTGCGGAATCGGGAGGCGGATATGCGGGAGCGTGCAACTATCGGGGAGTGGTGTGCACCTGTGATTCCGCTTCGACATTATCATCAGCGTTCGCTAAAAGCCCTAGAAATTGAGAATGCCAAACTTCGCACGCATGTTGCAAACTTGGCGCTTGAGATACTGATCTTGAAGGAGAAGTGGAACATCGTTCGAACAGTGTGGCCGCTAAGCAAAAATGAGCAACAATCGAATTCGGGACAGATGGATTTTTGAATCAACATTGAACACAAGATCGACTACACGAAGCAGGCGCTCGAAGAGCTTGCACAGTACATAATGCTTTGTTCGATTGATCGTCATGTCGGCCAGGCGCTCAATCCTAGCCGCGACCAGCTATTCGCCTTGTTGACCGAAAGCCATAAAGGGAACGCCTAAGCGCTTTTGGGATGGCAGACATCCCGCGATCTGGCTGACCGAGCGCCGCGACCAGGGCCACGGCGGACGCACGCGAGCGTGAAGGCGTCGAGGCGTTCAAGATTGATTATTGTGCCGGCGAAAGGGCAGCGCGCAGCCGAGCGAGGATGCCGTCGAGATCGATCGATCCGGGGCCATTCGCGCTGTGCTTCTCGATTGCCTCTTGCGCTTCCTTAATTGCAGCACGCAGGCGCTCGTTCTCAGCCTTAAGCCGAACAATCTGTTCAACGTCCTCGTTGGGCGGCTTCGTCATTAAGCCAGCATCGCCCAACGAGGTGACAGAAAGAATCAGGGAGAACCCTGAAAATTCTTTAGGGGAAATCCCGCTTGCCGACACCTCGGCGCGAGTGGCTGCTTGCCGCGGTTCGGAAACCTAGGCAACGATGCAGGCCAGCGCGAAAGCGGAAAGGGCGTCGCTTCAGACTGCCCAGCTGTAGAGAACCCGTGCCCCCCATATGATCAGTACCCAGAGCCCGAGGCTGACCAGTATAAAAAGCGGCGGCCCATATCCTTTGGGGTTTAGTCTTCTGCGAACGTGCGTTTGATCGTGACGAATAAATGTCTGCGATGTGAGCATGAGCAGAAGTCCTCCATTTGGGTTTGGGTGTGTTCGGAAAGAGCTCCTTGGTTGAATTGGCCCAACTTCTGTTGACCGAAGCGATAGCGCTCCAAGCGACAAGTCCACTTTAAGTCGCGAAGCCATTGAGGGTTGAGGTAGAGGTTGACGCGCTTTCGAAATTTTCTGCGTTAATCTTAAGGTTGGAACCGTGAATCCGGTTCGCACACTGGAGACGCCATTCAGCATCACTAGGTTACCGGTCGCTCTCTCGGAACCGGTGTAGCCGGTTCCCTGAAGTCGAGTGGTGCGGGGCGGCGCGGAGTTGGGATAGGTCTGCTAGACCTAGCCGTAGGTGCCTTGGTACAGCCGGAACCTCTGAAATTAAAGGTGCGCCACTAGTTCGCTACCGCTGCATTCGACGCGAATCACTTATCCTTCAGTGCGCTATCGAGGCCGGGAGTATGGGCTGATGGCGACGAAGCGTGCGCTGATAGATCACACGGTGCGGGACAAAACTGCACCGCCGACGGTCAAGCATGTCCTCGGACCGTGCGGAGATCGTTTGACCCTCGCTGATCTGCCATTGCCCGACACCAAGCGCTGGGTGATCCGGCGCAAGGCGGAAGTCGTCGCGGCAGTGCGCGGTGGGCTATTGTCTCTGGAAGAGGCCTGTAGCCGCTACGCGCTAAATCCTGATGAGATCTCATCCTGGCAGCAGTGCATCGATCGCTTCGGAATGGCGGGGCTCCGCACGACTCGGAGTCAGTTCTACCTAATAAAGAAGTGTCGAGGCCGGAGAGTTTAAGACTCCCGCTCGATCTTGTTCTGCCGCGTCGTCATTTCACCGGCCGCGCTACTAGCGCCTTACGAGGCACGGAGAGAGATAAATGTCGGTGCGCCGCTCGCTGTCATAACTGCGGGCCAAGAAGAACCATTCGCCTTCAATCTCCAACCAGGAACATTGGCGAAAGCGGTCCGTTGCCTGCTCGGCGTTGCGGCGGCATTCTGCGGCTCTGGCGAGACAAAACTTGACCATGAACGATGGGGGGGAACGCATGGGCGCGCTCATCAATCGTTCCTTCGAACAATCACGTAGGTGTACGTGCCAGATGGTGTTTGCCGGGCATGGATGATCAATTGGAATTTCGGCAACTCACGTCCCCATTGTCCAAAACTGTACGGCTTTCGGGTCGTCTAAATCGCGTGGGCAATGATCCAAACGAGGCCGTATCCGAAAAGGCCCGACCAGGCGATTGTGGCTACCGACGCTAAAATCAGGAGGGCCGGTGGCCAAATGCGGTGAAAGAGTGGGGACGGCGTGGCACGCATTGTTGTTAAATCCCTTCGGGCAGAACAAAACCAGCGAGCATGACGCGGCCGCCAATTGTGGCAATGAAAGAGCCCCGTATTGCGGGGCTTTGTACGCGTACGCATACTCGCACTAGAAGCCAGAACTCTGGCCAAAGGGCGCCTGGAATTTGTGAGGTTGAGCCAATCGCTCGCCCGCGTCTGTATAAAATTGCTCACTTTGAAATTAACCGGCCAACCCGCCAGGAGTTTATTTGCCGCCCGGTGCGCTGTGTGGGGGCGTCCAAAGGGCGGCGCGCAGCCGAGCGAGGATCGCGTCAAAATCGATCGATCCCGGGCGCTCTCACTGTACGTCTCGATTGCCTCTTGCGCCTCTTTGATTACGACGCGCAGCCGTTCGTTTTCGGCCCTAAGCTGCAATCTGCTCGAGATGCTCGTCATGCAGCGTCATCAGACGGCTAGTGGTAAATAACGCCCGCCAAATTTGCAGAATCTTTGTCTTCATTTCGGCAATTGCGATTGCACAACTTCCAATTGGGAGGTGTACAGCCAATTATTTTTGGACGAAGCACGCGAGCGTGAAGGCGCCGGCGTTTAAGATGGGTCATCGCTGCTCGGCTTGATCAGCTGGAAACGCTGGCGCATGTGGTCGTCACGGAATGAGAGCCTTCCAGCGCGCTCGAGCCGTAACAGGATAGGCCAGTCTTCCATGCCGATCCGATGCGCCACGCGGTCGCCACTGGCGAACGTGTAATCAACGGCGGGCTCGCGACGTTCCCACGCGAAGACTTCCGCCTTTATCGGTTCACTCATTACACCGGCCGCGCTACCAACCGACTCTGCTGCTCAGGATCAGTGATGTCGAATTTTTCAATCCATTCCCTGACCGCGCTCTCCGCGTCCACCGCCTTGATGCGGCCGAGGATGGCCGCAAGGGTCCCCTTGATGCGAGAGATTTAGGAGCCGGGGACGGAGGCGACTTCACTCCTCTCCGTATGCCATCACGTCGCCCATCGCGGGTGGCGTGCCGTTGATCCAAGCCGCAGCCGCTGTGATGATCGGCGATTCCACCGCCTCGATCGGAGAGGCGCTAAGAGCAACCAGCCACTGCGGAGTGTTGAACTCCTCGGCGACAGTGAACAGGCGGGCGCACAGGTTAGGACGCGCCTTGTCACCGCTGCAACCAAGCTCAGTAACGTCCCACCAGGCGCCGAACCTATGTGCGAAGGGATCGGCGGATGCGGCGATTGAGGAGCCTGCGACGATCAGTGCCGTCACGGCTATGAGTAACAAGTTTTTCATGGATGATACTCCTTCTCGCCGACGTCCGGCCGGACCAACCCCCGTTCCCCTAGCCGTCGCGCCCTTTGTATGATGCGGGATGGCGCGGAAATGAGGCCGGCGGCGATGCATGCGAGAGCGTGGAGGCGCCGCAGCGTTCAAGATGGGTCATTGGGCCGGCGGAGGGCGGCGCGCAGCCGAGCGAGGATGCCGTCGAGATCGATCGATCCAGGGCCATTCGTGCTGTGCTTCTCGATTGCCTCTTGCGCTTCCTTAGTTGCAACACACAGCCGTTCGTTTTCGACCGTAAGCCGCTCAACCTGTTCGATGTCCTGGTTTTGCGGCTTCGTCATTAGACGGCCCGGGAAAACGCGATCCCTACCCAATCGGATTGCTCACACGCGCGCCGATAGCGCGCGCGTGCAGATTGCGGATACCGACGGCACCCACGATGCGAAGCCAACGTTGATTTTCAGATCGAAATCGTGCCTGCCGATGGCACCAGGGCTGCGTATTGGAGGAGCGGAGACTTCGGTACGTCGCCGTTTTTTGCGCAGCGCTTCGGACAAGTCAGTGCTTGGCCGTATTTATCTACGTGGTGCCTCGGACCTAAAGCACAATAGGGGTCGAGAAATAAACGCTCAGCAGCTTCTTGCCGTCAGGATGCGCGCGCGCGACACGCAGTAGACGACCAATGACGTGCAGCCGTGACCGCGGATGTGGCCCATGGTGACGGGTTCGAAGGTCTGTCGCGCGCGAGGGGTCATTGGGCGGCCGGTTTGCCGAATGTGGCTTTAGTTCATGCAATAGGACAGACCGAAAGTCATCGCGAACAGGATCAGCAGGAAGATTGTCCGCTTGAGGCCCCTGACCGTCCTCATGGCTTCTCGCGCGTCGCCCCCTCAGCGCCGTGCCGATTAAGCTTTGGTCAGCTCACTTTCTCTCGCGACGCGTTCATGCGGTTCGGTCGCGCTCTTGATGCGATACTCGAACTCGCTGCCGGTTCCGGGGAGTTGCTTGATCACTTCATAAACGCCGCCCGGTACGTTCCGGCTGACTGCCGGCTTAAGGGAGACGATCTCGCCGACGTGAAATTTATGGGAGGGCATTTGCTCCTCATCCTCGATCACGAGCTTGACCGCCAGTGCGGTGAACCGTCGGACGATGGCGCGCAAGGTCATGGCAAATTGCGCAAGAGCAGTCCCCAGATCGTAAACGAGGTTGTCCATTGTGTAGCGATCCGCGCTTCGCAGCTCGTCGCTCCTGACTCTAAAGTCACCCTGGGGCTTTTCATATGGGTGTGGACAACTTGAGCCCATGAGCTTGCGCGACCACCTCATGACTGCGCGATAATCAATCCGGCGCGGGGCCCGGCGAGGCCAGCCGTCGCCGGGCCTCACAGCTCGGCTTGCCCCGCGCTGCTTCACAGCAGGTGCTAATTGAACTGCTCCAGCGACTCAGATATCGCCGGCCTGTCCCTAATTGAATCTCCCTCGGGGACATGCCTTAGCCCCGTCGGCACCGGCCGGCGGGCTTTTTTGTGCCCAGCCCAGCGGTCCCATTACTCTGTCAGCGTCCGAAGAAGGGACTTCAAAATTGTCACCTGACTTGGCTGGCTGGATGGCATGGCCTCTGGAACGATCGACTGGCGATCAGGGCCGTTGCTTTGAATGACAGCGAGCGGACCCGATCTCACTGCAGCAAGTAGCCGACGCGATTCGATATCCTGCAGTTGGACTACGTCCGTTTGCAGCCTAGTCACTTGGGCATCGATGCTGCGGACTCTGTTCCATGTTTTCCAAAGCAGCACTAAGACAGCAACTAGAGCTGCAAGCGCTGCGTAGGGCCAGTACTGATCGAAGAAATCAACCCAGTGATGATCGGAGAAATCGACGCCTGCACTTAGCCACATGACGCGCACCCCCGCGACAAAGTGGGGCCTCCCAGCCCAGCGGGCCGTCCCAAGACGCAATATGTCATCCGAGACGGCCCTGACCCGGCAACACAGGTGTCAGTGACTATGTCGGCGGGCTTAGGTTGAGAATTTAAACGACAATCTGCCGAGCGGATGGACGCTCTGTTCTTATGGTTAAGTCAGATGTCTCGCCCCTGCTCGGATACCGCTTCGCGCCGCCGCGTGGACAAGCCGGTCCAGCCGAGTTGCCAACCGACCGTATGACTGCGCGATAATCGGGACGGGGCGGGGCAAGTGAGGCCAGACGTTGCCGGGCGTCGAGCTCGGATCGCCCCGCGCCACTTATGCGCGCATTTCGCGGGCAACCCGAGTCATCGGCGCGATGGATTGAGTGCCTCACCCAACTCGGCGAGAATCTCGTCGAGGTTAGAACGTCGCGGCGCGGTCGAATCGACGCCCTGGGCAACCGAATCGGACGGCACCGGGGGAGGCGGCGGCTCAGGGGGAGCACCGATGTCGTCAGTCAGGTTATGAAAATCGATGTCTTCCTCTGCGAGAAGGTTGTCGAGCGTCCATCGCCACGACTCAGTCGGCTGGACGCCCTGGGCGAAGGGATCCGGCGGCGGCTCGGGGAAGGGACCAACATTGTCGGCTAGGTCATGGAGATCGAGCCCTTCCGCTGTGAGCAGCCTTTTGATCGCGGCCGCTGCGCCCGCGCGCTCGCCGACCTTGTCGGAACCGAGCAGCGGAATCAGCTTGCCGAGCTTGCTCCGCAGCGCCTGCGAGACAACCCGCCGAGCCATCACTACCCCGCTCGGAATCCGGCTTCTTCCGCCGGTATTCTGGCGTCGCCGGCCGCCATCAGCAAGAGGCAAAGCCCGTTTCAGCGGGTCGCCGCGCGAGGACGAACGGCGCATCCGAATACCAGACGCTGATTGATCCGCATCCCGCTCGGTTCTGCCCGCGCCGCTTTTTCCAATGTGCCTATTTATCGTTGCGGACCAAGAGCCATGAGAGCGGCGCCGCGCTCACGTCGTATTCGGCATCACGCATCGAGTCCGGGATAATCGTTCCCCCGTCCCATGTTGCGGTTGCCGAACTCACGGCCGACGAAGCGAGGCTCACAAACACGTGGCCTACCGCCGCGGGCGGTGCGTGTTCGAACGAATGAGGCGCAGCTGCGACGGCGCCCGATAGAACCACGCACGTGATACCGACTGCGGTTTCATTTTGCGAATCTCCGTTGGATGCCCTGATTTTCTCATTTCGTCTGCCTGCGCTGCAAGGATGGATGGCTGACCAGATGTGCCAGACCACAGCCTGGAAGGCTTCGTACCGAGCCGTTGGCCGCCGGCTGTCGCGTGCGTGGGGTCATCCCACATCATGTTGTGATCACTCTTGTGGTTAGTAACTTCTGGCGAAACGCTATGGGATTCAATGATGTCCTGGGCCACGGTTTGTAATTGTAAGCATTTGGAATCGCTTGGTCGGTGGGTAATTTGGCGTTAAGAGGTCGAGCGGTTCGATTGAGACTTTGTCAATCAACTTGGCGCCCCCAAAGAAAATCGACCCGCCTTGCGGAGCTCCAAGCGGAGCGGCGCCGGGGTCGGCGCGGGCGCGAACTCTGCGCATCCGACAGTGAAGGGTGACCGATCGCGGCGGCGCTTGCGTGCGTGGTCGACGATGAGGCCGGATCGCAACTTCGTCATGTCATCGCCATCGTGTCCGGCGCGGAGCGAGAGCCGCGGAGAACGTGTTGCTGATCGCAAAGACGTCGGAAACATTTTTTGTTGTCGTGAAGGTTCGTAGTTACCGGCGCGGTCATTAGTTACCGTAAACTGTGAGCAGATACCGCTAACGCCCGCCTCTGATTAGGAATTTTTGTGGCAACTCAGCCTGTTGCGAACACATTCCGCCATATTCCTTGCAGTTAATGTTATTTGGAACTTCTCGCATCACGAGACGCACGTTCGCGCTACCAGAACGAAAGCGTCCGAGCCGGAGCAGGGAAATCCGTGTTGGCGTAGTCAGAGTGGGAGTAGACCGATGAGTAATCCGACGGAGCAGCCGACTGGTACCGAAGGTCCGTTACGATACGCTCCGCGACGGACGCGCGACGATCTCAAGGCGACGAGAGAACCATCACTGGCGATGTCGCCGACGAAGGGCGCCGAGGGAGAATCCGAGGAAGTCCTTCGCGACCGCCCTTTTCCACTGCGCGACATCAGGTCTCCGCTGATAGCGCCGCTTCCGGCGCCTCCCGTATCGGATCGCAGGCCGTTCGCATTCATGCGTGAACTCGTCATTCTCGCGCTCGTCGCGGTCGTCGCGGTCGCGTGCAGTTTTCTCGTCGCCGCGGTCTATCCGTCGATCTTTCCGCGCGGGACAGACACCACCCGCGCGGTCCCGGCGGCCCCACAGGTGGCGATCAATGAACCGCCGGCCGCGGCGCCACCGGCAGCCGCTGCCCCAATCGTAGCCGCCGCGCCGCCCGCCGCCACGGCGCCTGCCGTGGCTCCTCAGCGCATTCCGGGCCCCGTCGTCCGGGGCGTGACCGATAATGAGATTCGGTTCGGCATGTCGGCGCCGTTCAGCGGCGCCGCCCGAGAACTCGGCCGCCAGATGAAGCTCGGCATCGATGCCGCCTTCGGCGCCATCAACGCCGCCGGCGGAATCCACGGCCGGCAACTCCGCCTCGTCGCGGCGGACGACGGCTACGAGCCGACCCGGACCGTCGAAACCATGAAGCAGCTCTTCGAGAAAGAGCAGGTCTTCGGCATCGTCGGCAATGTGGGAACACCGACCGCGGCGGTCGCGATCCCCTACGCCCTCGAGCAGCGGATGTTGTTCTTCGGGGCGTTCACCGGCGCGGGCCTGCTGCGGCGCGATCCGCCCGACCGTTACGTCTTCAACTACCGCGCCAGCTACGCCGAGGAGACGGACGCCGTCGTGCGCTACCTCGTCAAGATCAGGCGCCTGAAGCCGGAACAGATCGCCGTGTTCGCCCAGCAGGACAGCTACGGGGACGCAGGCTTCGCCGGCGTGTCCAAGGCCATCCGGGCGCTGCGCGGAGGCGAGGCCGGCACGATCCTGCGCCTCGGCTATAAGCGCAACACCGTGGAGGTGGACGAGGCGGTCGCAGCCCTTCGCCTGTACAAGGGGACCATCAAGGCCGTTGTCATGGTGCCGACCTATCGGGCGGCGGCGCGCTTCATCGAGAAGACGCGCGACCTCTTTCCCGGGATGATCTACACCAACGTCTCCTTCGTCGGCAGCACGGCGCTGGCCCAGGAGCTGATGCTGCTGGGACCCCGATACGCGGAAGGCGTGATCGTGACGCAGGTGGTGCCGCCGATCGAGGGGTACTCGTCGCTCGGTCCTCGAGTACAAGAATGCGCTCGGAAAGTATTCCGCGGGCGAGGCGCCGGACTACGTATCGCTCGAAGGCTACATCACGGCGCAGCCTGCTGGCCGAAGGGCTGCGGCGCGCCGGACCTCAGCTCGACACCGAAAAGCTGGTGGACGTTCTGGAGAGCCTGCGTGACTTCGACATGGGCGTCGGGACGCCGTTGAGCTTCGGCCGGGCCGAGCATCAGAGCTCGCACAAGATCTGGGGCACCCAGCTCGACCAGGCCGGGCGCTACCAGCCCCTCGAGCTGAACTGACGGCAGCGCATGTCCCGGAAAAGTGGGAACCGGTTTTCCGATGAGGACATGCGCAGTCGTTAAGGTTCGAGCTTGATGATGGTGCAACGGCTGCCAGCCTTGGCAGCCGCTGCATGCGGCGCACGCACCAGCAGGCAATCGGCGGCCGCCAGCGGGACCAGCATGGAGCTGTCCTGCACGGCCGCCGGAGTGGCCACCGGCGTGCCATCGGGACCCGGGACGAGGGTCGCGCGCAGGTAGTCCGCCCGCTCGTCGTTGGCCGGGAGATCGCAGCCGAGCAGCGCGCTGGCGGGCACGGGCTCCACGTCCTGGCGTCCAGCCAGCCGCCGGATGAGCGGCACCAGGAACAGCACCGTGCAGACATAGGCCGAGACCGGATTGCCGGGCAGGCCGAGCACGTGCATGGCGCCAAGGGACCTACCAAACCGCCCATGCATCATCGGCCGCCCCGGACGCAGCGCCACCTTCCAGAACGACAGCGCGAGCCCCTCGGTCGCCAGCGCCTTCTGCACGAGATCGTAGTCGCCGACCGAGGCGCCCCCGGACGTCACCAGGATGTCGGCGCCGAGGTCGCGCGCCCGGCGCACCGCGGCGGCCGTTTGATCGAGGCGGTCGGGTGCGATGCCGAGGTCCATCACCTCGCACCCCTCGCGCCGCACCAGCGCCATGGTGGCGTAGCCGTTGGAATAGACGATCTCGCCGAAGCCCGGCGTGGTGCCGGGCATCACCAGCTCGTCGCCGGTCGCGAGCACCGCCACCTTGGGGCGGCGATGCACCGGCACCGCCGGATGGTTCATGGCGGCGGCGAGCGCGAGATCGCGGTCGCTGAGACGGCGGCCCTTGGCCAGCAACGCGCTCCCTTGCTTGAAATCGAGTCCGGCGACGCGGATGTGCCGGCCGGCGGCCGTGCCCGTGCCGACGACGACGGTGTCGCCGTCCTTCGTGGCGTGCTCTTGGATCACGATGGTGTCTGCGCCGGGCGGCAGCACGCCGCCGGTGAAGATGCGCGCGGCTTCGCCTTGGCCGACCGTGCCTTCGAACGGATGCCCGGCGGCGACCTCACCCACGAGCTTGAGCCGCGCCGGCACCTTGGCGACGTCGGCGGCGCGCACGGCATAGCCGTCCATGGCCGAGACGTCGGCCGGCGGCTGCGTGCGCAGCGCCGCGACGTCCGCTGTCAGAACGCGGCCATGTGCTGCCGCGAGCGGCGCCATTTCCGCGGTCAGCGGCTCGGCATCCGCGAGCACGCGAGCAAGCGCCTCTGCGACCGGCATCAGCGCCAAGGTTTACTCCTTTGCCTTGTAGTGCCCGGACTTGCCACCGCGTTTTTCAACGAGACGGATGCCCTCGATGCGCATGCCGCGCTCGGCCGCTTTCACCATGTCGTAGACGGTGAGACAGGCGACCGAGACCGCGGTCAGCGCTTCCATCTCGACGCCGGTCTGGCCTTTGACCTTGACGGTGGCGCGCACGGCGAGGCCCGGCAGCTTGCGGTCGGGCTCGATCTCGACGGCGATCTTGGTGACGGGGAGGGGATGGCACAGCGGGATCAGCTCATGCGTGCGCTTGGCCGCCATGATGCCGGCGATCCGGGCGGCGCCGAGCACGTCGCCTTTCTTGGCGTCGCCGGACAGGACGAGGTCGAGCGTCTTTGTGGTCATGATCACGCGGCCTTCGGCCACCGCCTCGCGCTCGGTCGCGGCCTTCGCCGAGACGTCAACCATGCGCGCCTCGCCGCGTCGGTTGAGATGGCTCAGCTTACTAGTGTGGCGCATTTGACGTTCCTATCAGTATTTGCTGCAAGTCCTTCATAGGAACGTCAAATGCAAAGCCACACTAGAATCATAGAGTTGCTAGTGTCCCTTTGGTTCCGACGTTCGTAAAAAGCACGTGCTGCGAAATGATACGAACGTCGGAACCGGGACACTAGCCACCGCTCACTCCGCGGCGCCGATATGGCGATCTTGGTCTTGGCGGCGAATGAGGGCGCGTGTGGCGGCCTCGACGTCACGCTCGCGCATCAGGCTTTCGCCGACCAGGAACGTCGATATTCCCACCACCGCCAGGTAGGCGAGATCGGCGGGCGAGGAAATTCCGCTCTCCCCCACCGGGACGCGATCGCCGGGAATCTTCGGCGCGAGACGCTGGCTGGTGGCGAGCGTGGTCTCGAAGGTCTTGAGGTTGCGGTTGTTGACGCCGATCATTCTCGAGCGCAGGCGTAGTGCGCGCTCGAGTTCGAGCTCGTCGTGCACCTCGAGCAGAACGTCCATGCCGAACGCCGCGGCCGCCGCCTCCAGCTCCTGCGCCACCTCGTCGTCGACCGCCGCCATGATGATGAGGATGCAGTCGGCGCCCCAGGCCCGCGCCTCGGCCACCTGGTAGGTGTCGTACATGAAATCCTTGCGCAGCACGGGCAGCGCAGTCGCGGCGCGCGCGGCGGCGAGGAATTCGGGCTTGCCCTGAAACGAGGGCGCATCGGTCAGCACCGAGAGGCAGGCGGCGCCGCCCTTCTCGTAGGCACGCGCGAGGGCGGGTGGATCGAAATCCGCGCGGATCAGGCCCCTCGACGGGCTCGCTTTCTTGATCTCGGCGATCAGGGCGTAGTTGCCGGCCTTGAGCTCGCGCTCGATCGCCGCCAGAAAGCCGCGCGGCGGCGCCGCCGCCTTGGCTGCGGCCTCGACCGTGGCGAGCGGACGCACGCGCTTCGCCACCGCGATCTCTTCGCGCTTATAAGCCTCGATCTTGCTGAGGATATCGGCCATGGCGATCACGCATTCGAAACCGCTATCAGCCGCTCCAGCCGGCTTCGGGCCTCGCCGGAATCGACCGACTTCTCCGCCAGCGCGACGGCGGCCTTCAATTCCTTTGCCTTTCCCGCGACCATCAGCCCGGCTGCCGCATTGAGGATGGCGACGTCGCGGAAGGCGCCTTTCTTGCCCTTGAGCACGTCGCCGAGCGCCTGGGCATTCTCCTTGGCGTCGCCGCCGCGCAGCGCCTCGGGCTTGACCCGCGGCAAGCCCACCTCTTCCGGCGTGATCTCGAACACGCGCACCGCGCCGTTCTCGAGCGCGGCGACGTGGGTCGGCCCCGATGTCGTGATCTCGTCGAGGCCGTCGGAGCCATGCACCACCCAGACCTGACTCGGCGCCGAGGTTCTTGAGCACCTGCGCCAACGGCTCGATCCACTGGCGCGAGAACACGCCGACCATCTGGCGCTTGACCCCGGCGGGGTTGGACAGCGGGCCCAGCAGATTGAAGATCGTGCGGGTGCCGAGCTCCACCCGTGTCGGGCCGACATTCTTCATCGCGGGGTGGTGGGCGGGCGCGAACATGAAGCCGATGCCGGCCTCCTTGATGCAGCGGCTGACGCCGTCCGGCGTCAGCTCGATGCTCACCCCCAGCGCGCCCAGCACGTCGGCGGCGCCCGAGCGCGAGGAGAGCGCCCGGTTGCCGTGCTTGGCGACCGGCACGCCCGCGCCCGCCACGATGAAGGCGGCGCAGGTCGAGATGTTGAACGAGCCCGACGCGTCGCCGCCGGTGCCGACCACGTCGATGGCGTCCGCCGGCGCCTTGACGCGCAGCATCTTGTCGCGCATGGCGGTGACCGCGCCGGTGATCTCGTCCACGGTTTCGCCGCGCACACGCAAAGCCATGAGCAGGCCGCCCATCTGCGAGGGCGTGGCTTCCCCCGACATCATGGTGTCGAAGCCGCGGGCGGCCTCCTCGCGCGTGAGCGCGGCGCCGGTCGCGGCCTTGGCGATCAATCCCCTGAATTCGTCGGTCACGTCGGCCTCTTACAGCACGCGCCGCGTCGCGCGGGTGGCGGCCGGCCGGCGGCCGGTCGCGGCATTCCAGGCGGCGGCGATGTCGAGAAAGTTGCGCAAGATCAGATGACCATGTTCGGAGGCGATGCTCTCAGGATGGAACTGAACGCCATGCACCGCAAGCGTGCGATGGGCGAGCCCCATGATCAGGCGGTCGTCGGTCTCGGCGGTCACCGCGAGGTCGTTCGGCAGGCTTTCCCGCGCGACCACCAGCGAATGGTAGCGGGTGGCTTTGAACGGCGCATTGATGCCGCGAAAGACGCCTTCGCCCTTGTGCTTGATCTCCGAGAGCTTGCCGTGCACCTGCGCCGGCGCGCGCACCACCTTGCCGCCGAACGCCTGCCCGATCGCCTGGTGGCCCAGACAGACGCCGAGCACCGGGATGGTCGGCGACGCCTTGCCGATCAGCTCGAGGCAGATGCCGGCGTCGTTGGGCGTGCAGGGCCCGGGCGAGAGCACGACCGCTTCAGGATCCATCGCCAACACCTTGTCGGCGCTGATCTTGTCGTTGCGATAGACGAGCACGTCCGCCCCCAACCCGCCGAGATAGTGGAACAGGTTGAAGGTGAAGCTGTCGTAATTGTCGATCAGAACGATCATGGTTTTCGTGCCCGCTCAAGGTCTTAGACGGCGGTCTTGAGGGAATCAAGGCGGGCAGGGGCGGGACCGGGCGTCTCAATCGGCCGGGCAGGATCGCGCAGGTCGAGTCCCTTCTTGCCCCCACGCGCTCTCGATCCCGTCGCGGATTGCATGCGCGACGTCGTATGCGCGACCGTTCAACGTCGCGAGAGCCCGCGATCGTCCCGGATCGTCCTGCCGCATGTCCCTGTACAGTTGGAGCTGATCGCCGAAATTCTTCATCGCGCATTCCACGATCTTGTGCTCCACCATGGACAACTCGCTCCAGTAGAGCGCCCAGAACCGCCGCTCGACCTTTACCCATTCCGGGTCCGTCATGGCGGTAGTGACCAGCTTGCCTACGACCTGCGCGGTCTCGAAGTAGAGCTCGAGCTGCTTGGTGAGAAACGGCTTCTGGGCCTCGATCAAGCGCGTGCGCGCCAGCTTGTCCGCCTCTGCGCGCCCTTGCCGGGCGATCTCGTTCTGATGGTCGAAATAGACAAACAGAGCCCATACCGCGCCGCCAACCGCTGCCAATACCGGGATCAGCCGCTCCGCGAGCTTCAGCAACGACACGCTGGTTCGGCTCATCGCCCTCGTCTCCGCAATCGGATGCTCGACCGCGGCTGCGATGCTATCCTGACTCCGCGCGATCAGGCTACTGCCGTTGCCGCAGCGTGTGATTTCATCGCTTCCGCCGATCCTGGCTGCTTGCTATCGTTGCGGTACTGAAAAAATTTGATCCGGGAACACGGGTCGGGGGGAGCATTGCTCGATAATTCATCAGGAGGGATGGTCATGACTGGGAAAAAGCTCGTTCTGTCGCTGCTCTTCGTCGCCGTGTTCGTGTCGGGTTTCATCTTGGGAAGAGCCGATAACCAACTTGCCGGTACGGCGGCCCAAGCCCAGAGCCAAGCGCAAGGGCGTGTCTTCGAGCTGCGTACCTACACGTCGCACGAGGGCAAGCTGCAAGACGTCGTCAACCGCTTCCGCGATCACACCCGGACCTATTTCGATCGGCAGGGCATGACCAGCATCGGCTACTGGACGCCGCAGGATGCGCCGGCATCGCAGAACACTTTGATCTACATCATCGCGCATCCGAGCCGCGACGCCGCGAAAAAGAACTGGGATGCGTTCCGCGCCGATCCGGACTGGCAGAAGGCGCGCGACGCGTCGGAGGCGAACGGCAAGATCGTCGCCAAGATCAATTCCGTGTTCCTGACCCCGACCAGCTATTCCGGCATCAAATAGCGGCCGGCCTCCCGCCTGTCCTGCGCAGGACTCTGTAATGCGTCAGATGACCTTGGTCGCCTTCCTGCAGGCGCAGAACTGCACCAATTTCGCGAGCTCGTGGCGCCATCCGCTCTCGCGTTCGGACACCTGGTCCGCGGACTACTATCGGCATCTCGGCCGCGTGCTCGAGGAAGGGAAATTTCATCTCGGCTTCTTCGACGACCGGCTGTCGATGCCGGACATGTACGGCCACGACCATGCCCATACCGTCGAGCACGGCATCCGCTGCGTGAAGCTCGATGCCGTGACGGTGCTCACGGTCATGGGCATGGCGACCGAGCGGTTGGGCCTCGGGGCCACCTACTCGACCAGCTACTACGAGCCGTTCCACGTGGCGCGCGTGTTCGCCACGCTCGACCTGATGACGCAGGGGCGTGCGGCCTGGAACGTGGTCACCTCGCTCAACGACGGCGAAGCGCAGAACATGGGCCGCGAGGAGGCGATCCCCCATGACGAGCGCTACGACCGCGCCGACGAGTTCATGGCGGTCGTGCTCGGGCATTGGGATGCCTGGGAGGACGACGCCATCGTGCAGGACAAGGCGACGGGCCTGTTCGCTCACCCCGACAAGGTTCATCGCCTCGACCACCAGGGCCGCTACTTCCGCTCGCGCGGCCCGTTCACCGTGCCGCGTTCGCCGCAGGGGCATCCGGTCGTCATCCAGGCCGGCCAGAGCGGCCGGGGCCGGCGCTTCGGCGCGCAATGGGGCGAGGTGATCTTCGTCGTCTACCCGAATATCGGCACCGGCAAGCGCGAGTATTCGGAGTTCAAAGCCGACATCGCGCGCTGCGGCCGGGAGCCCGATCACGTCAAGGTCACGCAACTCGTCAACACCGTGTCCGCCGCCAGCAAGATGGAGGCGGAAGACAAATGGGCCGTGATCGACGCGCTGCCGCTGGAGATCGATGCGCTGTCGCTGTTGTCCGAGGCGCTCAACTTCGACTTCGCGACGAAGAGGATGGACGAACCCTTCAGCGACGCCGAAATCGTGGCGATGTCCGGGCTGCAAGGCATCCGCGACCGCGTCCTCCAGGCGAGCGGCAAGACGAATCCCACGGTGCGAGATTTCATCCATTTCAGCGGCCGCGGCCGGGTGCACAACCCGATCATCGGCGGGCCGAAGGAGATCGCTGATCGCCTCGAGCAATGGTTCGTCGAGCCCGCCTGCGACGGCTTCGTCGTGTCCGCCACCCACGTTCCCGGAGCGTACGAAGACTTCGTCCGCTTCGTCGTGCCCGAGCTCCAGCGCCGCGGCCTGTTCCGCAAGGACTACGCGGGGACGACTTTGCGCGAAAATCTCGGCATCCCGGTTCCGCCGGTGGCCGCATGGCGTGGCACGCCCGCGCTGGCGGCGAAATAAGCACAGGCCGCCATCATCGCCGAGGACGACTTTTCGGCAGGGCATGACGCCATGCCGTCTCCAGCACGTCACTGAGCTCCGGCGTGCTCAGGGCCGACAGGGTCGCCGTCGTCCAGCCCTGCTTTCCCCAGCCGCCGCGCACCGGGGCAAAGGCCTCCGGCGCCAGCAGGCACTTGAACTCCTGTTCGTCGGGCGAAAGTTTGAGATTGGCCGTGCGGCCATCGGCGGCAAGCGTGGCGTAGATGCGCGCCACCTTGAACGCGGCCCGGTCGAAATGCGGGGCTTCGGACGTTCCCTCCAGCGACAGGGCAATGCGACGTAGGTCTTTCGCGTTTGCCATCCGATTTGCCTTCATGGCGGCCGGCGCACCCGCGAGGGTATTGATGCGGGCACCCCCGCGGGGCGCTGTGTTTGGCCACCCAGTCAAATTTTATCTATTCCTTTAGTCCAATGTTCAAAGAGATTTCGTCAAATCGGCGCGATATGGCAGAACGCCGGAACAGGTGAGCGATGAAACGCTACTTCTTCGATCTCGTCAGCGGAGAACGTTCGCAATACGACTACCGCGGGATCGTGTATCCCGATCAAGAAACCGCTCGCCAGCTGGCAGAGCTCATGGCGCTCGATCTGGGCATCCAGCCCGATAGCGCCTGGGCCGGCTGGACCGTCGATGTCTACAATGTGCACGGGGAGCGCTGCTTCTCCGTCCCGGTGAAAGAGCCCGACCTCGTCGCCGCCTGAGCGCGCGACAAAGGCGCCCTTGTCACTTCCCCGGCTCGATACCCGCTGACCGCGCGCGGCTGATACCCAGCATCAGGATCCGCTGCAGCAGGTCGCCGTAGGCGATCCCGTCGTGACGGGCGGCCGCGGAGAATTCCTCGATCTGCGCAATCTCGGGGTTCGGGTTGGCTTCGATGTAATAGGGGACGTCGTCGGCGGACAGGCGGAAATCGATGCGGGCATAGCCGTCGAGCTCCAGCGTCCGGTAGATGCGCTTGGCGATGCGCTTGATGCTGGCGTCCAGCTGCGGCGAGATGTTCTTGGCCGCCCCGACGTGGAAGCCGTGGCGGTCCTGGTAGTCGACGTCGTGTTTGACCTTCTCGGTAGCGATGGGGTACGCGGTCTGCGCCAGCGTGCCGAACTCGAGCTCCCAGGTCGGCAAGACGCGCAGCCGCTCGTTGCCCAGCACGCCCACATAGAGCTCCCGGCCCTCGATATATTGCTCCGCCAGCGCCGCGGTGCCGATCCGCTCGTGGATGAAAGTGACCCGTTCCGCCAGCTTTTCGTCGCTGTCGACCACGGACGCCTGGGATATCCCGTAAGAGGCATCCTCGCTCACGCTCTTGACGATGAGCGGGAGGTTGAGCCGGGCCGGACGGCGAATCTTGCGGTGCATCGGGAAGACGGCGAAGGCCGGCAACGGGATGCGGTGGTAGGCCAAGAGCTTCTTGGATAGATCCTTGCCGCGCGCCAGCATCAGACCGCGGGGATTGCAGCCGGTATAGGGAATGCGAAGCAGCTCGAGATAGCTCGCGACGTTCTGATCGTAGACAGCTTCGCCGTGAAACTGCTCGAGCAGATTGAAGACGACGTCGGGCTTCCAGCTCTCGATCTCGTCGCGGATCGGCTTGAGCTCGTGCTGCACGCCGAGCGGCTTCACCTCGTGGCCGGCCGCGCGTAGCGTGGTCACGACGTCGTATTCGGTCTTCCAGACATTGATTTCCTGCTCGCTGAAGCCTTTGAGCGAGTCCGGCGGCACCAGGTCCGGATGCAACAGCACCAGAACACGAAGGCGCTTCATAGGGCCAGCCACTGCCGTCGCGACGGACTGTAGAGCGAGTGCACCGTCTTCGCCGTCAACAAGACGATGAATTCCATCCGCAGCTGCCGCTCGGGGCCGACCGCGCGCAGCTTGAGCTCGCGGCAGCGGCCGATCATATCATCGAACACGGCGTCCAGCGTCAGTTGATATTCTCCGGTCCACTTCGAGACGATCTGGCGGATCTTCGCGCGGTTGTGCCGCAGGAACGCGGAAGCCGCCGGCGAGCGGTGATCCCTCGGATCGTCGGAGAAGATGCGCAGCAGATCGCGGTCGTAGATGGTGGGATGCTCGACCGCGTAGTGCGTCCGCTTTTTCGCGTAATGCTCGGCCAGCGTCTGGCTGAGCTTGCTCACCGGATCGACGCGCAATCGGCGCGTGACGAGCGGCCTCTTGCCGGCGATCTCGGCCATCAACTCGTCGACATAGCGAAGCTTCTTCAGCGCGGGCCAGCCTTCGTAACGGCGGCGCCAGTTCGAGCGCGGCGTGAGCCAGACCGCGAAGGTCTCCGCGAAATCCTCGTCGGGATGGCTCTGGGCGTACCAGAGCGGGAGGTGCTGGACGTAACGCCGGCTGCCGGGGTTCGGCCGGTAGTAGTCGGGGTAGCGGATCGAGGAGCGGCCGAACATCTGCCGCCAGCGGTGATGCCGTTGCAGTTGATGGGCAACCTGCATCACGTGCCCGGCCTCGTGGCGCAGGATACGCATGCACTCCGGCACGGTCCCGCCTTCCACGTCGATCATCATCTTTCGTTCGAGCCGCATCAGGCGGGGATGGGTCAGGTAGAACGGAATGGCGATGCCGGTCGAATCGTCGGGGCTGAACCACTCGTTCGAGATCCAGGCGTGCGGCCGGATCCGCAGTCCACGCTGATCGAGCTCCTCGTAGAGCTCGTCCATGCACTTCTCGAGCCAGGTGCCTTCGCAGGTGACCCCGAGGTCCTTCAGACGGAGCTGCAGCAGCTCCTGGTCCGGCAACGAGGCCCAGGCAAACCTACGCGGCATGGCGCTGGACAACCGGAGAGAGGATCAGCATTCGTTGTGCCGCTTTCACGCCTTGTGGATCGGATCGACCCAGAGGACCTTGTCCGGCTTCTCCACCGGCTCGATATCGAGATTGACCACCACGGCCTCGTTGTCGCTGCGCACCAGCACGCATTCGAGCAACTCGTCCGGGCTGGCATTGATCTCCTGATGGGGCACGAACGGCGGCACATAGATGAAATCGCCGGGGCCGGCTTCGGCGACGAATTCCAGCCGTTCGCCCCAGCGCATGCGGGCCTTGCCACGCACGACATAGATCACGCTCTCGAGCTCGCCGTGGTGGTGCGCGCCGGTCTTGGCGTTGGGCGAGATGTTCACCGTGCCGGCCCAGAGCTTCTGCGCCCCCACCCGCGCAAAATTGATCGCGGCCTTGCGATCCATGCCCGGCGTCTGCGCTGTGTTCGAGTCGAGCGAATTGCCGGGGATGACGCGCACGCCATCGTGCTTCCATTTGGGTGCGTGGCCGTGGCCGCTATGGTCGTTCATGTTGGTACTACCTACTGTCCTCGTCGTGCCGCGCTGGCAAACCGCTTGGCTTCTTCCGCGGCGCGAAACAGCGCCTTGGCCTTGTCGACGCACTCCTGCTGCTCGGACTTGGGGCTCGAAATCGGCGACGATGCCGGCGCCGGCCTGCACGTACATCATGCCGTCCTTGATCAGGGCGGTGCGCAGCACGATGCAGCTGTCGAGCTCGCCCGCGGCGGAGAAGTAACCGACCGTTCCGGCATAGAGCCCGCGCTTTTCCTTTTCGAGCTCGTCGATGATCTCCATCGCCCGCACCTTGGGCGCACCCGAAACCGTGCCGGCGGGGAAGCCTGCCGCCAGCGCATCGAGCGCGTCGTACTTGGCGTCGAGTTGGCCCTCGACGTTGGACACGATGTGCATGACCTGGCTGAAGCGCTCGATGAAGAACTGGTCGGTCACCTTCACGGTCGCGGTGCGCGCGACCCGGCCGACGTCGTTGCGGCCGAGATCGAGCAGCATGAGATGCTCGGCGCGTTCCTTCTGATCCGCCAGCAGCTCGGTCTCGAGCGCCTTGTCCTGCTGCGGCGTCGCGCCGCGCGGCCGTGTGCCCGCGAGCGGGCGGATGGTGACCGTGCCCTCGCGCACCCGCACCAGGATTTCCGGGCTCGAGCCCGCGATCGAGAAATCGTCGAAGTCGAGAAAATAGAGGAAGGGGGCCGGATTGACCCGCCGCAGTGCACGGTAGAGCGCAAAGGGCGGCAGCTCGAACGGCGCCTCGAAACGTTGCGACAGCACCACCTGGAAAATATCGCCGGCGGCGATGTACTCCTTGGCGGTATTCACCATCCGCTCGTAGTCGGCGGGCGGTGTGTTGGACGATGGCCAGACCGTGAGCGGGCCGGCCTTCACGTTCGGCGGCGCATGCGCGAGCGGCGCGTCGAGGGCGTCGACGATGGCGGAGAGCCGCTCGCCCGCCCGCGTGAAGGCGGTATCGGCGTTCACTCCGCTTTCCGGCCGCACCGGCGTGACCACCGTGATCGCGTCCTTCACGGCATCGAACACGACCACGATCGTGGGGCGCACCAGCACTGCGTCGGGGATGCCGATCGGGTCGGGATTGGGCTGCGGCAGCTCTTCCATCAGCCGAACCATGTCGTAGCCGAGATAGCCGAACACGCCGGCCGCCATGGGCGGCAATACATCGGGGAGCTCGATCCGGCTTTCCGCGATGAGCGTGCGCAACGCCGCCAGCGGCGCCTCGTTGCACGGCACGAAGCCGTCACGCCCGTTACGTGCATCACGATCGATCTCGGCGCGGCCCGCCACGGTACGCCAGACCAGATCGGGATCGAGCCCGATGATCGAGTAGCGCCCGCGCACGGCGCCGCCCTCGACCGATTCCAGGAGAAAGCTCTTCGGCCGCGCGCCGGCGATCTTGAGGAAGGCGGAGACCGGCGTTTCGAGATCGGAGACGAGCGTGGTCCAGACGACCTGCGCCTCGCCGCGCGCGTATCGTTTGGCGAACGCCGTTGATTGCGGCTCGATCTGCATGGGCTAATTCAGTTCACTTGTCGCCGGTCCCACCGCCCACCACTTGGTTCAGCGCGCTTTGATTGATGGTGACGCCGATCTCGCTTTCGAGCTTGGCGATGTACTCGCCGAGAATATCCTCGGAGAGGCCGCGATCGAGCGTCTCGACGACGCGCTTGCTGTCGGCGGAGGTCGCGTCGAGGGTCGGCACCACGATGTCGGTGACGCGAAACACGACCTGCTCCACCGGCTGAGCAGCCTCGGCCTTGCCGAAGGCATCCTTCGCCGTACGGAAGACCGCGGCGACGGCCGCCTGCGAAAGCGCTCCGGAGCCTTGGCCGCGCTTGATGCCGCTCATGGTCTCGACCTTGAGGCCGTTGGCCGCCGCGACTTCGGCGAACGGCGTGCCCGACTTGAGCTTGTCCAGGATGTCCGTAGCCTTGGTGTTGAGGCGCGTGGCAATCTCCTGCTCACGCCAGCGCGCCTCGACCTGCTCCCTCACCTCGTCGATCGGGCGCTCGCGCGAGGGCGTGACCCCGGTGACGTCGTACCAGATATAGCCGTCCTGGACCTGCAAGGGATCGCGATCGACGCCGACGTCGGTGCTGAACGCTCCGGCCAGCAGTCGCTGATCGGGGAGGCTCACGGGCGTGCCCGCGGCGTCGCGTCCGGTCCGGTCGATCGCCTCGACGTTGCGCACCGGCAACTTGAGGGCCTCGGCGGCTTCGGCCAGCGGCCTGCCTTCCGCGCGCGCGTCCTCGATCTTGTTGTAGACGTCGAAAATCTCGGACTTGGCGCGCGCGGTGGCGAGCTCCTGCTTGAGCTCGGGCGCGACCTGCTCGAAGGGGCGAACCTGCTCGGGCTCGATCTTGAGCACCTGCACCAGCACGGTCCCGAACCGGCCTTTGACCGGCGCGCTGACCTCGCCCTCCTTGAGCGCGAAGGCCGCGTCGCCCGCGGCGCGATCGATCACCGCGGCCTTGGCGACGGTACCGAGGTCGATGTCCTTTTCCGTCTTGCCGAGCTCCTTCGCGATCTCGTCGAGCTTTGCGCCTTTCGCGATGCGGTCGGCGGCGGCCTGCGCCGCCTCGGCATTGGGAAAGTCCACCTGCAGGATGTGGCGCCGCTCCGGCGTGACGTAGCGGGCGCGCCGCTCCTCGTAGGCGCGCTTGAGATCCGCGTCGGAGATTTCGATCCAGCGGGCCTGCTCGCTGGGAATGAGCGAGACGATGACGAGCTTGCGGTATTCGGGCGCGCGGAACAGGATCTTGCGCTCATCGAAGTATTTCGCGAGCTCTTCCGGCGACGGCTTCGGAATCTCGCCGGCCTGGGCGCGATCGAGGAGTACGTAGTCGATCGAGCGCTGCTCGTTGTCGTAGCGGTTGACCGCCTCGACCAGGGCCTTCGGGGCGCTCAATCCGGTCGAGATGGTGCCGGCCAGCTCGCGGCGCAGCAGCCGCCGGCGCTGCTCGGCGACGAAGCGGGGCTCGGTGTAGCCGGCATTGCGGATGGTCGCTTCGAAGCGGAACCGGTCGAACTGGCCGCTCGGCCCGAGGAAGGCGGGATCGCTCATGATCTGCTTGGAAACGTCGGCATCGGACAGCGCGAGACCGAGCGAGCGGGCGCGCTCGTCGAGCACGGTCTCCGCGATCAGCTGCCCGACCACGATCTTGTCCAGGCCCATCGTGCGCGCCTGGTCCGGGGTGATCGGGCGGCCGAATTGACGCGAATATTGCTGCAGCCGGTCGGTGTACAGGGTTCGGAAATTCTCGATCGTGATCTCGGTGCCGCCGATCTTGGCGACCGTCGAGCGGCCGAAACCGCGGAAAATGTCGCCGATCCCCCAGATCGCGAAGCTGAGGGCCAGGAAGCCGACCACGGTAATCATGATCGACTTGCCGAGCCAGTTGGAAGAGGCGTTTCGTAGACCTCGAAGCATGCGTCATCCGTGATTGAGGGAGCCTGCGCCGCTACCCGAACGGGGTGGCGCACAAGGCCGCATATCATAAGGAGAGGGCCCCTGCACCACAACATATGTGGGCAGCGGCAGGCCGTCACAAGCAGGCCCCTTTCGCGCCCTCCGGCACTCTGTTAACCGCTTGGCCGGACCCTGAAAACCCGGGAAATGGCGACATGGCGAGCAGGCCGCGGCGTCCGCTGGTGGCGGGCAACTGGAAGATGAATGGGGTGCGCGCCTCGGCGACCGAGCTCGACAGGATCGTCCAGGGCGCCGGCGGCCTTCCAGGGGTCGATGTCATGGTGTGCCCGCCCGCGACGCTCCTCGCCCAATTCGCGGCTGCAGCGCAAGGGCGGGCCGTTCGGATCGGCGCCCAGGACTGCCACGCCGAGCCTTCCGGGGCATTTACGGGCGACCTCTCGGCGGAAATGCTCAGGGATGCCGGCGCCGACGCCGTCATCGTGGGGCATTCCGAGCGCCGCAGCCTGCACGGGGAAGCGGACGCGGACGTGCGCAAGAAGGCGCTCGCCGCCCATCGCGCAGGGCTCACGGCGATTGTCTGCGTCGGCGAAACGCGCGGCGAGCGCGAAGCCGGGCGGGCGCCCGCGGTCGTGGGGGCGCAGCTCGACGGCTCTCTGCCGGACGGTGCGACCGGCGAAAATCTCGTCGTCGCCTACGAGCCGGTCTGGGCCATCGGCACCGGCCTCACGCCGACGCCGGCCGACGTCGCGGAGATGCACGGTTTCATCCGCCGCCGGCTGATCGCGCGGTACGGAGAGACGGGGCAGGGGATGCGCATCCTGTACGGCGGCTCGGTGAAGCCGTCGAACGCCAAGGAGCTCATGGGCGTTGCCGACGTCGACGGCGCGCTGGTCGGCGGCGCGAGCCTCGAGGCTGACGAGTTCCTGGCGATTGCCGGCGTTTATCGTTAGATTCGCCCCGCCTCAAAACAACAATCCTGGAGGAAGCCATGCGGGATAGCTCCATGAGCTCCACCATGCGGCTCGCCGCCTATTTCAACCCGACCGGCCATCACGTCGCCTCCTGGCGGCATCCGCGCGCGCAGGTCGATGCCCATATCAACATCCGGCACTATATCGAGATCGCGCGGACCGCCGAGCGCGCCAAACTCGACATGATCTTTCTGGCGGACGGCGTGGCGACGCGCGAGGCGCACATGGATGCGCTCAGCCGTTCCGTGCAGTTCGTTGCCCACCTGGAGCCGCTGACGCTGCTGTCGGCGCTGGCGACGGCGACCGACCGAATCGGCTTGGTTGCAACAGCATCGACGACCTACAACGAGCCCTATCACGTCGCCCGTAAATTCGCGTCGCTCGACCACATCAGCAACGGCCGCGCCGGGTGGAATTGCGTCACCTCGGTCCAGCCGGCTGAAGCGCGCAACTTCGGGCGTGCCGGTGTCGATCCGCGCCCGACACGGTACGCTCGCGCGCGCGAATTTACGCAGGTCGTCACCGGACTCTGGGACAGCTGGGACGACGACGCTTTCGTGCGCGACAGCGAGAGCGGGCTGTTCTTCGATCCGGCCAAGCTCCACGTGCTGCGTCACAAGGGCGAGTATTACTCGGTCGAAGGTCCGCTCAACGTGCCGCGTCCACTGCAGGGCTGGCCTGTGATCGTACAGGCCGGCGCATCCGATGAAGGGGTCGAGCTCGCGGCTGAGTTCGCCGAGGCGATCTTCAGCCCGCACCTGACGATCGAAACCGCCAAGGGCTACTACGACGATGTAAAGGGGCGCATGCGCAAATACGGCCGCGAGCCCGATCACCTGAAAATCCTGCCGGGGCTGAGCGTGGTGGTGGCGCCGACCGATGCCGAGGCCGCCGCGGACTTCGAGTTCCTGCAGTCGCTCATTCATCCCATGGTCGGGCGCGAGATCCTCTCCACCATGCTGGGCGGCATGGATCTCTCGCCGTATCCCCTGGACGAGCCGCTGCCCGATCCCCTGCCGGTCAGCAGCGGAAGCAAGGGCCACTACGACAGCATCGTCGGGATGGCGCGCCGCGAGAAGCTCACCATCCGACAACTCGGCGAGCGGGTGGCGGGCGCGCGCGGCAAGAACACCATCCACGGCAGCCCGACGAAGGTCGCCGACTACATGGAAGAATGGTTCGTGAAGGGCGCGTGCGACGGCTTCTGTGTGATGCCGCCTTACATCCCGGGCTCGCACGACGACTTCTGCAACATGGTCGTGCCCGAGTTGCAGCGGCGCGGCCTGTTCCGCAAGGACTACGAGGGCCGCACCTTGCGCGAGCACCTCGGCCTGCCACGCCCCGCGGGCCGGTATCGACGGGCGCAGGCGGCGGAGTGAACGGTGAGATTGCTGAAGGCCACCGACGCTGTCGTGATCGGCGTCGGCTGGTCGGGAGCGATCCTCGCGCGCGAGCTGACCAAAGCCGGGCTCCAGGTCGTAGCCTTGGAGCGCGGGCCGGCGCGGCGACCGGACCGGGATTTCACCCTTCCTGGGATGCGCGACGAGCTCAAATATGCGGTGCGGCATGAGCTGATCCAGGATCCGCGGACGGAGACGGTGACGCTGCGCCATTCTCCCGCCGAGACCGCACTGCCGCTGCGCCGGTTCGGCTCGTTCCTGCCGGGCAGCGGGGTCGGCGGCGCGGGCGAGCACTGGAACGGAGTCACCTGGCGGCTGTCGCCCTCGGACCACAAGCTGCGCAGCCACTTCATCCAGCGCTATGGCCGCAAGGCCATCCCCGCGCACATGACGATCGAGGATTTTCCCGTCAGCTATGACGAGCTCGAGCCTTGCTACGACCGCTTCGAGAAGCTCTGCGGCCTGTCCGGCAAGGCTGGCAACCTGCGCGGCCGCAAGATCGACGGCGGCAACGTATTCGAGGGGCCGCGCCAGAACGACTATCCCAACAAATCGCTGACAAAGACGCTCGCCGGCGCAACCATGGAGGCGGCCTGCCGGAGCCTCGGCTACCGTCCATTCCCCGGGCCGGCGGCGAATTCGAGCGCGCCGTATACCAATCCCGAAGGCGTCACCATGGGCGCCTGCGAGTTTTGCGGACACTGCGAGCGCTTCGGCTGTGTGTCCAATGCGAAGGCGTCGCCCGCGGCCTGCATATTCCCCGTTCTGTTGCCGGACCCGAAGTTCGAGCTGCGCACCGGCGCCTATGTGAAGGAGCTCGTCTACGACCGGCAAGCGAAGAAGGTGAGGGCGGTGCGCTATGTCGATACCGACAGCGGCGAGGAATACGAGCAGCCCGCCGGGCTCGTCATCCTCAGCGCCTACGTCTTCAACAATGTGCTGCTGATGCTCACCGCGGGGATCGGCGAGCCCTACGACTACAAGACCGGCAAGGGCGTGGTGGGAAAAAATTACTGCTACCAGGTCTCCGGCGGCACGGTGACGGTGTTCTTCAAGGACAAGGAGATCAATCCGTTCATGACTGCGGGCTCGCACGCAACCGTCATCGATGATTTCAACGGCGACAATTTCGACCACGCCGGTCTCGGCTTCTTCGGCGGCGCCTGGATCCAGGGCGGGACCCAGAGCGGCCGCCCGATCTTCAGCCGGCCGGTGCCATCGGGCACGCCGCGTTGGGGCCGCAAATGGAAGCAGGCGACCGCCAAGTGGTACAATCACGCCTTCAATGTCGGCGCCACCGGCTGCAACTATGCGCACCGGGCGAATTTTCTCGACCTCGATCCGACCTACACGGATGCGCTCGGACGGCCGCTGATCCGCCTGAGCTACAATTTCCGCGGCAACGACCACAGGATGGCCGCTTACATCAGCCGGGTGGTGCGTCGGATCGCCCGCGCGATGTCGCCGACCGCCATGAACGTGCTGTCGGCGCCGGGCGGCAACTACAACGTCGTGCCCTATCAGTTCACGCACAATACCGGCGGCACGATGATGGGCGCCGACCCGAAGCGGAGCGCCGTCAATCGCTATTGCCAGGCCTGGGATGCCGACAATCTCTTCGTCATCGGGGCGTCGCTGTTCCCACAGAACGCGTCGTACGGGCCGACCGGCCTCGTCGGTGCGCTGGCCTACTGGTCGGCCGAGGCGATCACCACGAAGTATCTCAAGAGCCCGGGCGCGCTCGTTCCGGCGTAGCCGGCAGACGCGCGTTGCAATGCTGATCCTTGTTTTTGATCGCATGTTTGGTCACAGGAGCCCTCCCGCCATCTCCGAATTGGGTTTAGTCTCATTCCAAAGAACGAGAAGGGGAGGTCGCCATGGTGAGGAACATTGCCGGGAAGAAGAGCTCCGGAAAAAAGACCGTTGGCGGTAAACCCGCGGACGACGGCTCTCCGATTGCGCGGCGCAATTTTCTCTTCGGTGCCGGCACCGCGGTGGCCGCCGGGTTGGCACCAACGGCGCCGGCCGCCGCGCAGACCCCAGCGCCGGCCACGCCGCCCGCCGCGGATCCCGAGCCGCTGCTCACGCTCACCGCGACCGAGCACGCCTTCTTCGTCGCCGCGGTCGACACCATCATTCCGGCCGACGAGCTTTCGCCGTCGGGCAGCCAGTGCGGGGTGGCGACCTTCATCGACCGCCAGCTCGCAGGCGCCTATGGCAGCGGCGCGCGGCTCTATCGCGACGGGCCCTTCCCGAAGGGCAAGCCCGAGCTCGGCTATCAGCTCGCGCTCACGCCGCGGGAATTCTTCCGCGCCGGCGTCACCGCCGCCAACGACTGGTCGCGCAAGACCTACGGCAAGGATTTCGACCGGCTGGCCGAGAAGGATCGCGAGGCCGCGCTGAAGGTGATGGAGGAGGGCAAGGCCCCATTCCCCGGCTTCACCAGCACGATGTTCTTCAACGCGCTGTTGCAGATCACCATGGAGGGCTTCTTCGCCGATCCGATCTACGGTGGCAACCGCAACATGGCGGCCTGGAAGATGATCGGCTATCCTGGCCTGCCGGCCACCTACAGCGAAGACATCAAGAAATATTTCGGCAAGAAGTACGACAAGCCGCCGCGTTCGATCGCCGATTTCTCCTGAGGCGGGGCGCACGGTGGCCGACACCGTCCCACGCCGTCACGTCTTGCAGGCGATAGGTGCCGCTAGTGTCCCGGTTCCGACGTTCGTATCCTCTTGCAGCACGAACTTTTACGAACGTCGGAACCAAAGGGACACTAGCAACTCTATAAGAGGGGTGTGGCTTTGGATTTTGACGTTCCTACGATGGACTCGCAGCAACCCTGGTAGGAACGTCAAAATCCGCCACACCACCGCGGCCAGCATGTTGTCAAACGGCCCCACGACATCGACGCAGGCGCAAGCAAATCCGGCAATCCCGGCAACGGCCGGAGGCGGTCCCGCCGACCTCGTGCTGCGCAACGGCAAGGTGATCACGGTCGACGGCGCATCTACGATCGCCGAGACGATTGCGATCACCGGCGACCGCATCGTCGCGGTCGGACCGGATGCCGCGGTTGCGGAACATGTCGCTCCAGGCACGCGCGTCATCGATCTCGCCGGCAGGACGGTCGTCCCCGGCATCATCGACGGCCATGCACATATGGACCGCGAGGCGCTGCGCGACGTCTTCCCCGCACTCGGCCGCGTGCGCTCCATCCGCGACATCCAGGAACGCATCGCCGAGCTCGCGCGCGGCAAGGCCCCGGGCGAGTGGATCGTCACCATGCCGATCGGCGATCCGCCCTATTATTTCGACGTGCCGGAAGGCCTCGTCGAACGGCGCTGGCCGACGCGGCTGGAGCTCGACGCGGCGGCGCCGAACAATCCCGTCTATATCCGCTCGATCTGGGGCTACTGGCGCGGGACTTTCCCGCTGGTCTCCTGTGCCAACACCGAGGCGCTCGAGCGCGCGGGCATCACCCGTGACACGGTCTCGCCGGTCGACACGCTGACGATCGAGAAGGACGCCAACGGCGATCCGACCGGCGTGTTCGTCGAGCGCGAGATGCAGCCGATGGCGGAGCTGATCTGGTTCCGCGAGGCCACGGCATTCACGCACGCGGATCGGCTGCGCGCCTTGCCGTTGTCGGCGCGCGCCTATCATGCGTTCGGGACCACCAGCGTGTTCGAGGGCCACGGGGTCGCGACCGAGCTGATGCGCGTCTACAAGCAGGCCCACCGGGAGGGCTCGCTGACGATGCGCGCGGCGCTCACGTTCAGCCCGAACTGGGCGGCGACCGGCGACGTGGCGCTGGGTCCGTTCGTCGAGGCGTGGGCCGGCTGGCTGGGCGAGCCCGGGCTGGGCAACGACTGGCTCAAGATGAGCGGGCTCTATGTCCATGTCGGGCGCGAGCCCGCGGACAGAGTGCGCGCGAGCGCAGCCCCCTACACCGGCTGGGCGGGATTCAATTCCAGCCACGGCCTACCGCGCGCGCAGGCGAGGGAACTGCTGCTGCATTGCGCGAAGAACGACATCCGCGCCGTGATGATCGGCTCGCGCAATCTCGACCTCTACGAGGAGGTCGATCGCGAGATTCCGCTCAACGGACGGCGCTGGGTGATCAGCCACATCAGCACGACCTCGCCGCGCGAGATCGAGACGATCGCGCGCATGGGGCTGGTGCTGACCACCCACACCAACAACTATCTCTACAAGGGGCTCAAGGAGCTTGCGCAACGGCTGCCGCCGGAGCGCCATCGCGACATCAATCCGCTGCGCTCGCTCACCGAGGCCGGCGTGAAAGTCTCGCTCGCCACCGACAATGTGCCGGTCTCGCCGTTCCTGCCGATCTCGCAGGCGATCGCGCGCACGGGCTACCAGACCAAGACGCGTGTCGGCCGCCAGCGAGGCGCTCAGCCGCGCCGACGCGCTGCGCTGCGCCACCGCGAACGGCGCCTACCTCACATTCGACGAGAACAAGAAGGGCTCGCTCGAAGCCGGGCAAGCTCGCCGACCTTGCCGTGTTGAGCGCCGATCCGCTCACGATCGACGAAGCAAGCATCTCAGATATCCGCTCGCTCATGACCATGGTGGGCGGGCGGATTGTGCACGAAACGCCGAATTGGCTTGGTTAGAAAAAAACGCCATGCAGGAGGAAACACAATGGCCACGATGCTCAGGGAAGTCGATGCGGTCTGCATCGGCGTCGGATTCACCGGCAGCATTCTTGCCCGCGAATTGACCAAGGCCGGCCTCAAGGTCGTCGGCCTCGAACGCGGCCCCAATCGCACGGCGCGCGAGGATTTCGCGCTGCCGTCGGTGCGCGACGACCTCAAATACGCGGTGCGTCAGGAGCTGTTCCAGGACACCCAGACGGAGACGGTGACGCTGCGCCATTCGCCGGCGGAAACGGCGCTGCCGCTGCGCCGGCTCGGCTCGTTCCTGCCCGGCACCGGCGTCGGCGGCGCCGGCTCGCATTGGAACGGCGTCACCTGGCGGCTGCTGCCGACCGATCACGACCTGCGCAGCCACCTGCAGAACCGCTACGGCCGCAATGCCATCCCCGCCGAGATGACGATCGAGGACTATCCCGGTCTCCTATGCCGAGCTCGAGCCTCATTACGACAAGTTCGAGAAGTTGTGCGGCATTTCCGGCAAGGCCGGCAACCTGCGCGGCAAGATCATCGACGGCGGCAACGTGTTCGAGGGGCCACGACAGAACGAATACCCCAACAAGCCGCTGGTGCAGACCATGGCAGGTTCGTTGATGCGGCAGGCCGCGAAGGACCTAGGCTATCACGCGTTCCCGGCGCCGTCGGCGAACATGAGCGCGGTCTACACCAATCCGGAGGGTGTCACGCTCGGCGCCTGCGAATACTGCGGGCACTGCGAGCGGTTCGGCTGCGAGGCAAATGCAAAGGCGTCGCCGCAGGCCTGCATCCTGCCGGTGCTGCTGCCGGATCCGAAATTCGAGCTGCGCACTTACGCCTATGTAAAAGAGCTCGTCTACGACAAGCAGGCGAAGAAGGTGAAGGCGGTTCGTTACGTCGACACCAGAAGCGGCGAGGAGTTCGAGCAGCCCGCGGGCGTCGTGATCATGGGCGCTTACGTCTTCAACAACGTGCTGCTGATGCTCACCGCCGGGATCGGCGAGCCCTACGACTACAAGACCGGCAAGGGCGCGATCGGCAAGAACTACTGCTACCAGATCTCCGGCAATGGCGTGACGGTGTTCTTCGAGGACAAGGAGATCAATCCGTTCATGGCGGCCGGCGCCCACGGCACCAATATCGACGACTTCAACGGCGACAATTTCGACCATGCCGGTCTCGGCTTCTTCGGCGGCGCATGGATTTCCGCCGGGCGGACGAACGGGCGGCCGATCCTGACGCGGCCGGTGCCGCCGGGCACCCCCCGCTGGGGCCGCGAGTGGAAGAAGGCGACCGCGAAATGGTACAACCACTCGTTCGGCATCGGCGCATCGGCCTGCAACTATGCGCACCGCGAGAATTTTCTCGACCTCGATCCGACCTACAAAGATCAGCTCGGGCGGCCGCTCATCCGCATGAGCTACAATTTCCGCGACAACGACCACAAGGTCGCGCAATACATGGGCGGCGTGCTCGATCGGATCGCCACCGCGATGAAGCCGACAATCAAGGGCACCGTCAACGTTCGGCGCGGCAACTACAACGTCGTGCCCTATCAGTCCACGCACAATACCGGCGGCACGATCATGGGCGCCGACCCGAAGGCAAGCGCGGTCAATCGTTACTGCCAAGCCTGGGATGCCGACAACCTGTTCGTCATGGGTGCGTCGCTGTTCCCGCAGAACGCATCCTATAATCCGACCGGCCTCGTCGGCGCGCTGGCCTATTGGTCGGCGGAGGCGATCACCACGCGGTACCTCAAGAACCCCGGCCCTCTGGTCCCGGCATGATTTGTCGGTCATGGTCAGGCTGGAGCCCTCGATTGCCCGGCCTGTCCCGTGATGCTCGACCTGCGCATTCTCTATTTCGAAGACCTGTCGGTCGGCATGACGGAAACGCTGTCGAAGACGGTCGCGTCCTCCGACGTTGTGGGCTTTGCGCAGCTCACCGGCGATCGCAACCCGATCCATCTGTCCGAGCACTTCGCCGCCAAGACGACGTTCGGCGGGCGGATCGCGCACGGCCTCTACACCGCGAGCCTGATCTCGGCCGTGCTCGGCACGCGCCTGCCGGGACCGGGCGCAATTTACATTTCACAGTCGCTCAATTTCCGGGCACCGGTCAGGATCGGCGACACCGTTGACGTGACTGTCACGGTGGCCGAGCTCATCCCCGAGCGTCAGCGCGCGCGGCTCACCTGCATCTGCAAGGTCGCCGACGAGGTCGTGCTCGACGGCGAGGCGCTGGTGAAGGTGCCTTCGACGGCGAAATCGAAACGGCCGCTGCCGAGATTGTAAGCAGGCGGTTGCGGCTGACGTGCTGGTGGAAGTCACATGGGTCGGGTACGCTCACCCATCGTCGCCCCCGGCGGGCGGAACGAAGGCGGCTATCGCCTCGCAGTCTCGATCTCGCGGCCCGATCAGTTCAGCGCGATCGTGCGCCTGTCCGGATATTCGTCGCCGCGAAGCGTGACAGGAATCTATTGGAATGGAGACGCAGACGCCTGAAAATCAAGCGGGGGCTGCGCAGCAACCGCCACCGGAAAAACCGAGGAACAGGGCGGCTCCATCCGTCCGCATCCCGTCGATCATTGTCGGCCTGGTCGCGGCGGCCGTTGCCGGTCTGTCGATCTGGTACCTCGTGCGACCGCAGCCGCTGTTGGTGCAAGGTGAGGTGGACGCGACGCGGTTAGACATTGCGGCGCGCGTCGATGGCCGCGTTGCGGAAATTCCCGTCGTGCGTGGGCAGAACGTTGCCGTCGGCGCGGTGCTGGTGCGCATCGACAATCCCGAGACAATCGCCAAGCACGAGCAGGCGCTGGCGGCCAAGATCGTCGCCGAGGCGCAGCTCGCCAATATCAATGCTGGCACACGCGCGGAGGTGATCGCGGCGCGAAAGGCCGCGCTCGAGCGTGCGCAAGCGGGCGTGGTATTGGCGCAAAAGACTTATGACCGCGTCAGCCAACTGGCCGAGCACGGCAACGCCCCGGTGGCGCGACTCGACCAGGCGACGGACTCGCTGCACGAGAGCCAGCGCGCGGTCGATCAGGCGCGGTCGGCCCACGAACAAGCGGTCAACGGCTATACCGCCGAGGAACGTCAGATCGCGGCAGCCAATGTCGGGAAGGCGCTCGCCGACATCAAGGCGGTGCAGTCGATCATTGACCAGATGGTGGTCTATGCGCCGGTCGCTTCGCAGATCTACCAGCGCAATGTGGAGCCCGGCGAATACGTGTCGCCCGGCGTGCCGCTGGTGACGTTGATCGATCTCAACGACCTTTGGATTCACTTCGACCTGCGCGAGGATCTGATCAAGACGCTGAAGATCGGCGACCGCTTCGGCGTGCGCATTCCTGCGCTCGCCGACCGCCGCATCATGGTGGAGGTCAAGCTGATCGCGACCAAGGGTGAATATGCGAGCTGGCGTGCCACCCGCGCCACCGGCGATTTCGACCTGCGGACGTTCTCGATCCGTGCCTACCCGGTGGACAAGGTGCCGGAGCTGCGCCCGGGCATGAGCGCCTACATGGAGTGGGGCACGCGCGAATGAGCTCGGCGCTCAAGCCTGGCTTCCTGCTGGTCGCCAGGCGCGAATGGCAGTGGCTGCTGCATGACCGCGCGGCGTTGACATTGATCTTCGGCGTGCCGCTGTTCGCCTTCGTCGTACTGACCGCCGTCTTCAGTCATCCTGTCATCCGCGGGCTCGGGGTGGTCGTGGTCGACCAGGACCGATCCGAGACCTCGCGCGCTTTCGTGGAGCAGGTGGCGGCTTCCCCCGGGCTGAGCATCGTCGAGCGCGCGGGCGACCTCGCATCGGCGGCGCGCGCGATACGGTCCGGCGAAGCGGTCGGCGCGATCTACGTGCCGGCCGATTTCGAGCGCGACCTGAAGGCCGAGCGGCGCCCGAAGGTGGTCGCCTTCTACAACCAGCAATTCTTGACGGCAGCGGGCGTTGCCTCGTCGGGGCTGAGCGACAGCCTCACGGCCGCCGCCAGGCGCGCGGCGGCCCGCGCGGCGCCGAAACCATCCCGCATCGGCGCGCTGACCGCGGAAACGATCGTGCTGGCCAACCCGCAGAAGAACTACGCCCAGTTCCTGCTGCGCGCGCTGCTGCCGGTCATCATCCACGTGGTCATCGCGCTCGCCGCCGGTTACTCGGTAGGATCCGAGTTTCGCCGGCGCAGCATGCGGGACTGGCTCGCCTGCGCGGGCGGCAATCCGATCGTCGCGCTCGCGGGCAAGCTCGCGCCCCTGTTCGCGATCTTCTTTGTCATGATGCTGTCGGTGGTCCTGATCCTGGAGGGATTGCTCGGGATCTCGTTCAAAGGCGACGTGCCGATGATGGTCGCGGCGGGATCGCTGCTGATCATCGGCTACCTGGCGCTCGGCGCGCTGCTGCAACTGCTCGTGCGCGACCTCGCGACCGGGCTGGGCTTGACCGGCCTCGTGGTCTCGCCCGCGTTCGGCTACGCCGGGGTGGGATTTCCGGTGCTCGGGATGAATGCATTCGCCTATGCCTGGGGCGCGCTGCTGCCGCTGCGCTGGTACATGGCGGTGCTGCTCGGGCAGGCGGCGCGCGGGTTGCCGCTCTACGAATCCGCACGGCCATTCGCCGCGCTGGCGGCGCTCGCCGCGCTCTACTCGCTGCTCGCCTTCCTACGGCTGCGCGCGATCGTCCGAAGCGGCGCCGCGAGCGCGCCGGCGCCGGAACAACCAGCACCTGCCGCCGCGCCGCGCGGGATCGGCGGGTCGTTTGCCGCCGAGTGGCGGCGCGTGCTCGCCACCCGCGGCGCCTTCATCCTCCTGGTGCTGGGGCCGATCGTCTACGGCTTCTACTACCCGCAGCCCTACCTCAACCAGATCCTGCGCAAGATCCCGATAGCGGTCGTCGACGGCGACCAGAGCGAGCTCAGCCGCAGGATCGTTCAGACGCTGGACGCGAGCGGCGCGGTCAAGGTGGCGTTCCGCGCCGATACGCTCGTCGATGCGCGTGCGGCGCTCGACCGCGGCGACGCCTTCGCCGTGGTCGGCATTCCGCCTGGGACCGAGCGCGACGTGCTCAAGGGCACCACCGTCCACGTCCCGATTTATGCGGATGCAACCTACCTGTTCATCTTCAGAACGACGGCCAGCGGTATCTCGGTCGCGATCAATACGTTGTCGTCCGAGCTTGCCGCGGGCGGCGCGCGCACGGACGGCAGCCTGGTCAAGGCAACGCTCGCATCCACGAGCCCGGCCGACATCCTGTTGCAGCCGATCTTCAATCCGGTCGGCGGTTATGCCAGCTACATTGTGCCGGCCGCCTTCGTGCTGATCCTGCAACAGATGCTGCTGATCGGATCGGCCATGCTCACCGTCGTCGCCCTGAATCAGGCCGCCGGCGGAGCGTTCGCGACCGTACTCGGTCGCGGCATTGCGCATCTGACGATCTTCCTGCCCTCGCTTGCGCTCTACTTCATCGTGCTGCCGCGTTTCTACGGCTTTTCCGCGCTCGGCCAGATTCCGCAGCTGTTCGCGCTGGCGTCGATCTTCGTCCTTGCGACCAGCTTCATGGGCCAGGCGGTCGGATCCTGGTTCAAGCATCCGGAGACCCCGACGCTGATCTTCCTCGGCACCAGCCTTCCGCAACTGTTCCTGACCGGCTTTTCCTGGCCGCGCGAAGCCATTCCCGAGCAGATCCGTGCCGCAGGCTACGTGTTTCCCTCTGATTTCGCGATCGACGGCATTGTCCGCATCGACCAGCTGGGCGCGAGCCTCTGGGAGGTGGCGCGCGACTGGGGGGGTCTCTGGGTTCTGGCGGCCGTCTATTTCACGCTCGCGGTGATATCGGCATTCTTCGTCAAGCGGAGACAGGTGCATGGCTAGCAGGCCGGTGACCATCATCGCGATCTTGCTCCTCGCCGCGGTGGGCGCGGGCGGATATGTCTTGTGGCGTTCCGAGGCGGAGGCGCCGATCGTCGGCGTCGTGCGCACGACGGAGGTCCGCGTGGCGCCGGAGGTCGGCGGCCAGCTCGTGACCATCAAGGTGCGCAAAGGCGACCGCGTGCGCGCCGGCGACGTCGTGGCCGCGCTGTCCGCGCTCGAATTGTCCGCGTCGGTCGAGCAGGCGCGCGCGACGCTGGCCGCGGCCGTGGCGGACCGTGACCACGTCTACGCCGGCGTGCGCGCGGAAGAGGTCGCCTCGCTTGCAGCCGGGATCGCCAAGGCGAAGTCGCGGCTGGACTATGCGCAGCAGCAGTTCACCCGCGTATCCCAGCTGGCGCGCAACGACATCGCTTCGCAACAGAGCCTAGACCAGGCGCAGAACGACGTTGCGACCGCGCTCGCCGATGTCGCCGAAGCCGACGCCAACCATGCCGCCGCCGTTGCCGGCCCGACCCGGGAGCAGCGCGCGATCGCGGATGCGCAGGTCAAGGCGGCGGCGTCCGCGCTTGCCGTGCTCGAGCGGCGGCTGGCGAAGACGATCCTGCACGCGCCGGCCGACGGCGTCGTCAGTGTGATCGTCGCCGAAATCGGCGAGAACATCCGCGCCGGCCAGCCAGTGCTCGCGATTGCGGAGACCGGCAAGCAGTGGCTGTCGTTCAACGCGCGCGAAGACATGCTGCACGGCTTCACGGTCGGGACAAGAGCCGACGTGACACGGGCGGGCGCACGCGACTTGATGCCCGCGGTGGTCACCGAGCTCGTGCCGCTCGGGTCGTTCGCGACCTGGCAGGCCGAGCGCGCCGTGGGCGATCACGACCGCAACACGTTGCGCCTCCGCCTCGATCCGCAAGGCGATGCCAGCGGCTTCGAGCCCGGGATGACGGTGTGGCTCGTTCGCTGAGCGGACCGAGACAGGATCAAGGCAGAAGCTCTAATATCAATGCCTGGAAAGAAACAAGGCCGAGAAAGTTCGTAACCCGGTCTAAAGTTCGACATAGCACGAGTTGCTCGCACGCCGATGACCGCCACCGACCAACCTTCCGCCGCCGCCGTTCCGTCCGAGGTCGGCGACGAGGTCGATGAAGCTCGCCTCGCCGAGGTCATGCGCACCGTGCCGCTCGGAGCCGGCGTGCTGGCCGGGACCGCCGTCGCCATGCTGGTGATCGGCTATCTGGCGATCTATCTGCTCGTTTTCCTTGCGCGGGGCGTGGTGGGCTAGGCCACATGACCGAGCAACCCGTTGATGCACACGAGCGGCGAATTCTCGGCACGGAATTGCTGTGGGCGTTCGGTGTCGGCGTGCTCATTGCCGCGATCCTCGGCATGATCGTATTCACGGCCCTGACCAGAGGCATCAATCCGCCCAGCAACGTGGAGCGCCTCGACCCCAAGACGTTGCATCTGTCGGGCGAGTTTGCCGAACACAATTTAGGGACCGTGGTGGGAGCGGACGGCGGCGTCACGGTGCGGGTCATCGCCACGCAATTCATGTTCGTTCCGCGTTGCATCGCGGTTCCGCGCGGACGCCCTGTCACACTGCGTTTTGCGGCCCCCGACGTCCTCCACGGTCTGCTGATCACCGGGACCAATGTGAACACCATGGTGGTGCCGGGCTTCGTCTCCCAGGTGCACACCGAATTCACCCGCACCGGAGACTTGCTCATGCCCTGTCATGAGTATTGCGGCCTGGGCCACAGCGAGATGTGGGCGACGGTTCAAGTCATGCCGGAAAGCGAATTCAAGCCTGATCGGGACGGGAGGGTCGCCTGTGCGCAACGTTGAGCGGCTTTGCCTTGCGCATTTCTGGGTGGCGTTCGCGGCATTTCTAGCCGCTTCCTTCCTTGGAACCTGGCAGATGTGGGTTCGCAGCCCGCTCGGGGCCCATGTCGGCACGCCGGGACAATATTTCATGTCGGTGACGGCGCATGGCGTCTCGATGGCCTACGTGCTGACCACGTTCTTCATCATGGGCTTCGGCTATTTCGTCGCCGTGACCGCGCTCGACCGTCCGCTCCCGGGCAAGCCTTGGGCCTGGGCCAGCTTCTGGATCGCGATCGTCGGCGTGGTGATGGCGGTGGTGCCCATCGTCATGGGCCAGGCATCGGTGCTCTACACGTTCTATCCTCCGCTCACGGGCAGTCCCTGGTTCTATATCGGGCTGGTGCTGGTCGTGGCCGGCTCGTGGATCTGGTGCGTTCTCATGCTCGTCGCGATGCGCGAGTGGAAGCGCGAAAATCCTGGCCGGCCCGTGCCGTTGGCCATGTTCGCGACGGTGGCGAACGCGGTGTTGTGGCTTTGGACCACCGTCGGCGTGGCGGCCGAGCTGATCTTTCAGGTCATCCCGGCGGCACTGGGCCTGGTGCAGACCGTCGATGCCGGCCTCGCGCGCACGCTGTTCTCATGGACGCTGCACGCCATCGTCTATTTCTGGCTCATCCCGGCCTACATCGCGTTCTACACGATCGTGCCGCGCGCGGCGGGCGGACGCCTCTACAGCGACATGATGGGCCGCATCACCTTCATTCTGTTCCTGATCTACAGCCTGCCCGTCGGAATCCATCACCTGCTGATGGATCCCGAGCACGGCAACGCCTGGAAGTTCATCCAGGTGCTGCTCACGGCCTTCGTCTCCGTGCCGACGCTGCTGACGATCTTCACCATCTCGGCCTCGCTGGAGATTGCCGGCCGCCTGCGCGGCGGCCGCGGCGTTTTCGGCTGGATCGCTGCGCTGCCCTGGGACCGGCCGATCGTGCTCGCGGCCGGATTGTCCTTCGTGATGCTCGGCTTCGGCGGTTTCGGCGGGCTCATCAACATGGGCTACGGCATGAACGCGATGGTGCACAACACCTCGTGGGTCACGGCGCACTTTCACCTGATCTTCGGCGGCTCGGTTGTCATCATGTATTTCGCCATCGCCTACGCGATCTGGCCGCGCTTGACCGGCCGCGAGCACGCGTCGCCTGCGCCGCAGCGGCTGCAGCTGTGGCTGTGGTTCATCGGCATGATGGTGATGACGCTGCCGTGGCATTGGTTGGGCCTGCAGGGGCAGTGGCGGCGCGTTGCCAATTTCAATTACGCCGATCCGATCATTGCCGGCTGGGGCCCGATGGTCATCGTCTCGTTCGTCGGCGGTGTCGTGCTGCTCGCCTCCGCGCTGCTGTTCGTGCGAAATCTTGCCGTCCTTCACCGCAGCCCAACGCCGGTGCTGCCGCGGCCGCTCTACGCGCTGGCCGTGCACCCGCCGCACCGCGTTCCAGCCGCGCTCAACGGCTTCGGGCTCTGGAACGTGTTGGTCCTCGTCCTGATGCTGTTGGCTTACGGGTACCCGATCGCCCAGTTCGTGATTGCGCCGTCGCCGTCGGCGATGGTGCATCGGGTGCATTAGGAGCGCGCCATGGCGCAGTCATCCGGTTCCGAACCTCACGCTCTCGATCGGCCATGGCGGATTTGGGCCAGCATCACCGTTTTCGGCATCGTGCTCAGCGGCGTTCTTCTGGGCGTGCTGATCATTCCCGTGGTGCAGGGAAGGAGCGACGGGATCGACGCCTTTACCGCGATCTGCCGGGCGCTCGGCATCTTGCCGGGATCGCCGGCGCGGCAACAGGTATCCGACCGCACGCCGCCGTCGCCGGTTTCACAAGTGGTCTGGACGCCGGGCCTATTGCAGATTCTCGCCGACGCCAGGCCGGAACGCGGTGAAGCGAAAGCGAAGGAGGTCTGCGTGGCTTGCCACGGCGAGCAGGGCGTGTCGGTGGTGCCCGAATATCCGAATCTTGCCGGTCAATCGGGCGCGGCGATTTACAAGCAATTGAACGACTACAGAACGGGCAGCCGAACCAACCAGCAGATGACGGATATCGCCAAGACTCTGGACGAGGCCACGCTGGCCGATATTGCCGCCTATTACGCCGCGCAGCCCAAGCGCAATCCAAATCCGGCGACGCTCGCGGAATCCCCTCCGGCGATTGTGCGCCTGGTCGAGCTCGGCGATCCCAACCGCAATATCCCGCCCTGCGCCGCGTGCCATCGGCCCGGCTCCGGCGGGCCGATCGAGACTCCCATTCTTGCCGAGCAAGGGGAGGAATACATTGTGCTGCAGTTGAAGATGTACGCCTCGGGCGAGCGACGGAATGACGTTTATGGGCGCATGAGAACAATCGCCTCGCAGCTTACGCCGGCCGAGATCAATGGGCTGGCGAGATATTATCGGGCCGGGTTCAGATAGCTCGTCAAAATGGCCAGGCGTAACCGTCCCATCAATCTGCCGGCGCCGTATCTCAAGCGCGTGTGGCTCGACCCGGCACGGGTGAGCGACCCGGCCGCCTATCCCTTTTGCTTGCCTTTTCTGCAGGGCGAGTTCGAGCTCAATTTCGATCGCGCTGTCACGATCATCGTCGGTGAGAACGGCACGGGCAAGTCAACGCTGCTGGAAGGGATCGCGGTGCTCGCAGGTTACGACGAGGCCGGCGGCGGCAAAGGCTACATGCCGGTCGATCATTCCCAGGCGGTCGAGGCGATGGGCGGCCGACTGTCGAAGGCGCTACGCGCGAGCTGGTTGCCGAAGATCACCAACGGATGGTTCTTCCGTGCGGAAAGCTTCTTCTCGGTCGCCCGCTATCTCGATCGCGCGGCGGTAGAAACCAATGAAATTCCACCGGACTTCCTCTCTCATTCCCACGGCGAGGGCTTCTTGCGCTTCTTCGAGGAGCGGTGCCGGTGGCAGGGCATCTTCATCTTCGATGAGCCGGAATCCGCGTTGTCGCCATCTCGGCAAATCGAGTTCCTCAAACTTCTGCGCCGCATGGACCGATCAGGCATCAGTCAGGTGATCATGGCGACCCATTCGCCCATGCTCATGGCCTATCCGGGCGCGCGGCTGCTGCGGTTGTCCAAGTATGGGCTGGAGCCGGTGACGGTCGAGGATACCGACCACTACCGGCTCATGCGGGAATTCTGGGCCGATCCGAAGGTGTTCATCGAGACGATGCTCGAGGAATGACCCGCAATGGCCTCGCGGCCACTGGGGTGCGCTCTGCACGGACCGCAATGTCGCCATCTGATCTGCACGTACGCATCCCCCTCCCGCCGCCGCGCAATTCGGTTAGTCTCATTCCAACAGCGAATGCCCCCTCGCGGGGTGGCACCAATCCTACACGCGACAAGGGGGCGCGGCGCTCACCGGGCGCAGTGACAGGAAGCATTGGGGCAGGAACAATGCGCAACTCGATCGCGAGCGTCATTTTGGTGGCGTTATTCGCAGTCCCGGCCGTGGCCGCCGACGCCGAGCACGGCAAGGTGCTCTACCAGGCCTGCATCGCCTGCCACAGCGAGCGGCCCGACGCGCTGGGCCCGAGCCTCAAGGGCGTGGTGGGCCGCAAGTCGGCGGCGCTCGAGGATTTCCGCTACTCGAACCCGATGCAGCGGGCGAACCTGGTCTGGGACGAGGACAACCTGCGGGCCTATATCAAGGACCCGCAAGCCAAGGTGAAGGGCAACCGCATGCCCTATGGCGGCGTCACCGAGGCCCGGGATATCGACGACATCATCGCCTATCTGAAGGTCCTCAAGTAGCGGCCGCTGCCCTCCCGTTCGGGGTGGTGGAAATCGTGCGGGAGATCGTGTAGACGGGCCCGCGAAACCCCATATATCGACCGGCAAGGAGCGGAGGGGCGCCCCGTTCCCCTGGGATTCCGATCGAGCGACACAATCGAGCGACACACATGCAGGCTGTCATTATCGTCATTCATCTCATCGTGGTCTCCGCCATGATCGGGGTCGTTCTGTTGCAGAAGTCCGAAGGCGGCGGGCTCGGCATGGGGGGCGGGGGCGGCGGCGGGTTCCTGTCGAGCCGGGGCACGTCGAACGTGCTCACCAAGACGACCGCCTACCTGGCTGCGGCCTTTTTCGCCACCAGCCTGGTGCTATCGATCCTGGCCGGCATGGATCGCAAGCCGCGCTCCATCATCCAGGGCGGTCCCGCCCAGCAGACCCCGGGCGCACCGCCGCTGGGGCAGGGGCAAGGCGGCGGCGGGCTTTTGGACACGCTGCGACAGCAGGAGCAGCCCGCGGCCCCACCCGGGCCGCAGGTGCCGCGGTCGCAATGAGACCTCGAGGGGCCGGTCACCGGCCCCTTCGCTTTTGGGAGCCATGCGCGGGGCGAATGGCAAATTGAGAGCTAACATCAAGATATGGGTGTATATGCCCCCGTAGTCATGAGGATTTTTCGATATGGGCCGTGCGCGAGGATTTCGTTGGGAGAGCCGCTCGTGGCCCTCGTCGAATTGTCGGCGCGGCGTTAAGGATTAGACCCCATGGCCCGGTACATCTTCATCACCGGCGGCGTGGTCTCTTCCCTCGGCAAGGGTCTCGCATCCGCGGCGCTCGGCGCGCTCCTGCAGGCGCGCGGCTACAAGGTGCGGCTGCGCAAGCTCGACCCCTATCTCAATGTCGATCCCGGGACCATGTCGCCCTACCAGCACGGGGAGGTCTTCGTCACCGATGACGGAGCCGAGACCGACCTCGACCTCGGCCACTACGAGCGCTTCACCGGCCGGCCGGCGACGCGCCAGGACAACATCACCACCGGCCGCATCTACCAGGAGATCCTCGCCAAGGAGCGCCGCGGCGATTATCTCGGCGCCACCATCCAGGTGGTTCCCCACGTCACCAACGCGATCAAGGATTTCATCCGCGAGGGCAACGACGGCTACGATTTCGTGCTGTGCGAGATCGGCGGCACCGTCGGCGACATCGAGGGACTGCCGTTCTTCGAGGCGATCCGCCAGCTCGGCAACGAGCTGCCGCGCAATCACGGCATCTACATCCACCTCACGCTGTTGCCGTTCATCACCGGCGCGGGCGAGCTCAAGACCAAGCCGACCCAGCACTCCGTGAAGGAGCTGCGCTCGATCGGCATCCAGCCCGATATTCTGCTCTGCCGCTCGGATCGTCCGATCCCGAAAGAGGAGCGGCGCAAGCTCGGCCTGTTCTGCAACGTGCGCGAGAGCGCCGTCATCGAGGCGCTCGACGCCGACAGCATCTACGCGGTGCCTCAGGCCTATCACGAGGCCGGGCTCGATCGCGAGGTGCTGGCGGCGTTCGGCATCGAGCCCAAGGGCGGAGCCCGATCTCGCGCGCTGGCGGCTGATCAACGAACGCATCCGCAATCCCGAAGGCAATGTGACGATCGCGATCGTCGGCAAGTATACCGGCCTCAAGGACGCCTATAAGTCGTTGATCGAGGCGCTCTCCCACGGCGGCATCGCCAACAAGGTGCGCGTCAATCTCGACTGGATCGAGTCCGAGGTGTTCGAGCGCGAGGACCCGACGCCGTTTCTCGAGCACGTGAACGGCATTCTGGTGCCGGGCGGCTTCGGCCAGCGCGGCACCGAGGGCAAGATCAAGGCCGCGCAGTTCGCGCGCGAGCGGCAGGTGCCGTATTTCGGGATTTGCTTCGGCATGCAGATGGCGGTGATCGAGGCCGCGCGCAATCTCTGCGGCATCGAGGAGGCGAACTCGACCGAGTTCGGCGCCACGCGCGACCCCGTGGTCGGATTGATGACCGAGTGGATGAAGGGTAACGAGCTCCAGACGCGCGGCATGGACGGCGACCTCGGCGGCACCATGCGGCTCGGCGCCTATCCGGCTATGCTTTCGCGCGGCAGCCAGGTGTCGCAAATCTACGGCGGCGCCACCGAAATCTCCGAGCGCCATCGCCATCGCTACGAGGTCAATACCGGCTATCGCGACCGGCTCGAGCAGCACGGCATGCGCTTCTCCGGCATGTCGCCCGACGGGCTGTTGCCCGAGATGATCGAGTACGAGGATCATCCCTGGTTCATCGGCGTGCAATTCCATCCGGAGCTCAAATCGCGGCCGTTTGAGCCGCATCCGCTGTTCTCCTCCTTCATCGGCGCGGCGGTGGACCAGAGCCGGCTGGTGTAAGGCTCGACGCGTTTTCTGCGGCGAACCGGAAGTCCACTTCGCCGGAAAACGCTTTGTGATTGCCTTTCTCTGCGCCGCTATTAACGTCTGACGCCTCGGCGTTCCCAAAGAGAGGCGACCATGATCTATGAATTGCGGATCTACCACTGCGTGACCGGCCGGCTGCCGGCGCTGCTCAAGCGGTTCGAGAGCACCACGCTCGAGCTCTGGAAGCGGCACGGCATCAGGCAGGCCGGATTCTGGACTGTCCTGGTCGGCGATGGCGGCAATCAGGACCTCCACTATCTCCTCGCGTGGGAATCCATGGCCGAGCGCGAGACCAAGTGGAACAAGTTCGCTACCGATCCGGAGTGGATCGCCAAGCGTGCCGAGAGCGAGCGCGACGGACCGATCGTCGCCTCGATCAAGAACATGTTCCTGCAGCCGACCGCATTCTCGGCGGTGAAGTGACGGACGATCGCGATCAATGCCCCGTGGCCTCGACCATATCGTTCATGCGGTGCGCGATCTCGACGCGGCGGCCGAGCTTTATCGCCAGCTCGGCTTCACTGTCGGGGCGCGCAATCGGCATTCGTGGGGCACGCACAACCATGTGGTCCAGCTTCCGGGCTCCTTCGTCGAATTGCTGACCGTGGCGGAGCCCGGGAAGCTCGGCACTGACGGGATTTCGACGCTGTTCGGGCGCTTCAACCAGTCGTTCCTCGCGCGTCAGGAGGGCCTGTCGATGTTGATGCTGGAGAGCGGCGATGCGGCGACCGATGCCGCGGCTTTCCGCTCCGCCGGAATTGGCGCCTCGGACGCGATGAGGTTCGAGCGCGAGGGAAAGCGGCCGGACGGCTCGCCGGTCAAGGTCGCGTTCTCGCTTGCCTTTGCCCGCGACGACAAGGCGCCGGACACGGGTTTCGCCATCTGCCAGCAGCACTTTCCCGAGAGCTTCTGGAATCCGGCCTTTCAGCAGCACCCCAATACGGCGAGCGGCATCGCGGGGGTCGTGCTCGTTGCCGACAATCCGACCGACCATCACATTTTCCTGTCGGCGTTCACGGGCGTGCGAGATCTGCACGCCACCTCGAGCGGCGTCACCGCATCGACCCCGCGTGGCGACGTCAAGGTGATGGATCCGGTGGCCTTCCGCAGCCATTTCCATACCGAGCCGCCGGACGTCTCGCAGGGCGCGCGCCTGGCCGCCTTGCAATTTCGCGTCCGCGACCGCGACGCGCTGATGGCGGCATTGAGTGCAGGGGGGATCGCGTCGTCCTTCTGCATGGGCTCGACCATCATCGCGCCGGAGACTGCCATGGGCGCGACGCTGGTGTTCGCGTAGCCGATCCCGATGAACGCGCCCATCAGCGACGGCTCGGTCAGCGCGCTGCGCGGCACGTTGATCTACTGCCGGGACGACCCTTTCCTCACCGATCCGGGCAAGGCTTTCGTGCACGAGCCCGACGGCCTCGTGATCTGCCGCGACGGCCTGATCCAGGCGGTCGGTCCCTATGCCGCCTTGAAGTCCGAGTTGCCCCTCGACGCCGATCTTGCGGACTATTCCGGTTGCCTGATCGCGCCGGGCTTCATCGACACCCATATCCACTACGTGCAGACCGGCATCATCGGCGCCCAGGGCCGCCAGTTGCTGGACTGGCTCAACGAATACACCTACGTGGCGGAGCAGGCGTTTGCCGACGAGGCGGTCGCCCGCGACACCGCGCGCGTCTTCTGCAATGAGCTGTTGCGGAACGGCACCACGACGGCGCTGGTGTTCTGCTCGGTCCATGCCGGCTCGGTCGATGCGCTGTTCGCGGAGGCCGAACGCCACAACCTGCGGCTCATCGCCGGCAAGGTGCTGATGGACCGCAACGCGCCGCCGGCGCTGCTCGATACCGCCCGCTCCGGATACGACCAGTCGAAGGCGCTGATCGGCAAATGGCACGGCCGCGGCCGCTGTCTCTATGCCATCACGCCGCGGTTTGCCGGAAGCTGCACGGAGGAACAGCTCGAACTGACGCGCGCGCTGTGGCGAGAGAGCCCGGGCGTCCTCATGCAGACCCACATCGCGGAGAACCACGCCGAGATCGCCTGGGTGAAGGAGCTGTTTCCGCAACGGCGCGACTATCTCGACGTCTACGAGCACTACGGTCTCACCGGCCGCCGCGCTGTGCTCGCCCACGGCGTGCACCTCGACGAGAGCGAGTTCGCGCGCTGTCACGCCACCGGCACCGCGCTGGCGCATTGCCCGACCTCGAACCTGTTTCTCGGCAGCGGCCTGTTTCCGATGCGCTCCGCGCGCGATCCGCGCCGGCCCGTGCATGTCGGCCTCGGCACCGACATCGGCGCCGGCACGAGCTTCTCCATGCTCGCGACCATGGGCGAGGCCTACAAGGTGGCGCAGCTGCGGAGCCGGCCGATCGACGCGGTCGAGGCATTTTTCCTGGCGACGCTGGGCGGCGCCCGCGCGCTCGCGCTCGACGACCGGATCGGCACGCTGGCGGCCGGGCGGGAGGCCGACGTGGTGGTGCTCGATCCCAACGCCACGCCGCTGCTCGCCTTCCGCAATAGCCGCTCGCGCTCGATCGTCGAGACGCTGGCGGTGCTGGCGACGCTCGGCGACGATCGCGCCGTGCGTGCGACCTACGTAGCGGGCACGCCGGTTGCGGTTGACCCCTGAGCATGGCCGGAGCATGGTCCCCCGCGATGAATAAGCTCGTCGAGCCCGCTCCCAATCCCGTCGTCGCGGTCGGCCAGGTGCGTTTCGGCAATGCGCTGCCGCTCGCGCTGATCGCCGGGCCTTGCGCGCTCGAGAGCCGCGACCACGCCCTCGAGATGGCGTCCGCGCTCAAGGAGATCGCCGGCAAGGTCGGGATCGGGCTCGTCTACAAGACCTCGTTCGACAAGGCCAACCGCACCAGCGCGAAGAGCAACCGCGGCATCGGGCTCGACGGCGCCTTGCCGATCCTGGCCGAGATCCGCGACAAGGTCGGCGTACCCGTTCTCACCGATGTGCACGAGGCGCAGCAATGCGCGCGCGTGGCGCAGGCGGTGGACGTGTTGCAGATCCCGGCGTTCCTGTGCCGGCAGACCGATCTTTTGCAAGCTGCGGCCGCGACCGGCTGCGTGGTCAACGTCAAGAAGGGCCAGTTCCTGGCGCCCTGGGACATGGCCAACGTCGTTGCCAAGATCACCGGCGCCGGCAATCCCGATGTGCTGGTGACCGAGCGCGGCGCCTCCTTCGGCTACAACACGCTCGTGTCGGACATGCGCGCGCTGCCGATCCTGGCGCGCACCACCGGCGCACCGGTCATCTTCGACGCCACGCACTCGGTGCAGCAGCCGGGCGGGCAGGGCACCTCGTCCGGTGGCGAGCGCGAGTTCGTGCCGGTATTGGCGCGCGCGGCCGTGGCCGTGGGGGTCGCCGGCGTCTTCATCGAGACCCACCAGGATCCCGATCGGGCGCCGTCCGACGGACCCAACATGGTGCCGCTCAAGGCAATGGAAGGATTGCTCAGGCAGCTCAAGGATTTCGATGCGCTTGCCAAGACGGCGTGTTAGATCGCCGAGCTGCCCGCGGAGGGAGGGACCATGTTCGCAACGCTCGCCGGTTTGCCGGCATTTCTCACCTATTTCTGCGTCTCGCTCATCATCGTGGTCGGATACCTCTACGTCTATACGCGAATGACGCCGCACGATGAGTTCGAGCTCATCCGCAACAACGTACCCGGCGCGGCGATTTCTCTCGGCTTGAGCCTGCTGGGCTTCTCGCTGCCGGTCGCGAGCGCGATCGCGCACGCCGTCAATATCGTGGACTGCGTGATCTGGAGCCTGATCGCGCTCGTCGTCCAGGTCATCGTGTTCTACGTCGCGCGCATTCCCATTCCCGACCTGTCGAAGCGGATCGCGGCCGGCGAGATCGCGCCCGCTATCTGGCTGGGGCTGGCTTCGCTCGCCGCCGGCGTGCTCAGCGCCGCATCGATGACGTTGTGAGGCTTGAGGTGAAGCGCTCTTCCCAAGTCGCGCTGTTGCTAATGGGCGTCACCGCCGTCGGCGCCGGCGGCTATGCGATGATGCCGCGCAACGATTGCGCCGCGCAGCCCTCCGCTGGCATGTCCGCGGCTCAAGCCCCGGGCGATCCGTGTTCGTCGGGCCGCTCGTCGTCCTCCTCATCGAGCGGTGGATCGTCATCGCGCTCGTCGTTCTCGGGCTCCGGCTCGTCGGACTCGTCGTCGCACTCCGGCGCCGCCGGTACATCGAGCGGCGGCTCGGGCGCATCGCACGGCGGCTTCGGATCGACCGGCGCCTCGCATTCGTCGGGCGGCTGACCGGTCGGCGATGCAGCGCATCCCCTGCGACGAGCGCGCCGACTGGCGCGAAATCGCCGAAGGCGTCGGCTTCCAGTTCCACACCATCGATGGCGAGCGCTATTGGGACGAGCGGGCCTACTACGCCTTCTCCCTGAAGCAGATCGAGGAGGACCTCGAAGCCGCGACCGCCGACCTCCACGAGATGTGCGGGGAGCTGGTCGCGCGCGCCGTCGCCGACGAACGCATATTGCGCGCGCTGCGCATTCCCGAGCGGTTCTGGAACTGGATCGCGGCGAGCGTGAAGCGCGGCGACGCCAGCCTCTATGGCCGCTTCGACCTGCGCTATGACGGCCAGGGCCCGGCCAAGCTCCTGGAATACAACGCCGACACGCCGACCGCGGTGTTCGAGACCGCCGCGTTCCAGTGGATGTGGCTCGAGCAGGCGATCGAGCGGCAGATCGTGCCCCGCAATGCCGACCAGTACAATTCGCTGCACGAGCGCCTGATCGAGGGGTGGCGCTCGTTCGGCAGCGGCCGCAAAGTGCATCTGGCCTGCATGACCGACAATGCGGAGGACTTGGGCACGGTCTCCTACATCAGGGATTGCGCGCACCAGGCCGGGCTTGAAACCGCCGTGCTGGCCATGGCGGACATCGGCAAGACGCCGAAAGGCGCGTTCATCGACCGGCAGGGCGAGCCGATCGAGCTCGTCTTCAAGCTCTATCCCTGGGAATGGATGCTGCGCGAGGACTTCGGCAGCTCGCTTGCCGGGCGCGACGACGCAATGGGTCGAGCCGCCATGGAAGGCGATCCTGTCGAACAAGGGCATCCTGCCGCTGTTGTGGGCCATGTTTCCGCGCCACCCGAACCTGCTGCCGGCCTATTTCGACGATGACGAAGGGGCCGCGAGCCTTGGCGCCTCCTATGTCAGAAAGCCGCTCTATTCGCGCGAAGGCGCCAATGTCGAGCTCGTCGTCGGCGGCAGCGCCATCGATTCCGATGGCGGCCCGTACGGCGCGGAAGGGTTCGTCCGCCAGGGCATCGCGCCGTTGCCGCAGTTCGGCGGCAGCTACGTCGTGCTCGGCTCGTGGGTCGCCGCCGGCGTGCCCTGCGGCTTGTCGGTGCGCGAGGATGCGAGCCCGATCACCAAGAACACCTCGCGCTTCCTGCCGCACGCCATCATCGGATAGACTGCAACCCCCATAAGCGAGTTCTCGCCATCCCGCCCGTCCTGAAAATCGTCGCCCTCGTCGTCTTCACGCAAACCCTGTTCACGCGCGCGGTCGATCCCGTGATCCCCATGATCGCGGAGGACCTTGCCATCGACGTGAGCACCGCCGCGTTGCTGTCGAGCGTATTCACGTTTCCTTACGCACTGGTGCAGCCGGTGCTCGGCCTCACCGGCGACTTCTTCGGCAAGACCCGGCTGATGAACCTGTGTGCGCTCGTCGTGTCGCTGGCGGCTCTGGTCTGCGCGGTCGCGACGAGCTTTTCGCTGCTCGTTGCCATGCGCATCGTGGCCGGGCTGGTGGCCGGCGGGGTGTTCCCGGTGGCGATGGCGCTCATCGGCGACCTCGTGCCGGTCAAGGACCGGCAGGTGGCGATCGGCCGGCTGCTCGGGATCGCGCTCACAGGCAATCTCATCGGTGCCACGCTCTCGGGCGTGATCGGCGACCTGTTCGGCTGGCGCGGCGTTTTCGGCGTTCTCGGACTGTTCGGATTGATCGTGGCGATCATTGCATTCTTCGCCTTTCGCGGCGTCACGACGCCGCCACCCGCCCCCTTCAACCGCGCCGCGGTGCTCGCCAACTATCGCAGCATCTTTGCCGATCCACGCGCCAAGGTGTGCTTCATTTCCGTGTTCTTCGAAGCGATCTTCATCCACGGGCTGTTTCCATATGTCGCCCTGCTTCTGCTCGCCATCGGCGAGACCCGCGCGTCGATCGCGGGCCTCTTGCTCGCCGCCTTCGCGCTGGGTGGCGTCTTCTACTCGCTCTCGGTGCCGGTTCTCATCGCCCGCGTGCGGGAGCGCTACCTGATGGTGATCGGCGGCGCGCTGGCCGCCGCCGCGCTCGTTCTCATCGCGTTGCATTTCCCGTGGGCCTGGCAGATCGCGATCTACGCGATGTTCGGTTTCGGCTTCTATCTCCTGCACAGCTGCATCCAGCTCCATGTGACCGAGCTTTCGCCCACCGCGCGCGGCACGGCGGCGTCGCTGCATTCATGCTCGTTCTACATGGGTCAGGCGGTCGGCCCGGTGATCTACGGGTATGGTTTCGCCCATGGCGGGGCCGAGCCCAGCATCTTCGTCGGCGCCGCCGTCGTGATGGCGGTCGGCCTCGTCTGCTCACGTTTGCTGCGCCACCGCGCCGCGTCGCAGCCGGGAGCTTGATCTCCCGGTGCACAGCTTTTGTGCAAGCTGCGACGTCTAATGCCTGGAGACGTGGATCAAATTTTTCCTCATCTCACGCCGGATCCAACTGAAAACGTTCAACAGGAGTTGCGTGAACGTCGTAAGGAGTTGCGCGAATGCCGTAACCATGTGTCTCGTCGGCTCCTATAAAATCCTATCGTCATCCAAGCAATTCTTGGGCCAACCGATTCTGAAGGTGACGAGCAATGACCGCGCGCTTCAATAACCCCGCCGCGGATCGACCCGGTGCAGCGGCTCTAGCCCCGCGCGGACACGCCGGATGCTCTCGGCAACCTCGCGCGCGGCGTTCTCCGGCACCGTGATGCTGGCGAGATGTGGGGTGATCAGCACGTTCTCCATCCCCCAGAAGGCGTGATCGGCCGGCAGCGGCTCGACCGTGAATACGTCGAGCGTTGCCTCCGCGATATGTCCGGCCTGCAGGGACTTCAATAGCGCCGCTTCGTCGATGACGGCGCCCCGAGACGCATTCACGAGTTTCGATCCCCGCGGCAGCAATGCGAGTTCGCGCGCGCCGAGAATGCCGCGCGTATCCGGCGTCAGCGGCAGCATCACGACGAGAATTTCGATTTCGGCCAGGAAGCGGTCCAATGCATCGCGGCCGCACGTGCACGCGACGCCCGCAATCGTCTTGGCGGTCCGGCTCCAGCCGCGCACGTCGAATCCGAGCCCGGCCAGGGCCTGCGCCGCGGGAGCGCCCAATTCTCCCAGGCCGAGCATGCCCACCTTGATTTGCCCGAGCGCGCGCGGATGAACGTATTGCCATTGCTTGCGTCGCTGGGCGCGTTCGAAGATCGGGACGTCGCGCGCATAGCGCAGGACTGCGAACAAGATGTAGCTGGTCATCAGCGACACCATGCCCGCATCCGACAGGCGTGAAATCGCGACGTCGGGCAGATCGTCACGGCCGACCAGCGAATCGACGCCGGCGCCCAGATTGGTCACCAATGCCAGATTTGCAAACTTGGCGAAGAACCCAGCGGGAGGTTTCCAGACCAGCGCGTAGCGGACCGCATCAGGGTCGCCGGCGGTCGGATCGGTGCGAAATTCCAAATCCGGCAACGCCGCCGACAGCGTCCTGCTCCATGCATCGGCGTCGTCGAATTCACTGTAGAAAATCAAGGCATCGCGTTTCATGCCGCCCGGTCTCCGCCGAGAAGATGCGACATGGATATCAATCGCGGAATGCGCGGTCGAGATTCTTGACCCGGTCGAGGTTGCGCGCGCTGTCGCGCCCTCGCAGGCCGACGAGCCGCGTCGAGGTGACGTCGGCCCCGTCGAAATCCGCGTCGGCGACGTCGGCGCCCCGAAAATCGGCGCCGGCGAGCTCGCTGCCGTTGAGCCTGGCGCCCTTGAGGCTCGCGTCCCGCAGCGACGCAAACTCGAGCACGGCACGCGACAGGTTGGCATCCGCGAGGCTCGCGCCATCGAGCTGTGCCGACCGCAAGATGCCCCGCATGAGCCCCATGGACTGGTTGCGCATGTCGGCGGAGAGGTCGGCGCGATCGAGGCGTGCTCCTCGCATGCTGGCCCGTGACAGATCGCCGGCGATGCGCGCGCCGGTGAGATCGGCGCCGTCGAGCTTTGCGCCCATGAGCTGCGTGGCGAACAAACTCGCGCCGCGCAGGCTCGCGCCTGAGAGGTCCGCATCGAGCGCCCAGGCCTGATCGAGCGTCACGCCGTCGAGATTGGCGCCGGCAAGGTTCGTACGATTGAGGCGTGCCGCCTGCAACTTGGCTCGCCGCAGATCGAGGCCCGACAGGTCCAGGCCGTTGAGGCGCTTGGCGGACAGGTCCACGACCGTGTTCGGATCGGCGCCGGCGAGAGCCGCCTCGATCTCGGCCCGCGTCATGTCGGCCTTGGTGAAATCGTCCGACTTGAGATCGAGAAACCGGAACATCTCCTGCGTGGCCGCGTGCGGCGTCGCGCACGCGAGCAGGGCTGCCGCAAATATTGCTTTCGCCCAACAGCCGCGGCTCATGGCGGGCCTCCAGGGCTGCCCTCGCGGTGATCGCGCCGACGGGTGATCGCGCAGACCGGTGGTCGCGTAGATGGTCGTCACGCGGAAACAAAACGTCCCTCCGCTCGCCGCGCGACCGCAGCAAGTCGGCAAACAAGCATAGCCCACCGCGGCAAGGACGAATAGTCGCATGTCCGGCGTCGTTTCGTGGGCGCCGGTTCGCGTGGGCAGCCGGCGATTGCGCCCGGCGTTGCGCCGCTTCGCCCCTGGACATACCTTGAGGCTTCGCAGCAGTTGACCTGTCGGCCAGTCTGCAGGAGTGGCAATAATGGGCTGGATGCTCGGAGTGCTCGCGGCGGCCATCCTCGTCGCACATTGCAGTGTGGACGCGGCCCGGGCTGCGGAGCTTCCCGCCAACGACTATCCGACGGCGGCTCGTGCCGACTATGTGTTCGGCTGCATGCAGGTCAATGGGCAGACGCGGGACGCGCTCGAGCGCTGCTCATGCTCGATCGACGTCATCGCCTCGCTGCTGCCCTTCGATGAGTACGAGGAGGCCGAGACGGTCATGCGCGTGCGCCAGCGCGCCGGCAAGAACGCGTCCATGTTCCTGTCCATGCCGATGCTGCGGGCGAAGGTCGACGAGTTGAAGCGCGCGCAGGTCGAGGCGGAATTGCGCTGCTTTTGAATCCCAATTGCACCACTTTCGCAAAAGGTGGGACAAATTCCAACGCGACCGGGAACAAGTTCCAACGCCGCGCGAGTGGGCAGACGGTAACGCCGGGTGCCTGCGAACGGCGGCAAGTGGTCGATTTTTTCGAGCGCGCGACAGGTTTGCCTTGCGAATGCAACCGTTTGGCGCGTAACATTCTCACCGGTAGCCCTCGCCTTCGGGAGCTCCCCACCTTGTGGGGATAAAGTTCCAGTCGCAGTCCCGTGACTTGCTTAGGGGAGGGGTCTTGCTGCGACGCCGCTGACGATTGCTACCGCTGCTACCGCTTATAATTAAGAGACGCCGTAACCCAAGGGAGTGCGCTATGCGCAGACATGCACTTGCTAGTGCATCGCTGGCACTATTCGCGTTTGCGACGCCGGCGATGGCTAATCCAGATGTGCTGCAGCAGTCGGCAAAACCCGAGCAATGGGTGTTGCAGACCGGTGATTATGCGAACCAACGCTATTCGAAGCTGAGTCAGATCAATCGGGACAACGTCAAGAATCTGAAGGTGGCTTGGACCTTCTCGACCGGCGTGTTGCGCGGCCACGAGGGCTCGCCGCTCGTGGTCGGCGACATCATGTACGTCCACACCCCGTTCCCCAATATCGTCTACGCGCTCGATCTCAAGGAAGACGGCAAGATCCTCTGGAAATACGAGCCGAAGCAGGATCCCTCCGTTATCCCGGTGATGTGTTGCGACACCGTGTATCGCGGCCTCGCCTACGCGGACGGCACGATCTATCACCACCAGGCCGACACCACCCTGGTCGCGCTCGACGCCAAGACCGGCAAAGAGAAGTGGAAGGCCGTCAACGGCGATCCGAAAAAGGGTGAGACCAATACGGCGACCGTGCTGCCGGTGAAGGACAAGATCATCGTCGGCATTTCCGGCGCCGAATTCGGCGTACGCGGCCACGTCACCGCCTACAACTCGAAGACCGGCAGGCAGGTGTGGCGCGCCTACACGCTCGGCCCGGACAACGAGACCCTGTTCGATCCCGAGAAGACCATGTCGCTCGGCAAGCCGGTCGGCAAGGACTCCTCGCTCAAGACGTGGAACGGCGAGCAGTGGAAGATCGGCGGCGGTACCGCCTGGGGCTGGTTCTCGTATGATCCCGAGACCAACCTGTTCTTCTACGGCACTGCCAATCCGTTCGACCTGGAACCCGGTTCAGCGCACGGGGCCGGATGGCAAGCCGATCGACCAGAAATGGACGATGGCGATTATCGCCCGTGACGCCGACACCGGCGTGGCGAGGTGGGCCTACCAGATGACGCCGTTCGACGAGTGGGACTATGACGGTGTCAACGAGATGATCCTCGCCGACATCAACATCGGGGGCCAGCCGCGCAAGGCTCTGGTGCACTTCGATCGCAACGGTCTCGGCTACACGCTCGACCGCGTCACGGGCGAGCTGCTGGTCGCGCAGAAGTACGATCCGAAGGTCAACTGGACCACCGGCGTCGTGATGGACAAGAACAGCCCGCAGTATGGGCGTCCGCAGGTCGTCAAGGAGTTCTCGACCTTCCAGACCGGACAGGACAAGAACACCAAGGGCGTCTGCCCGGCGGCGCTCGGCAGCAAGGACCAGCAGCCCGCGGCCTTCTCGCCACGGACCAACCTGTTCTACGTGCCGACGAACCACGTCTGCATGGACTACGAGCCGTTCAAGGTGTCGTACACGGCGGGTCAGCCCTATGTCGGGGCCACGCTGTCCATGTTCCCCGCGCCCGGCAGCCACGGCGGCATGGGTAACTTCATCGCCTGGGATGCGGCCCAGGGCAAGATCGCCTGGTCGAAGCCGGAGAAGTTCTCCGTGTGGTCGGGAGCGCTCGCGACTGCCGGCGGGATCGTCTTCTACGGCACGCTCGAAGGCTACATCAAGGCGGTCGACGAAAAGGACGGCACGGAGTTGTTCAAGTTCAAGACTCCGTCGGGCATCATCGGCAACGTGATGACCTACAGCCACAACGGCAAGCAGTACGTGGCGGTGCTGTCGGGCGTCGGCGGTTGGGCAGGGATCGGCCTTGCGGCAGGTCTGACCAACCCGACCGATGGTCTCGGCGCGGTCGGCGGCTACGCGGCCCTGCGCGACTACACGGCGCTGGGCGGCGCGCTGACTGTGTTCACGCTGCCGTAATCGGCTCGCCAAAACTGCGGACCGGCGCGAACCCATCTGCGCCGGTCCGCGTTACCTCATCAATGGAACACCAGCCTGCGAGGTTGCTCGTGACGCGACCCGGCATTGCATTGGCGTTTGCCGCCGTCCTCGGTCTCCTTGCGGGCCTCCAAGCCGGGGCGGAGGAGGCGAAGACGGAGAAGGTAGAGAAGGACGGCAAGTGGGAAACCGCCGACGGTACGCCGACCTACAACGTCACCAGCGACGGCACCGTCAACTGGTACACCTTCTCGGGATTTCGCCGATATCATTCCGAGTGTCATACCTGTCATGGGCCGGACGGCGAGGGTTCGAGCTATGCTCCGGGCCTCATGCAGTCGTTGAAGACCTTGAGCTATCCCGAGTTCATGCTGATCGTCGCCACCGGCCGTGAGGTCGTGCGCGCCGACAAGCAGAGCTCGATGCCGGCGCTCGGCAACAATCGCAATGTGGCCTGCTATATCGAGGACATCTACGTGTACCTGAAGGCGCGCGCCGACGGCGTTCTGCCGCGCGGACGCCCCGCCAAACGGATCGAGAAGCCCGAGTCGGCGGAGAAACACGAGAAAGCGTGCTTCGGATGACGAATAGCGGCATTGCAACGCTCCTCGCCGCGCTGCTGAGCACAGCCGCACTCACGTCCGCGCACGCGGCCGAAGGGCACCGGGTCGACCTCGTCAACCGCACCGCGCTTCGCGTCTGTGCCGACCCCGCCAACATGCCGTTCTCGAACGACAAGGGCGAAGGCTTCGAGAACAAGATTGCCGAGCTCGTCGCCGCCGAGCTCAAGGTGCCGGTCGAATACACCTGGTTCCCGCAGGCGACCGGCTTCATCCGCCAGACCCTGTTCGCCAAGCGTTGCGACGTCGTGATGGGTTACGCGCAGGGCGATGAGCTCGTGCTCAATACCAATCCCTACTACCGCTCGACCTACGCGCTCGTCTATCGCGGGGGCAATGCGCTCGACGGCGTGGACAGCCTCGCGGACCCACGCCTCAAGGGCAAGCGCATCGGCATCGTCGCCGGCACCCCGCCCGCCAACGTCATGGCCCAGTTCGATCTCCTGCGGCTCGCCAAGCCCTATCCGCTCATGGTTGACCGTCGCTACAACTCGCCGGGCGAGAACATGATCAGAGATGTCCAGTCGGGAGACATCGACGCGGGCGTCCTGTGGGGGCCGATCGCGGGATATTTCGCGCCTAAGAATTCGGCGTCCAAGGATGGCGGCAAGCTCGTGGTCGCACCGCTGCTGAAGGAAATCGGCAGCACGCGCATGGCTTATCGCATCACATTCGGAGTGCGCAATCTCGAGGACGACTGGAAGCGGCAGCTCAATACCCTGATCGCCAAGCGGCAGGGCGATATCGACGCCGTGCTGCTGGAATTCGGAGTGCCGCTGCTCGACGAGCAATCCAATATCATCACGCAGCCGAGGCGATAGGCGCAGCCATGCGGTTGTCGTCCCCGCGCATCCGATCTCGGGTTTACCCGAGATCGGCTCCTTAGGTGCGCATGTCGGCTATAGCCGACATGCGGTGGGGACCCATCGGCCAACACGTTGCGCTGCATCATGGATCCCCGCTTTCGCGGGGATGACAGCGGCGTAGGGTGGGCAAAGGCGCGAAATCGGCCTCTCCACGTGCGCGCACGATGCGCGCCGTTGCCCACGCGTGTCGGCTGAAGCAATTTCGAGCTTCGACGCGTGGGCAAAATCGCTCACCCTCGGTATCAAGGCGCCGCCGACACGGCAGGCGATTTTGCCCACCCTACGATCTTCCGGATCAATCATTCATCCGCGAACGGATCTCGCGGCCGAGCTCGAACAGGCGCTGCTCGATCAGGACGGGCACCTCGCAGGCGAGCGTCAGAGACTGCTGGCGCTCCGAAAAGACCCGCACGTCCCAATCGTATTTCTCCCCCGCGGCAGTCAACTCGGACCGCGACTTTTCATCGCTCGACGGCCGCTCCTTGAGCTGCCGGATCGCCGCTCCTTGCCTCTCGATCTCGGCTGCGCGAGCCTTCTGCCGCTGCTGAAAGCGTTCGATGCCGCTCATCACCACCGCCCGGTCGCTGTTGATGGTACTGAGCAGCCCCGCGAACAACAGCTTGAGCGCGTCGTCGCGCTTGTCTTTCGGCTGGGCGGCCGCGAAGCGGTCGATGGCCGCGGCGGCCTGCTCGATCGGTACGCGCCGGCTGGCGAGGACCGCGGCGAGCTTTCTGATCTCCTCGCTGTCGCGCCACTGAGCGAGATCCTCCACCTCCGGCCCGTCCCACATCTGCGCCGAGGTCAGCGTCGCCACCTTGTGCTGGATGCACGGCCAATCCGCACTCGCGGTCTCGGCAAGGGCTGGCGCCCCGCCAAGCGCGATCATGCCGGCTGCGACCAGCCCAACAATGGTCTGCGCGGAGACCACTTTCATCGTCCTCCGTCGAATACGTTTCATCCGTGGGCTCGATCAGAATTTCGCCACGACGACTCCCCAGGGATACCGACCGACCTTGATGGAACGCACCACCCGCAGCTTCTCCACGTCGATCACCGACACGTCATTGGAGGAGCCGTTGGTCGTGAACAGGAGCTTCTCGTCCGGCGTGAAGCCGAGCTGCCAGACGCGTTGGCCGACCAGGAGATATTTTTCCACCTTGAACGTCGCGGCGTCAACGACGGCGATACGATTGGAAGGCCCGAGCGCGACAAAGGCGCGCTTTCCGTCCCTGGTGATGCGCACGCCGATCGGCTGGACGGCATCCGCGCTGACGCCCGGGATCTTGAAACTGATCTTGGCGATGATCTTGCGCGTCGTCGGCTCGATGACGGTCACCGTGCCGCCGATCTCGGAGCTGACCCACACTTGCGTGCCGTCGGCGGTGAACTCCGCGACCCGCGGCCGGCTGTCGACGAGCACATTGTCGACGATCTTGTTCGACGCCGTGTCGATGAAATGGGCCATGTTGGTGGTTTCAGACGTCGCCACCAGAAGCTTGCCGTCCGGGCTGATGCCCAGGCCCTCGGGCTCGACGCCGACCGGGATCTCCGCCACCACGACATTCTTCTCGATGTCGACCACGGTCACCAGGTTGTCGTCCTCGTTGGCGATGTAGAGCGGGTTACCCGAAGGATGCAGTATGAACAGCTCGGGGTCCTGTCCGGACCGCAAATTCTTCACGAACTGCATGGTCTGGGCGTCGTACACCTGCACGGTGTGGTCATCGCTGGCGCAGATCAGGAGCCATTTGTGGTCCTTCGACAGGATGACGCCGCGGGGACGCTGGCCGACCTTGACCGTCTTGATCACTTCGAGCTTGGCGCTGTCGATGATGCTGACCGTGTTGTCCTTCTCGTTCGTGACGAAGACGGTGAACGCGTTGGCGGTTGTCCGGGGCAGGAAACAAGCCGCAAGCACCAGCGCCGTCAGCAGGCCGCTTTGAAGTATGCGCACGGGCGTTCCTCCATGTCGTGGCAGATTCTTCGTCAAGGCGCGTAGGCGCGGCAGTTGCTCTCCGGCTTGTCGATGCCGAGCGTATCGAGCTCGGTAAACTGGTGCAGAAACCCCGGCTGGGGCGAGACTGTCACCGGCAGCTTCGCGGTCGCCACCAGGATCGGCTGACGCAGCTGCCCATCCCATGCGCGATAGGTCAGCTTGCGTCCCTTGAACGCGGCCACCTCGAAGTCGGGTGATTTCAGGTGCGCGATCAGGTCCGCCGGGGCGGCCGATCTCTTGCGCGTCGCCGCCTCGCCGATCGAGCGGACCGCGACCCAGACGTCATAGTCGAGCGGCCGCATGGGCCGGTCGGCCAGCCGTCGAAAGCGGTTCTGGAACTGGGTTGCGCCCCACTCCTCGAGCGCCGGATGCCAGCTTGTCGGCACCAGGCCCTGCGTTCCCGCCACCGGACGCGGATCGAACGTGCGATAGGGGAGATAGTCGCCGAACAGCCCGCCTTCGTCCGCGACGGTCAGCACGTCATGGGCCGGGGCGTTTTGGGTCAGAGCCGGGATCTGCTGCTGGACTTGCTCGTGCCCGCCGTCGGCGCGCCGGCTGCCGACCTCGTACTTGAACGGTCGTTCCTCGACGATCTTGGCGCCGAAACGGCTTGCGGCGCGGCGCAACGCCTCTGCGAAGGCGTCATCGCCGGGCTCGGTCCCGCGTACCAGCAACCAGCGCCGCCAGCGCTTCCAGACGAGATACTGCGCCAGCGCATCCGCGAGCATGGCGCGTGACGGCGTCGTGTGGACCACATTCGGCCGGCAATCGGCTTCCCGCAGCCGGTCGTCGCTGGAACCCGCATTGAAGATCAGCACACCCCGGCCCTTCACCGCATCGGCGAGCGCGAGCAGTGTCTGCGGGCTGGTGTCGGCAATGACGAAGCCAACGCCTGCGTCAACACGCTTCTTGACGTCCGCAACCAACTCGCCGGCGTCGGCGCTCTGGACGACCTCGAGGGCGAACTCCTGCTGTAAAAAGCGGCCGGTGGTGTTGTTGTCGTTGATGGCGAGCCGCGCCCCGGCGACGCCCTCGTCCTGCGGCGGCGTGTCGAGGATCGACAGGGGCGGGGGCAGCACGCGTAGCTCCCGGGCAAGCACGATCGCAATGCGATGCGTTTGGACGGCCGTCGGCGCCTCGCTCGAGGGCGCCACGGCCTCGTCACGTCTCGGCGGTGACTGGCTTGCGCCCGCCACCGTAACGATCAGCTGCGCCGCAATCACCGCCGGGAGCAGCAACGAGAGTCGGGCTGCGCCGCAGACGGATTTGCGACTTGGGTGCTCATCGGTATTCCATCCCATCCGTGGACTCCGGATAGCCGTGGGCGCCCCCAAACCGGCGACGAACTTCTCAGTATACCACCACGCTTCTGATGCTCTTGCCCTCATGCATCAAGTCGAACCCCTTGTTGATGTCCGGGAGCGGCATGGTGTGCGTGATCATCGGGTCGATCTGAATCTTGCCCTCCATGTACCAATCGACGATCTTCGGCACATCGGTGCGGCCACGGGCGCCACCGAAGGCCGTGCCTTTCCAGACGCGCCCGGTGACCAGTTGGAACGGACGCGTCGCGATCTCGGCGCCGGCCGGCGCCACGCCGATGATGATGGACTGGCCCCAGCCGCGGTGGCTGCATTCGAGCGCCTGCCGCATCACCGTGACGTTGCCGGTGCAGTCGAAGGTATAGTCGGCGCCGCCGATCTGGTCCGCGCCGCGCTTGGTCATGTTGACGATGTGCGGCACCAGGTCGCCGCCGACCTCCTTCGGATTGACGAAGTGCGTCATCCCGAAGCGCTCGCCCCACTCCTTCCGGCTGTTGTTGATATCGACGCCGATGATCATGTCGGCGCCGGCCAGCCGCAGTCCCTGCAACACATTGAGGCCGATGCCACCGAGCCCGAACACCACGCATTTGGAGCCGGGCTCGACCTTGGCGGTGTTGAGGACGGCGCCGATGCCGGTGGTGACGCCGCAGCCGATGTAGCAGACCTTGTCGAAGGGGGCATCCTCGCGGATCTTCGCGACCGCGATCTCCGGCAGCACGGTGAAATTCGCGAACGTGGAAGTGCCCATATAGTGGTGCAGCTTCTTGCCATCGAGCGAGAAGCGGGAGGTGCCGTCCGGCATGACCCCCTGGCCCTGGGTCGCGCGGATGGCCGTACAGAGGTTGGTCTTGCGCGAGAGGCACGAGGGGCATTGCCGGCATTCCGGCGTATAGAGCGGAATGACGTGGTCGCCCTTCTTGACGCTGGTCACGCCCGGCCCGACATCGACGACCACGCCGGCGCCCTCGTGGCCCAGGACCGCGGGGAACAGGCCTTCCGGGTCGGCGCCGGACAGCGTGAACTCGTCGGTATGACAGATGCCCGTCGCCTTGACCTCGACCAGCACCTCCCCGGCCTTCGGGCCCTCGAGCTCGACGTCCGCGATCACCAGCGGCTTGGCCTTTTCCAATGCGACGGCGGCACGGGTTTTCATGGCGGTTTTCCTCCCTCGTCGTTGTGGTCGGCGTAAGTTGTGGCGGACTTATCGTAAGGCGCGCCGCCGGCAATGGAACCATGAAAGCGTTGGATTATCGTCGAAGATAACGCGTCCGGGAAGCTAACGTGCCCCGCGAAGGTAACGGCCTCATGCGGCCTCTGACCTGTTCCAACGGTGGGCAGCAGGGCAAGGTGGGCAGCAGGGTCGCGCGATCTCCTCCGCAACGATGCAAGCTTCCTTTTCGAAAAAAAACCACTAAGATCGGTTGAAAAGCAATCGCGAAAAAAACTTGACGGAATTTTGAGCCTTCTCGCAAGAGCGCGGCCGCTCGGAAGGCACTCTCGAGTCTTCAGCGCGAACCGCCTCACGAGATCGTGACCTGTCCTGCGCGGCGCAGCATAAGCGTCGCTACAAACGTTGGGAGGACATGCTATGGCGAATGTCTCAATTCATCCGGCAGTGGACAATGGCGTGAAGGCCGGCTCGCCCAATTTCGCGGGCGGGACCCTCGTCTGCAAGTGCGGGAGCAACCCGGTCGAGGTCACCATCACGAGCAATTGCGCCTATAACCACGTGTGCGGATGCACCAAGTGCTGGAAGCCCTCAGGCGCCCAGTTCTCACAAGTCGCCGTTGTGGCGCGCGACAAGCTCCGCGTCAGCAAGGGCGCCGACAAGCTCAAGGTCGTGGACGCCAACGCCGCCATTCAGCGGCACGCCTGCACGGGATGTGGCGTTCACATGTACGGGCGCATCGAGAACAACAAGCACCCGTTCTACGGATTCGATTTCATCCACACCGAGCTTTCGAACGATCAGGGCTGGGCGGCACCCGAATTCGCCGCGTTCGTCTCGTCGATCATCGAGTCCGGCTCTTCGCCTGATCAGATGGGAGCCGTCCGGGCTCGGCTGAAGGAGCTGAAGCTCGAGCCGTATGATTGCCTGTCGCCAGGCCTCATGGATGCGATCGCCACCCACGTCGCCAAGGCATCAGGGAAGCTGGCGGCCTGATTTCTCGTTCCTGCCGGCTCCACATCGACGGCCTGACGCTCATCAGCAGCGCGATATCGGCGACCGGTCCTTGGCCGGCCGCCGATTGCGGCTGTGATGAAACAGCCGGCTGACCGCCGCGTCTGACTGGATGCCACTTGGATTTCGCGAATGGCTTCGCCATCTCGCGGGCACACGCGATGAACAGCTGGGCCACCGGCTTCGGCGTACGATGACCGAGAGAAGCCAGTCGAACTCGTTCAGACGTTGCGTGCCAGGAACTCCCACATCAAGCGCATTGCCGCGCGGCACCCCTCGAGCGTGCTCATTTGCATGAAGCCGTGCGGCATTCCTTCCATCACGTGCAGCTCGTAAGGGCTCGCGACGGCTGATAGGGCTTGGCCAAGCGCCAGCGAGTCGGGGAGACACCAGGAGTCGTTGCCCGCTCCCATTATGAAGCACGGCGGAAGTATTCCCGGCGCCACCGCCTTGAGCGGACTTACACGTGGATCATCGCGCAAACCGTTGCTGCCTGAAAGGTACGTGTCCAGTTGCCGTTGCAGTCCGGGCTCCGATTTGGTGCGCCCGGCGGTCGCCTCGAGATCGTACACGCCGTAGAAGAGCAGTGCCGCTCGAACCAGCGAACGCAGTTCAGGAGCGCTCGAGGTGAGGGCGCTGGCCGCCAGGTTGGCGCCCGAGGAATCGCCGCCGATCGCGATCCGCCGGCCATCGCCATTCCATCGGCGCGCGTTGTCGGTCGCCCATCCAATAGCGAAAATCGAGTCTTCCAGTGCTGCCGGGAACGGATGCTCGGGGGCCAGCCGATAGTCGAGGATGATTGTCAGATAGCCCGCTTCGGCAAACTGCATCCCCAGCTTCCGAAACGAGGCTGGGCTGCCGAACGCCCATCCACCGCCGTGCAGATAGATCACCACGGGATGTGGACCGGCACCTTTGGGCACCGCTACGTCGCCGCAAAGGCCCGCGCGGAGCTCGACGTTTTCGTCGAGCCCGCCAATTGCCGGAAGATCCTGGTTGTAAACGATCGCCAGCTCTTCCCAAGCGCGGCGCTGCGCAGCAATGTCGCCGGCGGGATTCCAGACCGGCAGTCAACTCAGGACCTGACGGTCGCGCTCGCTGATCATAGGTCGTATCTTCCCGCCTATCCGAATTTCGACATCGGAAACACTACCCGAAATGGGCTTGTGCAAGGGCCGAAGAATCCCCATCATGGGGTTGACGGCCTGGGGTGCCGCGGAAACGCGGCTGAGATCAAACCCACTGAACCTGTCTGGGTCATTCCAGCGAAGGGAGCCGCCGGTTGCCGAACCGCCGCTCAGCCAATATTGCGAAGCCCAACGTCGCCGTCATCGGCGCCGGCGTGATCGGGCTGGGTATCGCCTGGCGGCTGGCGGTGCAGGGGGCGTCGGTCCAGGTATTCGACAAGGGCGCAGCCGGCGCCGGCGCGAGCCACGCCGCCGCCGGGATGCTCGCCGCCTGCTCGGAGGCCGAACCCGGCGAGGAAGCCTTGGTCGCGCTCGGCCGCGACAGCCAGGCGCGCTGGCCCACTTTCGCGGCGAATCTGCAACAGGCATCCGGCATCGATGTGGAACTGCGGACCGAGGGGACGCTGGTCGTCGCCCTGACTGCCGACGACCAGGCGCGGCTGAACCATCACCTCGTGTTCCAGCATCAGCTCGGCCTGCCGCTGCATTGGATTTCGGCGGCGGAAACGCGACGGCGCGAGCCGCACCTCGCCGGCAAGCTCGCGGGCGCGGTGCTAAGCCCGGAGGACCACCAGGTCGATAACCGCAAGCTCGCCACCGCCTTGCGCGTCGCCGCGGAAGCGGCCGGCGCCGTCATCAACGAGCATCACGCTGTCAGCAAGATTTCATCCCAGGCCGGGCGGGTCAACGGCGTGGTTCTCGCCGACGGCACCAAGGTTACGGCCGACGTTGTGGTGCTGGCGGCGGGCGCATGGTCGCGCAGCATCGAAGGTATTGCGCCCGAGTTGCGGCCGCCGGTGCGGCCGATCAAAGGCCAGATGCTGGCGCTGCGCATGGATCCGGCGGCGCCGCTGCTCAGCCACGTGGTCTGGGCGCCGGGTGCCTATCTGGTGCCGCGCCGGGACGGCCGCCTCATCGTCGGCGCGACGGTCGAGGAAAAAGGCTACGACACGACGCTGACGGCGGGCGGCGTCCTCACGCTGCTCGAGGCGGCGTGGCGGGTCGTGCCGGCGGTCGAGGAATTGCCGATCGACGAAATGTGGGTCGGCCATCGGCCGGGCAGCCGCGACGACGCACCGATCCTCGGCTCAGGCCCGATCGACGGGCTGGTCTATGCGACCGGCCATCATCGCAACGGAATTCTGCTTGCGCCGGTCACCGCCGATGCGATCGCGCGGCTGGTGATCGACGGCGATGCCGATCCGGCGATCCGCCCGTTCGGCATCGAGCGGTTCGTCGCTCCGGCAACCGATGTCGGGTTTACCCGATATCGGCAGATCAAGAGCGCCGCCGCAGAATGAAGGAGACCGCAATGACGGATGCCGCCGCGCAGATGAACATCCGGGTCAACGGCCTGGACGAGCCGCTCGCCGCCGCGACGCTGGCGGCGCTGCTCGAGGAGAAGGCGGTCGACACCGGCCAGCGCGGCATTGCTGTCGCGCTCAATGGCGCCATCGTCCCGCGCGCCGCCTGGCCGCAGACGAAGCTCAGTGCCGGCGACAGCGTCGAAATCGTGCGTGCCCGCCAAGGTGGCTAACAAAGGCGGCTAAGGAGACAAAACAAATGTCCGATCCTCTGATCATTGCCGGCCGCGAATTTCGCTCGCGCCTGTTTCTCGGCACCGCCGGCTATCCCAACCGCAAGCTCATGCTCGACTCCATCGCCGCGAGCGGAACCGAGATGGTCACGGCCTCGATCCGGCGCATCAGCCTCGCCGGCGAGGACGAGAGCCTGGTCGATCTGATCCCGAAGCACATCCATTTCCTGCCCAACACCGCGGGCTGCCAGACCGCGAAAGACGCGGTGCTCACGGCCGAGCTCGCGCGCGAGGCGCTCGAGACCAATTGGATCAAGCTCGAGGTCATCGGCGACCGCGAGCTGCTCTATCCCGACACCGAGGAACTGGTGCGCGCCACCGAGACGCTGGTCGGGAAGGGCTTCATCGTGCTGCCGTACTGTACCGAGGATCCGGTCGTCTGCCGCAAGCTGGCGGATGCCGGCGCCGCCGCGGTCATGCCGCTCGGCGCTCCGATCGGATCGGGGCTCGGCATCTGCAATCCGCATCTGATCGAGCTGATCTGTGCGCGCTCGCCGGTGCCGGTCGTGTGCGACGCCGGCATCGGCACCGCATCCGATGCCGCGCTGGCCTTGGAACTGGGTTGCTCGGCCGTCCTGCTCAACACCGCGGTGTCGAAGGCGCGCGATCCCGTGATGATGGCGAAGAGCATGCGCGCGGCGGTCGAGGCCGGCCGCTGGGCGCGGCTTGCCGGACGGATTCCGAAGCTCGCTCACGCCGAGCCGTCGAGCCCGCAATTCGGCCTTGTGGGCACGTGAGGCTTCCCGATCCTCCGTTCCTGCTCGTCACCGACCGCCATCAGGCCCGGTTGCCGCTGTCCGATGTGGTCGACGCGGCGCTTTCGGCCGGCTGCCGGTGGGTGAGCCTGCGGGAAAAGGATCTGTCCGAGGACGATCAGATTGCGCTCGCCGAAAGGCTGTTGCCGATCGCGCGGCAACACGGCGCGTGCCTGACGCTCCACGGCGAGGCCGAGCTGGCGAAAACCTGCGGCAGCGACGGCGTGCACTTGCCGGCCGGCAGCGATCCCGTTGCGGCGCGGAAGCTGCTCGGGCCCGCCAAGCTCATCGGCGTATCGATCCATACCGTGACCGAAGCCGAGGCGCTCGATCGCAGCGTCGTCGACTATGCCATTGCGGGGCCTGCGTTCGAAACACCGAGCAAGCCCGGCTACGGCCCCGAGATCGGCCGCAAGGGGCTCTCCGAGATCGCGCGCGCAGCGCCGGTGCCGGTGCTCGCCATCGGCGGCCTCAACGTCACGCGGGCAGCGGAAGTGCTGGCGGCCGGTCCGGTCGGCTTCGCCGTCATGGGCGGCGTGATGCGTGCAACCGATCCGGGGCGAGAGGTGAGGGGGCTGTTGAGCGTGCTCGCCCAGGTGTGATGCTGCCTACGATACGAATATTATTATTGACTACATATTGTCTCTAAGCTAGAAGCCCAATGCCTCGCTCATTGAAGGGCGTCTTCCGGAGACGGTCCATAGGCGGAGCGAGGTGTGGCGTCCCGCGGCTGTGGCTCGTAACCGCAGGCTTACTCGGGAGGCCCGGGGCACCGCCCGCCAGGCACTACGACCTGGCTGCGAGGAGCTCGCTGCACGGGTTGCGGAGGACAATTCCGCAGACGGAAGCGCGGCCCCCGGCCACAAATCGCCACGGTGGAGCGCCGAAAGGCGCGCGTCCTACGTTATTGGACGCAGGGCGCCTCGCAAGCGCCCGGCCCGCCGCGTCACGTGCGGGCCAGCCGGGTGCCGCTGCACCCGGGCGCCTGTCGGCGCTCCGCCCACCCTTCGCGGTGGGGATTCTATTTCACGACCCGGGCGCAATCGCGCCGCGGGAACGAATACGGCTGTTTGACAAGTGAAGAAGGCATAGGCGGATCGACAAAAAAGCGTTTGCGTCCGTCTTCGCGGCTATGACCCGATCCGCCGACGCATTACCCCCGCCCGCGATAGGGCGCCACGCCCTGATCCGGCAGCCATACGCCCGCCGGCAGCTTGCCCGCCTGCCAAAACACGTCGATCGGCATGCCGCCGCGCGGATACCAGTAGCCGCCGATGCGCAGGAATTTCGGCTTGAGGAACGCGACCAGCTTTTTGCCGATCGCGACGGTGCAGTCTTCGTGGACGCCGCCGACATTGCGGAAGCTGCCGAGATAAAGCTTGAGCGACTTCGACTCGACCAGCCATTTCCCGGGCACATAGTCGATCACCAGATGCGCGAAATCCGGTTGGCCGGTGATCGGGCAGAGCGTGGTGAATTCGGGCGCGGTGAAGCGTGCGACGTAGTTGGTGTCGGGGTGCGGGTTGGCGACGCGGTCGAGCTCGGCTTCCGCCGGCGAGGCGGGCAGGCGGCTCGAACGGCCAAGATGCTTCGGCGGCGTCATGCGCGACATGGGTATCCGGCTCCCAACAAGGCGCATCACTAACTCATTGGTAGCCATGAGCAAGAGGCTCGATGAACCTGTCGTCGCCTTGCTGCCACTTACCTAGGATTAACAATCAACGATCCGAATGGACCTGCCGTATCATGCCCATCATTGCCCTCATATTGAGCGGTCTTGCGTTCTGGCTCCTCTACTGGTTCTTCCGTCTGGATGGTTTCAGCAAGGTGCAGGCGGTATTCTCCCGGCGCAGCCAGGAGGCGCGTCTCGTCATTGCGCGCGAACGCGAACGGCTCGCGCCGTTGACGGCGGTCGATGATCCCCGCGATGCCGCGACCATCCTGATGCTGCTCCTCGTGCGCTCCGGCGGCGACCCGACGCGCGAGCAGATCGCGGCCATCGAGACGGCTGTCCGCGCAGTGTTCGGTTTCGATCGGGAATTGACCGAGCATATGACCCAGGCGCGGTTCATCGCGAGCCGCGCGGACAGCTTCGAGCAGGCCGCAGGCTTGTTCTCCGGTCTCCTCAACAAGCGGCTCAATGTCACTGAAAAGCATCAGCTGGTCGCCATGTTGGAGGAGGTTGCAGAACCCACGCAGGCGCAGACCGAGGCCATTTTGATGCTGAAGCGCAGACTCGCCCTCGCACCCCAACGCTGACGCGCCCGCGGGCTCTGATTGGCACTTTGCGCAAGGCTCCGGATCGCCTACAAGCGCGGCGAAACCGGTAATTTTCAGCCTGTGAGGTGCCATGACCGCCATCGTCGATATCATCGGCCGCGAAATTCTCGACAGCCGCGGCAATCCGACCGTGGAAGTCGACGTCGTGCTCGAGGATGGCTCCAAGGGCCGCGCCGCGGTGCCGTCGGGGGCCTCGACCGGCGCGCACGAGGCGGTCGAGCTGCGCGACGGCGGCAAGCGCTATCTCGGCAAGGGCGTGCGCAAGGCGGTCGACGCCGTCAACGGCGAGATTTTCGATGCCGTCGGCGGCATGGACGCGGAAGCGCAGGCCAAGATCGACGAGACGCTCATCGCGCTCGACGGCACGCCGAACAAGGGCCGGCTCGGCGCCAATGCCGTGCTCGGTGTCTCGCTCGCGGTCGCCAAGGCCGCCGCGATCGCCCAGAATGCCCCGCTCTATCGCTATGTCGGCGGAACCTCGGCGCGGCTGCTGCCGGTGCCGATGATGAACATCGTCAATGGCGGCGTGCACGCCGACAATCCGATCGACTTCCAGGAATTCATGATCATGCCCGTGGGCGCTGCTTCTTTTGCGGAAGGGTTGCGCATGGGGGTCGAGGTGTTCCAGACGCTCAAGAAGGCGCTGAAGGATGCCGGCCACAACACCAATGTCGGCGACGAGGGCGGCTTCGCTCCCAATTTGCCGTCGGCCGATGCGGCCCTCGGCTTTGTCATGAATGCGATCGAGGCCTCCGGCTACCGGGCCGGCGAGGATGTCGTGATCGCGCTCGACCCCGCATCAACCGAGTTCTTCAAGAACGGCGCTTACGTCTATGAAGGCGAAGGAAAAAAGCGCTCTGTCGAAGAGCAGGCCAAATATCTCGCCGAGCTCGTCTCCCGCTACCCCATCGTCTCGATCGAGGACGGCATGGCCGAGGACGACATGGTGGGCTGGAAGATGGTGACCGACATGATCGGCAAACGCTGCCAGCTGGTGGGCGACGACCTGTTCGTAACCAACGTCGCGCGGCTGTCCGACGGCATCAAGAGCGGCATCGCCAATTCGATCCTGGTCAAGGTCAACCAGATCGGCACGCTCACCGAGGCGCTCGCCGCCGTCGAGATGGCGCAGAAGGCGGGCTACACCGCCGTCATGTCGCACCGGTCCGGCGAGACGGAAGATTCGACCATCGCCGATTTGGCTGTCGCGACCAATTGCGGGCAGATCAAGACCGGCTCGCTCGCGCGCTCCGATCGCACGGCGAAATACAATCAGCTCCTGCGGATCGAGGAGGAGCTGGGCTCGCAGGCGAAGTATGCGGGCAGGGCGGCGCTGAAGGCCTTGGGCTGAATTGCCGCGTCAGCTCAGCGCGAGCGACCGACCGTCGAATCCAATGACGGGCAAGGCGGCTCGTATGCCGGCGCGACCACGCATCCGCCCTGATCCGCCACGGCGAGCGGACCCGCGCCTCCCAAGCCGATGGCGATCGTCGGAGCGAGAAAGACCATTCCGACCGGCGACAGCACGGCCAAAAGCAGAACGACCATGAGCAAAAAGCCGGCCCCTTGTTCGGGGTGGATCGTACTCGGCGCGCTTCTCAATGCGATGACCATGGCACCCTCGTGAAGCGGTCATAAAAAACGACGGCGCACTGTATAATCCAGATTTCTTAATGCGTTCCTTCGGGTGGAACCCGTGGTCCGGAGGGGGCATTAACACCTCGTTCACCTCGGCGTCGCATGGTTCGCGCCCATGGTGACCCGCAAGCGGTTCCGCACTGTCCTCAATGCCCTGGCGCTCTACACCATCGCCGCGCTGGTAATCGGCTATTTCGGCTTCAACGCCTATTCCGGAAACCGCGGCCTGCGGGCGAAGCAGGATCTCGACCAGCAGATCGCCCAGCTGACCGGCGAGCTCGCCACGCTCAAGGCCGAGCGCGGGAGTTGGGAGCGCCGGGTTTCTCTGCTGAAGCCCGAGAGCATCGACCCCGACATGCTCGACGAGCGTGCCCGTTCGCTGCTCAACTATGCCGATCCTCGCGATCTCACGCTGCGTCTCAAGCAACCCTGACCTCCTTTCGCGCTGCACCGCCGCGGCGGCCACCCGAGTTTGCGAATTCCGTGCCGGCGGCCTATTTCCTGCTGCAAAGAGACCTACCCGCAAGTCTCGCCATCCGCTTTCGCCGTGCGGCAATTTCGGCTATTGGGGGAGCGGCCGCCTCACCCATGCCAGCCCACCCCCCGAGGAGAAAAATGGCCGTTGCCAGCAATAAACCCGCGGCCCAGCCTGCCGCAGCGCGCCGAGCGTCCATGGATGACCCCGCCGAGGTGCCCGAGTTCGACCAGAAGCAAGAGCTCACCGCCTACCGCCACATGCTGCTCATCCGCCGCTTCGAGGAGAAGGCCGGGCAGCTTTACGGCATGGGACTGATCGGCGGCTTCTGCCACCTCTATATCGGCCAGGAAGCGGTCGTCGTCGGCATGCAGATGGCGATCAAGAAGGGCGACGAGGTCATTACCGGCTACCGTGACCATGGCCACATGCTGGCCTGCGGCATGGACCCCAAAGGGCGTTATGGCGGAGCTGACCGGCCGGCGCGGGGGCTATTCCAAGGGCAAGGGCGGCTCCATGCACATGTTTTCCGTGGAGAAGAACTTCTACGGCGGACACGGCATCGTCGCGGCCCAGGTGCCCGCTCGGCACCGGCCTGGCCTTCGCCAATCGGTACCGCGGCAACGACAACGTGTCGCTCACCTATTTCGGCGACGGCGCCGCCAATCAGGGGCAGGTCTACGAGAGCTTCAACATGGCGAAGCTGTGGAAGCTGCCGGTGATCTACGTCATCGAGAACAATCAGTACGGGATGGGAACGTCGGTTGCACGCGCTTCCGCCACGATCGAGCTCTGCAATCGCGGAGCGTCCTTCGGCATCCCGGGCGAGCGGGTCGACGGCATGGACGTGCGCGCGGTCAAGGCCGCCGGCGACAAGGCGGTGCAATGGTGTCGCGACGGCAATGGCCCGATGATCCTCGAAATGCTCACCTACCGCTATCGCGGCCACTCCATGTCGGACCCGGCGAAGTACCGCAGCAAGGAAGAGGTCGACAAGGTGCGCACCGAGCACGACCCGATCGAGCAGGTGCGCAGCCGCCTGTTGAAGCGCGGCTTCGCCAACGAGGACGCCTTGAAGAAGATCGATGCCGAGGTGCGCGCGATCGTCAACGAGGCCGCCGAGTTCGCCACCAATGACGCCGAGCCCGATCCGTCCGAGCTGTGGACCGACGTATACGCCGGGTAGGACATGGCTCTATTCGCATCGATCGTGGCCTCTCTTGCCTTCATGGGCGCGATCGCGAGTTGGATCGTCGGCGCCTGGTTCTATGCGCGCACGTTGCGCGCTCTTGCTGCCGAACATGGGCAGACACGGCTCGCGTGGCTTGCCATTGTCGCCTGGCCGTTCGCGCTTGGACGGCTCAAAGGCGCGGCCGCGGCGCACGCGGCCATAGTCAACAAGGCGCTCGTCGCCTTCCTCGCCTGTCTGATGCTCGCCGTGGCGGCGACATCGGTGGCAACCAATCTCGCGCGGGTCTCTCGCTAGGCCGCCAACGGGTGATGCGTCTATGCCGATCGAAGTTCTGATGCCCGCACTCTCGCCCACCATGGAGAAGGGCAACCTCGCCAAGTGGCACAAGAAAGAGGGCGATGCGGTCAAATCCGGCGACGTCATCGCCGAGATCGAGACCGACAAAGCCACCATGGAGGTCGAGGCGGTCGATGAAGGCACGCTCGGCCGGATTTTGGTGCCGGAAGGCACCAACGACGTCGCGGTCAACACGCCGATCGCCATGATCCTGGCGGAAGGCGAGGACGCCGCCGCCCTCAAGGACGGCAAGCCGCCGGCGCGCAAGGCGAAGGCGGACCCCGTGCTCGAGCAGCGGGTGGAGGAATCGCGGCCGCGGGTCGAGGAGCCCGAGGCGCTCATCCGCACCGGCGGGCATTCCGTCGGCTCCGGAGCCCGCGGAGCGCGCCCGAGACCGACGTGCCGGAAGGCACCGAGATGGTCACCATGACGATGCGCGAGGCGCTTGCGCGACGCCATGGCGGAAGAGATGCGTCGCGACAAGGACGTCTTCGTCATGGGCGAGGAGGTCGCGGAATATCAGGGCGCCTACAAGGTGACCCAGGGGCTGCTGCAGGAGTTCGGCGCCATGCGCGTGATCGACACGCCGATCACCGAGCATGGCTTTGCCGGGCTCGGCATCGGCGCGGCGCTGGCGGGCCTCAAGCCGATCGTCGAGTTCATGACCTTCAACTTCGCCATGCAGGCCATGGACCAGATCATCAATTCGGCGGCCAAGACGCGCTACATGTCGGGCGGCCAGATGGGCGCGTCGATCGTCTTCCGCGGACCGAACGGTCCGGCGGCGCGCGTCGCGGCCCAACACAGCCAGGACTACACTTCCTGGTACTCGCACATTCCCGGCCTCAAGGTGATCGCGCCCTATACCGCCGCCGACGCCAAGGGCCTGCTCAAGTCGGCGATCCGCGATCCCAATCCCGTCATCTTTCTCGAGAACGAAATCCTCTACGGCCAAAGCTCACCGGTGCCCAAGCTCGACGAGTTCCTGGTGCCGATCGGGAAGGCGAGGATTGCGCGTCCTGGCAGCGACGTGACCATCGTCGCCTGGTCGATCGGCATGACCTACGCGCTCAAGGCCGCCGACGAGCTCGCCAAGGACGACATCAATGCCGAGGTCATCGATCTGCGCACGCTCAAGCCGATGGATACCGCGACCATCGTCGAGTCGGTGAAGAAGACCGGCCGCATCGTCACGGTCGAGGAGGGCTGGCGGCAGTCGGGCGTCGGCGCCGAGATCGCGGCCGTCGTGACCGAGCAGGCCTTCGACTGGCTCGACGCGCCGGTGACGCGGGTCACCGGCAAGGACGTGCCGATGCCGTACGCGGCCAATCTCGAGAAGCTCGCGCTGCCGTCGGTCGCCGAAGTGGTCGCCGCCGCAAAGGCGGTCTGCTACCGGTGAGGATGCGATGAGCAATCCGTATCAGGCGCTGAACATTCCGCCGGCCGCGAACGAGCGCGGCGGCTTCGAGGTGTTGCGCTGCGCCGTCATCGACGGCGAGCTGCATCTGACGCTGCGACCGGTATTCAATCAACCGGACGACTGGGGCCGGCTGTTCGCCGAGGTCGCCCGCCAGGTGGCGGCCGCCTACGCGCACCAGGACCGCTTTCCGCAGGCCGAGACGCTTTCGCGCATCAGCGCGGCGTTCGAGACCGACATGAGAAGTCCGCCCGACGTCACGAGCTCGGTCGGGCCGATCGGCCCGCAGTAGGGCATAGGACGGGATCCCATGGCGACCTTCGACGCGCTGCAGGTGCCGCCGACCGCGCTCGAGCATGGCGGCGTCGAGGTCCTGCGTGCGGCGATCGTGGAAGGCGGCCTGCACGTGTCGCTGCGCCGCGCCTTCGACGATCCGCAGGCCTGGGGCATGCTGATTGCCGACGTAGCGAGACATGCCGCGCGCATCTTCGCCAATGAAACCAAGCTAACCGAGGACGAGGCGCTGGAGCGCATCCGTTCGATGTTCGACGCTGAGATGGATGCCCCGACCGATCCCGGCTCCACCAGCGCGGTCAGCTAGCCGATCGAAGGTCACTCATGCCGGTCAATATCCTCATGCCCGCGTTGTCGCCCACCATGGAGAAGGGCAACCTCGCCAAGTGGCTCAAGCAGGAAGGCGACAAGGTCAAGCCCGGCGACGTGATCGCCGAGATCGAGACCGACAAGGCGACCATGGAATACGAGGCGATCGACGAGGGCACGCTGGCCAAGATCGTGGTGCCCGCAGGGCACGCAGGACGTGGCGGTCAACCAGCTCATCGCCGTGCTCGCTGAGGAGGGGGAGGACGTCAAGGCGGCGGCTGCCGGGGCAGGGAAGGGCGGCGGCTCCGCAGCCGCAGCTGCGGCGAAGCCCGCAAGCGCTGCCACCAGCCCGCGCGCCGCAAGCCCGACCGCCGAAGGCAGCCCCGCCGAGCCAGCCCGCAGGCATCGGTGGCTCGACGCTCCGGGCGCGAACCGTGTCTTCTCCTCGCCACTCGCTCGGCGGCTGGCGAAAGAAGCCGGCATCGATCTCGGGCGCATCCAGGGCTCGGGCCCGCATGGCCGCGTCATCGCACGCGACGTGGAGGCGGCGAAATCGGGCAAGGGGCTCGTTGCCCCCGCGGCCGCCGCCGGCGCGGCGGCACCGATGGTGCAGGCCCCTTCCGACGACAAGATCCGCGCGCTGTTCGAGCAAGGCTCCTACGACACCGTCCCGCACGACAATATCCGCAAGGTGATCGCGCGACGCCTGCTCGAAGCCAAGCTCACCATCCCGCATTTCTATCTCACGGTCGACTGCGATATCGGCAAGCTCCTGGCGGCGCGCGAGGAGATCAACGCCGCCGCGCCCAAGGACAAGGACGGCAAGCCCGCCTACAAGATTTCGGTCAACGACTTCGTCATCAAGGCGCTCGCATTGGCGCTCCAGCGCGTGCCGGACGCCAATGTGACCTGGACCGAAGGCGCCATGCTTCGCCACAAGCATTCCGACATCGGCGTCGCGGTCTCGATCCCAGGCGGACTGATCACCCCGGTCGTGCGCAAGGCGGAGCTGAAATCGCTCTCGGTGATCTCGAACGAGATGAAGGACTACGCCGCGCGCGCGCGGAGCCGGAAATTGAAGCCGGAAGAATATCAAGGCGGCAGCAGCGCGGTGTCGAACCTCGGCATGTACGGGATCAAGGAATTCTACGCCATCATCAATCCGCCGCACGCGACCATTCTTTCGGTCGGCGCCGGCGAGGAGCGCGCGGTCGTGCGCAACGGCAAGATCGAGGCGGCACAGATCATGACGGTGGGGCTTGCGACCGACCATCGCGCCGTCGACGGCGCGCTCGGCGCGCAGCTCATTGGCGCGTTCAAGGCGCTGATCGAGAGCCCTGTGATGATGGTGGTGTGAACAGCGCAGCAAAGACTGCCGACGGCAGGTCGAAGAAAAAATGCGATCAGCGGAGGAAGCCATGAACGAGAACAGGTCGTTGTGGGACGGAAAAACGCGTCGGTGGATTGTCGGCGCCGCGGTGCTCGCCGGTACGATGGCGCTCGTTCCGGCTTCGGTGCAGAGCCAGGAGCGTTTCCCCGCCCGAAATATCCGAATCATCGTGCCTTTCCCCGCTGGTGCCACGACCGACATGCTGGCGCGGCTCTTTGCCCAGCGGATGACGGAGGGGCTCGGTCAGACCGTGGTGGTGGAGAACGTCGGCGGCGCCGGCGGCTCGCTCGGCGCGGATCAGGTCGCGAAGGCAAATCCGGACGGCTATACGCTCCTGTTCCACAACATCACGTTCACGACCACGACGTCGTCGCTGCAATTTGTCGGCCGCTCGAAGCACGATATCGAGCAGGACTTCGTACCGATCTCGGTCGGAGCCTATGTGCCGCTGTTGCTGCTGGCGCACCCTTCGGTTCCGGTGCGCGACCTCAAGGAATTCGTGGAGCACGCAAAGCAAGCAAAAGACCCGTTGTTCTATGGCTCCACTGGGCCCGGCAGCATCATGAACCTGATGGGTGAGGTGCTCAAACGGGACACCGGGATCAAGATGGAGCACGTGCCGTTCCGCGGCGCAGCTCCGCTGGTGACGGAGCTTTTGTCCGGCCGCATTCAATTCGGCGGCGACCAGCTCTCGAGCTCGCTCGAGCGTGTACGCACCGGCCAGCTCAAGGCGATGGCGGTCGCCACACGCTCAACGGCGTTGCCGGACGTTCCGACGGTGACGCAGCTCGGTTTCCCCAATCTGGAGCTACGCGGCTGGAACGGCTTCTTCGCGCCCAAGGGCACACCCGACGCGGTGATCGCCCGGCTGCACCAGGAGATCGCCGCGGCGGCGAAGCATCCCGACGTTCAGAAGCGCATGACCGACGTCGGTGCCGAGCCTTCCGGTTCCACCCAAGCCGAGATGCGCGCGATGCTCCGCGAGCAGATCGCCAAGGTCAAGCCGGTGGTGGAAGAGCTCAAGCTCGTCGTGCAATAGCGTCTCGGTCAGAGTGAACGGAATGGCAGATACTTCCTTCGACATCGTCATCATCGGCTCAGGACCCGGCGGCTACGTCACCGCGATCCGGGCGGCGCAGCTCGGCTTCAAGACTGCAATCGTCGAGCGCGAATATCTCGGCGGCATCTGCCTGAACTGGGGCTGTATTCCAACCAAGGCGCTGCTTCGCTCGGCCGAGATCTATCACTACATGCAGCACGCCAAGGATTACGGGCTCACGGCCGAGAACGTCGGCTACGATCCTGCGGCCGTGGTCAAGCGTTCGCGCGCGGTATCGAAGCGGCTCAATGATGGCGTCGGCTTCCTCATGAAGAAGAACAAGATCGCCGTGATCTGGGGCGAGGCTGCCATCGACGCGCCCGGCAAGATCACCGTGAAGGCCGGCAAGAGCGAAGCGCCGAAGGGCGCGCTCGGCGCCGGCGCCTACCAGGCCAAGCACATCATCATCGCCACCGGCGCCCGGCCGCGCGTGCTGCCCGGGCTCGAGCCCGACAAGAAACTGATCTGGACCTATTTCGAGGCGATGGTGCCGGATCGCCTGCCGAAATCGCTGCTGGTGATCGGCTCCGGTGCGATCGGCGTGGAGTTCGCCTCGTTCTTCCGCACCTTTGGTTCCGAGGTGACCCTGGTCGAGGTGTTGCCGCAAATTCTGCCCGTGGAGGACGCGGAGATTTCCGCGTTCGCGCGCAAGCAATTCGAGAAGCAGGGCATCAAGGTCCTGACCGGCGCCAAGGTCACCAAGCTCGACAAGAAGGCGGACAGCGTGGTCGCGACCATCGACGACGGCAAGGGCGGAACGCAGACGATCACCGTCGAGCGCGTCATCTCCGCCGTCGGCGTCACCGGCAACATCGAAAATCTCGGGTTGGAGAAGGTTGGCGTGAAGACCGATCGCGGCGCCATCGTGGTCGATCCGCTCAGCCGCACCAGCGTGCCCGGCATCTACGCCATCGGGGACGTCGCCGGCCCACCGTTGCTGGCGCACAAGGCCGAGCACGAAGGCGTCATCTGCGTCGAGGCGATCAAGGGCCTCAAGCCGCATCCCATGGACAAACAGCTCATTCCCGGCTGCACCTACTGCTCGCCGCAGATCGCCTCGGTCGGGCTCACCGAGCAGGCCGCCAAAGAGAAAAAGCTCGACATCCGCGTCGGCCGCTTCCCGTTCGTCGGCAACGGCAAGGCCATTGCGCTCGGCGAGGACCAGGGCCTCGTCAAGGTGATCTTCGACAAGAAGACCGGCGCGCTTCTCGGTGCGCACATGGTGGGCGCCGAGGTGACCGAGCTGATCCAGGGCTACGTGGTGGCGATGAACCTCGAGACCACGGAAGAAGAGCTCATGCACACCGTCTTCCCGCATCCGACATTGTCGGAGATGATGAAGGAGGCGGTGCTTGATGCTTATGGGCGCGTGCTGAACATCTGATGCCCGTCATCGACGTTCACACCCACTGCTCGCCGCGCGTCGCGGGCGATCCGTTCGGCGTGGCCGACGCCATGCGCGGAACGCCCGTGGGCAAGAATGCGGTGACCAATTTTCGCGGTCTGCCGGCGGTGTCCTATCACGACATGTACGATTTCGATCTGCAGGAGCAGGTCTGTGCCGAGGCCGGCGTCACCGGCAGGATCATCAGCACGCCTTTCGCGGCGGAGGCGATCGCCTGGGTGTCCAAGAAACCTGCGATCGACATCGTGAAGGCGGTCAACGATCAGATCGCTGGGATCGTGGCGCGCTCGCCGAAGAACTGGGGCCTCGGCACGCTCAACCCGCTCGATCGAAACCACGTCGCGGAGGGCGAGCGTTGCCTGGGGCCGCTCGGCTTCAAGGGTCTCTTGATCACCTCGAGCTGGCACGGCCACTTTCTCGACGGCGAGGAGGCCTTTCCGTTCTGGGAATGGGCGCAGCACAAGCAGGTGCCCATCTTCATCCACCCGCCGCGAGTTCCGATCGGGCACGATCAGCAGATGGACCAATTCAAGCTCGACGAGCTGGTGGGCCGCCCGTTCGATACGGCCATGGCGCTGGCACGCATGATCCTCTCGGGCCTGTTCGACCGCTTTCCGCGCCTGAAGATAGTGGTGGCGCATATGGGCGGCGGGCTCTTGCCGGTGATGGGGCGGCTCGATTTCGGCTGGCGGCTCGGCTGCGACGGCATGCCCGAGCGCGCCGTGATCCGCTGCAAAGACCTTCCGAGCACCTATCTCGCCAAGCTCAGTGTCGACACCATGGGCTTCTGGGCGCCGCATGTGCGCGAGGCAGTCGAGGTGTTCGGCGCCGACCGCGTGATGTTCGGCACCGACTACGGCCCGGTCCCGATCGATCCCAAGGAGCACGTGGACATCGTGAACGGACTTGCGATCTCGCCGACCGACAAAGAAAAAATTCTGTGGCGCAATGCCACGCAGTTTTTCAATCTCGACGTCGCGGGATAACGCCGCGTACTCCACGACCACATTGGCCGTCTTGATCACCGCCGCCCATTTCTCGACTTCGCCTGGGAGCATGGCAGCCATCTCGGCTGACGTCTTGAGCGCGGCCGGAATGCCCTGTTTCGCCATGGTCGCGCGCACCGCGTCGTTCGAGAGCACCGCGGCGACCGTGCGGTAGAGGCGCTCGACGACCGCGGGCGGGGTCTTCGCCGGCGCGAACAGAGCGGACCAGGCATCCGCCTCGACGCCTGTGACGCCCGCCTCGGCGAAGGTCGGCACCGAAGCCAGCTGCGGCACGCGCTTTGCGCTGGCGAGAGCGAGGGCTCGCACCGTGCCTTGCTCGATCTGCTGCCCGATCAGGCCGGGCAGCGGCGCGACGCTCAGGTCGATGCGCTCGCCGAGAAGCTCCGTCAGCATTGGGGAGAGCCCCTTGAACGGAATGTGCAACATGTCGATGCCGGCCCTGGTCTTGAACAGCTCGCTCGCGAGATGGGCGCCGGAGCCGATGCCGGTCGAGCCGAAGTTCAGGCTGCCCGGCTTCGCCTTCGCCATGGCGACGACTTCGCCGACGTTGGTGGCGGCGAGGCTGTTGCGCACGATCAGCACGTGCGGCATCGCCGCGATGCCGGCGACCGGCGTGAAATCCTTCACCGCGTCGTACGGACAATTCCTGACCAGGCTCTGATTGGTGGCGTGGGTCTGGTTGGTGCCGAGCACCAGCGTATGACCATCGGGTTCCGCGCGCGCCACCGCATTGGTGCCGATGATGCCGGATCCGCCTGCGCGGTTCTCGACCACGATCGACTGACCGAGATCGCTCGCGCCTTCCTGCGCGATCAGCCGCGCCAAGGCGTCGATCGGGCCGCCGGGCGGGTAGGGCACGACGATGGTGATGGTCCGGCTCGGAAAGGACTGGGCGCGGGCGCGCAGCGGCAGGCCGAGTGCGGCGAGGCCGGCGAGCGTGACACGACGACTGAGCATGAACGGCTCCTGCGGCGAATATCCTGCGGCCAACTCTATGTCGCCCGCAATTTCCGGTCAAAAGAGCGGTAATTCGGCCGTCCTGACCTGTCGAGCGTGGCTTGCGCCGGTCGGGGTGGGCTCGTAAGTATCCCCTCGAGTCCCGGAGTTGCCATGACCGTCGTTCTGGATGCCACCCACAGACCGCGCCATCCGGAAAAAGCGCATCGGCCGGACGCGCCCGTGCTGAAAAAGCCCGACTGGATCAGGGTCAAGGCGCCGGTCTCGAGGGGCTATGCCGCGACGCAGGCCATCGTGCGGGCCAATGGACTGCACACGGTCTGCGAAGAGGCGGGCTGCCCCAATATCGGGGAGTGCTGGGAGAAGAAGCACGCGACCTTCATGATCATGGGGGACACGTGCACGCGCGCCTGCGCCTTCTGCAACGTCAAGACCGGCTTGCCAGGCCCTCTGGACGAAAATGAGCCCGCGCGCGTCGCGCACGCCACCGCAAAGCTCGGCTTGGCGCACGTGGTCGTGACTTCCGTCGACCGCGACGATCTCGACGACGGCGGAGCCGCGCATTTCGCCGCCGTCATCCGCGCGATCCGCGCGCAATGCCCCGCGACCACGATCGAGGTGCTCACGCCCGATTTCCTGCGTAAACCGGGCGCGGTCGAAGTCGTGGCCGAGGCACGGCCGGATGTGTTCAACCACAATCTCGAGACCGTGCCGTCGAAGTATCTCACCGTGCGGCCGGGCGCGCGCTATTTCGCATCCATTCGCCTGTTGCAGCAGGTGAAGGAGATCGATCCCGCGATGTTCACGAAGTCCGGGATCATGGTGGGCCTCGGCGAGGAGCGAAACGAAATCCTGCAGGTGATGGACGACCTGCGCGCGGCCGACGTCGACTTCCTCACCATGGGGCAGTACCTGCAGCCCACGCGCAAACATCATCCGGTCGTGAGCTTCGTGCCTCCCGACGAGTTCAAGGCCTACGAGACCATCGCCTACGCGAAGGGTTTCTTGATGGTGTCGTCCTCGCCGCTGACGCGCTCCTCGCACCATGCGGGTGACGACTTTGCGCGGCTCAAGGCGGCGCGGCATGCAAAGCTCGGATGTATCTGACCGGCCGTGGCATCGCGTGCTGGTTATCGGCTGTCCCGGCGCCGGGAAAACGGCATTTGCGCGCAAGCTCGCAAGAAACACGGGGCTGCCCTTGATCCATCTCGATTTTCATCATTGGCGTCCCGGTTGGCAGCTGCCCGACCTCAAGGTTTGGCGCCAACAGGTTGCTGCGCTTGCCGCCGCGCCCGCCTGGATCATGGATGGGAATTATTCCAACACCTATGACATCAGAATGCCCCGCGCCGATACGGTCATCTGGCTCGACTATCCGCGCCGAATTTGCATGCGCCGGGTGTTGCTACGCGTGCTGACGGGATACGGCCGTACGCGACCGGACTTGCCGGAAGGATGCCCCGAGCAATTCGACTTTACGTTCCTCCGCTACGTCTGGGAATTTCCCATCAAGCATCACCCGCGTATCGTGAACGCGATTGCCCAATACGGCGCCCATTTGCGGGTGGTCCGCCTCGGCAATGACCGCGAGGCTGAGAATCTCCTGGCGTCGGCGGGGGCGCGCTGATGCCGCAATTCTCCACCAAGCGTCGCGTGCGACACGCCGCCGCCGACATGTTCGATCTCGTCGCGGACGTGGAGCGTTATCCGGAATTCGTGCCGTTGTGCCGCACGCTCAAGGTGCGCACGCGCATCCCCGAGCCGGAAGGCGTCGAGGTCGTGGTTGCCGACATGACGATCGCCTACAAGTTCGTGCACGAGACCTTCACCAGCCGCGTCACGCTCGACCGGCCGAACTTGCAGATCCTGGTCGAATATCTCGAAGGCCCGTTCAGCCGGCTCGAGAACCGCTGGACCTTTCACGCCACCGGCGAGCGAACCTGCGAGGTGGAATTTTTCATCTCTTACGAGTTCAAGAGCCGCACCTTCGGCCTGCTCATGGGCTCGATGTTCGACCTCGTGTTCCGCCGGATGGCCGCGGCTTTCGAGCGTCGGGCGGACGCGGTTTATGCGAGGTAAGCGGCGGTTAACGCCCGGTGGCTAGCATCGTATGTCGGGGCTTCGTGGAACTCCCGATGACGACCCTCGAACCGACCGCGTCAACGCCGCAGTTTGGGCCCGGTTCGGCAGCGTTGCGTCTGGCGCCCGCACTGTTTGCCGTCGCGCTCTTTCTATCCGCGCTGCTGTTGTTCCTGGTGCAGCCGATGTTCACCAAGATGGTGCTGCCGCGGCTCGGCGGCGCGCCCACCGTGTGGTCGGTGGCGATGGTGTTCTTCCAGGCAGCGCTGCTTGCCGGCTACGCCTATGCTCATCTGCTCGTACGGCTGCTTCCGCTGGGGCGCGGCGCGCTGGTCCATCTTGGAGTCCTCGCGGCCGCGGCGCTGACCTTGCCGATCGGCATCGCCGATGTCTTCGGGCCGCCGACGACGAGCGGCATCGCGCTGTGGCTCATCGGCCTGTTTGCGGTCTCGATCGGGTTGCCGTTCGCGGCTCTGTCGGCGAGTGCGCCGCTCCTGCAGGGCTGGTTCGCGGCCAGCGGCCATCCCCGGGCCGGCAATCCGTACGTCCTCTACGCCGCGTCCAATCTCGGATCGTTCGCCGCGCTGATCGCCTATCCGATCGCGATCGAGCCGATGCTCCCGCTCAAGGACCAGACGCAGCTTTGGTCGGCGGGTTTTGCGGTCCTTGCCATTCTCATTGCCGCGGTCAGCCTGTTCGTGGCGCGCCGGCCGAGCATCGTCGCAACGGATACCGCGGCCGAGCCAGCGTCGATGCGCGCTCGACTGGCGTGGATGGCGCTGGCCGCCATCCCGTCCGGCCTCGTCATCGCGGTGACCTCCTACATCACGACGGACGTGGCGGCCGCGCCGTTCCTGTGGGTCATGCCGCTCGCGATCTATCTCCTCACCTTCGCGGCCGTCTTCCGCGAGCGGTCTTGGATTTCGCCTGGGACCGTTGCCCTGCTGGTACCGATCCTGGTGGCGCCGCTGTCGATCGGCCTGCTCGGCGCGGGCGACAAGACGTTCTGGCTTGCCATGATCGTCATCAATCTCGTGGCGTTCCTGCTGCTCGCGCTGTTGTGCCATGGCGAGCTCTACCGCAGGCGTCCGGCACCGGCGCTCCTCACCGAATTCTATCTCTGGGTTTCGCTCGGCGGCGTGCTCGGCGGCATCTTTGCCGCGCTACTGGCACCCTACATCTTCAATCGCGTCTACGAGTATCCGATCCTGCTGCTCGCGGGCTTGCTGGTGCTGCCCGGCATGTTTGCGGGCGGACCGCGCCGATTTTTGACGGAGGCGGGTCCAATTCTCGCGTTGTCGGGGCTCGCCATCGCAGCGCAGCTCGTGCTCGACATTCGCCTTCCAGAGGCGGCGAAATCAGCGTTTCAAGTCGCGCTCGTGGCGCTCGCCGCCGTCATGTTGCTGCAACGCCACCGGCCGGCCCGGTTCTTCGCTCTGGCCGTGCTCGCCTTCGTCGTGACCGGCTTGTGGCAGCCCGGCTTCAATCGTATCGAGACGTTGCGGAGCTTCTTCGGAGTTCATCAGGTCGTCGAAACAGCGGACAGCCGCCACCGGCTCCTTTACCACGGCACGACCTTGCATGGCGCCGAGCGCATCGGCAACCCGTCGCCGGGCGCGTCGCCGGAGCCGCTGACATATTTCTATTTCGGCGGACCGATATCGGAGACGATCGAAGCGGTGCGGGCGGTGCGCGGCGGACTGGGCCAAGTGGCGATCGTGGGGCTTGGCGCCGGCAGCCTTGCTTGTCACAAGCTCGGCAATGAGCAGTGGACCTTCTTCGAAATCGACCCCGACGTCGTCCGGCTCGCGCGCGATCCCCGCTTCTTCAGCTTCATATCGTCCTGTGCGCCGGGGATTCCCGTCGTTCTCGGCGACGCGCGACTCACGCTTGCAGCATCGCCGGAGCGATATGACCTCATCGTCCTCGACGCTTTTGCCTCCGACGTGATTCCCGTGCATCTGCTGACGCGCGAAGCGGTCGCCGGCTATCTCACGCGGCTCGCGCCGCACGGCGTTTTGGTCCTCCACATTTCCAATCGGCATATGGAGCTGGCGCGGGTGGTCGCGGCAGTGGCCGCCGCCGAGGGCCTCGTTGCCTACGTCAAGGAGGATCGCAGGCGAGACGCGATTCCGTACGATTACAAGACGAACGCGCTCGTCGCCGCGCTCGCGCGCAGCGACGCCGATCTCGGCGATCTGCCGCGACGCGCGGGTTGGCAAAAGGTCGAACCCGACCCGCGCGTTGCTGCATGGACCGACGACTACTCCGATATTTTCGGCGCGATCCTGCGCAAAAAGCTTGGGCGCTGAGGCGCTCGAGCTATTGCGCCGCGAAGCAGTAGAACAGGCCGTTGCCGCCGGTGGCGACCAGGTCGGGCTGACTGCAGCTCCGCGACATGTGCGACGAGTTCCAGGACTTCTGGAACGGAGTGTCGGCGATGCCCTGCCGGTCGTGGTGGCCGACCAGCGCGCTGCCGAACGTGCTGCTCGTCCAGTTGCCGCAGGTGACGTTGATGTTGCCCGGGAACGCCCGGCCGTCCATCTGCGAGCCGGTCATGATATCGTGCTGGTTGGGAGTGTCGCCGCGGCCCTTGACGACCTCGCCTTTCTCGGTGAGCGCGGTCTCCTTGTTGACCTTGCTGTTGTCGCCGTGCAGATCGTCGACGTTCTGCGCGATGAGCACGCCCTTGGCGTTGTGCCATGGGCCGTTGCCGATGCGGTCGCGCGCGTTGATGGGCGTGACACCGGGCGGCGCGAAGTTGCTGAGATAAGCGCGCCAGGTGCGATTGCCCGCGCCCGCCGCTTGCGCCAAGCTCTGGCAGTGCGCATCGGCGCCGGCGAGCCCGCCGAGGTCGCCGCCCTTGCCGGGCCCGACACTGGTGATGAAGAACGTCATCGCAGCCTGTTGCGCCTCGAGGCTCGCCGGCGCGCCGACGAGCAGCGTCGCTGCGGCGACCGCGGAAATCGTCACCATTCTGTTCATTGCGTTTCTCCCTTTCGAACGCTTATTGCGCAAAGCAGTAGAACAAGCCGTTGCCGCCGGTGGCGCGCAGGTCGTCCGGGGTGCAGCTTCGCGACATATGCGACGCGTTCCAGGACTTCGCGTAGACGGTGTCCGCGAGGCCGCGGCGGTCCGTGTGGCCGACCATGGCGTGGCCGAAGGTGCCGCTCGTCCAGTTGTTGCAGGTCAGGTTGAGGTTGCCGGGAAACGCCCGGCCCTCCGCCGTCGAGCCGGTCAGGATATCGTGATAGTTCGGCGTGTAGCCGACGCCGGCGACCATGGTGCCGCGCTCGGTCAGCGAGTTCTGCATGCCGAGCTTGGCGTTGTCGCTGTGCAGGTCGTTGACATTCTGCGCGATGACCTCGCCCTTGAAGTTCTGCCAGGGACCGGCCCCGATGCGATCGCGGGCATTGACCGGTCCGCCCTGCGCGGCGGCATTGGTACTGAGGTAGGCGCGCCAGGTCTTGCTGCCTGCGCCCGCCGCCGTTGCGAGCGTCTGGCACTGACGATCCGCGCCCTCCAGCCCGCCGAGATCCCCGCCCTTGCCGGGGCCCGTGCTGGTGATGAAAAAGGTCATGTTGGGCGATTGCGGCGGTTGCTGCTGCGCCTGCGCGCCAACAGACACGCTTGCGGACAGCACCGACGCAAGCAGCACGATTTTCGATTTGGTGTTCATTGCAGTCCTCCCTTCGATCTTCGGCTCCGGTCGGGCCACGTTATCGAGCGCCCGTCGCAGATCGATGACAGAACGAACCCGGCGGGCGCCGGATCATTCCCGAGCCGGCCCGGATTCTAGCACTTTTTTTCGGAAGACCGACCGCCGTGGGACAACCGCGAAGGTCACTATTCGGCGAGTTCCCGCAGCATCGCCAGCGCCTCCAGAACGGACGCATGGCGGACCTCCGCGCGGCCGATGTCGCCGTATCTGCGCTCGCGGTGGAGGCGCCGTCCGCCGCGGGTCGCGCCGCCGAAATGCACGAGGCCGACCGGCTTGCCCGCCACCGCGCCGCCCGGCCCGGCGATGCCGGTGATCGACACCGCGAGATCGACGGGCGCGTGCGCGAGCGCGCCCGCCGCCATGGCCTCGGCGGTCTCGCGGCTCACGGCGCCGTGGGCTTCGAGCACCGACGCCGGAACGCCGAGCATCGCGATCTTGGCCTCATTGCTGTAGGTGACGAAGCCGCGCTCGAACACGTCGGAGGAGCCGGCGATCTCGGTCAACGTTGCCGCCACGAGTCCGCCGGTGCAGGATTCCGCGGCAGCGATCTTGAGCTTCCTCGCGCGGCAAAGATCGAGCAACTCACTTGCCCGCTCGATCAGTTCCGGATCCGACATCGACCGCTCCGAATTCAATCGCTCCAAGGCAGGCGCACGGTGGCATTGGCAAATGCCGCCATGCCTTCGCCACGGCCGGTGAAGCCCATTTTTTCGCTCGTGGTCGCTTTCACGCCCACGCGCTCGACCGGAATGCCGGCGAGCTCGGCGATGCTTGGTACGCATGGCATCGCGATGGGGGCCGATCCGCGGCGCCTCGCATACGATGGTCACGTCGAGATGGGCGATGCGCCCGCCGCGCTTGCGCAGTCGCTCGACCGCGAAGGTGAAGAACCGGTCGGAGGAGGCGCCGCGCCATTGCGGATCGCTCGGCGGGAAATGCACGCCGATATCGCCGTCGGCCAGCGCGCCGAGGATGGCGTCGACCAGCGCATGCAGAACCACGTCGGCGTCGGAATGACCGGACAGGCCCTGTCCATGGGCAATGCTTCACGCCGCCGAGCGTCACGTGGTCGCCGGCGCCGAACTGGTGGACGTCGAAGCCGAAGCCGGTGCGCACGTCGCTCAAGGCCGCGAGCTTCGCTCGCTTCGGCGCGGGTGAAATCCTCGTTCGTGGTCAGCTTCACGTTTCCTGCTTCGCCCTCGAAGGTGGTGACCGCCAGTCCCGCCCATTCGGCGAGCGCGGCGTCGTCGGTGAAGTCATCGCGGCCCGCCGCTCTTGCCGCGCGATGGGCGTCGAGCAGGGCCGTGAAGCCGAAGGCCTGCGGCGTCTGCACGAGACGCAACTGCGCGCGGTCGATGGTGCCGGTCACGGCGCCCGCCGCGTCGACCGTCTTGACGGTGTCGGCGACTGGGATGACCGGCACTGCCGCGCCGCTCGCCTGCGCCGCCGCGATCGCCCGCGAGATGAGCGCTTCGGAAGCGAACGGCCGCGCGGCATCGTGCACGAGCACGAGGTCCGGCGCGAGCGGCTCCAGCGCCTCGAGGCCGGCGCAGACCGAGGCCTGCCGTGACGCGCCGCCGGGCACCGCCGGCAGCAGGTCGAGCCCTGCGGTCGCCGGCCGGTAGAGGGCTGCGTCCTCGGGATGGATCACCGGCTGCACCGCCGAGATCGCGGCGTGGCCCGCCAAAGTCGCAAGGCTCGGCCGGATCACCGGCTCGCCCAGGATCTGCCGGTACTGCTTGGGCATGTCGCCGCCGGCGCGAAGCCCGCGGCCGGCTGCCACGACGACGGCTGCCACCTTGCCTGCAGAATGCTGCAATTCCAGATATCCCGCGATCTAAAAGCCGATGCTCGCGATGGCTTTAGCGCATGTCCCGGCGACGGTGGGAACCGCTGCCTTAAGCAAAGTGAGGATTTTTGCAGTGCAGCACTTGCGCATTCATAGCAATTGGCTAAACTATATGCAGATTGGGAATGATCGCCTAAATCCTGTGCATGGACGCTAAGTGCCTTCTTTGACGAACTTTTCCCGGCCCGGACCAGTAGTAATCGGCAACCTGTCGCTGCCGATCCGCGGTAATTTTGGCGCCGATGTCGGGCGTGACCGATGCGCCGTTCCGGCGGCTGGTGGCCAGGCTGGGGGCCGGCCTGGTGGTCTCCGAAATGACCGCAAGCGAGGCGCTGGCCGAAGGCTGCGCCGACGCGCGCCTGCGCGCCGAAGGGCAGGGGGCGGGCATTCACGTGGTGCAGCTCGCGGGCTGCGAGGCCCGCTGGATGGCGGAAGGGGCGCGCATCGCTGAGGCCTCGGGTGCGGCCATCATCGACATCAACATGGGCTGTCCGGCGCGGCACGTGACCGGCGCGCAGTCGGGCTCGGCGCTGATGCGCGATCTCGACCATGCGCTGTCGTTGATCGACGCCACCGTCGCGGCGGTGTCGGTGCCGGTGACGCTCAAGATGCGGCTCGGCTGGGATCGACCGCTCGATCAATGCGCCGGAGCTCGCGCGCCGCGCGGAAGGTGCCGGCGTGCAGCTGATCACCGTGCACGGGCGCACGCGCTGCCAGTTCTACAAGGGCCGCGCCGACTGGGCCGCGGTGCGCGCGGTCAAGGACAGCGTGTCGATCCCGGTCGTGGTGAACGGCGATATCTGCGGCTACGAGGACGCGGTGGCGGCGCTCGCGGCCTCCGGCGCGGACGCGGTCATGATCGGCCGCGCGGCGCAGGGCCGCCCCTGGCTGCCCGGACAGATCGCGCGTCCACCTTGCCGGCGGCCGCTGCGAGGGCGCGCCGCCGCTTGCAACCCAGTTGACGCTGATCGAGCGACTCTACGACGAGATGCTGTCGCATCACGGCCATGCGATCGGCCGCCGCCATGCACGCAAGCATCTCGGCTGGGCGCTCGATGCGGCGGCCGAGACCGCGGGCGCATCCGAGAGCGCTGCTCAAGGCGCATCGCAGCCGCGTCCTGACTGCCGACGATCCGGCTCGCGTCCGCCGCCATCTCGCCGACGCCTACGCCGTTTTCGCGGGTACGGCTGTCGCTCCTCCGCAAGCGAGCGGAAGGCCGCATGAGCCGGCTCGAGCCCAAACCCGCTCCCTCGCCACGCCGATGCCGACGCTGCCGTCTGGCACGTCGGACGCCGTGCTCGACGCGCTGCCGCATCCGGTGATCATGGTCGCGGCCGATGGGCGGATCGCCAACGCCAACGCGGCGGCTGAATCCTTCTTCGAGGCCTCCCTGCCGCTGCTTGCGCCGCCACCTGCTGCAAGGACCTCGTGCCGTTCGGCAGCCCCTTGCTCGCGCTCATCGAGCAGGTGCGCGGGCGCGGCGCCGCGGTCAACGAATACAAGGTCGATCTCGGCACGCCGCGCAATCCCGGCGAGCGCCTGGTCGATCTGCATGTCGCGCCGCTGCCGGAGCGGCCGGATCATGTGGTCGTGATGCTGCAGGAGCGCACGATCGCCGACAAGATGGACCGCCAGCTCACCCATCGCGGCGCCGCGCGCTCGGTGACCGCGCTCGCGGCCATGCTCGCCCACGAGATCAAGAATCCGCTCTCGGGCATCCGCGGCGCGGCGCAACTGCTGGAGCAGTCGGTCGGCGACGACGACGACCGCACCTTGACGCGGCTGATCTGCGACGAGGCCGACCGCATCGTGAAGCTGGTCGACCGCATGGAGGTGTTCACCGACGAGCGGCCGGTCGAGCGCGAGCCGGTCAACATCCACGTGGTGCTCGAGCACGTGAAGCGCCTGACGCATTCCGGCTTCGCGCGCCACATCAAGTTCGTCGAGGAGTACGATCCTTCGCTGCCGCCGGTGCTCGGCCAATCGCGACCAGCTCATCCAGGTCTTTCTCAACCTGGTGAAGAACGCCGCCGAGGCGATCGGCGAGACCGCGAACGACGGCGAGATTCACCTTTCGACCGCGTTCCGGCCGGGCGTGCGGCTGTCGCTGCCCGGCAGCAAGACGCGCGTCTCGCTGCCGCTCGAATTCTGCGTCAAGGACAACGGTCCCGGCGTTCCCGAGGATCTGCTGCCGCATCTGTTCGATCCCTTCGTGACCACCAAGCCGACCGGATCGGGCCTCGGTCTCGCGCTGGTCTCCAAGATCGTCGGCGACCACGGCGGGATCATCGAATGCGAGTCGCAACCGCGACGAACGATCTTTCGAGTGCTGATGCCCATGTTCTTGGGTGACGACGCCGAGCCGGGCGACGCTACCTGAAGAGGATGCCAATGCCCGCTGGAAGCATTCTGGTGGCTGACGACGATGCGGCGATCCGCACCGTGCTCAACCAAGCGCTGTCGCGCGCAGGTTACGAAGTGCGCTCGACCAGCAATGCCGCAACGCTGTGGCGTTGGGTCAGCCAGGGCGAGGGCGATCTCGTCATCACCGACGTGGTGATGCCGGACGAGAACGCGTTCGACCTCCTGCCGCGCATCAAGAAGCTGCGGCCGGAGCTGCCCGTGATCGTCATGAGCGCGCAGAACACGTTCATGACCGCGGTGCGCGCATCCGAGCGCGGCGCCTACGAATATCTGCCGAAGCCCTTCGATCTCAAGGAGCTGATCGCGATCGTCGGCCGCGCGCTGTCGGAGCCGAAGGAACGCACGCGCCCGGCGGCCAAGCCGGAGGACTTCGACTCCATCCCGCTCGTCGGCCGCTCGCCGGCGATGCAGGAAATCTACCGCGTGCTCGCCCGCCTGATGCAGACCGATCTCACCGTGATGATCACGGGCGAATCCGGAACCGGCAAGGAGCTGGTCGCGCGCGCGCTGCACGACTACGGCAAGCGCCGCAGCGGCCCGTTCGTGGCCATCAACATGGCGGCGATCCCGCGCGACCTCATCGAGTCCGAGCTGTTCGGCCACGAGAAGGGCGCGTTCACCGGCGCCAATACCCGCAGCTCCGGCCGCTTCGAGCAGGCCGAGGGCGGCACGCTGTTCCTCGACGAGATCGGCGACATGCCGATGGAGGCGCAGACGCGGCTGCTGCGCGTGCTGCAGCAGGGCGAATACACCACCGTCGGCGGGCGCACGCCGATCAAGGCCGACGTGCGCATCATCGCGGCCAGCAACAAGGACCTGCGCATCCTCATCCAGCAGGGGCTGTTCCGCGAGGACCTGTTCTTCCGCCTCAACGTCGTGCCGCTGCGGCTGCCGCCGCTGCGCGAGCGCATCGAGGACGTGCCCGACCTGATCCGGCACTTCTTCACCCAGGTCGAGCGCGAAGGCCTGCCGGCCAAGCAGCTCGACCAGGCCGCGCTCGAGCGGCTCAAGCGCCACCGCTGGCCGGGCAACGTGCGCGAGCTCGAAAATCTCGCCCGCCGGCTCGCCGCGCTCTATCCGCAGGAGACGATCACGGCGGCCGTGATCGACGCCGAGCTCTCGCAGCCGGCCGATGGCCTCGGCCGACGACGAGCCGCGCTCGGAGGAGGGGCTCTCGGCCGCGGTCGAGCGGCATCTCGCGTCCTACTTCGCGAGCTTCGGCGACGATCTGCCGCCGCCCGGCCTCTATCACCGCGTCCTGCGCGAGATCGAGCATCCGCTGCTGTCGGTGACGCTCGCGGCCACCCGCGGCAACCAGATCCGCGCGGCCGATCTGCTCGGGGTCAACCGCAACACGCTGCGCAAGAAGATCCGCGACCTGGATATCCAGGTGTTCCGCAGCAGCGGGTAGCGCGGCACGGGTCGTAGTGCCCGGCGGTGATGCGGCTGCCATCGCCACCTCATTACGTAGTCCATTCATATTCGAATCGTAGGCGATCGTTTGAGCAGGCGCCGACGGCGAGGCTCGGTCGATGATCTGCGCAGGGATGCGTCATGTCGGCGACCTCGCAGCCACCGCACGCGCGCCCGCCGATGCGTGCAGGTCCTGGATGATCTCCTTTGCGAGGGCCTCCGCCGTGGGCGAGAAGTAAAAATGCCCCCCTGGGAAAATGCAGGTCCGAAATTCGGCGTGGGTAAAGTCTCGCCAGGACTGGAGGGAGTCGGTGCAAGAGAGGTCGTCGGCACCGCCGAATGCAGTGATGGGGCCAGTCAAGCGATCCCCGGGGTCAACCGCGTACATTTCCGCGAGCGCAAGATCGGCTCGCAAGGCCGGCAGCAGAGCCGCTATCAATTCCGGGCGTCGCATGACCGCGGAAGGCGTGCCGCCAAAGCGATTCAAAATGGCGAGCAAATCGTGATCGGACCGCGGGCGCTCCGGAGGCCGATCGGCGGCAGCGCCGGGACTCCCGCGGCCGGAAACGAACAGATGCACAGCAGTCCGGCCGTCGATTGAGCGTAGTTGCCGGGCGGCTTCAAAGGCCATCCAGGCGCCCACGCTGTGACCGAAAAAGCCAAATGGCACCGTCATCAGTGGCCGGAGCGCGTGATGGAGCCCTTCCATCAGCGCGCTCATGGAGTTTAGTGGGCGCTCGCCGAGCCGTGCGGCACGACCCGGCAGCTCAACCGGACAGAGATCGATCTCGGCAGGCATAAGCCGCTGTAAGGGCCGATAAAACGCGGCGTTTCCCGCCGCGTGCGGAAAGGCGAAAATTCGGTAGCGAACGACGGCACTGTCGTTGCGAAACGGAACCCACCGATCGAGCGTCACTGCGTCCATTGCATCGCGCACGTCGAGTTGCCGCTGCCAGCATTGCACGGTAAGCTTTTTGTACATGTGAATACCAGCGCCGAGGCGACGCGTGGCGACATTCAAGGCCATTGTAGTCGAGAAGGGCGATGGCGGACAAAAGGTCGGCCTCACCGATTTCGACGAAGCCGATCTGATGGCGGGCGATGTCACCGTCCGCGTCGAATGGTCAACGGTGAATTACAAGGACGGGCTCGCGGTTACCGGCAAGGCGCCGGTCGTTCGCCGTTTTCCGATGATTCCCGGGCATCGACTTCGCCGGCACGGTGGAATCCTCCTCGCATCCGCAATGGAAGCCGGGCGACCGGGTCATTCTCAACGGCTGGGGAGTGGGCGAAACGCATCTCGGCGGCTACGCAGAGAAGGCGCGGGTCAAGGGCGACTGGCTGGTGGGGCTGCCCGAACGGAACAGCACGCGCGGAGCGATGGCGATCGGCACCGCGGGCTTCACAGCCATGCTGGCGGTGCTGGCGCTCGAGCGCCACGGCGTCACGCCGCGACAGGGGCCCGTGATCGTCACCGGAGCGGCCGGGGGATTGGGGTCGGTGGCGGTGGTGCTGCTCGCCAAGCTCGGCTTTACCGTCATCGCTTCGACCGGACGCCCGGCCGAGGCGGACTACCTCAGAAGCCTGGGTGCCCGCGACATCATCGAGCGCAAGGAGCTCGCCGGCGCGGCGAAGCCGCTCGGCCAGGAGCGATGGGTCGGCGGCATCGATACCGTCGGGTCGACCACGCTGGCCAACGTACTTTCGATGACCTGCTATGGCGGCGCCATCGCCGCCTGCGGACTGGCCGGCGGGATTGATCTGCCGGCAACGGTGGCGCCGTTCATTCTCCGCGGCGTGTCGCTCATCGGCATAAACTCGGTGATGTGTCCCATCGAAAGACGGCGCGAGGCTTGGAAACGGCTGGCATCCGATCTCGACGCGGGCAAGCTCGCCGCGATGACCAGCGAGATCGATCTGTCGGGGGTCGTGGAGGTCGGCCGGCGCATCGTCGAAGGCGGGGTACGCGGCCGGGTCGTGGTCAAAATCAGATAGGCCGGTAGAGCGCCGAACACCCTCGCTCCCGCAGCGCCGTTGCGCACCATCTGCCAGGATCGGATTGGACGGGAATGATCACCGCACCGATCGTGACCGACTTCGGCGCTCGACGATGAGTGGCCGCTTCGCCACCTGGATTTTCTCGACAGGACCGGATTTGTCCTGGAGATCCACGGCATGGGCGGGCGACGTCGTGGTTATGGCGTGTTTGTAGACGATCTGCTGATGACCATCGCAGTCAAGCAGGACGCAGAAAGCATCAAATCCTGCAACGATCCCTTGCAGCCTTACACCATTGCTCAGAAAAATCGTGACCGGTGCTCGTTTCCTCTGCAGATGCTCGAGGAACGTATCTTGAAGACGATGAACGTTGTCGTTTGCCATGTTTTTTACGTCTAGAGAGAGTGGAACGAGGACTTATTGAGCGAAGCAAATAGTAGACCGCTTGCCCGCATTTGATTTGCCGGCTCGCGAAAATGGCTCGAGGTTCGCGAGCCAAACGGGGTGGTCCTTTCGGAAGGAGATAGGGCGTTGGATACCGAAGTCTGCTGCTTGTTGTGGCGACGCGCCCCGCATTCCGCAAGAGTTCCCGCGGGTCGCTGGTAAATCGGTAGTCCACGCATGATGCTAATTGGCCACAGGGTACCCGAGTGCGCCCCGGATTTGTCGCAATCCGGCAACATTGTTGTATAAAAGCACCAATGAACAATACAGTTGACTAGCAGGGGGTCACCCAACGGGCGCTTGTATCGCGCTACCACGGGTTCCCGTTCGGGGCGAGACCACTTGATGACAACCGTCGGCCAAGCCGCCACCGCCGATCTGACGACGGCCGCCGCCGCTCCCGCGTCCGGAGGGACCGGGCGGGCGCTCGGCCTTGCCGCCGTCGCGCTCGCCCTCCTGTCGGCGCTGGTGACCTTTGTCGTGCTCGGGGGGCTCACCTCGATCGCGCCGACCCACGAGGTCGTGGTCTCGCTTCTGGCCGCCAACGCATTCACGATTTTTCTCCTCGTTCTGGTCATCGGGCGTGAGGTCTGGGGCGTCGTGCAGGCGCGCCGCCGCGGACGCGCCGCCGCGCGGCTGCACGTGCGCATCGTCGCCCTGTTCTCCATCATCGCCGCGGCGCCCGCGGTCCTGGTGGCGGTGGTCGCGAGCGTGACCCTCGATCGCGGCCTCGACCGCCTGTTCTCGCAGCAGATGCGGTCGTTGATCGAGAATTCGGTGATCGTGGCCGACGCCTATGTGCGCGAGCAGCGCCAGTTCGTGCGCGGAGACAGCATCGCCATCGCCATCGAGCTCGCCCGCGCCAAGCCGATGTTCGATCAGTCGCGCGAGCAGTTCCACCAGTTCCTCGCGGTCCAGGCATCGATCCGCGGTTTGCCGGCGGTCATGCTGCTCGACAAGGACCTCAACGTGATCGACCAGGTCGACCCGAGGGTCAGCCAGGCGTTCGAGAAGCCGACCCTCGAAGTGCTGCGAGCCAGCGACGACAGCGAGCCGCAGGTGGGGATCTTTCCCAATTACGTCGCCGCCGTGATCAAGCTGCGCGGCTACAACGATATCTATCTCTACATCGCACGGGTGCTCGACCAGCGCGTGATGGCGCAATTGCAGGCGACGCAGGCCGGCGTGAGCCAGTATGCCGATCTCGTGCAACGCCGCGTCGGCATCCAGATCGCTTTCGGATTGATGTACACCGTCATCGCTCTGACCGTGCTGCTCTCGGCGGTCTGGATCGGCCTCAACTTTGCCAATTACCTGGTGGCGCCGATCCGCCGCCTGATCGGCGCGGCGCAGGTCGTCGCCACCGGCAATCTCTACGTCCAGGTGCCGACCCGGCGCGCCGAAGGCGACCTCGCGCAGCTGGGCGAGACCTTCAACAAAATGACGCAGGAGCTGCGCACTCAGCGCGACGACATCGTACGCGCCCGTGACCTGATCGACAGCCGCCGCCGCTTCACCGAGGCCGTGCTGGCGGGCGCCAGCGCTGGCGTCATCGGCGTCGATGGCGAGGGTTGCATCAGCATCCTGAACCGGTCCGCCGAGCAACTGGTCGGGCGCTCGGAAGCCGACGCGCTGGGCCGGCCGCTCATCGAGATCGTGCCCGAGCTCGCCGACTTGTTCGCGACCGCGCGCGCGGGCGGGCAGCGCCTGGTGCAGGGCCAGGTGAACATCAACCGCAATGGCCGCGAGCGCAACGTGTCGGTCCGGGTCACGACCGAGCAACCCGGCGCCGCCGAGCGTGGCTATGTGCTCACCCTCGACGACATCACCGAGCTCGTGACCGCGCAGCGCACCTCCGCTTGGGCCGACATCGCGCGGCGCATTGCGCACGAGATCAAGAACCCGCTCACGCCGATCCAGCTCTCGGCAGAGCGGCTCAAGCGCAAATATGCCTCGGTGATCAAGGACGACGCCGGCATCTTCCAGCAATGCACCGATACCATCGTCCGTCAGGTCGACGACATCAAGCGCATGGTGGACGAGTTCTCGCGTTTCGCCCGCATGCCGAAGCCGGCGATGGCAGCCGAGGACGTCGCCGACACCGTGCGCCAGGTGGTGTTCCTCCAGCGCGTCGGCAATGCCGACATGGACATCGACCTCGAGATCGCGGAAGACCCGATGCCGGCGAAATTCGACCGCCGGCTCATCTCCCAGGGGCTCACCAACATCATCAAGAACGCCACCGAGGCGATCGCCGCCGTGCCGCCGGCCGAGCTCGGCCGCGGCCATATCCGGGTCTGGGCCGCCCGCGACGGCGACGACATCGTCATCGACGTGGTGGACAACGGGATCGGGCTGCCGAAAGAGAACCGCAGCCGGCTTCTCGAGCCCTATGTCACGACCCGAGAGAAGGGCACGGGCTTGGGTCTCGCCATCGTCGGCAAGATCCTGGAAGAGCACGGCGGGCGCATCGAGCTCGGCGATGCCGCCAACAAGATACCCGGCCAACGGGGAGCATGGATGCGGCTGCGCTTTGCGGCGGAATCCGCGGGCGTCAGCGAGTCGAAGCCTTTGACCAAGCTTGAAATCCATCAACTCGCAACGAATGCTTGAACCCCATGGCCGATGACATCCTCATAGTCGACGACGAAGCGGATATCCGGGAGCTGGTTTCCGGCATCCTGCAGGACGAAGGCTTCATCACGCGCTCCGCGCGTGACAGCGACGACGCGTTGCAGCACGTGGCGAGCCGGCGGCCCAACCTGGTCTTCCTCGACATCTGGCTGCAAGGCAGCCGCCTCGACGGGCTGCAGTTGCTGGATGCGATGAAAGGCCAGCATCCGGAGCTGCCGATCGTCATGATCTCGGGTCACGGAAACATCGAGACCGCGGTCGCGGCCATCAAGCAGGGCGCCTACGACTTCATCGAGAAACCGTTCAAGGCCGACCGGCTGGTGCTGGTCGCCCAGCGCGCGCTGGAAACGTCGCGGCTCAAGCGCGAGGTCAAGGCGCTCAAGCAGCTGTCACCGTCGACGCTGGTCGGCAAGTCGTCGTCGATCAACCAGTTGCGCCAGACGGTCGAGAAGATCTCCCCGACCAACAGCCGCGTCCTCATCATCGGTCCCGCCGGCGCCGGCAAGGAATTGGCAGCGCGCGCGATCCACGCCCAGTCGGGGCGCGCCAACGGGCCGTTCATCGTCATCAACGCGGCGGCGATGATGCCGGAACGGATGGAGCTCGAGCTGTTCGGCGTGGAGGTGCCGGCCGACGGGCAACCGCGCAAGGTCGGCGCGCTCGAAGAGGCTCACGGCGGCACGCTGTTCGTCGACGAGATCGCCGACATGCCGCGGGAGACCCAGAACAAGATCCTGCGGGTGCTGGTCGAGCAGACCTTCCAGCGCGTCGGCGGCACCCACAAGGTGCAGGTGGACGTGCGCATCATCTCGTCCACCGGCCGCAACATCGAGGCCGAGATCGCCGCCGGCAAGTTCCGCGAGGACCTCTATCACCGCCTCTCGGTCGTGCCGATGCGCGTGCCGCCGCTGGCCGAGCGCCGCGAGGATATTCCCCATCTGATCGAGTATTTCATGGAGCAGATCTCGCACGCGACCGGCCTGCCCAAGCGGCTGATCGGCGACGATGCCATGGCCGTGCTGCAATCGCACGACTGGCCGGGCAACGTGCGCCAACTGCGCAACAACGTCGAGCGGCTGATGATCCTGGCCGGCGGCGATCCGGAAGCGGTCATCACCGCCGACATGCTGCCGCAGGACGTCGGCTCGATGGTCCCCTCCATGCCGGGCGGCGACGGCGGCGAGCACCTCATGGGATTACCGCTGCGGGATGCGCGCGAGGTGTTCGAGCGCGAATATCTGGTGGCGCAGATCAGCAGGTTCGGCGGTAACATCTCACGCACCGCTGAATTCGTCGGCATGGAGCGATCGGCGCTCCATCGCAAACTCAAGGCTTTGGGGATAGACTGACACGAGGATGTAGCGAATAGCGAATAGCGAGTAGCGAATGGCGACGAGGGCTACCCGCGGTTTGCGAGCCACTACTGCTCGGCGTTCGGTACGTGTTATTGGCAATCTTCTATTCGCTATTCGCTATTCGCTATTCGCGCTGTCTGCGCTTGTCGTCCTCGGTCTCCCGCTGGCAGCGCAGAGCCCGCAGGAGGTGCAGAAGACGGCCGAGCAGGTGATCCGCAAGCTCGATCTGCAAACGACGCTGCCGCGCGATCCGGAACGGCCTCGTTTCAACTTCCAGATGCCGGGCGAGGTGCTCTGGCTGGTGATCGCAGTCGGGCTTGGCGTGCTGATCTATGCCTTCCGCGACTACATCCCGATCTGGCGATGGGGGCAGGGCGGGGCATGGACCCCCGACGAGACCGCAGCCGGCAGCGGCGAGGCGCGCGCCCCGGCAGCGGTGCTCGGTGCCGCGGACGATCTCGCCGCCGAAGGCCGGTTCGTCGAAGCCATGCACGTGCTGCTGCTGCAAAGCCTGGCCGACATCCGCGCCGGCCTCGATGAGCAGTTCGCGGATTCGCTCACCAGCCGGGAAATCCTGCGCAGCAGCACCCGGCTCTCGGAAGCGGGGCGCGCCTCGCTGCGCGACATCGTGAACCGGGTGGAGTGGACCTATTTCGGCGAGCATCCGGCCGCGTTGTCGGACTACGAGGCCTGCCGCGCCAGCTTCAACGCGCTTGTCCAAACCCTGCACGGCACCGTGCCGCAGCGGAGCGCCGCATGAACGGCGAACCGATCTTCTCCCGACGGCTGTTCATGGGATGGATCGCCGGCGCGGTCGTGCTCTTCGCGGCGTCGCTCTTCCTCATGGGCAGCAGTGGCGAACAATCCGGTCCGGACAGCACCGGCGCCAGCACGTTCTCGCGCTCGGCCATCGGCCATGCCGGCATCGCCGAGGTCCTGACGCGGCTGGGGATACCGGTCGTCAAGAGCCGATACAACTCCCTGGAAAAGCTTTCGGACGGAAGCCTCCTGGTGATCGCCGAGCCGCGCACGGCCCGTCAATCGGAAGAGGAGATCCGCACGCTGCTCAAGGCCGACGACATTCTGCTGGTGCTGCCGAAGTGGATCGGCCTACCGAGCAAGCAGACGGACGGATGGCTGCGCCAGGTCGTGGAGCGCCTCCCTGGAGAACCGCAGTGGGCGCTGCGGCTGGTGGCGCCGCGCGCCGAGGTGGTGCGCGAGACCGGCGACGTGACCTGGACCACGAATGCGCTCGGCCTCACCCCGAGCCTCGCGTCACCCATTCAACTGATGAGCGGCCCGGGCCTGCGGCCGATCATCGGGGGCGAGCGCGGCATGCTCCTGGGCGAGATCAGCGATCGTGGTCGCAGGATCTGGGTGCTGTCTGACCCCGACGTGATTTCCAATCACGGCCTGGCGCGGGAAGGCAACGCCGCATTGGCGGTCGCCATCATCAAGCGCCTGCGCAGCGGCGACGGCAGCGTCGTGTTCGACGAGACCGTGCACGGCTATCTCGCCAAGCCGTCGAGCCCGTTCATGCTGCTGTTCCGCTTTCCGTTCGTGGTCGCCACCGTCCAGGGGCTGATCGCCGTCGCGCTGCTGCTGTGGGCCACGATGGCGCGCTTCGGCGCGCCGCAGTCGGCGCCGCCGCCGCTGAGCGCCGGGCGCGGGAGCCTGTTGCAGAACATGGCCAAGCTGATCGAATTCACAGGACATCAGCCGGTGATGGTGGCCCGCTACGTCCAGGAAACCGTTCGCGACGTTGCACGCCAGCTGCATGCGCCGCGCGAGCTCGCCGGCGCCGGGCTGATCGCCTGGCTGCAGCGGGTCGGCGGCGCGCGCGGGGTTGAAGTCGATTGCGGCGCGCTGATGCGCGGCGCCGACGAGCTCGGCACGACGCGGCGGCGGGATCCGTCATCGCTGGTTCGCCTCGCGCGTGATACTCATCGTTGGAAGGGGGAGATACTCGATGGACGTTCAAGACATCCGCGCGATCACTGAGGGGGTGCGCGGCGAGGTCCGCAAGGCCGTGGTCGGCCAGGACGAGGTCATCGAGCTGATGCTGACCAGCCTCCTGGTCGGCGGCCATATCCTGCTCGAAGGCGTGCCGGGAACGGCCAAGACCCTGATCACGCGCGCGTTCGCGGCCGGCCTGCACCTGCAATTCGGCCGCATCCAGTTCACGCCCGACCTGATGCCCGGCGACGTGCTCGGCACCAACCTGTTCAACTTCCAGACCAACGGCTTCGTCCTGACCAAGGGCCCGATCTTCACGCAGATGCTGCTCGCCGACGAGATCAACCGCACGCCGCCCAAGACCCAGGCCGCGCTGCTGCAGGCGATGAACGAGCGCGCCGTCACCATCGACGGCAAGGACTACCTGCTCGGCGATGAATTCATGGTGGTGGCGACGCAGAACCCGATCGAGCAGCAGGGCACCTATCCGCTGCCCGAGGCGCAGCTCGACCGCTTCCTGTTCAAGATCATCATCGACCACCCCAGCCGCGACGAGGAGCGCGAGATCGTGCGGCGGCACGGCCACCGCTCCGCCATGCCGCGACTCGAGGATTTCGGCCTGCAGCCGGTGGCCGACGCCGCGACGCTCGCGGGAGTGCGCGAGGCGGTGACCGCCGTCCGCTTGTCGGATGAGCTCATCGACTACATCGTCGACGTGATCCGCTCGACGCGCGAGCATTCCTCGCTGGAAGTCGGCGCCTCGACCCGCGCGGCCAACATGCTGGCCGCCGCCGTGCGCGCCTTCGCGGTGCTGCAGGGCCGCGATTTCGTGATCCCCGACGACGTGAAGGCGCTTGCCTTGCCGGTGCTGCGCCACCGCCTCACGATGTCGCCGAGCGCGGAGATCGAGGGCCTCGACGCCGGACCGGATCCTGCGCGAGATCCTCGACCAGACGCCGGCACCGCGATAGGCCGCGATGATCCGACCGACCAGCCGCGCGGTTCTGCTCTTCGCCGGCGGGATTCCGCTCGCGCTTGTTCGTCGTCATCTACGATCCCAGCCTCTGGGTGCTGTCGTTCAACTACGGCCTCCTGGTCCTGCTCGTGACCGGAACGGACGCCCTGCTGGCGTTTCCGCCGCCGGCTGCTCGAGGTCAAGATCGTGGTGCCGGATAAGGTCTATATCGGCGAGCGCGGGGCGATCACGGCCGTCATCGCGCGCTACCCGGTGGCGCCGGGCCACGCATTTCGAGTTGATCGCGGAACAAGCGCGGCGACGTCGAGCCGACGGAGATCGTCGCCGGGGACTTGCCGATCGATGGGGAGGCGCAGAATTGCGCTTCCAGTCGTTCCTCGCCGCCGCGGACAGGTGAAGATCGACCATGTCTGGCTGCGCTGGCGCGGGCCGCTCGGGCTCGTCGAATTCACCCGCAGGATCGCCGTCGGCCGCACCATCGACGTGCTGCCCAATGTCCGCGGCGTGCACAGCGCGACGCTGCAATTCTTCGCGCAGGAAGCGATCTACGGCATCAAGACGAGCAGCAGACGGGCGAGGGCGCCGAGTTCGACGCCTTGCGCGACTATGCCCCCGGGTTCGACAGCCGCTTCATCGACTGGAAGCATTCCGCCCGCCATCGCAAGCTCCTGTGCAAGGAATTCCGGACCGAGCGCAATCACCAAGTGATCATGGCCTTCGATACCGGCTATCTCATGCTCGAGCCGGTCGACGCCATCACGCGGCTCGATCATGCCATCAACGCCGGGCTGATGCTGGCCTGGGTGTCGCTCCGCGGCGGCGACCTGGTGGGCACCTACGGCTTCGATGCGGCGGTGCGGCAGTATCTCGGCCCGATGCGCGGGGTGTCGAGCTTCACCCGCATCCAGCGCGCGACCGCCGAGCTCGACTACCATCACCAGGAGACCAATTTCACCCTCGGCCTGGCCGAGCTCAATGCGCGCCTCAAGCGGCGCGCGCTCGTCATCCTGTTCACCGATTTCGTCGATACCGTCACCGCCGAGCTGCTGATCGAGAGCATGCAGCGGGTCGCCAACCGGCATGTCGTCGTGTTCGTCACCCAGCGCGGCTCGGTGCTCCAGCGCGCGGTCGATGCGCCGCCGAACCAGTTCGGCGACGTCGCACAAGCCGTGATCGCGCACGATTTCCTGCGCGAGCGCAGCATCGTGTTCGAGCGGCTGGAGCGGCTCGGCGTGCACTGCCTCGACGTGCCGAGCCGCGGCCTGCTCGGTCGCGCTCATCAACCGCTACCTGCTGATCAAGCAACGGGGGCTGATATGACGATGGAAGCCGCCGCTCCCGATCGAGCTCCGCCGGCGGTCGGCATGCCAGGCAGGTCGGAGCTCGTTCTCAAGAGCAGCGAATTCCGCAAGGGTCGCGAAGCGAGCTGGCGCGAGCTCGAAGGGCTCGTCGGCCGGGTCGAGCAACGCGGCGTGCGCCGGCTGTCGCTCGACGAGCTGCAGCGGTTGCCGATCCTCTACCGCGCCGCGCTCTCGTCGCTGTCGGTCGCGCGCACCATCGCGCTCGACCGCAACCTGCTGCTCTACCTGGAAAGCCTCGCGCTCCGGGCGTTCCTGGCGGTCTACGGGCCGCGCGCGAAGCCGCTCGGAAGGTCTGCGCGCCTTCTTCGGGCGCGAGCTGCCGGCGGCGGTGCGCTCGGCACGCTGGCATATCCTGATCGCCGCGCTCTGCCTGCTGGTCGGCACCGTGGCGGGCTTCATGCTCACCGTGCAGGACGAAGCCTGGTTCTCGACGCTGGTGCCGTCCGGGCTCGGCGGCGGGCGCGGCCCCTCGAGCACCCGCGCCGATCTCTACGACAAGGAAATCTTCGCGCCCTGGCCGGGCGCGGTCGAGTCGTTCGGCATCTTCGCCAATGTGCTGTTCAGCCACAACACGCTGGTCGGCATCATGACGTTCGGGCTGGGCATGGCGGTCGGCATCCCGACGATCCTGCTGTCGGCCTATCAGGGTTTGCCGCTCGGCGCATTCATCGCGCTGCACTACAACCGCGAGCTGACGGTCGACTTCCTCGGCTGGCTTTCGATCCACGGCGTCACCGAATTGGGCGCGCTCATCCTGTTCGCGGCGGGCGGCCTGGTGATCGCGGAAAAGATGCTGTTTCCCGGCCGCTATTCCCGGATCGAGAATCTCGCTTTGCATGGCCGGCTGGCGGCGCAGATGGCGGTCGGCGCCGTCCTGATGCTGTTCGTGGCGGCGATCCTCGAAGGCGGCTTTCGCCAGCTGGTGGCGAGCACGCCGTTGCGCTTCGCGATCGGATTCGGCGTCGGCGCGCTGTGGCTCGCCTATTTCTGTCTCGCCGGCAGAAGAGGCGAAACCGTGACGCTGGTCCACGAGCGCACCTCGGAATTCCTCGAAGGCGGCGCGGCGCCAGCGGCGCCAGATCGTCACGCCGGAAGGCGTTCCGGTCACCGTCGAGCTCGCCGACTACGGCGAGCGGATGGTGCGCTCTGACGATCGACCTCTTCATCTGGCTGATGGCGACGCTCGCGATCTTCATCCCGATCATATGGGCGATCGGAAAGAGCGGCGGCAGCTTGATCGCGATCTCGATCGCGCTGTTCATCGGCTTCATCGTCCGCAATCTCTATTTCGTCTATTTCGAGCTGGCGTGGCGGGGCGCGACCCCGGGCAAGCGCCTGGTCGGCCTGCGCGTGATCGACCGCGCCGGCGGGCCATTGCTGCCGTCCGCCGTCGTCGCGCGCAACCTCACGCGCGAGGTCGAGATGTTCCTTCCCCTGGGTGTGCTCCTGACCTGGGGAAAGACGGAAACCGGGGTCGATTGGGAAAATCTGGCAATCGCGGTCTGGCTGCTGTTCTTCGCGGCGCTGCCGTTCATCAATCGCGACCGCATGCGTGGCGGCGATCTGATCGCCGGCACCATGGTCATCTCGCTGCCCAAGCGGCTGCTTGCGGGCGACCTGGTCGAGCGAGCGGTGCAGTTCGCCTTCACCGAGCAGCAATTGCGCGCCTATGGCGCTTTCGAGCTGCAGGTGCTCGAGGAATTGCTGCGTCGTCCGGATTCGCCGGAATCAGTGCGGGTGCTGAACGAAGTCTGCGACAAGATCTGTCGTCGGATCGGCTGGACCACGCCGGTCGCACCGGCGGACGTCGTGCCGTTCCTGCGCGAGTTCTACACCGCCGAGCGCGCCTTCCTCGAGCGCGAACAGCTCTACGGCAAGGCGCGCGCCGATAAATACGCGCAACCCGGCAACGCAAGTGGCGGGGGAGCAAAAAGCCAGTAGCGCAACTCGCTATTCGCTGGGTTCAGTCGAACACCGCCGCGATCTGCTCGATGTTGATGCCTTCCTTCGCCACGCGCAGATCATGATAGGTGACAACGACGGCGATGGCGTTGAATGCGCCCAGGACGCCATTGAGGATCACGCCGCCGATCAGCGCCAATGTCGGTCCGGCCAGGGCTTCCAAGGACGTATTGATCCCCCCGATGATCGCGCTGCCCACGACGGCCACGATGATTATCAGGCCGAAAATCTTCCAGCGATGTCCCTTGGTCAGTTGCGAGCTGCGCCGCAGGCTGCGGATCGGGCCCAGGGTCTCGACGACACAGACCGGCGTCGCGACGAACCACATCGTCATCAGGATGAAACCCGGAACGATCAGCAGCAGGAACGCGAGCCCGATGAGGAAGTACGCGACGAACAAAAGCACGAGAATGAAGAAAAATCGGCGCAATCCGACTTGCAACAACTCGACCAAGTTGACCGGCCGGCCGCGCATGTCCTGAAACGCGCCGTACAGAACGATCGCCTGACAGAGACCGTTGAGCACGACGGTCAGAACGAGGGCAAGCATGATTATGCCCACGCTCTGAAGCACGGCTTCGGGTGAGGTGTTGTTCACGTCGAGGTCGGCCGACACTTTGACGATCAGTGCGCCCGGCAGGTTCGCGATCGCCGTCACGATGAAGAACGGCAGAAAATTTCGCGACAGGACGGAGGACGTGCGGTTGAGAACGCGGCCGACCCGGAAATCGCCTTCGGCAAAGCGAGCGGACAGAGATGTGTCGGTCATGAGTCGCTCCATCGCGCTCGACTGCTACAAGTTTCTACCCTGCCGAGGGCGCCGTGCTCAAGCGGCCAGGGCGCATCCCGGGTGGATTTGAACGGGATGCGCTTCTGGACGCGTTGCTTTGCCTATGAGGAACGGCGGAAGATCAGTCGAACACTGCCGCGATCTGCTCGGTGCTGGTGCCTTCCTTCGCCGCGCGCAGGTCGTGATAGGTGACGACGACGGCGATGGCGTAGAAGGCGCCCCAGATGCCGTTGAGGACCAAGCCGCTGATCAGCGCGAGAATGGGTCCAGCCATGAGCTCAAATCCGAGGTTGATCCCCCCGATGATTATGCTGCCCAAGACGGCCACGAGGAGTATCAGCCCGAAGACTTTCCAGCGATGCCCCTTGGTGAGCTGCGAGCTGCGCCGCATGCTCTTGATCGGGCCCAGTTGCTCGACGACGCAGGCCGGCGTCGAGACGAACCACATCGTCAACAGGATCAAGCCCGGAACGATCAGGAGCATGGACCCGAGCATGATGAGAAAGTACGCGACGATCGCGAGCCCGACGATGGGAAAAAATCGCCGAAACCCGACCTGCAGCGATTCGACCAGGTTGACCGGCCGGCCGCGCATGTCCTGAAACGCGCCGTACAGGACGATCGCTTGGCAGAGCACGTTGAGCACGACGGTCAGGATAAGACCGACGAAGATCATGCCCACGTTTTGAAAGGCAGCTTCGGGCGCGACGGTGGCCGCATCCGTCGAGATTTTGATCAGCAGTGCGCCCGGCAGGTTGGCGATCGCAGTCACGATGAAGAACGGCAGGAAATTTCGCGATAACACGGAGGACGTGCGGCTGAGTATGCGGCCGACGCGAAAGTCGCCTTCGGCAAAGCGTGCGGATAGAGATGCATCGGTCATAAGTCGCCCCCACAATTCGGCCGGTTCTCGCTGTGCGCTCGTCGCGCCGCGATTCGGCCGAGGTCCAATATCACAGTATATCATGACAATCGACGGACCGGGGGCAGGCGGCAACCGCCGGACGCGCGCGATTGCCCGCGCGGGTGAAGAGCTGGTATGCACGGGCCGCTTTCTCTTGATCGACAACGGAGCCGTCCTTGTCCCGCATCGCCTATGTCAACGGCCGCTATGTTCCACGCGCCGACGCCGTGGTGCATATCGAGGACCGCGGCTACCAGTTCTCCGACGGCGTCTACGAGGTCTGCGAGGTAAGGAGCGGCCGCATCATCGACGAGCGGCGCCACATGGCGCGCCTCGAGCGCTCGCTCGACGAGCTTCGCATCCAGCAGCCGATGTCGCCCGCCGCGCTCGGCGTGATCATGCGCGAATGCGTACGCCGCAACCGGGTACGCGACGGCATCATCTACCTGCAGGTCACGCGCGGGGTGGCGCGCCGCGATCACGGATTCCCGCCGCCGGGGACGCAGCCGAGCATCGTGGTGACCGCCCGCAGCATCGACGTCGCCGGCAATGAGCGCAGCGCCGCCGAGGGCGTCGCCATCGTCACCGTGCCCGACAACCGCTGGGAGCGGGTCGATATCAAGTCGATATCACTCTTGCCCAACGTGCTGGCGAAGGAGGCCGCCCGCGAGCGCCACGCCAAGGAGGCCTGGTTCGTGGACCGCGACGGCCACGTCACCGAAGGGTCGTCGAGCAATGCCTGGATCGTCACCATGGCGGGCAAGGTCGTGACCCGGCCGGCCGACAACGGAATCCTGCGGGGCATAACCAGAAGCGTGCTCATCGAGGTCATCAAGGCCCAGGGCCTGGAGCTGGAGGAGCGCCCCTTCACCGTGGAAGAGGCCTATTCCGCCCGGGAGGCATTCCTGACCTCGGCCAGCCAGATCGTCATGCCGATCGTCCGCATCGATGATCGCTCGGTGGGCAATGGGGCGCCGGGGTCGATCGCGACCGCGCTGCGGGCGGGGTTCCACCGCCATGCCGAATGGACCTGAAGGGAGCCGTTTCTACTCCCAAAGTATGTCCATTGCCCCCAACTTGTGCTTGCGCCGCTCCCCGACGTGCCCTGTAATGGCACCGTCCAGGTCCTCGTGTGGGAGTAAGGTTAGAAAATGGGCACGAGCGGTCTGGCAATAAGCCTCGCGGGAAGGGGCCTGCGGGCAAGAAAATGGAACAGCGACAATGGCGGCAGACCGCTCACAAAACCTACAAGACACCTTCCTCAATCACGTCCGCAAAAACAAAACCCCGCTCACGATCTTCCTGGTCAACGGGGTGAAGCTGCAAGGCGTAGTAACTTGGTTCGATAACTTCTGCGTGCTGCTGCGACGGGACGGGCATTCGCAGCTGGTCTACAAGCACGCGATCTCGACGATCATGCCGGGTCATCCGATCCAGCTGTTCGAAGGGGCCGAGGAGCCGCCGGCCGGGGACAAGGTTTAATTGGAGCCCCGCCGGATCGATAGCAGCGGCAACCGCCTGGGCCCGCGGGAGGGCTCGGAGACGGGCCGCGCTGTCGTGATCGAGCCGCATTTGCGCGGGCGCACGCCTGCGGGCGCTGATGCACGCGCGCGATCCGCTTTACGCTCGCCGCAAGCACGGCTCGACGAGGCGGCGGGGCTGGCGCGCGCCATCGACCTCAACGTGGTCTCGTCCGGCATCGTGCCGCTCTCCGACATCCGCCCCGCGACCTTCATCGGCAAGGGCAAGGTCGAGGAGATCGCCGGCCTGGTCAAAGGCGAGCAAGCCGGGATCGTGGTGATGGATTGCGCCCTCTCGCCGGTGCAGCAGCGCAACCTCGAGAAGGCGTGGGCCGCCAAGGTGCTCGATCGCACCGGGCTGATCCTGGAGATCTTCGGCCGCCGCGCCCGCACCCGGGAAGGCACGCTGCAGGTCGAGCTCGCTCACCTCACCTACCAGAAGAGCCGGCTGGTTCGTTCCTGGACGCACCTCGAACGCCAGCGCGGCGGCTTCGGCTTCCTGGGTGGTCCGGGCGAGACGCAAATCGAATCGGACCGGCGCATGATCGAGGAGCGCATCGCGCGCATCGAGGCCGATCTCGACAAGGTCAAGCGCACGCGCAAGCTCCACCGCGACAGCCGCAAGCGCGTGCCGTATCCGATCGTCGCGCTGGTGGGTTACACCAATGCCGGCAAGTCGACGCTGTTCAACCGCATGACGCGGGCGAGCGTGCTCTCGGCCGACATGCTGTTTGCGACGCTCGATCCGACCTTGCGCGCGATCGACCTGCCGAACGGGTTGAAGGTGATCCTCTCCGACACCGTCGGCTTCATCTCGGATCTGCCGACCATGCTGGTGGCGGCGTTCCGCGCCACCCTCGAAGAGGTGATCGAGGCCGACCTGATCCTGCACGTGCGCGACGTGTCGCATGAGGATACCGAGGCGCAGTCGGTAGACGTCGAGGACGTGCTGCGAGCGCTCGGCATCGCCGCGCAGGACGGCGCCCGGATGATCGAGGTCTGGAACAAGATCGACCGGCTCGACGACGAGGCGCGCGAACGCGTCCACAATCGCGCCGAGCGCCTACCGGCCGACCGGCATCCGGTGCCGATTTCCGCGCTGACCGGGGAGGGGCTCGACCGCCTGTCGGCCGAGATCGAGACGCGGCTGGCGGCGCGGCGGATCACGCTCGACCTCGTGCTCGACGTGGCCGACGGCGCCGGCCTGAGCTGGCTCCACCGCCACACCGAGGTGATGACGAAGGCGCTGCGCGACGACGGCGCTTTCGCGGTCACCGTCCGCGCCGACCCCGCCAATGCGGAGAAGGTGCGCGCCAAATTTGCAGGCAAGCCCGGCCGTTCCGAGGTTCCGTCGCACTAGTTTGACGGAAACGCTCGTCTCGCCTGATGCCGCCGACGTCCCGAGCAAGACCGACATGACGGCGAGACCGAAATCGGCTCCGGTTGGATGGCATCGCGGTCTCCCAGGTTCGAGGATTGCACCGACCTCCGACAATGCCTACCCTTTGCCGGCTGGACAACCGATGACCGAGATGCCGGGCGCAATGACACGGGTCAGCACAGCGCGCATCAGCACCTTCCTTGTGGCTCTCCTCCACATTCTGATTTCGCACGGCGCCGTGGCGGAGACGCTGAAGCTGCGCTATGGCCAGGCATATTCCGCGGCGCGCAGCATCTTCTCTTTGCCGATCGCCGTGGCCGATCGCGAAGGCTTCTTTGCGCGCGAAGGGCTTGAAGGTCGAGATCCTCCAGCCGATCCCGGGCGGGGCCGACCACCAGATCACGGCGCTGCACAACGACGGCGTCGATCTCACCCATGTCGCCACGCCGTTCCTGATCCGCGCGGCGCTCGGCGGCTCCGATGCGGTCGCGATCGCGGCCGAGTTCAACAACCCGATCTACAGCCTGATCGCCAAGCCCGAGATCACGAGCGTCGCCGGCCTCAAGGGCAAGCTGATCGCGCTCGCGGACGAGTACGGTACCATCACGCTCTCGACCCGCAGGCTGCTGACGCTGCACGGCGTACAACGCGGCGAGTTCGCCGCGCGGGTGATCGAGGGCACGTCGGGTCGCTGGGCATGCCTGCGCCGCGGCGACTGCGACGCGGTCGTGTTGGGGCAGCCGCAGGATTTGATCGCCATGGAGCAGGGCTATCGGCTGCTCGGCGCGTCCACGGAGGTCGTGCCGGACCTCCTCTACACCGTCACTGCCGCGCGCCGGTCCTGGGCGGAGGCCAACAAGGAGGCCGTGACCCGCTACGTCCGTGCACTCGCCGGTGCGTTCGATTTCATCCGCGCGCCATCGAACCGCGACCGCGTCGGGCGCATCGTCGTGCAGAGCACGGGCGCCTCCGAAGGCCATCGCGGCGAGGACGCTCGCGCTCTTCTTCGAGCCCGAACGCGGCGTGCTTGCCTAAGCGCGGCGAGATCGATCTCAAGGCGCTGGACCAGGTGATTGCGATGCTGGGGGAGGCGGGCACGGTGAAGGCGCCGCTGCCTTCGGCCGAACGCTTCGTGGACTTGCAGTATCTGCGCGCCGCGGGCGTGCAGTAGCCTGCGTTTCCTAGTATCGCTCGATGCCCTTGATATCGACGACGCGGCTCCAGCGGGCGGCGTCCCGCTCGATGTAGTCCTGCATCTGCTCGGGCGTGGACGGCGTCGGAATGTTGCCGACGGTGGCGAGCCTTTCGCGGACGTCCGGCAGCTTGAGGATTTCGCCGACCTCGTAATTGAGCCGATCGACGATCTCGCGCGGAGTGCCGGCGGGCGCCGCGAGGCCGAGCCAGGACATCACCTCGAAGCCCGGCAGCGTTTCGCCGATCGCCGGGATATCGGGCTCCAGCACGAAGCGCTTGCGGGACGTGACCGCGAGACCGCGCAGCGAGCCGCCCTTGATCTGGGCGAACGCGATGGTTCCGGTCTCGACCATCACGTCGAGCCGGCCGCCCAGGAGATCCTGCACGATCTGGGTATTTCCCCGGTAGGGGATGCCGCGCAGCGAGATGCCGGCTTCGACATTGATCAATTCGCCGGTCAAATGGTGGACGCTGCCGGGGAGATTCATCCCGTAGGTCACGTCGAAAGGCGCCGCCTTGGCGCGGGCGATGAGGTCACCGAAGCTCTTGATCGGCGAGCTCGCCGCGGTCGCCACGACCATCGGATAGCCGGAAACCATCGTGATGAAGGTGAAGTCCCGGAGCGGATCGTAGGGCAATGACTTCGCGACCGCCGCGCGCGCCGAGAAAGCGCCCGTCAGCATGCAGACGAGGTAGCCATCCGGTGATGCCTTGGCGACGGTATTCCATGCCACGACGCCCGCGGTCGCGGCATTCTCGACCACCACGGACTGGCCGAGCCGGTCCGCGAGCTTGTCCGCGAGCAGCCGGCTGACGAAGTCCGGACTGCCGCCCGCCGGGGTGCCGGTCACGATCCGGATCGTGCGCGTCGGCCATTGCTGGGCGGCCAGCGGCGAGCCCAGCATGACCACAAGCGTAGCGGCGAGGAGGGCGGGCAGCATTCGCATCACAAGGCCATGGCTGTGTGGGGGTGTCTGGATGATATCACCAGGATGAACGGGGAGGACAGGGTACTTCGGGGCGGCCCATTTGCGGTCCGACCGGCACAATCGACGTTATTGTGACTGCCATCACATCCCGCCGGGCGAGGCTTCTCCAGAATCCAGCCATCGAAGAGCGATCGGCGCTCTTCTCAAGTCCAGGGGATACCAATGAAAAAGTTCATCTACGCTGTCATGGCGGCCGCCCTCATCAGCATCGTCACCGCCCCTGTCGCCGAGGCCAGCAGAAAAGGACAAAAAATCAACGTCCAAAGAACCAACGTCCAAAGCAACGTGACAAAGGCGTCCCATGATGCAGCAAACAAAGTCATATCGAATATGAGATGATGCCGTCTGCCGTGGCGTCGTGGAGGGCGCGGTCGCGAAGGCCGATCGCGCCGGCTACTTTTCCGCGGCCTTCGCCGCGTCCCAGAGTGCGTCCATCTCGGCGAGTGTTGCATCGGTGGGAGCTTTGCCGCGTTGGGCCAGCGCTCGTTCGATGGCGGCAAAGCGACGCTCGAATTTCCGGTTGGTGGCGCGCAGCGTCGCCTCCGGGTCGGCGTCGAGATGGCGGGCAAGATTGACTACGGCGAACAGGAGATCGCCGACCTCGGCGCCGGCGGCCGAGCGGCTGCCGACCGCCAGCTCCGCTTCGATCTCGTCCGCCTCCTCGCGGATCTTGGCGAGCACGGCGAGTGGATCGTTCCAATCGAAGCCGACTTTGCCTGCCTTGGCCTGCAGCTTGAGCGCGCGGGTCAGGGCAGGGAGCGCGACCGGGACGCCGGCAAGCGCCCCCGCCTCCTGCTCGCCCTCTTGCTTCCCTTGTCCGTTGGCCTTTTGCGCCTTCTCCTCTGTCTTGATGCGCTCCCACAAGCCCTTGACCGCATCCGGCGTGAGACCGCGCATCTCGCCGAACACATGCGGATGCCGCCGGATGAGCTTTTCCGTCAAAGTCTGCACCACGTCGCCGAATTCGAAGGCGCCTTGCTCCTGCGCCATGCGGGCGTGGAAGACGACCTGCAACAGGAGGTCGCCCAGCTCTTCGCGCAGATCCGTCAAATCGTCACGGTCGATGGCGTCGGCGACCTCATAAGCCTCTTCGATGGTGTAAGGCGCGATAGTCGCGAAATTCTGCTCCAGATCCCACGGACAGCCGGTGGCGGGCGTGCGCAGCGCCGCCATGATCTCGAGGAGGCGGGTGATGTCCCGGGACGGCGTCATGGCAAGTCAGCTCTTGGTGCGGATGCGGATCCGTCGAACCTACCACAGCGGAAACGGCTATGGCCGGGGCGAGGGCGCCCCGGCCATAATATCAACGCTGCATCAACAGCGATTATTGCCTCAGTGCCCGCCGCGCTCGGCCTCGCGGCTCGCCTCGAACAGGAACCAGCAGCGCTTCTCCGCGTCGTCGATGAAGTTCTCCAGGAGGCTCGCGGTCGCCACGTCCTCGTGCTTGTCGGCGAGCTCGTGCGCCTCGCGCATATGGTGGATCTGCGCCTTGTTGTCGTTCATCAGCTCCACCAGCATGTCGATCGCGGAGACGTAGTCCTTATCGTTGTCTTTGACCCGCTGGAGCTTGGCGATGTGTCCGATCGAGCGGATGGTGGTGCCGCCGACCTTGCGCGCCCGCTCGGCCAGGATGTCGGTGCTGCCGTCGAGCTGCTCGGCCTGCTCGTCGAGCAGCAGATGATAATCGCGGAAATGCGGCCCGCTGACGTGCCAATGGAAATTCTTGGTCTTGATATAGAGCGCAAACGTGTCCGCCAGCAGCGCGTTGAGCGCGGCCGAAATCTCGCGCACGGCCTCGTCCGAAAGATCGGTTGGCGTGTCGAGCCGCGCCGGCGCTTTACGCGGTTCGAGTTGTCTTACCTTGTTGGCCACGGGAGCACCTCGTGTTTTTGGAGGGACAATAAAGAACTACGCGGCGCCCGGAGGCGCCTTGATGTCCGTCAACGGCGGGCTGACGGTCGGGTTCCATATGGCGATTTGACGCCATGATCCAAGGCAGCCCCAGATACGATTCGCATAAGAGATATTATGGAATATAATTATCAGGGCCTAGAAAGGCCTGTAAAATCGGGGAAAGTCGAAGGTTCGCTGGCAAGACGCGCAAAAAGCGGCGTGGGTGTCATACCAGCCCGGCCGCGGGCGCTGCTGGCGCCACTCGAGCTGGAGCCGCAGCTCGGACAGCGAACGGTCGTGGAAGCACGGCGAAGCGTCGCCGAACGTCCGATACATCTCGAAAATCCATCGCCAGGAGCTCGTCACGGGTCATCCAGCCGTCGCCCGGATCGGCTCCGAAAACGGTCCGGACGCGCCATGCGAACCGATGGCTGATCGGCCGGCCGTTCCGGTCGCAGCCCTCATAGGAGTGCTGGGCAATGGCGGCCTGTATGGCATGCCGTGGCGGCGCAGGATGGCGCCGAGGTCCAGGCGCGGCACGTCGATTTGGTCGAGATCGCACCGAGCCGGGCGTCACCGTCAAGCCAGGCGGCATTTGGTGGCGCCCCAAGGCTCTCCAGCGGATTTTTGTAAAATTTGATGTATTCGTCCTGCCGATCGTTAACGCCAACGATGCTGGTGGCGCGCTATGTCCGATGGCCTCCTCGTCATTTGTCGGACTTGACCTCGATCCGCATGCCGTCGAAGGCCGGCTCCACATGCGGCGGCAACTTGCCGCGCAGCTCGTCGTAGTCGAGATCGGAGTGCAGATTGGTGAGGATCGCGCGAGCGGGCTTGATTCGCGCGATCCAGCTCAAGGCGTCGTCCACGCTGAAATGGCTGGGATGCGGCCGATAACGCAGCGCGTCGACGATCCAGACCTTGGTGCCGGCCAGCGCTGCGATGCTGACCGCGGGCAGGCCGCTCAAGTCGCAGGAATAGACGAGCGCGTCGAAGCGGAAGCCCAGTGACAGGATGTCGCCGTGCTCCTGCAGCACCGGCAGCGCCGTGATCGGACCACCCTCCCCGTGGATCGTCACCGGTTGTCCCGGCGTCAGCCGGTGCTCGGTCACGATCGGCGGGTACTCGCTGCCGGAGGGCGACTGGAAGCAATAGCCGAAGCGGGCGTGCATCGATTTGGAGGTCGGCTCATCCAGGTACACGTCGACGCGCTTGCGTTGCTTGATGAAGAGCCCACGCAGGTCGTCGATGCCGTGAGTGTGGTCGGCGTGCTCGTGGGTGAAGAGCACCGCGTCGAGCCGGTCTACGTCGGCGTCGAGAAGCTGCTCGCGCAGGTCGGGCGAGGTATCGACCAGGACACGGGTGACGCCGCTTCCGGCGCCGTTGCGCCGCTCGACCAGGAGCGACGTCCGGCGGCGGCGGTTCTTTGGATTGCTCGGATCGCAGACGCCCCAGCCGAGCGCCGGTCGCGGGACGCCGCCGGAGGAGCCGCAGCCGAGGATCGTGAAGCTCAGCGTCATGCCAAACGCGGTCAAGCTCGCGCAGACTGCGCAAACTTGTCTGCTTTTTTCTTGCGCAGACTGCGTAAACTTGTCTGCGCCTGTTGCCTCGCGCGGCACCTTGCTGAACAAGCGGAAGAAGTTGTCGGTCGTTTGCCGGGCGATCTCGTCGCTCGATACCCCGCGGGTCTCCGCCAGGACCTTGGCGGTCTCGACCACGTAGGACGGCTCGTTGCGCTTGCCGCGATAGCGCCCGGGCGCGAGGTAGGGCGCATCGGTCTCGACCAGGATGCGATCAGCCGGCAGGCTTTTGGCGATCGCGCGCAACTCGTCCGACTTCTTGAAGGTCAGAATTCCGGTGAACGAGATGAAGAGGCCGAGCGCGATCGCGCGCCGGGCGAGATCGTCGCCGCCGGTGAAGCAGTGCAGCACCGCGGGGAAGGCGCCCTTCCCTGTTTCCTCCTCCAGGAGGCGCGCCATGTCCTCATCCGCGTCGCGCGAATGGATGACGAGCGGCAGGCCGGTCGCGCGCGCGGCGGCGATGTGATTGCGGAAACCCTGTTCCTGCGCGGCGCGCGGGCTGTTGTCGTAGTGATAGTCGAGCCCGGCCTCCCCGATCGCCACCACCTTGGGATGGCCGGCGCGCGCGATGAGATCAGCAGCGTGAACGTCGAGCTCCTCGTGGGCATGGTGCGGATGGGTGCCGACCGAGCAATAGACCTGCGGAAAGCGCGCTGCGATCGCGAGCAGCTCGGCATGCCGTTTGACCCGCGTCGAGATCGTGACGATGCGCGCGATGCCGGCCGCGTGCGCGCGCGCCACGACCCCGTCGAGCTCGTCGGCGAAATCGGGAAAATCGAGGTGGCAATGGCTGTCGATCAGCATGGTAGTGGTCGATCCCTGATCCCAGGGTTAGTGCCGCATGTCGGAGCCCGGCGAGTTCGCGTACTCGGCTTCGAATTTCGCGATCTCGCGCGTCAAGTCCTCCAGCACCTGCTGGCGAAGCGCGGCATCCGACCCGTAGGTCATTTCCGCGATGGTCTTGCCGAGCGCCGAGATGATCTCATCCATATCAATGGTATCCTTCTCGCCGCTCGGTGAGCCGTATTCTGCATAGAAATCGTCGATTACGTCGGCGATCAGGCAATGCAGGCATGGCCGCTCGTCGTTTGATCCTGGGTTATCCGACATGGCCGTCCTCTCGATCGCAGAGCGTCACCGCCGGTGAGGCTCTTGGTCTCGCGCTGTGCATCAGGTCTGGGCGCTCCCCTCGCTGTCGACGTAGCGGGGAAATACCGCGCTCGGTGCCGGCAGCGCCACGCCCGCGGCGATCCGGCGATCGCCGCCGAGCTCGGAGAATTGTCGTTCCTCTGCTGGAACGGCGAGAAGATCAAGCAGTTTCGCCGCCGAGCCCGGCATGACGGGCTGCGCCAGGATGGCGACCTGGCGGATAACCTCGGCGGTGACGTAGAGCACGGTCCCTTGCCGCGTCGGATCGGATTTGGCCAAGGCCCATGGCGCCTCGCCGGCGAAATAGCGGTTGGCCTCGGCCACCACCGCCCAGACCGCGTTGAGCACCTGGTGTAGCTGCTGCGTCTTCATGGCCTCGCGTGCCTTGCCGATCATGCCGTCGGCCGCCGCCAGGATCGCCTTGTCGGCGTCGGAGAACGCGCCCGGCTTCGGCAGCAGGCCGCCGAGCTGCCGCGCGATCATCGACAGCGAGCGCTGCGCCAAGTTGCCGAGGTCGTTGGCGAGGTCGGCATTGATGCGGTTGACGATTGCCTCGTGGCTGTACGCGCCATCCTGCCCGAACGGAACCTCGCGCAGGAAGAAATAGCGCAGCTGGTCGACGCCGTACGCATCGGCGAGCGCGAACGGGTCGATCACGTTGCCGACCGACTTCGACATCTTCTCTCCGCGGTTGAACAGGAACCCGTGCGAGAAGATTCGCCGCGGCACCTCGACCCCGGCCGACATCAGGAACGCCGGCCAATAGACAGCGTGGAAGCGCACGATATCCTTGCCGATCACATGCAGGTCGGCCGGCCAGTAGCGGCGGAATTTCGGGTCGCCGACGTCGGGATAGCCGACAGCGGTGATGTAGTTCGTGAGCGCGTCGACCCACACGTACATAATATGCTTGGGATTGCCCGGCACCTTGACGCCCCAGTCGAAGGTGGTGCGCGAGATCGAGAGGTCCCGCAGGCCGCCTTTGACGAAGCTCGCGACCTCGTTGAGCCGCTCCTTCGGCAGCACGAAATCGGGATGCCGCGCATAGAGGTCGAGCAGCTTGTCCTGATAGGCGGACAGCTTGAAGAAATAGCTCTCCTCCTCGACCCATTCGACCGGCGTGCCCTGCGGGCCGACGCGCTCGCCCTTCTCGGTGAGCTTGGTCTCGTGCTCGTCGTAATAGGCTTCGTCGCGCACCGAGTACCAGCCGGAATATTTGTCGAGATAGATGTCGCCCGCCGCTTCCATCCGCTGCCAGATCCCGGCAGACGCGCGGTGATGGCGCTCCTCGGTGGTGCGGATGAATTCGTCATTCGAGCAGTTCATGCGCTCGACCATGGCCTTGAAGCGCGGCACGTTGCGCTCGACCAGCTCGCGCGGCGTGAGCTTCTCGCGCGTCGCGGTCTGTTGCATCTTCTGGCCGTGCTCGTCCGTGCCGGTGAGGAACAGCACGTCGTAGCCGTCGAACCGCATGAAGCGCGCGATCGCATCGGTGGCGATCGCCTCGTAGGCGTGGCCGATATGCGGCGGCCCATTGGGATAGGAGATGGCCGTCGTCAGGTAGTAGCGGGGCTTGTCGGCCATCGGTCGGCTCGCGGCGGTTCCAGTTCGGCGGGCATGACAAGAAGGCCGGGATTCCAGGCGCCAGGACGGCACTTCGCGCCTTTTCTTCAGGTGCGAAGGCGGCCCGTGGCTCCCGTTGCCCGGCCATGATGCTTTCAGAGGATAGGTATCAACCGCGCGATGCCTCGGCAAGCCAGCCGAACACATTGAAAACCAAGGGTTTTCTCTCAAGATTGTATTCCGCGACCTCGCCCGCGGCCTGGTTGACCTTCTCCCAGGCCTCCGCCACCCGGTTGAGCTGAGCCGAATCCGCCGTTCCGGACGCCAGCCGCGCGGACAGCCAAGCATTCACGGTATCGACGAAGGCCGCGAGCGTCGCCGGATCGGTGCCGTAGAGGCGATCGCCGAGCGCATGCAACGCGCTTGGATCGACCGACGGCAGCCGGTCCAGCAGCGCGACGATGCCGTTGCGCAGCTCGAGCGCATCACCGTCCAGCAGGGCCAGCGCCCGCCGCACGCTGCCCTCCGCCGCCGCGGCGGCTTTCGTGATGGCGGCAGCGCCGGGGCTGTCTCCGATCGCGGCAGCGGCGGCGCGCGCCACGTCGGCGGCGGGCAGCGGCCGCAATGCCAGCAGCCGGCAGCGCGAGCGGATCGTGGGCAGGACGCGGGCGGCCGAGTGGCTCACCAGCAGCAGCAGCGCGCGCCGCGGCGGCTCCTCCAGCACCTTGAGCAGCGCATTCGCGCCCTCCCGGTTCAATTCGTCGACGGCATCGACGATGGCGACCCGCCATCCCCCCTCCCCGGGCGTCGAGCCGAAGAACGTCACCGTCTTGCGGACGTCGTCGACCTGGATGTCCTGACGCAGCTTGCCGGTCTTCTCATTGATGGTGCGCTCCAGCACCAGGAGATCGCCCTGGGCCTGCGCCGCGATGCGCCGCGCCACCGGATGATCGGCATCGACGTGCAAGGAGGTTGCCGTCTGGACCGGCGGCCGACCCGCATCCGGATGCGCGAGCACGAAGCGCGCCATGCGATAGGCGAGCGTCGCCTTGCCGATGCCGGCTGCGCCGCTGAGCAGCCAGGCGTGAGGAAGGCGTCCGCCGCGATAAGCCTCGAGCAGCACCCGCTCGGCATCATCGTGGCCGTAGAGCACGGTGGTGGCACGCGGCGGCGGCGCCTCCGCGCCATCGGCCTCGTCGTCGGCTTCGCTCACCATGCCGCGCCCGCGAGCTGGACGGGCGCGGTTGCGGGATCGAGCCGCTGGTTCACGGTCTTCCAGATGCGGTCGGCGACCGCCGCCTTCGCCGCCGTCGCATCGACCACGACGCAGCGGCCGGGCTCGCCGACGGCGAGCAGGCGAAACGCTTCGCGCAACGCCTCGTGAAATGCCGGCGATTCAGCCTCGAAGCGGTCGGCGCTGCCGCCGCTTCGCCGCTTGGTGGCGCGCGCCATCCCGACATCGGCCGGCACGTCGAGAATGAAGGTCAGGTCGGGCTTGAGGTCGCCGACGGTCACCCGTTCGAGCGCGCGCAGGAATTTCGGGTCGAGCTGACCGAGCGTGCCCTGATAGACCCTGGTCGAGTCGATGAACCGGTCGCAGATCACCCAGGTGCCGCGGGCCAGGGCGGGCTCGATGAGGCTGCGCACGTGATCGTCGCGGGCGGCGGCGAACAGCATCGCCTCTGCCTCTACTCCGAGCGGCTTCGCCACGCCCGAGAGCAGCACGTGCCGGATCGCCTCGGCGCCGGGCGAGCCACCGGGCTCGCGCGTGCGCACGACGCCGATGCCGAGCGACTTGAGCCGGTCCGCCAGCAGCGCCGCATGGGTCGACTTGCCGGTGCCTTCGCCGCCCTCGAACGTAATGAATCGCCCGCGCATGGTTCAGACATCGCGAATGGCGAATGGCGAATAGCAATAGCGAATAGAGAAATGAGTGCCTCTATTCGCCATTCGCTACTCGCATTCGCTGCGGCTTACAGCCGCTGGAAGCCGGCGCGGAACAGGCCGATCACGAGCTCGGTCGCGGCATCGAACGCGCGTTGGGGCATCGAGCCGGATGCCGACGCCCTCCGCCGCCTGCAGCGGGACTTCGAGCACCAAGAAGTCGTTGCGCCAGACCTTCAGCATGCCGATCTTCTGGCCCTGTTGCACCGGCGCCCGCACCGGCCCGCTGTAGACCACGCGGGCGATGATCTTCTCGCGCGAGCCCTTCGGCACCATCAGCCGGACGGCTTTCGCCGCCGATCAGCGGCACGCGCCCTTTTTCGCCGCCGTAGACCTTGGCCTGCGCGATTTCCTGGCCCTCGGCGAAGAGAAGGCCGGATTGGAAGTGGTGGAAGCCCCATTCGAGCATCTTCTTGGCCTCGTCGGCACGCTCCTTTTCCGACTTCAACCCGTTGACGACGACGATCAGGCGCAATCCGTTCTGCACGGCCGAGCCGACGAGGCCGTAGCCGGCTTCCTTGGTGAAGCCGGTCTTGAGGCCGTCGGCCCCGATCGTCATGGCGAGCAGCGGATTGCGGTTGTACTGGCGGATCTTGTTCCAGGTGAATTCGCGCTCGCCGTAGATTTTATAGTAGTCGGGATAGGTCTCGATGATGTGCCGCGCCAGCTTGCCGAGCTCGCGCGAGGTCATCAGCTGCCTGGGGTCGGGCAGGCCGTTCGAATTTCCGAACGTCGACTTGGGCAGCCCGAGCTCGCGCGCCCGCTTGGTCATCATCTCGGCGAACGCGTTCTCGTTGCCGGCAATTCCTTCCGCCAGCGCGATGCAGGCATCGTTGGCCGATTGGACGATGACGCCGTGCAGCAGGTCGTCCACCGCCACCTTGCTGTGGATCGGGATGAACATGCTCGAGGTGCGCGACGGCGCGCCGCCGCGGCGCCAGGCATTGGTGCTGACGATGAATTCGTGTGGTCGGCTTGAGGCGGCCCTCGCGGATTTCGTTGAACACGACCTCCGCGGTCATCAGCTTGGACAGGCTGGCGGGCGGAATGAGGTCGTCGGCGCCCTTCTCGAACAGCACGCTGCCGCTCTCGCCCTCGATCAGGATCGCGTGCGGGGCCGCGGTCTGGTAGCCGTCGCCGCCCTTGGTCGGCCCCGATACCGGATTGGGGGCACCGAAGGCAGTGGCGAAGAAACTGAGCGAGATGGTCAGCAAGAAAGCAGAGATCGCCCGCTTGCCACGGGGCGATGCCAGCCACCTGACGAATTCGCGTGCGTTCATGAGGATTGCGGTAAGCCGTGCGTGGCCAAGGTCCACGCTCCCTTCCCCGCCCAGCATGTGAATAACAAGCTCTGTCCGTTAGAATCAATGCCGCAAGCGGCGATTTGATGGCCCGTGAACAAGTCCGAGATTGGAGGTTCAGTACAGCCCGCGCCCGCTCATCAAGCCCAGCGCCGCCCCTTCGCTGCGGACCGGCGCGAAACCTGCCGCCGGAGCACTGGCCGGGAACGCGGTCTCGGCGCGGGAATCGCCGCCGGCGGCGGTGGACGCCCGCGCGGACGGTTTCGGTGGCTGTCGGCCCGCCGACGTGACGTCGCTGGCCGCCGCGGTCCTGGTGGCACCGGTTGACCCGCTTCCCAGCGCGAACGGACGCTCGGCCGGCAGCGGCGGATTGTCGAGATTGGAGATGAATGGCTTCGCTGCGGCGACCATGACCTTGGACGGCGCCGGCGCCGGCGAGCCCTCGCGCAGCGTCGCCATCAGCATGCGATCGTCGCTGCCGTCGATCGGCGCGCGGCCGAGATATTCGACCCGCACGCGGGCAAGGCCGTTGCCGTAGAAATTCGAGCGCCTTGGCGGTACCGATCGAGAGGTCGATGACGCGTTCGCGCACATAGGGACCGCGATCGTTCACCCGCACCACGATCGAGCGGCCGTTCGCTAGATTGGTGACGCGCGCATAGCTCGGCAGCGGCATGGTGGTGTGCGCGGCCGAGATCCCATGCATGTCGTAGACCTCGCCGTTGGCGGTCAACCGGCCGTGGAAATCCCGGCCGTACCACGAGGCGATGCCCTCGGCGCGGTAGTTGGGATTTTCGTGCGGAACGTAGGTGCGGCCGTTAATGCTGTAGGGCTTGCCGACGCGATAGCTGCCGCCGCCCTTCGGCACCGGCTCGCCCTCCTCGACGATGCGCTTGCTGTACTTCGCCTCCCCTCCGACCGGGGCGGCCGAGCAGTTGGCAAGCAGCAGGCAAGCGAAAGCGAGCATGCCGACGCGGACTATCGCGCCGCCGCCCGAACCCGCTCCTGTGAGCTGGTGCCGCCCCATCCGATCCCCGTGCCGCGCCGGCCTCTCGGTCGCGACCGATCCCCTCCTAGTGTCCCGGTTCCGACGTTCGTATCCTCTTGCAGCGCGTGCTCAGACGAACGTCGGAACCAAAGGGACACTAGCAACTATACGATTCTAGTGTGGCTTTGGATTTGACGTTCCTACGAAGGACTCGCAGCAACGCTGTTAGGAACATCAAATCCGCCACACTAGTACCATATCGCCGTTCGATAGCGGCGGGAATGGGGCTCGTTTGGCTCCCCGCCCGGGGGTGGTAAACACCCCGTATCCGACGCGGCCCCAGCAGCGGGATCCGCTAGCTAGAATGTGGATTTCAGCTTCAGGTGGTCGAGCCGATTGATCGACTTGATGTCCAGGCGCCGTACCTGGCTGTCCTGCAGCACGTCGAGGCCGACGCTGGCGCCGGCGGCGCCTTGGGCCCAGACCTTGCGATAGAAGTCAGCCATGCTCTTTGGCGTCTCGCCGTTGACCCCGACGATGACGTCGCCGCGCTTGAGCCCGGCCTTTTCCGCGGGCCCGCCCGCCGTCACGCGGCTGACGAACAGCCGCCCGTGCAACTGCTCGGTGTTGACACCGAGCCATGGCCGCCCGGGCCCCGGCACTCGCCCTTCCGAAATGAGGTCGCCGAGAATCGGCGCCAGCCGGTCGATGGGCACGAACATGTTGCCCGGGGTCTTTTCGCTTCCGCCGGCGGCGTCACCGACGATGAGCGAGCCGACGCCGACCAGCTTGCCCTCGCGGCTGATCAGCGCCGCCCCGCTCCAGGCTGGGTGCGGCGGCGCCGTGAACAGCGCCTCGTCGAGCAGGTATTCCCAGTTGCCCGCGAACTCGCGCTTGCCGACAACGTAAGCGCCGGCGACCATGTCGGCGCCGCCGAAGCTCGCGATCAGTACCGGGTCGCGCTCCTTGATGTCGGCCGACTTACCGAGCGGCATCGGCTTGAGCTTGAGCGGCTCGATCGTGCGCAGCAGGCCGAAGCCGCTTTCGTGGTCGTAGCCGACCACGTTGGCCGGCACGGTGCGCCCGCTGTTGTCGACGACCTCGGCTGCATAGGCCTCGACCATGAGATAGCCGATGGTCAGGACGAGACCATCGTTGTCGATGACGATTCCGGAGCCTTCGCGCTCGCGGCCCAGGCCCTGGACAGTGAGCCCTTCGGGATTGATGTGGGTCTTGATCCGCACAACGGCGGACACAAGGTCCTCGATCCGCGTGTTCTGCGCCGCGGCGGGCGGGCTGCCCGCGAAAACGGCCAGCGTCGCCGCCAGCATGAGTTGCGACGCGGTAGCAGATCCGAGGCGACGGGCGTTGCGCATGGCAGCTCCTGTTCGAAAGGATACGCAAATCACCAGCGTCGCCCATGGTACGCCCGGAATCGCGCCGGCACTACAGGGATTTGTGCACGTAACTTTAGTTGGGCCCCTGCTCCTCCGGCGGCTTGATGTGACGGAAGGAATACAGCAGCGACAGATCATAGACGATCTTCAGCACGCCGCAGATCACCAGCGGCAAGCCGGCAAATGTCGTGCTCAGCAGCGCGCCGCTCAAGGTTGGGCTGATCGACGATGCGAGGCTGCGCGGAACGGCCGTCACGCTCGCCGCCGCGGTCCGCTCGGCCGGCGTGACCACCGCCATCACGTAGGAGGTCCGCGTCGGCACGTCCATTTGGGAGAGCGCGGAGCGCAGCAGGAGCAATGCCAGAACGATGGTCAGGTTCGGCGAGAAGGCCGCGAGAATGAGGCAGATGCTCGACGGAATGTGCGTGAAGACCATCGTGTTGACGAGGCCGAAGCGCTTGCCGAGGCGTGCCGCCACCGGATACGAGAAGGCGGTGAGAACGTTCGACCAGAAGAAGAAGGCGCTTGCCGCGGCGAGCGACAGGTCGAAGCGCTCGAACAGCCACAGTGCCAGAAGCGACTGAACGACAAAGCCGCCGGCAAAGGAGTCCAGGCTGAACAGGGCAGCAAGCTTGTAGACAGTCCCGCGCGAAGGCCCCAAAGCGGTCGCCCTGGCTGCCGGCTCCTGCGCCGCGGTCCGCGGCAGGCAGGAATAGAACGCCGCACCAAGGAGTCCGAGCGCGGCGTAGACGTAAAACATCGCTTGCAGCGCGCCTAGCCGGCTGGTGCCCGATGCAACCAGCACATCCGGCGCGGCGGCGGCGAGCGCGCCGGCCGCGATCGACAGCGCCCCGATCAGGCTGTAACGCGCGAAGATGCGTGTGCGATCCTGGTCCGCTGCCTTATGCGCCAGCGCGGCGTGCTCGAGCGGCACATGCACCCCGCTGTCCCCGGTCGTCGGGTTCATCGTACCGACGAAGGCCACAGCGGCGATGAAAATGAAATGCTGGAATTGCGGGATAGCGATCCCGGTCGCGACCATCAGGAATGCACAGATCAGGAGCAGCGTGCGGGGGCTGGAGCGCGGAGCAAGGAAGCCGATCGCCAGCGTCATCGCTGCCGAGCCCAGCAGGGCTGCGGTTGCCACCATGCCGATCTGGAGTGGATCGAAGCCGATCTCGATCAGATAGGCCGGCAGGATGATGGCGGCGAATCCGTCCCCGAACCCGCGCGCGGCGCGCGCAGCGTAGAGCACAAGGATATCCGACGTTCGTCGCACGGGCAGCACTCAAGCCAGGGCGCCGGCGAGGAACAGAACGACACCGGCGGCGCAACAACCCGCGAGCGTCGGCAGCATCCCGACCTTGAACCGAAAGATCGCGACGGCGGCCGCGACCGACAGCGCAAGTGCAAGCCAGTCCACGCTGGAGACGAGCGGCGCGTCGAAGTCCAGAGGAAAGGCGCGGATCGGCACGGTCGCGCGAAACACAGTGTGGATCGCGAACCAGATGGCTAGATTGAGCACCACGCCGACGACGGCCGCCGTGATGGCCGAAAGCGCGCCGTTGAGCGCCCGGTTGCCGCGCAGCACCTCGATGAAGGGCGCCCCCAGGAAGATCCAGAGAAAGCACGGCGTGAACGTCACCCAGGTCGCGAGCAGGCCGCCCAGCGTCCCCGCCACCATCGGCGAGAGCGTGCCAGGATCGCGAAATGCCGCCATGAAACCCACGAATTGCAGGACCATGATCAGCGGGCCTGGCGTGGTCTCCGCCATGCCGAGCCCATCGAGCATCTCGCCGGGCTTGAGCCAGCCGTAGTTCTCGACGGCCTGCTGAGCGACGTAGGCGAGCACCGCGTAGGCGCCTCCGAACGTCACCATCGCCATCTTGCTGAAGAACACCGCAATCTGGCTGAAGACATTGTCGCTGCCGAGGGTGACCAGTATGGCGATCACCGGAACGAGCCAGAGCACGAGCCAGACGCTCGATGCCCGAAATGCCCGTGCAACGGTCGGTCGTGCGTGCTCCGGCAACTCATCGCCGAGGATGCTGTCAACAACGCCGACCTGTCCGCCGCCGTTGCCGTGGGCGCTCTTGACTTGGAATGCTCCGATTTCAGCCCAGGCGCCGGCAAATCCGATCAGCGCCGCGCCGAAGATGATGATCGGGAACGGAATGGCGAGGAAGAAGATGCCGACGAACGCGGCTGCGGCGATCGACATCATCGCGTTGTTCCGCAGCGCGCGCCTGCCGATGCGGAATACGGCCTCGATCACGATGGCCAGCACCGCCGCCTTCAATCCGAAGAACAGCGCAACGATCAATGGCACGTTGCCATAGGCGGCATAGACGTAGCTGAGCGCCATGATGGCGATGATGCCCGGCACGACAAACAGGACGCCGGCCATGATGCCGCCGATCGTACGGTGCATCAGCCAGCCGATATACGTCGCCAGCTGCTGCGCCTCCGGTCCCGGCAGCAGCATGCAGTAGTTGAGGGCGTGCAGGAATCGGCTCTCCGAGATCCAGCGCTTCTCCTCGACCAGGATGCGATGCATCACCGCGATCTGGCCGGCAGGACCTCCGAAACTCAGGCTCGCAACCTTCAGCCAGACGCGAAATGCCTCCCCCAGCGTTGGATGCGCGAGCCCATGACCTGAAGGCTGCGCCGCGGCGGGCGCTGCCGTTCCACCGGAGTTGGCGGCTTCATCGGTATCGGGAATGATCGTCGACATGATGCGTCCGTGTGTTCGAGCGGACGCGATACTTCGGCATGTCGCCTCGTGGGGAGATCGCATTCCCCATGGCTTGAAAAAATCGTGTTACGGCCGGTTTGTCAAGCGATGCGCCGGTGCGCGGACGACTGAATCTCGAGATTCGGAGTTTCAGCATCCGGAAATTCGGGGTGCAGCATTTCGAGCGTAGGGACCGTTTCCAACGCTTCACGCAGCATGTGCGCGAGCTCCGTCTTGCGGTACGGCTTCGCGAGCAGCAGCACGCCCGGCGGCAGCCGCCCATGATCCAGCAGCGCATTCTCGGTGTAGCCGGACGTGAAAAGCACCTTGAGGTTGGCCCGGCGCGCGGCCATCTCGCGCGCGAGCTGCTGACCGTTCATCGCGCCCGGCATGATGACGTCGGTGAAGAGCAGGTCGAAAGGCGCCCCGCTGTCGGAGATAGCGAGCGCCTCGCCGGCGTTCGCGGCCTCGAGCGTGCCGTAGCCGAGGCCGTGGAGCTGGGTGGTCACGTATTGCCGGACGAGCGCATCGTCTTCGACCACCAATATGGTCTCGCGTCCTCCCAACGGCGCAGTCGGCTGTGCGTCCGGCGCCCGCTCGGCCCGTGCCACGGCCCGCGGCAGGTAGATCTTGACCGTCGTTCCGTACCCTTCCTCGCTGTAGATCCTGACATGACCGCCCGATTGCTTGACGAAGCCGTAGACCATGCTCAGGCCGAGCCCGGTGCCCTTGCCGGTTCCTTTGGTGGTGAAGAACGGCTCGAACACCTTGTCGCGAATCTCGGCCGGAATGCCGCTGCCATTGTCGCTCACGGCAATCATCACGTATTCCCCGGGACGGACGTCGCCCTGGGCCTTGGCGTAGCTTTCGTCCAGCAGCGTATTGCCGCTCTCGAGCGTCAGCTTGCCGCCGTTCGGCATGGCGTCGCGGGAGTTGACCGCAAGGTTGAGCAGAGCCGACGTGAGTTGATTGGGATCGACGAGGGCCGGCCAGGCATCACCCTCCAGCGTCGCTTCGATCTCGACTAGCTCGCCCAATGTCGGCCGCAGCAGCTTGGCGGTCTCGGTGATCAGGGCGTTCACGTCCGTTTCGCGCGGTCGCAACGACTGCTTGCGCGCAAAGGCGAGGAGGTGTCGCGTCAGCTCCGCGCCCCGGTCCGCCGCCTGGTCGATCATCTTCGCGATCGCCGCGTATTGCGGCCGGTCGTTCACGGCGGCCGCGAGAATCTCGATCGTGCCGGTGATGACCGTGAGGATGTTGTTGAAGTCGTGCGCTATGCCGCCGGTGAGCTGGCCGATGGCGTCCATCTTCTGCGCCTGGCGCAGTTGCCGTTCGGTATCCTTTGCCTCGGTGATGTCGCGGTACACGATGACTGCGCCCTTGAATGCTCCGCTCTTGTCGCGCAGCGGCCGGCCATTGGCGATCAGATGGATATTCTTGGATGCATCGAGGTGACGGATCACGATCTCGAGATTGTCGACCAACTCTCCCCGCGCCGCGCGGGCGATCGGCGTCTCGGAGGCCGGAAACGGCGTCACGCCGTCGGCCAGAAAGCGATGATAGGTGCGGGGCAAGTCCTCCGGTCGGACGTTGGGGCGATCCCCGAACAGGGCCCGGGCCGCCGGATTGGCGACGATCACCCGGCCGGCCTCGTCCGTCACCAGCACCGCGTCGGCCATGCTGGTGATGGTCGCGGTCAGGACCTCCGCATTGTGCCGTTCGGCGTCTTCCGCCCGCCGCTGCTCGGTAATGTCGTCGAACGTCGCCACCCAACCGCCGCTCGCCATCGGCTGGTTGTCGACCCGCATCACGCGGCCGTCGGAAGTTTCGATCATGTGCGTGACGGTCTTTCCTTCCGCGATCGCCGCGAGCAGTTCCACGCAGAAGGAACTCGGGGTCCTTCCTGAAGGCGCCCATCGCCTTGCGGCGGGTCAGCAATTCCAGCAGGGTGCGTCCGGGCGCCGCGAACTCCGGCGACAGGTTCATCATTTCGCGGTAGCGCTGGTTGCAGAGTACGAGCCGCGCATCGGCGTCGTACATGCACAGCCCCTGGGTCATGTTGTTGAGGGCCGTATCCAGCTTGAATTTCTGCTCGCGCAACAATTCGGCCGTCCGCTCGCGCTCGCGCAAGTGACTGTCGACCTCCTCGATCATGAGCGAGATGGTGCGGTCGGCGCGGCGACGATCGCGATCGGTCTGCTCGTAGGCGGAGCAGACGAGCTTCGCCAAGACCTCCAGGTCGATCTCGCCTGACGGTCGCGTGGCCTGCAACAGCTGGTGGTCGAATAGCTTGTGCATCGCGGCTAACCGATGGCTTCGGCGATCGTCGTCACCGTCATGGTCTGGTTGTGCAGCTCGCAGATGCCGGACGCGGCATGCGGCGAAATCTCACCGTACGAGTAGAACCCGATCCGCGACATCCGCGACCCGAGCTCGGAGGCCGCGGCCTCGACTTCGTCGGTGGTCTGCTGGCCCATCAGCAATCGCCTTCCGATGCAACTTACGAGCACTGCGATGCCGTTGCCGCCCGCGCTGCGGTTCAAACCGGCTTGCGCCTGCCGGGCAGCCTCCGCGGCGCCGGCCGCCAGATGATCGAAGTTGCCACGCATGAGCTGGGCGTGCCAGCCCTCCGGCACGTCTCCCGCGAACGTCATCGAACGCGCCTCGCGATCGACCGCAAGCACGGTGCGAACGATCTCATGGTCGGGCTTGGCGGGATCGCGCACTTGCAGGGGAAAGAGCAGCGCGGTGCCCGGCAGGCCGCTCAGGTCCTCTTCCCCGAGATAGCGCTCGTACAGATCGAGCGCAGGACGGCCATCGAGCTCGAACAGGATATTGCCGGACGAACGGGTGACGCGGCGCAGCGGACCGAAAATGTCCCAGCCTCCTGCGCTGCCGTGACCGAATCGTACCGCCGAGCCGTAAAAACCGACGGCCGCCACCAGATGGCTTCGCGGCGCGCAGTCGGCGCCGACCAGGCTCTCCTTGAAATCGGAACCGTCGCCCGCCAGTCCGCCGGTGACGGGAGTGCCCTTGCCGACGAATCTCGTGATCCCCGCGACGAGCTCGCTTCCGTTGACGTTCAATCCGTCGGACAGAACGAATATGCCGGCAAGATCGTCAGCCCCAAGTGTGCGGCCGATCGCTTCGCCGCAGGCGGCGGACTGCTCGGGTCCGGCAACTGCCTGGGCGATTAATCGCACCGTGGTCGAGGAAAAGCGCACGGCCAGGGCGGCGATGCGGTCGTCGGAGATCTCGCTGCCCAGTATCTGGCCGCCGGTGCTGCAGCCGACGACATGGGCGCGCGGAAACATGGCTCGCAACTCGGCATAACGCGATCCGCTCGCGAGCGCTTGCCGCGTACCAAAATAGAGAGCGAGATCCGCACCGCCTGCCTTGACGTCGCCGCCGCGCCACCCGGCACGATCCTGCCACGACAGTTGTTGAACGTACATGTTGTCCTTGCTCCGACCCGCATCGCTCCGGCAGGCAATTTCCGGAAAATGCCCCGACGTCGGTGTCTCGGCCCACACGGGATACCGCCAAGGAAACGGGCCGGTCCGCGTACGTCTCGGACAGTCTAGCAGGCAAAATTCTCGAATCGGTTACCGCTGACGTACATCTGCGTAAGTGAAATTACCTACCCGCTGGCCCGGCTCCGAGCGGTTTCGCGTCGGCGAATGGCGCCGAATTGCGAGGACGATCGCCTTGTGACGATCGTCCTGTGACGATCATCTTCGCGAGGCTTGCGACGGCGGCGACAAAGCGGAGCTACAATTCTGTCCGCGGCTCACGGCCGGGCGAAGGCGCGGATGACGCCGCTGCGTTCGTTCAATTTTTCCGGCGGCAAATCATCGGGCGAAGCGACCACGCGGTTCCGCCCTCCCCGCTTGGCATCATAAAGCGCGAGGTCTGCACGTTTGAGAATCCAGTCGATCGTGTCGCCCTGTTTCCATTCGCTGACGCCGAAGCTGCACGTCAAGGTCATCGGCCCTTGCGCGGTCTCGAACCGCAGCGCACCGAGCTTGGCCCGCAAGCTCTCGGCGACCTCGACGGCGCCGGCAAGATCGGCCCCTTCCAGAACGATTGCGAACTCTTCGCCGCCGAGGCGGCCGACCATCCGGCAATTGTTCAAGACCTCGCGCGCGATCCCGCGAAGTGCCTGATCGCCGCCGTCGTGACCGTATTCGTCGTTGATCCGCTTGAAGTGATCCACGTCGAACATGATGGTCAACAGCGGGCTATCGGCGCTCGTTCGCCCGCAGGCGGCCTGCGCTCGTTCGAAGAACGCACGACGATTGAGCAACCCGGTCAGCGGATCCGTCGTCGCCAGCGCGATGAGCTCGTGTTGCATGGTCAACAAGCGCTCGGCGCAGCGCAATCGCGCGTAGAGCTCCTGGGCCGCCGGCGGCTTTCCGATGAAGTCGTCGGCTCCGCTGTCGAGAGCCTCGATCATGTGCGATTGATCGTAGTTGGACGACATCAGAATGATGTAAATCGGGCGATTGCAACTCGCCAACAGCCGCGTTTCCCAGCACAGCTCGACGCCGGAAATCGATTCCGGCTCCGTGCTCGTGATCAGGACGTCCACATCCGGATCGGCCTTAATATGCGCGAGCGCTTCACGCCCGTCAACGAACGGACGTGCCTCATGGTTGCCCGCGGCGAGCATCCGCGAGATCGATTTCAAGACCAGGCGGCTCGGATCAACGACTACGATACGCACGATGCCAACCACTACTCGTCATGGCGGGAGCTTCGCCGAACGGAATTAATTCAAGCTGACCATCGCGGTACGTTGTTTCACCTATGGTTACCCATGGACTTGAAAATTGACGAGAAGTTATTGGTTAACGGAACTCGCATCCCCAAAGTCAACTGTGCGTACCATTACTGATAGAATACATCCGCTGGTGCCTATCTTGTCGTGCGTACGGCGTGCTGCGCGTGGCTGGTAGGAACGTCAAATCCGCCGCACTGGGGAGGCGAACGAAACAGGCGTAAGGAGGTGCGCGAAAGATGTCTCAAGGGACACCTTCCGCCGGCGAGATACTGGTCGTGGACGACGATCCCGCGGTCCGCGAGGTGCTTACGGCCCTCTTCACCCGCGAGGGCTTCCAGGTGACGAATTTCGCGGACGGCGCGTCGCTGTTGGCCACGGCCCGTACCCGGACCCCGGTTTGCATCATCCTCGATGTGAATATCCCGGGCCGTTCGGGGCTCGACATCCTCAAAGAGCTCAACGCCCAGGACTATCCGGCGCCGATTTTCATCATATCCGGCCAGGGCGACATTCCGATGGCGGTGGAAGCCATCAAGCACGGCGCCCTCGACTTCATCGAGAAGCCGTTTCGCGGCAGCACTGTCATTTCGCGGGTGCGGGAGGCCATGGAGGCGCAGACGCGCCGCGCCGCGGACCCGAGCACACCGAAAACGTCCTCCTTCCTCTTCCCGGGACGCGAGCCCCTGACCAGGCGCGAGCAGGACGTCCTGACCCAGATCGTGGCCGGAGCCTCCAGCAAGGAGGCCGGCCGCCATCTCGGGATCAGCCCCCGCACCATCGAGGTACATCGCGCGCGTATCATGGAGAAGCTCGGCGCCAAGAACGCCGCCGACCTCGTCCGCATCGTTTACGACGAAAGACGCGGCCAATGATCTCGTCGGGATCAGGCCAAGACAGCATCTCGAGTTGATCGAGATGCGTCATGCGCCATCTCATGCCCCGAATCCGAAGTACGCATGAGAGTGTGCTGCAAGTGCGTGCGAGCTTCGGAAGCAGCACACAAGTCTAGCCGGCAGCGGCGCGACGCTCGCCGAGCGAGGTCTGCAGACCCTGTGCGACCGCCGCAAGCAGCTCGCGGGGCCTGAACGGCTTCTTCAGGTCCCCGACGGCTCCGAGCTTGCCCGCCATCGCAAGGAAGTCCGGCGGCTGCGTTCCGCCGGAGGCGAACGACAAGCCGGACATGATGATGATGGGCAGCCCCGGCTTATGCCGATGAACCTGCCTGATAGTCTCGAGGCCATCCATCGCGGGCATGAAGAGGTCGACGAGCAGCAGGTCGTAGTCTTCCGCCGCGACGAGCTTGATGCCTGCCGGACCGTCGCCCGCGCCATTCACTTCGAAGCCCTCGCGTTCGAGGACCATCTGCATGGCGGCGCGGACCGCCGGGTCGTCGTCGATAACAAGGATGCGTGCCATGGCCGAACCTCGCCGGGCGTGCGGTTGCAATGGCAGTCAGTCTCGCAAAACTGTTGTCCGATTCCGCCATGAACACAAGCTCGAATTGCGTCAATCTTGTCTCAACTTGACATTCGGATCGGAATACCGTGGCGTCCATTGCGGCAAGTTTGCCCCCCTCGCTCCTGCGTTTCATGACCGTGGACGGCGCCGGGATGGCTTATGATTTCGTTCGTATTGGCACGTGCGGTATAGCTCAGTAGTCGCACGACGCCTGCAGCGAGGTGGAGCATGGCAAAGGAGGCATCCGGCCCACGTGCCAAGGCCGTTCCTTCTCTGCTGCGCAGCACGGTGTTCCGTTCGCTCGTTGGCGTGTTCCTGGTCTTCATTGCGGCGCGGTCCGCCGTGTTGTGGTGGCAGCACGATCAGGAACTATCGGCCGAGCAACGGCGCGCGGAAAGTCTCGTCCATGTGCTGGCCGAGCACCTCGACCGCACATTGGGGCCGATCGAGGCCGCGTTCAGCCAGCTGGCCGCCCATAGCGAGCGCATCGGCGGCCCGTCGGCGCCGCAGGAGCTCTGGGCGCCGGTCCTGGAGGCCGCCTTGTCCGGCCTGGCCGGCATCGGATCGCTCAATGTCATCGACGCCGAGGGAATGGTCACCTTGTCCACCAACCCGGCCGTCACCGCCACGTCGCGGCGCGATCGCTTTCTCTATCGCCGGCTGAAAGACGATCCGAACAGCGGATTGGTCATCGCCCCGTCGGCCCCAAGCCCCAATTACAGCGGATTGGTCGTGCCATTCGGACGGGCACTGCGGGACCGCGAAGGTCAATTCGTCGGAATGCTGGCGGCAACCTTTCAGCCCGACGGCTGCGCGGTTTCTACGAGGCGATCGATGTCGGGCCGCATGGCGTCATCCAGTTGCTCCACCCCGACGGCTATTTGTTGTTCCGCCAACCGCTGGCCGGGCACACGGCGGGCGAGCGGCTGGCCGACAACATGATCCTGACGGCATGGCGGAACGGCTCCGTTCATGGCTTCCTGCGCGCGCCGATCGAAGCCGGCGGCGACCCCTATCTCACCGCCTGGCGCGCGCTTGCGCGTCAGACGCTGCTGGTGGCGGTGTCGGTCGCGCAACGCGACGCGCTGGCCTCCTGGCGTACCGAGCTCTTCGTCGTGGCCGCCGAAGCGGCCGGAGTGGCGCTGATGCTCGCCCTGGCCGGATTGTGGATCACCGCATCGAGCCGGGCGCACGCCCGCATCGTCGGCGAGCGCGACCAGGCCGACGCCGCGTTGCGCACCAACCAGGCGCAGTTTCAGGCGATCATGGACCACACGCCGGTTCTCGTCTTCGTCAAGGATACCGAAGGACGCTACCTGTTCGTCAATCGCGCCGCCGAACGCTGGGCGGGTGCCACACGGCCAGCCCGCGATCGGGATGGCCACGCGGGACGTGATGGCCAAGGAAGGCGCGGATGACGTGGAGCGGGCGGATCGCAAGGTTCTCGCGACCAAGACCCCGCTGCAACGCGAGCTCACGGTCGACACACCGTCCGGTCGGCGCACAATGTTGAGCGTCAAGTTTCCGTTGATCGATGACTCCGGCTCGGTGTCGGCAATCGGCACCATCGCCACCGATATCACCGATCAGAAACACGCGGAGGGTCGGCTCGCACAGGCCCAACGCATGGAGGCGGTGGGGCAATTGACCGGCGGCGTCGCCCACGATTTCAACAACATGCTGACCGCGATCCTGCTCAACGCCGACGTTCTCGCCACCCAGATCCAGAACGACGGCCTGCGTCAGCTCGCCGTGGCGATGCGCAATGCCGCCGAGCACGGCGCCGATCTCACGCGCCGGCTGCTCGCTTTCGGACGGCGCCAGACGCTCGAGGCGCAGCCGACCGATATCAACGAACTGCTCTGCGACATGGAGCCGCTGATGCAGCGTACGCTGGGCGAGCACATCGAGATCGCGTTTCTGCGCGGCGGCGATCTCTGGCCGGCGACCGTCGATCGGGCGCAGCTGGAAAACGCGGTTCTCAACCTCGCGGTCAACGCCCGCGACGCCATGCCCGACGGCGGCCGACTCACCATCGAGACCGCCAACACGGAGCTCGACGAGGACTTCGCGGCCAGCAACCCCGATATGCGGGCCGGGAGCTACGTCATGGTCGCGGTCGGCGATACAGGCGCCGGCATGGCGCCCGACGTGCTGGCCCATGCCTTCGAGCCGTTCTTCACCACCAAGGAGGTCGGCAAAGGGACCGGGCTCGGCCTGAGCATGGTCTATGGTTTCGTCAAGCAATCGGACGGCCACGTGCGCATCTATTCCGAGGTCGGCGTGGGCACGGTCGTGCGCCTCTATCTGCCGCGATCGAAGGAGCTTGCGGCCGCCGCGCCGGCCCCGGCTGCGGCGTCGGCCGAGATGCCGATGGGAACCGAGACGATCTTGCTCGTCGAGGACGATTCGCTGGTGCGCACCTATGCCGCCGCCCAACTCCGTTCGCTCGGCTACCGCGTGGTCGCGGCCGAGAACGCGCAACGCGCCATCGAGGCGGTCGAACAGGGTTGCGTACCCGACCTGCTGTTCACCGACATGATCATGCCGGGCGGCATGAACGGCCGCGATCTGACCGAACACCTGCGCCGGTGCCGGCCGGGCCTCAAGGTGCTCTATACATCGGGGTACGCCCACAGCGCGATCGACGGGAGGCCGGACAGCACCGGCACGGCCGGGCATCTGTTGGGCAAGCCCTATCGCCGGCGCGGCCTCGCGACCAAGGTGCGCGAGGTTCTCGACGAACACGAGGCTGCAGCCTGAGCCGGATCGATCGGCAGGGAAACCGGAAGCAGAGAAACCTGAATATGCATCACGGAAAGCCCCCGGCCCTGCTGCGCAAGACCGGGGGCGTTCGGAATCGCTCGCTTAGTCGCAGACGTAGATTTTCGCAAGGCCACGACGCGTTTGGACCCACTGCCAGCAGCTGGAGGCCACGGCGGCGCTGAGGATCAGGCCGCCGCCCCAGCCGTGCCAGTGCTTGTGGTGGTGATGGTGATGGCCGTGGTGGTGATGCTTCCAGCCGGCGAAAGCATTGCCGGTGGCAGCAAGCGATACGGCCGTGAGCGCAACAGCCATAAGCGCAACGGTGAGGATCTTTCTGGAGGTCGTCATTGTCGTTTTCCTTCTTCTTTGGTTTCTTGGGCGACCATCGCCCTTCGATGCACCGACCCTAGGGGCGCTGCTACCGTCGCGATGTGACTGCAGTCACAAAAATCCGCTTTGCAAACTGCGGCGTGGCGCCGGCCAGGCATTGGTCCCTGCCCGCCCCGCGGTGGCTTTCATCTTGCCGGCCATGCGCTATTCTCCGCCCGCCCTGCCTGAATCGCTTCGCGGGTGCTTCGAGGTGCAATGACGAAATCGGTCCTACCGCCGGACAATCTGTTGGCCGCCTTGCCGGCGGACTTGGTGCGCGGCCTTTTTTCCAAGGCGCGCACCTTGTCGCTGGCGGCCGATCAGATGTTGTTCCTCGTGGGCGATGCCGGCGACGGTTGCTACCGGGTCGACGACGGCCTGCTCAAGGCCAGCATCGTCGCGCCGACGGGCGGCGAACGTATTCTTGCGATCCTGGGGCCTGGCGCCCTCGTCGGCGAGCTGGCGATGATCGATGGGGCGCCGCGTTCGGCTTCGGTCTCGGCACTGCGCGAGTCCAAGCTCAGCTTCGTCAGCCGCGCCGCTTTCGACGCCTTCGGCGAGAGCAATCACGAGCTCTATCGCCACGTGATGACCTTGCTGGCGCGACGGCTGCGCGACACCAACGGGGCGCTCGCAGCCACGAGCTTCCTCTCCCTGCAGGGCCGCGTGGCGCGCGCCCTGCTCAGCCTGGCGGAGGCGTTCGGCCACGACGTCGGCGGCGGGCGCATTCTCGTCCGTCAGAAGGTCACGCAAAGCGACCTCGCCGCGATGGCCGGCATCGCGCGGGAAAACGTCAGCCGCATCCTGAAGGAATGGACCACCCGCAAGCTGGTGAGCCGCCTCGCCGGCTACTACTGCCTGGAGAACAAAGCCGCGATCGAGCGCGAGGTGAAGATGTAGCGCGCCGCGGGTTACAGCGCGCTACTACTGTTCCTGCTCGATGCCGGCCTTTTCCCGCACGCCCTTCCACTTCGCGATCTCGCCGGCGATGTGGGTCTTGAGCTGGTCGGGAGTCGAGCTGCGGGCGCGTGCCCCGGTATTGGCGATCTGCTGCCCGACGCTCTCGCGCGCGAGCAGCTCCTGCATCGCCCTGCTCGTGCGTTGCACGATCGCGTCCGGCGTGCCGGCGGGAAAGGCGACCCCGTACCAGCTGGTCACGACATAGCCGGGCATGCCCGACTCCAGGAAGGTCGGGACATCGGGCAGGACGGGGTTTCGTTCCGGCGACGTGACGGCGATGGCCTTGAGATCGCCGGCCTGGATCTGGCCGCGGACGGTCTGCACCAGCTCGAACAAGAGCTCCACGTCCTTCGCACGCAGGCCCGTCACCGCGGCCGGCGTGGTGCGATAGGGAATGTGCGTCATGGCGAGGCCCGCGGTCTGCTTCAATAGCTCGCCGGCGAATTGCTGCGTGGTGCCGATGCCGGCGCTGCCGAAATTGAACTTGCCGGGGTTGGCGCGCACCGCGGCGAGCACGCCCGCGACGTCCTTGGCCGGGAAGTCCGGCGCCGTCACCAGCACCAGGCCGGCGGTGGCGACCAGCGATACCATCTGGAAGTCGGCGAGCGGGTCGTAACGCAGGGCCTTGTACATCGCCGCCGAGATCGCGTGCGAATTGCTCATCATGTATGCGGTGTAGCCGTCCTTGGGCGACTTCGCGACCGCGTCGGCCGCCGCGGTGCCGCCGGCACCTTGCCGGTTCTCGACCACGACCGGCTGACCAAGAATTTCCGACAGCGATTGGGCCACGATACGCGCGGCTATGTCGGTACCGCCGCCGGCGCCGGCGCCGACGACCAGCCGGATGGTCCGCGTCGGCCAAGTCTGGGACTCTTGCGCGGGCGCAGGACCGACGCTGGCGCTGAAGATCGCAATCGCCGCGAAGGCAGCCGGGATGTCAACGCGAGCTGTCATGCAGGACTCCATGCCCCGGAGAAACGCTTTGACGTCCATGCATGTGTAGCACCAACGAGCGAAGCCGCCGAGGGGCTCCCGGCGGTACGGTCGTTCCGAGTGCGAAATATCACAGCCCGATTTGGAGGCGTCGCGCCGGCGGCTTTGTGCTGTGCGCGGGATCACAGGGGTCGGGCGATGGCGGCCCTAGCTTCCAATCATCGCGGGCGATGGTCGCCCACGACAGCAAGAAGGAAGCAGAAAATGACCAACACCAAGAAGATCATCACTGTTGCGCTCGCGGCCGTGGCGATCACGACGGCCTCCCTTGCCTCCACCGGCAGCGCCCAGGCCGGCGGCAAGCACGGCCACTTCTTCCACCATCATCACCGCGGCGTGTTCTTCGCCGCGCCCGTCTACGCCAGCTGCTGGAAGTGGGTGTTCTTCAAGGGCGTCTACAAGAAGATCTACATCTGCGGCTATTGATCGAAAGATCGGCCCTTGGACGAAAGCCCCGGTCTCGCCGTGCGAGGCCGGGGTTCTCGTTTGGCAAATGCTGCCGGAGGTCCTGTGGAAAACATGGAGAGCGGGCATATCCGCCGCGGGAGCGATCCAGCGCCTTGCTGTGCGCCATGCGGCGATCTATTGCTGTCGGTGCCTGCAGCGATGGTTCATCCATCACGTCGGTTCGGCGGTCGCGCGCGCGGCATGCCGATGAGCAGTGGTTCCCGAGCTGGATGCGGCCGGGAGATAGGCCCCTGGTGCGGAGGTCCAGCAATCGCCCGCCAAATGTGGAACTGCCGCAGGTGCTAGAAGGGTCGCTCAGGTCACACTGGCGACCCTTCTTCCTTCTGGCATCCGATACGAATGTCTATCGGTGTCGAAGCGGACAGACGAAATGGAGCCGGCTAACGCCTCGTCCGCTCGCCGCGGCTCGTGGTCTCGGACCTTTCGCCACCCGAGCCATACTGCAAGTACCAGGGGTTCTGAACGCAGTAGCCGCCGGAGCCGGGCGTCGCCGTCATCCTGCATTGCTCGTACGAGCTGAAGGTGCAGGTATAGGCGCCGTCCCTGCCGCTGTATTGCACGCACCAGGGCCGGTAGGTCTCGGCAGCCGCCGGACGAGCATCAATCGTGGTGAGTGCCGACAAGGTGCCCACAACCAACATGGCGCGGATCGCTTTCATGGCGAACTCTCAATCCAGACGCCCCTCGATCCGCATTTCAGGACCATCCCGCGCCGAACACAATAGGCTCGCGGGTCACGAACCGGTGACACGCTCTGTTACGACGGCCCCCTCATCGGGCTCGCCGCAAGGCGATCGCGATCGGCGATGGACGAGGGCAAGCGAGCGAATGGCTATCAGACGCGACAAATCGTGCAGTTGAAGCGGCGTGACTTGCCTAGAAAGGAATTTGGCGGAAGGGGTGGGATTCGAACCCACGAGGGGCTTGCACCCCTGGCGGTTTTCAAGACCGCTGCCTTAAACCACTCGGCCACCCTTCCGGCCGGCCCTGAAATGGGTGAAGGGCGGCAAGAAAGCAATAGAACGCACCAAGATTGCCACATGATTGCAAGCGGTTCCGCCCCCGAGGACAGAACGCTTGCCCCTACGCCCCTGCTCGGGTAGCCCCTCCCCCATGAATGACCGAAATCCGGTGCCGGACGCCCCGCGCGCGCCGAAGCTCAGCTTTGTCTCGCTCGGCTGCCCCAAGGCGCTTGTCGACAGCGAGCGTATCATCACGCGCCTGCGCGCCGAAGGCTACGAGCTTTCGCGCGGCCACGAAGGCGCCGACCTCGTGCTGGTCAACACCTGCGGCTTTCTCGACAGCGCGCAGGCGGAATCGCTCGCCGCCATCGGCAAGGCGCTCAACGAGAACGGCAAGGTGATCGTCACGGGCTGCATGGGTGCGGAACCGGAAAAGATCACCGCGGCCTACCCGGCGGTGCTCGCGGTCACCGGTCCGCAGCAATATGAAAGCGTCATGGCGGCGGTGCATCGGGCAGTGCCGCCGCGGCACGACCCGTTTCTCGATCTCGTGCCGCCCGAAGGCATCAAGCTCACGCCGCGCCACTATGCCTATTTGAAGATTTCGGAAGGCTGCAACAATCGCTGCAGCTTCTGCATCATCCCGAAGCTGCGCGGCGACCTGGTCCTCGCGGCCGGCCGCCGACGTGCTGCGCGAGGCCGAGCGGCTCGTCGCCGCCGGGGTGAAGGAGCTCCTGGTCATTTCGCAAGATACATCAGCCTACGGCGTCGACGTGAAATATGCCGCGAGCATGTGGAAGGGCCGCGAGGTACGGGCGAAATTTCTCGATCTCGCCCAGGCGCTCGGTGAGTTCGGCGCCTGGGTGCGGCTGCACTACGTCTATCCCTATCCGCACGTCGACGACGTGATCCCGCTGATGGCGGAGGGCAAGGTACTGCCTTATCTCGACATCCCGTTCCAGCACGCGAGCCCGGACGTGCTCCGCCGCATGAAGCGCCCAGCGGCACAGGAGAAGACGCTCGAGCGCATCGCACGCTGGCGCGGCGTCTGCCCCGAGTTGACCATCCGCTCGACCTTCATCGTCGGGTTCCCCGGCGAGACCGACGCGGATTTCGAGCTGCTGCTGGACTGGCTCGATGCCGCCGAGCTCGATCGGGTCGGCTGCTTCCGCTACGAGCCGGTCAAAGGCGCGGCCGCCAACGAGTCTGGCCGCGCCGGTGCCCGACGACGTGAAGGAGGAGCGCTGGCATCGCTTCATGCGCCGCCAGCAGGCGATCTCGACACGCCGGCTCGCGCGCAAGGTCGGCACCCGCCAGCAGGTCATCATCGACGAAGCCGGCCCCACCGTCGCCAAGGGCCGCAGCCGCGGCGACGCGCCGGAGATCGACGGCGCGGTGTATGTCGCGAGCCGCCGCCCGTTGCGCGTCGGCGAGATCGCCACCGTCAAGATCGAACGCGCCGACGAATACGATTTGCACGGCACGGCGGTTGGGTTTTGATCACAGGGCGCCGACGACCTTCACGACCGCCCGTGTCAACCGCGCCAGCTCCTCCTCGCTGATCGTGAATGCCGGCGTGAGGTAGACGACCGAGCCGAGCGGACGGACGACCACGCCCTCCTCCAGGAAGCGCGCGCGCAAGGCGTCGAGATCACCGATATGGTCGAGCTCGACCACGCCGATCGCCCCTTTCACCCGCACGTCCTTGACGCCCGGCAATTCGCGGCAGCGCGCGAGGCCGCGGTCGAGCGCGCGCGCAATGTTGGCGACCTGCTGCAGCCGCGGCTCCCACTCGAACAGGTCGAGCGAGGCATTGGCGGCTGCGCAGGCGAGCGCATTCGCCATATAGGTCGGCCCGTGCATCAGCGCGTGCGTCGGGTCGTCCGACCAGAACGCGTCGAAGACTTTCTGCCGCGCGATCGTGGCGGCGAGCGGCAAGGTCCCGCCGGTGAGCGCCTTCGACAGCGTGACGATGTCGGGCACGACGCCGGCCGCCTCGCAGGCGAACAGGCTGCCGGTGCGGCCGAAACCGGTGAAGATTTCATCGAAGATCAGCAGCAGCTCGTAACGGTCGGCCGCCGCGCGCAATCGCCGCAACACCAGCGCGTCGTGGAAGCGCATGCCGCCCGCGCCCTGCACGAGCGGCTCGACGATGATGCCGGCGAGCTCGTCCGCGTGGCGCTCGAGAAAGCGCGCCAGCGCGTCCGCGCCTTCGTCGGTCTGCGGCAGATCGACGACGTGATGCTCGGGCAACAGCCCCCGGAACAACGCGTGCATGCCGGCCTCGGGATCGCACACCGCCATCGCGCCGGTGGTGTCGCCATGATAACCGCCGGTGAAGGCGAGGAACTTCTTTCGTGTGCGCACGCCGCGGTTCAGCCAGAACTGCACCGCCATCTTCATCGCGACCTCGACGGCGACCGAGCCGGACTCGGAGAAGAACACGCGGGTCGAGATCGCCCGGCAGCAGCTCCGCCAGCCGGCGCGCGAGCGTGAATGCCTGCTCGTGGGCGAGCCCGCCGAACATCACATGCGGCATCAGCGCGAGCTGGCGCTCGACAGCGGCGCGGATATGGGGATGGTTGTAGCCGTGGCAGGCGGTCCACCATGAGGCGATGCCGTCGATGAGCTCGCGTCCGTCGGCCAGCACGATGCGGCAGCCTTGCGTGCGGGCGACCGGCAGCGGCGGCGCGCGCGGTCTTCATCTGCGCATAGGGCAGCCAGACATGGTCGAGGCCGGCCTCGTACCAGGCCGGCGGGCCCATCCCGGTTCCTACCTTGCTGCCTTCAGTGCCGGACATTATCAGTGCTTCCATTATCAGTGCTTCCATTCGACCTGCCTTGCCGCCATTCTGCCCCGGCGGGGAGGCTGATCCGGGGTCAGCGCGCGTATGCGGTCACTCGATGAATTCGCAAGGGCCAAGCTCGCCGAGCTCGAACGCGGCAGTCTACGCCGTACGCTCGTCGACACCACCCGGGTGACGGGAATCTGGACGCTCCGCAACGGGCGCCGGCTGCTGTCTTTCTCCTGCAACGACTACCTCAACCTGACCCATCACCCCGCCGTCAAGGACGCCGCGATCGAGGCGCTGCGCAGCTATGGCGTCGGCGCCGGCGCCTCCCGCTTCGTCACCGGCAACCATCCGCTCTACGCCGAGCTCGAAACGCGGCTTTCCCGCCTGAAGGAGACCGAAGCCGCGTGCGTCTTCGGCTCGGGCTATCTCGCCAATCTCGGCATCATCCCCGCGCTCGTCGGCTCCGACGATCTCGTCCTCATCGACGAGCTCGCCCATGCCTGCCTGTGGGCGGGCGCCAGGCTTTCGCGCGCCAGCGTCGTGCCCTTCCGCCACTCCGATGTCGGCCACCTGGAGGTGCTGCTCGCGGAGCTGCGCGAGCGCCACCCGCATGTCTTGATCGCGACCGATGGCGTCTTTTCCATGGACGGCGACATCGCGCCCCTGCACGCGCTCGCGGCGCTGGCGCAGCACCACGACGCCTGGCTGATGTCGGACGATGCCCATGGCCTCGGCGTCGTCGGCGGCGGGCGCGGCTCGAGCTTCGTGCGGGCGACCAAGGCCGACGTGCCGCTGCAGATGGGCACGCTCTCCAAGGCGCTCGGCGCCTATGGCGGCTATGTCTGCGCCTCGGCCGCGACGGTGGACCTCATCCGCAACCGCGCGCGCACCGCGATCTATTCGACCGGGCTGCCGCCCGCGATGGTCGCGGCCGCGATCGCGGCGCTCGACCTGATCGAACGCGAGCCCGCCTACGCCGCGCTGCCGCTCGCCAAGGCGCGGGCTTTCGCGCACGCCGTCGGACTGCCGGAGCCCGCGAGCCCGATCATCCCGGTGGTCATCGGCGAAGCCGAGGCGGCACTGGCGGCGTCGCAACTGCTCGAGGAGCACGGCTTCCTCGTCACCGCCATCCGGCCGCCGACGGTGCCGGCGCAGACCGCGCGCCTGCGGCTGACCTTCACCGCGCAGCATCCCGACGACGAGATCGAACGGCTGGCGGAGCTGGTGCGGACGCGAATCCTCGCATCCGTGGCGGAAAGCGCCGCCGCAGCGCAATGACCACGGCCTTCGTCACCGCGACCGGGACCGATATCGGCAAGACCTTCGTCACCGCGGGGCTGGTCCGGCACCTGCGCGCCGCGGGCCGCGTGGCCGACGCCGTAAAACCGGTGGTCAGCGGGTTCGATCCGGAGGCGTGGCAGGAGAGCGATCCGGCGGTCCTGCTGGCGGCGCTCGGCCGCCCGCTCACGTCGGAGGAGCTCGATCGCATCTCGCCCTGGCGGTTCAAGGCGCCGCTCTCGCCCCACATGGCGGCGCGGCAGGAGGGTCGCGCCATCGATTTCGAGGAGGTGGTCGAGTTCTGCCGCCGCGCCATGGCCGGCCGCGGCGGCGTTCTGCTCATCGAGGGCATCGGCGGAATCATGGTCCCGCTCGACGATCACCGCACCGTGCTGGATTGGATGTCCATGCTGCGCATTCCGATCGTCCTGGTGGCGGGCAGCTATGTCGGCACGATGAGCCACACCCTGACCTCGCTCGAGGTGCTGGTGCGGCGCAATCTCAATGTCGCGGCGGTCGTGATCAGCGAGAGCGAGGGCAGCGCCGCATCGCTCGTGGATACGGTCGCGACCCTCCAGCGCTTTGCAGACTCGATCGACGTGGTCGGCATTCCACGCCTGGCGCCGGGCGAAAGCGACGATGCCGCCTTCGCCCGGATCGCGGCGCTGTTGTAATTGCTCAGGGCAGCAGGATGCTCGAGCCGGTGGTGCCGCGGCTCTCGAGGTCGCGGTGCGCCTTCTGCGCGTCCTTGAGCGGGTATTTCTGGTTGATCGGAATCTTCACCGCCCCGCTCGCCACCACCTCGAACAGGTCGTTCGCGGTCTTGAGCAGGTCCTCGCGCTTGGCGACGTAATTGTTGAGCGTCGGGCGGGTCGCGAACAGCGAACCCTTGGTCTGCAGGATGTTGATGTTGAAGGCTTCGACCTGTCCCGAGGCGCTGCCGAAGCTTACGAACATTCCGAGCGGCTTGATGCAGTCGAGCGACGCCGGGAACGTTGCCTTGCCGACGCCGTCATAGACCACCTCGCACAGCTTGCCGCCGGTGATCTCCTTCACCTTGGCGACGAAATCCTCGTCGCGATAGAGGATGACGTGGTGGGCACCGTTCTTCTTCGCGAGCTCGGCCTTGTCCTTGGAGCCGACCGTGCCGATGACGTTGGCGCCGAGGTGGTTCGCCCACTGACAGGCGATGAGGCCGACGCCGCCGGCGGCGGCGTGGATGAGGACGTTGTCGCCCTTCTGCACCTTGTAGGTCCGCCGCAGCAGATACTGCACCGTCATGCCCTTGAGCATCATGGCGGCGGCCTGCTCGTAGCTGATCGCGTCCGGGAGCTTCACGGCCCGGTCGGCCGGCAGCAGGCGCTCGGCCGCGTAGGCCCCGAGCGCGGAGGTATAGCCGACGCGCTCGCCGACCTTGAGGTCGGTCACGCCAGGCCCGACCGCGATGATCTCGCCCGCCCCCTCGTTGCCGGACACGAACGGCAGCCCGACCGGGGACGGATACATGCCCATGCGGAAATAGGTGTCGATGAAATTGACGCCGCAGGCGTGGTTCTTGATCTTGATCTGGCCGGGGCCCGGCGCCGCCACCTCGACGTCCTCGTAGGTCAGCACTTCCGGACCGCCGGTCTTGTGTACTCGCACAGCTGCGACCATTGCTCTCACTCCCTTTACCTGAGTTGCACGCGCCGCGAACCGGCCGGCTGGCGGCAATGTCTCTCAGTGCCGTCCGTGGATCAAGCGGTCAGGTGGAAGGTTTCTGACGCCGACGCCGCCGGTTGCGCCGTGCCAGGACGTTGAAGACCTCGACCGCGCCCGCAAAAGCCATGGCAGAATAGATGTAGCCCCGCGGGATATGGAATTCGAAGCCGTCGGCCACGAGCGCAACCCCGATCAGCACCAGGAACGCCAGCGCCAGCATCTTGGTGGTGGGGTGCTCGGCGATGAAGGCGCCGACCGGACCCGCCGCTGCGTACATCACGATCATGGCGATGACCACGGCGCCGATCATCACCTCCAGATCCTCCGCCATGCCGATGGCGGTGATGATGGAATCGAGCGAGAACACGAGATCGACCGCGACCAATTGCACCACGATCCAGCGAAAGGCGTGGGCGGAGGAACGGACCTCGCCGTCGGCGTCATCGTCGCGCGCCTCGACCTCGGCGTGGATCTCATGCGTGGCCTTGGCGATGAGAAACATGCCGCCGCCGATCAGGATGATGTCGCGCCAGGATACTCCCATGCCGAAGATCGTGACGATCGGCTTGGTGAGGCCCATCAGCCAGGTGAGGCCGAAGAGCATGACCACGCGGAAAATAAAGGCGAGCGACAGGCCGATCTGGCGGGCGCGGCGCGCCTTCTCCTCGTCGAGCCGGGACGTCAGGACCGAGATGAAGACGAGATTGTCGATGCCGAGCACGATCTCGAGCGCGGTCAGCGTGATGAGCGCGGCCCATGCATTCGGATCGGTCAGGAGCGTCAGAACGTTCATTTCACTTTTTCTCTGTCAGTCCAAGTGCGACGAAATATAGCCCGAGGACCGCGAGGCCGCCCGCGACCCATGGTCCGGGGTCGAGATCGCGCAGCACCGCGATCAGTGCGAGCAGGGACCACAACAACAACGCGCCAATGGTCACCGGGCGCAACCGCGTCACCCGCATCGGATGGACGAACTTGAACGGCGCAAAGGTGAGCACAGCGAGCACGGCGACGATGGCCGCCGCCAGCCACGGCGCCGGCCTGAGCAGAAACAGATAAAACGCCGCCGCGTTCCAGAGCGTGGGAAAGCCGCGGAAATAATTGTCCGCAGTCTTCATCTCCCGGTCGGCGAAGTAGAGCGCGCCGGTGACGACGATGACCATGCCGGCCGGCAGCGCGAGCGCCTCCGGCAGCAGCGATCCTGCCACGATCGCATAGGCCGGAACGAAGACATAGGTCGTGAAATCGACCACGAGGTCGAGCACGTCGCCGGACCAGCGCGGCAGCAGCTCGGCCGTCCCGAACCGGCGCGCGAGCGTGCCGTCAACGCCGTCCACAATGAGTGCGACGCCGAGACAGACGAACATTGCGGTCCATTGGCTGCGCACTGCATAGACCAGCGCGCCGAGCGCCAGCGCCGCGCCGGCGGCGGTGAAGACATGCACCGCGAAGGCGCGGGCCTGCACGAGCGGGGGCAAGGAATCGGGCTCCATTTTTCTCGGTCGGCACTATACATACATTGTCATGCTGCGATGACGAGGAGCGCATGAAAAATCTCGAGGCCGAGGCGGTCGTTGTCGGTGGGGGTCCCGCCGGCCTGACCGCGGCAATCGCGCTCGCGACGGCCGGGGTCGAAACGGCGATGGTCGCCAAACTTCCGTCGTCAGGCCCCTTCGGCGGCGACTACCGCACCACCGCGCTGCTCGAAGGCTCCGTCCAGGCGTTGGAAACGCTCGGCATCTGGCAGCGCTGCCGACAACATGCCGCACCCCTGCGGGTGATGCGGATCGTGGACGACACCGCGCGGCTGTTGCGGGCACCCGAGGTCTGCTTCGGCGCCGGCGAGATCGGGCTCGACGCCTTCGGCCACAACATCGAGAACCGCTTTCTGCTCGGGGCGCTCGAGGCGCGCGCTGGCGAGCTTGCGGTGCTGGCACGCATCGATGACGAGGCCGACGCGGTCGAGATCGCGGACGGCCGCGTGACGATCAGATGCAAAGGCGGCGGCCGCGCGTCGGCGCGGCTCGCGATCGGCGCCGAGGGCCGGCGCTCCCTGTGTCGATCCGCCGCTGGTATCGAGATCAACGGCCGGTCCTGTCCGCAGACCGCGCTCACCTTCAACCTCGCCCACGCCCGCGAGCACCACGACACGTCGACGGAATTTCACACCGAGACCGGTCCCTTCACGCTGGTTCCCCTCCCCGGCAAGCGGTCGAGCCTGGTCTTCGTGGTCGATCCGGCCGAGGTCGCCGGCCTCACCGCCCTGTCCGACCAGGACTTCGCGGCCGAGATCGAGCGGCGTTCCCATTCGATCCTGGGCAAGATCGTGGTCGAGCCCGGACGCGGCGTTTTCCCGCTCGCGATCGAGACCGCGACGCGTTTGGGCGCGGGGCGCGTGGTGCTGATCGGCGAGGCCGCCCATGTCATCCCGCCGATCGGCGCGCAGGGCCTCAATCTCGGCCTGCGCGACGCCGCCACCATCGCCGAGCTGGTCGTTGCCGCCCATCGCGGCGGCACCGACGTCGGTCGAGGTGACGGCGCGCTACGAGGCGATGCGCCGCGCCGACGTGGCGAGCCGCACGCTTGCGGTCGACCTGCTCAACCGCAGCCTGCTGTCGGACTTCGTGCCGCTGCAAGGCGCGCGCGGGCTGGGCCTCTTCATGATGGACCGGATCGGACCGCTGCGCCGCGCCGTGATGCGCGAAGGCGTCGCGCCGCTCGCCTCCCGACCGCGCTTGATGCGCGGAGAAGCCTTGTAGGCCGCCCGTTTCATCGGAAGATCGTCAGGGGCAGTTGCTGGGTCTTGACCAGCCACATCACCGTGGTCAGTGTCGCGACCGAGACCAGCGTTCCGAACAACACCGCGCTCGAGGCCTGCTCGACCCAGGCATTGTACTGACGCGCCAATACGAACACGTTGAGCGCCGGCGGCAAGGCCGCCATCAGCACCGCGGTATAGACCCATATGTCGTTGAACGGGCCGAAGAACGACATCAGCATCAGCGCCAGCACGGGATGCACGACGAGCTTGACGGAGATCGCGAGCGGCACCTCCCACGGCATTTTTGTGAGCGGCCGCAGCGCCACCGTGACGCCGAGCGTGAACAAAGCCGTCGGCGCCGCGCCGTTCTGCAGGAACGCCAGCAACCGATCGAGTGCAACGGGGGGCTCAAAACGCAGCGCCGCCGACAGCACCCCCAACATCGTCGCAAGCATGAGCGGATGTAGCGCAATACGCCTGATCACATCGGCCGCGTTCGCGGCGAAGCCTTTCTTATCGGTGCCGGCGAGCGCCATCATGAACGGCGTGAGCGTGAACAGCAGAACGCTGTCGAAGCAGAAGATGAGCGCGACCGGCGCGGTGGCCGCGGAGCCGAGTGTCGCCAATGCCAGGCCCGGCCCCATATAGCCGATATTGCCGTAGCCGCCGGCGAGGCCGGCAATGGTCGATTCCGCGATTTGTCCGCGGCGGATCAGCATGCTCAGCGCAAACGAGATCGCGACGGCGCAGAACGTCCCGAGCATGGTGGCGACGATGAAGCGCGGATTGGCCAGCTCTTCCAGCGGGGTCTGCGCGACGATGCGGTAGAACAAGGCCGGCAGCGCGATGTAGAGGATGAAGAAATCCATCCAGGCGAGCCCCGCCTCCGGGATAGCCTTGAACTTTCCGCAGCCCAGCCCCAAGAAGATCAGACCGAAGAACGGCAGCGCCAGATTGACGACCTCGAGCATGCGGGCTGCGTATCCGTTGCCCCTGTGCTGGTCAATCTCCGCCGCCCCTGCCTGCAAAAACGGCTTCGCCGCAGGCGGCCATTGCTCCTACCGTGGCGGCCGAGCACGAATGCCAGGGTTGTTCACATTTTCCTCCAAAAATGCGCTATGGACGAGGAATGAAGCTTCCGCGCAACTTCTTCAAGCCGCTCGCGATCGGCGCGCCCGCGCCGTTGCGCGAGCTACCCGTCAAGCTCGAGCGCATGATCCATTTCGTGCCGCCGCACATCGAGAAGCTGCGCTCCAAGGTGCCGGAGCTCATCACGCAGGTCGACGTCGTGCTCGGCAATCTCGAGGACGCGATCCCGACCGACGCCAAAGAGGCGGCGCGCGCGGGCTTCATAACCATGGCCGCGTTCAACGACTTCGGGACGACCGGCCTGTGGACGCGCATCAATGCGCTCAACTCCCCCTGGATGCTCGCCGATGTCACCGCGATCGTCGGCGCGGTCGGAAGCAAGCTCGACGTGATCATGGTCCCCAAGATCGACGGCCCCTGGGACATTCACTATCTCGACCAGCTCCTGGCGCAACTCGAGGCCAAGCACAGCGTCAAGAAACCGATCCTGATCCACGCCATCCTGGAGACTGCCGAAGGCGTCGACAATGTCGCCGCCATCGCGACGGCGTCGCCTCGCATGCACGGGATCAGCCTCGGACCGGCCGATCTCGCCGCCTCGCGCGCGATGAAGACGACACGTGTCGGCGGCGGACATCCCGACTACAAGGTTCTCGCCGACGCCACACCGCAGGTCGGGTCTACCCGACCTGCGCACGCTGAAGAGCCGATCTCGGGTAAACCCGAGATCGGTGCAAGCACGGCATCGCGCGCCGCCTTCCAGCAGGACCTCTGGCACTACACGCTCGGCAAGATGGTGGACGCCTGCGCGTCGGCGGGCATCAAGCCGTTTTACGGCCCGTTCGGCGACTTCGCCGATCCGGAAGCCTGCGAGGCGCAGTTCCGCAACGCCTTCCTCATGGGTTGCGCAGGCGCCTGGACATTGCATCCCACGCAGATCGCGATCGCCAAGCGCGTGTTCTCGCCCGATCCGAACGAGGTCGCGTTTGCGAAAAAAATTCTCGCCGCCATGCCCGACGGCACCGGCGCGGTCATGATCGACGGCAAGATGCAGGATGACGCCACCTGGAAGCAGGCCAAGGTGGTCGTGGATCTGGCGCGGCTGGTAGCGGCGAAGGATCCCGAGATGGCCGGAACGTATGGAGCATCGCCATGATACTCGAAATTGCGCAGATCGACGTGAAACCGGGCACGGAGGCGGAATTCGAAGCGGGCGTGGCGAAAGCCGCGCCGATCTTCCGGCGCGCGAAGGGCTGCAAGGGAATGGAACTGCAGCGCTCGATCGAGCACCCGAGCCGCTACCGCCTTTTCGTCAAATGGGACACGGTGGAAAACCACACGGAGGACTTCCGCAGCTCTGCCGATTTCCAGGAGTGGCGCAAGCTCGTCGGCCACTGTTTCGCGCAGCCGCCGCAGGTCGAGCATGTGCGGCAGGCGGTCAGCGGGTTTTGAATGCTAGCGCCCACGACGATTGCGGTCTAGGTTCGAGCCCATGAGCGAGCCCATGAGCAAGACACGCAACGCCAAGTTTCAGATCGGCCAGGTGGTCCGGCACCGCCTGTTTCCGTTCCGCGGCGTCGTGTTCGACATCGACCCCGAGTTCAACAATACCGAGGAATGGTACCAGTCGATCCCGGCGGAGGTGCGTCCGCACAAGGACCAGCCGTTCTACCACCTGTTCGCGGAGAACGCGGAGACCGAATACATCGCGTATGTGTCGGAGCAGAATTTGTTGCCCGATACATCCGGCGAGCCGATGCGCCATCCGCAAGTCGCCGAGGTGTTCGTGCGCGACGAGAAGGGCAGCTACCGCCCGCGCAATTCATTACTGAACTGACGAAAGCGGACAGCGTACGCCGGAGAACGCAGGCAGCGCCGTCCGGCGCGGCGCGTCACTGCTTGGGAGGCTCGGTCGCCGGTCCGTCGTAGGACTTGGCGAAGTCGCCGAGCGGCAGAGCGAGGCTGACGGGCTGGCCTTGCCCGTTGAAGCCCTGCACGTGCAGGTTCTGCCCCGTCTTCATCTTGGCGATCAGCTCGCCGCTGGCCTCGTAGTCCGCCATGCAGCCGTTGGGAAAGCAGATCACGTAGGGAGCCGTCACCGGCTGACCGCTGTCGACGATGACGCGCGTGCCCGGCTGCAACGCCATGCCGAGCGGCAGCGTGACGCGGAGGATTTTCCGCGGCTCGCCTTCCGGCTCGATCAGCACGGCCGCGACGATCGGCTGGCCGGATTCGATCTTGCCGTCCTTGCCGATGAAGCACAGCCGCTTGGCATTCGCCTCCGGCCCTTTCTGGCAGACCTTGGTCCACGGCGAAAAGGTCAGCTGCGGCTGCTGCTGGTCGCCCTGCTGTCCGGCGGGAGGCTGTCCCCCCTTCGGCTGGGCCGGCGCCGCCGGGCCCTTGGGCGCCGGCGCTTTCGGCTGCTGGGCGAATGACGGTGACGCGGCAACCGCCAGCGCCGTCATCATGACGAGCGCGCGGCAAACCGCGACTGCTGTGAATTGACCAGGATTGTTCATTTGGATTTGCCCCCCGTTTGCTCGTTACGGGCGGCGCCGACGAGGGACGCCACTATCGTGCCGAGTTTTCAATACAAAAGAGGCGCACCCAAGGCGCGCCTCGACTCATTCCAATTCGAATTCGACATCACCTCGTGGGCGCCTGTTGACCCTCGAGCTTCTTCCGCGCTTCCTCGGCGCGCTTCTGCAGCTCGCTCTGCAGTTGTTCTGCTGCTCCTCGAACTTCTTGGGATCGGTCGGCGGCCCGTCATAGGCCTTGGCGAAGTCGGACGAGCGGCACGACCAGACTGATGGGCTGTTGCCGAGCCGTTGATACCCTGGATGACGAGGCCCTGCCCCTTCTTCAACTTGGCGATCAATTCGCCGCTCGCCTCGTAGTCGGCCATGCAGCCGTTGTTGAAGCAGATGACGTAGGGCCCGGTCATCGGCTGGCCGTTGTCGACGATCACCCGGGTTCCCGGCTGGATCGACATGCCGAGCGGCAGGGTGACGCGAAGAATCTTCTTCGGGCTCGCCGTCCGGCTCGATCAGCACAGCCGCCACCACCGGCATGCCGGACTCGACGCGGCCGTCCTTGCCGGTGAAGCAAACCTGCTTGGCATTGGCCTCCTGGCCCTTGAGGCAGAACTTGGTCCAGGGGGAGAAGATGAGCTGCGGCTGATCCGCTGCCTGCGCCTGGGGCGCGGCCGGCGCAGCCTCGGGCGCCTTGGGCGCGGCCTTCGGCGCGGCCTTGGGTGCCGCCTTGGGCGCGGGCGCCGGTGCCGGCGGCGCCTGGGCGAAGGCGCCGGAACCGGCTAACGCGATGAGCATGGTCGTTGCCGTAGCCACGGCAAACGCGCGTGCGGCCGGCCGGGCCGGCGCAGAAACCAACCGATGATCCATCGACAGATCCTCTCGCTTACCGCTCCCCAGCGCTTGCGCCGGCACGGTTGCCCCCACACTGGGCTGTGTCGGTACCAAATGCGGCGAGAGCGTGACGCCGTCCATATGCGTGATATCCCATTTCAGCGTCCTGATAAAGTCATAACGCCGCGGCGGTTTATGATATGAACTATTGCCTATGGCCGGCTGCGATTATGCACCGAGCGCCGGAACTCGGGCCACTAGCCCGCCCCATTCATTGGAATGCTGGTCATGACCTCGAGCCGTCGAGTCGCATTGTCGCCGTGACCACGCTTCTTGCCCTCAGTCGTTCCTCCGCTCGAGCCGCGGCCTGGCGCGCCGTGCTGCTCGGCGCCGCGCTGCTCGGCGCCCAAGTCACCGCCCAACTCACCGAGGCTCAAGCGGCGGAAGCTCGACATGCGCTGGCGATGCATGGCGAGCCCGCGCTGCCTGCAGGCTTCACCCGCCTGCCCTACGCCGACCCGGACGCGCCCAAGGGCGGCCGCCTGGTGCAAGGCGTGCTCGGCACCTTCGACAGCCTCAATCCCCTCATCGTCAGAGGTATCGCTCCGTCGTCGATCCGCGGCTACGTGGTCGAAAGCCTGATGGCGCGCGGCTACGACGAGCCGTTCACGCTCTACGGCCTGGTCGCCCGCGCGGTCGAGACCGACGCGCAACGCAGCTACGTGACCTTCCACATCGACCCGGCCGCGCGAGTTCTCCGACGGCAAGCCGATCACCCCCGAGGACGTCATCTTCTCCTGGCAATTGCTGCGCGACAAAGGGCGGCCCAACCACCGCACCTACTACGCCAAGGTCGTCAAGGCGAACGTCGTCGGCGAACGCGCCGTGCGGTTCGACCTGGCCGGCAGCGACGACCGCGAGCTGCCGCTCATCCTCGGGCTGATGCCGGTGCTCGCCAAGCACGCCGTCAACGCCGACACGTTCGAGGAGACATCGTTCCACGCGCTGCTCGGCAGCGGCCCCTATGTCGTCGCCGAGGTCGACCCCGGCAAGAGCGTCACCCTCAAGCGCAATCCCGGTTACTGGGGCCGCGACCTCGCGATCAACCGCGGCCTCTGGAACTTCGACGAGGTCCGCTTCGACTACTACCGCGAGGCCAATTCGCATCTCGAAGCGTTCAAGCGCGGGCTCTACGACGTGCGCAACGAGCACGATCCCGGACGCTGGCAGACGGCCTACGATTTTCCGGCGCCGTGCGCGACGGGCGCGTCATCAAGGAGGCGCTGCCGACCGGCGTACCGAAGGTGAGCAGCTTCCTTCGTATTCAACACGCGCCGCGCGATTTTCTCCGACATTCGCGTGCGCGAGGCGATCTCACTGCTGTTCGACTTCGAGTGGATCAACCACAGCTATTTCTTCGATCTCTACCGCCGTACGACGAGCTATTTCGACGGTTCCGAGCTGTCGTCACACGGCCGGCCGGCGGATGCGCGCGAGCGAGCGCTGCTCGCGCCCTTTCCGGATGCAGTGCGCGCCGACGTGCTCGACGGCACCTGGTCGCCGTCGGTCAGCGACGGCTCCGGGCGCGACCGCGCCACGCTCAGACGCGCGCTCGACCTGTTCGCGGCCGCCGGCTACGAGCTGCGTGGCACCGAGCTCATCGAGCGCAGCAGCGGCCGGCCGCTCACCTTCGAGATCCTGGTCACGGCGCGCGACGACGAGCGGCTTGCGCTCCTGTTCTCGCAGAGCCTGAAGCGGGCCGGCATCGCCGCGCGCGTGCGCATGGTCGATGCGGTACAATACGAAGGTCGACGACTCACGTACGATTTCGACATGATCCAGAACCGCTGGGACCAGTCGCTGTCACCGGGCAACGAGCAGGCCTTCTATTGGGGCTCGGCGGCCGCCGACCTGCCCGGCACCCGCAACTATATGGGCGTCAAGAGCCCCGCCGTCGACGCCATGATCGCAGCGCTGCTCAAGGCGGAAAGCCGCGACGATTTCGTCGCCTCGGTGCGCGCGCTCGACCGCGTGCTGATCTCCGGCTTCTACGTCATCCCGATGTTCCATCTGCCGGCACAATGGATCGCGCGCTGGGACACGATCTCCCGGCCGGCGACCACCTCGCTCTATGGCTATCTGCCCGAAACCTGGTGGCGCGAGCCGAACCGACCATGAGGCCCCACCCGTGATTCTCGACGACCCACGCGGCGCACCGGCGACCACCCGCATCGGCGGGCGTGCGACGCTCGACGGAACTGCTGCGGCAGGCGGCGCGGCGCCGGCCTGACGACGGTGGCGTTGCTCGACCCGCCCAACCGCGAGAGCTTCACCGACGGCCGGCCGCGCAGCCTCACCTACGCGCAGGCCGATCGCGTGGTCTCGGCCATCGCCGGACGGCTCCGCCGCCTGGGGTTGAGCACCGATGCCATCGTCGGCATCCAGGTCGCGAACACGGTCGAGAGCGTGCTCACATTGCTCGGCGTCCTGCGCGCCGGCCTGATCGCGATGCCGCTGCCGATGTTGTGGCATCGCGCCGACGTCGTCGCGGCACTGAGCCGCGTGAGCGCGAGCGCGCTGATCGTCAGCGGCCGTATCGGCGCGGTCGATCATTCCGAGCTCGCGATGCAGGTCGCCGCGGAAGTCTTTCCGGTTCGCCATGTGTGTGGATATGGCCGCGACCTCCCGGACGGCTTCCTTCCGCTCGACGACCTGTTCGGGGCGGACACCTTCGATCCGGTCCCCTCGCTCGAGGAAGAGCGCGCGGCGGCGCCCGGCCCCGCCGCCCACCTGGCCGTCATCACCTGGGATGTTTGCGCCAATGGCCTCATCCCGGTCGCCCGCAGCCATGCCGAGCTGATCGCGGGCGGGCTCGCGGTCGTGCTGGAAAGCCGGCTCGAGCAGAATACGGTGCTGCTGTCGACGCTGACGCTCTCCTCCTTCGCCGGCCTTGCCACCGCCGTCGTGCCGTGGCTGGTGCTTGGGGGAACGCTCGCGCTGCACCAGCCGTTCGATGCAGAAGTCTTCCTCGCCCAGATCGACATGACGGCGTTCGACACCGTCGTCGTTCCCGGCCCGCTCGCCATGCAACTCGCCGAGGCCGGGCGCCTGCTGGCGAGCGACGTCGAATGTCATCGGCGTCTGGCGGGCGCCGGAGCGGCTGGCGCGCGCGCCGTCGTGGCCGGCGGCCAAGGCGCGCTTGACCGACGTGCAGGTATTCGGCGAAGCGGGCCTGTTCGCAGCCCGCCGCGGGCCGGACGGCAAGCCGGAAGCCATTCCATTCGGCGTGGTGTCGGCCCCGCGCGAGCCCAAGGGCACCGTCGTGGCAGTCGAGATCATGGCGACGCCGAGCCGCACCGTGGCGCTGCGCGGGCCGATGGTGCCGCGCGTGCCATTCCCGCCGGAGGCTGAGCGCGTCGGCCTGCCGCACTTCAAGGTCGCCCCGAGCGGTTTCGTGGATACCGGCTATGCCTGTCGTCCCAACAGCCCGACGATGGTGCTGACGGCGCCGCCGCCCGGCGTCGTCGGCATCGGCGGCTACCGCTTCATCGTGCGCGAGCTCCATGACTTCGTGAATCGCGTCGAGGACGGCGGCGGAACGCTGGCGGTACTGCCGGATGCCCTTGCCGGCCATCGGCTGGCCGGCATCGCCGCCGACCACGACATCCTCGAAGCTGGGCTCGCCAAGCTCGGCGCCAATCCCCTGCTGGTGGGGGCCTTCCGCAAACGCCGCCGTTCGGCGGCATGACCAGGACGAACGCGGAGCCATCCGTTGTCTGTTCGTTAACAGCGATCGCCTAGGGTAGCCTCCCGTCCCGTGTAACCGGCCTTTTTCACCATGGCGCTTCTGGGTCCGATGGTCGTGGTCGCCGAGAATTCGGCGGCCGATTTGATCGACGTGCTCGGGAAGGCCGGCGCTTTTCCGATCGTCGAGACGCGCTGGGCCGACGCGCCCGCCGCCATCGCCGAAATCCAGCCGGTCGCGCTCGCGGTCGCTGATCCCGAAGGCACGCCCTCGCCGCGGCACCTGCGGGCGGTCACTCACTGCATCGAGACGCGCGGCGGACCGGTCATGCCGGTCATCGCATTGGTGGAGAAGGACAGCACGCCCGCGATCGCCGACGCTCTGGCGATCGCGCTCGATGATTCCACCGATCGGCTGATTGCGCGGCTGCGCTCGGCGCTGCGGATCCGCACGCTGCACGCCACCGTGCTGCGGCGCGCGCATACCGCGGGCACCAAGAAGGGAATTCCCACATCCGTGCCGGCCGACCTGCTCGACCATGCGACCGTGCTCTGCGTCGGGCGCGGCGGCTCCTATCCGGCGCTCTCGGTGGCGATCGGCGAGCGCGTCGGCCTCATCGGCGCGCTGAGCATCGAGACCGCCGCGCGCTACCTCAACGCCCGCGACATCGACGGCGTCGTGATCGGCGACGGCCTCGGCCCGCGCGTCGTCGAGGCGCTCCTCACCGTGCTGGCGGAGGATGCGCGCTTTCGCGACCTGCCGATCGGCATGCTCGACAACGGCACGGTGGACGACGAGCGGCTGCCCAATCTCGTGCGTCTCGAAGACGATCCCGTCACAATTGATCGAGCGGGTGCTGCCGTTCGTGCGGCTGCAGGCGTTCGAAGGCCAACTCAAGCGCGTGCTCAAGTCGCTCGAGACCGAAGGCGTCGTCGATCCCGATACCGGCCTGCTCGGCGCGCAGGCCTTCTGGCGCGACCTCGATCGCGCGGTGCAGGAGGCCGAGCAAGCGCGGCAGCGCGCTCTCGGTCGCACGCTTCGCGTTCGAGGGCGTCACCGATCGCCGCTCCTATGTCGATGCCGCGCGGCTGTTCAGCCGGCTGGTGCGCAACATCGATTTCGCCTGCCGGGAGCAGCGACGGCTCGATCCTCGCAGCCTTCACCGAGACCGACCTGCGCAGCGCCCATGTGGTGGCGCGCCGGATCGCCAGCGTGCTGCGGCAGACGATGCTCTCACCCGATCCCGACCGCCGCGCCATCAAGCCGACGATCACGCTCGCGACCCTCAAGCCGAACGACAATCTCAGCACGCTGGTGGCGCGCGTGGGCGCCTATCCCAAGGTTGCCGCGGAGTAGCGAGCGGCCTACTGTGGCTCCGAAAGCCTTCTTTCGCGAGGAGCCGGCCATGACCTCAGCCCTTCCGATCGACGTGGTGTCCGACGTCGTCTGCCCCTGGTGCTTCATCGGCAAGCGCCGGCTGGAGAAGGCGATCGCACTCAAGCCGGAAATTCCGGTCGAGGTGCGCTTCCGCCCCTATTTCCTCAATCCCTGGGTGCCGCGCGAAGGCATCAGCCGGGACGAATATCTCACCACCAAGTTCGGCTCGCCCGAGCGCTACCGCGCCATCGCCCAGCGCGTCGCCGCAGGCCGCCGCCGCCGAGGGGCTGACCTATGTGATCGACGGCATCAAGCGCCAGCCCAACACGCTCGATTGCCATCGCCTGATCCTTGGGCCGGCGAGAGCGGCAACGCCGGCGCGCATGAAGCAGCGGCTGATGGACCTCTATTTCACCGAGGGCGGCGATCTCACCGACCGCGACGTGCTGGTCAAGGCCGCGGCGGACTGCGGCCTCGATGCCGAGCTGGTGCGCCAACGCCTCGCCAGCGACCAGGACGTGGACGCGTATCGAGAAGGAAGCGGAGTCCGCCAAGGAGGCCGGCATCGACGGCGTGCCCTGCTTCATCTTCGGCGGTCTCGTTGCCGTGCAAGGCGCGCAGGCGCCCGAGCACCTCGCTCAGGCGATCGAGCGCGCAGCCGACGAGCATGCCAAGCGCGTAGCCGCGGCGAGTAGCGTCGGCGACCGGATCATCGCAACAGCATGCCCGCGGGCGAACCGCAGCGCCAGGACCAGGATCGCGCTCGCCGCGATCCATGAGCCGAGAATCCGCACGCCGATCTGCTGCCATGCGCGCGTAAGATAGCTCGTGCCGGCAGCGACGATTGCAACGGCAAGGCTCGCACCGATCCCGGTGCCGATCAGCGTGGCGATGGCGGCCGCGATCGAGATCGCGGTCGGCGGCGAGTCCAATCCGAGCGCAATGCCGGCGATGGCCGCGAGCGGTGCGGAGACAAACGCGGGCAACGGGCGCGCCAGCACCACCAGCAGTCCGCTCACCGCAGCGGCGGCGAGCACCAGGTTGGCGGCGGACGTCGTCGCGACTGCGAGCGCGAGCGCGCTCAAGCCTGCCACGAGCCCGGCGAGGAATGCCGCCAGCGGAACGAGAGGGCTGCGCTGCTGACCGATCAGCAAGCCGATTGCCAAGAGCGTCAGCACATGCGCGGGTGCCGCCAGTGGGTGCAGCAAGCCTCCGACGAGGCCACTCATCCGATGCCGTGCAGGAAAGCAACGCCGGCCAGCGCAATGGCACCGCCCGCGGCGCGCACGGCGAAACGGCCGGCGGGCCAGCGCGCGAGCAGGCCGAAGGCGATGCCGGCGAGGTGCAGCATTCCGGTCGCAACCACGAATCCAACGGAATAGGCGACGACGTCGGCGCCGGGCGGGAGCTCGGCGCCGTGGGCATGGCCGTGAAAGATCGCGAAAGCACCGACCAGCAGCGCGGCTACCCACAACGGCGGTCGCGCCGCCAGCGCCACCATCAGGCCGAGCACGACGGCGGAAAGCGCGATACCGGTCTCGACGCCGGGAAGCGGTACCCCGAGGATTCCCAGAACGCCGCCGCAGGCCATCACCAGCGGAAAGACGATGGGCAGAACCCAGATCGCCGGGGCGCCGAGGAACGCGCCCCAGAGGCCGACCGCCACCATGGCGACGACGTGATCGGGTCCGAAAATAGGGTGCGCAAATCCGCCGACGAAGCCGCCGCTGGCGCTGCCGGTGTGCGCGAACGCCGGCGCGCACGTAAGCACGAGCAGCAAAAGCACCGCGACCGCGACGGCGTGCCGATATCGATTGCTCTCCGTCATGCTCGCGAGGATAGCGTCCTTCGATGGAATGATCACGCCGGGGCGCGCGCGGGCGCCGGCCGTGCGATGAAAACTTCGCGATTCCAAGGGTCGTGGTGGACGCTGGGCGGCGCGAAACCAGCGGCGATGAAAGCCTCCCGCCAGGCCGCGCGAGGAAAAATCCCCAGCCGGTGGCGGTCGTGGAACACCTCGACACTGCCGTCCGCCAGCCGCAGCATGATCGCAAAGTCGAGGTCGTAGGTCGTGGTGCCGGCCTTGGGTGCGTGCGCCCAGGCCAGATAACGAAGGCCGCGCCCGCTGCCGTCGCCGGCATCGTGCCCGCCGCTCTGGACGCGCGGCTCGAACGTCTCGGCGACATGGTCCGGCAGCACGATCAGCACACCGTCCTCCTCGAGGTGGGTGCGCGCAGTGGTCAGCACCGCGATGAGGTCCTTGGCATCCGTGATGTACATGATCGCGTCGTGGATCATGACGGCATCGAAGGTCTTGCTCAGGCGCAGGGTGCGCATGTCCCCTTCGTGATGCTCGGCGGTCTTGTTGAGACGCCGGCTGACCTCGAGCATTCCCGGCGAGACGTCGTTGAGCGTCATCCGAACCTGACGGGCGAGATGCGAGGCGACATTGCCGCCGCCCGCGCCCAATTCCAGCATCTGCTCCGGCCGCTTGCCCCGCGCCTCGACCAGCGCGCTCATGATCCAGGCCGCCTCCTCGGCATAGTCCTCGGGCCGCGAAAACAACGGCCACCAGATCGCGAGACCGGCATAGAGGCGGGGAAAGGGCGGTGGGTTCATGATCCCTCATCCCTAGCAATAAATACCGGTGATTCGCGATTGGGTGGCCGGCCTTCACGCCGCCTTGGCCGGTTGGGCCAGCGTCACCAGATTGCGCAGGATCGTCGCGGTCCCCTTCAGCCGATCCTCGGGCTCCTCCCAGTCGTCGAAGAACACGACCTTCATGTCCGGCCGCACCCGCGCGGCCGAGCCCTGCTCGCGGATGAAGGCGACCAGCCCTTCCGGATTGGCGAAGGTGTTGTCGCGGAACGAGACCACCGCGCCCTTCGGACCGGTCTCGATCTTCTCGACATTGGCCTGCCGGCACAGCGCCTTGATGGCGACGATCTGCAGCAGATGCTCGACCTCGACCGGCAGCGGGCCGAAGCGGTCGACCAGCTCGGCGCCGAACGCCTCGATCTCGCGCTCGTCCTCGATCTCGGCCAGCCGGCGATAGAGCGCAAGCCGCACCGGCAGGTCGGCGACATAATCCTCCGGGATCATGCACCGGCGTGCCGATGGTGATCTGCGGCGACCACTTGTCGGCGACCGGCGCGGCGATGCCGGCCTTGAGGCTCGCGACCGCCTCCTCCAGCATCTGCTGGTAGAGCTCGAAGCCGACCTCCTTGATGTGGCCGGACTGCTCGTCGCCCAGGAGGTTGCCGGCGCCGCGGATGTCGAGATCGTGCGAGGCGAGCTGGAAGCCGGCGCCCAGCGTGTCGAGCGATTGCAGCACCTTGAGCCGCCGCTCCGCCTGCGCGGTGATCTTGCGCTCGGCCGGCAGCGTGAACAGCGAATAGGCGCGCATCTTCGCGCGCCCGACGCGGCCGCGCAGCTGATAGAGCTGCGACAGGCCGAAGCGGTCGGCGCGATGCACGATCAGCGTGTTGGCGGTCGGGATGTCGAGGCCGGATTCGATGATCGTGGTCGACAGCAGCACGTCGTACTTGCCGTCGTAGAACGCCGACATGATGTCTTCGAGCACGGTCGGCGGCATCTGCCCGTGCGCGACCGCGACCCTCATTTCCGGCACGTGCTTGTCGAGGAAATCCTTGACGCCGGCGAGATCCTCGATGCGCGGGCAGACATAGAAGGCCTGGCCGCCGCGATAGCGCTCGCGCAGCAGCGCCTCGCGCACGATCACGGGATCGAACGGCGACACGAAGGTGCGCACCGCGAGCCGATCGACCGGCGGCGAGGCGATGATGCGAGAGATCGCGCACGCCGGTGAGCGCGAGCTGCAGGGTGCGCGGGATCGGCGTCGCGGTGAGCGTGAGCACATGCACCTCGGCGCGCAGCTGCTTGAGCCGCTCCTTGTGGGCGACGCCGAAATGCTGCTCCTCGTCGACGATCAGCAGGCCGAGATCCCTGAACTTGATGCTCTTGCCGAGCAGCGCATGGGTGCCGACGACGATGTCGATGTCGCCGTCCGCCATGCCCTTCTTCACCTGCGCCAGCTCCTTGCCGGTCACGAGCCGCGAGGCCTGCCCGATCTTGACCGGGAAGCCGCGGAAGCGCTCGGTGAAGGTCTTGATGTGCTGGCGGGCCAGCAGCGTCGTCGGCACCACGACCGCGACCTGCTTGCCGTTCATGGCGGCGACGAAGGCGGCGCGCAGCGCCACCTCGGTCTTGCCGAAGCCGACGTCGCCGCAGATCAGCCGGTCCATCGGCCGGCCGGAGGCGAGATCGCCCAGCACGGCGTCGATCGCGGCCTGCTGGTCGTCGGTCTCCTCGTAGGGGAAGCCGGCGCAGAATTCGTCATAGGGCCCGTGCTCGACGGTGAGCCGCGGCGCCTCGCGCAATTGCCGCTCGGCCGCGATCTTGATCAGCTCATCCGCGATCTCGCGGATGCGGCTCTTCATGCGCGCCTTGCGCGCCTGCCAGGCGCCGCCGCCGAGCCGGTCGAGCTCGACGTGCGGTCTCCTCCGAGCCGTAGCGCGAGAGCAGCTCGATGTTCTCGACCGGCAGGAACAGCTTGTCGCCGCCGGCATAGTGGATTTCGAGGCAATCGTGCGGCGCGCCGGCCGCCTCGATCGCGCGCAGCCCGACGAAGCGGCCGATGCCGTGATCGACATGCACGACGAGGTCGCCGGCGGCGAGGCTCGTCACCTCGGCGATGAAATTCTCGGCGCGCTTCGCGGCCCGGCGCGGCCGCACCAGGCGGTCGCCGAGAATGTCCTGCTCGCCGATGACGGCGACGTCGGCGGTCTCGAACCCGCTTTCGAGCCCGAGCACCGCAAGCGCGACCTGCGGCTTCGGCAGCGCCAGCGCCTCCTGCCAGGAGGCGACCGGCGCCAGGTTGGCGAGCCCGTGGTCGGCGAGCACATGGCTCATGCGCTCGCGCGCGCCCTCGCTCCAGAGCGCGATGACGACGCGCTTGCCGCCGCCTGCAGCGCAGTGACGTGCCTGGTCACCGCCTCGAACACGTTGCGGCCCGGCTCGGCGCGCTCGGCGGCGAAGTTGCGCCCCTGCCTGGTGCCGATATCGATCGCCGCCCCCTGCCCCTCCGGCACCGCGAACGGCGTCAGCCGCGCCAGCGCCGACGGCCTCGAGCCGCTCGCGCCATTCGCCTTCGGCGAGATAGAGCCGGTCGGGCGGCAGCGGTTGATAGGGCGGCCCGCCGCCGCGCTGGCTCAGCGCCTGCTGCCGCGCGTCGTAATAGTCCGCGATCTGCGCGAGGCGCTCGTGCGCCGCGTCCTCCGCCAGCGGCTCCAGCACGACCGGCGAGCCCGGCAGATAGTCGAACAGCGTGTCGAGCCGGTCGTGGAACAGCGGCAGCCAATGCTCCATGCCGGGATGGCGCCGGCCTTCGCTCACCGCCTCGTAGAGCGAGATCGTCGGGCGCCGGCGCGCCGAACGCCTCGACATAGCCGAGGCGGAAGCGCTTGATGGTTTCGGTGGTGAGCTGGAACTCGGCGACCGGCACGAGATCGAGCGCGCGCAACTGGTCGGTGGTGCGCTGGCGTCTCCGGATCGAAGCTGCGGATCGTTTCCAGCGTGTCGCCGAAGAAATCGAGCCGCACCGGCTCGGCCATGCCGGGCGCGAAGAGATCGATGATGCCGCCGCGCACCGCATAGTCGCCGGGCTCGCGCACGGTCGAGGCGCGCACAAAGCCGTTGAGCTCGAGCCAGCGGGTGATGCCGTCCATGGCGAGCACGTTGCCGGGCGCGACCGACAGCGCCTGCCGCGCGACGAAGTCCACGGCCGGCACGCGCTGGAGCGCGGCGTTGACGGTCGTGAGCAGGACCGACGGCCGGTCGCGGCCCTTGACACGCGCGAGCCGCGACAGCGCGGTCATGCGCTGCGCCACGACGCCCGCATGCGGCGAGACCCGGTCGTAGGGCAGGCAGTCCCAGGCCGGAAATTCCAGCACCGCGATGTCGGGCGCGAAGAAGCCAAGCGCGCGCGCCAGCGCCGCCATGCGCGGGCCGTCGCGGCAGACGACCAGCAAGGCTCGTCGCCGGCGCATCGGCGCGCGCCGCGACCGCGCGCGCGAGATCGGCGACGACCAGGCCTTCGGCGCCGTCGGCGACGCCCGCGAGCGTCAGCGGGCGGCCGGGCGCGAGCAGATCGGCGGGATTGCGCGCCATGCCTCTCACCTTCCGCCGTCGCCGCCGAGATGGAAATCGCGCAACCGCCGGAACAGCGGCGTCTGGTAGGCCGCCGGGACGTCCGCCTCGCCGGTGACCCAGGCGAGCAGCTCGCGGTCCGGCACCTCGATCAGGCGCTCGAACTGCGTCGAGCTCGGCATCGGTCAGTTGCGCGATGGCGGCATCGGCAAAGCGGCCCATGATCAGATCCATTTCCCGCATGCCGCGATGCCAGGCGCGGAACAGGAGCTTGCGCCGGCGCACGTCCAGTCCATCGCTCGAACGTGTCGTTCCGGTCATCGGTCATTCTCCAACGCCAAAAGCCCGGACGGGCCGGGCGATGGGGTATATAGCGAGGCCGACGCAATGTCAGCGATGCATCCGCCGCTTGCGCAACACGATGTGGAAGCGCCATGCGGCCAACCCTGCTCAATCCGCTCTTCGCCGCGATCACGACGCTTCCGCGGCGTCGGGCCGAAGCTCGAGAAGCTCTACCGCCGGCTGCTCGGCCGCGAGCGACCGGCCGCGCATCGTCGATCTCCTGTTCCATCTGCCGACCGGCACGATCGACCGCCGCGCGCGGCCGAAGCTGCGCGACGTGGTGCCCGACACCGTCGTGACCGTCGCGGTCACGGTCGACCGCCACCGGCCGCCGCCGCCGCACCGGCCGCGCGCGCCCTATCAGGTCTATGCCAGCGACGAGACCGGCGACCTCATCCTCACCTTCTTCAACGCCCGCACGGACTACCTGGAGAAGCTCCTGCCGGTCGGCGAGCGGCGCTACGTGTCGGGCACGGTCGCGCTCTACGACGGCATGCTGCAGATGGTGCATCCCGACCGCGTGGTCGCCGAGGCCGACCTCGCGAAGCTGCCGCTGGTCGAGCCGGTCTATCCGCTGACCGAGGGCCTGAGCCTCAATCAGGTGCGCAAGGCGGCCGACGCCGCGCTCGACGCGGCTGCCGGACCTGCCGGAATGGCAGGATCCGAGCTGGGTCGCGCGCGAGCGCTTCCCGCCGTTCGCGGAGGCGCTGCGCACCCTGCACCGCCCGGCGGAGCCGGCCGACGTCGCGCCGGAGGGACCGGCCTGGACGCGGCTCGCCTATGACGAGTTGCTCGCCGGCCAGCTCGCGCTCGCGCTGGTGCGCGCGCATCTGCGCCGCCCGGCCGGCCGGGCGACCGCCGGCAACGGGCACCTGCGGAAGAAGCTGATCGCGGCGCTGCCCTATTCGCTGACGCCCTCGCAGACGCGCGCGGTCGCCGACATCGTCGCCGATCTCGCCAAGCCCGAGCGCATGCTGCGGCTGCTGCAGGGCGACGTCGGCTCGGGCAAGACCGTGGTGGCGCTGCTCGCCGCCGCCGCCGTGATCGAAGGCGGCCGGCAGGCCGCGCTGATGGCGCCGACCGAAATCCTGGCGCGCCAGCATTTCAACACCATCGCGCCGCTCGCCGCCGCCGCCGGCATCAGCGTCGCCATCCTCACCGGCCGCGAGCGCGGCCGCGAGCGCAGCGACATCCTCGAGCAGCTCGCCTTCGGCGACATCGACCTCCTGATCGGCACCCATGCGCTGTTCCAGGACGAGGTCGAGTTCCGCGACCTCGCGCTCGCGGTCGTCGACGAGCAGCATCGCTTCGGCGTGCACCAGCGCCTCGCGCTCGCGCAAGAAAGGCGAGGCGGTCGACATGCTGGTGATGACCGCGACGCCCGATCCCGCGCACGCTGGTGCTCACCTATTTCGGCGACATGGACATCTCCGAGCTGCGCGAGAAGCCGGCCGGGCGCCAGCCGATCGACACCCGCACGGTTCCGCTCGACCGGCTCGACGAGGTGGTCGACGCGGTCGGCCGCGCGCTCGCCGAAGGCCGACGCGTCTACTGGGTGTGCCCGCTGGTCGAGGAATCCGAGAAGACCGATCTCGCCGCCGCGGAGGACCGCTTCGCCGAGCTCGAGCAGCGCTTCGGCGCCATGGTCGATCTCGTGCACGGCCGCATGAAAGGCGCCGACAAGGACCGCGCCATGGAGCGCTTCGCCGCCGGCGAGACGCGGCTGCTGGTCGCCACCACGGTGATCGAGGTCGGCGTCGACGTGCCGGAGGCGACCGTGATGGTGATCGAGCACGCCGAGCGCTTCGGGCTCGCGCAGCTCCATCAGTTGCGCGGCCGCATCGGGCGCGGCGCCGGCCACTCGACCTGCCTGCTGCTCTACAAGGCGCCGCTCGGCGAGACCGCCAAGGCGCGGCTCGCCATCATGCGCGAGACCGAGGACGGCTTCCGCATCGCCGAGGAGGACCTGAGACTGCGCGGCGAAGGCGACGTGCTCGGCACGCGGCAATCGGGCATGCCGGGTTTCAGCTCGCGCGCATCGAGGTGCACGGCAAGCTCATCGGCGCGGCGCGCGACGACGCCTCGCTGATGCTGGCGCGCGACCCCACGCTCGCCTCGCGAGCGCGGCCAGGCGCTGCGCCACCTGCTCTATCTGTTCGAGCGCGACGAGGCGATCCGGCTGATTCGGGCGGGATAGGACCTGTCAGGGCATTCCGGCCAACGGATCCGGGCCGAACCGGTTGGGTCCGGGCGTTCCCCGCATGCAATTCCAGATGATCAGGAGAATAAGTCCGATAACCGTGAGGACCAGCAGGAACCACCAGCCGGTCCGGTCGATATCATGCAATCGCCGAATTGAGACTGCTATCCCGGGCAGGAACAGCACGAGGCCGATGATACTCTGGACGGGAGACGCGATCAGGCCCGGGAACAGCACATAATCGATGGCTCCCCCTACGATCGACGCGAGAACTGCGAAGAGCGTCCAAAACCAGAATTCCGAGCGGGCAGCTCGCCCGGTAAAGTCTACGTATTTCTTGAAGCCCGAAGCGATTGCCTGGCCGAAATTCATGGGACAGCTCCCCCGTTTGCGAAACGACGGGAAGTATAGCAGGCGACGACGGCAAAGAGAACGGCCAGCCCTGACGTCAGCTCACGAGTGCGGCCGGGCGCGACGCTTGCGTACGAAGGAAAGGTGCTCGGCTCAGGACTCCGGCTCCACCTCGTCCAAGCGCGCCACACCGCTCGCGGTCATGCACCCCTGCCTCGGATCGCGAAGACTATGGCACCCCGGCCAACGGGTCTGCACCGAACCGGTTCGGACCCCGCGTTCCTCGCATGCAATACCAGATAACCAGGAGAATGAGTCCGATACCCGTCAGGAGCAGCAGAAGCCACCAAGCGGTCTGGTCGCGATCATGCAACCGCCGCGCCGAAACCGCCAGACTGGGCAAAAGAAACGCCAGAGCGATAATGCTCTGGACAGGAGACGTGGCCAATCCCATCGCGCCATCGACGATCGCCCCCGCGCACTGCACGAGAAAGGAGAAGAGCGTCCAATACCAGAATTCCGAGCGTGGCGCTCGCCCGGTAAAGTCCACGTATTTCTTGAAGCCTGAAGTAATCGCCTGGCCGAAATTCATAAGTGCTCTCCCTGCCGAATCGGCAGGAGGGTAGCATGGTAATGCCACGTTGAAGAATCAGCCCGCCGGCCGTCAACTCACCGGCGCGGTCGGGCGCGAGGCTTGCGCGGCACTCGCAACCCGCGCCGTTTCGGCCAGTGCCGCGAGCCTCTTCTGCTGCTCGGCGTTCCCGCCGGGCTGCACCATGCCGGCCGACATCAAAAGCGTCATCGCCTGCTCGACCGTGATGTCGAGATCGATGATGTCGCGGCGCGGCACGTAGAAGAAGAAACCGGTGGTCGGGTTGGGCGTGCAGGGCATGAAGGCGGCGACATGCTCGGTGTCGGGCAGCCGCGCTGCGATATCGACGCTCGCCGGATTCGACAGGAACACCAGCGACCACATTCCGGGCGCCGGAAATTCCACCAAGCCGACACGACGAAAGCTCGATCCGCTCTTGGAGAACAGCGTCTCGAAGATCTGCTTCAGGCTCTTGTAGATCGGCCGCACCACCGGCATGCGGTTGAGAATGCTCTCGCTCGCTTCGACCAGCTTGCGGCCGACGAGGTTCGCGGTCAGGAAGCCGAGCATCGTCAACGCGAACAGCGCGATGATCAGGCCGGTGCCCGGCACTTTCACCGGCAGATAGGTCTCCGGCCGGTACGCGAGCGGAATGAACGGCCGCACCAGGTCGTCGACCCAGTTGATGAACCACCAGGTCAGGCTGACGGTGATGTAGAGCGGCCCGACCAGGACCAGCCCGGTCAGGAAGTAATTGCGCAGCCGGCTGATCGGGCCGCCATGGTGGGGCGGCGAGGTGTCCACCAGCGATACGTCGCCACCCTGCCCCGCCGGCGCAGGCGGCACACTTCCCGGTTTTCGTTCAGCTTCGCTCATGCGACGACATTCAATCCGACATCAAACCCGGCTGGAGGAGACTAGCCGTCCGCGTACGACGCGGCGATATACACCAAAGTCGCGGCTCATCACTCCACGGTGACCGACTTGGCGAGGTTGCGCGGCTGGTCGACATCGGTGCCCATCACGACGGCCGTGTGATAGGCGATGAGCTGCACCGGGATGGCGTAGACTAGTGGCGTGACTGTGGCCGGCATGGCCGGGAGCATGATCTTCGACAGCCCATCCGAGTGCGCTTCGCGCGCGCCCTGGGGATCGGTGACCAGGATGATCTTGCCGCGGCGCGCTGCAACCTCCTGCATGTTGGAAACGGTCTTTTCGAACACGCGGTCGTACGGCGCGATGACGATGACCGGCATTTTTTCGTCGATCAGCGCGATCGGTCCGTGCTTGAGCTCGCCGGCGGCATAGCCTTCGGCGTGGATGTAGGAGATTTCCTTGAGCTTGAGCGCGCCTTCGAGCGCGAGCGGATAGCTGGTGCCGCGGCCGAGATAGAGCACATCGCGACTTTTCGCGAGATCGCGCGCGAGCAGCTCGATCTGCGGCTCGAGCGCGAGCGCCTCGCTCATCAGGCGCGGCACCTCGATCAGCGCACGCACGAGCTTTTTCTCGTCTTCGTCGGACAGCACGCCGCGCGCACGGCCGGCCGCGATCGCAAGGCAGGCCAGCACGGCGAGCTGACAGGTGAAGGCCTTGGTCGAGGCAACACCGATCTCCGGGCCGGCGAGCGTCGGCATGACGACGTCGCTTTCGCGCGCGATGGTCGAGGTCGGCACGTTGACTACGGCGACGACGTGCTGCTGCTGCTCCTTGGCGTAGCGCAGCGTCGCCAGCGTGTCGGCGGTCTCGCCCGACTGCGAGACGAAAATGGCGAGCCCGCCCGGCGACATCGGCGCCTCGCGGTAGCGGAATTCGGAGGCGACATCGATCTCGACCGGCAGGCGCGCAAAGCGCTCGAACCAGTATTTCGCGACCAGCCCGGCGTAATAGGCGGTGCCGCAGGCGGATATCGACACCCGCTCGAGCGTGCGGAAATCGAACGGCAGATCGACCGGCAGTCGCACGCGTTCGGCCGCCATGTCGAGATAGCGCGCGAGCGTATGGCTGACGACCTCGGGCTGCTCGTGAATCTCCTTCGCCATGAAGTGGCGATAGTTGCCCTTGTCGACCAGGAACGCCGACGCCAGCGACTTGACCACCGCGCGCTCGACCTTGCTGCCCTTGGCGTCGTGCACCTCGACGCCCTGGCGCGAGACCACGGCGGAGTCGCCGTCCTCGAGATAGGAGATCGTGTCGGTGAACGGCGCAAGCGCGATGGCGTCGGAGCCGAGATACATCTCGCCGTCGCCATAGCCGATCGCGAGCGGCGAGCCCTTGCGCGCGCCGATGAGGAGGTCCTCCTCGCCCGTGAACAGAAAGGCGAGCGCGAACGCGCCACGCAGCCGCGGCAGCGCCGCTGCCACCGCCTCGGCCGGCGAGCGGCCGTTCTTCATCTCCTGAGTGACGAGATGGGCGACGACCTCGGTGTCGGTTTCCGAGCCGAACTTGGCGCCCTTCTTCTCCAGCTCTTCGCGCAGCTCGCGGAAGTTCTCGATGATGCCGTTGTGCACGACAGCGAGGCGGTCGGTGGCGTGGGGATGCGCGTTGCTTTCGGTCGGCCTGCCGTGGGTTGCCCAGCGGGTATGTCCGATGCCGATGGTGCCAGTGAGCGGCTCGCGCTCGAGCCGCGCTTCGAGGTTGCGCAGCTTGCCTTCGGCGCGCCGTCGGGCGAGCTGCCCGCCCTCCAGCGTGGCGACGCCCGCGGAATCGTAGCCGCGGTATTCCAGCCGCTTGAGCGCATCGACCAGCGAGCCCGCGACCGGTTCACGTCCGAGAATACCCACGATACCGCACATGCGAGCGGCGGCCTCCTGTTCCCTGTCCTGCCGGCCTAATATAGGCCCGCAACCATGTATCGGCGGTGAATGCCGAAAACGAAATCAAGATACCTGTCATCTTGTGACAATTAAGGCTAATTCCGACGATCAAGCCCAAGGAATCAAAGCCGAAAATCCGGGCCGCTGGTCACTTCGCGGGCCCCTTCTTCGGGGCGCCGGTCTAAGGTCGCGCTGCCGCTTGGCCCAACCGTCCTTAACGGATTGCCGCCCGCGGCCGACCGCCAGCGCATCCGCCGGCACGTCGTGGGTGATCACCGAGCCGGAGCCGACATAGGCGCCGTCGCCGATCTTCACCGGCGCAACCAGCGCGGAATTCGAGCCGATGAAGGCGTTCTTGCCGATCTCGGTGCGATGCTTTGCGACGCCGTCGTAGTTGCAGGTGATGGTGCCGGCGCCGACATTAGCGCCCGCACCGACGGTCGCGTCGCCGATATAGCTCAAGTGATTGGCCTTGGCGCCGGCTTCGATCACGGACTCCTTGACCTCGACGAAATTGCCGATGTGCACGTCCTCCTGCAGGTGCGCACCCGGACGCAGCCGGGCATACGGCCCGACCACGGAGCCCTTGCCGACATGCGCGTGGTCGAGATGCGAGAATGAACGGATCACCGCATTGTCCTCGACCGTGACGCCGGGCCCGAACACGACGAAGGGCTCGACCACGACGTCGCGACCGAACTTGGTGTCGGACGAAAGAAAGACGGTCTCGGGCGCGACCAGCGTGACGCCCGCGTCCATCGCCGCCCGGCGCAGGCGCTGCTGCAGCGCGGCTTCGGTTTCGGCGAGTTGCGCCTTGGTGTTGATGCCGCGCACGTCGTCCTCCTCGGTCTCGATGACGACCGCCTTCTCTCCCATGGCGCGGGCGATGGCGATGGCATCGGTGAGATAGTATTCGCCTTTGCTGTTGTCATTGCCGATCCGCTCCAGGATCGTCAGCGCAGTGCGGCCGGCCAACGCCATCAAGCCGCCGTTGCAGAGCTCGATTGCCCGCTCGGCCGCACTGGCGTCGCGCTCCTCGCGGATGGCGACGAGCTCGCCGCGCTCGATCACCAGACGCCCGTAGCCGGTCGGGTCCTTCGGCCGGAAGCCGAGCACGACGAGCGCCGCACCCGCGGCGAGCGCGTCGCGCATCCTGGCCAAGGTCTGCGGCCGGATGAGCGGCGTATCGCCAAAGATCACGAGCACGTCGTCGGGCCTGCGCGCGATCGCGGCTCTCGCGGCCAGCACGGCATGGGCCGTTCCGCGCCGCTCGGCCTGCACGAAGATTTCGGCGTCGGGAACGATGCGCCCGGCTTCGGCCGCGACCGGCGCGGCGTCCGGCCCGACCACGACCGCCGTCATCGTGCCGCCGGCATCGCGCACGGCGGCGAGCACATGGGCGAGCAGCGATCGGCCGGCGATAGCGTGCAGCACCTTGGGCCGCGCCGAGCGCATGCGGGTGCCCTCGCCGGCCGCGAGCACGATGGCGAGGCAGGATCGTCCAGATGTGCGTCCAGGCGCGTGTTCAGCCGTCAACGGGCATCCTCCGAGGCGCTATCCACAGCAACACACAGGTTCCAAGCCGCCGGCCGCCGTCATATCCGAGTGTCACGGCGTGGAAAAGGCGCCCAGCGCGGTCCGGCCTACGCCGGTAAAGCGCTCGCTTTCGACCTCTGCTAATGTGCGTAACATACTGATTCGTCACGGGAGACGCGTCCATGGTTGGGCAAGCACGCGTTTCGGTTGCGTACCAACATGAGCGTACATTCGACATGGGCTCCCTGCGCCGGCTGGCGGTTTGGGGCGGAGCGGCGACGCTCGCTCTGCTGCTGGCCGTGTTTGCCAGCTATTCGGACGCCAATTCCCGGCGGCTCATGGCCGCCGATGCGCAGAAGGCCGACACGCCGACCGCCCAGCTTGCATCCCGGCTACCCGAGGTCGACACGCAGATGCAACGGCTGGCCGGCGTCATCGATGGCCTCGCCGCCGACCGCGAGCGGTTGACGGCGCGGATCGGCGCGATCGAACGCAACCTCGAGGACGTCACCGGCGCCATCAAGCGCCAGGGCGTCGAAGCCGGCGGCGCGGCGTCCGCGACCCTGCCCGCACCGGCGACGAACGCGAGCGCCGCGGCGCCGGTAGCCACTGCGGCGACCAAAGAGTTGGCCAAGGAGCAACCGAAGGATGCGGCCAAGGAAGTGACGATGTCGCCCGCGCCGGGACCGCTGAATATCCTTGCGGCCCGGCAGCCTGCCGCGGCCCCCGAGGCGCAACCGGCACCGGTTGAGGCGCTCGCCAATCTTCCAGTGATACGGTCCGATGAAACGACAGCGGCCGAACCGTCGCCCAAGATCGACTTCGGCGTCGATGTCGGTGGCGCGTTGAACTTCGACGGCTTGCGGCTGCTGTGGACCTCGACCAAAGGCGGCAACGCGGCGCTGTTCGAGGGCCTCCACCCGGTGGTCGCGGTGCGCGAGAACAGCCGGACGAAAAATGCCGAGCTGCGGCTCGTCGTCGGGCCGCTCGCCAGCGTCGAGAGCGCCGCCCACCTGTGCGCGAGCCTTTCGGTGGCACGCCGCTATTGCCAGCCGGTCGCCTTCGAGGGACAGCGCCTGACGGAGCCCGACGCAGTGGCCGAGCGCAGTGCCGCGCCGAGAGTGGCGCCGGCGGCGCCCAGGCCGAAGGTTGCCGCGCCAGCGCCGCCGCCGAAGCCCCGCGGGCTGTTCCCCGGACTGTAGTCAGTCATCAGCCCTCGGTAATCAGAAAAAGGACGAAAACTACTTGTACTGATTACCGATCACCGACTACTGACTCCTTGTCATGCAGTCCCGGCTCTTCCTGCCTACCGCGCGCCAAACCAACTGGCTTTTGCTCATCGGCCTGCTCGCGCTCGGCGAGGCGCTCTACCTGCGTTACCTCGCGATCGAATATGCGCAGGTGTCGCTCGCGTGCCAGGGCGGGCTGAAGACTTGGCTCTGCGCGTCATTCAGGCTGGCGATCGTCCTCTATAATCATTCGGTGTTCGGTTGGGTGGCGCTCGGCGCGGCCCTGGTCAATCTCGTGCGGCCGTCGCTTGTGCTGGTCGCGATCGCGCTCGCCGCCGCCGCCTTCGGCCTGGTGCTGCACAATGCCAATCTCGCCGGGCTCGCGGTCGCGCTGCTGATCCTCAGCCTGGCGCGTCCCGCGCCTGCAGCAGAGTACACGTGAGCGCAATCAGGCCGGCGCAGAACCACAATGACTGCCAGTTGGCGAAGCTCTCGTTGACGGCGATGTAGACGGCCGACAAAGCCAGCGTGACCGCCATCGCCGTCTCCGCCGCCGGAGCATCGAACCGCAGCTTCCATGTGGTCGGGAATACCATGAGCAGGAACGGAACGACCGCGCCGGTGAGCGGCGCAAACGGAAAATCCCGGTAGCGGGCATCGAAGACCAGGCCGAGCGCCGCCTGCGCCGACAGCACAGCGAGCACGATCAGCAAGCTCCCGAGCAGCAGCTCGAGCCCGTCGCGGACGCGCTCGGTGCGCCGCCCGAGAATGCGGGCGAAGCTCGGTGTCTGCTTCCCCGCCGCCATGGCGGACGCCGCGACGACCGGCGCGAGCAACGCGACCGTGGTCCAGGCGAGCGACCGCAGCCAATCGCCGGCGGTCAGGCTTTCGAGCGGCACGTTCTCGACCGTCCAGCCGATCGGTGCTCCCGATACGATTGCAATGGCTGCGACGCGCAGCCACAAGCCGGGATCCGCCTTCGCCGCGCTCCTCCGCCGCATGATGAGCGCACCGGCAAAGATTACCGCAGCGAGCCCCACTCCACCGGCCGCTTGCCAGCGCCAGTGCGGATGATTGGAGACCGCGCCCCCCCAGGTGAACTTGGCCTGCCGCCGATAGCCATCGTAAAGACCCCAATGGCCGCCGACGGTGCCTTCGAGCTGGCGTTTCCAGGGCTGGTCGTAGGCTTCGATCAGGTTGACGCGAAAACCCTCGCGCTTGGCGAGCGCGACCACCTCCTGGACCACGCGGGCTTGGTTCACCGGCGACGGCAGCGCACCCTCGCGCATGCGGCCGGCGCTCGGCCACCCGAACTCGCCGACGAAAATCTCCTTGTCCGGAAACGCCGCCACCACCTGCTTACGAATGGCGCCGACATGGGCCGCCGCGTCGCCCGCGGGAAGCGGAAAGTCCTCCCAATAGGGCAGGATGTGGATGGTGATGAAATCGACCGCCGCGGCGATCTCGCGGTGGCGGAGCCAGAATTCCCACACATCGGCATAGGTTACCGGCATCGACACCTGTGCCTTCACCTCGCGAATGGTCCGCGCGAGATCGGGCGCCGACATTTCCCCTCTCAGCAGGACCTCGTTGCCGACGACGACGGCCATGATCACATCGGGAAACCGCTTGGCGAGCGCGATCGTGGTCTCGACCTGCTTGCGGCTCAGGTCGGGAAGGCTCGACAGCCACAGGCCCTGAAGCACCTTCATGCCGTGGCGCCGGGCGATCTCGGGGATCTGGTCGAGCCCGTGATCGACCGAATAGGTCCGCACGCAATCGGTGATCTGCTTGAGCTGGGCCAAGTCCTCGTCGATTTGCTTGGGATCGATGGGGATATCGGGGCCGAACGGGTTCTGGCTCCCGCGAAACGGGGCGTAGGAGACGCAATAGAGCTTCTCCCCGGCGACGAGCGGCGACGGCGGCAATTGGACCGCGGCCCCGAGCCACGCCCAGATGGCGACGATCGCCGATGCTGCAAGCGCGAAGAGCGCCGTCGCCATACCCATCCAAGGTCCCGCCCAGCCCGTGAATTACGGTGCTTCGATTATCTTGGCCGGAGCGCGGTGCCAAGGAGGTGCCAAATAGTCGGCGAAGGCATCCGAGCTAGGAACCCAATGCCTACCGTCGGCGTCTACATCAGAACTGTCGCGGCCGTGGAATTTTTCTGCATCCGCCATCCCTTACCACCTTGGCGGCACGTCGTGCGGCTGCTTTAATCGGCCCGCGGACAAGGCAGCGGCAGTTGCCGCAATGCTGACCGAATGGGTCCGCATCTGAGGGGACCACCCGGCCGACAGGCCCCGAAAACTCCAGAGCAACCATGCGTCGTCCCAACCTGCGTATGCTGTCCGCTGCCCTCGGTGCGGTGATGCTATTTGTCGCGCCCGATCCGAGCATGGCCCAGAGCGCAGATCAAAAACCCGGCGAGAAGCCGGCCCAGCAGGCCGGCGACGGCAAGGACGCGCAGAAGAAGATCGACGAATTCGCCGAGGCCGAGAAGCTTTTGGGCGGCCCCGCCGCCAACCCGGAATGCCTCTGGCTCGGCCGCAGGGTGGTGAACCTGCTTTGGCGCGACGACCTCGACACCGCCTTCCGCCATCTCGATCTCTATGACCGTTTCGGCTGCCCGGCGGGGCACATCCAGGCGGCATTCCGCTGCGTCATCCGGCAGGGAAGCCCCGACCCGAAAGCCGGCGACGGCATCCCCGAGCGGGTGCGCGGGTGCTGGGTCAATCCCAACACCGAGATGCAGGGCACGGCGGCGGCGCCGAGCGGCACCACCAACCGCTAGATTTCTTGCTGGTCGCATTCTCTGACGGAAAACCGGTGCCACTTTTTTCGGAGAATGCTCTATTCTGTACAAATGTTCAGCTTGAGCAGCACTAAGCTGTACAGACGTTCAGAATGACTGTTTAGATTTTTGCGGAACGATTTTTTTGTTGAGTTGTTGTGCTCTTGAATTCGCCATGACTGAAAGCTACTTGCACAAATGCCTCACGCTAAGGTACGCTCTGCGCGGCCTTGGTTGAACCTAGGGGACAGGTTCGGGTCTCTGTATTCCGCCCCGCGTGGTTGTCCTTCAATGCGCTCCGTCGCTGCTGTGGTGGCGCTCGTCATCTGCGTGCATGCCGGCTTATGGACTCTGCTCCACCGGCAACAGGCGGTCGCCAATATCGATGCTCCGCTCGCAAGCATCTCCTATTCGCCTTACGCGCGCTCGCAACATCCGGACTACGGCGACCGCCCGACGGCGGAGCAAATTCGCGCCGACCTGAAAATCCTCAGCCCGTACACCCAGGCCATCCGTACCTACAGCTCGACCGGCGGCGTCGAGCTCGTGCCGGCGATCGCCGCGCAATTCGGGCTCAAGGTCACGCTCGGTATCTGGATCGACAAGAACGAAGCCCGCAACGAGCGGGAAATCCAGTCGGCGATCGCGCTCGCGCGCCGCTACAGCAACATCAACGCCATCGTGGTCGGCAACGAGACCACGCTGCGCGCGGACAAGTCGGTCGACGAGCTCATCGCGATCATCAAGCGGGTCAAGCGCCAGAGCCCGGTGCCGGTTACGACCGGTGAAACCTACGACGTCTGGCTCGGCCTCCCCGACCCAAAGAAGCCGGGAATGGCCGCGCAAAAGGCGGAAGAAGCGACCAAGCTGGCCTCGGCCGTCGACTTCGTCGCCGCCCATATCCTGCCCTACTGGGAAGGAGCGCCCGTCAACCAAGTCGTCGAGCGCACGATCCTCACCTACAACAAGCTGCGCGCCAGGCACCCCGGCAAGCGCATCGTGATCGCCGAGTTCGGCTGGCCGAGCGCCGGCTATAACCATCATGATGCCAATCCCGGGCGGATCGAGCAGGCGATGGTGCTGCGCGATTTCATCTCCCGCGCCGACGCCTACGGCATCGACTACAACATCATCGAAGCCTTCGACCAACCCTGGAAGACCAACGAAGGCGCAGTCGGCAGGTATTGGGGCGTGTTCGATGCCGCGCGCGAGGCCAAGTTCGCCTGGGCCGGCCCGGTCCATGATCCCGATCATTGGAAGTTCGCCGGTCTCGCCGTTCTGCTCGGCCTGCTGCTGTCGCTGCCGATCCTCGCGCGACGCAGCGTCACGGTGGGCGAGGCGATCACGCTCGCGGTCGCCGCCAACGTGGTCGGCGCCTGGTTCGCGACGGTGTTCGCCTTTTGGCAAACCCACTACTTCGTGCTCGGGGCCGCGTTCGCGCTCGGTCTCGGAATCGTGCTGCTCATTCCGCTGGTCGCGATCGCGCTCGCGCGCATCGAGGAGATCGCAGCCATCGCCTTCGGCCGCGGACCGCGCCGGCTGATCGCGACGGCGCTGTCGCCCGTCGATGGCTTTGCACCGAAAGTGTCGATTCACGTTCCGGCCTTCCGCGAGCCGCCGGAGATGCTCACGGCCACGCTCGATTCGGTCGCGCGCCTCGACTATCCGAACTTCGAATGCGTCGTCGTCATCAACAATACGCCCGATCCCGCGTTCTGGCGTCCGATCGAGGATCATTGCGCCGCGCTCGGCGAACGCTTCAAGTTCGTCAATCAGGACAACGTGAGCGGCTACAAGGCGGGCGCGTTGCGCCTGGCGCTGGCACACACCGCCGACGACGCCGAGATCATTGCAGTGATCGACGCCGACTACGTGGTGCAGCCGAATTGGCTCGCGGACCTGGTGCCGGCCTTCGCGGACGCCAAGGTCGGGATGGTCCAGGCGCCGCAGGATCACCGCGACGGCGAACGGACCGTCATGCATCACGCCATGAACGGCGAATATGCCGGCTTCTTCGACATCGGCATGGTCCAGCGCAACGAAGCCAACGCGGTGATCGTGCACGGCACCATGTGCCTGATCCGCCGCGCGGCGCTCATCTCCGCCGGCGGCTGGTCGAGCGACACCATCGTCGAGGATTCCGATCTCGGCCTGCTGGTGCTCGAGCAGGGCTGGCAGATCCACTACACCAACCGGCGCTACGGCCATGGCCTCCTGCCCGATACCTTCGAGGCCTACAAGCGGCAGCACTATCGCTGGGCCTATGGCGGCCTGCAGATCCTGCGCAAGCATTGGAGCCATCTCCTGCCGCGGGCGACCACCCTGACGCGCGAGCAGAAGCGCGAATTCGCGCTCGGCTGGCTCAATTGGCTGGGCGCGGAGGCGATCGGTGTCGTCGTGGCAATCCTCAATCTCTGTTGGGTGCCGGTTGTCGCTTTCGCGGAAATCGCCATTCCCGACAAGATCCTCACCATTCCGATCCTCGTGGCCTTCGCGGTCACCCTCGCCCATTTCATCTCGCTCTATCGCCTGCGGGTTTCCGTTCCGATCGGCCAGATGGCCGGCGCCGTCGTCGCGGCGATGGCGCTGCAGTGGACGGTGGCGCGCGCGGTCGGCTTCGGCCTCTGGAAGGAGAGCCTGCCGTTCATGCGCACCGCCAAAGGTGGCACGACCTCGAAGGGACCGGACTTCCCGGCCTTCTGGGAAGCGGTGATGGCCGCTCTGCTCCTGATCGGCGCGCTCATCGTGGTGGCGACGAACTACAAGCAGATCCACGAGGTCAATATTTTCGCGCTCGTGCTCGTGGTGCAGAGCCTGCCGTTCCTCGCGGCGGTCGCAATCGCCACGCTCGAAGGCTCCCGCTTCAACGAATTCGCCTATTGGCGCAGCGTCGAGGCGAAGATCGCGCTGCCTGCTTCCACCGCGGCCGCCGAGGTCAAGGTGCAACTGCCGAGCGACAAGCAGGTCGAGACGGTGCAGTAGCGCCGGCGGGTGGCTTATTGAATTGACGCGTTTTCACCGATCTCGGGTTTACCCGAGATCGGCTTTGAATAGTGCCCAAGTCGGCTATAGCCGACTTGGGCGGCGAACCGGAAGTCCACCCTCGGAAAACGATCTACCCCGGCATCGCGGTTTCCACGAGCTTCACCCAATACGACGTCCCGATCGGGATGATCTCGTCGTTGAAGTCGTAGGCCGGGTGGTGCAGGCCGGGGCCGTTGCCGTTGCCGACGAAGATGAAGGCGCCTGGGCGCGCTTCCAGCATGAATGAGAAGTCCTCCGCGCCCATCACCGGCGCCACGTCGTCATCGACCCGCTCGGCGCCGACGACCTGCGACGCGACCGAGGCCGCGAATTCGGCCTGCCGCGCATGGTTTCGTGTCACCGGATAGTCGCGCTTGTAGGTGAGCTTCGCGGTCGCGCCGTAGAGCTGCGCCGTTCCGGTGACGACCTCGTGCAGGCGCTTCTCCAGGAGATCGCGCACCTCCGACGTGAGGCTGCGCGCGGTGCCGCGCAGGAGCGCGGTCTGCGGAATGACATTGTCGGTCGAGCCGGCCTGGAACATGCAGATCGAGATCACCGCCGAGTGCAGCGGGTCCACGTTGCGTGAGACGATCGACTGGATCTGGTTGATGATCTGGGCGCCCACCAGCACGGTGTCGACCGAGATGTGCGGCCGCGCGGCATGGCCGCCGCGGCCTTCGATCTCGATCGTGAGGCGATCGGCTGCCGCCATCAAGGGCCCCTCGCGCAGCGCGAACTGCCCGACCGGCAGGCCCGGATAGTTGTGCATGCCGTAGACTTCCTCGATGCGGAAGCGGTCCATCAAGCCGTCCTGCACCATGGCCTTGCCGCCGGCGCCGCCCTCCTCGGCGGGCTGAAAGATCACGACCGCGGTACCGGCGAAGTTGCGCGTCTCGGCGAGGTAGCGAGCGGCGCCGAGCAGCATCGCGGTATGGCCGTCGTGGCCGCAGGCGTGCATCTTGCCCGGCACGGTCGATTTGTACGGGACGTCGTTCGCCTCCTCGATCGGCAGCGCGTCCATGTCGGCGCGCAGCCCGATCACCCGGCCGCTCTGCCCGCCCTTGCCGCCGCGGATCACCCCGACCACGCCGGTGCGGCCGATCCCGGTCACGACCTCGTCGCAGCCGAAGCTCTTGAGCTTGTCGGCAACCGTGGCCGCGGTGCGATGGACGTCGTAGAGCAGCTCTGGATGGGCGTGGATGTCGCGCCGCCAGGCGGTGATCTCGCCATGCAAGTCGGCAATGCGGTTGACGATCGGCATCGGCTCGGCTCCTTGCGCCAGCTCAGCGCGCGTTCCTCAGTCTGGCTAATCCTCGACTATAGGCAGGGGCACAGGGCTTGGACAGGGTCTTGGGTCGCTGACTTGGCCCGCGACTGGGCCGCTGACGACGCAACCGATCGCCGCCCGTCCTTGGCGCCTTGCATCATACACGAGCCTGGTGGTGATTGGCCGACAACCGAACCAAGAAATCGATGCGCTGTCCCCCGATCGACCCTTTCCGGCGTTGATTGGCTCGGCGCTTGCGTCCTAGGTCTGCCGACTGGAGTTCACGGGTCCGGGACACAGGAGGCGACAATGAAAAATCTGCTGTTGACCAGTGTGGCGATGGGAGCGCTGGCGGCCGGTCCCGCTGCCGCCGCCGACATGGCGGCCAAGGCGCCGTATCAGTCGCGGCCGCTCGCAGCGTACGACTGGAGCGGGATTTACGTCGGCGGCCATATCGGTTGGGCGTGGCAGCACACGACGTTCAACGATCCCTTTTCCATCCATAGGTATCGGCACCGATGGACCGCCGGTGCGAAGCATCGACCCCAAGGGAGTTTCTTCGGCGGGCCGCAGATCGGCTGGAACTACCAGATCGGACATCTCGTGGTCGGCAATGAGATCGACGTTTCATTCAGCTCGCTGAAGGCCGATCGCACCGACAGCATCTTCACTGCTCCGGTGCCAGGCTTTCAATCCGGCGGCAGCGTCACGCGGACGATCTCGTCCAAGACCGACTGGTTCGGGACCGCCACCGCACGCGTTGGCTTTGCGTGGGATCACGTGCTGCTCTACAGCAAGGGCGGCGTGGCGGTGGGACATTTCAAGTATGGCGTCGACGATACCACTGTCTTTCTCGACCCTTTCGGGGGCTCGTTTACCACCGTATCGGCGTTCCGCGGCAGTGACACCCGCATCGGCTGGACGGTTGGTGCCGGAGTCGAATGGGCGGTTTGGGGGAACGTTTCGGCGAAGGTCGAATACGACTATCTCGGCTTCGCCAATAAGCCGGTCGCGCTGGATCCGGTCCTCGGTCCCGCGTTTTTGGGCCAGTTGGTCGTGAACGTGGAGCACTCGATTCAGGTCGTCAAAGCCGGCCTGAACTGGCGCTTCGGGCCGACTGCCGCGCCGGTTGCAGCGCGCTTCTGACCGCCGGCGTGTGCGCAGGCTTGGGCAGGCAAACCGGCCGCAATTCCGCCGGCCTATTGACCCCGCGCGAGGCCGCCCTTACACACCCGCGGACCGAGCCCGTAGCTCAGCTGGTTAGAGCACTTGACTTTTAATCAAGGGGTCCTGGGTTCGAGTCCCAGCGGGCTCACCATTAGCAAAACCGCGGCGAATATTTTCAATGACTTAGCAGTGGAGTTGGCAAACCGGACAGCTAGGTTTGCCACTTCGGTGTTCACGATCCGCCCTTGATGAGCTTCGTCATCGCCGATTGCGCGAGGCGCTTTCGGTCGGCCGCCTTCGTGTATCGTTGTGTATCGTTCGACTTCGCCCAATGTGGAGTGACCGGTGATCGCCGCGATCTCGTGCGCCGTGCATCCGATCTCGGCGAGGCACCGAGCAGTCGCCTTACGCAGTCCATGGGCCGAGACGCCGGGGCGTCCCGCTTCATCGCACAACTCGCGGAACCAATGCCGAAGCCGGGGCGGTGTACGGCTTGCCGAAGCTGGTCACGAGAAAATTCAGGTGTCCGCTTTTTCCTCGTAGATGCGGCCGACCGGCCGGGTGCCGCCGTCGAATACGTTCCAGTCCTTGGCGTTCGGATCGCGGGATAGGCCAGTCGGTCGAAGCGTCAGCGGCATGGTGATCAGGATACAAGGGGCGCTACTTCTGCTTCTGCTTCATCCTCCACAGCATGTACGCACTTACCCCGACGGCCACGGCCGCGATGGTCACGAGTATGCCCCTTATGTCGAAGAACCCGAGCATCCGGTCGGTCACCACCGCAGCCACGACCCCCACCGCGCCCGCTATTATCTTCTGTGTCATGGTCCCTCCCTCGCCGCATCAGCACCAGGGCATGCAATACCGACACCGTGTCGAGACCCGGCACCAGCGCCGATTTTACGCTGGGCGTCAAGAATGGCGCGCACAGAGTGGTGGCGGTGGCGGTGCCAAATAAGACTAAAACTGAAACAAAATGAACATACCCACTGGGTCGCCTACTTCAGTGCGGCCACACCGAGCGCGGCCAGTCGGACGAGCCAAATATCCAAGCCAGAATGACGATGGCGAGAGCGATCATCGGCAGCTTGTCGTCGCTCATTGTGGCCTCTGACAGATTTGTGGCCTCCGACAGATTTCTGAAAATCGTAGCATGAGGATGGCTGCTGAGTTGAACCGGCGCGCTATCCTCACGCCGTGCGGCTGGAGTGGCACGCGACATCCGTGGTACGATTGCTGAAGCGGCCAAGAGCGTAGCGCGAACGGCAAGCAGTTCGAGCGCGAGGCGGCGGCGATGGGGTTGGCGTCGGCGGGTATCAGGCATTTCGGGTTAGTCTTTCCAGAACCCCCTTGAACCGGTCCGGTGCCAGCGCGGTGTAGCGCACCGTCGACGCGATGGAGCGATGGTCGAGATAGTGCTGGATTGCTCGGGTGTCCTGTCCGTCGTTCGCCAGCTTGTAGCCGGTGCTGTGGCGAAGCATGTGGCTGTGGACCAGGAACGGGAAGCCTGCGGCCTTCCAGCGCGAGCGACCATGCGCTGATAGCCAGTCACGCTCAGCGGCGCTGAGCGCTCGGACACGAAGACGTGGACGGTGCGAGCCCCCTCCGGTGTCTGGCGCTGAAGCCGTCGCAGCGCCCGCAGCTCCTTGCCGCCCAGCGGATGGACGCTGGCCGTGCCGCCCTTCGACCGCCGCACGTGCAGCTTGCCGCTCGTGAAGTCGATGTCATCCCACCGCAGCGCGACAAGCTCGCTGGCGCGCAAGCCATGGCGATAGGCGAGCAGGATAGCGGTGGCGTCCCGATGGCTCCACAGGCGGGCCTGTTGTTCCACATCGCGGGATGAGTGTCCTAGCTCGCGGGACAGCTATGCTCCTTTGGGCGTTGTGCGGTGCACAATCTTCCCCCATTTGATCGGGCATGTCGCGGTGGGAACTATTCAAGCTCGTCCTGTTGGCTCTCTTGCTATCCACGGCACTTACCGGGGCTTTGGTGTTCATCTTCATCGGTGCCATTTACGCGGGCTGGTGAGGCGGCAGCAGGCCTGCACCGACCTGATGAATTGCTTGGCAGGCGCGCCAGGGCGAGAGCGGGGAGAACCGGGCTGCCCGTCGCCTTAACGGCGGATAAGCCATTCACCGGTCGTGCGGCGGTGCTGGGCGCTGGCGATGCCGCCTTTCGTTGCGGGGGCAACGTACCCCTTGCCATTGCGAAGTGGAGAAATCTGCCCCACCCCAATTTTCGCAGGAGCATCAATGAACATGGCATCCTGAGCCGTGGCTGGAGTGGGAGGGGTTGCGATGGCGGTGACGAGCGCGAGGGCGGCAATGGCAGAGAGCGTGTGGCGGATGGCTACTAGGGTCATGGCGACCTCCTAGGGTCTGTGCTCCACCCACTTCTTGAGACGCTAGGACAATCGAATTGGTTCACGCGGACGTGTCGCGCGATGGAGCAACGAGCGCTAACTGTTTTAGCGCCGCCCCTTGCTTCCCACCGGCACGGCACCGCAATCGTAGGCAGCACCGCGTCCGTTCGTGTATGGTGCAACGGCACGAGCATCACCTGCCGAGGAGGCATTTATGCGAGCGATCATTTTCACGGTGGCCGCGCTGTCCTTGACGACCGTGAATGCGCGTGCCGATGGACCGTGGTGTTCCGACTACTTCAACGGCAACGGCACGAATTGCGGCTTTCACACTCACGAGCAATGCATGGCCAACATTTCGGGGATTGGCGGCTCCTGCGTGCGCAATCCAGCCTACCGGACGTCTACCGACACCCGAAGGCGCAAATAGCGCCACGATTGAGCGCGAATGCAGCCGTGGAGCGTTGTGGCCGACGAATGAAGGCCGTCAGCTAATACCGCCTCGTCCGCTCTCCACGGCCCGTCGTCTCAGGCCTTTGGCCACCGGAGCCGTAATACAAATACCAAGGATTTTGTACACAGTAGGCGCCAGAGCCCGGCGTCGCCGTCATCATGCACTGCTGGTACGAAGTGAAGCCGCAGTTCGTGGCGCCGCTCCGTGAGCCTTGGTACTGGACACACCACGGGCGGTAGATTTCGGCTGCCGTCGGACGCGCATCAATTGCGGCGAGCGACGACAAGGTGAGCGCGATCAACACAACGCGGGTTGTTCTCATGGCGAGCCTCCAATTCAGGCGCCCCTTCGCATTTCAGGACCGTCCCGCGCGGAACACAATAGGCCGAGAGTAACGAACCAGTGACGCGTCTGGCAGCGCTACCGCTGCACCGGGTCCGGATCCAATATCGTCCTAGCTCTTCGCCGCCACCGCCGCGATCAGCCGCTTGAGAAAGGCGTCGACAGCGCCGTTGTCGATCCAGCGTACGACCGCGACAAGGTCGTGCTCGGGATCCACATAGACCATATTGAGGCCGTTGCCGTTGTGCATGAAAGCGGTTGCTGGCGCATTCGGCCACTGCTTGCGGTCAGTGTTGAGGAAATAGTTCATGAATCCGAAGGGCGATTGCAGCCCGGTCGGCGTGAGCGCCATGTTCACCCACTTCTCCGACAGCAATTGCCGGTCGCCCCACTTGCCCCGGCGCAGCGTGAGATAGCCGAAGCGCGCCATGTCATAGGCGTTGATGAACATGCCGCCACCCCAGTGACCGCCGCCGGTCACCGACTGCACCGGCTGGCCGTCGATCACGACCCACGCGTTGTCGTAGCCGAACCAGCGCCAGGTGTTGGAGGCGCCGATCGGGTCCATAATTTTCTCTTTGAGCACCTGCGGCAGCGGCCGCCGCCAGAGGTTCAACGCAGCGAGCGCGAGCACGTTCACGCGCGTATCGTTGTATTTATAGACGGTGCCGGCCTTGTGGCGCGGCCGCGTGAGCCATTCGTCCGGCTTGTCAGTCGGCCGGTCCGCCCAGTCGGGCTTGCCCCAAAGCGTTCCCTCCCAGTCGCTGGTCTGCCGAAGCAGATGATTCCAGGTAATGGTGCGGTTGTGCGGAGTGCTGAACAGATCGATCAGGTCGGGCGCGCCAAAGCGGTCGGCGCGGTTGCTCGCCGGCAAGGGGTTGTAAAGCTGGATCGGCGCTATGTAGTCGCGGGCGACATCCTCGACGTTGCGGATCATGCCGCCGTCGTAGGCCAGGCCGACCACGCTCGACAACAAGCTCTTGGTGACGCTGTGGGTCATGTCCACGCGCTGCGGCTCGCCCCATTCGGCGACCAGAGCGCCCTTGTGGATGATGACGCCAGTGAGGTCGCCACGATCCTTGATCGGACCAATGGCGTCGCCAAACGGCTCGCGCCCAAAAGTTCGGTAGTGGTTAAGCTTGAGGTCGCGCGGGTTCTTGATCTCGTTCGCGATGGCAAAGTCGATCGCGTCTTTCAACAATTGCGGGTTGATGCCTGCCTCCGCCGGCGTCTTGCGCTGCCAGTCGGCACCTGGGAATGTTTGCGCCTGCGCCGCCAGTGGCAGCGTCACCAACGCGCCTATCAGAATGGCCCTGACCCGGATCTGCATCGCGCCCTCCTGCGGTGACATGCCGAAACGATAGCACGGCACCACCCCCTGCTTGAAGCTCTGGCAGACTGATCATCGCAATCCCGCCACATTGGCGCGCCGCGCTCTGCAAGATTCGCGCGCCGACGCTTGCACATTTTCTATGCCGATCGCGCATTTCATCCTGCGCCGATCCGTACTATGATTCCGTCAGGCGACATCACGAAGGAGGGAGCCTTATGCTCAGCACTGCCGGCAAGCTGGCCGCCACGATCGTCCTCACGACAAGCATGTATTCGTTCGCGAACGTCGCGTCAGCGGCGCCGATGACGGGCGCACTGGCGCTCAAGAACGCTGCTCCCGCCAATGTCGAGTCCGTGCAGTTTCGGCGCTGGGGATGGGGCGTGGGTGCTGGTTTAGTCGCCGGCGCGATCATCGGCGGCGCGCTCGCCTCGCCGTACTATTACGGCCCCGGGCCGTATTATGCAGCCCCCGGCCCCTACTACTATGCCCCGCCGCCGCCTCCGCCGGTCTACTACGGTGCTCCAGCGGCACCGGTCTACGGCGGCGCCCCCGTGGCCGGCGACGCCGTGGCCTACTGCATGCAGCGCTTCAGGTCGTATGATCCGAGGAGCGGAACCTATCTCGGCTACGACGGCTTGCGGCATCCGTGCCCATGATCTGAGCGAAGCCGAACGGTCGCGAGAGGGCCGCTTTCGGGCGGCCCTTTTGTTTGCGGGCCGCGTTATCGCATTCCCGCGATCGCGCGCGCTTCGCCGGTGACCTCCAAAATATGCAAACCGGTATTGGCGCGGTCGGCCACGTAGATGTAGCCGCGATCATCGGTCTCGACATTGTTGCTCTGGACCGACGTCGTGCAGCGCTCCTGGCCGTCGATCTTGAAGCAGCGCTTTTCCGTCGCCTCCGTCATCGCCGGAATGAAGTAGCCCACCTCCTTCGGCTGATAGGGATTGCGGACGTCGAGCGCGCGGACGCCGGCGGCGAAATAGGTGATGAAGGCGAGTTTCTTGTGGAACACCGGCGCCATGCTCTCGTTCGAGGAATGCGCGCCGAAGCGCACGGCGCGTTCGCAGTAGTTGCCGCTCGCCTCCGGCACCGAGAAGGTCGCGGCCATCATCGGCCTGCCCTCGACGCTGATGTCGGCGAACCACACCATCTGGTGGGTCTCCTGGCACCCGTTGGTCCGTCCGGTGGCTTCGCTCACTATCATGACGAAGTCGCGCACCGCGCCGACCCGCGACTTCGCGAACTCGGCGACCGGCATCCCCAGCAGCGGGAACGCCGTGTGCGCGCCGTGCAGCGGTGACATGTCGAGCCGGCTGATCTCGGGATAGCGCAGGTTCTCCGGCGTGGGCTCCTTCGGCCCGTTCAACAGCTTGTCACGGTCGAGGATCTGGAAAATGCCGCCGTTGAGCGGACCATAGGCGAGGTAGAGGCGGTTGCCGCTCGTGCCGGTCGAGATCGGACCATGCAGGTCGGAAGGCACCGCCCCGGTCGCGCCGGGCTGATGGCCGGGCAGGCCGAAGTCGCGCAGCTTCACCGGCTTTGACGGATCGCCGAGGTCATAGACCTCGAGCATGCGGTGCCCGCGCCAGGTCGGCACGCCGGAGACGAGGAAGCCAATGCCGGTGTCGCATTCCCACCAGCTCTTGTGCGTGTCTTTGTAGTTTCCGCCGATGCGGGTGACGAGCACGGGCGCAGCCGGATCGGCGACGTTCCAGATCTCGTGCGCCACGCGGCCGAATGTTCGCAGCAGATAGACCGCGTTCGGATCGCCTTTCGGGAGGCTCTTGCCGTCGCATACGCGCGTCATCTGCGCGCCGCCGGATTCCGCGCCGCCTTCGGCGCCGGGAATATGCGCGAGGAATTTGGGCTTGGCAGGATCGGTGACGTCCACGATCGAGGTGCCGTTGAATTCGGCCTGGCCGTTGATCGCGTTCACCGGTTTGGGCACATAGCTCGCGCCGTGATGACCGACATAGGCGATGTAGCGCTCGCCTTGTTTGTGGATGGTCGGCTGATAGGCGCTGCGTGCCTGCAGGTCATTGAAGCCCACGAGCCGCATGTTCCTGGCTTCCGGCGCGTCGCCGATCTTTTGCGCGACGGCGACGGGCGTGAGAGCCAGGACAGCGAGCATAGTCGAAGCGACCGATACGCCGCTCGTGTTCAGATTTGTCATGGACGATCTCCCGATCGAACACAGATGAAGGACGGGCAAACGAAACGTTGCCCGTCCCCCTCCGTCGGCGGCTACTGCATCCCCGCGGCTGCGCGTGCCTCGCCGGTCAGCTCCAGGATGTGCACACCGGTATTGGCGCGGTCGACGACGTAGATATAGCCGCGATCATCGGTCTCCACGTTGTTGCTCTGGATCGCGATCTTGCAGCGGTCCTGGCCTTCGACCTTGATGCAGCGCTGGCTGGTGGCCTCGGTGATCGGCGGAATGAAGTAGCCGACCTCCTTCGGGCTGTAGGGATCGCGAATGTCGATGGCGCGCACGCCGGCATTGAACCAGGTGACCACGGCGACCTTCTTGTGGAGCACCGGCGCCGTGCTCTCATTGGCGGAATGCGCACCGAAGCGTCCGCCGCGCGAGCAGAAATTGCCGCTGGCCTCGGGAACGTTGAAGTTCGAGACAACCATCGGCCGCGACTCCACCGTCGCATCGACGAACCAGACCATCTGGCGGGTCTCGGCGGCTTGGCATTCGTTCACCAGCGACTCGTCGACGATCATGATCATGTCGCGAATCCCGCCGGCCAAATCCTTGGCGAACTCGCCGATCTTCATCTTGCCGAGCGGAATGACGGTGTGCGCGCCGTTGAGCGGCAGCATGTCGAGCTGGCCGATCACAGGATAGCGCAGGTTCTCCGCCGTCGGCTCCTTCGGCCCATTCAACAGCTTCTCGCGGTCGACGATCTGAACCACGCCGCCCTTGTTGGTGCCGTAGGCGAAATAGATGCGGTTGCCCTGCGGCCCGGTGGAGATCATGCCGTGCAGCTCGGTCGGGATGGCGCCGGTCGCGCCCGGTTGCTGACCGGGGAGGCCGTACTCGCGAATCTTGACCGGCTTGGCGGGATCGCTGAGGTCGTAGATGTCGGTCATGCGCCGTATCCGCCACGTCTCGAGACCGGACACGAGGTAGGCAATGCCGGTCTCGCATTCCCACCAGTTCTTATGGGTGTCCTTGCCGCTCGGGATCCGCGTGATGAGCTTCGGACTGGCCGGATCGGCGACATTCCAGATCTCGTGCGCCTGCCCGCCGAATGTGCGCAACAGATAGACCGCGTTCGGATCCCCCTTGGGCAGGCTCTTGCCGTCGCAGGCGCGCACCATCTGTCCGCCGCCCTGCTCTCCCAGGCCCTCCAACCCCGGAATGTGTGCGAGGTATTTCGGCTGTTTCGGGTCGGTGACGTCGACGATGGAGGTGCCGTTGAATTCCGCCTGGCCGTTGAGCGGGTTGACCGGCTTCGGCACCGCCTGCGTCCCGCCGTGATGGCCGATATAGGCGATGTAGCGGTCGCCTTGCTTGTGGATGATCGGCTGGTAGGCGCTGCGCGCCTGCAAGTCACTATAGCCCACGAGCCGCATGTTCCGGGCTTCCGGCGCATCGCCGATTTTTTGCGACTGCGCGAGCGCGGGCAACGCCAGCAGTCCCGCGGCCGCGCTTATCGCCACAGCCTGCAGGCTGTGGATCTTGGCAGTTCCGTGCATCGCGTCTCTCCCTGATTGCTCTTTTTGGTCGTGAAAGTAGTGCGCCTCATCCGCGCGCGGATGAGGCGGCTAGTGTGGCGGATTTGACGTTCCTACCACTATTGCTGCGGGTCCGCAGTGGGAACGTCAAATCCAAAGCCACACTAGAAATCTTAGAGTTGCTAGTGTCCCTTTGGTTCCGACGTTCGTACGAACACGTGCTGCAAAAGGATACGAACGTCGGAACCGGGACACTAGCATCGTTTTTACCCTAGCGCCTTCTTGACCCGTTCAGGCGTGAACGGCGTGTGACGCAGGCGCACCCCGCTAAGCTCGGCGACCGCGCTCGCGATCGCAGGCGCAACGAGCGGCGTCGCCATCTGCCCGGCGCCGGTCGGATGGTTGTCGGTCGCGATGACCTCGATGTGCATCGCCGGCACCTGATTCATGCGCGGTACCTGGTAGTCGTAGAAATTGCTCTGTTCCACCGCGCCGTTCTTGATCGAGATGATCTCGGTCAGGGCCAGGCCGAGGCCATAGACGATGCTGCCCTCGGTCTGCGCCACCACGTTGTCCGGCTGCACTGCGACGCCGCAGTCGATGGTGCACCAGAAGTCGTGCACTTTGATCTGCCCGCTGCCGCGATCGAGCGAAATCTCGGCGATGCCGGCCACCAGCGAGCCGGAATAGTCGAGATAGGCGAAGCCGAGCGCACGACCGTCGCGCTTGCGCCCCCAGTCCGCCATCTGTGCGACCCGCTGAACCACTTTGATGCCGCGCGGCGTGTTCTTCAGGAGCTCGAGGTGATAGGCGACCGGATCGATCCCGCGCTTGCGCGCGATCTCGTCCAGAAATGCCTCGGTGGCGAACCTGTTGGCAGTGAAGCTGATCCCGCGTAGAGGATTCGTGCGCACCCCAGTGTCGCGATAGAGCTGCTCGACCAGTTGGTGCGGAACCTCGTAGCCGCGCAGGTCAGCGCCGAGCATCGCGATGGCATCCCGGCCGCCGCTCATCTGGTAGCGTACCGGATCCATGTAGGGCCCGACACGGTCCACGGCGACGCGATGATGCCAAGCCGTGAGCTTGCCGGACGGATCGAACCCAGCCTTCAGGTAATGGGCAGAGATCGGGCGGAAGCGCCCGTTCTGGATGTCGTCCTCGCGGGTCCACATCACCTTCACCGGCCGACCCGCCTCCTTCGACATCAGCACCGCGTCGATGATGAAATCGACATCGCGGTTGCCGCGCCGGCCGAAGCCGCCGCCCATCAGCATGTCGTGGAGCTTCACCTTGTCACGCGGAATGCCGAGCAGCTTGGCGGGCGCTTCGCAGGCGATGCTCTGGCTCTGCGTTCCGGCCCAGATTTCGACGGCGTCGCCCGCCGGCGACACCGAGGCGATGGCGTTCAACGGCTCCATCTGCGCGTGATAGGCATAGTCGCAGCGATACTCCGCCTCCAAGGTGGAGGCAGCCTTCGGCAGCTCGGCGCGGGCGTCGCCGGCCTTGCTCCATTCGGTCGCCCCGCGTGAGAGGTTCTTTGCATCGGCGGCGAAGCGCTCCATGCCCTTCTCGCTATCGAACCCCCAGGCCGTACCGGTTCTGCTCCAGGTCACGGATTGGGCGAGCGCCCGGCGCGCCTCGAATGCTGCCCAGGGGGTGTCGGCGAGCACGCCGACGCCGTAAGGCAACCGCACGATCCTGACGGCGCCGGCGATCACCTTGGCCTTGGCATCGTCGATCTTGTCCGGGACCGAACCTTCCACCGGCGCCCGCAACACGGCGCCATAGAGCATGTTCGGCACCTGCACATCGATGCTGTAGCGCGCGCTGCCGTTGACCTTGCCCGGCAGCTCGACCCGCATCACGTCCTTGCCGATGAGCCGGAACTGCGCGGGCTTCTTCAGCTCCTCCGGCTTGATCTCCGGCGCCTTGGCCGGCACCTCGGCAATGGCGGCGATGTCGCCGTAGCTGAGCTTGCGGCCGGATTTGGCGTGCACGACCGTGCTCGGCTCGGTGGTCAGCTCCTCGGCCGGGACGCCGAGCTTGTTGGCGGCGTTGTCGATGAGCACACGGCGGACCTGCGCTCCGAAGGTGCGCAGCGGCCGGTAATAGCTCGTCACCGCATTGGAGCCGGCGGTGTACATCATACCTTGGAAACCGGGATTGCCGTAGATCGCGTCGACCGGCGGCGCCGGCACGATACGCACCTTCGACCAGTCCGCATCGAGCTCCTCCGCGATGATCAGGGGCAGCGAGGTCATCGACCCCTGCCCCATCTCGGTCGCGGGCGACATGATGGTGATCGTCCCGTCCCCCGCGATGCTCACCCAGGGACTGAGCGCCTTGCCGGCGCGTTCGCCCGCGAGCACCGCGGCAGCTGCGCGACCGTTGACGCCAAGCGCAACTGCGAAGGTGAGACCGGCGGCGCCGGTCATGACTTGCCGGCGCGACAGCCCGGCATTTCTCTCGATCTGCTGTGTCATGGCTCAGGCCTCCCGTGCGGCGCGCTCGACCGCGCGCACGATGCGCTGATAGGTTCCGCAGCGGCAGATGTTCGTGCTCATGTGCTCGACGATCTGGTCGCGCGTCGGCTTCGGGTTCTGCTTGAGCAGGTCGGCGGCGCTCATGATCTGACCGGACTGGCAATAGCCGCACTGCGGCACCTGCTCGGCCAACCAGGCCTTCTGCAACGGATGCGATGAATCCGCCGACAGCCCCTCGATGGTCGTCACCGCCTTGCCGGCGATGTCCGACACCTGGACCTGGCAGGAGAACGCACGCTTGCCGTCGATGTGCACCATGCAGGCACCACACAGACCGGTGCCGCAGCCGAACTTGGTGCCGGTAAGGTTGAGGCCTTCCCGGATCACCCACAACAACGGCGTTGCCGGCGGCGCGTCGGTGGACGCCGTCTTGCCGTTCACAGTGAAGTTGATGGCCATGGTGTCCTCCCTTGTAAGCGAGTAGCGAATAGGGAGCGCGCCTCTTGCCTTCTTCTGTTCGCTACTCGCTATTCGCTTTCCTTATGCCAGCGCCGCCTTCACCCGCGCCGGATTGAGCGGCAGGTCGCGGATGCGCTTGCCCGTGGCGTTGGCGAATGCATTGGCGACGGCGGCGACCGCCGGGCCTTGCGAGCCTTCGCCCGAGCCGAGCGGCCGTTCGCTCGGCCGATTGATCAGCTCGAGCTCGACCTTCGGCGCCTCCGGCATGGTCAGGATCGGATAGCTTGCCCAATCACGCGCGAGGATGCCGTTCTTGTCGAAACGCACCTCCTCCTTCAGCGTCCAGCTCACGGACTGGACGATGCCGCCTTCGATCTGGCTCGCGAGTCCATCCGGGTTGATGATCAGGCCGGAATCGACCGCCGCCCATACGCGTGGCACGTGGACCACGCCGCTCCCACGGTCGATCTCGACGTCGGCGATGCAGGCGACGTAGCAGGCGAGGTTCTTGTACTTGGAGAAGCCGATGCCGCGGCCGCGCGCGCCGTCGCCCTTCTCGCCGCCCTTCCAGGCGGCCTTCTTGGCCACCGCCTCGATCACCGCCCGGGCGCGCGGGTCCTTCATATGCGCAAGGCGAAACGCGACGGGATCGGCGCCGGCCGCCGCCGCCAGTCTCGTCCATGAAGGATTCGAGCGCGAACACGTTGGCGTAGGCGCCGAGCGTGCGCAGCGCCGAGACCCGGATCGGCATGTCCTGGACGAAATGATGGATCACCCGCTGGCTCGGGAAGTCGTAGAGCGGGATCGAGTTGCGGTCGCCGCCGCCGGCGGGCTGCGGCGGGCTCGTGGGCGGGCCCATCGGCTGCGGCTCGGCGAGATACCAGGCCGCCAGCACATTGGTGCCGTTGGTCGAGGTGGGCCGGGTCGAGTGGCTATTGCTCCACAGTTCGTATTCCCAATCGGCGATCTTGCCGTCGCCGCCGAGCGCAGCCTTCGCCCGCATCACCATGGCCGGGCCGTAGGGCTCCCAGGCGAACTCGTCGTCGCGCATCCATTGCAGGCGGACCGGGCGACCAGGCACGGCGCGGGCGAGCAGCGCGGCGTCGAGCGCGACATCGTCGGCGCCATTGTGGCCGTAGCAGCCGGAGCCTTCCGCGTGCACGCAGCGGATGGACGCGGGCCGGCATCTTCAGCGCCTTGACGAGTTCGCGCGCGCAACGGGAAAGACGCCCTGCGAATGCGTCCACACCGTCATCTTGCCGTCCTTGAACTCGGCGAGCGCGCAGGACGGGCCGATCGAGGCGTGCGCCATGTAGGGCTTGGTGTAGACCGCCTCGAGGGTGCGGGCGTTCGCCGGCACTGTGCCCTGCTTGACGCCGATGGTGGCGTCCTTGCTCGGCAGCGACTTGATCACCTCGAAGATGCGCGCCGGATCGGGCAGCTCCGGCCCAAGTGTCCATTTCGCGCTCTTGTGCAGCGCCTCGCGCGCCTTGATCGCCTGCTCTTCGCGTTCCGCAACGACGCCGAGGAAGGAGCCGTCGCGCACGACCGCGACGACGCCGGGCATCGCCTTGGCCGCGGCTTCGTCGACGCTGTCGAGCTTCGAACCGTAGCGCGGCGGCCGCACCACGCGGCCGTGCAACATGCCGGGCAGCCGCATGTCCTGCACGAAGGCCGCGCCGCCCGTGACCTTGGCCGGAATGTCGAAGCGCGGGAATCGACTTGCCGACGATCTTGTGGCCGGCAGGCGGCTTCGGCGGCGTCTTGGCGGTCGCTTCGCGGTTGAGATCGAGGTCGACGACCAGCTCGCCGTAGCCGATCTTGCGGCCGTCGGGCGCAGCGATGACGCCATCGGCGACCGCCAGCTGGTCCGCCGCCACGCCGAGCCGCTTGGCGGCGAGGTCGATGAGCAGCGCCCGTACCTCGGCGCCGGCCATGCGCAACGCCGTGCCGCTGTTCTCGACCGACTGGCTGCCGGCGGTCTGGCCTTCGTTCGGCGTCCGGCCGGTATCGCCGGAGATCATCGTGATGCGCCCGAGCGGCAGATCGAGCTCCTCGGCCGCGATCTGGGCGAGCGCGGTGAGGATGCCCTGCCCCAGCTCGACCTTGCCGGTGAGGATGGTGGCGGTGCCGTCGCGTTGATGCGGATCCAGCCGTCGAGCTTGCGATTGCCCTGCAGGCTGCCGGGAAGCCGCGGCGGCTCCTGGCCGAGCGCGAGCTTCGGATCGAGCGAAAAGGCGACGACGAGCGCGCCGAGGCCGGCCGTGAACTGGCGTCGGCTGAGTGCGGGAGCGTTCATGGTCAGGTCCTCCCGTTGGCCTGCGCGGCACGCAACACCGCGCGGATGATCCGGGTGATGGGTGCCGCAGCGGCAGAGGTTGCCCGCGAGCGCCGTGCGCACGTCGCCCTCGCTCGGGCGCGGATTGCGGTCGAGCAGCTCCTTCGCCGACATGATCATGCCGTTGGTGCAGTAGCCGCATTGCGCCGCCTGCTCCTCGATGAACGCATGCTGCAGCGCGTGCGGCTTGTCGATCGAGCCCAGACCCTCGATGGTGGTGATCTCGTTCTTCTCCACCGCGCTGACCGGGGTCACGCAGGAGCGTACGGCCTTGCCGTCGACCAGCACGGTGCAGGCGCCGCATTGCGCCAGCCCGCAGCCGAACTTGGCGCCGTTGAGCTCGAGATCGTTGCGAAGCACGTAGAGCAGCGGCGTATCCGGCTCGGCCGGGACCGAGCGGCTGACACCATTGACCTTGAGGCTGATGGCCATGAGCGGGCGTCTCCCAAAAAAGGCGGACGCCTTGCCGCGCCCTTGTTGTTTGGAACGGTTTTATTCTGCGTCGACGCAGACGCGGCGTCGAGGCCCTTCTTGGCAGTCAGGAACTTATTGGACGGCAAGCCCGAGACGGCTGATCAGCTCACCCTTGAACTTGTGGTCAGCCACGGTCTGCGCCTGGAACTCGGCACTGCCCAGATACCGGAAGGTCTGCCCGGTATTGCTGATCATTTGGGTAACGACGTTGCTCTTGATGGCATCGGCGCAATTGCTTTCCAATGACGCCCTGATTGCGGCCGGCAGTCCCTTGGGGGCGTAGAGACCATTGTGGCCCGGCGGCACGTCGGTGGCGGCGCCCATCTCTCGTACCGTCGGCACATCCGGATAGGCCGGATGCCGCTTCTCCCAGAAAACCAGAAGGGGCCGGAAATTCTGTCCGTGGATGGAGGATATGGCGGAGGCACTGAAATCGATGTCGCCCTTGAGCAGAGTCGGCAAAATCGGGCTGTCGCCGCGGAACGGCACGGCCTGCACTTTCAGCTTCAGTGCATCCGCAAAGTTTTCCATCGCGAGATGCGGGATGGTGCCGGTGCCGGCGTGGCCGTAGCTCAGCTTGCCCGGATTCTCTCGCGCCGCCGCGATCAGTTCCTGCACGGACTTGAACTTCGATTGCGGCGCCACCGCGATAGTGAACACGTTCTCGAAGATCTGGCAGATGTAGTCGAACGAATCGACCTGATAGCGTACCCCCTTCACCAGATAGGGCGCATTGGCGATCGGTGTGGTCGGACCGAATCCGATCGTGTGCCCATCCGGCGCGGCCGCCGCCAAGTCGTTGAAGCCGAGCGTGCCGGCGGCGCCGTCGCGATTGTTGACGACAACCTGCTGGCCGAGCTGCGTCGGACAGCGCCGTCGCCACCGAGCGGCCGATGACATCGACGCCGCCGCCCGCCGGGAACGGGATGATCATGTCGATCGGACGCGACGGCCATTTCTGCGCATTCGCGTCCGAAACCAACAATACACACAGCGCCGCAACGGCAAAGCCGCACTTCCAATGCATTACGTTCCTCCCTCCTATGATTTTTTTTTGATACTGCGCCGGCCCCGATGCGCCGTCGAGGGCTCCTGCGCCGAATTCCTCATGGCGGCGCGATATCGCCGCCTGTCCAGCCTTCGCCTGTCGCCGCGTGAAAGTCGCTGAACGTGCCGGCCGCAATGGCGGTGCGCATGCCGGCCATCAGCTCCTGATAGTAGGTGACGTTGATCGTCGTGAGCAGGATCGCGCCCAACATCTCGTTCGCCTTCACGAGATGGTGGAGATAGGCGCGGGAATAGTCGCGCGCCGCCGGGCAGGCGCTCGCCTCGTCGAGTGGGCGCGGATCGTCGGCGTGGCGGGCATTCTTCAGATTGATCGGCCCGAAGCGGGTGAACGCCAGCCCATGGCGACCATTGCGGGTCGGCATCACGCAGTCGAACATGTCGATGCCGCGCGCCACCGCCTCGATGAGATCCTCCGGCGTGCCGACGCCCATGAGGTAGCGCGGACGATCGGACGGCAGCGCAGGCGCCACCTCCGCGATGGTGCGCAGCATGACCTCCTGCGGCTCGCCCACCGCCAAGCCGCCGATGGCATAGCCGTGAAAGCCGATATCGACCAGGGCGCGCGCGCTCGTCGAGGCGCAGTTGCGGATCGTCGCCGCCCTGCGCGATTCCGAACAGCGCCCGACCCGCAGGCGCGCTTTCGAAGGCACGCTTGCTGCGCTCGGCCCAGGCCAACGACAGCCGCATGGCGCGCTCGAGCTCGCTGCGCGGCGCAGGCAGCTTGAGGCATTCGTCGAGCTGCATGGCGATGTCGGAGCCGAGCAGGCTCTGGATCTCGATCGCGCGCTCGGGCGAAAGCTCGACCAGGGCACCGTCGAGATGGGAGCGGAAGGTGACGCCACTGTCCGTCACTTTGCGGAGCTGGGACAGCGACATGACCTGGAAGCCGCCGGAATCGGTGAGGATCGGATGCGGCCAGTTCATGAACGTGTGGAGCCCGCCGAGCGCTGCAATGCGCTCGGCGCCGGGCCTCAGCATCAGGTGATAGGTATTGGCAAGGACGATGTCGGCGCCGGTCGCGCGCACCGCAGCGGGCGCCAGCCCTTTCACGGTGGCTTGCGTGCCGACCGGCATGAAGGCCGGCGTCGCCACCGGCCCATGCGGCGTCGTGATCTCGCCGCGGCGAGCGGCGCCGTCGGTGGCCAGGAGGCGGAACGAGAAAGCGTCGGACACTAGCGCGGCGGGCTCACGTATTGCAGCAACTCGATGCCATCTCTTTCGCCGCGGCCGGTTGCGGCGCGCAGCATGCCGCGGCCTTTTCGTGCGCCATGCGGGCACCGCGCTCGACCCTGTCGTCGCCGTAGTGCGTGGCTTCACCGGTAGTGAAAAACGCCTCCCACGCAATACCCGCGGGATCGTCGATCCACGACTTTTCGGATTGCGCATAGCAGCAGGTGGTCTGACCCTGCTCAAGAATATCGCCGCCGGCCTTGCGCAGCCGCACGTAAACGTCCCGCAGCTCATCGTCGCTGTCGACTTGGATGCCGAGGTGATCGAGCCCTGGCTCGCGACCGCGGGTCGAGATTGCGAAATTGACTCGCGGATCGTCGAGCATCCATTTGGCGTAGTCGGGCTTTACCACGGCCGGTTCCGCCGCGAATAGCGCCGAGTAGAATCCGATCGCATTGTCGATATTTTCGACCGAGACGTGAACGTGCATGCGTTTCATGGCGAGCTCCCTCGGGTTCGGACCACCCGGATATCTCAACGATTATTGAATTATGGGCCGGCCGCCAAACGTTATTTCGGGAAATACGGCCGAGCGCTTCCCGTCCGCGACTACGCTCCGGCCGCCAGTTTCCGGCGCGGCGAAGCTCCCGGCCGCCTGAAATCGATCTCGGAGCTCGGGCGGGGCCGGCCGAGCAGATACCCCTGCGCCTGATCGCAACCGGCCGCGCGCAGGAGCGTCAACTGCTCCACAGTCTCCACGCCTTCGGCCGTCGTCGAAATATCGAGGCTCTTCGCCAGCCCGGTGACGGCGCTCACGATCGCGGCACAGTCGCCGCGGCTGCCCAAATCGGCGATGAATGTCCGGTCGATCTTGATCTTGTTGAACGGGAAGCTCTGCAGGTAGCTCAGCGAGGAATAGCCGGTGCCGAAGTCATCGAGGACAATCGAGATCCCGAGCTCTTTGAGCTCGTGAAGCATGGCGAGATTTTCTTCGTTGTGCTCCAGAAAGACCGACTCGGTCACCTCCAATTCGAGCCGCTCCGCCGGCAGCTCGGACTCGCGCAACGCATCTGCGATGACTTGCGACAGATTGCCCTTTCTGAATTGAAGCGCCGAAAGATTGACCGCGACCCTGATATCGGACGGCCAGTGGGCCGCTTCGGCGCAGGCGGTGCGAAGAATCCATTCGCCGAGCGGCTTGATCAGGCCGGTGTCTTCCGCGAGCGGGATGAAGTCGTTGGGCGGAACCAGTCCGCGCTGCGGATGCCGCCAGCGCACCAATGCCTCCATGCCGACGGTCTTCTCGTCCATGATGCCCGCGAACGGCTGGTAGTGGAGCTCGAACTCGCCGCGCGCCATGGAATTGCGCAGATCGGCCACCAGCTCGTGCCTGGACAACGCGTCGCGCTCCATCTGCGGCTCGAACAGACAGTATCCGTTGCGACCATCGGATTTGGCTCGGTAGAGCGCCAGGTCGGCCTTCTTCAGGAGCTGCTCGGCCACCAGGCCGTGGTCCGGCGCGAGCGCGATCCCGATGCTGGTTTCGACCGTCAGCTGATGGCTTTCGATCTCGACAGGCTTGATGACGACGGCAAGAAGCTTGTCGGCGAGCGCGCGGGCATCCGCTTTCTCGTCCTTTCCGAGTTGCTGAAGCACGGCGAACTCATCGCCGCCGAGCCGCGCCACGACGTCGGTATCGCGCACCGAGCTCTTGAGCCGCCGCGCGACCTCCTTGAGCAGCGCGTCGCCGACGACGTGTCCGAGCGAGTCGTTGACCTCCTTGAAACGATCGAGATCGAGGAGATGCACGGCGAACCGATCGCCGTGCCTACGGCATTGCTCCATGGCCGCTTCGAGCTCGCTCAGGAGCAGGACCCGGTTGGCGAGATCGGTCAATCCGTCGCAATGCGCGAGATGCCTGACCCTCGCCTCGGCACGTCTTTGCGCCGTGATGTCCTGGTGGATCGCAACCGATCCCCCGTCCGGCATCGACCGGCGGCTTACGGCGAAGACGCGTCCGTCGCGCAGGTTGTCGATGACGTAGCCGGGCTCCGGCAGAAACGCCTGCTTGAGGCGGTCCGAGACATATTTCTCGGCGTCCTTCGGCGTCACGCCGGCTGCAACGCGAGCCTCGAGGATGGCGCGAAGCGTGGTCCCGGGCTTCGTCTGCTCGGGGCGCAGACGATACATTTCACCGTAGAGCGCGTTCGACAGGATGATCCTGCCGTCGGCGCCGACCATGCACAGGCCGTACGGCATGTTGGCCAACGCCGTCTCCAGCAACATGTTGGTGCGGGATAGCTTGGCCGCGGTCGAGGCCAACCTGCGTTCCCGCGCGGCGCCGAAACCGATGCCGACGGCGATGGCGACCCACAGCATAACAGCGATGCCGATGTAGATATGGGCATTGTGCGAAGCGAACTTGAATATTTCGGCTTTTGACACGCCGACAATGGCGATCAGGGGCAGTCCGTTGACCACCCGGTATGTGATGAGCCGTTGAATCGGATCGACCGTCCCGGGCTGGTTCCAATAGCTGCCGGTCGGCGATTGATGATGGAGCTGGAACGTCTTTGCATTGACGACGGAGCGCCCGAACGTGTCGGTGTGCGATCGCCCGGCGCCGCCCCGGGCGCGGATGATCCCGTCGAAACCGATGAGCGAAACGATCCCGTCGCGGCCGAGATCGAGCGAGCTGTAGAATTTCTCCAGTTGATGCGGGTCGAGCGTCGCGGCGATCACGCCGGCAAATGAGCCGTCCTGCGCCTTGAGACGCCGGCTCAGTACGATCGCCCAGCGTCCCGTGGATTTCAGGATCAAGGGCCTACTGATAAAGAGCTCGTCCGCGGCGGAGTCGAGATGAACGCGAAAAGCTTCCTGTTCGCCGACGTTGGCGCCAACTACACCGCCGGTCCAGCTCGACTCCCTGACGATGCCGTCGGCTCCGATGCGCGTGAACTGCAGCAGCACCTCGTGGCGGAACTCGGGATCCTGCGCGACAGTGGGCAGAGTGAAATTGCCCGGATCCCGCTGGTACGACCTGCGCAGATACAGCAGGGTATTGTCGGCGCTCTTGATCGTGCGTGAGATGTGCCCTTCGAAAACCCGGGCGAGGTTGTCGCCGTTCTGCAACGCGGCGCTGTACGCCGCCTCCCGATCCTTGCTGATCAGATAGAACAGCCCAGCCAGAATGAGCAGGCTCATCCCGACGCCGAGATAGGTCACCGGCTGAAGGAACGATCGCAACCAGGCCGACGATAAACAACCGCGCATTGCGGGGGCCTTTTGCCTCGCCTGTACGCGCTGTTCTTAGGGCAGGCATTCTTAAAACTTACTTCCCCCGACTGTGGATTAATGGGCCTATCCGGTTTCACTTTGGTCTAGGGCGGCCTCAGCGGACCAGGCTGGTCAGCGCTCGAGCAATATCAGCAGCCCCTGGAGCAGTTGGATCGGGCGCGGCGGGCAGCCCCGAATATGGAGATCGACGGGCACGACGCCCGAAACGCCCCCGACCACGGCATAGCTGCCCGAAAAAATGCCTCCGTCGGCCGCACAATCGCCGACTGCCACCACCCATTTGGGATCCGGTGTCGCGTGATAGGTGCGCGCGAGCGCCTCGCGCATGTTCATGGTTACCGGCCCGGTTACCATGAGCACATCGGCATGCCGCGGCGATGCGACGAAGCGCAGCCCGAAGCGTTCGAGATCGTAGAAGGCATTGTTGAGCGCGTGGATCTCGAGCTCGCATCCGTTGCAGGAGCCCGCGTCGACTTCCCGGATCGAAAGACTGCGCCCCAACCGCCGGCGCGCGGCGCAGATCAACCGCTCCGGCCAGCTCGGCCAGCATGGCGTCATCGCCGGGCGGCGGCGCTTCGGTCAGCGGGCGGCGGAAAAGGCTTTCGAACAGGATTCTGCGCATGTGTTCTCTTAGAGATCGTGTCCGGAATAGGAGCAGTTGAACGATTTGTTACAGAGCGGGAAGTCGGCGACGATGTTGCCCTCGATCACGGCTTCCAGCAGCGGCCATTGGAACCACGACGGGTCGCGCAAGTGGCAGCGCGCGACATGGCCACCTTCGAACCGCACCCACGCCAGCACGTCGCCGCGAAACGCCTCCGCGAGGCCGAGCCCTTCGCGCGTCTCGCCGACCGCTTCGAGCTCGGTCCGGATCGGGCCTTCGGGCAGACGCCGCAGGATTTGCTCGATCAGCGCAACGCTCTGCTCGACTTCGCGGATGCGCACCCAGACCCTGGCGTTGACGTCGCCAGCCTCGAAGACCGGTACTTCGAATTCGAGCTGGTCGTAGGGCGCGTAAGCCAGCGTCTTGCGCGCATCGAAATTACGTCCGCTGGCGCGGCCGACGTAGCCGCCGGCACCGAACTGCCGCGCCAGCTCATCGCTCAGGATGCCGGTCGTGGCGGTGCGGTCCTGCAGCGACGCGGTGTTGTCGTAGAGCTCGATGAGCGCCGGGAACAGCCGCCTGATTTCGTCGATGAGACGCATCACGTCAGCCGTGCCGTTCGATGCGAGGTCGCGCGCGACGCCGCCCGGCACCACGGCGTCCATCATCAGCCGATGGCCGAAGCAGGAATCGGCAGCACGCAACACGCGCTCGCGCAGCACGCCGCACTGCGCGTGCATCAGCGAGAACGATGCGTCGTTGCAGATGGCGCCGATGTCGCCGAAGTGATTGGCGAGGCGCTCGAGCTCGGCCATCAGCGCGCGCAGATAGGCCGCGCGCGGCGGAGCCGTTGATGCCGGTCGCGGCCTCGACCGCGTGCGCGAAGGCAATGGCATAGGCAACCGTGCTGTCGCCCGAGGTCCGGCTCGCCAAGCCGCGCCGCCTTGTCGAGGCTCGCGCCCGTCATCAGCGCGTCGATGCCCTTGTGCACATAGCCGAGACGCTGCTCCAGCCGCACCACCGTCTCGCCGTTGGCCGTGAAGCGGAAATGCCCGGGCTCGATGATGCCGGCATGCACCGGGCCGACCGGAATCTGATGGAGGTTCTCCCCTTCGACCGGGAGGAACGCATAGGGCGCCCGCGCGGTCGCTGGATCAGGCCGCGCGCCGAGCGGATGCTGAACGTTCCAGAAGCCGAGATCGAGCCAGGGCGACGTATCGGGCAAGCCCTCCGGCTCGATGCCGTAGAGATCGCGCAGCGCCCGTTCCAACCGGATCGCCGGCGGATGCAGCGCGCCGACGGACGGATAACGTCCGGCGGGGCATTCGATCGTGAGCACGGCGATCTCGCGCTCGTTCAACACAGCCATGTGCACGGCGCCCAATTGTGCTGTGTCTAAGTCGCCCCACAGGCCGAGCAGGGTCCAATGGCCGGCCACCAGCTGGTTCGTCGCCAACCGCCAGCCGTCCTCGTTCACCACGACACGCGGCCAGGGGCGGTGCGTTGCGATCCGCCTGCCTTCGATCGTGTCGATGAGTGCCGGCATCGGTCTTATCCCAACAGTTTCGCCACGTTCTGGAACCAGGCCACGAGCGCCGGCGGCATGTAGACGCCGGCGACGAACACGAGCGCGAGATGCACGAACATCGGCACGTAGGACGCTTTTGCTTCCGCGGTGGGACCGCGCGGCTCGCCGAAGGCGATGCTGTTCAGTCGCAGGAACAGCGCGGCGACGCCGACCAGGATGCCGAACACGAGCACGATGGCGAGCCACGGCGCGCGTGCAAAGGTCGAGGTCACCACCAGGAACTCGCTCATGAAGATGCCGAGCGGCGGCAGGCCGGCGATGGCGACGACGCCGAGCACCAGTCCCCAGCCGAGCACCGGGTTGGTCTCGGTCAGCCCGCCCATGTCGGCGATGCGCTGCGTGCCCTTGACCTGGGCGATGTGGCCGACCGCGAAGAAGATCGCCGACTTGGTCAGCGAGTGCATGGTCATGTGCAGCAGGCCGGCGAAGTTGGCGAGCGGGCCGCCCATGCCGAAGGCGAAGGTGATGATGCCCATATGCTCGATCGAGGAATAGGCGAACATGCGTTTGATGTCGCGCCGGCGGTAGAGCATGAACGCCGCGAACACGAGCGAGATGAGCCCCATCGTCACCATCAGCGGCCCCGGCGCGAGCGCCGCGGGGTTGAGCGCGAGCAGCATCTTGAAGCGCAGCAGCGCGTAGAGCGCGACGTTGAGGAGGAGCCCGGAGAGCACCGCCGAGATCGGGGTCGGGCCCTCGGCATGGGCGTCGGGCAGCCAGGCATGCAGCGGCGCGAGCCCAACCTTGGTGCCGTAGCCGAGCAGCAGGAACACGAAGGCGACGTTGAGCAGCGCCGGATCGAATTGGGCCGCGCGCGTCGATCAGCATGGTCCACACCATGGCGTCGAGCGCCCTCGCCGATCACCGGCCGCGCCGCCATGTAGACCAGGATGGTGCCGAACAGCGCGAGCGCGATGCCGACGCTGCCGAGGATGAAGTATTTCCAGGCCGCCTCGAGCGCCTCGTGGGTGCGGTAGATGCCGACCATGAGCACGGTGGTGAGCGTCGCGAGCTCGATCGCCACCCACATCACGCCGATATTGTTGGCGACGAGCGCGAGGTTCATCGCGAACATCAGCACCTGATACATCGCGTGATAGAAACGCAGGAAGGTCGGCGTCAGCCGGCCGATCTCGAGCTCGTGGCCGATATAGCTCGCGCTGAACACGCTGGTGGTGAAGCCGACGAACGTGGTCAGCACGATGAACACGTTGTTGAGGTCGTCGACCAGCAGATAGGGGCCCGGTTGCGGCCGGCCGAAGAACAGCGAGAGCGCGGCCAGGAAGGTGAGGAACGTCGCGAGCACGTTGAGCGCGCGCGGTCAGCCGATAGCCCGGCAGCACCGCGAGCAGCGCCGCCGCCAGCGCCGGGATCAGGAGAACGGCGGCGACCGCGTCGAAATGCGCCATCATCGCCGCTCTCCGCGGAAACGGTCGAGCGCCTGCAGGTCGACGGTGTCGAAGCGCTCGCGGATGCGGAACAGGAAGATGCCGATCACGATGAAGGCGATCAGGATCGAGAAGGCGACGCTGATCTCGACCACCAGCGGCATGCCCTTGGCGCCGGTCGCGGCCAGCACGAGGCCGTTCTCGAGCGACATGAAGCCGACCACCTGGCTCACGGCGTTGCGGCGCGTCACCATCATGCAGCAGGCCGAGCAGCACCACCGACGAGCGCGAAGGCGAGGTCCTCGCGCGCCAGCGGATCGGCGTCCGCGGTCACGCGCAGCATCACCACCATCGACAGCGCCACCAGGCCCATGCCGAGCAGCATCGTCAGGCCGACGCCGACCACCTTCTCGATCTCGCGATGGATGCCGAGCCGCACGATGATGCGATGCAGCGCGACCGGGAATGACGATCGCCTTGAAGACCAGCGCGATCAGCGGCGGTCACGTAGAGATGCGGCGCATCCTGCACGTAGGCCTGCCAGGCGACCGACAGCGCGAGCACGAAGGCATGCAGCGCAAAGATGTTGAGCAGCGCGTAGAGCCGGTCCTGATAGAGCTGCAGGAAGCTCACCAGCACCAGCGAGCCGGCGAGCAGATGGGCGATGTCGAAGCTGCAGGCCGCGCATCAGAAGCTCCGCGAGACGAAGAGGAGAAGCGTGGCCAGCAGGCCGAGCATCAGCGCGGCGCCGAGGAATTCCGGCACGCGGAACACGCGCATCTTGGCGATCGATGTTTCGAACAGCGCCAGCAGGAAGCCGCCGACCGCGAGCTTGCCGAGGTAGGCGCCGACGCCGATCGCCAGCGCGCCGAGCCCGGCGCCCGCCGGCGCCAGGCCCCAGGGCGCGAACAGGCAGGCGATCAGCGAGACGTAGAGCAGGAGCTTGAGCGACGCGGCGAGTTCGATCAGCGCCAGATGGCGCCCGGAATATTCCAGCACCATGGCCTCGTGCACCATGGTGAGCTCGAGATGCGTCGCCGGATTGTCGACCGGAATGCGCGCGTTCTCGGCGATCGCCACCATGATCAGGGCGAGCAGCGCGAGCCCGAGCGAGACCCGCAGCCCCACCTCCGACGAAAGCATGAACGCCGCCATGGTCGAGAGCTGGGTCGAGCCGGCGATCAGCGCGAGCGTGAACACGATCATGATCATCGCCGGCTCGGCGAGCGAGGCGATCATCACCTCGCGGCTCGAGCCGATGCCGCCGAAGCTGGTGCCGACATCGAGCCCGGCGAGCGCCAGGAAGAAGCGCGCGCTGCCGAGCAGCGCGATGATGGCGATGAGATCGGCCGACCAGCGAGAACATCAGGCCCGGTGCGGAAGGTCGGCACCAGCGACGCCGCGACCCAGGTGGCGGCGAAGATGAGATAGGGGATGACGCGGAACAGCCAGGAGGCGTTCTCCGCCAGCACCACCTCCTTGCGCATGAGCCGCACCAGATCGCGATAGGGCTGGATCAGCGGCGGCCCTTGCCGGCGCAGCAGCCGCGCCTTCACCTTGCGCACGAAGCCGGTGAGCAGCGGCGCCAGCAGCAGCACCAGCAGCATCTGCGCGCCCTGCACGGCGAGATCGAGGATCACGGCCATATCGCGAGCACCAGCAGCAGGAGCACGAGCGCGGCGAAGACCAGGCTGAGGAACTGGCGGATGGTCAGGAACTGCAGATGATTGAGCCGGTCGGCGGCGAAGCCGACGCCGGCGGCGATCGGCGCGTAGAGCGCGTCCCAGATCGAGATCGCGCAAGTCGACGGTGAGCCGCGCCGGCCGCATGTCGCCGGGCGGCGGCATCTCGACATGCTCGCGCGCGCGGAACACGACCGTGCCGAACACGCGGCGGATCGGCTGGGCGAAGCTCGACGGCGGTGTATTGGGTCGCCGGACTCGCATCGGGATAGCCGCAGTCCCAGGGCGGCGCGCGGCGCAGCCGGTCGGAGGCGAGCCGGTGGATCGCGAAGGCGGCGAGCGTGCCGGACAGCGACCATGAACAGGAAGACCAGGAGGCCGTTGTAGGAGCTGCGGCTCTCGGCGATCGGCACGATCGAGAGCCATTCGACGCCGCGTCTGCACCGGCATGCGGTCGCCGACCAGGCCTTGCACGACCGGCGCCAGCGCATCGATGAAGAAGCCCGGGCAGGATGCCGGCGACGAGGCAGAGCGCCGCAAGGACGAACATCGCGGCGAGCGAGAAGCGATCGGTCTCGTGCGCGCCGCTCGGCGGCCGGCGTGCGCGGCGCGGCCGAGAAAGGTCACGCCGAAGGCCTTGACGAAGCAGGCGGCGGCGAGCGCCGCCGAGAGCGCGAGCAGCGCGCCGACCGCCGGCACCAGGAACTTCAGGCCCCACGACGGCAGTTGCGGGCTGAGCAGGATCGCCTGGAAGGTCAGCCATTCGGAGACGAAGCCGTTGAGCGGCGGCAGCGCCGAGATCGCGACGCAGCCGACCAGGAACACGAAGGCGGTCTGCGGCATGCGGTGGATGAGGCCGCCGAGCTGCTCCATGTCGCGCTCGCCGGTCGCGGTGAGCACCGCGCCGGCGCCGAAGAACAAGCAGGCTCTTGAAGACGCGAATGATTGAACACGTGGAGCAGGCCGGCGGTGAGCGCGAGCGCCGCCGCCCAGCGCCATGCCGTAGGCCTTGAAGGCGAGCGCCAGGCCGAGCCCGATGAAGATGATGCCGATGTTCTCGACCGTGTGATAGGCGAGCAGGCGCTTGAGGTCGTGCTGCATCAGCGCATAGAGCACGCCCATCACCGCGGTGATGCCGCCGAGCGCGAGCACGACCATGCTCCACCACCAGTGCCGGCTGGCCGAGCAGGTCGAACACGATGCGCACGAAGCCGTAGACCGCGACCTTGGTCATCACGCCGCTCATCAGCGCGGAGACGTGGCTCGGCGCCGCCGGATGCGCGAGCGGCAGCCAGACATGCAGCGGCACCAGGCCGGCCTTGGAGCCGGCGCCGACCAGCGCGAGGATCAGCACCAGCGCGCGCGACGCTGCCGCGGACGGGTGCGCGGCGCGGATCGTCCGCGAAGGCGTAGCCGCCGTCGGGCCCGGCGAGCAGGCCGAAGGCGAGCAGCAGCGCGAGCGTGCCGAAGCTCGCCATCACCAGATAGACGTAGCCGGCGCGGACGTTGTCGCGCGACGCGATGATGCGCCATGACCAGCGCCCAGGACGACAGCGACATGAACTCCCAGGACACCAGGAACGTGAAGGCGTCGTCGGCGAGCACGACGAGGTTCATGCCGGCGAGAAACGCCGGATAGAACGGCAGCACGCGCTGCGGCGCGTGCTCGTGGCGGCCGTAGCCGAGCGCGAACAGGCTCGCGGCGGCGGCGCCGAGATTGACCACGGCGAGGAAGAAGGCCGAGAGCGCGTCGAGCCGGAAATGCGCGCCGAGCCACGGCAGGCCGAGCGGCAGCGTGACAGCCGACGGCGCCTCGGAGAGGCCGAGCAGCGCCGAGAGCGCGATCACCAGCAGCGCCAGCGAGGCGGCCAGGCTGAGGCCGTAGACGACGGGGCGCGCGCGTGCGGAATCCCCGAGCACGACGGCAACGGGCGCTGTTCCGAGGAGCACGGCGGCACAAGCCAGGGCAGAGAGCACCGGCGCCATCAATCGCTCCCATCTCCGGCGCGGGCCCCACGCCCGCCAATGCAACTCCGCAACATCGTCATGGGTGCCTGCTCAGCTCTTCAATCGTACGCCGCGGCCACCGCTGTGGCTCGCTGCGCCCTCCCCGATCAGCTCGATGCCCGCCGAGGCAAGCGCATCGACGAGCTTCATCAGGGAATCGACGTTTCCCCGGATGGTTCCGTCGCTCGATTCCATGCGCTGGATGGTGGGGAGCGAGAGCCCGGAGCGCTGGGCGAGCTCGCGCTGGTCGATACCCAGCAACGCCCGCGCGGCGCGCATTTGCGGCCCAGTGATCATGTTTCAGATATCAGAATCGATGCTGCTTACGTCCCTATTAATGCTTAATATACGGAGCCCAAAATGACAAGACCGATACCACACACGCCGCCAACGCCGTGGCCTTTGGTCCGATTGCCGGTCCCGATTGCATTCGTGATCATTGTCCGGATGAATAGTAACGACCCGCGCTCGAAGCGCCGGCAGAAAATAGAAGAGGGAGGACGTCGATGATCGAGGTTCGGGCACGCATTGCGCTCGCGGCCAGCCTGCTTGGTTGGTTCTGCGCCTTGTCAGTTCCTGCCGCGGCGCAGACCGCGGCCCAGAGTTGGCCGCAACGGTCAGTCAAGTTCATCCTGCCGTTCGGCGCCGGCAGCGCCACCGATACGGCCGCCCGGTTGATGTCGGAAAAGCTATCCGCACGCTGGGGCAAGCCGGTGGTGATCGAGAACAAGCCGGGCGCCGACGGGCTGCTCGCGATCGGGGCGTTCGTGTCCGCCAATGACGACCACGTGTTGCTCTACGCGTCGAGCGCATCGTTCAATGCGCATCCCTATATGCAGGAAAAAGTGCCCTACAATCTCGAGCGCGATCTCGCGCCGATCGCGCGAGTGACCGACACCATCCTCACCGCCAGTGTTCCCGCTACGTTGAAGGCCGCCACGCTCGCGGAGTTCGTCGCGCTGGCGCGCGCTGAGCCGAACAAGCTCTTTGCGGCCGGGGCGGCGGGCGTGCCGGAGTTCACGCTGGGATACTTCATCAAGACCCAGAACCTCGAGGTGACCAAGGTCCCCTATCGCGACATCGTCCAGGGCGCGACCGATCTCGGCGCCGGGCAGATCCAGTTCCTGCTCTCGTCGGCCGCGGTCGTGCGGCCGCTGGCGCAGGCCGGCAAGGTGAGGATGCTGGCCGTGACCAGCCGCGAGCGCGCGTCCATCGCCCCCGATGTTCCGACGATCTACGAGGCTGGTTTCCCGACGCTCGAGTTGGAAACGACGGCCGGCCTCTATGGTCCCAGCAGCATGGCACGCGAGGTGCGTGAGCGTATCTCCGCCGATGTGATCGCCGTGGTCTCCGAGCCCGCGATGACGGAGCGCCTCGTCAGCACCGGACAGGCGGTGCGGACCGGCGGCCCCGAGGAGCTGGCGAAGACGCTCAAGGAGCAGGCCGCACAGATGTCGACGGTCGCCAAGACGCTCGGCCTCAAGAGCGCCAACTGAGCGGTTGTCAGGGCCGGAACAGCAGGCAGGCGTCGCCGTAGGAGTAGAAGCGGTAGCCTGCCGCGATCGCGTGCGCGTAGGCGCGCTGCATCGTGTCGAGGCCCGCAAAGGCCGCGACCAGCATGAACAGCGTCGAGCGCGGCAGGTGGAAATTGGTCATCATCACGTCGACGGCGCGGAACCGGTAGCCCGGCGTGATGAACAGGGCGGTCTCGCCGGTGAACGCCCGGACCACTCCGTCGTCGCCGGTCGCGGCTTCGATCAGCCGCAGCGAGGTCGAGCCCACGGCGACGATGCGGCCGCCGCCGCGACGCACGGCGTTGAGCGCCTCCGCCGTCTCCGCGCTCACGCTTCCGGCTTCGGCATGCATGCGGTGCGCCGACGTATCGTCGGCCTTGACCGGCAGAAATGTCCCCGCACCCACGTGCAGCGTGACCTTTTGGACAGCGATGCGACGTTCCGCGAGCCGTGCGACCAGCGCATCGGTGAAATGCAGGCCCGCCGTGGGGGCGGCGACCGATCCCTCGGCCTCCGCGAACAGGGTCTGGTAGTCGATGCGGTCGCGCTCGTCCGGCGCCCGCCGCGCCGCGATGTAAGGCGGCAGCGGCATGGCGCCGCGCTCGTCCACGGCCTGGTCGAGCACGGGGCCATGGAACGCGAAGGCGAGCGTCACCTCCCCGCCCTCGCCTTTCGCCTCGACCGTGGCATCGAGCTGGCCGAGGAAGCAGACCTTGCCTTCGTCACCGAAGCGGACGACGTCGCCGGCCGCGAGCCGCTTCGCCGGCTTCACGAAGGCGCGCCAACGCGCGCCGTCGAGGCGCTGGTGCAGCGTCGCCTCGATCGCGGGCTCCACGGCGCCACGGCCGATACGCCGGCCTTGCAGTCGCGCCGGGATCACCTTGCTGTCGTTGACCACGAGGGCGTCGCCGGGACGCAGCAGGTCGGGCAGATCGCCCACGCCGCAATCGGCCAATTCCGTGGCAGTGCCGGGCCGCACGACCAAAAGCCGCGCGGCGTCGCGCGGCACCACGGGCCGCAAGGCGATCCGTTCGGGCGGCAGGTCGAAGTCGAACAGGTCGGTGCGCATGCCCCTTCTTACAGGCGCATGCGCATCAGGTCATCGTTCCCGCGGCGCGAGCTATGGCGGATACGGGTCGAGCCCATAGGTCCATATGGGCGATACTTGCCCGGTTTCGTCGAGGCGGAGCACTTCGGTCCGCTCGCCGTGATCGCCGAGCAGACGCGCGGCATCGACGGCGAACAGCACCGCCTCGCGCTCGCTGTGGTACGGACCGAATTCCTCGCCCTCGAACTTGATGAACCAGACATCTCCCTGGCGCACGACGAGATAGCGGACGCGCGCAGCCGCTGAGGCGCGGGACTTGGGCGGCTGCTGACCTTCGGTGAGAGTCCGCGGCATGATCTCCCCACGAGATTGTCCTGATTCGGGAAGCAACGCACCGGGTGCGCGCGCGGTTCCACGGGCGACCGCCCCTTTCGTTCCACGGAATTTGAATAAATAGCTGATCGCATTGCGGTCGCGATCTGGTCGCGCTTGCGTCAAACGACGTTCACAGGCAGCCGCTATAGGATGGCCTCCAAAGGATGCAACAGGAGAGGCCCATGGGCGCCGTCATGATCAGATGCCCGGAGACGGGACGCGAGATCCCGACCGGCATCGTGACCGATCGCGAAAGCTTCGCGGCCACGCCGGTCTTTTTCGCACGCGTCCTGTGCCCGATCTGCCGGACCGAGCATGAGTGGTTCGCCAAGGAAGCTTGGCTGTGCGAACCAGTAGTCGGAGGTCGTTGATATCGTTACGCGTCAACCGCCATCTTCGCGGAGATGATACGGTCGGGATCGGTGACCGGCTCGCCGCGCTTGATCTTGTCGACGTTCTCCATCCCCTCCGTCACCTTGCCCCAGACCGTGTATTGGCCGTTGAGAAAGGAGGCGTCCTCGAAGCAGATGAAGAATTGGCTGTCACCGGAATCCGGATTCTGCGCGCGCGCCATCGACACTGTGCCCCGGCGATGCGGCTCCTTGTTGAACTCGGCCTTGAGCTTCTTGCCGGAACCGCCGGTGCCGGTGCCGTTCGGACAGCCGGTCTGCGCCATGAAGCCGTCGATGACGCGGTGGAAGACGATGCCGTCGTAAAACCCTTCGCGCACCAGCTCCTTGATGCGCGCGACATGGCCGGGCGCGAGATCCGGCCGCATGAGAATGGAAACCTTGCCCTTGCTGGTTTCGAGAATCAGCGTGTTGTCGGTATCGGTCATCTGCCTGTCCTCGCGGCTCGTCACTTTGCGTCGGCGGCCACTTGCACGCGGGTCATGCGGTCGGGGTCGGGCACCGGCTCGCCCTTCTTGATCTTGTCGACCGCGTCCATGCCGGAGAGCACCTCGCCGACCACGGTGTACTGGCCGTTGAGGAACGAGCCGTCGGCGTACATGATGAAGAACTGGCTGTTGGCGGAATTGTTGTCGCCGCCCTTGCGTGCCATGCCGACCACGCCACGCTTGAACGGCACGTTGGAGAATTCGGCCGGCAGGTTCGGATATTTCGAACCGCCGGTGCCGTCACCCTTCTGGCCGTCGCCGGTCTGCGCCATGAAGCCCGAGATGACGCGATGGAACGGCACATTGTCGTAGAACTTCTCGCGTGCGAGCTGCTTGAGGCGCTCGGCATGCTTGGGCGCGATGTCGTTGCGCAGCTTGATGACGATGCGGCCGTGCTTGGTGTCGACCAGCAGCGTGTTCTGCGGGTCGGCACCGGCCGGCAGTTGTTGCGCGAGGGCGGGCGCCGCGCAAACCAGCGCGACAACGAGGGCGAGCAGACGGATCATGACATCTCCCGGGATCAATGGCCGGACGACTTGCCGGCAAATTTCTGTTTCAAGCGGGCGGCGACCACCGGCGGAACGAATGACGACACGTCGCCGCCCATGGATGCGATCTGGCGCACCAGTGTGGCGGTGATCGGGCGGACCGCCGGCGAGGCCGGCAGGAACACCGTTTGCACGTTCGGCGCCATCGCGCCGTTCATGCCGGCCATCTCCATCTCATAGTCGAAGTCGGTGGCGCTGCGCAGCCCGCGGATCAGGAGCGTCGCACCCTCGCGCTGCGCCGCCGCGACGACGAGGTCGCCGAAGGTGATGCAGGCGAATTCGCAGCCCGTGGCACGCGCCTGCGGGCCACAGGTTTCCTCCAGCATGGCAAGCCGCTCCTGCGTGCTGAACAGGGGCGCCTTGCCCGGATGGGTGCCGATCGCCAGCACGAGCCGGTCGGCGAGCCTTGCGGCTTGGCGAACCAGGTCGAGATGGCCATTGGTAACGGGATCGAACGATCCCGGAAAAAGTGCGGTCCGGGGCATGCACGGGGTCTAGCGCGCGATCCGGATAGCCGCAAGGTCCGTGCGACCACCTGGGCCAATAAGGGTTTGCCCATGGGTCACAACGGCGCGGCCGCCCGCCCCCCGGTCCGTTTTCGGCCACCATCCAGCGCGTTTTATTCTTCAAAATACGCCAATCCGCGCGCCTATTTGAAATCAATGCTAGAATGAAACCCGTTCGGCCCTGTCAGAGAAACCATGTTCAACGACGCTAGGGTTTTGGTCCGCACCGCGTCTGGCCTCGTTGCCCTCGGGGTGGCCGCCGCGCGAAGCCTGGCCGCGATTGCTCTCCTGGCGGCGGCCATTGCCGGTGCCGCGAACCCGGCGGCGGCGCAAACGCCACCGGACGAGCGCGAGCTGCGCATCTATGCCGGCCTGCACGACGCGGCCGCGCGCGGCGACACCGCCGAGATCGAGAAGCTGATCGCGGAGGGCGAAAAGCCGAACATCCAGGATTCGAAGAGCCGCACGCCCCTCCATGTGGCTGTGTTCCAACGCAAGCACGACGCGGCGCGCGCCCTGTTGAAGCATGGCGCCAACCCGAACGCGCTCGATGCCGAGCGCTACGACGTCATCACCATCGCAGCCGTGAACAACGATCTCGTCATGCTCCAGATCGCGCTCGACGGCGGCGGCAATGCGCGCGCCGTCACCAGTCCCTATAACGGCACCGCGCTGATCGCGGCGGCGCACCGCGGACATGTGGAGGTCGTGCGGGCGCTGATCGCGGCCAAGGCGCCGCTCAACCATGTCAACAATCTCGGCTGGACAGCGCTGCTCGAGGCGGTGGTGCTCGGCAATGGCGGGGCAAACTACACCGCGATCGTGGACGCTCTGGTCAAGGCCAACGCCGATATCAATGTGCCCGACCGGCAAGGCACGACGGCGCTGGGACACGCCCGCAGGCGCGGCTATTCGCAGATCGCGCGCATTCTGGAGAATGCCGGCGCACGCTGATCGAGGACGCGCGCCTCACAGCCGCGCGCGGATAAAGGCGCCGGCCGACGCAATCGCGCGGCGACCGTCCGCGAGCTGCGCCGCCCACAGGTGCCAGGCGTGGATCATGTGCGGCCAGATCTCGAGGCTGACCGGCACGTCCGCCGCCCCGGCGCTTGCGGGCAATACGCAATGCATCGTCGAGCAAGGTCTCGGCCGAGCCGACCTGCACCAGCATCGGCGGCAGCACCGCGAGATCGGCATGCAACGGCGAGACCAGCGGGCCAGCCGGATCGGCGCCCGCGAGATAGGCGGACGCCAGCTCCTCGAGGTACGGTTTCGAGATCAGCGGATCGACATCGGCTTTGTCCGCGAGGCTCGCGCCGGTCATCTGCAGATCGACCCATGGCGACACCAGCCAGGCGCAGGCCGGCAACGGCTTGCCGGCGTCGCGCAGGCGCGTGAGCGCCGCCAGCGTGAGGCCGCCGCCCGCGCTGTCGCCGCCGACGGCGATCTTTCCCGGCGCGATCCCCTGTCGGATCAGAAAGCCATAGGCCGCGAGCGCATCCTCGAGCGCGGCGGGAAACGGATGCTCGGGCGCGAGGCGATATCCCACGGCGAGCGTGCGCACCTGCGCGGCGCGTCCGGCCTCCGTCACCATGCCGCGGTGGCTCGCGATCGAGCCAGAGCAGTAGCCGCCGCCGTGAAAGAACAGGAGAACCTTCGAGGAGTCGCTGCCCGGCGCCAGCGACCACTCCGCCGGAACGCCGTCGGCGTCGGCCGCTTCCAGGCGAATGTCGGCGGCGATGGGTGACGCCGCGCCGACGGCGTCGAGCCGCGCACGTCGCTCCGCCCAGCCGACAGGGCGCGGCCGCGAGCGCAGCAGGTCGCGAACGGCATCGATCTCGGAGCTGGGCATGGGCAGGATCACTCGGCCGAGCGCAGGTCCTCGCCCCGCTCGATCCGCTGCATGAGCTCTTCGAGCTGCTCGGAGGGCTTCGCGCGCAGGTCGGCGTCGTACATACGGCGCAGCTGATCGGCAATGGCAAATAGCGTCTCGGTTCCCAGGCGCACAACGTTTTTCTTCGGATCGTCGTCGGGCGAGGACATCTCTGATCGGCCTACTCGAGCACAGGAATCCAGCGCCCGCTGGAAGTAACCAACGCCGGCGTCGCGCAAAGGTTCCGCCACGGGCCGCGCCCCTTTGCCAGCGGACGCCCAGCCGGCCGGCGCGGGGATGGTGCCCTCTCAGGACTTGCTCGCAAGCTCACCCCTCCCGCGGGAAGCTCCAAAGCAGAAACGCCCGGGATCATAGGGGGTCGCCAAGGGGAGGACAAATGCGCTTTGGCGATCTGGGTGCGCCAACCTCGAGCCAGGCCGCGTCCGGCATCACCGGCCCACTCGTCAGGCCGGGCGCCGCGCCAAGGACAGCCAGACGCCGCCGGCGATCAGCGCCACGCCGGAGAGCCGGCCGAGCAGTTTCGCGCGCCACGAGGTCATGAACCACGCGCGCCCGAGCCCGGCGGCGACCGCCCAGCCGACGTCCGTGCAAGCCGCCCCGACGACCGTTACCGCGCACATCACCGCGAGCTGGCGATCGACCGGCAGGCTCGGATCGACGAATTGCGGCAGGAAGGCCGTGAAGAACGCGATCGTCTTCGGGTTCGACAGCGCCACCGCAAAGCCGCGCCAGAAGTGCACATGCCCGCGCGGCGCCGCGGCGGCATCGCTTTTCCCGGCATGGCGCCACGCCTGAATGCCGAGCCAGATCAGGTAGGCCGCGCCCGCCCAGCGCAATATTTCGAACAACACGGCAGCGTATTTGAGCACGAAGCTCAGGCCGAACGCGATCGCCGCGATCAGGATGGCGTTGCCGAGCGTCGTGCCGATGACGGTCGTGAGCGCCGCGCGAATGCCCTGGCTGGCACCGGTCGCGATGACGAGCGTCACGATCGGACCGGGAGTGATCACCATGATCGAGGTGATCACGAGAAATGCGGCGAACAGTTCCCAATTCATCTCTTAAGCGCCGCCGTTCTCCTCGCCTTCCTCGCTGATGCGCTCGACCGAGACGACGCGCTCGTCGTCCGCGGTGTCGAACACGATCACGCCCTGGGTCGAGCGTCCGGCGATGCGGATGCCTTCGACCCGGGTGCGGATGAGCTGCCCGCCGTTGGTGACCAGCATCAGCTGGTCGCCGTCCTCGACCGGGAACGAGGCGATCGAGCTTGCCGGTCTTCTTCCGGATGGTGCCGTCGCGCTCGCGCACGTCCATCGCCACGATGCCTTTGCCGCCGCGACCGGTGATCCGGTATTCGTAGGACGACGACCGCTTGCCGTAGCCGCGCTCCGAGATCGTGAGCACGAACTGCTCGGCCGCCGACATTTCCACGTAGCGCTGCTCGCCGAGCTCGATCGCGCCGGTAACCCCGGACTCCGGCGCGTCCTCGGCATCGGGCGCCGGCTCCTCGGCGTCGCCGTTGAGGCCGCGCCGCACCGCGTTGGCACGCTTGAGATAGGCGACGCGCTCGTCGGCGGTCGCGTCCACGTGGCGCAGGATCGAAAGCGAGATCAGCTTGTCGCCGTCTGCCAGCGCGATGCCGCGCACGCCCATGGAGGTGCGGCCCTGGAACACGCGCACGTCGGTGACCGGGAAGCGGATGCACTGGCCGTCCGCCGACGGTGAGCAGCACGTCGTCGCGCTCGGTGCAGATCTGCACGTCGACGATGCCCTCGCCCTCGTCGAGCTTCATGGCGATGATGCCGGAGCGGCGCACGTCGACGAAGTCGGACAGCTTGTTGCGCCGCACCGTGCCGCGCGTGCGTGGCGAACATCACGTCGAGCTCGCCCCAGGTCTTCTCGTCCTCGGGCAGCGGCATGACGGTGGTGACCAGCTCGCCCTGCTCGAGCGGCAGGATGTTGATCAGCGCCTTGCCGCGCGCCTGCGGCGCCGCCTGCGGCAGCCGCCAGACCTTCTCCTTGTAGACCCGGCCGCGGGAGGAGAAGAACAGCACCGGCGTATGGGTCGAGGCCACGAACAGGCGGGAGACGAAATCCTCCTCGCGCGTCTGCATGCCCGGCGCGGCCCTTGCCGCCGCGCCGCTGCGCGCGATAGGTCGAGAGCGGGACGCGCTTGACGTAGCCGAGGTGCGAGACCGTCACCACCATGTCCTCGCGGTGGATCAGGTCTTCGTCCTCCACCTCGCCTTCCTGCTCGAGGATGACGGTGCGGCGCGGCGTCGCGAACTCGTCGCGCACCGCCTTGAGCTCGTCCTTGACGATCGTCTGGATGCGCGCGCGCGAGCGCAGGATGTCGAGATAGTCGGCGATCTCGGCGGCGAGCTTGTCGAGCTCGGCCTTGATCTCGTCGCGGCCGAGCGCGGTCAGCCGCTGCAGCCGCAGATCGAGGATGGCCTTGGCCTGCTCGGCGGAGAGCTTGTAGGTGCCGGCGGCGGTGACCTTGTGGCGCGGATCGTCGATCAGCGTGATCATGGCCTCGACGTCCTTCGCCGGCCAGTCGCGCGCCATCAGGGCCTCGCGCGCCTCGTTGGCGTCGGTCGACGCGCGGATGAGCCTGATCACCTCGTCGATATTGGCGACCGCGATCGCGAGCCCGACCAGCACATGGGCGCGGTCGCGCGCCTTGCCGAGCAGATGCTTGGTGCGCCGGGAGATCACCTCCTCGCGGAAGGCGATGAAGGACGCGAGCAGGTCCTTCAGGTTCATCACCTGCGGGCGGCCGCCCTCGAGCGCGACGACGTTGGCGCCGAAGGACGATTGCAGCGGGGTGTAGCGGTAGAGCTGGTTGAGCACCACGTCCGCCATGGCGTCGCGCTTGATCTCGATCACCACGCGGTAGCCGTCGCGGTCGGACTCGTCGCGCAGCGCCGCGATGCCGTCGATCTTCTTTTCGCGCCAGAGCTCGCCGATGCGCTCGACCATCGACGCCTTGTTCACCTGGTAGGGAATCTCGCTGACGATGATCGCCTCGCGGTCTCCGCGCAGCGTCTCGATCTCGACCTTGCCGCGCATGACGATCGAGCCGCGGCCGAGGTGATAGGCGGAGCGGATGCCCTGGCGGCCGAGGATGATGCCGCCGGTCGGAAAATCGGGACCGGGAATGATGGCCATCAAGTCGTCGATGTCCATGCCGGGATTGTCGATCAGGGCGATGGAGGCATCGATCACCTCGCCGAGATTGTGCGGCGGGATATTGGTCGCCATGCCGACCGCGATGCCGCCGGCCCCGTTGACCAGAAGATTCGGGAAGCGCGCCGGCAGCACCACCGGCTCTTTCTCGTTGCCGTCGTAGTTCGGCTGGAAATCGACGGTGTCCTTGTCGATGTCCTCGAGCAGCTCCATGGCCGGCTTGGCGAGGCGGCATTCGGTGTAGCGCATGGCCGCGGGCGGATCGCCGTCGACCGAGCCGAAATTGCCCTGCCCGTCGATCAGCGGCAGGCGCATGGAGAAGTCCTGCGCCATGCGCACCAGCGCGTCGTAGATCGCCTGGTCGCCGTGCGGGTGATATTTGCCCATCACGTCGCCGACCACGCGCGCCGACTTCACGTATTTCTTGTCGGGCGTGTGGCCCTGCTCGTGCATCGAATAGAGGATGCGCCGATGCACCGGCTTGAGGCCGTCGCGCGCGTCCGGCAGCGCTCGCGCCACGATCACGCTCATGGCGTAATCGAGGTAGCTGCGCTTCATCTCCTCGGTGATGGAGACGGGGCGAATATCGGACGGGCCGGGATCTTCCGGCTGCTGGTCGTCGTTGTCGGCCAAATGAAAGTTCCGTGCGGTAAGAGCCCGAAATGCTTAGCTGATTCATCCCTGGCACGCCACCCTAAAACGCGCCGGGATCGAGCTATTTTCATATGGTAATTCAGTGACTTATCGTCAAGTGGCGGTGGCCGGCATCGAGCCCCCAAGGTGGGGCCTGCGAAAGGCGCTGATTTACCCCCACGAGGTGGCCCGGACGCCATGCCCTCAATGCCCGAACGCTACCCTGTACATGATACGCCCAGGGTAGAAGGTGAAGAGCCCGGCAATGACGAGCGCGCCGGTAAATATGCCGATCATAGCCTTGCGGTGGTTGCCCACGTCATGCCGCCGGGCATGCAGGACCGCGTGCGGAAGCATCACCAGCGTGAAGATGGACAGCAGATGGATCGGGCTCCACGGCCCCCACATGCGCGTGTCGTGGATCCAGAACGAGGTCGTCGCCACGGTCACCATCAGCGCGACCCATATCCAGCCGAGCGTGCGATGAGGGAGCGTACCTTTCGGCGCCGCGAGCTGGACCACTCCCAGCGCCAAGGCGGCCATGGCGGCGAAGGCATGAACCTGCACCGTGGGGGCGGCGTTCAGGAGTGGCGCAAGCGACACGGCATGTCTCCGGAATGGGGCGGCCGCCGCGCATATACAAAATGTTCCCCGGCTGCTGACCGGGGAACTTGGTAGTGATGCATCTTCGGCGGCGTAACAACCGCCCGGTGCTGCTTATCGCCGAAAGTCGTCCGCGGCGATCATCACGCCTTGCACTTGAGCTTGTTCTTCTTCCAGGCCGTGACCGAGATCGCGGTGCTGCCGCACGGGCTGATGCCAGTCACCTTGCCCCAAACGGTCACGCCGGTGCCCGGCGGGATCCACGGATTGGCATCGAACAACGCGTAGGTCGTCTTGCCCGAGGTGACGCCCATGCAGAACGGCGGAATCGCCTTGGTGCAACCGGCCGCGACCGGTGGCGGCGCCTTCTCTGCTTTAGCCTTCTTGGCGGCTGCGGCCTCCGCGCCGGTTACCGCCAGTGCGCCACACAACACCACTACCCCCGACAACCAAAGTCTCGCAGACATAACTCACCCTCCCTGGTGACTGTACCGATCCAACCAAACCAAAAGACCTTAGTTGCGCCGCCCGAATATCTCAACGGGCTAGTCGACCTGGGATAGCCGCGCGCTCACGACAGACCGGGCTTCCACAGCACGAGCGCGTAGATCACAAGAACACCGAAGTACGCCGGACGAACAACAAGACCCGAGCATCGAGCATGGCGACGAAAGCCCATGCCACGACGAGCACGACGTCGCGGCGCAGCTAACGGACGCCGCGCTGGCGGGATGCCCTGAATTGAGCGGCTAAACGGGCGGCGGAATCCGGCCGCGCGTCAAAAGGGGATCTCGTCGTCCATGTCGCCGCGCTTGCCGGCGCCGGCCATGGCCGGCGTCCGCTCGCGCGCGCTCGGGCCGGAAGAACCGAAGTCGCCGCCACTATCGGCCGAGCCGAAGTCGCCGCCGCGCTCCCCTGCCTTGTCGAGCATGGTGAGGTTCGAGTTGAAGTTCTGCAGCACCACCTCGGTGGTGTACTTGTCCTGGCCGGACTGGTCCTGCCACTTGCGCGTCTGCAACTGGCCTTCGAGATAGACCTTCGCGCCCTTCTTCAAATACTGCTCGGCGATCCGGCAAAGACCTTCATTGAAGATCACGACCCGGTGCCATTCGGTCTTTTCCTTGCGCTCGCCGGTGGCCTTGTCGCGCCACGATTCCGAGGTGGCCACGCTCAAATTCGCGATCGGCCGGCCGTCTTGCGTGCGCCTGATCTCGGGATCTTTCCCGAGATTGCCGACGAGGATCACCTTGTTGACCGAACCTGCCATGACCGCCTCCTGCTATCGCCCAAATTCTTTCGCTACGAGAACCCTTGTCATAACTATGAACTCACGTCCCCGTTGCGACCGTGCTCGTCCCGCTTTTCCACAAGTCCTGCGACCAGCAAGCGAGCCGCGCCCTTGTTCTCTTTTTGTTCTAGCATGCCTTCCGGATACCTTCAACGGCCGTCGCACTGAATTTCTTCAGCCGGAGAGCCGCTTCTCTTCTGCGGCGACGGAGCGGCGTTGCAACCACAGGAACAACAGGCCCACGAGCGGGATCAGGATATCGCTGTAGAAAATGATCCCGGCATTGCCGGGCGCGAAATTGTGCGCCTTGACCATCTGATAGATGTGGCCGCCAGCCGCGCCCCAAAGAAAGCAAGTCGGTCCGACGACGGCGGCGAGGCGCAGATCGAAGCTGCCCTTGAACGCCAAGAATCCCAGCACTGCAAAACCCAGACTGGCGAAGCCGACCTCCAACTGGAACGGACTGTTCTCCCATCCGATGAAGCGCGCAGCCATTTCCCCGAAAAAGACGTGCAGGACGAAGTTGTAGAAATTGGCAAATCCGATCGAGAACAGGAGAAAATAGGAGAACAACGCCTCGAGGATCGCGGCGCGGCTACGCTCCGTCGCTCGCCAGAGCGCGATGGCCGACGCGAGCAAACCCAGGACGAAAAACGTCAGGGTGAAATTGCCGAGGACGAACGCGATCGCGTCTTTCATGGCTGAAGATCATTCATATCGAAATGTCGGTACGCGGCTTACGTTATCAATCGACTACTGCAATCCGCCGTATTCGAGACGCCGATTTAATCGGCTGTATTCGGGAAGCTGATCTACGTCAAACACACAGAACGCTCACAGCATCCGCCCTTACGCGGCCGGCTTACAGCCACGCAACGCCCGACAAGCCCGTGCCGCCCGCACCGCGCATCGCGTCCGATCTGAAGGAGCTCCCAATGACCTCGAGTCTCGCGCCCTCACGTCTGGTCGTCCTCGCGCGACCGGCCCGCTTCGGGCTTTCGGCTCTGCTCTCGTTCTCCTTGCTCACTTTGCCCGTCAACGGCGCCCGCGCCTGCACGTCCGTCCTGTTGCCGGCACAGGACGGCGGCTACGTCTACGGCCGCACTTTGGAATTCGGGCTGCAGATGAACTCGAAGCTCATGATCGTGCCGCGCAATCTCACCATCACGGCGACCGGCCCGGACGGCGTTGTCGGCCAAGGCGGCCTGACCTGGACGACGAAATATGCCGCCACCGGCGCCAACGCGCTGGGCCTGCCGGTCCTGCTCGACGGCATCAACGAGAGCGGCCTGACCGGCGGCTTGTTCAATTTTCCCAGCTTCGCCGATTTCCAGACCGTGCCGCCCGGACAAGGCAACAAGTCGATCGCCTCGTTCGAGCTGCTCACCTACATCCTGACCAGCTTCGCCACGGTCAACGAGGTGAAGGCGGCGTTGCCGAAAATCTACGTCTCGGGTGTGAAGCTCCAGCAGTTCGGCAACATGGTGCCGCCGATCCATGTCTCCATCCATGACGCCAACGGCAAGAGCCTGGCGATCGAATACACAGACGGCGGCAAGCTCAACATGTACGACAACCCGGCGCGCGTCTTCACCAACTCCCCGCCGTTCCCGTTCCACCTGCAGAACCTCGCGCAGTATCAATACGTCACGGCCAACGTTCTCCCGCCCTTGAAGGTCGGCGACGGCGCGCTCAGCGCGGCAAGCTCCGGCGACGGAATGAACGGGCTGCCGGGCGGATTCCTGGCGACGGCGCGTTTCGTGCGCGCCTACTTCGCTCAGGCCAACGCGCCCAAGCTCCCCACCAGCAATGCGACCGTCCTGCTCGCCTTTCATGTCATGAACGGATTCGATCTGCCCCCCGGCTCCATCGGCGTATCGGCGACCACCGGCGGCGAAGGTGGCGGCATCGACGGCTACGAAACCACGGAATGGATCTCCGTCGCCGACATGAAGAATCTTCGCTACTACATCCGGACCTACGACAACATGGACATCCGGGTGATCGATCTGGGGAAGGCAGACCTGAACGCCAAGCAGATCAAATTCATCGGGCTCGACCAGCCGCAGACGGTGCAAGATCTGACTCCGTGACCGTACGCCCACGCCGCCGGTCGCGGCAAAGCGGGCGGACTCATTTCGGTCGTCCGCCGACATCTTCATTCATCTAACAATTTCAAACAGCCCGTGCGAACAGCACGTCGCGTTCCCGCGGCGTGATTGCGCCCGGGTGATGAAATAAATTCCCACCTTGAGGGGTGGGCGGAGCGCCGACAGGCGCCCGGGTGCAGCGGCACCCGGCTGGCCCGCACATGACGCGGCGGGCCGGGTGCTTGCGAAGCACCCTGCGTCCCATGACGCGGGACGCGCGCCTCTCGGCGCTCCACCGTGGCGATTTGTGGCCGGGGGCCGCGCTTCCGTCTGCGGAATTATCCTCCGCAATCCGTGCAGCGAGCTCCTCGCAGCCAGGTCGTAGTGCCTGGCGGGCGGTGCCCCGGGCCTCCCGAGTAAGCCTGCGGTTACGAGCCGCAGTCGCAGGACGCCACACCTCGCTCCGCCTATGGACCGTCTCCGGAAGACGCCCCTCGATGAGCGAGACGGCGGAGCTTTATCATTGATGCGATTTGTAGTCAACACCGTAGTCGAATGTAGTCACGACGCGCGCTCGATCTCGTGCTCCGAGGGATATCCACAGGTATTCACACACCGAAACCACGTAGAATCCGCGCAATTTTCCAAAGTCCACAAACGGCACTAGGGTAGTGCTTAGTGTGGGGACCGATGTCATGCGTAAGTTCTCCGAGCTGCTTGGACGTACGCCTTCGTCTTCGGCCTCGGTCAGGCTGACGGATTTCGGTGTTCAGCAGCCGCTGCTCAGGCAGTACGGCGATGCCAACGGTCACCAGGCCAACGGCCACGATACCAACGGCCACGATACCAACGGACACGACGCCAACGGCGTCCACTTCGACGATCCTTCCGACATCAGCGCCCGCCTGGGCGAGGACAACGAAGCGCTCCGCAATCTCCTGGTCGAGACCGGCCGCAAGATCAGCGAGCTCGAGGAATTCCGCGCGACCTTCGCCAGCGTCGTCGAGCCCGCCCTTAAGGCGCTGCGCGCGCTCGAGCACGAGAAGACGCAAAATATCAGCCTTCGGCGCGCGCTCACGCAGACGCGAGCGGGCTACGAGGCATTGCACGCGAAATACGCCGACATCGAAGCGAAAGCGGCGACCACCGAGAGCGCCAACACGCAGCTCCGGCAGGATCTGGAGAAGGCTCTCGAAGCAACGCGCGAGGTGAAGAGCGGCAAGGCCGAGCTCGCCAACGAGCTGGTGGTCGCACGCGCCGCCATCGCCGATCTCGAGCGCCGGCTGACGCAGCAGGCCGCAACCGGTCTCGGCTTGAGCGAGGATAACAGGCGGCTGCGCGATCAAGCCGTCGAGGCCGAGACCAAGATCGGCCAGCTCGACAGCGAGCTCACGGCGGCGCGGGAAAAGCTGATTTTTCTCGAGGGCGACAATCGTTCGTCGCAGAAGTCGCTCGACCAGGCGCTCGCCGAGGCCGCCCGCCTCTCGCAGCGCCTCAGCGAGAGCGAAACGGCGCTGGTGACTGCGAAGGCGCGCCTGCTCAAGCTGGAGACGGCGCTGGCAGAGGTCCAGGTCGCGCACGACAAGCTCACCGTCGACCTCAGGGAAACGAGCGAGCGCTATCACGGCGACAACGCCAAGCTCGATCGGCAGGTCGAGGCCTTGCAGGCGCGCGCGAGCGCGGCCGACAAGCTTCTCGTCAGCACCCGGCAGCTACTGCTGACGCGTAACGAAGAAGCGAGGTCATCCGAACGCAAGGCCCGCGAGGCGTCGTTCGCCCGCGATACGGCCGAAAAGAAGCTCAGCGAGATCAAGGCCGCGATCAAGCTCAAGGAGAGCCAGGTCGAGGAGCTCGAAAAGACGCGCTCCACCCTGCACGAACGCTCGACCGTGCTCGCGCACTCGCTGCGCTCCTGCAAAGTGCAGTTGGACGAGGCGGAGGACAAGATCCGCGCCTCGAACGAGCGGGCGGACAACCTCGCCACGGAATTCAACGTCGGTCGCGCGACGTTCGAGCGGCGGGTCGAAGAGCTCAAGGCCGTGCTCGACGAGGAGCGCCTGGAACGCCAGGTGGTCGAAGGTGCGCTGGCGGCCACCCGCCGGCACAGTGCCGAGCTTCAGGACGAGCTGTCGAAACTGCGCTTCGCGCTGCGGCGCAGCAAGCCGGCCGCCGAAAACGCGGAACCGCCACCCTTGTCGGCGCCTCCCGTGGTACCGCCCGATGAAGTGGTGCTCGACCGGGGCGCCCATGCCGCCTAGTCGGCCGACGCCGCGACGACGGGGGGTCCTCAAGCACCTAATTTCCTTCAAAGGCCGGGAACTCGTGCGCACCGGGGCTGCAAGTTGTCCACAGGTGCCCGGCTGCCGAATGGCGGGCCTGCCGCTTATTGCACTGGCGAAAGCCATCCGTTCTTACTACGTTCCCTAAGTCCGCGCGCCGATCGGGGTTGCGTCAGGACCTTCCTCGACCACGCGACGGACCGCATGAACGACCTCTTCGACAAGAGCCGCCCTCGCCGTCCCGATGCCCGGGTGATCGCGATCCGCGGGGCGCGCGAGCACAATCTCAAGAACGTCGACCTGGAAATCCCGCGCGACCAACTGGTGGTGTTCACGGGGCTGTCGGGCTCGGGCAAGTCCTCGCTCGCCTTCGACACCATCTATGCCGAGGGCCAGCGCCGCTACGTGGAGTCGCTCTCCGCCTATGCCCGCCAGTTCCTGGAGATGATGCAGAAGCCGGACGTCGACCAGATCGACGGCCTCTCGCCCGCCATCTCGATCGAGCAGAAGACCACCTCGCGCAATCCGCGCTCGACGGTCGGCACCGTCACCGAGATCTACGACTATATGCGGCTCCTGTGGGCGCGCGTCGGCGTGCCCTATTCGCCCGCGACCGGCCTGCCGATCGAAAGCCAGACCGTGTCGCAGATGGTCGACCGGGTGATGGCGCTGCCGGAAGGGACGCGGCTCTATCTCCTGGCGCCTGTCGTGCGCGGCAGGAAGGGCGAGTACCGCAAGGAGCTCGCCGACTATATGAAGCGCGGCTTCCAGCGCGTGAAAATCGACGGCCAGTTCTACGAGATCGCCGAGGCGCCCGCGCTCGACAAAAAGTTCAAGCACGACATCGACGTGGTGGTGGACCGCGTGGTGGTGCGCCCGGACCTCGCGACCCGGCTGGCAGATTCATTGGAGACCGCGCTCAAGCTTGCCGAGGGGCTGGCGATCGCCGAGCTCGCGGACGGCGCCGCGGCGACCGGTGGCAGCAAGGCCAACAAGTCGAAGAACGATACTGCCGAGCGGATGATCTTCTCGGAAAAGTTCGCCTGTCCGGTGTCGGGCTTCACGATCTCGGAGATCGAGCCGCGGCTGTTCTCCTTCAACAACCCGTTCGGCGCGTGCCCGACCTGCGGCGGGCTCGGCGTCGAGCAGCACATCGACGCTGAGCTGGTCATCTCCGACAAGGACAGGACCTTGCGCGCCGGTGCCATCGCGCCCTGGGCGAAATCGTCGAGCCCCTACTACATCCAGACCCTGCAAGCGCTCGGCAAGCACTACAAATTCACGCTCGACACCAAGTGGAAAGACCTGCCGAAGAAGACGCAGGACGCGATCCTCTACGGCTCGGGCGACGACGGCATCAAGTTCACCTACGACGACGGCGCGCGGTCCTACCAGACCACCAAACCGTTCGAAGGCGTGGTGACCAACCTCGAGCGACGCTGGAAGGAGACCGAAAGCGACTGGGCGCGCGAGGAGATGGCGAAGTATTTCACCGACATCCCCTGCGCCGCCTGCGCCGGCTACCGGCTCAAGCCCGAGGCGCTGTGCGTGAAGATCGCCGGCCGGCACGTCGGCGAGGTCGCCGAGATGTCGGTGAAGCGCGCGGGCGAATGGTTCGCCGACCTGCCGAAGCAGCTGACGCCCAAGCAGAACGAGATCGCGGTGCGGGTGCTCAAGGAGATCCGCGAGCGGCTCAAGTTCCTCGTCGACGTGGGGCTCGAATATCTCACGCTCGCTCGCGCCTCGGGAACGCTCTCCGGCGGCGAGAGCCAGAGAATCCGCCTCGCTTCGCAGATCGGGTCCGGCCTCACCGGCGTGCTTTACGTGCTCGACGAGCCCTCGATCGGGCTGCACCAGCGCGACAATGCGCGCCTGCTGGAGACGCTGCGGCGGCTGCGCGACCTCGGCAATACCGTGATCGTGGTCGAGCACGACGAGGACGCCATCCGCACCGCCGACCATGTGCTCGACATCGGCCCCGGCGCCGGCATCCACGGCGGCCACATCATCGCGCAGGGCAGCGTGGACGACATCATCGCCACGCGGGAATCGCTGACCGGCAAGTATCTCTCGGGCGAGATGACCGTGCACATCCCCGAGCGGCGGCCGAAGAATCCGCGCCGGACGCTGAAGGTCGTCAACGCGCGCGGCAACAATCTCAAGAACGTCACCGCCGAGATTCCGCTCGGCCTGTTCACCTGCGTCACCGGGGTGTCGGGCGGCGGCAAATCCACGCTCCTGGTCGACACGCTCTACAAGGCGGTCGCGCGCAAGCTCAACAATGCGTCCGAGGGACCTGCCCCGCACGACCGCATCGAAGGCCTCGAGCACCTGGACAAGGTGATCGACATCGACCAGTCGCCGATCGGCCGCACGCCGCGCAGCAATCCCGCGACCTATACCGGCGCGTTCACGCCGATCCGCGAGTGGTTCGCGGGGCTGCCGGAGGCGAAGGCGCGCGGCTACGAGCCCGGCCGCTTCTCCTTCAACGTCAAGGGCGGACGCTGCGAGGCCTGCGAGGGCGACGGCGTCATCAAGATCGAGATGCACTTTCTGCCTGACGTCTACGTCACCTGCGACGTCTGCAAGGGCAAGCGCTACAACCGCGAGACGCTCGACGTCCTGTTCAAGAACAAGTCGATCGCCGACGTGCTCGACATGACGGTCGAGGAGGCGCTGGACTTCTTCAAGGCAGTGCCGCGGGTGCGCAACGTGCTCGAGCTTCTGCACCGCGTCGGCCTCGACTACATCCATGTCGGCCAGCAGGCGACCACGCTATCCGGCGGCGAGGCGCAGCGCGTCAAGCTCGCGAAGGAGCTGTCGAAGCGCGCCACCGGCCGAACGCTGTACATTCTCGACGAGCCGACGACCGGGCTGCATTTCCATGACGTGGCGAAGCTGCTCGACGTGCTGCACGAGCTGGTCGAGAGCGGCAACACCGTGGTCGTGATCGAGCACAATCTCGAGGTGATCAAGACCGCCGACTGGATCATCGACCTCGGCCCCGAAGGCGGCGACGGCGGCGGCGAGATCGTGGCGTCGGGCACGCCGGAGGACGTCGTCGCGGTCAAGCGCAGCTATACCGGCCAGTTCCTGGCGCCGGTGCTGGCGCGGCGAGAGACGAGACGGAAACGGACAGAGGCAGCTGAGTGACATGGCCGCCTACAAATTTTAGCCGGACCGAAGACGGCAACTTCGACGTCCTAGGCCTTGTGAGAGTCGTATTGCCCGGCCCATGGTGGTGGCAGACGGAAGATTTCAACGATGCGGGAGGAGGTAGGGGCGCCATCTTCCGGTGCTATGAAGAGGGATATGTCGCCGAAGACGGCAACCTTCAGGAGCTCGCATATTTGCTCGTCGCCGATGTATCGGACGATCCGACCGAACCTGACATTACCCGTTTTGTGCAAGCCGACGTCGAAGGATTTGATCGCTTCCTTGAGCAAGAAATTCGCCACCTCATGAGCCACGACGGACGTACAATGGTCAATTGGATGTCTTCGCACCTCAGCGAGACGTCATCAGGGGCGGGACTTATGTCAGCCTACATCGCTCGGGACAGCGGTCGGGAACGACAATACATGGACGCCCGTGTCAACGTCGGTGGACGGAAGGTGGTGATTGGCGGCTGTTTCGATGTGCAGCGAAAGGACGATCTCGCGGTGCCGGTGTTCTGGGCTGTTCAACAAGCTGCGGTAAACGGCAGACTGCGTTAGCGCTGCCCTGATCACGCCGTTGCCCGACCTGCGCTGACCCGCATTTCAAGTCGCTCAGTGCGCCCGGCGGAACGCACCGTCGTTCACATCATCTATCGACCTTGACGTGCTTGCCCACGAACGCGACCATGCGTTCGAACATGTCGCCGGTCTTCGACAGGTCCGGCGAGTGCCCGGCGTGGCGATCGGCGTCGATGTATTCCAGCGTGATCTCGCCGCCGGCCTTGCGGTAGTTCTCGACGAAGCGCTGCGGCTCATTGCCCGCAAAGCTCGAGTCCGCATCCTTGTAGTCGTGCAGCGTATCGCCGCGTCCCTGGAACCAGATCGCAGGCGGCGTGAGCACCTTCTCGCCGCGCTCGAGCGCGAGCATCGGATTGCCCTCTTCCATATTCGCCTCGCTGCGCCAATAGGCGTCCTGTCGTGGGATGATGGACTTCGGCCATTCCGGCGGATTGGCGGAGGCCTGCGCACGCTTGGCGAGGCGGTAGCGGCTGAGCGGATTGATCACCGGCCACGACATCACGACGCAGCGCACGCTCGCGTTCTGCGCGGGAGAGCCGGCCGGCAGCGGGATCGCGGCATACCGGGCATCATGCGGGCGCATAGCGACGAGCATCGCCAAGTGCCCGCCGCTCGACTGGCCCGAGAGACCCACGAGCTCCGGCCGCGTCTTGAGCGTGCGAGCATTGAGCTTCGCCCAGCGCACCGCGTAGTTGATGTCCTGCACGGAGGCCGGATACGGGTCCTCGTTGCCGGAGCGGAAATCGAGCGCGATCGACACGATGCCGTGCGAGGCCATGGCCTGGTGGCGCAGCCGCTCGGTGGTGCGGTCGCTCAGGCACCAGGCGCCGCCGTGACACTCGACCAGCGCCGGAAACGGTCCGTCGCCCTTCGGCTTGAACACGCGGGCGAGCAGCGGCTTGCCGCCGTGGCGAAGGTATTCCACGTCCTCCACGTCGAACTCATGTGTCTTTGTGTCGAGGACCTTGGCATCCGCTGTCGCAGTCGTCATGGCGTACCGCCTTTCATGAGATCGAGTTTGGCCCATCATCCCGTACCGCGCTGACGCCGGCAAGGCGTCCGCGCGCATGCCTCATTGGCGCTGTTGCCCAACCCATGCCTGCTCATCTACGCTCCCGCGGCGAAATCGAGGACCAACCGGAGACGCACATGGCGGGCAAGACCATCAAGATTCAAGCGCGCGACGGCGGCGAGTTCGATTGCTATCTCGCGACGCCCGCGGGCGACGGCAAGGTGCCGGCGATCGTGCTCGCCTCCGCCGTCCACGGCGTCGACAAGGACATCTGCGCGCTGGCCGACGAGTTCGCCTCGCACGGCTATATCGCCGCCGCGCCCGACCTGTTCTGGCGCTCCCTTCCGGGTCCGCTGCCGCACGAGGACAAACGTTCGGCCGAGCGCTCGCAGCCGCGGCTGGAGAAGATCAAGGCCGGCGAGGCCGACATGGCGGATACGCTCGCCTACGTGCGCACGCTGCCGCAATTCAACGGGCGCGCCGCGGCGATGGGCTTCTGCTACGGCGGCCCCTACGCGATCCTCGGCCCCAAGCGTCTCGGCTACGACGCCGGCATCTCCTGCCACGGCACGCGGATGATCGACTTCATCGGCGAGCTCGACGGCGTCACGCAACCCGTTTGCATCATCTGGGGCGACCAGGACCACGCCGCGCCGGCCGAGGTGCTCGACGCCTATCGCGGCGTTCCGTCGCGCATGAAGCAACGTCGAGGTGCACATCTTTCCCGGCGTGCTGCACGGCTACATGATGCCGGGGAACGCGAAGGCGTTTCATCCGCAGACGCGCGAATTCTCCATGGCGCGCGCGCTGGCGATCCTCGACGGGCTGCGCGGCGGCGGGCAGCGACAGAAGCTGCGGCAAGCCTCTTGATCGGTCGTGTCATCACAAGCCCTTGACCGGTCACGTACTTGACGGTCGCGACCGCCCTGGCTCACACTCCCCTCGTATGATGACGAAGGGGGCGGCAATGCGTATCACCGCTGCACTGTTGATCGCTGGCACGATCGGATTCTCGATCAACTCCGCTTCCGCTGCCATCACCGTTCAGCGCGCTCAAATCGCCGGCGGAAGCCTTTGGATCGGCGGCCGCATCCAGCCGCGCGCTCCGAAGGTCATTGTGAAAATCAGCCCGAGCAGCAGCATCGAGCTGAATACCCGGCCGAACGGCACATTCAGTTGGCAGGGCAAGGAATACCCCACCACTTGCGTTTTGGAGGTGGAGGGAGGCGGCCAGAGCGTCAAGGCTTTGGTGTCGGGCTGCGGGCCGCAAGGCCCGGCAGGAGCGGCCGGGCCGCAAGGACCGGTGGGATCAGTCGGTCCGGTAGGACCGGTGGGACCAGTAGGCGCGCAAGGACCAGCGGGACCAATAGGTCCGGCAGGACCGGCGGGGCCGGTAGGCGCTCAAGGACCAGCAGGACCGCAGGGACCGCCAGGGCTGGCCAGAGCGGAAAGCCCGGCGGGAACGACCGGCTCCCTGGGACCGGCGGCTCCGCGGGGGCCTTCACAGCTACCTCCGGACTGACGAGCCGTCCCGTCACGAGTTCGGCGAGCCGACCCAGAGCCCTCCGCGCTCGGGCACGTCCGTCAGGAACACGTCGGTTGCCCGGCCGATCAGGTTCTCGATCGGCACCGGCCCGTGTTGCGTCCACGTCCGGCTGTCGACGCTGTTGGCGCGATTGTCGCCGGCGACGAACAGGTGATCCGCGGGCACGACGAACTCCGCCGTCGTGTTGAGGAGGGCCTTGGGGTCGCCGACATTGGCGTAGGGTTCGACCACCGCCGCGCCGTTGACCAGCATTTGGCCGTTGCGAAATGCAACCCTGTCGCCGGCAGATTGCAACGACACGTTTGATGAACGTCGTGCCCGGGTAGTTCGGCATGCGATAGATGATCACGTCGCCACGGCTCGGCGTGTGCTGCTTGAAATAGCTCGTGTCGGCGAGAAGCCACTCGGTCTCTCGCAGCGTCGGCTCCATGCTGGCCGAAGCGACATTGAACATCCGCCACGGCAGGTGCGGCTTGGCGGCGGCCCAGACGGCGCCCATGGCGAGGAGGCTCAACCAGACCGCGATCATTGCGGCGCCGGAGACGTACCAGCGCGATGCCACCCGCGATCCGCCCCTGCGCCGCGCAAGACGTACGGCGTCGAGCAGCACGAACAGGCAACAGCCGACCCAGGCGATCAACACCGCCGCGGTGAAGGTGTTGACGGCGGAGAAGCGCGGCGGCAGCAGGAACGCGACCGCGACGACCATCAACTGGATGGCCGCGAGCAGGGCGAACAGGACAAAGCCGCGACGCGGCCGGCCGGTGTAGAAGTGGCCGGCGCAAGGAGCCACCAAGCTCAGCAGCGCTGCGATCCAGCGCGAGCGGCGAACGCCGGTCCAGATTGGCGTGGTCTGGGACGACATCGATCGTGGTTTGAGACGTCGAAAACGGCGGTCGTCGCCGCTTGGCCCGTTACGATCGATCACGGTTCGAGCGGCGCCGGCGCGCAGGTGCCGGGCGGGTAACACGCTGTTACTCATCTACTGTAACCTCAGGCGGCCGCGAGCTCTTTGTCTTTCTCGTCCGCGCGCTGCAGCGCCGGCCGCGCCGCGAGGCGCCCGACATAAGCGACGAACTCGGGGCGCTCGGGCAGCAGCTTGAACATCATGCCCCAGCGCAGACCGGAGCCGATCACGACATCAGCGGCGGTGAACTGCTCGCCCATGAGATAGGGGCCCTTCGCAACCGCCTTCGTCAGCACGTCCATCACGGTGTCAACATCGCCATAGCCGAGCATGCCGCGCCGCGGCTCTTCCTTGCGCGGGAAGGCACGATCCGTGATCGCCGGCTCGATGCAGCTCGGACCGAAGAACAGCCATTTGAGATAAACGCCGCGGCGCGGGTCGCCGATCGGCACATTGAGCTTGGCGCGCGGAAATTCGTCCGCGAGATAGGTGCAGATCGCCGCCCCCTCGGTGATGACGACATCGCCGTGCCTGAGCGCAGGCACCTTGCCCATCGGATTGACAGCGAGATAGTCGGGTGTGCGGTTATCGCCCTTGGTCAAGCTCAACAAGTGGATGTCGTAGGGCTCGCCGAGCTCCTCGAGCATCCACCGGGTGACCGACGAGCGCGACGGCGAGGCGTGATAGAGCGTGAGCTTGGCCATTTGGAGCTCCGTTATTCGTTTTGTGAGGTCCGTTAACCCCGAATCATGTCCGTTCTGCGAAAATGATTGCTCCGATTCCGAGGGAACGAAGACCGCCCAGCGCATGTCCGGAAAAGTCATAGTCGGTTTTCCGATAAGGAGCGGTTTTCCGATAGGGACATGTGCGGGATGAAGGCCCGGTTACCGCGCGAGAACGTTCAGATGAACCAAGCCCGAAACATCCTCGTCGCGATCCTGTCCTGCTGGTTGGGCGCGCCGGCCGCGGCGGACCCGATTGCCGCCGGCGACGGCAAGCAAACCGCCGACGTCAACGGCACGCGCTTCACCATGTTCACCTACCGGCCGGCGCGATGCGCCGATCCATCGCTGCTGATGGTGTTCCACGGCGTCGCCCGCGACCCCCGCGGCTATCGTGACGACGCGCGCGCGCTCGCGGACCGGCATTGCATGCTGGTGGTCGCGCCGCTGTTCCCCAAGCGGGCATTTCCGGTCTGGCGCTACCAGCAAGGCGGTATCGTCAAGAACGGCGTCGTCCGGAATCCACGCGATTGGACTGGCCGGCTGGTCCCCGATCTCGTCGATTGGGTTCGCAGGCAGGAGGGCCGGCCCCTCTCCTACTCGCTGCTCGGCCATTCCGCCGGCGCGCAATTTCTCGATCGCCTCACCGCCTTCGTGCCAACCGAGGCACGGCGCATTGTCGTTGCCAACGCCGGAAGCTACGTGCTTGCGAGCCTGGAGATCCCGGCGCCCTACGGACTCGGCAAGGTCTATGCGGGCGCGGAAGGCGAGGCGCAACTGCGCCGCTATCTCGCGCAACCCCTGACGATCTATCTCGGCGAAGACGACACCAAGGAAGCCGACCGCAACGACGATGCGGATGCGCTCGCTCAGGGCGTGTCGCGCTTCGAGCGCGGAACGAGCACCTTCAACGGCGCCAAGACCCTGGCGCAAGCGCGCGGCTGGCCGTTCAACTGGCGGCTGGTCGAGTTGCCCGGCGTCGGACACAGCAAGCGCAAGATGTTCTCCGCGCCACAGGCGTCCGAGGCGCTCGCGCCGTGAACGGTGGATCAGCCGTCGCGATTTGGCGTCCCCAGGATATGGCTCTTCGGCGGCAGCATCACATTGTCGAAGTTCTGCGTGAACATCGCCGCTGCAAAGAAGGCCACCGCCCGTAACTTTTCCGTGCCGACATTGGCGAGGTTGTGCCGTACCGGTGTGGGGAGAACAAAGACGCTGCCGGGTCCGACCGGATAGTTGCCGCCTTCCGTCTGCAGCTCGCCCTTCCCGGCAATGATGTATTGCGTCTCCTCGGTGGCATCGGTGTGCCAGCCGAGCTCGCCCCCGGGTTCGATCTCATAGACGATGGTCGACGACTGGGTCGTTCCGTGTCCGCCATAGACCACGAAGGCGCCGGCCCAACGGACCGCGGGGTCATCCTCCCCTCGGATCTGGATACGCTCCAGCTTGTCGGACGCAACGACCGGAATCTCGTCGCCGGTTCCCTTGACCGGCGCAGACTTCACCTTGCCAGCGGCTACCGCGTTCATCTGTCTTTCCTCCGTTGTCGTGGAAAAGAGCCTAGACGCCGCCCACCCGAAGGCGTCAACGTGACTTCGGATTCGCCGTTATGCGTGTGTTGCGAGACAAGCCGGGATTCGCTTTAAAACGCATTAATGTCGCCACTCTTCCGGAACATGCGTTAGAATGACGGCGAAGCGCAGACCGGAGTCCGGCTGTGGACGCAAGATCACCTTCATCCGACGTCGCGAGCCCCGGAAGCGAACCCGGCCTCGTTGCCGCGAGCGTCTACGCCAACGGCAAGCGCATCGCGGACACTGCGATCGCGGACGCCGGCGCATGGTCGAAAAAGCCGGGCCATGTCGTCTGGATCGGTCTGTACGAGCCGAGCTATGACCTGCTGGCGCGGGTGCAGGCGCAGTTCGACCTGCACCCCCTCGCCATCGAGGACGCCGGCAAGCCCCACCAGCACCCGAAGCTCGAGCAGTATGGAGAAATGCTGTTCATCGTCGCTCGCACCGCCCAGATCGTCGACGAGCGCATCGGCTTCGGCGAAACCCACATCTTTATCGGACACGGATATGTGGTGACCGTGCGTCACGGCGCCTCGACCTCCTATACGACGGTGCGCACACGCTGCGAGTCGTGCCCGACGGTCCTGTCGCGTGGCGAGCACTACATCCTCTACGCAATCCTCGACTTCATCGTCGACAACTACATGCCGGTGGTGGAGACGATTCATGAGGAGGTCGAGGCGATCGAGGACCGGTTGTTCAGCTCCGTCCTCAATCGGGTCGATGGGCAGCGGCTCTACATGCTGCGTCGCGATCTGCTCAGGCTGCGAAACGCGGCGGCCCCGCTCGTCAATGTTTGTCGCCGGCTCGAACATGCGGAAGTCATGTCGATCGATCCCACCATGCAGCCCTTGTTCCGCGACGTGACCGATCACGTGCTCCGCGTGCAGGAGGAAATCGACATGCTGCGCGAGGTGCTGGCGTTCGCCTTCGAGTCCAACCTGATGAGCGCGCAGGCCGAGCAAACCAGCACCACTCGCCGCCTGGCGGCATGGGCCGCGATTCTCGCGGTGCCGACCGCGATCGCGGGCATCTATGGCATGAACTTCGAGTACATGCCCGAGCTCAAGTGGACTTACGGCTATTTCGTTGTCCTTGGCGTCGTGACGACCATTTGCGTGACGCTCTACTTGCGCCTGCGGCACTATGGATGGCTGTGAGGGTTACGCCGCGATCAGGTCGATCGCCTCTTCATGCGGCGGCGCAGCCGCGACAGCCGGCAGGTGGAAGGTCGCGAACCTTGCAAGCGTGATCTTGCGCCGCGGCGCCGCCGACACCGGCGACGCCGGCAAGCAATCTTGCGACTGATCGAACAGGGCCTGTCCCCGCGCCGGGCCCCAAACCTGGACCAGTGTCGAAAAATCGCAGGTGGCGGCGATGGCGAGCCCGATCGGGCGCAGGTGAGCCTTGCGGTAGAAGAACATCGCGATGTTTGCCCGCTGGCCGGAGGAATAGCCGGCCATGACATCAGCCACGGCACTGTTGCTTGCACCGTACAGGCGCCCGATGAGACTGTCCGGGACGGTCTGATCGTCCTCGGATGGCGGCGCGGCAAGTACCTGCGCGAGGCGTTTTCTCATGAGGTGCCCTCCTCTGTCGGTGGTAGCTGCACTTTTCGGCGCACGCATTAATGACGAGCTAATTCGATATTAGGGACTGCTACGTAGCCGCCGCCCTTGCGGCCCCTAGAGCGTGATGACTTTTCTTCGAATCGTCATCGCGCTCTAGCTTATTGCTGGCGCATGATCTTTCCGAAAACCGGTATCCACTTTTCGGGATCATGCGCTAGAAGCGGTAGTTCAAACCGGTGCGCACGACGTTCATGGTGAGATGTGCGTCATCGGTGATCGATGGCAGGGCGCCGCCCAACACCCATGTGGTGCTCGTCCGCCCGAAGTCGAAATAGAGGTATTCGAGCTTCGCGCTCCAGCCCGGCGCGAACGCCACCTCGACGCCGCCGCCCGCGGTCCAGCCGTTGCGTGTCTCATGCAGGCTGACCGACGCCGAAACCGGACCGGCGGTGGCAATGGCATCGGTGTCGAGCCGTGCATAGGCGTAGCCGCCCGTCGCATAGACGAGCCAACCGTTCGACGCCACGCCGATGCGGCCGCGCGCCGTTCCGAACCATGGCACATTCTGGGTGTAGCTGGCGGTCAAGGGGAACCCGCAGAAGCCCGGCGCGCAAGGCGCGGTGAGCGTGCCCTTCAGGCCGCTAAATTGGAAATCGGTTTCGAAGCCGAGGACGGCCGGGCCGGTCTGCCAGTTGAAACCGGCCTGCACGCCGCCGATCGCGCCGGAGAGGTTATTGTTGACGGTCGCGAAGACCGGGCCGCCGGCAACGCCGAAATCGCTCGTGCCATGGCCGATCCCACCGCCGACGTTGACGCCGACGTAGAAGCCGCTCCACATGGACGGCGGCTCGGGCGCCGGGTACATCGGCGGTCGCGACAGGTCGGCGGCGGTCGCAACACCGCACAGCGTGAGCAGCGACGCGGCAGCAAATCCAAATATGCGCATTATGATTCCCCCTGCGCGCCATCAAGCGGCCCCGACCCTTAACAATGTGCAAATGACCCAGTCGTTGGCGGCCCGGTGTTGCCGGAGGGTGTCACCGTTCGGGGGACATCGGCGGGCCGTCGTGTTCGAGCACGCGCAGCCGGCGCACGGTCAATTCATCCACCTCGAGCGCCTCGAAGCGCGCCTTCTTTATCGCAACTCGGCCGACGGCGAGCCGACCGATCGCCAAGGCTCCGATGGCAATGGCCCCGATGGCAATGGCTCCGATGGCAATGGTTCCGAACGCGGCGGCGCCGAGCGCCAGCGCCGGCATCTTGGTGGCAGGAAGGGCTTTGGCGCGGCGGGCGACCTTACGCGGCATGGCGGGCTCCTTCAGACGAGTTCCTGGCGCACGGATATCAAACATCGAACCAATTTCCTCCTACCGCGTTGAGCCAGACGGGGTGACTTGAGCGGCGGTCGCGGCACGGCGTGACCAATGGACGTTCGGCGCCACGACCCCGGTTTCTTGGGAGGTGTGACCATGGCGCACGTCCATATTCTCATGGGCACGGAGGCTGCGCATGCCCGCCCGGCGGTTCGCCGCGTCGGCTTAGCAGACCTCAAGGACGCGCTGGCGCGCGGCATCGACGACTTTTGGGTCATGCCGACCCATGCGGTGTTTCTCTGCCTGATCTATCCGATCGTCGGCGTGCTCCTGGCACGGCTCGCCCTCGGCTATGACATCCTTTCGCTGTTGTTTCCGCTGGCCGCCGGCTTCGCGCTCGTCGGGCCTTTTGCCGCCATCGGCTTCTACGAGTTGAGCCGCCGCCGCGAGCAGGGCCTCGACATTTCATGGGAGCACATCTTCGACGTGGTGCGGTCGCCGTCACGCGGAGCGATCGCCGCGCTCGGCTTTCTGCTGCTGACGATCTTCGTGATCTGGATCGCCGTCGCGCAGGCGATCTACGTCGCGAATTTCGGCTACGAGCCGGCCGCCTCGATTCCGCATTTCATCGAGCAGGTCTTCACCACGCCGGCCGGCTGGACGCTCATTGTCGTCGGCAACTTCGTGGGCTTCCTGTTCGCCGTCGCGGTGCTGACCATCAGCGTGGTCTCGTTTCCGCTGCTGCTCGACCGCGACGTTGGCGCTGTCGAGGCCGTGCTCACCTCGGTTCGCGTCGTCGCGGCCAATCCCTGGACCATGGCGGTCTGGGGACTGATCGTTGCCGCGCTGCTGGTGATCGGCTCGTTGCCACTGCTGTTCGGGCTCGCCGTGGTGGTGCCGATTTTGGGCCACTCGACCTGGCATCTCTATCGCAAGGTGGTGGAGCCTGGCCCGATGCCTCCTCGCCAGGAACGTCCGAACCCGCCGACCAGACGGCGGTACGCGGCACAATTCCCGGCTGCGCTGTTCACGGGCGAGGATCGGCGAACACCTCGACGGTGATGGCCGCTAGTGCCCCGATTCCGAAGTTCGCATGAGTTCGCAGCACGTTCGGATGCGAACTTCGGAATCAAAGGGGCACTAGCAGGTTTATGATTTTAGTGCGGTTTTTGAATTTGAAGTTCCTAAACGGACTGGCCGCAAATTGATAGGAACTTCAAATTCACCGCACTAGTCACTACCGATAACGGCGGAAGCGGTAGCCGGGCGCGAGCCGCGCGGTGCGGTAGCTGCGCGGCACGACCCAACCGTTCCAGCCGTTGCCCCCGCCCCAGCCGAAGCCGACCTGCGTGCCGTAGCCGCACCAATACCAGCCGGCGCCGGCCCAGCCGTAGGGATACCAGCAATAGGGTTTGTCGAGATGGATGAACTGCGCCGGCTCGGTCACCGCGAGACCAACGGTGTGCACCGCGCGCGGCGCCGCGATCGGCAGTGCCTGGACATGCCCACCCGCCAATATCGGGGCCGCCGCAAGCGCGGCGACGCTCGCAAGACGCGAAGCGAGCTTACGCATGGCCTGCTCCCCTTGGCTTGCTCCCTTGCAGCGTTTTGCCGAAGCATACCAATTTCGAGCCTGCGGGCGCAAATCGCGGCCTATATGCCGACCGAAGTTCGCACACCGGTGCTGCAAAGCGGGCGACCGATGGAGGCTCGCGACCGCGCAGCCAGATCGAGAACCTGCGTCACCGGTCGCGCCAGCGCGCCGTCCTCCTCCAACTCGTAGCCGACCGCGCGCAGCGTGCCGTTGGCCGCGCACATTTCCACCGCGACACGGGTGAACGGGTTGAGCACCGGCGGCGTCACCCAGGCAAAACCGCCGCGGGCGAACGGTTGCGGCCAGGCCGCGAGCGCCTCCTGCCGCGCGCGACTGCGCGCAGCAGCCTCCTCGGGCGATCGCGTCAGCAGGACGTTGGGAGGGACCCGCGCTTCCCATGGCGCCGTGCTGTGCAGCCAATCATTGGCCGCGGCGGTGTCCTCGGCGCGACTGTCGAAAGACTCCTCCGTACGCTCGATCACGCAGCGCTCGCCGCGCTCGCAGCCGACCAGCGTGAAGATCGCCGGACGCGCGATCGGCACGGTCTCGAGCCGGCGCCGGGCCTCGCCGAAATCGCGGCAGGTCTCGAACACCTCGCGCAAGAGATGATCCGCCGGGCAGAACCGGATCGGCCAGGTGCGCAGCGCGTTCATCGCGAGGTCGAAAGGTCGCAGCCACGGCTGGCTGGTGCGGCGCCAAAGCGGCGCCTGGTTGATGGCGGCGGCGAAGCGTCCCGGCGCCGACGCCGTCAGCACGCCGGCATAGCCGGGCCAGGTGACGTTGAAGAATTCGCCGGCAGTGCCGCGCATGCGCGCGACCTCGAGGTGGCGGCCGAGCCCCGGATATGGCCAATCGAGGGTACGCGCCAGCCAAGGCGCGCCGTCCTCGTCGCGCGCGACTGACGTGCAGCCCCATTCATACGAGCCGTTGAGAAACCAGACACCGGGCAAGCCGAGCGCCGCGACGATCGCCGCAACATCGGCCACATATGGCGAGCGCGAGCGCTGCATCCAGCGGCGCGTGAGTGCATCCATGGCGGGAAGCAGCATTCGCACGGGCGCCGGCAACCACGTCAGGCAATCATTGTTCAGCGCACGCGCCCGGTCGCGCCCAATGACCGCGTGGCGGACTGGTCCGCCTTCGCGGACGTCCACGACGGGAATGGCAACCGGATCCGTCATCGCTGCGCACATGACATCTGCTTTCCTACGAAAGTTCCAAGGCGGCGGCCACTAGTGGTCCGATTCCGAAGTTCGTATCACTTTGCAGCACGCACTTTTACGAACTTCGGAATCCAGGACCACTAGCAACTCTATGATTCTCAGTGCCCCTTTGAACCCGAAGTTCGCGATCGAACTCGCAGCAAATTGCGCGCGAACTTCGGGTTCGGGGCACTAGCCCGCGGCATTGACCATTGGCCGCGCGCCCGGCATCCAGTACAGTCGGAATCGGCCATTCTGTGTCGCGTGAAAGGGGGATATTGGTGCTCAAAATCGCAGCCGGACTGCTCAGCGTCGTCGTCATCGCGCCGCTTGCAACACCAGTGCTCGGCGAGGACGATTTCCCCATTGTGGGCACGTACACGGAAAACCAGCCCTGCAAGGGCGATGCTCCCAACGCCAGCGTTTCGCGCGTGAAGATTACGCCGCGCGACATCGACTCCTTCTTCGGCCTCTGCACGATCGTGAACAAGTCGCGTGACGGCAACACCTTTGCGGTACACGTCGAGTGCAAGGGCCCGGGCGGCAGCCAGATGCTGGGCGACATCAATTTCACGCTGCGCGAGGACAAGACGATCGACTTTTCGGACCAGGACAAGACCTACAAGGCCGTGTTGCACAGGTGCCCGGACTGAACAACGCTCGCCGCTTCCGCCATCTCCACGCCATCTGCACGCTTGGATCGATGCCCCGCCATTGCGGGGCATTTTTGCATGATCGGCACGATGCCGCCGGTGTATAGTTGCAACTCTGCCTGCGAAATCCGAGGAACAACATGACGTACGAAGGTATGCTCGCGGAAACGACTGCTTTTCGCGGCCACAAGGGCGACATCGGCGAAGCCTATTACGCACGCCCGCTCGGCGCCGGACCATTTCCCGGCGTGGTCTTGATCCATCACATGCCGGGCTGGGACTGGTGGATCAAGGAGGCTACCCGCAAGCTCGCCTATCACGGATTGGCGACCATCTCCCCTCATCTCTATTTCCGCGACGGCCCCGGCAGCCCCGACGACGTGGGCGCGCGCGTGCGCGCCGCGGGCGGCGTCGCCGACGAGCAAGTGGTTGGCGACGTCGCGGGCTGCATGGAGTTCCTGCGCGCGCAACCCTACGCCAACGGCAAGGTCGGAGTGATCGGCTTCTGCTCCGGCGGCCGCCACACCTATCTCGTGGCCTGTAGTTTGTCGGACGTCGATGCCGCGGTCGATTGCTGGGGCGGCAATGTCGTCGTCGACGACCCCAAGCAGCTCAACGCCAAACGTCCCGTCGCGCCGATCAATCTCACGGAGAAGCTCGCCTGCCCGCTGCTCGGCCTGTTCGGCAACGACGACGAAAATCCCAACCGCGATCAAGTGAACCGCACCGAGGCGGTGCTGAAAAAGCTCGGCAAGACCTATGAATTTCACCGCTATGACGGGGCCGGCCACGCCTTCTTCAACGCGGCGCGCCCGGCCTTCCGGCCCGAGCAGGCGCTCGATGGCTGGGACAAGGTCTTCGCCTTCTTTCACAAGCATCTCGCCACGGCGGCCGCCGCCCGCGCCGCCTGATCCCACATTTCCAGGAGAAACATCATGTGCTCTTACATCGTCGAGAAAGCGAAGCTCATGGGCAGCGCCAAGGGCCCGAACGGCTGGATGCGGATCGACACCGCCAATGTCTACTACGACCACCCATTCCACGCGCCGCTCGATCACGCGCTGGGCATCGACTTCATCAACGAAGCCGAGGGCGGACGCGAGCGCGTGGCCGTGGAGCTGAGCGCCGAATCCGCGCGTCAACTGGTCGAAAAAATTCTTGCCGCCCTGGCGAACGGCGAGATGGAGCACGGCAAGATGCTGCATCACGCGCAGGCCGCCGCCGAATAAGAAGCCCTCGGAGGAAGCGTCATGATCGTCACGACCAGAACGAGGCTCGACGTTGTCCCCTCGAGCACGCACATCGGCGCCGAGATTCGTGGGCTCGACCTGCGCGACAAGCCCGACGACGAGACCGTCCGGGCGATCTACCAGGCCTGGCTCGATCACCTCGTCATCGTGTTCCCGGAGCAGAAGCTCTCCCAGGAAGACCTCATCCGCGCGACCGGATTCTTCGGCGATATCGGCGAGCTGCACCGTCCACCGAAGTATCGCCCGCCCGGCTTCGCCAAGATGCTGCCGGGCATCATGCTGATCTCCAACATCCGCGAGAACGGCGAGCCGATCGGCGCGCTGCCCGACGGCGAAATGATGTTCCATCACGACATGATCCACGCCGAGGTGCCGAGCAAGGCGACGCTGCTCTACTCCGTCGAGATTCCCTCGGCCGGCGGCAACACGTTGTTCGCCAGCGGCTACGCCGCCTACGACACGCTCGATCCCGCGATCCGCAGCAGGCTCGAAGGTCGCCAGGCCATGCATCACTACAATTACGGCTCGACCCAGAAGGGCGACAGCCGCGGCACCGAGGCTTTCGGCGAATGCACCCATCCGGTGTTCCGCACCCACGAGGACACCGGCAAGAAGGCGGTCTACGTCAACCGACTGATGACGGTCGGGGTGGTCGGCATGCCACCGGCCGAGAGTGAGCCGTTGCTCAATGCCGTGTTCGATCATGCCGAGAAGCGGGAGTTCGTCTACGAGCACGTCTGGCGCGTGGGCGATCTGCTGCTGTGGGACAATCGCTGCTCGTCGCATGCGCGCACCGACTTCCCCACGACCGAGCGCCGGCTGATGCTGCGCACGACGGTCAAGGGCACGATGCGGCCGTATTGATCAGGCCGCTCGTCACCTCGTCGCAGCGACCACCGGGTTTGCCAGCGTCCCGATCTTCTCGATCTCGATCCGCATCACGTCGCCGACTTTGGCCAGGATCGGCGGGTCGTGGTACATGCCCGGTCCGGGCGGCGAGCCGGTCGCGAGCACATCGCCCGGCTCGAGCGGGAAAACCCGCGACAGCGATGCGATGAACTGGCGGATGCTGAACAGCATCTCCGATGTATGCGCCTTGCAGACCTCGAGATCGTTGAGGAACGTGCGCACGGTGAGGTCCTGCGGGTCGGGGATTTCGTCCTTGGTGACCATCCACGGGCCGATCGGGCAGAAGGTCTCGAAGCCCTTGGCGATCGTGAGCAGCCCCTGCGCCTGCAGGCAACGCGCGGACACGTCGTTCATGATGGTGTAGCCGGCGACGTAGTCGAGCGCGTCCTTCTCCTCGACATAGTATGCGGTCTTGCCGATCACCGCCGTGAGCTCGCCCTCGAGGTCGAGCTGCTTGACGATCTTGGGATAGACGATCGGCTTGCCGTGGGCGGTGACCGAGTTGTGATACTTGGCGAAGATGTGCGGGATCGGCGGGGTGATGATCTTCTCCCCGCGACCGGCGCCTTCCTTCCGCAACTCATCGAGGTGGCGCAGATAATTGCGGCCGCCCATCAGGATCTTGCCGGGCCGCGGCACCGGCGACATGAGGTCGCATGATGCGAATGCCGTCGCGGCCGACGCGGGCCTTTCCGCGACGAAACGCGCGACCGCGCCACGCGCGGCATTCATCGCCGGCTCGCCTTGCCCGAGAAACTCCACCATGTCGTCGGGGATTTGCGCACCGGGCGGCAGCAACGCGTTGAGGTGCACGACCTGCTCGTCCACGACAGCGCCGATCCGGACGGTCCCGGAGTGCCGATAACTTACAAGCTTCATATGGAAATCCCCGTAAACCGCGGTCGCGAGCGAGGCGCCTGTGCTATAGAGTCCGTCTCGAGGCGTCAACGCAATGCCGAGCCGGCGGAGATCAAGAATGCTACACTGCTCGAAGCCCTATGGCGCGCTGCTGACGCGCAGCCGCGCTCTGGACCGTATCGCCGCCGGTCGCCGCGCAGGACTATCCCAAAAAGCAGATCGAGCTCGTGGTGCCGTTCGTCGCCGGCGGCACCACCGACAACATCGCGCGGCTGATGGCGCAGCGCTTCTCGGAAAGCTGGGGGCAGACCGTCATCGTCAACAATCGCCCGGGCGGCGGCAGCACGATCGGAACCAACACGGTGGCCAAGGCGCCCCCCGACGGTCATACCCTGCTCGTCACCACGATCGGCTTCGCGATCAATGCCGGGCTGCAGAAGCTGCCCTACGACCCGATCAAGGATTTTGCACCTGTCACCGAGCTTGCCTCCCTCCCGCTCATGCTGGTGGTGCATTCGTCGGTGCCGGCAACGAACCTCAAGGAGTTCATCGCGCTGGCGAAGTCGAAGCCGGGGGGATGGGACTATGCCTCCTCGGGATCCGGAACATCGCCGCATCTCGCAACCGAGATGTTCAAATCCATGGCCGGCATCGACCTCGTGCATGTGCCCTACAAAGGCAACGCCGAGGCCATGAACGCGCTGCTGGGCGGGCATGTGAAGGTCTACTTCGTCCTGGTGCCGGCGGGGCTGCAGCACGTCAAGGCCGGGACCTTGCGGGCGCTCGCCGTCACCACCGAAAAGCGCCTGCCCTATCTGCCGGACGTGCCGACAATCGCCGAGCTGGGTTTTCCCGGCTACGAGATCAGCTCATGGCAGGGCGCGTTCGCGCCGGCCGGCACGCCCAAGGACGTCGTCGCCAAGATCAACGGCGAATTGGTTCGCCTGGTCAATTCGCCCGACGTCCGCGCGCGCATGGCGCGGGAGGGCGCCGATCCGGTGGGAAGCACGCCCGATGAATTCGCCGAGCGCGTGAAGAGCGAAATTGCCAAGTGGTCGAAGGTGAGCAAGGACGCCGGGATAACGGCGGCGAACTGATCCGCGATTTCACGGCTTGTCGAACACCATCACCTTGGAGACGAAGGCGTTCACGTCGCGCACATGCGCCAGGCCGCTGCTCGCTGCGATCGCGCCGAAGTCCTCCGCGAGATAGCCGGCGTAGTACGGCTCGTGATAGCTCTGCGGAAAGAGCTCGAGCATGCCGTCGTAATCCGGCTCGTCCCCGATCTGCAACGAATCCACGACGACGAGGCGGCCGCCGCGCTTGAGCACCCGCGCGAACTCGCGAAAGATGATGCGGCGCACCTTCGGCGGCAATTCATGGAACATGAAGATGCTCGTGACCCCGTCCTGGCTTTCATCCGGCAGCGGGATGGCTTCTCCATTGGCGACCATGAGGTTGATCCAGCACCAGTGCCGCAAATGACGCTTGGCCTCGGTGACGTAGGCCTCCGACATGTCCAGGCCGAGCGCCGGGAGCCGCGGCCACGCCTGCTTGCAAAAATCGAGGAAGCGTCCGGTGCCGCAGCCGACGTCGAGCAGCCGAAGGCGGCGCTGGTCGCGGCCGGCGAAGAGCTCGTGCAGCGGCACCAGCGCCTGCCGCCGGGTGGCGTTGGCCGACCCGTTGAACAGCACCTCGACCTGCGTGTCGTAGCGTTGCGCCGAATCCCGCGTCATCCAGCCACCCGACTGGAAGTGGAAATTCTGCAGATAGTAGCCGGGCCGCTTGCCGCGCGTGTCGTCGTTCAGCACCTGCCGGTGGTCGCCACTCTCGCGACGGCGATGGACGTCCGGCAGATCTTCGAAGAACAGCCGCGAGCGTTCGATCAGCCTCGGCAACGAGCCGTCATGATCCGCCGGCAACGGATAGATGCCGGCCTCGACATTGGCGAGGTCGCGCCCAAACAATGTCGCCATGTCGGCGTAGAGGCGCTTGCGGTCGGGAACGGGCGCGTCGGTACGGGCGCGCGGCCGCGTGCTCTCCCCGGGCTGCCGGCGCGCCGCCTCGGACAATCGCCGCATGACGATGGCATGCCCGATATACCAGGCGACCCGCGGCAACTGCCTCGCGCCGTAGGCGATACGGGTGGCGAACTGGGAGACGGGATCGGGCATACTGTCTCTCCTGGGCGAAGTGGACCGCTACCTCGTAATATGGGCGGCACATCCAACACGCTGAAGATCATGCCACGATATTTCTTCAATACCCGGCTAGGCAATGACCTGATCCCCGACCCCGAGGGTGAGGAGTTGCGCGACCCAGATCACGCCTGGGAGGTGGCACGCGCCATGATCCGGCAACTCCTACAGGAAGGGGGCGACCAGCCGAATCTGCTCTCGGCTCGCCTGGAGGTAACGGACGAGGCGGGCGAGGTCGTGCTGGAATTTCCTTTCTCTGAGGCGATCGTGGCCCCGGAGGACGACCCGCCGACCAGACACTAAATTTAGCGCCGGCACGTGATCCAAAGAACCCCGACCAGCAGCACATTGACGATCGCGAAGACGGTCAAGGTTGCCACTGTTGCGATCGCTCCATGGTGCTCGATCAGCAGCGCGCCCGCTGATGGCGCCAACGCCTGCACGATCAGGCTCGGGAAGGCCAGCCGGCCCATCAGCGTGGCATAGCGGTCCGGACCGAACAGGGCGAGCGGCAGGGTGCCGCGCGCGATCCACATGATGCCGTAGCCGCCGCCATAGATCAGGATCGCAACCGCCAGGATCGGTGCGTTGGCAAGGAGAAGACAAAGCCCCGCGGCCATCAAGGCGCAGGAGGCAATCATCGTCCAGATCGGGTGGTAGCGCTCGCCGAAGATACGCTCGATGACGCGGGCACCGACCTGCGCGGGGCCGAACAGGGTGCCGAGCGTCACCGCCGCCGCGAACGTCGCGCCCAGCGCCTGCAGGAAGATCAAGAGATGCACCACCACGATCGACCCGATGCCGGCGGAAATCGTCAGCACCAGCGCGAGCAAGGCGAACATCGCGTGCTCGTGCAGCGGCGCCTTCGTGGCTTGCGGTTTCGGCACGACTGCATCGTCTGACGGTTTGTCCGCCGCCAACGCCGACAATTTCGGCATCACCGCCATCTGCAACGGGAGCGACACCAGGAGATGGAGCCCGGCATAGACGAAGCAGGCTCCGCGCCAGCCGACCGTCTCCGCGAGGAATGCGCTCAGCGGCCAGCACACCGTGCTGGCGAAGCCGCCGAACAGCGTGAGGTTGGTGATGGGCGTGCGCGCCTCTTTTCCATAGAGCTTGCCGAGCGCCGCGAACACGGCATCGTAGAGCCCGGTTCCCATGCCGCCGCCGAGCAGGACCCAGGAGAGCAGATAGACCGGCAAGGTCGGAGCGAGACCGATGCCGGCGAGGCCGGCCGCGTAGAGCATCGAGCTCGTCGCAAGCACCGGCCGGCCGCCTCGCCTGTCGATGATGGCTCCGACGCGCGGCGCTATGAGACCGGCGACGAGCAGGCCGATCGACACGCCGCCGACCACCCAGCCCAGCGACCATCCGGTATCGGCCACGATCGGCTCGGCGAGCACGGCGGGGAAATAGAACGAGCTGCCCCAGCCGAGGATCTGGGCAATGCCAAGCGCGGTGACGACGACCGGCCGCGACTTCATGCGCCGAGCTTGACGGCCAAGTCCTCCAGGCTGCTCGCCGCGATATCGACCGGCGCCTTGGGCGCGGCCTCGCCCGTGCCCGGCCCGCGCTCGTTCGGCCGCGCGATGTGCGCCGTGCGCAGCCCCTGCTTGGCGGCGGCCTGAAGATCATTGGTGTGCGCCGCGACCATCATGCAGTCGGCGGGCGGCAGGTCGAAGGCGTCGCACGAGGCGAGATAGACGCGCGGCTTGGGCTTGTAGTCGCCCGCGACCTCCGCGCCGAGGATCGCATCCCAGGGAAAATCGTTGCGGCGGGCGAGATCGACCATCAGCGAGATATTGCCGTTCGAGACCGGCGCGAGCTTGAACTGCCGCTTGAGCCGCGCAAGCCCGGGCGTGGCATCGGGCCAGCCGTCAAGACGATGCCAAGCCAGGTTGAGATCGCGCGCCACGTCTTCCGCCAGTTCCGCAAGTCCGAAGCGCGGCCGGATACGATCGAGGTTGTGCCGGTGCAGGACGTCGAGCTTGCAAAAAGGCATGCGGCCGGTACGCACCTCGTCCATCGCCGGCTGGTACTGGTCTCGCCAGGCATCGGCGAACGCGAGCCAGTCGAGCTTGTGGCCGAGCGGCGCGAGAATGCGCTCGGCGTCGCGTGCGACGCCGGTGCGCCAATCGACCACCGTTCCGAACACGTCGAAGAACAGCGCCTTGACCGGCATGGCGTGCTGACCGTGATCTTCAGGAGCCCGCCGGTTCCATGCCGCGCGACTTCAGCACATCGGCGGCGGCCGGCGCTGTCAGCGCCTTGATCAGTGCCTTCGCCGCCTCGGCGTCCTTGGCGTTGGTGCCGAGCCCGGCCGCGTAGACCGTGTAGTTCTGGATCTCCGCCGGCAGCGGCCCGACCAGCGTCACCTCTTTCACCGGCACGATCTCGCTGATCTGATGAATGCCGAGCTCCGCCTCGCGGGCGACGATGAGATCGGCGACATAGCCGCCGTGCTTCAATTTGGTCTTGGGCTTCAGCTGGTCGGCAATGCCGAGCTTGTCGATGAGGCCCGCGACATAGATGCCGCTCGAGCCGCCGCTGGCGGGATCGATATAGGCCACCGACTTGGCGGCCAGCAGCGCTTGCTTGAAGGCCTCGACGGAGCTGACATCCGGCCGCGGTGCGCCGGCCAGCACCATGACTCCGACCCCGACCCGCGCCAGGTTGGCGCGGGTGCCGGCGACGAACTTGCCCTTGTTGGAGAGGTCGTTGACCGCGCCGGGCGTCAGCACCGCGACGTCGAAAGCCTCACCGCCTTCGATCCGCTTCGCCAGTGCGCCGACAGTGTCATTTTCCACAATCACCTTGTGGCCGCTCTGCTTCTCGAAATCCGGCAGCAGGGCCAGCAGCGACTGCTTGAAGGCGCCAGCGGTCAGCACCTTGATTTCGGCAGCGTCGGCGCCGCGCGGCGCGCCGGCCGCCATGAGCACGATCGCCAGGCCCAGCAAGCTCATTCTCATCTCGTCCTCCATTGGTTTTCACATCCTATAACAATCCGCGTGACGCGATCATCGTCATCCCAGCGCAAATTTCGACGTGGCCTCGATGCCGGAGCCATCGGCCCAAGGTAGCCGGCTCCGGTGTGGCGCCGGCAGCACGGCCGCCGCCCAACTCGCCCTCGCAATGGTGCAATGCAGTATTTTGAGTGTGCGCTGCAGCAGTTTGTCTTTACAGTTCCGAATCAAGGGGTTGATTCGCCGGTCCCACCGGCAATTCGTCCCGAAAACTACGCATACCCACAAGGCCGCGTGCGGCCTGCTGCCTGCAACCGGCCGAAACCGGAAGCCCAAGGAGCCACCGCGTTGACCTGATCGATCGCCGCCGCCGGGACAAAGAAAGGATGGTACCCATGTTCCGAAGCCTTGCACGGCTTGCGCTCGTCTTTGCGACCCTGCTCTTGATCGTTCCGGATACCACGTCTGCCCACGACAGTTGGATCATGAAGGGCGGCCATCGCAACGCCGCCGGCGAATGGTGTTGCGGCGAAGGTGACTGCTTCATGATCCCCGCCGAGCAAGTCACCACGACCGGAGACGGCTACCTCATCTTCGGCGCGGAACGAATCCCATACACCGAGACCCAACCCTCGATCGACGGCGCGTTCTGGCGCTGCAAGCGACCGGACGGTTCTCGCCGCTGCTTCTTTGCCCCGCCCCCGGCGACCTGACGAGGGCGTTTCGAGCACAGGCGGGGCGCGGTGGCCGGCATCCGCGGCGCATGTTACCAGTCGCCGATGTCGGCTTTGATCCTCCCTCTGGTCGAGGCTGCTGCGTACCTGCCCGGGCGCGGCGCGTTGATCGGTCTCGATCTCGGCAGCAAGACGATCGGCGTTGCGTCGAGCGATCCCGACCGGCGGCTTGCAACCGGCGTCGAGACGATCTCGCGCAAGAGCTTCACCGCCGATGCCGCGCGGCTGCTTGCGCTCGCGGCCGAGCGCAAGGCCGCAGGCTTCGTCCTCGGCCTTCCCATCAACATGGACGGCAGCGAGGGCCCGCGCGCGCAATCGACCCGTGCGTTCGCGCGCAACCTCGCACGCTTGACCGAGCTGCCGATCGCGCTCTGGGACGAGCGGCTCTCCACTGCCGCGGTGGAGCGCGAGCTGATCGGGGCCGACGTGAGTCGCGCCCGCCGCGCCAAGGTGATCGATCAGCACGCCGCCGTTTTCATCCTGCAGGGAGCGCTCGATCGGCTCGGCCGCGGGACGATGTCGCGCTGATCGTCCAACGCAAAGACAAAGGGATCGGCGTCGCGCCGATCCCTTTGTGGCGTGTCGGACTTAAGGTGAAAGCTTCGACGTCAGCAGCGATTCTGCATGCGCTGGCCGGGGTAGCACGGGTTGGCGGGCGCCGAGCCGGGCGGTCCCGGCTGCCAGCCGAGCTCACGATAGGAATAAGGCATGCCGCCGGTGTCGTAGCCCGCGGGATAGTCCCAGCTGCGATAGGCGCGATAGCCCGGGGCGTAGGCGTAACCGCCGTACGGCCCGGCATAGGCACCGTATGGACCGCCATAGTAGGGATCGACGACAACGACCTGGGCCAGGGCCGGCGCGGCCACGGTCAGGAGTCCGGCAACCCCACACGCCATCGCTGCTTTTCTGAGGATGGTAGTCATTTTTGTCTCCATTTCCCGCGCCGATCCGCGGCGCTCGCCGGATAACACGATGACGAGGGTCGGGGTTCCAGGTCGCGCCTTGCGATGCGGAACTCGGCGTTCACAAAGACGTGCAATGGCGATCAGCGTTGGCGAAATTCAGCTCGGTCGATCAACCGGACGGCAAGGCGTAATCGAGCAGCCAACGCGCCGCGTCCGCGCCGATGTCGCTTGCTCCGTAGATCTGGCCGTGACGATCCGCGAGCCGCGTCCGGGCGAACAGCTCCGCAACCTCGGGCGCAGCGCTCCGGCGCAATGCCGCCGCGGCCGCGAGCAATGCAAGACGCTCGACCGCGGCACGCGCATGCGCCTCGGCGTCGGCAGCCGACAACGCCGAGCGGATGAAGTCGGCGGTGGCGCGCGCGCCCGGAAGATCGGATGCTTCATCGGCGAGTGCATCGAGCATGGCACGCGCAGCCTCGCCGGCGTGCGCGAGCGCGCGCAGCACGTCGAGGCACATCACATTGCCCGAGCCCTCCCAGATCGCGTTGACCGGTGCTTCGCGATAGAGCCGCGGCAGGATGCTCTCCTCGACGTAGCCGTTGCCGCCGAGACACTCCATCGCCTCGTAGATGAAGCCCGGAGCAGACTTGCAGATCCAGTACTTCACCGCCGGCGTGAGGACGCGCGCCCGCGCCGCCTCGTGTGGATCGCTCGCGGCCAGATCGAAGGAGCGCGCGAGCCGCATCACCGACGCGGTCGCGGCGGCCGCATCGATCGCGAGATCGGCGAGCACCGCCCGCATCATCGGCTGATCCGCCAGATGCTTCTGGAACGCGCTACGGTGGCGCGTATGGTGGATCGCTTGCGCCAACGCCATGCGCATGATCCCGGCCGACGCGATGGCGCAATCGAGCCGCGTGAGCTGCACCATGTTGATGATGGTCCGCACGCCCCTGCCCTCCTCGCCCACGCGCCAGGCGAAGGCATCCGCGAACTCCACTTCCGACGACGCATTCGAACGGTTGCCGAGCTTGTCCTTCAAGCGCCGGAAATGCAGCCCGTTGACCGATCCGTCGGACCGGAAACGCGGCATCAGAAAACAACTGAGCCCGCCCGGCGCCTGCGCCAGCACCAGAAACGCATCGCACATCGGCGCCGACATGAACCATTTCTCGCCGGTGACGGCATAGCCTTCGCCCGCCGGCTCGGCGCGCGTCGTATTGCTGCGCACGTCGGTACCGCCTTGGCGCTCGGTCATGCCCATGCCTAGCGTGATCCCGGTCTTCTCCCACCACGGCTTGAAACGGCGATCGTATTTTCGAGACAGGATACTGGGCATGAGCTCCGCGACGAACGTCGGCTCGGCGGTGAGCGCCGCGACCGCGGCGCGCGTCATGGTGATCGGGCAGAGATGCCCGGTCTCGACCTGCGCCGCCATGTAGAAGCGCGCGGCGCGGGTCACCTGCGCGGGGGCGGCCGCCGGTGCTGCGTCGCTCTGCCAGGTCGAGGCATGCAGGCCCGCGGCCGTGCTCTCCGCCATGAAATGGTGGTAGGCCGGATGGAACTCGATGAAATCGCGCCGAAAACCCTTGCCATCGAAGGCCCTGAGCTTCGGCGGGTTCTCGTTGGCCGCACGCGCGAGATCGAGCATCTCGGCCGAGCCCCAATGCTTGCCGAAGCCCGAAAGCGCCGCCGCTTCGTCCTTGCCACCCTCCGCCGCGACCGCGCTCTGCAGCGGTGGATCGCTGGCATAAAGGTCCACATCCACGTAGGGCGGTGACTGGTTCAGCACCTCGTCGAAGCGCATCGCCTGCTCCATCCGCGCTCGCCGTTCCCCATACCGCGCGGGATGATAGCCGGATTTCGGCCCGCCCGGGCCTCGGCTTGTTCCAAAAACATCCACAAGCGCTTTACCAACTCGCCCTGGAGTCCCTTGCGGGGAGGGGCCACCGAGCCTATAGAACCGGCTTTAATGAACATTGCCCAAAAGCCTTCGTTCGTCCTCAGCCAGCGGCACCTGTTGGGGATCGAGGGGCTTTCGCGCGAGGAGATCTTGGGCCTGCTCGACCTCGCCGAGCATTTCGTCGACCTCAACCGCCAGATCGAGAAGAAGCAGACCTCGCTGCGCGGGCGTACCTTGATCAACCTGTTCTTCGAGGTGTCGACACGCACCCAGGCCTCGTTCGAGCTGGCGGGCAAGCGGCTCGGCGCCGACGTCATGAACATGTCGGTCGGCTCCTCCTCCATGCGCAAGGGCGAGACGCTGATCGACACCGCTGTAACGCTCAACGCGATGCACCCCGACCTGATCGTGGTGCGCCACCACGCCTCGGGCGCGGTCGAGTTGCTCGCCCGGAAAGTCGATTGCTCCGTGATCAATGCCGGCGACGGCTCGCACGAGCATCCGACCCAGGCGCTGCTCGATGCGCTCACCATCCGCCGCAACAAGGGCCGCATCGAGCGGCTGATCGTCGCCATCTGCGGCGACATCCTGCATTCGCGCGTCGCGCGCTCGAACATCATCCTGCTCAACGCGCTCGGCGCCCGGGTGCGGGTGGTGGCGCCGTCGACCTTGCTGCCGCCGGGGATCGAGCGTTTCGGGGTCGAGGTGACCCGCGACATGCGCGAAGGGCTTGCGCGACGCGGATATCGTCATGATGCTGCGCCTGCAGCGCGAGCGGATGAACGGCTCGTTCGTGCCCTTCGACGCAGGAATACTTCCACTATTTCGGCCTCGACCAGAAGAAGCTCGCCTACGCCAAGCCCGACGCGCTGGTCATGCATCCCGGCCCGATGAACCGCGGCGTGGAGATCGACACCGCCGTCGCCGACGGCGCCCAGTCGCTGATCCGCGAGCAGGTGGAGATGGGCGTCGCCGTGCGGATGGCCGTGCTCGAAGCGCTGTCGCGGAACCTGCCGAATGCGTGAGCGACGATGACCGAGCGCCGCCCGATCCTGCTCGCCAATGCGCGCATCCTCGATCCGTCACGCGATCTCGACATCGACGGCGATCTCCTGCTCGCCGACGGCATCGTTCGCGAAGCCAAGCGCGGCATCGGCGCCGCCGGCGTGCCGGAGAACACCGAGGTCATCGACTGCAGGGGCAAGCTGGTGGCGCCCGGCCTCATCGACATGCGCGCCTTCGTCGGCGAGCCCGGCGCGGAATACCGCGAGACGATTGCGTCAGCCAGCCAGGCGGCGGCAGCCGGCGGCGTCACCACCATCGTATGCCAGCCCGACACATCGCCGGTGATCGACGATCCGGCGCTCGTCGATTTCGTGCTGCGCCGCGCCCGCGACACCTCGATCGTGCATGTGCAACCGATGGCCGCGCTGACCAAGGGGCTGCGCGGGGAGGAAATGGCCGAGATCGGCCTGCTCAAGGCCGCCGGCGCCATCGCGTTCACCGACGGCGCGAGAAGCGTAACCAATGCCCAGGTGATGCGGCGCGCGCTGACCTATTCGCGCGATTTCGACGCGCTCATCGTCCATCATACCGAGGACCCCGACATCGTCGGCGAAGGCGTGATGAACGAGGGCGAATTCGCCGCGCGGCTCGGGCTCTCGGGCATCCCCACGGCGGCCGAAACCATCATGCTCGAGCGCGACATGCGCCTCGTCGGACTCGCCGACAGCCGCTATCACGCCGCCTCCCTCACCTGCGCCGAGGCACTCGAGGTGCTGGCGCGCGCCAAGGAGCAAGGCCTCAAGGTCACGGCCTCGGCGTCGATCAACCATCTCACGCTGAACGAGATCGACGTCGGGCCCTACCGCACCTTCCTCAAGCTCAGCCCGCCGCTGCGTGCGGAGGACGATCGCAAGGCGCTGGTCGCGGCACTGGCCTCGGGGCTGATCGACGTGGTGATGTCCGACCACAATCCGCAGGACGTCGAAGGCAAGCGCCTGCCCTTCGCCGAAGCCACGCACGGCGCCATCGGCATCGAGACCATGCTGACCGCGGGCTTGCGTCTCGTGCATTCGGGCGAGCTGTCGATCATGACCCTGCTCAAGGCGATGTCGAGCGCGCCCGCGGGCATTCTGGGCCTGCCGGGCGGGACGCTGCGGCCGGGAAGCCCCGCGGACGTGATCGTGCTCGACCTCGACGCGCCCTGGGTGCTCGACCCCGCCGAGCTCAAATCGAAATGCAAGAACACGCCGTTCGACGAGGCGCGGCTGCAAGGCCGGGTGGTGCGCACGATCGTTGCCGGACGCACCGTGTACGAATACGTTTGACGGCAGCCCTAAGAGCATTTTCAGGAAAAGTGGACACCGGTTTTCCGTCCGAACATGCGACCAACGTCAAGAGCTAGAGGGTTGCCGGCGTGTTTCCATCATTCGAATTGTCGCTCTTGCCCGCCTACGCGGCGGCGCTGCTGTTCGGCTATCTCTGCGGCTCGATCCCGTTCGGACTGATCCTGACGCGGCTCGCGGGCACGAAGGACATCCGCTCCATCGGCTCCGGCAATATCGGCGCGACCAATGTGCTGCGCACCGGCCGCAAGGGGCTCGCGGCGGCGACGCTGCTGGGCGATGCGCTCAAAGGCACCGCCGCGGTGCTCATCGTGTATTGGTATTACGGCCGCGAGTATCAGTATTTCGCTCACGAGCTTGCGATCCCCGCAGCGCTGGGCGCCTTCCTGGGCCACCTGTTCCCGGTCTGGCTCAAGTTCAAGGGCGGCAAAGGAGTGGCGACCTATATCGGCATCCTGCTGGCGCTGGCCTGGCCGGTGGCGATCGCCTTCTGTCTGATCTGGCTCGCGCTCGCGGCGCTCACCCGCTACTCCTCGCTCGCCGCGCTCGTCGCCAGCGCCGTGACGCCGCCGGCGCTGTGGCTTCTCGGGTATCGGCCCGAGGCGGGACTCTTCGTCGTGCTGACGGCGATGCTGTGGATCATGCACCGCGCCAACATTTCGCGATTGATCAACGGCACCGAAGGCAAGATCGGAAAGGCGGCCGTGTCGGACGCCTGACGGCGGCCCGCAGCCAGGATTTTCAGTTTCTCACGCGGTCGGACAGGCGCGCCGCTTCTTCATTGAGCAGGCGCTTGATGTCGGAGCAGATGTCGTTCACGCGCAGCCGCCGCCAGTTGTCGTCCTGGTACTTCTGCACGATCGCGAGCGCCCGCAGCAGCGTCTCACGTTCGACTTCTTCACGTTCTTCGCAAGTCATTAGGATGGGCCGGCGTAAGTCGGATACGTTTCAATTTGTCTCTATCGGATTCTACCGGGATAAAGCTCAATATTGCGTGTCGCCGACACGCAAAAAGTCGTTAATTCCGATTAGGGCTGGCGGGCAGATCACGCCATGGCGCTCCGGATTCGCAACACCAAGAAGATACCGTTGAGCACACGCCGGTCGTTCAGCCGTGGCGCGCGTGTTCCGGCGCTCTAAAGGCCGACCCAATGTCTGCTGAATGCAGGGCGCAGAATGTCCCATCGGCCTGCGGGTCATGCGCCGCAGCAAGCGACGTTTGCTGGTTGTATGATTTATTCGATCACCTCATCGCCACGTACGAGCAGTAACGCCCAATGCCTTCGCAGTCGCGAGATTAGTTGGACTTAGCCAGCGGTAGGCTGACGTGAAATATAGCGCCGCCCGCAGTGTGGTTCTCAGCCCATATCCGGCCGCCGTGAGCTTCGACGATGGTGCGCGCAATGGACAGGCCCATGCCCATACCGTCGCCCTTGGTCGTGAAGAACGGCTCAAATATCGCTTTCAGCTTGTCCGACGGGATGCCGGGGCCGCAATCGGCAATCGAAATCTTCGCTGACGTTTCGTCCACTGACGTGCTGCTGGTCACCTCGCGCCGTCCGTTGGTTGCGCCGACCATCGCATCCATGCCATTTACGACCAGATTCAAAATGACCTGCTGCAACTGAACCGGGTCACCGCTCACGCGCAGCGACCCGTGAACTGGCCTGCTATGCAGCTTGACATCGCGCGCAGCGGCTTGTGCCGCAAGAAATTCAAACACCTCGTGAACGGTTTCATTGAGCTCGATATCCTGCGCCTCGAAGGCAGTCTTTGTGAGGAGACGACGCAGCCGCAATATGACCTCGCTCGCCCGCTGGTCGTCGCGCCTGATCTCATGGAGAATCGTCCTCATCTCGTCCAAGTTCGGTGACGGCGAGTTGAGGATGATTGTTCCCGTCTCGGCGTTGTTGAGGATGGCACCGAGCGGTTGATTGAGCTCGTGCGCAATCGATGCCGACAATTCACCGGCCGTGGCGTGGCGGTTCATGTGGGCAAGCTCAGCTATCCGTTGCCGCCCTTCGACCTCCAACTTGCGGCGCCGGCGGTGTTCCCATAGCAACCACAGGATCAACGCAGCTTGCGCCAGGATGACAGCGGCGATCGTGACGATCTGCCAGCGGTAGGTCTCCCAAACGGTCGGTTCACGAAACAGGATTTCACTGCCGGGCGGCAGCCGTGACTCGCTGATCTTCCAGCGCTGAAGCTGGCGCCAATCGAAGAGCACCATGCTGCTCCCGGTCACCACCATGCCAGAGCTCGTATTACCGCCCAAAACTTGCAAGGCGAGCATCGCTGCTTGCGCGCCGTGCGCTGCAAAGCTGTACACGTCGCCACCAACGAGGCCACGGCCAACGTACTGATCGATAAAACCATAGACCGGCACGCTCGCCGCCTTAGAAACTCGGTCCACGACGTCGTGTGGCACGAAGGCCTGCCCGGTGGCATCTCTAAAAAACGTCGTGTAGAGGACGATCGTGCGGGGCGGCAACTGCGAGAGTTCTTTCAGGAGCTCTTGCATCGGCAGTGCGGTTAGATATCTGAAGGATACGCGTCCATCATACGGCTGGAACTGCTTTCTCGCTGCCTCGAGGAGCTTGGTATCGATCTCCGCACCGCCGCTAACCACCACGACATTCTCGGTCATGGGATGGAGGCGGAGAGCGAGTTCAAGCGTCGGCGCAAATTTCCGCGTCAAGAGCACGCCGCTGACGCCGGGGGGCAAGGAGCGGCCGTCCAAATACGTTGAGTCTACCCCGAGGAAGACAATGGCTGCCCCGGGAAACACCGGATCGACAGAGTTCAGTAGCAAGTCGAGCGCAGGTTGTCGAATGGCGAGCGTCACGTTGATCTGTTTGTCCGCATACTTCTTCCGAAGGTAATCACGCAGGAGCACCTTGTGCGCGTCAGAGCTAAACCGAGTCAGGTCCATCGCTTCACGGAAAACCTCGACATGCTCGACGGAGCCGGAAGCAAACTTGTCGACAAATTCAGCATCGAATTGTGCCAAACCAGGCAATTCGGGACGTTCGTCGAAAAGCAGCACGACGCGACGGGTCGCAGATGATGCGACCGAAGCACTAAAAATCCACATCAGCAAGGTCGTGCATACGACCTGCAACGCACCTCGAAGTCTCATAATGACCTCGTCGTGTCACTCGTCCCTGCCGCATCGCTTCGACGTCCGACCGTCCACCAGCGCCAGCCGCCGGTCTGCCAGGATCAGCAGGGCCAGTCACCGGCAGCTGAGGTTGAGCATCGCACCTAAGGACAAGGGCCTTCAGATCAATCTGCTTCACGCAAATAGCGTAGCCGATCTTCGGGCCCGTAGCCTTTGGGTGTCAAGCTTCCTTGCTGGGATTGGAGCCCTCATCGGACCCGCCTATCCGGCGCAATACCGCAATTCCGGCTTGACGGGCGTTCCTGGGCAACATCTACGAGAAGGACCTCGGCTCGCGCACGGCCGAGATCGCCCCGGGCATGACGAATTTTGACCCGGATGACACTTGACGGCAGGTGACCCAAGCGGTGCAGTCCGCGAGTGGACGCCGCTAGGAGCGGAACAGCAGGCTCGGATGTCGGTTCATGGCAGATTGTGTTGCAAAAGTCGTTCTGCAATGGTGATGAAAAATTCTGCGGGCTGCAGGTGCGGCTTTCGTGTAAGGATGTGAGGGACCTCATCGCCTCACGTTAAACTCACAGGCGACTTCGGTAACGCGATTGAGGTTATACGAATCGGCGATTGCTTTCCGTTTCGTGTTTTCGCGAAAAATTCGTTGCCCTGCAACTTTCGACTTTTGCAACACAATCGGCACGAAGCTGCCGATCTAGAATGTCCGCTCAACTGTCGCTGTCGGGGTAAAGCGGACGAGATATGCTCAATACGAGTTCTTCGTATTTTGATCCAGTTCGGACATCGCTCCGATCGCCCCCGGTAGGGCGGACAAATTCCACCTCATTGCTTAGAATTGGGCCAGTCGGCGACCGATGCCGACAGCTTCGATGGAAAGAGCGCACGTCGCCAGCACTGTGGGAGGACAATCATGATGAAGGCGCGAATGCTTGCCTTACTTTCTCTCACGTTAGGAACGGCATCGGTTGCTTTGGCCCAGGCGCCCGTTGAATTGAAATTCAGCCGGGTGGTGGACTTGTCGTTGCCGATCGAAAGCAACATGGCACCCATACCGGGGCTCAAGCCCTATCTCGACAATCCGTCCCGCGTGAATGTGATCTCATCCATCACTGAGGCACAAAAGGAAGCGCTGCGCGCCGAAGGCATGACGCTGAGCAGCGATCACCAGGTCAACGGTCGGTCGATGATCTCGGTGCTCTCCATCCTGGTGCACAACGGCACCCATATCGATGCGCCGCGCCACATGGTCGAGAAGGGAATATCGGTCGATCAAATGCCCATCGCGCAGTTCGTCAAGGAGGGCTTGCTGATCAACCTGCCCGGCAAGGGGCCGAACTCCGTCGTGACCGTGAAGGACGTCGCCGAAAGCGGCGTCGAGATCCGTCCCAACACGATCGTCATGATCAACACCGGCTGGACCGACAAGATGTGGGGCAAACCGGGCTTCTGGGAGCAGATGCCCTATCTCGAGCGCGGCGTCGCCGAATACGTGGCGAACAAGGGCGCGGCGGGGTTGGCGATCGACGTGTTCCCGGAGAAGCCGCTCTGGCGCGGCGTGAAGCTCGATCCGGGCGAGGTGTGGATCGCCAATCACCTGGCTCTGATGCACAAGAACCTGCCGCTGATCCAGTTCGTGACCAACCTGTCGCAGATCGGCAACAACCGCTTCACGGTGGTGGCCGTGCCACTCGCCATCAAAGGTGGGGACGCAAGTCCGGTGCGCGTGATCGCTCTGGTGGAATGAGCCAAGGCGGCCTCTGGCTTCCAAATTCGACCTCGTCGTCAACCTGACGACCGCCAACCCGCGCGGCCGCACCGTGCCACAGACGCTGTGCGCTCACGCTGACGAGGTGATCGAATGAGTTCGGCCCATTTCGGTCAGGGCAGATAAAGTTTGCTGTGATGCACAACGACCGTTTTCTCGTTCAACGCAGGGTGCGCTCGTCAGCAGAGGCGAACCCATGGGGCGACGCGAGTTCATCACATTGCTCGGCGTCGTGAGCGTGCCGGTGCCGCGCGCCGGCGGCGTCGGTGTCTCGACGGTTGCGCGCACCAGCCAGAACGACGGGCACTTCCAGGCCGATCGCTGACGGTGGCGCGCCCCCTGGCCGCCTTGCCGCGGCCGGCTTGACCGGGCATGCTTGTCTCCGGAAGCCAGATCAACCGGAGGCATGCCCATGACTCCTCGGTGGCTGCTGTGGCCCTTCCTTGTTTTGTTGGCCGCAATCGTTTCCGCGTCGGCACAGGATTGGCCGTCCAAGACCGTCACAGTGATCGTCCCGTTCACGCCGGCGGGCTCGACCGACCTGCTGGCGCGCATTGCGGCGCAGGTTTGGGAGCAGCGGATCGGCAGGCCGTTTGTGGTCGAGAACCGGCCCGGCGCGGGCCAGCAAGTCGGGGTGAATGCCGTCGCGAAGGCTGCTCCCGATGGCCACACGCTGCTGATGGCGACGAGCTCCGCCATGGCGGTCAATCCGACGCTCTATAAGAAGATCGCCTACGACCCGGTGAAGGACTTTCAGCCGATCGCGATGGTGGCACACCTACCGTTCATCCTCGTGGTCAATCCCGACTTGCCAATCAATTCGGTCGCCGATCTCATCAAGTACGCCAAGGAGAACCCGGGCAAGCTCAGCTTCGGATCGGGCGGCGTCGGCGCCTCGCACCATCTCTACGGCGAGATGTTCAAGAGCCTGACCGGCGTGCAGATGACGCACGTCCCTTACCGCGGAACGGTGCCCGCACTTAACGATGTGATCGCCGGTCACATTCCGCTGCTGTTCAGCGATCCGCCGCCAGCCTTGCCGCAGATCGCGGCCGGCAAGGTGCGCGCGATCGGCGTGACGACGGCCAAGCGCATCGCTTCGCTGCCGAACGTTCCGCCGATCGGCGATACGGTGAAGGGCTTCGATACGGCGCCCTGGCAGATGCTGATGGCGCCCGCGGGCACGCCGCGCCCGATCATCGACCGGCTGCACAGCGAGATCGTGCGTTACATCGCAAGTCCCGCGGGCCAGGAGAAGCTGGTCAACGAAATGGGCCTAATCCCGGGCGCACCGACTTCGCCGGACGAACTCGCGAAGTTCGTCGCGATCGAGGTCGAGGACTGGGGCAAGCTCGTCCGGCTCGCTGGCGCCGCGGGGATCGAGTAGCGGCTCGAGCCAATCACAGACCGAGGCGACCAACTGGGCGAGCTCTGTTACACGGCAGATCAGCAGTGCGCCCATCACCCTGCTCGCGCGCATCACGAGGTGATCGAATAGGCAGGCATACGCAACATCGTTGCTGCGGTGCACGAGTCAGGTTTTGTCCCGAAGCGGCGCAAATCAATGTTGGCTCTCATGTCAGCAGTTGGGGGCCAAGCGAAAAATGTTGCGAACGGGACCAGTTCGACGCTTCTGACGCTTCACGATCGGAGGCTGACGCGTCCGGGCCTGATCCCATCACAGCGACCGCAGGTTCAATCGGTGACAGCCCTGCGCCTCGTTGTTAGGCTCGTTTCTTCTCCAACCTAGGGGCCCACCATGATCCGCATACCGCTCGTATTGATTGCCGCCGGCACACTTGCAGCGTCGATCGCCGAAACAGCCTCTGCCCAACAGCTAGTGCAGCGGCGCGACGTCTCTTATGCGGTCGCACTCGCCATCGCGACCGGGGCGGTCGACGCCTGCCGGGCGCTCGGCTTCACCAGCTCGGCTATCGTGGTCGTAGGCCGCGGCGGCGACACCATCATCGCCGCTAGCGACGACAACGCCCGGCCGCACGCCATGGAGGCCGCGCGACGCAAGGCCTACACCGCGCGCACCTTCGCGATCACCACGACCGAGTTCTCGAAGGAACTGCCGGACCGCCCGTCGCGGCGCGCACAAGTGCTGCTGCCGAACATCACGTCGCTCGACGGCGGCGTGCCGATCAAGCTCGGCAACGACGTGATCGGCGGCGTCGGCGTCGCGGGCTCGCCCGGCAAGGACGAGCAATGTGCCAATGCGGGCCTGGAGAAGGTGAAGGCGGCGTTGGAATAGGGCGCGGCGCCACTCATCCATAGCTGTCAAGCTCGTGCCGGGATGTAAACTGGATTAAAGGGCTCGCTTAACAAGAGAGCGGTCAAGCTGCCTGGGGGCCTTGCAGGAACAAGGCTCAGTTGGCCGCGCATTTGGTAGCGAATGGCCCGAACGCGAACTCACGGCATGTCCGCTGACACGTCAGCAATCGAGGGTAAAGCGGAATTGTTGCATATGGGCCCAATCCGCCGCTCCTGACCGATGCTGTCGAAAAAGTCGCCGCGGACAAGCTGTAGAATAAGAATACGCAACAATCGAATCGGGGCGAACGGATTTTTGAATCAACGTTGCGCATTGGCGCCTGATCTTGAATCAATCTTGCTCGCTCGGATGAGCAAAATCGTTTTTCGACAGCATCGACCCATAGCGGTCATGCCATACGCGTGGAACCCGACCTAGCGCCACACCACCGCCCACTGTGGTATATGGAGATTGACGAGGCACCCATATGACCTCTCATCATGGCCAGAATGGTGCGGGTTCGGGAGCAAGCTGGCGGCGTCGCATTTTCCAGCCGTTGGAGGGGCACCGGTCGATAGACTGGTACCTGCGGCTTCTTGTCATCAGCACGCTTGCGCCAGCTTTCGCGTTCTCTGCTTATCTGCTGTGGAATTTCATCAGCTTCGAACGACGGTCTTACGAGCAGCAGCTGCAGCAATCAGCGATCGATCTCGCCAGTGACATCGATCGTGACATAGAGGGCATGTTCGTAAAGCTTTCAACGCTTGCGACATCGCCCTCGCTGCATCGACGCGACCTTGCCGAGTTTCAGGCCCAGGCGACCGCCGCGGTCCACGACTCCAACATCGTGGTGCTTGACCTAAGTCTGCAGCAGATTGTCAATACGCTTGTTCCCTATGGCACTGAGCTGCCGAAGACCGGCGATCCGGAGACCGTGCTCCGAGCGATCGCGAGCAAGTCGCCGCAGGTGTCAGACCTGTTCACTGGCGCTGTGGCCGGCAACCTTCGGCTGCAAGTAGTCGTGCCGGTCCTTCAGCAAGGCGAGGTCCGGTTTATCCTGAGCATGTCTTTTTTTCCTGATCGAATGCTCCAGCTGATGCCGGGGGAAAGACTGCCGCATGGATGGGTGAGTACTCTGTCCGATCGCCAGGGGAAAGTGATTGCACGATCCGAACTGCACGAGCGCTTTTTTGGAACCACCCTTTCGCCCGACCTCCTGACAGCGCGCGGCGAGCTCGTGATCTCTCCCGCCAGAGATCTGGACGGCACGCCGGTATTGCGGGTCGTGGCGCCGACTAAGGCCGGCTGGTTCGTTGCGGCGACAGTTCAACAGGGTTTGGTTGACGCAGCCGCGCGGGCCGCGATCCGCAATACGGTGATCGGAGGTATAAGCCTCCTCTTGCTCTCGCTTCTTTGCGCGTACGCCATTTCACGCAGGTTGCGAGTTCCTATCGAGGCGCTCGCCAGGCAGGCCGGGGCTCTGGGACGCGGCGAAAAGCTGGCGCCGATCGACACGCCGATCCGTGAAATAGGCATCGTCACTGCGGCGCTGTCGGCCGCCGAGGCAGGTCTGCGCGAGCGCGCACGGCAGCGTGACGAGGCAGACAGCTGCGCTGCGCATCAATCAGGCCCAGTTCCAGGCCATCATGGATCACGCTCCGGTTCTCGTCTTTGTCAAGGACCTCGCCGGCAACTACACGTTCGTCAACCGCGCTGCCGAGACCTGGGTCGGCGCCAGCATCAGGCCCGCAGTCGGCCAGACCGCCCGCGACATCATGTCGAAGGAAGGAGCGGACGAGGTCGCGCTGGCGGACGCCAAGGTGATCGCGACCAAGGCTCCGCTCCAGCGTGAGATGACCGATCGAGACGCCGACCGGCCGGCGCACGATGCTCAGCGTCAAGTTCCCGCTGCTCGATGCGATCAATTCGGTCTCGGCGATTGGCACGATCGTCACCGACATCACCGACCGCAAACACGCCGAGGCTCAGCTCTCACAGGCGCAGCGCATGGAAGCGGTCGGTCAGCTGACTGGCGGCGTGGCGCACGACTTCAACAACATGCTGACCGCGATCCTGCTCAATGCCGACGTGCTCGCCACCCATATCCAGGACGACAGCCTGCGCCAGCTCGCGGAGGCGATGCGGCGCGCCGCCGAGCACGGCGCCGATCTCACCCGCCGCCTTCTCGCCTTCGGCCGACGGCAGACACTGTTGCCGCAGCCGACCGATATCAACGAGCTTTTGAGCGACATGGTGCCGCTGATGGAACGGACGCTCGGCGAGCACATCGAGATCAAGCTCGCACGCGGTGCCGACCTGTGGCCGGCCACTGTCGACCGCGGTCAGCTGGAGAGCGCGGTGCTCAACCTCGCAGTCAATTCTCGCGATGCCATGCCGAACGGAGGGCGGCTGACCATCGAAACCGCGAATGCGGAGTTCGACGAGAACTACGCCTCCAGCAACCCTGATGTGCCGGCAGGCTCTTATGTCATGATCGCAATTGCCGACACCGGCTCCGGGATGGCGCCCGACGTACTGGCGCGGGTCTTCGAGCCGTTCTTCACGACCAAGGACGTCGGCAAGGGTACCGGGCTCGGCTTGAGCATGGTGTACGGCTTCATCAAGCAGTCGGAAGGCCACGTCCGCATCTATTCCGAGGTCGGCGTGGGTACCGTGGTGCGCCTTTACCTGCCACGGTCGCGGGATGCCGCGGTCCCAGCCATAGCCGCGCCGGTCAAGCTGGCGACAGGAACCGAGACCATCCTCCTGGTCGAGGACGACGCCCTGGTGCGCGCGTATGCCTCGGCCCAGCTCGCCGCACTCGGCTATCGCGTCGTCGCCGCCGAGGATGCCCGGCGTGCCATCGAGATGGTCGAGCACGGGTGCGCACCCGATCTCCTGTTCACCGACATGATCATGCCCGGCGGCATGAACGGCCGCGAGCTTGCCGAGCAGCTGCGCCGGCGCCATCCCGGACTCAAGGTGCTTTACACTTCGGGATATGCGCATGGCGCCATGAACGGCGAGGCGGCCGAAGCGGCGCAGGTGACGCATCTCCTCGGCAAGCCCTATGGCCGCCGCGATCTTGCAACCAAGGTGCGCGAGGTGCTCGACGAGCCGGTGGCGGCGTGAGGCGGCTCGGGAGAGCGTGCTGGTAGGCAATGACGCACCATCGAAAGTAGCCAGGAGATTCCCCGAGGGCGGTTAAGACGCGCCGCCGCTGTGGTCGCGGGAATGTCCGCAATTGGCAGATTGTGTTGCAAAAGTCGAAAGTTGCAGGGCAACGAATTTTTCGCGAAAACACGAAACGAAAAGCAATCGCCAATTCGTATAACCTCAATCGCGTTACCGAAGTCGCCCGTGAGTTTAACGTGAGGCGATGAGGTCCCTCACATCCGTACACGAAAGCCGCACCTGCAGCCCGCAGAATTTTTCATCACCATTGCAGAACGACTTTTGCAACACAATCGGCACTTTTCGGACCTGCTCGCGCGCCACGACTACGTCCGCTTTCAGATGCGTTGCAGACGAGATGTGCTCGTCGCGAGCCTTTCTGCTCATGACCGATGCTGTCGAAAAAGTCGCCGCGGACAAGCTGTAGAATAAGAATACGCAACAATCGAATCGGGGCGAACGGATTTTTGAATCAACGTTGCGCATTGGCGCCTGATCTTGAATCAATCTTGCTCGCTCGGATGAGCAAAATCGTTTTTCGACAGCATCGACCCAATAGCGGACCTGAGAGCGTTGCTTGATTGTAGAGTGGCCGTATTCGGCGACTTACGGCAAGCGGCCGTCATGCCATCTTCTTATGCGACGAACACGGCCAACCTGATCGAAATGCTCACATATTGCCGTGCCCGCGCTTGATGGTCTGGCGGATCACCGGCGCCGTGACCTGGTCGGAGATTTGGATGTTCCAAATTTCGCTTTCGCCCTGCGCGGCGAAGTCGGCGAACAGCTTCGGGATTACCGACACATCGCGTATCTCGTGGCCGCGCAGGTCGAAGCCGCGCGCGATTTTTTCGAGCGCGGGCCGGCCGAACACAGCCAAGCTGTCGTCGATGCCGTCGGCGCGCAGCTTGTGAAACTCCGAGCCGTATCCGCCGTCGTTCATCGCGCAGATCAGGATGCGATATCCTTGACGCTTGAGCGTCTCGAGCTCCTGGATATGGAACAAGAGCCCACCGTCGCCTTCGAACAGCACGATCTTGCCCTCGCGGCCCTGCCGGCGCGCAGCCGCAACCCCGAGCGCATACGACAGGCCGTTGCCGACCGCGCCGAATTCACGGACCGTCGTGTAGCGCTCCGCCGGCCTGCCACGCATCTGGGCGTTGAAATAGGCCTGATGGCCGCCGCCGACGACGATGTCCCAGTCCTTTGGAACGACCGCGTCGATGGCCCGGATCACCTCGCGTGGATCCAGCACTCCGGGCGCGATGTCGAACTCCATCGAGTCCGCCGGCTCGGTCGCGATGCGATGCGCCAGCTCTTTCGTGCGTATCGCCGCCGCCGTCGGTTTGCCAGGCGCCCAGCTTCTTGTCGAGGCCGGCAAGGATCGCCTCGATGCCGATGAGCGCATCTGATCTGACGTAGAGGTCGGCGGCCTTCAGCCCATCGCGCAAGCCGCGCGGGGCATCGTCCAACTGGATCTTGTAGGCCTTTGGCCAGAAGTGCCCGCCACCGACGTAGTAGGACAGGCTCGTGCCGACCGCGAGCACGACGTCCGCGGACTCGTACATCTCCCTGCCCAGCGCCGTGAAGTAGCTGCCGGTGATGCCGAGCCCGAACGGATGGTCGTGGAAGAGACCGCGCGCGGGCAGCGTGTTGGAGAGCAAGGCGCCGCAGCGATCGGCGAGCTTGATCACCGCATCCCGCGCGCCGGACCACAGCACGCCGCGGCCACCGAGGACGATCGGCCGCTTTGCCGCGGCCAGCCGCTCGACGGCCTCGGCCACGACCTCGGGATCGGGATGCATGCGCCCGACCTTGGGCTGGTACATCGCCGAGGTCTCGTAGGGCTGGTTGGACATGTGCTCGACCTTCTGCAGGTCGTAGGGAATGCCCAGCACCACCGGCCGCCGCTCGTACTTGGCGATGTGGAAGGCCTCGCGCACGTAGTCCATCATGCGCGGCACGCTGTGCGCGGCGATGTAATGCGCCCCGGTCGCCGTCACCAGCGGCGCCTGGTCGATGTTCTGATTGTAGAATTTGGCGTTGATCGGCGACTCGCCGGCGAACACCACCATCGGCAGGCGGGCGCGAACCGCGGCCGGCAGCGCCGTCATCAACTGGGTCACGCCAGGGCCGCACGTGACGGAGGCAACGGCGACCTTGTTGGTGGCTACGTTGTAGGCTGTCGCCGCCGCCACGGTGGCGTGCTCGTGCCTGACGTGGACGGTATGCACGCCCGGCAGTTTGGCAAAGGCGGTGGACCAGTGCATGTTGCCGTCGCCCATCAGGACGAACTGCGTGTCGACTCCCTCCGCAAGGAACGCTTCTGCGAGGGCTTCGTAGAGTTTTGGCATGGGCGCGGTACCCTTTGGTGGAGGCCCGCCGATGGCACCCTTGCCGCCGTTGCATTGATTGGGATTCGGCATCTCCCGCTGGCGGCTCCAAGGAAACGCTACATCAGGCTTGCGCGCAGGCGAAAGGGGGGCATCATCTTCTTTTCTTGCCGCACAAGAGTTCCGCTCCTGGGTCAATTTCGACCGAGTTCAGCGGGATTGGCCAGCGGGTGTTCGGGATCGCGCTGGGCTATGAGGATCTCAACGATCACGACGAGCTACGCATGATCCGGTGATTGCGGTGTTGGCAGGCAAGCTCGAAGCGCGACGGGAGGCTGCGCGCCGGTCGCAGGGAAGTCGACGTTGAACCGGCTCGAACTGAGCCGACCCAGCCGACCGCTATCACAAATCGGCCCCTTCCGCTTCGACCCGCAAGACCGGAATTCCGCCAGCGCGTTTATGCGCACGCCCCCAAGGGTATCATCCTGAGCCTCTAGGGACCGTGTGTGTCTGATGGGGATCGGCGGGTCCGCCGCCCGCTTCATTCGAGGATATTTCACGGCCCTCAAAAACCTGCTTTGGTTGCGATTTTGGGACGAAGCTGCGGTCGCGAGCATGGGCGCGGCAGTGGGTGCGGTGGAGGAAGTGGCGCGCATCGTTGCGCAGATCCGGCAGCGCTGGCCGAAGGTGCGCATTCTATTGCGCGCCGACAGCGGGTTCGCGCAGGATGAGCTGATGGCATGGTGCGAGGCGAACGAGGTGCACTTTCTGTTCGGCTTGGCGCAGAACAAGCGGCTGAATGCCGAGGTCGCGCGCGAGCTTGAGCAGGCGGAGGCGAAGAGCCGGCGGACCGGCAAGCCAGCGCGATTGTTCAAGGACTTCATGTGGACGACGGTGCGTCGCAGCAGCTGGAACCGCTGGCGGCGGGTCGTCGGTAAGGCCGAGTTCACCAATGGGGAGGCCAATCCCGCTTTGTCGTCACCTCGCTGGCGCGTGCCGAGTGCAAACCAAATCCTGACGATGAAGCGCCACGCCGAGGCAGATGGACAACCGGACAAACAGTGACGGTTCATGTCTTTCCGGATGGCACGCGCGAGCGCCACAATGCGTGCAAACCAGCTGCGCCTGTGGTTCGCGTCGTTCGCGTATGTGTGCCGGGCGCGCGCCGGATCGGGCTGCAACACGACGACTGGCTGAAGCTCAGGGACGCGGGCAAGCTCACCTACGCCGACGACGAGGTGCGCGAGGGCATGGCCGAGATCGCAAAGCGTGACTCGACCGCTGATCGTTTCGCCGCGCCGACCACAGGCCTATCCGCTGGCCTGGAAGGCGGCGCTCGGCATGGCGGGGAGCCGAGGGAAGGCGCGCTCGAATTCGGTCTTGGTCGTCGGCCGCGCCTCGATCATCAATTCTGCGGGGTGAACCTTCCGCCAAGTGCGGACATACAGCACCCATGCCTCATAAGGTGTCCACCGGGCGGGACATCCGTCGAAAGTGCCATAGGACGGCTCTTCTGCCGTTGTCATCTCGCTTCCCCCCCTTCGCGCGCGCCAAACATGCTTGTGCTTATGCTCGATAAAATCGCGTGATCGGTGATTCGCCTTCACCGACGGCGCAAGTGTCGCGCGCGCGCGTGTCGTAGGCCATCAGGTAAACACCTGAAAATCAGGCGAGGGGTTTCCCTGAGGTAGCGCGAAGGCTGCGCGGGCAAGCTCACCGATCTGCTGTTGCCAAAAAACACAAACACAGGAAAGTAAGGTACCTTATTATCCAGATTGTTTCTGTGATTTTTCTTCGGCGCGCAATTCCGGATTGTGACGTCGATCGCCATCGGCCATGGTTGCCGCCGATTTCCGGAGGGCAACGTGAGCGTAGACGACAGAGACGTCCGGCTGACCGACGAGCAGCGGCTCGATTGGCTCCGCCTCATCCGCAGCGACAATGTCGGTCCACGCACCTTCCGCGCGCTCATCGATCATTGCGGCGGCGCGAGCGCGGCCATTGCCGCGCTTCCCGACCTGGCGCGGCGGGGCGGCGCAACCCGTTCCGCCCGCATCTGCTCACGGGCGGACGCAGAGCGCGAGCTCGCGGCCGCGAAGTCCCTCGGTGTGCGCCTCGTTGCGTCATGCGAGCCGGACTATCCGCAACGCCTGCGGATGATCGACGATGCTCCGCCGCTTCTTGCGGTACGCGGCAACGCGTCGGCGCTGGCCCTGCAAATGGTCGCGATCGTCGGCGCCCGCAATGCCTCGGCCGCAGGCATGCGCTTCGCCGAGCGGATGGCGCGCGATCTCGGCCTCGCAGGTCTCATCATCGTCTCCGGTCTCGCGCGCGGCATCGACGCCGCCGCCCATCGGGCGAGCCTTGCGTCCGGGACGGTCGCGGTGCTCGCCGGCGGCCACGACCATATCTATCCACGCGAGCACCTCGATCTCGCCAAGGCGATCCTGCCGCAAGGCGCCTTGGTCTCCGAAATGCCGATGGGCTGGGAGCCGCGCGCGCGGGATTTTCCCCGCCGCAACCGGCTCATCTCGGGCCTTGCGGCGGGCGTCGTGGTGGTCGAGGCGGCCAGGCGCTCGGGCTCGCTGATCACCGTGCGGTTCGCACTGGAACAAGGACGCGAGGTCTTTGCGGTGCCCGGCTCTCCCCTTGATCCGCGAGCAGAGGGGACGAACGAGTTGCTCAAGCAGGGCGCGACCCTCGCGACGGACGCAGCCGACGTGATCACCGTGCTGCGTCCGATCCTGGGCCAGCCGATCGAGCTCAAGCTCGAGGAGCCGGGCCCCCCTGCCGCGCCGGGGGCCGACCCGGGCCGGGACGAGCGTTCCCGCATCACCCAATTGCTCGGTCCGACGCCGGTGTCGATCGACGACCTGGTCCGCCTGTCCGGAAGCCCGCCCGCCGTGGTGCGGACGGTGCTGCTCGAGCTCGAGCTGGCGGGTCGGCTCGAGCGCCATGGGGGCGCCCTGGTGTCGCTGCTCTGACTCGGCCTATCGGGCAACGGTAACCTATTGCTGATACCGTGCGTCGCTCGACCCGGCGGCCGAGGCCGCCTCTGACACGTATCTATCTACATGAGCGAGATGAGGTTTTGCCAACTAAGGCACGGAATAATAATGAGATTTTATACCACTTCCGGACGCGCTTCCGGTTCCACCAAGGCCCCCCGGCGGCACGGCCCGGTTTGACAGCGAGGGTTGACATCCCCATCTTCCGCCCCGACAAACGGCGCCGATTCTGCCGAAACGGGCCTCGAATAGGCTCCTAAACCATTGGAATTTCATGAATATCGTTGTTGTTGAGTCCCCGGCCAAGGCCAAGACGATCAACAAATACCTTGGCTCCGACTACGAGGTATTGGCGTCGTTCGGCCATGTGCGCGATCTCCCTGCCAAGGACGGCTCGGTCGATCCCGAGCAGGATTTCCGCATGATCTGGGAGGTCGACGACAAGTCCCAGAAGCGCCTCAACGACATCGCCCGGGCCATGAAGGGGGCGAGCAAGCTGATTCTGGCCACCGACCCCGACCGCGAGGGCGAGGCCATCTCCTGGCACGTGCTCGAAGTGCTCAAGGAGAAGAACGCACTTAAGAAGCAGACGGTCGAGCGGGTGGTGTTCAACGCCATCACCAAGCAGGCGGTGCTCGACGCCATGAAGCACCCCCGTCATATCGACGGGGCGCTGGTCGACGCCTATCTCGCCCGCCGCGCGCTCGACTACCTCGTCGGCTTCACGCTCTCGCCGGTGCTCTGGCGCAAGCTCCCGGGCGCGCGCTCCGCCGGCCGCGTGCAGTCGGTGGCGCTGCGGCTGGTCTGCGACCGCGAGTTGGAGATCGAGAAATTCGTTCCGCGCGAATACTGGTCGCTGCTCGCGACGCTCGCCACCCCGCGCGGCGACGAATTCGAGGCCCGCCTGGTCGGCGCCGACGGCAAGAAGATCCAGCGCCTCGATATCGGCTCGGGCGCCGAGGCCGAGGCGTTCAAGACGGCGCTGGAGAGCGCGGCGTTCGCCGTGGCCAACATCGAGGCCAAGCCCACCAGACGCAACCCGCCGCCGCCGTTCACCACCTCGACTCTGCAGCAGGAGGCGAGCCGCAAGTTCGGCTTCGCGCCCGCCCACACCATGCGCATCGCGCAGCGCCTCTATGAGGGCATCGACATCGACGGCGAGACCGTCGGTCTCATCACTTATATGCGTACCGACGGCGTGGATATCGCCGAGGAAGCGATCACCGCCGCCCGCAGCGTCATCGGCGCCGACTATGGCCAGCGCTATCTGCCGGCTTCACCGCGCCGCTACCAGACCAAGGCGAAGAACGCGCAGGAGGCGCACGAGGCGATCCGCCCGACCGATCTCGCCCGCCGCCCGAAGGATACGAAGTCGGTCCTCGATTCCGACCAGGCAAGGCTCTACGAGTTGATCTGGCTGCGTACCATGGCGAGCCAGATGGAATCGGCCGAGCTCGAGCGCACCACCGCCGACATCACCGCCAAGGCGGCGGGCCGCGTGATCGATTTGCGCGCGACCGGCACGGTCATCAAGTTCGACGGCTTCCTGACCCTCTATCACGAGGATATGGACGATCCGGCCGAGGACGAGGAAGGCAAGCGGCTGCCCGAGATGAGCGCCGGCGAGAGCCTGGCCAAGCGCAAGATCGACGCCAGCCAGCACTTCACCGAGCCGCCGCCGCGCTACTCGGAAGCATCACTGGTCAAGCGCATGGAGGAGCTCGGCATCGGCCGGCCCTCGACCTATGCCTCGATCCTGCAGGTGCTCAAGGACCGCGGCTACGTGCGTATCGACAAGAAGCGCCTCGTGCCCGAGGACAAAGGTCGGGTGCTGACCGCATTCCTCGAAAGCTTCTTCGCCCGCTACGTCGAATACGACTTCACCGCCGGCCTCGAAGAGCAGCTCGACCGCATCTCCAACAACGAGATGGCATGGCGCGACCTGCTGCGCGACTTCTGGCGCGAATTCACCGCCGCGGTCGGCGACATCAAGGAGCTGCGCGTCACTCAGGTCATCGACGCGCTCGACGAGATGCTGGCGCCGCACCTGTTTCCGCCGCGCACCGACGGCACCGATCCGCGCAAATGCCCGAATTGCGAGACCGGCAAGCTTTCGCTCAAGCTCGGCAAGTTCGGCGGCTTCATCGGCTGCACCAACTATCCGGAATGCCGCTACACGCGCCAGCTCGCTCCCGGCAATGGCGGCGGGCCCGACGGCGGCATGAAGAAGCTCGGCGAGGATCCGGCGACGGGCCTCGAGGTGACGCTGCGCTCGGGCCGCTTCGGGCCCTATCTGCAGCTTGGCGAAGCCGTCGAGGGCGAGAAGCCCAAGCGCGCGGGCATCCCGAAAGGCGTGTCGCCCGACGACATCGATCTGACGCGTGCGCTGGGGCTGCTGTCGCTCCCGCGCGAGGTCGGCAAACATCCCGACGACGGCGAGCCGATCCTGGCCGGCGTCGGCCGCTTCGGGCCATACGTGCAGCACGGCAAGACCTACGCCAATCTCACCGACGGTGACGACGTACTGACGGTCGGCCTCAATCGGGCGGTGACGCTGATCGAGGAGAAGAAGGCCAAGGGCCCGCGCAAGGGCCGCTTCGGCGCCGACCCCGGGCGCGCACTCGGCGATCACCCCGACAAGGGCGGCCCCATCGTGGTCAAGAACGGCCGCTACGGGCCCTACGCGAGCCACGACGGGGTCAACGCCACGCTGCCGTCCGACATGACGCCGGAGACGATTACGCTCGAGCAGGCGATCGGGCTCCTCGATGCGCGCGCAGCACGTGGCGGCAACGGCAAGAAGGCACCTGCAAAGGCCAAGGCAGCTGCAAAGGCCAAGGCGCCTGCAACGGAGAAGGCTCCTGCAAAGGCGAAGGCCCCTGCAAAGGAGAAGGCTCCTGCCGAGGCGCCCAGCGCTCCTGCCGAGCCGCGCAGCACGGCACGCAGGGCACCCGCCAAGTCGAAGCCCACCAAGCCGAAGGCAGCCGCGAAGCCGGCCGTGAGCGTGGAGAAGAAGCCGGCCCGCAAGGCCAAGGCTGCCAAATGACAATTCAAGCCAGGCGACCGAGTGACGCCCCCTGGCGGCACTCGGCGGCCGCACCTATATAAGGGCTCAGGCGAGTTTTTCTCGCGGACTTCATTTTCGTGAAAAGCAGTAACACCAGACCATCCCCTCCTTCCAAAGACGACCTCCTCGCCTTCATCGGGCAGGCAGCCAGGCAAGATCGGCACCCGCGAGATCGCGCGCGCCTTCGGCTTGAAGAATGCCGACCGCGCGATGCTCAAGCGCATGCTGCGCGAGCTGGCCGACGAAGGAAAAGTCGAGCGTCGCCGCAAGAAGCTGCATCAGCCGGGAACGCTGCCCAATGTCGTGGTCGCGGACATCACCACGCGCGATACCGACGGCGAGCTGATCGCGGTGCCGACCGAATGGGACGAGGCCGAGCACGGCCCTGCCCCGAAAATCCGCCTGCACATCCCGCGCCGCGCCCGTCCCAATGAAATCGCCGGGGTCGGCGACCGCGCTTTGCTCCGCGTCGAGGAAGCCGGCGAAAAGGACGAAGCGATCCGCCACAGCGGGCGCGTCATCAAGCTGATCGACCGCGCCAAGCAGCGCGTGCTCGGAATTTTCCGTGCGCGGCCCGACGGCGGCGGGCGGCTCGAGCCGATCGACAAGAAGCAGATCGGCCGCGAGCTCACGATCCCGCCCGGCGCCGGCGCGGATGCACAGGACGGCGACCTGGTCGCGGTCGAAGTGGCGGCGAGCAGGAGCGGCTACGGCCTCGCCACCGCGCGGGTGAAGGAAAAGCTCGGCTCGCTCGCGACCGAGCGCGCGGTCAGCCTGATCGCCATCCACGCCCATTCGATCCCGCACGTCTTTCCGGCTGCCGCCTTGGCGGAGGCGGAAGCCGCCAAGCCCGCGACGCTCGCAGAGCCGCGAGGACTGGCGCAAGCTTGCCGCTCATCACCATCGATCCTGCCGACGCCAAGGACCACGACGACGCCGTGCACGCCGTGCGCGACGACGATCCGAAGAATCCCGGCGGCTTCGTGCTCAGCGTCGCCATCGCCGACGTCGCCCACTACGTGCGGCCCGGCTCCGCGCTCGACCGCGAGGCGCTCGTGCGCGGCAACTCGGTCTACTTTCCCGATCGCGTCGTGCCGATGCTGCCGGAGCGCATCTCCAACGACTTGTGCTCGCTGCGGCCCGGCGAGGATCGCGCCGCGCTGGCCGTGCGCATCGTCGTCGGTGCCGACGGACGCAAGCGTTCCCACAGCTTCCATCGCGTGCTGATGCGCTCGGCCGCGAAGCTCAGCTACACGCAGGCGCAGGCCGCGGTCGACGGCTGGCCCGACGACACGACCGGCCCCCTGCTCGCCTCCATCCTCGAGCCGCTCTACGCCGCCTACCGGACGATCAAGCGCGCCCGCGACGAGCGCGCGCCGCTCGATCTCGATCTTCCGGAACGCAAGATCGTGCTGACCGCCCACAACACCGTCGACCGCGTGATGACGCCGGAGCGCCTCGACGCCCACCGGCTGATCGAGGAATTCATGATCCTCGCCAACGTGGCCGCCGCGGAGACTCTGGAGACAGGCGCGCATGCCGCTGATCTACCGCGTGCACGACGAGCCCGACGCCGAGCGCGTCAATGCGCTGCGCGAATTCCTGCAAAGCCTCGACATCTCGTTGCCGAAGGCCGGCGCGCTGCGGGCCGAGCAGTTCAACCACATCCTCGCGCGCGTGAAGGGCCGCGACGTCGAAAAGCTGGTCAACGAGGTGGTGCTGCGCACGCAGGCGCAGGCCGAATATACCGCCGAGAATTACGGGCATTTCGGGCTCAACCTGCGCCGCTACGCCCATTTCACCTCGCCGATCCGCCGCTACGCCGATCTCATCGTGCATCGCGGCCTCATCCGCGCGTTGAAGCTCGGCGACGGCGCCCTGCCGGATCATCAGGACGTGCCCGCGCTGAGCGAGATCGGCGCGCAGATCTCGGCCGCCGAGCGCCGCGCCATGAAGGCGGAGCGCGAGACCTTCGACCGCCTGCTCGCGCATTTCCTCGCCGACCGCGTCGGCGCCACCTTCGAGGGGCACATTTCCGGCGCCACCCGCGCCGGCCTGTTCGTCAAGCTCGACGACACCGGCGCCGACGGCTTCATCCCGGCGCGCACCATCGGCGCGGACTATTTCCGCTACCACGAGGACCGGCATGCGCTGATCGGCGATCGCAGCGGCGAGACGCTACCGCCTCGGCGACCGCGTCACCGTGCGCCTGGTCGAAGCGGCGCCGGTCGCGGGCGCGTTGCGATTCGAGCTTCTGTCCGAAGGGCGCTATAACGGCGCGCGGCCGAGGACGGCCGCGGCGCGAACGCACGACCCGCGAGCATTCCGCCAAACCCGCAGTACGGCGAGCAAGAAGAAACGCGCGATGAGCGACGCACCGACCATATCGAGCGGATGAACCGCTTCGTCAAGCGCATGAACGAGGTCGAGCGCAACCTCACGTCCGCCTATGTGCGGCCGAAGGATGCGGCGACGCTGATCCTGGTCGATCGATCGCGGGCCGGTGCCAAAAGTCCTGCTCGGCAAGCGCCACCAGCGCCACAAGTTCATGCCGGGCCGCTTCGTCTTTCCCGGCGGCCGGGTCGATCCGGTCGACAGGCTCATGCCGGTGGCGCGAGCCGCTCGATCCTCACGCTCGAGGCGCATCTGATGAAGCGCGTACAGCGGGCGAGCGCCGCCAAGGCGCGGCGTTCGCGCTTGCCGCCATCCGCGAGACATTCGAGGAGACCGGCCTGCTGCTCGGCGTGCGCAGCGACGGAAACGGTCAAGGTTCCGAACGGCCCGTGGACCGCCTTCGCCGAGGCGAAGATTCTGCCCGATCTCGGCGCGCTGCATTTCATCGGCCGCGCCATCACGCCGCCCGGCCGGCCGCGGCGCTTCGACGCGCGCTTCTTCACCGTGGATGCAAGCGCGATCGCGCATCGCATCGAGGGCGTGACCGGCCCCGACGCCGAGCTCGTCGAGCTCGTCTGGATGTCGCTCGCCGAGGCCAAGCAGCTCGACATGCCGGCGGTCACCGGCGTGATGCTGGAAGAGCTCGACGCCCGCATCGCCGACGGCTTCGGCCACGACCTGCCGGTGCCGTTCTACTCGATGCCGCGCGGGCGCTTCCGGCGGGAACTTGCTGTAAGGCTGCACGGTTTCGCCCCGCATTCCTTGACATTGCCGGACGAGCGGCTAGGGTCCGCGCCAAATCAACGCTGTCGAGGATCGATCATGGCGAAGGCCACCACCATCAAGGTGAAGCTGGTGTCGAGCGCCGACACCGGCTTCTATTACGTGACCCGGAAGAACTCGCGCACCATGACCGACAAGCTGGTGAAGAAGAAATACGATCCGGTCGCCAAGAAGCACGTCGAGTTCCGCGAATCCAAGATCAAGTAACGGCGAGCCATTCGCACGAATAAAGGGCGCCCGAATCGGGGGGCGCCTTTCGCATTACTCTGAAATCAACTGTGAATTTTGACGACCCGGTACGCCTTGAAAAGGTGGCCGGTCGGGAGCGGCGTCATGAGGAGGCCACTCGTACCGCCCCCGAACCGGCCGAACCCCACGGACCCAGGAGATGCGGCGGACCTGAGCATTCCGTAGGGTTATCAATACGATAAGCGATTTCGTGATGCCCCGCCCGCCCGTGGATCATCGGCCGTGAGGCGCCTCCACCGCCTGCCGCAAAGTAGCGCAACCGCCTCGGAAATCAACAATTTAGGTTGTGGATAGCGGAGAGAATTCCGTCAACCTAAAGCATTAGGGTTGACCGCCACCATTTAGCCAAACGGCGAGATTCGGACAACAGCTTTCCCGATTGGATGCTGTGAGGCGCTATGCGGCGTCCGGCACCACGCGGTTGCGGCCGTCGCGCTTGGCGCGGTAGAGCGCCTGATCGGCACGCTTGAGCACGCTCGCGGCATTGTCGCCGCCGCCGAGCGCGGCGATCCCGATCGAGATCGTGACCTCGACCGTGCGCGCGCCTTGCTGGATCGGGAACGGCTCGCCCGCGATGCGCCGGCGCAGCCGCTCCGCCACCATGGTGGCGACCGCAAGATCGGTCTCCGGCATGACCACGACGAACTCCTCGCCGCCGTAGCGGCAGGCGAGATCGATGCCGCGGATCGATTTCCGGATGCGGAGCGCGAACTCGCGCAGCACGTCGTCGCCGGCGTCATGGCCGTGGGTGTCGTTGATCGACTTGAAGTAGTCGATGTCGAGCACCAGCACGGTCAGCGGCTTGCCGCGCGTCGCCGCCTGCTCGACCAGGCGTGCCGACATGGGTCTCCATGTAGCGGCGGTTGTAGAGGCCGGTCAGCGCGTCGGTGATCGCCATCTCGATCGACATCTGCACGTTGTCGCGCAGCCGCTCGGTGTAGCGCTTCTTGCGGATCTGGGTGCGCACGCGCGCCAGCAGCTCGTTCTTGTCGATCGGCCGCGAGAGATAGTCGTTGACGCCGATCTCCAGCCCGCGCACGAGCCGCGCGTTGTTCTCGGCGTCGGCGATCGCCAGGATCGGCACATTGCGGGTGCGGTCGAGCGAGCGGACCTGGCTGCACAGCCGCAACCCGTCGAAATTCTCGAGCGCGAGCGAGACGATCAGCAGATCGTAGTTGCCCTCCGCGGCATGGAACAGCGCCGGCATTCGGATCGGCCTCGACATCGACCGATGCTCGCCGGCAAGCATGGCGGCGATGCGCTCGTAGGACGCGGCGCGATCGTCGACGATCAGGATGCGGCCATTCCGTCCGGCCTCCGCGATCGCCTCGCGCTCGGGGCTTTCGATGCCGATGTCGCGCGACGTCACGCGCGCGCATGCGCAGCTCGTCGGTCATCAACTTGAGGCGCGCACAGCGAGCGCACGCGCGCGATCAGCGCCACGTCGGAGACCGGCTTGGTGAGGAAATCGTCGGCCCCGGCCTCGAGGCCGCGCACCCGGTCGGACGGCTGGTCGAGCGCGGTGACCATGACCACCGGGATGTGATGCGTCGCGAGCCCGGCCTTGAGGCGGCGGCAGACCTCGAAGCCGTCCATGTCGGGCATCATCACGTCGAGCAGCACGATGTCGCACTCGGCGCGCTCGCAGATCGCGAGCGCCTCCGCGCCGCTCATGGCGGTGACGACGTCGAAATATTCGGCCGAGAGCCGCGCCTCCAGCAGCTTGACGTTGGCCGGCACGTCGTCGACGACGAGAACGCGGGCGGTCATCGACCGGTCTCCTCAGGCGGTGCCAAGAAAGTGGCGGATGGTCTCGATGAACTTGCCGACCGAGATCGGCTTCGACAGATAGGCCTCGCAGCCGCCTTCGCGGATGCGCTCCTCGTCGCCCTTCATCGCAAAGGCGGTGACCGCGACCACCGGAATGGCCTTGAGCTCCGGATCCTCCTTGAGCCACTTGGTCACTTCGAGACCGGAGACTTCGGGCAGCTGAATGTCCATCAGGATCAGATCGGGATGATGCTTGCGGGCGAGATCGAGCGCCTCGATGCCGTTGCGCGTGCCGACGGTCTGGTAGCCGTGCGCCTCCAACAGGTCGTGGAAGAGCTTCATGTTGAGCTCGTTGTCCTCCACGATCATGACGGTCTTCGACATCCCCCGACCTTCCAACAGTCCCGGCGCCCGAGCCGATCACCCCGTGGGGACCGTGGGCTGCATGCCTCGGCATGCATGCCAGGCACAATGATGAAAACTAGTGCCGATATGTTACGGAAACGCAAACGACAAGGCGCTGCCATGGCGGCCGGAATGCCCCGGAAATTGGCCGAAATCATGGGGATTCGGCGGCTAGTGTCCCGCTTCCAACGTTCGCATCACAAGCATACGCGGTTAATCGCAGCCTGATTTTTTGTCTAAAATTTGAATCGAAGTTCCACCCACGCGAAAGCGCCACGGCGACCGCGCCTGGACGCCGTCGCCGTCAGCGGCCGACGGGAATCTGGAACCGGAGGAAAATCCTCAGGCCGGCGTCACGGCACCGACATCCATGGTACGGCGGCTGAGCGCGATGTTGAACGTGTATCCGCCGAAGAGGTCGACCATGGTGATGAAGATGAGCAGCCACGCCGCTTCCCACCGCTGCGAGGTACCGAGCAGGTGCGGCTTTCCGAACACGACGATCAGCACGATCGCAAGCGGTACCAGCGACGCCATGCCATCGACCACGCCGATGAAGCGGGTGCCTGCCTGTGGGCAGACCGAAAGGAATCGAGATCAACTGGAAGGTCAGGTAGATGGCGGCGAGCCAAGCCATGTTGAAGCCGAGCCGGTCCGGCGTGAACAAGCCGACCGTACCTTCCAAGCTCTTGAACGAACCTGCGAACCAGAAGAAATATACCTCCCACGCTGCCAGCCCCAATGCGAAAAGAACACTCATTCCGGCAACGGAGAAATGGCCCTTGTGCATCGACGCCTCCTGCGTGAAGTCCCCAGCATGAAATTCCGGCCCCTCCCCTAGCCGACATCTCGCCCCGGCGTCGAGAGACTTGTTCCGCCGGGATAGCCGGCCCTTGATCGAACCGCCCGTCAGGGGTTTCCTGCGCTTCCACCCTGGCCCACGCGATTCGCGGCCGCGGAGGTTGCGATGACGATTGGGCGCAAGTCCCCGACGAACAAGTCCCAAGGCAACAAGGCCGGCAACAAGCCTCGGCGCGACCGGGCCGCGGGCAGCGAGCCCGGCGGCGAGCAGAGGGCCGCGGCGGAAGAGCTCGCGATCACCGCGCTCGGCTTCATCGCCGCCGAGCCCGAGCGGCTCGGCAGGTTCCTGGCGATCACCGGCATCGGCCCCGAACTCCATCCGCGACGCCGCGCGCGAGCCGCGATTTCTCGCCGGCGTACTGGATCACGTCGCCGCCGACGAGTCGTTGCTGCTCGCCTTCGCCGCGGAATACGAGATCGATCCGGACACGCTGATGCGGGCGCGCGAGCTGCTCGCCGGCCACGGCTGGGAACGGGACACGCCGTGAACGAAGGCGCAGACGATGCCGGGGTTCTGCCGCGACTGCCGCCGTGACGCGCCGGACGGGGCCGGCCGCTGCTCCGGCTGCGGCTCGCCGCGCATCCTGCGCCATCCGGAGATCGAGACGCTCGCGATCGCCCATGTCGATTGCGACGCCTTCTATGCCACGATCGAGAAGCGCGACGACCCTTCGCTGACGGACAAGCCGGTCATCGTCGGCGGGCGTCAGCGCGGCGTCGTGCTCACCTGCTGCTATGTCGCGCGCACCTTCGGCGTGAGATCGGCGATGCCGATGTTCGAGGCGCGGCGGCTCTGCCCGCACGCCGCAGTGGTGCGCCCCGACATGGAGAAATATGCGCGCGTCGGCCGCGAGGTGCGCGCCCTCATGCGCACGCTTACGCCGCTGGTCGAGCCGGTGTCGATCGACGAGGCGTTCATGGATCTCACCGGCACCACGCGCCTGCACAGGATGTCGCCCGCCAAATCGCTCGCGGGCTTTGCGGCCGACGTCGAGAAATCCCTCGGCATCACGGTGTCGATCGGGCTCTCCTGCCAACAAGTTCCTCGCCAAGATCGCCTCCGACCTCGACAAGCCGCGCGGCTTCGCGGTTCTCGGTGCAGCCGAGGCGGCGCAGTTCCTGGCGTCGAAGCCGGTGACGTTGATCTTCGGCGTCGGCAAGATGGCGCAGCAGCGGCTCGCCCGCGACGGCCTGCGCACCATCGGCGACCTGCAGCGTGCCGGCGAGACCGAGCTTGATACGCCGCTACGGCACCGAGGGCGCACGGCTCGCGCGCCTGGCGCACGGCCTCGACGACCGTCCGGTACGGGCCGAGCGCGAAGCCAAGAGCATTTCGGCGGAAACCACCTTCGATCACGACATCGCGGACTTCCGGCCGCTGGAGCTGCGGCTGTGGCGGCTGACGGAAAAAGTCTCCGCCCGGCTCAAGCCAATGAGCTTGCCGGCGCGACGGTGACGCTCAAGCTCAAGACCGCCGATTTCCGCATCCGCACGCGAGCGCAGATCGCTCGCGCACCCGACCCAGCTCGCCGCGCGGATTTTCGCCGCCGGCACGCGAGCTGCTGGCGCGCGAGACCGACGGCACGATGTTCCGTCTGCATCGGCATCGGCATGTCGGCGCTCTCCGACGCCGACGGCGCCGACTTCGCCGACCTCCTCGACCGCCGCACCGCGGAAGCCGAGCAGGCCATCGACCGGCTGCGCGAGAAATTCGGCGACGCGGCCATCGTCAAGGGGCTGGCCTTCGACGACGAGGAGGAGGACTTGGAAGAAGGACCGACGAAAGAGGATAGCGACTAGTGCGGTGGCTCTGACGTTCCGATCAGTCTCGCAGCACGTTCTTCATCGGAACGTCAGAGCCAAAACCGCACTAGAACCATACGCTTGCTAGTGTCCCTTTGCTTCCAACGTTCGCACCCGAGCGTGCTGCAATGCAATGCGAACGTTGGAAGCGGGACACTAGATCTCCGTCACTTGCACGGCTTGGTGTCGCGGATCTCGATCGCGGTGAGCTCGCCGCTGATCGCAAAATCGTTGTAGTCGAGCATCAGCGCGCGCGAGACGCCGTTCTCGTAGAGCTCGAACTTGATCGAATAGATCGGCGGCTGATCGCCGCGGCTTTGCGCTTCTTGTCGAAATAGCTCACCGTGACCGGCCAGCGCTTGAGGCCGGCGAGCGCCTCCTTGCCCGCGGCGGCATCGGTCGGCACGCGCTCGTTCGGGCGCGATCTCGCGGCCGATGACGGTGAGCGTGTTGTAGACCTTCTCGCCCTTGTCGGAGCCGTCGTAGATGGGAACCTCGAGAATGTTCTTGTCCGCGCGCGCAGCCTCGATGATGCGGCGCATGTGATCGGTCGGGAAGGTCGATCGCGGCTTCGAGATCGAACTTCTTGTCCGCCGGCTTGGTGAGGCTCACGGCGACCTTGTCAGCCTGGCGTTCGGCCTGCCCATCGACGGTATCGACCAGCGTTTCGTTGAGATAGTTCTGCGACTTGAAGATGAACTTCTTCGCGGCGCCGTCTTCCCACGTGGTCGATCGCAGGTCGCTGAGGGTGACCTTGCCCTCGCCGTTGTCGAGCTCCGACACCTGACGGAATTGCAGCGCATAGCCGTCGCAGGCGTTGCCGGAGAAATCGTAGAGAATGCGACCGCGCGCGGATACCGCTGCGGAATTGCCACGCGTCTGCGCCAGCTTGAGTTCGTAGACCGCGCGGTGGGACGCCAGCTCGCCCGCGGGCGTCAATGCCGTCGCGTGTCGCAGGCCGAAGCTGCCGGCAAGTGCTGCCACGGCCACGATGGATGCGCCGAGCCCATACCGGACGAGCCCAAACCTGTCGATGATCGTCATCGGAATCAGCCTCCGCGCCGTCTATTTGCGGCGCAACATAAGGATGCCGTTCGCGTCCTGCAACCGCGCGCGGCACGGAAATGCAAACTGCCCTCTTCTCACCTCGCTTGCCGCTCGGCTTGCAAGACGGCGCTCGATCGGCGAAGACAGGGCATCAGGCGAACAGATTTGGTCAGACCGCGGCAGCGAGGAGAGCATCATGTCAGGAACGGTGGAGAAAAAGCTGGCCGAGCTCGGAATTGCTCTCCCGACCCCGGCAGCCCCGGTCGCCAATTACATCCCTTTCGTGCGCATCGGCTCGCTGCTGTTCGTCTCCGGCCAGATCTGCCTCGACGCGAGCGGCAAGCTCGTCGCCAAGGGCAAGCTCGGCGGCGGCGTATCGGTCGAGGACGGCCAAAAAGCGGCACGCGCCTGCGCGATCAACCTGCTGGCGCAGGTCAAGGCGGCGGTCGGCGATCTCGACAAGGTCAAGCAGGTGGTCCGCCTCGGCGGCTTCATCAATTCCGATCCGACCTTTCTCGACGGTCCCAAGGTGATGAACGGCGCCTCCGATCTCATGGTCGCGGCGCTCGGCGACAAGGGCCGCCATGCGCGCATCGACGGTCGGCGTCGCCGCACTGCCGGCGGATGCCGCGGTCGAGGTCGAGGGCATCTTCGAGGTCGCCTGACCCACGCGAATGCTCGATGCGCGACGGCCTCGACTGGCTGATCGCGCGACCGGTCGCGCACCGCGGCCTGCATGATGCCCACAAGGGCATCATCGAGAACACGCCGTCGGCATTCGCAGCGGCAATCGCCAGCAACTACGGGATCGAATGCGATGTCCAGATCACGCGCCGACGGCGAGGCCATGGTGCATCACGACGACGCGCTCGGCCGGCTGACCGAAGGCAGCGACGCGGCTCGACGCCATGACGGCCGCCGAGCTCAAGCGCGTGCCGCTTCAGGGCGACCGCCGACCGCATGATCACGCTCGGCGAATTGTGCGACCTGGTCGCGGGCCGCGCGACCCTCGTCATCGAGTTGAAGAGCCGGTTCGACGGCGATCTGCCGGCTCGTCCGCGCGCGCCGCCGACGTGCTGTCGCGCTATGCCGGGCCGGCGGCGCTGATGTCGTTCGATCCCGCTCCGATCGCGGCGTTGCGCGAGATCGCGCCCGGCTTGCCGCGCGGCATGGTCGCCGAGCGACACTACCGGCATCGCGAGTGGGACCGGCTGCCGCGCGCGCACCAAGCGCAGCCTCGCCTATTTCGGGCACGCGCTGCGCACGCGCCCGCAATTCGTCGCCTATTCGGTCAACGACCTGCCGTCGGCCATCCCTACCGCCGCGCGCCGGCTCTTCGGCCTGCCGCTGCTGACCTGGACGGTCCGTAGCGCCGCCGACCGCGAACAAGTCTGCGCGCTACGCCGACCAGATGATCTTCGAGGGATTTCGGCCATAAAATTGCATTGCATCGCGGTACAAGCACTGACCCATGGCCTCGATCGAACTGAGCTTGCGGGTTGCCAATTCCATCGGCGACGTCGGCGCCGAGGCGTGGGACGCTTGCGCCAATCCGGCCGGCCCAGAGCAGGACAGCGGGAACGCCTCCAAGTGCCCAGAAACGACATCAGATTACAATTATAACCCATTCATTTCACACGACTTTCTGTCGTCTCTGGAGCAGTCCGGACTCGGTCCGCGCCCGAGCCGGCTGGCAGCCGATGCATCTGCTCGCCGAGGACCGCCGACGGCGCCCTGCTCGGCGCCGTCCCCTGCTACGCGAAATCCCATTCCCACGGCGAATACGTCTTCGACCACGGCTGGGCCGAAGCCTATGAGCGCGCCGGCGGCAGCTATTATCCGAAGCTGCAGGTGTCGGTGCCGTTCACGCCGGCGACCGGCCGCCGGCTGCTGGTGCGGCCGGGGCCGCACGCCGACGCCGTGCGCACGGCGCTCGCCGATGCCCTCGTCGACATCTGCAGGCGCTCGAACGCATCCTCGGTCCACGTCACCTTCCTGACCGAGGCGGAATGGCAGTTGCTCGGCGCGCGCGGCTATCCTCAAGCGCACCCACCAGCAGTTCCACTGGGAGAACGCGGGCTACGACACGTTCGACGCATTCCTCGCGGCGCTCTCCTCGCGCAAGCGCAAGACCATCCGCCGCGAGCGCGAGGACGCGCTCGCGAACGGCATCAGCGTGCACTGGCTGACCGGCTCGGACCTCACCGAAAGCGTGTGGGATGCCTTCTTCGATTTCTACATGGAGACCGGCTCGCGCAAATGGGGCCGGCCCTATCTCACGCGCTCGTTCTATTCGATCGTCGGCGAGAAGATGCGCGACCGCATTCTGCTGGTGATGGCCAAGCGCAACGGCCGCTGGATCGCCGGCGCCATCAACTTCATCGGTTCCGACACGCTGTTCGGCCGCCATTGGGGCTGCATCGAGCATCATCCGTTCCTGCATTTCGAGCTCTGCTACTATCAGGCGATCCAATACGCCATCGAACGCAAGCTCGCGCGGGTCGAGGCCGGCGCCCAGGGCGAGCACAAGATTTCGCGCGGCTACCTGCCGACCACGACCTATTCGGCGCACTACATCGACGACCCGGGCCTGCGGCGGGCGATCGACGATTTCCTCAAGCACGAGCGCGCCTATGTGGCGGCGGCCGGCGAGGAGCTGGCGGAGGCGGCCCCGTTCCGCAAAGGCTGACGAGCCTCTTGACCGTTCCGCGCGCGCCTGCAATCGAAGACGTTTCCCGACGGGAGGAGCCGATGCCCACCTACGATCCCAGACAATATCTTCGCCAAGATCCTGCGCGGCGAGTTGCCGTGCCACAAGGTCTACGAAGACGACAAGACGCTCGCCTTCCTCGACATCATGCCGCGCGCGCCCGGCCATGCGCTGGTCCTGCCGAAGGCGCCGGCGCGCAACATCCTCGACGTTTCGCCCGACGACCTCGCCCACGTGATCAAGGTCGCGCAGAAGATCGCCAAGGTCAGCGTGCAGGTCTTCGGCGCCGACGGCGTCACCATCCAGCAGTTCAACGAGAGCGCCGGCGGCCAGGTGGTGTTCCACCTCCATCGTCCACGTCATTCCGCGCAAGGAGGGCGTGGCGCTCAAGCCGCCCGCCAGCGTGAAGGAGGCGCCCGACGTGCTCGCCGATCAGGCCAAGCAGCTCGCTGCCGCGCTACGGTGAGCCTGCGAGCAGCACGCCGAGCATGAGCGCGGCCTCGCCGGCAGCGACGCCCGCGAATATCGATCGCCGCACCAGCAGGAACACCGCAAAGCCGCAGGCGATCGCGCCGAGGCGCACCGCCAGCGGGACGCCCGCGAGCGCCCCGGGTGCGAAGATGACGATCTTGGCGATGACGCCCGCGAGCACCGCGGTCGCCACCGCCCGCGCCCATGTGAACAGCTCGGACTCCTCGTCGATCCCGCGCCCGAAGACGAGGCCGAGCATGCGCCAGACCTCGTTGGGCAAGAAGCCGACGAGCACGAGCAGCACATAGGCGTGGAGCTCCGTCATCCCGCTCATTTCATCGCCTCGCGCAGCCGGTGAATGCCGTAGGCCACCGACCCGCCCACGATCCCGGTCCAGAGCAGATCGAGGCCTACCTGCCACCAGGCGAGCAAAGGCCCCAGCACGGTCCCGATGCCGAGCGCCAGCCAATCCGCGAGGACACGGCAGTTGCGCGTGGTGGAAATCAGGAACGACATCGGCGTGAGGAAGAGCAGGCCGGCCGTCAGCAACGGCGGCAGCGAGCCGACGAGATAGAAGCCGATGAAAGTCCCGATATGGGCGGCGGTCATGAAACCGATGCCCAGGCCGTTCGCAAATGGGATGCGGATCGCGCGCGGCAACGCCGGCAGAAACCTCTGCGCCTCGATCCACATGCTGACCGCAGTCAGGTGCGTGGGCAGGATGAGCGCCCGGTTGGGCGTATCCTTGTCCTTGATCAGCGGCAGGAGCGACACGACCATGGGCAGCAGGCGCGCGCTGCTCAGCCCGACCGCCACCGCGGTCTCGACCGCCGTGGCGCCGGCACCGAGCGCCGATATCAGGATCACCTGCCCCGGGGCGACCCACAGCAGCAGGGTCGAGGCCACGACCCACCACAGGCTGAAGCCGAAGTCATGGGCCAGCGCGGCGACGCCGATATAGGTCCCGATCAGGACGTACGCCAACGCCGAACGCCAGGCGGCGCAGAAGCCTTGGAAGAACGCGGCGGTCCGGGAGCTTGGCGGCGGGCTCGTGGTCGGCGCGAGGGACATGGCACCCTGTCCCATAGCATCGCCGTGGGCGCAATCATGCATGGAGCATTTTCCGGAAAAGTGGAAACCGGTTTTCCGCAGAAAATGCGACCAGCTAAAAGATTCTCGTCAACGCTGCTCCGCCGTACCGTCACCCGTGACGATCGAGATATAGCGCGCGACCGAACGGCGCACCGCTTCCTTGCCGCCGCGCGGGACGACGCGGTCGAAGAACGCGCCATAGATCACATCGAACGAATACGGCTCGAGCATCTTGCCGATGCGCGCCACCGCCGGTGCCGAGAGCGGAATGATGTTGGGATAGCTGCGCATGAAGGCCACGTAGTTGCGGTCGGGAATGAGCTGGACCACGTCGCCGGTGAGCAACGCGCCCTTCCCCTGCCCGCCCGTTGCCCAGTGCAGCACGGTACCGCCCGCGAAGTGGCCGCCGCACCGGATGAGCGTGACCCCATCCGCAAGCGCGAGCGTGTCGCCGTCCCAGAGCTTGATGACGGGATCGGGCCGCATGATCCATTGCCGGTCGGCCGCGTGCAGATGAATCGGTACGCCGCCGAAGGCGTGGCTCCATTCGACCATGGTGCTGTAGTAGTGCGGATGCGAGATGGCGATGCCGATGAGGCCGCCGAGCCCCTTCACGATCTCGATGGTCGAGCCCTCGATGAACGGGATGCAGTCCCACAAGATGTTGCCGGCGGGCGTGCGCAGCAGAAGCGCGCGCTGACCGATGGAAAATTTCGGCTCAGTCCCGATTCCGATCAGGCCAGGCTCGTGTTGCCGGTAGCTGTTGAAATGCCGGCGCGCGAGCGCATCGAGGGTCGTCCACCTCTGGCCACCGGGGGGAACGAACTGGCGCTCGTCCTGACAGATTGGGCAGCCCGCCGGCGGCTCGGCCGATGGGGCGAACTGGCTGCCGCAAGTCTCGCAGATGAAGCCGGTCATGCGCCCCAGACCGTAGGTTGGGTCGAGTTCTTCACGAGACCCAACAATCGCGAACTCGGCCTCGAAGTGTTGGGTCTCGCGAGGGCTCGACCCAACCTACGGCCGCAGGTCTCGCAGATGAAGCCGGTCACACCTTGACCAGCGGCACCTTCGGCACCGAGCCGCGCGGCGGAGACGAGCCGCCGTCCCCACCTTCGGACCGGAGGACTTGCGGCGCGGGCGGCTGCGCTTGGGCTTGGCCTCGGGGATCTTCTCCGGCTTCGGCGTCACCGGCCCGTCGAGATATTCGAAGCCGAGCTTGTCGGCGCCGGCCTCGTCCTTCACCACGATCACGCGCACATGGCCGCCGGCCTTGAGCTTGCCGAACAGCACCTCGTCGGCGAGCGCCTTCTTGATGTGCTCCTGGATCAGACGCGCCATCGGCCGCGCGCCCATCTGCTCGTCGTAGCCGTGGTCGATCAGCCACTTGGTGGCGTCCTCCGACAGCTCGATGGTGACGTCGCGGTCGCCGAGCTGCGCCTCGAGCTGCAGCACGAACTTCTCCACCACCTTGGCGATGATCTCGGGCGTGAGATGCGCGAAGGTGATGATGGCGTCGAGCCGATTGCGGAATTCCGGCGCGAACAGCCGGTTGATCGCCTCGAGGTCGTCGCCCTCGCGCTTGATGCGGGTGAAGCCGTAGGCCTGCCGCGCCAGGTCGGACGCGCCGGCATTGGTGGTCATGATCAGGATCACGTTGCGGAAGTCGACCTGCTTGCCGTTGTGGTCGGTGAGCTTGCCGTGATCCATGATCTGCAGGAGCACGTTGAACAGGTCCGGATGCGCCTTCTCGATCTCGTCGAGCAGCAGGACGCAATGCGGATGCTGGTCGACGCCGTCGGTGAGCAGGCCGCCCTGGTCGAAGCCGACATAGCCGGGAGGCGCGCCGATCAGCCGCGAGACGGTGTGGCGCTCCATGTATTCCGACATGTCGAAGCGGATCATCTCGACGCCCAGCGCCTTGGACAGCTGCTTGGCCACTTCGGTCTTGCCGACGCCGGTCGGGCCGGAGAACAGGTAGCAGCCGATCGGCTTCTCCGGCTCGCGCAAGCCCGCGCGCGCGAGCTTGATCGAGGCCGAGAGCGCCGCGATCGCCTTGTCCTGGCCGTAGACGACCTGCCTGCAGCGTCTGGTCGAGATGCTGCAGCACCACCGCGTCGTCCTTCGACACGGTCTTCGGCGGAATCCGCGCCATGGTGGCGATGGTGGTCTCGATCTCCTTGATGCCGATCGTCTTCTTGCGCCGGCTCTCGGGCAGCAGCATCTGCGCCGCGCCCGACTCGTCGATCACGTCGATCGCCTTGTCCGGCAGCTTGCGGTCGTGGATGTAGCGCGCGGACAATTCGACCGCCGCCTTGATCGCCTCGGTGGTGTATTTGAGCTTGTGATAGTCCTCGAAATAGGGCTTGAGGCCCTTGAGGATCTCGATCGCGTCCGGAACGGTCGGCTCGTTGACGTCGATCTTCTGGAAACGGCGCACCAGCGCGCGGTCCTTCTCGAAATACTGCCGGTATTCCTTGTAGGTGGTCGAGCCGATGCAGCGCAGCGTGCCCGACGCCAGCGCCGGCTTGAGCAGGTTCGAGGCGTCCATCGCGCCGCCGGAGGTCGCGCCGGCGCCGATCACGGTGTGGATCTCGTCGATGAACATGATCGCGCCGGGATAGGCCTCGAGCTCCTTGATCACCTGCTTGAGGCGCTCCTCGAAGTCGCCGCGATAGCGCGTGCCGGCGAGCAGCGTGCCCATGTCGAGCGAGAACACGGTCGCGTTCTTGAGCACGTCCGGCACTTCGCCGTGCACGATGCGGCGCGCAAGGCCCTCGGCGATCGCGGTCTTGCCGACGCCGGCATCGCCGACGAACAGCGGATTGTTCTTCTGCCGGCGGCAGAGCACCTGGATGGTGCGGTTGATCTCGGCCTCGCGGCCGATCAGCGGGTCGATCTTGCCCTCGCGCGCCTTCTTGTTGAGGTTGATGCAATAGGCCTCGAGCGCGTCGCCCTTCTTCTTCGGTCTCGTCGCCGGTCTTGGTATCGGTGTCCTCGTCGGCGCCGCGCACCGGGCCGCGCTTCCGACATGCCGGGCCGCTTGGCGATGCCGTGGCTGATGTAGTTGACCGCGTCGTAGCGCGTCATGTCCTGCTCTTGCAGGAAATAGGCGGCATGGCTCTCGCGCTCGGCGAAGATCGCGACCAGCACGTTGGCGCCGGTCACCTCCTCGCGGCCCGAGGACTGCACGTGGATGACGGCGCGCTGGATCACGCGCTGGAACCCGGCGGTCGGCTTCGAATCCTCGTTGCCGTCGCTGACCAGATTCTCGAGCTCGCTCTCGAGATAGGCGGTGAGGCTCCGGCGCAGCTTGTCGAGGTCGACGTTGCAGGCCCGCATGACCGCGGCGGCGTCCTGATCGTCGATCAGCGCGAGCAGGAGATGCTCGAGCGTGGCGTATTCGTGGTGGCGCTCGTTGGCGAGCGCCAAGGCGCGGTGCAGGGACTGTTCGAGATTGCGCGAAAACGTCGGCATTGTCAGCTCTCGTGATAACGATCATATAGGCCCGGCGTTCCCGCTTTTCCATCTAGCCGTCCTGATCTGATTCTTGCCGTCACTTCTTTTCCATCACGCACTGCAGAGGATGCTGGTGTTTGCGGGCAAAGTCCATAACCTGCGTCACCTTGGTCTCGGCCACCTCGTAGGTGTAGACCCCGCACTCGCCGATGCCGTGCTGGTGCACATGCATCATGATTCGATGGGCGGCCTCCGTGGTCCTTGTTGAAGAACCGTTCGAGCACATGGACCACGAACTCCATCGGCGTGTAGTCGTCGTTCAGCAGCAGCACGCGGTAGAGACTCGGCCGCTTGGTCTGCGGCTTGGTCTTGGTGATGACCGCGGTTCCGGGCGCCCCCGGCCCCCGGCGCTTGTTGTTGTCCTCGTCCCCCAGACGCGGCGAGGGCGACCGGCCCCCCGCCCTTGCACTCATTGCGGTCCGTCCGGCTCGGGTGGGTCTTGCTCGGGTGGGTCTTTGGCGCATGGCTACTTTAGGGGTCAGGGCGTGGCAGCTTTTGGGCGCGAAACGCAGGCGACAGCAGGTGCATCATAGAGACGCCGCCGCCCCGCATTCCAGATCGTCTTACTCCGCACAATTGCCCGCGATTCCTACGTTTTTAGCAAATCCCGTTGCCGGACGGCCGTATTCGGCTCAACGATCGCGACCCAATTGCGGACAATTCGCGGCAAATTCAGTGGAAATTTGCCGATTCTCTCTCACAAAGTTTCAAGACCCCACCCCCAGTATCCGAATAACTACTGACAGCGCATTTCCCTGAAGGGGAGGCCTCGCCATGCTATTTGCGCGCATTCTCAAGGATCGCAAGGGCGGCGTAGCCCCCCTGCTGGCACTCGCCATCATCCCGCTCGTCGGAGCCGTCGGCGCCGCCGTCGACTACAGCCGTGCGAACCGGGTGCGTACCTCCATGCAGAACGCGCTCGATTCGACCGCCCTGATGCTGTCGAAGGACGCGCAGACGCTCTCCAGCGCCCAGCTCGAGCAGAAGGCCACCGGCTATTTCAACGCCATGTTCCAGCGCCCGGAGGCGAGCAACGTCCAGGTGACGCAGCAACTCACCACCCCCACGCAAGGGAAGCTTCAATCTCAAGGTCAGCGGTACGGCTACCGTCGCCACCATGTTCTGGCGCGTCCTTGGGCAGGAGCAGATCAACATCACGGCAACCGGCGAGGTGACCTGGGGCATCAAGAAGCTCAACCTGGCGCTCGCCCTCGACAATACCGGCTCGATGTCCTCGTCCAACAAGATGACCGAGCTCAAGACCGCGGCGCACAATCTTCTTACGACGCTGAAGAACGGCGGAGAAGATGCCGGGCGACATCAAGGTGTCGATCGTTCCCTTCGCGGTCGACGTCAATGTCGGCACCGGCAACGTCAACGCAGACTGGATCGACTGGTCCGATTGGGAAGCCAAGAACGGCACCTGCAGCAAGTCCTCCTATAGCAGCAGCCAGAGCAACTGCACGTCGCACTACGGAATCTGGACCCCCAAGAACCACAGCATCAGTGGAACGGTTGCGTCATGGATCGCGACCAGAACAACGACGTGCTGAACACTGCGACGGCCGCCGGAAGCCCGGCGACCATGTACCGAGCTCACCAGGCAAGCGCCTGCCCGGCCTCGATGATGACGCTGAGCTCCGACTGGACCGCGCTCAACAGCAAGATCGACGCGATGACGCCGACCGGAAACACCAACGTCACGATCGGCCTGCAGGTGGCCTGGCAGACGCTGTCGCCGGTGGCGCCGTTCAACGCGCCCGCGCCGGCGCCCGATCTCGACAAGGTCCTCATCGTGCTGACCGACGGCACCAACACGCAGAACCGCTGGACCTCGAGCTCGACCTCGATCGACGCACGCACGCAAAAGGCCTGCGACAACGCCAAGGCCGACAACATCCGCATCTACACGATCCGCGTGATCGACGGCAACGCGACGCTGCTCAAGAACTGCGCGAGCAAGCCCGACATGTACTACGAGGTCCAGCAGGCCAGCCAGCTCAACAGCGTGTTCGGCTCGATCGCGCAGAACCTCGCCAATTTGCGCCTTGCGAAGTGATGGCCGCTCGTTTCGCCGTCGGGCAGGCGCCCGACGGCGGAGCGCCCATTTCGTTAAAAGTCTAGCGATCTCATTAATGCGAAAGTCAGCTTCCCGATCAATCCGGGAACGACCGCTCGACTTTTCCGCAAAGTATCGCGTCGATGTTTAAACGTTAGCAGGTTCTAACAGAGTTTCCGCATCGAACTTTACGCTGCTTTCACACCCCCGGTTTACGACATCCCCTGGACTTTCACAGCATTGTGGGTGGCAAGCCATGCCCAACCAGACACTGTTCGATCGACTGCGCGACCGGGCGTTGAATTTCAGCGCGGCCAACTCGGGCCACGTCGTCCTGACATTCGCTCTCGCGACGGTTCCGATCATGGGGTTCGTAGGCTCCGCGGTCGACTATAGCCGCGCCAACTCGGCCAAGGCCGCCATGCAGATGGCGATCGACGCGACCGGGCTGATGCTGTCGAAGAACATCTCGTCGATGACGCAGGCACAGATCAATCAGAAGGCGACCGACTACTTCAAGGCGTTGTTCAACCGCCCGGAAGTGACCAATGTCGTGGTCACGCCGGCGTACAGCACGGGGGCCGGCTCGCAAGTCGTCGTGACGGCATCGGGCGTTGTCCCGACCACCTTCATGAAGGTCGTCGGCTTTTCACAGCTCACCATCAATGCGACGTCGACGGTGAAGTGGGGCAACACCCGCCTGCGGGTGGCGCTCGCGCTCGACGTGACGGGATCGATGTCGAGCGCCGGCAAGATGACGGCGCTGAAGACAGCGACCAACAACCTTCTCGGCCAACTGAAGAACGCAGCGATGGTGAACGGCGACGTCTACGTCTCGATCATCCCGTTCAGCAAGGACGTCAACGTCGATCCCGTCAATTACACCCAGACCTGGGTCCGGTTCGACGACGGCGATCTTACTAAAGACACGTCCTGGGATGCACTGCAACGGCACCTGCAGCAAGTCGGCCTCGACTCGAAGCTCCTGCCTGAAGAAAGGCGACTGCTCGGACAACGACTACAACGGCCAGAATTCTTGCACGTCGCATGGCAAGTGCTCGAAGTCATGGATCTCGTCGCAGAGCTCCTGCACGAGCAACGGCGGGACCTGGACTTTCAACACCTGGACCCCGGCGACCTGGACGCCCAAGAACCACAACACCTGGAACGGCTGCGTGACCGACCGCGACCAGGACTACGATACGAAGAACACCGCGCCCACGCCCGTCAATCCGGCCACGCAGGCGCCGGCGGAGCAGTATGACTCCTGCCCGACGCCGATCCTGGGCCTGACCTACGACTGGACCGCGCTGACCAACAAGGTCAACGGCTTGTCGCCGGACGGCAACACCAACCAGGCGATCGGACTGCAATGGGGCTGGCAGACGCTGACCAGTGCCCCCTTCATCGTTCCTACGAAGGACCCGAACTACCAATACAAGGAGGTCATCATCCTGATGACCGACGGCCTGAATACGCAAAACCGCTGGTACAACAACCAGGCGTCCATCGATGCCCGCGAGCAGATCACCTGCAACAACATCAACGCCGCCGGCATCACGCTCTATACGGTGCACGTCAACACGGACGGCGACCCGGCTTCTAACTTGCTGAAGCAATGTGCGGGCAGCCCGGGCAAGTATCCCGATTCCGACAAGTACTTCATGTTGACGTCGGCGAACGCGTTGATCACGACCTTCGCCCAGATCGGGACCGAGCTCTCGAACCTGCGCGTCGCAAAGTAAGAGCGCGCCGCCCTCTGGTTCATGCGGCAAAAAAACTAAAGCCCGGCGATCGAGCCGGGCTTTTTCATTTGCGCCTGATCGGGACGCCGTTACTTTGCCGACACGACCTTGCCGAAGTGGCTCTCGAACGGCTTGTAAGCCTCCTTGGCGAGATCGGCATAGAGCTCGCCCAGCTTGGTCGCTTCGGCGACGAAGCCTTCGTATGAGCTCTTCACGTAATCGCTCTGCACCTCAACGGCCTTTTCGAGCGACTTGGCGCCGATCAGCTTCTCGGTGGCCGCGGTGCCCTGCTCGAACACCTTCTTCGAGTAGTCCGCCAACTCGACCGCGATCGCCTGCGCACTCTTCGAGAACGCGCCGAACGACTTCATCGTCGCGTCCATGTTCTCCTTACCGAACTGCTGCATCTCGTCGATGTTCTTGACCATGTGCATTACCTCTCCCGGCAGCCTCGCCGATTGTGTGTACCCGCCCGCGCGTAGTCCCCGACCATTCTGCCGGGATGGACAGAATATATTGCATTGCACAAAAATGTCAAGTCTCATTTTGCAGTGCAACATAGCACATGTTCCAGCTTTTCCCGCTTAACACTTTGGCAAGCAGCCTCCCCTAGCGTCGTGGGCTGTGCCGTTGGGGCAATCGGTGGTGCGGCGAGAAGCCGGCCGCCCGTTCGCCAGTAGCGGGGGACGGGACGGCGCCAAAAAGGCAAATAAAAATCAGAAAACCGCCTTTTTTGACCCGTCCAATCGCAACACCTCGGCACGACAGGGGTGTCGGCGCTCCCGCTGGGGAGCGCCCGTAGGGAACGAGGACGGGGGAATTATCATGCTTCGGATCCGGACCGGAGCCCGTGACGGGCTTCGTTGGGGCGTGTTCGGTTTTGTTGCTGCTGTTCTCACGATATCGAGCGATCCGGCCGGCGCCGCGCCTTACGCGGACATCGTGGTTGACGCCAATTCCGGCACCGTGCTGCACGCGACCAATCCGGACGCGCGGCGACATCCGGCATCGCTCACCAAGATCATGACGCTCTACCTGCTGTTCGAGCAACTCGAGGCCGGCAAGCTCAAGCTCGACAGCCAGCTCAAGGTCTCCGCGGACGCCGCTGGCCAAATCGCCGACCAAGCTCGGTCTCAAGGCCGGAAGCACCATCCAGGTCGAGGATGCGATCAAGGGAATCATCACCCGTTCGGCCAACGACGCCTCGGTCGTGGTCGCCGAAGCGATCGCCGGCGACGAGGGCGATTTCGCCAGGCTGATGACGCGCAAGGCGCTCGCGCTGGGCATGAGCCGCACCGTCTACAGGAATGCGTCCGGATTGCCCGACGATGACCAGGTGACGACGGCGCGCGATCAGGCGACGCTCGGCCGCGCGATCCAGGAACGCTTCCCGAAGTACTACAAATATTTCTCGATCCGCTCGTTCACCTTCCGCGGCCAGTCGATCGGCAACCACAACCATCTGCTTGGACGCGTCGACGGCGTCGACGGCATCAAGACCGGCTACATCAACGCCTCCGGCTTCAATCTGGTCACGTCGGTGCATCGGGGAAACCGCTACCTCGTGGCCGTGGTCATGGGCGGCGGCAGCGCTGGCAGCCGCGACGCGAAGATGCGCGAGCTGATCAACGACAAGATCGCTCAGGCCTCGACCAAGCGGACCGCGCCGATGGTCGCGGAGGGGGGCCCTTCCGAGACCGCGAGCGAGCCGAAAGCGGCCGCCAAGGTCGAAACCAAGCCTGAGGCCAAGCAGGAGCCGAAGTTCACCGTTGCCAGCGCCGCCAGCAGCCCGGCGCGCTTCACGCCGGGCTCGCCGCGCTCCGAGCCCTCGGCGACGGCCACGATCGCCCAATCGCGCGTCAGCGCCGGTTCCACCGACCCGATCCGTCCGGTGCCGGTGAAGACCCTCACGGTCAAGTCCGGCGCGCCGACCCCCGCGCCCGCGCCATTGCAGGTCGCTCCTCCTCAGCCGGCGGCGGAGCCTGCACCCACCGCTGCACCCGCGCCGACTCCTGCCCCCGTCCAGACGGCTCCTGTCCAAGCGGCCCCCGTCCCGCCGCCACCCGCCCCAGCTGTTGCAGCGAAGCCGGAACTCGCAGCGAAACCAGAGGTCGCGGCGAAGCCCGGCGTCGTAGCGAAGCCGGAGATCACGGCGAAGCCCGAGCAGCGCCTTGCCCTCGCCAGCGCCACCACTGCGCCGGCGCGCTTCATTCCGACCACACCGCCGGCCGAACCAGCGTCAACGCCGCGGGCGGAGCAGGCAGCCGCCCTGCCTCCTCCGCCGCCCGGCGCAGCACCTGGCGTTCTCGGCCTGTTGCCGGTCCGCTCCGCAGCGCTGGAGCCGCCCGCACCCGCTCTGGCGGCCGCGCCCCCTCCCGCGAAACCGGTAATCCGCAGCGGCTGGATGATCCAGGTGGGCGCCTACCCCGCCGAGGAGGAGGCCAAGCAGCGCCTCTCCGCCGTGCAGAGCAAGGCGTCGAAGATCCTCAACGGCGCGGATCCGTTCACCGAAACCGTGGACAAGGGTGGCACCACCTACTACCGCGCCCGATTCGCCGGGCTCGACAAGGACAAGGCCGAGGCCGCCTGCAAGTATCTCAAGCGAACGACGTCGAGTGCGTCACGATCAAGAACTGACGCCGACAAGAGCGCTTTCCGCCGGAAGCCGGCCCGCCGGGTTCCGGTCGCCGTAAATGCGCGTTAACACAAAAAGCCTATGCTGGGACCTGCGTCGAACGGGAGCCGCCACGCGTTGTATCGAGCAGGTGTTGCGTCGAGTAAAGGAGTTCAGCGATGGCGGCGCAGAAGGACGTCCTTGGCTTCGTTGACGCGAGCCGCAAGGTACGTCGACCCCCCTTGGTCGGGATGCAGTTTCTTCATGAGCGAGCGGTGCGCGCGACCGATGTCGTCGGCGCTCGCCCCCGGCTGCACGCCAAGGATCTGATAGGCCTCCTCTTCCGTCATTTTGCCGGTGCTCCACGTCGTGCGGCCCGGCCCCGCTGCCGCATCACCTTGCGCGTGCTCACGCCAGCTGGGCTCCCGGCGGTCGAGATACGCCATAAGTAGCGCGCGGCTTTCCTCGTCGATCTCGACCAGGCATCCGATCGAGCGTTGCGACGTCGAGCGCGTCCAGCGTCACGCCCTCGTGGGGCCCGGCGAGGATGCGCCCGCGCATCGCGCCGGTATCGTGATCGAGTTCCATCTCGACGAAAGCAGAGCGCACCCGCGAGACCTGGCCGCTGCTCTTGCGCGTGCGGTCGCCGAAGCCGGGAATGCTCCACGGGCATCCATCCCAGCAGGCCAAGGCCGATGATGCCGAGCGGCATGGCGAAGTCGAGCCGGCCGCGCGCGCCGAGCACGCCGGCGAGCGCAAGCGCGCCGATCCCACCGCCGGTTTTCAGCACGACCGCGGCCGTGTGCGGCTTCACCTTGGTGAAGGCGTTGAGCGCCAGCAGAGCGAGCACCAGCACTACAAAGCCGAAAATGATCGTGGCCATCGTCGGCTATCTCATCTGCTCGATAAGCTTGACGGCGCCGGCCTGGCGCCGCGCCGAGAGATCCGCCAGCGCGCGCATGCCGCCCGCGGCATAGGCGGCCGCCGCGCGCAAGCAGCTCGGCGAGCTGATGGGCGGCGCCTGGATCGAAGCGGCAATAGGCGCCACGCGTCAGCCGCGCAATCTCGCGAAACGCCTGCTCGGCGATCGGATCGTGGCCCTCCTGGAACATGAAGGCGGGCACGCCGAGCAGGCCGAGCTCGCCTGCGGCATGGCAGAGATCGTCGAGCTTCTCCTCCATCGCGTCGCCGACGAAGACCAGGGCCTGCACCTTGGTGACCTGGGTCTCGCGCTTGGCATGGGCGATGATCTTGCCGATCTGGGTGTGGCCGCCGCGGCAGTCGATCCGCTCCATCAGCGCGGCCGAGCCGCTCGGCCTGCGACACCCAGCGCGAGGCCCGGCATTCGCCCAGGCCGCGGTAATAGACCAGCTGCACGTCGAGCCCGCCGATCGCCGCCGCCTCGCGGAACATGTCCGCCTGCAGCCGGCAGGCCGTATCCCACAGCGGCTGCCGGCTCATGGTGGCGTCGAGGGCGAAGATCAGCCGTCCGCGCTGGCCGGCTGCGGTCGCCGGCCCCAGGCCCTTCACCTGGGCAAGGAAGGCATCGATCTCGACGCGCGACGACGACGTCGCCGGCGTACGGGCGTGCTCGGACGGCGTCGGCGGCCGGTGGTTGCGGTCATTGGCCATGGAGCTGGCGCCTCGACAGGCGGCAATACCGCCGCCCATAAGGTGGCCATGTTGGGCGCCAGACGCAATGGCTCCAAAGGACGCAAAGGCGCGGCGGATTGCGTGGAGGCCGTAGGCCGAGGTTGGGTCGAGTCTTACGACCCAACAAATCACAGCCGAAGCGTTGGGTCTGGTAAGAACTCGACCCGACCTACTCGCCGACACGTCGTGGACCTCGAGCGGCTTCTCGAGCGCCGCAAACCACTCGGCGCGCGCCGCCGCCCGGCGCTGGCCGCGCACGTCGAGCGGCAGCTTCAGCGCCTCGATCAGGCGCATCACCTCCGCGCGCGCCGTGACGTGGGCCAGGCTCGGCCGGGCACCGAGCGTCGTCTCGTCGAGCGTGTCGAGCGCGGTCAGCCCGCGCGGGAAGAACTCGCGGTAGATCACGCGTTCGGCGAGCCCGTCGGCGCAGCGAAAGCCGAGCCGGGACGCGAGCTCGCCCAGCCCTTCCCCGACCAGCCGCTTGTTGCGCGAGCCGAGCAGCGACAGCCGGTTGCGCACCACCATCCAGTCCATATCGCATGCCGTCGATCCGGCGCCGCTGCCGGCGCGCGTCGCGCACCATCTCGGCATAGTGGCTCTCGCCGGTGACGGCGAAGGTCGTGGGGTCGACGGTGCCGAGCACGTCGAGATCGACAAAACTGTCGTTGAGCGGCGTGATCAGCGTGTCCGCCATGGAATGGGCGAGCCGCGTGAGATAGCTGTCGGTGCCCGGCGTATCGACCACCACGAAGTCGTGCGAGCGCTCGACCGCGCTGACCGCTTCGGCGAAGCCTGCGAATTCGATCGCCTCGTTCTCGTCGAGCTTGAGCGTCGAGCCGCGCGCGACGCAGAAATGCACCGGCACCTTGAGGTCGATGCCGGCCCGCCGAGCCCAGGCCCGCCGGTGCTCGATGTAGTGGGTGAAGCTCTTTTGCCGGGAGTCGAGATCGATGGTCGCGACGCGCTGCCCGACATTCATCAGGGCGACGGCGACGTGCATGGCGGTGGTCGACTTGCCGGAGCCGCCCTTTTCGTTGCCGAGCACGACCACATGCGCGGACGCCGGTCGCTGCGTGGTCCCCTCAAGCGACATGACGCTACCTCGCGCTAGTGTCCCTTTGCTTCCGAAGGTTCGCATGAGAGCGTGCTACAAGTGCTTGCGAACTTCGGAATCGGGACACTAGCGGGTAGGTCCTATCCCCCATCGGTGCGGAATCAAGGCGCCACGGCCGTTCAGCTGCTTTAATCATGAATCAGGCGCGTGGTTTCGGCACCGCCGCTTTGGTAATTTCCGCGGAATCGCGTGTCTTAACCAAACGAAGTGTCCACATGGCCCATCGATTGCGTGTCGTGCGCACGGTTCCCGCGTTGCGGGCCGCGGTCCAACAATGGCGAAAGCGCGGCGAGCGGATCGCGCTGGTGCCGACCATGGGCGCGCTGCACGCCGGGCACCTCGCGCTGGTGCGGGCGGCGCGGCGGCGGGCGCGCCGCGTGGTAGTGTCGATCTTCGTCAACCCAGCGCAGTTTGCCCCGCATGAGGATTTCGCCAGCTATCCGCGAACCTTCGATACCGACCTCGCCGCGCTCGCCGAGTTGTCGGTCGATCTCATCTGGGCGCCGCCCGTCGCGGTGATGTACCCGCCCGGATTTGCAACGCGCATCGTGCCGCAGGGACCGGCGACCGTCGGACTCGAAGACAAGTTTCGCCCGCATTTCTTCGGCGGCGTCACGACCGTGGTCGGCAAGCTGTTGATCCAGTGCGCGCCGGACTTCGCCATGTTCGGCGAGAAGGATTATCAGCAGCTCAAGGTGGTCACGCGGCTCGCCAAGGATCTCGACCTGCCGGTGAAGATCGTCGGCGTCCCGACGGTGCGCGAAAAGGATGGCCTCGCCCTCTCGTCACGCAACGCCTACCTGTCGGCAAGCGAACGCGCCGCGGCGCCCGCGCTCCATCGCGTCCTCGTCGATTGCGCCGGCGGGATCGTGCGCGGAGAGCTGCTCGCCCGCGTGCTCGACGAAGGCGGCGCAGCGATCGAACGCGCAGGCTTCACGCTCGATTATCTCGAGGCCCGCAATGCCGACACGCTCGAGCCGGTCGCATCAGCCAAGGACGGCCCGCTCCGCCTGCTGGTCGCCGCGCGGATCGGCAAGACGCGTCTGATCGACAATATGGCGGTGGGCAAGGGGCCGAATAGCGAATAGCGCTCTACAGCAAGCCGAGCTCTCGCAACTCGCGACGCAGCCCCTCCGGCAGATTCCGGGCGCCGGGCGCGGCGCGGTCGAGGTCGCGCGGAGCGTCCTTCACCTCGAGATAGCGCCAGCCCTGGAACGCCCGCCACGGCCGGGGTGCGACCGGGATGAGCTTCGGCTCCAGCACCAGGTGACAGCGGCCAACCCCCTCCTTGTCGACGAACGGGCGTATGTCGAGAAGCTGCTGCCGGCACATGACCTCGCCGCGGATCACCCAATACAGCGAGCCGCCATCGAGCAACTCATCGGTGCGCTTGGGGACCATGCGCGTCCGGTGCATGTGCTCGCGCGACAGGCCGCGCTTCTTGCGGTCCTTGAGCCGCGCGCGGATCCACGTCTCGAGATCCGCGATGGAGTCGCAGCCGACGCAAAGCTTGATGAGATTAAGGGTCACGTTGCGGCGTTCTCTTTGTTGCGCCTCGAAATCATAGCGGACGGCTAGTGTCCCGGTTCCGACGTTCGTATCGCTTTGCAGCACGCACTTTTACGAACGTCGGAACCAAAGGGACACTAGCAACTCTATAATTCTAGTGTGGCTTTGGATTTGACGTTCCTACGAAGGACTCGCAGCAATGATGGTAGGAACGTCAAATCCGCCACACTAGCGCTCCGACACCGCCCGCATGACTTATCCTCAGAAGGTTCATCTATTGCGGATTGGGCGCAATCTGCATCGGCGTAGCGCGAGCCGGCGCGCCGGCGGCCGGCGCCGGTGCAGACGCGGCAGCTGGAGGACGCGGAGCGGCCTGCGACGGCTTGCGCGGCGGCGTCGGTGTCGTGGTATCGGCTGCGCCGGTGGTGTCGGGTTGCCGTTGCGCCGGCGGTTCCGCGGTCATGATGTTGACCGGCGGAATCGAAGCCGACGACGGAAAATAGAGATTGTTCGGCGTTCTGGTGCTCGCGACCGGCGCCGGCGGTGGCGCGCTCGGAGGCGGACTGGCTGCGACCGGCCGGCCTTCGGCCGCGGGCCAGTTGGCCATGTGACGCCTGACCTGGGACTCGAACGCCTGCGCGGCCAGATTCGCGCGAATCCGGCTGGCATCCTGCAGCAGGAAGAAAGCACCGCATTGATCGGGCGTGCAGCTATCGCGCACCGCCAGAACATGCGCCACGATGCCGAACCGATCGGTTTCGACTGCACGGCGCAGGGCAGCGATGCCAGGGCTGGTGCCGCCGCCCCGGGCCTGCTCCCTGGCCGAGGCCAAGAGCGAAAGCTGCGCGGCGACATAGGAGACGGCGGCGGCGGTCGCCTCCGGACTGGCGAAAAGCGCCTTATCGCAGGCGTCCTCGATCGCCTCGCCGGCAACGGCGTCGAGGCAGGCCAACGCCGAGCCCGGCACGAGCGCGCGGCTCGCCAGTTCGAATGTGCGTACGTCGAGAGCGCGCCGCTCGACGGCGAAATCGCGGCGAGCCAATTGGTCGAGCGCCCACCATCCCGTCAACACGACGACGAATACCACGGCGGCGCCTACCAACGGCCCACTTCTGCCGTAGGGACCGCCGCGGATGGACTCGAGAATGCAGAACGCGATGACAAGGGCGGCAACGACAGCAACGATCCAGCCCGGCAACGACACGGAGCCGGTCAAATCGAAGGCTGTTGTCCATTCCCCGACACGATCGAGCATGACAGCGATCCACGGCCCCATGGACAGTATGACCCACGGGGGCGGCGGTGACCACCCCTCGATCAATCTGCGATGAAAATGCGATCAGGCTGATGGCATGTCTGCGGCGACAGCCGGCGCTAGTGCCCCGAACCCGAAGTTCGCACACACTAGTGCTGCAAGAGCGGTTGCGAACTTCGGGTTCAAAAGGGGCACTAGAATCATAGAGTTGCTAGTGTCCCTTTGATTCCGAAGTTCGCACGAGAATGTGCTGCAAGTTCTTGCGAACTTCGGAATCGGGACACTAGCCTACTTCACTACGAATACTCGAGCTGGCTTTCCCTCACGACGCGCTCGAACGCCTCGTTCGCATTTTTGATGCGATATTGATAGTCGGCCCCGTCAGAGGGAAGCAGTTTCACGACCTGATAGGTGCTGTTGGCGGCCATATGGCCAATCGGGCGGGACGTGAAGTAGACGGACTGACCGATCTGAAACTTGTGTTCTTTCAACGCTATTCTCCTGAACTCGAACGACACCGCATCGCTCCCGTTCGAGCGATGCTCCCCCCGATCGCCGCGCAATATAGCAGCGAAATCGACAATTGCCTCAAAAATTCCACTATTGATTCGAGATTGGTTTCCGCGCCTGAGAAGTCATGGAAAAAATAATATTATCAACATTTTGCAGCTGTATATTCGATCGGATTCCCCACTGACCTGCGGCTGTCATGGCCGGCATGCCGCGGACGGGGCGCAGGGCAGCCTTCCGGCGATTTCAGGACGTATTGAGGTAGCGCGTTCCGCCATGCCGCCGCCGACGCAGGCGGACCACAATGGCGCCGCGTTCGTGACCTACCGGCTCGGATTGGGGGCGATTGCGGTCCCGCGGAACCGGAACTCGCTTTCGTTTATGGTATCGCATCGACGCGTTTTCTCCGGTGATCGGATCCTGCGTCGTTGGAAGTCGTGGAGTACGTGCTCGGTCCGCACTGGGCCCGGAGGGGGAGAGCCACATGCGTTTCATTTTCGGTCTCATCATCGGCGGCCTGTTAACCGTCGGCGGCGCCTATGTCATCGACTCGATGTCGGGCGCGACGGCCAAACCGATGGTGAATTGGGACGTCGTCCAGAAGAATCTGGACAACGTGACCGCGCTGGCGCGTGAGGGCTGGAGAAAGATCGCAGGCTAACCGGTCGCCGCCGGCTGACACAGCGGCAACGAGGGCGCCGCCCTCGCCGCTTCCATGATCAGCACTCGGCTTCGACTACGGCTCGCTGCCGCGGTCGGTGACCGGTCAGGCCCGCACTTCCTGGCGCTGGAAGACGATATAACCGGCGACGAAGAGCAGGATCGCGCCGGCCGCCAGGCCGACGATCTGCGGCCACACCACCAGCACACTTTGCAGGAGCGGGATCGGCGCATCGGGGATGGCGCCCCGCTCGATCAGCATCAGCCCCAACCCGGCCAGCATCGATTGCTGGGTCGAGCGCACCGAGGGATCGAGCACGACCGCCACGACCTCGTTGAACAGGACGCTCGGAGACAATCGCGCGAACGCCTGCTGCGTCTCCAGCACACCCAGGATGTCCCCGGCATTCGTCACCGCGTTTGCGAGCGCCGGCGCGAACAGCGGCCAGAGTATGGTCACGAACAACCACAGGCCGAGAGAGACGAGCGCGGCCGTGGCAGCCGACCGGAACACGATCGAGCACAAGAGCGCGAGCGCGAACCAGAAGCCGGCATAGATGATCGTGACCACCAGCATGACGAGGGCGCGTGCCATTTCCTCGGCATTCGGCGGAATACCAAGGCCCAGCAAGCCAAGTCCGATGACCAGCAGCCACAGCAGAATTAGAGCGACCGCCAAGGTGAACAGCCCACCCGCGAATTTTCCAAACAGCAGGGCATCGCGATAGATCGGCTGCGACAGGATACGCGACAGCGTACGCCGGTTGTGCTCGCCATTCACGGAGTCGAAGCCGAGGCCGATCGCGATCAAGGGCACGAGAAATGACAGCAAGGCAACCAGCGGCAAGGGAGTGCTGCGGGTGAACAACCGCAGAAACAGGAACGGATCCTCGGCTGTGCTCTCCTTGATCGGGGCGATGCCGAGGCTCACGACCACGATGGCGCTCGCCGTCACCAAGCCGAGCAGCACCACGACCAGGATGCTGCTGAAGTGATCGGCAATCTCTTTCAGCGTCACGACCCCGAAGCCGTGCAGGGCAGAGCCTTCACGCTGCATGGAGCTCTCCTTCGTGGGTCTGGAAGTAGCGGGTATAGATCGCCTCGAGGCTCGGCTCTTCGACCGACAGGCGAAGCAACCGCCCGCCGGCTGCTACCACAGCCGCGGCCGCTTCCGGCCGCACGTCGCGATCGGACGTGAGCCGCCAGCGGTTCGCGCCGGCCGGCTCGACCTGCTGCACGCCCGGCACCGCGGCAAGGCGCTCGGCGAGCCCCTGCCCTTCGGCTTCCACTTCAACGCGGAACCCGCCGCCGAGGACCTCGCGGCCGAGCTCCTGCACCGTGCCGATGAGCGCAATGTTGCCCCGGTTGAACAAGGCGACGCGGTCGCAGACGCTCTGCACGCGCTCGAGCAGGTGCGACGACAGCAGCACGCTCACGCCGGCCTGCTTGAGTCCACGGATGATGGCGAGCAGCTCGTGCGTGGCCTGCGGGTCGAGACCGGATGTCGGCTCGTCGAGGATCGCGATCTGCGCTTCCTTCATCAGGATTTCGGCAAGCCCGAGCCGCTGCCGCATGCCGCGCGAGAAGGTCGCAACACGCTTGTCCGTGACGTCCAGGAGCCCGACATGCCCGAGCGAGTCGTGAATCCTCTCCTCGCGCTCCTTGCGATCCAGCCCCATCAGCCGCGCGGTGTAACGCAGATTCTCCGCGGCGCTGAGATTGTCGTAGAAGCCGACCGCATCGGGCAGGTAGCCGACCCGGCGCTTCACCGCGAGCGGCTCACGCACCGGATCATAGCCGAGGACGCGGATCTGCCCGTCCGAAATCTCGGTCAGACCGAGCATCATCAGGATCGTCGTGGTCTTGCCGGCGCCGTTCGGACCGAGCAGCCCGAAAATCTCGCCTTGCGCCACCGAAAACGAAATGCCGTTGACGACCGTCGTTCCGTTGTAGCGCTTGGTGAGGTTTTGCGCCTCGATGACGTTGCCGCTCATCGCCGACCGAACCAGACCACGGAGCCGATCATGATCAGCAACGCGCCGCCGATCAGCGCGAGGCCCACGATGCCCCACATGGTGGAGGTGGTGACCGCGACGCGGAACGATTGGGACGCGGATTCGCCGCGAGCCGCGGCGCGAACGGTGGTGACGTAATCGCCGGCTACCGCCTTGTCGGACGGCGTGACCAGAGCCTTCACTTCCTTGGTCTCGTTGGGCGCGATGCGATCGACGGCCTTGGGGTCGAAATTCACCTTCCAGCCCGGCGGCACCGTGCCGGACAATTCGATCTGCTCGGCCGCCGCGGTTCCGGTATTGGTGAGGATCACCGGGATCGTTTCCTCCTTGCCGGCGGAGGCCTTGGCGCTGAGCACGCCCTCGCGACCGGCAATGTCGATCTTCGGCTGGCCGGTGATGTCGAGGGCGAGATCGGAGGTCGCGGTGGCGTCATCCGCCGTTACCTTCGCCGCCACCTTGTATTTGCCGGCCGCGACCGTATTCGGCGGCCGTACCTTGAGCTTGACGTCCTTCGACTGTCCGGCATCGAGCGGGAGCGCATTGAGCTCCTGGCTGCCGTACTGTTCGGTAAAGGTGGCGTCGAAGTTCTGCGGCGCCGTCGCCGACAAGCTCACCACGACCTTCTTGGGGCTGTCGTTCTTGATGGCGAGCTGGTATTCGAAGGTCGATTTCGAGGTGCCGCGCAACTCGGGCAACTGCGGCGTGAGCGTGAGCTTGGCCGGCAGATCGGTGGCAAGCGTCACAGCGATCGGAAGCGAGGCGTTGGTCGCCGGCCCCTGCGCATTGATCGTCAGATTCGTCGTGCCGACCGGCGCGTCCTTGGGAATTTCGAGGCGCAGCTCGAGCGACACGCTGGAGTTCGTCGCGGGCAGCGCCGCGGCCACCGGCTGGCCGCCACCGATCAGGGTCGCGCTCCAACCGGTCGGAACGCCGGCGACCGACATCGCAAGCCGCTCGGGAGGAAGGCCGTAATTCTGCAGCCTGAGATTGATCGTCGAGGTCGCTCCCGGACGCAAGGTGACGGCCGGATAGTCGGTCATCAGGAAGTACCCCTTGACCTCGTTCTTGGCCTCTTCCGCCCTTGCTGCGACGCAAAAGACGGAAAGGGTCGAAACCGCAGCAGCAAAGAGAGCGATAAGACGATATCGCATGATGACACTCCAGACAGTAAGGCAGGTGATTCCCGCTTGTTGATTTGAAAACCCCTCCCGGCACCACCGAAAGGATTGGGGTGCTAGCAGATGGGCGTGTATCTCTTTCGTCCTCGCGCCGGAATCAATACACGTCCGCGACATTTTTTTGGCACAAATGCCGCAGTTGCAAAGACCAAACGCATTGAATGGTTACCGGTCGGGCCGCCCGGGAGGGCTCATACCCGCAACACTTTCGGCCAGTCTACCTCGTCTTCGGCGAGCACCCAAGGCTCCTGGAGCGCCGCCGCCCGCCACTCGGCCCACGCCGGCAGTGCCATGACCGCGGCCATATAGGTGCGTACCACCGCCGTTACCTCGACGCCGTAGGTGTGGAAGCGAGACACGACGGGTGCGTACATGGCGTCAGCCGCGCCGAAATTACCGAACAGAAAGGCGCCGCCGGCGCCATAGCGCGTGCGACAATCGGTCCACATGGCCTCGATGCGCCGGACGTTCGACTGCACGTCAGGGGCGAGGTCGCGCCGCATCACCGGCCGCCACATGTTCATCGGCAAAGCCCGGCGCAGCGGCACGAAGCCCGCATGCATCTCGGCGGCGATGGCACGGGCGTGCGCGCGCGCGACGGGGTCCGACGGCCAGAGCCGGGCGTCGGGAAACTTCTCGGCGAGATATTCCAGGATCGCGAGCGACTCCCAGACCTGAACCTTGCCGTCCACCAGCGCCGGCACCTTGCCGGTGCCCGAGATCCGCGTCACCCGCTCCTTGAAGTCCTCGGCGTCGAGCGAAATTACCTCCTCGTCGAAAGCGATGCCCGCGACCTTCATGGCGATCCACGGCCGGAACGACCACGACGAATAGTTCTTGTTGCCGATGATGAGTTGAAGCGCCATCCGCTATCCTCGTTCTCACGTCTTCTGCTTTTCGGCCGGCGTCGCCAGCGGACCGCCGGCGACCTTCCAGGCGCCGAAGCCACCAGCGATGTGGGCAACCGGCGCAAGGCCCATCTGTTGCGCGGTCGCCGTCGCCAGCGCCGAGCGCTGGCCGGCCGCGCAGAAGAACACGAAACGCTTGTCCTGCGCGAATACCGCCTTGTGATATTTGCTGTCCGGATCGATCCAGAATTCGAGCATGCCGCGCGGGCAATGGAACGCGCCCGGAATGCGGCCCTCGCGGTCGAGCTCGCGAATATCGCGCAGGTCGACGAATACGACATCGTCGCGGCCGTGCAGCGCGACAGCCGCCTCGGCGGACAACGTCTCGATCTCGCGCTCGGCCGCCGCGACCAGCGCATGGACATGGGTCGTGATGTTTTGCGGCATCGCTCTCGTTTCCGGGCTGACGATGCGATGGTGGGCAGAGCGGAGAGGCGCGGTCAAGCCCGTCAACGCGCCCGAAGCCGAGGCGCACGTCTTGCGAACGGCTCGCCGGTCGCCACTTCAATCGCGGCCAGCGCGCGTTTTTCTTCGCGCTCGGCTATCTCGGCTGGTTCATCGGCCCTGTCGTCTTCATGCTGACGACAGCGCTGGTGCTGGTGACCATGTGGCGACGGCAATTCAGCTCGGACGCGTTCGGCGCCGTGACCAGCAAGACAGAAGCTCCGCCACCCAAAAACCGCGCGAGCTCAGGTAATTCCCATCACCACGGCCGCCGCCGCCACCATCAGAATGGCAGTGGCCGCCGTCAGCACCGTAATCGTGGTCGCAAACCAGCCCCGCACGCGGTCACGGCGGGCGCGAAAGGCCACTGCCCGCGGAAATGCCGCGGGCACGGCCGGTCGTATATCGACCGACATCGAATTAGCTCCTCCCCAAGAGCGTCACGAATCAACTCGATGAGACGAAGATACCGGTGCACTAAGACACAGTGACAAACTTTCTGCACACGGCTCGCTAATTTTTGCCGTAATTGATGGACGATCCGTTAATCGGCGACTTACGCAGAGTGAGTCGTTGACAGTGGTAAATTTTCAACGGCCGCGAGTCGGAGCCGGAAACAGCTCAGAGCTTTTTCCCGTAAGCCAATAGGCAAACAGGCCGACCCATTCGCGCACCGCGACATCAGTCCGCCGCAGGCCCTCGCTCATGGTCGGAAACGGGCGCAGAGCGTCCTCGGGTCCGCTGGTGCGCCAATCGACCGGATAAGCCTCGACGGCAAACCCCGCCTTCCGGAAGATTCCGATCGCCCGCGGCATATGGTAGGCGGACGTCACCAACAGCCAGCGCTCGCCGGGTTTCGGCTGGGCGAGCTCCTTGGAGAAGACTGCATTCTCGACCGTGTTGCGCGAGCGATCCTCGAGTACGACCCGGGCGCGCGGAATGCCGAAGCCTTCGAACACGCGCATGGCAAATTCGGCCTCGGCGCCCTCCTCGAAGATCAGCGCGCCGCTACCGCCGGTGAACAGGACACGGGCATCGGGATAACGTAGCGCCAGCTCGGCTCCGACGGTCAGCCGCTCCGCCCCCTCGTTGAGCGCCACCTCGTTGCGCCCCGCCGACACGTGCGGAGAGAGCGAGCCCCCGAGCACGACGATGCCGGCCGGCGGTCCGCCCGCCGCGTTCCAGGGCGGGAAACGCTGCTCCAACGGGATGATGAGCGCATTGCCGACCGGCGAGAGGCCGAGGATCGCGAGAATGACGAGGCTCGCGACCACGAGCCACCGGCCCGCGCGCCCAAAGCGCGTCGGCCACAGCAGCAGGCCGAGGATGCCGATCGAGATGACGAAATTGGAGGGGATCGCGAAGAAGCCGAGCACCTTGGAGACGACGAAGAACATGCGCGCAACCCCGGATGCGTCGATCGGTTACTTCTTCTTCCACGCTTCGTAGCGCGCCTTCGTCTCGTCGTTCATGGGGTAGAGGCCGGGAAGCTTGGCGCCGCGCTCGACCTCGCTCACGATCCAGGTCTCCATGCGCTCGTGCTCGGCGCCCTCCTCGGCGACGAAGCCCACGAGATTCTGCGGGATCACCACAGCGCCATCGTCGTCGCAGACGATGACGTCATCGGGAAAGATCGCGCAGCCGCCGCAGGCGATGGGCTCCTGCCAGCCCACGAACGTGAGGCCGTTGACCGAAGCCGGCGCCGCCGTGCCCGCGCACCAGACCGGCAGCTTCGATGCGAGCACGCCGGCCTTGTCGCGGATGACGCCGTCGGTCACGAGCGCGGTGACGTTGCGCTTCATCATGCGCATCGTGAGGATATCGCCGAAGATGCCGGCCGAGCTGACCCCCATGGCGTCGGCGACGGCGATGCAGCCTTCCGGCATCGCCTCGATGGCGCCACGCGTCGAGATCGGCTTCGACCAGCTTTCGGGCGTGGCGAGGTCCTCGCGCACCGGCACGAAGCGCAGCGTGAAGGCCGGCCCCACCAGCCGCTTGCCGCCGGGAACGAGCGGCTGCGGCCCGTCCATCCAGCAGCGCCGGATGCCTTTCTTCAGGAGGATCGTGGTGATGGTGGCGGTGGTGATCTCGCGCAGCGTGTCGTACAGGGCCGCACTCATGAGATGACTCTCCGATCTTCGTAGTGAGTATCAGGCCGGCGCGATGCCGAGGCGCTGGTCACGCCGGCGCAGCCAGGCCACGAACGGTATCGACAGCAGCACCATCCACGCCTTGCCGACGATCTGTCCTGCAAGGAAATCGAGCGAGCCGAAGGCGAGCCACAAAAAGACGACGGAGTCCACGACCAGGCCGACGACACCCGAGGCCACCACGGCGACGACCAGCCCGCGTCGCGCGAGCGGCGTATAGACCGCGAGATCGGCGAATTCCGAGATGAGGAACGCCGTCGCCGAAGCTGCGACGAGCGCCGGCGGGGCCAGGAATGCGGAAAGACCGGCGCCGGCGAGGATCGCGAGGGAGGCCAATCCCACCCCGAGCCGGCGCTGGACCAGGTCGCGCAACACGAGCGCGACGCCCGCCATCATCACGCCAGACGGCGCCATCAGCCCCGGCGCCACCGGAACAAGGCAAGGCCCCTGCGGTACGCACGCTGTGCCTGCGTTCCCGATCAGCCAGTTTGCCGCTGGAATCGTCAGAGCGAACAGCAGGAGAAATAAGCTCCCCTCGCCCAGGCGTCGCGTCTCAGTCGTCATCCTTCGGACTTCCACCTCACAAAGCCTTCCGCCCGCAGGCGGCAAGCCGGACATTCCCCGCAGCCGTAGCCCCAGTCATGCCGCTGCGAGCGGACGCCGAGATAGCAGGTGTGGGTGTCCTCGACCAGCAGGTCGACGAATGCGTCGCCGGCGATCTCCGCCGCGAGGGCAAAGGTTCCCGCCTTGTCGATCCACATCAGCGGCGTATGGATCACGAAGCGGCGCTCCATGCCGAGGTTGAGCGCGAGCTGCATGGCCTTGATCGTGTCGTCGCGGCAGTCGGGATAGCCCGAGAAATCGGTCTCGCACATGCCGGCCACGAGATGCCTGACGCCGCGCCGATAGGCGAGCGCACCCGCGAAGGCGAAGAACACGAGATTACGGCCGGGAACGAACGTCGTCGGCAACCCGCTTTCGTCGATCTCGATCGCGACGTCGCGCGTCAGCGCCGTGTCGGAGATGGCGGCGAGCGCGTCGAGCCGCACCAGATGATCCTCGCCGAGCGCGCTTGCCCAGGCGGGGCGCATCGCGCTCATGCGCTCGCGCACGCGCTCTCGCGCTTTGAGCTCGGCGCGATGGCGCTGGCCGTAGTCGAAGCCGACGGTCTCCACCCGCGCGAAGCGCTCCAGCGCCCAGGCCAGGCATACCGTCGAATCCTGTCCGCCGGAGAACAGGACGAGGGCGGCGTCACTCACCTCCCGGGCTCGTAAGCGAGCTTGCGGGCCAGCGTCGCCAGATCGCAACCCTCGCAATAGCGGCGATCCTTGAAGTCGATCCAGTTGTGGGCATAGATGTTCGCGGACGCGATGTCGTAACGTTCCTGCAGGAAGCGCACCAGGATCAGCCAGGCGCGCTCCTGCTCACGCGTCGCCGGCTTGGCGACGTCGGGATAGTTGCCGACGAATTCGACGCCGATCGAGTTGGTCTTGATCACGCTGCGATAGGTCTTGGAATTGTCGATATATTTATTGTCGTTCCGGTTGGCGCCGTCGCCGTGGGTCGGGATGGCGGTTTCGGCGGTCGCCCAGTAGACCGTGCCATCGGTCTCGACCCACACCATGACGCCGCGCTTGGTCGGATTTTTCGCTTGCCCCTGCGCCATGCCTTTGGCCGAGCCGGCCGGGCCTTCGGTCTGATGCACGATGATGTTTCGCCACTTGATGGCGTCCGCCGGGTTTCCGAGCGGATGGAGATAGACGATCTTGAGACCCGGAACCTGCGGCTCGCCGGCGCGCTTGGCGAGCTCGCGGAGCATTTTCGGATCCTCGAGTGCGGTGACCGCGTCGCCGGCCTCGGAAGGTCCGGCGACCGTCCCGGCGACGAGCATCGCCAGGCACGCGACGCGCAGATACAAGCTCAATCCCATTTCGGCGATCCGGAAAACGCGTAGTCGACGATGCGGCCGTCGCGGTGCGCAAGCGCGGCGATCTCCGCCATCTCGGCTTCGGCGAGCTCGAAGTCGAAGATCGCGAGATTCTCCGACAGCCGCTCGATCCGGCTGGTGCGCGGAATGACGGCGATACCTTGCTGCACCAGGAAGCGCAGGCTCACTTGCGCCGCGGTCTTCGGTACTTTGTCCTTCTCGTGGGCGCGGCCGATGCGCGCCAGCACCTTGTCGTTCTTCACCCCGCCGCGGGCAATGGGGCTGTAGGCGACAATCGCCATGCCGCGCGACCGGCAAGCCGCAACCACCTTCGACTGGTCGAGGAAGGGATGCATCTCGATCTGATTGCAGACGAGCGGCTCCTCCGCGAGCTTCACCGCCTCCTCGATCAGCGCCACGGTGAAATTCGAGACGCCGATATGGCGCGCGAGCCCCATGCGCTTGAGCTTGCAGAGCGCACCGAGCGTCTCGGACAGTGGAATTTGCGGGTTCGGCCAGTGCAGCAGGAGGAGATCGACCTCCGAGAGCCGCAACCGCACCAGGCTCTCCTTGGCGGCGCGCTCGAGCTCGCGCGGGGCGAAGTGCGACGGCCAGACCTTGGTGGTGACGAACACATCGTCGCGTTTGACGCCGGAGGCGTGCAGCCCCTCGCCCACCTCGCGCTCGTTGTCGTACATTTCCGCGGTGTCGACATGGCGGTAGCCGAGCCGCAGCGCCTGCTCGGTGAGCCGCGCGCAGGCCCGCCCGCGCAGGTCCCAGGTGCCGAGACCGATGAGCGGAATTCGGGCGCCTTGCGCCACGACGACATGTGTCTCGGCCGGCATCGCGTCCTCACCTGCCTTCGGCGTCTTCGAGGAAGCCGAGCAGGAACAGCGCCCGGCGTGCGGTCTCGCGGTTCTGGCAGAGCGCACCCATCGGCGCGGCGATGGTGCCTTGGTGATAGTCCCAGTAGAAGTCGCAGGTGCGATCGCGCAAGTCCACCCAGGCGCGCTGCATGTCCCGCAGCTTGATCTTCTGCTTGGCATCGAGCTTGTCGCGCAGCCGGCGGAAGGTCTCGTTGAGGATGTCGTCCCAGACCGCGTGCTCGCGCGCCGCGCAGGCGACCAGGTCGGCGGTTGACATGGCGTTGTCGCGCTCCGCGCAGGTATCGGCGACGATCCCGATGCAGCGCTCCTGCTCAAGCGGCCCGCCGGTGGCGGACTTGATGCAGTCCTGTATCTTCGCGGAATCGCGCGCGGCGGGCTTGTCGGCTCTGGATTTGGCGCGTTCGGCCTCTGCCGCGGTCGCTGCCAGCATCAGGGCAAAGAATGCCGCCAGGATCGATTTGACCGGCATGACGACCTCGGCTGTCCCTTAGTTATCCCATTTGGGCGCGTGCGGCGGATTGACCACGCGCGCGTCCGGCTGCTTGAGGCCGCCAATCTCGGCCATTTCGGCATCGCTCAATTTGAAATCGAAGATCGCGAGATTGGCGGCAAGGTGATCGGGATTGGCGGTGCGGGGGATCGGAACGATGCCTTGCTGCACCAGATATCGTAGCGCAATTTGCGACGAGCTCTTGCCGTGCACCTTGCCGATGCGTTCGAGCACCTCGTTGCCGGGAACCTTGCCGCGGGCGATCGGGCAATAGGCCGTCACCGACAGGCCGTGTCGGCGGCAGGCGGCAAGCACCTTGTCCTGATCGAGAAACGGATGAACCTCGATCTGGTTCGTCACCAGTGGCTCGCTCGCGAGCTTGACCGCGTCCGCGAGCAGCGACGTTGTGAAATTGGCGACGCCCACATGCTTCGCCCGCCCATCGCGCTTCGCCTTGCAGAGCACGCCGAGCGTCTCCTCGAGCGGGACCTTCGGGTTCGGCCAATGGATCAGGAGCAGGTCGACCCAGGGCAGTTTCAATTTCACGAGGCTTTCGTCGAACGAGCGCTGGAAGTCCGCGGCTGCGAGCTTGTCGTGATAAACCTTGGTGGTGACGAACACGTCCTCGCGCTTGAGGCCGGCGGCCGGAATCCCCTGGTGGAGTCCCTCCCCCACCTCGGCCTCGTTCCCGTAACGCTCGGCCGTGTCGATATGCCGGTAGCCCAGCTGCAAGGCGGATTTTACGGCTTCGACGCAGACCGAGCCTTTGAGCGTCATTGTTCCCAGACCGATGGCCGGGATCTTCGCGCCGTTGGCTTCGACGACATTCATTGCATTCTCCCTCAGACGAGCTCGACGTGATCTTGAAGTTGGTGGGCGGCCGGCAGGACGAAACGCGGCGCCGATCGGGCCGCGAGATTAGATAATTCAACGATCGGATGCTATTGCATCATTGCGGTTGCAGACGTTGATATCATCCTAACTCGATATCGTCATCGTCCGGCTCGACCTCGCGCGGCAAACCTCCCGCGAGCGGGCGGCGAGCATATCCATCGGCGGCCGAAGCGCTTTTCGCACTCCTCGTGGGGACCGCCGTGCCTTGCCCCTCGCACGAGCGAAAACGGGCGTAGTCGCGCGGAAAAAGCCAGCGCGCCATGTTGTAGATGCCGTACGTGATGAACAAGGCAGCTAGCACGTCGATCGAATAGTGATAGTGCCCCAACAGCACGATGGCGCCAAAAAAGAAGGTCAACGCGAGATAGAAATACCGCAGCAGGGGACTGTGCCAGAACGCCAGCGCCGCGAGAAACGGCAATCCGGTATGGCCGGAAAAGAAGAGGTCACCGCCATGAAAAATGGTGTTGAGGAATGGGGCGGGATCCCGCGGCTCGACCGGGAACGGCGCGATGTGCGTCGCCGAAATGAACACCGCGCGTATCAGCAGAAAAAGCGCGACGCCCTTCAGTGCGAACGGCAGGCGCTGCGGGCGCCAAAGCAGCAACGCGGCCAGGACGGCAAACTCGGCGAAGGTACCGTATATGAAGAAAAATTCGACATTCATCGGGCCTATATTGCTCAGGACGATATCCGAGACGTGATTGCTTGCCCTTGCGGTCGCAAACTGGACGGCGCTGTAGATCGCGATCGCACTCGCGGCAAAAAATACCGCTCCCTGGGTCAGGGAGCGCAGGAAAACAGTGTCACGAGCCGCAATTTGATAGCATCGGAGTGCAATTTCCATCGCGCCATTCCACCACTGCCGAGGCCACTCACGCCGCCCGTCATCGCACATCACGCGGGCGCCAAGTGTGAAATGCGACACCTTCCGGGATGCCATCTCATTCGCGCCGGCATGGGGCCGAGTACCGCGCAGCGCATGCACCGCGCGGATTTGCCGACCTGGAGAGATTGGAACCCAGAAGGGATCGTCAGCCCGGCTTCGCCGTGTGCAGAACCGCGAAGGCGACGTCAGGCGCCTTGTCGATCACCTTGAGCAGCGCGCGGGCGGGACCGCGCGGCGAGCGCTTGCCCTGCTCCCAGTTGCGCACGGTCTCGATCGGCACGCCGATGCGGGCCGCGAACTCCGCTTGGGTCAGCTTGGTGCGCGCGCGCACGCCACGCGCATAGGCGGCATCGGGCGGCGCGCCGTTCGCAGATGTCGATCCACCGCCGGCAGGCGCCGCAACGCCCGGATCGAGCCGGCTCGACAGCGCCCGCTCGCTTCCGTCGGGGAGGATTTCGACGATCCTGCCGTCGGCTTTCAGTCTCACCCGCATCATGGCGCTCATAGGCTTATGTGATTCCCTTTGATTGGCCAAGCGGTTGTGCGGCTTCGATCATACATTGCTGCACTCAGTCGGCGGCCGAATTGGCCATTGGCCTATCCTGCCGCCCGTAACAACATCCGCGGTGCCTCAGGCCTGGACTTCGCCCCCTCGAGCAGCCGGTCGATCTCGTGCCCCGGCGCCGGCTTGGCGAACAGGTAGCCCTGCATCTCGTTGCAGCCGGCCAGCCTGCAGCAAAACGCGCTGCTCCTCGGTTTCGACCCCCTCGACCACCACCCCCAGGCCGAGCGCGCGGCCGAGCGCCACGATCGCCTGGATAACGACCCCGCCGTTCGCCGACTGGTCGAGCGCCACGACGAAGCTGCGATCGACCTTGACCTTGTCGAACGGCAGCGTCTGCAGGTAGCGCAGGCTCGAGTATCCGGATCCGAAGTCGTCGAGCGCGAGCCGCACGCCGAGCGCGCGCAACTCATGGAGCCGCGCGGTCGTTTCCTCCGGATTGTCGATCAGCACGCTTTCGGTCATCTCGAGCACGAGGCGGGAGGGCTCGATGGCGCTTTCCTTCAGCGCCTCTGCGACCGCGTCGACGAACGCGCGATTGCGGACTTGGATCGGCGACACGTTGATCGAAACGTAGAGATCGGGCCATCGCGCCGCGTCGGAAACCGCGCGCCGCAGCACGAGCTCGCCGAGCTTGTCCATGAAGCCCCCCTCCTCCGCCACCGGCACGAAGACCGAGGGCGGGATCGGCCCGCGCTTGGGATGATGCCAGCGCAGGAGCGCCTCGACGCCGGCAACGCCCCCGCCATCGGCCTTCACGATGGGCTGGTAGTGGACCTCGAAGGCGTGCGCGGCGAGCGCGTCCGCCAATTCGCGCCGCAAAAAACGCCGCTCCTGGAAATCCTCTTCCATCTCGGGTGCAAACGATACCGTCGTGCCGCGGGCGCGACGCTTGGCCACCCGCAGTGCGAGATCGGCGCGGCGCGTGAGCTCGTCGCGGCTCAAGCCGTCGCGCGGCGCCACGGCAAGACCGATGCTGACGCCGACCTGGACATACTGGTTCACCCAGATCGGCCGGCCGAGCGTCTGGCGTATCGTGTCGGCGATGAACCCGGCCACTTCCGCGTTCTTGCCCGTAACCATCAGCGCGAACTCGTCGCTGCCGAGGCGCGCGATGGCCGCACTCGGCGGCAACGCCTCCCGCAACCGCCGGCCGATCTCGGCCAGAACCTCGTCACCGCCGGCATAGCCCAGCGCGTCGTTGATCTCGTCGAACCCGTCGAGGTCAAGTGCGGCAAAAGCGAGCTGCTCGGTGCCGTGCCGCTTCGCGATGGCATTTTCGAGCAGATCGAAGAAGTGAGCGTGGTTGGGCAGCCCGGTCAGGATGTCCTCGTAGCCGAGCTTCTCCACGCACTGCTCGCTCTTGCCCAGCAACAAGCCGAGCCGGCCAAGCTGCCACATGGCGAGCGCGGCAAACCCCGCGACGCCCAGCGCGATGAATCCCACAAGAGGCATGAGCCGGGTCATCATCGCGGTGGCGGGCCGCTCCGGCTCCCAGCTGAACCACCCGACGATGCGACCGTTGCGGTCGAGCAGCGACTGTACCTCGCGGTCGCCGGTCGCCGGTTCGGTCTCGAACCGCAGCCCCTTGAGGCCTGAGGCGCGCTCGAGTGCGGGTACGAGCTTCGCGGCGTCGGCCGAAAGACTGGCCGGGACCATCCGCAAAGCCTCGATCGCCCCGGCGAGCGCCTGCCGGCGCTCGAACTCGAGCCCGCCATCGACCTGGCGCGCCAGGAAGTATCCCATGGCGACGCACGTGACGATCGCCGCCATGGTCAGGAAGGCAAGCGGAGCAATGGCGCGCAGCACCGCCGGCTCGCCCCGGGCCGTCCGCGCCGGGCGTCCCGGATGAAGGCCGGACCACGCACTCAAGGCCCGCAGCCACGCGGTCCTTCAGCTCCCAGATTTTGAGGGCAAGAGCGCCGTCTTCGCCAAGAACCACCGGCTTCCCCGCTCGAATTGCGTGAAAGCCGAAACTAGATTGTTAGGGTTAAGGACCCGTCACGATTAGCCGGACGGCAGGATAATCAACGTCTTATCTCCGCTACTTCAGACCGAACCACAGCGTGGCGATGCCGAGGAAGGCGAAGAAGCCGACCACATCCGTGATCGTGGTCACGAAGGGCCCAGACGACACCGCCGGATCGACCCCCAGCCGGGTCAGGATCAGGGGGACCAGGATGCCGCCAAGCGCCGCGGCCGCGAGCACCGTCACCATTGCCAGCGCCATGACCACCCCGAGATCCGGGACCTGAAACCAGGCGCTGGCGATCAGCCCCATGATCAGCGCGAAGGACAGCCCATTGAGCACCCCGACCAGGAGCTCGCGGCGGATGATGCGCCAGGCGTTGGCGTGCGACAGCTCGCGGGTGGCGAGCGCACGCACCGCCACGGTCATGGTCTGGGTGCCGGCATTGCCGCCCATGCTGGCGACAATCGGCATCAGCACCGCGAGCGCGACCATTTTCGCCAGTGCTGGCTCGAAGTTGCTGATCACCCATGACGCCAAGAGGGCGGTGAACAAATTCGCGAGCAGCCAGGGAAAACGGGCCTTGGCGATGCTCCAGACCGAGTCGGACAATTCCTCCTCGCGACCGACGCCGCCGAGGGCGCGGATGTCCTCCTCGGCCTCCTCCTCGATTACGTCAACGATATCGTCGAAGGTGATCACCCCTACCAGCCTGTCATTCTCGTCGACGACCGGAACCGAGACCAGGTCGTAACGCTCGAACAGGCGGGCGACGTCCTCCTGGTCGTCGGTGACGTGCACCGGGTGCAGGTCCTCATCGACGAGCTCCTCGATCGACACCGGCCGGCGCGTCCGCAGCAGGCGATCGAGCGCCACCGCGCCCTTCAGTCGATGGTCGGGATCGATGACGTAGAGCTCCCAGAAGCGCTCCGGCAGATCGGGAGTTTCACGCATATAGTCAATCGTCTGCCCGACCGTCCACGACGGCGCCACCGCGATGAACTCGGTCTGCATGCGCCGGCCGGCCGAGTTCTCCGGATAGTCGAGGCTGCGCGCCAGGGCGACCCGTTCGGAGGTCGGCAGCTGCTCCAGAATCTCGGTCTGCTCTTCCTTCGGCAGGTCCTCGAGGATGGTGACCGCGTCGTCGGAATCGAGCTCGCGCACGCCTTCGGCCACGGTCTCGGCCGGCAGCTCCTCGAGAATTTCCTCACGGACGGTGTCGTCGACCTCGGTCAGCGCCGAAAAGTCGAAATCGTGCCCCATCAGCTCGACCAGCCGGGGACGCAGCTCCGGATCGAGCGCCTCGATCAGCGCGCCGACATCCGCCTGGTGCAGATCGCCGACCAGCTCGCGCAGCATCGCGGAATCCCGGGCGGCGATCGCCTGCGCAACCCGCTCGACGTAGTCCTCGCGTATCGCCTCGTCCTCCCCGCGGAACGCGAGGGGAGCCGGTGCCGCGGTCATGTCCTTGTCGTCGAGCATGCCGAGCCCTGACACGCGTGATGGAGCGATTTGTTGGGCTTGTACGCTCGGTGCCCTAGACTGGCAATCGCGAACGGTTTCGATACGAACGCAAATGTCCGATCCACCCATGAACTATTCGCTACGGCCTGTGCAAACGCCGCAGGAGTGGATCGCCTACCACGCGATCCGTCGGGATTCGATTTTTGCGCCCTTGCTGCCGGGACAAGCCTACGACGAAAGCGATCCCGACGAGTTCAAACCCGGCAATCTCCCCCACGTGCTCGTCCGCGACGGCGAGATCGTGGGCACCGTGCGTATCGACCTCATCGATGCGACGCAGGCGGGGCTCCGCCTGATCGGCATCCGCCGCGACCTGCAGCGGCAAGGCCTGGGCGCCGTTCTGCTCAAGTTGGCGGAGGAAACCGCGCGGGCCCTTGGCCGGACGGATGTCGTCATCAACGCCCATCCGGCCTCGCTGACGTTCTATCTCGCCAACGGCTATTGCGAGGGCGAGTGGCGCGACAAAGGGCCGGTGCCGGCGACGCTCATTCGGGTCGGCAAGCGGTTGAGCTAGATCACCACGCTTCGGCCGCGGCGCTCGCTGTGGCTGTCTTGGTGCCCTGCACCTGCGCCTGCTCGGTCGCGCCGACGCGGGCATTGCGCAGGGCCGATGCCAGACCGTGCCACGAACCGCGCGGCTGGACATGCGGCGGATCGGCACCGGGCATCGGGCGGTAGAGCCCGAACTTCTCGCCATGCTTGTCGATCCATTGCCAGACAGCGCCGGCATTTCCATCCTCGCCGGCGATGTCAACGGCCTGGCCGTGGCCGTAGCCGCCGGTCCGCGCCGAGCCGCCGTGCAGGGAATAGCCCGTCCTCGCCTTGAAGCCTGCGGCGAGGCTTTGGCGATAGTCGTCACGGAACGCGCTCGTGATCGACCAGCGGATGCCGGCCGCATCCATAGCCCGGCCGGCATGATAGAGCTGCTCGCGGAAATCGGGATGCATGCCCCCGATCACATAGGCCGGCATGGAAACGCCGAAACGCTGAGCCGCGGCCGGGTCCTTCCAGGTGAAATCGCCATGGGAATCCCGCTTGATGGGCGAGCGCCGGTAGACCTCCCACAGATACTCGTCAACCTGGTCCATGATGCCGACGGGCCGTTTCTCCTGCGGCGCGATCTCGATGACGATGGCAGCTTCGACCTCGGCTTCCGGGATGCTGACCGCAGGTGCCAGTTCTTTGATCTCCGGCGGCAAGACGCGGGATGCGGTCTCGCTTGGGGACAATGAAACAAGCGTCGCAATCGGCGGCGCATCCGGCTCGACGACGGCCGGCCGCTCGACGAGCGTCGACACCGGAATCAACGTTGGGGCTTGCAACGATGCGTACCGAGCAATCCACGCCAACTCTGTCAGTGCCGGAAATGGTTTCGGCGCTAGCGGCAGCATAAATGGCTTCGGGAAGGCAAGCGGCAGCGCCACAAGCAAAACCACCGCCTCTCGCAGCAACCCGGCCAGCGGAATGGTGGAATGAAAGATCCTTTCAATCGTGCTCGCAGCGACAAATGCCTGCGTGCTGGCGGCGATAAATGCCTGCATTCCTAATTTCCCCGCAGTCATGAGAATGAAAGGCGACTGGCGCAGTGCCCGGGTTGCAGCCCAGGGCGCGACATCCCTTGTCGATCAGGTTGAGGACTTACTCGGCAGCGACCCGGACATCGCCGGGCGCGGGACCAGCCTTACGGACCCCTGCGCGCGCAGGGCATCAGTCGGCTGGACGGCTCGACCTCGGAGGCGAGCCATCGCGTCCCGCGAGCCGCTTCGAGCTAGATCCGCGCATATAGCGCAGCCCCCCTCGATTGCGGCGTGCCGACAGGACGCTGACGAGTTTATGGAAGACGTTAAACACAGGACATCCCCGTACTCTCACCACGATACCTGTGGGTCGCTTACTGGCGGCGACTTTGGGCCATCGAATGGAGGTTATGGGGCCGCAATGTGGAATTGCCCGGAGGGAACTCTGGCCCTGTTAACCCGACTTCGGTTGACCGCCGCAAACGCGCTCGAACCGCTCGACAAATTGGCGCGCTCCGAATTTTCCTGCTCTGTCGTCGCTGCAGGCGACACTTTTTCAGGTCGGGAAGCGGCCTGGATCCGTAACCCTAACCGCAGACGCAAGCCCTCGAATGGAGGCGAAGCGATGTCTGTTCCGGGTCGCTCTGATTTGGGCCGAGCGCTGCAAGAGCGCAACACCGCCGCGCCGATAGTCTGGTACGTTGGCGTGTGAGAGATTTCGCGCCCGGTCGTCGGTGCCCCGTAATGCTTGCGAGAACCTGTTTCCTGTTGCTTGCCCTGCTCGCCGCGACTGCCGCCGCGCAAGCGGCGCCCGCGTGCTGGGCGCCCGGCGATCTCGCTCATCGCAAGGGCGACGAGCGCGTGCAGAAGGGCGTCGGCCAGGCGCGCATCGTGCCGCCGCGACGCGCGCTCGCGGAATATTCCGCCGTCTCGCAACGCGGGGCGTTGCGGCGCGTGAAGCTGCCTGCCGGCCGAAAGCTGGTCGCGCTCACCTTCGATCTCTGCGAGCAGCCGTTCGAGGTCGCCGGCTATCAGGGTGGCATCGTCGAGTTTCTCCGTCAGAACCGGATCAAGGCCACGTTCTTCATGGGCGGCAAGTGGATGCTCACGCATCGCGAACGTGCGCAGCAGCTCATGAGCGACCCGCTGTTCGAGGTCGCCAATCACAGTTGGGAGCACCGGAACCTGCGCGTGCTGTCGGGACGAGCGCTGATCGACGAGATCAGGAATGCGCAGCTCGCTTACGAGCAGCTGAGAGACGAGCTGCAAGCGAAGCAATGCACCGCATTCGACGGCGCGCGGCTTGCGCACGAGCAGGCGCCGAGGCGGCTCGCGCTGTTTCGCTTTCCGTACGGGGCCTGCAGCGCCGCGGCCTTGAGCGAGGCCGCCGGCCAAGGACTGTTGCCGATCCAGTGGGACGTCTCGTCCGGCGATCCGACCTTCGGCGTGTCGGCAGAGGCGATCCGGCGGCAGGTGCTCGCCAATGTCCAGCCCGGCTCGATCGTGCTGTTCCATGCCAACGGCCGGGGCTGGCACACCGACGGCGCGCTGCCGGGCATCATCGCCACGCTCACGGCGCAGGGCTACGAGTTCGTCACGGTCTCGGAACTGATCGCCGCCGGCGAGCCGGTGATGACGGCGACCTGTTACAACTCGCGGCCGGGCGATCGGGATCAGTGGCCGCTTCGGCTCCCGGGGTCGGTCGCCGGCGACGCATCCGAATTGAGCTGGCCGTGGCAGGGCGCCGCGCCTGCTTTCCGAAATAAGTAACCGAACCAAATGAAGCTTGGACTATCGATCGCGCTACTCGCGGCGGCGCTGAGCGCGCGGAGCGCCCACGGCGAGGCCGCAGCCCCCTGCCCCGGCAATGCCGACGCGCTCGGCACCACGCGCGTTCTCGCAGTCAACGTCGCGAGCACGCCGCGGGTCGGCCGCAAGCATTTTCGCGACACGCTTGCGCTTGCACCAAGAGAAGTCGTGCTCACCTTCGACGACGGCCCCGAATCCGGCACCACCGGCCGCGTGCTCGATGCGCTCAAACGCGAATGTGTGCGGGCGTCGTTCTTTCTGCTCGGGCGCAATGCGCTCGCGCATCCGGAGCTTGCGCGCCGGGAGCTGGCGGAAGGCCACACTGTCGCCCACCACACGTTTTCGCATCCGCTGCTCGACCGGATGCCGGCGGCCGCAGCCGAGGCCGAGATCGATCGTGGCTTCGCCTCGGTTGACGCCGCGGTCTATGGCAGCTCCGACCGCGCACCGAAGACGCCGTTCTTCCGTTTCCCCGGCTTCGCCTCTTCGCCGCACCTGCTCGAGCGCCTCCAACAACGTGGAATCGTGGTCTTCGGCGCCGATCTCTGGGCGAGCGACTGGAACCCGATGTCGCCGGAGCAGCAGCTTCACCTCGTTCTTAGCCGCACCGAGGCCAATCGGGGCGGAATCGTGCTGTTCCACGACACCAAGAAGCAGACCGCCGCCATGCTTCCGGCCTTCCTGCGCGAGCTCAGGCTTCGCGGCTATCGGGTCGTGCATGTCGTTCCGGCGCCACGCTGATTCCCCTTCGGACAAAAGTTCCATGGCGTGTCGCCACCGTCACAGGTGGGGACTAATCGCTCCCAACCGAGGCCATTAAGGGGTCATTAAATTGCCTCCCCCTACTGTTTCGTTAGAGTGAGGGCTCTCACCAGTGGTCCTCGGAGGTATTTTCCGGGGTTTGCAGTCAAAAGTCGGGGGTTGAAAGCGGGGGGCATGCGAAGCACCATCGCTGCATCATTTTTGTTGGCGTCCCTGGTCGGCGCAGGGGCGGCTGTTGCCGCCGAATGCCCGCCGGGCGCGCTTGGGACCAGCCGCACCATCGTGGTGGACCCGAGCGAGCACGCACGCCTCGGCGCCTTTCAATATGCCGAGTCGCTGCCGCTCCGTGACCGCGAGATCGTGCTGACCTTCGACGACGGTCCGTTGCCGCCCTACACCAACCGCATCCTCGACCAGCTCGCATCCGAATGCGTGAAGGCGACGTTCTTCATGGTCGGACGCATGGTGCGGGCCTATCCCTCGGTCGTGCATCGCATCTACAACGAGGGCCACACGATCGCGAACCACAGCCAGAGCCATCCCTTCACCTTCCACAGGATGACGGTGGATCAGGCATCCCACGAGATCGAGGGCGGTTTCGAATCGCTGCGGAGCGTGCTCGGCAATCCGAAAGCGGTCGCGCCATTCTTCCGCATCCCTGGCCTGCTGCGGCAGAATTCGGTCGAGCAGTATCTCGCCGCCCACAACTACATGACCTGGAGCGTGGACTTCGCCGCCGACGACTGGACCCGCATCAGCGGCCCCGAGGTGGCCAAGCGCGCCATCAGCCGGATGGAGGCCCGCGGCAGGGGCATTTTGCTGCTGCACGACATCCAGCCCGCCACCGCGCTCGCCTTCCCGGAGATTTTGCGGGAGCTCAAGGCCCGCGGCTTCAAGATCGTCCACGTGGTGCCGGCGACCGCCGACCGTCCCAAGACCGTGACCGAGCCGGAGCAGTGGGCGGTGCGCCGCTCGAACGAGCCGAAGATCTGGCCGCGCACCCTCGTCAGGGAGATGGACAACACCGAGCCGGTGCTCAGCGCGCCGAGCCCCGCGAGCTTCGGCATCGAGCGTTACGGACCTGTGATCAAGGTGGCGATGGCGCAAACGTTCGAGCGGCAAATCGTGCGCGACGGCGCGCCCCTGGCGCCGGCCGCCACGTGGCCGCGCCCGGCGCTCTATTCGATACCGGTGCAATCCGAGCTGCTGCCTGTCCCGGCCGTGTACAATTTCAATTATTCCCGGCCGTTCCGGTTCGCGCCTGACAAGCCCAGGGTCGCGGCCAAGAAGCCGGCTGTGAGGCCGAAGGACCCTGCCTCGGGGCCAATAATCCTTTTCCCGCAGCCGCAGCCCGCCACCCGCCCGCGTGCGGTTGGTCACCAATTGAGCGTGGTGCGGCCGCCAGCCGACCTGACCGTGCCGCCGTAGACACGCTAGGCTCCTTCGATTTTGCGCATGTCCTTGTTGGAAAGCCGGTTCGGGGCAAGCTTTTTCCTGGGCATGCGCTGACCGCGCGCCCGGCGTCAGCCCTGTCAGATCAAATCATGACACAGGCCGAAATGGCCTGGAGTGGTGCGGTCGAGAGGACTCGAACCTCCACGGGTTGCCCCGCTAGCACCTCAAGCTAGTGCGTCTACCAATTCCGCCACGACCGCAGGTGGGAAACGAACGCGGGCCGTGGGGCCGCGCGTCAAGCGACGGCGCTCGATGTAACAAATCAACCCCAGGCGAACAAGGGCCGGTTCTTCATTCCCCGTCTTCACCGCATATCTGCAAGCCGCGGCGTAAGCTCCTTGACTTCCACCGCAATGCGGTTTCCGCTGACGACCACGGTGCCCTTGGCCACGGGGAAGTTGTTGGCGAGGATCGCGACCTCATCGTCCTCGGACGCGTCGAGCTCGATGATGGCGCCGCGGCCCAGCCGCAGCACCTGGTGAATAGGCATGATGGTGGTGCCGAGCACCACTTGGATGTCGAGGGAAACCTTGTCGAGCGTCGGCACTTCGGGCGTTCCTTTGAGCAGGCAGATGGGACACGTCCAAGTCACCACGGTATGGTTACGAGGTGGTTAACACGCGCAACGATTTGACGTTCGGGCTCGACAGCAGGCCGGCCGCGATCCCGGTCGAGTGGCAATTCGACAAGGGTCTGGTGGCCTACGAGACCGCGCTCGAGGTCATGGAGGCGCGCGCCGCGGCCATCGCCGACCGCAGGGCGCTCGAGCTGGTCTGGCTGCTCGAGCATCCGCCGCTCTACACCGCCGGCACCAGCGCCAAGCCCGACGAGCTGATCGACGCCCGTTTTCCCGTGTATTCGACCGGCCGCGGCGGCCAGTTCACCTATCACGGGCCGGGCCAGCGGGTGGCCTATGTGATGCTCGATCTCAAGCGCCGCGGCGGCGACGTGCGCCGATTCGTCGCCACACTGGAGGAATGGCTCATTCGCACGCTCGCCGCCTTCGACGTCGCCGGCGAGCGGCGCGAGGACCGCATCGGCGTCTGGGTGCGCCGGCCGGAGCAAGGCACCCAGCGCGAGGACAAGATCGCGGCGATCGGAGTCCGCATCAAGCGCTGGATCACGCTGCACGGCATCGCGCTCAACGTCGCCTGCGATCTTTCGCACTACGCCGGAATCGTCCCGTGCGGAGTCGCCGAGCCGCGCTACGGCGTCACCAGCCTGGCCGATCTCGGCCGGGCGGTGACGCTCGCCGAGATCGACGGCGTGTTGCGGCGTGAATTCGAGCCGCTGTTCGGATCCGTAACACGGCCGCACGCACCTGCCGAGCTCGACGCGCTCACGCCGTATTGAAATTCACATCGTCGGCAATACCGCGAAGCGCTCGCCCGGTCGACGCAACGAGAGTTCCGCGGGCGAGCCTTCGCGTTCATCCACCGCGTGGACACGCGCGCCCGGCGGTCCGTGGCGGCAAGCCTCGATCATCTGCGCGACCGCCTCGGGCGAACCCGCGAACACCGCCTCGACGGCGCCGTCGCGCCGGTTGCGCACCCAGCCTTCGAGGCCGCGACCGAGCGCCGCATACTCCGTGAAGGCGCGATAGCCCACGCCCTGCACGCGGCCGCGGATGACGACATGGCGGATCGTTTGCGTGCTCATCCGACCTCTCCGGTGTCCCGCGCGCGCGCGCCGCACCATCCCGATGGTGACCAGCGTCGAAGCGACCGAATGTAGCGCTCGGGCAAATCCCAGTCGCGCGCCGCTTCCACGACCAGGTGGATGTATCCCGGCCGCGGCGTTCCTTCCCCGTGCTGCCTGGCGATATAGACCAGCGCAGTCACGTGGCGCTCGCGATGGCGGACTGTCAGTTGCCGGCGCAGGTAGAGGCCGGAACCGACGCTTTCGTACGCGTTGATCGCGGCGAGATCGCGCGCCGAGAGCCGCCACAGCACGCCATGCACGCGGCCACCTTGGCGCGGCGCGATCGAGCCGAACCCTTCTGGATTGATGATGAAGCTCCAACCGACGAGCGTCGCGGTGCCGAGCGCCGGCGCGCCGGCGCAACGTGCGTTCATGAGCCGGCGGCTCATGTTCGACCCATAGGCGAAATGCAGCGTCACGTGGTTCGACCTTCAGAGAAACGTGCGGCATTCGACCATACGTATTTGTCCTAGTCCTGCTGTTCACGCCGATTTAATGCGAAAAATGAGAGATCGTGTAAGGGGCCAACGAGACGAAAAATGTGCGTCGAGAGGATTTTCCGCGAGACAGCTCGGCGCGGGACATCGTGTTGGGAGGTCTCATCATGCCCAAGGTCGGCAAACCGCGGCTGACGAGCACGGTCATCTGCCACTATTGCTCACATCGCGTGGCACTCGCGACTACGGAGCGGCTGCCGGATGAATTCACCGTCCGCTGCCGCAATTGCGGTCGCCGAGACTTCTACCTGACGAAGGAAATCAGAAGCACCGAAAGTGAGCAGACAATTCGAAGCGAGCAGTCAAAAAGGGCATCCTGACCTCCGCTTCTGAAATCAGGCGAACTCCAATATCACCGCGTCGACGGCCAGGCTGTCGCCTGTCTTGGCGCGAACTTTCTTCACCACGCCGTCGCGCTCGGCGCGCAGTACGTTCTCCATTTTCATCGCCTCGACGACAGCGAGCGTCTCGCCGGCCTTGACCTCCTGGCCTTCGACCACCGCGATCGAGACCACGAGGCCCGGCATCGGGCAACGCACGGCCTTGCCGGAATCGGCGACCTTCTTCGCGGGCATCAACCGCGCCGCCGCCGCCTCGCGCTCGGTATAGACATAGGCGCGGGTCTCGGCCCCGCGATGGGAAAGGTCGAAGCCGTTGAGGGCCGCCCGCACGTGCACCGAGATCGGCCGCGCGTCGATCGTGCCGGCCCACACCGGATCACCCGGCTTCCACTCCGACGCCAGCACGTGAGGCGTCTTGTCCTCGTCGAAGCTGACCTCGAGCGTGTCGCCCTTCCGCGTTATGTCGAGCGCGAGCTCGCTTTCGCCGAGCCGCACCGCCCGGCGCTGCTCCCGTGTGACGGCTCGCCCGGCCAGCTGGCCGGAAATGCGGCGCTTGCGCTCGCCCAGAACATGATCGATGGCGGCCGCGACCGCCGCCAGCACGCGCGCGGTTTCGCCCGTCGGGACGAGCGCATGAAACCCGGCGGGGAATTCCTCCGCCAGGAAAGCCGTCGAGAGCCGCCCTGCTCGCCAGCGCTCGTGCGCCATCAAGGCCGACAGAAATGGAATGTTGTGGCGGATGCCTTCGATGGCGAAAGCGTCGAGCGCGTCGGCCTGGGCAGTGATCGCGTCCTTGCGCGTGGGGGCGTGGGTCACGAGCTTGGCGATCATCGGATCGTAGTAGAGCGAGATCTCGCCGCCTTCGTAGACGCCGGTGTCGTTGCGCACGGTGACGCCACCGGCGCGCGTCTCCGCCGGCGGCCGGTATCGCACGAGCCGGCCGATCGACGGCAGGAAATTGCGCACGGGGTCTTCGGCATAGACCCGGGTCTCGACCGCCCAGCCGGAAAGCTTCACGTCGCCCTGCTTCAGCGCAGAGCTTCTCGCCGGCGGCGACGCGGATCATCTGCTCCACGAGGTCGATGCCGGTGACGAGCTCTGTCACGGGATGCTCGACTTGCAGTCGCGTATTCATTTCGAGGAAGTAGAAGCTCTTGTCCTGTCCGGCGACGAACTCGACCGTGCCGGCCGAGTCGTAGCCCACGGCCTTCGCCAGAGCGACCGCCTGCTCGCCCATCTTCTTGCGTGTGGCGGCATCGAGCAGCGGCGACGGCGCTTCCTCGACGACCTTCTGGTTGCGGCGCTGGATCGAGCATTCGCGCTCGCCGAGATAGATGACGTTGCCGTGCTTGTCGCCCAGCACTTGAATTTCGATATGGCGGGGATCGACGATGAACTTCTCGATGAACACCCGGTCGTCGCCGAAGGACGATTTCGCCTCCGAGCGCGCACGTGCAAATCCCTCGGCGACCTCGGCCCGGGAATGCGCAATCCGCATGCCCTTGCCGCCGCCGCCGGCCGAGGCCTTGATCATCACGGGATAGCCGATCTCGTCCGCGATCTTCACCGCCTGCGCCTCGTCGGCGATCACGCCGAGGTGCCCGGGAACGGTCGACACCTTGGCCTTCGCGGCCGCCTTCTTGCTCTCGATCTTGTCGCCCATGGCGGCGATCGCCGCGGGATTGGGCCCGATGAAGACGATGCCCGCGGCCGCCAACGCCTTAGGAAATGCCTCGCGCTCGGAGAGGAAGCCGTAGCCCGGATGCACCGCCTCGGCGCCCGTTTGCCTGCAGGCGTCGACGATCTTCTCGATGACGAGATAGCTCTCGGCCGCCGGGGGCGGGCCGATCGGCACGGCCTCATCGGCCAGCTCGACGTGGAGGGCATCGCGATCGGCGTCGGAATAGACCGCGATGGTCGCGATGCCCATTCGACGCGCAGTCTTGATGACTCGGCAGGCGATCTCGCCGCGATTGGCGATCAGGATGCGCTTGAACATGCCGCGATTGGACCCCGCGAGGCCGGCCCTCTAGGCTTTGCGGCGTCAGCGGAAAAAAGTCAATCTGGCGGGAGGCCGGCTACATGAAATAGCGAGGCCGGCGGCGGGCGCCGCGGGCGTGATTGGCGATCCAAGCCAGGACGAAGGCATCGACATCGGGCGACTTGCGCACGATCGCCCATTGCGCCGCGCGCGAAAGACCTCCGGCCAGATGCGCGACGATCGGCGATCGTTTGATCGCCGCAAGCAACGCATGGAGACCGGTACTGGCCGATCGCTCGGACCTCGAGGTCATCGACGCTCTCCTGTCCCTTGTCGGGACCTTGTAACCACGGCGCGCTGGCTGACTCGGCAGCAACTTTGCCGAAAATTTTTGCGCGACAAAGATTTTTACGACAACACCGCCAGGACGTAGGGGTTCCCTTCGGGGGATACCCCTTTCGCGCCCGTGGACTTAGTCGCGCCAGGCGCCATCTTGGTTCGAAATCTATTTCTAGTTCGTAAGCAAGTTGCGCTCACGGCGCCGGTATGGCGAACTTGCGGCGTCGCGCCGAAAACCCGCCATCACCAGTAATTGTGCCCCGCCTCGGCGCGCCCTACATAATCTGTTACCGGGCAATCGGTGAAGCACGATCGGAAATTTTTTTCATGACCAGCAGCGCCGGCATCCATCACGTCACCGCGATCTGCAGCGACGCCAAGAAGAACGTGGCCTTCTACGCCCGCGGCCTGGGCCTGCGGCTGGTCAAGAAGACGGTCAATTTCGACGATCCCGGCACGTGGCACCTCTACTATGGCGACGAGACCGGCCGGCCCGGCACGGCGCTGACCTTTTTCGCGTGGGACCAATCGTCCCCCGGCCGCAACGGCAATGGCATGGCGACCGAAACCACGTTCGTCATTCCCGAGGGCTCGCTCGGCTATTGGACGCATCGGTTGGTTGAGCAGGACATCGACCACGATGCGCTGGAAAAGCGGTTCGGCGAGAGCGTGCTGCCGCTACGCAACTCCGATGGCATGCGGCTCGCCCTCGTCGCCGTCAAAGGCGCTGAGCAACTCCCCGGCTGGTCGAGCGGCGACGTCCCTGCCGAGCACGCGATCCGCGGCTTCCATGGTGTGACGCTCATGGTTGACGCCGGCGAGCGGACCGCGCAGGTGCTCACCGGAGCCTTCGGCTTCAGGCCGGACCGGCGCGAAGGCAACCTCGCCCGCTTCCGCGCCGATGGCGGCCCACTCGGTCAGGTCGTCGACGTGCGCACGGCGGAAGGATTTCTTGCCGGCCGCCAGGGTGCCGGCTCCGTCCACCATGTCGCCTTCCGTGCCGCCGACGATGCCGCGCAGGCGCAGATGGCGGCCACCCTCGCGGCGGAGGGGCTGCACCCGACCGACCAGCGCGACCGCTGCTATTTCCGCTCGGTCTATTTCAAGGAGCCCGGCGGCGTGCTGTTCGAGATCGCGACCGACAATCCCGGCTTCACGCTGGACGAGCCGAAGGAGACGCTGGGTAGCGCGATCAAGCTTCCGCCCTGGTACGAATCCCGGCGCGCGGAAATCGTGGCGGCACTGCCGCCGCTCGCTTGAGCCATCGGTGCGACAAGCCGCCACGTCATAGCTTTGGAGCGCGCCGCAAAATTCTTCTCCAGCCCGCACGCCGAGCCGTTCGTTCCTTCTATGCCGGCAAGTCTTGATGGAATATGTCGTCATAGCAATCCGCTATCGTCGCCGACACTGGTTGTCATCAATGCCAGCCACTATATTGGCGGCATTCACAACCAATGGCTCCCACGCGACGGAGGTGAGTGATGGCTCTCTCGATCAACGATACTGCCCCGGATTTCGAAGCGGAAACGACCGAGGGCAAGATTCGATTCCACGACTGGATCGGCGACAAGTGGGCGGTGCTGTTCTCGCACCCCAAGGACTTCACGCCGGTCTGCACCACCGAGCTCGGCTACATGGCCAAGATCAAGCCGGAATTCGACAAGCGCGGCGTCAAGATCATCGGCCTGTCGGTCGATCCGATCGACAAGCATGCCGGCTGGGCGAACGACATCAAGGAGACGCAGGGCTTCGCGCCGAACTATCCGATGATCGGCGACATCGATTTCAACGTGTCCAAGCTCTACGGCATGCTGCCCGCCGCGGTGTCCGGCGACCCGGCGAAGCGCACCGCCGCCGACAATCAGACCGTGCGCAACGTCTTCGTCATCGGCCCGGACAAGAAGGTCAAGCTGATCCTGGTCTATCCGATGACCACCGGCCGCAACTTCGACGAGGTGCTGCGCGTGATCAACTCGCTGCAGCTCACCGCCAAGCACAAGGTGGCGACGCCGGTGAACTGGAAGCACGGCGAGGACGTGATCATCGCCGGCTCGGTCACCGACGACGATGCCAAGAAGCAGTATCCGCAGGGCTGGAAGTCGCCGAAGCCCTACATCCGCATCGTGCCGCAGCCGAAGGCGTGAAGGTCTTCGAGCTGATTTGTTGAGGGGCGCGGTGGAAGCCGTGTCCCTCGTCGCCAACGCCGAGTTGTTCCTCAGGCCGACGCAACCCTTGTGCTTTCGAGTCGGACTGCAATTTCGGCCACATGCTCGATGCGATTACGGCCTTTCGCCTTGGCACGGTAGAGCGCCCGGTCGGCCTCCATGATCAGCGACGCTAGATCCTGATCCTGATCCGCGCTTGTCGCCACGCCGATGCTGACGGTGGCCGACAATGTGTCGCCGCCGATCTTGAGCGAAGCAGCTTCGAAGTTGCGCCGAATTCGCTCGGCGACGTCGAGCCCGCCTTCGAGCGGTGAGCCCGGAAGCAGGCAAGCAAATTCCTCTCCCCCAAGCCGGCCGAACAAATCGCCGGGCCGTATCGCCGCCGCGGCGACAGCGCAGAAGGCGATCAGAACCTGGTCTCCGGCGTGATGGCCGCAGGTGTCATTGATGGTCTTGAACTTGTCGAGATCCATCAACAGCAGAACCGCGGGGCGCCGCTCGAACCGGCTTCGGCGCAGCAGCTTCTCACCGCGATCCAGGAAGGCACGGCGGTTGTTGACACCGGTGAGCGGGTCGATCAGCGACGCGTGCTGGTGCCAGAGGACGATCCGTTCCCTGGTCAGACCTCCGAACAGATAGGCAATGGCGATCGAAAAAAATACCGTCTCGAAAATGACGAAGGTCCACCAGTCGATGTGGATTTCATGGGAGCTCATAGCGAGCGGAACCGAGCCGGCCAGCGGGATTCGGATGAGAAACACCGCGGCGTGGACGAGCAGAAGGACGATCAGCGGCCAGCGCGACATCAGCCCTTCGCCGCGGCCCCGCCAGAGCTCCCAGGCGCTCAGGCCCGAATATGCGATCACAATCGCGGCCATCAATGAGGTGCGAGCGATCGGCGCTGCGTAAAATGCCTCGACTTGACAGGCGAGAAGCCAGACGATCGCCCCCGCCAACATAAGAGGGATGGATATCGGATGGCCCTCGAAACTGCGCACCCCGCTCCACATGGTGCCGTAGGCAGCGGCGACAACCGCGTTGGCGATCGCAATCGACCAGAAATCCGAAATCTCGTGGCGCGCGAAAACCAACGCCACGCCGAGCGACCCCATGATGAAGGCGGCTCCCCACAAGGCCAGGGCCTGCACGTTGCGGTTCTGCAACCAGGAGAGCAGCAGCATCAGTCCGGCGACCGCCGAGACGAACACGGTGATGATGAAGAGCGTAGGAAGATCAAGCGCCACGGAAGCCTCTGGTCCATGCGTTTCCCGGCCAACATGAACCTCGCCGGGCGCCCCAAGTCCTGCCTGAAGTCTTACTGCCTGCGTCCTATCGGGGCCGTTGCGGTGTCCCCTAAGAATTGACCCAATCTGCCGACGCCCTGGGCGTGAGCCCGGCCGTTGCATCCGTGCAAAGAATTTGGTGGAGACGGCCCGCGACGCCGCATCGAAGCCAACAATTGGGGCTGCGCGGCCCAATTACGGCAACAAAGTGGCAATCTCACATCGTTAACGAAATCAAAATAAAGCACGGCCAAATTTTCGCCGAATGCTCGTGTGATTCCCGGCATGGGCGTGCTTTGGTATCTGAGTCTCTCTTGGGGGGTTTCGGGGGCAATGCGTCGTCTTGCGTTCGCGCTGTTGGTTCCGGCTGCGCTGTGGAGTTCCTCCGCGGCCGCCGACTACCGCATCACCCGCGATCATGGCGGGCTGGTCGATCAGTACAAGGCCAAATATGCCTCGATCCGCGACCGCGGCGAGCGCGTCATCATCGACGGCATCTGCAACTCCGCCTGTACCCTGGTGCTCGGCATCGTGCCCCTGAACCGGGTGTGCGTGACGCCGCGGGCGAGCCTCGGATTCCACATGGCCTACTACGACAAGGCCACCACCTTCGGCATCAAGGTGACGAGCTACGCCGGCACCGCCGATCTGATGTCCTACTATCCGGTGACGGTGAAGGACTGGATCGCGCGCAACGGCGGGCTGACAACCGACATGAAAAAGGTCAAGAACGGCCCTGACCTGTGGGCCATCATCGATCCCTGCCCGGACGAATTTTTTTGATTTCCGGTTTCAGTATCAGTCGAGCGGCAGGATCGGATCGCCCCTGCGGATCACGCCACCCACTTCGATCGCGCAATTGAGGCCGGAGCGATTGTAGAGCGGCAGATAGACCGGCGCTTCGACGAGCCGCTCCAGATACTTGCACGGAAAATTCAATCGCCCGCCGCGCAACACCACGCTTCCGACCTTGAAGCGCTTCCCGACCAGATGGTTCAGATACACGCCCCGGACCGTGAGATTGCGGCGGTGGTCACTCGCTTTCAGCAGGATCGGGCCCGCCTGCACCGGTGGATCGTTGCGCGCGAGCGCTTCCAGGGCCTCGATCTCGATCAGCGTCACCTCGCGGACATCCGGCTTCTTCGAGTAGGTCCCGGTGCCGAGATAGTAGCGGTCGCCTTCGATTCCCTTGCCGGCGACGAGGATTGCCTCCGGCAACTCCTCCATCGCCATGGACGCCGCCGGCGTAATGTGGATGTGCAGCAATTGGCCTGACCAGCTCATGCGTCGGTGCCGGGCTCGTCAGTGCAGGCTCGGCCCTTTGAGGAAGCGATTGCGATCGCCGGAGGTCACGCGCGCCTCGAAGGTGCGGCCGTCGCGATAGATCGTCAGCGGCACTTCGACTCCCGCCTTGCCGAGCGACCACACCTTGCGGAAAAAGCCCGCCAGATCGCTCACCTCGTCGCCGGCGACCGCCAGCACGACATCGCCGGTACGCAGATTGGCCTTGCGCGCCGGGGCGCCGTTGGACACCCGCGCCACCACGACCTTGTCGTCGATCTCGGTCGCGTTCAGCCCGAGCCAGGGCCGCGGCGGATGTTTTGGCCGGCCGGTCGTGAGCAGGTCGTCCAGCACCGGCTTGAGGATGTCGATCGGCACGATCATGTTGAGCGGCTCGGGCGTGCCGCTTTCGCGCACCTGCTGCACCTGCAGCGAACCGATCCCGAGCAGTTCCCCTGCCCGACCGATCATCGCGGTGCCGCCCCAGAACGGATGTGCGGGCGCGGTGAAGAAGGCTTCGTCGAGCACGTATTCCCAGTTGCCGGCAAATTCCTGCTTGGCGGCGATGCGCGCCACCACAGAATGCTTGCGTCCTCCGGCGCCGGCAACCACGACCGAATCGCCGACCTTCGCGGCCTTCGACTGGCCGATCGGCAGCGCCGGAAGGTCGAGCCGCGCCAGCGCCTGTACCAGGCCGAAACCGGTCTCCTGATCATAGGCCAGCACGTGGCCGGGAACGGCGCGGCCATCCGCCAGGTGGAGCCAGATCGTTTCTGCCTCGGTGATGAGGTAGCCGATGGTGAGCACCACGCCGTCGCGGATGAGGACGCCGTTTCCGGTCCGCTCGGTGCCGAGCGTCTCGGCGGTGAACGCATCGGAGGGAATGATCGCCCGCAGCCCCACCAGCGTGGTCAGGGCCCCCTCGAGGTCAAAGGAATAATTCTCCGGCTTCGGCTGGACGGTTTGCGGCATCTCCCAATCGCTCGAGGATGACATCCAGGCACTCCATTCGCTGGCGCAATGTCTCCATTGCAGACCGAACCATACACCGGCGCGCGGCTCCACCCCTAGTGTGGCGGATTTGACGTTCCTACCAGCATTGCCGCGAGTCCCTTCGTAGGAACGTCAAATCCAAAGCCACACTAAAATCATAGAGTGGCTGGTGTCCCTTTGGTTCCGACGTTCGTAAAAGTGCGTGCTGCAAATGGATACGAACGTCGGAACCGGGACACCAGCCACGACTATACTACGATCCACTGCCTCCAAAAAAGTGGGGACCTCCGCACCGTTGGGCGAAGGTCCCGTCTTGACATTCTCAACAGCTTGTCAGTGGAGAGGCTCCACCTCCCGACGGCGACATCGTGGTTGCTCTCTACTCGGAGCAACCGGCCGCTGACCGGCGCCGTCGACGAGCAAGCGCCGGACAGCGGTCGCGCGCGGCCAGAGATAGTCTACGACCTGGCACGACGTACGTATTCCAACGTACCGTCATGAGGGTTGATATTTAAGCCCGATGCGCGACGATGGCCGATCGAAAAAAGCATGGGAGGTTAGGATCGTGCTGAAAAAGGCAACAAACCCGATCGACCGGCATGTGGGCAGTCGCGTCCGCATGCAGCGAATGATGCTCGGGATGAGCCAGGAGAAGCTCGGCGAAGCCATCGGACTGACGTTCCAGCAGGTGCAGAAATACGAAAAAGGCGCCAACCGGATCAGCGCCAGCCGGCTGCAGCACATCGCGCATATCCTGAACGTTCCGGTCGCCTTCTTTTTCGAAGGCGCGCCGGGCCTGCCCGGCACAGCCAACGGAGCAGACGTCGCACCGTCGCCGGCCTACGTGACCGACTTCCTGGCGACCTCGAGCGGGCTCGCGCTCACGCGAGCGTTCATGCGGATCGAGGATGTGACGCTGCGACGGAGCATCATCCGCCTGGTGGAGGAGATCACCGCGGATCGCAGCCGCTGACTGCCAGGTCCATCGACAAGCAACCGCGCACAAACGTTCCCGCTTAGGTACCCACTCGCCGTTCATGCGAAGTTTGTTCGAGACATGCTTGCACTCCGCTCGACTTGAAGCCTGTCACGGAAGCCCGGCGCAGCAGCGGCGAGATAGATCTTGCTGAGCGCCGCGACGCTGCGCTCGATGCGAAATGTGCGCGTCACGTGCTCCCGGCCCGCCCGTCCCATGGCCTGCCGCGCATCGACGTCGGCGGCTAGCGCGTCGATGGCCGACGCAAGCGCTGCATGGTCACGCGGCGGCACCAGGAGCCCGGTCTCGCCGTCGATGATCTGCTCGGACACGCCGCCGACGGCCGTCGCCACCACCGGAAGCCCCGCCGACATGGCTTCGAGGATATTGTTCGGAAAACCTTCGTGATGGGACGCGCTGATGTGGATATCGGCGGCCGACAGGATCACCGGAACATCATTGCGCTCGCCGACGAACCGCACGTGCCTCGACAAGCCGAGGTCATTGGCGTGTCGGCGCAGATTGCCGAGGCTGTCTTGCACGTCTCGGCCCGCGACGATCAGCACCCAATTCTGCGGGAGCCGATCGCGGAGCAAGCTCAGCGATTGCAGCAGATCCGCATGGCCTTTGTAGACGTGCAGATTGCCGACCGCGGACAGCACGAGCGCGTCGCTCGCGATGCCAAGTTGCAGTCGCGCCTGATCGCGATCGACCATCGTTCCGCGCAACGTGGCATCGTCGATGCCGTTGTACACCAGCCGCAGTTTGTCCTCCGGCACTCCCTCCGCGCGCAGATCGCGCAAGACCGCGTGCGCATTGCCGATCGTGATATCGACCAGCCGATGCAACAGGCAAGGCTCGAAGACGCGGTAAGGCCACAACGTCTGGTGATAGAAGTTCAGCGACAATCGGCTCATGACCAAAGGACGGCGGCCCGCCAGCAGATTGGCAAGCGAGCCGACGACATACGCATTCGGTAGAATGGTGTGCACCACGTCAACATCCGCATTGCGGATGAAGCGAGCGACGGCGGCGGCGCGTTGGCAAATCCGGCAAACGTCCCGTGGGCGGCGGAACAACGTCCGAATGAAGCCGCCGCCTCGCGCAAGCGATGCGCCGATCGACCCAAGCTCGGGAACATCGCTCGCGGGCGCGGCGACGCCGTCCTGATCCACCCTCGCCCCGTTGATATCCACAACTGCTATTCCGCTCTCGATCAATCGCGCGGCGAGCACGCCCGGCCTGAACAGCGTCAGAACCGCGATATCGAAGCGATCGCGGTCGAACCTCGGCAACTGGCGTACCAGGTCCATCTCGGCACCCCCGACATCGAGGCTCGGAATGATGATGAGGACTTTGGTGGGTGGCGCGCGATCATCGCCGCGCTCCTGCGCGTTCGACCGATCGAAGGCGCCACGCTTGTTCTGCATTGCCCGTATGCTCCTACCCGGCGCCGAGGATCAAGACACACGACCGACGCCGGCACCTCCCGCGCGGGGCGCAGTGAACGCCGGCCGCAGCCATGGCCCCTCCAGCATCCCCACCAATCGTTTACTATAATTATAGTCATATAACCAGCTAAATTGTCTTCCGACCCACCAATAAATTGGTAGCCTGCGGCCATGCTGGACCCGCAAGCCTTCGTCGCCGCCCGAAAGGCGAAGAAGCTCTCTCAATCGGAGCTCGCCGCGACCGCCAAGGTCAGCCAGCAGCTGATCGCGTCGATCGAAAAGGGCGTGACACGAACGACCAAGTTTCTGCCGCGCATCGCGGCCGCACTCGACGTGCCGCCCGGGCACCTCGACGCCGATTGGGCCGCCGTGGCGCCATCGGAATCTCCGGGCCCCGGCAGCGCCGGCCCCGGCTTCGCGTTGCCGGCCGGCCAGCAGGACCTGCCGATCCATGCTTCGGCCGAAGGCGGCGCCGGGCACATCATCGTGACCAGCGATGCCGTGGATTGGCGGCCGCGCCCGCCCCTGGTCGCGCATGTTCGCGAGGCTTACGGCCTCTACATCACCGGGGAATCAATGGTGCCGGAGTTCGAGCCGGGTGATATCGCGCTCGTGAACCCGCACCTGCCCGTGGTCCCGGACACGACCTGTATCTTCTACGGCGCGCGCGAGGAGGAGGTGCGCGCCACGATCAAGCGCCTGCGCCGCAAGAGCGGGGATACCTGGTATTTGAAGCAGTGGAACCCACCGGACGGGATGAAGTCCGAGTTCACGCTTGCCAGAAAGGCGTGGCCGGTGTGCCACCGCGTGATCGGCAAGTACTCGCGGAGCTGAAGTTGACACTCGGCCCGAGGTTTGTCACCCGTGTCTTAGGTACGTTCTGTCTTAGGTACGTTCTGTCACGATGTGTCCGGGCCGGACACTCGTAGAATGGCGCGCTCGGAGGGATTCGAACCCCCGACCCCCAGATTCGAAGTCTGGTGCTCTATCCAGCTGAGCTACGAGCGCGTCGGTCTTGTTTAGCGAAGAGCGGCCCTGAATCCAAATGGGTTTGTGCAGTTCGGCAACGGCAGATATCCGCGCCGAACTGCCCGGGGTCGAGCGTCGGTCGCTGGCGTCGGGCGCACGCCATGCTATGACCGCAAGTCTCGAAGCAGCAGAGGAACGACGATGCCCGTCCCCGATCTACCGTCCTTCACCAAGCTCCTCGGTGTGAATGTCCTCCATCGCTCGCCCGAACGCACCGAAGCCGAGCTCACGGTGCGCGAGGAATTGTGCAACCGGCGCGGCGTGCTCCACGGCGGCGCGGTGATGGCATTGGGCGATACGCTCGGCGGCATGACGGCGAGCATCAGCATCGACGTGGATGGCCGTACCGCAACCATCGAGAGCAAGACCAACTTCTTCGCAGCCGTACCCAAGGGCGATACCGCGCGTGCCGTGTGCATGCCGCTGCATCGCGGCCGCACCACCATCGTGCTGGAGACGCGCATCACCCGCGGCGACGGCAAGCTGGCCGCGATCGTCACCCAGACGCAACTGATCTTCGATCAGAAGGGATGAAAGTACCGCCGCCAGTCCGCCTGAGTTCCGGTTCCAGCGTATCCCTACGGTTCCACCGGCAGGAACCGCGCGCCGCCCTGCAAGTTGTCTTTCCACGGAGATCAGCAGGGAGATGGTCATGACGAACCCGCACGACTTCGACCCGAACTACAATCCCAGAATCCGACTTCGGACGCAGGCCCGACCCCCGGATGGAGATGGACCACAGGATGGGGGCCCCCACTCCGTGGGGATGGATTGCCGGCGCCGTATTCATCATCGTGATCCTGGCGCTCGTGTTCACCAGTAGTGACGGCACCAGGACCGCGAGCAACGAGGGCAGCCCGCCCGCGACCACGGGCATGGCGCCGAAAACCGCGCCGCCGGCCATCACGGTCCCGCCGCGGCCGGACGTCCGTCGACGAGCGGTCAGAGCAAGCAATAGGACTTCTGTCATTTAAGCCCCCGGCTCACGAGGCCGGGGGCTTACGTATGTGCGCCGGCGGAAGCCTCGCCGCTCACGGCAGGCTGAACATGATCAATTGATCCGCGATTCCGCTGCCGCGCCGGGCGTCAACCAGCCACCGACCAGTCCAGCGCCGACGGCTCACGCGCGATGTCGAGCGCGGCGCGCGTCACCGCGACGTCGCCGCCGGCGGTCAGGCGGACGACATTGACCGTCCCGGCATATTCCGGCGAGCCGGAATAATAGGCGGCGACGGCGCCGACCTTCACCGCCCGGTTCCAGTGCCCGAGCGCGATGTAGTCGGCACCGGTGGCTTTGAGCTCGTCGTCGCCGATGAGCCAGGACGGACGCAGCCGGATCGTCCGATCCGGCACCGGGACATAGTGCCCGTGCCCCACGGCGATCTGCCAGCGGGTCGAGCGCGGCCGCACCTTTTCGAACGGGATCATGTCGCCGTAGTCGCGGTGGGGACGCCCCCAGATCTCGAGACCGAGATCGGCGAACACGACCGCTTCGTCGTGCCTGACGCCGAGCACGTGGAGATTTTCGACCTCGGCCAGCGCGCCGTGATGATAGACCGCGTCCGCAACCGCCGGGTCGTGATTGCCCGGCAGGATGACCACGGGCAGCGCCGCGGCCGCAATGACCGCGGCGGCACGATCGAGCAGGTCCGTCGGCAAGCGATGACAATCGAACGTATCGCCGGCCAGCACGACCGCATCCGCACCGACATCGCGCGCCGCGCTCAGGACGCCTGCCAAACCCGCCGTCCCATCGCCGCCGTGCAGCCGCGCCGTATATTCGTGGTCCACGTGCACATCGGAGCTATGAACGACCACGACGTCCCGGCCCGGCGGAGGCATTGCTTGCGACATGGCGAAGGACCATACCCGTTCGGGCTTCGCTGGCAATGATCGCGGCGGCCCCGAAATGCCCAAAAATCATCCCGACTTCGCCCAGTTTGAGGGGCTACCGTCGCCCTCGGGGTTTGGGGCGTGTCGGGGAGTATCTGCATGAGTACCTCCAGCGCCTATCGTACGAATGCCGAAGACTGCCTGCGGATGGCACGGACGGCACCAGACGAGCGCGACAGGCCGTTTTGGCTCACGTTGGCGCTGTCGTGGCTGCGCCTGGCCGAACATTCGGCGCGCGTGCACACGGAAATCGATCCAAAGAAAGTCGCAGCAGGTGGCGTCGATTGACCCGCGGGTTCAGCCGCCCGCTGAATACTTGTAGGCGAGATACCAGGCGGCCACCGCCGGGATGCCGAAAATGGGGACGAACGCGGCAACCTCGTTGAGCACGGGGATGCCGGCGCGCAGAACACCGATGGTGCCGTTGACAAGGGCGGCCGCCAGCCAGACCCAGATGAAGACGGCCGCACCGGTCGATCCGCTGCGCTGGAACAGACCGGCACCGAAATAAAATACGGCCAACGCAATGAGGCCGAACGCAACGACCATCGCGACGTGCATCGCGGCTCTCCGTGCTCAATCGATCTTCGCGCCGGAGGCCTTCACCACCTGGGCCCACTTCGGAATCTCCGACTTGAGATAGGCGCGCAGCTCCTCCGGAGTCCCGCCGACGACGTCCACGCCGAGATCGGTCAAGGCCTTGCGCACGGCCGGGTCGTTCACGGTGGCTGCAGTCGCCTGATGTAGCGCGGAGATAACGTCTTTCGGCGTCCCCGCAGGCGCCACCAGCGCATGCCAGGTGGTCGCCTCGAAGCCGGGGAATCCGGACTCCGCGATGGTCGGCACGTCGGGCAGCACCGCGGTCCGCTTGAGCGTCGTGATCGCGATCGGACGGATCGCGCCGCTCTGGATGTGAGGAATGAGTGGCGACGGCGGATTGTACGCCATCGGCACGTGGCCGCCGATGACGGCCTGCAATGCCGGGCCGGTACCGCGAAACGGCACATGCGTGATGTCGAGCTTGGCTTCGATCTTGAGCAGCTCGCCCGCGAGATGCGCCGGGGTGCCGTTGCCGCCGGAGCCGAAGCTCAGCTTGCCCGGATTGTCCTTGGCGTACGCAATCAGCTCGGCCAGCGACTTCGCCGGAACCGACGGATGGGTATAGAGGACGTTGGTCTGGGTGCCGATGACGCTGATCGGCTCGAAATCCTTTTCCGGATCGTAGCCGAGGTTCTTGTAGAGGCTCACATTGATCGCCAGCAGGCTGCCGGTGGCGAGCAGCACGGTATAACCGTCGGGCGTGGCGCGCGCGACCGCCGTACCGGCGAGGCCGCCGCCGGCACCGGCCCGGTTCTCGATCACGAACGGCTGCTTGAGGATCTCCTCCATCTTCCGGGTGAGGATGCGAGCCATCACATCGCTCGGACCGCCAGGCGCGAAGCCGATCATCAGGGTGATCGGCTTGGTCGGGTAATCGGCTGCCAGCGTCGTGGATGCCGGGCAAACGAGCAGAACCATAGCCGCTGCGAATGCGACTGCTTTCGGCATGACTTCCTCCCGCAAATTATTGTTGGCCGATCATCCCGCAGTTTGCGCGCCCCGTCAAAGCCACCGGAAGGCGCGGATCGTTGTCGGCAGAGGGAGTTCTAGGGAGGGAGGTCAGACTGAAGCCGGCTCGTCGACCTTTGCCGTGCTCGACGCCTTGTGGCCGCGGCCGCGCACATCCGTAAACCTGGCGCCGATTTCATGGCCGAGCCGCCAAACGACGCTGCAGTCCCGGGGCCGGGCGCTGCGACTGTTCGCAGAAAACCACAGCACGAACCGATCCGGGATCTCCGCGGTCTCGATGTAGAGCCGCACGCCGGCATCCGAAAGATCGGTGATGAGACAATCGAGCGGCGGCGAACCGATCGTGATCTCGATTCGCGCGGGGAGGCTGACCGCCCGACGATGGGATTTGCGTCTTTCCATCCGCATGGCTGCGACCGATGCTCGACCTTGGCCGCAGTAGCGAAGGCGTCGCGGCCCGCATTGCCTGATAGGATAGCGGTCCCAGGTTGCACCCCGGCTAAACAGACGCTTCGGATTTGCCAGGACTTTTAGGCAAAGCCGCTATTGCGCCGGCTGCACCAGCGGCTTGCCCTTTTCCACGACGTAGACGGCCATGACCCTGGCCGGCCTATCGGTGGTGCCTTCATTGTGGATGGCGCGGTCCGGCACCTGCAACGACTCGCCGGCCTTGTAGATCTTTTCCGGCTGGCCGTCGGGCGCCATGAAGAACTCGCCTTCCATCACATAAGCCAGCACCGTGCCGGGATGTGAGTGGCGGCCCGCCTTCACGTTGGGCACGAACTCGGCCATGCCGAACACCACTTCGTAATTGCTGCCCGGCACATCCACCTTCTGCAGCGGCGTGCGCTTGATCGCCGGCAACGGCGGCGGCGTGGTTTGCTGCTGCGCATTGAGCGAGCCGACGATGCCGAGGCTGACGAAAGCCGCGGCGAGCGCGATGTATTTGACCATGGCGTCCTCCTTGAAACGGCACCCTATTGCGCCGGCGCGCCGATCGCGACCGGCCGCACCGGCGATCCCGACGCGCCTTGCGTGCGCAACGGCAGGATGATCGTGCAGGCGACCCAGACCTTGTCCGCGGCCATGGCCCCGAGATTGGCGTTCTGGATGTTGTGGATGCCGGAAACCGTGAGATTGTGATGATGGATCGCGAACGGCAGGCCCTCCGGCGTGCCCGCCGCCGGCGGTGCCTTGCCCTGCAGGAAGCCTTCGGCCACGGGATCGGTGAACGGATTGTCGAGCGCCACCAGCACGACCGCCTTCTGCTCGATATACTTGGCCGCGTCGTAGGCGAGGCCCGGGCCCTTGGTGTAGTAGAATTTCTCCGTGTCGGGGTCTTTCCAATTATCGCCCCAGCCGGTGTAGATGTAGAGCACGTCGCCGGCGACGAGGCCGCGACTCTCGAGCCCCTGCACCTTGAGCATCGCCTCGATATCCGCCGCGGTGATGAGCTGCCCCGGCTCCAGGGCCTTGCCACGGCCGAGATGGGCCTTGGCGTCGAGCAGCACGGCCGTCGTGACGATCGGCGGCACCTTGTCGATCCCGAGCTTCTTGAGCGGAGAATCCGGCGTGGGTTTCACATCGTTCTGCTTGTGGCCGCCGTAGTAGGTGGCGCCGCCCGATGGAAATTCGCTCTTGCCGTCCCACGGCTGCGGCAGCACGGCGAAATGCCCGAGCGCGTCCATCTGCGTTCCCTGCTGGCCGGGATCGCCGCTCACGACCTCGTCGGTGTTGAAGGCGTGCCGGGTGCCCTGGATGCCGACGGTCGGCTTGGCGTTCTCGCGCAGCGGTACCGCGAACGGCGATTGCGGCATGGTGTTCGAGCGCAGGAACGACAGCTCGTAGGATTTCGCCTTCGGATTGGCGAGCTGCGCGGCGCAGCGCTGCCAGGTCGCGGGTCCCAGCGTGTTCGCCATCCCGATCTCGTCGCCCGCGGGCCAAGGCGGACGATTTTGTGCGTCGGCGGCAAACGAGCATGCAATCAAGGCGCCGGCAACCCCAAGCGTCCGAAAGACTTGTACGCTGTTCATGATCTCCTCCCTGAGCACCACGGCTCCCAAGCTGAGCGCCTTCGCAAAAGACTATCACGCTTCCGCATCTTCTTCGGAGGCATCGCGCGGCGCCGCGGGAACTTTTTCGTTCCTTCGGCATTTTCCATCGGCGACGGACCTTCAGCAAATTCGGGGGCAGACATGCCTTACACGCGACCCATCCGACGATTCTACCTGACACCACCCAGCATTCCGGTTTTCGTGGCATCGCTCATTCTCGCACTATTGGCGGTGCTCGCGGTGTACGGAAAAGTGTCGATCTTCAACGCGTCCTACGCTTTTCTTGTTCTTCTGATCGCGTACGTCGTGTTGCTTGCCGGAAATATCTTTCGCGGAGTTTGATCATCTGCGACCGCCCTAGGCGGCGCCGCCATCAGGCCGAATAGGTCTTGTTGTCGGCGCCGAGCGCCGGCGAAGCGATTGCCGCCGCTGACGGCGCGCGAAACGCCGGATCGAGCGGCACCGGCAGCGCCGGCATGGTCGCGCCGTCGGGATTGGCGAGTACGTGGTCGAAGGCGCCGCGCGCGACATAGTGCGGGTCGGTGACCGCGTCGGCGATATCGGCGACGATCGAGCAGCAACAATCGCGGCCGGCGAAGCGCGTCCGCCAGATATCGGCGGTTTCCGCCGCGATGATCTCGGCCACGCGCGCCTTGGTCGCCGCGCCGTCCTTGCGATCATCACGAAGCTCGCTCTCCAGCCCGACGATGTCGCAGAACGTCTCCCAGAATTTCTGCTCGAGCGGCGCCGCCGTCACCACCTTCCCGTCCTTGGTCGGATAGAGCGCATAGCGCGGCGAAGCGCCGGTGAGGCGCTCGGTCCCGTTCGTCGGCCAGGCACCGGCGGCGTGCCCCTGCCCCATCGCCCAGAACATGAACGGAAACAGATTGTCGGCCATGGCGACGTCGAGATGCCGTCCGCGTCCGGTCCGGCGGCGTTCTTCGAGCGCCAGCAGGATGTTCAGCACGGCAGGATAGGCGCCGCCGGCGATGTCGGCGATCAGTGCCGGCGGAACCACCGGCCGCGCCGGATCGCCCATCGACAAGGCGAGCAGCCCGGCATCGCCGATATAGTTGAGATCATGCGCGGCAACGTCGCGCTTGGGGCTCTCCTGTCCATAGCCGGTGATCGAGCAGTAGACGATTTTGGGATTGACCCTGGCGACGGCGTCGTAGGCGAGGCCGAGCCGCGCCATCACGCCCGGACGGAACTGCTCGACCAGCACGTCCGCGCGCTCGACCAGCGGCTCGAGCCGCGCCCGATCGGCGGAATTCTTCAGGTCGAGCGCGACGCTCTTCTTGCCGCGATTGAGCAGCGCGAAGCTCGCGCTGTCGCGCCCCCATTTCGGCGTGTGCGCGCGCATCTCCTCGCCGCGCCCGGGTGGCTCGATCTTCACCACCTCGGCGCCGGCCTCGGCCAGCAGCAGCGTCGCCAGCGGCCCCGGCAGCAGGGTCGAGAAATCGAGCACGAACAGGCCTTCGAGTGGTCGCATGCCCCCTCTCCTGGCCCTTTTTGGGCCCCTCTCAACCCACATCAATAGGCCGAGGTCGTCGGCTTCACCACGAGGTCGCGGATGCAGATCGATTGCGATTGTTGTAACAGAACAGGACGATGTCGGCGATGACGTGGGCAGCGCGCCGATCACTACCAGCGGCGCGGCCACACCCCACCGATCTTCGCCTAAAGCGGCAAGTTATCGTGCTTGCGCGCCGGCATCTCCACCCGCTTCGCCCGCAGCATTGCGAGCGCGCGGGCGACGCGGGCGCGCGTGGCGCGCGGCATGATCACATCGTCGATATAGCCGCGCTCGGCGGCGACGAAGGGTGAGAGAAACCGGTCCTCGTACTCCTTGGTGCGGGCGGCGATCTTCTCGGCATCGCCGATGTCGCTGCGGAAGATGATCTCGACCGCGCCCTTGGCGCCCATGACGGCGATCTGCGCGGTCGGCCACGCATAGTTCACGTCGCCGCCGATGTGCTTCGAGGCCATCACGTCGTAGGCGCCGCCGAACGCCTTGCGGGTGATCACGGTGACCAGCGGCACCGTGCACTGGGTATAGGCGAACAGCAGCTTCGCGCCGTGCTTGATCAGCGCGCCGTATTCCTGGTTGGTGCCGGGCAGGAAGCCCGGCACGTCGACGAAGGTGACGATGGGAATGCCGAAGGCGTCGCAGAAACGCACGAAGCGCGCCGCCTTGCGCGAGGCGTCGATGTCGAGCACGCCCGCGAGCACCATCGGCTGGTTCGCCACGAAGCCCACGGTGCGCCCGGCGACGCGGCCGAAGCCGGTGACGATGTTCTTGGCGAACCCCTCCTGCAGCTCGAAGAAATCGCCCTCGTCCACGACCTTGAGGATCAGCTCCTTGATGTCGTAGGGCTTGTTCGGATTGTCGGGAATGAGGGTGTCGAGCGACTTCTCCTCGCGCCCGATGTCGTCGTGCGACGGCCATTCCGGCACGCCGGCCTCGTTGTTGGCGGGCAGAAAGTCGATCAGCCGGCGCATCTGCAACAGGCATTCGACGTCGTTCTCGTAGGAGCCGTCGGCGATGCCGGACTTCGCGGTGTGCACGGAGGCGCCGCCGAGCTCCTCCGCCGTCACCACCTCGTTGGTCACGGTCTTCACCACGTCCGGGCCGGTGACGAACATGTAGCTGGTGTCGCGCACCATGAACACGAAATCGGTCATGGCAGGCGAATAGACGTCACCACCCGCGCACGGGCCCATGATGACGCTGATCTGCGGGATGACGCCGGAGGACAGCACGTTGCGCTTGAACACCTCGCCGTAGCCGCCGAGCGCAGCGACGCCCTCCTGGATGCGCGCCCCGCCGGCATCGAACAGGCCGACGATGGGCGCGCGCGCCTTCATCGCCATGTCCTGGATCTTGATCATCTTCTGCGCGTGCGCCTCGCTGAGCGAGCCGCCGAACACGGTGAAATCCTTGGCGAAGGCGAACACGGAACGGCCGTTGACGGTTCCCCAGCCGGTGACGACGCCATCGCCGGGGATGCGGCTGTTCCCCATCCCGAACTCGGCCGAGCGATGCTCGACGAACATGTCGAACTCCTCGAACGAGCCCTTGTCCATCAACAGCTCGAGGCGTTCACGGGCGGTCAATTTGCCGCGCTTGTGCTGCGCTTCGATGCGCGCTTCGCCACCGCCTGCGCGTGCCCGCCCGCGGCGCTCCTCGAGCTTTTCTAGGATGTCTTTCATGTTCGCCTTGCCCGTGACCCCGGCGCAAAATCCATAGCATGCATCAGCATTTGAGGGTAAGCTTTCGTCTGGACTCTTTCCTCCGCACGGGGACTACAGGGACTAGTCGAGGGGAGCAAACCATGCCCAAGGGATTCCATCACACGGCATTGCGCGCCTTCGCCGCGCTCGTTCTCACCATGGCGGCAGCAATTGCGCCCGCGAGTGCGCAATTTCCGCCAACGCCGGATGAGCAGGACACGCAGCCACTTGCCGGAACCCCGAAAAAGAGGAACGTGCCGCCGCCGGCCGTCGGAGGACCCGGTCCCAACATCCTCGGGAACTGGACCGGCCAGCTCAACCAGGTCGGCAGCACGACGCCATACAAGTTCGAGATGGCCGTCAGCGCCAGGGGCGCGGAGGTCAAATATCCGGACCTCGACTGCGTCGGCAAGCTCACCCGCATCGGGCAATCGAAGTCCTACATCTTTTTCGTCGAGATCATCACCAAGGGCCAGGCCGAGAAGGGCGGCCGCTGCCCGGACGGCACCATCACCGTCGCGCGGCAAGGGGACGACCTCGCGCTCGGATGGTTCGGCAGCATCCAAGGCACCACCGTGGTCGCCTACGGTACGTTGAAGAAGAAGTAGCGCGGCGGCCGGTCTTAATCTCGCTCCAGCCGCCTTTCGCTCAGACAGCGCGCAACACGGCCGCCGCCGCCTGCATCTCGGCGAAGCGCGCCGTCCGGCGTTCGAGTGCGATCTCGTCGCATCCCCAGAACGCCATGTTCCAGTCTTCGTCGACATGCGCGGCGGTCCAGGCTTCGTCTGTCGTCAACGCGCCGCGCGCAAGCGCGATCGCAATCAACGCGGAACCGGTGAGCGTCGTGATCGCATGCACGGCGCCGAGCCGCCAAGGGTCATGCGGGATGGCGGCGCCCGCCGCCGCGAGCGCCAGCTCAGGCTGCGCGACGTGGACCATCCCCCGCGCGGTCACGAAGCGTGCGCCCAAGGCCTCGTGCGCCCAGGCGAGAATGGGGTCCCAGGCCGCGGCCTCACGCGCCACCAGGCCGTCGGGGCCTTCGGCGCGGTAGAACAAGAGATCCGAGGCGAGATATTTTTCCACTTCCGCCGCCACCGCGGGCGCGGCATCGGTCACCCCGTCGATGATGCTGTTGGCCAGACGGGTCAGCGGCATCTTCGCGGGATCGATCACGTCGCGCTGTGCCTCCCATTCGGCGGCGATCGCCTCGGCCAGGGCGCGCGTCGGCGCCGCCAGCGTGCGGCGCGCCGGGGTCTCTGACCGGACGGCCGTCGAGGACAATGCGGAACTCCGGCTTCCCGCCCTCGGCCCCCTCCTCCACGGCCGCGCGCTCGTAGAACCGCCGCCGCAGTTGCGGCCGCACGGCGCGGCGCGCCGCCTCGGTCGGGTCGAGCGGCGGGTCGGAGGACATGTCCTCGAAGAGCTCGCGCATGCCCCCAAAGATGGGTCGCGCCGGCCGATCATTCAACGGCCTTGTTCGTTGTCCTGCTTTCGCGCAGGTTGGCGCCATGATGACGGCGATCGGCTGACAAGAAACGCATAAAAGAGACGGCGGAGGACGAATGAAATTCGGTATTTTCGACCACCTCGATCGCAATCAGCTTTCATTGCACGCGTTCTATGCGGAGCGGCTGAAGTTCGTCGAGGCCTACGATCGCGCGGGCTTCTACGCTTACCATACCGCCGAGCACCACGCGACGCCGCTCGGACTTGCCGCCTCGCCCAGCGTGTTCCTCGCCGCGGTTGCCCAGCGCACGGAGCAGCTTCGCTTCGGGCCGCTGGTCTACACGCTTCCGCTGCATCATCCGCTGCGCGTGGTCGAGGAAATCTGCATGCTCGACCAGATGAGCGGCGGACGCCTCGAACTCGGGGTCGGCCGCGGCATCTCGCCGATCGAGAGCGCCTATTACGGCGTCCCGCCCGACCAACGGCAGAAGATGTATATCGAGGCGCTGCAGATCGTGCGGCAGGCGCTGACCGCCAGGTCGCTCACTTTCCACGGCCAGTTCTACGACTACACCGACGTACCGATCGAGCTCGAGCCGTTCCAGAAGCCGCATCCGCCGTTCTGGGCGGGCGCCGGCACGCCCGACGGCGGCGAGGCCGCCGGCCGCGGCGGCTTCAACCTGGTCGCCAATACGCTCACGCCGCAGGTCGGCGCGATCGTAGAGCGCTATCGCGCAGCGCTCGCGGCGGCGCATCCCGCTGCGACGCCGCTCATCGGGCTTGCCCGCTTCGTGATCATGGGCGAGACCGACGACGAGGCGCTGACCGTTGCGCGCCGCGCCTATCCGCTCTGGCATCGGCACTTTCATCATCTCTTCCGCATGCACGGCACGAGTCCGGCCGGCGGCGACCGCCCACCGCAATTCGATCAGATCAAGGACGGCGGACGCGGCATCGCCGGCTCGCCCGCGACTGTCACGCGCATGATCAAGTCGCAGATGGCGGAGGCCGGCACCAACTACTTCGTCGGCCAATTCGCTTTCGGCGATCTCACGGAGTCGGAGGTAATGCGGACGATTGATCTGTTCGCGCGCGAGGTGATGCCGGCGCTAAAAGATGCGTGACGGTTACCGCCGGAACTCCGTCAAAAGAGTCCATATTTTGCCCCAATGACGACAGGATCCGGGAAGGCACGCCTTTTGCGCGGCGCCACCGCCTGTTGCCGTGCCGCCGCTCGGTTGTGTTTTGTCTTGCAGCGCAGCATTCGCGCAAGAAAAATAGCGCATTAGTTCCAATAGCTTATTGCCAGCTTTCCGACGCGGCATGAAGCTCGCGAAGGTCGGTCGCCAGCCCGCGTCCGCAATGCACCGCGCAGTAACGCTGCAGGTTGTAAAACTCTGTTATGACGAATGTATCGGTAGAATTTCGGGGGGCTCTAAACTACTATCCGCGCCGGATTCGGCGGGACCACATGCCGGACCGTGGAGGACGACCGGCCGACGCTTGTTCGCGCATGGTGCTCAAGGGACGCGCGGCAAGCGTGCGTGCAGAGGAGTAGATGAAACCCACCGACATTTCGGCGCCGGACTATTTCCACAAGGTCGTGGATTGTCAGTGGGCTTGTCCGGCACACACGCCCGTTCCCGAATACATCCGGTTGATCGCAGCGGGTCGCTACAGCGACGCGTACATGATCAACTGGAAGTCCAACGTGTTTCCCGGAATCCTCGGGCGCACCTGCGACCGGCCGTGCGAGCCGGCCTGCCGCCGCGTGCGCGTGGAGAACGAGCCGGTTGCCATCTGCCGCCTGAAGCGCGTCGCGGCCGACTACAAGGACGACATCCGCGACCGTCTGCCCAAGCCGGCCGCCATCAAGAACGGCAAGCGCATCGCGCTGGTCGGCGGCGGCCCCGCCTCGCTCGCGGTCGCGCGCGACCTCGCGCCGCTCGGCTATCACTGCGTCGTGTTCGATCAGGACCCCAAGGCCGGCGGCATGATCCGCACGCAGATCCCGCGCTTCCGCCTGCCCGAATCCATCATCGACGAGGAATGCGACTACATCCTCAACCTCGGCATCGAATTTCGCGGCGGCAAGCGCATCGACAGCCTGAAGGCGCTGCTGGCCGAGGGCTGGGACGCGGTGTTCGTCGGCTCCGGCGCGCCGCGCGGACGCGACCTCGAGATTCCGGGCCGCAAGGAAGCTGCGGCCAACATCCATATCGGCATCGACTGGCTCTCGTCGGTCTCCTTCGGGCATATCAGCAAGATCGGCAAGCGCGTCATCGTGCTCGGCGGCGGCAACACCGCCATGGATTGCTGCCGCTCCTCCCGCCGCCTCGGCGGCGAGGACGTGAAGGTGATCGTCCGCTCCGGCTTCGAGGAGATGAAGGCGTCCCCCTGGGAAAAGGAGGACGCCATGCACGAGGACATTCCGATCCTCAATTTCCTCGTGCCGAAGGAGTTCACCCACGAGAACGGCCGCCTGACCGGCATCATGTTCGAGAAGGTGAAGGCCGAGTACGACGCCAAGGGCCGGCGCAACCTGGTGCCGACCGGCGAGCCCGATCAGCATATTCCCTGCGACGATGTCCTGGTGGCGGTCGGCCAGGAGAACGCATTCCCCTGGATCGAGCGCGACATCGGCATCGAGTTCGACAAGTGGGACATGCCGAAGGTCGATGCCAGGACCATGGCCTCGACCCACCCGAAGGTGTTCTTCGGCGGCGACTCCGCGTTCGGACCGAAGAACATCATCTGGGCGGTCGCCCATGGCCACGAAGCCGCGCTGTCGATCGACAAGCTGTGCTCGGGCGCCGACATCAACGACCGCCCGCTGCCGATGGTCGAGATCGTCAGCCAGAAGATGGGCATCCACGAGTGGAGCTACGACAACGACATCGCGCCCGACAAGCGCTACCGGGTGCCGCTGCGCGACAAGGTGGTGGCGCTGCGCGACATCAAGGCCGAGGTCGAGCTCGGCTATGACGTCGAGCTCGCACTCAAGGAGGCACATCGCTGCCTCAATTGCGACGTGCAGACCGTCTTCACCTCGTCGCTGTGCATCGAATGCGACGCCTGCGTCGACATCTGTCCGATGGATTGCATCACCTTCACGCAGAACGGCGAGGAAGCCGATTTGCGCACGCGCCTCAAGGCCCCCGCCAAGAACGTGACCCAGGACCTCTACGTCGCCAACGATCTCAAGACCGGCCGCGTCATGGTGAAGGACGAGGACGTCTGCCTGCACTGCGGGCTCTGCGCCGAGCGCTGCCCGACCGGCGCCTGGGACATGAAAAAATATCTCATCGACATGACTCACGCGGATGACAAATGCCGAGTAGCAGCCCGATCAGCAGCATAAACGACTTCGTCGTCCGGTTCGCCAACGTCAACGGATCGGGATCGGCCAGCGCCAACGAGCTGTTCGCGCGCTCGGTGATGCGCATGGGCATCCCCGTTGCGCCGCGCAACATCTTCCCCTCCAACATCCAGGGCCTGCCGACCTGGTACGAGGTGCGCATCTCCGAGGCCGGCCATCTCGGCGCGCGCGGCGGCACCGATCTCATGGTGGCGATGAACCCGCAGACCTGGGACAAGGACGTCGCCTGCATCGAGCCCGGCGGCTACCTGTTCTACGATTCCACCAAGCCGATGCCGAAGTCGAAGTTCCGCGACGACATCACGATCATCGGCGTGCCGCTCACCGCCATCTGCAATCGCGAATACACCGATCCCCGGCAGCGCCAGCTGTTCAAGAACATCATCTATGTCGGGGCGCTGTCGGCGCTGCTCGACATGGACATCAAGGCAATCGAGCAGCTGATCAGCGAGCAGTTCAAGTCGAAGGAAAAGCTGATCGGCGCCAACATGCATGCGCTGCAGCTCGGCCGCGAGTGGGCGCAGATGAACCTGCAATGCCCGATCGGCCTCAAATTGCGCCGCGCCGACAAGGTCGGCGATCGCATCTTCATCGAGGGCAACTCGGCCGCCGCGCTCGGCGCCGTCTATGGCGGCGCCACCGTGTGTGCGTGGTATCCGATCACGCCCTCCTCCTCGCTGGCCGATGCCTTCACCAGCCATTGCCGGCGGCTGCGGGTTGACCCCACGACCAAGAAGGCGAAATACGCCATCGTGCAGGGCGAGGACGAGCTCGCCTCGATCGGCATGGTGATCGGCGCCGCCTGGAACGGCTCGCGCGCCTTTACGGCTACCTCGGGGCCGGGCATCTCGCTGATGCAGGAGTTTCTCGGGCTCGCCTATTTCGCGGAAATCCCGGCGGTCGTGTTCAATGTGCAGCGCGCCGGCCCCTCGACCGGCATGCCGACGCGCACGCAGCAATGCGACATCATCTCCTGCGCCTATGCCTCGCACGGCGATACCAAGCACGTGCTGCTCTTTCCGGAAGACCCGGCCGAGGCCTTCGAGTTCGGCGCCGACGCCTTCGACCTCGCCGACCGCCTGCAGACGCCGATCTTCGTCATGCTCGACCTCGACATCGGCATGAACCATCGCCTGTGCCGGCCGCTCGCCTGGGACGACAGCCGCAAATACGACCGCGGCAAGGTGATGACCGCGGCCGACCTCGACGCCGGCAAGGATTTCGGCCGCTACCTCGACGTCGACAGCGACGGCATCCCCTATCGCACCTATCCCGGCACGCATCCGGCCAAGGGCGCGTTCTTCACCCGCGGCACCTCGCGCGACCGCTACGCGCGCTATTCCGAGGAAGGCGCCGTCTATGCCGACAACATGCAGCGCCTCATCCGCAAGTTCGAGAGCGCCAAGGACCTGGTGCCGCGCCCCTTACGCTCGAATTGCGACCGGCAGACGCGCTACGGCGTGATCTATTTCGGCTCGACCGCGCCGGCCATGAGCGAGGCGATCGGGATGCTCAAGGCGCAGGGCAATCACCTCGACATGCTGCGCGTGCGCGCCTTCCCGTTCCATCACTCGGTCGACGATTTCATCGCCGACCACGATTTCGTGTTCGTGGTGGAGCAGAACCGCGACGCCCAGATGCGCCTCCTGATCATGAACGAATGCGCCATCGATCCGGCCCGGTTGGTGCCGATCCTGCATTGGGACGGCACGCCGATCACCGCGCGCTTCATCGCGAGCGCGATCGGCGACCGGCTCAGCGCCCTGAAAGTCACGCCGCTGCGCAAGGTGGTTTCATGACCTACATCACCAAGCCCAAGTTCCACCACCCGGCGCTGCCGAAGAACGCGCTCGGCTATACCCACCGCGACTACGAGGGCAAGATCTCGACGCTGTGCGCGGGCTGCGGCCACGACTTCGATCACCGCGGCGATCATCGAGGCCTGCTTCGAGCTCTCGATCGAGCCGCATCGCGTGGCCAAGATTTCCGGCATCGGCTGCTCGTCGAAGACGCCCGACTACTTCCTCAACGCCTCGCACGGCTTCAACTCGGTGCACGGCCGCATGCCGTCCGTGCTCACCGGCGCCAATCTGGCCAACCGCGATCTCATCTATCTCGGAGTCTCCGGCGACGGCGATTCCGCCTCGATCGGCATTGGCCAGTTCGCCCACGTGATGCGCCGCGCGGTCAACATGGTCTATATCGTCGAGAACAACGGCGTGTACGGCCTCACCAAAGGCCAGTTCTCCGCCACTGCCGATCGCGGCTCGAAGTCGAAGCGCGGCGTGGTCAATGCCGACAGCTCGATCGACCTCGTGGCGATGGCGCTGCAGCTCGGCGCCACCTACGTGGCGCGCGGCTTCTCCGGCGACAAGACCCAGCTGGTTCCGATCATCAAGGGCGCGATCGAGCACCAGGGCGCGGCCTTCATCGACGTGATCTCGCCCTGCGTCGCCTTCAACAATCACGAAGGCTCGACCAAGAGCTTCGATTACGTGCGCGAGCACAACGAGGCCGTGAATCGGCTCGATTTCATCACCAGCCGCACGCCGATCACGGTCAGCTACGAGCCGGGCTCGGTCGAGATCGTCGAGCAGCACGACGGCTCGAAGCTCGTGCTCAAGAAGGTCGCTGCCGATTATGACCCGCAAGACCGGCTCGGCGCGCTCAACTTCCTGCAGCGGCACGCCGCCAAGGGGCAGGTGGTGACGGGCCTGCTCTATGTCGATCGCGAGCCCGAGGACCTGCATCGCCATTTCAACACGGTCGACGCGCCGCTCAACACGCTCTCCGAGAAGGAGTTGTCGCCTGGCTCCGCGGCGCTGGAGAAGATCAACGCCGCACTGCGGTAGGTCGGGAAGCAAAGCTCAGAGGACCGCCCGAAGCCTCACGAGGCCCGCTTCTGCCAGGGCTTTTCCGCGACCGCGCGCTTTACCGCCTCCATCAATTCCTTCGGCGGCTCCATCTTGATGTCCAGCGGCTTGCCCGTCTCCAGGACGCTCTTCAGCCCCGACAGGATCGCCGGCCAGCCGCCGCGGCCGCCCGCCAGTATGTCATCGGGAATGTCCCACGAATGGGCTTCCGTCATGGTGACCTTCACGGCGCCGCCGGCCTGCTCGATGTCATAGGTCACGAGGCATTCCGGGAGCTCGCGGAAGTCCGGCATGCCTTCGACCAGCCATGTGCATGAGAAGCGCCTGGGCGGCGACCATTCGACAACGCGTCCGGACATATGAACGCGCCCGTCGGGATAGAGGAGCCGAAACGCGCCACCCTGCCGCGGTTCGACGTCGATCGCAAAACCGGCGAAATATTTCCGCGTGAACTCAGCGCTGGTCAGCGCCTCCCACACTTTCTCCGGCGTGCTTGCGATGTAGGTCACGTAGACCGTCTTCGGCACGAATGTCGGCTCACTCATCTTTCGCCTCCGAACTTTTTTTCGTCTCCAGACCTTTCTTCAACTCCGCGAGCGCGCTCAGGCGGTGCCGCTCGTATTTGCCGATCCAGCGCTCCGCGATCTCATGGATCGGGACCGGATTGAGGTAGTGCAGCTTCTCGCGGCCGCGCCGCACCGTGGCGACGAGGTTCGCGTCTTCCAGGATCGCCAGATGCTTGCTCACGGCTTGCCGCGTCATCGAAGCCCCCGCTTCGGCAAGCCGGTCGCACAACTCGCTCAAGGTCTGCCCGTTCCGGGCAAAGAGCCGGTCGAGAAGCTCTCGCCGGCTCGCGTCGGCCAGCGCCCTGAACACGTCGTCCATGAGCACAATATGCAACCATTTGGTTGCCTGTCAAGGCGATCTACATCGCCGAGACGGGCGCACGCGGCCGGACAGCTATGCGCCAATGGCGTTCAGGCAGGCGCGGGTGAGGCGTCGAGCCTGCGCCCCCGCAGGCCCCCGGCCGCTCCCCTCGTGCGCGCAGGCGGTGGCTTGGTCACTGGGGAGGGGTGTGGGGCCGCGGCGGCTGGTACACGCCCAGCGGAGGCCCCTGCGACAGCGGCCTGTTGATGATGGGCGGCGGCGGGGCGGCAAGGAGACCAGTCCCTTCTCACTCCTCCGGGGCCTCGACGATCGGGTCGTAGCGCTTGTCGTCGAGGCCGATCAGATTCCACGACTGCTTCATGTGCGGCGGCAACGGCGCCGTCATGTCGATCGTCCCACCACGTGGGTGCGGGACGACGATCCTGCGCGCCAGCAGATGCAGGCGATTCTGCATGCCACCCGGCAGCTCCCAGTTCTCCTTCGAGAAATACTTCGGATCGCCCACGATCGGATGGCCGATATGCGCCATATGCGCGCGCAATTGGTGGGTGCGACCGGTCACCGGCTTGAGCGACAGCCAGGCGAGTTGGCGCGCCGCGGTGTCGACCACGGCGTAATAGGTGATGGCGTGGCTCGCCCCCTCCTCGCCATGGCGCGCGATGCGCATGAAGGAATCGTCCTCGCGCTCCTCCTTGGCCAGGAACGTCGAGATCCGGCCCTGATGCGGCTTGGGCACGCCTACGACCAGCGCCCAGTAGATTTTCCGCGCCGAGCGCGAGCGGAAGGTCTTCGCCAGCGCCGACGCCGCAAAGCGCGTCTTGGCGACCAGCAGGCAGCCGGCCGTGTCCTTGTCGAGCCGGTGCACCAGCCGCGGGCGCTGGCCCTGCGCGTCCCGCAACACGTCGAGCATGCCGTCGAGATGGCGCGTGGTGCCGGAGCCGCCCTGCACCGCGAGCCCCATGGGCTTGTTGAGCACCAGAACGTCGGCGTCCTCGTGCAGCGTGATCGACTTGAGGAACTCGCGGGTCTTGGCGTCGGCTTCGCCACCCGGCGTGGACGGCTTGGGCTGATCCAGCTTGAGCGGCGGGATGCGCACGGTCTGTCCGGCCTGCAGCCGGTCCTTGGGCTTGGCACGCTTGCCGTTCACGCGCAGCTCGCCTTTGCGGATGACACGCTGGATGTGGGAGAACGACAGCCCCGGAAAGCGCGCCTCGAGGAAACGGTCGACCCGCATGCCGCCTTCATCTCCGGTCACGGCGACGGTTTGCACGCCGGTACCCACGCCGTGATCGCCGGCTGCACGCGGCCGATCAGGGGCGTGCTGGAGATCCGTCCGCGTGACAGAGGGCCGAGCGCGGCTTCCACGCGCCGGCGCGCTTGGTCCGCCTTGCTTCGGCCCGTCCGCATCCCTGCTGCGTCGCTCGGTCCCACGGCTCGCTTCGAGGCGTGTGCGCCGACCGGGCTGCCGCGGGCCCGCGATTTGCCGACCGCCGCCAGGCTGCCTCGGACCGCCACCACCGCCTCGTCTCACCTTCGCCTCCGATCATTGGGCGTCTTCGATGGTCTCGATGATACGCGCAATCGAAGAACCCCGAACGTTGCAATCGTCGTCAGGGGCACCGCTTGAGCTCCTCCGCCCGCGCGCCGGCCCAATCGAGCACCAGCCGGTCGCCGCGCATCTCCAGCTTGATCGGAACGTTGCCGGTGGCGCCGCCGGCCCAGCAGCGCGCGCCGATGTGCCAGGCATCCCGCACGCGGTAGCTGGTCTTGATGGCGCACGCCGCTTCGCGCCAGCGTAGCGACAGCAAATTCACGACCAGGATCGGCATGTCAGCCTTTTCGCTTCCGCAGGCCTGCACATCGGCCGCCCAGCGACCATCGAACGGCCCGTTCGCCCATGCCGGCGTGGCGACCGCTAAAGCGCATGCCGCCAGCGCGACTGCTCCGATGGCCGTCACTGCGGGTTCCGCTCCTTCCGAAGCTTCGCCCAGTAGTCCAGCCGTTTCCTGATCTCGCGCTCGAAGCCGCGCTCGGGCGGATCGTAGAAGGTCTGCCGGCCGAGCTGCTCCGGGAAATAGTCCTGGCCGGAGAAGGCGTCGGGCGCGTCGTGGTCGTAGTCGTAGCCCGATCCATAGCCTTCCGATTGCATCAGCTTGGTCGGTGCGTTGAGAATGTGCTTGGGCGGCAGCAGCGAGCCCGCCTCCTTGGCCGTGCGCATCGCCGCCCCGTAGGCGGCATAGGCGGCGTTCGACTTCGGCGCGGTCGCGACATAGATCACCGCTTGAGCGATCGCCAATTCGCCCTCCGGCGAGCCCAGGAAGTCGTAGGCGTCCTTGGCGGCGTTGCAGATCACCAGCGCCTGCGGGTCGGCCAACCCGATATCCTCGACCGCCATCCGCACCACGCGGCGCGCGAGGTAGAGCGGGTCCTCGCCGGCGTCGAGCATGCGGCAGAGATAGTAGAGCGCGGCGTCCGGATCGGAGCCGCGCACCGATTTGTGCAAGGCGCTGATCAGGTTGTAGTGGCCGTCCTGCTTCTTGTCGTAGATCGGCGCGCGGCGCTGCACGACTTCCTGCAATTTCGTGGCGTCGAACATCTCGCCGGCGCGTGCCGCTCGCCACACTTCCTCCGCCAGCGTGAGCGCGGCGCGGCCGTCGCCGTCGGCCATGCGGATCAACGATTGACGCGCCTCGGCATCGAGCGGGAGTTGCTTGCCCTCGATCGTTTCCGCGCGCGCGAGGAGCTTCTCGACCGCGTCGGCGTCGAGCGACTTGAACACCAGCACGCGCGCGCGCGACAACATCGGCGCAATCAGCTCGAAGGATGGATTCTCGGTGGTGGCGCCGACGAGAACGATGGTGCCGTCCTCCATGACCGGCAGGAACGAATCCTGCTGGGCGCGGTTGAAGCGGTGGATCTCGTCGACGAAGAGCAGCGTCCCCTGCCCCATCTCACGGCGCGCGCGCGCCGCGTCGAACACCTTCTTGAGATCGGCGACGCCGGAGAAGATCGCCGAGATCTGCTCGAAATGCAGGTCCGTCGCCTGCGCCAGGAGCCGCGCCACGGTGGTCTTGCCGGTGCCGGGCGGGCCCCAGAAGATGAGCGAGCCCAGCGTGCGGGTATCGAGCAGGCGCGTGAGTGCACCGTCGGGGCCGAGCAGATGATCCTGACCGACGACCTCGGCCAGTTGCGTCGGCCGCAGCTTATCGGCAAGCGGACGCGGCGCGTCGCGCTCGAGGCCCGCCGCCGTGAACAGGCTCGGACCATCGCGCTTGGCGCGCGATGTCATCCTCGCAGCTCCACCGACATCTGCTGGCCGCCGCGCATGATGGTGATGCTCCAGCGCCGGCTTTGCTGGCCGGTCGCACGCTGGAGATCGGTGGTCTTGCCGATCTTCGCATTGTTGACGGACATCACGAGGTCGCCGCGCTTGAAGCCGAGATTCTGCGCCGGCGAGCCGTTGGCGACGTCGACGATCACCACGCCTTGGACGGCAGGATCGAGCCGGAGCTCGTCCGCGAGCGCCGGGGACAGGTTGGAGACCTTGGCGCCCTGGAACGGGGAAGCCGAGGCGATGACGACCTCGTCATGGGGCATGTCGGGCAGCGGCTTCGAGCGCCACGGTCACTGCGACCTCCTTGCCGGCCCGCATCACTCCTAGCCGTGCACTGCCACCGAGCTCCTTGGTGGCGAAGCGGTAGTCGAAGGCATTGGGATCCTCGACCGCCTGCCCGTCGATGGCCACGATCAGGTCGCTGGTCTTGAGGCCTGCCCGCCCGGCGGGGCTCGCGGGCGTCACGCTCGCGATCAGCGCGCCGGCAGGACGCTTGAGCCCGAGGCCTTCTGCGATCTCCGGCGTCACGGCCTGCAGCCGTGCGCCCAGCCACGGCCGCTTGACCGTCGAGCCTCCGCTCCTGGCGGATGCCACCACGACCTTGACCATGTTGGCGGGAATGGCGAAGCCGATGCCCTGCGAGCCGCCGGAGCGCGAGAAGATCGCGGTGTTGATACCGACCAGGCGGGCGCCGAGATCGACCAGCGCGCCGCCAGAGTTGCCGGGATTGATGGCGGCATCGGTCTGGATGAAGAACTGATAGTCGGTGATGCCGACCTGGGTGCGTGCCACCGCAGAGACGATGCCGTGCGTCACGGTCTGGCCGACGGCGAAGGGATTGCCGATGGCGAGCACCACGTCGCCGACCTGCAACGCATCGGAATCGGCGAATTCGAGCGCAGGAAAACGCTCGTTCTGGCGCCTTGATGCGCAGCACCGCGAGGTCCGAGCGCGAATCCTTCAGCACGATCTCGGCCTCGAATTCGCGCTTGTCGGCGAGCGAGACCTTCACCTGATCCGCGCCCTCGATCACGTGGTTGTTGGTGACCACGAGGCCGGCGGCGTCGACCAGGACGCCCGAGCCGAGCGAGCGCTGCATCTGCTCTCCGGGGCCGCCCGGTCCCCCGGGGCCGCCCGGGCCTCCGAAGAAGCGCCGGAAGATCGGGTCGTCGAACAGCGGATTGCGGACAGACACGGTCTTGGCGGCATAGACGTTGACGACGGCGGGCGCGGCGCGCTGGACCACCGGCGCGTAGGACAACCGCAGCTCGTTCGGCGAGGTCGGCACGCGGCGCTCCTGCGCCGTGGCGCTGGGCGGTGCCAGAGAGAGCATCCAGCCGAGGACGACGAAAAGGACCGTTGCAAGCGATTTCAGGCGCAAGAACATGGGAGATTCCGGGCTCTGACGGTGCTGAGATATAAGCCCAAGGACGCGGCAATAGAAGGGCGAGACTAGTGCCCCGAACCCGAAGTTCGCACACGGGTTGCTGCAAGGGCGGTTGCGAACTTCGGGTTCAAAAGGGGCACTAGAATCATACAGTTGCTAGTGTCCCTTTGATTCCGAAGTTCGCATCAGAGCGTGCTGCGAATGCTTGCGAACTTCGGAATGGGACACTAGGCGCGGCCGCGCCCTATGGAACAAGCCTTGGGATGCCGCGTAGACTGCCCCACCGTTCCGTATTTCGTCCCACCGAGGCCCTCCGTGCACCATCCGCCCGCCGAAGCGACCGCCGCCACCTCCCATGCGACCGCCGCCGCGGTGATCTATGGGGCCGCCTTCGTCACCGGGGCCATCGTGATGAGCTTCGAGATGCTGGGCTCGCGCTACCTCAACCCCTATTTCGGCAGCGGCATCTATACCTGGGCTGCGCTGATCTCGACCGTGCTGATCGCGCTGACCGCGGGCTACTTCCTCGGCGGCTCGCTTGCCGACCGTACCGCCTCGCCGGCCGTCCTGGCACTGACCGTGATCATCGGGTCGGCCTATCTTCTGGTGCTGCCGAGCTTCGCCCAGGCCATCCTCGAATTCGTGCTCGCGAGCATCGACGACATTCGCGCCGGCAGCCTGATCGCCGCGCTTGCCCTGATGTTCTTTCCCGGTGACCCTGCTCGGCATGTATTCGCCGTTCGCCATCAGGCTGCTGCTGCGCTCGCCGCAGAGCTCCGGCCGCGTGTCGGGCGCGGTCTACGGCGTCTCCACCGCCGGCTCGATCGTCGGCACGCTCGGCACGACCTTCTTCCTGATCCCGTCGATCGGCTCACGCGCGATCACGCTCACGCTCGGGGCGGTCGGGCTGGTCGCGGGGTTGGCGGTGCTGGCGCTGTCGCGGCTGGAGCGGCGCGCGTCCGCCGCGCTCGTGGCGGCCGCGCTCGCAGCGGTGACCGCGCTGAGCACCGTTCCGTGCCGGGCAGAAAGCCTGATCGACGACGGCGTCCGGGCGGCGATGCTCAAGCGCCCCAACGGCCGCATTGCCCACATCGAGACCGAATACAACGACGTCTTCATCACCAAGCGGCAAAATCAGCTGGTGATGTCGTTCCAGGTCAAGGGCTGGGACTACACGGAATCGGTGGCCAACCTGACGCGACCCCGACGACCTGCCGCTGCGCTACGCGCAGGTGATGACGATTGCCACCGTCTATCCCGAAACGCCGAAGAAGATTCTGATGCTCGGGCTCGGCGGCGGCTCGATCTCGACCTATCTCGGCCGCTTCCTTCCGGATGCCGCCATCACCACCGTGGAGATCGATCCCGGCGTCATCAAAGCCGCCAAGACCTATTTCGGCCTGCGCGAGACCCCGCGCATGCGTTATCGCTCCGGCGACGGGCGCGTCTTCCTCAACCGCAACAGCGAGCTCTACGACTTGATCCTGCTCGACGCCTACCGCGGCGGCTATGTGCCGTTCCACCTGCTGACGCGGGAGTTCTACACGCTGGTCAAGCAGCGGCTCGCGCCCGGTGGCGCCGCCGCCTTCAATGTCCATGACGGCACCAAGCTCTACGCCTCGACGGTGCGGACGCTCTCCGAGGTGTTTCCCGCGCTCGATCTCTATCCGACCGGACTCGGCGAGACGATCGCCGTCGCGACGCTTGCCCCGCTCGGCAAGGAGACGCTCGAGCGCAAAGCCACGGCACTACAGGAGCGCCATGGCTTCCGCTTTCCGCTGCCGCAGATCCTGCCACGGCGCATGGACAATCCGCAGTCGCAGGCGGCGAAGGGCGACATCATCACCGACGACTTCGCGCCGGCCGACGTCTACGACGTGATGGGCAAGGATCCGCGCCGGAAGAAGTAGCCTACTCCTTCGCCGGCACCGTGCGCAGATAGGCGACCACGTCGTTGAGGTCGGCGTCGCTCATGCGTGCATAGAGCGGATAGCCCATCGGCGGCTTGAGCGGGCTGCCATCCTTGCGGACGCCCTGGGTGATGGCGCGCTTGATCTCGGCGTCGCTCCAGGCGCCGATCCCCTTCTCCCGGTGCGAGGTGATGTTGCGCGACACCGCTACGCCCCACGGTCCCTTGAACTCCTCGCCGCCCTTGCCGAGCGCGTTGGTGAAGTCCGATTCGCCGTTCACCCGGGGCGTGTGACATTCCATGCAATGACCGATCGTCACCTGATAGAAGCCGCGCTTGACCGGATCGCTCAGCTCGGCCGCGGTCATCTGCTTGTCGCCGCCGGGAGGGGTTTCCACGTGCAGTGTCGCCTTGTAGACCGGCATCTGCACCTTGTTGCCGACCGGCGCGACCGAGCGCAGATAGGCGACCACCGCGTCGAGATCGGCGGCGGTGAAGACCTTATAGAAGCCGTATGGCATGATCGGCGCGAGCTGGGTGCCGTTCGGCCGAACGCCATCCGACCAGGCGACTTCTTGATCTGAGCTTCGGTCCAGTTGCCGATTCCAGTCTCGCGATCGGGCGTAATGTTCGCGCCCCTGACCTTGAAGGTCGGCGTGTCCCATTCCTGCGGTCCGCCCGAAAGCTGCTTGTCCATGGCGAAGACGCCGCCGGGTCCGCGCGGGGTATGGCAATTGCCGCAGGTGAGCACGCCATTGACGAGATAGCTGCCGCGCTCGACCGGCGTTTGCGCTGACGACGATGTGACTGCCGCCACGAGCAACAGAGTTCCGATAGCAAACCTGATCATCACATTCTCCGGGGGAAATCCTGAGGACCGAGACGCGTGACGTTACCGTCGCGGCGGGGCGCCGCCAACCCATTGGAACCGTTCTACACTGCTAACTGGGAGTGCGGGGCGTCGGTTGCGGAAGCGTACTACCTCCCGCCGGCCGCCTGCAGGATGTCGACCATGTCGTGATAGCCACGTTGCCGGGCGTGGAAGAGCGCCGTGTTGCCGTCGCGGTCGGGGATATTTAGGTCTGCGCGCGCGGCGACCAGCAGGCGCACGATCTCGGTGTGGCGCGCCCCGCCGTCGCCGAGGACCACCGCTTCCATCAGCGCCGTCCAGCCGAGATTGTTGACATGGTCCTTGTCGATGTCGGTCGCCAGCAGCATCTTCACCGCCTCGACGTGGCCGCGGTGGCAGGCCGGAATCAGTGCCGTGCCGCCGAAGCGGTTGATGCTCTTGAGGTCGGGCCCCGCGGCCAGAATGAGCTTGAGGATGTCGAGCCGCCCCTCCGCGCCCGCGAGCAGGAACGGCGAGTCCTGCATGACGTCCTTGGCATCGATGTCGGCGCCTTCGTTGATGAGCAGGCGGGCGACGTCGACGTGATTGCGCTGCGTCGCCGCCAGCAGCGCCGTGCGCCCGCGCACATCGCGGGTGTTGACGGAGGTGCCCTCCGTCAACAACCGCCGCACGACCAAGGTTTCGCCGCGCTCGGCTGCCGCGATCAGGCCGTCCTGGGCTGCGGTGGGCGTCGGGATCATGAGTGCAAGCAAAAGGGCGGCCGAAGCCGCCCTCATTGTCACTGCCGCGAACGGTGTCACGACACAGGCCGCTCGCTTACGCGGGCGCGCCCGCGTCGGCCGAGGCTTCGGTCCTCGCCTGCACCGGTCCGGAATCTTGGCCCTTGGCATCCTCGTCGCGATCGACGAACTCGATCACCGCGACCGGCGCGGAGTCGCCGTAGCGGAAGCCCGCCTTGAGGACGCGGGTATAGCCGCCGTTGCGGTCCTTGTAGCGGGGGCCCAGCACGTCGAACAACTTCTTGACCATGGCCAGGTCGCGCATTTCGGCGATTGCCTGTCGGCGCGCATGCAGATCGCCGCGCTTGCCGAGCGTGACCAGCTTCTCGACGATCGGCCGCAGATCCTTCGCCTTCGGCAGCGTGGTCGTGATCTGCTCGTGCTTGATCAGCGCGGCCGCCATGTTGGCGAACATGGCGCGGCGATGCTCGGGCTTGCGGTTGAGCTTACGATGGGCCTTACCGTGACGCATGTCAGACTCCAGACGACAGAAGATCGACGACAGATGACGGGAGAACGTTCTCCGTGCTCCGTTGTCCGCCGTCGCTCGTCCGTCAATAATGATCCTCGAAGCGCTTGGCCAGTTCGTCGATATTGTCGGGCGGCCAGCCCGGCACTTCCATGCCGAGGTGGAGCCCCATCTGGGCCAGCACTTCCTTGATCTCGTTGAGCGACTTGCGCCCGAAGTTCGGCGTCCGCAGCATCTCGGCCTCGGTCTTCTGAACGAGATCGCCGATATAGACGATGTTGTCGTTCTTGAGACAGTTGGCCGAGCGCACGGAGAGCTCGAGCTCGTCGACCTTCTTGAGGAAGGCCGGATTGAACGCAAGGTCGGGAATGGCCTCGGTGACCACCTCCTTGCGCGGCTCCTCGAAGTTCACGAAGACGTTGAGCTGGTCCTGCAGGATGCGTGCGGCGTAGGCGACCGCGTCGTCCGGGCTCAGCGCGCCGTTGGTCTCGATCTGCATGGTCAGCTTGTCGTAGTCGAGGATCTGGCCCTCGCGGGTGTTCTCGACCTTGTAGGAGACCTTGCGCACCGGCGAATAGAGGCTGTCCACAGGGATCAGGCCGATCGGCGCGTCCTCGGGACGGTTGCGCTCGGTCGGCACATAGCCCTTGCCGGTGTTGACCGTGAACTCCATGCGGATCTCGGCACCCTCGTCGAGCGTGCACAGGACAAGCTCCGGATTGAGCACGACGATGTCGCCGACGGTTTGGATATCACCGGCGGTGACCGTGCCCGGTCCCTGCTTCTTCACCACCATGCGCTTGGGCCCATCGCCCTGCATCTTGATGGCGATGTCCTTGATGTTGAGGACGATGTCGGTTACGTCCTCGCGCACGCCGGGAATCGACGAGAACTCGTGCAGCACGCCGTCGATGTGGACCGACTGCACCGCCGCTCCCTGCAGCGACGACAGCAGAATCCGTCGCAGCGCATTGCCGAGCGTCACGCCGAAACCACGTTCGAGCGGCTCGGCGACCACGGTGGCTTCGCGCTTGGGATCGGCGCCTGCCGCCACCTGCAGCTTGTTCGGTCGGATCAGTTCCTGCCAGTTCTTCTGGATCGTCACGTTGGCACCCATCGCGTTGAGCGGCGCGGCGGCGGGGCGCGCACCCCACTCCGCCCCGTGGGAATTGTCTGCGGCGGACTCGTCTTGAGCCCGCCGAAGGAGAACATCGTCTGTCATACTCGGCGCCTCTTGCGTGGACGGCAGCCGTTGTGCGGGATCGGCGTCACGTCGCGGATGGAGGTGATGGTGAAGCCGGCCGACTGCAACGAACGCAACGCCGATTCACGGCCCGAGCCCGGTCCTGCCACCTCGACCTCGAGGGTGCGCATGCCGTGCTCCTGGGCCTTCTTGGCGGCGTCCTCGGCGGCGACTTGGGCCGCGTAGGGCGTCGATTTTCTCGAGCCCTTGAAGCCCATGGTGCCGGCAGACGACCAGGCGATGGTATTTCCTTGAGCGTCGGTTATGGTTATCATCGTATTATTGAACGACGCATTCACGTGCGCGACACCTGACGCGATGTTCTTGCGCTCGCGTTTGCGGACGCGGGTGGCTTCCTTGCCCATTCACAATCCTTTCGCGGCTGGTCCCCGGCGTTTCCGGGGCCATCGGATATTCACTCTGCGCTAGGCCTACGTCGGTCGCTTCTTGCCTGCGATCGCCTTGGCCGGACCCTTGCGGGTACGGGCGTTGGTATGGGTGCGCTGGCCGCGGACAGGTAGTCCCCGGCGATGCCGCAACCCACGATAGCAGCCAAGATCCATCAGCCGCTTGATGTTCATGGCGACCTCGCGTCGCAGGTCACCCTCGACCATGTAGTCACGGTCGATCATTTCACGGATCTGCAGCACTTCCTGATCGGTCAGCTGCGACACCCGCCGCGCATCGGGTATTCCTACTTTCGCCATGATTTCATTGGCCTTTTTGGGCCCGATGCCATGGATATATTGCAATGCAATAACGACGCGCTTGTTGGTCGGTATATTGACGCCGGCGATGCGGGCCACGGTCAGTCTCTCCTATAGCCGGCGAGCACAAACGGCCGGCGATCGTTCCAATCGATGACGGTTCGCAAACGATAACGCGACACCCTCCCCGCTCCCCGGGGCCCGGTATCGTTCGACCACTCGACTTGGATGCGGGTTATTAATGGATTCAACGGCGTTTCGTCAACCTCCGTTGACCACTTGATTGACGCGGCGGAACCTTGCGGCGGGCGCTGGCCTGGCCGCCCGCCTTCCGGGTATTGGCCCTGCTTTTCGATGACTTTCCAGCGGACTTTTTTCCTATCTCCGCTTTAGCTGCTGGCCGCTTGCCGCGCGCAGGCTTGGCGGCACTTTTCTTTGCGGCCGGTCGTTTGGCCGCGGAGGGTGCCTTGGCCGCGGACGTCTTGCTGGGCGCCTTTGCGGCGGACGGCTTAGCAGGCGATTTGTCTGTCGGCTTCCCCTCGAGGACTTCATCGATGGCGCTCGCGACCTCCTGGATCGGAGCCATGCCGTCGACCGAACGGAGCACGCCCTGGAGCTGGTAGTAGGTCGCAAGCGGCGCGGTCTGATCCCGGTAGGCCAGCAACCGGCGCCGCAGCACGTCCGGATTGTCGTCGGGGCGCAGCGCCTCGCCGCGCGCCTGCATTTCAGCGATACGCTTCTCGATGCGTTCCAGCAGGATGCCCTCGTCGACCTTGAGCTCGATCACGGCGTCGAGCCCGAGGCCCTTCTCCTTGAGCATGCGATCGAGCGCATGCGCCTGCGGCACCGTGCGCGGAAAACCGTCGAGGATGAAACCTCTGTGCGCATCGGGCTCATCGATGCGGTCGACGACGATCGCCACCACCACGTCGTCGGGCACGAGCTCGCCGCGCGCCATGATGTCCTTGGCGCGCAGCCCGACGGGCGTGCCGGCGTTGACTGCCGCGCGCAACATGTCGCCGGTCGAAAGCTGCACGATACCGTGCGCCGTGACCAGCCGCTGCGCCTGTGTGCCCTTCCCCGCCCCCGGGGGACCGAGCAATATCAGCCTCATGGACGTTGACCTCCCAGCCTGATGTGCGCGCCGTTTTTGAGCTGCGCACCGAGATCGAGCACCGTGCAAACCACGATCAGCAACGACGTGCCCCCAAGATAGAACGGTACCTGCGAATAAGCGATCAGGAATTCCGGAGTCAGGCACACCAGTGCCAGGTAGACGGCCCCGAGCATGGCGCTGCGCGAAATCGCCGTATCGATGTGCTCAGCCGTCGGCTCCCCGGGTGTGATCCCCGGAATGACCCCGCCGCGCTTCTCGAGATCCGCGGCGAGGCGCTCGGGATTCAGAACGAACGCCGTGTAGAACAGCGCGCAGAGCATGATCGCAAGCGCGTAGAGAATCATGTGGAGCGGCCTCCCGTGCCCCAACTGATCGGCGATGGTGTACCCCCACCCTAGACCCTGCCCGGCGGCCAAATGCGAGACAGCGAGCGCCTGGGCGAGGAGCCACGCGGCGACGATCGCGGGGATCACGCCGCCGGCATTGAGCTTGACCGACAGGTGCGAGCGCCCCTCGATCGTGCGCATGCCGACCTGGCGGCGAGCATACGCGACGGGAAGCCGGCGTCGCGCGAGCTCCATGAACACGATCAGGCCCGTCAAGATCACGGCGAGCAAGAGCACGCCCAGGATGACGTTACTCGACAACGCACCCCTGCGGCCGACCTCGAGCGTGGCGGCGACCGCGCCCGGCAGCTCGAGCACAACGCCCAGGAAGAAGATGAGCGCAAGGCCGTTACCGATGCCGCGCGCCGTGATCTGCCCGCTGAGCCAGACCAGGAAGATGGTCCCGCCGGTCAGCGACAAGACAGTGGTGAGACGAAAGAGCACGCCGGGCTCGGCAACGAAGTTCGGTATGCTTTCGAGCGCGACCGCGATGCCGAAGGACTGGAACGCCGCGAAAGCGAAGGTGAGGCCGAGGGTGTAGTTCTCGAGCCGCCGGCGGCCGACCTCGCCTCGGTTCGGCAGCGCCGCGAGCTTCGTCACCGCGATCGACACGAGTTGCAGGAGAATCGCGGCCGAGAGATAGGGCATGAGGCCGAGCGCAAAGATCGCCAGCCGCCCCACGGCGCCGCCGGAAAAAAGGTCGGCCTGCCCGAGGAGCCCGCCCGCCTGCGAGCGGAAAAGTTGGGCCAGGGCCGCCTGATCAATGCCTGGCAGCGGGATGTAGGTCCCGAGCCGAAAAACCAGGAGCGCGCCTATGGTGAACCATACGCGCCGCCCCAGTTCCGATGTCATCTACGCCGCCCCCGCAGCTTCGATCGTTTGATCAAACCTTCATATTGATGCGCCAGCAGGTAACCCTGGATCTGCGCCACCGTATCCATGGTGACGCTGACGACGATCAAGAGTGAGGTGCCGCCGAAATAGAACGGCACCGCCGCATAGGAGATCAGGATTTCCGGCAACAGGCAAACCAGGGCGAGATAGCCGGCGCCGATCACCGTGATGCGCGAGAGCACATAGTCGATGTATTCCGCCGTGCGCTCACCCGGCCGGATGCCGGGGATGAAGCCGCCGTGCTTCTTCAGGTTCTCGGCGGTCTCGGTCGGGTTGAACACGATCGCCGTATAGAAGAAGGCGAAGAACACGATGAGCCCGACATAAAGAAACAGGAACAGCGGCCGGCCATGGCTCAGCTGCGCCACGATCACGGACGCCCATTCCGGCAGCTGTCCGGCATTGAAGTTGGCCACCGTGGTCGGCAGCAGCAGCAATGACGAAGCGAAGATCGGCGGGATCACGCCCGAGGTGTTGAGCTTGAGCGGCAGATGCGAGGACTGGCCCTCGAACATGCGGTTGCCGACCTGGCGCTTGGGATATTGGATCAACAGCCGTCGCTGCGCCCGCTCCATGAACACGATGAAGGCGATCACCGCGACGGCCATCACCAGGATTATGAGGATCAGTCCGGTAGACAGGGCGCCTTGGCGGCCGAGCTCGAGCGTGCCGGCGATCGCGGACGGCAGCTCCGCCACGATGCCCGCGAGTATGATGAGCGAAATTCCGTTGCCGATGCCGCGCGAGGTGATCTGCTCGCCGAGCCACATCAGGAACATGGTCCCGCCGGTCAGCGTGATCACGGCCGAGATTCGGAAGAACCAGCCGGGATCGCTGATGACGTTGCCCGCGCCCTCGAGCCCGATGGCGATGCCGTACGATTGGAACGCGGCCAGTAGCACGGTGAGATACCGCGTGTACTGGTTCATGACCTTGCGGCCCTGCTCGCCTTCCTTCTTGAGCTGCTCCAGCGTCGGCGACACCGTCGTCATCAGCTGGATGATGATCGAGGCCGAGATGTACGGCATGATATTCAGCGCAAAGATCGCCATGCGCTGGATGCCGCCCCCGGAAAACATGTTGAACATGCCGAGGATGCCGCCGGCCTGCGAACGGAAAATCTGGTCCCAGGCCGAGGGATCGATACCGGGCAGCGGAATATAGGTGCCGAAGCGATAGATCAGCAGCGCGCCGACCGTGAACCAGATGCGCTTCTTGAGCTCTTCGGCCTTGGCGAGCGCCGAGAAATTGAGATTGGCGGCCAGTTGTTCTGCTGCTGAGACCATCGGCTTGAAGCTCCGGTTGCCGCCCCCCTCGGATACCGTTGGGCGCCCGCCCTATATAGGCATCAGGCGGCCTGTTCGCCCGTCTCCCGCGGTGGCGCCAGGACGGCGACCGAGCCCCCGGCCTTTTCCACCGCCGCCACTGCGGATTTAGACGCTCCCCAGACCGAGAAAGCGACCTTGGCCTTGATTTCGCCCGAGCCGAGCAGACGGACCCCGTCCTTGGCGCGCCGCAGCACACCGGCCTTCACCAGGGCCGCGGCGTCCACCGTGGCGCCGGCGTCGAGCTTGCCGGCCTCGATCGCGGCCTGAACCTTGTCGAGATTGACCTCGTTGAGCTTCAGCTGGAACGACGTGTTCTTGAAGCCGCGCTTGGGCAGCCGCCGATGCAGCGGCATCTGGCCGCCCTCGAAACCTTTGATGCGCACGCCCGAGCGCGCGGTTTGGCCCTTGCCGCCGCGGCCGCCGGTCTTGCCCGTGCCAGAGCCGATGCCGCGGCCGATGCGGCTGCGCTTCTTGCGCGCGCCCGGACGGTCGGCGAGTTCGTGCAGCTTCATCGGCTCTCTCCCTTGGCGTCCACAACGCGGACCAGGTGCCTGACCTTGTAGATCATGCCGCGGGTCTCCGGCGTGTCCGGCAGCTCCGCAACGCGCCCGATCCGATTGAGGCCGAGCCCGACCAGCGTCTCGCGCTGGTCGTGGCGGCGCCGGATTGGGCTCCCGGTCTGCTCGACCTTGATCACCGTCTTGCTCATGTCGGTCTCCTAAAGCACCGCTGACGAAGTTCAGTCGGCGGCCTGCTCGCTTTCGCCGAGGTCGCGGCGGCGCGACTGCAGCGTCGATACCTTGATGTTGCGCCGCGATGCGACGGAACGCGGCGAATCCTGGCGCTTGAGCGCGTCGAAGGTCGCGCGCACCATGTTGTAGGGGTTGGACGAGCCGAGCGACTTCGCCACCACGTCCTGCATGCCCAGCGTCTCGAAAACGGCGCGCATCGGGCCGCCGGCGATGATGCCGGTGCCGGGGGGCGCCGCCCGCAGATAGACCTTGCCGGCGCCGTGGCGGCCCGCCACGTCGTGATGCAGCGTGCGGCCCTCGCGCAGCGGCACGCGGATGAGCCCGCGCTTGGCGGCCTCGGTCGCCTTGCGGATGGCCTCCGGCACTTCGCGCGCCTTGCCGTGGCCGAAGCCGACCCGGCCCTTCGCGTCGCCGACGACCACGAGCGCGGCAAAGCCGAAGCGGCGTCCGCCCTTCACCACCTTCGCCACGCGGTTGATGTGAACGAGCTTGTCGGTGAATTCGCTGTCGCGCTCTTCCCGATCGCGGCGCTCGCGTGGTTCACGTGCCATATCGTTGTTCCGTTCGTTGTTCCGTTCGTTGTTCCGTCCCGCTCGGGCCGGTACCGTTTCCAAGTTCAGAAATTGAGCCCGCCCTCGCGCGCCGCGTCCGCCAGCGCCTTGACGCGGCCGTGGTAGAGGTAGCCGCCGCGGTCGAAGACCACGTCCTTGACGCCCTTCGCCGACGCCCGCTCGGCGAGCCGCTTTCCGACCGCCTTCGCCGCCTCGACGTTGGCGCCGGTCTTCAGGCTGCCGCGCATGTCCTTCTCCAGCGAGGAGGCGGACGCCACCGTCTCGCCCTTCACGTCGTCGATCACCTGCGCGTAGATGTGCTTCGACGAGCGGAAGACCGACAGCCGCGCGCGATTGCCGGCGGCGCGGCGCACGTTCCGCCTTACCTTTGCCGTCCGCCGTAGCGTCCGATCAGCGACTGTCGCCATGATGCGCTCCCATCACTTCTTCTTGCCATCCTTGCGGAAGGCGATAAGTCCGCGCGGCATCTTGCGGGCGCCGGGCGCCTTCCTCCGTGCCGCATCGAAGCCGCGAAAGATCTCGCTCCCCGCGAGGATACGCGGTGCTCCATTGCGCCCGACGACCACGATCGCGTTCGCCGAAGGCTGCGACCGGAAAAACTGCTCGATCGTCATTTCTTCTTGCCTTCTTTGCGGAAGATGTACTCGTTCGCGTACTTGACGCCCTTGCCCTTGTAGGGCTCGGGCTTGCGGAAGGCACGGATTTCGGCGGCGACGTGCCCGACCTTCTGGCCGTCGATGCCGGTGACGACGATCTCGGTCGGCTTCGGCACCGTGATCGTGATGCCTTCCGGGATCGGATAGACGATATCGTGGCTGTAGCCGAGCTGGATCTGCAGGTTCTTGCCCTGCAACGCCGCGCGATAGCCGACGCCCGTGATCTCGAGCTTACGCTCGAAGCCCTTGGTGACGCCCTCCATCACGTTCGCGAGCAGCGAGCGGTAGGTGCCCCACATGGCGCGCGCGCGCTTGGTTTCCGCGCGCGGGTCGACCTGGACCTCGCCCTTGTCCACCTTGGCCTCGACGTCGCCGTGCAGCACGAGCGACATCGCGCCCTTGGGGCCTTTGACCTTGACGGTCTGCCCCTCGACGACCGCGGTGACGCCGGAGGGGATGGCGACGGGCTTTTTTCCGACACGAGACATGGTTCAAATCCGAAGGTTGGCTCAATTCCGATGGTTGCGGCCTAGAACACCGTGCAGAGGATTTCTCCGCCCACATTGTTGTCGCGCGCGTCGTGATCGGCCATCACGCCCTTGGGCGTGGAGAGGATCGCGACTCCCAGTCCGTTGTTCACGCGCGGCAGGCTCTTCACCGAGGCGTAGACCCGCCGCCCCGGCTTCGACACCCGCGAAATCTCGCGGATTACCGGCGCGCCGTCGAAATATTTCAGCTCGATCTCGAGCTCTTTGAAGCCGCTCGAGTGATCGACCGCCGCGTAGCCCCGGATGAAGCCTTCGGTCTTCAGCACGTCGAGCACGCTCACGCGCAGCCGCGAGGCCGGCATGGATACTTTCGACTTCTTACGCATCTGCGCATTGTGAATGCGCGCGATCATGTCGCCGAGCGGATCGTTCACTGCCATGGCCGACCCTCCTTACCAGCTCGACTTGACCAGGCCCGGGATCAGCCCCTTGGAGCCGAGGTCCCGCAGCGCGATGCGCGACAGCTTGAGCTTGCGATAATAGCCCCGCGGCCGGCCCGATATCTCGCAGCGATTGCGAATACGGGTCGCCGACGAGTTGCGCGGCAGCTCCGCGAGCTTCAGCGCCGCCGCGAACCGCTCTTCCATCGGCGTGCTCTTGTCGCGCGCAATCGCTTTCAGGCGGGACCGCCGGCCGGAAAACTTCTTGCTCAGCTTGCGCCGCCGATTGTTCTTCTCAATCGAGCTCTTCTTCGCCATCAATATCTCCTGGCTTTCCGCGTCTGAGGATCGCCCTCACTGCCGGAACGGGAAGTTGAATGCGCTCAACAGCGCGCGCGCCTCAGCGTCGCTCTTCGCGCTGGTACAGACCGTGATGTCCATTCCCCAGACATCGGACGCCTTGTCGTAGTCGATCTCGGGGAAAATGATGTGCTCCTTGATGCCGATCGTGTAGTTGCCGCCGCCGTCGAAGCTCTTCGGGGAGAGGCCGCGGAAGTCGCGCACGCGCGGCAGCGCGATATTGACCAGCCGGTCGATGAATTCGTACATGCGGGTCTTGCGCAGCGTCACCTTGCAGCCGATCGCCTGACCGTCGCGCAGCTTGTAGGTGGCGATCGACTTTCTGGCCTTGGTGATCACCGGCTTCTGGCCCGCGATCATGCTGAGGTCGCCGGCCGCGGCGTTCGACCTTCTTGCGGTCGTTGACGCCCTCGCCGATGCCCATGTTGATGACGACCTTCTCGATCACCGGCACCTGCATGCGGCTCTTGTATCCGAACTCCTCGGACAGCTTCTTGCGCACGACATCGTCGAAATAAGTCTTCAGGCGCGGCGTAACGCGTTCCTCCGGCTTTCTCGCCTTCGGCGCCTTGTCCGCGGCCTCGCCCGCCTTGTCGCCTTTGGCAGCCTTGTCGGACTTGCCTTTTTGCGCCTGCTGGCCTTGCTGCGCCTTGTCGCCCTTCTCGGGGCGCGGCGCCTTGTCCGACTTCTCGGGCTTGCCGCCCTTGGCTTTGGTTTCGGTGTCAGCCATCGATCTCAACTCCCGAACGCTTGGCAACGCGCACCTTGCGTCTGGCGTCGCCGTCGCCGACGAACTTGAAGCCGATGCGCGTCGGCTTGCCGTCCTTGGGGTCGGCGAGCGCAAGATTGGACAGGTGCACCGTCGCCTCCTTGGAGATGATGCCGCCCTCCTGCTGCGCGCTCTGCTTCTGGTGCCGCTTGACCATGTTGACGCCCCGCACCAGCGCGCGGCCCTCGTCGGTATGCACCTCGATCACCTCGCCGCTGCGGCCCTTGTCGCGCCCGATGAGCACGATCACCTTGTCGCCCTTGCGGATTTTCGCCGCCATCACAGCACCTCCGGCGCGAGCGAGATGATCTTCATGTGATTCTTGGCGCGCAGCTCGCGCGGCACCGGCCCGAAGATGCGGGTGCCGACCGGCTCCATCTGCGGATTGATCAGCACCGCGGCGTTGCGGTCGAAGCGGATGATGGAACCGTCGGCGCGCTTGATGTCTTTCGAGATCCGCACCACCACGGCCTTCATCACCTCGCCCTTCTTCACGCGTCCGCGCGGGATCGCCTCCTTCACCGACACGACGATGACGTCGCCGATCGTGGCGTATTTCCGCTTCGACCCGCCGAGCACCTTGATGCACATGACACGACGCGCGCCGGAATTGTCCGCCACGTCGAGGTTGGTCTGCATCTGAATCATGACGCCACCCTCGTTTTCTCGATTCTCATGCGCATGGCGCTCACACGACCTTCTTCTTCTCGCCCCGAACCACTTCCCAGCGCTTGAGCTTGGAAATCGGACGGCGCTCCTCGATCCAGACGATGTCGTCCACGTGATACTCGTTGGTCTCGTCGTGGGCGTGGTACTTCTTCGTTCGCCGCACCGTCTTCTTCATGACCGGATGGGTGAAGCGGCGCTCGACACGGACGATCACGGTCTTGTCCTGCTTGTCGCTCACCACGACGCCCTGGAGCGTGCGCTTCGGCATTTGTCGTTACTCCGACTTTGACTTGGAGCGCGCAGCGCGCTTCGGCTTGGTTGCTGGCTTGTCCGGCTGCGGCTTCGCCGCGGGCGCGGGCGCGCCCGAGCGCTTCTGCGCCGCGATCGTCTTGATGCGCGCGATGTCGCGGCGAACCTGCCGCACACGCGAGGTGTTCTCGAGCTGTCCGGTCGCCCGCTGAAAACGCAGGTTGAACCGCTCCTTCTTGAGCTTGAGCGCCTCGTCGTCGAGCTGATCGACGGTCATGGCTCTCAGATCGCCCGGTTTCATCTTTACGCTCCTCGACCTATTCCGCGATGCGCTCGATGAAGCGCGTCTTGATCGGCAGCTTGGCGGCCGCCAGCCCGAGCGCCTCGCGCGCGATCGCGATCGATACGCCGTCCACCTCGAACAGGATGCGCCCCGGCTTGACCCGGACGACCCAGAATTCCGGCGCGCCCTTGCCCGAGCCCATGCGCACTTCCAGCGGCTTCTTCGACACCGGCACATCCGGATAGACGCGAATCCAGACCCGTCCCGCGCGCTTCATGTGGCGCGTGAGCGCGCGGCGTGCCGCCTCGATCTGGCGCGCGGTGACGCGCTCCGGCTCGAGCGCCTTGAGCCCGAATTGACCGAACGCCAAGTCGATGCCCGCGGTCGCCAGGCCCTTGATGCGGCCCTTGTGCGCCTTGCGGAATTTCGTGCGCATCGGTTGCAGCATGGCTTATCGCCTTCCTTAATCCTCGATCTCGTCCCTGAATCTTGCGCTCAAGGAGCGTCGCGACGCGGACGCCCCGCCTCGCCTTCCGCCATCTTCTTGTCCTGCGCCATCGGGTCGTGCTCCATGATCTCGCCCTTGAAGATCCAGACCTTCACGCCGCAGGTGCCGTAGGTGGTGAACGCGGTGGCCACGCCGTAGTCGACGTCGGCGCGCAGGGTGTGCAGCGGCACGCGGCCCTCGCGATACCACTCCATGCGCGCGATCTCGGCGCCGCCGAGGCGTCCCGAGCAATTGATGCGGATGCCGCCGGCGCCGAGCCGCATCGCCGACTGCACGGCGCGCTTCATGGCACGGCGGAAGGCGACGCGGCGCTCGAGCTGCTGCGCGATCAATTCAGCGACCAACTGGGCATCGAGCTCCGGCTTCCTGATCTCGACGATGTTGATCACCACGTCGGACTGCGTGAGCTTGGTGACCTTCTTGCGCAGCTTCTCGATGTCGGCGCCCTTCTTGCCGATGACGACGCCCGGGCGCGCGGACTGGACGGTGACGCGGCACTTCTTGTGCGGCCGCTCGATCACGATCTTCGAGACCGCCGCCTGCTTGAGATCCTTCATCAGCTCCTCGCGGATCTTCATGTCCTCGTGGAGCAGCTGGCCGTACTCGTTCTTGCCGGAGTACCAGCGCGAATCCCAGGTGCGATTGATGCCGAGCCGCAAGCCGATCGGATTGACCTTCTGACCCATCGGTCCACTCCTTATGAAGCCGCGGCCTCGACCTGACGCACGACGATGGTCAGGTTCGCGAACGGCTTGAAAATCCGGCCCATGCGGCCACGGCCGCGGGGGTGAAAGCGCTTGATCACGATCGCCTTGCCGACATGCGCCTCGGCGACGACGAGATCGTCGACGTCGAGCTCGTGATTGTTCTCGGCGTTGGCGATCGCCGATTCCAGGCATTTGCGCACGTCGCGGGCGATGCGCTTGCGCGAGAATTCGAGATCGGCGAGCGCGGTCGCCACCTTCTTGCCGCGGATGAGTTGCGCGACGAGATTGAGCTTCTGCGGGCTCACCCGCAGCATGCGGGCGACCGCCTTCGCCTCATTCTCGGAAAGCGCGCGTTCGCGTCGCTTCTTGCTCATGTCCGTTCCCTCGCGCCTCAGGTACCGCCGCCGGCCGGAGCAGCCGCCGGCGCCGCCGCGGCGGGACCCGACGATCGCTTGGCCTTGCGGTCCGACGAATGGCCGTAGAACATCCGCGTCGGCGAGAATTCTCCGAACTTGTGACCGACCATCTCCTCGGTTACCAGCACCGGGATGTGCTTCTGCCCGTTGTAGACGCCGAACGTCAGCCCGACGAACTGCGGCAGGATGGTCGAGCGCCGGCTCCATATCCTGATCATCTCGTGGCGGCCGGACGAACGCGAGGCCTCCGCCTTCTTGAGCAGATAGCCGTCGACGAACGGGCCCTTCCAAATCGAACGCGCCATGATGCCGTCCTCGTCTATTTCTTCTTCTTCCGCGCGTGGCGGCTCGAAATGATGAACTTGGTGGTGGACTTGTTCTTGCGGGTCTTCTTGCCCTTGGTCGGGAAGCCCCAGGGCGTCACCGGATGGCGGCCGCCCGAGGTGCGGCCTTCGCCGCCGCCATGGGGATGGTCGATCGGGTTCATCGTCACGCCGCGATTGTGCGGCATGCGCCCCATCCAGCGCTTGCGCCCGGCCTTGCCGATCGAGACGTTCATGTTGTCGGGGTTGGACACCGCGCCGATCGTCGCCATGCAGCGACCGTGCACGAGCCGCTGCTCGGCCGAGTTGAGCCGCAGGATGACGTAGTCGCCGTCGCGGCCCACGATCTGGGCATAGGTTCCGGCCGAGCGCGCGATCTGCCCGCCCTTGCCGATCTTGATCTCGACATTGTGCACGATCGTGCCGATCGGGATGTTGCCGGCCGGCATGGCGTTGCCGGGCTTGACGTCCGCGTGCTCGCCGGCGACGACGGTGTCGCCCGGAGAGAGCCGCTGCGGCGCCAGGATATAGGCGAGCTCGCCATCCTCGTACTTGATCAGCGCGATAAAGCCGGTGCGGTTGGGATCGTACTCGATGCGCTCGACCTTGGCCGGCATGTCGAACTTGCGGCGCTTGAAGTCGATCTTGCGATACGCCTTCTTGTGGCCGCCGCCGCGGAAGCGCACGGTGATGCGGCCGTTGTTGTTGCGCCCGCCGCTCGAGTGCTTGCCCTCGGTCAACGACTTGACCGGCGCGCCGCGATAAAGGCCGGAACGATCGACCAGAACGAGCTGGCGCTGGCTCGGCGTGACCGGGTTGTAGGATTTGAGTGCCATTTGCGCCGCTCCCTTACAGTCCCGTGGTCACGTCGATGCTGTGACCCTCTTCGAGGGTCACGATCGCGCGCTTGACCGGCGACTGCGTCGCCCACGGTCCCCTTGACGGCCTTGACCTTGCCTTTGCGGATATGGGTGTTGACGCTCTTCACCTTGACGTCGAAGAGCTTCTCCACCGCCTCCTTGATCTGCGGCTTGGTGGCGTGCCGGGCGACCTTGAACATCACCTTGCTGTGCTCGGAGCCGAGCGTCGCCTTCTCGGTGATGACCGGCGAGATGATCACGTCGTAGTGGCGCGGATCGGTTGTGCTCATTTGAAGCGCGCCTCCAACGCTTCCAGCGCCGACTTGGTCAGCACCAGCATCTGCCGCCGCAGGATGTCGTAGACGTTGATGCCCTGCACCGGCAGCACGTCGATGTTCGGGATATTGCGCGCGGCGAGCGCAAAACTCTGCGTCGACCGCGGCGCCGTCGATGATGAGCGCGCTCTTGAGGCCGAGCTTGTCGAAGCTCTTCTGCAGCGCGCCGGTCTTGCCGTCCTTCACGCTCGCCTTGTCGAGCACGATGATGCCACCGTCCTTGGCCTTGGCGGACAAGGCGTGCTTGAGGGCGAGCGCACGCACCTTCTTGGGCAGGTCGATCGCGTGGCTGCGCGGGGTCGGGCCGAACGACCGTCCGCCGCCGCGGAAGAGATTGACCTTGGCGGGCCCGTGACGGGCCGAGCCGGTGCCCTTCTGCCGGTACATCTTCTTGCCGGTGCGATTGATCTCGGCGCGGTTCTTGACGTCGTGCGTGCCGCGCTGGCGCTTGGCGAGCTGCCAGCGCACGCAGCGGTGCAGGATGTCGGAGCGCGGCTCGAGGCCGAAGATCGCGTCCGGCAGATCGACCGAGCCCGCCGCCTTGCCGTCGAGCGACATGATCTTCAGTTCCATGTCACGCACCCTCCTTCTCGGCGGGCTGCGAACCAGCTTCGCCGGCCGACGCCGCGCTATCGGGCAGCCGGAACTTGCCGGGCTTGGGCGCATCCTTCGGCAGCTTCTTCTTCACCGCGTCGCGCAGCGTGATCCAGCCGCCCTTGGCGCCGGGCACGGCGCCCTCGACCAGGATGAGGCCGCGCTCGACGTCGGTCTGCACCACCTTGAGATTGAGCGTGGTGACGCGATCGACGCCCATATGGCCCGGCATCTTCTTGTTCTTGAAGGTCTTGCCCGGGTCCTGGCGGCCGCCGGTCGAGCCGATCGAGCGATGCGAGACCGACACGCCGTGCGAGGCACGCAGGCCACCGAAGTTCCAGCGCTTCATGCCGCCGGCGAAGCCCTTGCCGATCGAGGTTCCGGTCACATCGACGAACTGGCCGACGACGAAATGATCGGCAGTGATCTCGGCGCCGACCGGAATCAGGTCGCCTTCGTCGACGCGGAATTCGGCGAGCTTGCGCTTGGGCTCGACCTTGGCGACGGCGAAATGGCCGCGGTCCGCCTTGGTCAGATTCTTGGGCTTGCGGGTGCCGGAGCCGAGCTGCAGCGCCACGTAGCCGTTCTTGTCCTTGGTACGGTGGGCGACGACCTGGCAATTGGCGAGCCGCAGCACCGTTACCGGCACGTGCTCGCCTCCGTCCGTAAAGACGCGGGTCATCCCGACCTTCTGTGCGATCACACCGGAACGCATTTGCGTAGTCCCTTATCTTCCTCGTCCGGCCCAGCTCAGAGCTTGATCTCGACGTCGACGCCGGCGGCAAGATCGAGCTTCATCAGCGCGTCCACCGTCTGCGGCGTCGGATCGACGATATCGAGCAGGCGCTTGTGCGTGCGCATCTCGAACTGCTCGCGGCTTTTCTTGTCGATATGCGGCGAACGGTTGACCGTGAATTTCTCGATCCTGGTCGGCAGCGGAATCGGGCCGCGCACCTGTGCACCGGTGCGCTTCGCGGTCGCCACGATCTCGCGCGTCGACGCATCGAGGATGCGGTGATCGAACGCCTTGAGCCGGATCCGGATGTTCTGGCCGTTCATGACCTTATTGCTCCATGGCAAAGGGGCGCCAAGCGCCCCCTGCCCCTTCCCTTACTCGGTGATGCTGACGACGACGCCGGCGCCGACGGTCTTGCCGCCCTCGCGGATGGCGAAGCGCTGCTTCTCCTCCATCGCGATCGGCGTGATCAGCTCGACGTCCATGGTGGCGTTGTCGCCCGGCATGATCATCTCCGTCCCCGCCGGCAGCGTGCACTGGCCCGTCACGTCGGTGGTCCGGAAGTAGAACTGCGGACGATAGTTGTTGAAGAACGGCGTGTGCCGGCCGCCCTCCTCCTTGGTCAGGATATAGGCCTCGGCCTTGAACTTCTTGTGCGGCTTCACCGAGCCGGGCTTGCACAGCACCTGGCCGCGCTCGACCGCCTCCTTGTCGACGCCGCGCAGCAGGCAGCCGACGTTGTCGCCCGCCACGCCCTCGTCGAGCAGCTTGCGGAACATCTCGACGCCCGTCACCACCGACTTCTGGGTGTCGCGCAGCCCCACGATCTCAACTTCCTCGCCCACCTTGATCTTGCCGCGCTCGATCCGCCCCGTCACCACCGTGCCGCGGCCCGAGATCGAGAACACGTCCTCGATCGGCATCAGGAACGGCTGGTCGATCGGGCGCTCCGGCAGCGGCACGAACGTGTCCAGCGCCTCGTACAGCTTGATGATCGCCTCGTCCGCGAACTCGCCCTTCTCGCCGTTGAGCGCCTTGATCGCAGCACCACGGATCACCGGCGCCTTGTCGCCCGGGAACTGGTACTTGGTCAGAAGCTCGCGCACCTCGAGCTCCACCAGGTCGAGCAGCTCGGGGTCGTCCACCACGTCCACCTTGTTCAGGAACACCACGATGTAGGGCACGCCCACCTGGCGCGCGAGCAGGATGTGCTCGCGCGTCTGCGGCATCGGGCCGTCCGCCGCCGACACCACCAGGATCGCGCCGTCCATCTGCGCCGCGCCCGTGATCATGTTCTTCACGTAGTCGGCGTGCCCGGGGCAATCGACATGCGCGTAGTGGCGCTTGTCGGTCGAGTATTCCACGTGGCTCGTCGCAATCGTCAAAATCTTGGTCGGGTCGCGCCGGCCCTGGCTCTCGGACGCCTTCGCAACCTGATCGTACGGCACGAAGTCCTTCGTCCAGCCCCGGTCCGCCGACACCTTCGTCAGCGCCGCCGTCAGCGTCGTCTTGCCATGGTCAACGTGACCAATGGTCCCCACGTTGCAATGCGGCTTGTTGCGCTCGAATTTCTGCTTGGCCATGGGACTCTCCGTTACGGTCCTCTCGTGATCTCTTGTCTCTAGCGCGTCAGGCGAACTTCGCCTGGATCTCCTCGGCGACCGCCCGCGGCACTTCCTCGTAGTGATCGAATTGCATGGTGAAGTTGGCGCGCCCCTGCGACATCGAGCGCAGATTGCTCACATAGCCGAACATGTTGGCGAGCGGCACCATCGCGTTGACGACGTTGGCGTTGCCGCGCATGTCCTGACCCGAAATCTGCCCGCGCCGCGAATTGAGGTCGCCGATGACGGAGCCGGTATAGTCCTCCGGCGTTACCACCTCGACCTTCATGATCGGCTCGAGCAGCACGGGCGAGCCCTTCTGCAGGGCCTCGCGCAGCGCCGCGCGCGCGCAGATCTCGAAGGCGAGCGCCGACGAATCGACGTCGTGGTACTTTCCGTCGATCAGCGTCACCTTCAGATCGACTACCGGGAAGCCGGCGAGCACGCCGGATCCGAGAACGGATTCAAGACCCTTCTCGACGCCGGGGATGTATTCCTTCGGCACCGCGCCGCCGACGATGTCGTTCTCGAACTCGAAGCCGCCAGCCGGCGGCAACGGTTCGACGACGATCTTGACCTGGGCGAACTGGCCAGTGCCGCCGGTCTGTTTCTTGTGCTGGTAGTCGACGGTCACCTTCTTCGTGATCTTCTCTCGATAGGCGACCTGCGGCGCGCCGATATTGGCTGCTACGTTGTAGGTGCGTTTGAGGATGTCGACCTTGATGTCCAGGTGCAGCTCGCCCATGCCCTTGAGAATGGTCTGGCCGGATTCCTGATCGGTATGCACGCGGAACGACGGATCCTCGGCCACCAGCTTGGCCAGCGCGACTCCGAGCTTCTCCTGGTCCGCCTTCGACTTCGGCTCGATCGCGATCTCGATCACCGGGTCGGGGAACTCCATCTTCTCCAGGATCACCGTCTTCTGCGCATCGCACAGCGTGTCGCCGGTGCGCACCTCCTTGAGGCCCGCAAGCGCCACGATGTCGCCGGCATGAGCCTCCTTGATGTCCTCGCGATTGTTCGCGTGCATCAGGAGCATGCGGCCGATGCGCTCCTTGCGATCCTTGGTGGAGTTGATGACGCCGGTGCCGCTTTCGAGCCGGCCGGAATAGATGCGGCTGAAGGTGATGGTGCCGACGTAGGGGTCGTCCATGATCTTGAAGGCGAGCATCGCCAGCGGCTCGCTGTCGGACGGCAGGCGCACGACCTCGTTGCCCTTGCTGTCGATGCCCTTGATCGGCGGCACGTCGAGCGGCGACGGCAGATAGTCGACGACCGCATCGAGCAGCGGCTGCACGCCCTTGTTCTTGAAGGCAGAACCGCACAGAACCGGAAAGAACGCACCGGTGATCACGGCCTTACGGATGAGCCGCTTGAGGGTTGCCTCGTCGGGCTCCTTGCCCTCGAGATAGGCCGTCGTCGCGTCATCATCGAGCTCGACCGCGGCCTCGACCATCTTCTCGCGATATTCCTTGGCCTGATCGAGCATGTCGGCGGGAATCTCGATGTCGTGATAGTCAGCGCCGAGATTCTCGTCGTCCCACACCACGCCCTTCATGCGCACGAGATCGACGATACCCTTGAACTGCTGCTCGGCGCCGATCGGAAGCTGGATCGCCACCGGCTTGGCGCCGAGCCGATCGACGATATCCTTGAGGCACTGGAAGAAGTCCGCGCCGATCTTGTCCATCTTGTTGGCGAAGACGATGCGCGGGACCTTGTATTTGTCGCCCTGGCGCCAGACCGTCTCGGTCTGCGGCTCGACGCCCTGATTGCTGTCGAGCACGCATACCGCGCCGTCGAGCACGCGCAGCGAGCGCTCGACCTCGATGGTGAAATCGACGTGTCCGGGCGTGTCGATGATGTTGAGCCGATGCTTTTTGGTGTCAGTCGGCCAGAACGCCGTGGTCGCAGCCGAGGTAATGGTGATGCCGCGCTCCTGCTCCTGCGCCATGAAGTCCATGGTCGCGGCGCCCTCGTGCACCTCGCCGATCTTGTGGCTCTTGCCGGTGTAATAGAGGATCCGCTCGGTCGTCGTCGTCTTGCCGGCATCGATGTGGGCCATGATGCCGAAGTTGCGGTAGTCCTCGATGGGATGACTGCGGGGCATGCGAATTAGGTCCTCGATCTCTAGTTGGCCGTCACCAGCGGTAGTGCGAAAATGCCCGATTGGCTTCGGCCATGCGGTGCGTGTCCTCGCGCTTCTTGACGGCGTTCCCCCGGCTGTTGGACGCGTCGAGCAGCTCGGCCGAGAGCCGCTCCGTCATCGTCTTCTCGTTGCGCTCGCGCGCGGCCGCGATGATCCAGCGAATGCCGAGCGCCTGCCGGCGGACGGTGCGCACCTCGACCGGCACCTGATATGTGGCGCCGCCGACGCGTCGCGAGCGCACCTCGATCGACGGCATCACATTGTCGAGCGCCTGCTCGAACACCGAGACCGGGTTCTGCTTGGTCTTGCCCTCGATGATCTCGAGCGCGCCATAGACGATGCTCTCGGCCACCGACTTCTTGCCGGCGCGCATGATCGAGTTCATGAACTTCGAGACCACCAGGTTCCCGAATTTCGGGTCCGGGTTGATCTCTCGTTTCTCGGCACTGTGACGGCGGGACATCGCATTCGTCCTTGGTCGTTTCTACGTTCGTTTCGTGGCCAGTGGGCCGCGGTTTGTCTCTCGAGATCCCCGATCGCGCTTCGCGCGTCGGGGATACTACGCAAAACGACCCAATTACTTGGGTCGCTTTGCTCCATACTTGGAGCGCCTCTGCTTGCGGTTCTTCACGCCTTGGGTGTCGAGCACGCCGCGCAGGATGTGGTAGCGCACGCCCGGCAGGTCTTTCACGCGGCCGCCGCGGATCATCACCACCGAGTGCTCTTGCAGATTGTGGCCCTCGCCCGGGATGTAGCCGATGACCTCGAAGCCGTTGGTGAGCCGCACCTTCGCAACCTTGCGCAAGGCCGAGTTCGGCTTCTTCGGCGTCGTCGTGTAGACGCGCGTGCACACGCCGCGCTTCTGCGGGCTCTGCTGCAAAGCCGGCACCTTCTTCTTCGCGTGCTGCGTGACGCGCGGCTTGCGGATCAGTTGGTTGATGGTCGGCATTTTCCCGCCTGCACCTGTTTCTCTTGAGCTCTTTAAGCTCTCGTCCTTGCCCCTTCCCTGACTCCGCCGACGGCGAAGACAGCGGCTGGGCACATCCCAACGCGCAAAACGGAAGAGCGCCTTCCGCTCCCGGTGCGTTGGCGCTCACCCGTTTGACAGAGGACCGCGCCGCGCGAATGCGAGGCGGTCATGCACTTCTCACCTGACAGTCGGTCGTCAGAGGCAGCGTTTGAGCTTCATTCCTCGAGGCTGGTGACGCCCCTCCGCAGCCACAAGAGACCCAATGATCTCAAAGGTTTAGCGGATAACGGGCACGCCGTTCCGAGCAAGCGAAGCTCACCGCCTGCCGAAAAGTGGGCGGTATGTATCGGCGGGAGGAGGCGAAGTCAAGGCGCAAAGGGCCGGAAAATCGAGGT
>CAWFLQ010000014.1:0-157939 GCA_963816745.1 uncultured Alphaproteobacteria bacterium
TGCCGGCCTCTGTTATGGGGAATTCGGGCGTGCGATGATAGGCCCAAATCTGGCTGGGCCTGGTGGCGAAACCGCCGGGAGTATGCGAACATCTGAGGGGTCGGGGGGCACCAGCGGTGAACGACGACGCGACACTTCCCAAGCAGAAAACCGACGAAGAATGGCGGACGGCGCTGACGCCGAGCAGTATCAGGTGCTGCGTCAACACGGCACCGAGATGCGCGCGCAGCAGCCCGCTCAACAAGGAAAAACGCGCGGGCACCTTCCGGTGCGTGCGGGCACGAGCTCTTCGACTCGTCCACGAAATTCGAAGACGGCACTGGGTGGCCGAGCTTCGACGCGCCTCTAAATGGTGCCGTCGACACGACCGTCGACCGCAGCCTCTTCATGACGCGCACCGAGGTGCACTGCCACCGCTGCGGCGGCCACCTCGGCCACGTCTTCGACGACGGTCCGATGCTGACCGGCCTGCGCTACTGCATGAACGGCGTCCGACGAAGTTCGACCCGAAATGACCTTTTTGTCCGTTGATGTGCACCCATTGTTTGAGAGAGGACACGATGGCACTTTTCACGTCTCATAAGACGACGATGCCTCAGGAGAGCGAGGGATTTGCGGCAGCGACGCGACGATGCCGGTGGCCTATTGCCACGTGGTGAACGGCGCGCCGCTCGAAGGACCGTTTCCCGCGGGCCTCGAGCAGGCGGTTTTCGGGTCGGCTGTTTCTGGGGCGCCGAGCGGAAGTTCTGGCAGCAGAAGGGTGTGTACACGACGGCGGCCGGCTACGCTGGCGGCTTTACGAAAAATCCCTGATGTACGAGCAGGTGTGCTGGGCCGGACCGGCCACACCGAGGTCGTCCTCGTGGTGTTCGATCCCGACAGGTGACCTACGCGGATTCTCTCGAAGACGTTCTGGGAAAACCACGTATCCGACGTAGGGGACGCGCCAGGAGACCATGCTGCACGCAGGACCGGGTCGGTGATTTACGTCACGTCCGACGAACAGCGCGCGGAAGCCGAGGATCTGCGCGATCGGGACGAGGCCGCGCTCAAGTCGCAGGGCTTCCGTCCGGTGACGACCGAAATCAAGGACGCGCCGCCGTTCTTCTACGCCGAGGATTACCACCTACAGGACCTCGCCAAGAATCCCAACGGCGACTGCGGGATTGGCGGGCACCTGGCGTGAGTGTACTTGAGGACGCTGAAATGAGCGGGGTCGGGTCTTGATGGCGAGAGCCAGACCTGACCCCGTGCTGTGTACGGTCCAAGCACTCCGCTGATTGAGGGTCCGCAGGATACACTGCCGTTGTGACGCAACTGCCTCCCGTCCTGACACTTCTGCTCGTCGTCGGCAGCGATCTCACGCACGCGCAGACACAAGCGCGTTCGCCGACGACACCGGCACCGGCGACGCAGGCCCCGGCGACCGGTGATCGCGCGGTGGTCGATCGCGCCATTGCGGCCGTGCTGCCGAGCCTCGTGCGGTTGTCGGTCGTGTACCTCGATCAGCAGGCGGGCCGCGAAGTGAAAGGGAGCTGTCGGGCAGCGGCACCATCATCTCCACGGACGGCTACGTCGTCACGAACCATCACGTCGCGGGGCGGCCGCGAAAATCGCTGGCGTTGTCGATTTTGAGGAAGTGCCGGCGGATTCCGTCGGCACTGATCCGTTGTCCGACATCGCCGTCGTCAAGCTGCATCCCGAGAAGCCGCGGACGTTTCCGGCGGCGAAGTTCGGCGACTCGTACTGGCTGCGGCGGGCCAGCCGGTGCTCGCGATGGGCAGCCCGACTGCGTTGTCGCAGTCGGTCACCGAAGGCATCGTCAGCAATACGAAGATGATCATGCCGCAGGCGTTCGGGCGTCGATTTGCTCGACGGCGAAGATGTCGGCACGATCGTGCGGTGCATTGGGCATGATGCTGCATCTATCCTGGGCACTCTGGTGGCCCCGTCCTCTGCGAATCTTGTGGTGAGCCTGTCGGCGTCAACGAAATCAGCTTTGGTCTGGGCGGCGCGATTCCGAGCAACCTCGCGCGGGCCCGGTCGTCGACGCGTTGATCAAGGACGGGCGCGTGAAGCGCAGCTGGCTCGGCATCGAAGTGCAGCCGCGGATCGGCGAGGCGGCGAGCACGGGCGTGCTCGTGTCGCGGGTCGCGAACGAGTCGCCGGCCGAGACGGCGGGCGTCAAACCAGGCGACGTGCTCGCGAAGGTCAACGCGACCGCGGTCGACGGCGAAGGACGCGGAGCAGCTGCCGCGCGTCAATCAGGTGCTGCTCACGCTGCCGATTGGCCAGCCGGCGACGCTGACCGTGATGCGCGGCGGCAAGGCGCTCGTGCTCACGGCGACGCCGATCGAGCGATCCGTGGTGATCTCCATCCCGTTCTGAGCTCGGCGCTGGGGGCTGATGGCCGCCAATCTGACCGATCGCGAGCGGCGGGAGCTGGCCCGACTCGACGGACGGCGCGCTCGTCGTCAGCCTCAAGCCCAACGGTCCGGCGGATCAGGCCAAGCCGGCGCTGCGGCCCGGGGACATCATCATCTCGATTGAGGGCCACGCCGTGAAGTCGGTGGCCGACGTCGAGCGCGAGACGAAAGCGGCGCTCGGCTCGAAGATTGCGCGAAAGCGGTTCGTCGAGTTCGAGCGCAGCCCCGAGCGGATGCTGACGGTCCTCGTCCAACGGCACGCTCACGGCGGACGACCCGCCGCGCGAAGCGCGCAAGGCGTGGATTCCGGTCGAAGTGCAGGTGCTCACGCCGCTGCTCGCCGAGCGGCTCGGGATCAAGAAGGGCAAGACCGGCGTGCGCGTCACGCGTCGTCTATTGCGTACAAACGCCGCTGCATCTGGGCGACATCATTCTCGCGATCGACGGCGATCCCGTCCGGGCGATCCGCGCCCACCGACGACGACCTGTTTGCGTTGGAGATTGGCGGTACCGCGTGGGCGAGGTCTGTCAACGACAGGAAATCGACCGCGCCGGCACGGGAGACGCCGCTGCCCGGCGGCGGCCGGCTATATGCTGATGCAGCCGCGCGAGTACGGGTGGGACGCGGATCGGTGTTCCAGTTCCGCGCGCGTGACGTCGCCGAGGCCGATCGCGAGGACCCGCGCGTCGCCAACGCCAAAGGCGTGCTCGTCGAGTCCGTGGCCGTGCGCGGCTGGGCGTCCCTCGGGCGGCTGAACGGCGGCGATTCGATCTCGTCGATCGACGGTCAGCCGGTGGCGGACGTCGACGCGCTCAAGACCCGCATGACCGACATCGAAGCGCGCAAGCCCGCGTCGATCGTTTTCGAGATCCGGCGCGGGCATCCGCACGATGTTCATCGAGATCCAGCCGGCGTGGAAGTAGGGCTGGGGGTCCGCGGGCGACGCCCCGGATCACGTGGAGGACTGAGAATGCGAGTCGCAGGTCTGATTCTGCTCATCGCGATCGCCGCGGCGTTGCGCCCGCTGCCGCGCAAACTGTTGACGAGCGAGCCACGGCTCGCGACGTCGTCAAGAAGCGCGGCGACGCCGTGATCATGGTGCTCGCCACGATCAAGCTGCGCATCAACATCGGCGGCCGGGAGCAGTCGACCGATCAGGCGACGCAGGCCAACGCGACGATCCTCGACAGCACGGGCCTCACGGTGCTGTCGCTGTCATCGCTCCAGCCCGATGACGTGATGTCGCGCACGCTCAGCCAGCGCGTCGCCGCGGGCACGCTCTACGTCACGCGAGTGAGCCGTCCGACATCCGCATGCATCTGGCCGACGGGCGCGAGCTCGCCGCCAAGCTCGTGCTGCGCGACGAAGATTGCGATTCCGCGTTCATCCGTCCGACCGAACCGCCGACGCCGGCGCTGACGTTCGTCGATTCCGCCGGCGCGAGCCCCGTGATCCTCGATCCCGTCATGCTGCTCCAGCGCACGAGCGAGGCCACCGGCTGGAGCGCGGCCGCGTCGCTCGGCAGCATCCAGCTCGTCATCGACAAGCCGCGGATGTACTACCAGGTCGCGATTCCCACGGTGGGCGGAACCGGGCTGCATTTCGCCGGCTTCGATCTCGCCGGACACTTCGGCGGGCGCGATCCGGGTCGAGGAACACGGGATGCCGTGGAAACCGCGCTAGGCGACGAGGCGTTGGGGCGTGGACACGAGAAACATTGGAAGGCAGCCTCCCCCTGCGGCGAGCACACCGGGTTTCTCCGGGTTCCGCGAGGTTCCCTTCGGGTTCCTGGGGTTCAGAGGCGCAGCACGCCAACTGGAACCCCTGGGAACCCGGACCCCCAGGAACCTCGAGGAACCTCCTCTTTGGAAAGGAGTCCGCCAAGCGCGGTCGTCGGGTTCACCTTCGTCGCCGCTCTCGCCGCAACGGCGCTTGTCCCCAACGCAACGACCGCGAGCAGCAGCGCCTGTACCGTGGACACCGCGGCATCTCTCGGCTGCACCTGGAACAACAACGCCGCGACGAATCTCGACAGCACCAGCTACGCGACCACGCCCACGGCTGCGCCCGTGAGCACGACGATGGCCGTGCGTCCGAGGAGCCAGCGGAGGATGCGGCCGCCGTCGGTGCTGAGCGCCATGCGCACGCCGATTTCCGGCGTCCGCTGCGACACCGCGTAGGACACGACGCCGAAGATACCGACTACCGCGAGCACGACGGCGAGCGCGGCGAAGAGAAAGAAGAGGAGCGTCTCGAACCGGCGCTCCGCGGCGCGCGCCGAGGTATTCGGCGTTGAGCGTGCGGACCGCGTCGCCGACTGGTATTGAGGTCGAGCACCGCGCTCCGGATCGCGCCGGCCATCGCGGTCGGCTCGCCGGACGTGCGCACCGCCAGATTGGCGAGCCGGACGCGTAGACCTCGCTTGCGCGGCGGAGATGTACATCTGCGGCTTCATCGCCGTGTCGCGACCGTCGCGGCGCACGTCGTGCACGACCCCGACGATGGTGAGCCACGGCATGTCACCGCCGCGCCGGACCCGGTGGCCGATCGGGTCAGCGCCAGCGAGAAACCGGCGGCTGAACTCATCGCTGATGACCGCGACGCAGTCTGCGGATGTTGCCGCGTCCGCCGGCGTCAACAGCCGCCCGCGCAGCAGCGGGATCCCCAGCGTTTGAAAATTGGGTCTCACTGGGCCTGGCTGGCGATGTTGACGCAGCCTTCGGCATCGCCGCTGGTGGGGTCGTGCTGTCGGTTCCCATGCGCGTTTCCAGCCGCCGCGCAGCGGGGAGCGATTCGGAAACGCGACCGCTCGACTCGACGCCCGGGGTGATCGGCGAGGCGCTGAGCGCGTCGAAGAAACGGAATCGATGCCATCGTCGCCGGATAGCGCGCTCGCGGAAGATTGACGTTCGCCGTGAGCACGCGCTCCGGCTGGAAGCCGAGCTGCACGCCGTTGAGAAGGACGAGGCTCTTCAGCATCAGCCCCGCGCCGGTGAGCAGGATCGCGGAGAGCGCCACTTCGACGACCATCAGCGCGTTGCGCCACTTCATCACCCACGTGCCGGCGACTACCGTTTGCTCGAGCGCAGGGCATCGACCGGCCGCGCGTGGCCCGCCTGCCACGCGGCAGCAGGCCAGCGAAGCCGGTGGGCGATCGGTGATCGCCGCGAACAACAGCACGTGCCAGTCGAGCGACACGTCGGCCAGCCGCGACATGGTCGCCGGCGCCGCGGCGACGAGCAGGCGCCGCGTGACTTCTGCGAGGAACTCACTGAGGCCACGCCCGACAACAGCAGGCTCTCGGTGACCAGCTCCGTCATCACGCGCGAGGCGCGCGGCGCCGAGCGCGACGCGCACGGCCATTTCACGACGCCGGGCGACGGCGCGGAGGATGAGCAGATTCGCGACGTTGACGCACGCGATGAGCAGAATCAGGCCGACCGTCATCATCAACAGCATCAATGGTTCCTGCACACGGCCGACGATGGCCTCAGGAGAGCGGCTGCGCCATCGCGCGGACATCCGTGTTGGATTGAGGAAACCGCTGCGCGAGATCGGCGGAGATCGCATCGAGGTCGGACTGCGCGGAGGTCAGCGTCGCGCCATGCTGCAGTCGGCCGACAGAGTTGACTTCGTGGTCGCCGTGGCTGGCGAGCAGATCGGCCGGGAACGCAATCGGCTCCAGAACGTGACCGGATCAGGTTTGCCGAATTGGCTGATGGGCAGAAACGTGTCGGGAAGAATGCCGATGATCGCGTACGGCAGTCCGTCGAGCTGCACGATTCGCTGAAGGATGGCCGGATCGCCGCCGAACCGGCTTCGCCAACAGCGCCTCGTACTGAGGAATGCGACGCGGTGTCGCGCCCGGCCGATCGTCCTCGGGCTGAAAATCGCGGCCGGCCGACGGTTGCATCCGAGCACGGACAGGTAGTTCCAGGCGACTTGCTCGCCGAGCAGCCGTTCGGGCGTGCCCGGCGCGCGTGAGGTTCCTGGCGATGCTGGCGAAGGCCGCGATGGACGAGAAGTTCCTCGCGCGCGCTGATAGTCCACGAGATTCGCAGGCGACACCGACATCGGTCGCGGCGCCGCCGCCGTCGGCGCGGCGAGCGTCGCCCCTCGCGTCGAGATCACGCTCGGCAGCGGCCCGACGCTGAACTCGTTGATCGACATCAGTCGTGACTCGTCCGGATAGGGCAGGGGGCGCAGGAGAACCGCATCCACCAGGCTGAACACCGCGGTCGTCGCGCCAATCCCGAGGGCGAGCGTGACAATCGCCGTGATTGTGAACGACGGCGACTTCACGAGAAGCCGGACCGCATAGCGGACGTCCTGGAGCATCGCGTCGACGACGCGGAAGCCGCGGCGGTCGCGGACGGCTTCGGCTCGTTGATCGACGCCGCCAAAATCCCGTCGGGCCGCCGCGCGCGCGTCGTCGCGGCTCATGCCGCGGCGGACGAATTCGTCGGTCAGCAAGTCGAGATGCGCGTCGAGCTCGTCGTGCAGGTCGCGGTCGACGTTCCGCGATCGCACCAGCTCGCCGAGGCGTTTGAAGAAGGCACGCGGCGACGTCATGACTGGCCTTCTTCCGGCGCGAGAAATCGCGCAACGATCGCCGAGACACGGCCCCACTGTCGGTTTCGGCGGCGAGCTGCCGCGCGCCGCGCGGCGTGAGCGAGTAGAACTTCGCGCGCCGGTTGTTTCGGACACGCCCCACTTGGGCTTGATCCAGCCTTCCTGCTCGAGGCGGACCAGCGCGGGGTACAGCGTGCCTTGATTGAGCGGCAGCATCGCCGCTCACTTGCTCAATGCGCCGCGCGATGCCGTAGCCGTGCTGCGGCCCGAGCGACTCGAGCGTCTTGAGAATGAGGAGGGCGAGCGTGCCTTGCTGGACGTCGGTCTTGTCGTCGTGGGGTGTCATGTTGTTTGCCAACATGACCATACGTGCAAGATTCTGTTGGTTGTCAACAGAGCGCAGATGTCTACTCATCAACAGCCGCGGATTGTCGCTGACGTCCATTCCGGGCACTGCTCAAGCAGCCGGACGCAGGCGTTCCACCGCAAGATTGCGTCGTCGTTGCCGGGCGCGCGCAGCGGCTCCGCCTGGTCGTAGTGGGCGAGCGCATCTTTCAGCCACTCGCGCGCCGCCTGGGTCGAGCCGAGTCCTCCGCGGAGAAGCTGCGCCCGGGCGCGCCGCTGTACGAGGTCGAGTAGGACTCGGTCAGACGCGTCCGCGAGCCCGGTCGCCCAGCGCCGCGCGCCCGCGCGAGCGCGCCGGGCGCCTCGTGGAACTGGTCGGTCAGCGCCAGGACCAGGGTGATCCTCGCGGGCTGGTGCCGGGATTGACCGCCAGGATGTCCAGGCAGATGCTCTCGGCCTCGCCGGCTCGTTCAGCAGGCGGTACCGCTCGGCTTTCGCCAGCGCTGCCGGGATGCCGTCCACGGACAAGGGCTTGAGCTGCATGGCCGGGCCTCGCTAGTGTTGCAGCGTGGTTTCGATCCGCCGATCGGTAACCAGCCACATCGTTGCTACCGTCACAGACAGCTATCGCAAAATCCACGGCGAAATGAACGCGGCGCCGATCGCCATCACGTAGAGCACCCGCGAGATCAGGCCCTTCCGGTCGCGGCCGACGGCCGTCGCGAGCGGAGAATCCGTTCTTCCGAGCTTGATGATCGCGTTCTGCAAGATCGTGTACGCCTGGGCGGCGCAGATCAGTACGTTCTACGTTGCTGTCGGGATCGGCGCGTTCCCGCTCGATCCCAGCCACGCCGTCGCGAACGGCACCAGCGACAGCCAGCGATAAGAAGCATGTAATCGCCGGAGGATTCCTGTTGACGCTGCGCCTCCGTCGCGTGGAGCATGTGGTAATGGTTGTCGAAGTACAGGCCAGCGAGTACACCAGCTCTATCGCGTACATCAGGAGCTTGTGGATCAGGTCGGCGTCGAACGTCGTGGTGCCTTCCGGCGGTTGTAGCTCAGGCACCATGATCGTGATGAGAATCGCAATCACACCGTCGCTGAACGCTTCGAGCCGGGTCGTGGTCATTGCGGGCTCTCCGGGCGCGCCTGGTTTTCATCCGGCGCGATTCGCGCTGGCGCGCTCGATTCGCGTGCGCATTCGGCGATGGCTCCGCACGAGGCCCTGGAAGTCGCGGCGCTCAGGCACCAGCCTGGCAGGACGAGAGCGCGATACCGTCCGCCTGTCGCGGTTGATTGAGCACGAGCGCCATCTCGCCGAAGAAATCGCCGCGCTACAGCACGGACGCCTACTGCTTGCCGGGTCTTTCACCAACACGACACCTGACGCGTACGCAAGGTACATAGCAACGCCGAACCAGGCCATGGCCGGCGAAAAAAAACATCGCCTCAATTGCTCTTCGCCGGGCCCGGCGTGCACGCGTACCACCGCAGCAACGGCACCCGCCTGCACACCAACACAGTGTTCTTCCGCCGCTTCGTGTCCTGAGGCGGCGGGCACCCTGCCGGAGCAGTTCTTCTTCGGTTCGGCGGCAACTTCGCGCCGACCACCCTCGATGCCAGCCAAGCGCCGGTCAGCAGCGCAAACGTCTACGACGGCTTCATCGGCTACATGCCCACGCCCGAGCTGCGCATCTACGTCGGCCAATTCAACGCGCCGTTCACGATGGAGAACGTGACGGTTGGCCGCTCGATCTGATGGAGCGCTCGCTCACCGTGCGCACGCTCGCGACGCCCTACAACAAGTCCGAAGGCGTCACGGTTTGGGGTGAGGCCGACAAGGGCATGTTCGAGTACCAGGTCGGCATCGGCGGCGGCGACGGCATGAACCGCCCGAACGTCTGAGATGATTGCCTCGACGGAACGGTCCGCCTCGTGTATCGCCCGCTCGTCGATCGCAGCGACGACCTCAAGAAGCTGCACGTCGGCATCGGCGGGCGCGTCGGCTCGCGCGACCCTCAGTTCGTGCTCTACGACACGCCCCCGCTCTCCACGCCCGGCGGCTACCAGTTCTGGGACGAACAACTACACGAACGCAGCGGGCGACAAGATCCACATCCTGCAAGACGACCTGCAGGGCGCGCTCTGGCTGAAGCGTACGTGCCCTTCGAGCGTTGGGACATCAAGGCCGAGGGCCTGTACATCAACGAGAACCGTCGCGAGACGACCGAGACCGACAGGGTCACGACGCTGCGCACGGGCAAGATGTACGGCTTCAGCGGTTACCTGCAGCTCTCGATGTGGCCGCTCGGCCAGCCCCGCATCAGCGGCAACCCTGCGGGCTACGACGGTTCACCAAGACGCGCCTTCGGGCCTCGGCGCGCAAGCCGAGTACGCGCTGCAGCTCGTGCTGCGCGGCGAGCTGATGCGCCTCGACGACCTCATGGCAACAAGCACAGCGGCACGGCGAGTGAGGTCGGCCCGTCCACCAACATCCACGTCAACGCGGTCCAGCTCGGGCTCGGTCACCGGGCCACCAAGCACATCCGCCTCTCGGCCTGAGTACTCGCTCTACACCTTTCCCGGCGGACCTGAGTGAGAACCAAGCCAAGAGCCCCGGCGTGCGCAGCGGCCAAGCGCCCAACTCCAACGTGCTGCACGAGCTCTCCGGCACGCGTCGGCCTCGCGATGTAGCGATTGCGGTTTTGCCACTAGGCTCGGCTACCGGGCGCGACTGATGCGCCCACGGTGCCGCGCAACACGTGCGACGTCGCCTTGACGAGCACCCTGCGGTCGGCTTTGTAGTCACTGAGGAGCCAGAAGAGCGCGGCTTCGCTGATCGCGCCGATGACGGCGATGGCGGTGATGCGGGCTCTCTGGGCACCTTCGAGTCCGGCAGTAGCTCTCGGCGCGAGCGAGTCCAAGAGCGCTGCGAACTGCTCGATGCGACGCGTGTACAGCGCGTCGATGCGCGGACTCACGCCGAGCACCGAGCCAGCACACGCGCGCGATGCGATCGTTCTTGAAGGCTTCGAAGAAGGCGTCGAGGCCGACCGCGACGACCTGATTGGCGTCGCCGGCTGCGAGGCGCGCGATCGCCTGCAGGACGTGCGCTTCGATTGGATCGAGCGACTCGGTGTAGACGGCGGCGGCGGCACCTTCGGTGCCGCCGAAGCTCTTGTAGAAATAGCGATTGATCAGGCTGGGCCTGCTTGCAGAGCGTGCGCACGGTGGTGGCGCGATAACCGATCGTCCCGAAGCTCGACCCTGCCTCCATGAACTGGCGGCGCTGGCGCGCGAAGGCTATTCGCGGCGTCTTCTCGCCGCCGTAGATCTGCTCGGTTGGCTCGCTTGGTTCGGCACAGCCTCATTTGACGACGCCTGTCATCAGATGTAGAGACGCTCATGAAGAGCTTCCTAGGGCAGGTCGTACCGACGACGGCGGGGGCGGCAATGGGATTGGCAATGCGCTCGGCGACCAGCTCGCCAGCCGTGGCTAAGGTCGCGTTCCGCGACATCGCGAAGCTCGAGAAGACGCAGCAGGCCTGCCGGTGTTCGGTGCGGTAGAGCTACAGCGAGAAGGTCGACATCGGGGACAAGCGCGCGATCGATGCGTTCGTCGCCAACGTGCTCGCGCGCTTCGGGCACATCGATCTCTCGATCAACAACGCCGGCATCGCGCTGGCGTACCTCACCTTCGGCGAGGCCAGCGAAGCCGATTCCGAAGATCACGAAGATCAATTACTGGGGCGTGATCCACACCACGCATCGCTGCTACCCGCACCTGCTCGAGCGCCCGGAAGCCGCAATCGTCAACATCTCGGCTCGCAGGGCATCTTGGCCCTGCCCTACCTCGTGCCCGATCGCACGAGCCAAGTTCGCCGTCCGCGCGCTCGCCGCGACAGCCTGCGCGCAGAGCACGCGGTCCGCGGCATCAAGAACGTGACGGTGCACACTGTGCACCCAGGTGCGGTGGCGACCGAGATTCACGTTGAACGCCGACTACCACAACAGCAGCACGCAGGGGTTTCACGAGATTTGCAACGGGGCACGAAGCCGCGCGACGCGGGCCAGATTATCCTCCGGGGCGTGCAGACCAACAAAGGTCGGATCATGATTGGCGACGGCGCAGCGACGTGCTGCGCGCCTGCTGCCGACGGCCTACGTCCCAGTCATCCGGATGATCATGAAGCTCCGCAAGATCGAGCGTGATGAGGAACTGCAGCACATGCAGTCCAACAAGGTCGTCATCATCGGCAGCGGCTTCGGTGGTCAGGCCGCGGCCATCAACCTGCGCGCGCCGGCATCGAAGACTTTTGATCCTGGAGCGTCGCGCCTTCCTGGGCGGCACCTGGAGCCAGAACAGCTACCCCGGGGCGGCGGTCGACGTGCAGTCGCCGCTGTATTCGCTGTCGTTCGAGCCCTACCCGTGGACGCAGATGTTCGCCGAGCAGGCCGAGCTGGCGAGTACACCCGCTACGTGCTGGCCAAGCATGGCTTGCGCGACAAGACGCGGCTCAACGCCAACGTGACAGAGGTGCGGTGGGACGACGCCCAGGGCTGGGTGGTGTCGACCGAGGGCCGGGCACCTTCCACGCGAAGTTCGTGATCAACGCCTCGGGCCCGCTGAGCACGCCGGTGATCCCGTCGTTCAAGGGCCGCGACACGTTCAAGGGCCACAGCTTTCACACCAACGCCTGGGACCACGACGTACAGCCTCGAGGGCAAGCGCGTGGCGGTCATCGGCAGCGGGGCCAGCGCGGCGCAGGTCATCCCCGCGATCGCGCCCGTGGTGGGCGAAGCTCGAGGTGTTTCAGCGCACGCCGCACTGGGTGTTGCCGCGTCCGGATCGCAGTCTTTCCGAGTTCGAGCGCAACTTGCTGCGCTCGAAGCTGGGCTACAGAGGCCTGCGCACCGCCATCTACTGGGTCTGGAGAGCCGCGTGATCGGCTTCAAGTACTCCAAGACCTTACTCAACGTGGTGGCCCAGCGCGCGGCGCTCGAGCACATCCGCACGCAGCTCACAGACCCCAAGCTGCGGCCGCCGTCACGCCTGACTACACGATCGGCTGCAAGCGCATCATCCTGTCGAGCACGCTCTACCCTGCGCTGGCGCGCCCGAACGTCACGCTGCACACCAAGGACGACGGCATCGCCGAGATCAACGAGCGCGGCATCCTGACGGCCAAGGGCCAGCAGCTCGATCTGGATCTGATTGTCTACTCCACCGGCTACGACGCCACCGATGGCGTGATCTCGTATCCCGTGATCGGCAAGAACGGCGTGTCGGTGCAGCAGCAATGGCACGAGTTCCCGCGCGCGTACCTCGGCACGACGCTGCCAAACTTTCCCAACTTCTTCGTCGTGACCGGACCCAACACGGGCATTGGCCACACCTCGGCCATCTTCGTGATCGAGGCACAGATGGAGTACATCCGCCGGGCCATCACGGCCGGAGCGACGCAAAAGGGCCGCTCCATCGAGGTCAAGGCCGAGGCCGAGGCCGACTACACCACGATGATCCATCGCGAGATGAAGCAGACCGTGTGGCAGTCGGGCGGTTGCCACAGCTGGTACCAGAGCAAGAGCGGCCACGTGATCGCGATGTTCCCGGGCTTCAGCTTCTACCTTCCGAAGGCTCGCGAGCCGCTTCGAGCCGCAGCACCACATCTTCGGCTGAGGAGGTCGCCCGACCATCGCCGACCATCCGGTGCGACGGTCGCGTCGACCGAGATCGTGAAAATCCGCGGGTTATCGCCTCGGCCTTGCGTGCGACGCCTTGGCACGTCGCTTGCGGAAGGGGCTGTACGCCGAGCACGACCCAGTGCTCGCGCGAAGGAGCCCAGTCATGTCCGGCGAGCTTTCGTCCCTCGACCCACGCAGCCCTCTCCGATGTTCGTGTGCGCGCTCACGCTCGCCACGGCCTCGCTTGCGGACGCGCAGAACCGTCCGTTCGTCTTGCGCTACAAGGCGGACGGCACGCCGGACACGTCGTACAGCGGGGACGGCCTCGCGATGCCATCCCGTCGGCTCGGCAGCCTCCAGGTCGCTGCGTATGCCGGCAAGATGTTCGGCGATGGGTTGGATCGGCGATCGGGGGTTGGGACGTGACAGGCCCCGAGTCGTACGACTCCATGAGCGGCGTCGTCAGCGCGAGCGGCAGCTCACTCACCCTCGCTCACGCTCGCATCGGCAACGCGGACGCGACCCACGAACAGCTCGCAGACGACAGCGCGGTCGATCCTCCTTCGGCCGCAATGTCCTCGTCGGCCACGTCAGGCTCGACGCTGGAGAACATGTTCGCGGTCATGCGCTTCGACACGGCGGCAAGCTCGACCCGGCGTTCGATGGCACGGATGGCGTCGACGAACCTGTCCTCGAGCACGGACGAGACGCCGTTCAGCGTCGCGATCACCAGTGACGACAAGATCGTCGGCGGCCGGGTCCGCAATCGTCAACGGCGCGTACCGTTTCGCGGTGGTGCGCTACAAGGACAACGGTCGGCTGATACCGGGTTCGACGAGATCGGCAAGGTCGTGACGTCGTTCCCCGGCATGACCGGCGCGGTCGCGAAAGCGGTGGCGGTCGACTCCTCCAATCGCATCGTCGTCGCGGGCTATGCGTGGAACGGGACCAATCCCGTTCAGTTCGCGGTCGCCCGCTACACAGTCGCAGGCCAGCTCGACACGACGTTCGACGGCGATGGGCGGGTGACGTTCCAGCATGGTGGCCGGCGAGCCGAACAACGCGTTCGCGGTGTTGGTCGACCCGAACGGTCGCATCAACATCGGCGGCTCGAGCGGTACGTACAACACCCAGAAGTTCGCGGTCGCGCGGCTCACGACGACCGGAGCCTTCGACACGACGTTCAGCGGCAACGGCAAGTCGACCACCTACATCGCTTCGACCTTCCGCGAGAGCATCATGGACCTCGCCTACACCCCGAGCGGCAGCTCGTTGCATTCTTCGGCTCGCGCAGCAGCTCGAAGACTCGGTCTGGGTCGCGGGCGCGCGCTACACGTCGAGCGGTGCGCTCGACACCACGTTCGACGGCGATGGCAAGATCCTCAAGGATATCGACGGCTACTCGACTGGTGCCCCGGCAATGCCGCGGCAGGCGTCGATTCGAGCGGCCGCCTCTACATCGTCGGCAACGCACAAGTGATTCTACGTGGCCACAGCTCGACGCATACGGTAGCTGCACTTCATGGTCTCGAAGCGCTCCAGCCTGTTGGTTGTCGACGTAGCGGTCGCCGTACTGGTACTGCTCGTTAGCAGCGCGCACGGCTGGGGATCTTCGTCGGACACAACGAAACCCTGCTGGGCGCGAGGCCAGCGGGGTTTTCTGCTTTTGGAGATCTCCGTTGGGCGCGTTTCGCAGGGCCGGCCGAAAGGTGGCTCTCGATGGAAACGACCGGTGCTGACTACGTCATACGGTTCTTGATCGACCGCGGTGTGAAGCGCGTCGCGGGCATGCCGGGCGGTGCGATCCTGCCGCTCTACGACGCGCTCGCGAAGAGCCCGCTGACCCACGTGCTCGTGCGCCACGAGCAAGTGGGTAAGCAAGACCAGAACTGAACGAGTAGAGACGCAAGAACCAGCCTGCTAGCCGCATCTTGTTGGATCTGGAACGCGATCGTCGGCAGGACGAAACAGATCGACCGCCGCGATGCCGTCGGCATGGTTCCTGGAAACGTCCGCCAGCCCTGAGACGGTGGTCGCGAGCGGCGGCACAGAGTTCCAGCCACCGTCGACTGGGCGATATCGAAGCCGAGCTTGAGCAGCTCACCATGAAGGCGTGGGGCGCCCCGAGAGCGGGTTCGCGCGGCTCATCTCACCTATGAGCGTGCGCAGTTCAGCCGAGACCTTGGGTCTGCCAACACCATTGCGCGACCGCCAGCGCCAATACGCTCGAAACCCGACGCGGTGCCAGCGAATGATGGTGTCCATGGCGAATTCGTAAATCCTCGCAAAACGGAGCGGCGCGGGCAATCTTGTGAGCTGCCGACATCGTGCTACCGTCCATGTCGATGATTCACCTGCTCATACTCGCCGTCCACCTGTTGTCCACCATCGCCAAACTCGTGCGCCCGGGCGGAGTGCGCACCGTCGTGGCCGAATCCTTGGTGCTAAAACAGCAGTTGCTCATCAGCAGTCGCTCACGGCGACGGGCACCGAATCCTGAACTCGTTCGATCGCTTCGTCCTGGGTCTTGGATCACTGTTCGTGCCGCCAAGTCGAATTCCTAAGCTCGCGGTCATCCTGAAACCCAGAACTTTGTTGAGGTTCCACGAGGCACTCAAGAAACGCAAATATCGGTGGCTTTTCTCGTCGGGAGGTCATCGGCGACCCGGACCAAAAGGGCCATCGAAGGAGCTCATCGACGCGATCGTCGAGTTCAAGCGCCGCAATCCCCGTGTTGGCTGTCCCCGCATCGCACAGGAGATTGCGCGTGCCTTTGGCATCGATATCGACAAAGACATTGTCCGTCGGGTGCTCGCGAAACACTATCGACCCGAAGCGGGAACAGATGGTCCGTCCTGGCTGAGCTTTATCGGACATATGCAGGACAGCCTGTGGAGCGTCGATTTGTTTCGCTGCGAATCGATAGTCCTGCGCAGCCATTGGGTCATGGTGGTGATGGACGTGTTCACACGCCGGATCATCGGCTTTGGCGTTGAGCGCGTTGATCCCTGTGGCGCCTCGATTTGTCGGATGTTCAACCAGATCATCGCTGGAAAGTCCCATCCTCGGCACCTGAGTTCCGACCACGACCCGCTATTTCGTTTCCATCGTTGGCTCGCCAACTTGCGCATACTCGAGGTCGAAGAGATCAAGTCGATCCCGTACGTACCCGTGTCCCATCCGTTCGTGGAACGGCTGATCGGGACAATACGACGGGAGTTTCTTGACCACGTGCTAATCTGGAACGCAATCGACCTGGGGCGAAAGCTGGAAGAATTCAGAATTTATTACAACGGGAATCGCGTTCACCAGTCGCTCGGTGGCAGCACTCCAGGAGAAAGATCTGGAGAACCGCCGCCCGCCCATGCCGTCCTTGACCACTACGCTTGGCGGTACCATTGCCGCGGTCTGTTCCAGATGCCGATCGCAGCGTAATTACGAATTCGCCATGGACAGAGATCGCTCAAGCGGCACGTCCAAGCCGCAGGATCGATGCCTATGCTAAGTTGACCTCGTCTCGGCGTGCGCGAGCTGGTTCGTCGGTCTCCGCCCCCGCCAAAACGTTTTCGCACGACCAAGACCCTAAGCGGAAGTTCGGTTCGACGCGATTGGGGAGCGGAATTGACCGGCGCGAGGACAAATCCGAACAGTAGGCCTCGCTTGGTCGCAAAGGCGCCGGCTGCCGTCACACGCCCGTTGAATCGGGTGCAGCCCATCCGCGCCGGCTGACGAAGGCGTGAATTTCGACTGTCTCCCACACGCCATCGACGCGGTACGGATCGACGCGGCAGAAGGCCTCGACGGTAGCTCGATCCTTGGTCTCGACGATGAACAGGCTGCCGATCGGCGTCTCGCCGTCGTCGGCGACCAGCGGTCCTGCCACGAGGACATGAACCCCCTCTGCGGTTGCATGGTCGAGGTGGGTTCTGTGCGCGCGATAGAATTTGGCCCGTCTCGGCATCCCATCTTTTTTGTCGGTGGCGTGGATCACGAACAGCATCGCTGTGGCCCGGCAAGAGGGAACGGCGAGCGCAGTCTAGCCTATCAATGTTTTAGTTACACGCCGACGGTCAAGGGGTGCAGACTCCCAGAGCGCGCCCCCCTCCTCACTCCTTTAGGCTGAGGATGTAAGCGATAATATTTGCTCTTTGCTCGGGCGTCAGGATGAACATTGGCATGCGCCAGTGTGGAGTCATAAGCGCCACCGTTAAGGCCGCGGCTGTCATTCCAGGGGTGTTTGCAAGCTCTACGAAAGTCGGTGATCTAAGATTCGGCGAGCGAACCTGTCCTTTTTGGATCGCGTGACACTCTGAACAGACCTGCCGCGCTATTGCGAGGCCCGCCCTTGGGTCGCCGGCTCCTTGCGCCTGAACGTCACTGGCTACAACCGAAAGCGCCAGAAGCGCCGCCAAAGCGATTAGACGCTTCATGCCGAAAGCCCTCCCTCTCGATACTAAGTGCCTCGGTATACGACCCGGACCTCTCACCGGCCGACGACGAGGCCGGTACCCGCCATGGCGGCAATGATCGGCTTGCCAATCTCGACGACGATGGACTCGCAAGGGTGGGGGTGGCTTCAGGGAGAATCGTCGAATTGTGCAGATCGCTCCCGGGTACTGTGCGAGTCTGCCGGGTGCTGACACTGTGCGAGTTTGCCGGGTGCATGTCACTAGCGAGCTTTCTTCGTTTGGGGGGCGTCGATTAAATAGACGTTCCACTCATCCGGATCGTTGCCGGCATCCAAGTCAATTTCCCCGTCGCTAACTGCTTGGTCACGAGACTGCTCCCATTCGGCGCGCTGTGCCGGCGTCGCCTCTCGCAACTGAATGGCGGACTTCCCGTCCCACAATGGTTTTCCATCAGCCCCAACGAGCACATGTAGGTCGGATCGCACGTTGCCTTCATGGTCATCGAGCATCGCGCGCGCTTGGTCATCATCCTCGGCCCGAAATGCCAAGACCGCTTGCCCGTGAATGCTGGCGACGTAGGTTTTCATCATAAACTCCGGATCAACCGATCACGTTGTTGCATTCGCTAGATTCGTTGCAGCGAGATTCGTTGTCTGATGGCGTAGAGAGCTCGACTCCTGATTGATCTGCATCAATGACGGATAGTCCAAATGGTGAGATTATTTTTGTCGTATTGCAAGGTTTCCCGTAATGAACGCATCTGAGTGTCTAAAGCGTGCCGCTGAGTGTGCCCGTTTGGCCGAAGCTGAAAGCGACCTCGAGCTGAAGGCGTATTTGACGAAGCTCGCGTCGTCTTGGACTCGAGCCGCAGAAGAGACGGTCAAGCTCGAAGACGCTCACCGCTCCCCTGGTTCCACAGCCCTGGCCAGCCACATCGAGTTGCGCAATTGCATCACGGCGCGCTGATTCCTGACGTCTCCACCTCGGGCGTGCGTAGAACAGAAGCCTGGAACGCAAGTCGGTTGCGCTCGGCATGACGGGTCGTCTCGACAATGCGGAACACGCATCGGATTTCATTTTCAGGGAACACCGATGCCTGTGCCACGACGCATAGACGTGCAGCCCAGACCGGCGCATGGCACCGGCGAACCGGCGGTCGAATACGCGCCGCCTTCGGCGGTGTTTTACGGCCAGCCTTGATCGCGCCTGCGCCCCGCGCACTCATACAACCATGGTCGGGACGAAGATACGCCGACGCGAGCTCGATCGTGAGCAGCCCGATCAGTTGACGATCGAATCGCGCCTCTGCTCGTGCGCGGCGTTCACGGGCCGCGGGGTAGCCGGCAACTGCAGCACCCTCGCGCGCTGACCTTCGCACAGCCGGGTGAGCAGCACCATCTCCCCGTCGGGGAACTCCAGCGCATCGTGATGCGACGTGGGCTTGCCCTGGTTTATCTGCCGGAACCGAGCCACTTTCTGCGTGAGCTTCCGTGTCGGCAAGATTCCAAGCACGCGCTCGAAGTTGACGTCCTTCTCGAACCCGACCTCCGTGCCGGGAAGCAGGCAGACGGCCACATTCGGCTCTCCGATGGCAGCGAATCCTCGTGTGAGGGAGTTGTCGAACTTAGTCGTCACCAGTTCGTCTCCGACCTTCGCGGCTCGGGACGCGACGAGATGCAAACTGTAGTCACACATTGAAAGCACTCCTTTCGCCCGATCTGCGTCGGGGCGGGGACAAGGGACGCTCGAAGGGGTCCCGATCAATGAGTTGGATGGAATACCGAACGCTTTGGACTGGCGTCTCGGCTACCGCAATTCTGCGACTTTACCCGGAGGGAGTCGAGACGAAAACGGAGGCCAATGGGGCTCGCTGCATGGTCGGGGCACGATCCCGGATGGAAGTCACGAAAGGCGAAGGGTCGGCTGAGGCGCAATTTTCTGGAGCTTCGGCCGCAACCGGCCAATTTAGCGTGCCAGTCTCTGGTCGCCAATTTTCAATATCCGTGTTGTTACGCCAGAGACTCGGTTCGAAGTCGCATGAGACCGGTTCGATATGGGTGGACTTGCCAAATCACGCGGGCGAGTGAGGAATGTTGCGTTGCAAGTTGGATACTGTGATGTCCGACTTCAGCATCACAGCGGACGTGCGCGCTTCGTGGTTGAAGTGACGCGAATGACCCCCATCTCGGACCTAAGCAGAGCAGAACATTTGCGTTGCGTTTTGCCGCCCTGAGCCCCGGTCTAGGCGCCCTATCAACCTCGGCACCCGAGGTGGTATATTTCGGAGCACTGGCGTGATCCTGAACGTCCTGAGAGAGCTTCATGAGAGGCTGGCCGCTCGTCACATTGTTTGCGTTGACGGCACGGTCGCTCGTTAGGTCGGCGCAGCGACGGGCAGCGCAGTCATGAAAACGCGCCGCCGCAAGACGATAAAGCTCAAGCGGGGGAAGGAGGGGACGGCTCTGCGCCGTCGCGGTTTTTCCTCAGCCGACCTCCAAAAACAACTTGACCAGCGAACCCGAGAACTCGCCGAGGCGCGAAAGCTCCTTGCTGATGCGCTGGAGCAGCAGACCGCAACTTCGGAGGTACTGAGCGTCATCTCAAGCTCGCCCGGCGAGCTGGAGCCCGTGTTCCAGGCCATACTGGAGAATGCCACGCGCGTGTGTGGATCGGATTTCGCCACCTTGTATCTGCAGGAGGGTGACGCGTCTCGGGCGGTCTCGATGTACGGCGCGACACCCGCTTATTTGCGAGCTCGATTGGGCACGCTGATCCATCCCGGACCGCAGACCGCGGCTGGCCGCGTCGTGCGGACAAAACGGCTGGTGCACATCCCGGACAGTAAGGCCGAGCGGGCTTACCGTGAGCGCGATCCCCTGCGTGTTGCAGCGGTCGAGCTGGGCGGCGTTCGAACGCTACTCACCGTCCCAATGCTCAAGGAGGATGAGTTCATCGGCATGATCAGCATTTACCGCCAGGAGGTGCGGCCCCTCACCGACAAGCAGATTGAGTTTGTTACCACCTTTGCACACCAGGCTGTGATAGCGATCGAAAATGTGCGCCTTCTCAATGAGCTGCGCCAGCGCACCGCCGATCTGCGAGAGGCACACGATCGAGTATCGACACAGGCAGCCGATCTTGCGACATGGAATCGTACTCTCGAACAGCGGGTGTCCGAACAGGTTGCCGAAATCCAACGCGTCGGACGCTTGAAAAGTTTTCTCCCGCCACAAATTGCCCAGCTTGTCGTCTCGGCGGGCCACGAGAGCGTGTTAGAGAGTCATCGGCGCGATGTAAGCGTCGTATTCTGCGACCTTCGCGGCTTTACGGCTTTTTCCGAACTCGCGGAACCCGAAGAGGTCATGCTTGTTCTGCGCAAGTATCACACCAAGGTAGGTGTTCTCGTTAACAAATTTGAGGGCACCGTCGAGCGCTTTAGCGGTGACGGGCTCCTAGTGATCTTCAACGATCCGCTGCCATGTCCCAACCCATCAATACGTGCCGTGCAGATGGCAGTCGAAATGCGCGATGTGGTTGCGAAGCTGTCAGTCGAGTGGAGTCATTATGGCCACGACATCGGTTTTGGCGTCGGCATTGCGCACGGTTATGCAACGCTTGGAAGCATCGGATACGAGGGGCGGCTCCAATATTCAGTTACGGGCAAAGTGGCAAATCTTGCCTCCAGACTTTGCGATCAAGCAAAGGATGGACAAATTCTGGTCGATATTAGTGTGTTCAGCGCTGTCGAGACAGTGGCGGATGTAGAATTTGCAGGGGAACTCGTCCTTAAAGGCTTTAGCCGCCCTGTGAAGACATTTAACGTATGTAACCTGCGAAGCCCACGATCGTAAATACTGATGCGGCTGCCATTATTGGCGGGGCGAAGCAACGGGAGACATCTTCGAAGCCTTACCCGGCATGCCCGCATTTGGCACATCGCGACAGATGCCGATGCCCTGACTTTGCGTCCGCTTTCAGGGCATTGCGGAAGTCGGCCGACCACCGGCGAGAGCCGGCCAGGACGCGAATGACCGGAAGCAGTCATCGGTCCGCGCTTCGCATATCGGGAGGTTATGGGACGTCAGCCATTTTCAGCGGTGCCGCTTAGGAGCGACTAGCACATCAAATGCGCGCTATCTTCGCGGCGTCTATGACTGCAGTCCACTTCGCGATTTCGTCAGTGATCCGGGCCTTCAACTTGGCCGGACTCGAAGGCCGGGGTTCGTTGCCAAGCGCACGGAAGCGCTCGATCACACTTGGTTCGGCAAGCAGCCCTGTGAGTTCGGAATTCAAGCGAGTCAGCGATCGAATCCGGCAAGCTAGCCGGAGCCACAAGACCCATCCAGCCGCTCACGTCAAATGCCGGGAATCCCGCCTCCGCAACGGTCGGAATGTCAGGCAGCTCACCGGACCGCGCAGCGGTGGTAACAGCGAGAACGCGCACTTTGCCGCTTCTGACGTGCTCCAGCAAGATTATCGCGGGATCGACCATGAAGTCGATGCGCCTGCCGAGCAGCTCTGTCAGAGCCTGCGCGCCGCCACGATAGGGCACGTGTTGAAATTGAATCTTTGCCTGCTGCGCCAAATGTTCGACCAACAAATGCTGAACCGATCCCAGCCCGGGTGTGCCGTAGAGCAGGGGCGTGCTCGCGGCGCGTGCCGCGTTGACAAGGTCCGAGATGCTGCGCACTGAATGGTCAGAGTACGTTGCCAAGACCAAAGGGAACTCGATGATCTGACTGATCATCGAGAAATCGTCAACCGGCCGGAATGGCAGCTTACTGTACATGGCGGCCGCAGTGCCGTACGTGCTGGAAAACACGCCGAGCGTATAGCCGTCCGGGGCGGCGCGTGCGAGCTGTGTTGCGGCAATCGTGGTCGACGCGCCCGGCTTGGACTCCACTATGATCTGTTGACCGAGGCGCCGTGATAACCCTTCGGCCATAATGCGTGCGGTTGTGTCTACGCCGCCGCCAGGCGCAAAGCCATGCATGAGTGTGACTGGCCGCGTCGGATAGGCTTGCGCCCAAGCGAAGCGCGACACCGCCGGCAGCGCGGTAGCGCTGGCGGCCAGATGTAGAAATTGTCGGCGGGGAAGTTTCATGGCGCCACCTCTCTGAAAACGAACGACGAGGCGCCGCATAGACGTGCGGAAAGTGGGTACGCCTGGCGTCCCACAAACGATCCCGGTTTATGTCTAGAAGCGCTTGCCTGCCGACGGCACAAACGCTGCCGTTCAACGCGGGTTGCGGCATTTCCCGCTGGCAGCTCCAGTCCAAATTTACGTCATTTATCCGCGTTCGGGAAGGGCGCGAGGTCCGGTCATGGCACATCGCGTCCGACCGAAGGCCCTGAGCCTGCGTCCGGTTTCGGAGCGAAGCAGACGCTTTCCATTGATGGAAACGACGCGATTGACCCAAAGGCGACCATTCCGTTTTCAGTCTTCGTGCGCACTCGAGCGCCTGTAGACTGTGATGCTCGTAGCAAAAAAGAGCCCTCCGGCTGCTCTCGTTCCAGAGGGCTCCGGGCCGTTCTGCCGCGCGGACCCAAGAGCGCGACGACGACCAGTGCGTTGCGAGCTAAAGACGTTTCACGATCTCACGCTGATTCGCGGGAAGCATGAACACGAAGCGAGTCCGGCCAGCCATCACTGCCAAATTGGCACCAGCGTCCCTCCGAAGTTCGCTTGTGAGCCGATCATGATAGGTGGCACTCAGAGTCCGCCTTTCGGCGGTACAAAGCATTGGATTGTGCCAGCCAACACGAACAGAAAGGCTTCGCCGTTCGGAGAGAACTCTTTGAGGATTTTCTCCGATGGAATCAACGTCCACGAACTCGTTCAGCCACGCGTACCATTGGTCCTCGGGATAGGCTCCGCCGGTGTTCTCGACCCTGAACCTCGTTTTGACAATGTCTGCTTCGCCACAACAGAAGAGCGACTTCCGGTCCAACTGCCGTGAAGGATGTTGATCATTGTCGGGCCGCAGCAAGCTTTCCAGCCAGTGCTTGAGTGGCCCATCGTGAGCGGAGAGTTGTTGGCAAAGCGCAAAAGAGATCGCCGCAGCCAAGGCCGCGCGCAAACCGGTTTGCAGCATGACAGACCCTCTGTGTGATGGAACATAGATTTTTGTTATGGCCTATCAGATACCATTCGGGGAACGAGTAATACATACAAAAATTGTGTATTAAGTGGATTTACGTACCGCTTTATCCTCAGATAACAACCTAAAGTGCACTAAGTCAGATTAACATTCTCTGCCGCTGCGATTATTTGTACAACCTCGACTGCATTTACCTATCAACTTGCACAGTTGCCGTGGACCATGGAAGTCAGGTGAATGAGGGCGTACGCAACCATCTCAAAGCCGCGACGAACTAGGCGGGGCCACCTGCCCTCAGGGCCCCGTACCCGGTCCGGCGGCGAGGAAAGGGGCGAAGATCGCAAATGTCGCCTGTTGGCAGATTGTGTTGCAAAAGTCGAAAGTTGCAGGGCAACGAATTTTTCGCGAAAACACGAAACGAAAAGCAATCGCCGATTTGTATAACCTCAATCGCGTTACCGAAGTCGCCCGTGAGTTTAACGTGAGGCGATGAGGTCCCTCACATCCGTACACGAAAGCCGCACCTGCGGCCCGCAGAATTTTTCATCACCAGTGCAGAACGACTTTTGCAACACAATCGGCACTTTTCAGACGTCCGCTAATGTCCGCTATTTGTCCCCTTTCGGGGGTAATGCGGACATCAGCCCGTGAGCGCCGGACGTCGCGATCTATGAGTGCGCGCCCTTAGAGCCCTCCTGAGCCCTCATCTAACATGCCCCACGTCCGCAAGCTGATCCGCGACGCGGTCGCGACGCTGCTTACCGGCCTGCCGACGACGGGCAGCCGCGTCTATGTCGGGCGCACGCGGCCGCTCCCGGCCAAACACGAACCGTCGCTGCTGATCTACACCACCGAGGAAGTGTCCGCGCGCCCGATGGAGGGCAATCCGGCCGACGTCGGCCGCGATCTGCAGTTGCTCGTGGATGGTCGCGTGCGCACGGCTTGCCGCCCGACGATCTGCTCGACCAGATCGCGTACGAGGTCGAGGGCAAGCTGCGCGACAACGAGCTCGACGGCCTGGCTGTTCGACATCCAGCTGGTGCGCACGGTGTCCGACGTGAAGGCGGACGGCGAGCAGCACATCGGCGGCATCCGCATGGAATTCCGCGTCCGCTACTGGGATCCGGACGAAGAAGAAGAGTGACGTGTTCGCCGCGCAGCAACCGCGCGGCGCTGCGTTAGCGACCAACCCATCAGCATCGGAGACATCAGCCATGCCGGCAGGAACAGGCACGCTCGGCCGCAAGATCATTTTCAAATGGAACGGGGCGCTCATTCCCGGCGTGAAAGAGAAGGGCGCGGCCGTCAACGGCGAGCCCGTCGATACGAGCGACGACGACTCGTCGGGCTGGCGCGAGCTCCTCGACGAGCCGGGCAGCCGCAGCGTCGACATCAGCCTGTCGGGCGTCACCAAGAGTGACGTGCTGCGCATCGCTGCCTACAGCGACTCCAAGACCGGCGCCGCGACGCTCGAGTACCCCGATGGCGGCATCGTCAGCGGGGACTTCCATCTCGCGACCTACAGCGAGACCGGCCCCTTCAACGACGCGCAGACCTTCGAGGCGTCGCTGCAGTCGACCGGGCCCGTCACCTACACGCCGTGAGCCGGCGCGCGTGCATCGAAGTCACCCCAACAGGAGAATACGGACATGGTTGATCTCGTCGTCACCCCGGCCAACGTCGTCGCCGGGGGCGAATGTCAAGAAGGTGTCGGGCATCGCAGGCGCCACCATCACCGCCGGCCAGGTCGTCTATCGCGATCCGACCACGCGGAAGTTCCTGCTGGCGGACGCCAACTCCGTGACCGCTGCGGCGCGCTCGCCGGAGGGCATCGCGCTCAACGGCGCCTCGCTCAACCAGCCCTTGGTGGTGCAGACCGCCGGCGACATCAATCCCGGCGCGGCCGTTACCGTCGGGGCGACGTACTACCTCAGCGACACGCCAGGCGGTATCGCACCGGTGGCGGATCTGGCGTCGGGCGAGTTCGTCACCGTGCTCGGTGTGGGGACCGCTGCCAACAATATTAAGCTGGGAATCCTCGTCAGCGGCGCGGCGGTGCCCTGATGGCCGGCGTCTTCCAGGATGTGCATCTGGAGTGGGACGGCAAGCGCTACACCGTCCCCTCCGACCGGATGATGGGCGCGATCGCGCGCATCGAGGAGCACGTCACCCTCAGCGAGCTGCTCAAGACCGGGCGCGAGCGCGAGACTGTCAAGCTCGCCGTGCTGGCGCGGGCCTACGCCACGGTGCTGCGTTATGCCGGCGCCGACGTGACGGACGAGGATGTCTACGGCGGCATGTTCGCGGGCATGTCCCAGACCGCGGCGGTGCGCGCGGCCGTCGAGTTGCTGATGGCGATGATGGTGCCGCCGCAGGCGATCGCCGCGGTGCAAAACGCAGGAGGCGCCGTCACCCCGGGAAATCTCAACCGGCGAGCTCGTCGGGCCGCAGCGAGCTCGTCGCGGAAGCGTACAAGTTAGCGGTCGGTCACTGGAACATGCGGCCGAAGGATTTCTGGCGGCTGCATCCGAAAGAGTTCTGGTGGCTGTTCGAGGCGAGGAAGCCCGTCAAGATGTACGGCAAGATGACCGAGGCCGAGGTGGCGGAAATCTACAACGACGCCTACGGCGACGGCGGCGAGGGCTGACGCATGTTCGGCAGCGCCATCGGCCGTCTCCGCATCTTGATCGGCGGCGATGCCAGCGACCTCGACAAGGTTCTGGCAACGACGTCGAAGCGCATCTCCGCCTTCGGCAAGTCGCAGGTGCAGGCGCTGGCGGCGACCGTCGGTATCACGTCGGCGACGGCATTGTTGACCAAGCTCCTCCATTCGTCATTCGAGACGATCGACGCGCAGTCGAAGCTCGGCCATCGGCTCAAGGGCACGACCGAGGATATCCAGACGCTTGCGAGCGCCGCCGACCTCGCCGGCGTCCCGGTCGAGGGGCTTGCCAAGTCCGCCTTCAAGCTCATGCAGGGCCTCGCCGAGGCCGCGCGCACCGCATCGGGTCCGGCCTACGAGGCGTTGCGGCGACTTCGGGCTGTCCGCCGATGCGCTGTTGAAGATGGACGTTGCCGAGCGCCTGGCGACGATCTCCGACCGCATGGAGGAGCTGGGCTACAGCACGGCGCAGCAGGCCGAGGTGCTCAAGGCCTTCGGCATCCGCGGCCAGGAGATGCTCAGCCTGTTCGAAGGCGGCGGCAAGTCGATCCGCCAGGCGCGCGACGACGTGAAGGCGTTCGGCGTCGCGGTCTCGCAGATCGACGGCGTGAAGGTCGAGCAGGCAAACGACGCCTGGACCACGGCGATGCTGCTGTTCAAGGGTATTGGCAACCAGGTGGCGGTCGAGCTCGCGCCGCTGGTCAAGCAGCTCGGCGATGACTTCGCGGCGGCGGGCCGCGAATTGAAAGGCTTCGGCGAGACCATTCAGGCCGGCGTGCTGGCGGCGGTCCGTGCCTGGGGGACGTTCTCCAGCGAGATTTACCAGTTCCGGCTCGATTGGGATGAAAACGTCGCGCACCTGCTCGACGGCATCAACAAGATCACCGCGGGCTTCAACAGCATCAACTTGGCCAAGGGTCTGACCGGAGAGATCCCGCAGATCGAGCATTCGTTCGGCAAGCTGCGCGAGCGCATCGGTGCGCCGCCATCGACCGAGGACTGGGATCGCTGGTTCGGTCTGATCAAGCTCAAGGCCGAGATGAATGCGGCCGATGTCGCCGCCGCCCGAAACAAGATGCTCGGCGGCAACGGACCAAAGACTGATCCGCTCACCGAGGAAGAGCGCAAGCAGCAGGAGCAGAAGTTCCTCGAATTTCAGCGTTCGCTGGCCAATGAGGACGCCGCGCTCGGCATCCACCGCGAGCAGCAGCTCGCGAAGCTCGCCGAATTTCAGGCGAAGCAGATCGGCACGGCAGCGGAGCACGCGGCCGCCAGGCTCGCGATCGAGGAGAAGTACCAGAAGGATCGCGCCGATCTCATCTTCGCCAAGCTCGAGGAGGGCGTGGCCACCGAACAGGAGATCCTGCTGCGCAAGCACGAGCAGCAGCTGGCCGCTATCGCCGAGTTCGAGAACAACCGGACCATCACCGAAAACGCGGCCGCCGAGCTGCGCCGGAAATACGCCCAGAAAATCGCGCTCGACATGGCGCAGATCCAGGCGCGGCAATACTCGCAGCTCGCCGGCATCGTCGATACCGCGATGGGCCACATCTCCCAGGTGATCGGCGACGAGGGCGGCGCGGCGTTCGAGCTGATGAAGGGCATCTCCATCGCGACCGCGCTGGTGAAGGGCTACGAGGCGGTGCTTGAGCGCGTACGCGGCCGGCGTCGCGATCGGCGGTCCGTTCGCGCTTGCGACCGGCACGGCCTTCGCCGCGGTCGCCGCGGCCGGCGTCGCCGCGCAGATCGCCTCGATTGCGGCGACGAAGCCTGGCGGCGGCGGTGGTGCCGCAGCGTCGTCGCCAATCGCTTCGGGCGGCGGCGGTGGCTGCAGCGGCTGCCGGTGCCGCCGAGGGCGGCGGTGGCGGAGGCACGCAGACCCTGCTTGTGCAGGGCATCGACAGCGCAGCGCTGTTCTCGGGCGATGCTGTGCGCATGCTCGCCGGCCGCCTGCTCGAGTTCCAGCGTGACGGCGGCAAGGTCGTCCTGGCCTGACGGCAGCAGAGAGGCGCCTTCGTGTCGATCGTCATCGCCAACAACCTGGTGCTCGCGCAGACGCCAGCGCTCAACGCGAACAATCCGGTTGTGGGTTGGCGCAACATCGTGACCGTCAGCAACATCCTCGCGGACACGGAGGACCCAGCCCATCCCGTTCTCAATCTGGCCAACCCGTCAACGGCTCTGTATTGGCGCGGGGCCAATACGACAGTTCAGTACATCACGATCACGACCAACCATGTCGATCCGATCGATTACGCGGCGCTCGCCGGCCACAACTGCGGCAGCGCGGGAATTGCGATCTCGGTCGAGGGCCGGGCCAACGTCCTCGACCCGTTCGTCGAGCTGGTGCAGCCGATCATCCCGGCCGACGACTCGCCGTATCTCGGCCGCTACGCTCTCCAGTCGTTGGCACAGATTCGTTACAAGTTCGCGGCCGGGACGGCGCCGCCGCAGGCCGCGGTGTCTTATGTCGGCAAGCTCCTGATCCTGCAGCGGCGCATCTACGTCGGCCATCGCGTGCTGCCGTTCAATCGGCGAGCCAATGTCGTCACCGGCCACAGCGAGGAGGGCCAGTTCCTCGGCCGCATCGTGCTCTCCGAAATGACCGAGTCCGCGCTCGACCTCAAGAATATCACGCCGGACTTCTACCGCGCTGAGATGGAGCCCTGGCTCAAGAGCGCGGTGCAGAATCCATTCTTCTTCGCCTGGCGTCCCGGCGATTACCCGATGGAGACCGGCTACTGCTGGGCGTCGGGTGATGCGCAGATGTCCAATCAGCGGCGCAATGGAATGGTGCAGGCGACGCTGGGCTTGCGGGGCATCGTCAAGTGAGCAACGAGATCACCGGCAAGAGCCTCACCTATGTCGAGGCCGATGTCGATCTTTATCGCATCACCCAGTTCGAGGCCGTGCGCGAAGGCGTCGCGGTCGCGGGCTGGACGCCTTTTCGACGGTGCCAACACGGCGCTGGTCGGCGCGCTCAATGCGGCGCTGCCGTCGCGGGCGCGGGGCGCGGCTGACCAAGACGGTGAGCAGCGCCGATGTGATCTGGCGTTGGGCGCGCGATGCCCAACGTGGCGAATGTGTCCGTCGTCGCGCTGTTGCGCTCGCAGGTCGTCACCGAGGACATGGCGGTCGTCGCGCGACAATACCGCGACGGGCACGGCCTACCTGCTGCGGCTGTTCGGCGACACGCTGCAGATCATCAAAGGTGTGAGCGGTTCCTACGCCTGCAGGCGAGCGTCGCGTTTCGCTGTTGTCGCCAACGAGAACATCTATCTGCGCTTCGATGTGCAGACCGTGACCGGCCCTGGCGCGCTGCTGCGCGGCAAGGCCTGGCGCGGCGCACTCAGCGATGAGCCGACGGCCTTGATGGTCGGCGTTCACCGATACATCGTCGCCGATCACCGCGGCCGGTGCAGTCGGGCTCCACACCAACTCGTCGGGGTCGGACGTGCTGTGCGGCCATTTCCGCGCCAAGAGTGTGCTCGGCAGCGCGATCGAAACTTTGCGCTTCGCCAAGTCGACCGACTATCTGCCGCGCGACATCGCTGCGGTGCCTGACCTGGTCGAGGCTTCGCTGTCGCCCGGCACCATCTCGCTGGGCGAGAATCTGGGCGAGCGCGCGACGCTGACGGTGAGCCTCAAGGATCATCGCGGCGCGGACCTCGGCGAGCTGTTCGGCAGGGGCTCGCAATGGGGCAAGGTGCGTGCGCGCGGAATATTCCGCCGCGGGCAGCCGGTGCGGGTCAAGCGCGGCCTGCTTGGCCAGCCGTTCGCGCAGTTCGAGACTCGCCACTACGTGTTCGACAGTTTCAGCGGACCGACGCCGCAGGGCGCGGCCTCGCTCATCGCCAAGGACCCGCTCAAGCTCGCCGACGACGACCGGGCGCTGGCGCCGAAGCCGAACAACGGATTCCTGGTCGCGGGCATCAGCGCGGCCGCGACCGGCTTCACGCTGTCACCATCCGGTATCGGCAACGCGGAATATCCGGCGAGCGGAATTGGCCAGATCGGCGGCAAGGAGATCTTCCAATTCACGCGGGTCGGGGATGTCTGCACCTTCACGGAACGCGGTGCGCTCGGAACCGGGGCGCAGCAGCACGACGCGGAAGACCGCGTCCAGGTCGTCCTGCGCTATGTAGCGACGGATCCGGCCGTCATCATCAACGATCTGCTGGTCAATTATGCCGGCGTGGCCGCGAGCTACATCCCGTTGCCCACTTGGCTGACGGAAACCTCGACCTTCCTGCAGCGGCTCTACACCCGACACATCACCGAACCGACCGGCGTCAACAAACTCGTGTCGGAGCTGATCGAGCAGGCCGGCCTGGCGCTGTGGCACGACGACAAGCTTAATCAGTTGCGGCTGCAGGTGCTGCGCGGCATTCCGGTCGACGCGTTCCTCTACACCCAGGCGAATATCCTGGCCGGCTCGCTGCAGGCCAGCGACCAGCCCGAGAAGCAGATCACCCAGTGCTGGACCTATTACGGCGTGCGCAATCCGCTCGCGCCGCTCGACCAGACGGACAACTATCGCAGCGCGCTGGCCACGGTCGACCTCGAGGCCGAGACGTTGAACGGATCGCCCGTGATCCGGACAATTCTCGGGACGTGGATTGCGGCGTTCAATCGCCCGGCCGCGCAGCGGGTCAACGATCTCCAGATCGGCCGCTTCGTCAAGGCGCCGCGCAAGTTCTCGTTCGACGTGATGCGATATAGCGGTGTGGAAGAGCCACAGCCCGGCGGCGGCTACCGTGTCGAATGGTGGGGAAACCAGGACGAGGCGGGCAACGTCGTCAACGCGCCGATCCAGGTCACCCGTGTCAATCCGATGGCCGATCGTGTCAGGGCCGAAGCCGAGGAGATGCTGTTCAAGCAATTCGTCGCGGACAATCTCGACGATCGCGTCATCAACCTCGACAGCAACATCAACAACGTCGTCGTGCGCACGACGCACGACACGATCTATCCGGCGCCGACCGCGCAGAACATCATCGACGGCGTCAATCTCACGGTGATCGTCCCTGATGGCGTGATCGTCGGCTCGGCCAGCACGGCGAGCGCGGGCGCTCGACATCGGCACGTTCCCGACCACGACCGCGACCGGCAACACCACCAACGGCAGTCCGATCGTCACCAATCTCAGCGTCAACCCCACCAACATGAAGGTCGGGACGCGCGTGACCGGCAGCGGCATCCCGAACGGCGCACGCATCCTGACCATCGACAGCCCGACGCAAATCACCCTCAACGTCAACGCCACGGCGACCGCGACCGGCGTCACGCTGACGTTCTGGTTTTACATCCTGCTGCAGGTGGTCGGCCGTGTGCAGGGAGCCGGTGGCAACGGCCGGCAACAAGAGCGGGGGCACCGGCACGCCCGGCGCTCCCGGCGGGACCGCGCTCTATACGCGCCATGCGATCAATCTCACGACCACCAGCGGGGAAACCTGGGGCGGCGGCGGTGGCGGTGGTGGTGACGACGACGGCGGTGGTGGTGGTGGCGCTGGCCAGCTTCCAGGTGCAGCGGGCACGCCGAGCGGTTCGCCGGGCACCACCGAAGCCGGCGGAGCGGCCGGACCAGGCGCCGGAGCTGGCGGTGGACCGGGTCTCGCGGGCGCGAACGGCTCCGAGGGGATAGCGGGCGGCGCTGCCGGCACGGCGATCGACGGCGCACAGCTTCGTGAGCGATGTCGGCGCGGTCGGCGACATTCGCGGTCCGCAGATCAACTGAGCGGAATTGAACGATGGCGCTCGCACGCAAAAATCTCACCATCCAGGACGCGACTGGCAAAATCCTCAACGGGGCCAGCATCCAATTTCGAAGCGAGGAGACGCTGTTGCTGCCGCAATGTTTTTCCGACCGAAACGGAACTATCCCAATCGGAAATCCGTATGTCGCCGCGGACGGAAGAAATGCCGGGTGCTTTGTAGTTGGCGACGAGTACAGGATCACCGCCACACTTGGCGACTTGGTTTTCGAATGGCGCTACGAGCCGGTCGGCCTCGCGGCCGGAACCGACTTCGGCGGCGGCGACGACAGCGTGCAACAGGTCACCGGCCCGACAGGTGTGATCGCGGAGCAAACGACGACCGCGGCCGTCAAACGGGTGGCGCCGGTCAATACGGGATTGACGCTGCCGGACGCGAGCAAGCGGAACGGCCGTGCGCTTCGGGTGAACGACTACTCGACATCCGTGACCAATCACACGATCGCGCTCACGCCGTTCCAGGCGAGCCAGAAGATCAATCGGCAATCCACTTTGGAGATTCGTTCCAACGCGTCGAACCTCGCCGGTGTGACGCTCCACCCCGTCATCGATCCGGATGATTCCGGAAACTACGTCTGGTTGATCGCGCCCTAGCGCAAGTCCTTTTCCTCCCCAAAAACACAGAGAGAAATCCAATGCTGAATCTCCGTCGCATCGCGGCGGGCCTCGTGCTCGCCATGTCCGCTGCGTTGGCATCGCCGGCGCCGGCGCAGTTCCAAGTGTGTGATCATTGCATACCCGATCGGTAAAGGCACCGGACAAGGCTTTGCGGAAGCGGTGCCATCGACCGCCGGCGTTCCGCTCATCAGCAACGGCCCAACGTCCGATCCGTCATTCGGTACGGCGCGGTCCCCGGCGGTGGCACCGGCCTGACCGGCGGCACGTCCGGCGGCGTTCCATATTTCAATTCCCGCAGCAGCATGGCGTCGTCGGGCACGCTGTCGCAGCACGGCGTCGTGGTGGGGGGCGGCGCGGGCGCCGCGCCGACGACGATTGCTCCGGGCGCGGCCGGTCAGGCATTGATATCGAACGGTCCATCGTCGGCACCGTCATTCCAGGCGTTCCAGGCTGGCGGATGGCTCAACAACTCGTCTGGCCAAGACCGCGGCTTACACGGTCGTGAATGCCGACAAGGGCACGACGATCGCGCTCGGCGGGTCGGCGTTCTATACCCTGACGTTCTCCGCGGCGTCCGGCTACGACGCCAATTTCGTTGTCGCGGTACTCAATGAGGACACCGGGCGCGCTAAGGACGTCGCGATCACCGGCGGCACGACGTTTCGGCTCTATCCCGGGACAATCGGCGTTCGTGTTCAACCAGAACAACGTCTGGAAGGTCTCGCGCGAGAAGCGCTGGCGGCTGACCGCCGACGTGACCTTCAATGTCGACCCGACCATTGGCAATGACAACAACGACGGTCTAGCGACCGGCGCCGGCAATGCGTTTGCGACTTTTCAGAAATGTTACGACAACGCGGCGGATAATCTCGACCTGGCCGGCTTCAATCTCACTTGTCTGTCAGTAGCCGGGGCGAGCCTACACGAACGCGGGGGTCGCGACGTTCAAGGAAGTTGTTGGTCAAGCGAGCGCGCCGTCGGTGACGATCGACGGCAACGGCTCTACGTTCAATCAGACCAACGGCGATTTTGTCTTTGGCATCGGCAATCGTGTGACCGGCGAGAACGGGCAGGTTGCGAGATTTGCAGTGCAGAACTTTACCTGCACTGCTTCCAGCGGCGGCTGCATCTTCGCCAACGGCGGCGTGATCTACGTTGGCCCCAATGTGACATTTGGCACTGTGACGCTCGACGCACATGAGCGCGATCTTCGGTCAGATCGTGGCTCCGTTCAACTACACGATCTCTGGCGGCGCGAGTCATCCATATTGAAGCACAGGGCGGCGTGCGCTATCAGTCAGGTAAAGACGATCACCTGCACGGGCAGCCCGGCGTTCGGCGCGGCGCCGAACAGCGGTTTCGCCTTCAGTGGTTATCTGGGGCAGGTTTACGTCGGACAGATCACTTTCAGCGGCTGTGGCTCGGTGACGGGTAAGAGATTTGCAGGCATCGAGGGTGGCCTCATCCATACGGGCGTTGCCGGCAGCAACCCGGCCTATCTGCCGGGCAATGTGCCCGGCACGCTGCGGGGAAACGCGATTTACGGACTCAATAACGGCACGTCCGGCAATCCGCAGTATCTCGCGACGCTGACGGCCAGCAATTCCGCGTCGCTGAACTTCACGAGCATAATCACATCGGAATGGGACACCTATGAGTTCGTGTTCGAGAATGTCGTTCCGGTGACCAACGCGGTGAGTTTGGAAGCTCAGTACAGTCAAGACAACGGCGGCAGTTGGTTGACGACCTCCTATGTCAATCAGGGTGCCACCAGCACGACCGGCGTGCGGATCAACACCTCCGTCGCGATCGACAACACCGCCGGCCGCGGGCTCTCTGGCAAAGTGGCGCTGATGGGTCCGAACCGGACGGATAACAACAAAATACTTATCGGCAACGCCGCGGCCGTAGTCGGCGGAGCCATATCATCTACTGCGCCGTCGGGCTTCTACAGCGGCAACCAAGCTGCAGTGAATGCAATTCGGTTCATCCCGACATCAGGCAACATCGCATCGGGCAAGATCAGGGTCTACGGCATCCCGACGCTTCAGTAGGCGCCCGATTTTCAGAGCGCGGTGATCGTCGCTTTGCCCGCCGCTTCGTCGATGACGATGCCGAACGCCTCCGGGTTTGCGAAGCGCGGCAGCGTCTCGTCGATCGGCGCGCCGAGCGCCCATTCCAGCGCCTCGATCGAGATAGTGGCGGACTCACCGGGCGCGAGCGCGGTGAGGCGAAAAGCCAATGCCTCGATGGCCTTGCTGCGGTCGTTGTCCAAGTTGGCGGAGACTCGGTGTGAATTTGGCAATGCACGTTGCCAGGGCGGCCCCGCGCGCCGGCCGCTGACTATAGCGGCGACCCTGGATTGCGCAACTCAAATCAACAATTTTGGAGTGTGGAATGCCGCGAGCCTCCATGCTCGCGTCGTCGAGCAATCCGCTCGCCGGCGTGCCGCTGCGCTATCTGATCGGCGCCGATGGCGTGATCGCCGGCAAGGACGGCGAGCTGTTCTTCTGCGGCTACGACGCACGCACGCCGCCGGCGAAAGGCCTGCGCGGCAAGTACCTCAATCTCTATCGCGAGGACGGCGAGCCACCCGAATACGGCCCGTATCTGACGAAGACGCGGACCGCGGCGGAATACGACGAGGGTGTGCCGGATCCCGCCGGCATGGGGTTCTGGCGCAACGTCAATGAGCAGCTGGCCGCCGCCGCGGGCTTCGACGTCATCGAGACGGACAACCGCGACGCCTATCGCAACTCCGCGGTCCGGCAAGTGTTCGACCGCGCCGCGGCGCGCGGCCTCGGCGTGCTCTGCAAGAACCCGGGTGTCAGCGACCACGACGAGGATTCGGTCGAGCTGCTGAAGCACGCCGCCGTGGTCGGCACGATCACGGAAGAGGGCGACGTGATGCCGGCCGACCTGGCGCGCATGCGTGTCGCCGCCGGCAAGCCCGAGCTGCCCGCCTACTTCGTCGCCTTCGGCGCCGACCAGCGCGCGTGGGCGGAACGCTGCGCCGCGCAGATCAAAGCGGCGCGCTACGTCAACATGAGCGTCACCTGGTCGCCGGACGGCGAATACACCGGTGTCGACGACATCCTGCTGCCGATCGCGGCGGCCCCTGCACCAGCTCCTGTGAGGTCGATCATGGCGCAACCGACGACGTACGCCGGCAAGATCATCGCCGCGATGGAACGCAAGGGCCACCGCGTCGACCGCGGCGAGGGCGAGGTCAACATCGTCTATGTCGAGGGCTTCAACGCCGACGGCACGGCGAACGACAACCGGCCGAACGTCTTCAACGACATGCGGTTCGCCATCGGCTTCGTCGGCGGCGTGCCGAAGATCCTCGGCGCCTGGGAGGCGACCACCGAGCCGTCGCGACGCTGGACCATCGACCCGATGAATCCGAAGGGTGCCGCGCGCATCTCCTTCGGCCAGTTCCGGTCGTGGCAGGTGGGCATGCATCGCGGCGACCACGAGGCGCTGGTGCAGACCGGCGGCCCGGTCACCGTCTTCCGCGATCTCAACCAGGACTACAAGCGCGAAGGCGACGCGCCCGACACCGGCGACTTCGGGATCAATCAGCATTGGGGCTACGACCTGCCGAGCGACGACATCGGCAGCGCCAGCGCCGGCTGCATGGTCGGCCGCACGCGCGAAGGCCACCGCCAGTTCATGGCGATCGTCAAGAGCGACCCGCGCTACGACGCCGACCGCAGCTTCGTCTTCACCACCACGATCATGTCGGCGGCGGATGTGCTCGGCGATGCGACGACGGCCGCGGCGCCGGCGGTGGTGCCGGCGGCGACGACGGAGCAACGGCTGCGCATGGCCGCGGCCATCGTCGGCTTCGAGGCGCGGCGCGACAAGCAGGGGCGGCTCGCGGTCTACGAGCTGCCGTCCGGCGACGGCGGCGGCAGCTACGAGGTCGCCGGCATCAACGAGCGCTATCACCCCGACCAGGCGGCGAAGCTCAAGGCGCTGATCGAGGCGGGCCGCTACGACGAGGCCGAGCGCTCGATCGTCGAGTATCTCGTCGCCTACACCGATGTCGTCGTCGGCTGGTCGAGCGACCCCGGCGTGGAATTCTACCTGCGCGACTGCGCCTTCAATCGCGGCCCGACGGGCGCCGCGTATATCGTGCAGCGTGCGGTCGGCGTCGATGAGGACGGCGTCGTCGGGCCGAAGACGAAGGCGGCGATCGGCGGGATGGCGCCGGCGGTGTTGCTGCATGCGCTGCGCACCGCGCGCGAATCCTATGAGCGCAATCCGGTCGGCCGCGACGAGAGCTCGAAATTCTGGGTCGGCCTGGTCAACCGCTGGAACAACGCGCTCGCCGCCGCGCAGGCCTTCAGTGCCGAGGCGCCGCAGCTCGAGCCGGCGCCGCAGCCCGAGCCGATCAACCCGGTGCCGGCGCCCCGCGCGCCCACGCCCGCGCCGACTGCCTCGCCCTGGCAGCCGGCGATCGACGAGCTCATCAAGGCGATCAAGGAGAGAAGAATGCCGAGCGACGCCACGCCCGTTCCGCGCGCGCCCGCGCAACCGCAGCCGGCGGCGCCGGCGATCGACTGGGCCGCGCTGGTGCAGCAGCTCGCGCCGACACTGGCGCCGGTCGCCGCGCAGCTCATGCCGTCACTGCTGGAGCGCGTGCTCGGTGGTGCGCCGGCGCCGAGCCCGGCTGCGCCGGCCGGCACGGACCTCGCGCGCATCATCGGCCGCGCGGGCCTCATGGTCGCGCAGCTCACCGGCCAGGCGCCGTGGCCCAGCGCGCCGGCGCCCGCCGCGGCACCGCGCAACGACACCACTGGGCTCGGCACCGCCATCACCGGATGGATGGGCTACATCGGCTCCATCCTCGGCGGGATCGCGCCGCCGCCTGACATTCCGCAAGTGTTCCCGGGCACCGGCAGCACCACCGGCTCTGTGATCGCCACCGCGCTCACCGGCTTCACCGCGCTCGCCGGCACCGGTCGGATCGGAATGATCGTGCAGCTCGCCCGCGGCTTGTATCGGGCGGCGAAGGCGGGGCGCGCCGCGAACCCGCAATCCTGAATCTGAAACCGTCGTGACATCGAGGAGGAAAATCACCATGCGTGAAGTTGGAAGCGTCCTGGTTGAGGAGTTATTTGTGCGCGACAAACCGTCGAGCGATGAAAGCTCGATCATCGGCGCCGTCCGGCGCGGCGACAAACTGCAGATCGTGAACCGCCGCGCAGGCCAGAAGGCCGAGTGGCTGCAGATCGATTGGGGCAGGGGCCATGCCTGGGTCGCCGAGCGCAACTACGAGAGCGCCGAGCGGTTCGTCCAGGTCGAGCCGGTCCGCCCCGACGTGCCGCGACCACAGCCGCACCGGCAAAAGCCCGCCCATTCCGACCCGACCTGGATGCGATGGGTTCTGGCCGTCGTGGTCATCGTGGTCGTGCTGGCCGTGATCTTGTCGATCCGCTCGGCGATGTCCGCGCCACTGCCGGAGCCGACGGCGAGCCAGCGCGCGCTGTGCGAGCCCGATGCCAACAAGTTCTGCAGGCAGTTCTTCCCGCGCAAGCTGCGCGTGCTGCGCTGCCTGAAGGAGAACCGGGCACAGATCAGCCCGGGCTGCGACGCGCTGTTGAGGCGCTACGGTCAGTAAGAGCGTCCGCCGCCGGCCGGTTTCAGCCGCGCAACCATCCCCACTTCCATCATCCGAGGTGAACTATGAACAAGGCACTTGTGCCCGTGCGCTCGTCATGGGCTTCGAAGATCAACTGGACCGCGATCGGCGGTGCCGTGATGACGCTGGTCACGACCAACGCGCTCGGCCTCGAGGCGCAGACGCAGGTGAAGGTGCTCGCCGCGACGCAGCTCGTGCAGAGCGTCGCGACGGTGATCTTCCGCACCTGGTTCAACAACAGCGTATCGCCGGCGTCGCTCGGCCAGTGAAGTTCTGACTGCGCTCAAGGAAGTCGGCACTATGGAATTCTTGACCTGGGGCGCGATCATCGCTGCCGGCGGCTCGATCGTCGGCCTCATCAAGTTCTGGATGGACATGGGCCGCTATCACGAGCGGACCGAAGCGGCGGCGGCCGCTGCGAAGGCCGCCGCCGACAAGTACGACGAGCTCATCCGCGAATTCGCGGACTATCGTGTGACGCTCGAGGTCAAGATCGCGATCGTCAAGACGCTTGCCGAGGTCAACACGACCGCGCTGACCGCGGCGGAGAACCGGATGTCGCAGGCCCTCGAGGGTCTGATCAGCAGGCTCGACGGCTTCAACGCGCGCGTCGATCGTTTGCTCGAGCACCGTGCATCGGAATGAGGGGCCTCGTATGCTTAGGTGGATGATCTTCATCGCGGTCACATTGGCCGCGCTCGTTCCCGTGCGTGCCGACGGCCCGCCCGGGCCGAGCCAGCAGCATCGTCACCGCGACGGCAGCGAATGGATCAGCCGCGGCCAGAAGAATGCCGCCGGCGAATGGTGCTGCGGCGAGGGCGACTGCGCGCTGATGTCGCCCGGCTCGGTCACGATGACGGCGCACGGCTTTGCCGTGCACGGCGTCGGGACGATCACCGAAGGAGTCCGTTTGTCCCTCAATTTCGGACATATTGGACCGCTGTCCGGTTCGACGCGATGGGCCAATAGGCGACATCCGGAGGCAGTCAATACAAAGGGCGGAAGTCATTCTGCCTTGATGTTCGCCGCCTTGATGATCGGCCACCATTTCTCGATCTCTGCTTTGTGGTAGGCGCCGAGCGCCTCGGGCGTCTGCTCCTCGCGCGGCGGAATATCCTGCCCCAGTTCGGCGAGCCGCTTTCGCACCGCGGGATCGGCAAGTGCATCGACGACGGCCGCATTGAGCCGGGCGATGATGTCCTTGGGCGTGCGCGCCGGCGCCCAGAGCGCGTGCCACATTGGCGCATGAAATCCGGGCAATCCTGCCTCGTCCACAGTCGGAATATCGGGTGCAACTGCCAAGCGGCTCTTGGCGGCGACTGCATAGGCCTTGATGGTGCCGGAGCGCACCTGCGAGAGCAAGTCGGTGGAGCTTGTAATCATCATGTCGATCTGTTCGGCCACCAAATCCTGCATGGCCGGCGCGATGCCCCGATACGGCACGAATTGAAAGCGCGCGCCCGTGATGTCCCGAAAAACGATGCCCCAGAGGTGTGAGGCGCTGCCGCTACCGGAGGTTCCCTGCGATGCTTTGTCCGGATGCGACTTCAACCAAGCGATGAAGCCATTGAGATCATTCGCCGGTATGGCCTTCCTTGCGACGATCACATGATGACCAATTGCAGTGCGCGAGATCGGTTCGAAGGCGGTCCGTAGGTCATATTGAAGCTCATAGGTGGCCCCATTCACAACGTGCGTTCCCCAGTGGCCGTTGATGAGCGTGTAGCCATCGGGCGCGGCGCGTGCGACCCGACCGACAGCGATACTGCCTCCAGCGCCGCTGACATTTTCGATGATGACGGGTTGCCCGAGCGTCTGCCGCATTCGCTCGACGATGATGCGTGCGTACACGTCAGTGCCTCCGCCCGCCGGGAACGGCACGACAACCGTAATTGGCCGCGACGGATAACCCTGCGCCGGTGCACGCTCGACGCTTCCCAGAACGGCGACGGCTAGCGCCAGCGGAACTAATTGGTGCTTGTGCATGGTCGTGGACCCTCGGCCGGAAGGCGATCGGTTTGGCCGCGCTCGTGCTCTGCCAGCTTGATTGAAACCATACGCAATCTCCAACAAAGGGGAATTCCCTATTTTTCTCTATCGTCATAGGATCGATCCTATGGTCACGAGAAAGATCGACTGGGAGAGTCAGATCGGCCGGCGCCTCCGGTTGCGGGACCTGCATGTATTTTCCACGGTCGTCCAATGCGGCAGCATGGCCAAGGCCGCCGCCCAGCTTGGCGTGTCTCAGCCCACCGTGTCTGAGGTGATCGCGGGCCTGGAGCACACATTTAATGTGAGGCTTCTCGATCGAAGCCGGCAGGGCGTCGAGCCCACGGTCTACGGCGATGCGCTGCTCAAACGCAGCATCGCGGCATTCGACGAGTTGAAGCAAAGCAGCCGGGACATCGCGTTTCTGGCAGACCCCACGATCGGCGACTTGCGGATTGGTTGTATGGTGTCGGTTGCGGTCGCCGTGTTGCCGCCGGTCGTGAAGCGGTTTTCCGAACTCTATCCGCGTGTCGTCCTACATGTCGAACGAAATGCCTGCCCCTGCGGCGCAGCGGGCGGCGTTGCGAGATCGAAACTGTGATCTGATCCTGGCAAGGATCGTCCCACCGCCGCTCAATGACGAAGAGGACTTGAATGTGGAGGTCCTCTTCAACGACCAGCTCGTCGTGGTGGCTGGCATTCAAAATCCATGGGCACGTCGTCGCAAGCTCGATCTCGCCGATCTTGTCAACGAGCCTTGGCTGCTTGGATCATCGGAGTCATGGAATTACAAGCAACTTGCGGACACTTTTCACGCCCGTGGGCTCGACATGCCAAATGCTGCGCTGGTGACTCAGTCGGTACCGCTGCGCCTAACTTTGCTTGCTAACGGCCCGTACATCGCGGCGTTCGCCCGCTCAACTCTCGCGCCTCACGCCGATCGATACGGGCTAGTGGGGCTCCCAGTGGACTTGTCAGATCGACCGTGGCCGGTCGTCCTGGCCACACTAAAAAATCGAACCTTGAGCCCATTGGTCGAGCGTTTCATCGCCTGCGCCCAAAGGCGAGAAGCTGCGTTTGGGACAATCGGAAGTTTTCACCCGGTCACTTCGGGGCCGCACCCGCGACATGAGAAGCTCCAGGTAGCGCGCATTGTTTTATCCGATCAAGACGCCGGCGCGCCGCAAGCGCTCACACTGCTGGCGCGCGCCGCGAGCGGCCGGGCGACCGGCGCGAAGCCGAGCCGGGTAATGGGAACTCGCGCCGGTTCATATGTGGAAACGGCGGCCGAGGATCACACCCTAACGCACCGCCCAGTAAAAGCCGCGTGGTGCAAGAACGGAAAATTTAGAAGCCAATGTCCCAGTTGGGTCAAAAGCGGAAAGGCTCAGTCGGAGCAATTGTCTTCCGGTTTACCCCCGAACTCGGACATTGGCCGGCGCGATCAGCACGTGGGGTCACTCTCACAAAACCTTCGACAGATCCGGACAGATGATGTCGCATCGCTCGTGCAAGGCATGTACGTTGCGCTTGGGACAGTCGCCCTTGAGGTCGCTTGCCCAATTGGTCAGATTGCCCTTGCGACCGTGCTTCGCGATCAAAGTCGCGACGTTGTAGCGGCCCTTGCGTTCGCACCTCGTGCACTCGACGCGCAGCACGTCGAGCTTGCCCTCGATGTCGCCGAAGATGAGATGGGTCCGCATCGGATGTCCGCGCAGTAGTTCACCGTCGCGTGCCCGGATCATCACGCGCGATAACATATAAAGAGAGTGCCGCATCGAGGCCGAGAACGAAACCGGATTTGGCGTGTCAGAAACGTGTCAGAATGCTTGCATGTTGCTACATCGTTCTGCACGGAACTGCATTTTGGCGTCCGAGGGAGGGCCCGCAAAAGCTCAATAAATATGGGCTTTTCCTGGTGCTGCCGGTAAGGATTGAACTTACGACCTCCCCCTTACCAAGGGGGTGCTCTACCACTGAGCTACGGCAGCGCCGGGCCGGGTGCTGAAATCTCAACGCGGCCGCGAGTGCGGCGATCCTTGCCACAAGGCCGGAAACGGCGCAAGCGCGCGGGGGCGCCGAGACGGCTTTCACACGGTGTCGGACGGTCGTAATCTTGCCCCGTGAACGACCGTCCTAAGACCGCGGAAAAGGCGAGGCGCCAACGACGTTTGGGCGCTGCGCTGCGGGAGAATCTCAAGCGCCGCAAGGCCCAGGCCAAAAGCCGTGCCAACGCGGAGGCCACGGACCACACCGCCGCACCTCACGATTCTGCCGGAATTGCCGGGGATAAGCGGGAACGCTAGGCTTGGCGCCGCCCACTTGCCGCAGATCTAGCGCTGTTACTGGTCGATGCCGCGATTCCTGGAGGGATCGGAGGCGATCGTCGGAGATGGAGGGGGCATGGATCGGATTCGTATCAACGGCGGCCAAAGGCTCAACGGAACGATTCCGATATCCGGAGCCAAGAACGCCACCCTGCCGTTGATGATCGCGAGCCTGCTCACCGACGAGACGCTCATTCTCGACAACGTCCCGCGGCTCGCCGATGTAGGCCTCCTGCAGCGCATTCTCGGCAATCACGGCGTCGACATCATGGTCGGCGGCAAGCGGCCCGGCGAGACCCAATACGACGGGCAGACGCTGCACATCTCCGCCGCCAACATCATCGATACGACGGCACCTTACGAGCTGGTCTCGCGGATGCGGGCGAGCTTCTGGGTGGTGGCGCCGCTGGTTGCGCGCATGGGCCAGGCGAAGGTGTCGATGCCGGGCGGCTGCGCCATCGGCACGCGGCCGGTCGATCTCCTGATCATGGCGCTCGAACGCCTCGGCGCCGAGATCGAGATCGATCGCGGCTATGTCATCGTCCGTGCCAAGAACGGCCTCAAGGGCGGCGAGATCAAATTTCCCAAGGTGACGGTGGGCGGTACCCACACCGCGCTGATGGCGGCTTGCCTGGCGCGCGGCACGACCGTGATCGAGAACGCGGCGCGCGAGCCGGAAATCACCGACGTCGCGGATTGCCTCAACAAGATGGGCGCCAAAATCACCGGCGCCGGCACCTCTCGCATCGTGATCGAGGGCGTTCCGAAGCTCAAGGGCGCGCGACACCGCGTGCTGCCCGACCGCATCGAGGCCGGCACCTATGCCATGGCGGTCGCCATGACCGGCGGCGACGTGCTGCTCGAAAACGCGCGCGGAGAGTTATTGCAGGCCGCGCTCGACGTGCTCACGCAGGCCGGCGTCGATATCACCGCCACCAATGCCGGCGTGCGCGTGGCGCGCAACGGCTCGGGGCTGCGGGCGGTCGACGTGACGACCTCGCCGTTTCCGGGCTTCCCCACCGATCTGCAGGCCCAGCTCATGGCGCTGATGACGCGGGCAAAGGGCACCTCGCGTATCACCGAGACCATTTTCGAGAACCGCTTCATGCACGTGCAGGAGCTGGTACGTCTTGGGGCGCGCATCCAGCTCGCCGGCGAATGCGCGACCATCGAAGGTGTGGACACGCTCAAGGGCGCGCCGGTGATGGCCACGGATCTGCGCGCCTCGGTCTCTCTCGTCATTGCCGCGCTCGCGGCCGAAGGCGAGACCATGGTCAACCGCGTCTATCATCTCGACCGCGGCTTCGAGCGGCTGGAGGACAAGCTCTCCGCCTGCGGCGCCGCGATCGAGCGCATCAGCGGGTAGCGGCTGTTCTCCTCGTCGTGATTGGTTTGCCGAAGCTCCGACAGGACCCGATGCGGTTATTTCAAGCAGCGCCGATTGCAATCTTCCTTTTGGGCCTGACCGGCAATGCCGGCGCGCAATTGGTGGATTGTCGTGGTGGACAAAAGCCGTCCCAGGTGGCCGAGCTCATGTTCGGGCGCAAGATCGGAGATCGGATCGGCGTGAGCGAAGGTGAATGGGGCCGCTTTGTCGATCGCGAGATCACGCCCCGCTTCCCGGCTGGGCTCACGGTCTTCAACGCTGCCGGACAGTGGCGGGACAAGGACAGCAAAAAGATCGTGCGCGAGCCGAGCAAGATCGTCCAGATCGTGTTGCCCGGCGATGACGGGGAGTTCTCACGGCTCAACGAGATTGCCGAGGCCTATAAGACCCGGTTCAAGCAACAGTCCGTCGGCGTGATCGTCCGTCCGGCCTGCGTGTCCTTCTAGATCGGAAGCCGGCCATCAGGCCGGTCTGCCCCGGCTTGCGCGGGCCGTTGCCCCTCCCTAACTACCCCCTAACGTCGGGTGTTGCGGAAAGACGCTAGGGAGCGCGCGTCATGGAGCCGGTGAAATTCGTAGCCCTTGACCGGGATGATCTCGAGGTCGTGTCCACCCATCTGCAGGATGCGTTGGTCAAGGTGGCCGATGTCGTCTGGCGCCCGCAGGAACGGCGCCTCGTCGTGGCCCTCAGCCGGTTCGACTGGCTTGCGGCCGAAGGGACGAGACCCGAGCTGCGGCGCTGCCGTTCGGCGCTGCGCTTCGAGCGCGTCAATTGCTGCAAGTGCCGCAATGTCGATCCTGCCGGCAAGGATGCGGTGCTCAACCTTCTGGCGGTCGAATTTTCCGAGACCGACCCCCCCGGCGGGGTGGTGACCCTCATCTTTTCCGGCGGGGGTGTCCTGCGGCTCGAGGTCGAGTGCCTGGAAGCCGAGCTGGCCGATCTGGGGCCGTCCTGGCCGGCGGCCCAGCGCCCGATCCATTCGGGCGGTGAGACCGACGTTCGGGGCTGACGACCGGTCCTCTTGACCTGTTCTGACCTGTTCCGTTGGCGCCATTGAGCCTGCCCCTATCGTCCGCTAGGACAAGGGCCAAGGACAGGACAATGCCGATCCGCCTCGACCACCGTGCCCCCAATTTTGACGAGCGTTTCCGCGCCTTTCTCGCCACCAAGCGCGAGGCGTCGGCCGACGTCGAGGAGGTCGTGCGCGCCATCATCGCGGACGTCGCGGCCCGCGGCGACCGCGCCCTGATCGAGCTGACCAGGAAGTTCGACCGCCTCGACCTCGACCAGGTCGGTCTCAAGGTGACTGCTACCGAGATCGAGACCGCCTATGCCGCCTGCGATCGGAAGACCCTCGATGCCCTCGCGCTCGCGCGCGATCGGATCGAGGCCTATCATCGCCGGCAAAAGCCCGATCGAACGAGCGCTTCACCGACGCGCTCGGGGTGGAGCTCGGCTCCCGCTGGACCGCGATCGAGGCGGTCGGGCTCTATGTGCCGGGCGGCACCGCGGCCTATCCGTCCTCCGTCCTGATGAATGCCGTCCCGGCCAAGGTCGCGGGCGTTCCACGGCTGGTCATGGTGGTGCCGGCACCGGACGGCAAGCTGGCGCCGCTCGTGCTGGCGGCGGCGAAGCTCGCCGGCATAGACGAGGTCTATCGCGTCGGTGGCGCGCAGGCGGTGGCGGCGCTCGCCTATGGCACGCAGACGATCGCGCCGGTCGCCAAGATCGTCGGGCCCGGCAACGCCTATGTGGCGGCGGCCAAGCGCCTGGTCTTCGGCAAGGTCGGGATCGACATGATCGCCGGCCCCTCCGAGGTGCTGATCCTCGCCGACAAAACCGGCAACCCCGACTGGATCGCGGCCGACCTCCTGGCCCAGGCCGAGCACGACGCGAGCGCACAGTCGATCCTGATGACCGACGATGCCGCGCTCGCGGACGCGGTCGAGGCGGCGGTAGCGACGCAACTCAAATCATTGCCGCGGAGTGCGGTCGCCGGCGCCTCGTGGCGGGATTTCGGCGCCGTCATCCTGGTCAGCGCGCTCGACGAAGCGGTGCCGCTCGTCGATGCGATCGCACCCGAGCATCTCGAGATCGCGAGCGCTCGCGCCGAAGAGCTCGCCGGCCACATCCGCAATGCCGGCGCGATTTTTCTCGGACCCCACACCCCCGAGGCGATCGGTGACTATGTCGGCGGCTCGAACCACGTGCTGCCGACCGCGCGCTCGGCGCGCTTCTCGTCCGGCTTGGGCGTGCTCGACTTCATGAAGCGCACCTCGATCCTCAAGTGCGGGCCCGATCAATTGCGCGCGCTCGGGCCCGCCGCGATCGCGCTGGGCGAAGCCGAAGGGCTCGACGCGCACGCCCGCTCGGTGGCGATGCGATTCAACCCGCGATGACCCGCCCCGAGCGTCCTTCCCACAAGAAAACCAACCGCCTCGTCGCGGTCACGCTCGACGAGAACTCGATCGGCCGCTCCAATCCCGACGTCGAGCACGAGCGCGCGGTCGCCATCTACGATCTGCTCGAGGACAATTCGTTTGCGCCGAACGACGATGACGATGGTCCGTTTGCGCTGCATCTGAGCATCACCGGAACGCCGCCTGATGTTCGACATCCGGCGCGCGGACGGCGCACCGGTGGTGGCTCACCTTTTGTCACTCTCGCCCCTTCGCCGGCTCGTGAAGGACTATTTCACCGTCTGCGACAGCTACTACGCGGCGATCCGGACGGCGACGCCCGACCGCATCGAGGCGCTCGACATGGGCCGGCGTGCCCTGCACGACGAGGGCTCAAACATTCTGATGGAGCGGCTCGCGCGCAAGGTAACGCTCGATTTCGACACCGCGCGGCGCCTGTTCACGCTGATCTGCGTGCTGCATTGGAAGGGATGAAGGGCACACCCGCGTCGCGACCGCAGGCCGTATTGTTCGCCTGCGGGCTCAATTCCGTGCGCTCGCCGATGGCGGCGGCGCTGCTCAAGCAGATGCTCGGCACCTCGCTCTATGTCGGCTCGGCGGGCGTTCGCAAGGGCGAGCTCGATGCCTTCGCGGTTGCCGCCATGGAGGAGGCCGGGATCGACATCCATGCCCACCGGCCCATGACCTTCGAGGAGCTCGAGGACCTCGAAGGGCTCAATTTCGACCTGATCGTTACGCTGTCGCCCGAGGCCCATCACAAGGCGCTCGAGCTCACGCGCACGCTCGCGTCCGAGGTCGAATATTGGCCGACCGCCGATCCGACCGCGATCGAGGGAAGCCGCGAGCAACGGCTGAATGCCTATCGGGAGGTGCGCGACCAATTGCTGCAGCGGATCAGGGCGCGCTTTATTCCCGCGCGCAGTGGCAATGAATGATCGCCGCGGTGCCCGCCCAAAATGCGATCGGAGGTTGCCGCGCCGCATGCGGCCCCGGATCTCGTCCCGGAGCCATCGAAAAATACGCATGAGCGCCAAACAACGGTCACCAGTTGTCGAATGGACGCGATTCCGCTAGTTTCCGCGCCTTCGGGCGGCACGATCCGCCTGTCCGGTTTGCAAAAGCTCGCTGGGTAGCGGATGGCTAAGGAAGAACTCTTGGAATTTCCCGGTGTCGTGACGGAGCTGCTCCCGAACGCCACCTTCCGGGTCAAGCTCGAAAACGAACATGAGATCATCGCTCATACGGCGGGCCGCATGCGCAAGAACCGCATCCGCGTGCTCGCCGGCGACAAGGTCCTGGTCGAGATGACGCCCTACGACCTGAGCAAGGGCCGTATTACCTATCGGTTCAAGTGATCCCAAGCCCACGGTCCCAGTCCATGCAGTCGCGGCGCAAACAACGATGATCGGCCGGCCCAAGCTCGTCCTCGCATCCGGCTCGCCCCGCCGGGTCACGCTGATCAATCAGGCCGGCATCGAGCCCGACGCGCTGCGCCCCGCCAATGTCGACGAGACCCCGAAGCGGGGAGAGCTGCCGCGCGCCTGCGCCAATCGGCTCGCCCGCGCCAAGGCCGATGCGGCGCTCGATCTTGTCCGCGTCGATGAGGAGCTCAAGGGCTCCTATATCCTCGCCGCCGATACAGTGGTCGCGGTCGGCCGACGCATCCTCCCCAAGGCCGAGCTGCTCGATGAAGCGGCCCAGTGCCTGCGCCTGCTGTCCGGGCGCAACCACCGGGTCCATACCGCGGTCTGTCTGGTGACGCCGAACGAAGCCTACCGCCAGCGCCTGGTCGAGACGCGCGTGCGCTTCAAGCGGCTGTCGGAGGAGGACATCGAGGCCTATCTCGCCTCCGGCGAGTGGCGCGGGAAGGCGGGCGGCTATGCCGCGCAGGGCATCGCCGGGAGCTTCATCGTCAAGATCGTCGGCTCCTACAGCAACGTGGTGGGGCTGCCGCTCTACGAGGCGGTCACGCTCCTGTCCGGCGAGGGCTATCCGATCCGCTTCGGCTGGCTCAACGCGGTCTGAGCTACCGTAGCGTCTGCCGATCCACTATATCGGTTGCATGTCCGAGCGCGACGACCTTCCCCGCACCATGTCCTGCCCGATCTGCGGCAAGCCGGCCGTGCAGGAGTTCCGCCCGTTTTGCACCAAACGTTGCGCCGACGTAGACCTCAACCGCTGGCTCAGCGGGGTCTATGTGGTGCCGGGCCAGGAGGAAGAGGACGAGGACGGCCTCCCGGCCTCCAAGCCCGGCGATCATGGGTCTTGAGTGCCAATCGCAGGCAGCAACGGCTGTTCTGGACAGCCGGGAATCGACCCTCTATAACCCCCGCGCTCTCCTTCGTCCGCCGTCCGGCGGGCGCGGCGCCCAGGTAGCTCAGTTGGTAGAGCACTGCACTGAAAATGCAGGTGTCGGTGGTTCAATTCCGCCCCTGGGCACCAAATCGGCCGCAACTCGTTGATATTCGAACTGGTGGCATCCCAGCCCGACACGCGGTGGGTGTTGCTGACACCAGCTTTGCTGTCGCGGACATCGCGTCGGTGAACATTGGAACGGGACCTCATGGCCTTGCACGATCATCGTGTCCGCCACCTTCGTGCCGTTGACCGCAAGTAATTCGCAGCGTCGTCCTAAATTGTATGCCGCGTTCCGATTGCCCCTAGTCTGCAGGAGCGCGCCATCCGATTGATCGGGTGACGCGTCTGGCACGGCTTCGGCCGGCAAACTCAATGTTCAGTTCAGCGGAAGTCTCCCAGGTAGTTTTGAGATGAGCTTTTCATCGGTCTCGGTTGACACAAAACGCGCTGGCATCAAGGGTGTGTGCGTCAATCTCAATCGCATGTGACAATCGCAACGCCATTCGCACGCTATTCAGTTGGGATTTTCGTGTTTATGATTGGCGTGATTGTGCCATTCACATGATATTTGTGGCACATGAGACAGTCTTGACGCGCCATGCTGCTGGTGTGACAGGTTTGGCAGAGATCCTTTTTCACCGCACCAAAATTGGACACGAAATTTTGCGGATTGCCCTGCTCGTAGCTCTTCAGATAGGGGCGGTCTTTTTCAAGGTTATGGCAGCTCAGACAACCGCGATTCCCCAGGACGCCGAAATGCGGCTCATGGATGAAATTCGTGAAGCGTCCCTGTTTGCTCCTGACCGAAGGCGGAGAGAAATTGGCGAGCCGCCCCTTGCCCCGGATATCATCGACGCTGTGACATTTCGCGCATGAGCCCTGAGCGTCCTTGTCGGTGAGAAGATCGAAGACGGCCGCCGCCGGACTTCTGTCGCCTTTCGGCGCCTGGGGGCCGGTCAACCAGAGCCAGGAATAGATGAATTTGTCCTTGTGGCCTGCGGGACGGTAGAAAATCGCGTAATCCTGCCGATACCAGCCGCCATATTCAGCCCAGTTCTCCGCCTCCACGTCGCTTTCGATGCTGATCTCGGGCGCGGTCCTCGTTTGCGGCTTAGCCACCGCGGCACCTGAGGCCGCCCGGGCGTTGGCTGGCGCATTTGTGTCCGCCTTGGAGGCGGCATCCGCGGATACGGCGCTATCGGGCTTGGCGTTTGCGGTATCGGTTTTTCGGGCCACTCGTTCAGGCCGGGCCCCTCGTTCAGGTCGTTCAGGCTGGGCTGCTTTCTGGGCGCCCTTGCTAGGAGCCGCGATCCCGCGAAGCTCTTCCTCCGTCGGGTTGAGCAGATCGTCGGTTTGGTCCGCCGCCTTCGCCTGAGGCTGGGCCGCTGCAGCCTTGGCGGCGACTGCAGCTGGCGCACTCCTGGTCGGTGTCTGCTGATCGGCTGTCGCGCTTGCGTCCGCCTTGGAGGCGGCATCTGCAGATACGGCGCTATCGGGCTTGGCTTTCGCGGTATCGGCTTTTCGGGCCGGTCGTTCGGGCGGAGCTGCTTTCTCGGCACCCTTGCTAGGAGCCGCGATCCCGCGAAGCTCTTCCTCCGTGGGGTTGAGCAGATCGTCGGTTTGGTCCGCCGCCTTCGCCTGAGGCTGTTCGTCGGCGGAGGGCGTTTTGTTGCCGGGCCTGGCTTTCGCGGTATCGGTTTTTTGGGCCGCTCCTTGAGGCTGGGCCGCTGGAGCCTTGGCTGCGACTGGACCGGGCACACTCCTTGTCAGTGTCTGCTGATTTGCCTGAGCAGGCCGGCCAGCTTTGGCTGTGCCGGCCGGTGAGCTATCGGCGGCCAATCTGAATTCCGTCGTCGCGGCCATTTCCGTGCCGAGATTGGGTAGCCACTGCTGATGCGCACTGATGACCACATCGCGCGGGATGTTCGCGGTCAGGTCGGCAACGAGAATCGCACTCAGCTTCGTACTGCCGCCAATATTGAGGTCGGCCAGCACGTCCGACGCTTTTCCCCTGATCAGCGCATAGAGCAACCCCTTGATCTCCCAGACCAGATTCGTCACTGCCAGGATCTGGTCGTCGCTTGCACCGCTCAGATCCCGGAGGTTCAGGCCGTCCACGGTCTTGATCAGAGCACGGCCCCGCTCGTTCCGGCTGATCATCACCTTCATGAACGGTGTGAGCTCGGCTTCGGACGCGTCCGGCCATTCGCCGATCGAGGCCTTCTTCTTCTTCAGCGTTTGCAGGTCGAGGCCAGGCAGGGCCAGGAAGGCAATGCCTTTCGGGCCGCTGACCCGTTCCTTGCCGACGATCTGGTCGAGATGGCAGCCGGTGCAGGTCTGCTCGAACGGCGCCACGGCCATGACTCGCTTGTCCGCGCCGCTGTTGTGACAGGTCGAGCATGTAGCGGGAATTCGCTTGGCCGGATCCTTCTTCGCGACTTCCGGGAAGTGCTTGCCGAAATGGCCGGCATGGTCGTAGACGATCGGTGTGCGCCGCTTGAACGGATAGTTCTCGAATTCCGGGTGATGGCCGTCGAAGCTGTCGAACTTCACCACGTGGCAGGAGCGGCATTGCTCGTTTGAGATCTTGTTCAGCTTGAAATTGGCGCCTTGATGCTCCTGGTGGCAGGTCGCGCAGTAGAGACCGTGTGCGACCTTGTCGTCGGTCGGGAAGGCGATGCTCTGCGCGCGGGCCGATTGCGGCACGGGCGTCGCCGCGGCGACTTTGGTCAGCCGCTCGGTGCTCTGCTTCAGCACCTCGGCCGAAGCGCCGTGCGCATTGAAGGCGGTGTCCGGCATTTTGTGGCAGGTGAGACAGGCCTTGCTGTCGGCGAGCGGATCGCCGGCGACGAGGCCGTGAATCCAGCTCGATTTGCCGCTGCCGCTCTTGGTGTGACAGGAGCTGCAAGTCTCGATCGAGCCGTGAGCGCTGGCCAGCGGCCCCGGCATGAGGAATTGCAGGAACTGCGTATCCTTGGAGAGAAAGAAGGCCAAGTCCACCCAGACGATGGTCACGAGCGCCAGCAGCACCGCCAGACGGTCGCGCCGGGAGCCGGGGGCCGCCTGCTTCTCGGCCTTCGGCGGCCGAACCGATCTGGTCCGTCCCGGTCGCCGCATCACCAGGGCCCCGATGAAAAGGAATAGACGACGATGACGTGCAGCACCGTCAGGACGATCAGCGAATAGGTGACGGGCACATGCACGAACAGCCAGCCCTTGGTGAGCCCGAGATAGACACGCGCGAAATCGAGCCAGTCCTTCTCGACCACCAGGTTCTTGATGACGGCAAGCTTCTTCTGGCTCTGCTTGTCGACATAGGGTGACAGGTTGTCGATCTCATCCGTCAGCCGCTTCAGCGGGCGACGCGAGCCGATGAGATGGGCGGTGAAATTGCGTTGCCCCTCGAAAAAATCCTGCAGGTGGTTGGTGTAGAGGTCCATGATCCAGGCGTCATAGGGCGGCGCCGGCAAGGCGATCGCAGCGGCGGCCTGATCGGTCTCGGTGACGGCGGCGTGGACATCCCGCGCCAGCTCGGCGCGGCGGGTAGGGATGCGATCATAGCCGATGCGCTCGTCGATCCCGTGCTTGGCCCGTAGCGACCAGGTGAGATAGGTGCCGAAAATGCCGCTCAGCGTCACCAGCACGAAGCCCGCCCACAGCGCCCATTCGAAGCCGGTGTCCGGCAGAGAAAAATCCGAATGCGAGATGAAGGCGGCGATCAGCAGATAACCGACAAAAATATGGACCTTCCGCCAGCGCGCGGCGGATTTCGGCGACAGGCTGGCCGTTTTGATGGCGATGTGGAAAAAGACCTGCAAGCTCATGCCGCCGGCCAGCACCCAGCCGTCGAGATAGCGCGGATCGCGGAGCCCGTTGCCATAGATCCAGACGAGCCAGAACAGACCGCCGGAAATCGCCGCGATCAGAAGGCTCTTGACTGTCTGGCCGGTGAGATATCTGGCCGCGCCCCAACCGCCGCCGATCGAGGCGTCAGACGTGCGCCGCCCGGCCGATCTCACCGCGGCCCCAAAATCAACCATCGCGGTGGTTCTTTCCCCCATCACGCCCATTCATGTCGTTGTCGTTGCCAGCCGGCCGGGATCAATTGGCCGCGCTGGCTTCTCTCGCCTTGCCCTTGAACTTGTCCGGTCCAGGAATCAGGCTGTCGAGCCCAGCCATCGTGCTGCCGTCATACTTCTCGCTGATGCTCGCGAGCAGCTTGGAGACGCCGTCGGCGGCAGCCGTCAGGAAGCTTTCATTGTTCAGCTTCAGACCGGCCGAATAGGCATACTCGACCAGCTTTGCGATTTCCGGCACGTCCGGCGCCGCTTTCGCTGCGGCGGCGAGTTGCTGGCGCGCCCGGTCTACACGCTTAGCCATTTCGAAGGCGTAGGGCTTTCTCGCCGTCGCACGGCTGACCGCGCGGATCCCGGTCTCGAGTTCGACGCCGAGGCCGATGAGATAGAGCATTCGCTTGTGCGCCGCGCTGGCCGGCACGTTGCTCTTGCCCTTGGAGCGCCAGGTATTGTGTCGCACCTCGCCCTGCGACCAGGACACCAGCTCGAAGGCGCTGCCGGCGGTATGACCGCCTTTATTCACGAGATCCTCTTGCGGCACGACATGGCAGCTATAGCAGTTCTTTGCCAGCCGATAGAGCGAGGACGGCCTGATCATCCCCTTGGAATCGGCGAGCTTCAATCGCGCCTCCGCCTCGGCCTTGGTCTCGGTCTTCTCGGTCTTGCCGCTGAACCCGCTGTGGACCTTGATCCAGTCCTCACCGGCGCTGTGGCAAGACTCGCAGGAGATGCCGGCAATCGGCTGCCTTTTGTTTTCTTTCTCCTGCACTGTGTAATGGCACGTCAGGCACAAACTCTCCGATCTGATGCGCTGAACGCCCATTCTCTCCGCAATTTCGTTTGCTTCCTTCCGGCGCGGCATCTCGCGAAAGGTCTGGAAATGATGCGTACCCTTCCAGGCCTCGACCTCCTGCTTGTGACATTCGGCACAGGCATTCGGACCGACGACCTTTGCCGGATTGGCCGGATCGGACGCAACTGTGCCGACCGCGGCAAAGCCGAAGATCATCAGCAAGCCGCAGAAACAGAGCACGGAGGACCGGAGAGGGGCCCTGGGCCCGAACACGATCGACCGAAGGCTATGCGCTCGAAGAACGATAATGACTTCTCACCCTTGCTTGCGCCATCTATCCGCCTGCATCGGCTGTTCCCGCCGGTTGCGGGGGCGATCGAGAGCGAGCTGGTCCATCTGCCACTCGGTGGGCATAGCGAGCCCCCGCGTGGCGCGGGTCAGATCGCGTTCCTCGACTGTGTCGTCGGTGATCGGCTGCTCCCGCCTGTTGCGGGGGCGATCGAGAGCGAGCTGGCCCATCTGCCGGCTGGTGGGCACAGCGAGCCAGCGCGTGGTCGGAACGCTTTCCTCGACCGCGTCGTCGGTGGTCGGCAGGATCGGCTGCTCCCGCCGGTTGCGGGGGCGATCGAGAGCGAGCTGGCCCATTTGCCGCGTGGTGGGTACAGCGAGCCACCCCATGTCGCGGGTCAGAACGCGTTCCTCGATCGTGTCGTCGGTGGTCGGCAGCATCGGCTGTTCGCGCCGGTTGCGGGGGCGATCGACGAGCCACCGCGTGGCGCGGGTCGGAACGCTTTCCTCGATCGTGTCGTCGATGGTCGGCAGCATCGGCTGTTCGCGCCGGTTGCGGGGGCGATCGACGAGCCACCGCGTGGTGCGGGTCGGAACGCGTTCCTCGACCATGTCGTCGGTGGTCGGCAGGATCAGCTGTTCCCGCCGGTTGCGGGGGCGATCGAGAGCGAGCTGGCCCGTCCGCGGCCTAGTGGGCACAGCGAGCCACCCCATGGCGCGGGTCAGAACGCCTCCCTCGACCGTGTCGTCGGTGGTCGGCAGGAACGGATCCGCATAGCAGACCGCGCCGTTGCGCGCCGCGATCGATTTGATCGAATCGACCATCTCCGGCGCGCCGCAGGCGTAGAGCACATCGGTCGGCAGCAGGCGCGGCAGATAGTCGGTCGGCCGGCCCGGCTTCACCGTTTTGCTCAAGGTCTGCGGCGTGCTGCAGACAGGCACGACGACGACATTGGGGAAGCGGGCCAGGTGCGTGAGAGCCGGGCCCATATAGAGACAAAGCGACTCGATGTTGCGGCCGCCAGCGATGATCATCATCATGCGCTCCGGGTTCTCGCGCAGCGCAGCGACGGCGATCGACCAGATCGGCGCAAAGCCGGTATTGGTGGCGACGAGGATCAGCGGGCTGTCCAGATTGGGCCGGAAATGCGCCGAGCCATAGGGCCCGGTCAGCTTTACCCGATGGCCCGGCCTGATGTGCTTGCCGAGCGATGAGGTGACACGCCCATCCTTCATGCGCCGGACATGGAACCAGACCGAGCGGCTGTTCGGACTGCTGCGCAAGGGATGGGTGACCAAGGGATGGGTGATGCTGAAGGGACGGCTCGGATAGCCTCTGAAGCGTACCTGCGCATATTGCCCCGCATGATAGGGCAGCGCGGCGTTCGTCGTGATGCCGACTTCCATCACCTCGGGCGACAGGGGGCGCAATGAGCTCAGCACGCCCTCGACGGTGCGAACACCCGACGGCTGGTCCTTCTCGATCACCGCATCGCCGACGATCCGGCACTGACAGGCATGAACGATGCCCGGCTCGGAGCCTTCGCCGCCCTGCACTTCGCCGGATACCAGCCGCACGCAGCAGGTGCCGCAGTGGCCGGCGCGGCAGTCATAGGGCAGGTCGATGCCGTTGCTCAGAGCAGCGTCCAGCAGCAACTCGCCGCTGCGCGCCGGAAAGCTGTTGCCATCGATGGTAATCTGGTGACTTCTTGCCATTGTCTGATCCCGGAAGGCTTCAAGTTCCCCATCTACGGCTAGTGCGGGTGACCCGCCGTCGCCGCGCTTCCTGGGATGCTCAGCAAACCAAGCGTACTGGATCTGAACACCCACCCTCATCGTTCGGCAGTCGCCGAATCGCCGCGCGCTTTTGAGCAGCCGGTATTTGCTGAACTCAAGATTGAGAAGATTATGGGCATCCCCCGATGCCCTCCCCGACCGTCATTAGGTCACCACAGGAATGGTGATCAAAGTTTGACGATTGAGTGGAATCTTCTAGCGGCAATGTTCGTTCTGAGCCTGATCGGCGCGATCTCGTATCGTCCGAATGCACCGGTTCGGCGTCTCCCCCGTGTTGGTGAGATATCCGCCGGCAACGGTGACGCCATTGACGGTAGGGCGCGACCACGGATGGCTGATGTCGAGTGCTCCCACCTTGAAATCGTGAGCGACGGCGCTGCTCGCAGCGAGCGCTGCGACAAAAACAGCAGAGATGACTTTAGCGGCAAAGATGACCCCCATCTTGTCCTCCCCGAACAACACGTTACACCAAATGCGCTGCCCCAAGTGCGCTGCACCAAAGACGTATGACGTGTGGAGCAAAAATCGGACCTCATTGCGGCCGGCGCCGTGACGCGCGCTGGAAATCAACATCAATGAGCAGCCGAGCCGTTCCTGCTCGGCCTGTTCGGGTTCGTCAATACTCGACAACCACAATCAATACCCAACAACCACAAACGCGCTCTCGCCTGTTCATGATGACACGAATCATTGTGATACGAAGGCGCTGTGCTCTTCGTCTTCCGCCGACGCGTTGACGGTAAGGGCGCCTCCCTGTTCGGGAACAGTCAATACTCAACAACCGCAATCAATACCCAACAACCACAAACGCGGCTCTCGCCGACTCGTGATGACATGAATCATGATGTCAGTCAACGCGCTGACGGTAAGAGCGCCTCTCTTCGTCTCCTGCATGCCGTGCTTCGCGCATGATCCGATCAAACTGCCGTCCCATTCTGATGGCTCTTAGAAAGATCACGTACGTTGCATGACGAGGGGGCGTGTATGCGTTCGTATGTTGCGCGGCGAGCTGTCGTGGCTGGTTGGCGGAAATACCGGCAGCGGCGAGCCGATCAATACCATCTCGGCCAGCATGTTCGCCGAAGGCCAGGTCGCTGCAGCGGTTCGGCGATGCGCGCCCTGCTGACGGATCCCGCAAGGCGGTCGAGCGCCGTTTTCGCGTGAGCGATACAAATCGGAATGCCGCCCTGAAATCGATGGGGGAAGAGGGTAATGCGTAATGTGATGCTTTTCTGCGCTTTCGCGAGCGCCATACTGAGTCACACAGCATTCCTTAGCCAGAATGCTGTCGCCGGGTCCAGCGAGGCTGGGCAGACCCAAACCGTAGAAGCACAGCCCAGATTGAGACTCGCCCAGAACACGGGAGCGGCCGGAAAAAAAACCGGTACCGCGAGCGGCGGCGAGCAGAAGCTGTCTGCGGAGGCAGAAGCGGCCGCCCACGGGGAGATATCCGTACTCAGAGAGGCAGCAAAGGCCGAGAAGGGCAAAGAAGCTCCCATCCCCGCGGTCGACGAGGAGACCCTCTCCCTCTATCCCACCGCTGCGCAATGTGGCGAATGCCATAAGCAAATCTACGACGAATGGGCTTCCTCGAATCACGCCTATGCGTCGATCTCGCCGATGTTCCACGCGTTCGAGCAGAAGTTCCAGGAGCTGACCAAAGGTACCGTCGGCACCTTCTGCGTGCGCTGCCACCAGCAGGTCGGCACCCAGCTCGGCGAAGCTCGCGAAAAGCCGCTTTGGGCGATGAGTCAGATCTCGCGCGAGGGCGTGACCTGCATCACCTGCCACCGTGTCAAGGAGCAGTACGGCAAGGTCAACGGCGAGCGCCGGGTCGAGCCGGGCAAGATCTACGATCCGGTCTTCGGCAGCGGCGAGAAGAGCGTCATCAAAGACATCATCGCCAACAAGGAAACCTACTCCGTCAAAACCGACAAAGACGGGCGGGGCACGAGCATCCACAACGGCATGATGACGAACCCCCAGATCACCAAGTCGGAGTTCTGCGTCAGCTGCCATCAGGTTGCGGTCAACCTGGGCATCAAGCTCGAGATCGTGTGGGATCAGTATCGCGACAGCCCGGCACGCGAAGCAGGCGTCACCTGCCAGGACTGCCACATGGGCAAGGTTCCCGGAAAGGCCGAGGGCTATGCGACGGCGCCCTCCGCCGTGGTCGGCGGCAAGGAGATCAACCCGGGACGCAAGCATGCCAATCACCGCTTCATCGGCCCAGGCTATTCGATCGCCCACCCCGGCATCTTTCCCCACAACGTGAAGGCCCAGGCCTTTACCATGAAGGATTGGCTGGAGTTCGACTGGCGCGCCGGCTGGGGTACCACCGAGTTCGAGGACAAGGTCGCCGCCGGCAAGATCAAGGTCAACTTTCCCAAGCGCTGGGCCGATGCGCTCGACCGTGAAGACGCCCGTGAGCTCATCAAGGAGAATCTCGCCAAGCTCGACGAGCGTGACAAGATCAGGAAGCAGCTCATGGAGAACAGCGCCCAAGTCGACGGTCCCAACATCGAGGGCGACCCGAAGGTCGGCAAGGCTCTGGCGTTCTCCTACAAGATCAAGAACCTCAATTCGGGGCACAACCTGCCGTCCGGTTCCCTGGGTGCGCAGCCGCAGATCTGGGTGAACGTCGCCCTCATCGATCCCGACGGCAAGAACATCTGGGAGTCGGGCTACGTCGATAGCAACGGCGACCTGGCCGATCTGCACAGCCTGGAAGTCGCGGCTGGCAGGATCAAGACGGACCAACAGCTGGTGAATTTCCAGACCAAGTTCCTGACCACCAACGTCAAGGGCACGGACCGCGAGATGTACCTGCCGGTGAACTTCGACATCGACCCGCTGCCGCATCTGCGTCCGCCGCAGGTCCCGACCACCGTTCTCAACCATCCGCCGCTGGTGCGCTTGGAGAACCACTCGCTGACGCCACTGGGTGAGAAGCAGGCCAGGTACCAAGTGCCGGGCAACCTGATCACGAAGCCCGGCAAGTACCGCCTCGCCTTCCGCATGCGGAGCCGTGCCGAGCCGATCTACTTCATGCGCTTCGTCGGTGCCGCCAAGGAAATGGAGCGGCGTATGAACGAGCGGATGTTGAGCTTCAAAAACCGCACGGTGGAGCTCGAAGTGAAGCCCTAGAACCGAGAAGCCGAGGGTTTCGGATTGAGGATCCGCAAAAGGGGTCCAAAGAAGCGGGGCCCCAGCCCTACCCAGTAGATCTGAGCCACGAGGGGGAGCGTACGCGTGAGTTGGAATGCAAAAGGCGACCATTGGTCCCGTGCCAGGAACGCACAGGGCAACGACCTTTGGTCCCGTGCCAGGAATGCACAGGGCGACGACCTTTGGTCCCGTGCCAGGAATGCACAGGGCGACGACCTTTGGTCCCGTGCCAGGAACGCACAGGGCGACGATCTTTGGTCCCGTGCCAGGAACGCACAGGGCGACGATCTTTGGTCCCGGGCCAGGAACGCACAGGGCGACGACCTTTGGTCCCGTGCCAGGAACGCACAGGGCGACGACCTTTGGTCCCGTGCTAGGAATGCACAGGGCGATGATCTTTGGTCCCGTGCCAGGCACGCAAAAGGCGACCTTGGGTCCCATCATGCCGGTAACGCAAAGGGCGACTGTGCCAGGAACGCAAGGGGCGACCTTCGGCCCCGTGCCGGTAACGCAAAGGGCGCCCGTGCCAGTGACGCAAAAAGCAACCTTCGGTACCGTGCCGTTAATGCAAAAGGCGACCTTCGGTACCGTGCGAGTAACGCAAAAGGCGACCTTTGGTCCTGTGCCAGTAACAGAAGACGCAACCTTCGGTACCGTGCCAGGATAACGACCGCCACTATCGCGCTGGTAGCCGGTGGTTACCTTGTGATGTACGGCACGACTGCAGCACCTGCGGCAGGCGACAGCAGCAGCCAGGGGGGCTTGTTAGGCTGGCTGAGCCAAGTGTGGCCCGCGCCCGCCGCACTGGTCGAACCCGCCGAAGACCAAGCCGTTGCGCAGGACGTGGCCGCGTACTCCAAAAAGAAGACTGCCTCCATAAAGAAGACTGTCGACGACGCCTCAGACCCGGCGACAAGCAGACGCAGCAGCGTGGCCGGCGAGGCAGACCTTTTCCGACCCGGTCCGCAGTATGATAGGAAGTACGATGCCCAGACGCAGATCGACACCTACGGCGCGAAGAAGGCGGTCGAGCCGCCGCGCGCGCTTGAGCTAGGTCGCGAGCAATACACCTCCGGCGAATACGCCCCGAGCGGCACCCTCTTCGGTGAATTGAATCCGCTGATGCCTGGCCTCGCCATCTACGGCGACTGGCGGACGGCGGTCGCCTACAACGGCAACGCCGGCAAGGATATTGCCCAGGTCGCGACCCGGCTGAACATCGACGTCGACTACAAGATCACCGCCACCGAACGAATACACGCGTTCTTCACACCGCTTCAAAACAATAACAAATTCACCCGCTACGAGTTCGGCGGCGGCGACGGCGACAGGAAGTTCACCGAGGAGTTCGACTTCGCCCCGCAGACGCTGTTCTTCGAGGGTGACGTCGGTTCCATCGTTTCCGGTTTCTCCGGTAAGCAAGCCAATTTCGACATGCCCTTCACGGTCGGTCTCTTCCCGCTGTTCCTGCAGAACGGGATCTGGGCGAACGACGCGATCCTCGGCGGCGCGGTGAGCCTCACCGCGAAGAACTCGAAGAGGCTGGGCCTTGCCAACTACGACGTCACCTTCTTCGCCGCGTTCGACAATGTCGACAACGCGGGCATCCTCGGAAAGGACAACAGGCACAACGCCAACCTCTATGGCGTAACCACGTTCATTGACGCCTTCGGCGGCTACATCGAAGCGGGCTACGGCCTGGTACAGAGCGTCGACAGCAACGTACTACTTCCGGGCTTCGATAACCGGGTGGTGGGTGGCCAACTGACGCACTTCCTGGCCGCCGCTTACACCCATCGCTTTGCCAACACCTTGTCGAACACGACCCGTGTGTTCGCAAACTTCGGGAACGGCAAGGACGATGAAGGCCTTGTCATCATTTCGGAGAACAGCCTGATCTCGAGCTTGCCGAGCACGCTGCTCCCCTACGCCAACTTCTTCGTCGGCTTCGGCAACCCTCAGCCCCTGGTCGATGGCAATGGCGCGGGTATACTGAAGAACGTCGGCATCAACTTCGAGACCGACGCCCTGACCGGCTACCCGAAACTCAACGACACCGGCTCCAACGCCTATGGCGGCGCGATAGGCGTGCAGTATCTCTTCAATCTGGATCAGCAGCTCGTCTTCGAAGTGGCCGCGGTGCAGCCCTTCGGCGATCCGATCGCCGGCATCGGCGTCGCGAAACCGCAGTACGGCTTCGGTACTCGCTATCAGATCCCGATCGACCGGGCCTGGCTGTTCCGCGCCGATGCTACCTATCAGATCCTCGAGGGCGGCGACAAAGAGAACTTCGGCGTCCGCTCCGAGATCCGGAGGAAGTTTTGACCGATCGCGGATGACGGTTCCGGTTTGGGACGGGGAACTATGCGAGGTAATCTCATGAGTAGTCGAAATTTACTCGCATCTATTCTGATGCCTTGCTTGCTGGCGGGTTTCCTCGGCATTGCGCCAGTGGCCAATGCCAAATCGGGCGGGCAGTCCTTCGTGAAGCCCGACAAAAGCGCCAGGGGTAATGTGATCAGGATCAAACGTTATTATAGCCGCGGGGTACGAATTCACCTGCCTGTAGGTCCAGCCTCCGTCTACTGTCATTATCCCTACTACTACAGCCGCGGTCATTATCCGACGCATATAGGGGGCTATGTCTACTATCCCCACTACTACCAACGCACTTGTTAGTGGGGCACAGTCGAGGTCCTGGATCACCCCGCCGCCAGACGGGCGCGTAGGAATTGATGGCGGTGGGGTCGCATCAGAGTTTCGGAGCTTGCAGATGTCTTTGACTCTCCTGGGCTGGCTTCTTATCGCCGCTTCAATCGCGATATCAGCGCTGCTCATCCTTCCGCTGCGATCGAGCGGCTCGCGAAGGCGGACGTTGATTGTGGCTGCCGCGGTCCTTCTCCTCGTTGCAGGCATTGGCGCAACTACTTCTTATTTTGGGGATCCTCCCGAGGCGACCGGCGCAAGGGACACGAACTCGTTCTCGCGTCCGCGTTCTGGGCCGGATGGCGAAATGCTTGCGCGCCTCGAGGACTACACGCGTTCTATTGGAATCGAAAAACCGGCGTCTATGCCGGCAGCTGGCAAACCGCTGCCTGATGTGAACACGATGATCGAACGGCTAGCGGCTCGGCTCGAGACCACGCCGGAGGACATCAAAGGCTGGCGGATGCTCGGTTGGTCCTACTTCCACACGGAGCGCTATAAGCAGGCAGCTACCGCCTTTGCGAGAGCGGTAGAGCTTGATCCGAATTCCGCCGAGCTCAAGCTCTCGTACGAGGAGGCCAAGGCGAAGGCCTCCGAAATCGACAATTCAGAGACAGCCTCGTCTTTGCAAACCCAGGCCGTCGGCAAGGGTGGTGACGGACCAAGCGTCGAGAAAAATACCAAGTCCGAAGCGATGCCTCCGGGCGTGCATGGCGCTGCAATCCGATCGATGGTCGATGGCCTGGCAGGTCGCCTGGAGAGTTCTCCGCGAGACGTCGAGGGCTGGACTCGCCTTATGCGCTCTCGAGTTGTGCTTGGTGAGAGAGAGGTGGCGGCAACAGCGTTCCGCAAGGCGCTTGAGGTCTTCAAGGACGACTCGGCAGCAACGGGCCAGATTTCGGCCGCGGCGATTGAGCTCGGCCTGAAGGCCGAATGACCGCTCTGCATTTTTGCCGGAATTCCTGAGCGGTGGGGGTGATCCTGCCTCTGGGCACCAATCACCTCCGGATCAGTGACATTTGGCCGACAGTGGCATCGAGGTTCCGGAGAGCGGCGGGGCCGCAGCTTGCTATTTTCGCTTCTCCGCCAAGCCGGCGCGGCGCAGCGCGTCGGCAAGCGCGCCGCCGCCTTGCTCCTCGCGTCGCGCGGGGCCCGCGCGCTGCGATGAACCGCGCGACGCGGGCCGGCCGTTGCCGTCGCGTGGCGCGGGTGTGCCGGCACGGTCGGCGCGGGCTCCGACCTCGTCGTCCAGCCGCAGCGTCAAAGCGATGCGCTTGCGCGGCTTGTCCACGTCCATCACTTTGACTCGGACGATGTCGCCAGGCTTCACCACCTCGCGCGGATCCTTGACGAAGTTTTTCGACATCGCCGAGATGTGCACGAGACCATCCTGGTGCACGCCGATGTCGACGAATGCGCCGAACGCCGCCACGTTGGTCACCGCGCCTTCCAGCACCATGCCGGGCTTCAGGTCGTCGAGGGTTTCGACGCCATCGGCGAACACCGCTGCCTTGAAGGCCGGACGCGGATCGCGGCCGGGCTTCTCCAATTCGCGCAGGATGTCGGTCACGGTCGGCAGGCCGAAGGTATCGTCGACAAAATTCTTCGGCGAGAGCGCACGCAGCGTCGTGGTGTTGCCGATCAGGCCCTTGATGTCCGTCTTGGCCGCCTCGATGATCCTCCTGACCACCGGATAGGCCTCCGGATGCACACCGGAAGCGTCGAGCGGATCCGCGCCGCCGGGAATGCGCAAGAAGCCCGCGCATTGCTCGAACGCCCTTGGCCCCAGACGTGGCACCTCCTTCAGCGACTTGCGTGAGCGGAAGGGGCCGTTGGCGTCGCGGTGCAGCACGATGTTCTGTGCCAGGCCGGTCCCTATGCCCGCGACGCGTGCCAGCAGCGGTGCCGAGGCGGTGTTGACATCGACCCCGACTGCATTCACGCAATCCTCAACCACGGCGTCGAGCGAGCGCGACAGCTTGTGCTCGCTGAGATCGTGCTGGTACTGGCCGACGCCGATCGATTTCGGGTCGATCTTGACCAACTCGGCGAGGGGATCCTGCAGCCGTCGCGCAATCGATACGGCGCCGCGCAGGGTGACGTCGAGGTCGGGCAGCTCCTCCGAGGCGTAGGCGGAGGCGGAATAGACCGAGGCACCGGCCTCCGAAACCACGATCTTCGACATCTTCAGGTCGGGCAGCAGCTTGACCACTTCGGTCGCGAGCTTGTCGGTTTCCCGCGACGCGGTGCCGTTGCCGATCGAGATCAATTCGACCTTATGCTGCTTGGCCAGCTTGCCGAGGATGGCGAGCGCCTCGTTCCATTGCCGCTGCGGTTCATGCGGATAGATCACCGAGGTCGTGACCACCTTGCCGGTGGCGTCGACCACCGCGACCTTGACGCCGGTACGGTAACCAGGGTCGAGGCCCATGGTGGCGCGGGCGCCGGCGGGGGCGGCGAGCAGGAGGTCGCGCAGGTTGGCGGCGAACACCCGGACCGATTCCTCTTCAGCCGCATTCCACAATCGCATCCGCAGGTCGATGCCGAGGTGGACCTGGATCTTGGTGCGCCAGGCCCAGCGCGCGGTGTCCATCAGCCATTTGTCGGCAGGACGCCCGCGATCGCTGATGCCGAAGCGGCGCATGATCCGCAGCTCGTAGGGGCTCGATCCAGTCGTTGCCGTCGCCGGATTTTCCGGCTCGATGGTGACATCCAGGATCTCTTCCTTTTCGGCCCGGAACAGCGCCAGGATCCGGTGGGGCGGCACCTTTGCCAGGTTCTCGCCGAAATCGAAATAGTCGCTGAACTTGGCTCCAGCCTCTTGCTTGCCGTCCCGCACCTTGGAAGCGAGACGTCCGACCGACCACATCTCCTCGCGCAGCGACCCGATCAAATCGGCGTCCTCGGCAAAACGCTCGACCAGGATGGCGCGGGCACCTTCCAGTGCGGCCGCTGCATCGGCGACTTGCTTGTCGGCATCGACGAAGCTTGCCGCCGCGACCAGCGGGTCGTTCTCCGCGTGCGCCAGCAGCAGATCCGCGAGCGGCTCCAGGCCGGCCTCCTTGGCTATCTCGGCCTTGGTGCGGCGCTTCGGCTTGAACGGCAGATAGATGTCTTCCAGCCGCCCCTTGCTGTCTGCGGCACGGATTGCGGCTTCGAGCGCGTCGTCGAGCTTGCCCTGCTCGCGGATCGAATTGAGGATGACGTTGCGCCGCTCCTCCAGCTCGCGCAGATAGCGCAGGCGCTCGTCGAGGGTGCGCAACTGCGCGTCGTCAAGCGCGCCGGTCGCTTCCTTGCGATACCGGGCAATGAAGGGAACCGTCGCGCCGCCGTCGAGCAACGCCACAGCGGCTGCGACCTGCTCCTCGCGGACGCCAAGTTCCTGAGCGATCCGTCGGTCAATCGAAGTCATCACGCGTGCACCTATCGTAAGGATCGGTAGTGGGGAGCGGGCCGACGCGGCCACCCGCTCGGGGCATGCATATGGACGTCGAGCTATCAATTCTTCAACCCCTCGCCGCCGAGCAGTGGATGTTGAATTGGCGGCCGCGGCAAAAGTCGCCCTCGCGACACGATCTCCTTTTTCACACTCGATGTGTGCGGTTTGATCTTCGACCTTGCGCGTGTTGTCACGGAGTTTGAGCGGTCAACGATCAAGGGGTCTTCCGCATTGCCGTACGTGTGATTGAAACACCACAAGGTCGCATGAAAGCAGACTAATTCACAGGATTGAAAGGTGTTCGGATAGACCTGCAACCTTAAATCGTCTCCGCTGGTATTGCGGGATGCATTTCAATCGCAGGGGGCTGTCATGAAGAAATTTTTGTTGGGAGGCATTGCGTTTGTCGCATTGGCTGCAGGTGATCCGGCGCGTGCGGCGGATATGCCGATCGGCAAAGCACCGCCGCCTGTCTGGAACTGGACCGGCGGCTATGTCGGTGTGCACGTCGGTGCCCAGGCTGGCTGGACCGATTTTTCCAATCCTTACGGTTCGCCGATCTTCGGCGACTACGTCAGAACTCCCGGTTTTCTTGCCGGTGGGCAGGTCGGCTACAACTGGCAAGCACCGGGTTCGTCATGGGTGTTCGGCGTCGAGCTCGACGCGAGCGGGATAACGTCCAACGGCACCAACACCTGCTTCGCTGTCTCGACGCACTTCCTGTCCTCGGATTGCCATGTCCATCCGAACGCAGCCGCCACGTTGACGGGGCGCATCGGTCAGGCGCTCGGCGCGGACGGTCGTACGCTCCTGTATGCGAAGGGCGGCCTCGCGTTCGTTCACAACAACGTCGACATCCACGTCGGCGGCAATGCCGGCTTCGGCAACGGGGGCCCGATTGGCATCGCGCCGGCCACTTCAAACAGCTACTGGAGAACCGGCGGGACCGTCGGCGGCGGAATCGAGCGTGCATTGACGCCGGCGTGGTCGTTCAAGGTCGAATACGACTACTTGCAATTCGCGGACGCCTCCATCGGAACGCCACCGACCATGCGGCGCATCCCTCCACTCGTGGACGTTCCGGGATCGACCACCGATGTGCGGCAAGACCTTCATCACGTGAAGGTCGGCGTCAACTACAGGCTGGGTGCGGATCCATGGACGGGCTGGCCTTCCGTTGCTCCCGCATATCCGGTGAAGGGACCTGTCTACAAGGCCGCGCCCGTTTGGGCTCCAGGTTGGGAGTTCGAGGGTGGCGCGCGCATCTGGTACAGCACCGGCAAGTTCGCCTGGAGCATCATCCAGCCGTCGCCGATATCCAGGCTCTCCTACGACAACCTGCAAGGACCCGCCGGGGAGCTGTTCCAGCGTCTCGACAGTCCCTGGAACTGGTTCGTGAAGAGCAACATCGGCATCGGGACCTTCAAGGGCCAGACCAATGATGAAGATTGGAACGGCTTCGGATTCATCTACGGCAACACGCTGTCCGATCATAAGAACGGCAAGCTGGCGTACGCGACTGCGGATGTCGGATACAACGTGCTGAGGGGACCCGGCTACAAGGTCGGTCCGTTCGTCGGCTATCACTATCTGGACCAGCGCGGCGACACATATGGCTGCGCACAGATCGCAACGCCTCCCCAATTCGGGACCGGTTGCTTCGATCCGACGGTCCCGACATCGGTCCTTGTCGGGCAACAGCAATCCACGTGGCAAGCCATCCGAGTCGGTCTAGCCGGCGAGACCATGCTCGGCGATCGCTGGCGGTTGAATGGAGAGGTTGCTTATCTCCCTTGGGTAAAAATGAAAGGCCGTGACAACCATCTGCTTCGGCCCGAGACGACATATTTCGAGCAATGGGGCGACAAGGGCCGCGGAGTGCAGCTCGAAGCGGCTGTGTCGTACTTCGTTACCGATCATTGGACCGTCGGCGTCGGCGGTCGATACTGGGCGATGTGGACGACCGAAGCGTTCGACCAGATCTACGTCAACGCGGCGCCAGCCTTTGAAGTGGCCAGCGCAAGGTTCGACACGAGCCGCCTTGGCGTGTTCGTACAGTCATCCTTCAAGTTCGACTGGACCGACGGCGTCAAGGCGAGAAACTGATCGCGCGTGAATTCCTGCCTTGCGGACTATCGCCGCGCGTGAAGGCGGAGGCGCGGTCGATCGTTGGCGGCGATCTCGGTGATGAGTTTCTTCAGGATCGCCTCGCCGAAGGTCTCGTAGTCCTTCGCGGCGACTACGAAGGCCCCGGGACCGCCGATCACGCTGTCCTGGTAGTAGCGGTCGAGATCGGGCTCGAGCGCGAGGATCGGCAGACCGTTGATGCCCACGCCGTCGGCGACCGCCTCGTCGCGGGCGAATGTGACCGGACGGCCGCGATTGTTGGAGCCGTCGCCGGAGATGTCGATCACCCGGCGCGGAGCGCGGAACGGGCTCTTGGGAAACAGCGTCATCGCATAGTCGATGGCGCCACTGATCGAGGTGCCGCCGCCGAACAATTGACGCGGCGCGCGCTCGACGGCGGAGGCGAAGGCGGCGGCGGATTCATCGTCGCCGACCAGCATCCATCCGACGACATGCACCTGCATCGTCGGCCCGGTCCATTGCGCCATGGTCACCGCGATCGCCTGGTTTGGGCCGGAGCGAATGGCCTGCAACACCCGTGCGTGGCGGAACGCGGCGACATAGCCGCGTTTCTGGAGCTCGAAGCGGTATTGATCGACGCTGCCGGACGCATCGACCGCGAGCACGAGCTGCAGGTCGGCCGCGGGCTGCGCCGCCGCCGGCAGGGCGCCGATGATCGCGCTCAGCAGCGCCGCAACGACGAACATGTGCAGTGGCATGCAGCCCGCCCCTGGAATGGTCACGGCATCCTACCGCTCAAGATACGAGGCAAGATAGTCGGTCGACCACCCGGCCGGGCAGGCTTTACCGCCGCATGTGGCGGGTCATTGTGGACAAATTTAGCTCAAGTCGATCCAGATAAGGCATTGCGACAGCAAGAGTTTCCTGGATGAGCCGCCTGCGGCAGATCGTTGACGCCGTTCCGCAGTGCTGGCGATCGTGGTGATCGATCGCAAGGCGTGAGCGCTTGCGGCGGTCTCAATAGGTCGATCGTCCGCCGGAGAGATCGAACACCGCGCCGGTGCTGAACGAGCATTCCGCCGTCGCCAGCCACGTCACCAGTGCTGCGACCTCCTGCGGCTCCCCGAAGCGACCCATGGGAATCTTTGCGAGCATGTAGTCGATATGCGCCTGCGACATCTGGTCGAATATTGGCGTTCGCACCGCGGCGGGCGTGACGCAGTTCACGCGGACGCCGGTGTCGGCGAGCTCCTTGCCGAGCGATTTGGTCAGGGCGATGACCGCGGCCTTGCTCGCACTGTAGGCGGACGCATTGGGGTTGCCGTCCTTGCCGGCGACCGAGGCGATGTTGACGATTCGCCCGTAGTTGCGGGTCCGCATCAGCGGCACGACGGCGCGGCAGCAATTGAAGACGCCGTGAACGTTGACCGCGAAAACCCGGTGCCACCCATCGACAGGGTATTCCCACAGCTTTTCATTTGGCCCCGAGATGCCGGCATTGTTGATCAGGATATCGATGGAAGGGACGAGCTTTGTCGTGGCTTGCATCGCACTCGTCACCGACGCCAAATCGCTGACGTCGGCCACGACGGAGTTGCCCGACAGCGCTTGCGCTGCCGCGCGCCCCGCGGCTTCGTCCAGATCCCAGATGGTCACGCTCGCGCCGGACGATTTCAGGCGTTGCGCAATGGCCAAGCCGAGCCCGGACGCGCCTCCCGTCACGACGGCGTGACGGCCCTGCAAGTCGAGCTGGTTCATCGACGTCCTCCCCGCCGCCTTTTCCGACTTCCGGAGTTCGCCGCTAGGAGCGCTCCGGTCAGACGGCGGTCATCGAGCATATCGGTGGTGCCGATATTCTCGCGATGAATCGGACATTTTACAAGAAGCCGCTCCGCAATGCGTCGGTGGAGGCACGACGCCGCCGCTAACCAAATTGGCATTGACATGGGGGGCGGATCGCGAAGCGCTTACGCCGCGGCGCGCTTCCAGTCGCGCAAGAGCTTCTGCAAGCTGGCTTCGAGGTCGTGACCTGAATCGCTGCGCTTGGCGTCGCTCGACTTGGGAACACCCGGCTTGTGTGGCTCGCGTGTCCTGGCCACCGGCTTGCTTGCGAGGTCAACCCGGCGAGCTGCAGCGAGCGGATCGCCGAAGCCGGGGTCGACTTGGTCTGCGTTCGGGGCCGAGCGCCACCAACGTTTGCGAATGCGACCTTGTGCAACGCCACGACCCTTGGATGGATTGAAAACCATGCCGATGAAAATGGCCGCAAGCCCCAGCGCGCCGGCCAGAAGCGCAAGCATGCGATCGGACCTGAACGCAGATTCGAGCATCCGCCCGGCCGCTGGGAGGTTGGCCGAAGTAACGATAGGCCATGCCAACGGTGCACCCTCGAGCGTATAGCTCGCATACTCGTCGGCATAGCTGTTGCTCATCAACGCTGGTTCGCGTTCGATCGAACCGGCTGATTTCGGGAGAGCAGGCCAGCGCATGGAGAAGGCCGTAGCCGGATCATCGACGGCCGCGAAAGGGTGGCCGGCAACGGCTGGCGCAGGCGTGGCTTCAGTTGGCGAAGACGTGGCTTCCGCCGAGGCGGTCTTGATGGGCGCGGCTTCGGCCGCCGTGGTTTCGCCGGATGTCTCCGTGGTCGACTGCGGCGTCGCCTTTGGAGCCGACGACTTCATCCGCGCTCCGGCCTGCCGCGCGCGTACCTTCTCCCCCTCGGCTCCCAGGTACCAGCACTGCCGGCGCGTTGCACGATCGATGCGATAGTACCAGTGGCTGCCCTGAGGTGCCGTCGAATTGGGCTTGGTGATGCACTCATCGGCCGCGCGCTGAGCAATGCTCGTTCGGGCTGTCAATGAAACAGCTGCGACGACGATGGCGAGGATGGCCGTCACGAATATTGTCATTCGTTGTGGCATTTGTCCCTCCGTCGTATTTCCATCAATGCGCTGCCCGCCTCCGCGTGATCGATGTCCCGGATTTCACAGTTGATTCTGGCTCTAGTGGGTCACCAATGCGACAATCCAACGGACTTCGCGTCATCGTCAGCACTTGACTACCGCCACACCGGATGATGGTACCAAGGGCCAAATGCGATCACGCGCTCTTGAGACTCGCTGCGCCGGCTAGTGAATCGTCCGAAACGCAACGATCGTCCGGACATCGCCAATCACAATTGCACGACGTCTCGAGTTCATCAGTCCTCGATCGCCCCGGCTGACTTAGCCAGTCCAAATTTCGCCAAGTCCAAGTGTGAGAAAAAATACCGCGGCCGCAGTCGTTCTCCATGCGCACGGCAAGACAGCTCCACATCGGGGCTAGGACATCAGTCGCAGATGCTGGATCGTCGCGTATTGGCCATCGGCGCAATCGTCACCGGATTGACGGCCCATGGCGCATGGGCGCCGAGCTCGGCACAAACCTTGGCTCAGGCCTGCGATGACCGTTTCCCCTGGTCATGTCGCGTGTTCGGCAACCCGCCGCCACCACCGCCACCGTTCTGGGGGCGGCCGGGGCCGCCATTTCCGCGCAGAGAATATGCCCCTGACCCGGAGCCTGGTCCGCCAGGGGCAGGGCCCGGTCGGCCAGGTGAGGTCGCGCGGCCAGTCGATCCCGCGCTCATGCGGCAGTACGCGGCACTGTACGCGCGGGTCGACGGCGAGCCCTTTCCTATTCCTGCGGTAAGACTGTCCGACATCGATCCGGAATTTCTGCGCAAGGTCGTCGCGTTTCCCACGAACGAGCAAGCCGGCACGATCGTCGTCGATGCGACCAATCACTTCCTTTATCTTGTCCAAGGTGGCGGACGGGCGATCCGTTACGGCGTGGGCGTCGGGCGACAGGGGTTCGGCTGGTCGGGGGTGGCGACCATCCACGACAAGCAGGAATGGCCCGATTGGTATCCACCCAAGGAGATGATCGCGCGCCAGCCTGAGCTCAGGCGGCAGGTGACCGACCTGCAAGGCGGTCTCGGCGTGCCCGGTGGGCCGCGCAATCCGTTGGGCTCCCGCGCGCTGTACCTCTGGCAAGGCAATAAGGACACCCTTTACCGGATCCACGGCACCGTCGAGCCGTGGTCCATCGGCACCAGCGTCTCCTCCGGCTGCATCCGCATGATCAATCAGGATGTCATCGACCTCTACCAACGCACGCAGGTCGGCGCGAGGGTGGTGGTGCTCTCGGGGCGCTAGCTTTCTTCCTTGATCGTTCGTCCTGTCCACCGCCGGTAGGCCCATTCGGCCGCGAACGATGCGGCGGCGAAGACGACGAGCGCGGCGATCGCCAGCGGCTGCTCCTGATAGGTATACACGCACAGCACCGCGAACATCGCGAGGCAGGTGAGCAGAGACAGCCACACGATGACCGCGTTCGCTCCGGTCTGTTGCAGCACCCTCAGATGGCCCGCATTGACCGCGGCATAGATCAGAAGGAAGGCGGCGCTTCCCATCATCGCGATACCGGAAAGGTCGAAGCTCAACGTCACCAGCACGACCAGGGCGGCCGTGAGGATGAGCCCGCCGGTGGCCTGCTTCCATTCGGTCCGCGATAGTCCGGCGGGCAGCTCGCCGTCGCGGGCGATCATGTAGCAGCAGTTGGCCGCGCCGAACAACGTGGCGTTGATAGCCGAGGCGGTCGAGAACAGGGCTGCGATGGCAATCAGGCGGAAACCGAATTCGCCCAGAAACGGCTTGGCGGCCGCGGCCAGGGCATAGTCCCGGGCTTGCTCGATTTCGAAGTCCGACAAGGTGCCGGTGACGGTTACCGCGACGGCGAGGTAGATCGCGATGACCAGGATCACGCTGGTGTACAGCGCGCGCGGCAGCAACTTCCGCGGATTGCGCATGTCGCCGGCGGCATTGGTCACGAGGCCGAAACCTTCGTAGCCGATGAACAGCACGCCCGCCCCGAACAGCACCGACTGGGCCGCGGGCCACAGCTCCGGCGAGAGGTATCCCGGCCGGATGAACCACAAGCCGACTGCTGCGAAGAGCACAAGGATTGCCACCTTGACCGCGACGATGAGCGTTTCCGAGCGGCCCATGATCTTGGCGCCGAAGGCATTGACCACCGTCAGCAGCACGACGGAGCCGACCGCGAGCGATTTCACCAGCAGTGGAGCATGCCCGGCGGTGAAGAAGGTGGCGGCGTAGCTGCCGAAGGCGGTGGCGTACAAGGCGAGCGAGATGATGTAGCCGACCCACATGAAGAGGTTCAGCCCGCCGGCCAGAACGCCGTCGCCGTAGCTCTTCACCAGAAAGTGCACCGCGCCGCCCGCGGAAGGAAACGTGGCGCCGAGCTTGGCGTAGGAATAGGTGGACAAGAGCGCCACCACGCCGCCGATGGCGAAGGCGAGCCACATCGCGTTGCCGGCCGCATGCGCCACGACGCCGAGGATCGAAAAAATTCCCGCGCCGACCATCCCTCCGATACCGATCGAGACCGCGGCCGCCATGCCGATCTGTCCCGCTCTCGGGTTGGCCACCGATGCAACTTGCAAAGATTTGGTGGAACTCGGGGTCATGATCGCGCTCGCGAATCGGGCCTGAATGTGGGTAACCAAAGGCAGGTTACCGTACCGCCTTAGTGTCTATGGTATCTAATTAGCGCCGCACCGCATTACCAATGACAGGCTTTTGGGCCCGAGCGGCGCCATTATAGCAAGAGTGACGCGCATTACCCTCCCTTGGGAGGATGCTTTGCTACATTGTGCGTGGGCCTGTGTGATTTCTGCAACGGGGGCGGTTTCTTTCCTAACTGCCACAGTGCGGGACGGTTTTTTTGTTCGGATGTCTCTGTAGTGCAACAAACGGGGGTGTCTTCATGAAGTCTTCGGTGGTTAAGCGCTCCATCGTCGTCGCAGGTCACAAGACGAGTGTGAGCCTCGAGGATGCGTTCTGGAGGGGGTTGAAGGAGATCGCTGGTGGGCGTGCGGTCACGTTGTCCGACCTGGTAGCTGCGATCGACTCAGAGCGGCAACAAGGCAATCTCTCATCGGCCATTCGGCTGTTCGTGCTCGACTTCTATCGCAAGCAACTTTCCGAGCTTAAGGTAGGGGACACAACGCACGAGATGGTGGTCCGGCCAGCTTCCGCCTACATTTGAGCCGATGGAGGGTGGGCTTTGCACGTGCAAGCCCATCCTCCAGCCCGGCGCCCGTCCTTTGTTCAAGTTGATGTGGGCTTCAACCTGATACCGGCGTCCTCCAGGTCGCGAGGTTTTGGCCGTTAGGTTTCTTGCTTGGTCGCATCTTCTGCTTCTGAGGAAACCGCCATTGCCCAAGTCGTAGCCGACTGGGGCCATATTCAAATTGCTGATCTCGGGTAAACCCAAGATCGGCGCTCGCTGTTCCGGAGAATGCTTCTATCCTCCGATCAGCGGGATCTTCGCGTCGGTGATCACCTTCTTCCATTTGGCGATATCGGTCTTGATGTAGGCGGCGAATTCCGCCGACGACATCCCGCCGGGGTCGAGGCCGATTGCCAGCAATTTTTCCTTCACATCGGGCAGCCGGACGATACGTGCGACCTCCGCCTGCAGCAGGTCGACGATTGCCTTGGGCGTCGCCGCCGGCACGAATATGCCCTGCATCGTCTCGGCCTCCTGGCCCTTGATTCCGACCTCTTCGAATGTGGGCACATCGGGCAGCGCCGGCGAGCGCGTCTTGGCCGTGATCCCGAGCGCGCGTAGCTTGCCATCCTTCACCAGCGGCGTCGCCGGCGGTATCGCCTGGATGCAGATCGGCGTGTGCCCGGCCACGACCGATTGGATCGAGGGCCCGCCGCCCGGGAACGGGGCGAGCGCGAAATCGAGCCCGAATGTGAGCTTGAACAGCTCGCTCGACAGGTGCGGCGTCGTGCCGATGCCGGGCGAGGCGAATGTATACTTGCCGGGATTCGCCTTGAGCAGATCGACCAGCTCCTTCACCGACTTCGCCGGGATGCTGGGATTGACGAACAGCCCGTTGGGAGACGCTCCGGCCATGGTGACGGGTGCGAAGTCCCTGTCGGGGTCGTAGGGCGCCTTGGCGTAGAGACTAGGATTGACGTTGAAGCTCGACGACGCGATCAGGATGGTATGGCCGTCGGCCGGCGCCCTGGCCACGGCGGCCATGCCGAGGTTGCCGCCCGCGCCCGCCATGTTCTCGATGTAGAACTGCTGGCCGAACTTCTCGGCCAGCTTCTGGGCGATGAGGCGCGCCACCACGTCGGTCGGTCCGGCGGCCGCGAACGGCACGACGATCCTGACGGGACGGTCGGGATATCCGGGGCTCTGCGCATAGCTGGCACTGGCGAGGAGGAGGCAGGCAGAGCCGGCCAGCACGCGGGCGATCACGTTGGCGATCTTCATGTGCGTTCCCTTGGTTCTCTATGTCCGGCGCCGATCGTTGCGGTCCGGGCGTCTACGATAGCCTGTTCCGCCGACTTCGTCGCCGGGATGCAATCGCCGCTTGCGCGACCGAATGTCCGCCGTGACGGCCGCTTCCGAGGTTCGGTCGGGCACCCCCGCCAAAGCTAGCTCGCATCAATCGGGCTTGACCCCGGCCGCCGTAACAACCTTGCCCCATTTCTCGACCTCGGCCGCCATGTAGGCGCCGAACTCCGCCGGTGTGTAGATGATCGGCGTGGTAGCTACCTTGGCGAGTTGCTCGACGACGTTCGGGTCCGCCAAGCCGGCATTGATCTCGCGGTTGAGCCTGTCGATGATCGCGGCTGGTGTTCCTTTCGGCACGCCGAGGCCACACCAGGAGTTCGCCGCGTATCCCGGAACGGTGTCGCCGACCGTCGGCAGGTCGGGCAGCGCCGGAAATCTATTTTTTCCTCCCATGGCAAGTGCGCGCAACGCGCCCGAGCGGATGTGCGGCATCGCGCTTGTCATCACGTCGAACATCACCTGCACTTGGCCGCTGATCATGTCGGTGAGCGCCGGCGCGGACCCGCGATAGGGGACATGAACGAGATTGACGCCGGTCATGGACTTGAACAGCTCGCCGGCTACGTGCGAGGTCGAGCCGGCGCCGAACGAGGCCATGCTGATCCTGCCCGGATTGGCCTTGGCATGGGTGATGAACTCGGCAACCGTCTTCGCCGGCACCGACGGATGTACGATCATGACGAACGGAAAATCGATCAACCCCGACACCGCCGCGATGTCTCGTAACAGGTGGTAGGGAAGATTGTCGAATAGCGACACGTTGACCGCGGCGGAGGCCGCAATGAACAGCAGCGTGTATCCATCGGGCGGCGAGTTGATCACCGCCTGCACGGAGATGCTGGTGCTCGCGCCCGGCCTGTTCTCGATGACGACCGGCTGGCCGAGCCGCTCCGACAACCACCGGGCCATGATCCGCGAGACGGTGTCGGCACCTCCGCCCGGCGGAAATCCGACGACCCAGCGCAGCGGCTGGGACGGATAGGTTTGCGCCGACGCGAGCGGCGACATGCTGGGACATGCGACGGCAGCGGCGGCTAGATGCAGAAACCGGCGACGGTGAAGGTTCATTGCGTCCCTCTGCCTGAATGCCTGACGACACAGCCAACGCGTCCGCGGGTGCCCAGACGGCAAAGCGTCGATGGTGCCCGCAACGGATTTCGCGCGACGTTCGGAGTGAAGGCCTGCCGATGGCATCGGCGCTGCCGCTGAGAAACAGGACTTCGGCATGTCCCGCTGGCAGCTCGCGGTTAAATCAGCGTCCGCGTACGCAATGTATCACGCGAATCAATCGGCGGAAAGGGCGGTTGCACCGACGACGTGAGCCGGTGGCACGAAGCAGACACCCCGGCCGTGATGAGGGCACGGCCGGGGTGCTTCTCGAGCCGATCGGAGCGGCTCGATGCGCGGCGCTGAGCGCATCGCGTGGGGGGAGCTTCAGCGCCGCTGGTGTGGCGGATTTGGCGGTTGCTCGTGCCGAGCGTCGTTCCGGCAATGCTGCGCGTCGTCGAGTTGCTGCCGCAGACGATCCCCAGCCTGGCTGATGAGGGCGGCGATCTGTCCTTCGAGATCCAAGGCATCCGCCGTCGATGCAGCAGGTTTCGCCGCATCGCTGTCGAAGCCGGGCTTCGTGATAGACGGATAGAGGCGATGGAGTTCGACGGGCTCGATGCGCCATTCGCCGAACTCGTCCTTCGTGGCGGCGATCTTGCCGCCTTCGATCGACTTCAGAATTGTCGACTCGTCCGTCTCGGTCGCCGCCGCGGCCGCCGCCAGGTTATAGGTCATGCGCTGCCTATCTGGTTCGAAGGATGCGCACGACAGTGCTCCGCAATCGTTGCTGATAGGTTTAAGCGCGCAGCTTTCTTGCTGCGGCGTTCGCCGAAAATTCTTCGCCGCGGTTTTTACTTACCGGCAGATGTGGCGGGATACCGTTTCGGCACTCAATCCATTCGCGCTCGTCGCAATCGCGGTCAGGCTGCCGCGCCGATTCGGTCGCGAAGTCCGGTCACGCCGATGACTTCGGCGCAGTGTTCGCAGCAAAAGAACGTTCCGTCCTTTTCAAGCCCGTGGCCGACGATGCGGATTCCACAGTTCTCGCATTTCGGCGCCAGCGCGTGGATCGCGCACTCGAAACTGTCGTAGGTATGGGTCGAGCCGTTCAGGGTCACCTGAAACGCCTTGTCGTAGTCGTTTCCGCAGGTCTCGCATCTGGCCATGACAACCTCCCGTGTGGCTATCAACTCGGGTCTGTCGTCATAACCCGCGGTCGCCGGCTTCAGTTCCGGCGTGAGCCGGTCGGTCGGTCGCAGCGCCGTTCGGCTTGCTCGGCGAGCTCGACCCACTGCCGCGCCAGCTCTTCATATTGACGTTTGACCTCGGGATCGCGAATGCGGCGCGCGAGTTCCCGGCATTCTGCCGCGTGGGCGCGGAACTCCTTGGATCGCGGTTGCATACGGAACTCTTCGTTGGACCGACGTCGAAGGCGGACGCGGTCGTGATTCGCTGAATGTACGATAGGAATCCCGCCTGGGATGCGATGTGATCGTCGTCACACAATGTGCGTCCCGGAGGGTGCGCGTTCACGCTCGCGGCATGTCAGTTCCGGTTGCCGGAAGCGGCACGTGAGTTCCGTTGCCGGAAGATGTCTCGCCCGCACAAGCGTTCCGTCGAAGTCATCGCCGGTCACAAAAGTTTTTGCGGTATGTGAGCCGCTTCACTGGCGGGTGAGCCGGCGAGTGGCATGACCAATGCACAAGCCGTGGGTCGCGCGTCCTTGCTCCCACGAGGCGCAAGCTTAGAAAAAAAGACGAGGGAGAATGATGACCAGGCTCGCTTCGGCAAGCGCTTCTGCGATCGACGGGTGTCGGTCAATGCGCGTCGTATTGCTGATGCGGCAGGTCCTTCGAGCTCTTCATAAACTCGAACGGGTTGATTTGGCTGCCGAACGCAGCGGACGCGCGTGCGGGATCGTTGGCGTGAGTTGTCGCAGTTGCCCAGGTTGCGATTGCGACGAATGCCAGAACGGCAGCAATCCCAAACGAGATGATCTTGCCCATTTGATGGTTCCTTCTCAAACGCGGGGCCGCTCGCCGTCAGAGGCGTCGCGGCTCGGAGGCGTTCGCCTGCGCGGTCTACTGAATTGCCGCGTCCGCGATACTTTTGCCGGTGGAGCTATCTTCCTTTGCTCTCATCGCGCTCGTTACCCGGTCGATCGCCGCCTTTCGGCGCACCTCGTGCGATTGGCCGCCGGTCCCGACCAGCATGCTTTGGCGAGTAACCAGCCGGCTGATGCTCTCTCTGGTTTCCGGGGGGAGGGTGCGCGCACGCTCGATTTCGGGAGCGAGCCGCTCGAGGCGAGCAACCTCCTCGATGCTCCTGTCGGGGGGAACGAACAGCAGAGCAGAGAGTCCAATTGCCGTCGCTGCGGCGTAGCCCCAGCGCGGCAGCATCGGATGGAGTGCGGTCATGAAGCGGGAGGTTTGCGGATCGGAGCCTCGGCCTGCGCCAGGAACAGCAAGTCCGTATCGTGTGAAGATTCCCATCTGGGGTCTCCTCATGCGCCGAGCCTTGCGGCCGCGAGGGTGTGTGAATCGGCAGGTTGCTGGACCGTAGTCCTGGACCCTCTTAAGGTCTTTGGTTCAGGAACTTAAATTTTGTGAATCCGCGGCCCGGGCAGGTTCGATGAGCGGCGAAATAAGATTCGGCCGGTTCCGGTTCGACCTCGGACAGCGGGAACTGTCGTGCGATGGAGTTCCGCGTGCGGCTGGGCGGTCGAGCGCTCGATATTTTGTCTGTGTTGGCCTCGGCCGGGGGTGATGTCGTCACCAAAGACGAGCTTCTGGCGCGGGTTTGGCCGGGGGTCGTCGTCGAAGAGAACAACCTCCAGGTCCAGATTTCGGCACTCCGAAAGGTGCTCGACCGGGACATGAGCGGGCGTAGCTACCTAGTTACCGCGCCGGGCCGCGGCTATCGCCTCATTGGTCTCATCGACCCCGCCCAGCAAGGACCCGCGCTGCCCGACAAACCGTCGATGGCCGTCCTGCCGTTCCAGAACATGAGCGATGATCCGGAGCAGGAATACTTCGCCGACGGCATCGTCGAGGACATCATCACTGCGCTCTGTCACATCCGCTGGCTGTTCGTGATCGCCCGCAATTCGAGCTTCGCCTACAAGGGCCGGGCCGTGGATGTAAAGCAGGTGGGTCGCGAGTTGGGTGTGCGCTATGTGCTCGAAGGCGGTGTGCGCAAGGTCGGCGAGCCGGGTGCGCATCACGGCCCAGCTGATCGACGCGTCGACCGGCGCGCATCTCTGGGCCGATCACTTCGACGGCAGCGTCGAGGACATCTTTGATCTGCAGGACCAGGTGACCGCGAGCGTCGTCGGCGCGATTTCGCCAAAGCTGGAGCAGGCCGAGATCGAGCGGGCCAAGCGCAAGCCGACCGAAAGCCTCGATGCCTACGACTATTTCCTGCGCGGACTGGCCAGCACTCATCACATGACGCGGGAGTCCGTCAGCGAGGCGCTGGCGCTGTACGCCAAGGCAACCGAGCTCGATCCCGATTTCGCTTCGCCGCATGGCATGGCGGCGTTCTGTTACGTCGTACGCAAGATCAACGGCTGGACCACCGACCGCGCACAGGACGTGACCGATGCGGCCCGGCTGGCCTCGCGAGCGGCGCAGCTGGGCAAAGATGATGCGGTTGCGCTCGCGTTCGGCGGGCTCGCGCTCGGTTATGTCGTCGGCGACCTCGAGGGCGCCGTGGCGCTCATCGATCGGGCCCTCGTTCTCAATCCAAATCTGGCCACGGCCTGGTACGCCAGCGGCACGGTGCGCGCGTTTCGAGGCGGCGAGCCCGACGTCGCGATCGAGCACCTGCAGCGTGCCATGCGGCTCAGCCCGTTCGATCCTTTCATGTTTACGATGCAGGGAGTGACCGCATTCGCCCATTTCTTCGCCGGCCGATACGACGAAGCATCGTCGTGGGCCGAGAAGGCATTCTGGGAACGGCCGAACATCCTCGCGACATTGCGGATCGCCGCCGTCAGCAACGCGTTCGCGGGCCGGCTGGAGGAAGCGAAGAAGGCCGTCGCCCGCGCGCTCGAGCTCGACCCCGAGATGCGCCTGTCCAATCTCAAGGATCGCATCGGGACGTTTCGCCGGCCGGAGGATTTCGCCAAGTATGCCGACGGCCTGCGCAGGGCCGGCCTGCCGGACTGAGCCGACGCCCGCGGCGAGTACATTCACACTTGCAGTTCAACGATCTTCGGTCGCATTTGCTGACCCTTCACCCCGATACGAGCGACGGTGACCGGCAGCTTGAATCGGCGAGGACCGGCACTCCCCGGATTGAGGAACAGAACTCCCTCGCGAGTCTCGATCGAGGGCACATGCGAGTGCCCGAACACGACTGCCGCGAAGCCCGCGGCGGCGGGGTCGAGGTCGAGCTGGGAAATATCGTGCAGCACATGGAAGAGACGTTCGCCGACCTCGACCACCTCGGTCATCGGAAGAGCGTCCGCCCAATGTCCCTTGTCGATGTTCCCGCGGACGACGGAAGTGGGCGCAACGCGGCGCAGCTCGTCGATCACCTCCGGATTTCCCACATCGCCGGCGTGAATGATCATGTCTGCGCCGCGCAATGCGCTGATCGCCTCGGGCCGCAACAGTCCGTGCGTGTCGGAGATGACGCCGACGACGATGTCGCGCATTGATCAAAGACGTTGCTGTTCGAGTTGAGACTTGAAGTGGGAATCTGCGCTTCCTCGGCAAAACTGGCCACGGATGCCCGCCATGCGTTGCCCCTCGATCGACTGCGCCTTCCTCCCATCATCGGACATATTTTACCGGAGTGTGAACCAATTCACACATCAAAAGAAGAGGCCTGATTAATGTTCCATCACTGATTGCAGTGCCAGCGCGAATGCTCGGTTTGGCAAGACCAAGGAGAGAGTCATGCGCACCATCAGGATTCTCGGAATACTCGCGACGATATTGGCAACGACGTGCATCGTCACGTCGGCCTCCGCTTGCCCCGGGGGCTATGTGCGGTGCGGTGGGGCTTGTTGTCCCGCCCGTTGAGCATCCGTCACGTAGGCGAACGCTTGACCCTTGATGGGAGGCAGTCATGCGAAGAACGACGATGCTTGCGATCGCGGCGGTCATGGCGACTGTGGCTGTTCCCGCGGCGGCGTACTACTGGCCGAGATCAGATGACCCGCTTGGTGACACGCTGCGTTCATATGGCTTCGTGCCGATAACGCCGCCGTCCACTCTCATGACCGTAGGCTCGCTCTACTATGTCAACGCGGCGGTGAAAGACTTCAAGGCGATTTGTCACCCCGAAAAAGCCGATATCGAAGGCTTAGTGACGGCTTCCCGTAGTTGGGAAATCCAGCAAACACTGCAACGCAAAGGACGATTCTCTACCGACGTGAAGGTGGATCTCGGTTGGTTAATCAACGCCGACGTTGACAACGACTATGTCCAGAAGGTGCACTTCTCGCTGACCGATGTCGTTCTCGAGGAAATTCCGCTCGGCCCGAACTGGCTCATTTTCGCCAAGCTGATGGAAAAGCCCGAATGCAACAGGGTTGCCATGCAGCACATCCATGCCGGTGGTTATGTGTGCCAGGGACAGAAAATCCTGCACGCGACGACCGAATTCAAGCTCGATCGTGACACGCAGAACAAGCTAGCGGCGAGCGCGAAGGCCACGCCCGACGAAATCAAGGACATCGTAAAACGCGCGATTGAGACGCAGAGCGACCAAAGCGTGGTCGAGCAGTCGGGCCGGCTGTTCTCCGGATCGGCGTTGAACTACGGCGTCTCCATGAACCCGACCTGCATGGCGCCGCCGACCGGGCGTTTTCAGCGCGTTTTGCCGCGGACAGCACTGGGCCGTGTCTACAATTTCGTGCTGCTCAGCATTCTAGAGCCGATGCTGCCGGCCAAGGACGAGTTGCGGGAAGTGGCGGCAGTGAGCCGCGTCCTCTCGGGACAGCAGAATTGAGGAGCCGACGTACGAATCGGGCTCGGCATCGCCGAGCCTGATCCGCGTGCTCATTACACCCCCTCCTGTCGGCGGCGCGAATGACCTCGGCCGAGCTCTTGTTCAGTCAGGCCTAAATATTTCGGCTCGCGAAGTGCCTTGCGCCGACGCGCGGTGTACCGCCCTCACGACATCCTCTTTTATCTTGTCGTTGGTGCTATCATCGGTCCTGCGTGGGCAGTAAGCCGAAAACCATCAGCCACGCGTTCTCGTCGAAGCCCTCATAGAAAAAGGATTCTCCATGACGTCCAAGAAGATCACTCGCCAGGACCTCCGCGACGCGGCGGAGAAATACAAGAACTGGGGCAAGTGGGGTCCGAACGACGAGATCGGCACGCTCAACTACACGTCGCCCGAGGACATCATCGCGGCCGCGGGGCTCGTGCGCAAAGGCAAGGTGATCTCGCTCGCGCTCAATTTCGACCACACGGGCCCGCAGGGAGCCAAGAGCAACTATCCCTCGATGGGACGCACCAATCCGATCCACACCATGATCCGCACCGGCACCGACGCCTATTCCGGCGTGCTCGACAAGCGCGGCATCCGCGCCGCCGACGATATGGTGACGATGCCGCTGCAGTGCGGCACGCAATGGGACGGGCTCGGCCACATCTTCTACGAAAACAACATGTGGAACGGCTACGATTGCCGCGAGGTGACATCGGCCGGCGCGCAAAAGTGCGGCATCGAGAAGACCAAGCACAAGATGGTCGGCCGCGGCGTGTTCCTCGACGTGGCGCGCGTGCTCGGCAAGGAGTCGCTCGAGGACGGCTACGGCATCACCTGTGAGGACCTCAACAACACCGCCGAAGCGCAAGGGGTGACCGTTAAGCGCGGCGACTACGTCATCGTGCGCACCGGCCAGATGGAGCGCTGCCTCAAGGCCGGCAGCTGGGACGGCTACCCGGGCGGCGATGCGCCGGGCTTTGCCTTCGAGACGCTGGAGTGGGTGGCCCGCACCGAGCTCGCCGCACTCGCGAGCGACACCTGGGGCTGCGAGGTGCGGCCGAACAACACCGAAGGCGGCATCAACCAACCCTGGCATTGGATCACCATCCCGATCATGGGCATGACCATGGGAGAGATTTTCTATCTGAAGGACCTCGCCGAGGACTGCGCCGCGGACAAGGTCTACGAGTTCATGTTCGTCGCGCCGGCCATTCCGATCACCGGCGCGGTGGGGTCGCCGACCAACCCGCTGGCGATCAAGTAAGTGGTGCCTCAAACATAGACCGCGCCGCCGTTCACATAGAGGGTCTGTCCGGTAATGAAGGCGGCGTCGTCGCTGGTCAGGAACGATAGTGTCCCGACCAGGTCGCCGGGCACCAGTCCGCGCTTGATCGATTGATGACTCGCCGCCAGCGCGAATTCATCGGTCCCTTCGAGGCCGGCCAGCCGTTCCTTGCGGTTGGCGGTCCCTGGGGTGCGCACGAGGCCCGGCGCGATGGCGTTGACGGTGACGCCGTCCTCGCCGAATTCGCTTGCGAGCGCGCGGGTGAGGCCGATGACCCCACCCTTGCTGGCGATGTAGTGCGCGAAGCCCGCCAGATTGAGAGCGAAGGTGTCGGACGCCTGATTGACGATCCGCCCCCAGCGCCGCTGCCGCATGCCGGGAGCGAACGCCTTGATGGTGAGGAACTGCCCATCGAGATTGACCGACATGATCCGCCGCCAGTCCTCGAACGTCATCTCGTCGAACGTCTGGATCGGATAGATGCCGGCATTGTTGACCAGGATGTCGCAGCGGCCGAATTGCGCATCCACCGCCTGCGCCAGCGCGGCGACGTCCGCGGGCTTGCTGACGTCGCAGGAAACCGCAATGGCTTTGCCGCCGGCGGCTTTCACCAGGCTGACGGTCTCATCGGCGCTTTGCCTGTCCGCGGCGACGATCGTGGCGCCGTCGGCCGCCAGGCGCTCCGCATAGGCCTGGCCGATGCCCGCCGCCGCCCCCGTGATCACCGCCACTTTCCCGATATGGCTGTTTGCCATCCTTCCTCTCCATGTCATTGTGCGGGCCGCATGGCGACCAGGCTTTGCTGCCGACTAAACTCCAGAACAAACCCGGATGGTTCAACCCAATGATGCTCGGACACAATCGAAAAATGAGCGGGGCGGAATGCCTCGCCGACATGCTCAAGGGCTATGGCGTTACCCACGTGTTCCACGTGCCGGCGGTGCTGCGCAAGACCTTCGCCGTGATGGAAACCCGTACCAGCATCAAGCGCCTGCACGTGCACGGCGAAAAGGCCGCGGCCTATATGGCGGACGGCTATGCGCGCGCGTCGGGCAAGCCCGGCGTCTGCGCCGCGCAGGTGATCGGCGCGCTCAACCTCGCCGCCGGCTTGCGCGATGCGTGGCTCGCGCACTCGCCGGTGATCGCCATGACCGGCGGGCGCGAGCCGAAAACCAAGTTCCGCAAGGTCTACCAGGAGATCGACGACGTGCCGGCGTTCGAGCCGGTGACCAAGTTCAATGCCACGGTCGACGATGTCGCGCGCTTTCCCGACATGGTGCGGCAGGCGTTTCGCGTCGCGACGTCGGGGACGCCCGGCCCCGTGCATCTGCAATTCCGGGGCAACGAGGGGCAGGTGGACGCCGAAGAAGCGGAGATGGAGCCGCTGTGCGAGCAGCAGTTTGCGCGGGTGCCGCCGTTTCGTCCGGCGCCGGATGAGGCCAGCATTGCGACGGCGCTGGGGCATCTGCAGAACTCGCAACGCCCGGTGATCGTCGCGGGTGGTGGCGTGCGCGCCTCGGGTGCGGCCGCCGAATTGGTGGCGCTGGCCGAGGCGCTGCAAATCCCGGTCGCGACCTCGCTCAACGGCAAGGACGCGATCCCCGGCAATCATCCGCTGTCGGTCGGCGTGGTCGGCACCTATTCGCGCGAGAGCGCCAACCGCGTGGTCAACGGCGCTGATCTCGTGTGCTTCATCGGCACCGAGACCGGCGGCATGACCACGCACTTCTGGGCGGTGCCCAAGATCGGCACGCCCGCGATCCAGATCGACATCGATCCCGAGGCGCTCGGTCGCAACTATCCGCTCCTCGCCGCCGTCAACGGCGATGCCAAGGTCACGCTCGCGCGCATGGTGAGCGCCGCCGACCGCGGAAGCGCCGGCAAGCGCAAGGCCTGGGTCGAGGAAGCGCAAAAAATCTGCCAGGAGTGGTCGGCCAAATACAAATCGGCGCTCACGTCGGACGCCGTGCCGATCCGGCCCGAGCGCATCTGCGCGGAGCTCACGCGGCACGTGCCGGACAACGGCATCGTCGTGGTCGACACCGGCCATGGCGGCATGTGGATGGGCGGCATGTACGATCTCACCAGCCCCGGGCAAAGCTACATGCGCAGCGCCGGCCATCTCGGCTGGGCGTTTCCGGCGGGTCTCGGGGCGAAGTGCGCGTGCCCGGACCGGCCGGTCGTGACGTTCACCGGCGATGCCGGGTTCTGGTATCACATCGCCGAGATCGAGACCGCCGCGCGCTGGGGCATCAATGCGGTCACGGTGGTCAACAACAATTCGAGCGGCAATCAATCCAAGCGCGGATTCGACCGCGTCTATGGCGGGACGCAGACCGAGCAGGCGCGGGAAATGTGGACCTTCAGCAAGGTCAATTTCGCGCGCCTCGCCGAGGACATGGGCGCCGTCGGCATACGGGTGGAGAAGCCCGGTGACATCGGGCCGGCCATCGAGAAGGCGCTGAAGGCGAACCGTCCCGTCGTCGTCGACGTCGTCACCGACATCGACGCGCTCGCACCGTTGGCGGTGACTTGAGGCGGTCAATCTTCCGCCGTCAAACGCCGCCGCACGCCCCATTCGTTCAAGATCGTCTCGATCTCCGAGGCCACGAAGAATCTCGCGCTCTCGCGGTCGTAGTCCTGATTCAGGAACTCGTCGTAATCCGTGAACACATGTCGTACATAGGCAACCAGCGACAGCCAGGCGGCCGCTTCCGGGGCGGCCGCCTGCAGCCCGGCACTATCCATGGCGTGGTCCACCACGGCACCAAACTCGTGCGGCGGAATTCTTGGCGCTAACCTGCGCAGCGCGGTTTCGATTTCGCTGCGTTTGGCCAATCGCTACCGAACCACCGGTGCCACCGGGATGAATTTTTGGACTCTACGGCCGAAGCCGACCTCGGCGGTGTAGAGATTGCCTTTCGAATCGATCCCGATGTTATGGACCCACTTGAATTGGCCGGGTTGGCGCCCGTGGCGGCCCCACTGTGAGAGGACTTTCCCGTCCTCGCGCGCCAGCACGCTGATCTGGCCGTTGGCACCGTCGGCCATGAAGATGAATTTCTGCTGCGGGTCGCTCGACAGCACGAGATCCCAGACCGATCCGTTCGCCAGCGTCTGCGGATCGACGCGGAACTCCTTCACGAACGTGCCGTCCTTGCGGAACACCTGGATGCGATCGTTGACGCGGTCGCAGACATAGACGAGACCGTCGTTCGACAGTCGCACGCAGTGCACCGGATTGCCGAAGCTCTGCGATAGGGCGCCGCCGGGCTATAGGCAGGCAGCTTGTCGTCGATCGGCGTCTTGGTGCCGTAGGCGCCCCAGTGGCGCTTGTAGGCACCGGTCTTGGCGTCGAACACGACGATCCTGCGGTTCAGATAGCCGTCAGCGACGTAGAGCTCGCCCGCCGCCTCATCCACGACCATGTGCGCGGGTTGGCCGAGCTGGGCCTGCGAGTTCGATCCCTCGCTCGTTCCAGGCTTGCCGATCTGCAGCAGGAATTTGCCGTCGGGGGCGAATTTCAGGATCTGATGGTCCTCTTTGTTATTGCCCGCCGTCCAGACATTGCCGTCGTTGTCCACGAATATGCCGTGCTCGCTTTTCGGCCAGCTATAGCCCTGGCCGGGCCCGCCCCAGGAGCGCAGCAGGTTTCCGTCGGCATCGAATTGCATCACCGGCGGCGCGGCCTTGCAGCACTTGGTAGCGGGTGGATTCTGCCGTCGCGCCTTTCTCGTCGTCGAGCAGGCTTCCCGGCCGGTGGACGATCCAGACATTGTCGTTGCGGTCGGTGGCGAGGCCGGCGACTTGCCCGAGGATCCAGTTGTCGGGAAGCGCCTTCGGCCAGAACGGTTCGGGCCGAAACTGTGGGGCCTCCTGGGCAAGAGCTGACATCGATGCGGCGGTGAGAGCGAACAGCGCAATGATGAATCGCATGGAGTGTCCTCCCGAACGGGCCACCTCTTGGGTAGGGGCCTCGGGACACATCCTAGCAGATCGGGTTGCCTCGTTCGCCCCCGTCGGTCACTCGGGGCGGATGCCGGCCTTCGCCACGACGCCGCGCCATTTCTCGATGTCGTTGCGGATGCGCTCCGTGAGCGCCGCCGGCGGGCCGGGCTCGGGCTCCATGCCCTGCGCGACGAGTGCTTCCTTGCCCTCGGCGGAGCTGAGAATGTCGTTCACCTCGCGATTGAGCCGCGCGATGATGGCCGGTGGCGTGGCGGGCGGTGCGACGAAGGAAACCCACAAGGCCGCCTCGTAGCCGGCAAGGCCGGATTCGGCCACGGTCGGCACGTCCGGCAGCACGGTGGCGCGCGTCTTGCCGCTGGTTACGAGCGCGCGCAATTGCCCGGCGCGGATATTGGGAAGCGACGGCGCGATGGTCGCAAACTGCATGTCCAGCCGGCCGGTGATCATGTCGGTCATCGACTGCGACGAGCTCTTGTAGGGGACGTGGAGCATGTTCACGCCGGCCATGCTGGCGAACAACGCGGTGGCGAGATGCGCGAGGCTCGCCACACCTGCCGAGCCGTAGTTGAGCGTGCCGGGTTTCGCCTTGGCGAGCGCTATCAGCTCCGGGAGATCTGCGGGCCGCGAGCCCGGGATAGAGCACGAGCACGTAGGGCTGGCTGCCGATCATCGCTACCGGCGCGAAATCCTTGATCGGATCATAGGGCAGGTGGCGCCGAGGCTGACCGCGACCGCATGCGTGCTCGCGGTGGCAATCCCGATGCGTCGTGCCGTCCGGCGCGGCCTTGGCGATAGCATCGGCGCCGATATTACCGCTCGCGCCGGCGCGGTTGTCGATCACGACCTGCTGGCCGAGACGGGCCGAGAGCTTCTGTCCGATGATGCGCGCGATGATGTCGGTGCTGCTGCCGGCGGGGAAGGGCACGATTACGCGAATCGGCCGGTCCGGCCAAGCGGCGTCGCCGGTCTGGGCCTGAGCCGACCCGGCCGTAATCAGCAAGCCCAGCGCGATCGGTATGAGACGGATCATTTGTTACACCTTGAAGCGCGGATCGAGGTAGTCGCGCAGGCTGTCGCCGAACAGATTGAAGGCGAAGACCGCGAGGCTGATGGCGATGCCGGGGAACAGGATCATCCAGGGTGCCTTGTCGAAGAAGTCGGCGGCGTTGCCCGACAGCATCAACCCCCAGGCGGCGTCGGCTCGGTGACGCCGAGGCCGAGGAACGAGAGCGACGCCTCCGCCAGGATCGCCTGCGCGATGAAGGCGGTGAGCATGATCAGGTAGGGCGCGACCACGTTCGGCGTCATGTGGCGAAAGATGATGCGGCTGTTGGAGTAGCCGGCGGCGCGGGCGGCATCGACATAGGGCATGATCCGCACCGACAGGGCGGCCGCGCGCACCACGCGCTCGACGCGCGGCAGGATCGGGATCGCGATGGCAATGATGAGATTGACGTCGACGCCGATAGAGGGGTGCCGAGCGTACCGCGGCGACCACGACCAGGGCCAGCACGATGATCGGGAAGGCCAGCAGCACGTCCATGAAACGCTGAATCCAGTCGTCGATCTTGCCTCCGAAATAGGCTGAGGCGACGCCAAGGATGGCACCGATGGTCGAGCCCACGAACGACGAGGTGAATCCGATCACCAGCGCCGTGCGCGATCCGTAGATGATGCGCGAGAAGATGTCGCGGCCATAGGCGTCGGTCCCGCACCAGTGCTCCCACGACGGCGGCCGCCAGGATCTGGGCAAAATCGATGTCGAGCGGGTCATAAGGTGCGACCCACTCGGAAAATATGCCGGCAAACATCATCGCGAAAATGATGAGGAAACTCACGGCACCCAGCGGCTGTTGCTGGCAGAAACTCGACGAGCACGTTGCGCCGCCGCGGGATGGGCGGCGCAGCGGAGATCGCGGGTGCGACCATCGTCATCAGCTCACCCGTAGCGGATGCGCGGATCGAACACCGCGTAGAGCAGGTCGATCACGAGGTTGGTGAACACGTAGAACACGGCGATCAGCATCACCATGCCTTGGATCATGGTGAAGTCGTTGCGAGAGACGCTTTGCACGAACAGCATGCCGATGCCGTTGAGATTGAACACCTGCTCGGTGACCACGAGGCCGCCGATGAGGAAGGTGAATTCGAGCCCGATCACGGTGATCGCCGGGAGGAGCGCGTTGCGCAGCGCGTGTCGGGAAATGATCACCCGTTCGAACACGCCTTTGGCGCGTGCGGTGCGGATATAGTCCTCGTTCAACACTTCGAGCAGCGAGGAGCGGATCATGCGGGCGGTCACCGCGCAGTAGCGATAGCCGACCGCGAGCGCGGGCCAGATCAGCTGCGTGAGATTGGCGATTGGATCGACATAGATCGGCGTGAAGGTGATCGGCGGCAGCCATTTGAAGAGTGTGAGCAGGGTCAAGATGATGAGCATGCCGAACCAGAACGAGGGAATCGACAAGCCGCCGATGGTCATGATCCGCACCAGGTAGTCGACCCAGGTATCGCGCATGAGTGCGGCCGTCGTGCCGAGCGGTACAGCGAGCAGTACTGCGATGATGGTCGCCATGATCGCGACCTGCATCGACAGTTCGAGACGGGTGCTGATCTCCTCCATCACCGGCCGGTCGGTCCACATCGACTTGCCGAGATTGAGGGTCGCGAGCCCGATCATCCAGTCGCCGAACTGATTGATGCAGCGGCTTGTCGAGGCCGAGCCGCTTGCGTTCCATGTCGATCATCTCTTGCGAGACGTTGCCGCCGTCACCGCGCAGCTTCACCTCGACCACGTCGCCCGGCACGATGCGCAGCATGAAGAAGACCAAGCACCGCCACGCCGAGGAGCGTGGGGATCATCAGCAGGACTCGGTTCAGCGTGTAGCGCAGCATGGCGGAGTGGCTCCGCGGCCCGGCATTGCGCCGGGCCGCCGATGCTTGGATTTACTGGTCGAGCCAGACTTCGGAGAGGTCGGCTCCGAGGTTGTGGCTGGGTGACATTTTCCAGCCCATGACCACCTTGTGGCTCGGCACGATGCGATGCCACCACAGCAGCGGCTGCTGGTAGGCTTGCTCGAACAAGCGTTTCTCGAACGCCCGGATCAGCGCCTTGCGCTTCTCGGGATCGCGCTCGCGCATGTGCTGGTCGTAGAGACTGTCGAGCTCGGTGTCTTTCGAGCGCGACCGATTCTCCGGCGCGCGGGTGACCGACAGGTACTTGGCGAGCCCGAGACTCGAATCGTCCATGAACAGGTTCGAGAAGTCGATCGCCACGTCGTGGTTGCCCGCGTTCATGGTCGCAAGGTATGGCGCTGTGTCGGACTGCTTGTGCTCGACTGTGACGCCGATCTGCCGCCACTGGTCGACCAGGAAAATGCCGGCCGGCGTGTAGGGCATGGCAAGATTACGATTGTGGAGGGTGAACTTGAGATCGGGAACGCCGGCCTCCTTCAGGAGGCGTTTGGCCTCTTCACGCGAGGCTTTGATGTCCTTCGAGAAGCCCGGAAGCTTCACCAGCTCCGCCTCGGGCGTCGCGTAGGGCGAGCCCGGACGGATCACGCCGCCGACGGCGCGCAGCGTGGATATCTTCGACAGGCCCTGGCTGCCGCCCCAGCGGTCGATCGCCAGCAGCAGCGCCTTGCGCACGCGCACGTCGTCGAAGGGCTTCTTCTCGGTGTTGAAGGCGACGAGCAGGTTGAGCGTCCAGCTCGACTCCTCGATGCGGATCTTGTCGCCCATCGCCTGGGTGAGCCGGTCGCGCTCGGCCGGTGAGATGCCGCGGTACTCGGCCAGCACCTGTCCGCCCTGCAGCGCGTTGAGCATGGCGGCGGCCTGCAGCGTGAAAACACCCCTGAAGCCGTCGAGATAGGGTAGGCCCTTCTTGAAATAGTTGTCGTTCTTCTTGCCGGAGACGTTGCTGCCTTTTACGTGCTCGACGAAGGTGAACGGCCCGGTCCCGTTGATCTTGGTCTTCGGCGCGTTCGCATCCGCCGCCAGATCTTTCGCCGCATAGATGCAGTTCCAGGGCGAGGCGAAGTGCTCGAGCATCGCGGCATTCACCGCTTTCATCTTGAAGATAACGGTGTTTGCGTCCGGCGTGTCGATCGTGCCGATATCGCCGAAGGTGGCTTTTCGCGTCGACACGACACCCGCTGGCGGGTCGCGCAGCCGGTCATATGTTGCCTTGACGTCGGCTGAGGTGAGCGTCGTGCCGTCGTGGAATTTCACGCCCGGATGAAGCTTGAACGTGTAGGTCATGAGGTCCGGCGCGACCGTCCAGGATTGCGCGAGGTCGCCTTCCACCTCGGGAAATTTGGAGAGATTGAAACGCAGCAGCGTCGAATAGAACGGTGCCGCAAAATGCAGCGTCGCGTAGGTATCGCTGCCGTGGCAATCGTAGTGCGGCGTCTCGGCGCTGATCGCAAACTGTAGCGTTCCGCCGCGTTTTGGGGTTTGGGCATCGGCAATGGTCGCGCCGCCGGCGAAAGCGAAGGCGAATGCTCCCAGGAAGCCCAGAATCGAGGTTTTCATGGCATGTTTCTCCCTGATGGTTCTTGGCGCCCGTCGCCGGCACCTTGGTAGATTGGTCATGCTTTATGACAGGCCACGACGTGTCGAGGCCCAATTTGTCGCGCCCGAGGAACCTCGCGTCGGCATTCCTCGTCGGCGATCGGACAGCGGGTATGGAACACGCACCCCGAAGGCGGGGTCAAGGGCGACGGGATTTCACCCTTGAGCGCCCGCGGTGCCCGCGCCCGCTCGATCAATGGATCGGGGATCGGCGCCGCGTCGAGTAGTGCTTTGGTATAAGGATGCGCGGGGTTGGCATAAAGCTCGTCGCGGTCCGCGATCTCCACCAGGCGGCCGAGATACATCACGGCAACCCGATCGGAGATATGACGAACCACGGCAAGATCGTGTGCGATGAAGAGGAAGCTGAGGTTGAGCCGCGCTTGCAGGTCCTCGAGCAGATTGATGATCTGCCCCTGGATCGACACGTCGAGCGCGGACACCGGCTCGTCGCAGACGATGAAGGTCGGCTCGAGGGCGAGCGCGCGCGCAATGCCGACGCGCTGGCGCTGTCCGCCGGACAGCTCGTGCGGGTAGCGCTCGGCCATGTAGGGGAATAGGCCGACTTGGCCCAGAAGGGTCTCGACCCGGTCGCGCTCTTCGTTCCGGCCGGACACGAGCCGGTAGACGCCAAGCGGCTCGCCGATGATCTGGCCGACGGTCATGCGTGGATTGAGGGACGAATAGGGGTCCTGGAAGATGACCTGAATCTTGCGCCGCACTTCGCGCATCGCCTGCGCCGAGTGGTGGGTTATGTCGACCCCGGCAAATCGAATGGTGCCGCCGGTCGCCTCCTCGAGCCTGAGGATGGTGCGGCCGACGGTGGTCTTGCCGCAGCCGGATTCGCCCACGAGGCCGAGCGTCTCGCCGGCGGCGATCGAGAACGAGACATCATCGACGGCCTTCACCGTCGCCATCTTCGACGACAGCAGTCCGCCGGTCTTGATCGTGAAATATTTGTGCAAGCCTTCGATCGCCAGCAGCGGCTCGGCGGCCGCGTCCGGCGCCGCCATGGTCAAACCTGCGAGCTTCAGAGGTGCCGACGGAACCAGCGTGCCGGCCGCGATCTCGTCGGCGCGCCAACAGGCGGAACGGTGGTCGGCGCCGACCTGCTCCAGCCCCGGGTCTTTCTCGCAGACTTCGATGCGATGAGGACAGCGCGGCGCAAACCGGCAGCCCGCGGGAGGCGAGCGCAGATCCGGCGGCAGGCCCTCGATGGTTTCGAGCCGTTGCCCCCGCGGCATGTCCAGTCGGGGAACGGATCGCATCAGGCCGAGGGTGTAAGGATGGCAGGGCCGCAGGAAGACGTCGTCGGCGGTGCCCTGCTCGATGATGCGTGCCGCATACATCACGTTGACGCGGTCGGCGTAGCGGGCGACCACGCCGAGATTGTGCGTGATGATGACCAGCGCGATGTCGAGCCGGCGGGAGAGATCCTTCATCAACTCCAGGATCTGCGCCTGGATCGTGACGTCGAGCGCGGTCGTGGGCTCGTCGGCGATGATGAGCTTGGGATTGCAGGCGAGCCCGATTGCGATCATCACGCGCTGGCGCATTCCGCCGGAGAGGTGATGGGGATATTGCTGCAGCCTGCGTTCGCCGTCGGTGATGCCGACGAGCCGCATGAGTTCGAGAGCACGCGCGTGCGCCTGCGCCTCGTTCATCTTGAGATGGATGAACAGCGGTTCCATGATCTGCTCTCCGATCGGCAGGACCGGATTGAGCGAGGTCATCGGCTCCTGGAAGATCATCGAGATGTCACGGCCGCGCACCGAGCGCATGTCGTCGTCGGAGAGACCGAGCAGGTTACGCCCCTCGAACAGGATACGGCCCGCGGGGATGCGCGACGTTTTCGCCAGCAGCCGCATGATGGCGAGCGAGGAGACCGACTTGCCGCAGCCGGATTCGCCCACGATGGCTACGACCTCGCCGCGGTTGACGGTGTAGGAAATGCCGTCGACTGCGCGGACGGTGCCACGCGAGGTCTCGAACCGGACGTGGAGATCCTGCACCTCCAACAGGGGTGCATTCGCGCCGTCGCGCGACAAGCTGTCGGACAAGTTTCCTCCCACCCTGGATTCGAGCACGCGAGCGCCTTCTTTGTTTTGTTATAGAGGCTCGCTATACCCGATCGGCGCGCGAACGGCCACCCAATCCGCCCTAGTTCTATGGGCGTAAATGGTCGCGGGCGCCCTCAGGCCTCGCCGATCTCGCGCAGGACTTCCGCGGTGTGCTCGCCGAGGCGCGGGGAGGGGCGCTCCGCCGCCATCGGCCTGCCGCCGATGATGATCGGCGTGCGCACGCCGGGGATCGTGCCGGCCTTCGCTGCCGCGCTCGGAGGGTTGATCTGCATACCCCTGTGGAGCACCTGCGGATCGGCGAAGACCTGGTCGAGCGGGTTGATCGGCCCGGCCGGGACCTGCACGGATTCGAGCTTCGCCAACAGGTCGGCGCGCGACCAGCGCGCGGTCAGGGCGGAGAGGTGCGCGATCAGCTCCGCGCGGTTCTTCAGCCGATCGGAATTGACGCGATAGCGCGGCTCCTCGGGAAGCTTGGGCTCGCCCAGAACGGCGCACAGCTTGGCGAACTGATTGTCGTTGCCGGTCGCGATGATGATGTGGCCGTCGGCGACCGGGAAGACCTGGTACGGCACGATGTTGGGATGGGCGTTGCCGATGCGTTTGGGAACCTCGCCGGAGACGAGGAAATTGAGTGCCTGATTGGCGAGCACGCCGACCTGGCTGTCGACGAGCGCGGTGTCCACGAGGCCGCCGCGGCCGGTGCGCTCGCGTTCGGCGAGGGCCGCGAGGATACCGACTGCGGAATAGACGCCGGTGAAGATATCCGCGACCGGCACCCCGGTGCGCTGGGGCTCGCCGTCCGGCGCTCCTGTCAACTCCATGATGCCGCCCATGCCCTGGGCCATGAGATCGTAGCCTGCGCGCGCGGCGTAGGGGCCGGTCTGGCCGAAGCCTGTGATGGAGCAGTAGATCAGGCGCGGATTGTCCTTGGCCAGGCTCGTGTAATCGAGGCCGAACTTGGCAAGCCCGCCGACCTTGAAATTCTCGATCAGCACGTCGGAGCGCGCCGCGAGCTTGCGGACGATGCGCCGTCCGTCCTCGCTCTCGAAATCGAGCTCGATCGAGCGCTTGCCGCGATTGGTGGCGTGGAAATAGGCAGCGCCGAGATGGCCGCCGTCCGCCGCCTCCACGAATGGGGGCCCCCAGCCGCGGGTGTCGTCGCCGGTCCCCTTGCGCTCGACCTTAACCACGTCGGCGCCCAGATCGGCCAGAATCTGCCCTGCCCAGGGCCCCGCCAGGATGCGGGCAAGCTCGAGCACACGTAGTCCGGACAGTGGCCCCGGCATTAACCAATCCTCCCTAGAATGAACGGTGGCTATGGGCAAAACCGCCGCTTCTGTGGCTTGCCCGCCCCCTCTTGTCCATAGCCCGCGGGAGCCCCGATTTGGGACGATTTGTGAGCTTGGCCCGCTGATTGGCACGATTTGTGGATTCGCCATGGGATCACTATTTATTCATCCTACCAGGCAAGAGATTCGGGCGCTCGTGACGACCTCCTTCTTCGGCGACATGCTCCAATCCATCGCGGAACGCGGCCGCGCGCTGATCGACCGCACGCGCGACCGGCGCGAGGTCGCCGAGCAGCGTTCGGCCAACCTCGCCCAGCTTTGCGAGGATCTGCTGTCGGGCCGCGGCGAAGCCTCCGGCGTCGCGCTCGCCCGCGAAATCCTCTCCCGCTATGGCGAGCTGACCACCGGCCCGCGCATTGCCTTCTTCGAGGCGCTGGCGAGCCGGTTCGGCGCCGACCGTACCCAGCTCAGCGCGGCGGCTACGGCTTGGCTCAACTCGCCCTCCGACGCCTCCGCATCCAAGCTCCATCACGCGGCCGAGCCGCGGCGGCTCGAACTCTTCCGGCGCCTCAATCTCGCGCCGGGCGGAACGGCGGCGCTGGTGCGCATGCGCGAGCAACTGATCGATGCCATGGATCATCGCGATGACCTCGCGGTCGTCGACAACGACTTCCTCCATCTGTTCTCGTCATGGTTCAACCGCGGCTTCCTGGTGCTGCGGAAAATCGACTGGTCGACGCCGGCGAGCCTGCTGGAGAAGATCATCCGCTACGAGGCGGTGCACGCGATCCGCGACTGGAACGACCTGCGCGCCCGCATCGATTCCCGCGACCGGCGCTGCTACGCCTTCTTCCATCCGGCGCTGGTCGACGAACCCTTGATCTTCGTCGAGGTCGCGCTCACGCGCGGCATTCCAGGCGCGATCGAGCCGATCCTCTCGGAGAAGCGCGAGCCGGTCGAGACCGACCGCGCGACGACGGCGGTGTTCTATTCGATCTCCAATTGCCAGCGCGGACTCGCCGGAGTGTCGTTCGGCCATTTCCTCATCAAGCAGGTGGTCGAAGAGGTCTGCCGCGAAATGCCGCGGCTCGCGACCTTCGTCACGCTGTCGCCGGCGCCGAACTTCGCCGAGTGGCTCAAGCGCGAGCGCGCCACCGAGGCATCGGTTGCCCTGAGCGACGAGGACCGCGACGCGCTCGCGGTGCTCGACCGCCCCGACTGGTGGCGGGACGAGGAGACTGCGGAGGCAGTGCGGGAGCCGCTGTTGCGAGCGGCGGCCTGGTACTATCTGCGCGCCCGCACGCCGCGTGGCACGCCGCGCGATTCCGTCGCGCGCTTCCATCTCGGCAACGGCGCCCGGCTCGAGCGGCTCAACTTCATCGCGGACACGTCGGAGCGGGCGCTGCGCCAATCGCACGGGTTGATGGTCAACTACCTCTATGACCTCGAGCACATCGAGAAGAACCACGAGGCCTACGCACAGCAGCGCGCGGTCGTTGCCGCGAGCGCGGTGACGCGCCTGGTGAAGGCCCCGGCACGCGACGTGGTGCCGGCGGGCAATTGATGAAGCTTATGCCTTCCCGTAAACCGGCACGATGGCGCCGCGGGTGACGCGGTTCTCCGGCGACGCCAGGAACAGGATCGTCGCCGCCACCTCCTCGACCTTCGGCCAGGCGGCATGGTCGGCCTTCGGCATGGACTTTCGGTTCGCCGGAGTGTCCATGGTCGAAGGCGCAACCGCGTTGACCAGAATGTCCGTTTTCACGACTTCCTCGGCGAGCGCGACGGTGAGCGCCGCCACGGCGGCCTTGCTGGTGGTATAGGCGACCATGCCGGCGCCGGCGCGCCACTCCAGCGCCGGCCGGGTCGCGACATTGACGATACGTCCGCCCCCGCCGACCCGGGTCATGGCATTGACGGCGGCCCGGCAGCAGAGAAACGCGGTCACGAAGTTCATGTCCACCTGCTGCATCAGATCGGATTTCGTGGTCTCGCCGAGCGGTGCCATGGCGAAGCCGCCGGCAATATGGATCGATGCCCACAGGTCAGGCACGCCGTCATAGAGCCGGGCCACCGCGGCCTCTTCGGTCAGCTCGATGTCGGCGACGAGCCTGACCTGCGCATGATCGCGGAACGCAAAGCGGTCGGCTTCCGCCGCGTTGATGTACGGCACGTGACAGACGGCGCCCGCGTCGATCAGCGCCCGTACCATTGCGCTGCCGAGGGCGCCGGTTCCGCCGGTCACGACGACATGGCGGTCGCGGTAGTCCATCGGTCTCTCCCGTCTGGGTGGAGTCATCATCGCCGCGGGTGCGGCCAATGCAAGGCTGCACTTGAGGCCTTGTACCCGGCCGCGCCACACTGCGCCAAAAGGAATCAGCAGATATGGCCGACTTCGATCTCGCCATTGTGGGCGGTGGCATCAACGGCACCGGGCATCGCCCGCGACGCCGCCGGGCGGGGCTTGCGCGTTCTGCTGGTCGAGCAGGCCGATCTCGCGTCCGGCACGTCGTCGGCCTCCACCAAGCTCATCCACGGCGGCTTGCGCTATGTCGAGCAGGGATGGCTGCGGCTGGTGCGCGAGGCGCTCATCGAGCGCGAGGTGATGCTGCGCATGGCGCCGCACCTCATCCGGCCGCTGCGCTTCGTGCTGCCGCCCGAGCCCGAGATGCGCCCGGCCTGGATGCTGCGCTTGGGGCTGTTCATCTACGACCATCTCGGCGGACGAAAGATTCTGCCCGCGACCCGCACCGTCGATCTCGCCGATGATCCGCTCGGTGCGCCGCTCAAACGACCGCCTGGACGGGGCTTCGAATATTCCGATTGTTTCGCGGACGACTCGCGGCTGGTGGTGCTCAATGCGGTCGATGCCGCCGAGCGTGGCGCGGTGATCCGCACGCGCACGCGCTGCATCGGCCTGGAGCGCGGGGACGTCTGGCGGCTGGTGCTCGACGTTCGCGGCCGGCGCGACACTGCGACCGCCCGCGTTCTGGTCAACGCCACCGGCCCGTGGATCAAGCTGTTCGCGGAAACCGTGCTGCAACCGGCCGCAGCCCGTGCCCGCGCGGCTCGACAAGGGCAGCCACATCGTGGTGCGGCGCCTGTTCGACCACGATCGCGCTTACATCTTCCCGACGCGCGACGACCGTGTGGTCTTCGCGCTGCCGTTCGAGCGGGACTTCACGCTGATCGGAACCACCGATCGCGGCTTCGCGGGCGATCCCGGCGAGGTCAGGCCGGGCGCGGACGAGATCGGCTATCTCTGCGCCACGGCGAACCAGCATTTCCGTACGACGATCAGCGCTGCCGACGTGGTCTGGTCGTTCGCCGGCGTTCGCTCCTGTACGAGGACGGCTCCAAGCGGGCGCAGGATGTCAGCCGCGACTATGTCCTGGCATTGGACGAGCGCGCAGGCGAGGCGCCGCTGCTGAGCGTCTACGGCGGCAAGATCACCACCTATCGGCGTCTGGCCGAGCAGGCGCTGGACCGTCTCGCCCATGTCCTCGAGGTTGGTCCGGCATGGACCGTGGACTCGCATCTGCCCGGCGGCGAGTTTCCTCACGACGGGCTCGACGCGCTGGTGGCGAAGACGCGCAAGTCGCGGCCGTTCCTTCGCGAGGAGCACGCGCAGCGTCTGGTGCGCGCCTACGGCACGCGCGTCGAGCGCGTGCTCGGCCCGGCGCGGCGCATGGAGGACCTCGGGCCCCGCCTCGGCGCCGACCTCACCGGCGCGGAGGTGCGCTATCTGATGGACCGGGAATGGGCGCAGACCGAGGACGACGTGCTGTGGCGGCGCAGCAAACTCGGTTTGCGCGTCTCGCCCGAGGAGCGCGAGCGCCTGGGGAAGTTCATGGCAGGCGCCATCGGCGCCGGCCATGGCGGAAGCGCCGCCTGAGAGAGCGGCGTGCGCGCTAGTGGTCCGATTCCGAAGTTCGTACGCACTTGCAGCACGTTCGGATACGAACTTCGGAATCTAAAGACCACTAGCAACTCTATGATTCTAGTGCCCCTTTTGAACCCGAAGTTCGCGATCGCATTTGCCGCTTGTTGTGCGCGAACTTCGGGTTCGGGGCACTAGGATTGCTACAATTTTAGCGATCCGCTTCACGGCATTCTAAGCCAGAAATGTTCTCCTGCTGGTGCGGAAATACAGCCGGTCCCAGAAGCCGGCGGTTTCGTTTGCGGGATGCGTATGGATACGGCCACCGAAGACGTCAAAGCCCTGCTTGCGACGATCAAGGTTCTTGTCGTCGACGACGAGTACTATACGCGCAAGGTCATCCGCACGCTGCTGCTCACCATGGGCTGTACCAAGATCCACGAAGCCGGCGACGGCCCGAGCGGTCTCGAGGCGATCCGCAACATCTCCCCCGACATCGTGCTGCTCGATTGGGAAATGCCGGGCATGGACGGCGGCGAGTTCGTGCGCCGGGTGCGCTCCCCCGGCACATTTCCACTGCCGGCCGTGCCGATCATCATGCTGACCGGGACACGGCGAGCGTTCGCGCGTGCTCGAGGCGGTGCGCCTCGGGGTGCATGAATTCCTGCTCAAGCCGGTGTCGAGCAGCGCCCTGCAGGCCCGCATGCTCTCGGTGCTCACCAAGCCGCGCAACATCGTCAAGCGCGGCGACTATTACGGGCCCGAGCCGCGCAAGATCGCGACCTACAAGCCGGAAGCCGACAACTACCGGCCGGAGGTCGATCGCTACAAGCTCGACGCTTCGCCGGCCAGCGAGCCATCCCCCGGCCACGTGATTTCCGCGAATTGACGCCGGCGCGCGTAAGCGTGATCGCGGCTCCGTTGCGGCATGATCCGCGGGCTTGATTGCATTCTCGAAACCGGCTTCCCTCCCGATGAATACGGGGGAAGCGCTTGCCGGATCATCTTCTCGCCATCGACCAGGGAACGACCTCGACGCGCGCCATCCTGTTCGATGCCGCGCTGGCGCCGGTCGCGACCGCGCAGCAGGAATTCGCCGCAGATCTATCCGGCGCCCGGCCTGGTCGAGCACGATCCCGAAGCGATCTGGACGACGACGGTCGCGACCGTGCGCGCGGCGCATGGCGAAGGCGGGCGTCGGCGCAAAGGACATCGCCGCGCTCGGCATCACCAATCAGCGCGAGACCACGATCGTCTGGGACCGGGCGACCGGCCGACCCATCCACAACGCCATCGTCTGGCAGGACCGCCGCACGGCCGACGCCTGCGCGGCGCTGCGGCAGGCCGGGCACGAGACCGCGATCGCGGCTCGCACCGGGCTGCTGCTCGATCCCTATTTCTCCGCCACCAAGATCGCCTGGCTGCTCGATCACGTCGCGGGCGCGCGCGAGGCGGCGCGAGGCCGGCCGGCTCGCCTTCGGCACCGTCGACAGTTTCCTGCTCTGGCGGCTGACCGGCGGCAAGGTGCATGCGACCGATGCCACCAATGCCGCGCGCACGCTGCTGCTCGATATCCGCAGCGGGCGCTGGGACGCGGACCTCTGCGAATTGTTCGGTGTCCCTTCAGCCCTGCTGCCGGAGGTACGCGATTGCGCCGGCGAGTTCGGAACGACGTCGCCGGACCTGTTCGGCGGGCCGATCCGCATCCTGGGGATGGCGGGCGACCAGCAGGCGGCGACGGTCGGGCAGGGCTGCTTCACGCCCGGCATGATGAAGGCGACCTACGGCACCGGCTGCTTCGCGCTGCTCAACACCGGCGCCGCGCCGGTCGCGTCGAAGAACCGCCTGCTCACCACCATCGCCTACCAGCTCGGCGGCAAGCGGACCTACGCGCTCGAAGGCGCGATCTTCATCGCCGGCGCCGCGGTGCAATGGCTGCGCGACGCGCTCAAGGTGATCGGCGCCGCGCCCGACGTGAACGCGCTCGCCGCCGCGGCCGATCCGGCGGAGGAGGTCTATCTCGTTCCCGCCTTCGTCGGGCTCGGTGCGCCCTGGTGGGACGCGCAGGCGCGCGGCGCACTCTTCGGCCTCACCCGCAAGTCCGGCGTCCCGGAGCTTGCGCGCGCGACGCTCGAGGCGGTCGGCTACCAGACCCGCGACCTGCTGGATGCGATGCGCGCCGACTGGCCGGCGGCGGGAAGCGATACGGTGTTGCGCGTCGACGGCGGCATGGCGGCGAGCGACGTCACCATGCAATTCGTCGCCGACATTCTGGCCGCGCCGGTCGACCGTCCGGTCGTCATGGAGACGACCGCGCTCGGCGCCGCCTATCTCGCGGGCCAGGCCGCCGGCTTGTGCCCGGACTTGCCGGGCTTCGCCGCGATGTGGAAGCGCGAGCGGCGCTTCGAGCCCGGCATGGACGCGAACGACGCGAGAGCGCAAATGGGCGGGCTGGCGCGATGCGGTCGCGCGTACGCTGACCCGGCCATGAACGATCGACAGATTGATTGATGCCAGGGTTAACTTTGTCTTGATTCGGGCCACGGCCCAGCGCCGTCTGCACCATTTGGTAAGGCTGCACCTTTACCCCGCCGAAAGGCCAAAATGGTGAAATTCCCGCCGGTCCGACGGGTGAGTTCTGTTTCATGTCGATGTCGAAGAGCGAGATCGAGGCGCTCATCCATTCGCTCGGGGTCTTGGTCGTCGACAACAGCCAGTTCATGCGCCGGATCGTGCGCACGCTCCTGCTCAATGTCGGCGTCAAGGATGTCTACGAGGCAAGCGACGGCCTCGCCGGGCTCGAGGCCATCCGTACCATCGGGCCGGACATCGTTATCCTCGACTGGGAATTGCCGCTGCTCAACGGCGCCGAGCTCGTGCGCATCGTGCGATCGCCCGACGTTTTCCCGATGCCGCACGTGCCGATCATCATGTTGAGCGCCCATGGCGAACGCTGGCGTGTGGTGGAAGCGTCGCGGATCGGCGTGAACGAGTATCTGGTGAAGCCCATTTCCGCCAAAGCGCTGTTCGATCGTATGGTTTCGATCCTGGTCAAGCCACGTCCGATCGTGCGCCGCGGCGACTACTACGGTCCGGAGCCGCGCCGACAATTTTCCGACCCGATCCGCAAGCCCATTCTCGCCCCGGCGCCTGACGGCACGCCCATCAACTGAACATTGCGCAATCCCCTCCGCTAGTGTGGCGGATTTGACGTTCCTACCAGTGTTGCAGCGAGTTCGTCGTAGGAACGTCAAATCCAAAGCCACACTAGAATCATTGAGTTACTAGTGTCCCTTTGGTTCCGACGTTCGTAAAAGTGCGTGCTGCTAAATGATACGAACGTCGGAACCGGGACACTAGTGATTGAGCCGCACGCCGCATGCCGTTATAGCGTGGCGGCATGGGGAGCCTCGATACCCGAAACGATCCGAACGGGCGTGACGCGCGCCGGGCCTTCGCGCCCTGGGCGGACCCCGGGGCGCGCCCGCTGCTGCGGTTCGACGGCGTGAGCAAGCATTTCTCCGGCATCGCCGCGGTCGAGCGCGTGTCGCTCGATATTTTCCCCGGCGAATTCTTTGCGCTGCTCGGCCCTTCGGGCTGCGGCAAGACCACGCTGCTGCGCATGCTCGCCGGCTTCGAGACGCCGGACGAGGGACGCATCCTGCTCGACGGGGAGGATATCGCGCCCGTGCCGCCCCATCGGCGGCCGGTCAACATGATGTTCCAGAGCTATGCGCTGTTTCCGCATCTCACCGTCGAGGGCAATGTCGCCTTCGGGCTCAAGCAGGAGGGCCTGCCCAGGGATGAGATCGCGACGCGCGTCGCGGAGATGCTGGCGCTGGTCAAGCTCGAAGGACTCGGCAAGCGCAAGCCGCACCAGCTCTCCGGCGGCCAGCGCCAGCGCGTCGCGCTTGCACGCTCGCTGGCGAAGCGGCCGCGCGTCCTCCTGCTCGACGAGCCGCTCGCGGCGCTCGACAAGAAGCTGCGCGGCGAGACCCAGTTCGAGCTGATGCAGCTGCAGGAGAAGCTCGGCCTGACCTTCATCATCGTCACCCACGACCAGCAGGAGGCGATGACGGTCGCCGACCGCATCGGCGTGATGGATCATGGCCGCCTGATCCAGGTCGCCACGCCGCCAGAAATCTACGAGCAGCCGAATTCGCGCTGGGTCGCGGAGTTCATCGGCGACGTCAACCTGATCGAAGGTCGTGTGGTCGAGGCGGGATCGGCCGGGACGGTGATCGCGAGCGCCGCGGCCGGGCAGCTGCGTGCGAGCGCGCCTGTGCAAGCGCAGCCGGGCGATACCGTGTGGGTCGCGCTGCGGCCGGAGAAAGTGCGCATCGCGCGCGAGCCCCCGGCAACGGCGGGGGAGAATTGCGTGGCCGGGGAGGTGCGAAACATCGGCTATCTCGGCGATGTCTCGATCTATCAGGTGCGACTCGACAACGGCTTCGTCATCAAGGCTGCGCTCGCCAACATGACGCGGCTGGTGGAGCGGTCGATCGGCTGGGATGACCGGGTGTGGCTGACCTGGGCACCGGAAGCCGCCATGGTGCTGACGCGATAGGCGAGGGCGGCATGGCGGATGGAGCGGTGAAAACGGTTGGCTCTCGGGGCGCACGTCTGGTCGTGCTCATCCCCTATCTCTGGCTCGGCGCCTTCTTTCTCGTGCCGTTCCTGATCGTGCTGAAGATCAGCCTGTCGCAGACGGCCATCGCACAGCCGCCTTACGTGCCCGTTTTCGACCCGGCGGCGGGTTGGGAAGGCTTCAAGCAATTTGTCGCGGGGCTGTCGTTCGAGAACTACGCCTTCATCGCCTCCGACTGGCTCTATCTCGCCTCGTACCTCAAAAGCCTCGAGGTCGCCGCCGTCTCGACCGCGCTGCTGCTCCTGATCGGATTTCCGCTCGCCTACGGCATGGCGCGGGCGCCGCGGCGCTGGCAGCCGGCGCTGTTCATGCTGGTGGTGCTGCCGTTCTGGACGTCGTTCCTGATCCGCATCTACGCCTGGGTCAACATCCTCCAGCGCGACGGCCTGCTCAACCAGGTCCTGCTCGCGCTTGGCATCGTCGATGAGCCGCCGGCGTGGCTGTCGACCGATACCGCGGTCTATATCGGCATCGTCTACTCCTATCTGCCGTTCATGGTGCTGCCGATCTACGCCACGCTGGAAAAGATGGACGAGAGCCTGATCGAGGCCGCCGCCGATCTCGGCTGCCCGCGGTGGAAGGCGTTCTGGCTGGTGACGCTGCCACTGTCGCTGCCGGGCGTGATCGCGGGCGCCTTGCTCTGCTTCATTCCGATCGTGGGCGAGTTCGTCATCCCGGATCTGCTCGGCAGCTCGCAGACCATGATGATCGGGCAGACATTGTGGACCGAATTTTTCGCCAACAAGGACTGGCCGGTGGCATCCGCGGTCGCCGCCGTGCTGCTCTGCCTGCTGGTCGTGCCGACCGTGATCTATCAGCACGTACAGACCCGCGACCTCGAGCGGAGACACTGAGCCATGCGCAAGGCGTCCTGGTTCAATGTCGGCTCGGTCGCGCTGGGGCTCGCCTTCCTCTATCTGCCGATCGTCATCCTGGTGATCTATTCGTTCAACGCCTCGCGGCTCGTCACCGTGTGGGGCGGCTGGTCGACGCGCTGGTATGCCGAGCTCCTCAACGACAACGCCATGCTCGACGCCGCCTGGGTGACGCTGCGCATCGCTGTGTTGTCGGCGACGGTCGCGACGGTGCTCGGAACGCTGGCGGCGGTTGCGCTGGTGCGGTTCGGACGTTTCCGCGGCCGGCTGCTGTTTGCCGGCATGATCTACGCGCCGCTGGTCATGCCCGAGGTGATCACGGGGCTGTCGCTGCTGCTGCTGTTCGTGGCGGTCGATATCGACCGCGGCTTCTGGACCATCACCATTGCGCACACCACGCTGACCATGTGCTTCGTGACGGTGGTCGTGCAGTCGCGGCTCCTGACCTTCGACCGGAGCCTCGAAGAGGCGGCGATGAATCTCGGCTGTCCGCCGCTGCGGACGTTCCTGACGGTGACGCTGCCGCTGATCGCGCCGGCGCTGGTGTCGGGCTGGGTGCTCGCCTTCACGCTCTCGCTCGACGATCTCGTGCTCGCGAGCTTCACCACCGGACCCGGCGCGACCACGCTGCCGATCCGCATCTATTCCGAGGTTCGGCTGGGCGTGAAACCCGAGATAAACGCCATCTGCACCATCGTGATCGCAGTAGTGGCCACCGGGATCGTCGCCGCGTCATTGCTCGTGAAGTTTCACGACGTCGGACGCGATCGCGGCGCGCGCTTTCCCGTCCATTGAGCGATAGGCAACGGGTAAATATGTCGTATTATCAATCTGTTACGATCAGTGCATCAGCCGCGGTCACACCTTCGTTCTCGGCGTGGACGAACAGCGGATTGATATCGATCTCGCTGATCTCCGGCACCGTCCGCATGAGTTGGCCGATCACCGCTACCGTGCGCGCGACGGCTTCGACGTCGCGGGCCGGCGAGCCGCGGAAGCTGCCCAACAGCTTCGCCGAGCGCAGCTTCCCGATCTCCGCGACGATCGACTTCTCGTCGAGGTCAGGGGGGAGCAGGCGGACGTCGCCGATCGCCTCCACCCAGATGCCCCCGAGGCCCACCAGCACGACTGGTCCCCATTGCGGATCGCGTTTCGCGCCGACCATGAGCTCGACGCCCTTCGCCGCCATCCGCTCCACCAGCACCCCGTCGAGCGCGAGGCCCGGCTGCGCCCGCTGCACGTTGTCCTGGAGCGTCTGCCAGGCGCGGCGCACGCCGGCCTCGTCGGCAACATTGAGGATGACGGCGCCGGCCTCGGTCTTGTGCGCCAGTGCCGCCGCCTGCGCCTTCATCGCCACGGGATAGCCGATGCCGGCAGCCGTCTTAACGGCTTCGTCCACCGTGCCGGCGAGGGCGCCTTGCGGAATCGAGATGCCGGCGGCCGCGAGCAACTGCTTTCCGCGCCATTCCGGCAGCGTGCCTTTGCCGAGCTTCGGCAGGTTGCCGAATGGCTTCGCCGCCACGACGGAGCGCGCGCGCTCGACCGCCCGGCCGTAGAAGGTGATCTGCGCCATCGCCCGCAAGCTCCGGTCGGCCGAGCGCGACATGATGATGCGATGCTCGCGCGCGAGCGCGACGAATTCCGGCGGCAGCGGCGACTGATCGCCGAGAATGGAGAACACCAGCGGCTTGGTGCTGCCCTTCATCGCCTCGATCAACCCGTTCAGGTAGAGCATCGCGTGCTTCGGCGTGCCAGTCGGGATCGAGATCGTCAGGCTGCCGAGGTTGGGGTCGTTCAGCAGCGCCTGCGGGCCGCTACGCATCAGGTCCGGCTCAAAAACCGGCTGGGTGGTGAGATCGAGCGGATTGGTCGGCTGCGCAAAGGCCGGCAACAGCGACTTGAGCAGCGCTTCGGTCGCCGGCGACAAGGGCGGCACGTCGAGGCCAAGATCGTCGCAGAAATCGTGGGCGATGGCGCAGAAGGCGCCGGAGAACGTGAGGATGCCCGGCCCTTTGCTCGGCGGACGGGGAAAACGCGCCAGGATTTCGGCGGCATCGATCAACTCGTCGAGCGTCTCCATGAGCGCGATGCCCGCATGCGAGACCAGCGTGCGCATGACGGCGTAGTCGCCGGCGAGCGCGCCGGTATGCGAGTTCACCGCCGTCTTGGCGCGTTCGCCGCGGCCCGGATGCATCATCAGGATCGGCTTGCCGGCGGCGCGGGCGCGCTCCGCGGCCGCCAGGAAGTCCATCGGCTGGCGCACCTGCTCGACGTAGACGATGATGGCGTCGGTCGCCTTGTCGGCGGTGAAGAAGTCGATGAAGTCGGCGAGGTTCAGCCCGGCCTCGTTGCCGGTCGACACGGAATACGAAACCTGCACTTGGCGAGCCTCGAGCCCCAGGCGGATGTGGGACATCAGGCCGCCGCTTTGCGAGATGATCGCGACCGCAGGGTCGCGGCCGATCTCGATCTTCGGCTGCGGTGCTGCGCGGACGAAGTTGATCCCTAACCCATCGACCGAATTGGCATAGCCCAGGCAGTTCGGGCCGAGGAGGGCGACGCCCCCCTTGCTCGCGATATCGGCCAGCTCGTTTTGCGACTCCCGCTTGCCCACCTCGGCGAAGCCGGAAGCGAAGATGACGGCCGCTCCCACCTTGCGGCGCGCGCAAGCGGCCATTGCGTCGTGCACGCCGGCCGCCGGCAATGTGAAGATCGCGAGGTCGACGCCCGCCGGCAGATCATCGACGCTCGGCAGCACCGTCCGGCCCTCTATCGTGCCGCCGCTGCGGCCCACGAGATGAATATCGCCGCCAAAATTATTGAGCGTGAGATTGCCCAGGATGAAGTGGCCGGCGGTGCCGGGCTTGCTCGACATGCCGACGATCGCCACCGAGCGTGGCCGCATCAACTTCTCGACACCGGCAACCTGGCCGGATCGGTTCCCCTGACTCATCGAATTCACCTTCTTGGTCTATTCCGGCTCGAACATCAGCAGATGCGTGCCGTTCGCGAGCGGCGTCCAGAACGGCTTGACGCGCAGGCCGATCTTCAGCTGATCGCGCGCACAGTGCACGATATTGGCCATCACGTTCACGCCTTCGTCGAGCGTAACGAGGCCGATCGCGAACGGCTCATGACCCTGGAACGGAGGGCGCGCGCGCTCGGCGATCGTGAAAGAGAAAATCTGGCCCTTGCCCGAAACCTCGCGCCATTCGAGGTCGCGGTGGCCGTCGTAGATGCTCGTGGCGCGGGGGAAGAACTGGTACTTGCCGCTGCGTTTGTCGAATTGGACGAGCAATCGTTTCTCGCGCGTGGCGTCCCAGTACGCCTTGGAGAAGGTGCGCGGCTTGGGCGGCTCGCGGGTGACGTTCAAGGTGTCGTTGATCTCGGTCATGCTCGCATCTCATGCATTCGGGGTCAGGATCATCACGACGCTGCTGCTCCAGTTGCGTCCGTAGGGAATGCCGCCGATCCCGGTGACCAGCGCATTCCCGGTGTCTTTCACTTGCCGCTTGCCGCCTTCGCCGAGGAGTTGGCGCACCGCCTCGATCACGTTGGTGCCTCCGCCGGCGAGCCCACATTGCCCGGCTGAGATCTGCCCGCCGCCGGTATTGAGCGGCAGGTCGCCCGTGTGAGTGAAATCGTGCTCGTTGATGAAACCGCAACCTTGCCCGCGCTTGCAGAAGCCCAGCATCTCGAGTTGCAGCATGATGGCGATGATGAAGTCGTCGTAGGGGTGGAACGATGCGATGTCCTTGGGGCCGAGACCCGACTGCGCGAACGCGCGCTGACCCGCGACATAGTGCCCGCTCTCGGTGACGTCGACGATCGGCTCGCTCGCGCGGTAGTTGGTGCGCTCGCCGTAGCCGATCGGCACGACGATCTTCGACAGCCCTTTTTTCTCGGCGCTCTTGCGGCTGGTGACGAGGAGCCCGGTCGCGCCGTCGCAGACCATCACGCTGTCGAGCAGGCGCACGGGGTCGGCGATCATGCGCGAGTTGAGATAGTCGTCTACGGTGATCGGTCTGCGCAGTTTCTCCACCGCCAGATCGTTGAGGAGCGCGTGGCCACGCTGCGCCACGGCGAGCTTGCCGAGCGCGGCGTAGTCGAGGCCGAATTGGTGCTCGTAGCGCCGGCTGAGCAGGCCGAAGGCCGCTGGCGGGCCGATGTAGCCAAGCGGGACGGTCCACTCGTTGTGGAACGCGCGCATGCGCCCGTTGTTCTCCGCGGCCTGGGTGTCGGCGAACAGGCACATCACGGTCGTGCACAAGCCCGCATCGATCGCGGCCGCCGCGCGCGCAACGGCCCCGAGCGGCGAGCAGCCGCCGATATCGACGGTCTGGCAGAAGTCGACCTCGAGCGCGAGCTGATCGGCCGTGGTCTGCGACCAGAAGCAGTTGCCGGCGCCGGTCATCGACGACGACAGAATGAGGCCGTCGATCTCGCCTTTCTCGAAACCGGTCTTGTCGAGCAAGGTTTCGAGGATTTCCGCCCCGAGCTCCCAGACGTCCCGGTCGCTCTTTTCGACGATCTTCGTCTCGGCGTAGCCGACGATCGCCGTGTCACGCAATGCCATGCTCGTGCTCCCGCGACTTTGTTTTTGTTTCAGCGTCCGTCGCCTGAGGTGCCGGGTGCCGCGAGCGGCGCCGCGCGTTTCTCGACGAACGCCGTCACGCGCTCGTAGCCTTCCTGGCTCGCGACCGACGCGCCGATCAGGCCTTCGATGAAGAGCCCGTCGTCGTGGGCCATGTCATTGACGCGCGGCAGGCAGGCACAAACAGCCCAATTGGTCAGCGGCGCATTCTGCGCGATCCGCGCCGCGAGCGCCTTGGCGCGTGCCAGCGATTCGCCCTTGGGCACGAGGTATTGGCAGAGGTTCGCGCGCTCGCCTTCCGTCGCGGTCAGCACGCGGCCGGTGAGCATGAGGTCCGCCATGCGGGCGTAGCCCATCAGGCGCTGGATTCGCACGGAGCCGCCGCCGCCGACGAAAATGCCGCGCTGGCCTTCGGGCAAGGCGAAGAACGTCGTCTCGTCGGCCACGCGGACTTGCGCCGCGGCCGCGATCTCCAGCCCGCCGCCGATGCAGGCGCCCTTGAGCGCGGCGACGAAGGGAATCTGGCCGCGCGCGATCAGATCCAGGCTGCGGTTCCATTGTCCGCGCCTGCGGCGCGGCGCGCCCGGCTTCATCCAGGTGGCGGCTTCGGCGAGGTCGAGGCCGGCGGAGAAATTGTCGCCATGGCCGAAGATCACGCCGGCCTTGGCCTCCTCGGTCGCACGGAACGCCGCCTCCCGCAATTGCGCGATGACGACCTTGTTGATGGCGTTGCGCTTGTCGGCACGATCCAAGCCGATCAACGCGACGTCGCCTTCGAGTTCATAGGTAACCAGCTGTTCGGTCATGGGAGCGTCTCTCGCGTGGGAGTGCGGGGGCGGCTGGCGCCCCCGGTGGAATGCGCCGTGGTCATGGGTGCGATGGCCACGAAAAAAGCTAATCAGATGGAAGCGCGCGGCGTGTCAACCCAGGAACTCCGGCGTGATCGGCTTCTCGAGCACTTTGTTCTTGGCCAGGTAGTCGGCGGCCTTGAGCACCACCTCTCGTCCCTTCGGATCCTGCATCGACATCGGATTGAAGGTGAGGCGCTTCGAGTCGAACGCATTCCGCAAAGCCGCCTCGGACACCTTCATCTTGGTAGCCGACAGCTTGACGGCCTCGTCGACATTCGCTGTCACGCCCTTGATGCAATCGCTCATCGCAGCCGCAATCTTGGCGGAGACGCCGGGATGGCGCTTCTCCGCCTCGTTGCGCAATGCGACGGCGAAGTAGGGAAGCTCGATGCCGGTGTTCTTCCGGAAGTCCTGGCCGAGATTGTAGATCGTCGTGAGCTTCGGCTCGCGCTCGAGGCCGACGCTGACATTCGGCTCCCAGGTCAACCCGGCTTCCGCGCTGCCTCCGAGCACCATGGCGACCGCGCCGGCGGGGCTTTCCGTGTTCTGCACGCGGTAGTCCTTGTCGGCCTCCAGCTTGTGGAAGGCGCTCAGCGTGTGCTTGGTCAAGCGGTACGCGCCGGATGACAGCGTGGCCGACAAGGTCTTGCCGCGTAGATCGGCGACCGAGCCCGGGCCGCCTTTCATGGCGACGATATTGAGAAGGTCGTAGTCGGTGATGGTCGAGATCAGCTTGAGCGGTACGCCGGCGAGGAAGCGTGCCGCCCACGTGTCCCAGGAGCCGATGCCCATCTCGAAGGTGCCGGCGGTGAAGTCGTTGTAGTAGTTCGTCACCGACACATAGGAGTTGATGACGTCGATGTTGACGCCATGCTTCAGGTCGAAGCGTTTCGCCGCCATGTATTCGTTCAGGATGACGGTGAAGCCGGTCGCCAGCGTCACCGACGTAACGCGGGGCATTGCCGCTTGGCCGCGCAGGATCGTGGGTCTTGCGAAAGCGGCCGTGCCGGCGACAATTCCGGCGCTCGTGAGCAGACGCCGCCGCGAGATGATTGCCATCGAGTCTCCTCCAGCTGGGCGGGCTCGCCGCCTCTGTCTTGTTGATCAGCGATTTCTAGCGCACCGACGCCTCGTCGCGCCAGCGCAGCAGATAGCGTTCGAGCAGGCCGACGCAACCCTGTGCGAGCATGTTCATGATCACCAGCAGAACCGTCCAGGCGATGACGGAATCCATGTGAAAGGTCGCCTGCGCCAGCCCCATGCGCGCGCCGATCCCGAGCGACGAGCCGATCAGCTCGGCGAAGATCAGCATGCGGGTTGCGTAGCCGACCGTCGATCTCGTGGTCATCAGCACGTAAGGCACGATGTGCGGCAGGATCAGATAGCGCAGCACCTGCCAGCGCGTCGGCCGGAAGCTTTCGCACATTTCCAGCCATTCCTTCGACATCGCGCGGATGCCGTCGTAGACGTTGAGCGCGTAGATCGGCACGACGATCACGACCATGATGAAGAACATCCGCAGTTCCGGATCCTTGAACCAGAACACGGCGACCAGCATCCACGACAGCGCCGGGATGCCGGTGTCGATGATGACCAGCGCGCGCAGATAGGGCCGCACCGACGCGAGCGTCCCCATGATGATCCCGAGCGCGGTGCCGATCGCGATCGACAGCGTGAGGCTCACGAGCAGGCGCAGCAGCGTGATCAGGATCTGCAGATATTCGGTGGTCAGGCTCGCGAGCAGCGAGCCCAGGACCGAGACCGGCGAGGGGAGAATGTAGGGCGGGACGAAATAGGAGCCGATCTGCATCAGCAGAACGATGGCAAGGACCACGACTGCGGTGGCCCAGTTGTCGCCGATCTGCCAGCCGCGGCGCATCTCGCCGGGCTCGGCCAACGCCTCGCCGCCCGTCGGGATGCCGAGCTTGCGGGGCGGATTGATCTCGGCGGTCATGGAGGCTCCCGTGGGTGCGAGCGTATGCTCCGCGGCAGACCTGCCGGGAAGCAGACGGCGAATTCTTGTGCGAATTCTCGCGTAAATCTCGCATCCCTTGCGCGGCGTCGCATCCGTCGCGGGCGGGCCTCCTAGTGTCCCGGTTCCGACGTTCGTATCCCTTTGCAGCACGTGCTCTTACGAACGTCGGAACCCAAAGGGACACTAGCAACGCTATGATTCTAGTGTGGCTTTGGATTTGACGTTCCTACGAAGGACTCGCAGCAAACGCTGGTAGGAACGTCAAATCCGCCACACTAGGTGTCTTATCGTCGCTCCCGCCAAATGTACAACTTATGTTTTGATATTCTGAACAGGATTTTGATATTCTATCGGCCGGCCCAGCATCTCGGGAGGCGTCCATGCGTAAACCGAAGCAGAAGACCGCCCCGACCAGCCGTGTTCTGGACAGCTTTGCCGACTTCGAAGGCGACAAGCAGTTCGCCACCACGCTGGCGCGCGGCCTCGAAATTCTGCGCTGCTTCACGCCGGAAGGCCCGACGCTAGGCAACAAGGATCTGGCCGAGCGGACCGGCCTGCCGAAGCCGACGATCTCGCGTTTCACCTATACGTTGTCCCGGCTCGGCTATCTCAAGCCCGACCACATTTCGTCCAAGTATCAGCTCGGCCCCGCGGTTCTAGCCATCGGCTATCCGCTGCTCGCCACCATCACGCTGCGGCAGATTGCCCGCCCGGCCATGAAGGCGCTGGCCGACTATGCCGGCGGCTCGGTTTCCATGGGCATCCGTGACCGGCTCAACATCGTCTACGTCGAGACGAGCCGGAGCAATTCGATGTTCTCGCGGCAATTGTCCGACATCGGCCTGTCGCAGCCCATCGCCTTGAGTGCGATCGGCCGGGCCTATCTCGCAGCGTGCGTTCCCGCCGAGCGAGAGGCCATCCTCAACGAGATCAGGATCAAGACGCCCAAGATCTGGGAGAGCAATTCGCAGAAGATGCAGCAGAGCTTCAGCGACTTCGAGAGCTTCGGCTTCTGCATCTCCTGGGGCGATGTGCGCAAGGATGTCTACGCGGTCGGCGTATCGCTGCGGCTCTTGTCCACCGGCGACATCGTCGCATTCAACTGCGCGCTGCCGTCGTTCCTGGTGACACCGGAGCAGATCCGGTCCGATATCGGCCCGCGGCTCGCGGCCATGGTGCGAGGCTTTGCCGCTCTGTAGGTTTGCGGAATATCGAAAGCACATTCAATATATCGAAACATGGCTTGCCCCTGCTCGTAAACCCGAGCACGTTCCGACATCAAACCGGCCGGTGAAGCCGGAAGCGTTCAGGGAGAGGACGAGTGTCGGGAGCCGGGGCGGCCGAAATCGAGCTGGTCAACGTCACCCGCCAGTTTGCCGGGGCGCTCGCTGTCCGCGATCTGTCGTTCTCGGTGGCGAGCGGCGAGATCGTCGCGCTGGTTGGACGCACCGGGGCCGGCAAGAGCACGGCCATGAACCTGATCATGGGTACGCTCGCGCCGCATGCGGGCACCGTGCGGGTGGCCGGCCGTGATCCGCACCGTGATTTCGCGGAGCTGCGCGGCAAGCTGGCCGTGAGCTTCCAGACCGACCGGCTGCTGCCGTGGCGCACCGCCCTCGAGAACATCGAGCTCGGCCTGCAGATTCTTCGTGTCGACAAATCCGAATCCGAACGCCGCGCCCGGGCTTGGCTCGGCCGCGTGAAGATGGAAGGGGCCGACCACAAATACGCGCACGAATTGTCCGGCGGCATGCGCCAGCGGGTGTCGCTGGCGCGCGCGCTCGCGGTCGACCCCACGATCCTGCTGCTCGATGAATTGTTCAGTCAGCTCGATCACGTCACGTCGAAGGCGCTCCGCAAGGACGTTGCCGAGCTCGTGCGCAATCTCGGCAAGACCTGCCTGCTGATCACGCACCGCATCGACGACGCGGTCGAGATGGCGGACCGTATCCTCGTCCTCGAGGCGCCGGCGCATGTGATCCTCGAGGTGCGGCCGGCGGCGGCGGACCGGGCCGACGCGGCGCGCGCGGCGGAACTGCACCGCCGGATCGCCGCCGCCATGGGCGGCGACGGCGAAACGGCGCACTAGAAGAGCGGCGCACCGAGAAAAGCAGAGCGGGTTTCGACATGCTCAACGCAGCGGATAACGAGTTGCTGACCAGAACTGGCGCGACGGCCCCGATGGGCCAGCTGTTCCGGCGCTTCTGGATGCCGGTGCTGCTCTCGCAGCAACTGCCCGAGCCTGACTGCCCGCCGGTGCGCGTGAAGGTGATGGGAGAGGACCTCGTCGTCTTCCGCGACAGCAAGAACCGGATCGGGCTTATCGAGCCGCATTGTCCCCATCGTGGCGCCAATCTCTTCTTCGGGCGCAACGAGGAGTGCGGCATTCGCTGCGCATTCCACGGCTGGAAGTTCGACGTGTTCGGCGAGTGCCTCGAGATGACGACGATGCCGCGCAACGACGGCTACGAAAAGGCGCGCACACGCATCCGCCTCAAGGCTTATCCGACGCGCGAGGCGGGCGACATCGTCTGGGCCTATCTGGGGCCGCCGGAGACGATGACCGAACTGCCCGCGATGGAATTCATGCGCTTGCCGCCGGCGCACCGGTTCGTTTCCAAGAAGCTGCAGCAGTGCAACTGGGCGCAGGCCTGCGAGGGCGCCCTCGATACGGCCCATTTCACCTTCCTGCACATGTCGATCGGCGAGGACGATTCCCACGACGTGATGAACAAGTCGGAGGCCGCCGCGAGCGGCGACAAGAACCGCGTTCGCTGGATGAGAAACGACGGCATGCCGCGCTTCACCATCACCGAGCACGACGCGGGCCTGCTGATGGGCGCGGCGCGCACCGCCGACGGCGAGGACCTCTATTGGCGCGTCAGCCAGTTCCTGATGCCCAATCACGCGCTGGCGCCCAGCACCTTCCCGGGCGAGAACTACCACGGCCAGACCTTCGTTCCGATCACCGACGAAGCCTGCTGGATCTACTGCTACACCTGGAATCCGGAGCGGCCGCTGACCAACGTCGAGCGGGAGCGCTTCCACAGCGGACACACGATCCATGCCAGCATGGACGAGAATTGGGTGCCGATCCGCAATCGCGACAACGACTACCTGATTGATCGGGTCGAGCAGAAATATCGCAGCTTCACCGGCATCAAGGGGGTATCCGAGCAGGATGCCTGCATTCAGGACAGCCAGGGCTTCATCGCCGACCGCACGCGCGAGCATCTCGGTCCGACCGATCTCGGCATCGTGCGCTTCCGGCGCCTGATGCTGGACAGCGCCCGCAATCTGGCCGACGGGCAGGCGCCCCGCGCCGCGTCGAACCCGGACGGCTATCTGGTGCGCGCCGGCGGCACGATCGCGCATTCGTCGCAGCCGCTCGACCAGGTGATGACGGCGCGCTTCGGGGATCCCGTCGGCATCGTGCGCGACGGCTATCGATGAATCGCGACGAGGCACGCGCCATTGAATGGGACTGCGCGCAGATTCTCATCCGTTTCTTCAATGAATTCGATGCCCGGCACTACGGAGAGATGGTGGCGCTGTTTGCGCCCGACGGCGTCTGGCACAGGCAGGGGAGGGCGCTCAGGGCGCCGACGCCATTCTGGCGGTTCTCGAGCAGCGCTCGACCACCCAGACCGTTCGCCACGTCGTGACCAACGTTCAGGTCACCGCGTTGGACGCCGATACGGCCAAGTCGTTGCTTTATGTCACCGCCTATCAGCACGATACGGGCGAGCAGGCGACGGCTCCGCCAGTCATCCGGTCGCCGTCGTTGCTGCTCGCGGTGCCGGGCGAGCTGGTGAGAACAGAGGGCGGCTGGCGAATTTCCAGCCTGACGATGACGCGTGTTTTCGAATTCCAGCCGTGAGAGTGTGCCGGCAAGTACTTGATTAGCGGGCGTCTTGCGGCGTCGGCGCAACGGCCGTGGGCTTGGTTTCCGCCGCTGCCGGTGGGCCCTCGGCCGGCCCCGATGCGCCCGCCAGTTCATGCGTTGTTTCTTCGGCCGGCGGGGCAACTGCGGGCGGCGGAGGCGCGGTTCCGGTGAGCCGCTCGATCACCGAGCGGATCGCGGGCGAGCCGCTCTTGCGGGCCGCGTCACGCGCCGCGTCGATGAGTGGGGCCGCCGCGCCGGAGCGTTGAATGCGGCTCTGTGGATCCGGCAGGATGATCGGATCGTCCCAGGGCCCGCGCACCATGAAGGGCAGCTCGAAGGCGGGCACGGCAATATTTGCGCCGCCGGCCGCGATCGCGAGCAGGCTCGCGGTTCCCTTCAGATCGAGCTCGCGCGCCGGAATCGACGCCGAGCCCGTCAGGTCGAGCGCAACGCTAGGGCCATCCATGCGGACGTTCTCGACGTTCGCCTCGCCCTCGGTGATTTTCAGATTGACGGTCAGAGTCTCGAACGGCGTTTTCCCCGTGCGGAACTCGCCGCCGCCCGAGAGCGGCCGGCGCTCGATGCGCCTGAGCAATTGCTCGACATTGAAGCCGGCAATCGCCCCTTTGCGGCTGGTGAGGTCGGCGGTGCCGTTCAAAGCCTTGGTCAGGTCGTAGACGCTGCGACCGGAACTGTCGATCGCGAAGCCGAGATTGCCTTTGCCTTCGAGCTTGCGAATGCCGAACAGCTCGCCGATGCATTGCTCGAGATCGACGTTGGAGAATTGCAGTTGGGCCCTGAAGTCCGCCCCGGCCTGTGACTTGGCGAGCCCGAACGTTCCCTTGACCACGCCGCCGAAAGCCTGGGATTCGCCCACCGCCACCGTGAGGTTGCCGCCGCGCAGACTGGCCGTGACCGCCGTGCGCCCGAGCTTGGCATTGGCGATATTGACACGGGCGGCCGACAGCCGCAGATCGAGATCGATGCCGTCGAAGCCGTCGAGCGTGATCGGCTTGGAATCCCAGCCGCGCTCCCCGCTGGTCAGCAGGCGGACAGTGGACACGTAAGGTGACAGATCGAGCCCCTCGGCCGCGAGCGTTCCTTGCAACGTCTGCCGTCCGTCGAAGGTCAGGACGCCTTCCCCGCTATTGCCGTCGAGCTCCACATTGACGCTGGAAAGCCCGATCGTCGCGCCGACCACATTGGTCTGCGCCTTGAGCGCGAAGCGGCCGAACCCGCCGCCGGGCGGTGGCTGCTGGCCGGCCCAGCGCATCGCGTCCCGCAGGGACGCGGCGTCGGCGGCCAGCGTGCCTTCCATCTTGAGCGTGGGGCGGTGGCTGATATAGCCGTCGAATGCGAACTTGAACGGCGCGGCGGCGAGCCGGACCTTGAGCCCGGATCGGTCGCCGTGCAGGGCGGCCACGAAGTCGGTGAAGCTGATGCTGCCGTCGATCGGCTGGTTGCGCCAGGCGAGACGGCCGGTGGCGGCAAAGCTCCTGGAGATCGAAGGCCAAGCGAGGGCGAATTCCACGTTCGAGAGAGTCTCGACGATCTTGTAGGCCTCGTCCCGCACGATGACTGTGCCGTCCTCGATGCGGATTTCCGAGAATGACGCCGTCCGGCCGGGACTAGGCTTGAGATTGCGCGCCAGCGTTTCGATATGTCCCGACCAGTTCGAGCTGCGGTCAGCGTTGAAGATGACCGCGATGGTCGGCCGCACCAGTGAAACGTCTGCAATCTCGATACGGCCGGTCAGGAACGGAAAAAACCGCAGGCGCGCGACCACCCGCTCGGCCGTAAGCGCGGGCGCCCCGGTGCGATTGTCGCCGAGGCTCACGTCCTCGAAGCTGACGGTGCCGGCCGGGAACAGCGAGACCGAAGCCGCGCCGCGAAGCACCGGATCGAGGCCGGTGACGGCCCGGATTTCCGCCTTGACCGCCTCGCGCACCGTCTCGGCGGGCATCAGAAACGGCACGATCACGAGAGCGCCGATGCCGACCGCAGCCAGGGCCGCGACAGCAAATCCAAGGCGTTTGATGCCAACGGCCGCGGTCACGACGCGTCTTTCTCAAGAGTTCGCCGATGAGGCCGGCCAACTATACCGAGGGAGATCACGGGCGCAAACTCGGCGCCCACCGGGGAGAGGTGTGCAATTGCTCTGTGACGCTTTCGTGGCCGGTCTTCGGCCTCATCCGGTAGTATTTCCAGGCATTTTCCGGCGCAATTTGTACACGCACAGCAAGTTCCGGCGACGTGCGGTCGCCGTGAAAAAACGCGTCGCCTCAACAAGCTAAGACAAGCTAAAGCGAATTGGCGGTGCGGTAGCTGGCTTCGGTCTTGGCGCGGATTTCGTCGAGCGTCGTGCCCGGCGCAAGCTCGGTGAGTGTCATCCCGCCACCGCCCTTCTTGTCGATGGTAAAGACACCGAGGTCGGTGATGACCATGTCGACGACACCGGCGCCGGTGAGCGGCAGGTTGCAGCGCTTGAGGAGCTTGGCCTCGTTCTTGGCCGAATGTTCCATCACCACCACCACCTTCTTGACGCCGGCGACGAGGTCCATGGCGCCGCCCATGCCTTTGACCATCTTGCCCGGGATCATCCAGTTGGCGAGGTCGCCGTTCTCGGCCACCTGCATGGCGCCCAGGATGGAGAGGTCGATATGCCCGCCGCGGATCATGGCGAAGCTGTCGGCCGAGGAGAAATAGCTCGTGGTCGGGATCTCGGTGACGGTCTGCTTGCCGGCATTGATGAGGTCTGGATCCTCTTCGCCTTCGTAGGGGAAGGGCCCGAAGCCGAGCATGCCGTTCTCGCTTTGAAGTTGCACGCTCATTCCCGCCGGGATGAAGTTCGACACCAGCGTCGGTATGCCGATGCCAAGATTGACGTAGAAACCGTCACGCAGCTCCTTGGCGGCGCGTTCGGCCATCTGATCGCGTGTCCAGGCCATGATGGGTGCTCCTTATTCAGGCGCGCTTGCGCACGGTGCGCTGCTCGATGTGCTTGACCGCGTTCGGCACGTGCACGATGCGCTTCACGAACACGCCCGGTGTGATGATATGGTCGGGATCGATTTTTCCCGGCTCGATCAGATTCTCGACCTCGGCGACGGTGACCTTGCCGGCTGTCGCCATCATCGGATTGAAGTTGCGTGCAGTCTTCCGATAGACGAGGTTGCCTTCGGTATCGCCCTTCCAGGCGTGCACGATGGAGAGATCGGCGACGAGGCCGCGCTCCATCACGTAGCGGTCGCCGTTGAACTCGCGTTCCTCCTTGCCCTCGGCGATCTGCGTGCCGGCGCCGGTGCGGGTGAAGAAGGCAGGAATGCCGGCGCCGCCGGCGCGGATGCGCTCGGCCAGCGTGCCCTGCGGGTTGAACTCGATCTCCAGCTCGCCCGCGAGGTATTGTTGCGCGAAGGTCTTGTTCTCTCCGACATAGGACGAGATCATTTTCTTGATCTGCTTGGTATCGAGGAGGAGGCCTAGGCCGACGCCGTCGATCCCGGCATTGTTCGAGACGACCGTCAGGTTCTTCACGCCGGACTCGCGGATCGCCTGGATCAGGCTTTCGGGAATGCCGCACAGCCCGAAGCCCCCGGCCATGATCAGCATGCCGTCCTTCAGCAGGCCAGCGAGCGCTGCCTTGGCGTCGGGATAGACCTTTTTCATGCATTCCCCGCTTGAATATTGAGGCGATGCCGGACAGGCGGCTGCCCGCCAGCCGGCGGAAATTTCTACCGCGCTGCGGCAAAAGCCGCAATCGTCCCGCTGTGGAGCGCCCTTGCCAGGTGCCCGGGATCAGTTCTCGCCGCGCCCGACCATGGTGGCCATGTCGGCATAACGGGTGATGCGAATGACCGGCAGGATGCCGACCGCCACGATGATGAGGGCGGCAAGAGAGCCCTGTTCGAAGCTGCCGCGGGTGGCGAACTGGTAGATGTAGGTTGACAGCGTCTCGACGTTGAGCGGCCGCAACAGCAACGTGGCCGGCAATTCCTTGAGGCAATCGACGAAGATCAGCAGCGCGGCGCCGAAGATCGCGGGTCGCGCCAGGGGCAGATGGATCGTGCGTGCCACCCGTCCCGGCCCCGCGCCGAGCATGCGCGCGACGTCGTCGAGCTCGGTCGAGATGCGGGCAAAGCCCGCCTGCGCGAAGCCGATTGCGATGGCGAGGAAGCGGATGACATAGGCGATGATGACGGCCGCCGACGAGCCCGCGAGCACGAGCCCGACGCTCGTCCCGGCGAAGACCCGGGCCAGCGCATTGATGCCGTCGTCAACGAGGACCAGCGGCGACAGCAGGCCGAGCGCCAGCACGGTGCCCGGCACCGCATAGCCGATCCCGGCCACGTTCACGCTGGCCGCAATCGTCGGATGCTTGATGTAACGCAGCGCCGCCACCGCCGAAAAGCCGAGCGCCAGCGTGATCGCAGTGGCCGTGGAGGCGAGGAAGACCGTGGTGAGGGCGTGGCGGACGAGGTCGGTGTCGTAGCCGACGAGCAGGCCGCGCACGAGGACTTCGCGCAGGAGATAGCCCGCCGGCAGCAGGAAGCCCAGCACGACCGGAACGAGGCAGGCGATGGCGGCGACCCATCGCGTTGGTCCCACGAGGGTGATCCGCGAGAGGTGTCGCGTGTCCGTTGCCGACACCGCGAAGTCGCGACCGCGGCGCCCATAGCGCTCGAGCGCGATCAGCGCGGCGACGAGCAGCAGCATGAAGCAAGCGATCTGCGCTGCGCCGGCGAGGCTCCCGCGGTTGAGCCAGGTGGTGAAGATCGAGAGTGTCAGCGTCTGCACGCCGAGATATTCGCTGGCGCCGATGTCGTTGAGGGTCTCGAGCAGGGCGAGCGAGACGCCGACGGCGAGCGCGGGCCGCGCCAGCGGCAAGGTGATGCGCCGCGCCAGACCCCACGGATGCGCGCCGAGCATGCGCGCGGCCTCGGTAAACATCGTGCCTTGTGTCTGCAGCATCGCGCGCGCGGCGAGATAGACATAAGGGTAGAGCACGAAGCCGAACAGAAGAATGGCGCCGGTGAGCGAGCGGACGTTCGGAAACCAGTAGTCGGTGGCGGAGCGCCAGCCGAAGATCGCGCGCAGCGCCGCCTGCACGGGTCCGCCTGCGTCGAGAATGTCGACGTAGACATAGGCCACGATATAGGTCGGGATCGCGAGCGGCAGCGGCAGCAGCCAGGTCAGCGCATCGCGGCCGGGAAAGGCGAACGTCGTGACGATCCAGGCGGTGCCGGCGCCGACGATGATCGTCACAGCGGCGACGCCGGCGAGCAGGAGCGCGGTCTGCGCTGACGCCGTCGGAATCACGTAGCGGGAGAGGTGCGTCCAGAGATCGCCGGTGTCGCCGAAGGCGATGAGAATCAGGCTGACCAGCGGGGCGATCGCCAGCAGGCCCGCTGCGACGGCGATCATGCCGGCCGCAGCCGGCACGGTGCGACTGGGCAAATGAAAGCGGGCCGGCCATCGATCGAGGAATGGCCGGCCCGCGGAATTGGCAGCGGTCATGGGGGCATTTTCAGGAAAAAGCCTGTCCCGGACGTGATCCGGGATGGGATCCGGTTTCCCGTCCGAAAATGCGACCACGTAAGATCCAGCTCAGTTGTCGAAACCGACCTTGTCCACCAGGTTCGCCGCAGCCTTCTTGTTCTGCGCGATCTTGGAGATCGGGACCGTGTCCGGCTTGAGCGCGCCGTAGCCGGCGATGGTCGGATTGACGGCAATGCCGGCGCGTACCGGATACTCGTAGTTGATGTCGGCATACATGTGTTGCGCCTTGTCGCCGGCGAGCCACTCGATCAACTTTATCCCGTTTTCCTTGTGCGGCGCATGCTTGGCAAGGACGGCGCCGGAAATGTTCATGTGGGTGCCGCCGTCCTTGAAGGTGGCGAGGACGACCTTGGTCGCCTCGGCCCAGGGCTTCTTGTCGGGATCATTGTTGAGCATCAGCGCCCAATAATACGTGTTGGCGAGGCCGATGTCGCACTTGCCTGCCATGATGTCGCGAGCAACCTCGCGGTCGCCGCCCGACGGCTTCTGCGCGAGATTGGCCTTGAGCCCCTTGAGCCACTCTTCGGCCTTGGCTTCGCCGTGATGGGCGATGTAGCTCGCAAACAATGCATTGTTGTAGATGTATTGGCCCGAGCGGATGCAGATCTTGCCCTTCCACTTCGGGTCGGCCAGCTCTTCGTAGGTGATGGCGGTCAGTGGCACGCGGTCCTTGGAGACGTAGACCACGCGCGCGCGGGTGGAGACCCCGTACCAGTGTCCTTCCGGATCGCGGTATTGCGGCGGAATGGCCTTGTCGAGCACCTCGGACTTGATCGGCTGCGTGATCCCGGCCTGCACCGCGTCTTCGAGCCGTCCGATGTCGACGGTCAGCAGGACGTCGGCGGGACTGTTCTGACCCTCGGTCTTGATGCGCTGCTCGAGGCCCGAGCTCGCGGAAATGACGTTGACCTTGATGCCGGTGTCCTTGGTGAAGGCGTCGAACAGCGGCTGAATGAGCTTGGATTCACGATAGGTGTAGACATTGACCTCGCCCGACTGGGCGAGCACGGGACCGGCGCCCGCGATGATGGCGCTCGCAGCGACGGCGGTGCACGCGAATGCGTGAATGGCTTTCATGGAATTCCTCCTCTCGGCATTTCGCGTCTGACGTAGTGGCGCGAGTGCCCCCGCGTCAAATGGATTAACTCCATAGATTCAATATCTTAGAACAATTCTAGTCTGCATATCTGTCTAGAAGCGTTCGAAAGAAGCGCGCTTGTGCCTTGATCGCGCGTTGCGATCCCGACACTCGGGTTTCGGGAGCAATCCGACTGCGGCAAGCGGTCTCAACGCACAATGACGTGAGGCGCCGGGATCGGGAAGAAGGCGATCTCGGCGATCAGCTTCTTGATGATGGCCCGTCCGAACGAGCTGAAATTCTGCGCCACCAGGACGAATGCGCCGGGGCCGCCGATGACGTTATCCTGGTAGTATTTCTCGAGCCCGCCGGGCGGGTTGGTGTGCTCGGCGTTCCAGGGCACCGGCCGATCGCTCAGAATCACCAGGCCGTTGATGACGACCCCCTTGGCGATCGTCTCGTCGCGCGACAGCCTGACATCACGGCCTGCATTGTTGGTGCCGTCTCCGGAGACGTCGATGGTACGGCGCGCGCCTTCGAACGGCGAGCGCTCCAATTGCGCTGCCGCGAACTCGATGCCGCCGCTGATCGAGGTGCGGTCGGCGAACGAGCGTGGCAATTCCAGGAGTTGGTCGCCGAATTTGCGCGCCGCAGCGGGGCCGTCGATGAGCGTCCAATCGATTACCAGCTTCTGTGCGCCGAAGCCGGACCATTCCACGAAGCAAATTGCGATGCGCTGGTGCGGGCCGGACTTGATTGCATCGAGCACCTGTGGGTCGGAGATGGCGGCAGCATAACCCTCACGCTGCAGCAAGAATTTAGGATGATCAACGCTGCGGGAGACGTCCGAGGACAGCACGAGCAGCAGGTCGACTTGCTCCGCGGCGCTCACGAATGTGGCCGGGCTCAGGACCAGCGCAGCCAGCGCCAGCATGCAGCGAATAAGGCGGATCATGACTGTCCTCCAGGACATCGCCGCGGCCGATGTCGTGCTGGACCATACCCAATTCCGGCCGTCTTGCGCATGCGAATAAAGAGGGAATGCTAGTCAATTCGGGTCATGTCCACCGCAGTTTTCGGGATGCCGCGCCGCGCCAGATGAATGGCAGATGAATGCGCGAGATGAGCCGGACACTCTATCGTTGAGGCAGGCTTACCCCGCCAGCACCCGGCTCGGCGGAAAGGCGACCTCGACCAGCGTGCCGTCCTTCGGCGCGCTGCGGATGTAGAAGGTCGCACGGTTCGCCTCGGCGAGCGCTTTGGTCAGCGGCAGGCCAAGGCCGGTGCCGCCGCGCGACGAGGTCGCGAGCTGCCGAAACGGCTCCATCGCGGTCACGAGGTCCGTTTCGGTCATGCCGACGCCGGTGTCGCGCACGCGCAGCACCACCTCGCCGTTGTCGTTGAGCGCGGTCGATACGATGACCTGGCCGCCGGCGCCGGTGAACTTGATCGAGTTCGACAGGAGATTGAGCACGATCTGGCGCACGGAGCGCGCATCGGCGATGACCTGCGGCAAGGTCGGAGGCAGCGAGGTGCGAATGATGACGCGCTCGCGGTTGGCCTGCGGCTGCATGATGGCGACGCATTGCTGAATGAGGTCGTTGAGCGCCACGCCGGCGAAGGTGAGCTCGAGCTTGCCGGCCTCGATCTTGGAGAGGTCGAGCAGGTCGTTGATCAGGGACAGCAGATGACCGCCGGACGCGTGGATGTCCTTGATGTATTCGCGGTAGCGCTCATTGCCGACGGGACCGAAACGCTCCTCCATCATCACTTCAGAGAAGCCGATGATGGCGTTGAGCGGGGTGCGGATCTCGTGGCTGATCTTGGCGAGAAAGTCGGACTTGGCCGACGAAGCTCGCTCCGCGTCGCGCTTGGCCTGCGTGAGGTCTTCCTCCGCCTTCTTCCACGGCGTGATGTCGCGAAACACGACGCACAGCTTGCCGGTCCGATCGCCGATGCGTCCCATGGTCATGAACAGCGGGATCAGGCCACCCTGCCGGACGCGTCCGATGATCTCACGCCCGCTGTTGAGCAGGCTCGCAACGCCGGCGCGGGTGAGACCGTCGAGATACTCGCGGGCCGCGTCCACGCTCTCCGGCGCGAACAAATCGGTGTAGGTGCGGCCGGCAAGCTCATGGGACTCGTAGCCGAACAGCGCCTGCGCGCTGCGGTTTGCCGATACGATGAGCCCTTGGGCGTCGAGCAGGACGACGCCATCGGTGGCCGTATCGAGGATGGCCTCCAACTCGGCCAACTCGGCTTGCGCGCGTGCGAGCTTGTCCCGCTCGCCGGCCGACGGTGCGGACTGGGCGGCGGTGACGAGCGCGTGCGCCGGTTCGCCCTGCCAGGTGATATCGACCAGCTCTCCCTGGACACTGATCTTGTCGCCGCGGTCGATCGCCAGCGTCAGGGACTTGTCGTCGCCGGGCGCGGCAGCCTCGATGGGCTCGATGAACAGTGCGTCGAGCCCGCCCGCCTCGACCAGCCCCTCGAGGCTCTGGTGGCCGGTCCATCGCAGAAAGGCGGGATTGGCATAGAGGAGGTGATCGAGGCGATAGACGAGGACGCCGACCGGCAGACGATCGAAAACCGGCTGTGCGTCCGGCACCGGGTCGGGAACTTGATGTGCGGCCACAGCGCCATCGTCCTCGACCGGTGTGCCGATTTCGATGTTGTTGTCTTGCTCGATACCTGCGGCGGTCAGGCGCTGGCTGAGCTTGCGCGAGAGCTCGCGAAAGGCGCTGCGTTCGACCGGGCTGAGAGCGGGCGTGTCGGGCTCGGCCGCGGCGGGGAAGGGCACGATGTTTGCCGTGCCGGGTGCGGCCGGGACGTCGGCTGGCGCCGCGCTCTCCGGTGCGGCTGCTCGCGGCGGATGGACCCTTTGCGCCAAGACGGTGAGCCGCTCCAGATCACGGCAGACGCCGAAGCCCCGGTAGCCACGGAAAAGCCGCTCGCGGTCGAATACCGGCAGGCCCGAGAGCTCGACCGGAAGCCGCTCCGGACTGTCGTCGGCCGGCCAGAAGACGGTGATCCCGCTCCAGGTGTCGTGGGTGGCGACGGCGCGCGCGATCTGACCGTCGGGATCGACGTCGGGCTCGATCTCCCGCCAGGGCCGTCCGATCGTGGCGGCGGCGCGCGGACCGATGAGCGCGATGAATTCGTCCGAGCCGAGCGTGAAGCGGCCGTCCTCGTCCATCTGCCACACGAAGCGGAGCGGATGACGCCGCTCCGCCGGTTTTTCCGGCGCGGATGCAATCGGCCCCGCGGATGCGGAGGCCTCGGTGTCATCCGGCGGGGCAAAACCCGCGATCAGCACCGTCGCGGCCGTGCTGCCGACGCGGTCGATCGAGACGCGATGCGAGATTTGCTCGCCGTCGATGCGTCCCGCGGCGTGGCCGCTCGCAAGTGCGTCGGCGGCAAGCGCCTGCGCACCGAGCGCGGCGAGTGCCGTCGCGCCTTGCAGATGCGGTCGCGCCTTCTCGGTGGCGGCAAGGAGCTCGCCGTCCGGCGTGAACGCTGCGACCGCTTCATCCAAGCCAGCCAGCAGCAGGAGGGTTCGTTCCTCCAGCGACATGTCGGGACCGGCGCGCTCGGCAGCGACCACGAGAATTGCCGACGTGCCGTCGGCAAGCATGATGTGCGAGCAGGCGCAGGTGAGGGCGCGCTGCTCCGAATCCGCGCAGGCGCTCGAGCCGGGGCGGTGCGTCCAGCGGCAGCGTCGCGGCGATGCTTGCGATCTGTGCGGCGGCGAACTGGTCCGGCGCGAGCTCGCGCGCTGTGTTCCCCTCGGACATCGGCGCTGCGAAAATCGCCGCGCCGACCGGGTTCGCCCAAAAGATGCGGGTGGCGTCGGTGCTCCATAGCCAAGCCGGCAACGCGCTCGTCGCCAGCGGCGCGAGCTTGTCGTCACGCAGATAGGACAGCAGAAACCCGGACGCGCTCATCCGCGGTCGCACCCTCCCGTTCCGGCACAAAACGCCGGCCGTCTCCACCTTGAGGTTTTTAGTCCCGGCCTCCGGTGGCGTCCATGCAACGCCGGTGCGGGGGGTGTTCAAAGCAGGGATAACCTTAACCCTTGCAACCTCTGCTATTCGCCAGTGTCCTGGTTCCTCAGGCTGCGAGCTCGCGCATGATGGCATAGAGGGCGGATTGGCCTTCGAAGCCGATGCCGGGCCGCTCGGACAGCGCCAGACAGCCGTCGTGCAATCTGGCGTCGTCGGCGAAGCCGCCGAAGGCACCGAACACGCCGGGATAGGATTCCGCGCCGCCGAGACCGAAGCCGGCGGCGATCGCGAGCGACATCTGATTGCCGCCGTGGGGAAACAGTGCGCTGCGCGGCCAGCCGTGGCGTTCGAGCATCTCGACAGTGCGTGCGTATTGCACGATGCCGTAGGCCTGCGGCGGATCGACCTGGATGACGTCGTTGCGGTCCGGACGCAGGCCGCCGAAGCGAACGAGATTTTCCACGTCCTGCGTCGAGAACAGATTTTCGCCGGTCGAGAGCGGCGGCGCATAGTTGCTCGGCGATCTCCGCCAGCAGCGCATAGTCGAGCGGATCGCACGGCTCCTCGAACCAGCGCAGCCCGAACGGCGCGAGCGCCTCGGCATAGGCGAGCGCCTCGTCGCGGCCGAATTTCGAATTGGCATCGACCGCGAGCTGCGCGCCCGTCGGGCAGGATGCTCTTGACGGCCTCCACCCGGCGCACGTCCTCGGCCAGCGGAAGGCCGCCGACCTTCATCTTCACCATGGTGTAGCCGGCGTCGAGATGGCGGCGCATCTCGTCCTGCAGATCCTTGACGGTCTGGCCCGGGAAATACCAGCCGCCGCCGACGTAGCAGAAGACCTTGCGCGGCGATCCTGCCGCCGTTGTAGCGCTCGGCCAGCAGGCGATGCAGCGGCTTGCCGGCGATCTTGGCGACCGCATCCCAGACCGCGACCTCGATCGTGCCGATGCCGATCGAGCGCTCGCTGTGGCCGCCGGATTTCTCGCGCTGCATCATGACGGCGAGAATTTTCGCCGGATCGAAATTCTCGCTCGTCCTCGTCGAGCAGGGATTTCGGATCGGCGGCCAGGATGCGCGGGATGAAGCGCGCGCGCATCGCCGCGCCGCAGGCATAGCGGCCGGTCGAGTTGAAAGCGAAGCCGGTGACCGGCTGGCCGTCGCGCACCACGTCGGTCAGGACCGCGACGACCGAGGTCGTCATCTCGGAGAAATCGAAGCTCGAATTTCGGATGCTCGACTTGAGCGGGATCGCGCATTCGCGGATGTCGACGATACGCATGTGGGCTTTATTCCTCTTGATTCCTGTTACAGTGCGATGCGCAAGGACGCTTGCTCCGGTCACTCAATTTCTGTCTGCAGGAGCCGATCGGCGGTTCGAACGTTAGTGTGCACTAGGTCACATGACCTGAACGAGGCGTAGCAACCCACGCCGGGCCAATGGAGGAGCAGACATGGCCGCCAACGATCGTTTCGAAATTCCCCCCGAAATGCGGGCATTGGCCGAAAAGAGCGTCGAGCAGGCGAAGCAGGCCTTCGACGGCTTCATCTCGCGCGGCGCACAATGCCGTCAGCGCGTTCGAGGGCCAAGCCGAGACCGCCCGCAAGGGTGCCAAGGATGTCACCGAAAAGGCGATGACGTTTCGCCCAGCAGAACATCGCCAGCTCGTTCGAGCTTGCCCGCCAATTGGTGCAGGCCAAGGACGTGCAGGAGGTGCTGAGGCTGCAGGCGGACTACATCACGCACGCAGATGCAGGTGCTCGCCGAGCAGGCCAAGGAACTCGGCGAGAGCACGAGCAAGGTGGCCAAGGACGCCGCGATGCCGAAGCGTTGACGCGTACTGGCGAACCGGAGTTTCGAGCTTGCAACCGACGCTTGATTGTGCGTCGCAATATTTCTATTGCATTGCACCAAAAACGGTGCTATATTGTATTTTATTAGACGGGTGTGTGGCGTTCCGTCGTCAGGATTGCCGCCGGCCCGTTTTCATCAAGCGCGGATCGGCTGCGGGCGCAGATTCCGTGCGATGCCGGATTTAAACGCCCTCCAAAAAGGACCAACCATGACCGAGGCCATCGAGACCACCACCAAGTCGCAAGTCCAAAGCTGCCGCTCCGACGGCTTTCGAAATGCCGAAATTCGAGCTGCCGAACTTCGAGATCCCCAAGATGGAAATCCCGGCGGCATTCCGCGAGATCGCCGAGAAGAGCGTCTCGCAGGCGAAGGAGACCTACGAGAAGATGAAGTCCGCCGCCGAGGAGGCGACCGACGTGCTCGAGGACACCTACGCGACCGCGACGCAAGGGCGCCTCCGATTACGGCCTCAAGATGATCGAGGCGGCGCGCGAGAACACCAACGCGGCGTTCGATTTCGCCACCCAGCTGATGACGGTGAAGTCGCTCTCCGAGGTGGTCGAGCTGTCCACCGCGCATTCGCGCAAGCAGTTCGAGACGCTGACCGCGCAAACGCAAGGAGCTGGCCGCGATCGCGCAGAAGGTGGCCACCGAGACCGCCGAGCCGGTGAAGGAAAGCTTCGGCAAGGCGTTCAAGAAGGTCGCCTGAGTTCTCTGCGGGTTAGCCTGCTGTCCAGCTACCCAAGCCCGGGCCCGTCGCCCGGGCTTTTGCATGTTTTTGAACGAAATGGCCGGCTGCAGCGACCAAGAACCGGCGGTCGGCCGGGCCTTGTCAAAGCGGGACAGTGCTCCTAGTTTGCGGCCGTTCTCGACATGTCGTGCAGCTGTAGCTCAGTTGGTTAGAGCGCCGGTCTGTGGAACCGGAGGTCGGTGGTTCGAGGCCACCCAGCTGTACCAATTCCTCGTGCCGAGCCCAGTCCTATCCGGTCCCCGACATCAAGCACTGCGTGTGGCGACGAAGCGCGCTGCGGCCTTGAGCACGTCGGCATCGCCGCCGAAGGGGCTGAGCGCCGCCTGCGCCTCGGCGACCAGGCTGTCGAGCCGCCGCTTGGCCGCCGCCGGCGCCGAGCACGCCGACCAGCGTCGCCTTGTGCGCGGCCGCGTCCTTGCCGGTGGCCTTGCCGACGGTCGCCGGATCGCCTTCGAGGTCGAGGAGATCGTCGGCGATCTGGAACGCTTCGCCGAGCGCGGAGCCATAACGATCGAGCGCGGTCCATTGGCCGTGATCGGCCTTGCCCAGGATGGCCCCGGCGAGACAGCCGAAGCGCAGCAGCGCGCCGGTCTTCATCGCCTGCAGGGTCTTCACCTCCTGCTCGCCGAGCTTGCGGCGGCGTAGCGTCGAACCGTCCTTCCGCCGCGAGATCGAGCATCTGTCCGCCCACCATGCCGCCGAGACCCGACTGCCCGCGCGAGCGCCGAGACCAGCTTGAGCCTGACCTCGGCATCGGGATGCGTCTCCGGGCGGGCGAGAATGTCGAAGGCGAAGGTCAGCAGGCCGTCGCCCGCGAGAATGGCGGTCGCCTCGTCGAACGCCTTGTGCGTCGGTCGGGCGGCCGCGTCGCAGGTCGTCGTTGTCCATGGCGGGCAGATCGTCGTGCGCCAGCGAATAGCAGTGCACGCATTCCAGCGCCGCCCCCGCCATCAGCGCAGTTCTGCCGCGGCACGTCGAACAGCGCCGCGGATTCCACCACCAGGAACGGCCGCAAGCGCTTGCCGCCGCCGAGGCTCGCATAGCGCATGGCCTCGAGCAGCCGCGCCGGCCGGGCGCGCTCGCCCTCGACGGGGGCCGACGCCAGCAGGCGGTCGAGCAGCGCTTCGGTATCGTTGGCGACCTGACCGAGCCGGTCCTGAAAGACCGCCTCGATGTCCGCGCCTTTTTTCACAGCATCAATGCGGGCCATGCTTCTCCGCCAGCTGTGCGCGAACTTTGGGTTCGGGGCACTAGTGCCACAATCTACCAAGGCCCCCCGGCCCGTCCAAACTTTTCCTAGCCCAATTCATTGAATATGTTGATTTGTTTTTGCGGGAACGGTTACGACGGCCGCCCGGACGTGGGGTCCCAGGGCGCAGCTCGGAGGCATTGATCGCGCGTGATAGTTGTTGCTTCGATCGCGCTTGCGGTCTGGCTCTACCTGCTCTTCGCCCGCGGCGCCTTCTGGCGCTGCACCGAGCGCGACGACTGGGAGCCGGCGCGGCTCGCGGCGTGGCCGCGCGTCGCGGCGGTCGTGCCCGCGCGCAACGAGGCCGAGAGCATCGGCGAGAGCATCGGCTCGCTGCTCGCGCAGGACTATCCGGGCGCGTGGACGGTCATCCTGGTCGATGACGACAGCAGCGACGGCACCGCCGACATCGCTCGCCGGGCCGCGAACGGCGCAGCGAGCGGCTGCGCGTGGTGACGAGCCGCAGCCTGCCGGCGGGATGGACCGGCAAGCTCTGGGCCCTGAAGCAGGGCATCGACGCGGCGATGGCTCTCCCGCAGCCGCCGGACTATCTCCTGCTGACCGACGCCGACATCGTGCACGCGCCCGATTCCGTCAGCCGGCTGGTCGCGCACGCCGAGGCCAAGGGCCTGGTGCTGACGTCGCTGATGGTGAAGCTGCGCTGCGAGAGCTTGGCCGAGCGCGCCAACATTCCGGCCTTCATTTTCTTCTTCCAGATGCTCTACCCGTTCTCCTGGGTGAATCGGCCGCAGAGCCAGGTCGCGGCGGCTGCCGGCGGCTGCATGCTGGTGCGCGCCGATGCGCTGCGACAGGCCGGCGGCATCGAGGTCATCCGCGGCGCCTTGATCGACGACTGCGCCCTGGCGAAGGCGCTCAAGGCGCATGGACCGATCTGGCTCGGATTGACCGAGCGCGTGCACAGCATCCGTCCTTACCCCGCGCTCGCCGATATCCGCCGCATGGTGGCGCGCTCGGCCTATGCGCAATTGCGCTATTCGCCGCTGCTGTTGTCGGGAACCGTGGCCGGCATGGTGCTGACCTATCTCGCTCCCCCGCTGCTGGCGATCTTCGGCAGCGGCACCGCGCGCATCCTCGGGCTTGCGACCTGGGCGCTGATGGCGATCGCGTTTCAGCCGACGCTTGCGGTTTTACCGGCTGTCGCCGCTTCTGGGGCATCGCGCTGCCTGCTATTGCCCTGCAATATCTGCTCTTCACCCTCAATTCCGCCTATCAATATGTGCGAGGACGGGGCGGAAGCTGGAAGGGGCGCGTGCAAGCCAACGTATCGGAACCGTGATGATCACTGCCGCCGAAGCACGATCGGGCAAGGGCCATCGGGACGAGAATTTTCCCGTGGCGTCGCGGCTGATTCACCCGCGCCATCGCGGGCCGATCCTCGCGTTCTATGAATTCGTGCGCACCGCGGACGATATCGCCGATCATTCGTCGCTTGCCGCCGCAGGAAAAGCTCGCGCTGCTCGATCGGCTCGAGGCGACGCTCGCTCGGCAAGAACGACGACGATCCGGTCGGCGTCGCCTTGCGCACGCAGCTCGCCGCGCGTCCGCTCTCGCCGCGCCACGCCCAGGATTTGCTCACCGCGTTCCGAATGGACGTGACCAAGCTGCGCTATCGCGACTGGGACGACCTGATCGGCTATTGCACCTACTCCGCCATGCCGGTCGGGCGCTTCGTGCTCGACGTCCACGGCGAAAGCCGCGCGACCTGGCCTGCCAACGATGCGCTGTGCGCGGCGCTGCAGATCATCAATCACCTGCAGGATTGCGGCAAGGACTATCGCGATCTCGATCGCGTCTATATTCCGCTCGACGCCTTCGCCGAAGCCGGCGCCAGCGGTGGAGGCGCTCGGCGCCGACCGCGCCTCGCCGGCGCTGCTCGGCTGCATCCACAAGCTCGCGCGCCGCACCGGCGATCTGCTGCGCGACAGCAGGCCGTTCTCCGCCGGCATCGACGACACCCGGCTTGCGCTGGAGGTCGCGGTCATTCAGACCTCGCGGAGCGCCTGGTCGGGCTGCTGAGCCGGCGCGATCCGCTGAGCGAGCGCGTCCATCTCGGCAAGGCGGGGGTCGCGGGCTTCGGCCTTCTCGGCCTATTATGGGGCGCAACCCGCCGCGTCGGCCGCGTCTTCGCGGCCGGCCACAAACCGCAGGATGCCTGAGCATTGGCGTTGGCAGAGGCTTCAGACACGGCTGCGGCCGAGCGGGCGTCGGGCAGCTCGTTCTACAATGCGATGCGCATCTTGCCGCGCGCGCAGCGCGAGGCCATGTTCGAGATCTATTCCTTCTGCCGGCAGGTCGACGACATCGCCGATTCGAGCGGTCCGCGCGACGCGCGCCGGGATGCAGCTCGACCGCTGGCGCGCCGATATCGATGCGCTCTATGCCGGCAAGCCGGTCCCGCGCACGCCGGGGCTCGTCGCGCCGGTGCGGGGATTTCGGGCTCAGGCGCGAGGATTTCCATGCCGTCATCGACGGCATGGAAATGGACGTGGTCGCCGACATCCGCGCGCCCGACGACGCGACGCTCGACACCTATTGCAATCGGGTCGCGAGCGCGGTCGGGCGGCTCTCGGTCCGCGTCTTCGGCATGGAGGAGCAGGACGGCATCGCGCTCGCGCATCATCTGGGGCGGGCGCTGCAGCTCACCAATATCCTGCGCGACCTCGATGAGGATGCGGCGATCGGACGGCTCTATCTGCCGGCGGAGGCGTTGCGCGAGGCCGGCATCGCGTCGACCGATCCGGCGACGGTGCTGGCGAGCCCGGCGCTCGGCAAGGTCTGCGCGCGCGTCGTCGAGCGCGCGCGCGGGCATTTCGCCGAAGCCGACAAGATCATGGCGCGCAGCCCGCGCCGGATGCGTGCGCGCGCCGCGCATCATGGGCGAGGCCTATCGCCTGATCCTCGACAGCCTCGTCGCCCGCGGCTGGTCGCCGCCGCGCCGCCCGATCCATCTGCCGCGCGCGCGGCTGCTGTGGATCATCCTGCGGCACGCCTTCATCTGATGACGCGCACGGTTCACGTCGTCGGTGCCGGACTTGCCGGGCTCGCCGCCGCGGTGCGTCTTGCGGCGCAGGGCGCGAACGTCGTCGTGCACGAGGCCGCCGGCCAGGCCGGCGGGCGCTGCCGGTCCTACCATGACCCGGCGCTCGACATGGTGATCGACAACGGCAATCACCTGCTGCTCTCGGCCAATCATGCGGCGCTGGCCTTTCTCGAGACGATCGGCGCCGGCGGACAGGCTCGTCGGTCCGCCGGCCGCCGAGTTTGCGTTCATGGATCTCGCCAGCGGCGAGCGATGGACGCTGCGCATCAATGCCGGGCGGCTGCCGTGGTGGATTTTCGACCCGAAACGCCGCGTGCCGGGAACGACGGCGCGCGACTATCTTTCCTTCGCCCGTCTGCTGCGCGCGTCCGACGAAAAGACGATTTGCGAGGTCGTGATTGCGCGGGTCCGCTGTACGAGCGGCTGGCGCGGCCGCTCTGGGTCGCGGCGCTCAACACCGAGCCGAAGGAAGGCAGCGCCGCGCTCGCCGGCGCCATCGTGCGCGAGACGCTGGCGGCGGGCGGCAAGGCCTGCCGGCCGCTCATCGCCCGCGATGGACTTGGGGCCGCCTTCATCGAGCCGGCGCTGCGCTTTCTCGGCGAGCGCAATGTGAAGGTCGCGTTCGGACATCGGCTGCGGGCGCTCGAATTCGTCGGCGACAAGGTCGCGGCTCTCGATTTCGGCGAGGACAAGCTGACGCTCGGAGACGGACGACGCCGTGATCCTCGCGGTGCCGCCGGTCGTGGCGGCGGACCTCGTCCCCAATCTCACGACGCCCATCGGAATTCCGTGCCATCGTCAATGCGCATTTCCGCCTCGATCCGCCGCCGGGACTTGCGCCCATCATCGGGATCGTCAACGGCACCATCGAGTGGCTGTTCGCCTTTCCCGATCGATTGTCGGTCACCATCAGCGCCGCCGATCGGTTGCTCGACGTACCGCGCGAGACCCTGGCGCAGACGATCTGGCAGGAGGTCGCGACCGTCGCCGGTCTTCCCAAGGCGCTGCCGCCGTGGCAGATCGTGCGCGAGCGCCGCGCGACCTTCGCCGCGACGCCGGGCGAGAATGCCAAGCGCCCGCGCCGCGGAAACCGGCTGGCGCAATCTGTTTCTCGCCGGCGATTGGACCAGGACCGGCTTGCCGGCGACCATCGAAGGTGCGATCCGGTCCGGCAATCGGGCGGCCGATCTCGTCGGCCAACGCAATCAGGGTAGGTGATGAGCCAGTTGTCCTTGCAACCGCAGTCGTCCTGCCGCATCCGATCTCGACCGCGGCATCGACGCCGCCACGCGCGCGCTGCTCGCCTTGCAGCGGCCGGACGGGCATTGGGTGTTCGAGCTCGAAGCCGACGCCACCATTCCGGCGGAATACGTGCTGCTGCGGCACTATCTCGCCGAGCCGGTCGATGCCGCGCTCGAAGCCAAGATCGCGGTCTATCTGCGCCGCATCCAGGGCGACCACGGCGGCTGGCCGCTGTTCCGCGACGGCGCCTTCGACATGAGCGCGAGCGTCAAGGCCTATTTCGCGCTCAAGATGATCGGCGATTCCATCGATGCGCCGCACATGGTACGTGCGCGCGAAGCCATCCGCTCGCGCGGCGGCGCGTCCCGCTCCAACGTGTTCACGCGGCTGATGCTGGCGCTGTTCGGCTTCATTCCCTGGCGCGCCGTGCCGGTCATGCCGGTCGAGATCATGCTGCTGCCGAAGTGGTTTCCGTTCCATCTCGACAAGATTTCGTATTGGAGCCGCACCGTCATCGTGCCGCTGCTCGTGCTGCAGGCGCTCGAAGCCGAAGGCGCGCAATCCCAAGGGCGTGCGCATCGACGAGCTCTTCCTCGAGCCGCCGCGACACGATCGGTCCCACGCCGAAGGCGCCGCAGCAGAAGGCGGCGTGGTTCTGGTTCTTTCGCGGCGTCGATGTCGGTGCTGCGCGCCGTCGTGCCGTTGTTTCCGACGGCGGCTGCGGCAGCGCGCGATCGACCGCGCGCTGGCATGGGTGACCGAGCGGCTCAACGGCGAGGATGGTCTCGGCGCGATCTTCCCGGCCATGGCCAACAGCGTGATGATGTTCGACGTGCTCGGCTATCCGGAGAATCATCCGCTGCGGGCGATCGCGCGCAAGTCGGTCGAGAAGCTTCTGGCCGTGCATGAGCACGAGGCCTATTGCCAGCCTTGCGTCTCGCCGATCTGGGACACCGGGCTCACCTGCCACGCCTTGCTCGAGGTCGGCGGCGAGCGCGCCGTCGCGCAGGCCCGCAAAGGCCTCGAATGGCTGGTGCCGAAGCAGATCCTCGACGTCAAAGGCGATTGGATCGCGCGGCGTCCGGACCTGCGTCCCGGCGGCTGGGCGTTCCAATATGCCAATCCGCACTATCCCGATGTCGACGACACCGCCGTCGTGGCGATGGCGATGGACCGCGTGCAAGGCTCGAGCGCGAAGAGCGACTTCCGCGCGTCGATCGCGCCCGCGCGGGAATGGATCCTGGGGATGCAAAGCGAGAACGGCGCCTGGGGCGCGTTCGACGCCGACAACGAATTCTACTATCTCAACAACATCCCGTTCGCCGACCACGGCGCCTTGCTCGATCCGCCGACCGAGGACGTGACCGCGCGCTGCGTCTCGATGCTGGCGCAGCTTGGCGAGACGGCGCAGAAGAGCGCGGCGGTGGCGCGCGCGATCGACTATCTGCGCCGCACGCAACTCGCCGAGGGCAGCTGGTACGGCCGCTGGGGCATGAACTACATCTACGGCACCTGGTCGGTGCTGTGCGCGCTCAATGCCGCCGGCGTCGATCACGGCACGCCCGAGTTCCGCAAGGCGGTCGCGTGGCTCGCGAAGATCCAGAATTCCGACGGCGGCTGGGGCGAGGACGGCGCGAGCTACAAGCTCGATTACCGCGGCTACGAGGCGGCGCCGAGCACGGCCTCGCAGACCGCCTGGGCGCTGCTCGGCCTGATGGCGGCCGGCGAGGTCGATCATCCCGCGGTGAAGCGCGGGATCGACTATCTCTCACGCATGCAGGGCAAGGACGGCTTCTGGGACGAGCCGCGCTACACCGCGACCGGTTTCCCGCGCGTGTTCTACCTGCGCTACCACGGCTACTCGAAATTCTTTCCGCTGTGGGCGCTGGCGCGCTACCGCAACCTCAAGAACGCCAACGCGCGCGCGGTGGCGTTCGGGATGTGAGGGGATTCTCGCGTTGTCGCATTTTCGGACGGAAAACCGGTTCCCATCCCGGATCGCGTCCGGGACAGGCTTTTTCCTGAAAATGCTTATTCGGCCGCTTCCATCGGAGTGGCTGTCCGCTTGTCGCCCTTTTGAATGGCGGCGAGCTCGTGCTCGACGTGGCGGGCGAATACGAACTCCGCCGGACGCTGCTTGTCGAGCGGGATCTCCGGCGCCATCGGTCCTTCGGTGCGCTGGCCGAACATCGCGACCTTGAGCGCCTGCCAGGGCTGCGAGATCGTCGCCTCCGCGGCGGTCGGCCTCGTAGCCGCAATGCGCCATGCAGTTCGCGCACTTCTCGTACTTGCCGGTGCCGTAGGAATCCCAGTCGGTGGTTTCCATCAGCTCGCGGAACGTCTTGGCATAGCCTTCGCCGAGCAGGTAGCAGGGCTTCTGCCAGCCGAAGATGTTGCGGGTCGGCATGCCCCACGGCGTGCAGTGATAGGTCTGGTTGCCGGCGAGGAAGTCGAGGAACAGGTTCGAGTGGATGAAGTTCCACTTCTTGCCCTTGCCCATGTCGAAGACCTTGCGGAACAGCTCCTTGGTCTTGCGGCGGCCCAGGAAGTGCTCCTGGTCGGGCGCGCGCTCATAGGCGTAACCGGGCGAGATCGACACGCCGACGCCGAGCTCCTTGGCGTAGTCGAGGAAGGCCGCGATGTCTTCGGCGGGATGCCCGTCATAGATCGTGGCGTTGACGTTGACCGTGAAGCCCTTGGCCTTGGCGGCCTTGATCGCGGACACGGCGCGGTCGAACACGCCTTCCTGGCAGACCGACTTGTCGTGGTGCTCGCGCAGCCCGTCGAGGTGGACGGAGAAGAAGAGATAGGGCGAGGGCTCGAACAGATGCAGCTTCTTCTCGAGCAGCAGCGCATTGGTGCAGAGCGAGACGAACTTCTTCTTGGCGACGAGGCCCTTGACGATCTCGGGCATCTCGCGATGGATCAGCGGCTCGCCGCCCGGGATGGCCACCATGGGCGCGCCGCATTCATCGATGGCGTCGAGGCATTCCTTGACCGTCAGCCGGCGATTGAGGATCGGATCGGGATAGTCGATCTTGCCGCAGCCGACGCAGGCGAGATTGCAGCGGAACAGTGGCTCCAGCATCAGCACGAGCGGATAGCGTTTGCGCCCCAACAGCTTCTGCTTGAAGATGTAGGCGCCGATACGCATTTCCTTGAGAAACGGGACACGCATTTTTCTTCCTGTCTTCCTTTCAACGCCTCAGGCTTCAACGCCTCAGACTGTTGCCGGTTCGTGCTGGAACTTTGACCCAATATGCTTCAGGCCGCCCGGGAAAGTCGAGAGTTCGGCGGACACACCTCTTCGCAATATGTTGACGATCCTCACGGCCGCATCCCCGGGACGCGGGCCGCCGGAATGCGCGCCGCAGCGTCTTTTCCGAGTGCCTCGAACACCTTGGCGACGATGGCATTAGTGTCGAGCCCCGCTTTAGAATACATCGCAGCTGGGCTGTCGTGCTCGATGAACAGGTCCGGCAGAATCATGGAACGGACCTTCAGCCCGCGGTCCAGGACGCCGTGCTCGGCAAGCGTCTGTAGCACCTGGGTACCAAACCCGCCGATCGAACCTTCTTCGATGGTTACCAGCACCTCGTGCTCGCGCGCCAGCCGCAGCACCATCTCGGTGTCGAGCGGCTTGGCGAAGCGGGCATCTGCCACCGTTGCGGAGAGGCCATGGCTCGCGAGCGTTTCGGCCGCCTTGAGGCAATCGGCGAGGCGCGTGCCGAGCGACAAGAGTGCGACCGCGTTGCCCTCGCGCACGATCCGGCCCTTGCCGATCTCGAGCGGCACGCCGAACTCGGGCATGTCGACGCCCACGCCGTCGCCGCGCGGATAACGCAAGGCCGACGGCCGGTCGTCGATGGCCACCTGCGTCGCCACCATGTGAACGAGCTCGGCCTCGTCCGCTGCCGCCATCAGCACGAAGCCCGGCAGGCAACCAAGATAGGCGAGGTCGAACGAGCCGGCATGCGTCGGCCCATCGGCGCCGACGAGACCGGCGCGGTCGAGTGCAAATCGCACCGGCAATCGCTGGATCGCGACGTCGTGCACGATCTGATCGTAGCCGCGCTGCAGGAAGGTCGAATAGATCGCCGCGAACGGCTTGTAGCCTTCGGTCGCAAGTCCTGCGGCGAACGTGACTGCGTGCTGCTCGGCGATGCCGACGTCGAAGGTGCGCTCGGGGAACGCCTTGCCGAAAATGTCTATGCCGGTGCCCGATGGCATCGCCGCCGTGATCGCGACGATGCGAGGGTCCTTCTTCGCCTCTTTCACGAGGCTCTCGCCGAACACCTTGGTGTAGGAAGGGGCGTTCGACTTCGCCTTGCTCTGCTTGCCGGTGGCGACGTCGAACTTGACCACGCCGTGATACTTGTCGTCGGACGCTTCGGCGGGGGCGTAGCCGTGACCCTTGTTGGTCACCACGTGGACGAGGATCGGCCCGCTCTGGGCGTCCCGCACGTTCTCGAGCACCGGTAACAGATGATCGAGATTGTGGCCGTCGATCGGGCCGACGTAGTAGAAGCCGAGCTCCTCGAACAGGGTGCCGCCGGTGACGAGGCCACGAGCGTATTCCTCCATCGCCAGCGCGCGCTTCTCCAGGAATTTAGGTAAAGGCTTGGCAATTTGCTTGAGCACGTTGCGCAACGACCGGTAGGTGCGCCCGGAAACGAGGCGGGCGAGATAGGCCGAGAGCGCGCCGACCGGCGGCGCAATCGACATGTTGTTGTCGTTGAGGATGACGATCAGGCGCGAATTCATCGAGCCGGCATTGTTCATGGCCTCGTAGGCCATGCCGGCCGACATCGCGCCGTCACCGATGACGGCGATGACGTTGTGGGGCTGGCCAGCGAGGTCGCGGGCAACCGCCATCCCGAGACCGGCCGAGATCGAGGTCGAGGAATGCGCGGCGCCGAACGGGTCATATTCGCTCTCGGCGCGCTTGGTGAAGCCGGAGAGGCCACCGCCCTGCCGCAGGGTCCGGATCTGGTCGCGCCGACCCGTCAGGATCTTGTGCGGGTAGGCCTGATGCCCCACATCCCAGACCAGCCGATCCCGCGGGGTATCGAAGACATGGTGCAGAGCGACCGTCAGCTCCACGACCCCGAGCCCCGCTCCCAGGTGCCCGCCTGTGACCGCGACCGCGCTGATCGTCTCGGAACGCAGTTCGTCCGCCAGTTGTCGCAGCGCCCCCTTGGGGAGGCGGCGGAGGGTTTCGGGGCTGGTGATGGTGTCCAAAAGGGGGGTCGGCAAGGTCATGATCCGGACATTTTCCCACATAGGTTCGGGCAGGCACAGCCCAAAACACGAGAATTTGCTGTTACTTGCTGTTAAAGGTGAGCCCATCGGCTGTCACCTTGAACTCGACACGGACTTTGGAGGTTAGAGAACAGAATTAGCGAACAGGCTTGGCAGGTGTTCTCGGTGCAACGTTAGACATTGTCAACGCACTGAAGCGCCTGATATTCCGCCGTCACTCTGGCTCAAGTCCTCGATTCCCACCACCCGATTGGGCCTCATCGCATAGCTCCTAGGATAACGCATGTTGCAGAAGGCGATCGTCACCACCGTCGATTATTGTACCCGCTATGCCAAACAAGTCATTGGCATTGCTCTGCTTTTAGCTCTGGTCAGCGGCATCTATGCCGCCCGCCATTTTGCCATCGACGCCGATGTCAACAAGCTCATTTCCCATGATTTGCCTTGGCGCCAGCGCGAGGCGGCGTTCGACAAATTCTTCCCCCCCAAGGAAGAAACCATCCTGGCCGTCATCGATGCCCCGACCTCCGAGCTTGCAACCCAGGCGACCGCCGCCCTCATCCAAAAGTTGTCGGGCCAGAAGGATCTCTTCCGTTCGATCATGGAAGCCGGCGGCGGGCCGTTCTTCCAGAAGAACGGGCTGCTGTTCCTGCCGACCGAGGAGGTGGTCCAGATCACCAAGAAGCTCGGCGAGGCCAAGCCGGTCATCCAGGCCCTGGCCCAGGATTCCAACCTGCGCGGGCTGACGACGGCACTGAACTACGGGTTGATCGGCGCGCGGATGAATCAATATACGCTCGACGATCTGTCCGGGACCTTGAACATGGTCGCGGACACGCTCGACGAGGTCGTCGCGGGACGCCCGGCGAGCTTCTCCTGGCGCGCGATGCTCAACGGCCGGCCGCCGAATGCGAGCGAGCGCCGGCGCTTCATCGAGATCCGGCCGGTGCTCGACTTCAGCTCGCTTCTGCCCGGAGAGGCGGCGACCAATGCGATTCGAAAGGCGGCGGTGGACGCAAACTTCGCCTCGCAATATGGCGCCAAGCTGCGCCTCACCGGACCGGTCGCGATCGCCGACGAGGAATACGCCACGCTGAACGAAGGCGCATTCGTCAACACCGCCGGGACGATCGTGGTGGTGCTCACCATCTTGTGGCTCGCGCTGCGATCGCCACGCATCATCCTTGCAGTGTTCGTCAGCCTGATCGTCGGCCTTTCTCTTACCGCCGCGATCGGACTGGCGCTGGTGGGCGCGCTCAACCTGATTTCGGTGGCCTTCGCTGTTCTGTTCATCGGCCTCGGTGTCGATTTCGGCATCCAGTTCAGCGTTCGCTACCGCGCCGAGCGCCACGAGGTGGACGAGCTCGATCCCGCCCTGCACAACACCGCGAAATATGTGGGCGCGCCGTTGACGCTTGCCGCCGCCGCGACCGCGGCGGGTTTTCTCTCGTTCCTGCCGACGGACTATAAAGGTCTCTCCGAGCTCGGCCTGCTTGCCGGCCTCGGTATGATCATCGCGTTCGCGACGAGCATCACGCTGATCCCGGCCTTGCTGAAGCTGCTGCCGCCGCCGGGCGAACCGGAGGAAATGGGATACAAGGCGCTCGCCCCGGTAGACCGCTTCATGGAGCGGCGTCGCATTCCAGTCATCGTCGGCACCGTGCTCGTGGTCGCGGCCGGCCTGCCGCTGCTCTACTGGCTGCAGTTCGACTTCAACCCGCTCAACCTGCGAAGTCCCCAGGTCGAATCGGTTGCGACGTTCCTCGACCTGCGCAGCGATCCCGCCATCGGCGCGAGCTCGATCTACGTGCTCGTGCCGAACAAGGAGACGGCGGACGCCGATATGGCGAAGCTCCGCAAGCTGCCGGAAGTCACGAGCGTGAAGACCATCGAGAGCTTCATTCCGGACGATCAGCAGCCCAAACTGGCCGCCATCCGCCAGCTCGGCACCGTGCTCAATCCGGTGCTGCGGCCTGATCCCAACAAGAAGCCGCCGACCGACGCCGACAATGTCGCCGCCCTCAAGGCCGCGGTCGACGGCCTGAAGCAATCGGCCGGCACGCAGACCGGCCGCGGCGCGACCGCCGCCAAACGGCTCGCCGACGACCTCGCCAAGCTCGCCGAGGGCGACGAGGCGCTGCGCAAGCGCGCGCATGCCGCATTGATCCCGCCGCTCGATGTCGCGCTCGACGAGCTGCGGAACTACCTGCAGGCGCAGCCGGTGACGCTCGAAACCCTTCCGAACGAGATCGCGCGCGAATGGGTCACGCAGGATGGGCGCTACAAGGTCGAGATCCTGCCGAAAGGCGATCCCAACGACAACGAAACCTTGCGCCAGTTCGCACGCGCGGTGCAGGAAGTGGAGCCGAATGCCATCGGCGGCCCGATCTCGATCCTCGAATCCGGCCGCACCGTGATCCGGGCGTTCTTCGAAGCGGGATTCTGGGCGCTCGCTTCTATCACGATCCTGCTCTGGATCGTGCTGCGCCGGTTCGGCGACGTCCTCCTCACCCTCATTCCGCTGCTCATGGCGGGGATCGTAACCATGGAATTGATGGTTCTCCTCGGCATGAAGCTCAACTTCGCCAACATCATTGCGCTGCCGTTGCTGCTCGGCCTCGGCGTGGCCTTCAAGATCTACTACATCATGGCGTGGCGGGCCGGCCAGACTGACCTGCTGCAGTCGAGCCTGACGCGCGCGGTGACGTTCAGCGCGGCCACCACCGCGACCGCGTTCGGTAGCCTGTGGCTGTCGAGCCATCCCGGGACGTCGAGCATGGGCAAGCTGATGGCGCTCGCGCTCGTCACCACGATGTTGGCGGCGGTGCTGTTCCAGCCGGTGCTGATGGGGCCGCCGCGCGAAGGCGCCAAAGCCGAGGCGGACAAGGCTAAAGCGGAAAACGCCGAGTCGGAGAAGCAGCCGGAACCCGTGCCGGAGCCGCAGCCGCAGACGTAGATTTTCAGGACGCCTCGGCCGACGGCATCGACAGATCGACGAAGACCTGCCCGTCCTTCACCTCGGTACGGAAGGTCTTGAGATCGACGAAGCAGGGCGCCTGCACGGCCTTGCCGGTCCGCACGTTGAACGCGCCGAAATGCAGGCTGCATTCGATCACATCCCCCTCGAGGATGCCGTCGGCGAGATCGGCGACGGCATGAGTGCAGCGCGCCTCAGTGGCGTAGAAGGTGCCGTCGATATTGTAGATGGCGACGAGCTGGTCACCGACCTCGAAGCTCTTGACGCTGCCGGGCGCGAGATCGGCGACGGCGCAGACCGGAACCGGATGTTCTGCCATGCGGACCTGAATGGATTGCAGATGCGACGAAGTGCTTTACCGGGCTCTCCGAAAAGTTCAATAGGGCAGGGCGCAAACCCGTCAGCAACCCCTGACAGAATTGACCCGGTTTTGCGCGAGCATGTACGTTAGCGAGCGACTGCCGTCCAACGCAGCCGCGACCGCTGTCCAACGGCACCTGCTGTCCAACGGCACCTGCTGTCCAACGTCAAAGGCATGTGAATGTCCGCCCGCTCCTACATCGTCGACGACCGCGAGAAAAAAACCTTCCTGCTCGACCGCGAGGTTCTCGTTTCGGAAGATGTCTTGCGCCAGGAGACGGCGCGGATCTTCGGCCGCTGCTGGATCTATGTCGGCCATTCCTCCGAGCTCAAGAAGCCCGGCGATTTCCGCTCGCGCAAGGTCGCCGGCCGCCCCGTGATCTTCTGCCGCGATCAGGCCGGCAAGTTCCATTGCCTGTTCAACACCTGCCGCCACCGCGGCGCCATCGTCTGCACCGAGCGCGAGGGCAACCGACGTCGCTTCCAATGCATCTATCACGGCTGGACCTACGGCAACGACGGCCGCCTCGTCGGCGTGCCCGGCGACGACGCCTATGCCGAAAGCTTCGACAAGACGTCGCACGGCCTGCGGCGGCCGGCGCGTTTCGAGGAATATCGCGGCTTCTGGTTCATGTGCCTCGACGAGGACGCCGATGCGCTCTTCGATTATCTCGCGGGCGCCAAGGACTACATCGATCTCGTCATCGACCAGTCGCCGTCGGGCCAGATGGAGATCATCGCCGGCGTGCAGGAATACGACGTCGCCGCCAACTGGAAGCTGATGGTGGAGAACAGCGTCGACGACTACCACCTGCCGTCCACCCATTCGACTTGGCTCAACTTCATGGCCAATTCGGGCGTGAAGATCGAGCCGCCGAAGGAAGAAGGCCTGGTGCTGCCGACCCGCGGCCTGGCGATCGAGCTCGGCAACGGCCATTTCACCACCGACAATGTCAATTTCCGCGGCCGGCCTGTTGCGAAGTGGATACCGCTCTACGGCGAAGCGGCGAAGGCGGAGATCGACGGCATCCGCAGCGAGCTGGTTGCGCGGCTGGGCCCGGAACGGGCGCAGCGTGTTGCCGACACCAACCGCAATCTCGTGATCTTCCCGAACCTGGTGATCAATGACGGCTCGTCCGTCACCGTGCGCACGTTCTATCCCGAGGGCGTCGGGAAGATGCACGTCACCGCCTGGGCGCTCGGCCCGGTGGAGGAGGGCGAGAACGCCCGCGCGCGCCGCCTCGACGCGTTTCTCACGTTCTACGGGCCCGGCGGCTTTGCCACGCCCGACGACGTGGAAGCGCTCGAGCTGGTGCAGCAGGGTCTCGCCAACTGGGCCGAGGACCGCTGGTCGGAGATGTCGCGCGGCATGGGCAAGGAGGGCGAGCAGCTCAACAGCGACGAGCATCACCTGCGCATCTTCTGGCGGCGCTGGAACGAGCTGATGGGAGCGCAGGCATGACCATCGCAGCGCCGAGCGTCGTGACACGCGCCGAGGTCGAGGATTTCCTCTACCACGAGGCCGCGCTGCTCGACGAGTGGAAGCTCAAGGAGTGGGAGGCGCTCCTCACCGATGATGCCACCTACTATGTTCCGCCCAACGACCAGCTCGACGGCGATCACCGCAGCACGTTGTTCCTGGTCGCCGACGATCGCGAGCGGATCCGGCAACGCATCATCCGCATCAACGATCCCAACTGCCACGCGGAGTATCCGAAATCGCGCACGCGCCGCATGATCTCGAACGTGCGCATCGTCGGCGTCGACGGCGATCTCGTCACCGTCGCCGCCAACTTCGTCTGCTACCGCTACCGGCGCTACGAGCGCATTCGTGAATATGTCGGCGCCTACCGCTACATCCTCAGGCGCGCCGGCGACAGCTTCCGCATCAAGGAGCGCCGCGTGCTCATCGATGCGCATGAGCTCGGTACGCTCGGCTCGGTGAGCTTCATTCTTTAGGAAAACGCTTATGGCCAAGCTCGACGATCTGATCGAAGAACTCGTGACCGGCAACCGCATCCTCGCCCGCGAGGGCGTGGTGGATTCGTTCGGCCATATCAGCGTGCGCCATCCCGACAATCCGCAGCGCTATCTGCTGTCGCGCTCGCGCGCGCCCGACTGCATCGAGGCCGACGACATCATGGAGTTCACGCTCGACGGCGCGCCGGTCGATGCGCGCGGGCGGGCGCCTTACCTCGAACGCTTCATCCATGGCGCGCTCTACGAGGCGCGGCCGGATGTGATGTCGGTCGTGCACAACCACAGCGAAAGCGTCATTCCGTTCGGCGTCACGGCCGCCAAGATCAAGCCGATCTTCCACATGGGCGCGTCGATCGGCCACGAGGTGCCGGTGTGGGATTCACACGACCATTTCGGTGATACCGCGCTGCTGGTCGAGAACATGGAGATGGGGCGCGATCTCGCCAAGCTGATCGGCGCCGGCGGCACGGCGCTGATGCGGGGGCACGGCGCAACCGTCGCGGGCAGGAACATCCGCCACGCCGTCTATGTTTCGGTCTACCTCGAGGTCAATGCGCGGCTGCAGAAGCAGGCCATGGACATGGGAGAGGTCAAGTTCCTCACCGCCGGCGAGGTGGACAAGGTCGCCTCGCGCACCGGCTCCTACGGCATCAACCGCGCCTGGGAGAACTGGTGTCGCCGTGCCGGCCGCCCGTTCCAGCCGGAGCAAGAATAGCCCGTCATTACGCGTCTGCATCACCAATATTCATCAGCGACATAATTTCGCGCCGGCCGAGCTTCGTGCTCGCGGTGGGCAGGATGTGCTATAGGCTTTCCCTTGAATGGGCCGGGTAGCGGGTGAACCGCGCCGCGCAAGACGGCCGGCCGAAGAGGGGACGATAGGGATGGCAGCCGCAACTGTGCCGCTGGAACGGATCGACGTTGGTGCGCCGAAAGCCGCGTCCGCGGATCCCATTCTCGTGGTCGACGACATCGTCAAGCGCTTCGAGACGCCCGACGGCGTGCTCACCGCGGTCGACCATGTGTCGCTCAGCGTCTCGCCCGGCGAATTCGTGGGTGTGATCGGCCCGTCGGGCTGCGGCAAGTCGACCTTGTTCAACGTGATCGGCGGCCTGCTCGAGGATTACGAGGGCACGGTCAAGGTCGCGGGCGAGCGCGTGCGCGGCCCGCATGCGTCGATCGGCATGATCTTTCAGGAGGAGTCGACCTTTCCCTGGCGCACCGTGATCGACAACGTGGCGTTCCCGCTGGAGATCGCGGGCCTGCCGAAGACCGAGCGCTACGACCGCGCGCGGCATTTCGTGAAGCTCGTCGGCCTCGACGGTTTCGAGCGGCGCTATCCGGCCGAGCTGTCGGGCGGCATGCGCCAGCGCGTGTCGATGGCGCGCACGCTCGCGGCGCAGCCGAAGATCCTGCTGATGGACGAGCCATTCGCCTCGCTCGACGAGCAGACCCGGCTTCTGCTCGGCGACAAGGTGCTTCAGATCCAGCAGCAGCTCAAGCAGACGACGCTCCTGATCACGCACAACATCACCGAGGCGGTGCAGCTCTCCGACCGCATCCTGGTGATGACCTACCGTCCCGGCAAGGTGAAGCGGATGGTGGACATCAAGCTGCCGCGTCCGCGCAGCTCGGAAATCGTGTCGAGCGAGGCGTTCGGGCGTTACGTGGCCCAGATCTGGGGCGACCTGCGCGAGGAGGCGAGCCGCGGGATGGACGACGAGGAGAGCCGCAAGCTGCGCGAGGCCGAGAAGCGATGACCGCCGCCGCGATCCCGATCAAGAACAGACTTGCCAAGAGCAGGTATGTGCCGGCCGCGCTCGGCATCGGCTCGTTCGTCGTGTTCGTCGCGCTGGTCGAGTTGCTCATTCGCGTCGGCGTCATCAATCGCTTCATCGTGCCGATGCCGTCCGACGTGATCGCCGCGTTCCCGCGCGTGATCGTCGAGGAGGACGTGCTGCATCGATTTGTGCTCACGGCCAGCGAGGCCTTCTCCGCCTGCATCCTGGTGACTATCTTCGGCGTTGGCGGTGGTGTCCTGCTCCATCGTTACCAATTGCTGCGGCGCGCGACCGAGACCTGGGTCGCTGCGGTCGCGGCCGCCCCGCTGGTGCTGATGTATCCGCTCTATCTCGTGATCTTCGGACGCAGTGCGCTGACCATCGTGATGATGGGTTTCACTGCGGGGCTGGCCCCCGTCATCCTCAAGACGCTCGAGGGACTGTCGGGCACCCGGCGCGTGCTGATCAATGTGGGGAGGAGCTTCAACCTCACCTCGTCGCAGCAGTTCTGGAAGATCCTGTTTCCGGCGGCGTTGCCGACCATCTTCGTGGGCGTGCGGCTCGGGCTGATCTTCTCGCTCATCAACATTGTCGGCGTGGAGTTCCTGATCAATTTCGGCGGGCTCGGGCAGCTTATCAACGAGCTCGCCGAGCGCTACGATCTGCCGGGTACCTACGCCGCGATCTGCTTCGTGATCCTGGTCAGCGTGTGCGTGTTCATCATCATGGAAAGGCTCGAGCGATGGCTGAGACCGGGCGCCTGATCCTGCCGGCGGCGAGAACGTTCGGGTTGCGCCTGCACCCCGTGACGGCGCTGCGCATCGCCATCATCGTCGCCGTCGTGGTGGTGTGGGAAATCATCTCCGCTTCGGGTTGGCTTTACCGCGACGTCGTGCCGTCGCTCCTCGCGATCGGCAAGGCGCTCTATCTGACGATGGCCGATCCGAGCTTCTATTTCCACCTCTATACGACGTTCTACGAGATCGCCATCGCCATGGTGATCGGGGGCATGAGCGGGCTCGCCGTCGGCATTGCGCTCGGTGGCAGCAAGTTCATGTCGCGCGCCTACGAGTCCTATCTCTACTATCTCGGTCCCTGCCCGAAGATCATCTTCTTCCCGATCATGATCATGTGGTTCGGGGTCGGGCCCGGCTCGAAGGTGGCGATGGGCGCGATCTCCTGCTTCTTCCCGGTCGCGCTCAACGTCGCGGGCGGCATGCGCGAGATCGACAAGGTGTTGATCAAGGTCGGCCGCAGCTTCCGCGCCAATACCTGGCAGATGGTGACCAAGATCTATCTTCCGGCCATGCGTCACCCCGTGATCAACGGCGTGCGGCTCGGCCTCGGCGTGGCACTGATCGGCACGCTGCTGGCGGAGACCAAGCTCTCGAACCGCGGCATCGGCTTTCTGGTGATCCAGGCCTACAGCATCTTCAACATGCCGCAGATGTACGCGCTGCTGATCATCCTGTTCGTGATCGCGATCGGCGCCAACACGCTCATCGGCCGCGTCGGCGGCCTCGACGACATCAAACGTTCCTGACCATCATCCCGTAGAGGTGTCCCATGGCTGCTGTTGCATCCGCGGCGAAAGTCGAGCCGCTCAGTCCCAATCTGCCGTCGCATCGCGATCCTTATTACGCCGGCAAGTGGCAGAAGCCGAAGGCGGATCGCTATATCGACACCATCAATCCCGGCACCGGCGAGTCCCTGGGCAAGGTGATCGATGGCTCGGTCGCCGATGCCGAGGCCGCCATCGCTGCGGCCAAGGCGGCGTTCCGGGAGTGGCGGCGGGTGCCGCCGCTCGAGCGCGCAAAGATGCTGCGGGCGATCGCCGACGTGCTGCGCCGGAACGGTGACGAGCTCGCGATGATCGACGCCGCCGACTGCGGCAACCCGTATGCGGAGATGCGGCGCGACGCGCAGATGGGCGCCGCGCAGCTCGATTTCTATGCCGGCCTCGTCACCGAGATGAAGGGGTCCTCGATCCCGATGGGACCGGACGCGGTGAACTTCTCCGTGCGCGAGCCGTTCGGCGTGGTCGGACGCATCATTCCGTTCAACCATCCCTTCATGTTCGTCGCCGGCAAATCGGCGGCGCCGCTCGCCGCCGGCAACACGATCGTGGTGAAGCCGCCGGAGCAGGCGCCGCTCTCCTCGCTGCGGCTCGCCGAGCTGATCGACGGCATCCTGCCGCCGGGCGTGTGGAACCTCGTTCCCGGTGGCAAGGAGGTCGGCCAGGTGTTGGCGAGCCACCCTGACGTCGCCAAGGTCGCGCTCATCGGCAGCGTGCCGACCGGCCGTGCCGTGATGAAGGCCGCCTCCGATACGCTCAAGCCGGTGCTGCTCGAGCTCGGCGGCAAGAATGCGCTGATCGCCTTCCCCGATGCCGATCTCGACGCGGTCTCCGCCGCTGTGGTCGACGGCATGAACTTCACCTGGTGCGGGCAATCCTGCGGCTCGACCAGCCGCGCCTTCGTGCACGAGAAGATTTACGACGCCGTGCTCGAGCGGGTGAAGGAGTCGGTCAAGCGCTACAAGCCCGGCATCCCGACCGAGACCGCGACCACCATGGGCGCGATCGTGAGCAAGGTGCAGTACGACCGCGTGCTCGGCTACATCGACGCCGGCAAGCAGGACGGCGCGCGGCTGCTGAGCGGCGGCAAGCGGCCGAGCGATCCGCATCTCGCCAAGGGCTTCTACGTGGAGCCCACCGTGTTCGCCGACGTGACCATGGACATGCGCGTCGCCAAGGAGGAGATCTTCGGCCCCGTGCTCTCGATCCTGAAGTGGAGCGACGAGGAGAAGATGCTGGCGCAGGTCAACCAGGTCGAATACGGGCTCACCTGCTCGATCTGGACCAACGATCTCGTCACCGCGCATCGCGTGGCGGGCGCGGTCGAAGCCGGCTTCGTCTGGATCAACGAGGTGTCGAAGCATTTCCTCGGTGCGCCGTTCGGCGGCTACAAGCAGTCCGGCGTCGGTCGCGAGGAGGGCATCGAGGAGCTGTTGTGCTTCACGCGCGAGAAGAACATCCACGTGAACCTGAAGCGGCGCACGGGGCATTGAAGCTACGCGTGCGTTGGTGCCGCTTGCGCCCTCGCCCAGCCGAAGTCGGATTTATCCGACTTCGGCCATTTAAAGTGCCGAACTCGGGTAAACCCGAGTTCGGATGTGGGAGCGGGCAGTTCGGTGTTGACCCGATTTCTGATGGGTGAGGGGGCATCTTCGCAAAGAGCAACCCCTCACCTCATCTGATTCGGTTCACCATCGTACATGCCATCTCCCGCAAGGGAGAGGGCGCAGCAACCGGCAGCGCGGCGTGCGGCGCCACGCCCGTTGCGACATTCACTCTTCACTTGTCAAACAGCCCCTTCACGCAACACATCACGTTCCCGCGGCGCGATTGCGCCCGGGTGCTCAAATAGAGTCCCACCTCCGAGGGGTGGGCGGAGCGCCGACAGGCGCACGGATGCGGCGCTACGCATCCGTTCGGCATGCGATGACGCCGCATGCCAGGCGCTTGCGAGGCGCCTTGCGTCCAGTAACGTAGGACGCTCGCCTCTCGGCGCTCCACCGTGGCGATTTGTGGCCGGGGGCCGCGCTTCCGTCTGCGGAATTATCCTCCGCAATCCGTGCAGCGAGCTCCTCGCAGCCAGGTCGTAGTGCCTGGCGGGCGGTGCCCCGGGCCTCCCGAGTAAGCCTGCGGTTACGAGCCGCAGCCGCGGGACGCCACACCTCGCTCCGCCTATGGACCGTCTCCGGAAGACGCCCCTCGATGAGCGAGGCATGAGCCGACTAGCATGCGGACAAATCGTAGTCAACATATAAATTCGTTACGTATCTAATCTCGGCGCGGACCGACCTCAGCCGGCGGCAAATTTGCATCGCCGAAATGAACCGCGCCGCGCGTCTCCCCGACACAAGGTCAGGAGCCAAACCAAGAGCTCGCAAGAGGGAGGAAATCGCCATGTTGATCCGTGCCTCTGTCCTCGCCACCGCCGGCCTCGTTGCGGCATTGATCGCGATGGCGCCGACAAATCCGGCGCTCGCCCACCATTGCGGTTCGTACGGTACTCATACGCCGTCCGGCTGGTGCCTGAAGACCATCCGGAACCCATGGATTGTCCGCGGAACGCAACCATCGGCGCTCGGACTCAGCACGCAAGGCCGTGCGCGTGGACGTTGACCCCAAGATGTCGGACTAACGGAGCGTCGCGAACTAGGAGGAGGAAATGACTTTCCGCAGCCCTTACGTCGCCGCCTGCTCGGTTCTCGCTCTCTCGATTGCGGCGACTGCGATCGTGGCGACGGCGGTGCTCACGGCCCCGCCGCTGATCGCGTCCGCTCGAGCGGCAGGACAGCCACCACCGCAGCCATGCGTTCCGGGTGGCCTGCCGCCGAGGGGATGCCCTCCGTCGGACGCACTGAAGAAAAAGGGCCCCAAAGCCGGCAGCACGTCAGGCACTTCCAGCCTGAGGCTGCAGCGACGCCCATGACCCCGCTGCAGAATGTTGCGAGATCGTTCCGCTTCTAGACGGGATGAACTTTATCTGTCGAATCGTCATCCCGCTCTATCTTCTTGTTTGAGCATGTCCTTATCGCAAAACCGGTTCCCACCCCGGATCAAGTCCGGGGCAGGCTTTTTTGCGGCACATGCTCTAATGCTCAACGAAGTCGGCGCAGCGCTGCACCTGGTCGCTCGCGCCCCATGGCATGATCGGCACCGTGGAGGTCGAGTTCTTCGGCGAGCCTTCGATGATGCGATCGGAATAAACCATGTAGACCAGGACGTTGCGCTTGACGTCGCAGCCGCGCACGATCTGCATCTTCTTGAAGAAGAGCGAGCGGCGTTTGCGGAAGACGTCGTCGCCCTGCTCGAACTTGGCCTTGATGCGGATCGGCCCGATCTGCCGGCAAGCGAGCGAGATGTCCGACACCTCCTCGGCGACGCCGATCCAGCCCTTGAAGCCGCCCTTCTCCGGTACCGTGAAGTGGCACGCGACGCCTTCCACGTCCGGGTCGTCGAGGCCATAGGTGGCGAGCTTGTCGTTCGGGGTGAGCCACTTGAACACGGTCGAGCGCTTGAAGATGAGGTCCGGCTCCTCGGCTGCGCGGGCGGGCGCGAGCGGAACGAGCAGCGCGGTCACCATTGCGACGACTGCGCACCCAAACGGCAAACGATACATGGTTTCGGCCTCCACTTCCGACATTCGGCCCTATGTAGGAATGGCAGGCAGGAATTGAAGATGCGCTCAGTATTTGGCTGTGACAGGCGCCGCGTAACCGCCGAAACGGACGTTGAGGCCGGCCCGCACGACGCTCTTGGTCTCTTTGATATCGACGAATGCCGGGCCCAACCCGGCTACTTGCGGCGTAAGGCCGATCTGCCGGGTGCCGAAATCGTAATAGCCGTATTCGACGAAGCCGGACAGGAAGTTCGTGAAGGCGTATTCACCGCCGACACCGATGGTCCATCCTGACCGCGTGTGGAGCGCCGTATAGGCGGTCCCGAGGATGATCGTCGTGGCCCAATATTCGTCGCGCTCCCAGGCGCCGCCGCCCTTGACGTAGCCGAGGAAGCGATCCCAGGCGTAGCCGACGCGACCGGTGACCGATGCCAGCGACTTGACCTTGCTGTGGTAGGCGACGCCGAGCTCGCGCGCGCTGTCATGGCTGCCCTCGGCATTCGACCACGCGTAGTCGCCCTGGAGCCCGATCACAAAGCCGCCGGCAAATTGATAGTCGCAGCCGGCCTGCACGCCGCCGACCCAGCCGTCCACATCATGCCCGCCGAGCGACTGGCCGAAAAAGGCGCCGCCGGGTGTCCGGACGACCCATTCCTCCGACCTGGCCCACAGGCCGCCCGCATGGCCGCCCACGTAGCAGCCGGTCCAGCTCCAAGCCGGAACGACCGGCGGTGGTGCCTTGTAGGCTGGACGCCGCATGTCGGCCGAGATCGCCGGACTCACCAGCGCAATCAGAACGGCCGTTCCCGGGAGGAATTTCCGCATGACCCGCACCCCGCGTGATGATGCGGGACAGTATGCGCCGAGTCTGCGGCCGAACGCTGTAGCTGATCAGCCACACCCCGAAGCTCGCAAAGATGAGATGCCGAACGCGGGTGTCCCCGCGTTCGGCACACAGCCCCCCTGTGTCTATCTCAGACCGACGCCCGAGTTCTCAGAAGTCCCAGAGGACGCTTCCGGTCAGGTCTTCGCCGCCCGACTCGATTGCCGCGATACCGGGCGCCGTGTCGGCCATATTGAAATCGAGGTCCTGGTCGACGACCAGGGTATCCGGCTCGATCGCCGGTGCAATCACGATGCCCGGAACCCGGGTCGTGCTCTGCGCGATGGTCTCCCCCTAATGTCGAGATCGTCGTAGCCGAGGAAGCTCGGATAGTAGGCTGCTGTCGAGTCATCCAGCGTGTCCGCCGAGGCGGTGAACGCGTGAAGGGACATGCAGACAAAGGCAAGTGCGTAGATGGCTTTCATCGGAAGTACCCTCCCTTGGTTTTGCCGATGAACGCACATTGAGATTCTCGGGTTAAGATTGGTTCACCGATGGACCGGGCACCGGCGATTTCACCGCGCGTGGTTACGTGTGTCTGATTGCGCGTGGTTACAGCTCTGTTACGCAGGTAGGCTGATGCTGAAACCGCGACGAAGAGAGCGATCAGAGGCAGAGACTTGTGCCGGCAGCGCAGGAACTCTTGTGCGCGCACAACCCGCGAGCAACAAGGGACCACGTGCGTGGGACAAATTGCGTGGCCGCTCTGGCCCCGGGACATGCGCTAAGGTAGCCTGATAGCAGAGCTGCCACACCGGGACGTGCCGAACTCCCGCTTCTGTCCGCAGCGCACATGCCGTCGGCGGGCATCAACCTTCATCAGTCACCTTCCATATTCACGCGCCGCGGCGCTGACCCCGGGTGTACGCACATGATGAAACTGCCGCGCCGTCGATTTCTCCAACTGGCAGCCGGTGCCGCCACGCTCCCGACGCTGGCGCGGACCGCGAATGCGCAGGCCTATCCGACGCAGCCGGTGCGCCTCATCGTCGGGTTCGCCGCCGGCAGCGGGTCCGACATCTTGGCGCGTCTGATGGCGCAATGGCTGAGCGAGCGGCTCGGCCAGCCGATCGTGGTCGAGAACCGGGCCGGCGCCGGCGGCAATGTCGGGACCGAAGCCGTGGTGAAGGCGCCGCCGGACGGCTACACGCTGCTCAAGGTGGTGCCGGCGAACACCGTCAACGATACGCTCTACGACAAGCTCCCCTTCAATTTCATTCGCGACATCGCGCCGGTCGCGGGCATGGTGCGCGTGCCGTATGTCCTGGTGGTGAACCAGTCGGTCCCGGTCACGACCGTTCCCGAGTTCATCGCCTACGCGAAGGCCAATCCCGGCAAGCTCAACTTCGCTTCGGCCGGCGTCGGCACCGGCATCCACATGTCCGGCGAACTGTTCAAGATGATGGCCGGCGTGAACATGACGCATGTGCCGTATCGCGGCGCCGGCAACGCGATGACCGACCTGATCGGCGGCCAGGTGCAGCTCATGTTCGACACCACGCAGGCGTCGATACCGCACATCAAGGCCGGCAAGGTTCGCGCGCTGGCGGTGAGCACGGCGGCGCGCTCGGAGCTGCTGCCGGACCTGCCGACGATCGGCGATTTCGTGGCTGGCTACGAGGCGAGCGGCTCGTTCGGCTTCGGCGCGCCCCGCACCACGCCCGCCGACATCGTCGAGAAGCTCAACCGGGAGATCAACGCGGTGCTCGCCGATCCCAAGGTCAAGGCGCGCATCGCCGAGCTCGGCGGCGAGCCGCTCCTGGGCTCGCCCGCCGCCTACGGCCGCATGCTCGCTGAAGAAAGCGAAAAGTGGGGCAGGGTGGTCCGGGCCGCCAACATCAAGGTGGAGTAGAGCGGCCAACCCGCAGACACCCACTATCCGCATTTCCAGGGAGAAGAACACGATGAAACTTCGCCGGCGACAATTTCTGCATCTGGCCGCCGGCGCTGCCGCGCTGCCGGCCTGTCGCGCACGGCAAGGGCGCAAAGCTACCCGGCGCGGCCGGTGACCTTGATCGTCTTCGTTCCCGCCGGCGGCACGCCCGACATCATCGCGCGCTTGATCGGCCAATCGCTGTCGCAGCGGCTCGGCCAATCGGTGGTCATCGACAACCGGCCTGGCGGCGGCGGCAATCTGGCGCTGCAGGCGGTCGCGCGCGCGCCGGACGACGGCTACACGCTCCTGCTCGTCGCGACTCCCCACGCCATCAACGTGACGTTTTACGAGAAGGCTCCATTCACGGTCACGCGCGACATCGTCCCGGTCGCGAGCATCAACAACGATTCCTTCGTCCTGATGGTCAATCCGTCGTTCCCGGCCAAGACCGTCTCCGAGTTCATTACCCATGCCAAAGCCAATCCCGGCAAGATCAACCTGGGCTCGAGCGGCACCGGAAATCTGAGCCATCTCGCCGGCGAGCTGTTCCGGATGATGTCCGGCATCGAGATGGTGCACGTGCCCTATCGGGGCACGCCGGCCGCGCATGCAGGCCTCATGGCCGGCGACGTGCATGCGATGTTCGACGCCGTCGCCTCGGCGATGCCGCATGTCCAGTCGGGTGCGCTGCGCCCGCTCGGCGTATCTGCGACGGCGCGCCTGCGGGTGCTGCCGGACGTCCCGGTGATCGGCGATGTCGTGCCGGGCTACGCGGTGACCGGCTGGCTCGGCATCGGCGTTCCCAGGGGCACGCCGGCCGAGATCGTTCAGCGGCTCAACCGCGAGGTCAACGCGGTGCTCGCCGAGCCGGCGGTGAAGGCGCGGATGATCGACCTCGGCAGCGATCCGATAACCGGATCGCCGGCCGATTTCGGAAAGCTCGTCGCCGACGAGACGGAGAAGTGGGGCAAGGTGGTCAAGTTCGCCGGCCTCAAGGCGGACTAGAGCGCGATGACTTTTCTGCGGTCTCGTCGACGAACACCAGACGCTTGGCATCAAGGCTTGGTTGGTCGGCTTTGCAGCGTTGACGTGCCGCGGCCACATCGGGCCGCTCCTGCTCGGCGGCGATGCAGAGTTTTTTTTGAAACTGATCCCGTGCCGCTTGAAGAACCGATCGAGTGAACTGTCCGTGGTGCACACCCCGCGATCCTGCAACAGCCGCTGCACGATCTCCGCAACGTCAGGTCAGGCTCCCTGGCAACGAACTCCAACAACCACGATGCATGCGGCTCCAGCGGCGAGCGGCTCTTGCCGCCGCGCGGGCGGGGGCTGACGCTCCCCGTCTCCGCCTGCAAATCAACCCAGCGGATTGACGACGACGCGCTCACCGCAAAACGCTTAGCCGCCGCACGCCGCGAGCATCCCTCGGCCACCGCGCTGACCACCCGTACCGCGTAGATCCTCCGAGATAGGGGTCGTCCCAGGCTTCCTCCGAATCAGAGTTGCCATGGACTCACAATCAGAACCTGCGGGAATCCGCCAGTTCGGTCACAATGAGTTCATCGCAGCCGGGAAATGCTCTAGTGCCCCGAACCCGAAGTTCGCACACATAGTGCTGCGAGAGCGGTTGCGAACTTCGGGTTCAAAGGGGCACTAAGAATCATAGAGTTGCTAGTGTCCCTTTGATTCCGAAGTTCGCATGAGAGCGCGCTACAAGTGCTTGCGAACTGGAAATCGGGACACTAGAGCATTTTCATAGGGCGAAGGGCATCGAGCGTTCGTGGCGGCCGCGCAGAGTCAGCTTGTGCTCGATCGGGAGGATCGGGCTGTAGGGAGTAGCGCAGAGGCCGATCGCCGCCGCCGAGTGGCTGAGCGAGACCATCAGCGACGATGTCGCCGGGGCGCCAGACATGCTGCACAGAAGCTCGCGCCATCGATAGGGCCGTCGACATGGCGCGGTGCCCAACCCGCAGGGCCGCAACGAACGAGTCGTGCATGGCACGCTCGTGAGAGGCGCTGGCCTCCGCGGGCAGCGGCCTTTAGCGTCGAAGCTGAAATGATTGCGCGAGCAATGATGTAGGTCATGCCTCGATGCAGACATGCGCGAAGCGCGACGTGGGCGGAATTCGGTTTGGGAAGCCGCCACCGGAGGGCCGCGCAGGATAGCGCGAAAACGACCGGAATCTGCTCTAGCTTATTGCTGGCGCATGATCTTTTCCGAAAATCGGTATCCACTTTTCGGGATCATGCGCCAGGCAACACTCACACCCGCGCCACCCCGCGCACCTCGCGCGGAAAGAGATCGTCCACCGTCATGCGCTGGTGGGTGACGCCCTGGTCGTGGGCGTAGCGGCAGAATGCTTCGAGCGTCGGCCGGCTCGCCTCGATGCCGTAAGGGTAGGGATCGGGCCCGTAGCCGGCGGCAATCTCGTCGGCGATCGCCGCCGCCCAGGGCAGCGGGATGCGCGCGCAGGTGAAGTCGGTGAGCCGGGCGAGGCAGCGGCGCTTGGCCTCGTCGAACATCTTGTAGAGGTTCATCGCGATCCAGGGATGCTGCTCGAACGCGGTGCGCCGGATCGTCATGAGATGCATGATCGGGAAGATGCCGGTCTTCTTGAAGAGGCGCTCCTCCTCGGCGCGATAGTCCGGATAGAGCCGCACCACCGGCCCGCCGGGGGCGAACGCGTCGGGCGCACGGGCGGAGATGACGGCGTCGACCTTGCCGCTCGCGAGCAGGGCGGAAAGGCTGGTATCGGGCCGCGGCTCATAGCGGATGCCGGCGGGAAGCTTGAGCTCCACCTTCTCCGCGCGTCCGGGCTCGTTGACGCCGGCCTGCAGCCAGCAAATCGTGGTGAGATCGACGCCATACTCTTCCGCCAGGAAGCCGCGAACATAGATGCCGGCGGTCTGCGCCCATTCCGGGATCCCGACGCGCATGCCCTCGAGGTCCTTGGGCGTCCGGATGCCGCGGTCGCCGCGCACATAGATCGCGGAATGGCGGTGCACCCGCGACGGGAACACCGGGATCGCCACCATTGGTGCGTTACCCTGCGACGTCAGCGAAATGTATTTCCCGAACGACAGCTCCGAGACGTCCCATTCCTGCGACCTGGTGAAGCGGAAGGTGATCTCCTCGATCGACGGGAAAATCAGCGGCGTCAGCGTGATGCCGTCGGCGCGAACGATGCCTTGCGCGATCTCGCGCACGTGCTCGTAGTCGCAGACCGCGAGCGTGAGGTGGACCGACGCCGTGCCGTTGGTGCTGACGATCTGCGGGCCACGCAGCTCCTGGTCGGATTTTTGGGCGGTCATGGAGAGCTCCCCTGCATTCTCGCCATTGTTATCGGGGCGCCCGCCGTCCGCAATAACTCGTGGTCGCGGGTGCGATGCCCATCACGTCGGTCAACAATTTCGGCTTTA